>CAVSNH010000007.1:0-206251 GCA_963729275.1 uncultured Acidimicrobiaceae bacterium
CCCCCACGCCCTTGCGGGCACTAGCCCCTCAAGCTAGCGCGTCTGCCTATTCCGCCACTCCGACGGGCCGGCCGGCGATGACCGGAGAAGTGATGCTACCGCGCCTACTCCCGCTACCGGCCATACGCAACCGCACCACTCACATCGCTGCCGACGCGGCTGAGAAACCCGGGAGTCGGTCGTCCGGCGGGTCATCCCGCCGGCAAGGTGGGTGGCGTTTGCCCAGGAACGCCGGGCTGTAGCAGGGCCCAGGTGGAGACGTTCCACAGGATGCCGTCCGCAGTGTCGTTGTAGACGACGTTGGCGATGAGCGGGCCATCGGCCAGCAGTCCGGGTTCGCCGAACAGCGGAAGAGCCACCATCTGGTCCCAGAGCTGGTCATCGACCTGGGAATAGATGGCACTACCGGTCACCGGGTTGAGCGCCTGGGTTGCTTGGACGAAGAGCTGGTCGACTTCGGGGTCGTCGAACCGGCTCCAGTCCTGGACGTCGCTCGGCGACATGAGATCGGGATCGTCCGAGAACCAGGTCGCCGTCTCGGTCTGGAAGGGGCTAGTCGTCCGGGTCACGAGCGCCATGTCGTAGGTGTTGGCGGCGGCTGCAGCCCGTAGACCATTTGTCCCGGCCACGGATCCGACAACCACGGCGATCCCCTGGTTCCGCAGTTCGCTGGCGATCTCGGTCCCCACCAAGGGGGCCCAGGGATCTCCGGTCTCGATGATCAGTCGGATGGTGAGTTGGTTGCCGTTCACGTCCACATAGCGACCACTTGCATCCTTGGAGAATCCGAGTGAGCGAAGGAGATGGTCTGCGGTGGTCGGGTCGGGCTGGTCGTAGGCCCCGGCGGCCGAGGACGGGTTGTAGCCCGGCTGGGCCGGCACGGCCAGGTGGTCCTCGCTGATCTCCAGGCTCGGCTCGACGACGCCCACCGTCTTGTCCAGGATGGCTGACCGGTCGATCAGGTGGGCCACAGCCTCGCGGGCCGCCACTTGGTCCATCACCGGTGACTTGGTGTTGAACTCGAGGTCGAGGAAGTTCAGGGCCGGGTTGACCTGCGAGTGGGTGTTGGGCATCGAGGAGACGGCAGCCAGGGTGCCGAGGTCGAAGCCGGTTGGGTCGACCACCGAGTGGTCCGAGGCCGCCAGGGACCCGACCCACGCACCCGTCGAGGTCGAGACGGTCACCGTGACCCGGTTGAGGACCGAAGGTGTCCCCCACCATCGGGGGTTACGCACCAGCACGGCAGTGTTGCCCGACACCGCCTGGAGTCGCAGAGGTCCCGCCGACAGCACCGTGTTCGGGTTGAACGACTGGAAGCCCGTGTTCCACCCGACACGCTCGGCGATGTGTGCCGGCACCAGATGGTCGAACAGCGCCCGCCAGTCCGTAAACGGGTTAGTGAACCTGACGATGACCGTCCGGCCCTTGTCGGCCGAGTGGATCGAGGCGATGTCGCGATAGCCCAGTGTCGAAGCAACCTGGTCGGGCGTGCCGTCGACGTCGATGCCATCACCATTCTGGGACTGCCAGGCGTAGATGAAGTCCGCCGCCGTCACCGGCACGCCGTCGGACCACACGGCTTTGGGGTTGATCATGTACTGGATGGTCAACGGGCTCGTGGACGTCGTCTCCACGCTGAGCAGGAGGCTGCTGTTGAGCTGCGGGACGAGATTGGGGTCGATGATGTAGGCGCTCGGCAGCACCGCGTCGAGGAGGGTGGGGGTCGACGACGCTGCTCCCGATGGCGTGTTCGGGTTGAAGCCGTCCCAGACCTGGTCGAGCGTCACGGTCGTCGACCCCCCGACCAGCGGCACCAGGACAGACGTCTTGCGATCGGCGACCTGGGTGATCCGATGCGGAGCCAGGTGGTCGAGGATGGCTACGGCACCGATGATCACGATGATGACCAATGGCAACGTCCACCGGGCGCGGTGCTGTTGCCAGAGCGAGGTGATCGTTGGACGACGCACGGCCCGCTCGGAGCCGGCATCCGTCACTGCAGGCGCATGATGAGGATCAGGTTCGTGAAGGCGAAGATCACCGCGACCGTCACGGTGATCCGGTCCAGGTTCTTCTCGACCACCGTGGAACCGGCCGCCGCCGAACCGACCGATCCCCCGAACATGTCCGAGAGCCCGCCACCCTTGCCGCTGTGCATGAGGATCAGGAAGATCAGCGCCAGCGACGCCAGGATCTGTAGGACAACGATGATGGCGGTCAGCACGGGTTCCTCCTGTTGCCTCTGGCCAGCGATGACGCTACCAAATCACCGCACCGCCTCGGCCGCGGCCCGGATGATGTCGACGAAGGTGGCCGCATCCAGACTGGCTCCCCCTACCAGCGCACCGTCGACATCGGGGCACCGAAGCAATTCGGCGGTGTTGTCCGGGTTGACCGAGCCCCCATATTGGATACGGACCCCGCCCGCCGCCTCGGCACCGAACCGGTCGCCGACGAGCTCACGGATCCAGGCGCAGGCCTCCTGTGCGTCTTCAGCACTCGCCGCCCGCCCCGTCCCGATGGCCCAGACTGGCTCGTAGGCAATGACCGAACGAGCCACCACCTCGGCGGACACTGACCCCAATCCGGCGTCGGTCTGGGTAGTCAATCGGTCCTTGGTCGCGCCTGCGTCCCGCTCCTCCTCGGTCTCCCCCACGCAACAGATGGGGGTCATCCCGTTGCGGACCACAGCCGCGACTTTCGCCGCCACCATCTGGTCGTCCTCTCCGAAGATGCGCCGACGCTCCGAGTGCCCGACGATCACATAGTCAACGCGCAGCTTGGCCAGCATCACGGGACTCACCTCTCCCGTAAAGGCGCCGGCGTCCTCGCTGGCGCAATTCTGGGCGCCCAGCGCGACCCGCACGTCCTCCTTCTCCACCACCGTTTGCACCGAGCGCAGGTCGGTGAACGGAGGATGGATGGACACGTCGACGTGGAGGACGTCGGCCGGTTGCAACCGCAGGTTCAAGTCCTGCACGGTATGGATGGCTTCGAGATGGTCGAGGTGCATCTTCCAGTTGCCGCTCACCAACGGACGGCGCCTGGTGCTCGGACCACTCACCGGTCACTCTCCGGCTGCATCTGGGCCCCACCCATCCCGACCCCTTTACTTCTCGGGGCATTCGGTGCCGAACGCAGCGCCGAGAGGCCGGGCAGGTCTCCGTACTCGAGCAGCTCGAGCGCCGCCCCTCCGCCGGTCGAAACAAAGTCCACGCGGTGACGAAGGCCCAGCTGGTCGATGGCGGCCACGCTGTCGCCTCCTCCCACCACGGTGAAGCCAGGGCAACCGGCCACCGCCTCGGCCATCCCCGCCGTGCCCGACGCGAAGCGCTCGTCTTCGAACACACCCATCGGACCGTTCCACATCACTGTGGCCGCCCCGCCGATGACCGATCGGTAGTCGGTGACGGTCTCCGGGCCGATGTCGAGGCCCCGCCAGCCGTCGGGGATGTCGGTGCCCACCCTTCGGACCTGGCCGGCTCCCTCGCCCACCCCCGGCCCGAAGGGATCCGAAGCCGGCAGGGCCAGGAAGTCGACGGGCAACCGGATGTCTTTCCCGCTTCGGAGCAGTGCCCGGCACTCGTCGATGCGGTCGGGATCCACCAGCGAGTCCCCGACCGAATGTCCGGCGGCGGCCAGGAAGGTGAAGGCCATGCCCCCGCCGACCACCAGGGTGTCGATGTGGTCGACGAGTGCGGTCATGACACCGAGCTTGTCGGACAGCTTGGCCCCCCCGACCACCGCCACGAACGGGCGCTCCGGTCGTCCGAGCAGCCCTCCCAGTACTTCGACCTCGCGCTGGAGAAGGAGCCCGGCCGCGCTGGGCAGGCACGAGGGAGGGCCGACGACCGAGGCGTGCGGGCGGTGCGATGCTCCGAAGGCATCGTTCACGTAGGCGTCGTGCCCGTTGATCAGCTTCTCGACGAAGACGGGGTCGTCCGCCTCCTCGCCTGGGTCGAACCGCAGGTTCTCGAGCAGCTCGACCCGCGGGGCCAACCGGGCCAGCACGTCACGGACTGGTGTGATCTCCAAGCGCGGGTCCGGATGGCCGTCGGGACGCCCGAGGTGGGTACAGGCGGTGACCGTGGCCCCTCGGGCCAGGAGATAGTCGAAGGTGGGAATGGCCGCCTTGATCCGGAAGTCGTCGCTGACCGTGCACCGTCCCGCCCCGCCGTCGGGGACAACGGCCAGGGGGACGTTGAAGTCGACCCGGACGAGGACCCTGGACCCGGCGATGTCGCCGAGATCAGGAAGTAGGGGCAGGCCGGCCAGGAGCGGGCTCATCCGCTGTTCGCCGCCCCCTTGGTCGTGCCTGTCGGTCCCCACATCCGGCCGTTCAGGAGGCGCTGCCACCCACCACCCGGGCCAAGTCGACCAGTCGGTTGGCGTAGCCCCACTCGTTGTCGTACCAACCGGCCACCTTGACCAGCGTGATGCCGGATCGTGAGGGCATGACCATGGTCAGCAGCGAGTCGAAGGTGCACGAGGCCGGGCGACCGATGATGTCGGACGAGACGATGGGCTCCTCCGTGTAGTCGAGCACGGCCGACAAGGGCCCGACCGCGGCGGCCGCCGCGAAAGCGGCATTGACCTCGTCGACGGTCACGGGCCCGGCGATGACGGCGGTGAAGTCGGTGAACGAGCCGTTGGCGACGGGCACGCGTAGGGCGGCGCCGTCGAGTCGCCCCTGCATGGCCTGGAGTACGAGCCCCGTGGCCCGGGCCGCCCCGGTCGAGGCGGGGACGATATTGATCGAGGCGGCGCGAGCTCGCCGCAGGTCGCGATGGGGCAGGTCGAGCAGGTTCTGGTCGTTGGTGAAGGCGTGCACGGTGGTCATGAGCCCGCTCTCCACCCCGAAGGCGTCGTCGAGGACTTTGACCATGGGCACGAAGCAGTTGGTCGTGCACGAGGCGTTGGACACCACGAAGTGAGTCCGCGGGTCGAACGTGTCGTCGTTGACCCCGATGACGAAGGTGGCGTCGGCATCGGCTGACGGGGCGGAGATGATCACCCGCTTGGCTCCGGCGTCGAGGTGAGCCGCCGCCTTGGCCCGGGCCGTGAAGAGGCCGGTTGACTCGATGACCACGTCCACGCCCAGCTCGTCCCACGGCAGGGCCTTCGGCTCCCGCTCGGCGAGCACGATCACACGGTGCCCGTCGATCTCGAAGGCGGAATCCGACACCTTGATCTCTGCCTCGAGGGTCCCGTGGGTCGAGTCGTAACGGAGCAGGTGAGCGAGGGTCTCGGCCGACGTGAGGTCGTTGACGGCCACGATGTCGAGGTCGGCACCGGCCTGGCGGGCGGCCCGCAGGAAGTGCCGACCGATCCGCCCGAACCCGTTGATCCCCACCCTCACGGTCATGCTCAGCGCCTTACCCTTCTCGCCCCGTGCCATACCGATCCGAGCTGATCGGCCGACCCGACACCAGTCCCCTACCGGCCTGCAAGCCGATATCCACGCTACGGCAATTCCGGTGTCGGGGTCAGCAACCGGCCAGACCAGCGAGGACCCCGGCCAGGCGGCCGGAGTCGTGGGCCAGCCCATTTGGCCTGGCCAGGGGCACGTCGACCGCCGGCACGGACATCGCGCCGAGGGCCATGGCCGTGGTGTCGCACACGACCGTGTCGACTCGCACGCCGTGGGCCAGGAGGGCCTCGAGGTGGCGGCCCACGTCGAAACCACCCGTCTCGGGCACCTGGGGCCGCAGGTTGCAGACGTACACGCTCGAGGCCGGCGATTCGGCGATGCCGTGGCGCACGGCGGGCACGGCCAGCGCCGCCAGCACGCTGGTGAAGAGGGAGCCGGGGCCGAGCACGATCTGGTCGGCGCCGGCCAAGGCGGCCACCACCTCGGTGGGTGCCTCGGGGTCGGAGGGCACGAGCGACACGCTGCGGATCCGGTCGGTGCCCATGACCGCCACCTGACCGGCGACGGGTCCGCCGTCCGCCTCGGCCTTGAGCATGACCGGCTCGACGGTGGCCGGCAGCACCCGGCCGCGGGCGCCCAGCAGACGGCAGGCCTCGTCCAGGGCGCCGATGGGCTCGCCGCCGTCCATCAATCCGGCGAGCAGCAGGTTTCCGAGCGAGTGTCCGGCCAGCTCGTCCTCGGCGAAGCGGTACTCGAAGGCGTCGGCCAGCCGGGAGTGTGGCTCGGCCAGCGCCACCAGGCACTTGCGGAGGTCGCCGGGGGGAATGATGCCGAGCAGCTCCCGCAGGCGACCGGACGAGCCGCCGTCGTCGGCCACCGACACCACTGCCGTCACGTGGTCCGTGTAGTGGCGGATGGCCCGCAGGGTGGCGGCCAGACCATGTCCACCGCCAACCGCCACCACCCTCGGGGTCTCACTCGGCACGGGTGATATCTCCGTGTTGGCCGCCTCGGGGACGGGCCGTCACCGGTCGACGTCCCGATGGAACAAGGTGGCCGGGAGGCCGTGTGCCTCCAGTCGTCGGCACAACTCCTCGGCCAAGACCACCGAGCGATGACGGCCGCCCGTGCATCCCATGGCCACGGTCAGGTACGACTTACCTTCCCGCATATAGGCCGGCACCAGCATGGCCAGCAGGTCCTCGAGCTTGTCGAGGAACGAGGTCGTCTCCGGGCGTTCGAGGACGTAGCTCCGCACCTCCGGGTCCAAGCCGCTGCGATGGCGCAGGGACTCGTCCCAGTACGGGTTGGGCAGGAACCGGCAATCGAACAGCAGGTCGACGTCGAGGGGGACCCCGTGCTTGAACCCGAAGGAGAGGAGGGAGGTCTGCATGGTGCTCCCCTCCTCCTCCCCGCCGAAGACCTCGATGAGGCGACGGCGCAGCTGATTGACGTTGAGCTCGCCCGTGTCGATGACGAGGTCGGCACGGTCGCGTAGTCCGGCCAGCAGCTGACGTTCCTCGGCCACCGAGTCGGTCACCGCCCTCGCCGCCTGGGGGTGACGCCGGCGTGTGCCCTCGAACCGCTTGATGAGCACGTCGTCGGCGGCATCGAGGAAGACGATGCGGACTCGGTTGCGTCCCACCACCAGGGCGTCCACGGCCGGGAGGACGTCGTCCAGGTCGCCGCCGGCCCGGCCCACCACGAAGGCCACCCGTTCCATCTCCGAACCGGTGCTGTCGACGAGCTCCGACACCTTGGCGATGAGGGCGGACGGCATGTTGTCGATCACGAACCACCCGAGGTCCTCGAGGGTGGCAGCGGCCGTTGAGCGGCCGGCCCCCGACATCCCGGTGACCACCAGGTACTCGCTCACTCGCCTCCCTCCGGGCTGGCCATCGACGCTGCGCCCCGGGCCGTGCCGCTCGAGGCCGGCATCGGGGTGTGGAGCCGCTCGAAGACCGCTGCCCCCACGCTGGCCGGCAACCACGATACGCCGAGCAGCTCCTCACGAGTCGTGTTCCGGAGGCCGGCGAGCCCTCCGAATTGCTCCACCAGACGAGCTCGCCGTTTGGGCCCGAGGCCGGGAACGCCGTCCAGTGCGCCCAGCGTCATGCGCCGCCCTCGAAGGGTGCGGTGATAGGAGACGGCGAAGCGGTGGGCTTCGTCGCGCAGCTGCTGGAGGAGGTAGAGGGCCTCCGATTGCCGCGGGAGACGCAGCGGGTCGCCGTGACCGGGTCGGTAGACCTCCTCGAAGCTCTTGGCCAGGGCGGCCACGGGGATGCGGTCGGACAGGCCGAGCCGCTCCAGCACCCGGATGCCGACGTTGAGCTGTCCGGCGCCGCCGTCGAGGAGGAGGAGCTGGGGCGGGTAGGCGAAGCGGCGGGGCGGCGGTGGCCCGTTCGTCGCCGCCGTCACGGCCTCGTCCGCCGACTCCTCGGTGACGAGCGCGGTCAGGCGGCGGGTGAGCACCTCCTCCATGGCCGCGTAGTCGTCGTTGCCGGGCACGCTCGTCACTCGGAAGTGCCGGTAGTCGCTCTTCTTGGCCAGCCCGTCCTCGAAGACGACCATCGAGCCCACGTAGTCGGAACCCTGCAGGTGGCTCATGTCGTAGCACTCGATCCGCAACGGGGCCTCGGGTAGATCGAGCTCCCGTTGCAGGGCTTGCAGCGCCCTCGCCCGGCTGTTGTGGTCCGACATGCGCTGGAGGCGATGGCGCACGAAGGCCTCGTGGGCGTTCTGCTCGACCGTCTGGAGGAGGGCGCGCTTGCGGCCCCGGGCAGGGACCCGCACCAAGACCGGCGAGCCGCGCCGCTCGGCCAGGTAGTCGACCACGGCGTCCTCATCGGCCGGCAAGACCGGCACCAGCACCTGGCGTGGCACCCCGGCTGGCGCATCGGCGTAGACGTCGACCAGGATCCGGGCCATCAGCTCGGCCGGCGTCAGGTCCTCGGCCTTGTCCACGAACAGTCCCTGGCGTCCGATCACCTTGCCCGAGCGCACGTGGAACACCTGGACGGCGGCCTCGAGCTCGTCACCGGCCAGTGCCACCGCGTCGAGATCCTCGGCGTTGGACAGATCCATCTGGCGCACGGCGTCGGCGGCCCGCACGGCCTCCAGCCGGTCCCGGAGCAGCGAGGCACGCTCGAATTCGAGCGCGCCCGACGCCTCTCGCATCTCCGCCTGCAGCTCCCGCTCCAGATGGCCGGAGTTTCCGGACAGGAAGTCGATGAGGTTGTCGACCAAGCGGTCGTACTCGGGGTGGTCGATCAGACCCACGCACGGTCCCGCGCAGCGCTCGATGTGGTAGAGCAGGCAGGGCCGGCCCAGACGGACGTGGCGACGGAACTTGTTGTCCGAGCACGTCCGCACGGGAAAGGACCGGAGCAGCAGGTCGAGCGTATGGCGAATGGCCCCCACGTTGGGATAAGGGCCGAAGTAGCGCACGCCTTTGCGCTTACGCCCCCGCACCACGGCCGGGCGCGGCCACTCGTCGGACATGGTGACGGCCAACCAGGGGTAGCTCTTGTCGTCCTTGAGGCGCACGTTGTAGCGCGGCTGGTGCTGCTGGATGAGGTTGTGCTCGAGGAGGAGCGCCTCCGACTCCCGATCGACGACCACCCATTCGACGTGATCGGCCTGCTCGACCATCTGAGCGGTGCGTACGGGCAGAGCGGCGGGGTCCTGGAAATAGGAGTTGAGCCGGGACCGGAGCGATTTGGCCTTACCCACGTATAGCACCCGGCCATGACGGTCGACGAACTGGTAGGAACCGGGCGCGTCGGGCACGGAGCCGGACGGTGGACGGGTGACCATGCACCCAGTGTGCCGCCTACCCGGTCGGCACCGGGCCGGCGACCTCCCCCACCCGACAGGCACGCACCACCGGCGACCGCCGATGTCAGACTGGGTCGTGGCCGCTCTGCCCTCCGCGACGACCCCCGAGGTGGTGCGCCGACAACGGCTGACCCTGGCCGCCATGTGCATCGCCCAGGGCATGACCCTGCTCGACGTGACCATCGTCAACACCGCGCTGCCGTCCATCCAGCGCCAGCTGCACATGACCCCCGGCCAGCTCGAATGGGTCATCAGCGCCTACGCCCTGAGCCTGGCCGCCTTTATCCCTCTCGGTGGCGCCCTGGGCGATCGCTTCGGCCGCAAGCGCCTGTTCCTGGGGGGGATGGTGGTGTTCACCACCGGATCCATCGCCTGCGCCCTCTCGTCCACCGACCTCGAACTCATCGGCTCGCGGGCTCTGCAGGGCGTCGGCGGGGCGGTGATGTCGGCGCTGACCCTCTCGATCCTCACCGAGACCTATCCCCCGGCCCGCCGGGCCGGAGCCTTCGGGATCTGGGCGGCCATCGCCGGTTTGGGCTTCGGCCTCGGACCGGTGGTGGGCGGCCTCCTCCTCTCCGTGTTCGACTGGTCGTCGATCTTCTGGGTCAACGTTCCCATCGCCGTGGCCGGCCTGGTCGTGGCCGTCCTGGCCGTGGCCGAGTCTCGCGACCCGAGCGCTCGCCACCTCGACACCGTCGGCGTGGTTGGCCTCGCCCTCGGCCTGCTCGGTATCACCTTCGGCCTCATCGAGTCGTCCACCCATCCTTGGGGAAGCCGGTTGGTGGCCGGACCGCTGCTGGTCGGCGTGGCCTTCGTCGTCGGGTTCGCGCTGTGGGAGCGTCGGACGTCGACGCCCATGCTCCCGCCGCAGCTGCTGCGGGCTCGCAGCTTCGTGACCGGCTGCGGCGTCTACTTCTTGGCCTACCTGGCCCTCACCGGCGTGATGTTCTACGTGACCCTGCTGTTCCAGAACGTCGAAGGCTGGTCCCCGCTCCGCACCGGCCTGTCGTGGCTGTCGATGAACATTCCGTTCCTCGTCACCGCGCAATTCACCGGTCGGCTGAACCGACGCTTCCCTCCGGGGGCTGTGGTGGCCGGTGGTTGTCTGGTCGGCGCCTGCGGCGTGGCCATCCTCGGCTCACTGGGCGAGTCGACGCCGTTCGCCGTCGCCTTCGTCGGCTATGTGCTGCTCGGGTCGGGATGGGGGGCGCTCGTGCCCAGCACCATCAATGTGGCCATGCGGGACGTGCCCCCCGGCACCTCGGGCGGCGCCTCGGGAATCGTGAACGCGGCCCGCCAGGTGGGCACGTCGGTCGGGCTGGCCGTCCTCGGGGCCATCGGCGTGCACGCGGCCACCTCGGCCTGGGCCGCGCGCACCTCGTCGGTGGCCGGGGCCGCCCAGCACGCCCAGGCGGTGGCCGGCGCCCAGATCGCGCTGGTCACCACGTCCCTCGGCCCCGCCGTTCGGCGCGACGCCGTCGACGCCTTCCTGACCGGCTATCACTGGGCCCTCCTCACCGCGGCCGCCTGCACGCTGGTGGCCGGCGGGGTGGCGGCCGCCGGACTCCGGCTGGGACGGCCGGCGGTGCCGGAGCCGGCATCCGCCCCGGGACGCACGCCGACCTTCGAACCGGGTTCGAATCCGGCCCGGACGGTACACTGACCTCACGCCGGCCTGGTATCCGGCGACATTCACAGAGCTCCGGGGCCGACATCCCCGCGGACGGGCGACCAGGCTGTCCCCGCCGGCCATCGCCGGAGCACCTCCCCGAAGGGGGTCATACAGATGCTGCGGCTTCAGACGGCACTCCCCGACCGCTATACCACGGCGGATCCGGACCAACTGGCCACCTGGGTCGCCAGAGCCAAAGAGAGGCTCGGCGACCGGCTCATCATCCTCGGTCACCACTACCAGCGCGACGAGGTCATGCACTGGGCCGACGCCCGGGGCGACTCCTTCGGGCTGTCCCGGCTGGCCGCCGAGCAGACCCGAGCCGAGTTCGTCGTGTTCTGCGGCGTCCACTTCATGGCCGAGTCGGCGGACATCCTCACCGGACCCCACCAGCAGGTGATCCTTCCCGACCTCAACGCCGGGTGCTCGATGGCCGACATGGCCGACATCGACTCCGTCGAGGAGGCGTGGGACGTCCTCGCTACCGTGACCGACACCGATCGGGTCGTGCCCGTGACCTATATGAACTCGTCGGCAGCCCTCAAGGCCTTCGTGGGCCGGCACGCCGGCGTGGTGTGCACCTCCTCCAACGCCCGCGCCGTGCTGCGTTGGGCTCTGGGCGACGGCACCCAAGTAGGCCGGGGCGATCAGGTGCTCTTCTTCCCCGACCAGCATCTCGGGCGCAACACCGGCTTCGAGCTTGGCTACGCCGCCGGCGACATGGCCGTCTGGAACCCCCGGCTGGAGCGAGGTGGCTTGGACGACGCCACGCTCAAGACGGCCACGCTGCTCTTGTGGAAGGGCCACTGCTCCGTCCACCAGCGCTTCCGTCCCGAGCACGTGGACGCCTTCCGCCGGGAGCATCCCGACGGGATCGTCATCGCCCATCCGGAGTGCGCCCACGAGGTCGTCGAGCTGGCCAACCAGGTGGGCTCCACCGACTACATCATCCGGGCCGTGGCCGAGGCCCCGAGCGGCTCGGTCATCGGCGTCGGCACCGAGATCCACCTCGTGAAGCGGCTCGACGACGAGACGCCGGACAAGACGGTCGTCTCGCTCGACCCGCTCATCTGCCCCTGCTCGACCATGTTCCGCATCGACGCCGCCCATCTGGCCTGGGTGCTCGAGGGTCTGGTGGACGGCGAGGTCCGCAACCGGATCACCGTCGACGAGGAGACGGCTCGCTGGGCCCGGGTCGCCCTCGAGCGGATGTTGGCCACCGTCTGAACGAGGCGCCCCGGCCCGCCCATCGGCATCGGCCAGGCGCTCAGCGCCCGGCCGGCACCCGCTTCTTCGCCGCCGCCTTCTTCACGCCGGCCTTCTTGGTCCGGGCCGGCTTCGCACCGCTGCCGTTGACCGAAGATGCCGCCGTGGCTCGCTGACCATTCGACGCCGGCTTCCGACGCGGCCGAGCCCCTTCCCCACGACCGCCCGCACCGGCCCGAGCACCAGGGCGCACTCCGAGCACCGGCGCCAGCACGGCGCCGGTATAGCTGCCCGGGTTGGCCGCTACCTCCTCGGGGGTACCTTCGGCCACCAGACTGCCCCCTTTGTCACCGCCCTCGGGGCCCAAGTCGATGATCCAGTCGGCGCTCTTGACCACATCGAGGTTGTGCTCGATGACGATCACGGTGTTGCCCTGGTCGACGAGGCGGTTGAGCACGTCGAGCAACTTGCGGACATCGTCGAAGTGCAAGCCGGTGGTGGGCTCGTCGAGCACGTAGAGGGTGTGGCCGGTCGACCGCCGGCTGAGCTCGGAGGCCAGCTTCACCCGCTGGGCTTCGCCGCCCGAAAGGGTGGGCGCCGGCTGACCCAGCCGGATGTAGCCGAGCCCGACGTCCACCAAGGTCTGCAGGTGACGGGCGATGGGCGGCTGGTGGGCGAAGAAGGCCAAGGCCTCCTCGCAGGACAGGTCGAGGACGTCGGCGATGGTCTTTCCCCGGAAGGTCACCTCCAGGGTGTCGCGGTTGTAGCGAGCCCCGTGGCACACCTCGCACGGGACGTAGATGTCGGGCAGGAAATGCATCTCGATGCGAATGGTGCCGTCGCCGGCGCACGCCTCGCAGCGACCACCCTTGACGTTGAAGGAGAACCGACCGGGCTGATAGCCGCGCACCTTGGCCTCCGGCGTCTGGCTGAACAACCGGCGGATGTGGTCGAACACTCCCGTGTAGGTCGCCGGGTTGGAGCGCGGCGTCCGGCCGATGGGCGCCTGGTCGACGTCGACCACCTTGTCGACTGCGCCCACACCCCGAATGGCCCGGTGGAGACCGGGCACCGCCCGCGCCCGGTGCACCTCCTTGCTCAGGGTCCGCAGCAAGATGTCGTTGATCAGCGTGGACTTGCCGGAGCCGGAGACGCCGGTCACGGCCACGAACTTGCCGAGCGGGATGTCGACGGTGAGGTCGCGGAGGTTGTGCTCTCGGGCTCCCTCGATGGTCAACTGCTCACCGCTCCCGAGCCGGCGAAAGCCGGGGACCGGGATCGACTTGATGCCGGCCAGGTACTGCCCGGTGAGCGAGGCCGCGTTGGACTCCATCCCGTCGGGTCCGCTGACCGGACCGGAGTGGACGATGCGGCCACCGTGTTCGCCGGCCCCCGGGCCCACGTCGACCACATGGTCGGCCACTCGGATGGTCTCCTCGTCGTGCTCGACGACGATCACGGTGTTGCCCAGGTCGCGCAGCCGCTTGAGGGTGGCCACCAGCCGTTTGTTGTCCCGTTGGTGCAGGCCGATGGACGGCTCGTCGAGCACGTAGAGCACGCCGACCAATCCGCTCCCGATCTGGCTGGCCAGGCGGATGCGCTGGGCCTCGCCCCCCGAAAGGGTGGTGGCCGAGCGGGCCAGGGTGAGGTAGTCGAGGCCCACGTCGAGCAAGAACTGCATGCGCTCTTGGACCTCGCGGAACACCCGATCACCGATGAGGTGATCACGGTCGGAGAGCTCGAGGGAGCCGATCACCTCGACGGCGGCGGCGATGGACAACGAGCAGAGCTCGTAGATGGAGTAGCCACCAATGGTGACGGCCAGCGACTCGGGGTTGAGGCGGGCTCCCCCGCACTCGGGGCAGGGCACCTCGCGCAGGTAGCCCTCGAGGTTGTCGCGGAGGTAGTCGGAGTCGGCCTCGCCGTGGCGGCGTTGCAGCCACGGGACGATGCCCTCGTAGAGGGTGTGGAACGAGCGCTGTCGGCCGTACCGGTTGCGGTAGCGGAGGTGGACCTGCCGGGTGCCCGCGCCGTACAGGACCAGCTTGCGGTCGGCCTTCTTCAACTTCTCCCACGGCGTGTCGATCGAGAACCCACCGAGCTCGGCCACCGCCGCCACCAGGCGGCCGAAGTACTCGGTACGGCCGCCGGCCCAGGGGGCGAGCGCACCCTCGGCCAAGGACTTGCGTGGGTCCGGCACCACCAATTCGGGGTCGACCTCGTAACGGGTGCCGAGGCCGGTGCACACCGGGCACGCGCCGTAGGGGGAATTGAAGGAGAAGTTGCGTGGGGCGGGGTCCTCGAAGCTCAGCCCGCAGTGGGTGCAGGCCAGGTGCTGGCTGAAGGTGATCCCCTCCTGCTCGGTGCCGTCGGGATCCACCACCACGATCTCCGACACCCCGTCGGCCAGGGCCAGCGCCGTCTCGAGCGACTCGGTGAGACGCCGGCGGATGTCGTCTCGGCGCACGAGCCGGTCGACCACCACCTCGATGGTGTGCTGCTCGTACCTGGCCAGGTCCAGCTGCTCGCGGTCGGCCAGCTCCAGGGTGGTGCCGTCCACCCGCACTCGGGCAAAGCCCTGCTTGGCCAAGTCATCGAGCAGCCCGCTGTACTCGCCCTTCCGACCCCGGACAACGGGGGCCAGCACCATGAAGCGTGTCCCCTCGTCCATGGCCAGAATGCGGTCCACGATCTGCTGGGGGCTCTGTCGGACGACCAGCCGGCCGCACTCCGGGCAGTGCGGCTTTCCGATCCGGGCGTAGAGGAGCCGGAGGTAGTCGTACACCTCGGTGACCGTCCCCACCGTCGAACGCGGGTTGTGCGACGCCGACTTCTGGTCGATGGAGATGGCCGGTGACAGGCCCTCGATGAAGTCGACGTCCGGCTTGTCCATCTGGCCGAGGAACTGCCGGGCGTAGGCCGAGAGCGACTCGACGTAGCGCCGCTGCCCCTCGGCGTAGATGGTGTCGAAGGCCAGCGACGACTTGCCCGAGCCGGACAGGCCGGTGAACACGATCAGCCGGTCCCGGGGCAGGTCCAGGGACACGTCCTGAAGGTTGTGCTCACGCGCGCCGCGAACCACGAGACGATCGGCCATCGCGCCGAGGATACCGACCTGGGGCTCGCGCCTGGCCGGGGCCCGGCGGCTCAGGAGGTTGCCGTTTCCTCGAGGATGCCGCCATCGCCGGCCGGTACGGCCGACCCGTCGACCGGGTCACGCAATCCGAGGGCCCGCAGCTCGGCGATCTCATCGCGGAGCATGGCCGCCTCCTCGAAGCGCAGGTCCTCGGCCGCCTTGTTCATCTCGCCCTGCAAGCGGTGGATGAGGGTGGAGAGCTCGTCGGCATCCGGTCCGAGCTCGGCCACCATGGCCGCGGCCGCGGCCCGGGGGTCGCCGGCCAGTCGGCCGGCCCGGCGGCCGCGACCCGTGCCCGGCCGCCGCTCGACGGTGCCGGTGGCGGCGGCCGCCGCCGACCCGATGGTCTCGCCACGAACCCGCTCGAGGATGTCGGTCACCGACTTGGAGATCGATTGGGGGTCGATGCCGTGGGCCTCGTTGTAGGCGATCTGGCGGGCCCGACGCCGCTGGGTCTCTCCCACCGCCGCCCGCATCGAGTCGGTCACCGTGTCGGCGTACATGACCACCCGGCCGGCCACGTTGCGAGCCGCCCGCCCCATGGTCTGGATGAGGGAGGAGGCCGAGCGCAGGAACCCCTCCTTGTCGGCGTCGAGGATGGCCACCAGAGCCACCTCGGGCAGGTCGAGGCCCTCCCGCAGCAGGTTGATGCCGACCAGGACGTCGAAGATGCCGAGACGCAGGTCGCGGATGAGCTCGACTCGGGCGATGGTGTCGATGTCCGAGTGCAAGTACTGCACACGGACCCCCTGCTCGGCCAGGTACTCGGAGAGATCCTCGGCCATCTTTTTGGTAAGGGTCGTGACCAACACCCGGTGGCCGGCGGCCACGGTGGCATCGATGCGCACCCGGAGGTCGTCGATCTGTCCCGTGGTCGGGCGGATGTCGACCTCGGGATCGACGAGGCCGGTGGGACGGATGACCTGCTCGGCGATGTTGGTGCTGTGCTCGAACTCCCACGGGCCTGGGGTGGCCGAGAGCATGACGGTCTGGCCCGTCCGGGCCACGAACTCGTCGAAGCGCAACGGGCGGTTGTCGAGGGCGGAAGGCAGGCGGAACCCGTGCTCGACCAAGGTTTCCTTGCGGGACCGGTCGCCGGCGTACTGGCCGTGCAGCTGGGGCACGGCCACGTGGCTCTCGTCCAGCACGACCAAGAAGTTCTTCGGGAAGAAATCGAGCAAGGTGTAGGGGGTCTCGCCCGCGGCCCGTCCGTCGAGGTGCCGGCTGTAGTTCTCGATGCCGGAGCACACCCCTGTCTCGGCCAGCATCTCGAGGTCGAATTCGGTGCGCATGCGCAGGCGCTGGGCCTCGAGGAGCTTGCCCGCACCGGTCAGCTCGGCCAGCTGCTGGCGCAGCTCGACCTCGATGGAGGCGATGGCCGCCCGGAGACGCTCGTCCCCTGTCGTGTAGTGCGTGTTGGCGAAGATGACCAGCTCCTCGAGGTCGAGGCCGATCTCGCCGGTGACCACGTCGAAAGGTCGGATGCGCTCGACCGTGTCACCGAAGAATTCGATGCGCACCGCCTGGCTCTCGTAGGCGGCGTGGACCTCGACCGTGTCCCCGTGGACCCGGAACTGGCCGCGGGACAGGCTCTGGTCGTTGCGGCTGTACTGCAGGTCGACCAGCCGCCGGAGCAGGGCCCGCTGGTCGTGGATCTCCCCCGGGCTGAGGGTGATGATCCGGTCGCGGTACTCGTCGGGCGATCCCAGTCCGTAGATGCAGGACACCGAGGCCACCACGATGGTGTCCGGGCGCATGAGCAGCGACGACGTCGTGGCGTGCCGGAGCCGGTCGATCTCGTCGTTGATGGACGAGTCCTTCTCGATGTAGGTGTCCGAGGAGGGCACGTAGGCCTCGGGCTGGTAGTAGTCGTAGTAGGAGACGAAGTACTCGACCCGGTTGCGGGGGAAGAACTCCTTGAGCTCGGCGGCCAACTGGGCGGCCAGCGACTTGTTCGGCTCGATGATCAGGGTGGGGCGCTGGACGGCCTCGATGGTCCAGGCGATGGTGGCCGTCTTGCCCGAGCCGGTGATCCCGAGGAGGGTCTGGTAGCGCTCCCCTCGTTCGATGCCCTCCACCAGGGAGCGGATGGCCTGAGGCTGGTCGCCGGCCGGCTCGAACGGCGATGACACCTCGAATCGAGCCATGCCGTCAGGGTAATGGTCGGGTGCGCGCCGACCCGTTGGTCAGCCCCAGCCCACGGACGTCTCCGGCGGCGGGCGGTCAGCCGTCGGCCGCGGCCAGCTCGGCGAGCCGTGACCAGACCCGGTCGACCTCGGCCGCCAGGTGGGCGTCGTCACCGGAGTTGTCGATGACGAAATCGGCACCCTTGAGACGAGTGGCCCGGTCGGGCTGGGCGGCCATGCGGGCCCGGGCGTCCTCCTCGTTCATCAGCCGCTGTTCGACCAGGCGGCGCAGGGCAACCTCTGGGGGCGCGTCCACCACGACCACGGCAGCCAGGGACAGGAGGTCGCGGTGCTCGGCCCGTAGCAGCGGGATGTCCATGACCACCACCGCCCCCGGTGCGGCATGCCGGTCGCGCCGGGCCAGCATCTCGACGCCGATTGCCGGGTGGGTGATGGCGTTGAGGTCGGCCAGGGCGGTCGGGTCGGCGAAGGCGATGGCGGCCAGGCTCGGGCGGTCGATGCGGCCGCTCTCGCCGAGGATCCCGGGCCCGAACCGGTCGACCAGGGGCTGATAGGCGGGGCCGTCGGGCTCGACCACCTCGCGGGCCACCTGATCGGCGTCGACCAGCGCAGCGCCGTGCTCGACGAGGAGGGCGGCGACCGTCGACTTGCCCGCGCCGATCCCCCCGGTCAGCCCGACGACGACCACGGGGCCTCCGGGCCTGGGGCTCAGGCCGCCGGGCGCGGCCGCGAAGCGGTGGCGAAGAGCACCATGGTGGTGCGGTCGAGCACGTCGGTCACGAAGAAGTCGTCGGCGGTGATCCCCGACGCCCCTCCCGAGTCGCCTCGGGCGATCAACCGGTAGGCGAGCGGCAGCGCCCGCGTGTAGGCGGCGATGTACCACGAGCGCGGCATGCGGTGGCGAAGGTCGAACACGTCCAGGCGGAGCACCTTCTGCGCCTTGATCCGGCGGGCGGCGAAGTCGGCCTTGACCGGTGGCGTGGCGTCGAGGCCCTGGATGGTCACCTCGGTGAAATGACGCTCGAGCAAGGACCGGAGCTCGTCCGGCTCGAACAGGTACAAGTGGAAGGGGTTCTCGAAGTCGGCCGGCGCGTTGGGGGTGAGGAAGAAGACGGTGCCGTCGGCGCCCAGGACCCGGGCCAGCTCGCGCACGTGGTCCTCGGGCACGGTGAAGTGCTCGATGAGATGTGAGGAGCAGGCCCAGCGAAAGGAGCCCGGGGCGAGCCCGAGGGCAGTGGCGTCCATCTGGGCCACCCTGAGCCCCTTTGTCCCCCACCGCTCCTGCGCCGCCGAGGTGGCGTCGGCGCTGTAGTCGACGCCGACCACCGGCCGGTCGGGAGCCATCAGGCGGGCCGACTCGAAACCCTGCCCGCATCCCACGTCCAGGGCCAGGCCGGGGCCCAGCCGCTCGATCACCGTTCGGTAGCCGGCCGCGTGCAGAGCGAGCAAGGAGTCCGGGGTCACGCCTTCGACCGGCCGTTCGCCGGTGAGGCGCTTGGAGGACGGGGCCTCGGTGGTCATGGACGGACTCGGGCGGTCGCCTGGGAGTTGTCCAACCGCATGCCGGCGCCATCGTGCCCGCTCATCGGACACTTACACTACCGAGACCCGTGTCGGACCCCTCACCTGCCACGACCGCCGGCCGGCTCGACAGGGCCTACCGAGCCGTGCGGTCCCCCAGTCGGCTGCGCAGCGCCCTCGACTATGCGGGCCTGGCCGTCGTCGCGTTCGTCCCCATGCTGTGGTCGCGGCCGGGCGTGGTCACCGACGACACTAAGACCTACCTCTACCTGGACCCCGGCCGCTACGTGCGGGAGGCGGTCTCGCTTTGGACGCCGAGCGTGGGCATGGGGACCGTCACCCACGAGAACATCGGTTACCTCCTGCCCATGGGCCCCTTCTACTGGGGGCTGGCCGAGCTGCACGTGCCCCTCTGGGTCGCCCAGCGCCTGTGGATGGGCTGCCTGCTCTTCGCCGCCGGGGCCGGCGCCCTCTACCTCTGCCGGGTCATCGGGTTGGGGGGGCCGGGACGCTACGTGACCGCTCTCGCCTTCATGTACACCCCCTACGTCCTGCAGTACGCGGGGCGGATCTCGGTCATCCTCATGCCCTGGGCCGGCCTGCCCTGGATGGTCGCCTTCGTCATCCTGGCCACTCGACGGGGTGGCTGGCGTTATCCGGCCCTCTTCGCCCTGGTCGTCGCCCTGGTGAGCGGCATCAACGCCAGCTCCATCATCTACGTCGGCATCGCCCCCGTCCTGTGGCTGCCCTACGCCGTGATCGTGGCGCGCGAGGCCACCTGGCGCCGGGTGTGGGGGGTGGCCTGGCGGACGGGGCTGCTCTGCGCCCTCGTCTCGCTGTGGTGGGCCGTCGGCCTGCAGATCGAGGCGGCCTACGGGGTCAACGTCCTCAAGGTCACGGAGACGGTGCCGGCCACCTCGAGCGCCTCATTGGCCTCCGAGGTCCTCCGTGGCCTCGGCTACTGGTACTTCTACGGCGCCGACCGGGTGGGTCCCTGGACCCAGAACATGGTGGCCTACACGCAGAACATCGCCCTCATCCTGGTGAGCTTCCTCCTGCCCGCCCTCTGCTTCCTCGCCGCCGTCTTCTCCCGGTGGCGCTACCGGTCGTACTTCGTCCTCATCACGGTGGTCGGAACGGTCCTGGCCGTCGGGCCCAACCCCTATACGAGCCCCACGGGCGTCGGCTCCCTCATCAAGGACTTCATGGTCGACACCACGGCCGGCCTTGCCCTTCGCTCCACCGACCGGGCATCGCCGCTCGTGATCCTCGGTCTGGCCATCTTCTTGGGGGCGGGGGTCACGGCGGTGTGCGCCCGGATCCGTCCGCTCGGGCTGGCCGTGGCGGCGGTGGCCACCGCGGTCGTGGCCGGAGCGTCGGTGCCCCTGTGGACCGGAGGGATCGTGGCCAACGGCTTCACCCAACCGGCGTCCCCGCCGGCCTACGTGCACCAGGCGGCGTCGGCCCTCAACGACAAGCACCCCGGCACTCGGGTGTACGCGCTGCCCGGCAACGACTTCGCCGCCGACCGGTGGGGCGACACCATCGACACGGTCTACCCCGGGCTCATGACGCGTCCGTTCGTCACCCATGAACAGCAGATCATGGGCTCACTGGCCACAGCCGACGTGCTGCAGGCAGTCGACTCCCCACTCCAAAACGGGACCATGGACTGGAACGCCCTCGCCCCCATGGCCTCGCTCATGGACGCCGGTGACGTGCTCGTGCAGTACGACCAGGCCTACGAGCGCTACGGCACGCCCAACCCTCAGCAGCTGGCCCTCGACCTGGCCACCACGCCGACCGGGCTCAGCGACCCGGTCGACTACGGCACCCCGCGGCCCAACATCTCCCTCATCCCGGAACTCGACGAGGCGGCACTGGCCCGCCCACCCAACCAGGGCTGGACGTCCCCGCTCGTCTCCTACACGGTGGCCGATCCCCGGCCCATCGTGCGGGCCGAGTCGGCGTCCAACCCCCTCGTCGTCGACGGGGACGCCGACGGCATCGTCGCCGCCGCCGATGTCGGGCTCCTGTCCGGCAACCCCACCATCTACTACGCCGGCACGTTGGACACCGACGCCGGCATCCGGGCCGCCACTCTCGGTGCCCCCGCCGACCTGGTGGTGACGGACACCAACCGCAAAGAGGGCTACCGGTGGAACACCCTGAGCGAGAACACGGGCTACACCGAGACGGCGTCCCAGGGCCCGGACACGTCGGACCCGACCGACGCCCCCCTCGACCTGTTCCCGGCGGCCCCGGCCGACTCGCAGACCACGGCCATCCTGCCCGGCCTCCAGTCGGTCACCGCCTCGACCTACGGATCGTCCATCACCTACCTGCCCGAGGACCGCCCCTCGGCCGCTCTCGACGGCGACACCGATACGGCCTGGCTCACCGACCCCACCGTCCAGCAGCGTGGGCAGTGGTGGCAGGCCACCTTCTCGACGCCGAAGACCATCGACAACCTGGTGCTCGTGCAACCGTTGAACGGCGTCTACGACCGGACGATCAGTCGGGTGCGCATCACCTTCGACGGCGGCCATGCCGTCTCGGCATCACTCGGGCCGGCGTCACTCACCACCGCTGGGCAGGTCCTGCACTTCTCGTCCCGGACCTTCCGCACGCTGCGCATCACCGTGACCCGCGTACACACGACGGGACCGACGCCACCGCTCGGCCAAGGCAGCTCGGTGGGCTTCGCCGAGGTGGGCATTCCCGGGGTGAACGTGCAAGAGGTCATCTCCATGCCGCAGGACCTGCTGCGGGCGGCCGGAAGTGCCTCACTGCGTGACCGGTTGAGCCTGGTCATGACCCGGCTGCGGGCCTCGGGCACACCGCCCCAGTCCGACACCGAGCCCAGCCTCGACCGGACCTTCTGGCTGCCCACCGCCCGCACCTTCTCGATGACGGGCACGGCCCGCATCTCACCCCTCATCCCCGATGACATGATCGATCGGCTCGTCGGCCGGCCCGGCTCCGACTACGACGGCCTCGTCGCCTATTCGAAAGGACGGCTGCCGGGCGACCTCCGGGCCGGGGCCATCGCCACCCTGGACGGTAACTCGTCCACCATCTGGGAGCCCGGCTTCGGCGCCACCCACCAGGCCGGCGATTGGCTCCAGTACACCCTGGCCCGGCCGATCACCTTCGACCACCTCGACCTGCAGATCGTGGTCGACGGCCAGCACTCGGTTCCCACCCAGATCACGGTGACGGCTGGCAGCAGCTCGCGGACGGTCACGCTCCCTCCGATGGCCGACGCCCCCGTAGCCGGCTCGGTGGTGGACGCACCCGTGAGCTTCCCGGCGCTCACCGGGCAGAGCATCCGCATCACCGTCGACAAGGTACGCCTCGAGAACACGCCCAACTACTACTCACAGTCGCCCATCGCCATGCCCATCGGCATCGCCGAGGTGGGCATCCCCGGCCTCACCGCGGCACCGCTCCCGGCCACCATCCCGAGCTCCTGCCGTGACGACCTCCTGGCCGTCGACGGCCATCCCATCTGGGTGCAGGTTTCGGGGTCGACCACCGCCGCCCTCGACCGCCAACCGCTCGACGTCTCGCTGTGCGGTCCCGATGCCTCAGGACTCGCCCTCGGCCCTGGCAGCCACACCCTCGAGAGCGTGGCCGGCCAGACCACCGGGTTCGACATCGACCAGCTGGCGCTCGACTCGGCCCCGGGTGGTGGGTCGATGCCCATTGCCGGGCCCGACACGCTGGCCGCCCCTCCGGTCACCCCCGGCCCCACCGTGCGGGTGACCAGCCAGAACGCCACGAGCATCCGCGAGACGGTCTCCGGTCTGCGCCCGACATCGCCGGACTTCGACCTCGTGCTCGGCGAGAGCATCAATCGAGGCTGGACGGCCACCGTGCTCGGGGGCCGAAACCTCGGGTCGCCGGTGTTGATCGACGGCTTCGCCAACGGGTGGCGGGTCGACCCGGCCACCCTGGCCGGTGCCCTCCATGGTGGCTCGGTGTCGGTCGTCCTCACCTGGACGCCGCAGGCCCGGGTCGACGTCGCCCTGATCGTCTCGGTGGTGGCCATCCTGCTGTGCCTCGGTATCGTCCTCGCACCTCTGGCCCGGCGGCGGAGGGTTGGCGTTGACGCTGACGCCGATGCGCTGGAAACAGCCGTCTCCGAAACGGTGGGCCAGGTGGGCCAGGTGGGCGGGGTGGGAGGTGCCGTCCCGGCCGACACCACCGGGCGGTCCCTCGGGCCGCGCCTGGCCGTGCCCTTCGGCGCCACCGGACCCCGGGCCGAATGGTGGGTGGCTCTCATCGCCGCCGTCGCCGTCGGCGTGGTCGGCGCAGCCATTGCCGCCCCGCTGACCGGGATGGCCGCGGGCGTGGCCACCGGCCTGGTGCTCCTCGTGCCGCGACTGCGAGCCATCATCGGACTGGTCGCCGTGGGCGGGGTGGTGGCCGCCGGCGTGTACACCGCCGCCCATCAGGCCGCCATGCACGCGCCGACCAATGGCTCGTGGCCTCTCTACTTCGGCAAGGCCAGCGACCTGGCCTGGGTCGGTGTCGTCTTTCTGGGCAGCGAAGGGGTGGTGGGCGTTCTCCTCGAGCGTGGTCGCCGCCGACCGCCCGTCGAGCAGCCCACCGGGCCCGTCGTAGTGGGAGGCAACGGCTCCTACCCCGACCCGCCCCCGGTCGAAGAGGACGGAGCGTCGGCCGAGGGGGTCAGCCCGTCGGCCGAGGGGGTCAGCCCGTCGTACCCGGGACCGCCCCCGTCGACGTCGTCGTCGCCGTCCCCGTCGCCGGTGTCCTCGCCGGCGGGGCCGGACTAACTGCGGCCCGAACGCGCCGCGGCAGCCATCGCTCGCCGCGATGGCGCACGTGGACGAGCGCGAAGGCCACGGCCAGCCCGGCCACCAGGGCCGCTTGGACGATCAGATCGGCCCGGGCCGTGGCCACGATGCGACCGTCGGCCCGGGCCACGAGGACGGCGGCCGCCCCGGATCCGGCAGCCAGCAGGGCCACGATCCACCTCGATCCCGTGCCGAACAGATAATTGGTGATGAGCACCGAGACCGACAGGCAGATCATGGCCGCCACCAACGTGGCAAAGGCCGGGGCGCCGGCGCTCAGCCGAGCCCCGAAGATGATGGTCAGGAACCGGCGGGGGGCGACCACCGACACGGCCAACAGCACGATGGCGGGGACGGCCAAGAAGATCAAGGTGACGCCGAACTGCCGGACGGCATGGCCGCCCTCGTTCCACCGGATGGTGGCCTCCGGCAGCAGGTAGGCACCGAGGGCAAGCGCCCCGAAGACCATGGCCTTGGAGGCCACCGAGATGGCCGCGTAGGGCCCGACGTTGGCATGGTCCAGGCGGCCGAGCAGGATGACGTCCACGTTCTGGAGGAACCCGAGCAGCGCCAGGCCGCAGAACGCCGCGCCCAGGTCGGCCACCAGTCGGCGGCGGGCCAGGAGACCGTCGACCACCACCGCCCGCCCGGAGCCGGCGCGGCTCGAGCGCAGGGGGCGGTCGCCGGCATTGAGCCAGTGGGCGTGGACAGCGGCGATGAGCTCTCCGCAGAACAGGCCGAGGCCGTAGCCCTCGACGCCGAGATGGGCGAAGACGAACACCAGGACCAGGGCAGTGCGCGCCCCCCCCTCGACCAGCAAGTTGCCGGCCAACGACCGGTAGCGGCGGTGGGCCTGGAGGAGCCCGCGGTCCACGCTGAGAAGGATCCAGATGCCGCCGGCCACCAAGATGAGCGCCACCCCGCGGCTGTTGGTCAACGACAGCTGTCGGGCGATCCAGCCTCGGGTCAGCACCACCACGACGATCTCGAGGACCAAGGCGGCCAGGACGGCCCGGTAGGCACGGACCATCCATCGCCGCACCCGGGCCGCCTGGCCGCTCGTCTCGAGGGCGGTCACCCGGCGCACCACGCCGACCAGGACGGCGGAACCGGGCATGGAGATGATGAAGAAGAGGCCGAGAAGCTGGGCGATCTCGCCGTAGCTGCGGGAGCTGACCAGTCGGGCTACGGCCACCACCAGCAGGGCGGCCACACCGTTCACCACCAGCCCGGCCACCGCCACCGGGCCGGCCTCGGTGAGGCCAGCCCGCACCGACTCGCCACCTCCAGTGGCCGCGGCGGCGGCCGGCTCCGCTTCGGCCGGGAGGGGGATCATCGGTCCCCCGGCCACGGCGATGCCCACGGCCGGGGACATGGTGACCGACTCGGTCACCGGCTCGACGGCCGCCTCGATCTCCTCGAGAATCCCCTCCAGCGGTGGCTCGCCGTCCTCGGGTGGGGCCATTCCCGGTCCACCGGCGGCACGTGGCGCACCTGGCGCCGCCGACACCCCCCGTTCACGCCCCGAGCCGCCGTCGGAGCGATCGGCCCCGTCGGCGTCCACTACCGGACGGCGTTCCCCACCGGTTGACGCCGACGTGGCATCGTCGGCGCGTCACGCCCGGTGGGGGGCCCCTCGCGCCCCGGGGCCTCCGCCTGTGACCCCCGGTCGACCGCCTCGTGGTACTCCTCCTCGACGTTGACCGACCAGATGTCGTTCGTGGCACCGTGGATGTTCTCCACGGTGAGCATGGCCGTGTACATCGAGTGGTCCTGGTTGTTGTACTTGTGCATCCCGTTGCGCCCTACCGGGTACACGTTCGGCGCATTCGCCTCCAGCCATCGCCGGATGGTCTCGACCTGGTCCCCATAGCCCTCGTCATAGACGGGGTAGGCCTTGGGCATGCGCACCACGTAACCGATCTCCACGTCGCCCACGTCGACCAGCCCGATGGTGGCCAGCTCCTTCGTGGCCATGGCGATCAGGTCGTCGTCGGGCGTACACCACAGGTCGTCACCCTCGAACAAGAAGTATTCGAGGCCGAGGCAGGTCCGGCCGTCCTTGACCATGGCCGGCGACCAGGCGCCGAAGTTCTGGATGCGCCCGACCTTCACTTCGGGAGAGTGGATGTAGATCCAATTGTCGGGGAAGCTGCGCTCCTCGGGGACGACGAGGGCGACGGTCAGGAAGTCGCGATAGTGCAGCGCGTCGGCCGAGTGCTGAACGTCGGGCCCCGCCGGCGGGTCGATGATCCGAACCAGTTGGGTGAGGGGCATGGACGAGATCACATGGGAAGCAGCCAGGCGCTCCTCGCGGCCGTCCTTCGTCACCGTCACCGAGACGGCCTGACCGCCCACCACCTGGATGCCGGTCACGGACGTCCCCATCCGGATCTCGACGCCCTGGGCGGCGACCTGCTCGGCACAGCGCTCCCACATCAGGCCCGGACCGTATTTCGGGTAGTGAAACTCCTCGATCAGGCTGGTGACCTGCTTGGCACCCCTGCGACGGGCCCCAGCCACCGACGAGCGCACGGGCTCCCACACCGCGTTCCACAGCGACATGCCCTTGATGCGTTGCGCCCCCCAATCGGCTGAGATCTCCGAGGCGGAGACCCCCCACACCTTCTGGTTGTAGGTCTTGAAGAAGTGGCGGTACAGACGCCACCCGTAGTTGCGGACGATATAGCCCTCGAGGGTGCTCGGGTCCTTGGGTGGGTGGATGCGGACCCATAGGAAGGAAAGGCCACATCGCAAGGCCTCGATGAGGCCGAGGTTGGACAGGGCGTTCCTGAGCTGGATCGGGTAGTCGTAGAACTTGCCGCCGTAGTAGATCCGGCTCAGACGCGGCCGAAGCAGGAATTCGTCCGGCGTGAGCACTTCGTTCCAGAAGTCCTCTACCGGCCGCACCTTGGTGAAGAACCGGTGACCGCCGAGGTCGAAGCGCCACCCGTCACGCTCAACCGTTCGGCTGATCCCCCCGACCACGTCGTCGGCTTCGACGACCACGACCGGATCCCCGGCCGCGGCGAGCCGATGAGCGGCGGTCAGTCCGGCCGGTCCGGCACCGATGACCACCACCGGAGGTCGTGCGGAGGCCGCCGACTCCTCGTGCCTTGCTGTCACCAACCCTGATCCGTTCTCGCCTTCCGGCGGTCGTCGACGCCCGTCACCGGGTCGCCGCTCAATCTCGAGGCGGCCGGTGGCCGTTGGCCCTCCCCTGACGAAGCCCACCCCTGGTCCCCACGAAACACGCCGTGTGGGTACCCGGTGCCAGCGGATGGCAACCGGCCGTCCACCGAGGAGGGGGCGAGGGATCCACTGCTCTAGCGAGGATAGTGCCTGGCCTTGCGCCGGTGGCGGAACGACCGGCCATGACGCGACGCCGGCCGGGTGTGGCCCGGGTACCCCGGACGCCGCCATGCTGGTCAGGGCACCACCAGCCCGAAGAGAGCGGCCACGGTATAGGCGGCCATGGCTGTGCCCGACAGCACGAGCACGATGATCTCGACCCGACGCCGGGCGGTCAGCGTCGAGGCGGCGATGACCAACGGGAAGGCCCCGAGCGCATAGCGCTCGAAGGAGTCGAGGTTGGAGGACGTCAGGGAAACGGCGAGCACGGCGGTGGCGAAGGCCGCATAGGAGATCGGCAGCCGGCGGTAGGCCAACACCAGAAGAACCAGGCAGAGGACCACCCAGGGGATGTGCAGCGCGCTGCCCAAGTGGTGGCCGTGCAGGACGGACACCGCGTTGTGCCACATGGAGGAGAAAGGGGCGGTGATCGCCCCCCGGTGCCCCTGCTCCTGCTGGACCCGCAACGGCAACAGGGCGTCGCCGAACTGGGCGCCGACCCATCCCAGGTACCACCCGGCGCCGGCCAGCGGCGCCACCACTGCGGCCGTCTTGGCCACCCCGCCGGCCCAGCCACCACGAGCTGGAACGGTGGCCGGCATGGGCGAGTCGGTGCCCGATGCGGCGGGTGCGGCACGCGCTATCCAGTGCTCCCGCACCACCTCGACGAGGACGGGCACCACCAGCAACGCGCCCACCGGCCGGACGAGCCCGGCCGGGAAGGCGGCGGCGGCGGCCCACCACCACCGATGGCGACGGATGGCCAGCATGGTGGCGATGGCGAGAAGGAGGAGCAGCGAGTCGGCATAGCCGAGGACAAAGGAGTAGGCAGGCGGGGCCAGGGCCAGGAGCCAGACCGACCGGCGGGCCAGCGCGGCATCACCCAGATCACGACGGACGAGCACCCCGAGGGCGGTGAGCACACCAAGGGTGGCCAGGTTGGCCACGACGATGACGGCTGTTCCCGTCGTCACTCCCGGCAACCAGGCAAGGGCCCGGGCCAGCATGGGGAAGCCCGGGAAGAAGCGGACCGACTCGATGCCGGAGGCCGCGTAGCCGTGGGCCGCGATCGACTCGTACCAGCCCGCGTCCCAGGACAACAGACCCTCGTGGACTCGCTGGGCGGCGGCCATGTTGTGCGGGCGGAGCGTGGACACGCTCAGATGGGCGACAGCCAGCGCCACCAGCACCACGGCCCGCGACACGACCCAGGCCGGGAGCACGGCCGCCACTGCTCCCCATAGCCGACGCCCGAAACCGCGCCTCTGCCCGGGCACCCTTGCTTCGACCGTGGCCGCGCCCGACTGTGCGGCTCCGGTTCTCGACTCGAGGAGCGGCCGTCCGGGCGCGGACACGTGACTCAGCCGGTGGTCGGCGTGAGCTGCACCATCCACATGGGCTGGTAGAAGGAGACTCCATTGCCGTTGATGGCGCCCGTCACCCGGTAGGCCGGATCGCCCTGCAGGGTCTGGACGATCCCTTCGCATTTCACGCCGTAGGACTGATAGCCGGGCGCCCACACCAGAAAGATCGAATGCCGGGTGCCGCCTGCATCGGCCATGGCCTCCACCCGGGCGGCGAAGCCGGTCACCGAGGCGGCCTTCACCGCCGCCGCGTAGTCGACCCAGTTCACGAACACGGGGCCGGTCTCGCGGGGGAAGGTGATCTGTTGGTAGCGACCGGGCGGTAGCAGGCGATTCACAGCCGGGCCCAGCTGGTCGGGGCAGTAGGCGACCACGTCGCCGGGCTTGCCGGCGGCCTGGATGCGGGCCGCCACCTGCCCGGCCTGCGTGCGGTTGGTGACCACGTTGGGCACCGCTCCGGCCAACCCGAGAACAGCGGCCACCACGACCAGCCCGGTGCGGACCCGGCGGTCGCGGAAGGTGGCGATCCCGAGGGCCACCAGCAGGAGAAGGGGGATGAACACGACCGAGGCGTAGCGGGCGTCGAAGGCGCTCTTGGTCACGAACCCGCCGATGATGGCCGCGGCCAAGGTGCCGGTCACGGCGATGGCCAGCGGCCGGCCCCGCGGACGGGTGAGGAGGTCGAGATCGACGTGGCGCCGGTCCACAGCCAACCCGAACAGGCCCAATCCGGCCAGGGCGAAGAAAAGTAGGGCGAGGGCGCGCCCTTGGCTCGACGTACCACCGGCGAAGGAGGCGATGGCGCTGACCATGGCGGCGAAGTTCGCCGGGGTGGCCCACGGCGTCCCCGTGTGGCGCGACTGGAAAAGGAAGATGGGCAGCCACGGCAGGAAGGTCAGACATCCGATGACGACGGCCACCAGCGCCGCCCGCGCCCCTGTCCGCCATGCGGCGCGTCCGCGCCACGCCTCGAAGGCCAGCCACAAGAGCACGGTGCCAACCAGATAGATCGACCAGTAGTGGGTGTAGAGCAGGAGGCCGGTGACCGCGGCCACGGCAACGAGGTTGCCGGGCCGGGGGCGCAGCAACGCACGGTCGAGGGCGAGGAAGCCGAGGACCGTGAGCAAGGCCACCAGCGCGTACATCCGGTTCTCGGTGTCGTAGCGCACCGCGAACGGCGAGGTGGCCACCAGGATCAGGGCCGCCCAGGCCACCGTGGTCCCGCCCAGGCGCCTTCCGGCCAGCCACACGAGCGGCAGGGTGATCACGCCCATCACGCCCGACAGTGACCGCACGGCGAGGTCGGACTGGCCGAACCAGCCCATCCAGACGTGGAGCAGCACGTAGTACAGCGGGGGGGCGCCGTCCCGTCGCAGGAAGGACGGAAGGTCGTGGAGCGGCAGCCGGGCGATGTCGACGGTGAGGGCCTCGTCCAACCAGAGGTCCGACGTCGTCCAGAAGCGGAGCACGAGCCCGGCGAGGATGGCCACGGCCACGGCGGCGGCCAGGAGCAGGTGGGTGGACGGCCGGAAGGGGGGTCCATCCCGATCCTCGACCACTCCCTCCGGCGGGGCGCTGACCGGGGGGCCGCCCGGCGGGATGGCACTGCTCGGAGCCGGCCGTTCGGCCACGGCCACGCCACCAGGGGCTGAGGATGCCGGTGCCGGCCGGTCGGCGACGTCGCCCCCGACATCCACGTCCGAGCGCCCGTCCTGTGGCGACAACTCCTCGGGTTGAGTGAGCGGCACCGAACCTGAAGCGGCCGCATCCATGCCCGCATGGTACCGAGCGACCCGCTGCGACCCGGAGCAGTGGCCCCGATCACCCGCAGGTCGGGCTCCGAACGTTCACGGCGCCGCGCCATGGACCCTTGGCGGTGGCGGCAGTATCGTGCCCCCACGGCACTCCAAGCCTGCGGCACTATGCAGGCGCTGGGGAATCACAGATTCACTGCGGCGACGCCGTTCGAACGGGGAGGAGCCAGTGGGGATGGGGGATGTCCGAGGAGAGGACGAGCACAAGGATCGACTGAGCCGGCGCACCTTCCTGACCCGAAGTGCGGCCGCCGGCGGAGCCGTGGCCCTGGGGGCGGCGGCCGGCAGCGCACTGGCCGGGTGCGGCAACAGCGGGGCCTCCTCCACGACCACACTGCCGCCTTCGAGCGGCAAGGGCGGCGTGAACACCAAAAATCCGGTCCGTGGCGGATCCTTGACCTTCGGCACGGTGGCTGAGATCGACGGCTTCTACCCGCCGCTCAACCACTGGGACCAGAACGGGTTCCTCTACGCCAACAGCGTGTACGACCCCTTGATGGCGCTGGCCGCCGATGGGACGGTCCACCCCTACTTGTGCCAGAGCCTCACGCCCAACGCGGCCATGGACACCTGGACCATGACCCTCCGCCCAGGGATCAAGTTCAACGACGGCTCCCCCCTGACCGCGGCAGGTGATCGTAGCCAACTACACCGAGCTCAAGACCTCACCGCTCACCGGGGTTGTCTTCGAGCGGGTCAAAGGGGTCACGGCCTCCGACTCCATGACCGTCGTCTACAGCCTGGACCAGTCCTACCCCGCCTTCCCGGCCGCCTTCACCAGCCAGATCGGCTACCCCTTCGGCCTGGCCATGATCGACCAGGTGAACTCGAACTCAAGCGGCACCATCGTGCCCGTGGGCACCGGTCCCTTCGTCTACTCCAGCTGGCAGCCGAACGACCACTTCACCTGCACCCGCAACCCGCACTACTGGCAGTCCCAGTACCCCTACCTCGACCAGATCACCTTCAAGCCCATCCCCGACACCACCCAACGCGAGTCCACGCTGCGCACCGGCGGCGTCGACATCATCCTCTCGGTCGACCCCAACACCATCTCCCGATTCAGTGGCTCCGGCGGGACCGGGTTCGTGGAGGTCGACAGCCGAACCGGCGTCATCGGGGAGCCGACGCTGGGATTCGTGATGCTCAACTGCATCACGCCGCCGACCGACGACGTCCTGCTCCGGCGAGCCATCGCCATGGCCACCGATCAGGCCGAGATCATCAAGCTGTTCAACGCCAACTACGGGTCGGTGGTGAACGGTCTCTTCCTCAAAGGGTCCCCCTACTACACCGACACCGGCTATCCGAGCTACGACCCGTCGGGGGCCAAGGCCCTGGTCCAGCAATACAAGGCGCAGAAGGGGACGCCCTCCTTCGACCTCCTCACGGTGCCCGACCCCCGGGACGTCAGCATCACCGAGGCCCTGCAGAGCATGTGGAACACCGTGGGCATGAACGTCACGGTCAGCCAGACCCAGCAGGCCACCATCATCGACGATTTCGTCCTCGGGAAGTTCCAGGCGACCACCTCCTACCAGTTCGGGGCGATCGACCCCTCGCTCAACTACGTGTGGTTCTCGACCACCACGCTCTCCCCTATCGGCACGCTCGGGCTCAACTTCCCGCGCAACAACGACCCCCAGCTCGAGCAAGCCATGTCGACCGGGCGGAGCACCCAAGACGCCGCCACTCGGGTGGCCGCCTACCAGGAGGCCGACAAACGCCTGGCCCAGGACCTGCCCTATATCTGGCTCGGGCAACAGATGTTCGTCGACGTGGCCCAGGACCGGGTGCAGAACTTCGCCGGCCTGACCCTGCCCGACGGCTCCGTCGGCTACGGGTTCGACGAAGGCGTCACCTTCCCATCACAGACCTGGCTCAGCGCCTAACCGGTTTTCGGGCATAGGTTCGAGACGATGGGCAGGTATCTCCTCAAGCGCCTCGTCCAGTTGGCGGTGGTGTCGTTCATCATCTCGATACTGGTTTTCCTGCTCGTCCACCTGCTCCCGGGCAATCCGGTCGACGTCATCCTCGGGCCTGACGTCACTCCGAAGAATGTGGCCCTCCTCGACAAGCAGCTAGGTCTGAACAAGCCGCTGTGGGACCAGTACGTGACCTGGCTCAACGCCGCGCTCCACGGCAACCTCGGCTACTCCTACCTCAACCACGAGCCGGTCACCCACATCATCGCCACCGGCTGGCCTATCGACGTCGAGCTCATCGTCATCTCTCAGGCCATCGCCTTCCTCGTCGCCATACCCCTCGCCCTCATCACCTCGCGCCGGCCCAACCGGCCATTCGACAACGTGGCCACCACCGGCACCTTCGGCCTCCTGGCCCTCCCGCCGTTCGTGATTGCGCCCGTCATGGTGGCCGTCTTCGCCGTCGGCCTCCACTGGTTCCCGGCCACGGGTTTCGTGCCCATCTCGCAGGACCTGTTCACCAACCTGCACGACATGATCCTGCCCTCGCTGGCCCTGACCGCCGGCTCGACGGCCGTCTACTACCGGCTGCTTCGCTCCGACCTCATCTCGACGCTGCAAGAGGACTTCATCACCATGGCCCGGTCCAAGGGTCTCTCGTCCCGACGGATCATGGCCCGCCACGCCTTCCGTCCGTCGACCTTCTCCCTCCTGGCCGCGGCCGGGGTCACCATCGGCGGCCTCATCGCCGGGACGTTCATCGTCGAGTACCTGTTCGCCCTCGCCGGCATCGGGTACTCCTTGGTGAATGCCGTCAATCAGCGTGACTACCTGGTGGTCCAGGGCATCACCCTGGTGGTGGCCATCGCCTATGTGCTGCTGCAGTTCATCGTCGACTTCATCTTCACCATGGTCGACCCGCGGGTGACGAGGGAATGAGCCGTGCCTGACGACCGCGAGCTCGCTGCCACCAAAGTCCCGACCCGGGTGCTGAGGGACACCTTCCCGGGAATGGCCGCCACCGACGAGGCCGTCCTCGACCAACAGGCCCCGCTCCTGGCCGAGGACCAGCCCATCTCGAAGCGGCCCCTCGGCCCGTTGTTCTGGATCGCCATGGGCTGGCTCGGCCTCGTCGTCTTCGGGGCCATCTTCGCCAACGTGCTGCCCTTGACCAGCCCCACCTTCCAGAACTACTCGGTGGTGAACGCCGGACCCAGCATCCACCACCTGCTCGGAACCGACGACCTGGGTCGTGACCTGTTGTCCCGCGTCGTCTACGGCTCGCGGGTGTCCCTCGTTATCGGCTTTGCCTCGGTGGCCATCGGCATGGTCATCGGCGGGACGCTGGGGCTGCTGTCGGGTTACAAGGGAGGGGCGGCCGACACCGCACTCAACGCCGGCTCCTTCGTCATCCTCGCCTTCCCCGGCATCGTGGCGGTCATCGCCATCGTCGCCTTCTGGGGCACGTCCCTGCTCAAGCTCACCATCATCTTCGGAGTCGGCACCATCCCCGTCCTCTATCGCGTGGTCCGGGCATCGACCCTGGCCTTCGCCAACCGCGACTTCGTGATCGCGGCCCGAACGCTCGGGGCCTCCACCCGGAGGATCATCTTCCGAGAGATCCTGCCCAACGTGGCCCCCGTCGCCCTCACCTTCGCCCTCATCAACGTGGCCGTCATCATCGTGCTCGAGGGCTCGCTGGCCTTCCTCGGTCTGTCGATCGCCCTTCCAACCCCGTCGTGGGGCAACATCATCGCCGAGGGCACGTCCAACAACCTGATCCAGACCAACCCCTACATCATGATGTGGCCGGCGCTGGCCATGTTCCTGCTCCTCTTGTCCATCAACCTGATCGGTGACCGACTGCGCCAGCGGTTCGACATCCGCGAAGGCCTGCTGTGATCGGACGGCGGCGACGGGGGGCGAAGGCGCGAACCGAGTTCGCCGACGTCGGCTCCTACGACGGCCCACTGCTCCGGGTCGAGGACCTCCACACCTCGTTCCGCACCACCCGAGGGACGGTCCGGGCCGTCGACGGGGTGTCCTTGGAGCTCCAGGCAGGCGAGACCCTCGGCGTGGTCGGCGAGTCGGGGTCGGGCAAGACGGTGTTGGCCCGGTCGATCATGGGCCTCCTCCCCCTGCGGGACGTCGTCCGATCCGGGACCGTGCACTTTGCCGGGCGCGAGCTCACTGCCATGTCTCCCGAGCAGCTGCGCAGGGTGTGGGGGGCGGAGCTCAGCATGATCTTCCAGGACCCGATGACCGCCCTCAACCCGGTGAAGCGCGTCGGCGACCAGATCACCGAGAGCCTGCGGATCCAACTGCACATGGACCGCACCGCGGCAAGGGAGACCGCCGTCGAGCTCCTCCGATCGGTCGGCATCCCCTCGCCCGAGCAGCGCCTCCGCTGGTATCCCTTCGAGCTGTCCGGTGGCATGCGCCAGCGGGTGATGATCGCCATCGCCCTGGCCTGCGCCCCGCGCCTGGTGATGGCCGACGAGCCGACCACCGGCCTCGACGTCACCGTCCAGGCTCAGATCCTCGACCTGTTGGCCGAGCTCCAGCGCGAGCGCCACATGGCCGTCATGCTCGTCACCCACGATCTCGGCGTGGTGGCCACCCGCACCGACCACATCATGGTCATGTACGCCGGCCGGGTGGTCGAGCAGGCGCCCACCCACACCCTCTTCGCCGACACCCGCATGCCCTACACGCAGGCCCTCATGGACTCGATCCCCCGACTGTCCCAGCCGAGCGGGTCGCGGCTCCACGCCATCGCCGGGCGACCGCCGAACCTCATCAACCCGCCCAAGGGCTGCAAGTTCGCCCCGCGCTGCCCCTATGCCCAGGACAAGTGCCGCGAGCTCGAGCCACCGCTGCGCACTGCCGCCTCAAGCGATCACCTCTTCGCCTGTTGGTTCCCGTTGGTGAACGGCGTGCCGACCGCCCCGGGCAAGGCCAACGGCCGCGCCTCGGCCGATGCGGCGGCGGCGGGAAGCGCAAGCGCCCCGGCGTCCGGGGGCGAAACGACATGACCACCGCACCTGTCGAGGTCGAGGCGTCCACCAGCCGCACGCCCGCCGACGACGCCGAGATCGTTCTGCGGGTCGAGAACCTGGTGGTCGAATTCCACAGCGGTCGCCAGCGGGTACATGCCGTGTCCGGGGTGAGCTTCGAGATCCAACAGGGCGAGACGCTCGGGCTGGTCGGCGAGTCGGGCTGTGGGAAGTCGACGGTCGGGCGCACCCTGGCCCAGGTCCAACCGGCGACGTCCGGGCGGGTGATCTACCGAGGCAAGGAACTCGGGTCGCTGTCCGAGCGAGAGCTGCGGCCGGTTCGGACCAAGATCCAGATGATCTTCCAGGACCCGATCTCCTCTCTCAACCCGAGGCGACGGGTCCGGGACATCGTGGCCGAGCCCCTGATCATCTGGAAGCGGGGCACGAAGGAGGAGCAGTCGGCCCGGGTGCGGTCGATGCTCGAGGCGGTGGGGATCGATCCCGACGCGGCCGGCGACCGTCGGCCGCTCGAGTTCTCCGGTGGCCAATGCCAGCGCATCAGCATCGCCCGGTCGCTCATGTCCGAACCCGAGCTCCTGATCTGCGACGAGCCGGTCTCGGCCCTCGACGTGTCGGTACAGGCCCAGATCCTCAACCTGCTGGCCGACCTGCGAGCTCGCTTCGACCTCACCATGCTCTTCATCGCCCATGACCTGGCCGTCGTGAAGAACGTGAGCGACCGGGTGGCGGTCATGTACCTGGGCAAGCTGGTCGAGCTGGCCGGCGCCGACGACCTCTACCAGGAGCCGTCCCATCCCTACACCGAGGCCTTGCTGGCGGCCATCCCCGAGCCCGACCCCGACCAGAAGAGGGACCGGCCACCGTTGACCGGCGAGCTGCCCTCCCCGCTCAATCCGCCGTCCGGATGCCGCTTCCGAACCCGCTGCCCCTATGCCGAGGAGCGATGCGCGGCCGAGGAGCCGCTTCTCCGGGAGATCGCCCCACGGCACTGGGTCGCCTGCCACTTCCCGCTGGTGGCCACCGAGGGAGGCCGGCGGCGGCCGGCCAAGGACGAGGCCGGTGCTCCTGCTCCTGCCCCGACTCCGGCCGCCTCCGGCCCGGTCGAGGCTCCGGCGGGGGCCGGCACCGGCGCCGGAGCCGGCTGAACCGTCGCCCGGAGGCGACGAGGTCAATCAGCCGGCGGTCTCGCTCGTCTCCGGCTGCGCGGCGACGTCCGAGGTAGCCGGCGCGTCCGGTGCGCCCGCTTCGGCGGGCGCTTCGGCGGGCTCGGCGGCGAGTTCCGCGATGGGCTCGGCGGCGAGTTCCCCGATGGGCTCGACGAGGGGCTCCGTGAGCGGCTCGCTGACAGCCGCGGCGACACCGGCCTCGCCATTTCCGCCGCTCTCGCCCGACCCGTGCTCGGCCACATATTCGGCCCACGCCGCTTGCGCCTCTGTCTCCGGGGTGAACTCGGCCTCGGAGAACTCGATCGGGCCGACGTAGTTGCCCTCGGCGTCGTAGGCGTGCTCGCCGAACGCCTCCCGGTACTCCTCCGACACCTCGCCACCCTCGGCCGCCTGCTTGATGGACAAGCTGATGCGCCGGCGCTGCAGGTCGATGTCGATGATCTTGACCCAGAGCTCCTCGCCCGGGGTGACCACCTGCTCGGGCAGCTCGACGTGGTGGCCGGCCATCTCCGAGATGTGCACGAGCCCTTCGATGCCGTCACCGACCTGGACGAATGCGCCGAACGGCACCAGCTTGGTGATGCGGCCGTAGACGAGCTCACCGACCTGGTGGGAGTTGGCGAACTCCTGCCAGGGATCGCTCTGGGTGGCCTTGAGCGAGAGACTGATGCGTTCCTTGCTTAGATCCACATCGAGGACCTCGACCTCGATCTCGTCGCCCACCGAGACCACCGACGAAGGATGGTCGACGTGCTTCCAGGACAGCTCGGAGACGTGGACAAGGCCGTCCATCCCGCCGAGGTCGACGAAGGCGCCGAAGTTGACGACCGACGACACCACGCCGCGGCGGCGCTCTCCGGGCTTGAGGTTGGCCAGGAAGTCGCTGCGCTGCTCCTTCTGGTTCTCCTCCAGCCACGCCCGACGCGAAAGGACGACGTTGTTGCGATTGCGATCGAGCTCGATGATCTTGGCCTCGATCACCTTCCCCACATAAGGCTGGAGCTCGCGCACCCGGCGCAGCTCGACGAGGGAGGCGGGCAGGAAGCCGCGCAGTCCGATGTCGACGATGAGTCCGCCCTTCACTACCTCGATGACCGGGCCGGTCACGACCTCGTTGTTCTCCTTCTTCTTCTCGATGGTGCCCCACGCCCGCTCGTACTGGGCACGCTTCTTCGAGAGGATGAGGCGCCCCTCCTTGTCCTCTTTCTGAAGGACAAGGGCCTCGACCGCCTCGCCCAGCTTCACGATCTCCGAGGGGTCGACGTCGTTGCGAATGGAGAGCTCGCGAACCGGGATGACTCCCTCCGACTTGAAACCGATGTCGAGCAGCACCTCGTCGCGGTCGATCTTGACCACCGTGCCTTCGACCAGGTCGCCGTCCTCGAACTCGACGATCGTCCCGGCCATGGCTTCTTCGAGGGAGGCGCCCCCCAGGTCATCCTCGGTCACCGGACGCGGCACATACTCGCCGTTCTCGTCGAAGGTCCCCATCTCCTCGGGGGAGAGCAGGGTCACGGTGTCACCGACGGAGGGTGTCTCGGGCATAGATCGGTCGCTCGCTTTCCGGACGATCCCGCCGGCCGTCCGGCCGCAGGAAGACGGGCCACCCAAGTGGCCGGTCTTTGATGCTATCCGACCAGCCACTTGGGCTGTCCGTGGGCCGCCATCTCCGTGCGTCCCGATCGGCCGGTCGGATGCCACCACCACCGCCCCCGCCGGCGAAGATCAGTGGCCCTTGGCCTCCGCCCATGACGCGCCCCAGCACATCTCCACCTCGAGCGGGACGGACAGGCTGGCCGCGCCCACCATGGCCTGCTCGGTGAGCGCCGCCACCTCGTCGGTCTCGGCCGGCTCCACGTCGACAAGGACCTCGTCGTGCACCTGCAGTACGAGGTCGGAGGCGAATCCTGCCTCCTCGAGGCCACGGTCGAGGCGAATGAGGGCCAGCTTGAACAAGTCGGCGGCCAGCCCCTGGATGCCGGCGTTCATAGCCTGGCGCTCGGCCGCTTGGCGCACCTGGTAGTTGGTCGACACCAGGTCGGGCAGCGGGCGGCGACGACCGAAGGCGGTCACCGTGTAGCCAACCGTGCGCGCCTCGGCCACGGCCCGCTCCATGTAGTCACGCACGTAGGGGAAGGCCTCGAAATAGGCGGTGAGGATGTCGGCGGCCTCCTCGACCGGCACCCCGAGGCGCTGGGAGAGTCCGTAGGCCTCCATGCCGTAGGCCAGGCCGTAGGAAACCATCTTGGCCGTGGACCGGTGTGCGCCGGTCACGTCCTCCGGCCCGATGCCGAACACGCGGGCGGCCACCGTCCGGTGAATGTCCTCGCCGGCGGCGAAGGCGGCGGTGAGACCGGGGTCGTCCGACAGATGGGCGATGGCCCGTAGCTCGATCTGGTCGTAGTCGGCGACGAGCAGGCGGCGGCCGACGGAGGGCACGAACGCCTCCCGGAAGCGACGGCCCTCCTCGGTGCGCACCGGGATGTTGTGCAGGTTGGGTCGGTCGGACGACAGCCGGCCGGTGCGGGCCACCGTCTGACGGAAGGTGGCGTGGATGCGGCCGTCGGCGGCCACCTCGGCGGCGAGGCTCTCGCCATAGGTCGAGCGCAGCTTCTCGACCTCCCGGTAGCGGAGGAGGGCCTCGACGATGGGATGTTGGCCGCGCAGCTGTTCGAGCGTGCGAGCGTCCGTCGAGAACCCGGTCTTCGTCTTGCGGACCGGGGTGAGGCCCAACTTCTCGTAGAGCACGGCTCGCAGCTGGGGCACGGAGTTGACCTTGAACGGCGTGCCGGCCAGCTCCTGGATGGTCGTCTCGAGGTTCTGGCACTCATCGGCCAGGCCCGTCGTGATGGTACGTAGGACGTCGCCGTCCACCCGGATGCCGACCACTTCCATACGAGCCAGCACTCGAACCAGGGGCTGCTCGATGTCCTGGTTGAGGGCGGTCGCCCCAACGATCTCGAGGGCGCCCTCGAGGGGAACCCGCAACCGGGCAAGGACGGCCGCATCCCGCACCACCCCGGGCACCCCGGGCACCCCGGGCACCTCGGGACCGCTGCCGTCGTCCCCGCCATCTCCCTCCGTTTCCTCCAGGGCCAGCTCGGCCTGGCCGGCCTCCGGGATCGGGCCGTCGGTCGCCACACCGAGGAACCGTTGGGCGAGGTCGGCTAGCTGGTAGCTGTCGGTGGACGGGTCGAGGAGGTAGGCGCCCACGGCGGTGTCGAGGACGAGGTGATGCACGTCGATCCCGAGCGGGAGCAGTGAGCGCATGAGCTCCTTGGCGTGGTGGGCGACCACCCCGACCCCGTCAGGTCCGAGCGCCTGGCGAAGGTTGGTGCCCACCCCTGTTTCAGCGAGCCACTGATCGATTGCCGAAGGGACCGCGCCTTCCGTGTCGGGCGGGGCGAGGTGCACGACTCTCCCTCCCCCACCATCGGTGACCTCGGTGGCCAGCGATATCGAGGTCAGTGGTGACCGGCCCGGGTCACCGGACCACACCGCTGCCAGCACGAGGTTGCCGGTCGTTGCCCGAGCTCCCTCCACGAGAGCGGTCACCGACGCCCGCGCCGCGTCAGCCGTCGCCGGTCGCTCCCACGTCGGCTCGGCCAACCAGTCCGGTGTGCCCACGGCCGGCACCATGCCCGGGGCGGTCCCCGTCGACCGAGCGGCGGCACCCGGCTTCGATGCTCCTGCCCGGCGCGTGCCGGCCGCGCCGGCGCCCCCGGCCGGGGGCCCGAACAGGCCCTCGTCCATGAGTGCCGACAATCGGGTCCACAGCGTCCGGAGCTCGAACTCTCCGAAGACCTGCTTGGCCCGTTCGGCGTCCCAGCCTCCGAGATGCAGATCGTCGACAGCCACGTCGAGTGGCACGTCACGAACCAAGGGGATGATCTCGGCGTTGCGGCGCACATTGTCCTCGTAGGCCGCCAGGTTGTCGCGCATCTTGGCCGACAAGGAGTCGAGGTCGGCGAAGAGCGCGTCGAGGCTGCCGTACTGGTTGACGAGCTTGGCCGCCGTCTTCTCCCCGATACCGGGCACGCCGGTGAGGTTGTCCGAGGGGTCGCCCCGCAGGGCGGCGAGTATCGGGTACTGATCGGGTCGCACTCCGGTCCGGTCCATGATGCCGGCCTCGTCGTAGAGCGCGTAGTCGCTGACCCCTCGCCGGTTGTAGAGAACCTGGATGTAGGGATCCTCGACCAACTGGAAGCAGTCCCGGTCACCGGTCACGACGATCACCGGAGACTGACGGTCGCGCGCTTCGGTGGCCAAAGTAGCCAGCACGTCGTCCGCCTCGAAACCCTCGGCTTCGAGCAGCGGAACCGACAGCGAGGCGAGCACGGCGCGAATCATGTCGAACTGGGGACTGAGGTCGTCCGGCGTTTCGGCCCGACCGGCTTTGTAGTCGTTGGCGATCTCGTCCCGGAAGGTCGGCCCCCACAGGTCGAAGGCCACGGCCAGTCCCGAGGGGCGATGGTCGCGCACAAGGTAGGTGAGCATCGAGGTGAAGCCGTGGACGGCGTTGGTCACGATCCCGGCGCTCGTCACGAGCGACGGCGGCAGCGCGAAATAGGCCCGGTAGCCCAGCGACATGCCGTCGAGCAGGAGCAGCGGACCCGAGGGTGCCCCGTCGTCGGAGGGGCTGGGCCCGCTCTCGATGTCCGACGACGGGGTGGGCTCGGCGTTCGACGTCGGGGTACGGGTTTTCGCCGCCTTGGTGGCGCTCCCGGCGGTCGACGGCTTGGTGGGCATCAGCGGGCGATGACCGGTCTAGGGCTCGAGGCTTCCGTCGAGGACCTGCCGAGCCACCTCGCTCATACGGGACCGCGTCCCCATTGCCGTCTTCTGGATGAAGTTGAACGCCTCGGGCTCCGAGAGACCGGCCTGATCCATGAGCAGCTCCTTGGCGCCGTCGACGAGACGGCGCGTTTCAATCTTGTCCTCAGCCGAGGGTGCACTCGCCCCACCACGTTCGGCCGCCACCTCCTGCACCTCGGCCTCGATGGCCCACTCCTGCTCGCTACGGGCCATGGCCTGCTCGATGGCCGGGATCAGCTCGATCCGCTGGAACGGCTTGACCAGGTAGGCGATGACACCGGCGTCTCTGGCCTCGTCGATGAGGTTTCGCTGGCTGAAGGCGGTGAGGACGAGCACGGCCACGTGGAGCTCGAGGTCCCGGACGGCCCGGGCCGCCTCGAGACCGTCCCAACCCGGCATCTTCACGTCGAGGATCACGAGGTCGGGCTGGTGGGTTTGCACCAGGTCGACGACCTCGTCGCCGCGTCCGGTCTCACCCACGACCTCGTATCCCTCGTCCTGGAGGATCTCCTTGAGGTCGAGACGGATGATGGCCTCGTCCTCGGCGATGACAACACGCCTGGGCATGTTCAGTCGGGTCCTAGGGGCTCGGGCGTCGCGGGTGCGGCGCAGGTGGGGCGGTTCGGTGCCGCGGGTCGCCATCATGGCGCACCGGACGGCGGGTCGGCTCAGCCGGGTTCGACCACCAGACGGTCGAGCAGTTCGTCCTGGCGGCGTTCGAGCTCGGCGATGCGTGCCGCCAGCACCTGACGAGTCTGTTCCATCACCACGGCCTGGCGCCGGGCCTCGTCATGGTCCTTGGCCGCAACGGGCGTCTCGGCCACCAGGGCCCGCAGGCGGGTGTCGTCGGCCATCTCGTTGACCACCACGAGCTGCTCGTCGAGCACGGCCAGTTCGTCACGGGCCCGCACCAGCTGGCCGTGGGCGTCGGTCAAGCGGCGTTGGATCATGGCCCGATGCATGGGACGGCAATTGTACGCAGTGACTCGGCCCGTGGTGACCGGCTGACCGGGCGTCGGCCACCGGGATGCGTTCGGCGTGGCCGTGGGACCGAGCCGGCCAGCAGGGGTGAGGGGGTCGTTTGTCCTGGTCACCGGGGTCGGATCGAAGGTGGGGTTGCGTCCGGGCCAACGGGGTACATGTTTGGCGGTCGGCGGCACCATTCCGTGCCGAGGCGGGTGACCTCTCTGGATCGTCGACACACGAGGAACCACGCATGACCGACAACACGGGCAACCGCGCCCTGACCGTTTCGGCCGCCGCCCGAGTGGTCGGTGTCGACCGGCGCGTGATCCGACGACATCTCGAGGCCGGCCGCTTCTCGCGCGCCGAGCGGGCACCCGGCGAGTCGGGGACGGACACCGGCCCCTGGCAGATCCCGCTCGCTGACCTGCAGGATGCCGGATTGTTGCCCTCCGACGCCCCCCAAGGGCCGGAAGGGGTCGAAACGATGAAAGGGACGGATGGTATGGACGGGATGGACGCCGAACCGCCGTCGCCTCGGGACCTCGGCCTCGAGATCAGCCGGCTCCGCGCCGAACTGGCCGCCGCCAAGCAACGGGCGGTGACGGCCGAGGCGACGCTGCTCGAGTGCGAGCGGGTCATCGAGGCCCAGCGCATGGCCCTAGCCGAGCGCAATTCCGTGAGCGCCCGCCGTCTTAGCCCGAGGATCACCAGCCAGAACGACTGGCGCCCGCTTGGTGGAACCGGGGCCAGACGACCTGCCGCTTGGGCATCGTCGGCGGGGACGGCCGACCAGCGGTCCGGGTCGGAGCCCGACGGTGCCGGCCCGGCGGCGGAGGATGCTCGCCGCCGCAGCAACGAGGATGCCCGTGTCTCGGCGGCGATGGCCGAGGCGGCCGACGTGGTGGACGAAGTGGACGAGGCGGACGAAGTGGACGAAGTGGATCGACCTCTGTTCACGCCCCGGTTCGCGACGTCGTGGGCGTCGGCTCCGCCCTGGGAGCACATCCCGAAGATGAACCATCCCGCTCAACGACGGTGGTGGAAGCGGGTCTCCTGACGGGTCTGCGGCACGGCCGAACGCTCGGCCGGGTTGCCGTTCCTGGTAGTCATTGTTGTCGAGGTCGTAGCCGGTGCTGGCGTCCCATTCAGTGCATCGTTTTCCGTAGGTCGGTAAGCCAACAGCGTCCTTCCGCGTCTTGACCGGGTGCATGAGGTTCCAGGTCATGAAGGTCGTGTCGCGGCTGGTGACGTCGTGATCGAGCCCGAATAGGTACGCCCGGCGTGTCGAGGTCGGTGAGTCGGGTGACCTGGCGGATACCCTTTTCGGGCATTGCTTGCCGTGACGCCTCCCGGCGCCACGGTCGGCTCGCCAACGTTGGCGATGACGGAGCGAGACACTTAGAGCTCGAGGGCAAAGGGGGGTGACGGTTCAGGTAGGCCCGGGTGGCGGAATGGCAGACGCGGTGGACTCAAAATCCATTGCCCGCAAGGGCGTGCGGGTTCGAATCCCGCCCCGGGCACGAAATTTTGGACTATTTGACCTGTTCAGGACGTCGTTTGGCAGCGCTTGGCTCCTCAGAGTGGGGCCTCTTGGCACGAGCACAACCGGCAGTTCGGGCCTCGAGCCTCGACCGTGAGCCTCGACCGTTCGTGACGGGAACGCTGAGGAGCTGACGGCAGTGGCGGGCCCCGGCGACCAGGTCAAGTCTCGGTGGCCAGGTCAGGTCTTCGGTGGCGAGCGGGCTAGCGGGGCTTCGCGGCGATGACGATCTCGGTGTCGCCGGGCCAATCCCAGAAAAGACCCGACGGAGACCGCTCCTCCAGAACCTCCCGGACGTCGCTCTCGAAACTGGGCAATCGGTTGGCGAAGAGGTGGGGGGCGGCAAACGACATCGACAGGTAGTTGGCCAGGACGCCGTCGGGGTCCTGGACGATGTCCGTCCGTCCGGGAGCGAAGACCTGACGCCCGCGGCCGAAGCGGGTCCGGCCCAGGGCGTCCTGCCAACGGTCAGTGGTAGGGAACTGGAAACCCTGGCCGGCACGTCGCCGCGATCCGAGATACCGATCGATCAGCGACCGGATCTCATGGTGGGGAATCCGCGGTTGGCCCGGTCCCGGCGGCTCCGACCGGTCGTCAGCGGTGTGGGCCACGAGGGCCACGCTCCCCCCGGGCTCGAGCAGCTCGTAGACGGCCTCGGCGACCCGCTCTCGGTCCGTCCGGTGGAACGACTGACCGAATGTCACGAGTCGGAACAGCCCGAGGTCCAGCTCCGGAATCTGTTCGGCGAGGTCCTGGACCCATCGGATATTCGCCACTGCTTCGCGCTCGGCGTACCGCGCCGCCTCGGCGAGCATGTCGGCATCAGGATCCAAGCCGACGGCCTCACCGACCAGGGGTGCGAGCTCGACGGCCAGAACCCCGGGCCCGCACCCGACGTCGAGCAGCCGACCCTCTCCATCGAGGCCGCACTCCTCGGCCAAGGTCCGGCGCAGGTCACGTGAGTAGGGCGGCCGACCCCGGAGGTAGTAGGCCGCGCTGCCCTTGTAGAGCCTGGGGTCGTAGGGAGGGAGCCCGGTCATCGTCGTGAAGTATCCCCTGGGCGGCGCACGAAACGGTCGTCGTTCTCCCGCCCAGTGACCGGAGACGGCCGATCGGGCCGACCGTCCGGACGTCGGTGCTGGCCCCAAGGATCGTCTACGACAAGAGTGCAGTCAGTGGATCCGTACGTCGCGCTCATCTGCTTCCCCGTCATCTTCCTCGGAGAGCTGCCGGACAAGACGATGTTCGCCAACCTGGTCATGGCGACCAAGGGCCGGCCGCTCCTGGTCTGGCTCGGCGCGGCAGGAGCCTTCGTGATCCACGTGGTCATCGCCGTGACCGTCGGTGTCGCCCTCTTCCACGTGCTGCCCCACGAGGCGGTCGATGCCGTCGTGGCCGGCCTGTTCCTGTTCGGCGCCATCTACGCCTGGCGAGAGGGAACGAAACAGGAGGCAGACCTGGCCCAGCGAGAGGCGAGCCGGCACGGCGTCGTCCTCACTGCCTTCCTGGTCATCTTCCTGGCCGAATGGGGCGACCTCACCCAGATCCTCACGGCCAACCTCGCCGCCCGCTACCACTCCCCCCTCTCCGTGGGCATGGGGTCCGTGTTGGCCTTATGGACGGTCGCCGCCATCGCCGTGACCGGCGGGCAGGCCTTGATGCGGTTCGTCAACGTCGCCACCATCCGCAAGGTCACCGCCGTCGTCCTCGTCGTCCTCGCCGGAGTGAGCGCATGGTCGGCCGCACATTGAAAGACTCAGTCACGGCCCGGTGATCGAAGGAGGTCGACGGGTGCCTGAAAATCTCTTCGACCAACGCATCGCCCAGAACTACGAGACCCGGTGGCCCGAGGTCGTCGATCCCGCCGTGGTCGAGCCAATCGTGGACTTCCTCGCCGATCAAGCTGGCGACGGCCCGGTGCTGGAGCTCGCCGTCGGGACCGGCCGCATCGCCGTGCCGCTCCGCCAACGGGGCATCTCGGTGTCCGGAATCGACCTGTCACCGGACATGGTTGCAGAGCTCCGGGCCAAGCCCGGGGCCGACGACATCGACGTGACGATCGGCGACATGGCCACGACCAAGTTGGCCGATACGTTCACACTCGCCTACTTGGTGGCCAACACTCTCGCCAATCTCACCACCCAGGATGCCCAGGTCATGTGCTTCGAGAACGCCGCCCAGCACCTCCAACCGGGTGGCCGGTTCGTGATCGAGCTGTACATCCCCGAGCTGCGACGGCTCCCTCCCGGGGAGACCGTGCACCCCTTCGCGATCACGCCCACCCATCTCGGCTTCGAGGAGTACGACGTGGCCAGCCAGATCGCCTACTCGCACCACTATTGGATCGTGGACGGGCGACTGGAGACCTTCTCCGCACCCTTCCGCTACGTCTGGCCGGCCGAGCTCGACCTCATGGCCCGAATCGCCGGGATGACCCTCCGGGAGCGCTGGAGTGGATGGGGTCGGGAGCCTTTCACGAGCGAAAGCCGGAGCCACGTTTCGGTGTGGACCAAGGATGTCTAGTAGCGGCTCCGCTCTCGGGCAGACCGGCGAGAGCCTCGGGGCGCCGCCGTGGCGGTAGTGGATCCACCCAGAGCCGCGTGCTCGGAATCGAAGGCGGCGTCGAGCGCGACCCGGAGGGGCGCCTTCCCGAAGAATGCGTCTTCGCGCGCAAACCACCAGAAGTAACCGCCGACGTAGCCGCGGACGCGCGGGTCGAGCCCGTAGGCCCATGACATCACCCGCTCCGCCGTGGCCACGTCGTGCGCGTTCGCCGGATGCGGCAGACCCACCTCCCCGAACCCGAGTAGAGCGTGCGGATAGAGCTCCCGCAGCTGTTCCATCTCCGACGCCACCTGGGCGTCAGTCGGCAACACGTCGTAGCATTGCGTCGGGTAGTAGCTCTCGAAGACGTAGGTCAAGCCGTCGCGCACGGCAGGTGAGACGTGCTCCTCGGAGTACTCGGCCGGCGTGGGCTCGCCGCTGCCGTCGCCGCAATGGTCGGGCCCGTACTCGTTGGCATAGAGGGTCAGGGCGGTGCGGCCCCCGACGGCGGCCACGTCCTCATAGGCCTCCTGCAGCTTGGCCGCCCCGGCCGAGTAAGGCCCGGTCCAGTCGCCGTTGACCTCGTTCCCCACCTCCCAGATGCCGACGCTGTCGCCGAGCACCGACAGATAGGACTCCACCCGTCTCTGGAAGGCAGCCACGCCGATGTGGCGGGCGTCGCTCGAGTCGAGCAGCTCCCCCATGACCGTGCCGACCCCGTCGAGCTTGGAGACGGCGGCTGCGTAGTACGACGCCGGTTCCTCGATGCTCATGTACACCCGAGTGGTCGGCCGGTCCGGCAGGGCGCGTTCGGCGGCGACGATGGCGGCGAGTCCTCCGACGGAGTCGACGGTTACCCCAAAGACGGGCCGGGCACCAGAGACGGCCGTGCGGGGGTGCGCCTCGGCCGGGCGCGCACCGGCCCATACGGACGTCGAGACGAGCACGGCGACGGCCAGGAAGGCCCCCATGTGCAGCGGCCACACCAGTGCTCGTTTTCGTCGGCCCATGGCTGCCAGCTCTGACTCGACCGGCCCGAACCTCTGGCCCGTTCAGTGTTGCTCATGATCGCCCTTGTGAGGAGGGCCCTCGTCCGGGCGCCGGCTCGGGGCAAAGTACCCCCCTCCGAGGCCTTCGTGTCACACGGTGTCCCGGCGCAGGGCCACGGCAGTCCTGAGCCATCGGCGACGCCGCAGTCCCCGGTCCTGTTGTCCGGGCTCCCCGCTGGCCAAGATCGCTCTGCGATCTGAACCTGGCCGGGGGAGCGACCATCACGCATGGGCAGAGCGATGCCCGCTGCCGAGACCGGCCACTCCCGCTCAGGCCGAAGTCGACCCGATTCAGGCTGAAGACCGGGGCTGGGTATGGAGCACCGGCGAGCCGTCCGAGTTCAAGGTTCTCGTCGAGACGGGTTCGGGCGACCGCTGGGGTTCGCATGCGGTGCGGGTCCCCTCCCAGCGACGACGGATGCAGAGGCGGCTGCGAACCTGCGAGCCCTGCTGCCCGAGCTCCGTCCGCGGCGAGAGGCGCGGCGTGGCCACCGTCGGAACCCCCCCGTACGCTTCCTGAGTCGGCAGCCTGGCCCTATCCGGCGATCGTGCCAGGTCGCAGGCTGTGCATGTTCAGGGTGACCTCCAAGCTGGTCTATGGGCCTCCTAGAGTGTCGTTTGGCGGGCCCCCCGAAAGATGGGGGACCGGCTGTGGCCAACGAGGGAAAACTGGAATAATGAGGCGGTGATCTGCTTCTTCCCCTTTGTCGATCGCGTCCGTGGGCTCGCCCGATGACGATGGCCCCTGGCGCCGCCACCCCGGCCTCAGTCGGTCTGTGGGTGGCGCCCTCCCGTCCCAGGCGGTCAGCACGGCCGGCCGACCCGACCACCGGCGGTGACAAGGAAGCAGCCGGCGACGGCCTTCTCCACTTCGGCACCGCGCCATTCCAAGGCGCCATTGCCCGACATCCTCGGCGCGTGGGCTGCAGACGCCTGACCGACGACGCCCGACTCGGCGAGGACACCGACTTCCGACGGCCAATGATCCGCACTGCCGTGACGAGAGTCGACGTCCCTGGAGCGGCTGACGCGAGGCTCCTCGGATGCTGACGCGCACCTCCATCGCCCACCACCAATTCCGTGGCTTCCTGCCGAGGGAGACGGCGCTCGTCGGCTTCGCACTTCTTCTGCTGGTCGCGGTCGTGCTCGCGGGATGTTCGACGTCGCCTTCGTCGGCGCCCCCGCGCTCAACTACAACCGCACCTACGACGAGTTGTACGAGTCATCCGGGCGCCAGCCATTGCTCTACGCCACCCGACACGCCCACCACCAACCCGGCCAGCCATTCCCCTCCCTCCTCCGCGCCACCGGCTTCGGACGTGCCGACATCGTCTCCCTCCTCGACGGCCGCACCTGGGGCGAAAGGCTCCGTCACCTTGCCAACGTTGCAGCACCTGGCCTCGTCCTCGGCCTACGCCAGTCAGTTGAATCGGCTTGGGCTGAAGGACGAGATCGTTAAGATCAGCTCGATCGCCTGCTGGGTGACCGGCAGCAACGGGAAGGCTCACTGGGATACGGGCGCTATCGTCGGCGAATATCCACCGGCCGGTCAGGCCGTGCCTGTCGGTGGGACAGTCTCCCTCCAGGTCTGTTGAGCCCGCATTCCCCGGAACGAGCCGTCCTCGTCCGACTGTCGTCTTCGGGAAACGTTCGTCACCGCTCTCGTTCGGCAGCACCACATCCAGACATCCGGTAGCGACCGAAGCCCTGTCGCGCCACCAGCAATCGAGTGCGGTGGTCTCCGTCTCCGCATGCCGACAAAACTCGAACCCCAGAGCCGACGATCCTGACTGTTGGTCGCATCGTCCCTGTTCACAAGGCAATTTTCCGCCAAGCTGAACGGTCGGTTTTAGCGTCAAGAGCACGAGGAATGCGGACCTCCGTCGCCTGCATCGAGTCGCTTCCCGGCCCCGACGCCGGTCGGCATGGCCTCCCACGTGGCGGCGATCGACCGACGGCGAGCCGACTGACCGTCGACGATGCGCGGTGCCACTGCCGTTCCTTGGCGTCGGAACCGCCACGGCCGAATCGGAAGGAAGGGTCCGGCAACCGCCGCTGCCAGCCGCCCCGATCAGCTCACGATGGCGACGATGGCGGGGGCAGGAGAGGACGCCCCAAGAGATCCCTCGTAAGCGGCGTCGCCGAAGCTGAAGACACCGCCGTCGGCCGCTACCAGCCAGTAGCCGCGGCCGTCGGAGGTGGTGGCCATGCCCACGATCGGCTGGTTGAGGTGCATGCCACCGGTCGAGCCCCAGTAGGAGGCGTCGCCGCAGCTGAAGACGCCGCCGTCGGCCGCTACCAGCCAGTAGCCGCCGCCGTCGGGGGTGGCGGCCATGCCCACGACCGGCTGGTTGATGTGCATGCCACCGGTCGAGCCCCAGAAGGCGGCGTCGCCGAAGCTGAAGACGCCGCCGTCCGCCGCTACCAGCCAGTAGCCGCGGCCGTCGGGGGTGGCGGCCATGCCCACGACCGGCTGGTTGATGTGCATGCCACCGGTCGAGCCCCAGAAGGCGGCGTCGCCGAAGCTGAAGACGCCGCCGTCCGCCGCTACCAGCCAGTAGCCGCGGCCGTCGGGGGTGGCGGCCATGCCCACGATCGGCTGGTTGAGGTGCATGCCACCGGTCGAGCCCCAGAAGGCGGCGTCACCGAAGCTGAAGACGCCGCCGTCGGCCGCTACCAGCCAGTAGCCGCGGCCGTCGGGGGTGGCGGCCATGCCCACGACCGGCTGGTTGAGGGCCGCCGGCCCTGAAGCGGACGGGAACAAGGCCGGACCGAATGTCGACACGGACCCGGACGCGCTCGCCATTGCATAGCCGGACAAGCCCGGCAGCACCGTGAACGGCAGCGACGCCGTCACGGCGATCGAGAAGGAGCCTTGGGCGTACAACTTGTTGGCGTCCGTCACCTGCGCCGTGAAGTTATATGTGCCGGCCACCGTCGGGGCCCCCGTCAACGACCCCGTCGCCGCGTCGAGCGCCACGCCGGGAGGGAGGGTTCCGCCTGCCACCGACCAGTGGTAGGGGGCGGTGCCCGAAGTAGCCTGCAGGCTGGCCGAGTACGGGGAGCCGACTGTGCCGGCTGGCAGTGTGGCCGGGACGACGGCGGGGGGTGGCGGGGCGGCCGAAACCAGGATCGAGAAGCCACCCTGCGCGCTCAACTGGTTGGCGTCCATCACCTGCGCCGTGAAGTTGTATGTGCCGGCCACCGTCGGGGTCCCCGTCAACGACCCCGTCGCCGCGTCGAGCGCCACGCCAGGCGGGAGGGTCCCGCTCGCCACCGACCACTGGTAGGGGGCGGTGCCCGAAGTGGCCTGCAGGCTGGCCGAGTACGGGGAGCCGACTGTGCCGGCAGGCAGTGTGGCCGGGACGACGGCGGGGGGCTGCGGAGCCGGGGACGGCCCGGTGACGATCATTCCACCCGTCGAGGCACTCCCTTGACCGACAGCGTCGCAGGTGGCCGGGAGCGGACAGGCGACGCCGGCGAGGCTCTGCGCACCCGAGGGTGCCTGCTCGTCGGCCCAGGTGGACCCGCCGTCCTGGGAGACGATGATCGCCGCCGACGAGGTCGCGTAGTCCTCCCCGACCGCGTAGCAGTCGCTCGCAGTCGGGCACGACACCCCGTTCAGGGTCTGCGCATCTTGGGGCACCGAACTGGAGGTCCACGTCGTCCCGCCGTCGGTTGTGACGGCGACCACACCGCCGCCATTGGGATCGAGGCCGACCGCCACGCACGACGTCACCGAGGAACAGGCGACTCCGTACAACGGTCCCACCGTGGCGGCAGGCGATACCGCGCTCCACGACGAGCCGGCGTCCGTGCTGGCGACGATTACCCCACTCCCTGCCTCGTTCCCGGCGGCGACGCAGTCGAGTGCCGACGGGCATGACACCGAGGTGAGCTCGGTGACGGCCGCCGGGGCAGGAGACATCGACCAGGTGTTCCCTCCATCGGCGGACACGAGGAGGAGTGGCCCGGTCGGCCCGTCGCCGACGGCGACACAAGCAGTCGTCGTCGCGCAGGAGACCGAGGTCAGGTCGGTCGTCCCCTCCGGTGTAGCGAGGTCCCACGTTCCGCCGCCGTCGTCGCTCGTCAGCACCGCGCCACCTGCCGGGCCGTACCCGACGGCGACGCAGTCGGACGCCGACGGGCACGAGACGGCGTTGAGGCCGAGGGTGCCGGACGGCGCCTGCGCGAGCGTCCAGGTCTCACCGCCGTCCGTCGAGCCGCTGATCACCCCGCCCAAGGCACCGATCCCGACCGACCAACAGTTCGAGACCGAAGGGCAGGAGACGCCGTCGAGCGCAGCCACGCCTATCGGCACCGCGACCTCGCTCCAGGCGTCACCACCATCCACCGTCGACAGGAAGGTGGCGACGTCGGACGTACCGTTCTGTCCGGAGGCGATGCAGATGCCGACGGCCGGGCAGTCGATGCCGTAGATGAAGACGCTCGAGCTCGGCAGAGAGTCGAGGGTCCAGTTCGCACCCCCGTCCGTGGTCGAGACGATCGCGCCCGAGCCGTTGGCTCCCCCGACGGCATAGCAGTCACCCGTCTCCGGGCAGCTGACCTCCCCTAGGCTTTGGACACCGGCTGGGGGGGCCTCGGCGGCCCAGGTGACGCCTCCGTCGGTCGACGCCAGGATCACGCCAGCCCCCAACGAGCTGTCGGTCCCCACGGCGTAGCATTCGGAAGCCGAGACGCAATCGACCCCGTTGATCGTCCCCGACACCGTCACCGGCAGCGATTGCTGCGCCCAGGTGGCGCCGCCGTCGGTGGACGCGATCACGGTCCCGAACCCCCCGAATGCCGCACCGGCTGCGATACACATCTGCGAAGTGGGGCAGGCTACGGCCGAAAGCCCGCCGACATCGGGTGGCAACGGGTTGGTCGACCAAGTTTGACCGCCGTCTCCGGACACCAGGATGGCGTTGCTCCCGACGGCCACGCAGTTCGACGCAGAGGAGCAGGCAATGGCGCTCAGCTGCTCGGTGCCCACGGGCAGCGCCTGAGCCGACCACGTCGTCCCGCCATCAGTGGTGGTGATGATCGTGCCCTCGCCCGAAGAGGAGGTGCCGACGGCCAGGCACGTCTGGCTGGCCGGGCAGGCCACGCCGTTGAGCCCATCGACCCCGGACGGGTTGGTCTGGACGGTCCATGACGCCCCCCCGTCCGTCGAGGTGAGGATGGCGCCGCCCCCCGAGGTGGTCGTTCCGACGGCGGTGCAGGACGATGGTGACCAGCACGCCACCGAAAGGGTGTAGGGGATGGCGGGATATGACGCCGTCACCTGCCACCCCGGTGAAGCCGCCCGTGCCGTGCCTTGGACGGCACTCGGAGCCGCGATGGCGACTCCCACGACCAGTGCCACCATCATCGCCGCACGGACGGCGCTCCCACGGCCGGTCCGGCTTCGTCCTCGCCGGGCCTTGCGCTGACGCGCCGTCCCGCGCCCCCTTCTGAGCCTGACCGCCGAGCATCGCGAGGATGGCAACTGCAACCGCCATACCGAAGACCGACAATCAGCGCCCGCCCCGAGCACTGAACTCTTCACTGGTATCAAACCTCCAGGCGCCAGATCATAGGCAGCCAGGAGGGGTCTTACAATGGGCTGATCAGCCTATTGTCCAAGGGTGGGGACGACGCGTCCTCAGCAACCCACGGAGCGTGAGTTTTACGGACATCCGGCTCGGTCACCATTGAGGCCAGCTTCCTTCGAAAGGTCAACCGGTCAGTGGGCGGCACCGTCGGTGAACGTGAGGTCGTTGAACCCCAGTCCTAAGGCCACGACCACTGTGGCCGGGAAGTTCGCCGGGAATGTCGGCTCGGTACTCACCGACCCGGACCCTTGGTAGAGGAATGCCGCCAGGTCGACCCCGCTGACCGGTGGCGTCCCCGCTGTGACCGACAGCTTGACGGGCGTGCCGTCGTTGTTGACGGCGTCGAAGGGACCGACCGGCAGCGAGCATGTGGCGCCGAGCAACGGCGTCATCAGTGAGACGGTCCCCGTTGCCAACACTCCGTTCACCGTGTAGGAGTAGCTGTAGGGCATCGCAGTGAGGAAGAGGTTGGCTCCTGGCGACGTCTGCTGGGTGCAGATCTTGAACGCCGATTGCACGGTGGCGTTGGTGAACGTCACCAATGTCTCGTTGCTGACCCCTCCGGCCGGCACGCTGACCGTGGCCGGGTTCGCGGTAGGGCCGCTGAGCAGGCGAGCGCCCGTCGGATCGGTCACGCTGACCGTCGAGACGCTCTTGAGGTAGAAGTCCGGGTTCGACTCGATCTCCTGGACGGTCGCTGTACCGCTCGGTACCTGCATGGCGCTGGAGCAATTGCCGGCCGTGATCGGGAAGCTGGGACCGCCGTTCACACTGAACAGGAACGAATGGCCGGTGACGGAAGCGTCGGCGGCCACCTTGCAGACCTCCAGCCAGCCGGTCGATGGCTGCGTGTTGGTGTAGGTCACCGTGGTGAGCCCGGTTTGGCCCAGGTTGCAGGTGGCCGTGGCCCCCGAGAAGGTGCAGTTCGCCGCCGGGTCCGAGGCGATCGACACCGTGTAACCGGAGGCGTCCGTCTCGACGATGGTGACCTTGGTGCCCGGGACGTAGGTGAGCACCTGGCTGCAGCCCGGGTCGCTGGCCGAACCGGCCGTGGCCGTGACAGTGGTCGGGCTGCCCCCCGTCGGGGTCACCGTGTAGGTGAACGTCTGACCCAGGACGCCCGACGAGCCGGCGATCTTGCATACTTGGACCTGCGGCTCGCCCGTGTTGGTGTAGGTCACCGTGGTGAGACCGGTTTGGCCCAGGTTGCAGGTGGCCGTGGCCCCCGAGAAGGTGCAGTTCGCCGCCGGGTCCGAGGCGATCGACACCGTGTAACCGGAGGCGTCCGTCTCGACGATGGTGACCTGGGTGCCCGACGGGTAATTGAGGGCCTGGCTGCAGCCCGGGTCACTGGCCGGACCGGCCGTGGCCGTGACGGTGGTCGGGCTGCCCCCCGTCGGCGTCACCGTGTAGGTGAACGTCTGTCCCAGGACGCCCGACGAGCCGGCGATCTTGCACACCTGGACCTGGGGCTCGGTGGTGGTTTTGGTGTTGGTATAGGTCACCGTGGTGAGCCCGGACTGGCCCAGGTTGCAGGTGGCCGTGGCCCCCGAGAAGGTGCAGTTCGCCGCCGGGTCCGAGGCGATCGACACCGTGTAACCGGAGGCGTCCGTCTCGACGATGGTGACCTTGGTGCCCGGGACGTAGGTGAGCACCTGGCTGCAGCCCGGGTCGCTGGCCGAACCGGCCGTGGCCGTGACAGTGGTCGGGCTGCCCCCCGTCGGGGTCACCGTGTAGGTGAACGTCTGACCCAGGACGCCCGACGAGCCGGCGATCTTGCATACTTGGACCTGCGGCTCGCCCGTGTTGGTGTAGGTCACCGTGGTGAGACCGGTTTGGCCCAGGCTGCAGGTGGCCGTGGCCCCCGAGAAGGTGCAGTTCGCCGCCGGGTCCGAGGCGATCGACACCGTGTAACCGGAGGCGTCCGTCTCGACGATGGTGACCTGGGTGCCCGACGGGTAATTGAGGGCCTGGCTGCAGCCCGGGTCACTGGCCGGACCGGCCGTGGCCGTGACGGTGGTCGGGCTGCCCCCCGTCGGGGTCACCGTGTAGGTGAACGTCTGTCCCAGGACGCCCGACGAGCCGGCGATCTTGCACACCTGGACCTGCGGCTCAGTCGTGTCGGTGTACGTCACCGTGGTGAGACCGGTTTGCCCAGGCTGCAGGTGGCCGTGGCCCCCGAGAAGGTGCAGTTGGCGGCCGGATCAGAAGTGATGGCCACCTGGTCGGTCGAGGGTATCCCCGTCTCGACGATGGTGACCTGAGTGCCCGACGGGTAGCTGAGCACCTGGCTGCAGCCCGGATCGCTGGCCGGACCGGCCGTGGCCGTGACGGTGGTCGGGGTACCCCCCGTCGGCGTCACCGTATAGGAGAACGTCTTTCCCGAGAGGTCCGACGAGCCGGCGATCTTGCACACCTGGACCTGGGTGAGCGGCACGTTCGTGAAGGTGACCATGGCGGTGTCGTTCGACGGGATGTTCACCGTCGCCGTCCGCTCGGGGACCGATTTGCTCACGGTATCCGCCGTCGGCGAGATGGTGATCGCGCTGAGCTGCGTCTCCGGGTCCGGGAGCTCAGTGACCGTGTTGTGCCCGTCCTCGACCTGATAGGTCTCACATGAACCCGCGGCGATGGTCAGGGGTGAGCCGCTGTTGAGGCTGAACTGATAGCTGCCGGTGACATTGCCGTTCTTGCAGATGGTGATCCACGCCTGACCGAGGTTGGTGGCGGATGCGGTTCGCAGTGTCATGGCCGAGAATGTCGCCACCACGAGCAGGATCAGCCCGGCGAACAGCCCGCTGGTCCGGACAAGGGCACGCCGAGATGAGCTGTGGTGACTTCCCGCCTGACCGGGTCGCTTCGAATCCGATGACATCGAAACCCTTTCGATCCACTGAAGAGCGGCGACAAATAGTCACCTAACCTTGGCGCAGCTGAACGCTCTCGTCATCGGTCGATACGAACAAAAACTCTTGCTCTGCTTGTACTTCTCGCCTAGACGATGGGGCCGCCCGCCGACGGCAGGAGTCTCAGTCGGTGGGTGCCGAAGATCCTGGATCCCCCTGCTCCGGGATGTTGTCGCCATCTTTTCACCTGTCCGTCACTCCTGTTCACCTGTGCGTCACTCGTCCACCGCGCCATTGGCTGATACTCGATGGACGTTCCAGTAGACGTGACGGAGGGACCCCCAAGGGGTCCCTCCGTCCGTGTACCTGCTCTCCAAAAGGAGAGCGTCGATGGTCCCTTCGGTGGCTACCTCAGTGGGTTGCTCCGTTGATGAAGGTGTCGATGTTCGCACCAGGACCGAGGTCGATCACCGCCGTCGCCGGCAGCGGACCCGGCGTCGTCGGTGGCGGTGGCACCACCGAGCCCAAGCCCGAGTAGTTGAACGAGTACAGATCCACACCGACGAGTCCGGTCGGGTACTCGGCCGTGACCGTCACCTGCACGGGCGTTCCGTTGCTGTTGATCACCGGGATCCCGGACAGCGACGGAATGGGGTTCGAGCAGCTCGTTCCCGTATCCGGCACCGTCAGGGGGACCGTTCCGCTTTCGGGGGTCCCGTTCAACGTGTAGCTCCAGTTGTACGTGAACGAATCACCTTCCAGATTTGCATCCGTCGAGCTCTGCCCGGTGCAGATCTTGAAGTAACCGTCAAGTGTGCTGTTGGTGTAGCCCACGTTGGTCTCATCACCCACGCCTCCGTAAGGAACGAAGACGGTGGAACTGGTGCTACCCGGTCCATCCCAGGACACCAACTGGTTGGTCTCAATCGGTGTGTAGCCGACGGCCGTGACGCTGCTGACGTAGTAGTCCGGGTTGGTCTCGGTCTCGTTGATGGTGGCATCCCCTGCCGGCACCTGGATGGCGCTCGAGCATCCGTTGACCGCGATGGGGTTGATGGCCACACCGTTGACCGAGAACGGGAAGCTACCGGACACCGAGGGGTCACCTGCGTACTTGCAGATTTCGACCCAGCCGAGGGCATCGTTCGTGAAGTTCGCCCCATTGATGTTGGTCGGGCTGACCGTCACCGAGGCGGACGTCGTGCCGTTCACCGTTCCCGCACTCGACGGGATCACCCCGATCTGGCTCACCGCCACGTTGGGCACCGACTGCTCGGTGATGGTGGCCGTCGAGCCGGCGGGAAGCGACGTGTAGTCAATGGAACAGGGGGTCTCTCCCGCTTGGGCCACGACTGAGACGGTGCCCGTATAGCCGGGAACCGCGTTGTCGGTGATGTTGAAGTTGAACGTCTCACCGGAGAGCCCGGTCGGGTACGCCTCAGAGGAGACACCCGACGCCAAGGACTTGCAGACCTTCACGTAGCCCTGGAGGGTGTCGTTCTCGAAGAAGGCGGTTGTTGGCTGCCCGCCGACCACTTTGAAGACTGCAGTGTTGGGCGGCACCGTGCTCACGAGGTCGCTGGCAGGAACGGCCCAGATGTCGTCCGTGTAGTACGGGGAAGGCACGGTCTCGGTCACTGTGTACTGACCAGGCGCCAGCCCCGTGCTGGGCAGGACTTCGTTGCACTGACCGCTGATCACGTTCTCAGTGTCGATCAGCCTGCCGCCAGAATTGTAGATCTGGAAAGCCCATGGCCCCGACGGGACGTATTGGTCACTGATGACCTCGCAAACCTCGAGGTTGCCGGTCACGGGGGGGAGGTTGTACCCGTTGTCGAAGGAGACCTCGGTCACCCCGCCGGTCAGCGTCACGTTCGTCGCGGTCGCTGTCGGGCCGGCCACTGGGGCCGTGTTGGTGCCGTTGCTGGTGGTGACGCTGTCCACTTGGACGCCCGCCGTATTCTGCTCGGCAACTGAGACAGAGCTGCCGACCTGGTAGCTCCCGACGTCCCAGCAGCTGCTATAGGGATTGCCCGGCGCAGCAGCCGGAATCGAGGACGGGCCCTGGAGGTTTCCACCCTGGCTGGCCGTAAAGGTGAAGTACGTACCGGTCAGCCCGGCAGAGCTGGCGTCGGCCACCTTGCAGACCTTCAACTCGCCATAGGCAGGATCGTTCGTGAACTGCGTCTCGACCGATGCATTCGTGCCCGAGGACGCGACCCTCACCTTGACGGATCCACCTGCGCCACCCGGGTTGATGTTCGTCTTCTTCTGCTGGGTCCCGGGGAGCACGGCGATGTTGGTGAGGACGGTTTGTCCGGTCGGATCAGCCAACTCAGTCACCGTGTGGTCTTTCCCGCCCGTCACATTGGTGCTCACGCATGCACCGTTTGCAACCACACCGAAGGGGGCTCCGCCGTCGATCCTGAATTGGAACGTTCCCGAGACTGGGCCGACCTTACAAATTTCGATGTGGGGCACAGCCTGCGCTCCCGCCGCCAACTGGGTCACCGCCGCCGTTGCCGCCGTCGCTCCACCGAAGAGTGCGACCGCCGCAACCACAGCCAGCACCGAGTGCCGACCCCTTCTCGCGGCACGGTGCCGCTCTCTCACACCCATGTTTGTCTCCTCCGTCGATGAACCGAGGTGTCAGACGACACTCCAGGGTTCATGCTGACCGGGCGCGCCCTGCCTGGTCATCGGGCGATTCGAACGAAGATCCCGGCATCCGTTGTTCGAGATGCACCCAGTGAATAGGGGTGTTCGGGAAAACGTCGCCGAGAGCGACCCCAGCGATGCGCAGCGTGGTCAACGCGATCTCGCTGGACAAACGCCCAACAAGGCGGTATCAACGGGGCGGGGCAGTCGGATCGAAGCTCGGGTGCAACCGGTGTCGGCGAGTAGGGCGTGCCGTTTTCGCCTCCGGTCTTCGTTGGAGAGAAGGCGGTTCGGCGGTGACGTCCACAAGAACGGTCAGAAGTTCGACCTACCCTGCTGATTTCCTGGCCACGATGGGCGAGGGGCCTGCATCGGATTCCCTGGCGGATTCCGTGTTGGACCGCTCCGCCATCGACAGTGTCTTCCATAGCGGGGAGGCACCCCTCGCCATCGCGGACTTGTCCGGAACGATCATCGTCGCCAACGCAGCGGCGAGCCAGATCCTCGGCACCTTCTCCCCCGAGGATCTCGTGGGTCGCAAACTCACGGACCTTTTCATCGACGACCGGAACGTGATCGGGGAGACCCTCGAACGGTTCGACCACCTGCCGAGCATCGACCCCGTCCGCCACGCCACCGGGACAGCCACGCTCGACGGTCAAGCTCTCTATCTCCACTTGACCTTGAGCGTGGTCCCCTGCTCGTACCCGACCCTCATCTTGATCGCCATGGAAGATCCCACACCTTGTTCGTATGCCGATTGTGCAGCGGTTGCCGTGAGCTGCCACCGGGCCGTACAGGCCACGAACGAGCTCCAGAGACAGCTGCTGGCGCGAGGGGAACGCCTAGACGGCATGGTCGACCTCCTGCACGAGCAGATAGGGCGCCCGGTGCTGGTTTTCGACGCCTCTCGGCAATTGCTGGCCGAGTCGGGAGTGGCGATGGGCGACCGGATCGCCGTCCGGCGGGCCCAGGCAGGAGTCGACAACAGCCCTCACGGACTGGCCACTCGGGGAACGGGCTACTGGAGCGCAGCCATCGTCCCGAACGGGCACGTCCTCGGTTGGCTTTGCGCCCTGGACCAGCCCGGCGGTTTCGACGAGCACACGGGCACGGTGCTCGAGCAAGCCGTGTCGATCTTCACCTTGGGACTCATGCGGATGGAGCGGGCGGCCGAAGTCGAGGCGTCGTCGCTGCGCGAGCTCGCCGACGAGTTGATCGGGGATCCGACCTCGGACCGGGCCATCACACTCGCCCGCGCCCTCACCTACGACCTCGCCCGCCCGCATCGGGTCCTCGCCGTCAAAGCTGCCGAGGAAGGGAGCGAGCGGATCGCCCTCACCGAGACTGCACTGCGCTCCCTCGGAGTCCGTGCCCCCCTCGTGGCCGCCCAGCGCCATCGCCTGTTCGTGGTCCTCCCTCCGGTGGACTCCCCGTCAGGCGACGTCGACGGGTTCCTGGTCCAGCTCTCGACGGCGCTCGAGATCGCCTTGGGCCCCCAGTTGAGAATGGGTGTCGGTCGAGCGTGCGAGGTGACGGCCCTCACCGCCTCGCTCGAAGAGGCCCTTTTCTCGCTCGAGCTGGGGGCCGCCCTGAGCGCCAAGAGGAACGTGACGACCTTCGAGCAGCTCGGGCTCTGGCAGCTTCTGGTCGGTGTGCGTGAGCCGGTCAGACTCCGGGACCTCGTCGAAGAGTGGATCGGGGACCTCATCCGCAAAGACGCGGTTCAGCGGAGCGAGCTCGTGAAGACGTTGACCATCTACCTCAACGAATCGTGCGCGACGGAATCCTCGGCGGCGGTGTTGTTCATTCACCGCAATACGCTCCGCTACCGCCTCGGCAAGATCGAGCAGATCACCGGTCGCGACCTGAGCGATTCCGATCAGCGCTTCAACCTCGAGATCGCCTGTCGCGCCTGGGAGGTGCTCACCACGCTCGACGACATCAGGGCCGACGTCGACCACTGAGCCCCTCATCGGTCGGACCTCCTCCTCGGCGCCTGCCGCCCGGGAACGCTGAAGGGCGCCGGGTGGGCCACCGTTCGGCCCGCCGCTGACCCTGACTGCCAGGCCCGCCGTCCCCGAGGCCCGATCCGAGGGCGTCGAGACACCCCCTTTGAACGACCCCCGTGTCACACTGGTTCCGCCGAGAGCGACCGGACGACGCTGCCGCGGGGCACGGTCGTGGGCGGCGTCGAGCGTCGTCGGGCCACGTCGAGAGGAGCGCTTGGGTGCTGGCCTTCACCTTCCCCGGACAGGGGTCGCAACGGTCGGGCATGGGCCGGCCCTGGGTCGACCACCCCTCCTGGGAGGTGGCCGGCGAGGCCTCCGAGATCGTCGAGCGAGATCTCGCCGCCTTGCTCCTCGACGCGGAAATGGAGGAGCTGACCGCCACCGGCAACGCCCAGCTGGCCACTTGCGTCATGAGCCTGGTGATCCTCGACGCCGTCGAGCGCCTCGGCCTCTTCCCTGCCGCCTGTGCCGGTCACAGCCTCGGTGAGTACACCGCCCTCATGGCATCGGGCGCCCTCTCGTTGGCCGACGGGACCCGCCTCGTGACCGAACGAGGTCGGGCCATGCAGATTGCCGGCGACGAGCGTCCGGGCACGATGGCCGCGCTGCTCGGCATCGGAGACGACGACGCCGAGGCCGCCTGCCAGCGGGCCGAGGACGAGGTGTGGGTGGCCAACTACAACGCCCCCGGCCAGGTCGTCATCGGCGGCACCGCCACCGGGGTGGCCACCGCCTGCGACCGGGCCAAAGAGCTCGGTGCGAAGCGGATCCTGCCCATCCCCGTGTCCGGTGCCTTCCACACCCAGCTCATGCTCCCGGCCCGACCACTGTTGCGGAAGATGCTCGACAACGTCGACTTCCACTCCCCCGAAGTCCCGGTGGTGGCCAATGTGGATGCTCGGGTCCACACCGATCCCGGCGAGTGGCCCGGCCTGCTCTCGGCCCAGCTGTGCAGCCCGGTGCGATGGCGACAGTCGCTCGAGACCCTCGGTGGACGGGGCGTGACCACCGTGGTCGAGCTTGGGCCGGGCGGCGTGCTCACCGGGCTCGTCCGGCGGACAGTGCCCGACGTCCGGGGTGTGGCCGTGGCCGTGCCCGATGACCTCGACAAGCTCATGGATGCGGTGGGCGGGCTCGACGAAGTGACAGCGACGGCGTCCCATCAAGGCGAGCACCTCTACACGTCCGAGCGGGTCATCGTGAGCCCGGCTCCGGGCGTCTTCGAGCCCGATCAGGGCCTCGTCGCTCTCGAGCGCAATGCGTTGGCCGAGGCGGCCGCGCCGGACAGTGGCCAGGACGGCGAACCCGGGTCGCCACTGGCCGTCGGTGACCGGGTTGGCACGGTGGGGCCCAACGACGTCCGGACCCCGTTCGACGGCATCCTCGTGCGGTGGCTCGCCGTCCGCGGCGAGCGGGTGGTCGAAGGCCAGCCGGTGGCCTGGATCCGCACCCTCGGCACTCCGACGTGAGCCTGGAGGAGACACCGCCCGATGGGCGGGTGGTCCTCGTGACCGGAGGTTCGAGAGGCATCGGCCTGGCCTGCGCACGATGGTTCCTGGCCCACGGCGACCGGGTCGCCGTCACCTCCCGCTTCGGGGGGGTCGACATCGGTCCCATCGACGACGCCTCGACGGGGCGGTTCCTCTCACTGGCCTGCGACGTGACCGAGCCCGACGCCGTCGAGGCCGCATTCACGACCATCGAGGATGCCTGGGGGCCGGTCGAAGTTCTCGTTGCCAACGCCGGCATCACGCGGGACACCCTCGTCCTCCGGATGAGCGAGGAGGCCTGGACGGAGGTCATCGACACCAACCTCACCGCCGCTTATCGAGTGGCCAAACGAGCCTTGGGCAAGATGGTGCGCCTCCACCGGGGCCGCATCGTCATGGTCTCCTCGGTGGGCGCCTTCCTGGGTGCCGCGGGCCAGGCCAACTACGCCGCCTCCAAGGCCGGCCTGGTGGGCCTAGCCCGGGCCCTGGCCCGGGAGGTGGCCAGCCGGTCCATCACGGTGAACGTCATCGCGCCCGGCCTGGTCGAAACGAATATGCTCGCGGCGCTCGGAGAGGCGCACATCGAGTCCTACCTGGCACAGGTTCCACTGGGCCGGCTCGGGCAGCCCGAGGAGATCGCCGGCGTGGTCGGGTTCCTGGCCTCGGCCGACGCCGGGTACGTGACCGGCGCCGTCCTCCCGGTCGATGGTGGCCTGTCGATGGGCATGTGACCGGGCACCGCTGTCGTCGCATCGACCGTGCCCCAACCCGACAAAGGAGAAGCTGAGTGACCAACGAGGAAGCGTTCGAGAAGTTCCGTGAGTGTGCGGTCGAGGTCCTGCAGTGCCCCGCCGACAAGATCACCCGGGACGCCCGGTTCGCCGACGACCTCGACGCCGACAGCCTCGACCTCGTCGAGTTGGTCATGGCCCTCGAGGAGACCTTCGAGATCACGGTGGACGAGACCGAGCTGGAGGGGATCGAGACGGTGGGACAGGCCTTCGACCTCGTCGCGGCCAAGATCTGATGCTGCTCGGCCTGGGCCCGGGTGGCCCGGTGGCCGGCCGGCGGGTGGCCGTCACCGGCATCGGCGCCATCTCGTGCTGCGGGGTGGGGACCGAGGCGCTCTGGGCCGGCCTCAACGGTCCTCCACCCCGCGGTGAACGCCGAGTGACCGACTTCGACCCGTCCCCCTGGTTCGGGCCGAAGGAGGTGCGCACGCTCGACCGGTTCGCCCAGTTCAGCGTGGCCGTGGCGGTCATGGCCATGGAGGACGCGGGAGAGCCCGACTCCGACCCGGGGCGCTCCGGGGTGGTCATGGGCACAGGGGTTGGGGGCCTCGAGAGCCTCGAGTCACAGATCCTCCTCTTCGGAGAGAAAGGCCCGCGACGCGTCTCACCCCGGCTGGTGCCCATGATGATGGCCAATGCCGGCGCGGCCAACGTGTCCATCCGCATGGGCTGGCACGGCCCTTCCGAGACCGTCACCACCGCGTGCGCCGCCGGCGCCCACAGCATCGCTCACGCCGGCCGCCTGATCGCCTCCGGTCGGTGCGATGTGGCCATCGGCGGGGCGGCGGAAGCCAGCATGACCGGGGTCGGGATCGCCGCCTTCGCCAACATGACCGCCCTGTCGACCTCGGGCGAATCCCGGCCTTTCGACATCCGCCGCGACGGCTTCGTGATCACCGAGGGCGCAGGCGCCCTGGTGCTCGAGTCATGGGACCACGCCACCGCCCGCGGGGCCCGCATCTATGGGGAACTGGCCGGTGCGGCCAGCACCGCCGACGCCTACCACATCACGGCTCCTATCCCCGGGGGCTCGGGGGCCGCCGCCTGCATGACGCTGGCCATGGAGGATGCCGGTATCGGGACCGCCGACATCGGGCAGATCAACGCCCACGGCACGTCCACACCGTTGAACGACAAGGCCGAAGCCGACGCCATCGTCAAGGTCTTCGGGGCCAGCCCGCCGCCGGTCACCTCGACCAAGGGCGTCACCGGGCATGGTCTCGGGGCGAGCGGGGCCATCGAAGCCGTGGCCTGTGTCCTCAGCCTCTCTCACGGCCAGATCCCTCCGACCGCCGGCTACGAGGAGCCCGACCCCGACATCTCCCTCGACGTCGTGGCGCCTCTGGCCCGCCCATGGACACCGGCCCCGATTCTCTCCAACTCCTTCGGCTTCGGCGGTCACAACGGCTGCCTGGTCGTCTCTCCTGCCTGACCAACGCGGACACAGCGGGCAACCGGCTGTCGGGCGCCCGGCGGGGCACCTACGGTGTTGCCATGGATGCATCAGTGACCACTGACACACCCTCCGAGGAGGCCGAGCCCGGCCCTGGGCGGTCGGTGGCGCGGTCCTCGGCGGTCGAGAACGGGCACTCCCCCGGCCCCCAAGCCTCCTCCGGCCCAGAGGAGCGCGACTCACCCGACCTCGCCATCGGTGCCTTCACCCGACGCGGACCGTGGACGGTCGACCCGGCTTCGATGCCCTGGCGGCAGCCCGGACCGGGGCGGGTCGGCGTGGACGAGCGCCGGGCGGAGGCGGCGGCCGAAGCACGCCAATTGGTCTCGGCGACGCTGCGGCCCAGCCCCGCCCGCGTGGCGGCCGTCTGCGTCCGCATCGGCGGTGCGTTGCTGGCCTGGCGCCTCAGGGAACGGGGAACGGACCTTTCGCGCGCTGGTCTGTCACGCCGCCTGCGCGTCGCCTTCGAGCGGCTCGGACCGACGTACATCAAACTCGGCCAGATCCTCTCGTCGGGCGAGGGCATCTTCCCCGAGGAACTGGTGGCCGAGTTCCAGCTGCTCCGTGACCGCGTCCCGCCCGAGCCCTTCTCGGTGGTCCGACGCACCGTCGAGGCCGAGCTCGGCCGCCCGATCGCTGACGTGTTCGTCTCATTCAATCCGACCCCCATCGCCTCGGCGTCCATCGCCCAGGTCCACGCAGCCACCCTCCGCACCGGCGAACGGGTCGCCGTCAAGGTCCAGCGGTCGACGGTCGACCGCATGGTCCGCCTCGACCTGGCCGCCATGGCCTGGCTGGCGCCGCAGCTGGTGGGGCGAATCCCAGTGGCGGCCCTCACCAACCCGCCGGCGCTCGTGGAGTTGTTCGCCGAGACGATCGTCGAGGAGCTCGACTTCCGGCTCGAGGCCCAGAACATGCTCGACATCGCCGCCGTCTACGCCGCTGCCGATCAGCGGTCGGTGGTGGTCCCGCGTCCCCACCCGGAGCTCGTGACCCGCCGCGTTCTGGTGATGGAGCAACTCGCCGGCTTCGCCTGGGGCGAAGCATCGGCCATGCGGGCCAGCGGCATCGACACCGCGGCCGTGCTCCGGGCCACGCTCATCGCGTTCCTCGAGGGCGCCCTGCTACATGGCGTCTTCCATGGCGATCTCCACGGTGGCAACCTCCTCGTCCGCCCCGACGGCACCGTGGCCCTGCTCGATTTCGGCATCACCGGCCGTCTGGACGAGCGGGGGCGCCTCGCCTTCCTCCGTCTCGAGATGGGGGCCACCACCAACAACGTCCCCCTCCAGGTCGAGGCACTCCGCGACCTCGGTGCCCTGCCGCCCGAGGTGGACGTGGAAGCCGTCATCCGCGACTTGGGGCTCGACCGCCCACCGGTTGACCCGACGACGCTGAGCGCCGACGAGATGGTGGCCGAGCTGCGGGACGTCACCAAGGGCCTGCTCGAGTACGGGGCTCGCCTGCCCAAGGAGCTCATGCTCTTCGTCAAGGACGTGCTCTTCCTCAATGGCGCTATGGCCTCGATGGCTCCGGACGTCGACATCCTGGGAGAGATCCTGGCCGTCGCCACCTACTTCACCGAGCGCTACGGCGAGCGCATCGCCCGGGAGGTCGGGCTCGAGATCACGACCCAGGCCATCGACCTCGACGGCTACCGGGCGGCGCTCGGCTTTCCCGATGAAGAGGGGGCCATCACCTTCGCGGATCTTCAGGAGCGCCGGGAGCTCATCCGCCGCCGGCTCGAGCAGCGCCAGGTCGAGCGCAAGCGCTCCGGTTGGCGCCTGTTGGATTTGCGACGGCGTCCTCGCTGAGCCGGTGAGCCGATCCTCGGCTCATCGCCCGTGATTGCCAGGAGCCTCATGGGTGGTCGCTTGGGGCTGCTCCCGAGCTTGGTGGGGGCTCATCCGTGAAGGCCCCAGGGGCTCAACCTTCCGGGTTTTAATTTTCAAAAGGCCGAATTTGTCAGGTTAGGCTGACAGTTTTGTCAGGTTAGGCTGACACACGTCAGGTTATACTGACAAAACCGGCATTTCCAAAAAAAATAAACGGGACCGAGCCTCCCGATCAACGCCCCCTTGTGCCTGCTCGCAGGCGGCCCGCCGCGCTCGTCACGAGACTCACGGGCACGAGGCCCCGGAGCGTCAGCTCGGTCGTGTCAGCGCCTCGACCCGATGAGTCACGACCATTCGGCGAGCTCGATGGTCACGTCATCGGGACCGACGAGGAAAACCAGCCGCCGATCGTGGAACTCCATGACGTCGTTCCTCACGACCACTCCGGCGGCCACCAGTCGTTCGAGCGTGTCATCGAGGTCGCTCACGGCGAAGCAGACGTGGTTGAAACCGAGCCGGGCAAGGTTTCCCTCGTCGGGCTTGTCGGGAAGTGCCGGGTGGTGGAAGCGCAGCAGCTGGACCTCCTGGTGGGTCGCGGCATCGCGCAGCTCCAGCGTGACGTGGTCGGCCTTCCAACCCGGTATTCCCATGTAACGCGACATCTCGTCGCCGGACACGACGGTCCGCTTGACTTCCTCAAACCCCAACAACCCGAAGAAGCGTTCGGCCCGGTCGAGGTCGGTCACGGCGATGGTCACATGGTCGAATCCCTGGTGTCGTGACACGTCCATCGCGACGGATTCTGCTGCATGGCCGTCGCCTTGTCACTCGGTCCTGCGGACAGCCAGGGCCTGGGCCATACCGGCCCCGCCCATGAGACACCGTTCGTCAACCACTGTCGATGGCCCGGCGCAGCGAGCCGACGAATGCGGCTGCCCCTTCGGGACCCTCCCCTTCGAGCAGCCGTCGCACGAGGGCCGAGCCCACCACCACACCGTCGGCCACTTCGCAGACACGTACGGCCTGCTCGGGGTTCGAGATGCCGATGCCGACACACACCGGCAGGTCGGAAGCGGACCGGACCCGCTCGGCCACGGCGCGGGCCGAGTCAGCGAGCACGGCGCGCTCGCCGGTCACTCCCATCCGTCCGACGGCGTAGACGAACCCGCTCGACTGCTGGCAGATGGCGTGCACCCGGTCATCGGGGGTCGACGGCGCGACGAGGAGCACGGTGGCCACACCGGCCGGCCCGGCGGCAGCGGCCCACGGTCCGAGCTCCTCGAGCGGCAGGTCGGGAACGATGGCTCCGGTCACGCCGGCCTCGGCCAACATCCCGGCCATGCGGGTGTGGCCGGCCCGCAGGAACAGGTTGTAGTAGGTCATGACAAGGAGTGGCACTCCGAGCTCGAGGCGGGACAGGTCGGCGATGACCCCATCGGGAGTGGTCCCGCGCGCAAGCGCCCGCCTCGACGCCTCCTGGATGGTTGGCCCGTCGATCATCGGGTCCGAGAAGGGGATGCCCACCTCGATGGCGTCGGCCCCGGCGTCGGCGATGGCTTCGAGAGTGAGCAGCCACTGGTCGTCGGCACCACCGCAGACGTAGGGCACGAGCAGCTTGTGCCCCGCATCTCGACGCGACCGGAGGGCTATCTCGAGGTCGAGCGGGGTCCGAGCCACCGGCGCCGTCAACGCCCACCTCGCAGAAGATCGCGTACCTGGGCCACGTCCTTGTCTCCTCGGCCCGAGAGGTTCACGAGCACGACCGAGCCGGGCTCGATCTCCCGCCGCGACACGGCGGCAATCACCCAGGCGATGGCGTGTGCCGACTCGAGGGCAGCCAGGATGCCTTCGGTACGGGCCAGGCACTGGAATGCCTCGAGCACGTCGTCGTCCGTGGCCGATGCATAGCGGGCCCGGCCGATCTCAGCCAGGTGGGCGTGCTCGGGGCCGATGCCGGGGTAGTCGAGCCCGGCCGAGATGGACTCGGCTTCGAGGATCTGACCGGCCTCGTCTTGCAGGAGCGCGCTGCGCATCCCGTGCAGAACGCCGGGCACGCCCGTCGTCAGGGCCGCTCCCCCGGCTGCCTCGACCGCCACCAAGCCCGCCGCCGTGTCGTCGGCGAAACCGGCGAAGAGGCCGGCGGCGTTGGAGCCGCCCCCCGCGCAGGCCACCACCATGTCGGGGTCGGATCCGTCGAGCAGCTCCCGGCACTGCTGGCGCGCCTCTTCGCCGATGACCCGTTGGAACTCGCGGACCATCCATGGGTAGGGGTGCGGTCCCATCACCGAACCAACGCAGTAGTACGTCGTGTCCACTGTGGCGACCCAGTCGCGGAGGGCCTCGTTCACCGCATCCTTGAGCGTGCGGCTGCCGGTGGTGACCGGCCGGACCTCGGCGCCGAGCAGTTCCATGCGGAAAACGTTGAGCTCTTGTCGCCGCGTGTCGACCTCACCCATGAAGACCACGCACTCGAGGTCGAAGAGGGAGGCGGCGGTGGCGGTGGCCACGCCGTGCTGGCCGGCCCCCGTCTCGGCGATGAACCTCGGTTTGCCCATACGGCGGGCCAAGAGCCCCTGGCCGATGACGTTGTTGAGCTTGTGGGAGCCGGTGTGGGCCAGGTCCTCACGCTTGAGCAGTAGGCGGATGCCGAGCTCCTCCGACAAGCGACCACACTCGGTCACCGGCGTCGGTCGCCCTCCGTAGTGGCGCAGGATGCCGTCGAGCTCGGCGCGGAAGGCGGGGTCCGCCCACGCCTCCCGAAACGCGGCCTCGACCTCGATGCAGGCCGGCACCAGCGACTCGGGCACGAAACGGCCGCCGAAGCTGCCGAAGCGGCCCGACGGCCCCGGGTCACCCATGACCAGCGGTTCGGCGCTCACGCTCAACCCTCCTGCCAGTCGAAAGGTTCGCCCACGGCCGGATGTTCCGCCGTCGGCTCGTCGGGCTGGGTAGCGGCGATGACGGCGGCGGTGCGGGCGGCGTTCATGAAGTCACGGAGCTTGGTCGGGTCCTTTACCCCGGGCGACGCCTCGACGCCGCTCGAAACGTCGACGCCCCAGGGCCGGAGGTGGGCGATGGCTGCCCCCACGTTGTCGGCCCGTAGCCCTCCGGAGACGATCAGCCGGCTCGGATCGGCCACGCCCTCGGCCAGCCGCCAGTCGAACGGCTCACCCGACCCGGGGCTGGCCCCGTCGATCAGGAGGAACCGGGCACCGTAGTCGTCGAACCGGACGATGCTGCGGTGCCCAGCCGGAAAGGCCTTGATGGTGCAACCGACGCGGTCGGCGACAAAGCGGGCCTGGTCGGGCGTCTCGGCTCCGTGGAGCTGGACGACGTCGAGGCCGATCCGGTTGGCGATCTCGACCACCCGTTGCGGTGCTTCGTCGCGGAACACGCCCACTGTCACCGTCTCGTGCGGGAGCCGCTTCACGATGTCGGCCACTGTGCCCGCGGCCATCTGCCGGGGTGACGGGGCAAAGACGAAGCCCACGGCGTCGGCCCCTAGGCCGACGGCCGTCAACGCGTCCGACTCGGACGTGATCCCGCAGATCTTGATGAAGACGCTGTCGGTCTCGCCCGTCGGCACCGGGCTCATGAGGCTCCCACCAGGTAGGCCACGGCCGCCCGGCGGTCCGGGGCGCGCACCAGCGTCTCGCCCACCAAGACAGCCTGGTAGCCCGCATCAGCCAGCCGGCGCACGTCGTCGGCGTCGCGGATACCCGACTCGGCCACCGACACCACCTCGGGGGGCATGGCCGCGGCCAGCGCGGCGGCCCGGCTCCGGTCGACCTCGAAGGTCGTGAGGTCGCGCTGATTGACGCCGACGAGGCGGGCGCCGGCGGCCAGGGCTCGCTCGAGCTCGGCGGCGTCGTGAACCTCGACGAGGGCCTCGAGCCCGCACGCACCGGCCACCCCCAGGAAAGAGGCAAGCTCGTTATCGGACAAGACGGCCGCAATGAGCAGCACGGCATCGGCGCCCATCAGGCGGGCGTCGCAGACGTCGAGGTCGCTCACCGTGAAGTCCTTGCGCAGCACGGGCAGGGTGCATGAGTCCCGAGCGGCACGCAGGTCCTGCGAGCTCCCGCCGAAGAAGTCGGCGTCAGTGAGGACCGACAAGCAGGCGGCACCACCCTGTTCGTAGTCACGGGCCAGAATGATCGGGTCGAGATCAGGATCAAGATCCCCCGCAGACGGTGACCGACGCTTGATCTCGGCGATCACGGCGATCCCGTCTCGGTTGGCCGCGGCCACCAGGCTGTCCCCGAATCGCCGGGCCACCGGCAGGCGCCGGGCAACAGCCAGGGCCGCATCGAGGCTCCGCTCGTCGTCGGCCGCCGCTGCCCGGTGGGCAGCCACGATGGTCTCGAGGTAGGCGGCCATCGCCAGGTCAGCCTACTGGTGGGTTCCTCCGACCCGGCGGTGCGGCGATCACACTTCCCTAACACAGCCCGCCCGGCGCGCCGGGGCAGTGGCAGGCTGGATACATGACCGCGAGCGAAGAGACGCTGGTGGTGATCGAGGACGATCATCACATCTCGGACCTCGTGGCCATGTACCTCCGCCGGGACGGCTTCCGGGTCCTGCAGGCCGACGACGGCGAGACCGGACTCGATCTGGTGGAGCGGGAGCAACCCAAGCTCGTCATCGTCGACATCGGGTTGCCGGGCGAGCTCGATGGCCTCGACGTCTGCCGCCGCCTGCAGGGTGCGAGCGGAGAGGCGGGGTCGGTGCCCGTGCTCATCCTGAGCGCCCGCGACGATGAGGTCGACCGCATCCTCGGCCTCGAGCTCGGCGCCGACGACTACGTGACCAAGCCGTTCTCACCCCGCGAGCTGGTCGCTCGGGTGCACGCCATCCTGCGCCGGGCCACGGCCGTGCCCGATCCCAGCGGCCCGCCGGTCATCGAGCTCGACGGCATTGCCGTCGACACCGGCCGGAGGGAGGTGCGGGTCGACGAGGCGGTTGTCTCCCTGGCCACCCGCGAGTTCGATCTGCTCGCCTACCTCGCCGCCAACCGCGGCCTCGCGCTCACCCGACAGCAGCTGTTGAGCGGAGTCTGGGGGGCCGACTGGTACGGCGACGAACGCACCGTCGACGTCCACGTCCGACAACTCCGCAAGAAGCTCGGCGACCGCCTACCGCTTGTCACCGTCTGGGGCGTTGGGTACCGACTGGGATGAGACGCCGGCTCACCATCTCCATCCTCGTCCTAGTGGCGGCCACCCTTGTGCTCACGAGCATCGTCACCTTCACCTTCATCCGTCGTGCCGCCCTCTCGACCGCTCAACAGGAGCTGGCCGGTGAGGGCCAAACCATCTCCAACACCATCTCCAGCGGCCCCGCCACCAAGGCAGGCATCCGGAGAGAGTTCAAGCTCATCGAGAAGACGGGGGACTTCGACGCCATCACCGTCGTCCGGTTGCTGGCCGACGGCACCATCGAAAGCTCGACCGGTGGCGTCGCCGGCACCCTCCCGTCGGGGCTCACCGCCTCGGACCTGTCGGTGAGCCGGCTCTTGGCCGGAGACCAGGTCAACGGGCACCTCGGCCAGACCCTGGTCTACACGGCGGTGCCGACCCGTCTGCGCTCGGAGGCCCGGTACGAGCTGGTGGTGGTGGCCACCCGGACGGTCCCCGACCCGACGTCCGGCCTTCGCTACTTCCTACTGGTCGGGGCCATCGCCTTCGTCCTGGCCGCGGCGGTCGCCGCCGTGCTGTCGCGCCGGTTCACCCGCCCCCTCGAGGCGGCCGCCGCAGCCACCGCCCACATCGCCGCCGGCGACCTCGACGCCAAGGTGGAGGTGCCCGCACACCAGGATCCCGAGTTCACTCGCCTGGCCGAAGCCATCAACGCCATGGGTGCCAACCTCGTGCGCGCTCGTGAACAGGAACGGCAATTCCTCCTCACCGTCTCCCACGAGCTGCGTACCCCCCTCACCTCCATCCGGGGCTACGCCGATGCCGTGGTCGACGGGGCCGCCCACGACCCAGCGGAAGCGGCCGCGGTCATCGGCTCCGAGGCAAGGCGGCTCGAACGGCTCGTCCAGGACCTGCTCGACTTGGCCCGCCTGGACGCCGATCGCTTCTCCCTCGACCTCCACGCCGTCGACGCCGCCGACATCGCCCGGCAAGTGGTCGAAGGGTTCCGCCCGCGAGCTGCCGACCTCGGGCTTGACCTTGCGATGGCCATCTCCGGCCCGGCGTGGGTTCTCGCCGACCCCGACCGCTTGGCCCAGATACTGGCCAACCTCTTGGAGAACGCGTCGGCCTTCGCCCGTACCCGCATCGAGGTCGGCGTCGGTGACAGCGACGGCGTGCCCGTGGCATGGGTGACCGACGATGGCCCCGGCATTGCCCCCGATCAGCTCGACAAGATCTTCGAGCGCCACTTCGTCTCCGATCGGGTCCGGGGCCGGCGCAAAGGCTCGGGTCTCGGGCTCGCCATCGTGGCCGAGCTGGCAACCGCCATGGGTGGTGTCGTCCGGGCCCAGTCACCGGTCGACGCCCGGGGCGGCACCCGCTTGGTGGTCCGCCTCCGGCCGACCCCGGGACCGGCACCGGCTCAAGAGCCGTTGCCGGCAATCGGCGGCGACCGAGGAGCCGCGACAGCCGCGTCCTTCCCGGGCAGCCGGGGACTGACTCCGTGAGGCCCTGATGACTCCGACCTCGGCCCCCCTCGGCGACCCGACCCCTCCCGGCGCGAGCCAAGAGCCCAAGGTGGTGCTGGTCACCGGGGCCTCGGCCGGCATCGGGCGGGCGGCGGCCGACCGCCTGGCCGCACGGGGCTGGACGGTCTCTGGCGCCAGCCGGCGCGGCACGAACGGGTCCGGTTGGCCGGCGCTCGTCATGGACGTGGACAGCGACGAGTCGGTGGCGGCCGGCGTGGACTCCGTGCTCGGCGCCTATGGGCATCTCGACGCGGTGGTGGCGTGCGCCGGTTGGGGGCTCGCCGGTCCGGTCGAGGACACGCCCATCGCCGACGCCAAAGCCCAGCTGGAGACCAACTTCTGGGGCGCCGTCCGGCTCACCCAGGCGGCGCTGCCGGCCATGCGGGCCCGGGGTGGCGGGCGAATCGTCCTCGTGAGCTCCATCGGCGGCGCGGTGGGCATCCCCTTCCAGGCCTTCTACAGCGCCAGCAAGTTCGCGATGGAGGGCTTCGGCGAGGCGCTGGCCTACGAGGTCGCACCCTTCGACATCGACGTCGTCCTCGTGGAACCGGGCAACGTGCGCACCGATTTCACGGCCAACCGCCGCGACGTTCTCGTCGATGCCGACGACCCCTATGCAGCGGCCACCAAGAAAGCCGTCTCCAAGATGGAGGCCGACGAGGCTGCCGGCGTCGACCCGGAGTCGGCAGCCGACACCATCGTCCGCGCCCTCGAGGTACGGAGGCCACCGCGGCGCCTGTCGGTCGGCCACTCCGGAGAGCGGGTCGGACTGTTGGCCAAGCGGCTCCTGCCCTACCGCGTCTTCGAGTGGGGGGCCAAGGGCAGCCTCGGGGTTTGAACCGTCGCCGCGCCGGCGCCGTCGGTTAACCCAAGCCGACGCGGGACCAGTAGGAGCCCTCGACCATGGCCTCGAGCGTGGCCCGGTGGAGGATCAGGTCGTCGATGTCCTCGGGTCGCTCGGCCTCACCGAATAGAATCGATCGCTCGGTCACCCGGCGCATGATCACCCCGTGTCGGATGGCGGCGTAGGCGACGAACCAGATGAAGTCGCTCGGCTCGCGTCCGGTGATGGCGGCGTACTGGCGGGCGACATCATTCGGGCGGAAGAGGTCGGGAAGCCCGGGGGCGCCAAGGTCCTTGGTCAGGTCCTGGAAGAAAAGGTGGAGATAGCACATCCATCCGAGGTCGACCTCGGGCGGAGCCACCGCCGCCATCTCCCAATCGAGGACGGCGACCACTTCGTTGTCGCGGAAGATCATGTTGCCGATGCGGCTGTCTCCCCACGAGAGGACGTCCGGCCCGACGTCGCCGGGAAGCCGCTCGCGCAGCCAGGCGAAGCCGCGGGCCAGGAGGGGAGACGCGGCATCGGCCACCACCCAGTCGTGATAGGCGGACCAATGGTTGAGGCTGCGCTCGAGGCTGGTCGCGCCGGGCTCCCGGTGCTCGAGGAAGGTGAGGTCGGCGTTTGCCGGGGTGAGGGCGTGGATGCCGGCCAGGGCGCGGAGGGCGGAGTCCTGTAGCCGTCGTCGATCGGCCTCGGAAGCGTCGAACACCCAGTTGTCACCGAACGTGTAGGGCATCACGTCGCGGGGAACGAAGCCATCGATGCGAGCCATGACGAAGAAGGCTCCACCCAGCGGATCCGGGTCGGCCTCGTACCACAGCGGCTCGGGCACAGGCACGCCGGTGCGCTCGCGCACCAGCTGCATGACCCGGAACTGCATGTCGAGGTCGTAGGTCGGGAAGACGGGCCAGGCGGTGGCCGGTGGCTCGATGCGGGCGACCAGAGGGTGGTCGGCGCGGACCCCGTCCTCCTCCCAGCGGGCGGTGAACAGCACCGTCTCCGAGGACATCCCGTTCCCCTCCGGGCTCGATGCCTCGATGAGCTCGGGAGCGGCTCGAGCCGGCAGTGTCGATCGCAGCCATGCGCCGAGGCGGGCAGCGAGATCGTCGCGGTCGCGTGTCGAGGTCGTGACGTGCTCGGGCTCGCCCCCGACCGGCCCGTCCCCTGTGCTCGGCCCCACGGCCGCCGTCGTTCCCATGTCCTCCCCGATCCCTTGACCGGCTCCCGGGCCAGTATCCCACCGGGTTCCCAATGGAACAGGTGGGACGGTGGGCACGGACGGTGATGCCGCTCGAGCCGTCCGAGTCAGCCCGATCCGACGAGGGGCAGGGGCCGGGCTTCGGCCACCAGCTCTTCCCCGGCGCCTACCGGCCCGAGCCGGGCGCCTACCGGCCCGAGCCGGAGGACGACGGCCTCCGGCGGGACGATCGACCGGTGGAGCACGGCGAGGGCAACCACGGCATCGAGCCCCGGCGACCAGGCGGCCGAGGTGAGGCGACCAACCTCTTTGCCGTCCCCGCCATCGCCCGTCCCTCGCCCCCAGACGGCCGCGGGCCGACGAGCTCGTCGGCCCCGTGGCCGGTCGAACGATCGAGGACGACCACGCCGCAGAGCCGTCGCGCCACCTTCGAGCCCCGGGCGTCGAGCCGGGCGACGAGCTCCTGGCCGGTGAAGCACCCCTTGGTAAAAGACACGGCGCGCTCGACCACGCCCACCTCGGCGGCGATGGTGCGCTCGTCGATCTCACGGCCGAGCACGGGCTGCCCCGCCTCGATGCGGGCCGCCTCCCACGCCTCGACCGGGCACTCGACCGTGCCGGCCGCCACCCACGGGAGGTTGTCGTCAGGAGGGCGGGGCCCGAGCAGATCGACGCCGACCAGCCCCGGCCAGTCGGCGTCCAGGCGCAGGACGGGATCGCCGGTCACCGCCGCTCGTGACGTCGGCCCGCGCAGGCCGGTGCACGCCCAGTCGAGAGGATCGAAGGCGACCTTGGTGCGCAGCCGGAAGCGCTCGAGGCGCTCGATGACCGCTCGACCGAACCCGCTCTCGACATCGAGGACGAACTCGTCGTCGGCCAGCTTGGCCACCCGCAGATAGGCGTCGACACGTCCTTGCGGGCTGAGGAGGAGCGACTCGCGTCCCTCGCCCACCCCCAGCCCGTCCACGTCCTGGCTCAGCTGTCCCTGCAGGTAGGAGCCGGCATCGGGACCGGCCACCCGGACGACGTCACGATCGAGAGCCCGGACCGCTACCGCGGTGCGCACGGCCCGGTAGCCCTGCTCGACATCCGAAGTGTCGTGCGACGTGCTCACCGGGGCTCGCCCCGGGAGGTGGTCGTCGGCGCGCCCGGAGCCGCCGTCGCCCGGTCCGCCCGGTCGGCCCGGGCGGCCCGGGCCATGGCCACGGCCACGAGCAGCGCCGCCGCCTTGTGGGCGCACTCGGCGTTCTCCGACACCGGGTCGCTGTCGGCCACGATGCCCGCCCCGGCCTGCACCGAGGCGCGGCCGTCGGCGCCGACGGTCATGGTCCGGATGGCGATGGCGGTGTCCAGGTTCCCGGTGAAGTCGAGGTAGCCGATCACCCCGCCGTAGACACCGCGCTTCGACACCTCGAGGTCGTCGATGATCTCCATGGCCCGCACCTTCGGCGCGCCGGACAGGGTGCCGGCCGGCAGGGTGGCCCGCAGCACGTCGGTGGGCCCCTTGCCCGGTGCCAGCCGACCGGAGACCTGCGAGGTCAGGTGCATGATGTGGCTGTAGTGCTCGACGACCATGAGCTCGTCGATGACCTCGGTGCCGAAGCTCACCACCCGGCCGACATCGTTGCGGGCCAGGTCGACGAGCATCACGTGCTCGGCCAGCTCCTTCGGGTCCTCGACCAGCTCCCCTTCGAAGAGGGCGTCGGCCTCCGGCGTCGAGCCCCGGGGCCGTGAGCCGGCGATGGGCCGGGAGATGACGGTGCCGTCGCGCAGGCGGACCATCGGCTCGGGTGAGGCACCCACCACCGTGATGCCGTCGAACCGCAAGAAGTACAGGTAGGGACTGGGGTTGACCAGGCGTAGCACCCGGTAGACGTCGAAGGGGTCGACGCCGAGAGTGGGGAGGTCGTAGCGCTGGGACACCACGACCTGGAAGATGTCGCCGGCCGTGATGTGCTCCTTGGCCGCCCGCACCGCGTCCTCGTACAGCCCGTCGCTCATGGTTCGGACCACGTCGTCGGGCAGTCCCGCGGGTTCGGGCAGGGGTCTCGCCGGCTCGCCGGTCGGTGCCAGGCAGTCAGCCGCCAGCCCGTCCAGACGAGCCTCGGCCTGACGATAGGCGGCGTCGCGCGCCGCCTCGTCGTCGTCCGGGTCGATCACCACGTTCTCGATGAGCACCACCCGTTGCCGCCAGTGGTCGAAGGCGGCCAGCTGCCCGATGACCGACAACACGGCGTCGGGGTGGCCGAGGTCGTCGGGCGGGATGTCGGGAAGGTGCTCGACCTCGCGCACCACGTCATAACCGAGGTAGCCGACCAGCCCGGCGTGCAGTGGCGGCAGGTCGGGCAGCTCGGGAGTGTCAAAAGCGTCGAGGACGGCCTCGAGGGCGGCCAGCATGCCGGCTCGGCCGCTCACCCGGCCACCGGTGGCGGCGTCGAGGTCGAGTGGCCCAACCGTCGTGATCTGGCCCCCGGCCGACGTCATGGTGGCGAGTGGTCGGCGTCCGACGAACGAGTAGCGACCCCATCGCTCACCGCCCTCCACCGACTCGAAGAGGAACCCGGGCCCGCCGTGGTCTCCCACCATGCCGAGGAAGGCAGAGACCGGGGTGATGGTGTCGGCCACGAGCTCACGCCACACCGGAACGAGACGGTGCTTGGCGGCGAGCGCCCGGAACCCGTCCGCGCCGGGCCCCGACGAGGCGGCGGTGGATGCGGTCATCGTCCTTGGACGGCGTCGCCGAAGGAGCGGTAGAAGCAACTGCGATGCCCGGTGTGGCAGGCACCGCCCCCTTCCTGGTCGACGGTCACGAGCACCACGTCGCCGTCGCAGTCGTACTGCACGCGCTTCACGTACTGCCGCTCGCCGGACGTCTCGCCCTTGCACCACAGCTCCTGGCGGCTCCGGCTCCAGAACCACGAGCGACCCGTCTCGAGCGTGAGCCGGAGGGACTGCTCGCTCATCCAGGCGAACATGAGCACGGCACCGTCCGAGGCGTCCTGGACGATCGCCGCCACCAGCCCGTCGGCATTGAAGGCAATGGCTGCCAACTCCTCCTCGGTGAAGGGAATGGGCACACCCAGGGTGACATCGGGGGGCACGCCCACCGGGCGGTTCGCTCCCGGGGTCTCGGAAGTCGGGGCAGGGTTGCTCACGGCAGAGGCGTCGTCACGGCCGCGTGACGCGATCAGAGATAGAGACCCGTCCCACTGTCGATGCGGGTGGCGGCCACGGCATGGATGTCTCGTTCGCGCAGGATGACGTACTCGTCGCCCTGTACCTCGACCTCGAAGCGGTCCTCGGGGTTGAACAGCACGGTGTCGCCGACCTTTACCGAGCGCACGTGCGGGCCCACGGCCACCGCTTCGGCCCAGGACAGGCGACGGGACACCTGGGCCGTGGCCGGGATGAGTATGCCGGCCCGTGAGCGGCGCTCGCCATCCGCCTGCCCCACCTGAACGAGGACGCGGTCGGCGAGGACGGTGATGGCGAGCTTGGGCGACGGATCGTCCCCGTTCCGGCTGGCCGACGACGGCTCCGACGTCCTCGTGGCCACCAACAAAGGTTACTGCCTGGGCCGGCTGGTCCGGTCCCTGCGCTCAGGCGGGCCGCAGCGGAGGTCGAACGGACACGCCGGATGCCGCCAGTCGTTCCTTGGCCTCGGCAACGGTGAACTCGCCGAGATGGAAGATCGACGCAGCCAGGACTGCGTCGGCGTGGCCCACTCGGGCGCCGTCGACCAGATGGTCCAGGTTCCCGACACCACCGGATGCGATGACCGGGACGGAACAGGTGTCGGCCACCCGCGCCGTGAGCTCGAGGTCGAAGCCGTCGCGCGTCCCGTCTCTGTCCATGGAGGTGAGCAGGATCTCGCCCGCGCCGAAGTCGGCGGCGCGCCCGCACCACAGCACGGCGTCGATCCCGGTGGCGTTGCGCCCGCCGTGGGTCCAGACCTCCCAGCCGCCGGACTCGAAGCGGCGGGCGTCGACGGCCACGACCACGCACTGGCTGCCGAACTCAGCGGCGAGCTCGGTCACCAGCTCGGGTCGGTCGACGGCGGCGGTGTTCACGCCAACTTTGTCGGCGCCGGCTCTCAGCAAGTGGCGGGCGTCCTCGACCGACCGGATGCCGCCGCCCACTGTCAAAGGGATGAACACCTCCTCGGCGGTGCGGGCGACCACGTCGACCATCGTCCGGCGCTCGTCGGACGAAGCGGTGATGTCGAGGAACACGACCTCATCGGCGCCCTCCTCGTCGTAGCGGCGGGCCAGCTCGACCGGGTCCCCGGCGTCGACGAGGTCGGTGAAGCGCACTCCCTTGACGACCCGGCCGGCGTCGACGTCCAGGCAAGGGATCACCCGCACGGTGCGCACGCGGCCACCCCCTCGGACACGCTGAGCCGCCCGTCGACCAGGGCCCGGCCGGCGATCACACCGAGGAGCCGCCGCGGCTCGACGGTCCCTCGGCCCTCGTTCGAGCCATCGGCGTCTGACCACCCGGCCGACGTGACCGGTACCCGGAGAGCGGCCAGGTCGCAGACGTCGTCGGCGGAGGCCACCCCGCCCGAAGCGATGACGGGAAGGCCCGTCGCCGTCAGCACCGCGGCCAGGCCGGGGATGTCCGGTCCCCCGAGGGTGCCGTCTCGGTCGATGGCCGTGGCCACCACCGCGGCCAGGCCGGCGTCGGCCAGTTCGGTGAGGAGGTCAGTGACCGTGCGCCCGCTAGCCTCGACCCAGCCGCGGGATGCCACCTCGAGACGACCGTCGTTCCCGCGCCGGTAGTCGAGGCCGAGTGCGACCCGGCCGGCGAAAGCAGCCACCATCGATCGGGTGGCGACCGGATCCTCGGCTGCCGTCGTGCCCAGCACCACGCGGGCCACCCCGGCGGCGAGGAGGGCCTCTATGTCGTCCGCGGTGCGCACTCCTCCCCCGCTCTGGACGGGAACGTCGACGGCGGCGGCGATCCGTTCCACCACCGGCCGGTTGGTCGACCGGCCGGTCTTGGCCCCGTCGAGGTCGACCACGTGCAACCAGGGGGCGCCGGCCGCCGCGAAGCGCTCGGCCAGCTCCACCGGGTCGCCGTAGTCGCGCCGGAGGTCGAAGTCGCCGCGGGTGAGTCGCACGGCCGCGCCCCCGAGGATGTCGACGGCGGCATAGAGGTCCATCAGCCGCCGCCCGCCGCCTGGACGAAGTTGGCGAGGACGGCCAATCCCGTCGCCCCCGATTTCTCGGGGTGGAACTGTGTCCCCCACACCCGTCCGGCCTCGGCCGTGGCCACCACCAATCCGCCGTAGTCGCACACCGAGGTGGTGGCGGCCGTGCCTTCGGGGGCGAAGGAGTGGACGAAGTAGACCCAGGTTGGCTCGGGCACCTCGGCCAACAGTCGAGAGGGCGTCTCCCCGACCGGGGTGAGCCGGTTCCACTGCATCTGCGGGTGCTTCACCCCATCGGGAAGGCGGCGGACCCGGCCGGCCAACACCCCGAATCCCGGCTCGGACGGGTCCTCGTCCGAACCTTCGTAGAGGAGTTGGAACCCGATGCAGATGCCGAGGAAGGGGACCTTGGACTCGATGGCCCTCCGGGCCACTTCCCACAGTCCCGTCCGGCGGAGGGCGCGGGCACAGGGTCCGAAAGCGCCCACCCCGGGAAGCACCACGGCATCGGCGGCGGCCACCTCGTCGGGGTCGGCGCTCAGCCGGGCATCGGCCCCGGCTCGCTGGAGGGCCTTCTCGGCCGAGCGCAGGTTTCCGATGCCGTAGTCGAGGACGGCGATCAACGGGCGCGGCGGTGATGTGCCGCTGGTCCGGTCGAATGTCCACGGGTACACCACCGGAGGCTCACAGCACGCCCTTCGTCGAGGGGATCCCGCCGCCCTCGCGCCGCACGGCATCTCGCAGTGCTCGAGCGACGGCTTTGAAGGAGGCCTCGACGATGTGATGGGTGTTCTTGCCGCTCACCAGGCGAAGGTGCAGGGTGAGGCCCATCGAGGTGACCACGGCCCGCCAGAACTCCTCGGCCAGTTGCGGGTCGAAGGGCGGCTGGCCGAGGGGCAGAGTCTCGGGCGGGAAGGTCACCCCGTAGGCCAGGTAGGGCCGACCCGACAGGTCGAGGGCCACCTCGACCAAGGCTTCGTCCAAGGGCACGGCCACCGAGGCGAAGCGCCGGATCCCGGCCTTGTCCCCGAGGGCCTCGGCCATGACCTGACCGAGCGTGATCCCCACGTCCTCGACGGTGTGGTGGGCGTCGACCTCGAGATCGCCCTCGGCCCGCACCACGAGGTCGAATCCACCGTGGCGCCCGAGCTGGCTGACCATGTGGTCGAAGAATGGCAATCCGGTTTCCACCTCGACGTCGCCGGTGCCGTCGAGGTCGACGCGCACATCGATGGCTGTCTCGGCGGTGGCCCGGCGGGAGGCGGCCGTTCGGTGGGGCGGGAGGTCGGTGGTCGTGCTCATGTCAGGCTCTGGCGGAGGGCAGCGAGGAATCGGTCGTTCTCTTCGGACAGCCCCACCGTCACCCGCAGGCACCCGGCGAGGCCCGGCCAGCTCGAACAGTCTCGCACGAGCACCGAGGCGCCCAGGAGATCGGACCACACCACCTCCGCCGCCTTGGGCAGCGGGCGAAACAGAATGAAGTTGGCTTCCGACGGCCAGGTTTCCACGGGGAGCTCGGCCAGAGCGGCTGTCAGGCGTCCCCGTTCTTCGGTGAGGAGGGCCACCCGTGCCCTCATCTCGTCCCGGAAGCCGAGGGCGAGACGGCCGGCCAGCTGGGTCACGGCGTCCAGATGGTACGGGAGGGTCACAAGCTCGCAGGCCTCGACCACCTCGGCCGGGCCGATGAGGTAGCCGAGGCGGGCGGCCGCCATCGACCACGTCTTCGAGAAGGTGCGCACGACGACCAGCCGGTCGGCGCCGGGCGTGCCCTCTCGAGCGAGATCGAGGGCCGAGGTCGGGGAGAACTGGCCGTAGGCCTCGTCCACGACCACGAGCCCCGGCGCCTGTGCCGTCACCTCGGCCACGTCCTCTGGCCGGTCGGCGCGTCCGGTCGGGTTGTTGGGCGAACAGAGGAAGGTGACATCGGGTCGGGCCTCTCGGAGAACGCGGGCCACCTCCCCGAGGTCGAGGGTGAAGTCTTCGTGCCGTTGCCCGGCCGCCACCGCCGTCCCGGTGATGCCGGCGATGTGGCGGTGCAAGGTGTAGGTGGGCTCGAAGAGGGCCGCCGAGCGATCGGGGCCGCCGTAGGCGAGCAGCAAGGCCTGGATGACCTCGTTCGAGCCGTTGGCACAGTAGACGTGCTCGGGCTCCACGCCGTGCTCGGCGGCCAGGGCCTGGCGCAGTGCGAGCGCCTCGCGGTCCGGGTACCGGTTGAAGGCGATCTCCGGCAGTCCGGCGGACAGGGCGTCGTACCAGGCGGGGGGCGGCGGCAGCGGCGACTCGTTGGTGTTGAGACGGACCTCGACGTCGATTTGGGCCGAGTGGTAGCCGCCGCTCAGGGCCACGAGGTCCGGCCGTACGGCGGGGAGGGCGGCCGAGTCCCCCGCCTCCGGTCCTAGCGGGCCCATCGGAGGCGGACCGACTCGGCGTGGGCTGGCAGTCCTTCGGCCTCGGCCAGGGCCACGACGTGGGGCCCGAGCTCCTCGAGGGCGCGGGGTTCGACGATCACGGCATGGCTGTGGCGCCGGAAATCGTCGACCTGGAGGGCGCTCGAGAACCGGGCCGTCCGGTTGGTGGGTAGCACGTGGTTGGGGCCGGCCAGGTAATCGCCCACGCTGGCCGGTGACCACGGGCCCACGAAGATGGCACCGGCCGACGACACCGCCTCGACCAGCAACTCAGCGTCCGACTCGTCGATGAGCAGCTCGAGGTGTTCGGGGGCGACCACGTCGATCACTGCGGCCGCCTGCTCGGGGCCGTCCACCACCACGGCGTAGCCGCCGGCGGCCAGGGTCGCCTCGAGATCCGCCCGCCGGGGAGAGTCAGCCACCAGCCGGGCCACCGCTTCGTCGACGGCCGCCGCCTTCTCCTCCGACCAGGTGATCAGCCAGGCCAATCCGTCGGGCCCGTGCTCGGCCTGAACCAGGAGGTCGATGGCGCACAGGTCAGTGGGCGTGGTGGCGTCGGCCACCACCACCACCTCTGACGGGCCGGCGAAGGCGGAAGCGACCCCGACCGTCCCCGACACCTGGCGCTTGGCCTCGGCCACGTAACGGTTGCCGGGACCGACGACGACATCGACGGGCTCGATCGCCTCGGTGCCGTAGGCCATGGCCGCGATGGCTTGCGCACCGCCCACCCGGTACACCTCGTCGACCCCGGCCAGGGCGGCGGCGGCCAGCGAAGCGTCGTCGACCCGGCCGTCGGGCCCCGGTGGCACGCACAGCACGACCTCGCCCACGCCGGCCACCCGGGCGGGCGTAGCCGTCATCAGGACCGTCGACGGGTAGCGGGCCCTCCCCCCGGGGGCGTAGCAGCCGGCCCGACCAACCGGCCGCACCAGATGGCGAACGGTGATGCCACCCGACCGGTACTCGGCCACCGGTGGCGCCGCCTCATGGCCGTGGTAGGCGGCGATGCGGTCGTAGGCCACCTCGAGGGCGTCCCGGAGGGGGGCGGGGATGCGTTGGAGAGCCGCCTTGCAGTCCGACTCGGGCACCCGCAGCTCGTCGACCTCGGCTCCGTCGAAGACCCGGGTCAGGCGCCGGAGGGCGGCATCGCCGTCCCGCCGCACCTCGGCGATGATGTGGGCCACCTCGACAGCCGACCGGTCCTGGACGTCGACCGGGGCGGGCAGCTCGCGTCGCAGCGTGCGGCGGTCGGCGGCCCTGCCGCGAAGGTCGAGCCGCCGGAGAGCCATTGCCTGGCGATGGTACCGGAACACCTCTGGCCGGCCTCCCGGGGCGCAGGTGGTGACGAGGCGGTGGTGACGAGGCGGTGGCCGTCGCCGTCCATCGGGCGGCACGCTGATGCCATGCTGGGCCCATGGCCGCCACTGCTGCCGAGCTGTCCTCCCTCGCTACCGCCCTCGACGAGATCACCCGCCGGATCTCCGACCACGCCGAGACAGCCGACGCGGATAAGGACGAGGAGGTGGCCAGCGAGCTGTTCGCCATCGAACGTTCGCTCACCAGTGCCAACCGTCGTTTGGCGCGACTTACGGTTGCAATTGGGCGCCGAACCGGCTGATCGATGGTCAAAATCCTCTAAGCGACTGGAAATCTTGTCGAAAACATGGTGATGTAGAGACACCGGAACCGGTTCCCGCCAACTGGTTCCGCTTGAGCGGCCATCGGGATCCGCCGCCCGACCCGCTCGCGCGAAGGCACCCTTTGGGGTGCCTTCGCCGCGTCCGGACCCGCGTGGCCCCCCGACGCGCCGTTTGCCCCGCGCCGGTTGCCGGTCAGACGCCGATGCCGGCCGATGGGCAGATGTCGGCCAGCACACACTCCGAGCAGTGCGGGCGCCGGGCTCGGCACGTGGCCCGTCCGTGAAGGATGAGTCGCAAGCTGAAGGTGCCCCGCCGGGCCGCGGGCACCAGCTTGTTCAGTTCGTGCTCGATCTCTACCGGATCCGTCGCCGTGGTCAACCCCAGGCGGGTTGCCAAGCGCTGCACGTGGGTGTCGACGGGGAGCCCGGGCAAATCGAATGCCACGCTTCGCACGACGTTGGCCGTCTTGCGTCCGACGCCGGGCAAGGTGACGAGGTCTTCCATCGCCGTCGGCACCTGACCGCCGAAGCGCTCGGTCAACCCCGCGGCCATGCCCAACAGGTTGCGGGTCTTCGAGCGGAAGAACCCAGTCGACCGGATGAGCTCCTCGACGTCCTCAGGGTTGGCGGTGACCAGCGCGGCAGCGTCGGGATAGCGGGCGAAGAGCGCGGGCGTGGTCAGGTTCACGCGCTCGTCGGTGCACTGGGCCGAGAGGATCGTGGCGACGAGCAACTCGAAAGGGTTGCGGTGATCGAGCGCGCACAACTCGGCGGCCGTGCCCGGGAAGCGCTCTTCCAGACGCTCGTCGACCACCCGGGCGCGTCCGGCCGGTGTGCGGGGTCGGGGCACGGCTCCGGACACTACCGGTAGGGTCGGCCGCCATGACCGGGCGCGCCGTGCCGCTGCTGCCCGAACTCGACGAGCGCGACCGGCGCGCCGTCGTCGACCTCGTCGACCGGGTGACGGTCGCATCCGGGCATCCCGCTCTCAGCGAGTCGCAACGCTCGGCGCTCTTCGCCCCGGCCGGGACCGGTCCATCGCTGGCAACCCCGGTGCGGGTGGCGGTCTTCGACGGAGCCCCCCGCTCGGCTTCCCACGCCAGCGGGCTCGGCCAGGGCCTCCCCACTCCCCCCGACGGCCACTACGCCGTCGAAGTGGTGGCCGACTCGAGCCTTGGCGATCCCTCGGCCGTGAAGGCCGAGCTCCTCCGGGCCGTGGTCGCGGAGGTCGGCCGAGAGGGCGGGGGCCTGGTCCGACTGTGGGTGCCGTGGGCCGGCCCGGACGACGACGAGTGGGCCCTCGGGACGGGCTTCACCCACGAGCGCGACCTGCGGCAGCTGCGCTGCCCGCTGCCGCTCGCCCCCGACGGCCGGGCGCCCCTCGCCACCCGGCCCTTCGTCCCCGGTCAAGACGACGAGGCCTGGCTGCGAGCCAACAACCGGGCGTTCGCCGGCCATCCCGAGCAGGGCAACTGGAACCTCGAGATCCTCCGCCAGCGAGAGGACGAGCCGTGGTTCGACCCGGCCGGGTTCCTCGTGCGCGACGAAGCCGGCGTGATCGCGGCGTGGTGCTGGACGAAGGTCCATGCCGAGAGCGATCCGCCCATGGGTGAGATCTACGTCATCGGCGTCGACCCCGACTTCCAGGGCCGCGGGTGGGGTCGAGCGCTGACCCGGGCCGGGCTCGACTGGCTGGCGCGGGCCGGGCTGTCGGTCGGCATGTTGTATGTCGACGCGTCCAACGAGGCTGCCGTCGCCCTCTACCGGTCGCTGGGCTTCACCGAGGACCACACCGACCGGGCGTACTCACGGGTCGTCGACCCGATGGCGTCGGGCGGCGCGGCCGGCTCGAGAGGCTCAACCGGTGCCGATGAGGCGGCCGATCGAGAAGGTCACGCCGGCGGCGATGCCCAGGATGATCAGCTGACGACCGGCTGACCACAACGCCGAACGGCCGGTGAAGTGCGCGAGGGCGGCTCCCACAGCCAAGGCGCTCGCCCCACCGAGGACGACGGACCAGATGGTGGCCGTGGTGCCAGCGGTGATGAGCCAGGGCAACAGGGGTACGAGAGCGCCGACGGCAAAGGTGACGAAGGAGAATGCGGCCGCTTGAAAGGGACGCCCGGTCCTCGTCGGATCGATGCCCAACTCCTCGCGCGCGTGGGTCTCGAGCGCGATCTCGGGGTCGCGCATCATCTTGCCCGACAGCTCGTCGGCCATGTTGGCGTCGAGGCCACGGCTCACGTAGATGGCGGCCAGCTCCCGCCGCTCGACCTCGGGGTCGCGTTCGATGGACTGGGCCTCGACATCGAGCTCGCGCTGCATGAGCTCGCCCTGGGCCCGCATTGAGACGTACTCGCCGGCGGCCATCGAGAACGAGCCGGCGATGAGCCCGGCCACGCCGGCCAACCGCACGGCGCCACCCGATGCGTGGGCCCCGGCGACACCCAGGATCAGGGCGACGTTCGAAACCAGCCCGTCGGACACGCCGAAGACGGCGGCGCGGGCACCCCCGGTCTGGACGTCCCGGTGATGGTGATGGGACTCGACGACCACGGCTGGCAGCGTATCGACGACCGCCCGGTGAGGAGGTACTGATCCCGCACCACAGGCGCACCTCACCTGGCCCCAGGCGCACCTCACCTGGCCACAGGCGCACCTCACCTGGCCACAGGCGCACCTCAGCTGCCCACAGGCGCAGCTCACCTGCCGGTGGTCGGGTCCGCGGCCCTCCCCTACAGTTGCGCCATGGCAACCACCGTGCACATCGACAAGTTCAAGGAGCTCGTCGGCACCCACCTCGGGTACAGCGACTGGCACCGGGTCACCCAAGAGCAGATCAACCTGTTCGCCGATGCAACCGGCGATCACCAGTGGATCCACGTCGACCCGAAGAGGGCCAAATCCGGACCGTTCGGAACGGCCATCGCCCACGGCTACCTGACCTTGTCATTGGCTCCGGGAATGCTCCACGAGGTCCTCGTGGTCGAGGGGACGTCGATGGGCGTCAACTATGGCTGCAACAAGGTCCGGTTCCCGGCACCGGTGCCCGTCGACAGCAACCTGCGCATCGGTGTGGCCGTCAAGGACGCCGACGACGTGACCAACGGGGTCCAGGTGGTACTCGAGCTCACCTTTGAGACCGAAGGATCAGCCAAGCCCAGCTGCGTGGCCGAGGTCGTGTACCGCTATTTCCCCTGAGGTGGACGTGAGCCCCCGACCGGGGCGCCGTCGGGGCCCGCTCGGTGGGCGTCGGGTCGGGCCAGGCGACGGAGTGCACCGCCCGCCCGCAACAGGCCCCACCAGGTCACGAGGACGAGGGCCTCGACCACGATGAACGTGGACATCTTCGACTCCCCCTCGACCCGGTCGACGAACCGGATCGGCACCTCGGTCACGGCGCCCCCCGAGCCGATGGTGGCATAGGTCATCTCGATCTGGAAGCCGTAGCCGTCGGCCCGGATGGCATCGAGGTCGATCCGCCGGAGAACGGTGGCCGCGTAGGCGCGAAAGCCAGCCGTCGAATCGGTGACACCCAGGCCGAGCAGCAACGAGGCGTAGACGTTGCCGCCACGCGACAGAAGCCGACGATGCCAGGCCCAGTTCGGAATGCGTCCGCCGGGGATGTAGCGGGACCCGATGACCAGCTCATAGCCCTCGGACAGGGGGGCGACCAGATCGGGCAGCGCCTCGGGCTCGTGCGAGAGGTCGGAGTCCATCTCGACACAGGCGTCGAAGCCGTGTTCGAGGCCCCAGCGAAAGCCGGCCCGGTACGCGCTGCCGAGCCCCGACTTCTCGTGCCGTCGCATGACCTCGACGTTGCCGAGCTCCTTGCCGACGCGCTCGGCGATGTCGGCCGTGCCGTCCGGGCTCCCGTCGTCGACCACGAGCACACTGGCCGCCGGCAGGGCCGCGTGCACGCGGCGCAGGACGGTGTCGATGTTGGCCGATTCGTTGTAGGTCGGCAGGACGACCAGCACTTCCATCGGGTCAGCTTACGAGAGACGTACCCAACGAACCGGGCAGGCCGAGGCGGGGAGGTCGGAGCCGCACCCCGACCGGGCAGTAAGCCCAGGCTCGACGAATGGGCTCGACGAGTGGGCTCAACGAGTGGGCGCCACGCCGGCGGGCTCCGGTGGAGCTGAGGCCGTCGAGGCGTCGGACGACGACGCGCCGTCGACGTCCACCGCCGGAGCATCCGCGCTCTCCCCCGCGTCCGGGCCGGTCGCCTGCGTGCGGTCCCACACCTCGCGGACGATGACCTGGACGGCCCCTCCGACCGGGATGGCGATCAGCGCCCCGGCCAGCGCCCCGAGAGCCGACCCGAAAACCCCACCCAGGTTTGCCCCAATAAGGATCGAGAGCAGCACCCAGAGCGGATTCATACGCACCGAGCGGCTCATGACCACCGGGTAGAGCAGGTGGTTCTCCACGAACTGGAAACCCACGAAGACAACGAGCATGACGATGCCGGCCGTCGGCGAGTGCAGGAGGGCGAGGATCACGCTCGGGACAGCCGCGATCAGGCCGCCGATCAACGGGATCATGGCCACGAGAGCCACCCACAGGGCGATGAGCAGCGCGAAGGGGACGCCGAGGATGAGCATGGTCACGAGGACGACGGCACCGAACATGAACGAGAGGGCGACGGTGCCGAGGACGTAAGCGGTGACCGAGCGAGACACGGTGTGGGCGATGTCCTCCACGTCCCGCCGGCGGTCGGGCCGCAGCGTCCCAAGGAAGCCGGCCCGCAAGCGCGGCGCCTCGAGCTGGATGAACAGTGACAGGAAGCCGATCGTGAAGAGGGCCAGCATGGTGGAGAAGACGGCACTGCCCAGGTGGGCTCCTTCACTGAGGGCCGGCTTGCCCAGGTTCCGCGCCGCCGTCTCCAACTTCGGGGCGTTCTTCTGCACCCACTTGAGCAGTCCGAAGTGCTGGAGGGTGTGGGCCAGCCAGCCGTGGCCCTTCTCGACGTCCTTCACCATGGTGGGCAACTGGGTGGCCACGTGGCTCACCGAGTTCACGAGCGGGTAGCCGAACAGGCCGAGCAAGCCGAAGAAGACAACCACGCCGACGGCATAGACGATGAGTACGGCCACCCCGCGGCGCAGACGGTGGCGCTGCAGAAACGACACTCCCGGGTTGAGCACGAGAGCGACGAAGGCGGCGATGAGGATCCAGAGGATGATCTCCTTGAGGCGCCCGATGAGCCGGTAGATCACCCAGGTGGCGATGACCACGGCGTCGACGGCCAGGATGGTCCGCAGGTTCACGCCCTTGGCTGACGCCGCCGCGAAGAGGCGCTCACGACGGGGCGCGTCCGACCCTACCTCCCGGTCCCGGAGCTCTACCGGCGTCTCGCTGATGATGGTGGTCGGCCTGGGTTGGGCCGGCTGGCCCGGACCGAGCGGCTCGAGCGAGTCAGCGGCTGCGAGCGACTCGCCGTCCCCGTTGGGCGTGGTCGCCTGGTCCACCACCGACCCCAGCATGTCAGGTTCTCGGCGTCGAAAGTGTCAACATGGACGGCCATGGCGAACGGAGGACCAGGCGTGACCAGGCGCCGCTGGTGGCACCGGGGGCCGCTCGGACGCCGCGAAGTCCGCTTCAGCGTGGGCACCGTCCTCGCCTTCCTCTTCGTCTTCTACGTCGCCCTGCCCTTGGCCGCCTCCCACCGGGCCGAGGTCGGCAGCCTGGCCCACATCCACCCCGCCTACCTGGTCCTCGGGGTCCTCCTCGAGATCGCCGCCCTCGTCGCCTACGCCCAGCTGACTCACGCCGTCCTGCCCCACGGCGGCCCCCGCCGGCTGCGGCTCTTCCGCATCAACCTGTCGACTCTGTCCCTCAGCCATGTGGCCCCGGGTGGCACGGCACCGGCCGCCGCCCTCGGCTACCGCCTCCTCATCCAATCGGGGGTGACGGGCACCGATGCCGGGTTCGCCCTCGGCACCCAGGGCATCGGCTCGGCGGTCGTGCTCAACGTCCTCTTCTGGCTCTCCTTTGTCGGCGTCCTCGTCACCCATGGCTTCCACGTGCCGGTCGGGCACCATGGGGGGGCGTCGGCCTACGGCTCGATCCTCATCGTGGCCGCCGCCGTCGTCGGCGCCGTCCTCCTCGTCGTGCTCGGTGGTCTCGCATGGCTGGTCGCCCGCGGGCCCGAGCGTGCCCGGCAGGTAGTCCGCCGTATCGGTGAACGACTGCCGTTCGTCGAGGCGGACCGGTTGGTCGGCTTCCTCGAAGGACATGCCCGGCGGTTCCGCGACCTCATGGCCGACCGATCGCTCACCCGTCGGGCCGTCGGTTGGGCCGCGGCCAACTGGCTGCTGGACGCGGCGTCGCTGTGGGTGTTCGTCGCCGCCTTCGGGCACGTGGTGTCGCCGCTCGACCTCCTCTGTGCCTACGGGCTGGCCAACATCCTGGCCGCCATCCCTCTCACGCCGGCTGGACTCGGCGTAGTGGAACTGGTCCTCGTCTCCACCATCACCGGATTCGGCCCGACAACCGGAGAGGCCGTCTCGGCCGTGCTGGCTTACCGAGCAGTGAACTTCTGGTTGCCCATCCCCTGCGGCGGGTTGGCCTACGCCTCACTCGAACTCGAGCACCGCGACATCCTGAGTCGACTTCGGGCGCGGCGGTTGCGGTCGGCGCCCCGCAAGGCGGCAACAACCGGCCCGGTGGTCTCGGCAGCATCGACAGTGCCCTTCCGTGTGTCGCACTCGGAGCACGAGGCGCCGGCCTGTGCGGCAGCGGTGGCGGCCGACAGCGGGTTCAGCCTCGTTTCCGCCGCTCCCAGAACCGCCGCAGCGAGCGGGACGGCTCCGTTGTCGGGGAGGGAGCGGTGGGGCCCGACAGGTGAACCGACCCATCCGAGCCATCCGAGCCAGACAATCCATCGGACCCATGCAACCCATCTGAGCCATCCGTCCCGGCCGGGATTCGCGCAGGTGCCGGCGACATCACCGGCCTCCTCCCCTGGTCTCTCTCGGGTCGGCGCGATTCGAGGGCGCGCCCGGCGAGGTGGGCCTGGAGACTGAAGGGCAGCCGGTCACCGACCGGCTCGAGCACCCGCTCCCACTCCCCCTCGGAGCCGAGGACCCACGAGTTGACCTCGTCGTCAGCGGCAGCGTCGAGGATGGCGAGGAGCCGTTGACGGATGGTTGGGTCGTCGACCGGCACGAGCACTTCCACCCGGCGATCGAGGCTGCGCTCCATGACGTCGGCGGACCCTAGGTAAAGGTGGAGAGGGCGTCCTTCGGTGCCACCGAACCGGTAGATGCGCGAGTGCTCGAGGTAACGGCCCACGATCGACCGGACCGTGATGCGCTCTGACAGCCCGGGCACGCCGGGACGCAGGCAGCAGCGGCCGCGCACGACGAGGTCCACCCGGCACCCCTCTGCCGACGCGGCATAGAGGGCATCGATGATGCCGGGGTCGGTCAGGCCGTTGACCTTCATGGCGATGGTGCCGGCCTCCCCCGCCTCGGTCTCCTCGGCGATGTGGGCCATGAGCATCTCCCGGGTGCTGAAAGGGGAGGCGACCAGGCGCCGGAGGCTGGGAACCTTGGCCGAGCCGGCCAGCACGTTGAACAGCTCGCCGACGTCGGCACCGATGTCGGCGTCGCTCGTGAACAGCCCGAGATCCTCGTAGCTGCGGGCCGTGGCCGAGTTGTAGTTGCCCGTCCCGATGTGGCAGTAGCGCCTCAGTGACTCACGCTCCCGCCGGACGACGAGGAGCATCTTCGAATGGGTCTTGCGCTGGCGCAGGCCATAGACGACCTGCACGCCCGCCTCCTCGAGGGCACGGGCCTGGGCGATGTTCACTCGCTCGTCGAAGCGCGCCTGGAGCTCGACGACGGCGGTGACCTCCTTGCCGGCCAGCGATGCCCGGATGAGGGCGTCGGTCACCGTGTTGTCGCCACCCACGCGGTAGAGGGTCTGCTTGATGGCCAACACATCGGGGTCGTCGGCAGCGGCCGAGACGAATGACTCGACCGACGCGGCGAACGACTCATAGGGGTGGTGGACGAGGACGTCATCGGCCGACAGGGCTGCGAACAGCTGGGTGGAGTCGGCCAGGGCGCTCGGGACGATCGGCGCCCACAGGGGCGAGCGGAGGTCGGGCCGGTCGAGCGTGCCCACGGCCCGGAGCCCGGCGAGATCGACGGGCACGTCGCTCACCAGCACGCTGTCGGCGGCCACGCCCACTTCCTCGACCAGCATGGCCAGCAGGTCGGGGGGGATGCCGGCCGAGACCTCGAGTCGGACGGCTTGTCCGAACCGACGGCGGTGGAGCTCGAGCTCGACCGCGGCCAGCCAATCCTCGACCTCGTCCTCGACCGACAGGTCGACGTTTCGGGTCACCCGGAAGACGTGGTGCTCGCTGATCTCCATGGCCGGGAAGAGCGCCCCGAGATGGGCGGCGATGACCTGCTCGATGGCCAGCAGCCGCCGACCGTCGGGTAGGACCACGAAACGAGGCAGCACGGGCGGCACCTTGACCCGGGCGATGCGCTCGTCACCCGAGCCCGGGTCGGTGACCCGGACCACCAGGTTGAGCGAGAGATTGGAGATGTAGGGGAAGGGATGGGCCTGGTCGACGGCGAGAGGGGTGAGGATGGGGAACACCTGGCGGTCGAAGAGCTGCTCCAGATGGTCACGGTCGGCCGGCTCGAGGTCGCGCCAATCGGTCACCACGATCCCCTGGGCCCGGAGCGCCGGCTCGAGCTCCTCGGCGTAGAGCCGGTTCTGCCGGGCTACGAGCTCGGCGGCTCGGGCCCCGATGGCCCGGCACTGCTCGTCGGGGCTCAGCCCGTCCGGTGAGCGGGTGCGGAGGCCGGCCGCCACCTGGTCCTCGAGCCCGGCCACCTGGACCTGGAAGAGCTGGTCGAGGCCTTCGGCGAACAGGGCCAGGAAGTCGACCCGGTCGAGGAGGGGAAGGCGGTCGTCGGCGGCCAGCTCGAGGAGGCGGGCACCGAACTCGAGCCAGGAGAGGTCACGGTTGAGGAAACGCGACGGTTGCGAGGTGATGGCCAGGTCGCCGGACGGTTCTCCGTCGCCGGCCGGTGCCGCATCGACGACCAAGTCGGGCCAGACAGGGCCGCGGCGGCGAGACACCGGCGCGGCCGTGGGCCTGGGAGCCCGGACAGCGACGCCTGGACGGCTGGTCGTCGAACGATCGGTCACGACGTTCGGATCACGGTCGTCGACCAAAGATCGATACGCCGCCCATCGTCAGTCATGGTACCGCCGTGCCGGTGCCTCCGGTCCTGTCGGTGGTCGGTCAGTTCGAGTCGGGTTCTTTGCTGCCGGCTTTTCTCCAACGTCGCAGAGCGACCCCTGACCAGATGACTTCGACCACCCCGAACGGCCAGGCGCCGGAGAGGAACCCATAGGCGCTCGACAGCAGGCAGCCGACGGCGAAGAAGAGGATGAACCGCCTGCCCCGGCGCTCCAAGGCGTACATCGCCATCATGAAGGAGACGGCGCAGACCCCGTAGAGCGTGACGCCCAGGCTCGACACCGCAGTTAGTCAAGCAGTCGGGCCATCTCCCATACCGGCAACCGGTCGAGGGAGCCTACGAGCGCCCTGATATCGGACTCCGCCGCGTCCCCCGACGGCTGGTAGCGGTCCCGTAGGCTTCTCGGCCAATGGCCCTCCTCCTGCGGTCCCTGCGGCCGAAGCGAGCGGTCCGAGGGGTGAAGGCCCGCCGCCGGACCGAGCTCGGCCTGCTGGTAGGCGCCGCGGTCATCATCGTGGCCGCTTACACGCTGATGATCCTGGGCAACACGGCCAAGATCCCTACCGACGTCGTGCCCCTGCTCATCGTGATGCTGGTGCTCGGCGGGGTGGCCCACATCGCCAACCGCATCTTCGTGCCCGATGCCTCCTCCGTCGTCCTCCCCATCGCCTTCCTGCTCAACGGCCTGGGCTACGTCTTCATCCTCCGCATCGACCTGGGCCGGGCATGGAACTACGCACCCCTCCAGGCCGCCTGGTCGGCCGGCGGCGTGGCCGCCTACGTGCTCACCCTCATCTTCATCCGGCGCTCGCGGGACCTCGACCGCTACCGCTACCCCGCCCTCGTCCTCGGTGTCATCCTCCTTCTGCTCCCCCTCGTGCCCCACTTTGGCGCCGACATCAACAACGCCCGCCTGTGGGTCCGGGTGGGGCGGTTCCAGTTCCAGCCCGTCGAGGTGGCGAAGATCCTGCTCTGCATCTTCTTCGCCTCCTACTTCGCCGAGAAACGAGAGCTGCTCACCATCCCGACCGCCCGTCTGGGCAACCGCCTGGTCATCGACCCCCGGCCGCTCGTCCCCATCCTCTTGGCCTGGGGCTTCGCCATCGGGGTGATGAGCCTGGAGGACGACATCGGCTTCTCCGCCCTCCTTTTCACCCTGTTCATCGCCCTGCTCTGGGTGACCACCGGCCGCACCGGCTACCTGCTCTTCGGCGTGATCCTCTTCGCCGTGGGCGCCTACGTGGCCGGGCGCTACTTCTCGCAGACCCACCTCCGGGTGGAGACGTGGCTCGACCCCTGGCGCATCTACCCGGGCGACCCGGGCGACCAGCTACGCCTGGCGTGGTATGCGCTGGGCTCGGGAGGCATCGGCGGCCAGGGCCTCGGCCTCGGCTTCGGGGCCTATTTGATCCCCAACTCCAACACCGACTCGATCTTCGCCGTGATCGGCAACGAGATGGGCCTGCTCGGCTCGACCATGGTGGTCGTCGCCTTCATGCTCTTGGCCGGGACCGGGCTCCGCATCGCCCAGGTGGCCCGCTCCGAGTTCGCCAAGCTGGTGGCCACCGGCCTCACCGTCATCATCGGCTTCCAGGCCTTCTTCATCATCGGCGGGGTCGTCCGGCTCTTGCCCCTGACCGGCATCACCTTGCCCTTCGTCTCCTATGGCGGGTCTGCCCTCGTCGCCAATTACGTCCTCATCGCCCTCCTCATGCGGATCTCCGACGAAGGCGCGGCGGCAGCCGACGAGACCGAGCGAGTCCAGTGGGAACAGGACCGGGAACGTCGCCAACGATTGTTGACCGGTAGCTGACCGACAGGCACAGGGCGGAGCCGCGCCCCGACAGCGGGCCGGCTCAGGCCGGTGCGACGTCCCCGGCCTCCTCGAAGAGCCGGCGGTCGACCAGGATGGGTGCCTGCACCTTCTGCAGGAGGGCCAGGGTGAGCCCGTCGGAGGGCCGGCAGGCGTGAACGCCGCGGCCGGCCCGGCTGCGCACGTCGAGCTCGGCGAAGTAGACGGCACCCTGACGCCCGACCACCCGGACGGCCACCAGGTCGACCTCGGCCCCTTCGAGCACCTCGGTCATGAGCTCGTGGGTAAGCGGGCGGGGCGTGGTGATGCGGCGAAGGGCATGGGACAGAGCCACGGCGTCGGGTATGCCGATGGCGAAAGACAGGTGCCGTCGGGGCGACTCGTTCTCGCGCAGCACGACGGTGGCGTGCTGGTTGGGTAGGTCGACGGTCACGGTGGCGACGAGGGCAGTGCGAAAGTCGGCCGACGCCAGAGCACCGGCAGCCGGTCCGGCTCCGGTTCCGGCTCGGCGCCCCCATCGGCGACCGACTCGTCCTCGCCCACGGACGGGCCGGAGGTCGCCACCGGCTCGGTGGTCTCGACCGTCTCCGGTTCCATCTCCGGCGCTGTCTCCGGTGCGCTCCCGTTGGCGTCACCCTCCTCCGGCGGTGCCGTCTCCTCGGGGGCGACTGACGCCGCAGGGTCAACGGGTTGGGTCATCGACTCGGTCATGACCCCTCACCGCACGCTGCGGATGTGAACGCTCGAGACGAGCCCGATGGCGGCGAAGAAGGCGATCATGGCCGAGCCGCCGTAGGACAGGAAGGGAAGCGGGATGCCGGTCACCGGCATGATGCCCATGTTCATCCCCACGTTCTCGAAGACGGAGAAGACGAGCAGGGCGAAGACCCCGGCGCAGATGAGGCGGCCATAGATGTCCCGGGCCAGCTGGGCCGTTCGCAGGATGCGCCAAGCCAACACCCCGTACAGGAGGAGCAGCACGCCGGCTCCGACGAAGCCCAGTTGCTCCCCTACCGCCGAAAAGATGAAGTCGGTCTGCTGTTCGGGCACATAGGCCAGGTTGGTCGAAGTCCCGCGGAAGAGCCCTTTTCCGAAGATGCCCCCGTTGGCGATGGCGTTCTTGGCCTGGGTCACGTTGTAATGGACGGTCTGGCCTTGCCCGTTGGGCGAGATGAAGCCGGTCAGGCGCTGGATCTGGTACTCCTGCAGGAGCCCGAGCTTCAAAGCGACCACAGTGACTATTAAGGCGCCGACGATCAACAGGATGAGGTAGCGACCGGGCATGCCGGCCATGGCCAGCATGACCATCAGGACCACGGCCATGAGGATCGCGGTCCCAAGGTCAGGTTGTTTGATGACGAGGATCATGGGGATGACGGCCAGCAGCACCATGCGCACCAGGTCGCGGAATTCAAGCCCTTCCGGTCGTCGGGCGCAGTAGGTGGCGATGGCGATGATGAGAATGAGGGTGGCGAACTCGGAGGGTTGAAGCTGGAAGGGCCCGAGCGAGAACCATCGCTGGGCCCCCTGGCTCGAGTGCCCGATGGCCAGGACGGCGAGCAAGGCGAGCACCGTCCCGACGTAGAGGATCGTGCTCAACTGCTCGAGGCGCCGGTAGTCGAGCATGATGACTCCGACCATGACCACGGCGCCGATCACGACGAAGGCGAGTTGGCGCTTCAGCCAGTAGCGAGGGTCTTCCCCGTTCAGGGCCAGCTGGTCCCGGGTGGCCGAGTAGATCATGACCGTGCCCACCGCGGCCAGGATGAACGACGTGACGATGAGCACCGGGTCGGCCCGGACCGTCATGTGCCGCGAACGGCCGGCCAGCGTGACAGGGGCGTAGGTCACCGCAGCACTCCGGCGACCACGATACCCGGGGTCCCGTGCGCCCCCGGGACGCCCAACTCAGCTGGCCGGCGCATCGTGGGCCTCGCCGGCTTCGTCAGCCTCGTCGGCCACCACCCGCCACATGACCTCGACGGGCACGTCCATCCCCGTCCACCGGGTGATCTGCAACGCCGCCTGGTGGACGAGCATCCCGACCCCATTTCTCACCGTCGCTCCGGCCGACGCCGCGGCCTCCAACCAGGGTGTGCGCCTCGGCTGGTAGACGAGGTCGACCACCCACTGCCCGGCGTGCAAGAGGCGCGGATCGACCGGCACGCTCGCCCCGTCGCTGCCTGCACCGGCGCCGGCACCGGCGCCGGCGCCGGCCATGCCGAGAGGCGTGGCATTGATCACGAGGTCGCATGCGGGGGCGTCGTCGACCGACCCCACCCGCCCGGCGCGCCCGGCCAGCCCGGCGGCGACCTCGGCCTTCGCCCGCGTGCGATTGACCACGATCACCTCGGCAGCCCCGGCATCGGCCAGCCCTGCCACCGCCGCCCGACCGGCGCCACCGGCACCCACCACCAAACAGCGTCGCCCACCCGGGTCGAAGTGACCCCCGCGTCGGAGGGCGGCCACCAAACCGGCACCGTCGGTGTTCTCGCCCACGGCCTCACCGCCGTCGAAGGCGACGCAGTTGACGGCTCCCAGGCGTGCGGCCTCTCGGCCCAGCCGGTCGACGAGAGTGGCCGCCAACTCCTTGTGGGGCATCGTCACCGACAGCCCACGGATCCCCAACGCCGACGCTCCTCGTAGCGCGTCGGCTGTGCGGCCGGCTGTGACGGGCAATCCCACCGACACCCAGTCGAGGCCCATGGCCGCGAAGGCGGCGTTGTGCAGCCGGGGTGAGAGCGAGTGGTCGACCGGGTCACCGATGACGGCCACCACCGCGGTGGCCGCGGAGAGGTCGGGCCCGGCCACCAGTTGGCCGTGACGAGCAGGTCCGCTCACGGCACGCCCCGCTGACGAGCGAGCGCCTCGTTGGCCTGCTGTTCGGCGTAGGTGTCGGCGAAGGCCTCGGTCCCGTCGGCCTTCACCACCACGAAATAGAGCCACGACCCAGGCGGTGGATTGAGGGCAGCGGCCAGAGACGGCCCACTCGGGAAGCAGATCGGTGTGGGGGTCAACCCCGGGTTCAGGTACGTGTTGTACGGGGTTTGCTTGGCCAGGTCGGTCGACGTCACCGGGCCGCCGTCCCGTCCCTCGGCGTAGAGGACGGTCGAGTTCATCTGCAGCAACATTCCGGCAGCCAGGCGGTTGTAGATGACCCGGGCCACCGGACCGAGATTTTCCTTGATGACCCCTTCCTTTTCGACGATCGAGGCGATGGTCACCACTTGGTAGGGCGTATAGCCGAGTCGGGCCGAACCGGCGGCCAGCCCTTCCCCGTCGGCCAGCTCGTCAAAGCGGTCGACCATGTCGACCAGGAGCGCCTGCTGGGTCTCACCGGGCACCACCCGGTAGTTGCCCGTCCCGAGCAGACCCTCCAGGCTGGTCACCCCGACCGGCTGCCAGGGCGAGTGCACGACGCCGCTCGTAGCCAGCGCTTCGAAGCCCTTCTCGGTGAAGCCGGGTACCTGGCCCACCCGCTCGGCCACCTCGTGGACGGTGAAGCCGGCCGGGATGGAGAAGAAGAAGACGTTGGGGCCGGCCTCCAGCACGCTGCGGACGCGGGAGAAGCTCGAGTTCTTGTCGAAGGCGTACGTCCCCGCCTGGATGCTCGGCAGGTGGTTGAACTGGCTCCAGACGCGCCACGCCAGCGAGCTCCCGACCACGCCGCGGTCGGCGAGCGTGCTGATGACCGTGCCCTCGTCGGCATTGGGGGCCACGTTCACGACCACCTGGCGACCGAGCGGACCCGACGGGTCAGCTTCCTCCCGGACCCAGAAGAACACACCGACGATGAGGCATATGCCGGCCAGGATGACGACCACTGCCGCTGCCCGCCACGGATGCCGCCGGAGGGCGCCCGGCCGCCGGCCGTGCCGGGTGGCCGCCGACCGTGCCGGGTGGCCGCCGGCCCCTTCGGGGTCGGCTGACTCCTCGGTCGTCGGGCCGTCCTCGATCGTCACCGGGGCGGGACCCGCTCGAGCCAGGCGGCGAGCAGGACGGCGGCCGCACTGCGATCGACGACGGCTCGCCGCCGCCTCGACGGCACGCCGGCTGCGGCCAGCTCGCGGTCGGCGGTGACGGTGGTCAGCCGCTCGTCGAACAACTCGAGCCCGACACCATGGGCGTCGAGCGCCACACGCAACGCCTCGGCCTCGGCCTCGACGGCCCGGGCCGCCGGGCCCCTCGTCCCGTCGAGGGAGAGCGGATGGCCCACCACCACCACGTCGGCCCCGACCTCGACGGCCAGGTCGACCAGCGCCTGCCGGTCGCGGTCGGTGTCACCCGAGCGCAGGAGGACCGAACGCGGGAGGGCCATGGTGCCGGCTGCGTCGGTCACAGCCACACCGATGCGCCGCGACCCGAGGTCGACACCCACCGCCCGCCGCCGGGCTACCTGGTCCCCGCCCATGCCCGGTCAACCACCGCCTAGGACGGCGCGAGCCTCCTCGAGGGCCCGGTCGATGCCGGCGGCGTCCTTGCCCCCGGCCACGGCCAGCTCCGGCTTGCCGCCGCCGCCCCCACCGAGCAGAGGGGCCAGCCGCCGGACGAGCTCGCCAGCGTGCACGCCGCCAGCCCCATTGTCCCCGGTACCCCCCTCGGCGGCCACGGCCAGGCTGGCCCGCGTGCCATCGGGGCTGCCGGCGACCACCACGGCCCGCAGGCCGCCCCTGACCCGGGTGGCCTGGGCCAGGTCGCGCAGCCCGTCCGGCTCGAGCCCGTCCCGTCGGGCCACGACCACACCGCCCTCGGCTTGGGCCACCAGATGGCCGGCTTCGGCCTGGAGCTCGCGACCACGGGCCTCCTCGAGCGCCTTGTCCGCCGCCCGCTGGCGCTCGAGCAGACGGTCGATGGACTCGGTCAGGTGCTCGGGCTCGGTTCGAAGGCGGCCGGCCGACTCCTCTACCAACCCCTCGAGGGTGCGGTAGCGGTCGAGGGAGGCGACGCCCGTCACCGCTTCGATGCGGCGGGTGTTGGCTCCGATGGACGATTCCGAGACGACGGCAATGGGACCAATGGCCCCGAGGGCGGACACATGCGTGCCACCGCACAGCTCGACCGAGTGAGGACCGGCCCGCACCACGCATACCCGCTCGCCGTACTTCTCCTTGAAGAAGGCCAGGGCACCGGCTTTCTCGGCCTGGGCTCGGGTCATCTCCTCGACATGGACGTGGGCATCGGTGAGCACGTCGGCGTTGGCCATGGTGAGGACCGCCTCGAGCTCCTCGTCGGCCACCCGCCCGTGGTGGCTGAAGTCGAAGTGCAGCCGGTCGGGAGCGACGAGGGAGCCCTGTTGGCGCACGTGGTCGCCGAGCACCTTACGCAGGGCGGCGTGCAGCAGGTGGGTGGCGGTGTGGCTGCGCCGCAGCGCCTCGCGGCGTGGGCCGTCGATGCTGGCCAGAGCGTCTTGTCCGGCGAAGAGCTCGCCGGTGATGTCGGCCCGGTGGGCGACGAGCCCGGGCACGGGCGAGACGGTGTCGTAGACGAGGGCGGTGCCCGTCTCGGTCACGATGGTGCCGGTGTCGCCCATCTGGCCACCGGACTCGGCATAGAACGGCGTCCGGTCGAGGAAGACCTCGGCGTGGCCCTCTCGATCGGGCTCGAGGTCGCGGAGCACGGCCACCACCCGGGCGGGGGCGGCGTAATGGTCACGGGTGGCGCCCACGAAGGTCGTCGGCCCCTCATTGTCGAGCACCGACCGGTAGGCCGCCTCGTTGCCGGCCACCGCCTTGCCCGAGCGGGCAGCGGCTCGGGCCGCTTGGCGCTGGCGGTCCATGGCCGCTTCGAAGGCGTCCAGATCGACCGTCTTGCCGGCCTCCTCGGCGATCTCCACGGTCAGCTCGACCGGGAATCCGTAGGTGTCGTGCAGGCGGAAGGCGACTTCGCCGTCCAGCCGGTCCCCGGCGGTGGCCAGCTCCTCCTCGAGGATGGCCGAGCCGCTGGCCAGGGTACGGAGGAAGCCTTCTTCCTCGCGAGCCACGACGTCGGCAACCAGCTGCTGCTGCTCGGCCAGGCTCGGGTAGGCGGTCCCGAGGACGCGGACGGCCGCGTCGACGAGGCGCGGCGTCAACGGCTCGGAGACCCCGAGCTGCCGGGCCCGGCGAACCGCTCGCCGGATGATGCGGCGCAGCACGTACCCTCGACCCTCGTTGGCCGGGAGCACGCCGTCGGCCACCACCATGGACATGGCCCGGCCGTGGTCGGCCAGGATGCGTAGGGCCACGTCGTCGCTCTCGTCCTCGCCGTAGGTCCGGCCGGTGATGGACTGTGCCTCCTCGAGGAGGGGAAGGAACAGCTCGGTGTCGAAGATCGAGTCGACGCCGTGAAGGACCGGGAGGATGCGTTCCAAACCGGCCCCGGTGTCGATGCTCGGTCGGGGCAGGTCCTCGGTTGTGCCGTCCGGGAGCCGGTCGTACTGCATGAAGACGAGGTTCCAGATCTCGACGAAACGCTCGGCACCGCCGTGGGCCGGACCACCCTCCTCTCCGTAGGCCGAGCCCTTGTCGAAGAAGAGCTCGGAGCTCGGTCCCCACGGACCGATGCCCTCCCCCTTCCAGATGTTGTCGTCGCCCATTCGTTGGATGCGGGCCGAGGGGACGCCGACCACATCACGCCAGATGGCCTCGGCGTCGTCGTCGCTCTCGTGCACCGTGATCCACACTCGGTCGCCGTCGATGCCCAGCACCCCGGTCACGAGATCCCAGGCGAATGGGATGGCCTGGTCCTTGAAGTAGTCACCGAAGCTGAAGTTGCCCAGCATCTCGAAGAACGTGCAGTGCCGCTGGGTGGTGCCGACGATGTCGATGTCCACCGTCCGGAAGCACTTCTGGACGGAGGTCGCCCGAGGCCACGGGGGTGCCTCGTCGCCGGTGAAGAAGGGCTTGAAGGGCACCATCCCGGCGATGGTGAAGAGCACCGTCGGGTCGTGGGGCACGAGGCTGGCCGATGGAACGACCGCGTGATCGCGCTCGGCGAAGAACCGGATGAAGGCCTGGCGGAGCTCGTCGGCGCCGAGACCGGGCCCGGCGCTCACCGACGTCCCCGGGACGCGCCCGCCCCGACCCGGCGGTCCGACAGCTCGGACCAGAGCTGGTCCTCGCGTCGCTGCATCTCCCCGCGCCCCTCGGTGACCGCCTGGCGGACGCGACCACCGGCCGTCTTGGCCCCAGCCCGGGCCGTTCGCCCCGCGGCGGTGGCCGCCTTCTGCGCGCCCCGACCCGCCGTCACCACCAAGGCGTCGGGCTGCAGGCGGTCCGCCGCCTCCTGCAGAGTCCGGCGCACACGGCGCTCGGCCCACACCGACGAGCCGGCACCGATGGCGACCCCGGTCACCAACCAGAATGTTCGCTTGGGCATGGCGTCCTCAGCGACTGCCCGTGTCGTTGCCGGCGCGCCGGCCCTTGCCGCCGAGCTGGCGCAGCCCGGTGACGGCCCCGGCCCGGACGGCCAGCACCTTGACCACGGGATTGGCGAAGGCACGGTAGGCCAGCCGCGAGGCCGAGTCGACGGTGGAGTGGACCGACTCCGTGGAGTCGAGCACCGCCCCCACCCGTTCCATCTCGGTGGCGGCCTGGCCCACCACCCGATGGGCGTCGGCCACGAGGGGCACGGCTTGGCGGCCGAGCTCGTCGGCCGCAGCCGACAACCGCTCGACCTGGCGTCGCAGGGCGACCAGAACGACGAGGAGGGCCACGGTGGCACCGGCGACGAGCACGCTGGCCACCAGCACGACGACATCTCCAGCGGACATAGTTCGTCCAGCTTAGATGGTGTCCTCCGGCGACCCGAGGCCGGCGGCGACCTCCGTCGCGCCCTCGAGATGATCGGGTTCGATCAGGTGGCGGCCATCCCGACCACCGGCTGGTTGAGATGGATGCCTCCGGTCGAGCCGAAGAAGGCGGCGTCGCCGTAGGCGAAGATGCCACCGTCGGCGGCCACCAGCCAGTAGCCCGAACCGGTCAGCGACGACGCCATGCCCACCACTGGCTGGTTGAGGTGCTTCCCGCCGGTCGAGCCGAAGAAGGCGGCGTCGCCGTAGGCGAAGATGCCACCGTCGGCGGCCACCAACCAATAGCCGCCGCCGTCGGGGGTGGCGGCCATGCCCACCACCGGGCGGTTGAGGTGCATCCCGCCGGTCGAGCCGAAGAAGGCGGCGTCGCCGTAGGCGAAGATGCCACCGTCGGCGGCCACCAACCAGTAGCCGCCGCCGTCGGGGCTGGCGGCCATGCCCACCACCGGGCGGTTGAGGTGCATCCCGCCGGTCGAGCCGTAGAAGGTGGCGTCGCCGAAGCTGAAGATGCCGCCGTCGGACGCCACCAACCAATAGCCGCCGCCGTCGGGGGTAGCGGCCATGCCCACCACCGGCTTGTTCAGCGGCCGGCCGCCCATGGAACCGTAGAAGGCAGCGTCGCCATAGCTGAAAATGCCCCCGTCCGAAGCCACCAACCAGTAGCCGCGGTCGTCGGGGGTGGCGGCCATGCCCACGATGGGGGCGTTCAAGTGCATGCCGCCGGCCGATTGGTAGAAGCCGGCCGCGCCGTAGTTGAAGATGCCACCGTCGGAGGCCACCAGCCAGTAGCCCGGGAGGGCGTAGAGGTAGCGGTCGGCGGGCACGACCGGGCTCTGACCGTTCGGGTTGGTCACGATCACGTCGACCGTGGCCCCGGAGGCCGGTCCGGCCGGCACCCGGGCCATCAACGAGCCGGATGCGGTGACCTGAAAAACCGGTGATTCAACCGAGCCGAAGCGGACGGAGGTGGCACCGGCGAAGTCGGTCCCCCGGATCGTGACCAGGCCCCCGCCGGCGGTCCGCCCCTTGCGCGGCACCACCGAGGTCACGTGGGGTGAGAGAAAGGTGTACTCGCTGGCCGGGACCGTTGCGCTCGTGCCTCCGGCCGTGCCGGTGGTGGTCACGGTGACCGACACCGTCCGGCCCGTCGTGACGTCGGGGGTGGTGACCGTGATGGTCGTCGGCGAATAACTGAGCACCGCGGCAGCGGCCCCCCCGAAGGAGACCGTGGGCGCTCCGCTGCCGAACCCACTCCCGGTGATCACCACCGTGGTGCCGCCAACGGCCGGTCCCGCGCTCGGGTCCACGTTGGTGATCGACGGGCACCCGGCTGGCGCGCCGGTGAGGACGCCGAGGAGGTCGGGAGCGTTCGGGGATCCCCAGCCCGTGGCCAGGTCGTAGCCCGTGGTTGCCGGGTACTGCGGGTGGCCGAAGAGGTTGTTGTTCCCCGAGGTGACGTCGTGGAAGGGAGACGACCCCCCGGCACCGGCGGGATAGAGCTTGGTGTTGAGGAACCCGGCGCCGATGGCACAGCCCTGGTTGCTGTCGGCGGTGAGGGCGGCCCACAGCGGCGCCGCCCCGCTCGTCCCGCCGAGGGGACGCCAGGTGCCGCCCACGTAGACGATGCTGCCGCGCGAGGGGTCGGCGGAGGCGGCGACGTCGGGCACCTCACGGCACTGCACGTCGTGGCCGGGTCCGCACTTGTAACTGGTGTACGGGTTCTGGGCGGCGGGGATCTGCTGCCACGACGGCGCCGCGAACACCGTCGAGTTGCCGCCACCGCTGGCGCCCCCGTCGCTGTTCCAGGTGGACTCGACCGGGTGGTCGGGGGTGAAGGAGGTGAGCAGGGTTCCACCTACCCCGGTCACGTCCGGCTGGTCGGAGGGATCGTCGACCTGCAAGCTCTCGTCCGGAGGGGTGCCCGCAGGGTCATAGCAATCGCTCGAGCCCGAGTCGCCCGAGGCGGCCAGAACCGTCTGCCCCTGGGCGGCGGCCTGTTCGAAGATCGCCTCCTCGGCGGCCCGGCCCGTTTGGTCGAGCTCCGGCTCGCACACACCCCAGCTCGTGCTGAGCACCCGGACCGAAGGGTCGTCCACCATCTGGGTGTAGGTGTCGAGGGCGCCCTGCTCCGTGTTGGGACCGGAGAACACCGAGATGGCCGCGCTCGGGGCCAGGCCGGCCACGGTCTCGATGTCGAAGTCGGCCTCGTCGATCAACCCTCCGCTCGGGCCGCCGTCCACGTTCACGTTGGTGACCGTGGCGCTCGTGCCGAAGCAGGCCTGGTAGGTGGCGATGTCACTCGGCACATACGGCGCCAGCTCGAAGATGCCGACCTGCTGTCCGGCTCCCACCCGGCCGGCACCGTAGAGGGTGGAGAGCCCGTAGGCCGAGGCCAGGCTGTCGGCCGTCCAACCGCTGTAGGCGGCGGCGGCGGCGGCGGCCGTCGGGCAGGCGGAGGGTCCGACATGCGGCCCCGGCGTCGCCGTCTGGGCCGATGGTGCCGGCGACCCCGCGGAGGGCCCGACCGCCCCCGTGGCCGTCGTCGGGTGGGGGGCGAGCGGGTCGGTGGCCAGCTGCGGATGGGCCTCGACGACGGTCGACAGCCCGACGACGCCTTCGACTGCCGGCGCCAACGAGGCCGGGACCTCGGGGTCGGCGGTGACCGCCCGGGCCACGCGCCCGCCCGGCAGCCGGGCCCGGACCAGGGGCACGGCGAAGACCTGCTCGAGGCGGCCGACCGTCCCGCTCACGGGCACGATCATCCCGTTGGCCGACGTCGCCCCCAGGGCCAGGCCGGAGCCGGCCAACCAGACCCGCACGGCGGTGACGGTCTGTGGGCGCGGCCCGAATTCCTGGCGGAAGGCGGCCGTGCTCAGGTAGTCCCGGTAGGACGGCGAACCCGGTGTCGAGACGGCGGCGGCGAAGGACTGGAGGGCGGCCGGGTCACGGGGCTGGAGGACCACGTCGGCACCGGCCGGCTGCTGGCTGTCGGCCGGGCCCAGCACGGCCGAGCCGGTCGGCAGGGCGCCCACGCTTCCGCTCAGGCGAACGCGGGGAGCGGGGGGCGAGGCGGCAGCCGAGGCGGCGGAGGTGCCAGAGGTGGCGGTGGCGGTGGTGGCAGTGGTGGCAGTGGTGGCACTGGTGGCCACAGCGGGTCCTCCCACCACCAGAGCGGCCGCCGTCGTGGCCAGAAGGGCACCCAGCCCACGCATCGCTCGACGATGACCAGGGCGTACGCCCGTCGTCCATCCCCATCCTGTCAGGGTTCCCTGACGGCTCACTCCCCCTCCTCCCCCGGGTGCTCCGTCCGTGACCGGGCCAGGCGCTCGGCCAACTCCCCCTCGTGGCCTCGGTCGCTCGGCTCGTAGTAGCGGTGGGCCGCCACTGACCCGGGACGGTACTCCTGATCGACCCAGGCTCCGGGAACGTCGTGTGGGTAGACGTAGCCCTCCCCGTGCCCGATGCGGGAGGCGCTGCGGTAGTGGGCGTCGCGGAGGTGCACGGGAACCTCGCCCATCGGGCCCTCGGCCACGTCGTCCTTGGCCCGCGACAGCGCCACGGTCACCCGGTTGGACTTCGGAGCACAGGCCAAGTGCACGACGGCCTGGGCCAGGTTGAGCTGCGCCTCGGGCAGGCCCACGAACTCCACCGCCCGGGCGGCGGCGTCGGCCACCACCAGGGACATGGGGTCGGCCTCGCCCACGTCCTCGCTGGCCAGGATGACCAACCGGCGGGCGATGAACCGGGCGTCCTCTCCGGCAGCCAGCATCCGGGCCAGCCAGTAGAGCCCGGCATCGGGGTCCGAGCCCCGGATCGACTTGATGAAGGCGCTGATCTGGTCGTAGTGCTCGCTCTCCCCGTAGTGGTGCAGCCGCGAGGCTCGGGCTCGCTCCACGTCCTCACGTCCGATCGGGCGCGAGCCGGCCAAGGCCAGGGCCACCTCGAGGGTGCCGAGCGCGGCCCGGGCGTCGCCGTCGGCCAGCCCCACCAACGCGTCGACGGCGTCGGGCTCGGCCTCGGCCCCCTCTGCCGTCAACCCGCGCTGCACGACCACTTCGAGCTCCTCGGCCGACAACGGCTCGAGGCGCCAGAGAGTGGACCGCGACAGCAGGGGAGCATTGACCTCGAAGAACGGGTTCTCGGTGGTGGCTCCGATGAGCACCAACAGCCCCTCCTCGACCGAGGGCAGCAGCGCGTCCTGCTGGGCTTTGTTGAACCGGTGCACCTCGTCGAGGAACAGGATGGTGCCGCGTCCCTGCTCGCCGAGGAGGCGGCGGGCCGACTCGATGACCTCGCGCACGTCCTTCACCCCGGCGGACACGGCCGAGAGGGGCACGAACTGCTTGGCCGTGACGCCTGCGATCACGGTGGCCAACGTCGTCTTGCCGGTGCCGGGCGGTCCCCACAGGATGGCCGAGGTCAGCCGGTCGGACTCCACCAGGGCGCGCAAGGGCGCGCTCGGCCCCACCAGGTGTTGCTGGCCCACGATCTCGTCAAGGGTGCGGGGCCGGAGCCGGGCGGCCAGTGGCGCCCGTTGTGAGAGGCGCTCGGCGGCCGCCTCGGCGAAGAGGTCATCGGGGGCCACTGCCCCCTAGCGCTCCTTGGTCTTCGGTAGCCCCTGGAGGCCAACGGCCTCCAGGGCGGCCGGCGCCAGCGGCGAGGGCGCCCCGGTCATCGGGTCCCAACCCGACTGGGTCTTGGGGAAGGCGATCACCTCTCGGATGCTGTCCTCACCGGCCAGGATCGCCACCAGCCGATCGAGGCCCACGGCAAAGCCGGCGTGGGGCGGGGCCCCGTAGCGGAAGGCGCCGAGGAGGAACCCGAAGCGCGTCTCGGCTGTCTCCTCGTCGAGGCCGAGAGCGGCGAACACCCGCCGCTGGATGTCGGCCCGATGGATTCGGACGCTCCCCGAACCGAGCTCCCACCCGTTGAGCACGAGGTCATAGGCCTGCGAGCGCACCGCCGCCGGGTCCGATTCGAGCAGGTCGAGGTCGTCGGGGTGGGGCATGGTGAAGGGGTGGTGGGCGGCCACCGGATGCCCGGCTTCGTCGACCCCTTCGAACAGAGGAAAGTCGACCACCCAGACGAAACGATGCGGCCCTTCGCTGACCGGTCGCCCACCGAGCTCCACCCGGAGCTGACCGAGCACGCGGCAGGCGAGCTGGTGCTCGTCGGCCACGGCCAAGATGAGGTCGCCGGCCGCCGCTCTCGTGACCTCGAGGAATCCGGCCCGTTCCTCGTCACTCAGGAACTTGTCGATCGGGGACTCGAGCACACACCGTTTCTTCTCGTCACCATCGGGGCCGGGGACGACCCGGCACCAGGCCAACCCCTTGGCACCGAGGGCTTTGGACCGATCGACCAAGGCGTCGATGCGGGCCCGGCTGAGCGAGCTCCCGCCCTCGACGACGATGGCCTTCACCACCGGGGCCTGGAACGCCCGGAAGGCGGTGGCGGCGAACACCGAGCTGCAGTCGTAGAGCTCCATGCCGAAGCGCAGGTCGGGCTTGTCCGTTCCGTAGCGATCGAGCGCCTCGGCCCAGGTGAGCCGATCCACCCGGTCAGGTCGGCTGCCGGTCACCGCCTCGGTGGCCCCGAGCACGGCCTCGCTCACGTACCCGAGCACGTCGTCCTGGCTCACGAAGGACGCTTCGAGGTCCAGCTGCGTGAACTCGAACTGCCGGTCGGCGCGGAGGTCCTCATCCCGCATGCAACGGGCGATCTGGTAATAGCGATCGAGGCCGGCCACCATCAGGAGCTGCTTGGCCAACTGCGGGCTCTGAGGCAGGACATAGCCCGATCCGGGCGACATGCGGCTCGGCACGAGGAACTCGCGGGCCCCCTCCGGGGTCGGCGCCCACAAGAGCGGCGTCTCGACCTCGACAAAGCCTTGGGCGTCCATGGCCCGGCGGATGGCCCGGTTGATCACCGACCGGAGGCGCAGGTTGGACTGCATCTGCGGCCGCCGGAGGTCGACGTAGCGGTACGTGAGACGAGTTACCTCGTCGACCTCCACCCGGTCGTCGACGGCAAACGGTGGTGGCTCGGCCGAGTTGAGCACGGTGACCGTGCAATCGGAGAGCTCGACCTCGCCGGTGGCGAGCTCGGGGTTGATGGTGCCCTCGGGACGCCTCCGCAACGTGCCCTCCACGGCGATCACGTACTCACTGCGCACGTCGACGGTGCCGTCCACGACGCACTGGACGACTCCCGAGTGGTCGCGCAGGTCGATGAAGGCCAGATGCTCTCCGTGCTCGCGGCGCTTGGCCACCCAACCGCAGACGCGGACCACCGAGCCGACGTCGTCGACCCGCAGCGCACCGCACAGATGGGTGCGCATCGAGGTGGGCTGTTGGGGCACGGTCACGGTGTTCCTTTCGTCGACCGGCGGTCGCCCCCCGCCCCGTCAGCCGGGGCCGGTCGCACGCCCGTCACCGGGGCGCCGGTGATCAGGTGTCGCGGGCCGCGTCCCGGACCGCGGTCACCACGTCGACCTGCGGCACCGGCCACTGGCCGCCGTCGGTGCGCAGCGGCCGAACTGACACCGTACCCGCTGCCAGCTCGTCCGGCCCCACGATCACGGCCACTCGAGCACCCGAGCGGTCGGCCAGCTTGAGCTGGGCCTTCATCGAACGCTGGTCGTAGGCGCGCTCGGCGCGCAGCCCGGCCAAGCGGAGCTCGTCGACCAGGTCCCGGGCCCGCCACCCTCCGACCACGTCGACCACGAAAGCGTCGAGTTGCGGCGGCACGACGACGAAGACATCCTCGGCGTCACAGGCGAGGAGCAACCGTTCGATGCCGATCCCGAAGCCGATCCCCGGGGTGGGCGGGCCGCCCAGCATCTCGACCAACCCGTCGTAGCGACCGCCGCCGCCGATGCCGTTCTGGGCGGCTTCGAGGGCGGACGACGAGAATTCGAAGGTGGTCCGCGTGTAGTAGTCGAACCCTCGCACCAGCCGGTGGTCGATGGTGGCGGGCACGCCGGCCGCCTCGAGGCCCTCTCTCACGCGCTCGAAGTGGGCTCGGCACGGCTCGCACAGCGCGTCGACGAGTGCGGGGGCGTCGGCGGTGGCGGCCAGACATTCCGGTCGCTTGCAGTCGAGCACCCGCAGAGGGTTGGCGCCGACGTGGCCGCGGTGTTCGGCGCAGAGCTCGCTGTCGTGGTCCTCGAGGTAGGCCCGGAGCCGGTCCAGGTAGGCAGGCCGGCACGCGCTGTCACCCATCGAGTTGATCCGGAGCTCGAAGTCGGCCAGGCCCAGCGAGCGGAAGAACCGGTCGGCGAGCACGATGACCTCCACGTCGAGGTCGGGGTCGGCGGGACCGAGGGCCTCGACCCCCAGCTGGTGGTGCTGGCGGTAACGGCCGGCCTGGGGGCGCTCGTAGCGGAAGGCGGGGGTCACGTACCAGGCCTTCCAGGGCACCGGCGGGCGGTGTTGGACGAAGGCCCGCACCATGGGGGCCGTTCCCTCGGGCCGGAGGGCGAGCAACCGGCCGCCCCGGTCCTCGAACTCGTACATCTCCTTCCCCACCACCGCGCTGTCCTCGCCGATGCCCCGCCGGAACACGCGGGCGTCCTCAAACAGCGGGGTGTGGACCAGGCCGAAGTTGGCCAGCTCGGCCTGCGTGCAGAACCGGGCCACCAACTCCTGCCATCGCGCCGAGGCCGGCCAGAGCACGTCGTGGGTCCCGGTGGGGGCGCGCGCCACCACCGGTCGGTCGTCCACCAGAACTCAGTCCTTCTTGCCCGGGAGTATCCGGTAGACGTCGTAGACGGCGTCGAGATGACGAATCAGGTTGATCACCGACTCGAGATGGGCCGGGTCGGCCAGCTCTACGTCGAAGCGCATGCGGCTGATGCGGTCGGAGTCCGTCTGGGTGTGAGCGCTCACGATGTTGAGGTGGTGCTCGGCGACCACCTTGGTCACGTCAGCCAACAGGCGCGACCGGTCGATGGCCACCACCTCGAGGGTGGCCACGAACACACCGGAAGAGCGATGGTCCCACTCCACTTCGATGAGCCGCTCGCGGGACCGGCTGGCCAGCGAGGCGGCGTTGGCGCAGTCGGACCGGTGTACCGACACCCCGCGTCCCCGGGTGACGAATCCGACGATCTCGTCCCCTGGCACGGGCGTACAGCAGCGCGAGAGGCGGACCATGAGGTCGTCGAGCCCCTCGACGTAGACACCGACGGCGGAGCCCCGTCCCGGCCGGGCCGGCGACGGCTGCTGGAGGGCGGTGACCGGCAGCTGGGCCTCGTAGGTGCCCCCCCGCAGCTCGCGGAGTAGCCGCTGGCAGACGGCCCGGGCCGAGACCCGGTTGTCCCCCACCGCCGCGTAGAGAGCGTCGAGGTCGGCGTAGTTCATGGTGGCGCACAGCGCTGTCAGTGCCCCGTCGGCGGCCAGCTTCTGGACGGGCAGGCCCTCGCGGCGCAGCTCCTTCACCAGTTCCTCGCGGCCCAGCTCGATGGCGTCCTCGCGTCGCTCCCGCGAGAACCATTGGCGGATCTTCGTGCGGGCCCGCGACGAGGCGACCACCGAGAGCCAGTCGCGGGACGGACCGGCGGTCGGGGACTTGGAGGTGAAGATCTCGACCGTGTCGGCCGTGTTGAGCGTGGTCTCGAGCGGGACGAGGCGCCCGTTGACCTTGGCCCCGATGCAACGGTGGCCGACCTCGGTGTGGATGGCGTAGGCGAAGTCGACCGGCGTGGCATTGGCGGTCAGGGCGATGACCTTGCCCTTCGGGGTGAAGACGTAGACCTCGTCCTCCTCGAGGTCGAGCTTGAGCGCCTCGAGGAACTCGATGGGGTCGGTCGTCTCGTTCTGGAAGTCGACGATGCGCTGCATCCACTCGATCTCGGCCGTCGTCGACGACGTCTCCTTGGCCAGGGCCAGCTGGGCCGCCTTCTTGTCGCGGTCGATCACGTCGCCCGGCTCGCCCGAGGCGGCAGCCGTCGCCTTCTTGCGTCCCGAGGTGGCCGCCGGGGTGGCGCCGGCCGGCGTGCCGTTGGTCTCGGCGGGGCGCGATGCGGCTCGGCCCTTCGGGGAGGTGCCGGTGCCGGTGCCGGTGGACCTGCCGGTGGCGGTGGACCGGGAGGAGCCGGCCGGCTTGGTCGCCCGCGTGCGCCGCTCGGCCGTACCGGTCTTCTGGGACTTGGCGGTTGTCGGGCGCTCCGACGCTGCCGGGTTTTCCTTGTAGCCCCAGTGAGCGGCGATGCCGTACTCGGCCCGGCGGTGCATCTCGTGGGTTCGGATCTGGACCTCGATGGGGTCGCCGTCGAGCCCGATCACCGTCGTGTGCAGCGACTGGTAGAGGTTGAACTTCGGGGAGTTGATGTAGTCCTTGAACCGGCCCTGCACCGGAGGCCAGATGGCGTGGATGGAGCCGAGGGCGGCCCAGCAGTCCTTCTCGGATTCCACGATCACCCGGATGCCGACCAGGTCGTAGAGGTCGTCGAACTCCTTGCCCCGGACCACCATCTTCTCGTAGATGCTCCAGAGGTGCTTCGGACGCCCGGTCACCTCGGCGTCGATCCCCGAGGCCGACAGGCGGTCGCGCAGTGCCACCAACACCCGGGCCAGGTAGTCGTCCCGCAACGGGGCCCGGCTGGCCACCATCTGCTCGATCTCGGCGTAGCGCTTGGGATGGAGTGTGGCGAAGGCGAGGTCTTCGAGCTGCCACTTGATCTCCTGGATGCCGAGCCGATGGGCCAGGGGCGCATAGATGTCCAGGGTCTGTTGGGCCGTCCGCCGTTGCTTCCACTCGGGCATCACGGCCAGGGTGCGCATGTTGTGCAGGCGGTCGGCGAGCTTGATGATGAGCACCCGCCAGTCGTCGGCCATGGCCACGAGCATCTTGCGCACGGTGGCAGCCTGCTGGGCTTCCTTCGAGTCGAACTGGAGCCGGTCCAGCTTGGTCACGCCCTCGACGATGAGAGCCACGGCCGCTCCGAAATCGCGTTCGATGTCCTCGGTGGTGATCCCGGTGTCCTCTACGGCGTCGTGCAGAAGGGCGGCCGCCACCGTCTGGGCGTCGAGCCCGAGGTCGGCCACGACGCCGGACACGGCGATGGGATGGGTGATGTAGGGCTCGCCGGAGCGCCGCCGTTGGCCGGCGTGGGCGACGCTCGCCGTCTCGGCGGCCCGCACGATGATGGCCGTGTCGCTCTCAGGGTGGCGGCGCAGGAACGACTCGATGACCGGGCGGAGAAGCGTGGCCTCGGACTCGGGGAGCTTCGTTCCGCGCAGGAAGTCGTCGTCTTCCGAGCTCGTCCCCCCGGTGGGGACCGGTGTGGCCAGCGCCATCCCTGCCAGGCTACTTGTCGGCATCCTCGAGCCGGTAGCTGTTGGTCGGCCACGGGGTGGCGCCGAGCTGGACGATCGCGGTCAGCGGCGACGCTTGCCCTTGGATCCCTTCCCCTTGCGCGGGCGCGGTGGCGGTCGCCGGGCCGCGGGTCGAGTCGAGCCCGACGCGCCGCGGGCGCTGCCGTTGCCGCTCTTCGGCCCACCGGCCGGCGTCGACGGGGTGCCCGGATCGGCGGCCGCCCGCCCGGCCGGCTGGGCCTTGCCCGATGGAGTGCGCCGCCGGCTCGCCGCCCCCGGCCGGATAACCCCGGGCGTGGCCGATCGGCTCCGCTCCGACGAGCGCCCAGAGGCCGACCCGCCCCCGGCCATGGCTGCGGCGGCGAGCGGGGTGAGGACTCCGTAGCGTTCGCCCCTCGACTCGATGCGCTGGCGGATGGTGATGTAGCGAGGCTCACGCTCCTTCATTAAGGCGAGGAGCGGTGAGGCGATGAAGATCGAGGAGTAGGCACCGCTGGTCAGACCGATGACCAGGGCCAGCCCGAAGGACTGGAGCGAGGTGTCCCCCAGGATGAAGGAGCCGATTACGAGGACGGACAGGACCGGCATGATGGCCATCAACGAGGTGTTGATGGAGCGGGCCAGCGTCTGGTTCATGGACAGGTTGACCATCTCCGAGTAGGTGATGCGTCCCGAGGCGCCCAACCCCTTCGAGTTGTCGCGTATTCGGTCGAACACGACGACGGTGTCGTACAGGGAATAGCCGAGCACGGTGAGGATCGCCACCACGGTGTCCGGTGTCACCTGAAAGCCGGTCAACGAGTAGATGCCCGCCGTGACCACGACGTCATGGATGACAGCCACGATGGCGGCCACCGCCATCTTGAACTCGAACCGGATCGAGATGTAGATGCTGACCAGGATGAAGAAAACGATGAGGGCTTCGATGGCCTTCTTCGTGACGTTCGAGCCCCAGCTCTTGCCCACCTCGCTTACGTTCACGTTGTTGGGCGAGGTGTGGGCGGCACTGGCCAGCGCGTTGGTCACGTTGTTCTCGGCGTTGTCCTGAGCGGTCGTCGAGCTGAGGTTGAGGTCGGCCGTGACCTCGATCTGCTTCTGGTGAGTGATCTGGTTGGTCAGCTGGACCACGGTGGGCGACGCGACCCCGGCCGACTTCGCCGCCGCCGTGGCCTGGGGCACGGTCAGGGTCTGGGTCGTGATCAGCCATGACTGGCCGCCCTTGAAGTCGATGCTGGGATTGAGGCCCCGAGTGGTGAGGGAGATGATCGAGATCAGGATGACGGCCGAGGAGATGCCGAACCACCACCGCCGGTTGCCGATGAAGTCGAAGGAGGTCTCGCCCCGATAGAGGCGCAAGAGGGCGTTCGGGCGTTTGGCTGCCGTGCCGTTGCCGGTCGAGACACCCTCGGCTTCGGCCGCCAGTTCGAGCTCGGCCTCGAAGTCCTCCTCGAGGATCTCCTCGGGCGACTCACCCCCGTCCAGATCGGCGCCGTCCGAGCCCACGCCGTCGGCTGCGTCCGTGCCGTTGGCGCCGACCCCATCGCCGCCGGTGCCGCGGGAACCGCCGCGGCCGGCTCCGTTCGACCCGGCACCGCCGCGGCGTCGGGCGCTCATACCGGCACCCGGGTGGACACGCCGAGACCGCTCGCCACCGTCATGGCGCGCGTCTCGGTCGGGTCACTGCGGCGCCCGAGCAGCGTCACGCAGGGACGGGTGAAGAAATAGGTCACGATCAGGTCGAGGATGGTCGAGATGCCGAGGAACAGCGCGAATCCCTGGACCTCGCCCACCGAGAGGTAATAGAGGACCACGGCGCCGAGGAGGGACACGGCATCAGCGGCCACCACGGTGCGCCAGGCGCTCTGGAAGCCGCGGTCCACACTGCTGCGGATGGTGCGCCCTGCCCGGGCCTCGTCTTTCAATCGTTCGAAGTAGACGATGTAGGAGTCGACGGTGATGCCGATGGAGACGATGATGCCGATCACGCCGGCCAGGTCAATGGTCGTGTTCGATGCCTGCCCCAAGAACGAGATGATCGACCACAGCAGGGCGCCGGTGATACCCAGGCCGGCGAGGACGACGAGGCCGAGAGCCCGGTAATAGAAGATGATGTATGCCATCACGAGCAGGAGGCCGGCGAGGCCGGCGGCCAGCCCAGCCTGGAGCGATGCCTTGCCCAGGGTGGGTGAGACCGTCTGGACGTTGAGACGGTCGAGCTTGACCGGGAGGGATCCGTAGTTGAGCTGGGTGGCCAGCGTCTTGGCCTGGTCCTCGGTGAAGCTGCCGGTGATCTGGACCTGACCACCGAAGGACGACCACGAGGACTGGCCCCCCAGGGTGATGGGGGCGGAGATGACCTGGCCGTCGAGATCGATGCCGATGGGCTCGTGGAACTGCGTCTTGGAGAAGTTGTCCCATTGCGTGGCGCCCGTGCCGGTGAGGCTCAGGTTGACGGCCCACTGCCCCACGCTCGTCAGCTGGGCGTTGGCCGAGTGCACGGCCGAGCCCGTCAACTGGGCCGGCCCGAGGAGGTAACGGAGACCGTTGTCCCCGGAGGCGGGCAGCAGCACGTAGGCGCCCTTGTTGTCGTTCAGCGGCGACGTGGACGGATAGGTGGTGAGCGACGGGTCCGGCGGCGGGTTGGCCGACGTGAAGCCCCCCGGGGCGCTCGAGTTGGGCGTGACATTGAGGTTGGTCGTGTTGAGCAGGCTGGTCGACGCGCAGGTGGTGGGCAGCGGCCCGGTTGTGGGTTTCTGTCCCTTCTTCACGCTGAAGGCATCGGCGTAACAGAGGGGCTCCCGGAAGTAGAGCTGGGCCGTGTTGCCCAGGGTGGCCAGGACCTGTTGGGAGTTCTTCTCGCCGGGGATGGACACGGCGATCTGGTTCTTGCCCTGGCTCTCGACGGTGGCGCCGGTCGTGCCGGCGTTCACCCGGTCGCTCAGGATGGTGACGATGGTGTTGAGCTCGGAGGCGGTCACGGGCGTATGGGTCTGATAGACGACCGACAGACCACCGTCGAGGTCAAGGCCGAGCTTGGGTGACCAGTTGGCAGCCAACGTGGTGCCGAAGAAGATCACGGCGATGCCCACGACCACCAGCAGGCTGATCCACAGCGGACGATCCTGTTTCCTCATGGCGCTCAGGTAGAAGAGGGACTGTCCGGACCACTCGGGCCGGCGCTCGTCCCACCCGCCGATCGACGCTTGCGACGGCTCGATCGCCGCGAGCCTCCGGCGGTGCCCGGACCCTCCGCCCCGGGCAGCTGCTCGGAGTCGTCCGAGGCGAGCCAGAACTTGTCGGTCGTCGACTCCCCGAGTGTGCCCGCCCCGTTGGGGGTCGGCTCCGTCGCCGTCACCTCGTCGGTCTCTTTCTCTGTCGGTGTTGCCTGTCCGTCGTCGGTCTCGTGGTCCGGTTCGTGGTCGGTCGCGTCGTCGGTTTCATCTGCCTCGTCCTGCGCTTCGTGGTCGGGCTCGTAGCCCTCGTCGGACTCCTCCGTGCTCGGCACCGGTTCCTCGATGGTGCGGATCACGTACTGCTTGAGGACGACGAACGACGCCCCCACGCTGGTCTCGAGGGTGACCCGGTCACCGTCGATGTCGAGCACGTGGCCCACCAGCCCGCCGGCCGTCAGCACCTCGTCGCCCACATCGAAGGTCTTCCCCTGCTGACGGAGGGCCTTGGCCTTGCGTTGCTGCGGGCGGAAGAAGAAGAAATAGAAGGCGGCCCCCACCACGAGGAAGATGAGCAAGGTGGCCGAGCTGCCGCTGCTCTTCTTGGCGGCGGCCTCGAGCCCCAGATGAGCCAGGGCGGCCGTCATCGGCGCCGCGAGGAGAGGGTCAGAACGAGCACAGCGCCGCGATGGTACCCCAGGCCCATGCTCAGAGCCGCTCGCCAGCTGCCCCGTCCCACACCTCAGCCGTGCGTTCCCGCAGGCGAGCGAGGGTGCCGGTGGCGACAGCGTCGCGGATCTGGTCCATGAAGGCGAGGACGAAGGAGAGATTGTGGAGGCTCAACAGCCGCCACGCCGTCGGCTCTCCGACCGTTAGCACGTGCCGCAGATAGCCCCGCGAGTAGCGGGCACACGTGGGGCAGGTGCACGCCGCATCCAACGGGCGGTCGTCCTCGCCCGATGCCGCATTCCGGAGGTTGAGGCGACCGGCCGGCGTGAGCACGGTGCCGTGGCGAGCCATGCGGGTCGGGCCCACGCAGTCGAACTGGTCGATGCCAAGGGCCACGGAGTCGATCAGGCCGACGGGATCGCCGACGCCCATGAGGTAGCGGGGCAGCTCCCGAGGGAGGTGGGGCACGGTGGCGGCCAGGGCTTCGAGCATGGCCGGGCGCGGCTCCCCCACCGACAACCCACCGACGGCGTAGCCGTCGAAGTCGCACTCGACGGTGCGCGCCGCGCTCTCGGCTCGCAGGTCGGCCTCGCATCCCCCCTGAACGATGCCGAAGATGGCCTGGCCTTCGGGACGCTCTTCGAGCTGGCGATGACGACGACGCGCCCTCACCGCCCAGTCGGCGGTTCGGTCGACGGCCTGGCGGAGCTCGTCCCGCCCGGCCGGGAGCGACGCGCAGACGTCGAGCACCATCTGGATGTCAGCGCCGATGAGCCCCTGCGCCTGGACCGCTGTCTCGGGGGTCAGCCGTACGGCGCTGCCGTCGTATACGGATGCGAAGGTCATCCCGTCGTCGTCGACCTTCGGTCCGAGCGAGTGCACCTGGAACCCGCCCGAGTCGGTCAGCACGTGCCCACCGAACCCGGTGAACCGGTGGATGCCGCCGAGGGCGGCAACCGTGGCTGCCCCCGGCCGCTGCATCAGGTGGAAGGCATTGGCCAACACCACGGTGACGCCGAGCGCCTCGAGGTCGATGCTGTCGAGGGCCTTGACCGGCCCGCGGGTTCCCACCGGCATGAAGGCGGGAATCCGGTACGCGCCCCTGGTTGTGTGGACGATGCCGCAGCGTGCGGCGCCGTCAGTGGCGGTGATCTCGACTCGCAGCACGCTCATGTGGAAACGGGCTCCGGTGGCGGGCCCTCCGGCCCATCGTGGCGGCGCACGATCATGGCGTCGCCGAAGGAGAGGAACCGGTAGCCCTCGGCCAATGCGGTGGCGTAAAGCGACCGCCACACCGGCCCACCGAACGACTCGACCAGAAGCAGCAGCGTCGAGCGTGGCAGGTGGAAGTTGGTCAAGAGCAGGTCGACCACCCGGAACGGATAGGCACCGTGGACGAAGAGGTGGGTACGCCCCGACAGCTCCCCGGTGGCCGCCGCCGACTCGAGGGCCCGGACCACGGTCGTGCCCACGGCCACCACCCGGTCCGCCGACCGGCAGGCGGCCATCGTCTCGGATGGGACGGCGTAGCGCTCGGAGTGCATCACGTGTCCGTCCGGCGTCGCCGCCGTGATCGGCCGGAAGGTGTCGAGCCCGATCACGAGGTCGAGCCCGACGACCCGGGCGCCGGCCGATTCGCACTCGGCCAGGAGCTCGGGTGTGAAGTGCAGCCCGGCCGTCGGCGCCGCCACCGAGGAGTCGCCGCTCGCCCGGGGCTCGGCGTAGACCGTCTGGTAGCGCTCCGGGTCGACCAGCTGCTCGTGGATATAGGGAGGCAGAGGAACCTGACCGCAACGGTCGATCACCGTCGGGTCGAGCAGGCGGACCAGGCGGCGACCGTCGGCGGTCGGTCCGGGGGACGGCTCGGCCGTCGGTTCGGGGGATTGTTCGGGGGAAGCACGACCGCCGACCTCCACCACCGGCGCACCGCCGGGCCCGTCGAAGAGCATCGTGCCGGGCGGCAGCCGCCGGCCGGGACGCACGAGCGCCGTCCATCTGTCGTCACCCGTCCGGGCCGGCTCGAGCAGAAGCACCTCGGCCGCACCACCGGTTGCCCGTCTGAGCTCGAGGCGGGCCGTCAGTACACGGGTTCGGTTCACCACCATCACGTCCCCAGTCCGGAGAAGGGAGGGCAGCGCCGAGATGGCGGAGTGGTGCGCCTTGACGTCGCCGTTCACTCCCGGGCCGATCAACAGGCGGGCCGCCGAGCGCGGCTCGATGGGGTGCTGGGCGATGGCCGTGCTGGGCAGGCCGTAGTCGTAGGCGTCCATGGAAACCTGATCGACGCTCGTCGTTGGAGCGGGTGCCGTTGCCTCTCCGTCGACGACATGAGCATGAGCGTCGGCAGCAGGAGCATGGGCGACCTCGGGCACGCGCCCATCGTGTCAGAGGTGGTCCGTCCCGCCGGCAGTGCCGATGCCGTGCCGGGCCGAGCGCCGGCCGTGAGGTGTCGGACGTGCGCCGCCCGCGGCGCGACGATCAGAAGATCAGAGGAGCGTGGGTTCGACCGGCGTCAGCCCGAGATGAGCCCAGGCCCGGGGGGCAGCCACCCGTCCCCGGGAAGTCCGCTGGATGAGCCCTTGCTGAAGCAGGTAGGGCTCGTAGGCATCCTCGATGGTGTCGGGCTCCTCGCCGACGCACTGGGCGAGCGTGGTGAGGCCCACCGGTCGGCCGGGGAAGCGCTGGCAGAGCACGTCGAGAATGGAGCGGTCGACCTTGTCGAGACCCAGCTGGTCGACACCGAACTTCTCGAGGCCGGCCACCGCCGCCTCCGACGTGATGTTGCCGTCGGCTCTCACCTCGACGAAGTCGCGCACCCGTCGCAGCAGCCGGTTGGCGATCCTCGGCGTCCCCCGGGCCCGTTCCGCGATCCGTCGGGCCCCTTCCTCGTCGACCCGCACGCTCATGATGCCGGCTGCCCGCAGGACGATGGCAACCAGTTCCCCGGTGTCGTAGTGGTCGAGGCGGCCGACAAATCCGAACCGGTCGCGGAGGGCGCCCGCTACCAGGCCAGTTCGGGTGGTGGCACCTACCAGGGTGAACTGTGGCAGGTCGAGGCGGAGGCTGCGGGCCGTCGGTCCCTTGCCGATCAGGATGTCGAGCTTGAAGTCCTCCATGGCCGGATAGAGGATCTCCTCGACCGAGCGGTGCAGGCGGTGGATCTCGTCGATGAAGAGGACGTCCCCCTCCTGCAGATCGGTGAGGAGGGCGGCGAGGTCACCGGCTCGCACGAGGACAGGACCGGAGGTCACCCGGAGGCCGACCCCCATCTCGGCAGCCACGATGCTGGCCAGCGAGGTCTTGCCCAAGCCGGGCGGCCCGGCGAACAAGAGGTGGTCGACGGGCTGATGCCGTTTGCGAGCAGCCTCGAGGACGATGCGCAGGTGCTCTGTGAGCTGCGTCTGGCCGATGAACTCGTCGAGGGTCCGCGGGCGGAGGCCGACTTCGAAGAGCTCTTCGGCCGGCGCGGCCAGCGGGTCGACCGGGCGCCCGTCGTCAGTGGCCAGCACCTCGCGACGACCGGACGTCGACGCCGTCATCGGCTTCGGGCCAGCTCGCGCAGAGCCGAGCGCACGAGCTCCTCGACCGAGGCATCCTCGTCGGACCCGTCGAGGGCGTCGCGAATCTCGTCGGGGCCGTAGCCCAACTCGACGAGCGCGGCGCGAGCTTCCCCTCGGGCCGAGCGCGCAGTGGCCGGCCCGGTTCCCGCGCCGTCGAGAGACGGGAGGTCAAGCCGGGCCTTGAGCTCGAGCAGCAGCCGGGCCGCCGTCTTGCGCCCGACTCCCGGCACCGCGCAGAGGGTGGCGGCGTCATCCTCCAACACAGCCGTCGAGAGGGCAGCCGGCGAAAGGGACGACAGGATCGACAGGGCCAGCGTGGGGCCGACCCCATGGGCGCCGAGCAGCGCCTCGAAGCAACGGCGCTCGTCGGCGTGGGCGAAGCCGTAGAGCACGATGGCGTCCTCACGAACGTGGGTGTGCACGTGGAGGCGGACCTCGCTGCCCGCGCCACCGAGCGAGCCGGTTACCGACGTGGGCACGGACACGCGGTAGCCCACGCCCCCGACGTCGATGATCACCTCGTCCGCTGAGGGCCGGTCCACCAGCTCGCCATGCAGGTAGCCGATCATCCGGGGGTCCCGAGTGCCACTGTGTCGCCCTTGTCCTGTCCCGTCGCGGGGGGCAGCGGTGCCCGCGCCGTGACCGCGTCCACCGCTGCCTGAAGCGGTTGGGTGGTCAGGTGGCACGCAGCCAGGGCCAGTGCGTCGGCCACGTCGGGTGGGCTCGGCGGCTCGGGCAGGCCGAGAAGGGTGGCCACCATCCGCTGCATCTGCGCCTTGGTGGCGCTGCCGTAACCGACTAGGGCCTGCTTCACCTCGTTCGAGGTGTACTGGGCCACTTCGCATCCCGACTCGGCCGCGGCCAGGAGGGCGACGCCCGCAGCCTGGCCGGTGGCCATGGCAGTGCGTGCGTTGACCTGGAAGAAGACCCGCTCGACGACCACGGACTTCGGCTGGTGCTCGGCCACCAGCCCACGCAGCTCGCCGGCCAGCAGGCGCAGGCGGTCGGGCAGTGGCATGGTGGCCGGCGTCGAGATCACACCGCCGGCCACGGCGGCCAGACCTCCGCCGGTCCGTCGGGTCACCACTCCGTAGCCGCAACGGGAAAGGCCGGGATCGACCCCCAGTACGAACATGCGTTCGAATGGTACCGGGCGGCGACGGCCGGATCGGGGATCTACGCGGCGGCGGCTGCGACCGAACCGCCCGTGGCCCGAGCCGGCCGTGAGGGGTTCGCGCTTGGCTCAGCCCTCGTAGGCAGCCATGACCGCGTCCGGGATGTCGAAGTTGGAGAAAACGTTCTGGACGTCGTCGTGGTCCTCGAGCGCCTCGATGAGACGGAGCACACGCTTCGCCTCCCCTTCGGCCTCCACTTCCACCATGGTCGTCGGCACCATGGAGATGTCCGACGAGCTCGGCTCCATGCCGGCTTCCTCGAGTGCGTGCCGCACGGCCATGAGGTCACCGGGGGCGGTGGTGATCGACCAACGATCGTCGTCGTCCTCGAGATCCTCGGCCCCGGCTTCCATGGCCACTTCCATGACCCGGTCCTCGTCGGCCGAACGCGGGACGGTGACCACGCCCTTGCGCTCGAACTGCCAGCTGACCGCGCCGGGCTCGGCCAGGGTCCCACCGTTCTTGTTGAACAGGTTGCGGATCTCGGCGCCAGTCCGGTTGCGGTTGTCAGTGAGGCACTCGACGATCACGGCCACGCCCGCCGGCGCGTAGCCCTCGTAGGACATCGACTCGTAGCGGACGCCTTCGAGTTCGCCCGAGCCGCGCTTGATGGCGCGTTCGATGGTATCGATGGGCACCGACGCATCCCGCGCCTTGGTGTACATGGTGCGCAGGGTGGCGTTGGCGGTGAGGTCGCTGCCGCCGTCACGGGCGGCCACCTCCACTTGACGGATGAGCTTGGCGAAGACCTTGGCCCGGGCAGAGTCCTGGGCTCCCTTCCGGTATTTGGTCGTCGCCCACTTCGAATGGCCGGACACGGCTCGTGCTTCTCCTCTGTCCCTGTCGTCAATGTGTCGGTGCCGGCGTGCAGCCGGGCGCCGATCAGGCCCGTCGCCCGGCGCGGCCGTCGCGGCCGGCTGGGTTAGCGGGATCGTCGTCTTTGATCATGTCGAGAAAGAGCCGGTGCAGGCGTCGGTCGGGGGTCAGCTCGGGGTGAAAGGCCGTCACCAGCACCGATCCTTGTCGGCAGACGACGGGCTGGCCCGCCGAGTCACCCGGCGCCGCCGACGGGAGCTCGGCCAGCACCTCGACGGCGTCGCCGACCCGCTCGACTATGGGGGCCCGGATGAACACCGCGTGGAGAGGTGACGGGCCGATCGCCGCGAGCTCGAGATCGGACTCGAACGAGGCGGCCTGGTGTCCGTAGGCATTACGGCGCACCGACAGGTCGATGGCACCGAACTGGTGCTGGTCGGACCGACCGTCGAGCACCCGGTTGGAGAGCAAGATCATCCCTGCGCAGGTGCCGAAGACCGGCAGGCCGTCGCCGAACGCCTCGTCCAATGCCGCGCCGAGCCCGGTCGAGCCGAGCAGCAACGACAACGTGGTCGACTCGCCGCCCGGCAACACGATGCCCGAGATGCCGTCGAGGTCGACCGGACGTCGGATGGCCCGGACGTCTTCGCCCAGGTCGCTGAAGGCGGCTGCGTGCTCGCGCACATCACCTTGGAGTGCCAGAACCCCTACGGTCACCGCCGCGCTCCACGTCTTGGGGTGAGCCCTGCGGGCCGGCTCACAGGCCCGCGATCACCAACCACGCTCGGCCAGGTGCACACCGAGTGTGTCGATCTCCAGCCCGGCCATGGCCTGACCCAGCCCGGTCGAGACCTTGGCCACCAGTTCGGCGTCCTCATAGTGGGCGGTGGCCTCCACGATGGCTCGCGCCGTGCGCCCCGGGTCTTCGCTCTTGAAGATGCCCGACCCTACGAAGACGGCCTCGGCGCCCAGCTGCATGACCAGAGCCGCGTCGGCCGGCGTGGCGATCCCGCCGGCGCAGAAGAGGGGCACCGGCAGGCGGCCACTGACCGCGATCTCCTGCACGAGGCCGATCGGCGCGGCCAGCTCCTTCGCCCACCCGAACTGCTCGGCCGGGTCCGCCTGGGTGATCTTGCCGATGTCGCCGAGGATCGAGCGAAGGTGGCGGACGGCCTCGACGATGTTGCCAGTACCCGCCTCACCTTTGGATCGGATCATGGCCGCGCCCTCCGAGATGCGCCGCAGCGCCTCCCCGAGGTTGGTGGCGCCACACACGAATGGCACGCTGAACGGCCACTTGTCGATGTGGTGAGCCTCGTCGGCCGGGGTCAGGACCTCGCTCTCGTCGATGTAATCGACGCCCAGGGCGGCAAGGACCTGTGCTTCGGCGAAGTGGCCGATGCGGGCCTTGGCCATGACTGGGACCGTGACTGCTGAGATGATCCCGTCGATGAGGGCGGGATCGCTCATGCGGGCCACTCCCCCGTCGCGCCGGATGTCGGCCGGGACACGCTCGAGGGCCATCACGGCCACCGCACCGGCGTCCTCGGCCACCTTGGCCTGGTCGGCCGTGACCACGTCCATGATCACCCCACCGCGGAGCATCTCGGCCAGGCCGCGCTTGACGGTGAACGTGCCAGTCTGTCGGCCAGAAGTGGCATCACCGGTGGTCACGGGGGTGTCGGGCATCACTCCATGCTACCCCCGGCACCCCCGGCGACCTTCGAGAGGAGACCGCTGACGCTCAGCCCTGTCGGGTGGCCTCGGCTTCGATCTCGATCTCGACCTTCTTGCCCACCACCAGGCCACCACTCTCCATCACGGCGCCAAATGACACCCCGAAGTCGTCGCGGTTGAGGGAGGTACGAGCGCTGAAGCCGACACGATGGTTCCCATAAGGGTCGGTCACCACACCTTCGAGGGTGAGGGCCAACGTCACCGGCTTGGTCACGCCCCGGATGGTCAGATCACCGTCGACGACGAGCTCCCCTGGCCCAACCTCCCGTACCGCTGTCGACTCGAACGTCCACTGCGGGTGGTTGGCCACATCGAAGAAGTCGTCGCTCCGCAGGTGGTTGTCCCGGGTCTCGTCCCTGGTGTCCACGCTGTTCGGCTCGATGGCCACGTGGACTTTCGAATCCGCTGCGTCCTCGGCGATCTCGATCGAGCCGTCGAACTTGGTAAACGTCCCACGCACCTTGGACACCGCCATGTGGCGCACGGAGAACCCCACGCTCGTATGGGCCGGGTCGAGGAGGTAGCTCCCAACGGCTGGGTACTCCACGCCATTGACCACTCGGGCGGTTACTGGCTGAGCCTGGGTTTCGGTGTCGCTCATGATCCTGCTCCTTTCGTGCAGCCCTCGCTGCGCCTGGCTGTCCACAGCTCTATCCGGCTGCTTGCATGTACAAACAACCTTTCCAGTTATTTGATTCCGGTAGCAACTAGCTCGGTCCCGGTAGGCTCTCCCCCATGGCCACTCACTCGCTCGACGATCAGCGCCTCACCACGGTCGGCCTGCTCTTCGAGGCGTCAGCCGGCCTCCGGCGGCTGTTCGGCCGGCAGCTCGAGCGCGAGCGAGCCCTTCCCAGCCAGTCCATGGACGTCCTCGTCCGGCTGGCCCGCACCCCGGGGGACCGGCTCCGTATGAGCGACCTGGCCGCCCAGGCCAGCCTCACCCCGAGCGGGCTCACCCGCGCCGTCGATCGCCTTCAGCAGCAGGGGCTGGTCACGCGGCAGACCTGTCCAGAGGACCGCCGGGGCGCCTTCGCCGTCCTCACCGATCAGGGCCGCGACCTCATGGCCCGGGTGATCCCGGAGCACCTGGCCCACGTCGACGCCGTCCTCGGCGGCCTGCTCTCCCCGAAGGAGGAGGAGCAGCTGGCCTCCATGCTCCGTCGCCTCCGCGACTACGCCTTCGACGAGCTCGGGAACGAAGGCCCCCAAGACGAAGGCTGCCCATCGGGCTGAGCTCGAGCTTTCGGCGGCACTCCCCCGCCGGTGGTTCTGACGCTCTGTGCTGGGCGCCGGCCGGCTTGGCTACCGCAGGGCCAGGGCCGCGGCTCGCACCATCGTGTCATCGAGGTTGCCCACCTCGTCCGACCCGTGTCTCTGTCCTGGGCCGGTGGGCCGGGGGTCGACCCACAGCCACCGGGTGAGCATGGCCACGCGACCTCGATCGGGAGGCCATGCCGCTCCTCCCCCGTGGGTAGCGGCCATCGAACCGAGCGCCGCTTCCAGCCCGGGCGGATAGCGCACGACCTGGGCGGCGCGCTGGTCGGCAGCAAATTCGCGCCCGCGGCCGACCAGGGTGTGGACGGTCTCTCCGGCCCGTGTCGTGCCGACCACAAACGAGAGGAGCGCAGCGATGGCCACCGCGGGGGCCGAGACGGCGGTGTCGTGCCGCTTGATGTGGACAAGCTCGTGAGCCAGCACGCCTTCGAGCTCGACGAGCGAGAGCTCCGAGTCGAGGGCGGTGGTCACCACCAGGATGGCGGCATCCGGGTCCCGCCCCAACGCCATGGCGTTGGGCACTGGGCTGTCCACGGTGACGACCGCCGGGCCGGGAAGGCCGAGGGTGGCACAGAGCCCATCCACCAGGTTGTGCAGCCGGGGATGCTCGAACTCGTCGCTCGGACGGGCACCGAGCGCCCGGACCACGAGCCGCGGCGCGGCCGCCCACGCGGCGAAAGAGCCGACCACGGCGACAACGACGAACAGCACAAGCCCCGGCAAGACCAGGCCTATGGCGGCCACGATCCCTCCGAGAACGATGCCGGCGGCCAGAGCTGGAACGAGGCAGATGGCCCAGGCCCGCCGCCGGTTGGCCCGAATGGCCTCCGACTCATCGGCCGCGTCCTGGTTGCGGTCGACGGACCCGGCGGCCGGGTTGGCGACCGTAGGTGCCGGACGTGGCGTGCGGTTGGTATTCGGGGCCGGGGCGGACGATCGATCCTGACGGGGCCTGCCGCCGGAGGACCGGGCTGGCGACCGGCCGGAACCGCCGGCGGCCCTCGTGCCGTTCCCGCCGGGACGCCCGCCTCGCTGTCGCCGGCGGGACCCTGACCGGCCCTGGCCCTGGCCCTGGCGGTTCCCCTGACCCTGGCGGCTCCCCTGGCCCTTGGCCTGCCCCTGGCCCCGCCCCTGCCCCTGGCCCTGCCCCTGGCCCTGGCCCTGGCGATCTCCGCTAGGCCCCGACCTTTCGGAGCTGCCGCCGGAGCGTCGTCTCCCGGCACCAGACGGACCGGATGGCCGATCACTCGCGTCGCTCACGCCAGCAGTCTACGAGCGGTCAGGGGGCCGACCCATGGAGGACACGGGCGAAGATGGCCTCATAGCGGTCGGCCAAGCGCTCCATGGAGAACGTGCGAGCACGCTCCTCGGCGTCGTCCAGCCACTGGGCCCGCCCTGCCCGGTCGGCGTCCGCATCGGCCACGGGCCGAACGGCGTCGTCGTCCGACGCGCCCACTGGTGCGACGGCCAACCGGCCCTCGAGGGCGCCCGACAGCGCGAGGGCGAGTTCGTCGGGTCGTCCGGGTGGCACGAGCACCGCACATCCGCCGGCTGCGTCCCGGTAACCGGTGATGTCGCTCGCCACCACCACCGCCCGCGCCGCCATGGCCTCGAGGAGGACGATACCGAACGACTCCCGGCCGAGGGACGGCGCGCAGAGGACATCGGCCGTGGCCAGTCGACGGACCTTCTCGTCGTCGGGAACCGTCCCGAGCCATTGGATGTCCGCGTCGGTTGGCCACCGCCGTTCGAGGGCGTGGCGCTGCGGTCCGTCACCGGCCACCCAGAGCACGGCACCGACACCTCGCTTGCTGCCGCGCATGCGGTTGAAGGCATCGAGGAGCACGGCCAGGCCCTTGCGTTCCTCGTGACGCCCGAGGAACATCACGACCGGCCGGTCGGAGGGCCACGGTTCGGCACCCGCGTAGCGATCGCACTCGACGCCGTTGAACAGCACCTCGATCGGGCCTTCGACGGCCGTCGCCGCCGTTGCCCTCGCCGCTGCCGAGACAGCACAGCGGACTGCCAACCGCCGACTCTGATGGCGCACGACCGGGCCGAGAGCGCGATAGAAGCGGCTCGCCCCACTGCGATGAAAGGTGGCCACTTCCGGCGGTAGCCCTCGAGCCAGCAACAACCCCATCGGTAGTCCCGGAGCGAACGGCTCGTGCACGTGGACGACGTCGGGCTGGCTCGCCCGCAGTTCGCCGACGGCCCGGCGGACGGCCAACGGCGAGAGGGTCACCGGGGCCACCGAGCCGTTGGCCGGCACGGGAACCGAACGGCCGCTGTCCACGAGATGGACCCCCGACGGGGCGTGGGTGGTGCCGTCGTCGAGTGGCGCGAATACCGAGACCTCGTGGCCGTGGCTCGTGTAGGCGCGGGCCAGCCCGAGCACCTGGGCCTGGACGCCGCCGGGTCGGGAGAGGCTGTAGGGACAGACCAGCGCCAACCGCATCTTCTCCGCCGGCGCCGGCGCGCTGGGCACCGGTCAGTCGGTCATCGACCGTCGCTGCCGCCGCCGGCTCCACTTGACCCCGTACATCGAGTCGTCGGCTCGGCTGAGCAACTTCGACGGATCGGTGTCGGGGTTGTCGGCGAAGACGCCGCCGACCGAAGCCAGGACGGTAAGCGTGCGGCCCTCGATCCGATAGGGACGGGCCAGGGCCTCCGAGATGCGCTCCCCGATCCGTTCCATCTCCTCCTCACCGTGCTCGACGGCGCAGAGCACGACGAACTCGTCGCCCCCCAACCGGGCCACTGTGTCGGACGGTCGCACGATGGCCGACAGCCGACGGCCGACAGCCACCAGCACTTCGTCCCCGACGTCGTGACCGAGCTCGTCGTTGATCTCTTTGAAGTCATCGAGGTCGAGTAGGTAGACGGCCACCCCCGGCTCCGTGCCGTCGGGACTGGCGGCGGCCGGGAGCGACCGGCGGGCCAGGCCATCGATGGCCTCCTGAAGCCGCTCGGCCAGCAACGTGCGGTTGGCCAACGCGGTGAGGGGATCGTGGAGGGCGAGCTCGGCCAGCCGCTCCTCGTTGCGCTTCTGCTCGGTCACGTCGTGGATTGCCACGACGGCACCCAGCCGGCGGCCGGCGTCGTCGACCAGGGCCTCGCCGTTCACCATCACCTTGCAGCTCGTCCCGTCCTCCGATTCGAGCAGCAGCTCCAGGTAACGGAGCTCCTCGCCGGACAGAGCCCGAAGGAGCGGGTGCTCGTCGATCGGCAGTGCGGTCCCGTCGGGGCGGTGGAAGGCGCCGTCGGTAGGCAGCGAACCGATCGGGTCGTCGGCGTCGGCCAGCCCGTGCAGCCGCCGGGCCGCCGGGTTGAACACGGTGATCCGGCCGTCCGCGTCACAGGCCACGATGCCTTCGTCAAGGGTATCGAGCAGGACCTGGGAGAAGCGTTCCTCCCGTCGCAGCCGGTGGGACGCCTGGCGGACGGCGGTGATGTCGTTGAAGGAAGCCACCGCCCCGGCGACGCGACCGTCGTCGAGGAGGGGCTGGGCGTTGGCCCGGATCCAGAGGGTCGGCCGCCTCGGCCGCTCCACTCGGTAGACGGCGTCCACCGACCGGCGGCCGGTCTCCATGGCCCGGACTACCGGATTGCGCGGCAACCGCCCCGCCGTCGAGTCGCCGTCGGACAGTTCGATCCCCAACCGCCGGGCCCCTCCGAGGAGCTCGGTGAGGCGCCGACCCACCACCCGCACCCGCGGGGCTTCGAACATGACCTCGAACGCCTCGTTGACCTGCAGGACGGTCCCCGAGCGGTCGACGATCATGACCCCTTCGGCCAGCGATTCGATGACTGTCGACTGCCAGCGGTCGACTTCCCGGGCCTCGGGCACGGCGGCTGCCGGCGGGCGGTCCGGTGCCACCGTGCGGTCTGGTGCCAACGGGCGGTCCGGTGCCAACGGGCGGGCTGGTGCCGACGGGCGGGCTGGTGCCGACGGGCGGGCTGGTGCCGACGGGCGAGTGGAGCGGCTCTCGACGACCGGGGTCCCGGGAGGAATGGGTCCGTTGCCGCCCGCTTCGATGGCCGTGGTCACGTCTCGGATGCTGAGAACCACCCCGCCGTTGGGCTCCACCCGCCGGGCAGCCACCATCTCGAGGTCGACGGGGCTTCCGTCGGCCCTTTCCGTGTGAACGTCGAGGAGGACCGACAGCCGGCGCCCGGTGACGAGGTCGGCGAAGAGGACGCGGGCCCGATCGGCGCTCTCGTCGTCGAACAGGCGCAGCGCTTGGGTGCCGATGGCCTCTGCCGCGTCGATTCCGAGCACCCGCTCGGACGACGGGCTGAGGAACCGGATGCGGCCGCGCTCGTCGAGCACGGCCAGCACGTCGAAGGGGTGGTCGGCGCCGGCGCGCAGCCGAGGCTGCCCTGGTCGGTGGCCGTTGGACGCGAGGTCGGGCACCGGCAACGACGGTCCGAGCGCGGTGCGGCTGGGCGTCACGATGGCGGCGCCGAAGGCATCGATGGTCGCCTCCCCGCTCATCCGGTCCTCCTCGAACCTGGTCATGTCGCCGCCCGGTCGCGGTCGGCTGTCCAGAAGGGCTGGAAGACGTGCCACTGCTCGGGGGCGCGACGAACCAGCCCTTCGAACCGATGGGCGATCTCCTGGGTGATACGGGACACGTCGGCCCGCAGCGATCCCTTCCGGGTCAAGTCGATGGGCGGCTCGACGAGGCCCCGGTGGTCACGGCCGGGGCCGCTGTAGACGGCGCCGGTCACCAGCCGAGCACCGGAGCGAAGGGCAAGGGCGGCAGGTCCGGCGGGCATAGTCGTCGTTTCACCGAAGAACTGGACGTCGACTCCATTGCCTTCGATGTCCCGGTCGCTCAACAGGCCAACGAGGCCACCTTTTCGCAGCTCGGCGAGGACGGCGCGGCCCGAATTGGCGTCGAGTGGGATGACCCGCAACCCGCTGGCCTCACGCTGCTCGACGAAATAGCGAAACAGCTCGGGCGGCTCGAGCCGCTCGGCCACGGAGGTCATCGGAAGATCCGATGCAGCAAGGAACGCGCCCCCATACTCCCAGCTCCCGACATGAGGGAGCGCCATGACGACACCCTTTCCGGTTGCCATCCCGTCCACCAGATGGTGGAGGCCCTCCACGAACGTGCGCTGCACGACGACGCGGCGCGATGTCGTTCCGAGGCGGGCCCCTTCCACCCAATACCGAGCGTAGGCGTGAAACGAACGCCGTGCCCATCGATCGAGGATGGCGGCATCCGCCGCGTCGCCGCCGACCACCCTGCGGAGGTTGTTGGCCACCAGGCCCCGCTGCTCAGGTCGTAGGTAGAAGAGGGCGTCGCCCACCACCCGTGCCCCGGCCAGCGCCACTGGCTCGGGCACTGCGGAGAGTGCTCGGCCGAGCACGACATAGGTTTGGTAGACGAGTCGATCGTTCATTCGGCCCCCGGGACCGGGCGACGGGGATCGGGCTCAGGTGTGACGTCGCCCGACGCGGGTGCCGTCGGATGATCGGTCTTGCCGGGCCTGGCGAGCCCGCCAGGTGCGTCCCGCTCGACTGGCCAACTCGCCCTGCCGGCGAGCCCGCCACCGCGAGGATGCCGCGGTGCGGCGGTGTCGGCCGATCCGGCCGGCCGTCCGCACCCGACGATGACGCCGCTCGCTCGCCGCCACCGGCGCCCCCGCCAGCCGCCAGACCCGAACGAAGCGGCCCACGGCGGTGATGCCGGTGAGGGCCAGGATGGCCCACAGCACAGGCACGAGCAGCACGCTGGCGAGGAAGCCGACGCCGAGCAGGATCATCCGCTCGGCCCGCTCCATGAGGCCACCCTTGGCTTCGAGTCCGAGGGACTCTGCCTTGGCCCGCTCGTAGGAAACGAGCGAGGTAGCAGTCAGGACGGCGAAGGGCAACAGGACCAGGTGCCCGGGATGGGTGTCCGCTACGTACCAGGCCACGCCGCCCATGACCACGGCATCGGCCACCCGGTCGCTGACCGAGTCGAAGAACGCCCCGCGGACGGATGACGTACCGGCCGCCTTGGCCACGGGCCCGTCGAGCAGGTCGTGAAACCCGGTGATGGCCAGGAGCGGGATGGCCAGGTGCAGATGGCCGGTGGCCACGGCAACGGCCGTCGCCGCGGCGAACACGAGGCCGCTTGCCGTCAGCATGTCCGCTGTAATCCCGACCCGGACGAGCCAGCGTCCTACTGGACCGGTGCGCCGCTCTACTGGGCCGCGCCATCGACCGTCGAACATGCGCCTCCTTTGAGGTCAGCCTAGCAGCCGCTTGCTGGAGTTTACGGAGTTCAGGAGGCAGATTGCCGGTCGAGATCCAGCGGCTTGATGGGGGCCATGACCAGGCTCGGGTCGGTGTGCCAGTCGACGCCGGGGACGTCGATGTAGAGCTCGATCTCGTTCCCGTCCGGGTCGAGGACGTACAGGCTGTGGGTCACGGTGTGGTCGGAGGCGCCCACGATCGTCACCTCGGCCCCGCGTAATCGCGCCAGCGCCTCGCGCAGCTCATCGTCGCTATCCCCCACCTTGAGGCCGAAGTGGTAGAGGCCGACGTGGCGGCCCCGCGGCAACCCGGCGGCGTCGTCGCCCACCTCGATGAGCAGGAGCTCGTGGTGCGTCCGACCTGAGCTGAAGGCGACCGCGGGAAAGGGCGTCTCCGTCGGGCTGACCCGTGTCCAGCCCAACACGTCGCCGTAGAACGCCGCCGACCTCTCCACGTTGTGGACGTAGAGCACCAGATGGCCGAGCTCTTTGACCTTCATGGCGATCTCCTTCCCGAGGCCTGGCTCAATCTCGCCCGGCGCCACAACCCCCGCCACTGAGAGCAACGTCGCCGCCGGGACGGGCATTCCCCCACTACGGTCTTGGCGGCGGTACTCAGGTGGCAGTCGGCCAGGCGCCGTGTAGCCGCTCCCAAGTGACGGGCAGTGCCTCAGGGAGCACGCGCACGCTGGCCACGGTGGTCATGAAGTTGGTGTCTCCGACCCATCGAGGCACGGCATGCAGATGGAGATGGCGCGGGATGCCGGCCCCCGCCGCCCGGCCGAGGTTGGCCCCCAGGTTTACACCCTCGGGCGAGTACGCCGTCTCCAGCGCGTCGACGCCCCGACGAAGGGCCAACCAGAGCTCGGCGGACTCATCTTCGCTGAGGTCGGCCAGAGTGCGGACGTGACGGATCGGCAGCACCATCAGATGGCCGGTGGCATAGGGATAGGCGTTGAGCACGGCGAGCACGGTCGCCCCGCGCCAGAGCACCCCGTTGTCGGGGGACGGGTCACCGCTGGCCACGATGCGACAGAACACGCAATGAGCGGGATCGTCACCGGGGAACGGCGCATTGCGTTCGGCGTCTGGCGGGAGTGGGTCCGAGCTCACGTAGTCGCCGCGCCAGCCGGCCCAGAGATGATCCAGGCTCACTGCGTCCCTTCGGGCAACCGTCGATCGGCGATCTCCTCCTGGAGGGCGTCGGTGAACGCTTCCAGTTGCACTCCCCGCTCTGGGCGTTCGCTGCCTCGGCGGTTGACGCCCACGGTGCCGGCGGCCACGTCGTCGTCGCCCACGACGAGGATGTAGGGGATCTTCTGCAGCTTGGCCCGGCGGATCCGCGCGCCGAGCGGCTCGTCGGCCGGATCCGAGGTGACCCGCGCCCCGATCCCCGCCAGCTCCTCGACCACCTTGACCGCGTAGTCCTGGTGGTCGTCTCGGACCCCGAGCACCCGCACCTGCTCGGGGGAGAGCCAGGTGGGCAAGGCACCGGCGTAGTGCTCGAGGAGGATGGCGAAGAAGCGCTCGACGGATCCGAACAGCGCCCTGTGGATCATGATCGGCCGGTGCCGGGCGTTGTCGGCACCTATGTATTCCATGTCGAACCGTTGCGGCAGCATGAAGTCGAGCTGAATGGTGGACATCTGGTGGGTCCGGCCGATGGCGTCCTTGGCCTGCACCGAGATCTTCGGCCCGTAGAACGCCCCGCCGCCTTCGTCCATGACGAGGTCGAGGTCCATGCTCTCGGCCGTGGTGCGCAGGATCTCGGTGGCTTCGGCCCACTCCTCCTCGCTTCCCAGCGCCTTGCCCTCGGGACGAGTCGAGAGCTCGAGATAGAAGTCCTCGAGCCCGTAATCCCGCAGCAGCGAGAGCACGAAGTTGAGTGTGGTGTGCAGCTCGTCGGCCATCTGCTCAGGGGCAACGAAGATGTGCGCGTCGTCTTGGGTGAATCCCCGGGCCCGAGTGAGGCCATGAACAACTCCGGACTTCTCGTAGCGATAAACCGTGCCGAACTCGAACATCCGGATGGGCAGGTCCCGGTACGAGCGCTGCCGGTTCTTGAAGATGAGGATGTGGAACGGGCAGTTCATGGGCTTGAGGTAGTAGTCCTGCCCTCCGTCGAGCTCCATCGGCGGGTACATCGCCTCGGCGAACCAGGTGAGGTGGCCCGAGGTCTCGAACAACTCCGCCTTGGTGATGTGCGGGCTGTTCACGAACTGGTACCCGGCAGCCTCGTGGCGCTGGCGGGCATAGTCCTCCATGACTTTGCGGATCATGCCGCCCTTCGGGTGGAACACGGCGAGGCCCGAGCCGATCTCCTCGGGAAACGAGAAAAGATCAAGCTCGGCGCCCAGCTTGCGGTGGTCGCGGCGCTCGGCCTCTTCGAGACGGTGGAGGTGCTCGGCCAACGCCTTCTCCGACTCCCAGGCCGTGCCGTAGATGCGCTGCAGCTGCGGCCGCTTCTCGTCGCCACGCCAGTAGGCGCCGGCCACTCGCATGAGGGCGAAGTGCCCGAGGCGACTGGTGCGGGGGACGTGAGGTCCTCGACAGAGATCGGTGAACGTGGGGGCGTTCCAGTAGGTCGAAACGGCGCGAGCCGCGCCTCCGTCGGCGGCCGCATCGACCTCGTCCTGGCCGGCACCGACGGCCTCGATGATCTCGCGCTTGAACGGCTGGTCGGCGAAGAGGGCCAGGCCCTCGTCGATGGAGTGCTCGTGTCGGACGAAGGGCTGATCCTCGGCCATGATCTCGCGCATGGTGGCGGCGATGCGTTCGAGATCGTCATCGGAGAAGTGGGCGCCACCGGGCAGTTCGAAGTCGTAGTAGAAGCCGTCCTCGATGACGGGCCCGATGGCGAAGTGCGCGCCCGGCCACAGCCGGAGCACGGCCTGGGCCAGGACGTGGGCCGTCGAGTGGCGGAGAATGGCCCGGCCGGCGTCGGATTCGGCAGTGATGACGGACACCGATGCGCCGTCCTCGAGTGGCGACTCGAGGTCGACTTCTCGAGTGTCGAAGGTGGCGGCGATGGCCGCTTTGGCCAGGCGGGGACCGATCGATTCGGCCAGCTGATAGGCGGTCGTCCCCGGCTCGAACTCCTTGGTCGAGCCATCGGGGAGCCGAACGGTGACTGCTGCCGTCATGGTGACTGCCTTCTCATCCTGGTGCCTCATCATCGAGGCTTCGTCGTCGATTGGTCGATTAGTGGTGGTAGTGGTGGTGGAGCAGTGCTGGTCGCCGGCTTGGGGTGGTGCACGTGGCCGCCGACGTGCCCTGGTGCCGGGACGGCCGATTGCAGACCGGCTCCGCCACCTCCGGGCGTCGAGTCGAGCACGGTTGGCTGGGCCGCCCCACTCCCGGCGATCCCCGTCCCGTCGCGACCGCTACAGGCTAACCCCGAGAAGAGCCGCTCCTGCTCGAACGGGCCGGCCGGACGCGGCTTCGGCGTCGAGGTCGGCGAGCGCTCCCGGCGCATCGAGGTCGTCGTCGAGCCGGGATCGGACGGCGGCCAGCCCGCCGTCCGCCTCGGCGTCCTCACCGCTCCCGGGCCCGTCCGGACTCCGGTCCGGCTCGGGCGTGATGCGCCAGGCCTCCAGTCGACGAGCGGCGGCCGGCATGTCCGCGTTGGTCCATTCCCAGTCCGGGCGGTAGTGGTGCGCCAACAGGGCCAGGCGCACGGCGGCCGGCTCCCACTCCTTCAGGAGGTCGCCCACGAAGACGAGGTTGCCGAGTGACTTCGACATCTTGGTGCCGTCGAGCCCGACCAGTCCGACGTGCAGCCAATGCCGGACGAACGGCTTGTTCGTGACCGCCTCCGACTGGGCGTTCTCGCACTCGTGGTGTGGGAACACGAGGTCCCGTCCGCCCCCGTGCACGTCGACTGTCTCCCCAAGCTCACGGAGGGCGAGAGCCGAGCACTCGATGTGCCAGCCCGGCCGGCCGGGCCCCCACCTCGACTCCCACGAAGGCTCGTCGGGCAGCGAAGGCTGCCAGAGCACAAAGTCGAGCGGGTTGCGCTTGTTTGGGTCCCCGGGGTTGCCGCCGTGCTCGGCGGCCAACTTCAGCATGGTGTCGCGGCCCAAGTGGCTCACCTCGCCGAAGGACGAGAACGAGGCGACATCGAAGTAGACGGCCCCGCCCGACTGGTAGGCGTGGCCGGACTCGAGCACGTCGCCGATGAGGGTCAGGATGTCGGGGATGGCGGACGTGGCCCGCGGCTCGGACCAGGCCGGGATGAGTCCGAGGGCGCCCATGTCGGCGTCGAAGCGTGCGATCTCCTCAGCCGCCAGGTCGAGGTAGTGGACACCCAGCTCGCGCGCCTTGCGCAGGATGTCGTCGTCGACATCGGTGACGTTGCGCACGCAGCGGGTCTCGTGCCCGGCATCGCGGAGGCGCCGCTGGAGGATGTCGAAGGTCAGGTACACCTGGGCGTGGCCGAGATGGGCGGCGTCGTACGGCGTGATTCCGCACGAATAGAGCGTCACGAGCGGCCCGGGACGGAAGGGGACGATGCTCGATCGAGCCGTGTCGTAGAGCCTCATGCCCGGCGCGTCAGCCATGCTTCCCCGTGTGGGCGCCGTAGCCGGCCAAGCGGACGGTCGCGTGCACCTTGTGCCGGATGTTCACGGTGGTGAGAACCGCGGTGAACGACTCGATGGCTCCCGCTTGCGACAGGCTGCCAGCATCGATCGGCCGGAGCCCTTCGATCCGCTCGACCAGGGCAACAGTGGCCGCTGTCGCCGGTGGATGGTCCGAGCACACGAGCACGTCGGCCTCGAGCGTGTGATCGAGCTTCTCCATCTCGGAGGCTGGCAAGTGGTGCAAGGCGGCGGACACGAACGAGCCGGGCAGTGCGTCTTGCACCGATGCGGCCATCGACCCCCGAGGAGGAAGCAACGTCAGGAATTCACGGCCCTCGCGAATCATGCCGACAACCATCGACACCACGACCTTGCCCGACAAGGCGTCGGCCAGGGGCCGCACGGTGGGCAGCGCCGCCTCCCATGGCGTGGCCACCACGACGACGTCCGCGGCCGTCGCCGAGGCATTCTCGGCCCCCGAGAGGGAAAGCCGGCGGCCAGGCCAGCGCTCGACCAGCTCTCCGGCCACCGTTGCCGCCCGCGCCGCGTCGCGCGAACCGATGACCACGGTTTCGCCGGCCGCGGCCAGCCTCACGGCGAGCCCGCGTCCGGCGGGTCCCGTCCCACCCAGGATGCCGATGGACATGCGCTCTACCCTTGCACACCGGTTCGCGGCAGCTGGGAGAGGCGGCGGTAACCTCCCGGGCGCATGGGACTCCTCGACGGCAAGCGCATCCTGGTCACCGGAGTCCTGACGGATGCGTCGTTGGCCTTCGCCGTCGCCCGACGTGCACAGCAAGAGGGCGCCACCGTGGTGCTGAGCGGAGCCGGTCGCGGCCTGTCCTTGACCAAGCGCACGGCGCGGAAGCTGCCGGAGCCGGCCGAGGTCCTCGAAATCGACGTCACTCGGCCCGAGCAGCTCGAGGCGGCCGCCGCCTCGCTGTCCGGTGAGTGGGACCGCATGGACGGGCTGCTCCATGCCATCGGCTACGCCGCCCCCGAATGCCTGGGCGGTGACATCTTCCAGGCCAACTGGGAGCAGGTCCAAGAGGCCCTCCACGTGTCCGCCTACTCGCTCAAGGCCCTCATCGAGGCGTTCCGCCCGCTGCTGACGGCCGCCGGCGCAGCAGGTGGGGCCTCGGTCGTGGCGCTCGACTTCGACGCCACCGTGGCCTGGCCCTCCTACGACTGGATGGGGGTGTCCAAGGCCGCGCTCGAGTCGCTGGCCCGCTATCTCGCCCGCGACCTCGGGTCCGACGGCATCCGGGTCAACCTGGTGGCGGCGGGACCAGTCAAGACGATGGCGGCCAAGTCGATCCCCGGTTTTCACACCTTCGAGGACACGTGGGGGGACCGAGCGCCTCTCGGTTGGGACGTCCTCGACACCGACGTGGTGGCCCGGGCCTGTGTCGCCCTCCTGTCGGACTTGCTGCCCATGACCACCGGCGAGATCCTCCATGTCGACGGTGGCGTCCATGCCGTCGGGCTCTGAAAGGACTATCCCATGCCTGAACCCGTCGACCTGCGCGCCCGTGTGACCGAGTACGTCGAGGCGATCAATACCCGGAACGCCTCGGTCATCGCTGGCCAGTTCACTCCCGAAGCCGTGCAGGCCGACCCTGTCACCAACCCGCCCAACGTCGGACGCGACGCCATCACCGCCTTTTTCGAGGCCGGCATCGCGGCCAGCGATACATGGCGCTTCGCGGCCAAGCGGGTCCATACGTGCGGTCAACACGTTGCCATCGACTTCGAGATCGAGGTCGTGACCGGTGGTGGGACGATGACCATCGACGGGATCGAGGTCTTCACTGCCGATGACGACGGCCGTTTCACCTCGGCCCACGCCTATTGGGACGAGGCCGACCTAACTTTCGGCCCCGAGGCGTGACCGGCCGTTCGCCAGTCGAGCGATGACGGATTCGAGCATCCAGCTGGCCAACCTCATCGGTCGATACGCCGAATGCGTCGACCGTGGTGATTTCGGTGGCATGGCCGACCTGTTGATCGACGCGGCGGTCGCCGACGAGCATGGGAACTCCCCGTTGCGCGGACGGGACGCCATTCGCCATTTGTTCGCCTCGACGGCACGGCTGTATGAGGACGGGACCCCACGAACCAAGCACGTGACCACCAACCTCATCCTCGAGATCGACGAGGCCGCCGATCACGCCACGGCCCGTTCGTACTGGACGGTGTTCCAGGCGGTCGAGGGACTCCCCCTCCAGCCCATCCTGGCCGGTCGATACCTCGACGCGTTCGAACGCCACGATGGGCAATGGCGTTTCGCTGAGCGCCGGTTCGCAATCGACCTCGTCGGTGACGTCGGCCACCACATGCTGACCGAACCGCCGGCCTGAACGAATCCGGCGCAACTGGACTCCTCCCGTCTCCCGTCTCACGTCTCCCGTCGCTGACCTTGACCGGCCGCAAAGCTCGCCATACGTTGCGTGCCCGGAGCCGGGCACTTTGGCGTCGGCACGACCAGGGGAAGCGGACATGGGACGATTGGACGGCGCCGTCGCGGTGATTACCGGGGCCTCGTCGGGGATCGGAGCCGCTTGCGCTGAGCGCTTCGCCGTTGAGGGCGCGACGGTGGTGACGGTCGACGCCGTCGGTCCCGTCGACTACCCACTCGATGTCCGGGACGAAACCGCAGTCCGTGACGCCTTCGACCGCGTCCTCGCTGAGCACGGGCAGCTCGATTCCGTGGTGCACGCGGCCGGTGTCGCCGGTGGCGGACCCGTCCACCTTCTCGATGCCGAGGAATGGGACCGAGTGACCGACGTCAATCTCAAAGGAACGTTCCTCGTGGCCAAGTACAGCGTCCTCGCCATGCTGCCGAAGAGCCGGGGATCGATCGTCAACATCGCCTCCGTCGAAGGCCTCGAAGGATCGGAGGGCGGCAGCGCCTACAACGCATCGAAGAGCGGCGTGGTCACCCTGACCAAGTGCATGGCCATCGACTACGGCTACCGCGGGCTGCGGGTCAACTGCATATGCCCAGGTGGGATCGACACCCCCATGCTCCATGCGATCACCGACCCGGAGGGCATGGAGATCTACCGCGACAAGCTGCTCGACGGCCACGTCCTCGGGCGCTTCGGACGACCGTCGGAGATCGCCGCCGCTGCCGCGTTCCTGGCCTCGGAGGATGCGTCGTTCGTGACCGGGCACGCCCTCGTCGTCGATGGCGGTTTCACCGCCGGTTTGCGGGTGGGTCTGCTCGAGCAGATGGGGATGTGAGCGTGGGCTCGGCCAATAGGGCGCGATCAGAGCACGCTCGAACCGGAGCCAATAAGTGACCGAGCGAGGCAGCGAAGGAGCGAAGGTTGAGCGAGCCGACGAAGTTTGACGGAGCGGAGCTGGCCCGGAGCCTGCGGCCGGTCACGGCCGAGGAGGCAGGACCCTCCGAGAAGAACCGGACGTTGACCGAGCGCGAAGTCGATGCATTGTGGGCGAGTGGGCTCATGCAGTGGTTCAATCCGTCCGAGGGCGGCGGCCAGGAGCCGAGCTTCAACGAGATGATCGAGACCTGGATCGAGCTGGCTTGGCAGGACGGGTCCTTGGGTTGGATCGGCATCGCCAACATGCCGTCGACGGCCAGCAGCGCGGCCTACCTGCCTGACGATGGCTTCAAGGAGGTCTTCGTCGAGCACGACAACCGGGTCACCATGGGCGGCCAGTTCTTCCCCAACGGTCTGGGCGAGGACACCGGCGACACCTACCGCATCACAGGATCGTGGAACTTCGGTTCGGGGACGGGCCACTCGCAGTATGTCGCCGCCGGCTTCATCCCGACCGAGAACGGCGAGATGGTGACGGACGACGACGGGATCCCCCAGCTGATGGTCGGCCTCATCCCCAAGGACGAGGTCACCTTCACCGACGGATGGCACGTCCAAGGCCTTAAGGGGACCGGCTCCTACGACTACAACGTGAAGGATCACGACGTTCCCAAGTGGCGCACCTACCGGCTGTTCGAGCGCTCGCCGAAGCGAGGCAAGAGTGCCGCCTTCCACCTCGGCCTCATCCCCATTACCGCCGCCGGCCACGCCTCATGGGCCCTCGGCGTGTCGAAGAGCATGCTCGACGACGTCACCGAGCTAGCTCAGACGAAGGTCCGGATGGGGGACGATTCTTCGATCGCCCACCGCAGCACGTTCCAGCGCGAGCTGGCCCACCACCGCTCCGCGTGGCGGGCCGCCAAGCTGCTCGTCACCACGACCTTTACCGACGTCGAGCGGTCGGTCGACAATGGCGACGAGCTCACGCCGGCCATGCGAGCCGAGCTGCGGGTGGCCGCTACCTATGCCACCGAGTGCAGCCGGCAGCTGGCTGAATGGGCTCATCTGGCTGCGGGCACGGCAGCCATCCGTGAGGGAAGCCGCCTGGAGCGCGCCTTTCGCGATATGTACACGGGGACGCAGCACGTGTTCATCGGTGAGAAGACCTACATGGATGCGGCGCAGATCTTCTTGGGTCTGACCGAGGATCAGTTCGGCTTCTAGGGTTGAACCCGCTTGAGCCCTTCTCGGATGTCGTCGGCGTGGTGGACGACCTCGTGGGCAGTATGCACCGCCAACCACCCCACGTTGCGCTGTGTTGGCTTTGGGAAGTTGTAGCGACAGGGCCGAGCTAGCTGCTCGTCGTCGAACCCCTCGAACAATCGGACGAACAGCTCGGAAGCCATGCCGAGCTGGGCAGCGACGTCGTCGGCCGACTCCGCCGAGTAACGGGCGACCACGGCGCGCTCGTCCCGGTACATGGGAACGAACGACGGGTTGTCCTCGACGAGGGCGAGCAGGGTTCGCTCCCGCTGGGCCAGGAGGACGTCGCGCACATGGCATGCGTACTCCAGCGGTGACCACACCCCAGCCCGGGGCCGGTGGTTGATGGCGTCGTCGAGCCCACCGAGAAGCATGTCGCCGATGGAGCCCACCTCGAGCCGGATGCGCTCGCCGGCTGCGGCCAGGGTGGTCGCCTCGTAATCAAACCCACACTCGGGGCACGCCGCCACACCCTCAGTGTGCCCCGGCCGTTGTCGTTCTTGGCCCGCCGAAGGAGTTTAATTTTTGGAAGTCGTGAATTTGTCAGATTAACCTGACGGTTGTCAGCCTAACCTGACGAATTCGACCTTTTCCAAAATTGATTACCCGAGGATCGAGCTATGGCCATCCGCTCGGTTGCATAACGGTTCCTATATATATACGGTGAGTCTCATGGCACCGGTGGCTCGAACCCAGGAGCAGCGCAAGGCGGACACCCGGGCTCGACTCCTGGCCGCGGCCGCCGAGCTCTTCGCCAGCCAGGGCGTCGACGCCGTGTCGGTCGACGCTGTCGCTGAAGCGGCCGGCCGGACCTCTGGATCCGTCTACGCCCACTTCGGGTCAAAGCAAGGGCTCCTCCTCGCCCTCCTCGAATCCCTCCAGGACTCGGCCCTCGCCCTCCTGCTCGCCGAGGTGGCGGTCAGCCACTCACCTGAGGAGGAGCTCCGGGCGGTCTGGGAGCACGCATCCGGCGCGAGCGACGGTGGATGGGACCTCCTGCAGCACGAGCTGTGGTTGCGTGCCGCCCGCGACCCCGACGTGGCGGCCGTGCTCCGCACCCGTTCGACCGAAGCCATCGACTACAGCGCCCGGCAGCTGGCCAACTGGGCCCGGACGGTCGGTGCAGCCCCGGTCGTCACACCTCCCGAGCTCGCAGTCCTGGTGCGGGCCCTCGTCACCGGCCTCGCCATGCAACAGCGGCTCGAACCCGACTCGGTTACCGACGATCTCGCTGTGCGCGGGCTCGCTGTCCTCGTGGGCCTGACGCGGGCAACCTCGACCGATCAGGCGACCACAACCGACCGACGCGCCACCGCACCATCCGCATCCGCATTCGCATCCGACCGACCCGTCACCTGAGGAGCCAGACATGGACACCGAAATCCGCCGCACGTTGGGCATCGAATTCCCCATCTTCGCCTTTACCCACTGCCGCGACGTGGTCGCCGCCGTCTCCAACGCCGGCGGCATCGGCATTCTCGGCGCCATCGGCTTCAGCCCCGAACAGCTCGAAGTCGAGCTGTCGTGGATCGACGAGCACGTGGGCGACCGCCCCTATGGCGTCGACATCGTCATTCCCGCCAAGTACGAGGGCATGGACGAGATGGACCCGGAGAAGCTCGAGGCACAGATCCGAGGCCTCGTGCCGCCTCAGCACAAGGACTTCGCCCTCAAGATCCTGGCCGACCACGGGGTGCCGGAGATCCCCGAGGGTGAGCGGCAGCCCAACGGCATGATCGGCTGGACGGCGGCGCATGCCCAGGGTCTCCTGGACTGTGCGCTCCGCCATCCCAATGTGCGCCTGGTGGCTAACGCCCTCGGCACTCCCCCACCGGATGTCGTTGAGCGGGTGCAGGGCAGCGGGCGCCTCATCGGGGCGTTGGCCGGATCGGTCAAGCATGCCCTCAATCACAAGGCAGCGGGACTCGACTTCATCGTGTGCCAGGGCTCCGAGGGCGGGGGGCACACCGGTGATGTCGGGAGCATCGTTCTATGGCCGGAGGTAGTCGACGCCGTCGCGCCGATCCCCGTCCTCGCCGCCGGTGGCATCGGTAGCGGACGGCAGATGGCAGCCGCGCTCGCCCTCGGTGCCCAGGGTGTCTGGTCGGGCACCTTGTGGCTGACGGTGGAGGAAGCCGACATCCCCCCGAAGCAGATGGAAACCTACCTGGCGGCCACGAGCCGCGACACGGTGCGGTCGCGGTCGTTCACCGGGAAGCCCTGTCGCTTGCTCCGCAACGACTGGACGGATGCCTGGGAAGCGCCGGATACCCCTGATCCCCTTCCCATGCCGCTCCAGATGTTGGTGGCCATCGAGGCGGTGTCCCGAGGACATCGCTACCCGGAGCAAGCCAAGGATGTGAACTTCAACCCGTGCGGGCAGGTCATCGGCCGGGCGACGACCGTTCGCAAAGCCAAGGATGTCGTCTTTTCGATGGTGGAGGAGTACGTGGAGGCCACCGACCGCCTGCAAACGCTCATGAAGGTCTGAGCTTTCCGGCCTCGGCCCGGTATCGTCATCGGCCCGGTGCCACCGCCGGATCGGGCAATCTCGCCCTCGCGGGCGACGGGCGGTTGTTGATGAGGATTCCCCCGAGAACGGCCGCAACCACCAGGATCGTCGCCGAGTAGGCGCTGGCCACCGCATAGCCGTGCACGGTGGCCGTGACCTCGATTCCAGTCCCCGCGGCGTGGGTGGCGAGATAGCCGGCCGTGGCGGATGCGGCGATGGTGTTCAAAAGGGCGGTCCCGATCGAGGCACCGATCTGCTGCGAGGTGTTGGTCGTGGCCGCCGTCACACCGGCATCCCTGGGCTCGGCATTGCTGGTCGCCGTGTTGATGAACGGCACGAGGGCGATGCCCAGCCCCAGTCCAAGCAGCAGTTCGGTGGGGAGCACGTGGGCCACGTAGCTCGCTCCCGGGGTCAGCTGGGTGAGCAGGGCGGCGCCGACGGCCGCGATGAGCAGGCCCGGAACGATGAGCATTCGGGTTCGGACCCGCGGCATCAACCGGCTGGCCAGCTGGGTGGCAGCCAGGCCGTTCACCACCATGAGCGGGAGGAAGGCGAAGCCGGTCCGCACCGGCGAATAGTGCTCGATGGTCTGCAGGAAGTAGGTGAGGAAGAGGAACATGCCGTAGTTGGCAATAATGGCCAACATGATGCAGAGGAACGATCCGGCCCGGTTCCGATCAGCCACAATGCGCATGGGCAGGAGCGGGCTCGCCACCTTGGTCTGCAGCACCACGAACACCGACAGGAGCACCGCCGCCGCCGCGAACGCGCTCAGCACGGCGGCGCTCGACCAGCCGTCGACAGAGGCCTCACCCAGGGCGTACACGAGTGCCACCAGTCCGCCACAGCCCAGGAGCGTCCCGGGCACGTCGAGACGCACATCCCGATGGCCTGGTTGTGTCGGGATGAGCGCAGACGCGCTGAAGACGACGACGACTGAGATGGGCACGTTCACGTACAGGCACCACCGCCAGTCGAGGTACTGAGTGAGAAGACCACCGACAATCAACCCGACCGCAGCCCCACCGATGGCGATCGTGGCGTAGACCCCGAATGCCCGCGCCCGCTCGTGCGGATCACTGAAGGTGGTGGTCAGCAAGGACAGCACCGACGGGGCCAGCAAGGCGCCGAAGGCGCCCTGGAGCCCACGGGCGACAATCAGCATGCCGAGGCTCTGAGACGCGCCTCCGAGCGATGAGGCCAGGGCGAAGCCGATGACCCCCACCATGAGGGTGCGTTTCGGGCCCACCATGTCGCTGATGCGGCCACCCAGGAGCAGGAAGCCGCCGAACGTCAGCGTGTAGGCGGTGATCACCCATTGCCGGTCTACGTCGGAGAACCCCAGGGCATGCTGAGCCGACGGCAAGGCGATGATCATGATCGTGGTGTCGAGGATCACCATGAGCTGGGCTCCGGCGATGACGACGAGAATCCAGGTGTTGGCCCTCGAGCGAACGGCGCGGTTCCCAGACTGGCCTTCGAGCCCGGTGTTCACGCCCCGGCCCGAAGGTGACTCATGAGGCGCTCCGGCGAAGGCCCGGAGCATCTTTCGTACATGCAATCTCCATCTACTCGAGTCGGGCCTATTCGGGTGCGGATCTGGCGCGGTAAAGCCACAGCCATCTTGGCTTGTGAACGCGGTCACTCAGTCTTACCGGCACCGCCACCGCCGCGGTCGTCTCCCTCCTTGACGCTCGCTCGATCACCGTCCAGCTGGGAAAACGGCTGGCGGCTGGCGGCAGCCGTCCTGCCGCCGGCCGTCGATCCAAGACCTGTTCCTTTTTCCGCGGTCGGGTGCGATGATGTCGAGGCGACGGGTGTCCACCGACAGGGTCGCGACCGCGGAAGGGGAATTCCATGTTGGTAACCAACCTCCTGGAGCAGAAGGGGGACGGGGTGGCCACCGTCCCGAGCAGTGCAAGCGTGGCCACGGTGGTGGCCGAGCTGGCACGCCACGGAGTGGGCGCACTGGTGGTGTCGCTCGACGGTCGCACCATCGAGGGCATCGTCTCCGAACGTGACATCGTCCGACGACTGAGCGAGCTGCGGATGGCCCTCCTCTCGGAACCGGTCTCGACGATCATGTCGACGAGCGTGCGGACATGCGCCCCCGAGGATGACGTCGCCGACATCATGAGCCTCATGACCGAACACCGAATCCGCCACGTGCCCGTCGTCGAGAATGGGCACCTGTGCGGCATCGTCAGCATCGGCGATGTGGTCAAATCGCGCATGGGCGAGCTCGAGAAGGACCGCAGCGAGCTCATCGAATACATCACGGCCCGCTGACCACCCATTGACCACCCGCTGACCGCCTCCTGAGCCCGTCCGCCGACGGCCCGGCGGACGGATAGCTTCTCGGACATGCGTGGACTTCCCGACCGCCCCCTCGGACTGGCCCCGGCGTCGATCGGCGACTACCGCGAGCTCGCCCGGCGCCGCCTGCCCCGCCAGATCTTCGACTACGTGGACGGGGGCGCCTGCGAGGAGTCGACACTGCGGGCCAACGTTGCCGACCTGAACGCCATCCAGCTGCGCCAGCGAGTCCTCCGCGACGTCTCCAAGCTCGAGCTCTCGACCACCGTGCTCGGACAGGAGCTGGCCATGCCGCTGATCCTCGGCCCCATCGGAATGGGCGGGATGCTCGCCAGGCGAGCCGAGGTGCAAGCGGCGAGGGCGGCGGCCAAGGCCGGCGTCGTGTTCTGCGAATCGACTGTCTCGATCTGCAGCCTCGAGGAAGTCCATGCTGCGACCACAGCGCCGTTCTGGTTCCAGCTCTACATCATGCGCGATCGGGGCGTGGGCGAACAGCTGATGGAGCGGGCGACGGCTGTCGGATGTCCGGTCCTCGTCCTCACCGTCGACCTCCCGGTCACCGGCGCCCGCTACCGGGAGACCCGGAACGGGCTCATCGGCACGCAGCCCGTCGGAAAACGCCTCGTCCAGGGGCTCGACTTCGCGCTGCACCCCTCGTGGGCCTACTCCGTCGGCCTACGAGGCCGGCCGCACACGTTCGGCAACATCGCCTCAGCACTGCCGGGGGCGGTCACGCCCCGCGACTTCAAGGCCTGGATCGACAGCAACTTCGACCCGACGGTCACGTGGGCCGACCTGGCCTGGGTGCGCGAGCACTGGAAGGGCCAACTCGTGCTCAAGGGGATTCTCGACCCGGAGGACGCCCGTCAGGCCGTCGCCGCCGGGGTGGATGCCATCGTCGTCTCCAATCACGGCGGCCGGCAGCTCGACGACACCTCGTCGAGCGTCACCGCCCTGCCGCGGGTGGTCGACGCGGTGGGCAACGCCACCGAGGTGCTGGTCGACGGAGGCGTGCGCAGCGGGCTCGACGTAGTCAAGATGCTGGCCCTCGGGGCGCGCGCCTGCCTGGTAGGCCGGGCCTGGGCGTGGTCGGTGGCTGCCGGCGGACAGGACGGCGTGGCCCACATGCTGGATATCGTGCGCGGAGAGCTCGAGGTCGCCCTCTCGCTCACCGGCGCGGCCGATGTTGCCGCCCTCGATCGCACGGCCCTCCTGGGCGAGGTCCCCCACTAACCGGTGGTCACGCCCTCCTCGAGCCAGGCCAGCCCACCGGCCAGGTGTCGAAGGTAGGCCGGCGTCTCCCACGCTCCGGGGAAGTGCCCGAGGGCGGTATAGAAGGTCCGGCCGCCGCTCCCTCCGCCCCCAACGGCCGCGCCGCCCCCAACGGCCGCGCCGCCGGCACCGCCCTCGCCGCCGAGGCACCAGGCGAGAGGGAACCCACAGTCCGGCCGGCGCCCGCCGGGCACCGACAAGTCGATCTGGTCGTCGGCCAGCTGGAGAAGCACTCGTGCGTCGGGCTGCAGGTCTCGGAACAAATAGATCTCGTCGTGCCATGCCCACGGGCCGTCGAGGTGCGAAGTGGCGGGGTGGTCACCGTCGACCACGTCGATGGCGAAGGACTGCGTCCAAGGATGGCCGTCGAAGCGCGCCCCGATGATCTCGCCGTAGCCGGGCCACCCATGGCAGGCGTCGGTGGCCGAGTGGACGCCGAGCACGCCCAATGTCCCGGCGCGCCAGGCCGCCTCCACCGCTTCTTTTTGATCGCCGGTGAACGGCGTCTCACCGATGGTGAACAGCGCCAGCACGCTGGGCTGTCGCAGAGCGGCGGCTGGCAGGTCACCGACGTCGGCCACCACTACCGGGACCAGGCCGCCTAACCCGGCCAGTTCGGCCAGCGCGGTGGTGGCCTGGCCGAGCACGCCGTGCACCCCCGCCGGGCCGTCGGCATAAGGGGCGACCTGGGTGAGGATGTACATGGGCCGGTCCACGCTCACATCCTCAGGGCCCGGCGACGGTGCTCGGCTCGGAGGTCAGCCGGAGACGGTGGGCAGCGGTTGCCAGCCCCGGGTCTGTACCCAGCACGTTCCCTGGGGAATCCCATTCGACGTGAGGTCGCACTTCGAGGAAGGCGGCACGTTGTTGTGGATCTCCACGACCTGATACTTGGTCGGACCGTAGAACTTGTTGGGCCCGAACGACCACAGCGGCGAGAGACCACCGGGGAAGTTCTTGACCCTCGACATGGCCTCCACGAACGTCCGCCGGTTGAGGTCCGAACCGGCCCCGTTGGCCGCCGTGGCGAACAGTCGAATGGCCGTGCACCAGGACTGCACCGGGCCTTGCTCTTCGATGTAATACGACTGGGGATGGTTGAAGCCGACCTTCTGCGGATACTTCTTGTGCCAGGCGGTGAAACAGGACCGCACCCCGGGGTCGTAGCCACCCTTGCTCTCAGGGCGGCTGTCGTCGACGCCGCCCAGCGTCTCGGTGGTCACTCCCTGCTGCCCGTTGAGTGCCTTCTCATAGGGAACGGGGATAAGGCCGAGCGAGGCGGAGATGCTCTCCTCGTAGTCGGAGAGCAGGAGCTTCGGGAAGTAGTTGTCCGACGTCTCGGCACTCAGGTATGGGTACATGGCGTTGAAGGGAATGAGCGGGATCACGTCGGTGATGCCTTCGGACTTGAACTTCTGGACCACGAGCGGGGCCTGGGCGTCGGTCTCGGCCGTCTCGGACGGGTCGGCGGCCAGCGTCTCGACCACCGGGGTCACCCCGGCCCGCTGGAGGTCGGGCAGCAGGTACTGGTTGAGGGCGGTCTGGTCACTCGACCGGTCGCCGGCCACGATCGCCACCTTGTGGCCATACCCGAGCAAGCCCGCGCTCAGCCCCCAGTTGACGACGGCCTGCAGGATGGCGGCATCGTCGGCACCGGTCCACCACAGGTAGGGGGCCCCCTTCTGCAGCCAGTTGGTCACCGTGCTCCACGCACTGATGAGCGGGGTATGTCCCTCCTGGGTGATGCACAGCTGGTCTGTGCCGGTCCAGGTGCCGACACCATCGATCACCGCGAAGGCAGCCGGACTTCCCTCCGTCCAGTCCTTGCACAGGGCCCGCATGCTCGCCTCGTTCGTCGGGTCGTAGGAGACGATGATGGGGTTTATCTTCTTGCCGTGGATCCCCTTCTGATTGACCAGGCCGACGAAGAACTTGATGGCTTTGGTCTGCTCGCCGAACTCGTAGTCCGTGGCGAAGCCCTCCTTGCCAGCTAGCGAGTTGAGCGACACCACCGGAAAGACGACGTTGATCTTGTTGCCGACGATGCCGCGGGTCGAGGTGCTCGCTCGACTCAAACTGGCGGCCAGGCTGTTGTTCGAGGCGGCACCAGCTACGCCGATGCCTGGCGTCGACACCGGTGCGGCAGCCAGATAGGCCCCGAGCCCGCAGATCACGGCCATGACGGCCGCAAGCGTGCGGAGCTGCGTCGGCCGTGACCGGTGCCCGAACCGGCGCATGGAGCGTCGCCCAATGGCGAGCGGCGTCCGCCGGCTGCTCGTTCGACCATCGGACTCCATCACGGCCTCCTGCGGCGAAGGCTGCTCCGCCCCCATTCGTCGATCAACCATGTTCCGGTCCTCCCACGTTGACATCGCCTGGTCTCGCCCCATTGCCCACCACTGCCGCCCCCGATGGCGTGAGGGCCTCGGCGCTCGCCCCGAGATACGCAGCGAGTGCTCGCGGATCGCGACTGATCTCATCGGGAGTCCCGAGCGACACCACCGCTCCGGCCTCCATCACCGCCACATGCGAGCACAAGGCGAACACAAGGGGTACATCGTGCTCCACGAGCAGGATCGTACAGTCGGCCACGTCGCGGAGTCGCCGCAGCAAGGGCACAAATGCCTCCGCCTCCCGCTGGGCGATGCCGGCGGTGGGCTCGTCGAGGAGCAGCAGCCGTGGCTCGGCCAGCACGACCGATGCCAGGTCGACCACTCGGCGTGTTCCCGTGGAGATCTCCGCCGCCCGGTGGTGGCGGAATCGACCGAGCCCGAAGGCGCCGATCACCCGGTCGACCGCCTCACGCTTGCGCCGCTCGGAGCGGCGAGCCATCGGCAGCTGGAGAGTGGCGCCGAGGATGCTCACCGGCCGTCCCGCGTCCTCGCACACCATGAGCACGTCCTCGACCGAGAGGTCGGGATAGAGCCGGCAGTCTTGGAAGGAACGGATCACGCCGAGTGACCGACGTTCCTCGGCCAATAGGTCGCCGATCTCCTGGCCGTCCACCCGCACCGAGCCGGACTCCGGGGCGACGAAACCGGAGACGGCATCGAGAGTGGTGGTCTTGCCCGAGCCATTGGGGCCGATCAGGCCGACCACTGCGCCCGGCGGCACACTGAGCGAGACGTCGTCGACCGCCCGTAGCCCCCCGAATCGTACGGTCAGGTTTTCGACCTCGAGCGTGGCGGGCCCCGACGCCATCACACCACCTCGCCGGTGAGAGGTGCCGGCATCGGGTCTGGCAAGGTGGCGTCCACGCTCACCGGCATCTCCGCTTCGCCGGCGCTCGGTGGCGGATGCCAACGGGCGAGCAGCACGTCCACTCCCGAGGCCACGGCGTCCCCGATCCGGTGCATGACCTCGGCCAAGCCGCCGGGCAGGTAGAGAATGAAAGCGATGAGGCCGATGCCGCTCGTCAACAACTGGATGCTGGAGGTGGTCCCGAAGATGGCGGGCAGGCCCACCAAGTAGACGGCGCCCAGCACCGCACCGGAAATCGAGCCCAGTCCGCCGATGACCACCATGGACAGGATGAGCCACGACAACGCCGGGTCGAAGGTCCCCGCAGACGTGAACACGCCGGTTGCCCCGGTGTCGCTCAGGCGCTCGGAGGCGAAGGCGATGCAGACGCCGGCGTAGCCGGCAATGAACCCGGAGACGGCAAAGGCCAGCAGTTTCGTTCGTACCACGGTGATGCCCATGGCCGCCGCCGCGCTCTCGTTGTCGCGCACGGCCACCAGGCGTCGGGCGATCCCGCGATCTCGCCACATTCGCACCATCAACACCGACAGCACGAGCACGGCCAGAGAGAACCAGGCGAAGGCCCGCTCGGAAGTGAGCGAGAGACCGAAGAGGCTGGGTCGGGAGATAAGGGTGGACGACGGGTCGGGCAGTCCCGTGCACAGTCGTTTTCCGATGAGCGGGACCGTCCAGCACGGCGTGGCCAGCACCGACACTTGTATCCAGAGGGCGAAGGCCAGCGTGGAGACGGCCAGGTAGAGGCCGCGGAACCGCAGTGCCGGCAGCCCGACGATGGTGGCGATGACCGCCGTGACTGCCCCCCCGAAGAGCATGAGAGGAATGAGGGGCACCGACGACCCGAGGTGGACAGCCAGCAAGGCGCCGATGGCGACGAGGCCGAATTGACCAAGAGAGACCTGGCCGGCCCACCCGGTCAGCACCGTGAGGGACAGAGCGATCACCGCGTAGATGCAGATCTGACTCAACAGGTACGAGTTGCCGACCGAGATCACGAAGGGAAGGAGGGCGGCGATGACCACCACGCCCACCACGCCCACTGTCCCCACCCGTTTCCGAGTGACGGTCGGCGCCAGTCGGGCGGCCATCGAGCCGAACAACCACGTCGAGCGCTCGTCGCTGCGGGCTCCTTTTCGCAGCGCGGCCACCCTCACGAGGAGGACGGCGAGCAGGAGGGCGAACATGATCGTCTGGACCGACGCGGTCGATGAGATGTTCCAGCTCAGGATCTCGTAGATGACGCCGACGGCGACGCCGGAGATGAAGGACACAGTCAGGTTGACCATGGCGCCGACCAGGGCAGCCAGCAGAGCGAAGAGGAGGAGGTCGGGGCTGAGCGGCTGAGTGAGAACGCTCGTCTGCCCCGGGGAGTCCAGGATGGCCGTGAAGGCGGAGAGGACAGCGGCGAGCGTCCAGGCCATGGTCGACGCCCGGCGCACCCAGACGCCGGACAGGCGGGCCGAATCCGCGTTCTCCGACATGGCTCGCATGGCCAGGCCCCAGGGCGAGTACCGGATGAAGAGGGCGAAGGCGACGGCCACCACAGGGGCCACGATGAGAGTGAGGACGGCGCCGGGCGAGAAGATGAAACCGTCGATGGTGAAGGACAGGTGGATCGGCACCGGGAAGGCGGCGTAGAGGTGCTTCGGGAGGATGAAGGGAAGCTCGGTGAACACGTACAACAGCTGTGACAGCCCGATGGTGGCCACCATGACGAGGACGCGCGGCCGTTTGAAGAGTCGGCGCAGCACGAGCTCCGAGATGGCCCCCATGGCCGCGGCCAGGCCGATGGCCAGCACCAGCGAGAACCAGTAGTTGAAGCCGAAGTCGGCGTCGCACTTGACCAAGAAGACGGCCGCCACCACGCCGAGCTGGCCCTGGGCGAAGTTGAGGACACGGTTGGTCTTGTAGATGAGGACGAGACCCATGGCCAGCAGGCCATAGCTGAGCCCGACGATGATCCCTTCGAGGAGGACGAAGGCAGGAACCGACATGACCGCCGATCCTCAGCCCAGTCCGGTGCCGGCCTCGGCCAGGAACACAGGCCGCAGCAGGTCGTCGCGCTCGAGCAGCTCGCCGATGGGGCCGTCGAAGCGGATCTGGCCCCGCTCGAGGAAGAAGGCCCGCTGGGCGATGGATGCGGCCCGGTTCACGCTCTGCTCGACGAGCACGACGGTGGTCCCCTGGCGGTTGACGTCGCGCACCATCTCCATCAGCCGGTCGACCGTCTTCGGAGCGAGACCGAGGGCCAGCTCGTCGATGAGGAGGAGCTTGGGCTGGGTCATCATGACCCGGGCCAGGGCCAGCATCTGCTGCTCGCCACCCGACAGGGTCCCGGCCACCTGGTCGAGCTTGTTGGCCAGCTCGGGGAAGGTCTCGAGGGCCTTGGCGGCGGCGGCCGAGGCCTGGACCCGCTCTTTGCGAAGGGTGAACCCGCCCACCCGGAGGTTGTCGCGGACGGTAAGCCCGGGGAAGGTCATCTTGCCCCCGACCAACAGGGCGACGTCGAGGCCGATGATCTGCTCGGGCTCGAGGTAGGTCGAGTTGATGCCGTACAGGCGGACCACCCCGCGGTGGGGGTGCTCGAGGCCGGAGACGGCGCGCAAGAGGGTCGACTTGCCGGCTCCGTTGGTGCCGAGGAGGGCGACGATCTCGCCCTGGGCGATCTCGAGGTTCACGCCGAAGAGGACCTGGTTGGTGCCGTAGTAGAAGTCGAGGTTGTGGACCTGCAGGGCGGGCAGATCACCGCCCGCCGCCCGCCGCTTGCCTTCGGCATAGCGCTCGAGGACGTCCTCGATCACCATGGTGATGTCGCGTTTGACGTGACGTGAACCGAGGGCGAGGAAGATGCCGCCGGCCACGCACACCGGGCCGATGAGGGTGAGGGCAACGATGATCCCGTGCAGGCCGCCGATGGTGTCGGATATGGCGCCGAGGAGGACGCTGCCGGTGAAGCCGCCGAAGACGAGCGAGTACACGCCGAACATGGCGAAGCAGATGGTGCGCATCTCGGCCGGGGCGGTGGCCGCCAGGGTGAGGAAGATGCAGATGGCCAGCGGTTGGACGGCGGCGTTGGCCACCGTCTGGAGCGCCACGCACATCCACAGCTTGGGCACGTACAGCGAGGTCACGAAGAGAACGCCGTAGACGCAGATGCAGACACCGGCGATGGCCATGGGCCGCTGCGGGGCCTTGCGGAAGTAGCGGTCACCGAGGATGTAGGCGACGGGCAGACCGAGGAAGGCGGCCAGGCCGATGATGGCGTAGACGTCACCCCGGCTGGCCACGTCGAGGTTGAACTTGTCGGCGAAGAACAGGCTTCCGAACAGGGGCGCCCCGGTGCCGGCGAAGCCGAGGATGGCCACCGCGATCAGCGCGTAGTAAAGCGACCGGATGCGCAGCAAGCGGGTGACGGCCGAACCGAGGAGGACCCGCGGCGCGCCCGCCTGCTGGGTCTGGAGGTCCATCCCCGACGAGCGCAGGATGTGGCTCTCCTCATTGGCGCCCTTGGGCGGCTCGTTGATGGTGAAAAGGGCGAAGCCGAGGGGGATACCGGCCAGCGCCACGAGCAAGCCGTAGCGCCAGTCGTGGGCCACCGTGACCACGAACACGAAGACGAGGACGCCGGCAGTTTGGGACAGCGGGTCGCTCAGATTGTGCCAGCTGAAGACGCGCCCGCGACTCTCGGTCGGGTACTGATCGGATAGGTACGAGTTGTGCACGGTGTTGTTGACACCCGTCCCGACGGATGCGGCCAGGTAGAGGAAGGCGAAGGCCCATACGTTGGGAGAGAAGGCCATGAGCGATCCGAACACAGCAAAAATGAGCAGGGCGAAAGCCGCCACCACCTTGCGGCTGCCCCGGTCGGCCAGAACGGCCAGGGGCACGGCCCACAGCAGCTGGGAGACCTGGGCCACGAAGGCCACGGAGGCGAGTGCCGTGTTGTGGATGTGGAAGGAGTGCTCGAGGTTCTTGCCGATGATGGCGATGCCGTTGCCGAAGGTGCCCGGCACCATGGCCGCCCCCGTGAGCAGGACGAGGGGCGCCCACCCGTATTGCCGCAGCACGCCGAGGAGCGGTGGTGACTTGCCCTCCCCCGTCCCCGGCATGATGTTGAGGTCGGCGATGGCCTCCTTGTCGCCGTGATGGGCCACTGCCTCTTGCAGGAGCTCGTCGGGGACGGCGAAGTCGAAGAGCGCCTGGTCGACCATCGGGCGGCAGCCTATCCGTGACCCGAGTGTCAGGGTCATAGCCGGGGCCGTTTCCGAACGCATCGTTGGTGACCTCGCGGTCAGTCCCGGCGGTGCCACCGGCGGTGACGCGGGTCGTGCCGCCGGCGGTGACGCCGGTCAGTCAGCGGGGAAGTCGGCGGCCAATGGGATGCCGCCCTTGCGTGCGCTGGCGTCGATGGCGGCCAGCTCCTCGTCGTCGAACCCGAGATTGTCCAAGGCAGCCAGGTTCTCGTCCAGCTGGGTCACGCTCGACACGCCGATGATGACGGAGGTCACCCGCGGATCGCGCAAGGCCCAGGCCAGGGCCATCTGCGAGAGTCGCTGACCCCGACGCTCGGCCATACCCCGCAGCTCGCCGATGTGCTCCAGCAGCTCCGCCCCGAGCAGGCTCGGGAACAGGGTCGTGCCCTGCGCTCCTCGCGAGCCCTCGGGGACACCGTCCTTGTAGCGGTCGGTGAGGAGCCCCTGAGCCAGTGGCGAGAAGGCGATGCACCCGATCCCGGCCTCCTCGGCCACCTCGAGGAGCCGGCGCTCGATGAAGCGGTTGATCATCGAGTAATTCGGCTGGTGAATGAGGAGCGGCGTGCCCATTTGCCGCAGGATGCGCGCCGCCTGGACGGTGTCGGTGCTCGAGTAGGACGAGATGCCGGCATAAAGGGCCTTGCCCGAGCGCACGGCGGTGTCGAGGGCGCCGAGGGACTCCTCCAGGGGAGTGTCCGGGTCGGGACGGTGGTGGTAGAAGACGTCCACGTAGTCCAGGCCGAGCCGGCCGAGGCTCTGGTCCAGGCTGGCCAGTAGGTACTTGCGGGAGCCGAGGTCACCGTAGGGGCCGGGCCACATGTCCCACCCCGCCTTGGTGGCGATGACGAGCTCGTCGCGGAAGGGCGCGAGGTCCTCACGGAGCAGCCGTCCGAAATTGCGCTCCGCACTCCCGTACGGCGGCCCATAGTTGTTGGCCAGGTCGAAGTGGGTGATGCCGCGGTCGAAGGCCCGACGCACGATGGCTCGCTGGACATCGAGGAGCCGGTCGTCACCGAAGTTGGTCCACAGCCCGACGGAGATGGCCGGCAGCTGCAGCCCGCTCCGGCCGCAGCGCCGGTAGGACATGGACTCGTAGCGGTCGTCGGCGGGCACATAGGGCGGCATGGCCGGCGAGCGTAGTGTCAGCGCCCTGCGGAGGCCTCAACGTCAAGGGCTACAGTGATCGCCGCGGTGGGGATGACGGGACGGCCGTCGCCAAAACAGTTGCGTCGGCCCATCCTCGTTCGGGTCGAGGGTTGCCAACGGGACGGGTCACCGGGCCCAGCGAGGTGGTGCGGAATGCAAGTGACGATCATCGGCGGGGGCAGCTACCAGTGGACGCCCGAGCTCATGGCCGACCTGTTCGGCACCGAGTCGCTGCGGGGCATGCACCTCGTGCTCGAGGACATCGACCCCGCCCCGTTGCCCAAGATGGAGGCACTGGCCAACAAGCTCAGCGCGGCCATGGACGCCAAGGCCACGGTGGCCACCACGACCGACCAGCGACGAGCCCTCGACGGCGCCGATTTCGTGATCGTGACCATCTCGACGGGTGGCTTCGAGTCGATGGCCTACGACCTCGACGTGCCGGTTCGCTACGGCATCCGGCAGTCCGTCGGGGACACCGTCGGCCCGGGCGGCATCAACCGGGCCTTGCGCAACATCCCGGTCATGGCCGGCATCGCCAGGGACGTCGAGTCGGTGTGCCCCGATGCCTGGTTCCTCAACATCACCAACCCCATGACGGTGCTCACCCGCACCGTCACCGAGGTCAGCAAGTGCAAGGTGGTCGGGCTCTGCCACGAGGTGGGTAACTGGTGCTGGGACGTGGCCCTCATGCTCGGGCTGCCCCACGAGGCGGTGCGGCCCACGGTGAGCGGCGTCAACCACCTCCCGATCGTGCCGTCGGTCGACATCGACGGGAAGGACGGCATCCCCATCCTCCGCGACCTCATCGACGAGGTCGGTGGCCTCGAGGCGCTGGCCCCGGTGCCCGGTCAGGAAGAGGCGCCCCAGTTCTCCAAGCTCGACTTTGCCCGACGGCACCGTCTGCAGCTCACCCTGCTCGACCAGTGGGGGGCGATACCGGTGGCCAACGACCGCCACGTGGCCGAGTTCGTTCCCTGGATCCTGACCGAGGAATCCGGGTGGGGCGCCGACTACGGCATCGAGCTCACCAGCATCGAGCGGCGCCAAGGGCATCAGGACGGCTACATCGCCGACGTGGACGCGTGGTTGGCCGGGACGAAGGACCTCCAGACGTGGCCGTCGGGCGAGCTGCCGGCGCCCATCATCGACTCGCTGCTGACCGGCACCCACCGCGAAGTCCCGGTCAACATCCCGAACGCCGGCCAGTGTCCCGACGTCCCGCTCGGCGCCATGGTCGAGTCCATCTGTGTGGTCGACGCCGATGGAGTGCGCGGTCGTGACCAGGCCACTCTGCCCGCCCCCTTCGCCGAGCTGTTCCGCCACCACGTGGCCACTCAGGAGATGGTGGTGCGAGCCGCCCTCGACGGCGACCGGTCCCTGGCCAGGAGCGCCTTCCTCCTCGATCCGTTGGCCGGCCGAGGCCCGTTGCGGTCAACCGAAGAGATGGTGGACGAGCTGATGGTGGCCACGGCGCGCTGGCTCCCCCAGTTCGAGCCGATCGCGGTCTGACGGCGCCGACGGGCATGACACTTCGCATCGGTTTCATCGGGCTCGGGGCCATGGGCCTGCCCATGACCCGACACCTGGTGGAGGCGGGCCATACGGTCACGGTCGCCTCTCGGAGCCAAGGGCCGGTGGACGAGGCCGTCGCCTTCGGAGCGCAATCGAGCGGCTCGCCGGGGGCGGTGGCCGCGGCCAGCGACGTCATCATCCTCTGTGTCCCGAACTCCCCCGAGGTCGAAGAGGTGGTGGGGGCCATGATCTCGGTCCTCGGACCGCACAAGACAGTGGTCGACTGCTCGACCATCGACCCCGACGTCGAGCGGACCCAGCACGAGCGGGTCACGGCAACGGGTGCCGCCTACCTCGATGCCCCGTTGTCGGGAGGAACAGCCGGCGCCCAGGCCGGCACCCTCACGCTCATGGTCGGTGGGCCAGCCGAGGTTCTGTCGGCCACCGAGCCCGCACTGCGACCTTTCGCCGGGCTCATCGTGCACGTCGGCGGGCCGGGCATGGGCCAGGTGGTCAAGCTGTGCAACAACCTCATCTATGCGGCCCAGATGCTGGCCACGGCCGAGGCCGTCGCCCTGGCCGAGCGCTCGGGGGCCGACCTGGCCAAGTTGCACGAGGTCCTGGTGCACGCCACCGGCGACTGCGTGGCGGTACGGACCCGGTTCCCGGTGCCGGGGGTCGTGCCGGAAAGCCCGGCTTCGAACGGCTGGGCGCCCGGCTTCATGACCGACCTGATGGCCAAGGATCTCGACCTGGCCATGGGCTACGCCGCACAGGTGGGCGTGTCGCTCGAGACGACACCCCTCGCCCGCCGCCGGTTGGGCGAAGCCTCGGCCGCCGGATTCGGACGCGAGGACTTCTCGTCACTGGCCAAGGTCGTGCTCGGGCAGCCGGCGGGCGCCGGCGGCTGAGCCGTCATGGAGCTCGGCCCAAGGTCCCGTCCTCCGAGGCGCGTGCGCCTGGGTTCCGTCGACCTTCCCCCTCGGACCCGACGACCGGCAGAGCGCGCCGGACGGTTGCCGCTCCCCGCCCTCATCTTGGCTGCCGACCATCGGGCCCGGGGCGTGGCCACCATCGAGAACTACGCCGACTACGTCAGTGCCATCCGCGCCGCCCTCCCCCACTGCGATGGCATCCTCGCCACCGCCCAACCCCTCGCCGACTTGGCGGCCGGCGGGGCCCTGACCGAACGACATCGCACCTATCTCTCCCTCAACCGCACCGGGCTGGCCGGCTCGGCCTTCGAGCTCGACGACCGATTGGTCACGACCGTCGCCAGGGCTCAGGCCGACGGGTGGACGGGCATCAAGCACATGACCCGCATCGATCTCGGCGACCCGCACACCGCCCCGGCCCTCGAGCTGCTGGGCCGGGTGATCGACGAAGCCGCTTCGGCCGGGCTCGAGGCGCTCATCGAGTGCGTGGGGTGGCGCGACGGCAAGATGGCCCGTGACACCGACACCATCGTCTACGCCGCCATCCTGGCCCACGACATGGGCGCCCCGGTGCTCAAGGTGCCCGTACCCGACCAGCAGCCGGGCGAGCCACGGGTGGAAGCCACCGGCCGGGTGGTTGCCTCTGTCGGTTGTCCGGTCCTCTTCCTGGGCGGCCCGTGGCGGGACGACGACGAGGGCCTGGTGGCCGAGGCGACCGACGTGATGGCCGGTGGCGGCGCCGGTCTGGCCGTGGGCCGGGCCATCATCCAGCACCAGGACCCGGCCAAGATGGCGGCGCGGGTTCGGGACGTCGTGCACGGCCGGTGAGCCGGCGCCACCGGTGATCCTGACCCTCGATCTCGGGACGTCGTTCACCAAGGTCGGGCTGTGGGGACCGAATGGGCTGCGCGCCCTCGGCCGGGCCGCCCTCGTGACGGAGCGACCGGAGATGGGTTGGGCGGAGCAGGACCCCGCCTCGTGGTGGGAATCCGTCCTGGCCGCGGCGGCCGCGGCGAGGGCCGCGGCCGGCATCGACGGCAACGCCATGGCGGACATCGACGTCGTGGCCTGCTGCGGTGCACGCCAGACCTTCGTGACCACCGACGCAGGCGGCGTGCCTACCGGCCCGGGCATCATCTGGTCCGACCGTCGGGCCGTCGCTGAGGTAGGGCCGGTCCTCGCCCGCAGCGGCGGGGCCGAGGCGGTCCAAGCCCTCACCGGCGGCCCTCTGGCCGCCGAGTCGGTGGCGGCCAAGCTGGCCTGGCTGGCGCACCACCGTCCCGGGCAGCTGCGGCGTGCCCGATGGCTCCTCACTCCCCGGGACTACGTGGTGGCCAGGTTGTGCGGCGAGTTCTGCACCGATCGGACCATGGCCTCGCGCAGTGGTCTCCACGACCTCGACGGACATGTGGTCGACGACTTGGCCGGTCCGGCCGTGTCGATGCTGCCGCCGGTAGTGGAAGCCGACACCGTGGTCGGCGCCCTGGCCCCCGGCGCAGCCCAGGAGCTGGGCGTGCCCGCCGGCACCCCGGTGGTGATCGGCGCCGGTGACCGCGCCTGTGAGGCCATCGGAGCCGGCGCCCAGTGGCGGGTGCCCATGGTCAGCTGGGGCACCACGGCCAGCGTGGTCGTGCCGGTCGGCCTACGGCCGGACGCCCTCGTGCCCGGGCTGGTCTTGAGCCGAGCGGCGAGAGGGACCGACGCCGGCTGGCTGCTCGAAGGCGGCCTGTCGGCAGCCGGCGCGCTCCTCGACTGGCTGGCCGGCCTTTGCGGGCGGCCGACGGCCGAGCTCCTGGCCGAGGCGTCGGCGCGGTCCCCGGGAGCGCGCGGCATCGTGGCCGTGCCCTGGCTCGGCGGGGCTCGCGCTCCTTGGTGGAACGATCAGGCCCGGGCTGGCTTCGTCGGAGCCAGCGCCGACCATGACCGCGCCGACCTGACCCGAGCTGCCATCGAGTCGGTCGCCGCCGAGGTCCGCCGGTGCCTGGTCACTGCCGCACCCCTGGTGAGCGACGGCGTCCATCACGAGCGCGGTTCTGGCGATGTGGAGAGCCCGCTGCCCTTCGAGGCGCTGACCCTCGGCGGTCGCGGCAGTGCCGACGTGATGTGGCCGTCGGTGCTGTCCGCCGTCTGCGGGTTACCCGTCGGCACCCGGCGCTCGGGTGAGGCGGCCTCGGCTGGAGCAGCCTGGCTCGGCGCCCGTGGCATCGGGGCGCCCATCGCCCTCGACGATCTCGACCCACCACTCGAGACCCTCGAGCCCGAGGCCGAGATGGTGGCCGCCTACCAGCAATGGCGCCGGCGGGCCGACCGGGTGGCAGAGGTGCTGAGTGGGCTCGACCTCGGACCGGCCGATCCCGCCCCTCCGGGCGGTGACGACAGAGCCGACGGAGCCGGCGGGGAGAGCCAGACGACCTGAGCGAGAAGGCGAGTGCGTCCGCTCAGCCGTTGACGGGGGGCATGGCCGGACCGAAGGGCCGGTCGCCGCGGAGCGTCACCCGATGGCCGAGGCGGCGGGCATCGCCGTAGTCGTCGAGGGCGTAGTGCATGGTGGCTCGGTTGTCCCAGAAGGCCACCGAGCCCTCCTGCCAGCGGAACCGGCAGGTGATCTCGGGCAGGACGGACTGCTGGTAGAGCACGGAGAGAAGCCCGTCGCTCTCGATGTCGGACAGGCCGATGATGAGCTGGGTGAAGTGCTTGTTGACGAACAGGCCCTTCCTCCCCGTTTCGGGATGGGTGCGGACCACCGGATGGATGGCGGGAGTCAGCTTCTCGTGGAACTCGCCGTTCCAGTTGTAGCCGCCCATCTCGTCGACCTCGGCCGCGAACCAGGGGTCGTGGTGGACGGCGATGAGCTTGTCGCAGAGCTCGCGGATCGGTGGGGCGAGCCGGTCGTAGGCGTCCTGCAAGCTGGCCCACATGGTGTCCCCACCGACCTCGGGGATCTCGCGCATGTAGAGGATCGAGCCCAGCGCCGGTGTGTCCACGAAGGTCACGTCGGTGTGCCACCACGAGGCCCGGTCACCCCGTTGCGCGTCGATGGCCAAGACCTTCGAATTGCCCTCGATGGAGGTGATCACCGGGTGGGCTTCGGTGACCTCGCCGAACTGCTGGGCGAATGCCTCCTGCTCGTCGGGTGTCATCTCCTGGTCCCGGAAGAAGACGACGTGATACCGGTTCAGCGTGTCGCGCACCGCCGCCACCACGCTCTCACCCAGCGGCCGGGAGATGTCGACGCCGTAGATCTCGGCGCCGATGATCGGGCTCAGCAGGCGGATGTCGAGATCGGAGGTGGTGACCATGCAGGCCATTGTGGACCCGCCCGGAGGCGGCGACAAGCCCTGGCCTCACGGGACTGGGACCGGGCCGGCATCCGGGCCGAACCAGACGTGATCGCAGCCCGGGCAGCCCGAGCGGCCCGGGTCACCGGATTAGGCTCGGCGGCCCGCACGAAGGTCGGCATTCCACCGCCCACGGCCACACGGCCACACGGCCACACGGCCACACGGCCACACGGCACGAACCACGCATTGCACATACACCGCGTACCGGACGTACGGCCGGCACCAAGATCGGAGAACGGGTGACCATCGACCAGGCGGCCGTCGGGTCGCGCAACCTCTCCCCATGGTTCCAGTGGATGACGCGTCTTGCCGAGGTGACAGAGGAGGATCCGCTCCCCGGAGCCGACCCCGATCAGCTGCAGCCCTGGCTCGGTCGCTGCCGTGACCGACTCCAGCAGCTGCTCGGGCCCCGACCGGATCCGGTGCCCCTCGACCTCGAGATCACCGACACCGAACAGGCGGACGGCTACCAGCGCCATCGGGTGATCTTCGATGCCGAGGACACGATGAGCGTGCCTGCCTATCTCCTCGTCCCCGATGATCGGCGCCATCCGGGGGCGGCTGTGCTCGCCATCCACGGCCACGGCCCGGGCAAGTCGATCGTCTGTGGGCTCGAGACGACGGAGGCCCCGAACGGCGACTATGCCCATCAGTTGGTGTTGCGCGGCTACGTGGTGCTGGCTCCCGACTTGCGGTGCTTCGGCGAGCGGGCCGATTGGACGCCCGAGGACCACTACCTGTGTGACACCAACCTCGTGCACGCCGTGATGGCCGGGTGGAACCCGCTGGCCCAGAACTTGTTCGACCTCGGCCGGTGCCTCGACGTGCTCGGCGAGCACCCGTTGGTCGATCCCTCGCGAATAGGGGTGTGCGGGCTCTCCTACGGGGCGACATGCACTCTGTTTCTTGCCGCGTTGGACGACCGGGTGGCGGCGGCGGTGGTGAGCGGCTACTTCTCGTCGTGGGCCGAGGCCCACAAGATGCCGTACAACATGTGCGGCTCACAGGTCATGGCCGGCATGCTCGGGCAGATCGAGCACGTCGACCTGGGTGCCCTCATCTGCCCGCGGCCCCTACTGATCGAGACGGGGACCGAGGACTTCCTCTTCCCGGAGGCGACGGCCCGCCAGTCGGTGGCCGCCTTGCGACCGCTCTATGCGGCCCGGGGCACCGACCACGCCCTCGTCCACGACGTCTTCGAGGGCGACCACCAGTGGCACGGCGCGCTTGCCTATCCGTTCTTCGATCGCTGGCTCGGGCACGAGCCGGCGGTGGCTCCCGTCAGCTAGGTGGAGCCAGTTCAGCCGGTTCAGCCAGTTCAGCTCGGTCAGTCCCAGCCCAGAAGCGACGCCGAGGCCGGCTCCAGAAAGAGCGTGGCCCCCGACTTTTGGCGCAGGGCGGAGGCCGGGCAGCCGGGCGTAACTGGGCCTTCCAACGCGTCCCGCACTGGGGTGGCCTTGCGCTCCTCGGGCACGACGGCCAGCACCTTGGTGGCCCTCAGCAGGGCCGGGACGGTCACGGTGATGGCCCGAGTGGGCACGGCCGACAGGTCGGCGAAGTGGCCCTCCCCCACCTGCTGAAGCCGACACGGCTCGTCGAGCTCCACCTCCTTCACGTCCAGCGGATCGTCGAAGTCGGCCACGCCGGGGTCGTTGAAAGCCAGGTGCCCGTTCTCACCGATGCCCAGGCAGCAGATGTCGAGGGGGAAGCGGGCCAGCAGTGCCGCGTACTCAGCACACGCCGCCGCCGGCTCAGCCAAGCCGTCGACGTAGTAGACGGACTTCGGGTGCACCCGCTCGGTGATCCGCTCACGGATCCACCTTTGGAATCCCGCCGGATGGTCGGGCCCCACCCCCACGTACTCGTCCATGTGGAAGACCACGACGTCCGACCAGGGCACGTCCGGCCGGGTGGTCACCGCGTCGATGAAGGCCAGCTGCGAGTTCCCGGTGGCGAACATGGCGTGGGCCTCGCCGCGCTCGGACACGGCCACACCGATGGCGCGGGCACAGGCGGCGGCGGCGGCCGCACCCAACCCGTCGGGGCTGTCGTGGACCTCGACGTCGAGCCGATCGACCCGGCGGCTGATCACCCCTCAGCCTCCGCCAGGTCCGGTCGCGGTGGCCTCGGTCAACGGCGGCACGTCGCCCGTGTGGGCCACCTGCCCGAACCAGGCGGCACTTGGCTTGGGACGCCGCTCAAAGGTGGTCCGGTCCACGGCGTGCAAGCCGAACGTCGGACGGAAGCCGTCGTCCCACTCGAAGTTGTCGAGCAGGCTCCAGGCGAAGTAGCCGCGCAGGTCGATACCGTCGTCGAGGCACCGGCGAAGCCCGTACAGCGCTTCGGTCATGTACCGCACCCGCTCGCTGTCGTCGGTCGTGCCGATCCCGCTCTCGGTCACGTAGATGGGAAGACCAGTGACCTCGACCGCCCGGCGCACGGTGTGCTCGGCCACCCCTGGCCAGTACTCGTAGCCCATCTGGGTCAACTGCAGGCCGTCCGTCTCCTCGATGGGGCCCTCGGGCCCCATCCGGGCCCGCGTGTAGCCCTGCACGCCGACGAAGTCGTCGCCGGCCAGCTGGCGGAGCCATACGTCCTCCATGAACTCGCGGCCGGCAGCACACATGGCCTCGCCGCCCGGCTCGGCGTAGAACTCCGTCATCGACAGGGAGATGCCCACCGGGAAGTCGCCGGGCCCGGCCCGTAATGCCCCGACGGCGGCGTGATGACAGGCGATGAGGTGCTCGACCACCCGGCCGTGGGCCTCGAAGTCCCCGCTCCGCCCGGGTGGGAACCGGCCCATGAGATAGCCCAGCAGTGCCATCACGTTGGGCTCGTTGAGGGTGCAGACCATGCCCACGAGATCGCCGAGGTGGGCGGTTGTCCGCTCGACGAAACGGCCGAAGCGCGAGGCGGCCTCGGTCCACTCGAACCCGCCACGGGCTGCGAACCAGCGGGGCACGGTGTAGTGGTGGAGGGTGACGACGGGCAGAATGCCACGCTCGCGGCAGGCGGCCGCCTGCCTCCGGTAGTGGTCGAGAGCGGCCATCGAGAACTCTCCTTCGGCCGGTTCGATGCGGCTCCACTCGAGCGAGAACCGGTAGGCGCCGAGGCCCATGTCGGCCACCAGCTCCACGTCTTCGGGCCAGCGCTCCCACGAGTCGCAGGCGTCCCCGCTCGATTCCGTGCACGGTGACCCCTCGGCGTGCTCCCAGTCCCACCAGTCGTTGTTGACGTTGCCGCCCTCGATCTGGTGCGACGACGTCGCCGTACCCCAGACGAAGCCGGTGGGGAAGCTCACTCCCCCTTGTAACCCCTTGTCGTCAGCCGCCGCGGCCACGGCCGGACAGTAGCGGAACGAACACGTCTCGAACCCCGAGCCGGGCAATCTCGCCGGCGCGCCCCGACCCGGACTGTCTCACTCCCCGCTCGGACCTAGGGTCGGGCCGTGACCGTGCGGATCCGCATCGTGGGCACCGGGCTGCCGGGCCTCCGCTGTGGGCCGGCGCCCACCCCCGGCGGGACCTACGAGAACATCCACGTGGGCGTCCAACGCGGCTCGGAGGTGGTCGACCTCGTCCCCGGCGACGCCCCCATGGCTCATTTCGAGTTCGAGGTCACCGTGCGAAACGGTCGGTTCGGCGGGCCTTACGTCCACGGCCGGGGTGAGCGCTTCGTCTACCTCAGCTGGGGAGAGGTCAGCCGGGGATCGTTCCGGATGTTCCGGAGGGCAAAGCTGCAGCTCGACCACCTCGACGCGGCGGCCATCGACGGTCGTATCGCACAGGCCATGCTCGGCCTGGCCGACGAGAAGGGCCACCCTCTGTGCGCGTCGGTCCGTCCGCCACGGGTCGTCTGGACGATCGAGTAGCGGGTCGACCGGCGGTTCAGCGCAGGGGCGGTGGGTTGGGCGGCACGATGCCCTCGTGGATCTCGCTGAGCCGGGTCTCGAGGGTGGCGATGTCGCGAGCGAGCTCCTCGAGCTCGTTGACGCCGCCGGGAAACAAGTCGCCCCGCGCCCCCTTCTTGGCCCGCTGGCTCATCATGTCCCAAGCCGCCGGCTTGTTACCCGACTCGGTCAACGACCAGGCACTGTGAATGGCCTCGTTGCGGCGGCGTCGGCAGGCGTTGGCGCTGCGCCGCCAGCCGCGGAATTCGTCGAGTCGCTCCGACGCCGGGTCGCCGTAGGCGACGAGCAGTGCCTCGGTTGTGTCCCACACGTTCTCGACTCGCTGCCCGGCGACGACGGCACGGGCCAGCGTCTCGTCGCGGTTGCCGACGAGGCCCATGAGGACGAGGCCAGAGACGATCTCGAGGAGCGACCAGTTGGCCGCCACCCGACCGATGGCCAAGAAGAGCTCGTCTTCGGGCACAGGTGAACGCTGTCCGGAGGCGGTCCTCGACCGGCCCCGGAACCGCAGGAGTCGGCCGCCACCGGCGAGAGGCAGGAAGCTGCGGGTCGAGCGCTTGCGCCGCCCTGGGCCTCGGTCGCCTCGGCGCCCCGACGCGGACTCCTCGGCCTCGAAGTTCCCGTCGAGATCGGCGGCGACCTTCACGGGGACCGTGTGTGGGCCCTCGCCGTCGCCCACTGCGTGGTCCTGGCCCCCCGGACGGTGTGGGGAACCGATTTCGAGGTCCATGCTGCGCCGATCCTCCCCTTCGAGGGCACCGGCGAGGCCGCCCGCACCGGGCCGACCTCGACCTGCGGGCAGCCACGCTAGCGGAAGGCCATTCTCGCGACCTGGACGTCCTCAGCCGCCCGGCGGGGATCCGGAAGTAGTCTGACCGCTGGGTCAGGTGGTGTCGGCACCGACACCCGGGGAGGCGAGTCACTTGAAAGGTCCGGCGGTGAACGGGCTGCGGACGGGCAGTCCCTACGTAGTCGTCTCTGCCGACGCCCACGCCGCCCCTGACGACCTCGACGAGTTCCTCTCCTACGTCGACCCTGATCACCGAGAGCAGGTCGCCTCCTTCGGCGAGCTCTCGTCCACAGCCATCTCCATGTTCGGCGGCTTCGACCCCGGGGAGATCAACGAGAACGACTCGGTCCGGGCCACGGCGGCCCGGCGTCTCGCCGGCATGGGCGTCGACACCACTCGGGCGGCGGGATGGCTGGCCCACTACGGCACCGACTGGGTGGTCCCCTCCGACGGCGACGGACGCCGGCTGGCCGTGCTCGAGGACCAGGGCATCCACGCCGAGGTGGTCTTCCCGGGGCCGGTCCTGGCCGGGGCCATCTCGCCGGCCATGTACCTCGGTGCCCACTCGTGCGAGAACCTCGAACCGGTGTGGCCGGCCATCCACGCCTACAACCGGTGGCTGGCCGATTTCTGCGCGGCGGCACCGGGGCGGCGGGCCGGCTGCATCGCCATCGACCTCCACGACATGGACCGGGCCATCGAGGAGATCGCCTGGGCCCGTGGTGCCGGGCTGTTCGGGGGGATCATGCTGCCGGCCATGTCGCTCGGGTCCAAGCTCCCCGGGTACGCCGACGAGTACTTCGAACCGCTGTGGAGCGCGTGCGAGGACAACGGGATGGTGGTCAGCCTCCACACCGGCGCCTCGGGCATGGCCACCGACGCCCGACAGCTCTACGACGCAAAGCACGGCGGCTATCTCGGCCTCTACGAGGTCTTCGTCTTCACCCGCCGTCCACTCTGGTTCCTCATCCTGGGCGGTGTCTTCGACCGACACCCGAAGCTGAAGGTGGTCGTGACCGAAAACGGCGCCCAGTGGCTACCGTCGCTCATCCGCGACCTCGAGGCGTTCTTCGACACCCACGGGGGTGCGCCCGTCCGCTCCTACCTCTCGATGCGGCCGTCCGAGTACATCGATCGGCACGTCTACATCGGGGGCTCGCTCATGCAGCGATCCGAGGCCGAGATGCGTCACGAGATCGGGATCGACCGGCTCATGTGGGGGTCCGACTATCCACACCTCGAGGGCGCCGCCCCCATCCACCGCCTCGTGCTCCGTCAAGTCTTCGGCGGGTTGCCCGAAGAGGACATCCGCCGCATCCTCGGGCTCAACGCCATCGACCTCTACGGCTTCGACCTCGCCCAACTGCAGGCGGTGGCCGAGCGGGTCGGCCCGACGGTGGCCGACCTCTCCTCGCCGGTGTCGGAGGACGAGATCCCCGACACCTTCAGCTGGAGCCTGGCCCGCCCGGTCCCCCTGGCCACCCGGGCCGGCTGATCGGACCGGAGACAGCCGGAGGGGCGCACGTCAGGCCGGGTAGCGCGCCGTGCCGGCTGACATCATCCCGACCACGGCGCTCACCACGTCGTCCACCTCGTCGGGAGACGGATCGAGCACGTGCCGCGCCGAGATCGGGACCGAGGAGAACTGGCGGTGCATGTGCTCGGTGGCGGCCTCGTCCCGGAAGACATGCTCCGATCGGCCCTCGACCCGCGCCCAGCATGTCTCGACGGACGGCATGAGCATCACGTAGTGGAGGGCGCCGAGCCCAGTGGCTCTGGTGAAGGCATCCAGGCACCACGGGCCCACGATGCCGTCGTAGACGGCGACGTACTCCCCCATGGCGTACCGGCCGGCGGCGGCGGCGGCCCGGATGACGGTGCCGTTCTGTGTGTCCGCCTCGGGGAGCCATGGCTCGATGGCCCCGTTGGCCAAGAAGGCGAAGAAGACGTCGCCGTCGATGCAGACGCTGCGCTCGAATCGAGCGGCCACAGCCCGGGCCACCGTCGACTTGCCCGCTCCCGGCGGGCCGGTGACGACAACGAGAGCTCCTGGTCCGGCGCCAAGACTCATGCCGAGCGGGCCTCCTCGAAGGTCGACGGCCGGCCCGGTGCCGGCAGCTGCATCTGCTCGTCCCACCACCACCTGGCGAAGCGCCCACCGGCGCCGACGAGGGCGGCGTGCCTTCCCCGTTCGACAACCCGGCCCCCGTCGAGGAATACGATCTCCTCGACCTGCTCGAGGCCGGCCAGTCGGTGGGTGATGAGCAGGATGGAGCGCCCTTCGGTGATCGACAGCGCGTCAGCCATCAGGGCGTCGGCCGCTACCGGCTCGAGGTGCTCGCCGGGCTCGTCGAGGATGAGGATGGGAAAGTCGGCGAGCAGGGCCCGGGCCAGGCCCAGTCGTTGGCGCTGGCCTCCGGAGAGGCGCGACCCGTCGACGCCGACCTCGGTGGCCAGGCCTTGGGGCAGGCCGGCCAGCCATTCCGCCAGGCCCACCCGGCCGAGTACTTCGGCCAGGTCGGTGTCGCTCGCCGAACGGCGGGCCAGGCGCAGGTTCTCGGCCACAGTGGTGTGGAACAGGTGGGGGCTCTGTCCGACCAGGCCGACCACCCGGCGAAGGTCGTCGCCGGCCAGCTGCTCGAAGGGGACGCCGTCGAGCGTGGCCTGGCCCGAGGTGGTGGCGACGAACCGGACGCACACGTCAGCCAGGGTCGACTTGCCCGCACCGCTCGGGCCCACCACCGCCACCCGGCGACCGGGGACGAGCTCGAGGTCCACACCTCGCAGCGCGTCGGTCGAAGCGCCGGGGTAGCGGACGGCGACGCCCGACAGTCGCAGCTCGTGGAGCCCGGGGCGCACCGGGTGCGGCCGGGCCGGATCGGTGACCGGAACGGGCGCCTCGCACACGGCGAAGACCCGGCCGGCGACCCGGCGCGACCGCTGCAGGAACTGAGTGGCGGCCGGTACCGGGCTCACGAGCTCGAGCGCGGCCAAAGGGACGACGGCGAGGACAGCCAGCCACACGCCATCGAGGCGCCCGGCATGCACGGCGGCGACCCCGAATGCGAGCCCACCGACACAGGCGCCACCCATCATCAGCACGGTGAGGGCCAAGCCCCATCCCCGGGTGGCGGCACCGCGCCGGGTGGTGGCCCGCAGTCGGCGGTCGGCCTGTTCGACCCGGGCCAGCTGGTCCTCCATGGCCCCGAAGACCACGAGCTCGGGAGCACCTTCGACCAAGTCGACCACCGCGTCGGACAGCACCCCGCGGTCCGAGGCCTGACCCACCTCCCGACGCGCCGCCAGTCGGCCGCAGAGCCAGGGGACGAAGGTGATCGACACGAGCAGGGCCACGAAGAAGACCGCGCCCGCGGCCGGAAGCACGAGCCACAACACCAAGGCGGCGACCCCGCCCACCGACGTGGCCACCATGAAGGGCGGTAGGACACGGAGGACCACGTCCTGCAACGAGTCCACATCGTCCACCACCCGGGCCAGCAGGTCGCCACGACCGAAGGCGGCCAGGCCGGCCGGGGCCAGCTGCTCGAGTCGCCGGTAGACGCGGACACGAAGGTCGGCCAGCAACCGAAAGGCGGCGTCGTGGCCCACCAGGCGCTCGCCGTAGCGGAGCAACCCGCGGGACAGGCCGAAGAATTGGACGCCGACGATGGCGATGGCCAGCGCCGATTCCGGCGGATGGTCGGCGGCGCGAGAGATGAGCCAGGCCGACGTGCCGAGGAGGGCGAGGGAGGCGGCCATGGCACCGGCACCGAGCAGGGAGGCCAGGGCCAGCCGGCGGGCAGCCGGTCGAGCCAGGGACAGAGTCTGGACTGCCGACGCGGTCCGCTCGCTACCGGAGCCGGGCGGCGCGCTCATCGGATCCCGAGCGGAGCGCCGAGATCCACGACCCGATCGGCCACCGCGGCCAGCGCCGGGTGGTGGGCGACGACGATGGCCGTCCGGCCCCGGAGGAGGCGGCTCACCGCCTCCACCACGGCTTCCTCGGTGGCCACGTCGAGGTAGGCCGTCGGCTCGTCCAGGAACACCACCGGGCCGTCCCTGACCACCACCCGGGCGAGGGCCAAACGCTGCCGCTCCCCGACCGAAAGCCCGGCGCCCGACGCGCCGAGCAGCGTTGCCGACCCGTGCGACAGCCGCTCCACCACCGCATCGAGGCCGACGGTCGTCAACGCCCCGGCGACCGCGGCATCACCGGCCATGGGTCGCCCGATGCGTACGTTGTCGGCCACCGAGCGGGCGAAGAAGTGGGGACGCTGCGGCATCCAGGCCACACGCGACCGCCACTCGTCGAGGTCGAGCTGCTCGAGCGGCACCCCGCCGACCCGTACCGAGCCGGCCGTGGGCGCCCGCAGGCCCAGGAGCACGTCGAACAACGTCGACTTACCGCACCCGCTCGGCCCCCGGAGGGCCACCGTCTCACCCGGCTGCACGACGAGGTCGAGGCCGTCGGGGGCAGGCACGTCCCGTCCCGGATGGACGACCACCAGCCCGTGGATCTCGATGTGATCGCCTCGCGCCCGGCGGCGAGGTCCCGACCGCACATCCGGGGATTCGGCCGACGGCTCGATGAGGCGGAAGGCCTCTCCGGCCGCGGCCAGGCCGTCGGCACTGGCATGGAAGTTGGCGCCGAGGGAGCGCAACGGCAGATAGGCCTCGGGGACGAGGACCAGTACGAAGAGGGCGGTCGCGAACGAGAGGTGGCCGCCGAGCAGCCGGAGACCCACGGCCACGGCCACGAGCGCCACCGAAAAGGTGGCGAGGAGCTCGAGGACCAACGAGGAGAGGAAGGTGAGCTGGAGGGTGGCGAGCGTTGTGGTGCGATACCGGTCGGTGACCTCGGAGATGGCCTCGGCCTGCGCCTTGGCCCGGCCGAAGACCTTGAGCGTGGGCAGCCCCTTCACGACGTCGAGGAAGTGGCCGGCCAATCGATGAAGGGACGCCATCCTCCGGGCCGTGCGCTCGCCGGTGGCCGCGCCGACGAGGGCCATGAAGATCGGAATGAGCGGGACGGTCACGGCCACGATGAGCGCCGAAACCCAGTCGGCACCGGCCACGGCGGCCACCACGGCCAACGGCACCACCACGGCGAGGATCACTTGGGGCAGGTAACGGGCGAAGTACCCGTCGAGAGCTTCGAGCCCGGTGACCACCAGGGCGGACAGTCGCCCTGCGTCACCCATCCCACTCCCTGTCCCCTCGATGTGGCCGGACCGGTCGAGGCCCGGCGGCCCGTCCGGCCCCAGGTTGGCGATCCGGCTCACCACCGCCCGCCGCAGTTCGGACTGAGCCGTGGCCGAGGCCCGATAGGCCGCCCACTCGGCGGCCCAGGCCAGAGCGGCCCGGCCGGCCACCACGGCAGCCAGGGCTTCGAGTGCACCATCGAGGTCAGAGAGCGAACGATGACCGACGACGGCACCGGCCACGATCGATGCCACCAGTGCAGCCTGGAGGATCACGCAGGCGGCCGCCGCCGAGCCGATGAGCACAGCCAGAGCTACAAACTTCCGGGCGGAGGCCGAGTAGTGCAGCAGGCGACGGTCGGCCCTGCCCTGTGACGCGGTCGGTCCCATCGTCACCGCTCGTCGGCGCGGTGGTAATCGGCCAACAGTCGCCGCTCATCGTCGCGACGCGGGAACAGGGCGTAGACGAGCACGCCGCCGAGACCCACCGCCACCATTCCCGCCCCGTAGGCCCAGTGCTGTCCATGGATGAACGAATCCTTGGCCCCGGCGATGATCTGGTCGGCATCGGCTGGATACTGCCCGGCCAGGTTCGACGCGCTGGAATACGACTTGGTGAGCTCGCTCTCCACGTTGGCCGTGACCTGTGCCGACTGGGGGGAGGCGGCAATGGCCGCTCGAGTGGCCGCCGTGTAACCGGCGGTCAGCAGCGCACCGAGGATGGACTGCATGACTGCGCCGCCCAGGTCTCTCTGCAGATCGGCCGTCCCCGACGCCATGCCGGCCCGGTGCACCGGGACCGAGCCGGTCAGTGAGTGCGAGGCCGGTGTGCCGGCGAACCCCACGCCCGCCCCGATGAGGATGTAGGCGGCGGCGATGGACCAGAAGGAGGTGTGCTCGCGCCAGAAGGCAAACATGGTCACGAAGCCGAGGAGGATCAGCACGTATCCGACGAGCAGTGTGACCCGAGCCCCCCGCGCCTCGATCAACCGGGCCGAGTGCGGGGCGATGAGCACCATGACGGCGGCCGCCGGCAGAAGCGAAAGCCCGGCGTCGACCGTCGAATAGCCGAGCACGTTCTGCAGGTACTGCTGCCCGACGAACATGGCGCCCATGAGCGAGCCGAACACGATCATCCCCGCCGTGGCCGCCACCCAGAAGATGCGGCGTCCGGCCACGGCCAGATCGAAGAGGGGGTTGGCCACGCGACGCTCGCGGGCCCCGAAAACCACCAGCGCGCCGACGGCAACCAGGCCGAGGACCAAGGCCAGGGTTCCCTTCTCCGGGACAGGCGCGAAATTGATGGCGACAATCCCGGAGCCGACAAGGATCACGGAGATGAGGCCGCCAAGCCCGTCGACTCGCTCTGCCGTCTCGTTCACATGGCTCGGGACGAAGCGCACGGTCATGACCACGGCCACCACGACAAGGGGAAGGGTCAGCAGGAACACCGAGCCCCACCAGAACCTGGACAGCACGAGCCCGGCGGCCAGGGGGCCGAGCGCCATCAAGCCACCACCGGTGGCTGACCACAACGCGATGGCACGGGTCCTGCCCTCGCCCGACCAGAGGGCGGTGATGAGAGAGAGGGTGGTGGGGTAGGCCATGCCGGCGGCCAGGCCACCCACGATCCTGGCCCCGACCAGCACCTCGACGGACGGTGCCCACGCCGCCACCAGGCAGGCGGGGACGGAGAGGACGACGCCGACGAGCAACGTCTGCTTTCGCCCGCGGTGGTCGGCGATGGCCCCGAACCACAGCACCGAGGCGGCCAGGCCGAGCGAATAGGCCACGGCCACCAGGTTGAGCTGGGTCTGGGAAGCATCGAAGTGACGGCCGATGTCGGGAAGGGCCACGTTGGCGACGGCCAGAGGCAGGTTGGCCACCGACGCCACCAGAATCAGCGTGAGAAGGACGAGCGAAGGTCGCTCCGGGGCCGGACCGGGCTCGTCGGCAGGCGCCGTCGTGGTGCGGGCAAGCGATCCCACGTCGCTCACGTGGCCACCCCCCCGTCGCCCCCCGACGCCGCTGTCGTTGCGCCCGTCGACGTCGACGTCAGGTCGGCCGAGTCGTCCGGTTTCGGTCCCCGCGGTCCGACCAGACGGCGCCGGAAGACCCAGTAGCTCCACCCTTGGTAGGCGATGACGAGCGGGGTGACGACCACCGCCACCACCGTCATGACCTTGAGGCTGTACGGCGGGCTGGCTGTCCCGGCCGCGGTGAGCGAAAAGGCGGGGCTCGTGCTCGAGACCATCACGTAGGGATGGAGGTTCACGAAGATGAGAGCGACGGTCGATCCCATGGCCACGAGCGCTGAAGCGAACGCCCATCCTTCGGCTTCCAGTCCGGCCGCCCAGGCTGCGCCGACAACGGAAAGGACGGCGATGCCGTCGAGGAAGCTGGGCACGGCCTGTCGCGAGCCCACCGTCTCCGTCCAGATCACGAAGCCGAGGACCAGCGCCGATGCGACCCAACCCACCTTGGGCGCGAGGTTGGCGGCCCGCGCCCGGACGACGCTCGTCGTCTTGAGGGCGAGGAAGCACGATCCCGACAGCAGGGACAGGGCCACCAGGGTCAGCCCCGTCCAGAGGCCGTAAGGCCGCAAGAGGTCGAAGAACGTGCCGGTGTATTGGTGGGCCTTGTCGATGGGCAGCCCGGCCAGCAGGTCACCCAGCGCCACCCCGATGAGCAGGGGGACGAGCGTGCTGCCGATCACGAGGGACCAGCGCCAACCGGCGGTCCAGCGCTCGTCCTTGATCTTGGAGCGATACTCGAAGGACACCCCCCTCCCCATCAAGGCGACGAGGACGAGCACCAGCGCCAGATAGAGGCTCGAGAACATGGTGGCGTACCACTGTGGGAACGCCGCGAAGATCAGTGCGCCGGCGACCACGAGCCACACTTCGTTGCCGTCCCAGAACGGTCCGATGGTGTTGACGGCGGCCCTCTGCTCGGGCTCACTCCGGCCGACCACTGCGTGCAGCATTCCCACACCGAAGTCGAACCCCTCGAGCACGAGGAAGACGATCCAGAAGAATGCGTCGACGATGAACCAGAAGGTGACCATGGCGCCCCTAGTAGACGAGAGCCGGCTCGTCGGGAGCTGTACCGGACTCACCGGCTCCCATCGACCCCTCGGTGTCGTGTTCGTCGCCGAGGTCGCGTCGGCCGTAACGGAGCATGAGCAAACCGTCAGCCAGGCCCAGCACGATGTAGGCCAGGACGAAGACGGCAAGGCTGATGGCGATGTCGGTGGTCGTGACCGACGGCGACGAAGCGTCGGCCGTTTTCAGGAGACCCTGGACGATCCAGGGCTGGCGACCGCTCTCGGTCAGCAGCCATCCGGCGGTGTTCATGGCGAAGGGGGTGATCGCCGCCCACGTGGCGACGCGTAGGAACCACCGCGACTGTTCGAGCCTCCGGCGCTGGATGAGCCACCCACCCCACAGGCTGAAGAGCAAGACCAACCCGGCTACATAGGCCATGACCCGCATCGCCCAGTACTGGATGAACACATTGGGGGCGTACTGACCCGGCCCATAGACGTCGCGGTAGTGGGCGTTGAGCTGGTTGAGGCCCTCCACCTTTCCGTTCCATGTGCCGGTGGCCAACAGAGACAGCAGGTGCGGGATCTGGATGATCTCGAACGGGGCCTGATCGTCCTTGCCCCCACCGATCTGAAAGAGCGAGAAGGCACACGGCTGACAGGTTTTCCACTGCGCCTCGGCGGCCGCGATCTTGGTCGGCTGATAGGTGGTCTCGATCACTCCGAGATGGCTCCCCACCACCATGGCCAGGATGATCGACGGGAATAGGACGACGAGCGCCAGAGTGGCGGTACGCCGGAAGGCATCGACCTCTCGTTGGCGCCGGAGGTGCCAGGCCGAGAAGGCCAGCATGACCAGCGAGCCGGTGACCAATGCGGCAAGGACCACGTGCAAGTAGCTCCACAGGAACACCGGATTCGTGAAGAGGGCCCAGACGTCGGTCAGCACGGGTTGATGGGCGTGGTTCAACACGTACCCGACTGGGTGTTGCATCCAGGAATTGGCGGCCATGATGAAAGCGGCCGAGAGCATGGCGCCGGCCGCCACTGCCCAAATGCAGGCCAGGTGGACCCGTGGTGGCAACCGGTCCCAGCCGAAGAGCCAGGCCCCGAGGAACGTCGCCTCGAGGAAGAAGGCGACCAGGCCCTCCATGGCCAGAGGGCCCCCGAAGATGTTGCCCACGAAGGCCGAATAGACCGACCAATTCATCCCGAACTCGAACTCCTGAACCAGCCCGGTCACGACGCCCACGGCGACATTGATGAGGAGTAGGACGCCGAAGAAACGAGTGAGGCGTCGGTAGGTCTGGTCGCCCGACCGATACGCGGCCGTCTCCAGGATGGCCACCAGAAAGGCCAGCCCAATGGTGACCGGTACGAAGAGGAAGTGATAGATGCTGGTGGTGGCGAACTGCCAGCGAGCCAGGCTCGTGCCCATCATCTGCCTCCCGGCACCCGCTCACCGCGCCGGCACAGCTAGCCGGCGCGCGGGCCCACATCAGTCGACGAACCCGCTCCCGAATGTCCGATCACCTAGGCCGCACCTCAGTATGGTCGGTGCCCGTCGCAAGGTGGCGGACCGCGACCGGCGCCGGCGGGCCTCGGTCGCCGACCGGGTACTGCTGTCTACGCGCCTCGCCCGGCCTATGGTCCACGTCGTGGCTGACCGGGATTGGTGGGAATGGCACAAGCCGTACGACAACCCCGGCTCGCCACTCTCGTACCGTCTGACTTCCGTCACGAGCCACTTGCGAGTCGCCCTGGACCAGTCCGAAGTGGGCCCGATTCGGATCATCAGCATGTGCGCCGGACAGGGGCGGGACGTCATCTCGGTCGTGGCCGATCACCCTCGCGGCGATGACGTGCGCGCCCGACTGGTCGAGCTCGACCCTCGCAACGTCGACTACGCACGGAGGACGGCTGCCGCCGTGCCGGGAGCGGTCATCGACGTCCGCCAAGCCGATGCCGGCACCACCGACGTCTACGTCGGGGCCGTTCCCGCCCAGGTCGTGCTGGCGTGTGGGGTCTTCGGCAACATCACGGACGACGACATCCATCGCACGGTGCTCTCCCTTCCGGCTTTGTGCGCCCGTGACGCAACCGTCATCTGGACTCGGCACCGGCGACCTCCTGACCTCACTCCCACCATCCGTGAATGGTTCCGGGGCGCCGGGTTCGAGGAGGTGTCCTTTGACGCACCCGGGAGCACGTTCTTCGGCGTGGGCGCGCACCGCTTCGTCGGTGAGCCGAGGCGGCTGGAGGCGGGAAAGAGGATGTTCACCTTCGTGGGCTTCGACCAGCTCCTGGCAAAGGACGGATAGGACCCTGGACGACCGGTCCTGGGCGACGTCGGTCGGCCCCTGTCAGTCGGAGGTGTCGATCTCCAAAAGGTACGAGATACCGAGAATCTCGAAGACTCGAGCAACGGTATGGCTCGGGCGCGTGAGGGTGAGGGTCTGCCCGCCTTCGTCCATCTGCTCCTGTGCCCGAACCAGGGCGGCGACTCCGGACGAGTCGATGAACGCGAGCCCGGACAAATCGAGGATCACGCTCGGGGCGGCGGCCTCCTCGAGGAACTCGGTCAGCCGTGGTACCGACGCCAGGTCGAGCTCTCCACCCAGCCGGACGACACGGACGTCCCCGGTTGCACCCATCTCGATATCGAGCGGCCGTGCCTCATCCATCCCCGCTCCTCCGACTCGGTGAGGCTCCGACAGTCGCCCGCGCCAGCGCATCGGCCTATCTGTTTCGCCACTTTCGGCGCGAACCGGGAGTGGCCGACCCGCGAACCGGGAGCCGCCGACCCAAGCGGTCGCGCTGACGTCCGTACCATGGGGAGAAATGACCGATCATTCCCATTTCGACCCAACCTCGTATCTCGAGATGGTCCGGGCCGACGTGCCCGACTTCGACACGTTGCAATCCCAAGTCGCACAGGCAACCGTCGGACTCGACATCCAAACCGTGCTCGACCTCGGCACGGGGACGGGCGCCACTGCCGCTGCCCTGCTCGACGTCCACCCGTCGGCTCACCTCATCGGTGTCGACGAGAGCGAGCCGATGCTGAAGCAGGCCCGCGCCCTCTTGCCCGACGTCACTCTGATGGTGCGTCAGCTCGAGGACCCGTTGCCCGACGGCCCGTTCGACGTCGTGGCGTCGGTCCTGGCCATCCACCATCTCGATGAGCCGGCCAAGGCCGACCTCTTCCGGCGTGTGGCCGCGGCCCTGAGAGACGGCGGCCGATTCGTCTTTGGCGACGTCGTCCTCCCCGAACGGCCGGAGGATGCCGTCTCGCCCATCCACGACCCGTTCGACCAGCCCAGCTCGCTGTCCGATCAGCTCGAGTGGCTCACGGGGGCCGGGTTGCAGCCGTCCGTGGTCTGGACATCGAAGGACTTGGCCGTGGTGGCTGCCGATCGGCCGTTCGACAGCTAAGCCTCGAGGTCGACGAGCAGTCGACACCGCCACTTCTCTGCAACGGCTGATGCCTGTGGTCCGTTGACCGTGCGGATCGCCTGTGGAAGGGTCACAGCGTGGCCCGACTCGGCGGCAAGGTGGTCGTCGTGGCCGGAGGCGCGGGAGGCATCGGAACCGCCACGTGTCGTCGACTGGCCGGCGAGGGAGCCGCCGTCGTGGTGGGTGACCTGGACGCGGACGCAGCCCGACAGGTCGCCCACCTGATCACCTCCGAGGGTGGGCGGGCCCTGGCCGTGCACGCCGATGTTGCCGACGAAGCATCGGTCGAAGCGCTCATCGGGGCCGCCACTTCTCAGTACGGCGGCATCGACGGTCTCCACGCCAACGCGGCCGACCTCTCGCCGGCCACCATCGGCGGCGACACCGACGTCGTGTCCATGACGATGGAGACCTTCGACCACATCATGGGCATCAACCTGCGGGGTCACGTGCTCTGTACCCGCCACGCCGTCCCCGCCCTCCTCGACCGCGGCGGAGGGGCGCTGGTGTACACGGCGTCAGCCGCGGCCTTCCTCGGCGAGCCGTCCCGACCCGCGTATGCCATCGCCAAGGCAGGGATCTGTGCACTGGTTCGTCATGTGGCATCGAAATGGGGGAGGGAGCGGATCCGGGCCAACGGGGTGGCGCCCGGACTCGTGGTCACGCCCGCCATCGCCGAACTCGGCATCGACGACGTGCTCGCTCGTTTCCAACGCCAAACCCGGAGCTGGCGCTTGGGCGACCCTTCCGACATCGCGGCCATGGTCACCCATCTCTTTTCCGACGAAGGTCAGTGGATCAACGGACAGGTGATCAGCGTCGACGGAGGGACCGTCCTCCGCTGAACGCAGTGGTCTGCACGCGGCCGTGCCTGCGTCGTCGAGTCCGCGTTGACGCACCGCGTCAAGTGTCGAACGAGGCAAGCGGGTCAGGCCCAGCCGAGCTCTTTCAGGCGTGGGTCGCCGATGCCGAAGTGATGCGCAACTTCGTGAATCACCGTCTTGCGAATCTGGGCAATCAGCTCCGCCTCGTTCGAGCACACCGAACTGATCTCCTCTCGGTAGAGGGTGATCTTGTCCGGGGCGACACCGCTGTAATGGTTCCCGCGGCTGGTCAGCGGCACCCCCTGGTAGAGGCCGAACAAACGGTGACCCTCGGAGCGGTCGGCGACGACGACGGCGACATTGTCCATGTAGCGAGCCAGCCCTTCGGGTATCGAGTCGAGCGCCTCGGAGGCCAGCTCCTCGAACCGTTCGGGGCTCACGCGGAACATGCTGCCCCGGATCCCTGCATGCACCGATTCCATCACTTCCGGCGAAGGTACAGAGAGTTCCTGGTCGATCGACCGGTTCCGGCCTCGGCTAGCCTCGTGGTCATGCGCTGAGCACCTATCCCCGGTCCGTTTCGACCTCGGAGGTCTCACTCATGCCAGCGCCGTACGTTCCCCCCACATCCGCCACCCTTCGCGCCAAGGGCGTGAGCCATTCCCTGGGCGGCCACCTGGTCCTCGACGACGTCTCGGTGACGGTTGGGCCGACGACCTGCCTCGGCGTCATCGGTCCGAACGGGGCCGGCAAGTCGACCCTGCTCCGGATCATGGCCCGCCTTCTCGTTCCCGACGCCGGGGCCATCGACCTCGCTCCCCCGGGAGCAACCGTTGGCTATCTCGCCCAAGAGCACGAGCGGAGCCCGACCGAGACGGTCGGCGAACACCTCCGGCGTCTGACCGGCATCTCGGATGCCGAGAAGGACCTCGAATCCGCCGCCGTGGAGCTGTCCCGGGGTCTTCCGGGAGCCGACGACCTCTACGCCGACGCGCTGGAGCGCTGGAGCGGCCTGGGGGCGCCGGACTTCGACTCGCGCCTGGCTGCGACGATCAAACTTCTCCACCTGGACGAGGACGTCCTCATCCGGCCCACCGTCGCCGTGTCCGGCGGCCAGCTGGCGCGAGTGGCACTGGCAGCCATCCTGTTGTCGCGGTTCGACGTGATCCTTCTCGACGAGCCCACCAACGACCTCGACTTCGCCGGCCTCGACCTCCTGGAGGGTTATCTCGCCGACCAGAACCGGCCCGCGGTCATCGTCTCCCACGACCGCGAGTTCCTCGACCGAACCATCAACGCCGTGCTCGAGCTCGACGAGCATTCCCACCAGGTCCGGCTCTACCGCGGTGGCTGGTCGGCCTACCTGGCGGAGCGGGCGGCCGATCGACAACATGCCGAGGAGGCCTACGCGCTCTACCAGGACCGCCGCCGGACCCTGTCGGACCGGGCCCAGCGCGAGCGCGGGTGGGCGACGTCGGGTGCCACGAAGGAGAAGCGAAAGCCGAAGGACCACGACAAGGCCCAACGAGACTTCCGGATCAACCGGACCGAGCAGCTCGCCTCGCGGGCCCGTCGAACAGAGCGAGCGCTCGAACGCCTCGGCGTCGCCGACAAGCCTTGGGAGGGGTGGGAGCTGCGATTCGGCATCGACGAGGCCCCCCGATCTGGTGCGGTGGTGGCTCGGCTCCACCGGGCCGTCGTCGAGCGCGGCCGGTTCCGATTGGGTCCGGTCGACCTCGAGATCGGCTGGGGTGAGCGGCTCTGGTTGAACGGTCCGAACGGAACGGGCAAGACGACGCTCCTTCTCACGCTCCTCGGCCGGCTGCCCCTCGTATCAGGTGACCGGTGGATCGGGCCCAGCGTGGTGGTGGGAGAGCTCGGGCAGCGGCGGAACCGATGGGACTCGGAATCGACACTGATCGACGCCTTCCTGGCCGACACCGGACTACTCGTGTCCGAGGGGAGGTCCCTGCTGGCCAAGTTCGGGCTCGGACCAGACCACGTGGCCCGCTCGGTCGGCTCCCTCTCCCCCGGCGAAAGAACGCGGGCCGAGCTGGCCTGCTTCCAGGCCGTCGGTGTCAACTTCCTCGTCCTCGACGAGCCGACCAACCACCTCGACCTGCCGGCCGTCGAGCAACTCGAGTCCGCCCTGGACGGCTACGCCGGGACGCTCCTCGTCGTGAGCCACGACCGGCGTCTCCTCGACGCACTCGAAGTGACCCAGCCACTGGATCTCGAACATCTGGTTACCGGGCCCGCCTCCGACGGCGCCTGATTCCGCATCAGTCCAATGCCAAGAGGAATTCGAGCAGTGCCTCATTCACCTCGGCCGGACGCTCCTGCTGGGTCCAGTGACCGGTGTCGGGAAGCATGACGACGGCGCGCAGATCTGGCACCCATTCCTGCATCCGGCTGGGCGGTGACATCCTCACCACCGGGTCCAGCGCACCGGCGATGAACAACGCCGGGGCGGCGACTTTGGTGGTGGACAGGTCCTCGGTGATCTCCCAGTTGCGCCGCAGATTGCGGTACCAGTTGAGGCCACCGGTGAAGCCGGTGCGTGTGAATTCGGCCGTGTAGTAGTCGAGGTCGTCTTCGGTAAGCCAACCGGGGAGCGCCCCCGGTTCCGGCAGCCAATCAGCCAGTCTGGTGCCCTGCCGGGGCAGGAGACGGTACTTGTCATCACCCCCGTCGGCCGAGAGGGCTGACATGAACCGACGGAGCGTGTCCCCGGGGTCGCGGCCGAGATCCGCATCGGCCACACCGAGCTCCTGGAAGTACAGCATGTAGAAGAATTTGTCGGCGAAAATGGCCTCGAACACCGAGATCGGGTCGGTCTGGCTACGGGGAATGAAGGGCACGCTGAGTCCGACGACAGCCCGCACACGGTCCGGGGCCCGAAGGGCCAGATTCCACACGACCGGAGCGCCCCAGTCGTGCCCGACGAAGACCGCTCTCTCCTCGCCGACGGCATCGAGGAGACCGAGGAGGTCGTCGGTCAAATGCACGATGTCGTAGTCCTCGACGGCCGGTGGGCGGTCGGTTGCGCCGTAGCCGCGCTGGTCGGGGGCGACGACGCGAAATCCCTCGTCGGCCAGGGGTCCGAGCTGGTGACGCCACGAGTACCAGAGCTCGGGGAAGCCGTGGCAGAGCACCACCAATGGCCCCTCGCCCAGTTCGGCGACGTGCATGGTGATGCCATTGGTGGTGATCGAGCGATGAGCGATCTGGTTCACGAGCCACGACTGTACGTCGAGGGCGGCTCCATCGATGGCAGGTTTCTTCTCCTGAGGTCGAACCGCGGCACGGACCGATGAGCCAGCAGGGGCACCCGCACGTGGCGTATGGGAGCATTTGGGGGTTGGAGCGACGGGAGGCTCCGGCGGCACGGGCTCCCTGAGCGCAGGGCAGCGGTGACCGTCGGGTCAGCCCGCCCCGGACGAGGAGCTGGACATGCTCGATGTGGTGATCAAGGGCGGCACCATCGTCGACGGTACCGGTGAGCCCTCCTACGGGGGCGATGTCGGGGTCCGTGAGGGCAAGATCGTCGAGATCGGTTCCATCTCAGAGCCGGCACGCAAATCCATCGATGCCGACGGAGCCATCGTCACCCCCGGATGGGTCGACATCCACACCCACTACGACGGCCAGGTCACGTGGGACGACGTGCTGGAGCCGTCAGCCTCCAACGGAGTGACCACTCTGGTGATGGGCAACTGCGGCGTCGGGTTCGCCCCGGTTCGCCCCGGCGACCACGGCGCCCTCATTGATTTGATGGAAGGGGTCGAGGACATTCCCGGGTCGGCCCTCAGCGTCGGGATGCCCTGGGGGAACTGGGAGACCTTCGCCGAGTACCTCGACCTGTTGGACCGGGGGCGCTATTCGGTCGACATCGCCGCCCAGATCCCGCACGGGGCCGTGCGGTTCTATGTCATGGGCGAGCGGGGGGCGGCCAACGAGGACGCCACCGAGGGCGACCTGGCCTCCATGAGCTCGATCGTCGAGGAAGCACTCGACGCCGGAGCGGTCGGTTTCTCGACATCACGGACGATCGGCCATCGGGCCAAGTCGGGCCGACCGGTGCCGGGCACCTTCGCGCCCGAGGTGGAGTTGCTGGCCATCGCCAGGGCCATGGGCTCCGCCGGCCACGGCGTGTTCGAGGCGATTGTCGCCGGCACCATCGGCCAGCTCGGTCGGCTGGGGGGCGAGCGGGCCAAGCCGATCGACGAGGTACCGCTGCTCGAGGCCGTCTCGCGAACGAGCGGCCGACCGGTGACCTTCACGGTGGCCCAGCTCTTCGAAGACCCTGACCACTGGCGACTGGTCCTCGATGCCGTGGCCCGCACGAACAGGAGCGGAGCCGAGCTCCGGCCTCAGGTGATACCCCGCTCGGTCACCATCATGACCAGCCTCGGCTCCTACCACCTCTTCATGGGTCGGCCCACCTATCGCAAGATCGCTCACCTGCCTCTTCCCGAGCGAGTGGCAGAGATGCGCCGGCCCGATGTTCGCCAGGCGATCTTGTCGGAGACAAGCGTCGCTGAAGGACCGGGTGACTTCTCGGAGCTGATCGTCGAGCTCTTCGGCTTCACGCTCCCGGTGACCTTTCCGTTGACCAATCCGCTCGACTACGAGCCGCGGCTCGACACGTCGGTCTACTCCCAAGCCCTTGCCGCCGGGGTCGACCCCATCGCCCACATGTACGATCTCCTCCTCGCCGATGAAGGCAGCGCGTTCTACGCGCTATTCGGATCGAACTTCGTTGGTGGATCATTGGACGCGTGCCGGGAGATGCTGTTGGACGACAACACCGTCACCGGGCTCGGCGACGCGGGCGCACACGTCAGCCTGATCTCCGATTGCTCGGCGTCAACCTTCCACCTCACCCATTGGGCACGCGACCGAACCCAGGGTGAACGCCTTCCCCTCGAGTTGATGGTCCACAAGCTCAGTGGTGCCAACGCCGACCTGTACGGGCTCCGCGACCGGGGAACGGTAGAGGAGGGCAAGCGGGCCGATCTCAACGTGATCGACCTCGAGCACCTTCGTATCCGCGCACCGAAGCTCGTGCACGACCTTCCCACCGGCGTGAGCCGCATCGTGCAGCCGGCGGACGGTTACCTGGCCACTCTCGTCAACGGTGGGATCACCCGACGGGACGACAGCGATACTGGTGAGCGCTCCGGACGGCTCGTCAGAGGGTCCCGCCTCGCACGGGCTTGAGCAGGCCGAGGACGACGTTCGAGTGCCAGATCCGAGGCTGCAGCCCGGCGGCGGGTGGACGAGATACACAGCCGGGTCGGAGATCTGAAGAGATGGAGGCCCGTTTTTGGTGGAGGAGTTGCCATGGCCTGGCCGTGGTCGCCGCACTACTGGTTGTGGCAGTAGCCGGGACCGCTTGCGCCAACACGGCAGCCGCCCCCGCTGGTGGGGGAAGTACCGCTCCGTTAAATCCGTCGAACGGTCCGGCTGTCGCCACCCCGCCCGATCGCGCCAGCAATTCGGCCCGGGGAGTGGGGAAAAAGACCATCAACGTGGTCTTCCCGGTCGTCAACCTGTCCTCACTGGCTGGTCAATTCGGATTCGCCGCCGATCCCGAATTCGCCGAGCAAATTCCCGCCATCAAGTTCTATGTGAGTCAGATCAACGACGCCGGAGGCATCAACGGTCGCAAGATCCACGCCATCATCTCCAGCTACAACCCCACCAACGAGTCGGAGATGCGCGGGCTGTGCAAGGACTGGACCGAAGGGAGTCCAGCCGCCTTTGCGGTCATCGACGGTCTGGGGACGTGGACGGGCGACGACCAGCTCTGCATCACCCAGGAGGGCAAGACGCCGATGCTCGCCCAATGGACCACCGCCACCGACTGGACAACCCTGGGCTCTCCCTACCTGTGGTGGCTTGGACCTGATCAGGCGGTCATCCTGCGGACCCTGGCGACGTGGGCCTACTCCTCGGACTACATCGGGCCACGGAAAAAGCTGGGCATCGTGGTCGGGGATCGGTCCTCAGACCAGTCGGCCTTGAACGACTACCTCCTGCCCTATCTGGCCGACCTGGGAATCACCAAGCCGGTCGTGGAGACCATGGCCGCCGAACCGAGCGAAGTTGCCGCCACCAACACTGATGCTCCCCTCGTCGTCGAGAAACTTCGCGCCGCCGGCGTCACCACGGTGATTCCATTGATTCCAGAGAACGCCTTCTTCCCCTACCTGGGGGCCGAGAACACTCAGCAGTATTTCCCCCGCCTGTTGCTCTCCGATTACGAATCGACGATCGAAGTCGGCCTGGGACTCATCCCTGTCCCCTACGAAAAGGCTCTCGACGGTCAAGAGGGAGTGACGGTGGAGACGTTGGGCGGCATCGACGACGATCGGCCCGAAAGCCAAGGCGGCTACGACCCTGGCGTCCGAAACTGTTGGACGTCATTTCGCAAGAGCCCGTCGTTCCCCTTCCCTCAGCCTCCCGTTCACCCCGGACCGTGGATCGAGGAACAGGGCCCCATTGCCAGTTGGTGCCAGGCCATCCGGCTGTTTGCCGAGGCGGTGGAGAGGGCCGGCCCCAATCTCACCCGTCGCAGCTTCGTCGAGGCGATGGCCTCGATAAAGAACTACCCCGGAACCCTCAGCCCGATCCTCAGCTACGGCGCCAACAAGTTCTACGGGCCGACTGAGTACCGGGTCGTCAGTCTGCACACCAACAGTGCCAGCAACAACCTGTGCATCAACAACTACAAAGGTGGGGTGCAGGCAACCTGTTGGCGAGTCGTGCAGAACTGGAAGCCATTGGTGACCGGGTAGAGCTGCTCCTCACCGCCCGGGAGACGAGAAGAACCCCGCTCTCATTGGCTCGACATCTTCAAGAGGTCGCCGTCGAGCTCGTGGGGTTCGGTGTCAGCAGTTCACCGTATATTTCCGGCCTGCGGTGCTGAATGGAGGTATTGGCTCGAGAATCTTGCAACGTGATACGCGCGCTCACAATCTCATCATCGGCACCGCTGTCCTCTGCGACGATCGATCCTTTCGGATCGATGATCAGGCATCGTCTTGGATGCACGAAGGCCACGTGCACGCTGTTCTCGCAGGCGCGGGTCCGCATCATGGCATCGTTCATCTCGCCGTACATGCCCCAGGCAGGCACCAGAATGAGCTGTGCACCTTTGACGGCCAGGATGCGCGAGGTTTCCGGTAGCTGGCGGTCCATGCAGATCAGCGTTCCCCACCGACCCAGAGGTGTGTCGACAACCGGAAACTCGGTTCCCTTGGTGTTGAACGGCTCGTCGTTGCCCGCGGTGTGTGTCTTGGAATACCGAGTGACGACGGCGCCTTCGGGTGAGAGAACAAGCACCGAGTTGTACATGGAATCGTCACGGAGCTCGGCGAATCCGACCACCAAATGGATCTCGAGCTCGCGGGCCAGGGCTCGAACACGGCCCATCAACGGGCCGTCGATTGTCTCTCCTGCATCGAAATACTGTGCTCGGGAGAAATCTTTCGGATTGTCATCGTGCCAGACGTAGCCCTCGAGAAACCCTTCCGGTGTGACGACCACCTGGGCGCCTTCGCCGGCCGCCCGCCTGGCGAAATGCTCGAGCTTGTCGAAGTTACCCTGTTTGTCCCAGGCCTTCGGAATTACCTTGAGCCCTGCAAGAGTGAAGGACGATTGGTGCTCCACATGATCAGACTAGATGGTGCGTATTCGATGAGAGGGTGCCTCGTCACAACTGCCCATCTTGGAACGCGCTCTTGGCGCCGCCCGATCGGGAAATCGCCTAGACCGAGGCGTGAGAATTGGGAAGGACGCTCGAGGTCCACGCCAGCCCAATGCACATCTCGTCGGTCGACCCGTCGCCCCAGGTCACGTAGTGGGGCGGCACCTTGCGCAGGATCGGGACTTCCTGTTCCAGCGTCGGATTGAAGGTGCAGGTCACCTTCACGGGTTCACCTGCGGTGACAGGAATGGGCTTGGCCAGGTTGTAGGACTTCTGGTCGTGAAAGTTGTAGTTGGGCACGTTGAGGACCGTCTTTGCCTTCGACGTTCCCGGGTTGAGGACCATGTTGAAGCCAACCCCCAGAAGGTGCATGTGCGCATACACCCTGACGATGTAGCCATTCTGGCCCATCGACAACGTGCACGATGCCGTGTCCCCCTCCGGCGGATTCGATGGATTCTCCCCGCAGAGGCCTTCGATTCCGTTCACCTCCTCGACAGCGGTCTGGCTAAAGCGTTGACCGAGGTTGGCGAGCTCAGCGGTGCGGTTGCACAGCGGGCCGGTCACGCCGGCCGGGCAGGGGATGTTCGGTGGTGCGAGCAGCAGATTGAGATGGAGGGGGAGAAGCGGCGTCGATGTAGGCACCGTCCGGAGTACCAGCGAGTTCTTCACTGGCTTGTCACCGACGAGCAGGTTGTAGTGGACCTGCATGATGACCAGGCTCCCGGCACGTAGAAAGACCCCGGTCCCTTTCGGGAAGTTGTCCGTGCCGGCGCCGGGGGCCCAGAACGTGAGCAGCGGGTCGGCGGCCAGTCCGGTCACGGCTGTACCGGGAAGGGGTCCTCCGAAGCACGTCCAACCTCTTCCCCCCGCATTGTCACGTTTTACCGATGCGGCGGATGAGGGCGGCACGAGGAAGAGTGCCGCGTGGTGATCTTCGGCACTTCCAGCGATGAACTGGCTGGAGATGATGTACGAGTTCCGAGCCAGGTGAGGGTTGACCAGCGTGCAGTGGTAATCGTCGGTCGTACCGGGCGCGGCCACGGGTTTGTAGGCGTGGGCCATGGTCAGGGAGATTCTCGTGACCGACGGGTTCGACGTAGAGGCGGCGGAAGCGCCCATCGCTGTCGGGATCACCACAGCCGCGACGACCGCTACGACCGCTACGACCGCTACGACCGCTACGACCGCTACGACCGCTACGACAAGCATCGCCATTCGTGGAGCTCGCACCCGCGGTTACGCTATCAGTCTGAGGAATCGCCAGCTCGGTTCGCCGACGCTCGCAGGAAGGCCCACCTACTTGGGCGTTTCTTTGACGAGCCTCGAAGTGGTTCGTTCTCCGGTTGGCTCAGGTGCTCACAGAGCAATGTTCGGGGCCCCCCCAGACGGTGGCCTCTATGAGTGAGAGGGGTGCTCAGTTGTTACGACTTCGGATCCGATCCGGAAAGAGTCACAGGATTCTTCTCAGTGCTCTGGTGCTGACGATGGCAAGCGGGGCCGGCCTGGCAGAGTCAGCCACACCAGCGGTGGCCGTGGGTTCGGCGGCGCCGGATTACCGCCCAGTCTGCCAAGCGCCCACCCAGCCAGGAACGGTGGCATGCATGTCATTGATCCGCACCGACGTCACCCCAGTGTCGGCGGCGGCTATCAGGAACAGCGGTCCAGTCGGTTACGGCTATGGGCCGAGCTCGCTGCAGAGTGCCTATGACCTTCCTTCATCGACTGCGGGCGTCGGGCAAAGCGTGGCCGTCGTGGATGCCTACAACAATCCGGACGCCGTGTCCGATTTGGCCACCTACCGGTCCTCATGGGGTTTATCGGCCTGCAACGCGTCCACCAAGGCAGGCTGCTTGACGGTGGTGAACGAAAATGGGGCAAGCAGCCCCCTTCCGGCGAACTCCGGCAACACGGGATGGTCAGTCGAGGAGTCACTCGACGTGGACATGGTCTCCGCCATCTGCCCTAAGTGCCACATCTACCTGGTGGAGGCGAAGAGTGCCAGCTACTCCAACTTGGGGACGGGAGTGAACTCGGCCGTCAGCGTGCTCCACGTCGACTTCATCTCCAACTCGTACGGCGGATCGGACAGTTCCAGCGACCCCGTCTTGGATGCCGATTACTACGACCACCCAGGAGTTGCAATAACCGCCTCCGCCGGCGACGACGGGTATTTTGACTCGGGAGTTGAGTACCCGGCCTCTTCGCAGTACGTGACTGCGGTTGGAGGAACGACTCTCAAGACGGCGAAGGTGACAAAAGAGAAGCCAAGGGGTTGGGCAGAGACCGTCTGGGGCACCAAGGCAGGCACAGATGGAACCGGCTCTGGCTGCTCGTCGTACGAGACAAAGCCGAGTTGGCAGAGTGGGTCCTTCGACTCCGGCTGTGCGAATCGGACGAACAACGATGTGTCAGCGGATGCCAACCCCGACACAGGCGCAGCTGTGTACGACTCCTACGACTACGGCGGATGGGTCGAGATCGGGGGGACGAGCGAGGCCTCGCCGATCATCGCCTCGGTCTTCGCACTGGCGGGTACGCCCAAAACAGGAACCTATCCGACGTCGTATATCTACGCGCATACCAGTGACCTGTACGACGTCACCCAGGGAACCAACGGATCGCCGTGCTCTCCAAAGTATCTGTGCCACGCCGAGAAGGGCTACGACGGCCCGACTGGCTGGGGAACGCCGGACGGGACGGGTGCGTTTGCCAGTTAGGGGTGCGCACTGCCCGTCTCAAGGCCAGCTTGGAACTTGATAAGTGACCGTTCCGGGTATACCGAACCGCATGCTCAAACGATCTGTACTGCTGGGTGACCGACCCGTCGGTCGCATGGGTTTTGGTGCGATGCAACTCCCCGGTCCGGGTGTGTTCGGTCCACCGAAGGACCGGACTATTGCGTTGACAGTGCTCCGTCGTGCGATCGACGCCGGGGTGAACCACATCGACACCGCCCAGTTCTACGGGCCCGATGTGGCCAATGGGCTACTCCGGGAAGCGCTCTATCCCTATCCGGGCGAGTTGGTGATTGTGTCGAAGGTTGGGGCGGAGCGCGACGATCGGGGTCATTGGCTTGCTGCGCAACGTCCTGAGCAACTCCGGGCCGGTGTCGAAGCCAATCTCGCATCCCTCGGTTTGGACCAAATTCCCGTCGTCAATCTCCGTCGACATCCGGAATCCGACGTCTCGCTGACCGAGCAACTGGAGGCTATGGAAGCCCTGCGTCAGGAGGGCCTGATCGGGCGCATCGGATTGAGCAACGTCGAGTTGGAACAGTACCGGACCGCTCAATCCCTGATCGACATCGCCTGCGTTCAGAATCCCTACAACTTGGCCGATACCTCCGGGGAGGACGTTCTCGACGCTTGCCGGTCAGATGGAATTCCCTTTGTCCCCTTCTTTCCGTTGGGCTCTGCGTTCCATCCCGACAACCCAGTGCTCGGTGCAGCGTCCGTCACAGTTACGGCGCGTCGACTCGGAGCGACGCCGGCTCAAGTTGCTCTCGCCTGGCTGCTCCAACGTGCCCCAACCGTACTGCTCATCCCGGGAACTTCATCCCTCTTGCACTTGGAGGAGAATCTTGCCGCCGCAGACTTGGTCCTCGACCAAGAAGCACTCGAAGTGCTCCCGTAAGAGGCGGAACCTGAGTCGACCCACCGAACCGGTGTAAGCGACATGGAGATGGTCACCACTCGACGCCGGTGGAAACACAGAACTCGTTGTTCTCAGGATCTGCCATCGTTACCCAGCGAGTCGGCCCGAAGCTCTGAACGCCATCGTGGAGTCGCCGTGCGCCGAGCGCCTCCAGCCTCTGGACCTCGACCTCGACATCCTCGGTGACGATGTCCACATGCATGCGGTTCTTCCCGGCCTTCGGCTCGGGTACCCGCTGGAGAAGGAGCGGGGAAGTATTCACGTCCTGGGGCACAAGAACCGCCAAGGCTGCCTCTGAGTAGAGCACGCGGTAGCCAAGCGCCTCCCGCCAGAACCCCATCAACTGCTCGGGGTCGGAACAGTCAAGAACCACCTCCATCGTTGCCTTTCGGCCCATGCCCACCTCCTTCCGGAACCACCCTCACGACAAGGCTTTGTGTAACCGAAATCGTCCTGAAGCCGCCAGCCCTGTTGTCGACGCATGGTGCCGAAACTGCATCCGTTTGGGAAGGCAGACTGGTCCGAGATGAGGGCCCTGCGCCACACCACAAATACCCGATCGGCCGATGGAGCCAAGAAGCACCTCGTCCTTGTCTGCTACGGAACCTATGCCCTAGTTGTCTCGGCAGTCATCGCCCTCCTCCTCTGGCCCTTCGTCGTGCTCTGGCCGGGATCGTGGCGCCGGCGCTACTTTGCGGCCCGGTTTGGGGCCAAGTGCGTCCAGCGGCTCACGAGGGTTCCGTTCACGGTGGTCGGGGCGATGCCCGACAGGCGACCGCTCGTAATTGTCGCCAACCACGAGAGCTTTGTCGACGGGGCCGTGCTCATCCTTGCCCTGGACGAGCCAATGATCTTCATCGTCGGATCAGTCTTCGCTGACAAGCCCCTCATAGGGCGCTTCCTCTCGCACCTCGGCAGCGTCTTCGCGGGGGGTGGTACGCCGCACACCGCCACCGTCCTTACTCACCGACTGGTGAGCCTGCTCGGCTCCGGAGTGAGCATCGCCAGCTTCCCCGAAGGGGGCCTGGCCCCTTCGCCTGGCCTCCGGACCTTCCACTTGGGCGCGTTCGCGGCTGCGGCTGAGGCAGGCGCAATGATCGTGCCAGTGGGGATCTCGGGCACACGCTCCGTCGTTCCACCAGGTGAGCGGTTCCCGCGCCGAGGAGCTATCCGTGTCCAGATAGGAGCGCCTATCGCCCCGACCGGTTCGGACTGGCGTTCCGTCGTCGCCCTGCGCAATCTGACGCGCACAGCGGTAGCTGACCTTTCGGATGAGCCGGCATCATCGACGGGCGCGCCGCAGTAGGACTTCCGGGAGCTTTGACGCCACCCGCCCGCCGTTCCAAGGGCCGACAGATTGCCGCTCGATGAGAAGGGAGCGGTGCGCTCACCGTCTGCATGGGTGGGCCGTAGTCACTCGTATTCGAACTTGGTGGACGTGCGGAATCGCCTCACGCGCTCGAATCACACTGGTAGCGGGATGATCCCCCAAAGGGCGGTGGCGCCGGGATTCCAGGGACAGGTGGCGAAGGCCCTTTGACCGAGCTGGAAACGCCCTAAACGTCCACGGTTGCCCCGATGGTGGGTGAATCCGGCAGAATGAACCGGCCCGGGATCTCCGTGTCCTCCTAACCTTGGCAACGAGGACGGAGCATGAGCAAGAAACCGCCTTCGGGGGCGGTACCCGCCTGAGCTGAAGGAGCGGGCCGTCCGAATGGTTTGTGACCGCCGGCGAGAGGATCCCGCTGACCATGGCGTGATCGCCCGGAGTGTTCCGTCAGCTCGGCACCGGCAACGATTCGTTGATGCTCTGGGTCAAGCCGGCCGAGCTCGACGACGGCGCCCAACGGGTTACCGGAAGCTCAGAGCGTCTCCCCTCCCGTCGACGGCGACGCAGACGGTGGGCGAGGGGCACGAAACCGACGTGAGCGACGCATTGGGATCGACGGTCTGGGACGACCAGCCGGAGCCGTTCCACAGCGAGGCGGCGCCGGAACTGCTCACCGCGATGCAGAAGGCGGAGTTGACGCACGAGACGCCGGTGAGGTCGACCACCCCGGCGCTGGCGCCGTTCGTCGACCGTCCCGGCGCGGGGACCTGTATGGGACCGCTCCAGACCGTCCCGTTCCAGGTTTCCGCTTGACCGGTGTTGTCGACAACCTGGCAGAAGGTGACCGAAGGGCACGACACACTGGTGAGGTTGGAGGTGATCCCGAACGACTGGGGCTCGGTCCACGAGCTGCCGTCCCACATGGAGATGCCGCCACTGACCGAAACGCAGAAGCTCGTCGTCGGGCACGAGATGGCCGAGACGCTCCCCCAGTCGTTGGCTCCGTTCGACCAGCTGGAACCGTCGTAGTAGTAGGCGTCCCCAACCCCGTCGATGGACACGCAGAACGAGACGCTGGCACAGCCGACAGCCCCGAGACCCTGGGCCGGGAGGGTTTGTAGTCCGGCGAACGCCGTTCCGTTCCAGGTGGTCGCTTGGTTGGCTCCCTGCACGATGGAGCTGCAGAAGCTGACACTCACGCACGAGAGCGAGGGGGTGCCCGAGGCAGTGATCCCCGTCGGACTTGCCTGCGACCAGACCGAGCCGTCGAAACGGAAGGCGTCGCCGTGGTCGTCGAGCGCTAGGCAGAGCGTCGTCGAGGGACAGTCCACGGCACCCAGCGAGGAGCCGCGGGCAACGGCCATCGGTGATGACCAGCCCGTGGGAGCGGTGGTGGTCGTAGTCGAATGTCCGGTGGTGGTAGGCGTCGAGGGCGAGGTGGTGCGCGGACCCTCGGCGGACGTGCAGGCCGCCATCAGAAGAGCGACCACCACCACCGAGATCGGAGTGCGGATCTGATCGAGTGGTCTCGGTGGTCGATGGTGTCGGCTCATCGGCGTCGACCCGGGAGGATCAACGGAGGTGGGGGGCGGCCCGGCCCACACCGCCGGTTGCCCACTGGATCACTCGGATGGCATGCCTTTCCCAACGGTGCCTCGGTGTGCCTGCGCCGAACGTACACCGGCGGAACTCGGATGGCGGTGACAGCACGGCCACCCCCGGGCCGGAGTCTCATCATGATCTGGTCTGTCAATGATGGGAAGGGTCGATAGGTGGCCAACAAGGCGATGACCATCTATGAGGACCTGCTCGGTGCCATCGGTGCTCACCCAGGGCGAGAGAGGATTTCGATCCTGGCCCTTGTCTCTACGGTTGGCTTGGCCGAGTCGGGCTCGAGGCTCTTGCCGGCGGCACGTTGTAATAGGGCGGCGTGAGGTATCCGTTGCGAGCAAGCATGCGATCTCGCTGTCGTCGGGCACTCAGTGCTCCGAGAGGTACGCCAACAAGGGAGACGGCTCCGAAGATGATGAGCCAATACCACGGTGACGCCGTCGGGATAGCAGGGCTTGGAACCCCTTTTTGCGCCTCGAGCGGCCCAAAGACCGCATACGTCGCCCACTGAGCCAGTCCGATCGAGGTGATCGTGATAACGACCCGCCTTCTCACCCATCGCAACCGCCACCCAGGCCCGAGCAGGTCATTGAGCATCCACCGGTGCCACATCAACGGAAGGCGTCCACCCATCACGTAGTAGATCCACCTCCAAAATGGGGGCCGTGCCCGCCATCTTGCTTGGAGGCCTCCGAACACCAAGTTGATCGCCAAGGCAAAGGGCAACCTTTTGGATCCTTCTGGCACAAGGTCGAGCGTCGTGCCGACGATCTCGTCGCCCCGTTCCCTCCGGTCGGGATAAGGCCAAGCCCGAACCAGCTGTCGGACCTGTCGTTCGACCGTCATGCGGATGCACCTCGAAGTCGGGGGGCCAAGCGCTCCTCGGCGGCACGAAGCGTCGCCGCTCGATCCGCAGCTTCGCTGCGCACGGCGTCAAGGCCGCCCTTCGAGATGCGGTAGTACCGACGCAACCGACCGTCGACTTCCTCGGTGCCCGATTCCTCGATGAGGCCTTCGTCCTTCAGCCGATCGAGGGTCCCGTACAGAGTCCCGGGCCCTAGTTTGACCCTCTCATCGGAGATCCTCTTGACCTCACTGATGATGCCGTAGCCGTGAAGTGGCTGGTCAGCGAGGGCAACCAGGATCAAGAAACTTGGGTCTCGCATTCCCACTTGCTCATTATGTGTCAGAAACCGATATATATCAACCCCAAGCCACCAGCGGCCGACCGCTGCGAGGCCGAGCGACCGACCTAGGCGAAGTCACATCGCAAAGTGAATCCTTAGCGATGGGGGGTCGATAGATCGTCATCACCACGGCAACCATCTATAAGCGACAAGAGGCAGGGTCATCGAAGCCAAGGATCAGTTCGAGGTCCTCGACGGCGAGTACAGCAGTTGGGCTTCCGATGAGGATGAGAGGTAACTGAAATGAAGAACAAGCTCCTCGTCATCATTGCAACCGCCGCACTGGTCGTGGTGTGCGGAGCGTGCACCGCTGATCTGACGCCAGACGGCACGCCGTACACGTTCACCAATCCGAGCCCCGGCGAGGTCATAGTCACGGCGGCGCCCACAGCGGGTGGAAACAACCGAGAAGCGTTTTGGTCTGCGAATGCGCCGACCGAACCGGATCCCGTAGTTTGCGCCACGTTCGCCAGTGGCACAGGACTCGACCAACAAGGGATCGTATTGCGGCGTGAGGGTGAGGACGAGCTGACGGTTACTCGCAACGTCATCTATGACGATTTCCAAACGTTCAACTTCCACATTTGGAGTGGGCCGACCTACACATTGTTCGCACAGTTCAGCTTGACATTCCTGCCGTACGCACCGGCCACATATCCCCTCAACATTTGCGCCACGATCACGGGCGACACGATGGAGTTCGTGGTGTGGACGGCGGGCCAAACACAACCGCCATGGGGCTCGACCACTCAAGGTGGATCGGCCACACTGCCAGCGTCGGCGCCGCCCACTGGTCAAGAAGGGTGGTTTGCCGGTCACATCGTTCCTGGCACGTCGAGCACCTACACCAACCTCACCGTTGATGGGGTTCCACTAACAGGAGGTGTGTGATGAGTAGACAGGAGGATGCCCAGACGTCCTCACAGAGCCGGCCACGTTAGACAGGATCAAGATTGCGACGTTGGCATGAAGAGCGCCTCGGTACCTCTACCACCCCGAAGTCCACGTTCGGATGGATGCGGGCCTCCGCGGATGGCGGTCGGCGCGGCAACTTCATCGTCGCCATGCGTCCGGACAATGACTGTCATCCGAACGCGTAGATGATGGAGAGCTTCTTAGCTGTCGTCTCCCCACTGGTCAGCGTCACACGCTTTGGAATCGTGCTGATCGTTTCGGCGGTCGCTGTTTCATAGCCAGGATAGAGCAGCCATTTTCCCGGCGGCAACGTTGCAATGGTCACGGCCTCATTAGGGCTAGCGAAGCTGTCGACACACTCGATTGGCACGATCGTCCCGGTATACGGGGCGATGGTTGGACAGGCGAGCAGGATAGTTTCCTGGATGACTGTGCCGACGGGAACGTCCTTCACCTTGATCGTGCCGCTCACCGTCGCAGGAGCTATGTAGGGAATAGTGAAGTTCAGCGTGACAATCGAGCCTCCCGTGAGAGTGGTGCTTTGAATGGCGCTCAGGAACTGACCACCGAAAGGCGCTAGTTCGTAGAAGCCGGCCAGCTCCCACGGTCCTTGGGGAAGCACGAGCTGATAGGCCCCCCCGGAACCGGCGAAGGTGTACTCCGGAGAACTGCACGCGGTCGCGCCGCCCCCGGACCCTTTGCTCGGGGCCCCACTCGTCGGACATCCGCCAACGCCGGCCAAGGCGGAGAAGCCAGACGGAGCACCCGTGATGGTCACGGTTCCTTCGACCAGCGCATTCGTAGGCGTCTGGTAGGCGACCGCCAGGTTGTCGGTGACCGAGGACCCCTTGTGCAGCTTGACCTCTCCGGGTACCTGGACGGTGGTCAGACCGAACTCGGTGTAGTAGCCGACGTAGAGGAGCCACGCGCCCTTGGACAGGGTGGGGATTGAGTACTCGGAGCTTCCAAGGCTGAGGAAGTCGGTCGCACACAGCGGTGAAGGGGTACCTGCGACGACGGGCGAATATGACGGACAGGCGATGACGGAGAGCTGCTCTACCGTGACCCCCGGAGGAACATCCGTCACGGTCGCCGTTCCCGTGATGCTGCTCGGCGTCTGGTAGTGGATGGCAATGTTCTGCCGGACCGTTTGGCCACCGATAAGGGATATCGTTCTCGGCCGCCCGATGAAGGCGCCGCCGTTAAACCCCACCGAGTAGAACTCGCGCACCTCCCAGGCCCCAGCGGCGAGGGACAGGGTGTAACTGCCGCCAGAACCGGAAACAGCGAACTGGGGTGACGAACACAACCCTTTCGAGGCGGACGCTGGACATGCCGCCACGCCCACCTCACCACTGAAGCCGGCTGGCGCACCGATTACGACAACGTTCCCTGTGAGCGTGCCCATCGAGGTTGCCGCCGATGCTCCCGCGGCGGCCGCCGGCGAAGCCACGCCAAGCAGCCACGCCACCGCGAGCAGGGGAAGAACCGCTAACGCTGCAACGACCCGTCGAAGCATGAAGGCACCTCCCCTTTGCCTTGTACGAATACTACCGACTGCCACCTTCGAGTTCACTTGCCGTCCGGACTCAGCTCCCGGCGCTCCCCCACCACCTCGTACTTCTCCAACGGGTAGATGCATGCCACCTCGCGTATCGCCGCTGGCAACGCCCACTCTCATCCATGGCCTGTGCCTCGACCGTGACCACCATCTGGTCCCCGTCGGCCCGGTAGCCGACGACCTTGTCGGCCGAACGCATCAGGCCGTCAAGAAACTGGCGTGCGGTCGAGTCGAGTGGCTGCCCCACCCGAACCTCGACCTCGAACCGCACGGGGATGAGGGTATCGAACATATGTTCGTAGAGCAACCGTCGGGGCCGGCAGGCTCAAGATTCTGAACGGCATCGGCGATGGTCGAGGGAGGCACTTTGACTGCCGTGGCCACGTCGCGAGAACCGCCTCTTTCTGCGCGCTGGATTTTGATTGCCGAGGACGCCGAGCACCCGAACCACCTTTGCTGGCCCTCGCCTTCGAGGACGGGTCGGTGATTGCGGAGACCGTGTCGAACACCTTCCTGGATGGCGACAAGCGATGGACACCCGAGCAAGAGGAGACCTCGGAAGGGCTGACGACCCGAACATCTTCACCACCAACACGTCCGCTGGCAGATGATGCCGGAGCCGGAGTAGGGCCGGCCGGAAGCCCCCGCTCGACGGGGCCGGCCGTGGGAACCTTCTGGGCGCAACCTGGGGTTGGCCTAGAGACCGTCTTTCACTGCCCGTTTGTGGCCCGGATTGATGTTGACCGGAGGCGGGGGCTGACCCCGAGACGGCGCAGAGGACTCCCAGCAGTCGACCCTTACGCCCGCTTACCCTCCGCTAAAGTGCATGCTCGATGGCGGCGACGGCCGGCGGAGTGCTCCCGTTGCATCATGGAAACAACTGAGTTCAACCTGGCGGCGAATCCGTCGAGCTGTGGGGAGGCGCGGACCGAGGTCCTTAGGGTGCTCGACGGCGCACCCGACAACATCCGCGACACTGCCGCGTTGCTGACGTCCGAACTTGTCGCCAACGCACTTCTGCACGCAGCCAGCCCTCTCACCCTAAGGGTCATACGGGACGGACCTCTAGTTCGCGTAGAGGTCGGAGACGCCGGAACGATGCCTCCGGCGGTAAAACCCTACGGGCCTGACAGCCGGACAGGTCGAGGTCTGAAGATGTTGGACGCGCTGGCGGAACAGTGGGGATGGCAACCGTCAGAGCCTGGTAAGACCGTCTGGTTTGAGCTCTCCGAGGATGGGCGACGCGCCACAGGAGTATCCCGTGGCATGAGGCGCCCGTCGGACGCAGTCGTGGTCGACCCGTACCCTTCTGGTGTTCCAATCGTGTTCATCCACGCACCCGTTCAGGCGATGATACGTAGCGGAGCGTGCTACGACGCGTTGTACCGTGAACTGCGCAGCCGTGCGGCGGACGACATCCCGGCTGCCGCGGACGGCGCTCCAGCGAAGCTCCTAGACCTACTCGGCGAGCTAAGCACCCACTTTCGTGGATTCGGCCGAAACCCGGAGGAAATCTGGGAGCGAGCGATCAGTGATGCGCTCACTCATGTAGACGTATCTTTTCGTCTTCCCCGAGAGGCAGGGTCGATGGTCGAAGCTTACGGGCGACTTCTTGATGGCGTCGAGGGGTACTGCCAAGAATGGCTGCCCAAGGTCGTACCCACGGATGAAGCCCGCGCCGTCAGACGATGGGCATTCGGCGAAGTCACGAGGCAGTGCCGAGGCGAGCAGCCTCGGCCGTGGAAGGACGTGGACAGCACCTAGCCGCGGAGTATTCCACCCGGGTTGCTTCCCACTCTTGCCGTCCGGCAAATCACAAGGTTGGACTGCGGACGCCGGCGCGACGGGAGACGGAGCCGAACTGGAACCTGGAACCCGCGTGCCACTAGGTTCACGGCGGAGGCAGGTATGGGTTCGACTGATGCAGTGGCCCAATACGAAACGGCGTCAGCAGCCGCAGATATTGACGCCCTGATGGAGACGTTGGCACCCGACGCCGAACTCATCTCCCCCCTCGTAGCGAACGCAGTCATCCGCGGTCACAAGGACCTTCGAGTCCTCCTGGAGGCCGTTTACACCACCATCCACGACCTTAGATGGAGTGAGCGGTTTGACAATGACTACACAGTGGTCATGCTTGGCGAAGCAAAGGTCGGTCCATTCAGGATTGGGGACGCCGCAGTCATCGAACTCGCGGAGGACGGCTCGATACGACGCATTCGACCACATCTCCGTCCATGGCTTGCAACGACGTTCTTTGCTCTAAGGGTGTTCGCCAAGGTAGCGAAGCACCCCGGTCTGCTTCGACGGTCGTGGCGCCCGGCTGATTCACGCCTGCCTGTCGCAGGCGGAGACGATGTAGTTGCCGTTCGCACCGAGGCGAAACGATTGACGGCAGGTCCGTTCCCAGTTTGGTTCCTGCGCTTGAGGTCGAGCACCCATCGGGGTGCGAGCCCAGGACAAGGACAGGGGCGACAGGGCCGCTTTCGCTGACGCGTTGAGTTGACGCTCCGCCATCCCACTCCGCCGACCGTTGAAGCTATCGCCAGTCGCCGAGGGCATCCCGCGCCTCTCCACACCGCTCTACGCACGTCGGCGTGGTCGCTCTCCACGTCCAACACAGCACCGTACGCAAATTTCACCCGAGGGTCGGCACCGTACTCGTAGACCCGCACTGGGACGGTGCAGAGCAGTTGGCTCGTCGGTGCCTCTCGTCGGTGCCTCTCGTCGGTGCCTCATCCGTACCTCGACCAATCGACGCTGCTCGTCGTTTACATGGGAGTTGTCGCCGGGGCCGTAGGAGACCCAGCCGTCCGTGCTCATGCGGTCCATTCTGCTCAAAAGGGTGGGGCAAGCTGCTGGCGGCTCGGCTGAGAAGCGTCGTATGGCACATTGGTCCCGTGTACACGGACGCCGCTCCCCTCTACGACCTCATCCATGAGGCCAAGGGCCGCAACGCTGACTCGGAGGCCGACGCCTTCGTCCGAGAGATTCGTCAGCGGAACCGAGGTGCTCGAACACTGCTCGACGTCGCCTGTGGTACCGGGGCCAACCTTCCGAGGTTTGCGGAGTCCTTCGATGTCATGGGCCTCGACGCCAGCGAAAGCATGGTGAGTCTGGCCCGGGAAAAGTGCCCGGACGTGGAGTTCGTGACTGCCGACATGCGGACCTTTGACCTGGGACGCCACTTCGACGCCATCGTCAGCCTGTTCAGCGGCATCGGCTACTTGGTCGAGGAATCGGACCTACGGGAGGCCATCAGCACCATGGCGAAACATCTGAACCCTGGCGGTGTAGTCATGCTCGAAGGCTGGGTCGAAGTGGACCAATGGCTGGGCTCGGCAGTGAGCGTTGATTGCTGTCGGACTCATAATGCTGCAATCGCCAGAGTGACGCGTTCGAGCGCAGATGGCATGAGGTCCAGCTTTACGTGCAGGTACACCGTGGCGACCAATGAGGGCATCGACACGATCGATGAGCATCACGTAATGCGGCTGGCAGACTCAGACGAGTTCGCCTCAGCCTACGAAGACGCTGGACTCAGTTTCGAGCGACTGCCGAATCTCCTACGTGAAGGGCGGGCTGTATACGTCGGAGTTGCAGGCAACTGACCTCCCTCAATGCCTGGCAGAGCAGCTACCATCAGTGCCCTCAGGATGCGAAACGCTCAACGCTCGACCTTAACCCTCGACTCTGCATCGTGCCCACCGGCCGGTGCCGGGAGGGGCGAGTCGACGAGCGTGAGGTGGCCGCCGTCGGTCACCGAGATCGACGGCCCTTGGGGAGCCCATTCTCCCGGCTTCCGGGTGATGTTCACATGATTGAACTCCATGCGCCCAGGCCCGGCGATCCTGATCCCGGCCACGTTGCAACCGCTGTCGGTGTCCCGGTCGAGCTCGTAGGAGCCACCGTTGAACGTCACCAGCTGGCCGGAGGCGGCGGCGTCGTCGAGCATGTGCACATGGGACTGGCACTGGCAGTTGTTGAAGGTGATCGGTCCCTGGAGGGCCTCGATGATGTGGATCCCCACCTGGTCGTGGGCGTTGTTGATGGTCACGTTCCCCGAACCGATGTTCGGGAGGTCGCTCTCGAAGTCCCAGCCAGCTTCGCCGGTGAAGCTCACACTCACATTGTCCAAGGTCGAGTCCTCGACGTAGCCCATGGTGATCCCTTGGCGGCCGGCACGGGTCACGGTCAAACCGTTCACATACAGGTCGGTCACGGGCGCTTTGTCGACGCCGAATTGGGAGAAGAGCGTCATCCCGTCGCCGAAGGTGTCGTTGGTGGCCACGTTGAGGATCTTGACAAACGAGCTCGAGAGGATGTCCAGCCCGGCCTCGCCCACCATTGTCCTGTGGTAGCCGCCGAGCTCGTTGGTCCCGTTCAGAACCACGTTCTCGATGGTCACGTCAGTGGTGTTCTTGACCCGGATGATGGGCATCACGCCTGAGCCCGTATTGGTGTGCACCGGGTCGTTGTAGGTGCCGCCGTCGATGGTGACCGGCTTGGTGATCTTAATGCCGGTTGTGACATAGCAGCCGGAGCCGTGGAACACGCCCCCGGACGGCAGTGCCTCGATGGCCGCCGCCGGATCGGGCTGGCATCCCTTCGACGAGCGAGGCGTTATTGGGCTTGGCCGATGGCGGGACGGTGGTGGTGGTCGTCGTCGTGCTGGGCACGGACACCTTGGGGGTGACCACGGCTGCCGTCACCGGAGGCTTCGTCGTCGTGGGCGTGGTGGTCGTCGTCGCGGTTGCTAGGTCGTGAGGGACGGTCGTCGTTGTCGTCGTCGAGATGTGCGGGACGGTCGTCGTTGTCGTCGGTGTCTTGGGAAAGGTTGCAGCCGAGCCCGATCGGCCAGTTCCTCCGCCACCGCTGGCGGCCGCCGCCGGCAACTGGGTCACCAGCAAAGCAGCGGCTGTTGCCACCGCGGCCGCCAGTCCGATCGGCGATTTGCGATTGTCCCGCCGGCAGCGGGGGGTTGGGTTACTGTCGCGATCCGCTCGCTCGGACATCGCCCTCCCCTCCCGAGGGGCCGGGGCCGAGCATCAGATCCCCGCCGTCGGTGCTCTAACTCAACAGCCTGGCCGACTCGTGGAGTCGCGTGGTTTTGCGTCTCCCCTCGCGACGGTTTCCCTATCCATTTTCCGGATCCTCACGGCTGAACCATGAAATCTTCGCGTCAGAACAGTGACGCAACTATCGCTCGACTCTGAGTGTCGTGGTAGCTAGCCGATTGCCGGCGCACGGTCCTTGGGAAGAAAGGGGTCACCCGCTGTCCCGTGTCGAATTACGAGCCGGGGTCGATGGTGATCGTGAATGTCGTCTCGGCGGTATTCTGAACCTTCGGTTTTCCAAAGCTGGTGTCAGTCAACCACGAGAGCGAAATCGCTCATCGGGAGACAATGGGGCCTTCGCCGATGAGGGGGGCGGTCTCTGTGGCTCCATGAGGGTGAAAGGCCAGGGGAGCCGAGCCTCTGACGCTCGTACGAAACATCTCCCGCCGCAAACCCAAATAGTCGTTGAGCGCATTGTGCATCGTGCAGCGGTTGTCCCAGATCGCCAGCGTCTGCTCGGCCCAGCGGAAGCGGCACGTGAAGTTCTCGTTGGTGGCGTGGTGGTAGAGGTAATCGAGCAATGGTTGAGACTCGGCGGGGCTCCAGCCCTCGAACCTGGTCGTATACACGGGGTTCACGTACAGGGCGGCCCGATGAGTCACGGGGTGCTCGACGACCGCAGGATGGCTGTGCTCCTTGAACGCCTCCGGCGAGGGAGCGATTGCCATGGACGTGAGGTCCTTCACCTGGTCCAAGAATCCGCCTGTTCCGTAGGCCATGCCCGCCGAGTGCACGGCCCGAAGCCCAGCAAGGGTTGCTTTCAGACCTCGGGACAGCGATTCGTGGGCCAGGTACTGATTGGACCAGATCGTGTCTCCCCCGAAGGCCGGGACCTCGGCGGCGTGGAGCAACGTGTAGGAGGGTGGCTCGGGGAGATAGCTCAGGTCGCTGTGCCAGGCGTTAGCGAAGTTGAGTTGATCGGTGGGCTCCTTGATCACCCGGATGACAAAGGGCCGGTCCTCCAGCGGTGTCACGAACGGGGTGGTGTCCCTTCCGCCGAGGAGGTCAGTCACCCGTTCGAGGTCGTCCAAGTCCAGATCCTGGTCGGGGAGGAACACAACAGAGTGTTGGGCCAGGGCCTCGCGGACTCCCTCGAGTTGCTCACTGTCATCGACCTTGGTGAGGTCCACGCCGGTCACGATGGCACCGATGGCACCAGCTATAGGACGCACGTCCAAGTCCATCGCTCGCATTCTCTCATCATGCGGAAAGGCATGCCCCGGAGTAGGTCCTCTTTGATTCACCCGAGTTTGATTCACCCGAGCGTCGGCTGGACAGGTCAGTTTGGCCGACGTTCCGAGAAGCCGTCTCATACATCAGACAGGAGCGGCTCGATCGCAATCCTGGATCGGCTGCATTACGGCCATCCAGTGCATTATCGGATTTCCCGGGGGTGACAACTCCGGTCGTCGCTGCCGGCCAGTTTTCGAAATCTGAGCGTCAGACGGACAAACGACGGACACGATTCCCAGATCACCGTTGTTAATCAACCATTTCCATGGCCTGACCAGGGTGGGCGCTAGAGGACTCGAACCTCCGACCTCAGCCGTGTGAAGGCTGCGCTCTAACCAACTGAGCTAAACGCCCGAATCCTCGGCAAGCAGCCGAACCGGTCGCCCATCGTAGCCCCGGGGTTCATCGACAGTCGGGGGTGGCAGTGAAAAAGGTGCTGCTTCAGCTGGAGATCGGATCGGGAGCCACGGCATCGAAGCCGATGGCGGCCTCGAGTGCCGCCGCCGCCCGGATGACGACGAGGTCTGCGTGTTGCGGGCCGACCAGCTGGATGCCGACGGGGAGCCCATTCGCCGTCATCCCGGCACAGACGGTTGCCGCCGGTGACCTCGTCATGTTGAACGGATAGGTGAACTTGACCCAGTTCAGATCAGGCGTGCTGTTGATCAGGCCAGATCCGCCGAGCGCCTGCGGTGGAGCAGCGGCCGCGGTGGTCGGCGTGAGAAGCAGCCGGGCCTCGCGGAACAGATCGACGAGCCGGAGGTTCATCGAGTGGCACGAGTCGAGTGCCCGCACGACGTCGAGCGCCGTGATCGACACCGCACTCTCGATGACCATGGCCAGGACCGGATCCACGTGTTGCCATGCATCCGTGCCGCGCAGGTCGGCGTAGGTGCGCAGGTTGTACACGCTGGCCAGGGTGAACCAGTCGTTGACCGGATCCGAGTCGAACACCGTGTCGACCTCGACGATGTCAGCCCCGAGACCGGCCATCGTCTCCACCGCCCGTTCACATGTCGCCAGCACCTCGGCGTCGACGTCCGCATATCCCAACGTCGGTGACCACGCCACCCGACTCGGAGGCCTCGGGTCGTCGACGGCGGCCACCCACGACGCCTCGGGCCGCGGCAGCGAACGCAGGTCGGTGGGATCTGGACCGACGGCGACCTCCAGGGCGGCAACCACGTCCTCCAGCCGGCGGGCCATCGGGCCGCGGGTCGAGAGGTCGTGCCAGTCCGGGGGTTCCGACCCGCCGCCCGGGATACGGCCGAGCGACGGCTTGACGCCGGAGAGCCCACAGCACGCGGAGGGGATCCGGATCGATCCTCCGCCGTCGGACCCAGTGGCCAGCGGCACCATCCCGCTGGCGATGGCGGCCGCGCTGCCTCCCGACGACCCCCCCGGGCTGTGGTCGACATTCCACGGATTGGCCGTCCGTCCGAAGCGCGTGTTGTCCGTGTCGGCCTTCCACCCGAGCTCTGGTGTGTTGGTCTTGCCCATCACGATGCAACCCGCCGCCACCAGCCGGGCCACCAGCGCCGAGTCCCTGGTGGCGGGTGGGAGATCACCCAGAGCTTTGGAGCCGTGAGAGGTGACAAAGCCCGCCGCGTCCTCGAGGTCCTTCACACCGATGGGCAGCCCGGCCAGCGGCCCCACGTCGATCCCGGCGGCAATGGTCTCGTCCATCGCCGCCGCAGCTGCTCGGGCACGGTCGCCGTCGACCGCTACGAAGGCGTTGAGCACCGGGTTGAGCGCCGCGATCCGCTCGAGCGCGTGGTCCACGAGGTCGAGTGCGGCCAGCTCACCTTTGCGGACCTGTTGGGCCAGCTCGAAGGCCGACTGTCGACGGAAGTCCACGGTTCGACGGTAGCCCACCGGCACACCTGCGGAGAAGGGTGGATCGAGCCCTCGTCTCGACAACTGGACGACCCGGAAACCAGGCTGTCCAGGTGCCTCCGCCAATTGCTCCAGGGACCGTCACGCTCGACCATGTCGCCCACGCCGCCGGCCATTGGCGGGACCTTTGGGACCGCTACGCATCCGACTTGGGAGCCGAGTGGGTGTCGGGTGGTCAGAACCGTGGCTTCGCGCCGGGCCAGGTGCGTTTCTCGAACGGCGCCCGCATCGAGATGCTCATGCCCTGGGAGCCCCAACTGGACGACTTTCTGGCGCGCTTCCTCGAACGCAGTGGCCCCGGCGCTCACCACCTGACGTTCAAGGTGCACGACATCCGCGCCGCTCTGGACGAAGCACGTCGGGCCGGGTTCGAGCCGGTCGGGGCCGACCTTTCGCAGCCCGATTGGATGGAGGCTTTCCTCCATCCCAAAGAGGCCACCGGCGTGGTCGTTCAGCTGGCTGAGTCGGCCCCGCACGACAAGGGCTCGGGGAGTTGGGCCACTCCCCCGCCGGAGGGGTTCCCATCCGACCGGCGACGACGGCGTGGCGGCTCGGGGCCCATCGATCCCGCCGCTCTCGACTGGGTGGTGCATGCCGTCGCCGACCCCGACCTCGCCCGCTCGCTCTTCGTCGGGCTCTTGGGCGGAGACGTCGTGGGCGGTGGTTCGCCCTGGGTCTCCTCGGTCCCGACGCGACCTGGAGCTCGGCGATCGCGTTCGCGCTGCGCATGGCGCCAGCTCCGGTCGGTATGGCAGTCCCCGCGTCCACGCGGAGCTGCAGGCCACGGGGGAGAAGGTCGGACGCAAACGGGTCGCGAGGCTGATGAAGGAGGCCGGTTTGGCCGGGCGAATGAGACGCCGGTTTCGCAAGACCACGGACTCGAATCACCCGTTTCCCATCGCGCCGAATGTTCTGGAACGCGACTTCAGCACGACCGCGCCCAACCAGGTCTGGGTCACTGACATCACCTACCTCTGGACCCGGGAGGGCTGGCTGTACCTCGCCGTGATGCTCGACCTGTTCTCGAGGCGCGTCGTGAGCTGGGCGACCAGCGCCACGGTCGACCGGCACCTCGCCCTTGCCGCGCTGCAGACGGCCGTGCGGGCCCGTCGTCCCGACGCGGGTCTGGTCCATCACTCCGATCGCGGCAGCACCTACGCCAGCGGGGACTACCGGGCAGCGCTCGACACGTACGCGATCGAGTGCAGCATGAGCCGCAAAGGCGACTGCTGGGACAATGCCGTCGCGGAGAGCTTCTTCTCCACGCTCAAGCGGGAAGTCGAAGACATCGACAACCTGGGCAGCCACGACCAGGCGAACGCCGTCCTGGCCGACTACATCGACCGCTTCTACAACCTCCAGCGACGGCACTCGACGATCGGCTACCGAAGTCCCGTGGAATTTGAATTGATGTATTGTGCAAAATCGAAAGCAGCGTAAGAAGACCGTCCACG
>CAVSNH010000008.1:0-4749 GCA_963729275.1 uncultured Acidimicrobiaceae bacterium
GCTCCATCCGACAACCGGGCCAGGCTCGGTTGCGCCGCTTTCCAGTGCTCCGGTTCTCGAGGCGGCGAGGAGGCGGAAGAGGCGGAGGAGAGGTGCCGACTCCGCGGCGATGGCCTGTGTCACCATGGCTCTGAGCTCCCCCGGGGTGCTGCTCGGATGCAGGGAGCGCAGTGCCGGACGCAGCAGCGCGGTTCCGGCTGGACTCCGGTGCAAGCCGAGGCCGAACACGGACACGGCGTTTGCAGGGCAGATGGAGTTCCGAAGGATCGGGCATCGGGGCCGCTTCCCGAGCAGTCGTCCACGAGGCCGGGAGCGCGATGGAGAGTTCGGAGCTAGTGCTGGAGCAGGATGGCCCGGCGTCTGGCGAAGGGATGCTCGCCGAAGGCGAGCCATCCCCAGCCGGTGCTCAACCCCACGAGTCGCCCGGGCCCACCGGTCTCCGCGGCCGGCCTCGCCGGGGAGGTCGGCCTTGGTGGTCGACGCCGGCGATGGCCCTGATCGGCCTGCTGACGGGAGTCCTCTACTTCCATCAGCTCTCCAAGATTGCCTACTCCAACACCTTCTACGCGGCGGCGGTGAAGAGCGGGACGGAAAGCTGGAAGGCCTTCTTCTTCGGCTCGCTCGACCCGTCGTCGTTCATCACAGTGGACAAGCCGCCGGCTTCCCTCTGGGTCATGGAGATCTCGGGCCGGATCTTCGGCTTCTCGAGCGTCACCATGCTCGCTCCCATCGTCCTGGCCGGCGTCGTCGCCGTGCTCGTGACCTTCCACGTGGTGCGACGATGGGCCGGCGACCTGGCCGCGGTGCTGGCCGCCGGCGCCCTCGGCCTCACCCCTGTCGTGACGGCGATCTTCCGCAGCAACGAGCCGGACGCCGTCATGACGCTGTTTCTGGTCCTGGCGGCCTGGGCCCTGTGGTCGGCACTCGAGACCGGTTCCACGTCGCGGCTCGTCCTGTGCTCGGCGCTGCTCGGGATGGCCTTCCTGACCAAGATGCTCGAGGCTTTCGTCGTCGTCCCCGCCTTTCCCCTCGTCTACCTCCTCTTCGGCCGTCCGAAGCTGGGGCGGCGGCTGGTCCAGCTCCTCTGGGGTGCGCTCGTACTCGTGATCGCCTCGGGCTGGTGGGTGGCCGTCGTCGAGATGTGGCCGGTGGGGAGCCGGCCGTACGTCGACAGCAGCGGGGACAACTCCGAGGTCTCCCTCATCTTCGGGTACAACGGGTTCGGACGGCTCCTCGGGACGTCCAACCCGTACCGGATCTCGCTCCCGCACAACCGGCTGGCCAGTCGATTCTCCGACCTCATCACCAGTGCAACCCACTTCGGCAGCCAACCCGGTTGGCCGCGCATGTTCGCGCCCGCCCTCGGATCCCAGATCAGTTGGCTGATCCCGGCGGCCGGGCTGGGCCTCGTCGCCGGGCTGTGGGCCACCCGGCGCCAGCCCCGAACCTCTCTCGTCCGGGCCGGCTTCGTCTTCTGGGGGACATGGGCGATCTGCGGAATCGTCGTGTTGAGCTTCGTCCAGGGCACATTCCACACCTACTACGTCGTCGAGATCGCACCGGCCCTGGCCGCCCTGGCCGCCGGCGGTGCCATCCAGATGTGGCGGCTCGGCCGATCGTCGCTCTGGTATGCCTGGGTCATGCCGCTCGGGGTGCTGGCCAGCGCGCTGTGGGCCGCCCACCTCCTCGAACGGGCCCCCGCTTACGACCCCTCACTCCCCCGGGTCGTCGAGGTGGTCGGGATCATCGGTGCGGCCGTCCTCTTGGTCGCCATCATCAGCTCGCGACGTCTTCCGCGCTTGGCGTTGGCGGCGGTGGTGGCTATCGGCGGGTTGAGTGCCATCTTCGCCGCCTTTGCCGGGCCGGCGGCCTACTCGCTCTACACCGTCCGCAACACGCCCAGCCCAAGCAACCCGACAGGCGGCCCGGCGGCGAGCGCCCCACACCCATCCGGCCGTGCCACTCCCTTCGACAATCCCGGGTTGACCAAGGTCCTGGCTCGTCTCGACCGGATCACGGCGGCGGAAACGGCGGCAAACGGAGGGGTCCCGCCGGTCGCCGGCGTGCCTCCGGAGATGATCCAGTTCCTCAAGGCCCACCGCCATGGGGCCAGCTGGATCGTTGCCGTTGACGGATCCACGACGGCGGCCCCCTTGATCCTGATCAGCGGCCAGCCGGTCATGTCCATGGGCGGCTTCACCGGCTCTGAACCGATCCCCACCTTGCCCCAGTTCGAACGGCTGGCTCACGAAGGCAAGATCCAGTACGTCCTGGTCGGAGGTGGGTTTGGGGGGTTCGGCGGGTTCGGGTTCGGGAGGTTCGGCGGATTCGGCGGTGGCCGAGGGCTCTCGGCCGCGGCCGCCGTCGACCAGTGGACCCTTCAGCATGGGGTGGAGGTGCCGGCACACGCCTACGGCGCCCTCGGAACGGGTAGCTCGCTCTACTACGTCGGGCCGCCGTCGAGAGCGCTCGCTCAAACTTGAGACGGCCGGGACGGCGCGGCCACGCCCGTCCGTCATGTGTCGACGTTGTGACACCAAATGCACGACGCCGGCCGAACCAAGAAGGGGACGTGGCCCCGTGCGCGCTCGATCAACCGGCCGACCGACCGGAAAGCCTGAAGCCTCCGACATCGTCCCACGCCATTTGCCGCGAATGGAGAGCTTCAAAATTCCTCATTTCGCCGAGGCGATTGACGCGTCACGTGATCGTGCTGCCACTGTCAGTGGCCTCCCGACCGGCAGCTGACCTGGCGAAACTCCCACTGGAGGACCCGGAGGATGTTGACGCTCACCGCCACCAGCGTTAGCTTGCTGTCGAGCGATTGGCGTCGCACTGGGGGCCCAACGGCGGACTCTCTTTGAGTCGAAAAGATCCCGACGCCCATAGGAGATTGCTCATGAGGAAAGGCGGGACGTCATGAAAGACCTCTTCAGTTTGTTCGGCGCGAAGCGCGCCGGTCGACCCTTGGGCGTGCTGACCCTCATGCTGGGGATGATGGGTACGGTCGCCCTGGTCGCAGGAGCGCCGCCGGCGCAAGCAGCAGCGCCGACCGGGCCGGCCCAACTTCGCGCAGTGGCCACTTCTGGGTCGAGCGCAGCACGTGCCGCCCGATCAGAGGGGGCGGTGACCCCGGCGGTGCGACGCCGCGGTTGGACGCAGGCAACCGAGCTCTCGGACCCGGGCTCGGGCGGCAACTTCGGCGACGCCGTCGCCATCAGCGGCAACACGATGGTGGTGGGAGGCAACGGTGACGACAACGGCGACGGATCCGTCTATGTGTTCAACGGGTCGGGGAGCCACTGGACGTACGTGACCACGCTCATCCCCTCCAGCCCCCAGGCCTACGACGGCTTTGGCTATTCGGTTGCCGTGTCGTCCGGGATCATCGTCGTCGGCGCCCCGGATTACGAGGTCGGAGGCACGCAAGTAGGGGCGGCGTACGTGTTCACCAACGGGGGCAGCTATACCCAGCAGGCCACGTTCGTCGACCCCGGTGCGGCCGCCAACGATTTCTTCGGCTCGCTGGTGGCGGTCGAGAGCAGCTCGGCCGTGATGGTAACTGCGCCATTCGAAAACGGCGAGGAGGGAGCGGTCTTCGAGTACACCGAGTCGGGCTCGAACTGGCAGACGACGCCATCGACAACCTTCACCGCACCCGGTGGCTCTGACGGCTACGGGGACATCTTCGGCGAAGGGTTCGCCCTCCAGGGGTCGACGATGGTCATCGGCGCCCCCGGAGCACCCGCAGCGCCCGCTCCCTCGACCTGCAGCGGGTCCAGCGCTGGCGCGGGTTGCTCCACCGGGGCCGCCTATGTCTACAAGGACGTGCACCACACCTGGACCGAGGAGGCCAAATTGGTCGCCAAGAACGGCGAAGGGTGCTCCCAGACATGCTCGTCGGGCACAGACGACATGGGCGGCGACTACTTCGGCTGGTCGGTCGGCATCAAGGACAGCGGGTTGGTTGCCGTCGGCGCACCTTTCGCTTCGATTCCTCCGGCGCCAGACGGAGGAACAAGTGATACGCCGAACTCGCCGGGAACCGCCTACGTGTTCGCCGGATCGGGGTCGAGTTGGGCTCAGCAGGCCGAACTGTACGACCCCGCCGAGGTGACAAACGGGGGTCAGGACTGGTTCGGTTCCGAGGTGGCCTGGGCCGGCAAATCGGTTGTGACGACGGCTCCGTTCGACCCCGAGGGCACGGCCACCGGTGCCGCCTTCGTGTTCGTCAAGCAAGGGTCCGGATGGGCGACCTATCCCACGGAGTTGACCGCCCTCGACGGGGCCGCCGGGGAAGGCTTTGGCTACAACGTATTGACGACCTCGGGGTCCTTGTACGTCTTCGTCGGTGGCGGCCCCGGTCACCTCTACATCTTCAAGAAGTAACCAGGTCTGACCGACCTCGGGGGCGAGATTCGATCTCGTCATGCGACAGCTGGGCTGGCGCCCAGCCGCCACATGTGTGGTCGCGCCCTCAACGAGTTGTCACCCATGACAGGCGCCGCCTGCGGGCCGTTGACGATGCCGGCAATCGGCAACCGCAACTCGAGAGCTGCCGTCGTGGGAACGAAAGACATGGACGTGGGCGTGGCGGCATCGCCGGCGGCGTCGGTCTCGGACAGCACCTTGCAGCGGCCAAGAGGCCGCCGGGCGTGGGGTCCACAGCCAAGAGGAGTGCGACCCAGTCAGGTCGTCGTCCTCGTCGACGACGTCGTCATCGACGTTGACTCACTGCCCGGCGCCGCA
>CAVSNH010000009.1:0-25856 GCA_963729275.1 uncultured Acidimicrobiaceae bacterium
CTCCGGGACGCCAACGGCATTGCCGGGGGAAGCCACGACCTTCGGGCTCCGCCATTAGACCCATCAGCACGAGACGCCTTGGTAGGTGATCAAGTTGCGCAGACTCATGCGGCGGCACACACGATGGTCGGTGCTGCGCAATGCGGAATCATCCGGCACCTCCGACCCTCCGCCCGGTCTTGTGACCGTCTCCGAGCAGGAACACCGACGTCATGCAGAGCCCGTCGCCGCTTCCGATGCGTTCGCCGACGTGGAGACCGTCACCACGCTCGAACGGCTGGACGACAAGCTCAAGGAGGTCAGCGAGGCATCGAACGTCTCGGACGACAAGATGCGCGAGGTGTTCGGCGGATTTCGAATGGCCCCGCTCACGGATCTCCCACACGACCCGTACAGTCGGGAATACGAGGACAAGCAATTCGAGCTGTACCGAGTGATATCGGGTCGTCACTCGTACGAGGTCGACCACGAGGTATCGAGCTTTCCCTTCGATCCCAATCGTCCGTTCCCCTACTACACCGAGAGCCCCGAAACGGTCGGACACCACTTGATGGCAGTGGGGATCATCATCCTGACCATGGACCTCGCCCCGGGATCGAGGGTCCTCGAGCTCGGAGCCGGCTGGGGCAACACCACTGAGGCACTGGCCCGCACGGGTTACGACGTCACCGCGGTCGACATCGATTCCAATTTCGTCGGCCTTCTCCGCGAGCGTGCGGCGAACTTGTCGCTCGACATCGACGTTCGTGAATGCGGATATCTGGAGATCGACCGGCTTGGCAAGATCTTCGACGCCGTACTGTTCTTCGAGTCGTTTCATCATTGTTCGGACCACCGAGCGCTGCTCGACAAGCTCCGCACCGTCTTGGCCCCGGAGGGCAGGGTCTTCTTCGCCGCAGAGCCGATCACCGACTCGTTTCCCATTCCATGGGGCTTGCGGACGGACGGCGAGGCACTCTGGGCAATCCGGGCCAACGGTTGGCTGGAGCTCGGATACCAGGAGTCGTATTTCGTGCGTACCTTGCAGCGACTGGGCTGGCTGGTGAAGAAGCACATCAACACGGGTTCGCACCTTGGCGTCATTTTCGAAGCACGACGAGCGAACGGTCGGTACGCCATGTCCACATTCGATCTGCCGCCCGACGAAGACCGCACATGGGCAGGACCGGACCTGGCAAAGAGTTCCACGCATCGCCATACCACCTGCAGGAGTGAGATCACCCTCGAACGGGGCCGGGAGTACGAATCGGTGGTCCTCGAGGCCATCAATGCCTCCGTCCGGGACCTGCAGTTCTCCGTCCAGCACGGTCGGCATCGCGTCACCGGGGCCGTGGCCGCCGGCTCCGAGCTGATGGTTGGCGTGCCCTACGACCCCGAAGCGGCCCGGCTGGTCATCGAGTGCGAGACCTGGCGTCCGTCAGAGGTGCTCGGCACAGCAGACCACCGCGAGCTCGGCCTCGGCGTTCGATCGATCACCCTCTGTCAGTCGTAACCAGCCGCTCGACGTCAAGGACGCTCGTGCCGCGCCCGTCGGCCGTCCGCGTGCCGAGCTGCTCGAGTCGACCGGGCCGACGTTTGCTGAGTTTTCAAGCCGGCACGGCTAGGGACTGCGCCTCTTCGACGCCGATCGGGCGCCGGAGCGGTCGGCTTCATGGCGAGTCGGATTTTCCTGTCCTCCGGTGGGCGAACGCTAGCCTGAATGGAAAGAGCCCAGAGGTCAACAACGCCGGTCCCATGGACTCAATCAAGCTCAGTTGCAGAACAGACCGCCTTGGCCGACTGCGCGATTGGTGAACGTCATCATCACCGAACTCCTCGAACCCGCTCTTGCACCAGCGACCGGCCCATCACCTCCCACCAGAGACCGGTCTTCATGGACCGACGGCTGGGTATCCAACGTATTGCCTCTCGTTGTCTACGCGGGTATCTCGCTACTTGCGTATTGGCCACTGGGTCCGATCAACAACCAGAGGATTGTGGGCTGTGGATGTGGTGACATCGCCCTTGAGACATGGCTCGTCGCGTGGCCGAGCCATGCCATTGGCAGTGGACTCAATCCATTCTTCACCAATGCACTGAATGTGCCAGCCGGAGTGAACCTGGCCTCCAACACGAACATGGTGCTCCTTGGTCTGATTGCGACTCCGTTCACGCGACTCTTCGGCGCTGTGGCGGCTTTCAACTTCTTCATGCAGCTGGCATTCTTCGCCTCGGCGGGCTCTATGTACCTGGTCCTGCGCCGATGGACCTCGTGGTGGCCCGCGGCATTCGTCGGAGGTCTGTTCTACGGGTTTTCGCCCTACATGATTGGCCAGGGATATGGCCATCTTTTCTTGGCCTTTGTGCCGATCCCTCCATTGGTTCTGGCCGTACTCGACAATCTTGTTGTTCGGGAGCGCTGGAGTTCGCGCCGGGCAGGCATGCTTCTGGGTCTCCTCTTGGCGTTCCAGTATTTGATTTCGGCGGAGGTGCTCGCCGACCTGGTCCTTTTGTGCGTGCTCGGCGTGGTTGTTCTCGCTGTTCGGCACCCCACGGTGGCGCGAGCGCGAGCTCGTCGGGTTGTAACTGGTGGCATCTGGGCGCTCTTGCCCTTCAGCCTGCTCACCGGCTTTCCCATCTGGTTCGGAGCGTTCGGTGCCCAACACGTGACCGGTCCGTGGGCCCCTCCATCCATGACGGTTGCCCTGAGTGCCGACCTTCTCGGTCCAATCGTCCCCACCTTCGATCAGCAATTGGGAGGACAACACTGGAGAGCGCTCGGGACCTCCTTGTCGGGTGGCGGGGTCGTGGAGAACGGTGTCTATCTGGGGATTCCGCTCGTTTTGGCTTGTCTGATCCTCATCATCTTGGCTCGCCGCAATGGCGTCGTTCGGTTTTGCGCCTTCATGGGGCTGGTGAGTTTCGTGCTGAGCCTTGGACCAAAGCTGCATGTCGATGGTCACCTGTTCGACATTTGGCTGCCATTCGCACTGTTTCGTTCGGTGCCTCTGATCCGCAACGAGTTCTCTATCCGCTACGGTCTGTTCACCAATCTGTTCGTGATTGTTCTGTTTGCTGTCGGGCTGGACGAGGCACGCCGTAGGTTTCTGTTGTCCAGTCGGCATCGAAGGCGGGCGGTAGCAACACACGCGGCCAAGCGACCCCGTCGACCACATCTTGGATCCGTCCTCGCCCTCGTCGTGGCAACGATCGTGGCCCTACCCCTGATCCCCCGTTTGCCTTACTCCACCGCAACAACAGGCGTGCCCGCCTACTTCACTTCCGACGCCCTGACGGGCGTGGACCGAATCCCCCGGAACACTGTGGTGCTCACATATCCATATCCGGTCTACCCCCACAACTTCGCCATGCTGTGGCAGGCGCAATCGGGCATGCGGTTCAAGATCCCGGGCGATTACGCCATCACGCCCGCTCCCAACAATCGGGGACTGGGAACACTGGCGCCACCGAATCTCCAACCGCAACTTATGCAGACCCTTTTCAACTCGGGTTACAGCGGCGGCTCCGCAGTGCAGGCACTACCGCCGCCGAACGCCTCGAGCCTTGGACAACTGAGAGCCTTCCTTGTTCACTATGAGGTCGATACCATCATCGTTCACCCCGTAGGTGCTGATCCGGGAGTCGTCGAGCACTACCTGGTGGATGCTCTCGGTCGCCCTCCAGAAGCGCAGGGAGGGGTTCTCGTCTGGTATCACGTCCAGCTCCTGGCCCACTGACCCGCGATCGCTGCAATGCCCCTCTGCGAGGGCGAACGGCCGAGTCCGCTCCGCGTCCCCTGTGCCGGCCGAGCGTCCTTGGCCGTCCATTCCAAGATCCCAGACGACTTCCATGGCCCAGCCAAATCCACACACGCTCGGCGCTCTCTGGCCCCGAGGAGGCTGGAGGTCGTACGACGCTGTGGACTTCCCTTCATGCTGCGGCCCGCCGGTTGCTCGGCCCGGCTTCGACTCCCTGTCCCTCGACCAGCTCGACCAGCGGACTCCACTCGCCCGGTAACCTTGGAGGCCTCCTCGGACCGGACTTTCACCCAGCTGGTTGACGATAGCTTTCTCGCTCGGTCACGCAATGACCACCCGTTCGGGCTCATTGCGCCTAGCGTTTCCGACGTGACGATGCCATGGGAGGTACGTCAGTGAGTGTCTGCGTTTGCACGATCGTGGCCCGCAATTACCTGCCCCACGCGCGCGTTCTGGCGAAGTCCTTTCGATCGAATCATCCCGACGGACGAATGATCGTCTTGGTCATCGACGACCTCCAACACGAAGTGGATCCTGCTGTTGAGCCGTTTGAAATCTACCGCCTCGACGATTTAGGAATGGACCTTTCAGAGTTCCACCGGATGGCGATGATCTACGACATTACGGAATTCGCCACCTCGCTCAAGCCATGGCTACTCGAGGCAATTCTAGACTCGGGCGTCTCCCACGTTCTCTACCTCGATCCGGACATCGAGGTGTTCGACTCCCTCGACCGGCTCGAGAGACTGGCGGTTGAACAAGGCGTCGTCTTGATCCCGCACGCCACCGCACCGTATCCGCGCGACGGCACGACGATCGTAGAGAATGCAATTTTGTTTGCCGGGATCTACAATTTGGGGTTTATTGGGGTTGGTCAAGCCTCGCGTCCATTCCTATCCTTCTGGCAGGAACGGCTGAAACGAGAATGCATCAACGATCAGCATCAAGCGCGGTTCGTGGACCAACGCTGGGTGGATTTTGTGCCCGGGATGTTCGACAGCGTTATCGTTCGAGACCCTGAGTACAACGTCGCATATTGGAACCTCCACTCCCGGCTGTTCAGGTGGACGGGTGAACGATACGAAGTCGACGGACGACCGCTTGCCTTTTTTCACTTTAGCGGCTACTCGCCGGATGATCCTCACCGCTTGAGTAAACATCAGGGTTTCAATCCCCGGATCTTGCTGAGCGAGCACTCCGACATTGCGCGCATCTGCGATGAATACGGGCAGTCACTTGTTGCCCACGGTTTCGATGCTGACCGCGCACCTCGGTTCGGGTTTGAGGTTATGGCCGATGGTTCTCCAATGGATTCGGCAATTCGCTATCTCTATCGTCGGTGGGTCGAGGAATCGGACGAGCACGGCACGGCTCCACCCCCGGATCCCTTCGATCCTGACGAAGTGACCAATCTGATCGCCCTGCTCAATGAGGCGCCGAATGTCGAATCGGATCTCGGCAATCTGACCCTCTATTTGGGCACGTTTTACTGGATGCATCCCGAGCTCACTGAGTTGTTTCCCGATCCGCAACTCACCGATCGGCCGGCGTTCCTGCAATGGGCGCACGAGCAGGCTCGAGCCGGCCGAATGCCTCACGCCCTCGTCACGGTGCCGCCGGGTACCGGCGACTCGTCGCAAGTGCCGCCCTTCCGCACTGCCCGTCCGTGGGCCCCCCCAGACTCTCTGGAACCCGGAATTGTCGTGGCGGGATACTTCAACGCCGAGATAGGCGTTGGAGAAGCCGGTCGTTTGACGGCTCAAGTTGTCGAGGCGGCCGGGCTCGACGTCATGACTTTCACGACGACTTCCCCGAAGAGCCGTGAAGAATATCCGTTCAGAATGCGAGGCTCTTCCAAACGCAACCTCGACACAAACATCGTTGCGGTCAACGCTGATCAGTTCCCAACCTTTATGCAGGAGGTCGGCCCGGAATTCTTTTCTGGTCGGTACACCATCGGGCAATGGGCTTGGGAAGTGGACGAGTTTCCACCCGAGTATTGGCCAACCTTCGATCTGGTCGATGAGGTGTGGGCGCTTTCCGAGTTCAACCGAAAATCGATCGCGGCGGTGACCGACAAACCAGTGTTCACAGTGCCGCTTCCGATTGTGGCACCCACAGTGGCGCCCGGCCTGAGCAAGGCATCGTTCGGACTGCCGGAACGGCCAATGTTCCTGTTTTGCTTTGACTTGCTGAGCATCTTGCAGAGAAAGAATCCCTTAGGGCTGATTGACGCATTCCAACGCGCTTTCGCCCCGGACGATGGCCCTGTACTTGTGCTAAAGATCATCAGCGGGGATCAGCGCGTCGATGATCTGGAGCGAATCCGATGGGCTTGCAAAGATCGCCCCGATATTGTGATCGTCGACGATTACCTACATCGAGATGAGTATGGAGCACTCATCGCACTCGCAGACTGCTACGTCTCCCTTCATCGCAGCGAGGGCTTAGGGCTGACAATGGGGGAAGCAATGGCGCTCGGCAAGCCTGTTATCGCCACGGGCTACTCCGGCAATCTGGACTTCATGAATTCCGAGACGGCCTATCTTGTTCCGTGGAGTCCGATCTCTGTTCCCCCAGGGTGTGATCCGTATCCGACGAGCGCGACATGGGCCGACCCAGATCTCGACGTTGCGGCGGGATTGATGCAGCACGTCGCGTCTCGCCCCGATGAGGCAGCGGACGTGGGCCGCCGCGCCCAGCAAGTACTGGAACGTGAGTACGGGATGGACCGAGCCACGGAGTTTGTACGACGGAGATTCGAAGCGATTCAGCTGGAGAGATCCGCGGGTACCGAGCAGGTGGCGAGATTGCAGGTCGATCTGGGGACCAATGCCGAGCCACCTGCTGTCGGTTCGTTCTCCTTGGTCCGTGGCATGGCGCGACCGATCGTCCGCCGGATACGTGAGCGCCACGACCAACACCACGAAAATGACAGCAGAGCCCTCACCGCTGCCCTAAACGCATTTGCCGATGCCCAAGTCAACCTTGAGGAGGAGCACCAGGCTCACATGATCAACCTCAATCGCTCGTCTCTGCGCGCGCAAGCCGAGCTTGATCAGCTGCAGCAGAGCCTCGATCTCCTGCGTGGAATGAATGAGCATCTCAAACTGGACCTCACCGACGGGTCGGCGGGAAGGATCTCCCTGAAGGACATCTACCGCACGGTTACTGGTCTTCGCGCCGTCCCTTACATGGGGGCAGTACCCCCATTCCTTCTTACGGGCCCCGACGGGAAGAAGGCGATCGGCTATTCGTCGGGGACCACACGCGATGCAGAAGGGTACGCCGGATTCGAAGACATATTCCGCGGGACAGAAGAGGTGGTCCGAGGTCTCCTCAGCTACTACCGACCGCTTCTCGCCGATTGTTCCTCAGTCGTCGACGTCGGCTGCGGTCGAGGAGAGATGCTCGACCTGTTGGCGGAAGCGGGTATCGCCGCGACAGGGGTGGACATAGACGAGTCGATGATCGAGCGGTGCCAAAAGAAAGGCCATCACGTATGCCATGAGGACGCCATCACATACCTGGGGGGTCAGAAAGACCAATCGATTGGCGCCGTGTTCTCCGCTCAATTCATCGAGCATCTCCCTTACGACCGACTCCAAGAGCTGCTTGGCCACGCATTCCGCGTGCTCGAGCCGGGTGGGCTCCTAGTGGCCGAGACGGTAAATCCACACGCGGCCCACGGTTTTAAGACGTTCTGGGTCGACCTGACGCACCGCGTGCCGATCTATCCGGAGGTGTTGATCGCGCATTGTCGAGACGCTGGATACTGTCGTGCGGAAATTGTGTTTCCGGGTGGAACTGGCGAACTCGAAGTCGATCGATGGACCGTAGGGCGGTATGCGCTCATTGCCCGTACGGGTGATGAGCCGGTGCCGGCATAAGCAAGTCTGTTCGGCTCAGTCGGCCCTAGGAGCACTCGCCACTCATTCCCGAATTCATCGAATCAGACGTTGGCAGTCAGGTCCAGGTCGACGAGGCGTGCTTGGATCCGCTCCAGCAGTTCGGCATCGACTTCGTTGTGCGCAGCCAGCCAATGGCGGGTCGATTGAGAAACAGACGCCGTTGGCCCCTGGCTGACGTTCCGACGGAGTGCGGTCGAATTCCGGGGAGCGATCTCCAGGCGACGGAGGCAAGTCCGGTAGACCGGGACGAGGTATTCGGGGGTACCAACGATGTCGATGCCGTCCAGCACCGAAATCGCCCGGTCCCGTAACTCGGGATCGTCGATGACCGGACTGTCGCCCTCGGGTGACTCCGACGGAGCGGGCCACGGGGAAACGGATCGCCGAAGAGCCAGGGACTTGGCCTGGGGGTTCGCCCACTGCGAGCGCAGGTCGTCCCGATGACACCATTCATCCAAGGAGAGCCGATTGGCCAGCATTGTGTACTCGTGGTCAGGGGGACCATGGTCCCGCCACTGGCCGTAGAGGCTCGCCACTACGGCCATTGGGTCCCGCAACAGCGTGACGGTGACCAGTGGGACATCGGGAAGCAACGGGGGCAGCATCGGCCCGAAGTGTCCGGCGATCACACGGAACGATCGGAGTCGTGCTGGGGACAGCCGGTACAGCTCGCTCAGCGTCAGGCTTCCGCAGAACTCCAGAGGGCTGAAATGAGGCATCAGCATTTCCCGCAGGCTGGTTCCGGCTGTCTTCGGAACGTGCCAGATGTAGAGGCGGGGAATGTCATCCGCAATCGGATCGGGGGCGACCAGATTGCGGAAGCTTGGATTACGGAAGAATTCGAGCTGGCATTCCGGTGATTCGAGCATCTGGGTCAGGATGTGATGGCTCGAACCCCCAGAACGCAGATGCTCCGAATACGGACCTACCTCGGCGTCGTCGGGATCACGGCCAAGGATCGCGGCGTACATGCCTGCGACGATGTAGTCGGGATCGAGCGGGGATTTGGGGCGACCTGCGGTCCGTCGACGGGGCAAGCACACATCTTATGGGCGACACCTTGGAAACAGCTTGGACCTCACGGCACCTCGGGAAAGTGAGGACTCCATGCCAACGAGGGACGGCCGGTCAGCTCAGGTCAGGTTCTCGCCGCCGAAGATCTCGGAGACCGACGTGTCCTGGAAGACGGCGTCGATGGCGTCGGAGATGAGCTTTGCCACCGAAAGGATTTCGAGCTTGTCGAACCGACGATACGACGGCACGGGCAGGGTATCGGTGACCACCACCCGAGTGATGGACGAATTCTTGAGCCGGTCGACGGCCGGATCGGAGAGCACCGGGTGGGTAGCCATGCACCACACCTCGGTTGCGCCTCTTTCGGCCAGCAGATCAGCGGCGGCCACGACTGTCCCGGCGGTGTCGATCATGTCGTCGATGAGCACGCAATGACGCCCCTCGACATCGCCCACCACCGAAAGCGCTTCGACCTGATTGGCCTGGCTGCGAAGACGGCTCTTGTGGACAACGGCAAACCCGCCCGTCAGGTGCTGGCTGAAGCGCTCGGCTACCCGCACCCGACCGGCGTCCGGCGCCACCACCACCAGGTTGTCGGTGCAGTTGTGGCGCAAGTAGTCGACGAGCACCGGGGCGGCCGTCAGGTGGTCGAAGGGCACGTCGAAGAAGCCCTGGATCTGACCGGAGTGCAGGTCGACGCTCACCACCCGGTCGGCGCCGGCCACCGACAGCATGTCGGCAACCAGCTTGGCGGTGATCGGCTCGCGCCCCGTGGCCTTGCGGTCTTGGCGCGAGTAGCCGTAGTAGGGGCACACTGCGGTGATCCGCTTGGCTGATGCCCGCTTGGCCGCGTCGATCATGATCAGGTGCTCCATCAGCGAGTTGTTCACCGGGTCACCGTGGGTCTGAATGATGAACACGTCACTGCCGCGGATCGACGAGTCGTACCGGCAGTGGATCTCGCCGTTGGCGAATTCGCGCAGGTTGGCCTCGCCCAGCTTCACGCCGAGCTGGTCGGCGATGGCCTGAGCCAGGTCGGGATGGGATCGCCCGGACACGAGCTCCAGGCGCCGCCGAGGGATGAACTCCATGGACACGAGGCTACAGTGATCCGCTCACCGGTTCCGAGGGCCACTCGGTGGGCGCCACGACGGCGCCGGGCGGGACCTCGCTCCCCTCAGCCAGCACACAGAAAGGCCCCACCCGGGCATCGGCGCCGATGTGCGAGCGGCGACAGACGCTGGACTCGACCACCGCGCCTTCCCCCACGGACGTCTCCACCAGCCGGGAGTTCGGCCCGATCTCGGCGTGCGCGCCGATCCGGCAGCGACCCTGCAGGACGACCCCGGGCAAGAGCACGACGTCACCCTCGAGCTGGACATCGACGTCGATATAGGTGGTCTGGGGGTCCCACATGGTCACACCGCTACGCATCCACCGCTCGTTGATGCGGTCGCGCAACTCGGCCTCGGCCACGGCCAGCTGGGCTCGGTCGTTGACCCCGGCCACCTCCATGGTGTCCTCCACGATCAACGTGGTCACCCGGTGGCCGGCTTCGTACAGCACCTCGATGACGTCCGTGAGGTAGTACTCCCCCTGGATGTTGGCCGGGCTCAGTCGCCGGAGGGAGGGCGCGAGCACACTGCGCCGGAAGCAGTAGATCGAGGTGTTGATCTCGTCGACGGCGCGCTCCTCGTCGGTGGCGTCGATGTGCTCAACCACCCGGGCCACGGCATCGTCCCGTCCTCGCACCACCCGTCCGTAACCCGACGGATCGCCCAGGACGGCGGTGAGCAGCGTGGCGGCGGCGTCTGACGACCGGTGCTCGTGGACCAGCTCGGCCAGTGTGGTCGCCCGCAGAAGGGGGGTATCGCCGGGAAGGACGACCACGTCGGCGTCGTCGTCGTCATCGGTCGGCAGGCCGGTGAGAGCAACGGCCATGGCGTCACCGGTGCCACGCTGCTCCGGCTGCTCGACGAACTCGATGGACATGCCGGGCGGCGCGTGCTCGATGAGCGTCTTCGTCACCCAGTCCGCTCGGTGGCCGACGACGACCACCACCCGTGAGACGGAGAGCTGGGCCAGTGCGTCCAGCACGTGGAGCACCATCGGGCGACCACACAGTCGGTGCAGGGGCTTGGGGCGCGCCGAGCGCATGCGCGTCCCCTCGCCGGCCGCCAGCACTACCGCCGAGAGCGGGCGTGGACGCTCGCGCCCACCACCGGGACGGCGACGTGTCGCGCTCACGGATTGGCGGCGGGCCCCGGCCCGCTCGTCGTCGCCCGCGCCCTCGCCCGCGCCCTCCGGATCGATGCGGATCACCACGACGCGCCACCCGGGGTCGGGCTGGTCGGGGCGCCTGGGCGCGGCCCGGGCCTGCCCGACGATGTCGTCGGTGGACGGGATCCCACCGAGCCATCGAGCCGGTTTTGGCCCAGACGATCCGGTCGACCAAGCTGCCGGCTGGTCACTTCGTCACGCAACGCAGAAGCATGGACCTATTCTTCCCACGTCGGGAAGCGCGGTGCGACCCGGCCGCGGCCGATTCCCGCTCTCTTGCGCGGGTCGGTGCCCAAAGCCATGCCCACCCTCGCCACTGCCGTCGACCCGGCTTCCGACAGCTTCCGGGCCAACCAGGAAGCCCTGGCCACGGCAGTCGAGGCCGTGGCCCAGCAGCTGGCCGTGGCTCGGGCCGGCGGCGGTGAGCGGTATGTGGAGCGGCATCACCAGCGGGGCAAGCTGCTCGCTCGCGAGCGCATCGAGCTCCTGGTCGACCGGGACACCGCCTTTTTGGAGCTCGCCCCGCTGGCGGCCTGGGGAACCGAGTACGCGGTGGGCGCCTCGTCGGTGGTCGGCATCGGCGTGGTCTCGGGGGTCGAGTGCCTGGTCTCCGCCCACGACCCCACCGTCCGGGGTGGGGCCATGAACCCCTACAGCTTCCGCAAAGGGGCCCGGGCCTCGGACATCGCCCTTCAGAACCGGCTGCCGGTGATCAACCTGGTGGAGTCGGGAGGGGCTGACCTGCCGGGTCAGGCCGAGCTGTTCATCCCTGGCGGGCGGGCGTTCCGGGACCTGACCCGGCTGTCGGCGGCGGCCATCCCCACGGTGGCCATCGTGTTCGGCAACTCCACCGCCGGCGGGGCCTATGTGCCCGGCATGAGCGACTACATCGTCATGATCGAACAGCGCTCCAAGGTGTTCCTCGGTGGCCCTCCACTGGTGAAGATGGCCACCGGCGAGGAGTCGACTGACGAAGAGCTGGGCGGTGCCTCGATGCATGCACGGACATCGGGCCTGGCCGACTACCTGGCCGCCGACGAGGTGGACGCCATCCGAATGGGGCGCGACATCGTGCGCAACCTGCACTGGCGCAAGCTCGGCCCGGGGCCCACCCGACCACCCGACGAACCGGTGTACGACCCGACCGAGCTCCTCGGCATCGCCTCGGCCGACCCCCGCGTTCCCTTCGACCCGCGGGAGGTGCTGGCCCGGGTCGTGGACGGCTCGCGCTTCGACGAGTTCAAGCCCCTGTACGGCACCAGCCTGGTCACCGGGTGGGCCTCCATTCACGGCTACCCGATCGGTGTTCTGGCCAACCACCGTGGCGTCCTGTTTTCGGAGGAGGCCCAGAAGGCCACCCAGTTCATCCAGCTGGCCAACCAGCTCGACGTCCCCCTCCTCTTCCTGCAGAACACGACGGGTTACATGGTGGGCAAGGATTACGAGCAGGCCGGGATCATCAAGCACGGGGCACTGATGATCAATGCCGTGACCAACTCCTCGGTCCCGCACCTCACCGTCAACATCGGCGCCTCGTATGGGGCCGGCAACTACGGCATGTGCGGTCGAGCCTATGAACCGCGATTCCTCTTCTCGTGGCCCAACGCCCGCTCCGCGGTCATGGGACCGGCGCAGCTGGCCGGCGTGCTCTCCATCGTCGCCCGGCAATCGGCCGAGGCCCGGGGCATCCCCTTCGACGAGGAAGCCGACGCGGTCATGCGGGCCGAAGTCGAAGCCCAGATCGAATCCGAGTCCGAGGCGCTCTTTCTCACTGCCCGGCTCTACGACGACGGAATCATCGACCCGCGCGACACGCGGACCGTGCTCGGCATGTGCCTGTCGGTGATCGACAACCAACCGATCTCCGGCACCCGCGGCTACGGCGTCTTCCGGATGTGAGGCCGACATGAAGCCGCCTCGCCCGTCCCGACGGATCACCACCCTGCTCGTGGCCAACCGCGGTGAGATCGCCACCCGGATCATGCGCACGGCTCGGGGCATGGGGCTGGCCACGGTGGGCGTCCATTCCGACCCCGACGCCCGTAGCCCGCACGTGACGGCCGCCGACCTCGCCGTCCGGCTGCCCGGAACGGCTGCTGCCGACACCTACCTCGATGTGGCCCGCATCCTCGACGCCGCCGTCCGGGCCGGGGCCGACGCCGTCCATCCCGGCTACGGGTTCCTGTCCGAGTCGGGCGCCTTCGCCCGGGCCGTCCTCGACGCCGGACTGGTCTGGGTGGGGCCGCCCCCCGAGGCCATGGACGCCATGGCGTCGAAGATCGGGGCCAAGGAGCTCATGGGCCGGGCCGGCGTGCCCACTCTCCCCTCCGTCACCATCGACGACGGGGGCGGCCTCCCCGACGAGGCGACGTTGGACGAGCTCGGGTGGCCCCTCTTGGTCAAGGCATCGGCGGGCGGAGGCGGCCGAGGCATGCGGGTGGTCCCCGACCGCGCCGCGCTGGCCGATGCCGTCACGAGCGCCGGGCGGGAGGCGGTCGCCGCTTTCGGCGACGGGACGCTCTTCCTCGAGCGATTGGTGCGCTCTCCCCGCCACATCGAAGTCCAGGTGATGGCCGACGAGTACGACACCGTGGTGGCCCTCTTCGAGCGCGAGTGCAGCATCCAACGCCGTCACCAGAAGATCATCGAGGAAGCCCCGTCCCCGGCGGTCGACGCGGCCCTGCGGGCGGACCTGTCGGCCCGGGCCGTCACCGCGGCCCGGGCCGTCGGCTACGTCAACGCCGGCACCGTCGAGTTCGTGCTCGACGGGGGCGACGAGGCGGCAGGCGGCGGTCGTGCCTTCTTCCTCGAGATGAACACCCGCCTCCAGGTCGAACATCCGGTCACGGAGGCGGTGTCCGGGTTGGACCTCGTGCGCCTGCAGTTGCTGGTGGCGCAGGGGTTGCCTCTGCCCGACGAAGTACACCGAGCCGCAGCGGCCGGGCCGCAGGGGCACGCCATCGAAGCACGGGTCTACGCCGAGGACCCGGCCCGGCAGTGGCTCCCGCAGACGGGCACCCTCTGCCGGTTCGAGATCGAAACGACGGAGCCGGGTCTACGCGTGGACAGCGGCGTCGGAACGGGATCGGTCGTGAGCCCGTATTACGACTCCATGCTGGCCAAGGTCATCGCCCACGCCCCCACCCGGGGCGAGGCCGCCCGACGTCTCGCCGCCCGCCTGGCCGGCGCTCGCATCCACGGCGTCATCACCAACCGTGACCTCCTGGTCAGGGTGTTGCGCAACGCCGACTTCGGTGGCGGTGTGACCGACACCGGCTTCCTCGAGCGGATCGGCCTCGACGGCCCAGACGGCCTGGCCGCGCCGCTCGCCGACGACGCGGCGGTGGATCGCCAGGCGGTGGCGGCGGCCTTGGCCGGGCAGGCCCGGCGCCGATCCCGTGCCCGTGTCCAGGCCACCATCCCGGCCGGTTTCCGCAACAACCGGTCCGGGCTGCAGGAGGTCACCTTCGACGGAAACTCCCGGTCGGTGACCGTGGGCTACGGCTGGCCGGAACCCGGCGTCGAGCGACCACGGCAGCTCGCCCTCGAAGTGGACGGCAAGGAATTCCCGGTCGACGACATCCGTGTCGGCCCCGACTCGGTCACCCTGACCATCGACCGGGTCAGCCGCACCTACTGGGTCGACATCTACGACGCGGACGTCGAAGGCTCCGACGGCTTCGGAGAGACGTTCTTCGTCGATGGCCCGGACGGCAGCACCAGCTTGCGACCGCGACCTCGCTTCCCACGACCGGACGAGATGCGGGCCGAGGGCTCTGCCCTCGCCCCCATGCCCGGTGGCGTGGTGCGGGTGGCGGTGACCGCCGGTGAGCGGGTGGAGGCGGGGGCTCTCCTCGTCGTGCTCGAAGCCATGAAGATGGAACATGCCGTGCACGCCCCGGTTTCGGGGACGGTCACCGAGGTCGATGTTCAGGTCGGCGATCAGGTGGAGTCGGGTCAGTGCCTGGTGATGGTGCAACCGGACTCCGCCGACCAGTCGGAGGAGGGAACCGGCGAACCTGGCCAACCCGCCGGCCCGGCCGACGGGACCTGACGGCTATGGCCGAACCGCTCCGCGTCGCCAACTGCTCGGGTTTCTACGGTGACCGCCTGGCCGCGGCACGGGAGATGGTCGAAGGTGGGCCCATCGACGTCCTGACCGGCGACTGGCTGGCCGAGCTCACCATGTTCATCCTGTGGAAGGGCTACCTGAAGGACAGCAGCCGAGGGTGGGCGGGGACCTTCCTCACCCAGATGGAAGAGGTGCTCGGCCGGTGCGTCGATTCCGGCATCAAAGTCGTCACCAATGCCGGCGGCCTCAACCCGGGCGGGCTGGCCGATCAGGTCCGGGCATTGGCCGACCGTCTGGGCATCGCCGTCTCCGTGGCCCACGTCGAGGGCGACGACCTCCTGCCCCGGCTCGACGAGCTCACCGCCGGTGGCCACGAGCTGTTCCACCTCGACACCGGTAAGCCATTGGCGGAAGCAGCCCGTCAGGTGGTGTCGGCCAACGCCTACCTCGGTGGCTGGCCCATCGCCGAGGCGTTGAGCGACGGGGCCGACATCGTCGTCTGCCCGCGGGTGACCGACGCCTCGCTCGTGGTTGGTCCGGCCGCCTGGCACCACGGCTGGCAGTCCACCGACTGGGACGCCCTGGCCGGTGCGGTGGCCGCCGGACACGTCATCGAGTGCGGCGCTCAGGCGACGGGCGGCAACTACGCGTTCTTCACGGAGGTGCCCGGTCTCGAGCATCCGGGATTCCCCATCGCCGAGGTGGCTCACGACGGCTCCGCCGTCATCACCAAGCAGCCGGGGACGGGGGGCGAGGTGTCGGTGGGCACGGTGACCGCCCAGCTGCTCTACGAGATCGCCGGACCCGAGTACCCGAACACCGACGTGGTGGCACGCTTCGACATGCTCCGTCTCGACGAGGTCGGACCCGATCGGGTGCTCCTGTCCGGGGCCAAGGGCACGCCGGCGCCGCCCGATGTCAAGGTCTCGATCAACCTCCTCGGTGGCTGGCGCAACGCCATGACCTTCGTGCTGACCGGCCTCGACATCGAGGCCAAGGCGGCGCTCACCCTGGACTCACTGAGGGACGCCCTCGGCGGCACCGCTCAGTTCGAGACCTTCGACGCCCAGCTCATCCGCACGGACAAGCCCGACGCACCCACCAACGCCGAGGCAACGGCCGAGCTGCGCATCACGGTCAAGGACAGTGACCAGGAGCGCGTCGGCCGTCGGTTCTCGAGCGCGGCAACCGAGCTGGCTCTGGCCGGCTACCCCGGGCTGCATCTCACCGGCCCGCCCACCGCGGCCACCGACTACGGCGTCTACTGGCCCACGCTGGTGCCCGCCCACCTGGTCGTGCCCTCGGTCGTCCACGCTGACGGGCGGCGGGTCGAGGTTCCCCACCGGGCCCATCTGGCCGCCGGCGGGGGCCGTCCGGCAGTAGTCGATGCGACCGACGCGTCGCTCGCCCCCGGAGCCACCGAAGAGCCGGCCTTCGTGCCCGTGACCGTGGCCATGTCCTATTCGGCCGGGCCCGGTGAGACGCGTCGGCTGCCACTCGGCACCCTGATCGGGGCCCGCTCCGGGGACAAGGGGGGCAACGCCAACGTGGGCTTCTGGGCCCGTACCGGCGAGGCGTGGGCCTGGTTGGAGGGGTACCTCACGCTCGACCGCTTCCGCCAGCTCCTACCCGAGGCAGACGACCTCGAGGTCGACCGGCATGTCTTCGCCAATCTCCGTGCACTCAATTTCGTCGTCGTCGGGCTCTTGGGCGAAGGTGTGGCCTCGTCGACGCGGCCCGACCCTCAGGCCAAGGGACTCGGCGAGTACCTTCGGAGCAGGCTCGTCGACATCCCCATCGACCTGCTGGACGCCGGCTGAGCGATCACGTCGGCCGGGTCGGACAGCGGGATCACCGGGAAGCAGTCAAAGGGGCAAGGAACAGGCCATGGACTTCATCGAATCCGACGAGCTGCAGATGCTGCGGGAGGCGGTGGCCTCCATCGCCTCGAAATTCGGCCACGACTACTACGTGGCCAAGGCTCACGCCGACGAGCGCACCGACGAGCTGTGGAAGGCGGTGGCGGAACCGGGCTTCCTCGGGGTAAACGTCCCCGAGGAGTACGGCGGGGGCGGGGGCGGCATCAGCGAGCTCGCCGTCGTCCAGGAAGAGCTGGCGGCCGCCGGTTGCCCGCTGCTCGTGATCGTCGTGTCGCCGGCCATCTGCGCCACCATCATCGCCCGCTTCGGAACCGACGCCCAGAAGCAGCGGTGGCTCCCCCGCTTCGCCACCGGCGAGCTCAAGATGGCCTTTGCCATCACCGAGCCCGACGCCGGCTCGAACTCCCACAACCTCTCCCTCACCGCTACGAAGGACGGCGACATCTACCGCCTCAACGGCTCGAAGTACTACATCTCAGGAGTCGACGAGTGCGAGGCCATCTTGGTGGTGACCCGCTCGGGTGTGGACCCGGAAACGGGCCGCGGCCGCCTCTCGCTGTTCGTGGTCGACGTCGACACGCCGGGACTCCAGAAGCAGGTCCTCCCCGTCGAGATCACCGCCCCCGAGAAGCAGTTCACCTTGTTCTTCGACAACGCCCAGGTCGACGCCGACCGGTTGATCGGTGACGAGGGTGAGGGCCTCCGTCAGGTCTTCGTCGGCCTCAATCCCGAGCGCATCCTCTCTGCGGCCACCGCCAACGGCATCGGCCGCTATGCGCTCACCCGCGCCGCCGACTACGCCAAGACGCGCGAGGTCTGGGGCACTCCTATCGGGCGGCACCAGGGCCTGTCCCACCCCCTGGCCAAAGCCAAGGTCGAAGTGGAGCTGGCCCGGCTCATGACCGACAAGGCAGCCTGGCTCTGCGACCACGCCGGCGAGACGCCCGCCGCCGGTGAGGCGGCCAACATGGCCAAGTACGCGGCAGCCGAGGCGGCGCTGGCCGCGCTCGACCAGGCCATCCAGACCCACGGCGGGAACGGCATGTCGAGCGAGTTCGGTCTGGCCGACATGTGGGGCATGACCCGTCTGCTCCGGATCGCACCGGTCAGCCGCGAGATGATCCTCAACTTCGTGGCCCAGCACTCCTTGGGACTACCCAAGTCCTACTGACCGCAACGCGGTATTCCTCCCCGGCGGCAGCACCGGGCGGGGGTCGCGGCTGGGCCGCGGCGTCAGGCCTCCCGCAAGCGGCGACGGCCCCGCCGGACTGATCGGTCGCCCCTTCGAGGGTGCTCAAGCTGGCGCTCCAAGGGGTCGATCACCCAGGTGCAGGTGGAATTACGTCTATGGCCAAGCCCGGGCGCGTTCGTACCCTGCATGAAGAGCCATGGAGCGCCGACCTACCCACCAACCATCCCGTCGACAGGGCCTCACGCCCTGCCGCCGCATCGCGCACCGACGCGGCTCCGACCGGCGCGCCGCCTACCGCGACGCCGGCATCACGCTCATCGAGGTGCTCGTGGCCTTCATCGTCCTCATGGTCACGGTCATCCCCCTCTCCTACCTCCTCACTTCCACGCTGGCCAGCGCCTCCACCGCTCGTCAGCGCGAGGCGGCCCTCCAGCTGGCCGACTCATGGGTCGAGATCTTGTCCAACACGACGCCTCCTACCGGGCTCGACGGCACGATCCTCCAGGGTTGGAATACACCGTCGGTCCCCTCCGGAGCCATCGCCCCGAGGTCGACCAGTGTCGCGGGCACCAACTTCACGGTGTCGGCCGACTACTCGTATCAGTCGGTCAACCAAACCGGTCAGTCCGACCTCTGTACGGACGAGGAGCCACCGAGCCCCAATCACCCGGGCGTCATCCAGCTTCAAATCAGGGTGACCTGGGACAACGGGAACCAGCAACTCTTCGATACGACCAACATCAACTACCCGAAGCCGGGGCTGCAGACCCAAGGGTTCATCGCCGTGCAAGTGACCAACGCGGGTGGGTTGGACGCCCACGGAAACACTGCAGCCCAGCGGCTCGAGGCGGTCAACATCAACGTCTCCGGCGGCGGTCTGGGGGCGACAACGCTCAGTCTCAACCCGGACCCGAACGGGTGTGCCTTCGTGCAGGTGCCGCCGGCCACTGGCTACATCGTGGCGGTCCAACAGCCCACCAGCGGCGCTCTCTCCGATTACTCAGGTATTCCGCCCTTCGTCGATCTCAACGGTAATACGTCAGACAGCTACACCGAAACCGTGAACGTCACCGCCGAGACGACGGTGGCGGTCACCTACGACGAGGGAATCGGCACCTCCATCTCGTACGGCGGGGCCTCGGCCGTCGCCGGCGGCGTGGAGTGCCCGGGTTCGTCGTCCCTCAACTGCCTCACCTTGGGCAACGGGTCTCCGAACGCTGTTGCGGCCTGGGTCGGGACTTCGTCCAGCTGGGCGTCGACGACGCTGGCCGGTACCACGACTATCGCCCAAGTTGCCTGCACATCGGGCGATTCCACCTGCGTGGGCGTGGGCGACGAGATGGGCTCAGGATCGACCGGCGTCATCCTCACGACCTCCACGAACTTCGGAGCGGTGAACGCCGACCAACCGCCCTCCGGGGTCACCGACATCACCAGCGTCGCCTGCCCGTCGACCAACGGGTGCTACGCGCTGGGGAAGACCAGCACCGGGCCGGTGTTGCTGGCCGGAGCCGTCGGCCAGACTGGGGGCAACTCGGACTACTGGACGATAGTCGCCCCGACATCCACCACCTTCAGCTCGCTGTCGTCCCTCGCGTGCCCGACGACCACCACCTGCGTCGTGGGCGAGTCTGCGTCCGTCAGTGGCGGGGCCACGACGGCCGGCGTCCTCCGACTCGACGGCGACCCAGCAGGTCTGGCCACCAGTCACAGTTGGACGCCGACGTTCACCCCCGAGATCGTCCCTTCGACCTTGCAATCGGTCGGACAGATCGCCTGCCCGAGCACATCTGAATGTGAGGCAACTGCTGTCGGCGACTCGACCAGCCCATCGGATCCGACCATCCTCACGGCGTCCATCGGCACGGCCCCCGACCAATGGGTGGGCGAATCCACCTTCCCGACGGGCACCGGCTCGATCACCGGGCTGTCCTGCACTTCCAGCGACTGTGTGGCCATCGGGACGGTCGCCAGCGGGGGCCCGGCGATCTGGACCGGCAACCTGGCCACTTCTGGCTCGCCGCACGATTGGGCAGCGGTCCCTGCCGGCACCAACGGCCTCCCCACCGGCGTCTCGGCAGTCACCTCGGTGGGCTGCGGCATCCCATCAGGCACCGACACCGCCGCCTGCGTCGTAGCGGCCACCCCCAACAGCCAATCCGCCCCTGCCCTGTTGCTCGAAGGGTCGCTCACCGGCAGCTGGGTTTGGAACTCGACGACGGCGTCCACCAGCTCGTCGGTCCTCTATTACACCGGTGTGGCTTGCGAGGCTCCGGGCAGCGCAGGCTCGCTCTGCACGGCTGCGGGAGCGACGGCCAGCGGACCTGTGGTCGTCACCGCCTCGGGGCCCTCGAGCAGCTCGTGGAGCGTGGCGACCCCTTCCTCGCTGCCTGGCGCCACCGTGACCGGCATCCCTCTCGAGACTTCACCGGCCACCCTGGCCAGCTGGACGACCCGGGTCACCCAGGCCCAGGCCGGGACGTCGAACGTCAGCACGCTGTCCAACAACCTCTATCCGCTCCCGAGCGGCTACTCCATCGTGGCCGGTGACTGCTCGTCCGAAGCCTCTACCTGGTCCGAAGGATCGCTCATGGCGTTGCCTGGCGGCACGGCCACCGTGACCGTTCCACTCGGGCTGCTGCCGCTCCAGGTCGTGAGCTCGTTGGGCAGCCCGGTCGCCGGTGCGGCCGTCACGCTGACCGCCAGTTGGCCGACCGCGGACAACTGCACGGCCGACACCTACACATTGCCCACCACCGATCCACAAGGATTCACGACGACGTCCGTCCCCTATGGCACGTACACCTACTCGGTGAACGGCACGACCGTCACCGGCACGACCGTCACGGTAGGTCCGACCTCGGTGACGGTGAGCCCCGGCGCCACCACCTACTTGCCCAAACCCATCTTGGTGCTGTCATGAGGCCACCGCCGTCATCGCCGTCATCGCCGTCATCGCCGTCATCGCCGTCGGCGAATATTCGCCTCTTTCGGCACGTGAGCGCAGCTCCGACGTGGCGCGGCGGAGGACGCATCGCATCGGCGGTCCGGACCCGACGGCAGTTCTGTGGCGACCAGGGGATGACCCTCACCGAGGTCCTGATTGCCTCGACCTTGCTCGTCGTCCTGCTCACCCTGGTGGCCCTCACCATGAACGTGGTCACCACTGTCAGCACGACCGTCTCCAGTCAGTACCAGGAGTACGACCAGGCACTCCCCGCCTTGGCCCCTCTTCAGTCGCTCATCCGGGCCGAGGTCGAGCCAGCGCCGACTAACAGCAATGGGTCGGGGGCGCCGCAGCCGGGATTCGCGCAATATGGCACCACCCCGCTCAACTACGGGCTGGAGTTCTACTCGAACATAGGCACGGCTTACGGCAACGTCACGGGCGACGGTGGTTCGGCAGGTCCGGCCATGATCGTCGCCGTCGAGGTCGCCCAAAATGGGAGTCCGGTCACCTCGACGACCACTTGCACCGCCTCGAGCCCGTGCAGCTTCCAGGTTCGCCGGTACCTGCCCACCGTCACCAACGGCATCTCGAGCTGCCCGTTGGCCACCGCAACGACGGGGTCGTGCTCGTACCCGTACCCGTCGACCTACCTCCTCATCACCAATGTCCGCGACGTCGTGAACAGCCCGAGCTCCAACCAGCCCATCTTCAGCTACAGCTTTTTCGACCCGTATTGGCCCGACACGCCGAACACGGTCGGGACGACCATCCTTCTCACCAGCAGTGAGGTGCAGAACAACCAAATGACCGGGCTCACGAGCTCCCCGTACGACTACCCGGCGGCCACCCAGACGCTGACCGCCTGTCAAGCAACCTCGGCCAACTACCCCACCGCCGCCATCGCCTGCCCGCTCGACGCCATCCAAAGCCTGGGCATCGACCTCACCATTGCCGTTCGCGGCTCCGGAACAAACGGCACCGTCGAGAACCAGACCGTGGTCTACCGCTACCCACCGGTCGGCACAACCAGCAACCTCACATATCCGTATCAGTGGCCAACGGGAGGAGCGGGGTGAGCAACATGCTCCGAATCGTCATACAAACGCCCACGCGAACCTGGAGGTCGGCCATCCGCCGCCGTCTGCGGTCCGCCTCCGACCTTGGTCAGACGGCCCTGGTCGCGGTAGTAACCGTGGCCGTCATCGGGACGATGATCGGCTTTATCCTCGTTTCGACCGTCGTCCAGTCCTACCCTCTCCAACAGCAACAGGCCGTGGGGGTCTACGCCAACCGCGCACTCGAGGCGGGAATCAATGCGTATGTGACGGCGGTCAACACCAACCCGAGCCTGGCCCAGTGCAACAGCAGTACCAACAACACTGGGCTCTGCAGCGGTCTCTCCTACGGGACATGGAACCCCGTCCCCGACTCGAACAGCGCAGGGGCGGACGCCGAGTACTACGCATTCGGCAACCCGAAGCCGACCTTCGCCTCCCAAACCACCAACGCGCTCACCAGCCTGTCAGTGCAAGTCGTCGGGGCGGCGAAGGACCAGGGGACGACGAACGGCTACCTCTTCGACCAGGAGACCATGACCCTCACGCCGAGCAACGGCTTCCTCAACAACGTGTGGTGGACGAATTACGAGTCGTACAGTCCGAACGGGGACTACAGCACCTGCAACTACAACTGGAAACTGAACTACAAAATCGACAACGCCAACGTGGACTGCAGCCCTGTCTACTTCGGCCCCGCCGACTATCTCTTCGGGCCGGTGTACACGAACGACTCGGTGTTCGTTTCCGGTGACGGCACACCCGCCAACTCCCCCTCCTTCGGCACCACCAATGCTCCGTCGCCCGTGATCACCGCCGACCCCCACTGCCAGTTCGTGGATGACGCAGACGGGATGAGCGGCAGCGATGCCAACTGTGGCCAGGCCAATAATGAAGTCGCCCTCTACGACACCGTCAACAGCAAGTATGGCAACTCGGTGGAGACTCCGCCCTCCAGCGACTCCCAGCTCGGGGTCATCGCCTCCGAGTACGGCTGCCTGTACTCCGGCCCGACCCAGATCACGTTGTCGACCACGACGGGCGGAACCGGACAGATGACTGTGGTGAGCCCCGACACGAGCGAGAGCACGGTGACCTCCAACGGGAACAACTACACCTGGGACAACAGCAACAACTCGACGAACCTCAACAACTGCCCGAACAATGGCACCGCGCCGCTGCCTCCAGACGGCGTCGTCTTCGTCCAGAACGCGCCCTCGAGTCAGACCGTGGCCTGGGCCAACCCCCTGGACGGTCCCGTCTGGAACTCCGTGACCAACCTCACCGCCAGCCCAACGCCGTCCGCCGGACACGCCACGACCCTGACGGCCACGGTGACCTCTGCCAGCAACCAGATCGACAACGGAGCGACGGTGGCCTTCAGTCAGACGACGACCAACTTCGGACGGACCCAGACGGCTGTCATCAACAGCTGCTCGGCCGTCTCGTTGTCGGCGCCAACCGCGGTGATCCCCGCCACTAACCCAGCGACCTATACCTCCACGGCTACCTGCGCCACGACGGAGTCCACGAGCGGCACGGGGGCCTTCTCGGCCGCCTACAGCGGTGGCAACTACACCGGCGCCTCCTCGGCCAACCTCGGGCAGACCTACACACTGACCCCCACGGAGTCGTATGGTCCCTACTCCCAAGTCACTGCGGGCGGTTGCTCGAGCTGCTACTACGGCGAGACGAGCTCACCCGACTCGGAGGGCGACGCCTTCGTGAACGGTGCCCTCTCCGGCCAGCTCACCATCGGCACGGCCAACGACCTCATCGTCGACGGGAACATCAGCTACAACGACTGTCAGTTCAACAACCTCGGCTACGGCGGGTCGACCTATTGCCCCTACAACGACAGCGGCACCAACGACTCTCTCGGTTTGATCGCCGAGAACTACGCCGAGGTGGGTCGGCCTCTGCAGGCCTCGGGCTCCGGAGGTAACAACCCGACGATCGCGCCGTACTGCGCCGGCACACCCTCCGCCACCTGCGACCCCTCGAACGGCTCGAACGGCATCTCCATCGACGCCGCCGTCCTCGCCCTCAACCAGTCGTTCGTCGTCAACAACTACGGGGACGGCGGCTCCGAGGGCGACCTCGATGTCTACGGTTCGATCCAGCAGTTTGCCAGGGGACCGGTCGGAACCTTCAACAACGGTGCCATCGTCACAGGCTACTCGAAGCACTACACCTGGGACCCGCTCCTCGACTTCGTGTCGCCACCCAGCTACCTGGCCCCGTCGACGGCATCGTGGGTCCTGCAGGGGGTGAGCGTCAACGCCGGCCTGAGCGGTACCAACGTGTGCCCGCCCCTCGACGCACCCTACGGCTCGGCAGGCAACACCTACCTCACGCAGTACTGCGCGTCGAGCTCGCCTGGTGGTCTGTCCGGCTACCCCACGTCGACGGCGCCGACACCTCCCACCATCGGTCCGGCGACCGTCAACACCTCCAACGGAGCGGTGACGCTCAACTGGACCGACCCGGCCTACAACGGGGGGTCCCCCATCACGGGCTACTCAGTCGAGACGTACCCGAACTGCCCGAGCTGCACCGGGACTTCCGTTTCGAGTGCCACCGCTATCTCGACGACCATGACCGGATTCACCCCGGGCACCTCCTACACCTTTGCCGTCAGCGCCACCAACGGTGTCGGCAGTGATGGATCGGGACGATCGAACTCCGTCACCATCCCCACCGTCCCCTCGCCACCGACAAATGTGGCTGCGGCGGTCAACGCCAACGGAACAGTCACGGTGAGCTGGACGGACCCGACGAACAGCGGATCGCCGGTCACGAGCTACTCGGTGGTTCCGAGCCCGACCTGCCCGGCCTGCACCGGGACGGCGGTCTCCAGCGGGACGGCCACCTCGACCATCGTGGGCGGGCTCACGTCCGGAACGACCTATAGCTTCACGGTGACGGCCACCAATGGCATCGGGACGAGCAACGCCTCAACGGCGTCGAATTCGGTGACCGCCCCGACCGTGCCGGGGGCACCCACCATTGGTACGGCCACGGCTGGGGCAGCCACCGCCACGCTCACCTGGACCGCGCCGGCGAACACAGGGGGGTCGGCCATCACTGGCTACGTGGTCACGCCCTATGTGGCCGGTGTCGCCCAGACACCACAGACGTTCACATCGACGGCCACCTCCGAGTCGGTCACCAACTTGACCAATGGCACCGCGTACACGTTCAAGGTGGCAGCCACAAATGGCGTCGGCACGGGAAACCAGTCAGCAGCGTCCAACTCGGTCACTCCGGCGACCGTCCCGGGCGCACCCACCGGGGTGAGCGCGACCGCCTCCGGCACCACCAATGCGGCGACCGTCACCTGGACGGCTCCGTCCTCCAATGGTGGCTCGGCCATCACCGGATATGTCGTGACGCCCTACCGCAACGGCACCATTGCCCAAACGCCGCAGACCTTCAGCTCGACGGCCACCTCCGAGTCGGTCACGGGTCTCACACAGTTCGACAGCTACACCTTCAAGGTTGCCGCGATCAACGCTGCCGGTACCGGAAGTCAGTCAACGGCGTCAGGCTCGGTCACTATCAACCACTAGAGTTGAAGCACGACCGGGCTGCACCCAATCTACGGATTGGCGCCGTCTGACCCACTCATCGGCCCAGGTAGAATCGTTCGTTTGTGCCCTTCCTAACCCGTGATGACCTGCGCAACGTAGCCATCGTGGCCCACGTCGACCACGGTAAGACGACCCTGGTCGACGCCATGTTGTGGCAGTCGGGTGCCTTCCG
>CAVSNH010000010.1:0-64122 GCA_963729275.1 uncultured Acidimicrobiaceae bacterium
GGCGGGATCATTGTCTCGTCGGCGTCCGCCGCGGTCGGGTCGGGCACCGTTCGGGGACCTGGCGCCGGACCAGCAGTGACTGACAATGCCCGCCCCGATGTCGTGACGAGCGGAAGTACATGGACCTTTTACGATTTCAGCTCGGCGCCTACCACCATAGGCTGCGAACTGCTCACCTTCGGTAAGAAGACGTTCGACTTGGCGACCAAGGGACCTACCAGAGTGGCCGGACGACCACGACCGTCAAGTTCGAAAACGGCGCCAAGGTCCGCCCGGGAACGTTCAAAAGCTCCTACGCCGATGGTCAAGACGCGTACGAAGGGCTCGTCACCGAGACGAGTAGCGGCCTGGGGTACGGACCCGGCGAACTCGCGTACGGGAACAACCCTCGGGACGTCAGTGGCTGCTGAGTCCCAATCACCCTGCCGTTGACACCGACGGCCACGTTCGGGCCGTGGTCGACCAGGCGGTCGCCGATCGGTAGCCGGGCTCATTGTGGGGAAGGCGCGAACAAATCGCGGTTCATCTGCCACGCGTTGACGGCCATCGTCGCTGCCAGCTCTTGGTCCATGAAGTCCTCCAGCCAGTGTGTCAGGTCAGCGACCGTCACCTTGTGCAGCCGTTGAGCCCACGACAAGATCCGGTCAGGTTGACCGTCGTGCTCGATCCTCAAGTGCCAGGTTGGACGGGCGGCTGGCTCGAGAGTGCCATATTCAAGGTAGAGCTTGGCCCCGTCGTGAACGAGAGGCTCGCTTGGTTGACGGTGGTCACCGATCCAACGCTCCGTTTGCATGCCACCTCCCGTGGTCGCGCTTTGGATCGCGAACGACGGGAGCTGACCTATCGAGCGAAGGGCGCACCGCCGTTCACCTGATTGTTTGCGTCGGTCTGCCGGGATTGAACCCGGGACCTCTTGACCCCCAGGTATCGGACCCGAAGCGCTTTGCTAATCGGCCCTTTACCAGGTGATGACCAAGCGAAACCTGCGAAGTTATGCGCGGCTCAAACGAGGGCGCTGCCTCCACCACGGAGCCGGTGCTGCTCGTAACAGGCCTCCACGGCTGGACTCCTGTCGGGGACGCGGTAGGTCTTGATCCCGTCCAGCATCACGTAGACGTCATAGGCGGGCTCTGCGTTGAGCCATACGGCCGGCCAGGGCAGGCCCTGGTCCGGCTCGGCCTCTCTGACCTCGACGGTTCGGATCGGGGGCGCAGCGGGCTCCTGTTTGGTCACCCGAAAGTGGTCCTCGCTGACCTTGGTCAGAAACACCCGACTAGTCATGTGAGGGACGACCCTAGGCCGGCTGGGTAGCGTCTGGCTGGTGTCCGTCCTCGCCCCGGCTTCTACGTCGGCGAAGACCACTGCTGGCGGATGGTACAGACGGGCGTCGGCCACCCGTCCCACGACGAGCCCACACAGGGAGGCGCTCGCTGGCGCCGTCGACGCGTTCAATGACCTGGCTTCGCTCATCGCCCCGGGGAGGCCGAGCTGGAGATCGAGGTCTGATCGGTCAGCCGCGGGGCCGTGTGCCGACGATGATCGCGCCGGAATCCTGATCTGCCCCAACGGCAGTGCAGTTGGAGATTGACGGGCACGAGACGGCGGAAAGGGTGTCAACCTTGGGCGGAACATGTTGCCTATTCCAGGTGGCACCACCGTCGGTCGTGTTGATGATCGTGCGGCGCCCCACAGCAGCGCAGTCCGGGGTCGATGAACAGGCTACTGCGGCGAGGCTCACGACTGCGACCGGATCAGTCTGAACGGCCCAAGTCGTACCTCCGTCTGTCGTAGCGATAATGGCACCGCCGCCGTTGCCAAAGCCGACGGCAACGCAATCCGACGTAGAAGTGCACGACACGCTTTCCAAGGGCAAGCCGGTCGCCGCAGGTACCGTCTGGCTCATCCACGTCATGCCACCGTCATCGGTGGTGATGACGGCCGGCCCTTCGGAGCTGGCCACGAACTCGCCGCCCACGGCGACACAGTCCGAAGTCGACGCGCACGAGACTCCTGCGAGTCCTTCGACGCCGCTCGGCACTGACTGCTCCAACCAGCTTGCGCCGCCGTTCGTCGTGGTGAGGACTGAACTTGATCCGGCGTCTAGGCCATCGGCCGCAACGCAATCCGAGGTTGAGGCACAAGAGATACCGACGGGAATCGCCCCGCTCGGCACTGCCTCTGTCACCCAGGTAATGCCCCCATTCGTGGTCGCGATTATGGCTGAGCTGGTGCCGTTTCCACCCACAGCGATGCAGTCCAGGACGGAGGCGCACGAGACGCCTTGAAGCCCGGTCACGCCGCTCGGGACGGCTCGGCTGACCCAAGTCGTTCCCCCGTTATTCGTCGTCAGGATGGCCCCCGAACCTGTCTGTCCGACTGCGACGCAATCGGAGACCGACGGGCAAGAGACACCGTCGAGAGAGCCGGTTCCGGCTGGTACTCGTTCTTTTGTCCACCGGTGAGACGAGGCCGCCGCCTGAGCGCTCGACGCACCGAAGACCATGATCAGTCCTGCGAGAAAGAGTGCAGCCATGACAACGTGAGAAAATTGAGGCGCTCGGCCTATCCGAGATTCCGTAGAGAGTCTCATTCTGACCTCCTCTGGACACGGATGAAGGGCGACGATGCGGATGAAAGCTAGCAATGGCTTCGCCGGCCTGCTCGGGGCCCACCTACATTTGGCCGAAGGACGCGAACAATCCGAGCAACTACCGGGAACTCGCATGTTGGACGGGGCCCCTACTGTGAACCGAACAGCAAGCGGTGGACGGTGTGGAGCTGCCAGGAGCACCTCGAGGGGCTCGGGGCAATCCGTTCGGGCGGCCGCCCCGTATGTAAGAGGTAGCGGGGGTGTAAGAGGTAGCGGGGGGCCCTCGCCATCTCACCACCGCCCAGCCCGGTTCCCTGGGTCGGCCCGGCGCCTAATGGCTCCCCTGCCAACGTCGGGTTCGGGCCGGCCTGGGACAGCGGGGACCGCCTGCGCGCCGAGAGCCCCGGAGCGTTTGCCCATCCTCCCGCTAGCTTCCTTTTATGGTCGCGCCTGCCCCCACCCTTGCCTCCGGCTTCTTCGTCCAGGAGAGCCAGTGTTGGCGGATGGTGCGGAACGGCGTCGGCCATCCGAGCCACTGTCACGAGGCCGCCGGCTGGACAGGCGGCTACGTCAACCCAAAAGGCAAGCGGTGGAAAGTGTGGAGCTGCCAGGACCACCTCGAGGGACTCGACGACGTGCGGCCGTCGCCTTCGTCCATCGAGGTCCTCTGCTAGTCCTTGAAGGACAACGGCCCGCGTGCAGAGATTCGGGTCACCGATGACAGCGGCTGGGCGCTGTTCTTCTCGTCACATGTACCGTTGGCATTCCGAGGAAGAACGAAGGTCTCTTGACCCTTGAACGTCCCCGAACCAGTGATCCCCTGGTAGACGCCAACGCCGCCCTTCAAGGTGTACGAGCCGGCGAGGACGCCCTTTGCCAAGCAAGTCTTGGGGTTCAACGTAAAGGTCTCACTGCTAACCACATGGTGCACCGTGAATGCTCCACCCGAAAAGACGAACAGGTCAGTGTTCTTGGTCTTCGAATAGTCAATGCCGCTCGCCGTGAACACTCCTCGAGCCAGGACGGCTCCCGGGTTGCTGTTAACCGTTGTGATCTGGATGTGTTCGGTGCCGCTTGTTGGACTGGCCGAAGCCACCGTCGGAAACACTGCGATCGCCCCCAACGCAAGCAAACTCGAGGTGAGTATGAGCCGTCGTTTCATTTGATCTTCTCCCCTTCCACCGTTTGCTGTTTGTTGCTCGACGCTATGAGGGACCACCGAAAGCGGCAATCCATTGTGACGATTTTGTAACCAGGTTCGACCGCCCGTGGCCAACCATTCACAGGGGGTGGCAAAAGCCTGACGTTCTACGCTGAAATCCGAGGTGGCCCAGCGCATCTCGCGCGGTCGACCCACAGGCCCCGCCTCGCCCATTGGTCGGGGACCTCGTCGCGCTCATGTGTGTTTCCGCACCGTGCAAAGGGGGTAGCTGACAGGCCTCCTCAGTTATTGAACGCGAACCGGCCCCGGTTACCGCCGGGGTCGGTTCGCGTCTGCGTTCCACCGGGGGCGGTTCCGGCCGCCTTGCGTCTTCCTGGTCGAAGGAACGTCGGGGGGGAGCCGAGCCACACCGACCAGGAAGAACCCTCTGACCGTATAGACGTGCGGTGTTGCGAACCGACGAATCGCGTGACGGTTGCCGGAAGATCACGTGGCGACGTGTCATGAGTCACCGCCGGGTCGGTTCACGTCCCCGCTGCTGACTATGGGGTCAGATTGTTGGCGCGCCTTTACGTAGATTCCCTGCCCATGGATGACGCACAGAAGTCCCAGGTTGTTGACCTACTCCACGAAGTAAGATCTGCACTAGAAGAATTGGGCGCAAGACTTCCCCACTCGGGAGAAGGTGAGGTGAATGTCTTCAACCGTGCAGCGTCTGCGCTTCACTCGGCACTTGAGATCCTTGACTCCTAGACAACGCCGAGCAGGTGGGCTGAGGTGTTCGTGCGGCGACCTTGCGAGCAGTGCCCAAATATCGGGCAGTGGTCTGGTCACCGCACGCATTGCCCTCCGCGCTGGTCGGTTGATGACGCGCCCATAGCCGGCGTTATACAGGTGATCCGTAGGTCCTGGGCTGTCCCCTATCGAACCACACTCATTGAGCTGCGGCGACTCCCTCGATGAGGCCATCGAAGAGTTGGCGCCGGTCACCTTGACCGCGCTGATCGGCGTGTTTGCTCTGGCGTTTCAAGATCGGCACGAACTGCGGACCGGTCTCGAAGAACCCACACCGTTCACAGACACTCTCGAAGACGCAGCCGAGTAGGGCAGGCCTTGTGCAGTGACCGTTGGCCAGCAGTCGGCGATGGTCGATCGGGTGTTTGGCCGTGTCGGCGTTCCCGGCGCCGGGGGGAAGTGAGCCCATCTGTCGGTAGTTGGCTTCGACTGCCTCGGTCACCTTGAAGTACTCGTCGGCCACCGTGCGATCGGAGATGCGAGCGTAGATGAGCGTCATGTCCATCGAGCGGTGACCGAGCAGTGCAGCGATGGCCTCGAGGCTCATGCCCCGGTTGATGGACTGGGTGGCCAATGTGTGGCGTAACTGGTGGGGATGGACGTGACCGATCCCTGCCCGCTTGGCCACGGCGGCGACGTAGCGCTGGACGGTGCGTCGGTCGAATGGCTTTCCGTCATCTCGTTCGACCAAGTACCCGGAGCGGGAGGGCCCACGCAGTGCCCGGTAGTCGACGATGAGATCCACCAACATGGGCAGGAGGGGCACGTAGCGGTCGTTGTGCAACTTGCCGACCGGGATCCTGAGCTGGTGGAGGTCGCCCTGGTGGACCACGGCATCGTCTTCGAGTGAAGCGAGCTCACCGACGCGCATTCCGGTCCGGGCCAACAGCTCGACCATGAGGCGACGACGACGATTGGGATCGAGAGCCAGCGCGGCCATGAATCTGGCAGCGGTCGGGTCGTCCAAGAACTTGGGCAGGGCTTCGTCGAGAGCGGGAAAGTCGCTCGAGTAGATGGGGAGGCGGGCCGGGGCGTCGTCGTAGTCCCATTCGATGATCCTCTCGAAGAACGTGCGCAACATGGAGAGTCGGTGGCGGATGGTGGTGGTCGACAAGGGCTTGCCGCCTCGTCCCAGACGGACGGCCTGCCAAGACTTGAAGTCCTCGATGTGGGTCCGTCCGATGGTGGCCACCGACACGCAGGTGGGATCGGCCGTGGTGACCCGGTGGGCGAACAACCTGAGAGCCAAGTCCGCGGCAGACACCGTGTTCGGACGAGCCGAGGCTTCGAGTTGGTCCAGGTAGGAGGCCATTGTGGCGGCCATTCGAGGCGCTCGGGCGGCGATCTCGCTCCACGTCACCTCGGGCGTCCCACCTCCCGGACGGCGAGTCTTCGGATGCACTGCTTGGGCCAGGGCGTTCATTGGGCCACCCCCACCAACGCCTGGGCCTCGATGGCTTCTGTGGCTCGGCGGTACTCCTCGGCCAGCCAGTGCATGTCGAGGTGCAGGTAGACCCGCGTCGAGGTGATGGAGCGGTGACCGGCCTGGGCCTGGATGGCTTCGATGACCATCCCCGCCTCGCGCAGGCGGGTGAAGCAGGTGTGGCGCAGTTCGTGACAGGTGCCGTGGCTGAGACCGGCCCGCTCCCGGGCGGCGCTGATGATCTGGTCCAGACCCGGCACCGAGAGCGGCTGTCCCCGATGCACTCCTTTGAGCGAGACGAAGAGCGAGTCCGTCGTCGCCTCGACTGGTCGCTCGAGGTCCATGTAGCGGGCGACCGTGGCGAAGAAGGTCGGTGAGAGCGGCACCAGCCGTTCGTGTCCGCCCTTGCCTTCGGTGACGAGCACCCTCCACTCGCCCAGTCGCAGATCGGAGAGCCGCAACCCGAGCACCTCGCAGCGCCGGAGGCCGCCGAGCACCATGGCCTGGGTCATGGCCCGGTCCCGCTCGGTGCGCAGCGCGCCCATGAGCGACTCGACCTCGTCGGCGTCGAGGATCCGGGGCAGCCGGCGCACGCCACGCACGAGCGGCAGACCGCGTCCAGAGCGTGATCGGTTCTGGCGGGTGGCGATGCCCCGAGGGACCGGGTTGGCGCTGACGTCGACGTCGTCGCGGGTGATGAGATAGCCATAGAAGGACGACACCGCGGCCAGCCGTCGCTTGATCGTCGCCGCCGAGAGCCCCGAAGAACCATCGGCGATGCGCACCACCTTCTCCGCCCCGGGCTTGGGACGACGCTGGGCGGTGACGAAGGCCATGACGTCCTTGGGTCTCACTTGGGTGGGCTCCTTCTTCACCACCGAGAAGAAGACACTCAGGTCGTGCGCATAGGCCCGCACGGTGTTGGGGCGAGCCCGCCCGACCACGAACTCCAAGAATTCGTCCACCAGTGGGTGGCCGACTCTGTACTCGTACTCACCGTCGGGACGGACGTGGCACTCGAATGACGGACTCCACACCGGCACACCTCCTTGTTGGGTTGCACCCAAGGAGGGTCCCTCGGATGCCTATCCCAGGAGGTGGATCACCTGTATAACCGGCGTTGTGGGGCAGGGGACGCCAATCGCCTCTCATCCTGCCCTTCTGCCCGGTTTCGCAGCTCTAGTCGATCGCACCCCCATGACGGTGATGAAACCGTCATGGGCTACCCCGCTGGAGCAAGGAGCAGGTGCCCCACCAGGAAGGAGAAAAGGAACTAGAGCTAATCAGACCGACTCGCGGAACTCCGCACCCTTTCCGAGCATGGATACACCATCCGTGATGTCAACCATAGGAATCAGGTCAAATTCAAGCCACGTCGTGAATTTGGACGTTCCATCCATAAGGCCCGCCTGATTGTCAGTCTCGATGACGGCAGCGCCGCCCTGGCCGTCGATGCGAGCCAAAAACTCAGACCACTTCTGATCAGCAGGGATTTGCCACTTGGCAAACGTCTCCAGAATGGATTTCCCGTCATCGTGGTTCTGCTGGGCCGTTCCAGCCGCACGCGTCTTCCAGGTCAAGAGATACTTCGCCATGAGAACGTTCGCCTTTCGGAATGCCCCCGCCAACGGGAGGCTGCACCGGACCATCGTTGCACTCTCCCGATGGGATTTCCATTGGCAACCCACTCTGCAGCCCGGGCAATCAGAGACCTGCCCCTTCGTGCCGCAGTGGGTCACAAATCATCGATAGGGGGCGGTTTCTGGTGAGGCCTCGCGGACCTTCATCGGAACCACTCTGCCCGACCCTGGAGCCTCCTCATCCAGAAGAGCGCACCGCAAATGAGAGAGCGGAGTGATGCGAAAATGGTAGCCATGCCATCCGTTGACCGGACGAATCCAGTTCGTATCGGCACAAGTGGTTTCTCTGGTCACCAAGGTATCTCCACCGCTTCGATGTCTGGTGACGGATGAGGAACGGACAAGGCCAAACGACAGTACTCGCCGTCAAACACAGGGGTTGCACCTGGCGGGCCGGTGCCCTTGCAGGAGGCGGCTACCTGGTCCTCGCCCTTCTCGTCTGGTGGCACGTCTGGACCAGTCATCCGACCTCCGTCACCGTCTGTGGATGCGGTGACCCCTCCCTGCTCACCTGGTTCCTGGCATGGCCTGCCTTTGCCATTCAGCACGGATTGAACCCGCTCTACTCGACCGCCCTGTTCCATCCGGGGGGCGTCAATCTCCTGGACAACACCAGTGAGGTTGCGTTCGGCGTTGTCTTGGCCCCTGTCACCTGGGTGTTTGGACCAATCGTCACCCTGAATGTTGCCCTCACGCTTAGCCCGACCCTGTCGGCGATGGCCATGTTCGTGCTGCTGCGCCGTTGGGTGGCGTGGGAGCCCGCTGCTTTCGTCGGTGGGTTGTTCTATGGGTTCTCACCGTTCGTCATCGCGAACATCGGCCCGGCGCACTTGATGACCGGATTTCTCGCCATCCCTCCGCTCATCCTTCTTTGCCTGGACGAACTTCTTGTCCGACAAAAGGCCAGGCCCGTCTTCAAGGGCATCCTCCTCGGTGTCCTTCTTGTGGTCCAGTTTTTCATCGGAACGGAGTTGCTCCTCATCATGGTGCTCTTCGCCGCGGTTGGCGTTGGACTCGTCGTCGCCTACGGAATAGCGCGACGTCCGACGCAGTTTCGGGCTCGCCTTCGTCATGCGGTGATCGGCTTGGGAACGGCTGCAGCAACCTGCGTGACACTTCTTGCATACCCGCTACTGTTCGCCCTGGACGGTCCAGCTCATATCGCTGGTTCCATCTGGGGCGGGTTCAGCGTGAGCATCTACCACGCCTACTTTCAGAGCTTGTTTGTATCCGGCGCGCCCGAAACGGCACACAACGCCTCGGCCGATTTGTTTGGTGGTTACTCGCTGTACCACGCTATCGGCGGCTACCAAGGTTCTATTCTTTCGGACCAGTTCTTCGGTTACGGCATAACGCTCGTTCTGGTCGTTGGCCTTGTGCTCTGGCACCGAGACAGGAGACTTTGGCTATTCGCTACCCTGACGGTCGTTTCCGTCGCTCTCTCGCTTGGGCTCTCGAAGGGCACCTGGACACCGTGGCGTGTGTTCGCAACTCTCCCCCTTTTCGAGAATGTCATCCCAGGGCGCATCCTCGCTGTCGCCTACCTCTCCGTTGCGATCATGTTGGCCCTCATCGTCGATCGTGCGCGAACTGCGGTCATTGAACGTCGCCGGCACGCCTTGGCGGCCACGGAAGGCAACCCCTTCATTCGAGTGCTGGCGAAGACGCCGTCGTGGATTGGGGCCGGGGTTGCGCTCCTCCTGGCGGCCATCGCGATCGCTGCATCGGCGCGTTACTTAGCAGAAGGACTTCCGCTGACAACGGAGCCGGTAGACGTGCCGACCTGGTTCAGCACGGTCGGGCTTCATCAGGCTCCTCATCAGGTGCTTCTCGTGCTTCCGGCTCCCTTCGCTCTGGATACGGCGATGACATGGCAAGCAGTCGACGGCATGTCCTACTCGATGGTGGGCGGCGCTGGCCCAGGGGGACTGCTCTCGCGGGCAGGAAGAGAGCAGCGAGGTCAAGCGGTAATCAGCGAGGTGTCACACACCACGAACCCGTATCTCACGATCTCGGCCCAGAATGTCGAGTCAGCCCGACGGGCCTTGTCTGAGTGGGGTGTAACCAAAGTCGTTCTTCCCGATCAACCGAACCTCCCGAAGTACGAGAAAGTCCAGTCCCCACCATTGGCTGCGGCCATCATCACCGAGGCCACGGGCGAACTGCCGAGGCATGAAGCGGATGCCTGGGTCTGGAACACAACAGAAATGCCGGCTGCTCGACCGCGGCCTTGGATGACCACGCTGGCGTGTATCAGCTCGTCAGCTCATCAGCCGAGTCCCACTGTGACCGGAACGACTCGCTGCGTCTTCGTTATCTGAGTGGTCCGCCGCCTGACTACCTAGAGTTTCCTGGTGTAATCCACACGCCTGGAAGTGCCGGACTGTGTCACTCTCCCGGTGGTAGGGGTCAGTCGACGGATGCGCCGACTACGAGGTTGAGCGGAAGTTCAATGACAATGGGGTGGTCGTCGGTGTGTACCGCCAGATCGGAACTCTTTGGCCGTCTATCTGCACACTCACCTTGACCTGAACCGATCTGAGGGTCACAGATACCTTCCCGTTTTTCGCTGAAAAAGTGCGTGTCTGACCAGCGGGCAGTTCATCAGCGAAGAGAACCGCATCGGTTCCATGGGTGGCCTGAACCCAGCAGGGGCCGCTGGTGGTCACGATCACCTGGTAGTTCGATGTGGGAAGTCCGATGGTCCCAACCGACGAACTGAACGAGGTCAGAACCGTCTGGGGAGGTCGGATGCTCGTCGTAGCTGGTCCTGAACAAGCTGCAGCCAGAAGCCCCAGAAAAACCAGCCCGAACACAGGAAGGGCCTTGTGCCTCATGTCCTTCTGCCTCCTCCTTCAGCAGTCTACGACTGGGAGCTTTACCAACGCTGGGGCCCGTCACATATGTGATTGAGACTTGTGGCAGACGCCACGGTTGATTTGTAGCGTTCAGAGATCCCCGATGGGGGTTTGCTCCCCTTGTGCCTGCCGGTGGTTATGACTGCCTGGTTTTCGAACGAAGAGCTCCCCACCGGGGTCTCGCCGCCGAGTGGCTCGAAAGAGGAACGTGCACCACGATCCGAATCCGGTGTGCCCTGGCGGTCTCTAACCGACGAACCAGGAGGTACTCATGACGGTCATCACCTGCTGGCCCAACAGCTCGTCGATGCCGGCGTGCACGTTCTCGACGTGCCGGCGACTCTGGCGTCGAGGGTTCGGGTGCTCGGGACAGGGAAGTCTGACAAGAACGACCCCAACGACGCCCGGTCGGTGGCTATCGCCGCCCTGCGGTCACCAGGACTGCGATCGGTGCAGACGGCCGATCACGCCGAGGTGCTGCGCCTGCTGGCCAAGCGCGACCAGGACATCGGAAGCCTTCGCACCAAGCTGGTGTGCCGCCTCCATGCCGTGATCGCTTCTCTCGCTCCCGGTGGAATTGCCAAGGAACTCAACGCTTCTGACGCCGATGGCTTGCTCGAAGCCTTCGAGCCCTCGTCTCCGGTCGAGACCATTCGGCACCAGCTGGCTCTCGAGCTGCTCGAAGACGTCCGACGGCTGGATCGGCAGCTGAAGGAATCCCACAAACGCATCAAGATCGCCGTGCGAGCGTCGGGCACCTCCCTCACCGAGGTCTATGGGATCGGACCGGTCCTGGCCTGCTCGTTGATCGGGTTCACCGGTGACGTCACACGTTTCAAGAGTCGAGACCAGTTCGCCGCCTACAACGGCACCGCCCCCATCGAGGTGTCGTCGGGTGGCCGGGTGGCTCATCGGCTGTCCCGGCGTGGCAACCGTCAGCTCAACCATGCCGTCCACATGGTGGCCATCTGCCAGATCCGTCAGGCCCATTCAGAGGGCCGTGCCTACTTCGAAAAGAAGGTCGCCGAAGGCAAGACCAAGAAGGAAGCCATCCGCTCGCTCAAGCGGCAGATCTCGAACACCGTCTACCGACACCTCGTCCTCGACGCCGATCGATAGGGGCCCGGGAGGACAAGCGGGAACGACTCATAGCCAGCGTGACCGGCTCTGCACCCTGACGACCGGCTCTTCGGCGAAGTCACTCCCGGACCCACCAAACCTTAGGCAGTCACGCCCGCTGATGGCGTTGTGACTCGTCGCGTCCTAAAACGCCAGAAAATGGCCTCTTGACTCAAAGAGGATTCGGTAGGGGCAGTGCAAATGGCTCGCTAACTGGAGCGAGCCGGCCCCGCTGCTCATCGAGAGCCACTCGTCGCCCACCGTGGAGATCAATCTCGAAGTCGTGAGTACCTGGTCGTCCCCCAGGCACATCGCAGCGGCGAGGAACTTCCCCGATAACTGCCGCGATGTTCCACGCTGCCTCTAGTTCTCGGTCGACATCAACCACGGGCCAGCTCGCGTCAGCCGTGCCTTCTCGCTGGCATTCCGCTGCCACGGGAAGGACCAGGACGTGCACCCGCCGCTCTATTTCCTGGTCAGCGAGTCGGGCTGCCGGGATTTGAACCCGGGACCTCTTGACCCCCAGTCAAGCGCGCTAACCAAGCTGCGCCACAGCCCGCTCCTGGTCAGAGGTCCGGAACCTGCTCCCGCTTCTCTTCCCAGTCGGTCATTTGCGAACGCTTAGCTAACAAGCGTTCTCAGACGGCCTCGCTGCGAGCCTAGGCGACCTGACGGCGCATGCTCTTCCGCTCCCGCTCCGACGTCCCGCCCCACGCTCCGGCGAGCTCCGGGTCCTCGAGCGCGTAGACGTCGCACTCCCCCGGCAGGCTCCGCTGTCCATCCATGCCGGCCGGTTAAGGTAGGCGGCCAGGTCCGGCAGCTCAGGGGCGGTCGGGTCCATGAGGCATTCGACGAGCGCCCGGTTCCTCCCCCGAATAGAGGAACCGTGACAGACGAAAACTCCACCGAGGAGGCGGAGTTTTCGCCTTGACGGATGATCCTCGATTCCCTCTGGTTTCGGATACTCCACAGACGAAATCGTGAATCGATGGACAGGGTCAGATCAGGTAGCCGTGAGCTTCGAGCCAGGGTAGGCGGTGATGGCGCCTTTCGAGGAGATGCAGACCTCGCCCGAGAACTTGCCCGGCACCTTGATGCCATCACCCTTATCGGCGGTCACCTTTCCCGTCGCCTTCTCGGCCGAGGGATTGCTCGATGCACCTTTCTTATAGCCCGGGCACTTGGTGGCCGACTCGCTCGTCAGTTTCGGCTTGGCAATGGTGGTGGTGCTACCGCTGACCCAGTCGATCGTCCCTCCAGTGGCCAGCGCCGTAGACTTGATGGGCTTTGACTTTCCACCGGTTTTGCCACCGGTACAACCGCTGATCGTGACCGTGGTCGATGCATTCCCCTTGATGTTCGTGCAGGAGATCGTGACCGCTGCTGCACTGGCCGCACCTCCACTGACCGCGACGGCAGAAATTCCGGAAATCGGAATAGCCAGCGCGGCTGCCACAAGCAATATCCGACGCATTCTTCCCCCTTTCCTCCTTCAGGACGGATTCAATAACTACCTAGTGATCTCCGGGGGAGCGGACATCAAACCTCGATTTTCGCGTTAATCGTCGTCCGTTCACGAGACGATGCCCATGACCCTGTGGGCGTCGAAAATTGATCGGACCAGGTCATGGCACTAGTCGGCACTCAAGTGGATGGTTCCGAAGACGGTGGGAATGGTGCACTTCGTCGGCACTTCGGTTTCTCGCTAGCCATGTCGTCAGCTCCTCACGGGCGCCTCGACCTCGGCTCGCCTCTCTGGCGTCCGCGCCCATTCGACCTCAGCTTCGCCGTGCAGCTCCCGAACGGCGTAGGCGGCATCGCCGGCCGCTGGTCGTCATCTCGCCGATGGCCAGTATGCAGAAAAGGGTCGTGCTGCCAGCGCGAGAACTGGGACCAGGTCACGCCGAGGTCGGAAGGCCTCGCACGCGAGGTGGCATCGTGACCACGTACACGATCTCGTAGACCCGGCGAAGGTCGTCAGCGAGAGGCCGGGGCACGGGTCCACCGACGTCGAGGACGTCAACCGGTCAGATGTGGTGGACAACCCAGGTGACGCCTTGGAACGCTCGGTAGCCGAGGTACACCACCGAGGCAACCAGCATGAACTTGAAGTACCAGGGTGTCTTGCGATGGGCAGCCGGCGTCTCGCCACAGTCGGGGCACGTCCCCTCATCGGTGAGCTCCTCCGCCTCGAGGCGCTGGTCGCACTCCTCACACCAGGGCATCGTCGGCCGTCTCTGCGCCGCTCCTACCGCCAGGTTGTTCGGTCACGTTCGCGCCCCGCGCTTGCCGGTGGAAGCTGGTCGTCGGACGCCGGCGGTTTGGCTGGCCCGCACTCGCAGCTTGATAGGGGTCGGGCCCAGGTCGAAGCGCTCGCGTAGACCTCGCTCGACGTAGCGGAGATAGGTGGCCTGAAGGCGACGATTGGTGAACAGGGTGAACGTCGGCGGGTCGGTGGCGCCCTGCACCGCGTAGTTGATACGGGCCCCCACCGGCGGGTGGGCGACCTGGATGGCTCGCACCGCCCGGTTGAGCTCACCGGTGGGGATGCGGGTGTGGTACGCCTCCTCGGCGACGACGACGGCGGGAAGGATGCGATGGACACCCGTCCCCGAGCGTGCGCTGACCTTGAGCACCGGCGCATCGCCGAGGAAGGCGAGACGGTCGCCGACGTCGGTCAGAACGGAAGGACGATCCTCGGTTGCCACCGTCTCCCACTTGTTGAGCACGACGACCGTCGGACATCCCGCCGCCCCCACCCGCTCGGCGAGGCGCTGGTCCTGGTGGGTAATGCCGGCGCTGGCGTCGATGACCAAAAGGGCGATATCGGCCCGGTCGATGGCCTCGAGCGCCCGCAGCACCGAGAAGTACTCGGTGCCGCGCTCCGTCCGCGATTTGCGCCGCATCCCGGCGGTGTCGACGAAACACACCTGTCCATCGGCAGTCTCGACGATGGTGTCGATGCTGTCCCGGGTGGTGCCCGGTGCGTCGTGCACCACCGCTCGTTCGTCACCCACCAGGCGGTTGAAGAGGGTGGACTTGCCCACATTGGGCCGCCCGACGATGGCCACTCGGGGAATGCCGGCCACCTTCGAGTGGTCGCCCTGCTCCCCTCCCCCGCCCTCGCCCACGTCTCCCTCCGCTGCCTCGGAAGGCGCGCCACTGTCCTCCACCGGCAGGAGTGACACCACCTCGTCGAGCAGGTCGCCGATGCCCCGGCCGTGAAGGGCGCTCACCGGCCAGGGGTCGCCGAGCCCGAGGGAGACGGCCGCCCATGCGTCGGGCTCACGGGCTGGCGAGTCCACCTTGTTGGCCACCACCCGCACCGGCTGGCCGGCCCGCTGGAGCAGGCGAGCCACGGCCAGGTCCTCGTCGACCACGCCGACGACCCCGTCGATCACCAACAGGATGAGGTCGGCCTCGGCCATGGCCCGCTCGGCCTGAGCGCTGACCTGTGCATCGAGGGCGTCATCGGACGCCGACCAGCCGCCGGTGTCGACCACGGTGAAGGATCGACCTTGCCATTCGGCGTCGACTTCCTTGCGGTCGCGGGTCACACCGGGCTGCTCCTCTACCACGGCTACTCGACGGCCGACGATGCGATTGACGAGCGTGGACTTGCCCACGTTGGGACGGCCGACCACGGCCACGAGCGGCGCGGCCGCCGAGCGGGCCCCACCGCCAGGATGACGACTCGATGGTTCGGTCACGGTGCCGTCCCGAGCACGACGGGGACGGCGCCGGCCGGAGTCGGGCCAGGCGGGCTCTCGCGCCAGTCGGCCACCGACGAGTCGAGCATCCGCCGCAGCGAGGCGCCGTCGGTCGGGACCACCTCGACTGGTCGAGGGAGGTCGTCGATGGTCATGTCGTCGAGGAAGCGACCTTCCGACAGGCAGGCGTCGGGGATCAGGTAGCGGTGGCCGACGGGCTGTGCCGCCAACGCGTCGGCTAGGTCGGAACCGGTGAGGAGCCCGGCGACGCCGATGTTGCCCCCGAAGAAACGATTGACGACCGGGATGAGGCGCACGTGGCTACGCCCCAGACCTCCCAGGACGGGCTCGAGGACCCGGGCGCCGTACTCGCCGGTGAGGATGGCCACCGGGATCTCGTCGTCCGCTTGGGCGGAGGGGCCATCGGCGCGTCGGGCGCGGTAGCCGGCGGCCGGCGCCCCGTCGACGGCGGCGAAGAAGCCGGGGCGCACCCCGAAGGCGGCGGATTGGTCGCCGCCGAAGGCGGCCTCGAAGGCTCGGGCCATGCCGATCCCGTTTTCGTGTTGGGGATAGCCCTCGTAGGTCTCGGCCGGAGGGAACGGCCGGTTGGCCATCAGGTAGTACTCGTCGGCACAGAAGACGACCCGGCGTCCGACCGCCCGTAGGAACGTCTCTTGCCAATGGCCGACAACGTCACAGACGGCCGCCGCCTCGGCCTCGGTGTGGGGTCGCATGCTCTCCTCGCCAGTGAAGCGGCTCACACCGAGCGGCACGCAGGCCACGCTGGCCAGCTCCGGGTAACGGTCGAGGATCCCCACCATGGTGTCCTCGAGGACGTCGCCGTCGTTGACGCCCGGACACACCACGATCTGCCCGTGCACCTCGATGCCGCCGTCGAGCAGGGCTCGAAGCCAACGCAGGCTGGTGGCGCCACGGCGGTTGCGCAGCAGGCCGGCGCGGATGTCGGGATCGGTGGCATGGATGGAGACGAACAGCGGGCTCAGCCGCTCGGTGAGGACCCTCTCGAGGTCCATCTCGGTGAAGCGGGTCAAGGTGGTGAAGTTCCCGTAGAGGAAGGACAGGCGGAAGTCGTCGTCCTTGAGCGAGAGGCTTCGGCGCATGCCCGGCGGAAGCTGGTGGATGAAACAGAAGGCGCAATGGTTGTCGCAGGTCCGCACCCGGTCGAAGACGGCCGAGGACACCTCGACCCCGAGCGGCTCTCCTGCCTGCTTGTGAACCGGGACGGCGAAGGTCCCGACCCTCGGCCGCCGAACGACCAGCTCGAGCGCGTCGTCGTCGGTGGCCAGGTGGTACTCGATGACATCGCGCGGTACCCGCCCATTGATGGACAGGATCTCGTCTCCGGCCAGGAGCCCGGCGCGATCGGCCGGCGAAGCAGCAGCGACGACCACCACCTGGGGAGCCGCCGTCGACGTCGGCGCCGGCATTCCCCCAGGTTATCGCCCGCCTTCGGCGTCCCCGGCGTCGGGTAACGGTCGCAGGGGCGCCGGTAGCCTGGTGGTGTGGCCGTCGATCGAGTGCTGTTGGCCGAGCCCCGCGGCTTCTGTGCCGGAGTGGAGAAGGCCATCAAGGCCCTGGCCTGGATGGTGCGAGTCTTCGAACCGCCCGTCTACTGCTACCACGAGATCGTCCACAACCGGCACGTGGTGGAGCAATTCACCCGGCAGGGAGTCATCTTCGTGGACGACGTGAACGAGGTGCCGGACGGCGCTCCTCTCATGCTCTCGGCCCATGGCTCGGCTCCGGAGGTGGTCCTGGCCGCGCGAGCTGGCGGGCGAGTGGTCGTCGATGCCGTCTGCCCCCTCGTGACCAAGGTCCACCACGAGCTCAAGGTTCGGGCGGCCAAGGGCTACACCGTCCTCTACGTCGGCCATCAGGGACACGAAGAGGCGGTCGGGACCATGGCCGTCGCCCCCGAGTCGGTCCGCCTGGTGGAGGAACCGGCCGACGTCGACCACCTGGAGCCAGCTGTCGCCGATGGCCACGAGCCGGCCGTGGCTCTCCTGGCCCAGACGACATTGAGCCACGACGAGTGGGCCGGCATCGTCGAGCGGGCCCGGTCCCGCTTCCCCGACCTCTGGATGCCCAACCGCAGCGACCTGTGCTTCGCCACCACCAACCGGCAGTCTGCGCTCAAGGCCCTGGCCGCCGAGGCAGATGCCGTGGTCGTCATCGGTTCGGACAACTCGTCGAACACCATGGCCCTGACCGCGGTGGCGTCCGCCCTCGGGTGCCCACGGGTGCTCCGCATCAACGAGGCCAACGAGCTGCCCGACGACCTCGAGGGGACAGTCGGGGTCACGGCCGGAGCGTCCGCCCCGGAAGCGCTGGTCCAGGCCGTCGTCGAGCGTCTGGCACCGCGCCAGGGTGTCGAGCACCGGGCCGTGACCACCGAGGAGGAGTACTTCCCACCTCCACCCGAGCTCCGCGAGTTGTTCCGCAGCCTCGAAACGGCACTCTCACTGCTGGCCGGGGCGCCAATCGACGAGGGCATCGACGGAATCGCCACCGCCGCCTTGTCCGCCGACCGAGAGGTGGCGGCGGCCGATGTCCTCGCCCAACTCGAGCGGGGGTTCGCAGATCGGCCCATCGACCCGATTGGCGCGAGAATGAGCGGATGACCGCCACCTCCTTCACCAGCATGGATGTCTCCACCGGCGACCAATGGGCCACCATCGGCCGCGAGACCTTCGCCCACCAGGGCCGGGTAGCCGACCGGGTCCTGGCCCTGCTCGAGTCGCTGGCCGACGTGGTCGACGGTTTCGCCGTCGACCAGTTGACCCACTGCCTGCAGACGGCCACTCGGGCCGAGCAAGCCGGAGCCGACGACGAGATGGTGGTTGCTTCCCTCTGCCATGACATCGGCAAAGCCATCTCGGTTCCCAACCACCCACGAATCGCCGCCGAGATCCTCCGCCCCTACGTCCGCGACGAGGTGACCACCACCATCCTCGTGCACCAGGACTTCCAGGGCCGGCACTACTACCACCACTTCGACATGGACCCGAACCTGCGCGACCAGTACCGGGACGAGCCGTGGTACGAGCTGGCCGAGCGTTTCGCCGACGAGTGGGACCAGACGAGCTTCGACCCCGACTACCCCACGGAGTCGCTCGCCCACTTCGAGCCCAAGGTCCGGGCCGTCTTCGCATCGCCACGATCCATCTGATGGCGCCCACCCAGCGTCATAGCTGGTTCGCGCGACCCGACAACCGGAGCGCCAGACGGCAGGCCGACCTCCTGTGGCTGGCCACCGACCTGGCCCGGCGGAGCTTCGACGAGCGTTACGGCACCGTCACCTTCGGTCCGGTGGTGGCGCTCATCACCGCCTACGAGGAAGAGCGCAACATCGGGGACGTCCTGAAGTCCATGCCCGCGTTCGTCGGTGACCTCGAAGTGTCCACTCTGGTCGTGGTCGACGGGGGCAGCGACGGGACGGCCCGGGTGGCCCTCGACTCCGGCGCCTACACCTGCGTGCTCCCGGTCAACCTCGGGCAGGGGGCCGCGCTTCGGTTGGGCTATGCGTTGGCCGCCGAGCGGGGCGCTGGCTATGTCGTGACCATCGACGCCGATGGCCAGAACGACCCAGCCGAGCTCGAGGGGATGGTCCAACCCCTGATCGACGACGAGGCCGACTTCGTGATCGGCTCGCGCCGCCTCGGCGTGGACGAAACCACTGACCGACTCCGGCGGGCCGGGGTCAAGGTGTACGCATGGGCCATCGACGCCATCATCCGGCAGCGGCTCACCGACTCGTCCAGCGGCTACCGGGCATTCCGGATCAAGCTGTTGAACGACATCCGGCCCCACCTCGTCCAGGATCAGTACCAGACGGCCGAGGTCATCATCACCTCGGGCCGACGAGGCTGGCGCATCACCGAGCGGCCCACGGTGTGGCACCCGCGGGCCTCGGGGACGTCGAAGAAGGGCGGCAACATCTTCTTCGGCGTCCAGTACGCCAAGGTCATCATCCGGACCTGGCTGCGGACCCTCCCGAAAAGTCAGCCACCCGCCTGACGCCATCCCTCATTGACGGCCGGCGACGGACAAGGCCCGGTCGTAGAGCTGCTGGATGGAGGTGGCCAGCTGCTCAGTGAGTTGGTGGGTCTGGCTGCGGGACACCCGGCTGCGGGCGGCCGGGGCCGGGACCGTGATGGGCTCACCCACGACCAGGTGGATGTGGCGGGGCCGGGGCAGATGGGATCCCTTGGGCATGACCGACGCCGATCCCCCGATGCCGACCGGGACGATAGTGGCGCCGGTGCGGAGGGCGAGGAAGGCCACCCCTTCGAGCAGGTCGGTGACCACCGGACCATCCCGACGCGTGCCCTCGGGGAACATGGTCAGCACCTCGCCGGCTTCGAGCACTCGTTGGGCGCGTCGCAGCGCCTCGCGGTCGGCGGTCCCGCGGCTGACCGGGAACCCCCCGAGGACGGGGATGAGGCGGGCCAGCAGCCGGTTCTCCCAGAGGCTGTCCTTGGTCATGTAGTGCAGCTTGCGCCGGGTGACCTCGGAGGCCACGAAGAAGTCGATGAACGACCGGTGCACGGGGGCGATGATGACCGGCCCCTTGTTCGGTATGCGTCCTGACCCTTCGACCGACACGCGGAAGACGACACGGTTGACGATCCGGACGAGCACCCGCAACAGCTCGTAGATGCGAGTGAGGCGGACATCGGGGGCGAGCTCCTCGGGCACGGTCGTTGCCCTCGGGCCGCTCGCGGTGCCATCTGGCCGACCACCGGGTGCCACCGGGGCTCCGCTGGGGGCTCCACTGCGCCCGTCGTCGCTCACAGCCATCCCACGATCTCCTCGGTGATGTCCTCGACCGAACGACCGGTGGTGTCGACCACGTGGGCGCCGTCCGCCACACCCAGGGGCGACACGGCGCGGGTGCGGTCGAGGTGGTCGCGGCGAGAGAGGTCGACGGCGCTCTCCTCCGGCCGCCGTCGGGCCCGTTCGTCGTCGGTGGCGGTCAGGTAGACCTTCACGTCGGCCGTGGGGAGGACCACTGAACCGATATCCCGACCTTCGACCACCACCCCGCCTTCCCGCGCCGCCACCCAGCGCCGCTGTCGTTGCACCATGGCCTGGCGGACGCGGGGATTGGCGGCCACCACCGACACGGTGCGGTTGACCGCCGGCCCTCGGATGGCCTCGGTCACGTCGACGCCGTCGACGGTCACCCGTTCGCCCACACTCAGTTGGACCCTCTCGGCCAGCTCCCCGACCGCGTCGGGGTCGGAGGGGGCGATGCCGCGGTCGAGAGCGGCCCAGGCCACCGCCCGGTACATGGCCCCGGTGTCCAGCCGCTCGAGGCCCAGTCGCTCGCCGAGGGCCCGCGAAAGCGTCGACTTGCCCGACCCGGCTGGGCCGTCGATGGCGATGATGGGGCTGGCCATGACGGCAGAGACGGTAGTCACGGCTCCGGCCGGCCGTCCCCACCGCCGCGGAGTCGGTCGAGGGTGGCGAGGAATCCGGGGTAGCTGGTGGCCACCGACTCCCAACCGGTGATGACGGTGCGCGAGGCGGCCTGGCTGGCACAGGCACCGGCCACGGCCGCGGCCATGGCCATGCGGTGGTCACCGGCAGCGTCGATGGTGGCACCGTTGAGCGCCCGGTCTCGGCCGGTCACCACCAGGTCGTCGCCCTCGACGGCAGCTGTGCCGCCGAAGGCGTTGACCAGTGTCGCCGTGCCGTCGAGTCGGTCGGACTCCTTGACCCGCAGTTCGGCCACGTCCCGGAACCGGGTGCGTCCCCGCGCCCTCGCCGCGGCCACGGCCAGGATGGGCACCTCGTCGAGCGAGGGGATCTCGGCGGCCTCGACCTCGGTGGCCTGGAGGACAGACGTCCACGCCGTGACCGACCCCTGGTCCGGGCCTGTCTCCTCCACCTCGAGCCGTGCCCCCATGCGATCGAGCACACCGAGGTAGCCCACCCGAGCCGCGCCCAGATAGATGCCCTCGACGGTGACCCGGCTGCCGTCGGCCAGCAGCGCGGCCACCAGCCAAAAGGCGGCCTGCGAGGGATCGCCAGGGACCCGAACGTCTGGGGCCTGGAGCTCAGATCGGCGAAGGCGCACGACCCGGGCACCCCCGTCCCACTCCACGCTGACGTCGGCGCCCGCCCGGGCCAGCATGTCCTCCGTGTGGGTGCGGGTCGGCACCCGCTCCCGTACGACCGTCTCACCATCGGCGTCGAGCCCGGCCAACAGCACGGCCGACTTGACCTGGGCGCTGGCCATGGGCGGCGTGTACTCGATGCCGACGAGGGCGCCCCCCGACACCGTGACCGGAGGCAGGCATCGTGCACCCACCCCGGTGATGGTCGCACCCATGAGGCCGAGCGGCTGGGCCACCCGGTCCATGGGTCGGGAGCGCAACGACTCGTCGCCGGTCAGCGTGGTGGCGCCGTCCAGCGTCGCCGCCACCCCGGCCAACAACCGCATGCCGGTGCCCGAGTTGCCGAGGTCGAGGGCCACGCCCGGCGCCCGCAAGTGGGCCCGGCCTCCGTGGACAACCGTCCGTCCGGAGGCTCCGTCGTGGTCGATGGCGGCGCCGAGGGCGGCCACGGCCCGCATGGTGGCGGCCACGTCGTCGCCGGCCGACAGGCCCTCGATGACCGACGGGCCGTCGGCCAGGGCTCCGATCAGGAGGGCCCGGTGCGAGATCGACTTGTCCCCGGGCACCCGGGTCGTCCCGGCCAGCATGGCGCCACCGGACACCTCGGCCGCACCCCCGACGACCGCCTCCGATCGTCCTCGCTCGGCGGTCACCCGCTGTCCGTCGCCGCGGTCGTGTCCGCTGCGGGCGTCCGCCGCGCTCACCGCACCGAACCGAGCGGCTGGACGCTGGCCCGATGTCCCCGGGCGTTCAGCGCCGGCACGAGATCCGGAGCCGCCTTCTCGTCCACCACCAACACGAGGACGCCCTTTCTGCCCTCCACCGAGTGGGCGATCTCCAGGTCCATGACGCTGATGCCGAGCTCGGTCGGCACGGCCAGGATCTCGGAGAGCTCGCCGGGCCGGTCCACCACCGGGATGCGCACTTCGACCAGCCCCTCGGGACGGGGTGCGACCCCGGGCAGGGCTCGCCGGGCCGAGGCGGCCCGGTCCAGCACCTCGAGCAGCCCGTCTCGGTCGCCGTCGGCCACCCGGTGGCGCATGTCGGTCAGCGCCGCGATCAGCGAGTCGAGCGTGTCCACGATGGCGCCGGCGTTCTCGTCGCAGATGTCCGGCCAGATACTGGACTGGCCGGCCGCGATCCGGGTCATGTCCCGGAATCCCCCGGCCGCCAGCTGCAGGAGGGCGGCGTGCTCCCGGCTCACGCGGCTGGCCAGGTCCATGAGCGTGGCCGCCGTGAGGTGCGGCACATGCGACACCACCGCCACCAGCGCGTCGTGCTGCTCGGGACCGAGGGCGAGCACGTTGGCCCCGAGATCGGCCAGGGTCGAGCGAAGGCGGGCGTAGGCGTCGGGATCCGTCCCCGACACCGGGGTCAGCACCCAGGTGGCCCCCACGAAGAGGTCGCCACTTGCCCCCTCGATGCCCACCTGCTCCGACCCGGCCATGGGATGGCCGCCCACGAAGAACGGGTGGTCGATGGCGGCGGCCAGGGCGGCCTTGACCCCACCGACGTCGGTGATCACGGCTCGGGGGTTCCACTCCTCCGAGGCGACAACCCGGCGCACGACGTCGCCGGCGGCCCGGACCGGCGTGGCCACGACCACGAGCTCGGCGTCGGGATCCTCGCCGGCCACGGAGAGGGCGCCGAGCTCCGCCGCCCGTTCGGCCACCCCGGGCTCGATGTCGACGCCGCTCACGTGCCAGCCGCGCTGGCCGAGGGCCATGCCCACGGAGCCACCGATGAGACCGGTGCCGAAGATCATGGCCCGCCGTCGGGCCGCGCCCCCGCCTCGGCCGGTGCCTCTGTCGCCCTCAGTCGGGGAGGTCGTCACGGAGCCCCTGGGCTCCCTCGAGATAGACGTGGTGCACCTCGTCCCGTCCCCGATCGGTGGTGACGTGCATCATCACCCGGATGCAGAGGGGCACCGATCCCACCACCGACAGCTCGCGTGCGCAGATGAGGGGAATCGCCCCGAGGCCCATTGTCCGCGCCGCGGTGGCGGGGAACGTCGAGGTGATGTCATCGGTGGCCGTGAACAGGATGGAGATGATGTCCTGCTCCTCCAGCCCGTTGCGTTGGAGGATGCGCTCGAGCAGTGCCACCACCCGCTCGGTGACCGCCTCGGTGGTGTCCTCCTCGATGGTGGTGGCGCCGCGGACGGCTCGCACAGCGCTCGGCATCAGCCTGGCATGTTACTCAGGGCCCTCCCTAGGGCCTTCGGACGAACGCCCGCTGGGGACGGCGGCGGCGGCCAGCGCCCGTACCTCGTCAATGGTCAACGGCCGGTAGCTGCCGGGGGCGAGGTTGGAGTCGACCAGCGGGCCGATCCGCGTCCGGACCAGCCGGGTGACGGGATGGCCGATCGCCTCGCACATCCGCCGGACCTGCCGGTTGCGACCCTCGTGGATGACCATGCGGAGGACACCTGGGGCCACGGCGGCCACCCGAGCCGGCGCCGTGCGCCCGTCGTCGAGGTCCACGCCCTCACGGAGCCGGCGCAGCGCGCCGGGGGCGGGATCGCCCTCCACCGACACCAGGTACTCCTTGGCCACGCCGAAGGAGGGGTGGGTGAGCCGGAAGGTGAGTTCTCCGTCGTTGGTGAGCAGGAGCAGGCCCTCGGAGTCGCGGTCCAGCCGCCCGACCGGGTGGACACGGGGCTCGGCGGGCACGAGGTTGCACACCGTCTGCCGGCCGTGGGTGTCCTCGGCCGTGGTGACGACACCGGCCGGCTTGTTGAGCAAGTAGTGGACGAGCCCTGGTGCCACGGGAATCAGCACGCCGTCCACCTCGACGCGATCGGACTTGGGGTCGATGCGCCGACCGAGGATGGCCACCTCGCCGTTGACCGTCACCCGCCTTTCGGCGATGAGCTCCTCGCAGGCCCGCCGCGAGCCGATTCCCACTCGGGCCAACACCTTTTGCAACCGCTCGCCGGCACCTTCCGCCATCCCGACGGTCCCGAGGTCAGAGTCGATGGCTCACCGAGGCTGACGGTCGGTCAGGCATCGGCCACGGGGCGCAGCTGCTCCTCGAGCTCTTCGAGGGCCTCGGGACCCGGAAGCAGGTCCTCCACCGGGGGGAGCTGATCGACGCGGTCGAGCCCGAGTCGTTCGAGGAAGGCGTCGGTGGTCCCGTAGAGCAAGGCCTGCCCCGGGCCGGGAGCGTGCCCCACGACGGCGATGTAGCCGCGATGCTCCAAGAGGCGGACGACACCGTCCACGTTGACACCCCGGAGGGCGGCAACCTGGGCCCGGGACACCGGCTGCTTGTAGGCCACGATGGCGAGCGTCTCGAGCGCGGCGGCGGACAAGCGGGACGAGACCCCCACGTTGGCGAACCGCTCGACGTACGGAGCGAGGTCGGGATGGGTCTGCATGCGCAGCCCGCCGGCCACCCGGACGACCTCGAAGCCACGACCCCCATCCCGGCACGAGACGATGAGCTCGTCGCAGAAGGGCTCGACCTGTTCGGCCGGTATCTCGAGCAGCTCGGCCAGCATGCCGACGGGAACGGGCTCGACGGCGGCGACGAGGACGGCTTCGATGGCCCGAGCCTCGGGTGACAGCACGGCGTCGGCTGCCACCTTCAACCCTCGTACTCGTCGAGATCGGAGCGGTCGAGCCGCGCATCCGTGGGGGCGCCGGCCACCCACTCGATGTCGAGCTCCCCGAACGTCCCGCCCTGTCGGAGCTCGACGCGGCCCTGCTTGCAGAGCTCGAGGAGCGCCAGGAAGCAGACGATGACCTCGATACGGGCCCGCAGGTGCCCGGTGAGCTCACGAAAGGTGGCGTGCCCGGTCCCCGGTAGCCGGACGACGAGCTCGGCCACGGCATCGGCCACGGTCACCGTGTCCACCGTCACGTGGTAGAGGTCCACGGTGGGCGGCGGGCGCTCGGCGGTGGCCCGTCCGAAGGCCTCGGCCAGATCGCCGGCGGTGACACCGGCCAGCAGGTCGGGGGCGAGCTCGGCGAGGTCTTCGTCGAGGCCGGCCGTCCGGGGCACGGCCCGGGCCGCCCGTTCCATGAGGGCACTGAAGGCATCGGCTGCCGCCGCGTAGGCCTGGCACTCGAGCAAGCGAGCGAGGAGGAGGTCGCGTTCCTCCCAGCCGGCCAGCTCCTCGTCGGGCTCGACGTCGTCGGGACCGGGCAGAAGGCGGCGAGACTTGATCTCGACCAGCAACGCCGCGATCACCAGGAACTCGGACAACGTGGCCAGGTCGACGGTCGACCACGAGGCCACCTCGGCCACGAAGTCGTCGACCAGGGTGGCCAGGGGGAGGTCGAAGATATCGACCTCGTGACTGTTGACCAGGTGCAACAGCACCTCGGCAGGCCCTTCGTAGACCGGGGTGGCGACGGTCGCTGGCACTGCTCCGACCCTATCGGCTGGGTGTCGGCACTTGGCGCACCCGCTGGTGTCGCACCACGGACCGCCCCACGGACCGCCCCACGGGGGGGACTACCCTCTTGTCGTGGGCATGCAGACGATGGTCCTCCGTGGCCGGGAAGCCCCGGCCACGATGGGGATGGCACCAACTCGATAGAGATTGGGCCCTCCGGCTCGTCCGCGACGCGGGCATCCAGCCCGGCGAGCTCGTCCTCGACGTCGGCGCCGGCCACGGCGCGCTGGTTGGTCCCCTGCTCGATTGCGGGGCGCGGGTCGTGGCCATCGAACGCCATCGGCAACGGGCCTACTACCTACGGCAACGTTTCGGTGGAGCCGGAGTCATCGTCGTCCAGGCCGACGCCGCCGACCTGCGACTCCCCCGCCGCCCGTTCCGAGTCGTGGCCAATCCACCGTTCACGGTGACCCAGGCCCTCATCCGACGTCTCACCTCCCCGGGCAGCCGACTGGTGGCCGCCCATCTGGTCGTGCCCCGCCATGTGGTGCACCGCTGGAGCGGCCCCGACGCCCCGGCCAGGGCACGCTGGTCACGGGTCTTCTCCGTGGCGCCCGGGGGCGGCGTGCCTCGCCGGGCGTTCCAGCCGCCCCCGCCGCGGGACGCAGCCGTCCTCGTCATCCGGAGGCATCCGGCTCCGGCCGGAGAGGGTCGGTCGGCTGCGGATGGCAGCAACTCCGTCCCGACGGCGCGCCATCGATCAGGCGCCTTCGGTCCTGGCCGATAGGACCCGACCTACGATGACCGGCCATGCCCCGCGTTCTGTCCGGCATCCAACCGAGTGGCGAGCTCCATCTCGGCAACTATCTCGGGGCCATTCGCAACTGGGTGGCCGACCAGGACCGCTACGACTGCTTCTACTGCATCGTCGACCTGCATGCCTTGACGCTGGAAGTCGACCCAGCCGACCTGCGCACCCGCACCCGTGAGACGGCACTGGACCTGCTGGCCGCCGGGCTCGACCCCGCCCGATGCACCCTCTTCGTCCAGAGCCACGTGCCCGAGCACCCCCGGCTGACGTGGTTGCTCGAGTGCACGGCCACCATGGGCGAGCTCGGGCGCATGACCCAGTTCAAGGAGAAAAGCGAGGGCCGCGACTCGGTGCGGGTGGGTCTCTTCACCTATCCCGTGCTCCAGGCGGCCGACATCCTCCTCTACGACGCCGACCGGGTGCCCGTCGGCGACGACCAGCGCCAGCATCTCGAGCTCGCCCGGCAGCTGGCCCAGCGGTTCAACCACCGCTACGGCGACACCTTCGTGGTGCCGACCTCCTCGGTGCCTGCGATGGGGGCCCGGGTCATGGACCTCCAGTACCCCGAGCGCAAGATGTCGAAGTCGCTGAGCTCGCCGCTCGGCACCGTCCTCCTCTTCGACGAGCCCGACGAGATCGTACGCAAGGTCCGCAAGGCGGTCACCGACACCGAGCCCACCGTGGACTACGACCCCGAGCACCGCCCGGGCGTCGCCAACCTGCTCGAGCTGCTGGCCTCGGCCACCGGACAAAAGCCACAGGACCTGGCCGGCTCCTACGACGGCTACGGCCAGCTCAAGGCGGACGTGGCCGACGCCCTGGTCGAGCTCCTGCGCCCCATCCGCGAAAAGCGGGTGAGCCTGGCCGCCGACCCGGGGGCGGTGGGCGACTTGATGGCGGTGGGGGCGGCCAAGGCCGAGGCGGTGGCCGGCGTCACCTACCGCCGGGCGGCGGAGGCCATCGGGCTCCTCCCACCCGGCTGACCCTGCCCGACGGTGGCGAGGGTCGCAACCTTCCGGCGTCGCCGGCGCCCGAAAAGGACCAGCCCGAGGTCGACGGCCACCCAGGCCAGCATCAGCAGGCCGGCCAGCGCCGAGACCACCAGGGCCACCACGGCCGAGCTGGGCCGGTAGGTGAAGGTGACGGCCCAGTCCCCGGCGGGCAGCGCCACCCGCTGGACCAGGCCGTCGGCGGTGACCTCGAGGCTGCGTGTCGAGCCCGCTCGGGCACCGGTGCCGAGGGGACGGCTGGTGGCGTGCCAGCCCGGGGTGAAGGACATCGACCGCACCACGTCGACCGGCGTCGACGACCGCACGGTGATGGTCTCGGACCCGTCGGGCGACGGGGCGACGGCGGCCACGGTGGTGCCGGAGCCGGGTGGGCCGCCACCCGGATCGGTGGCCCACGCCCGGCCGCGGGCCCGGGTGTTGGCAAACATTCCAAAGGAGCCCAGGTTGCCCACGAAGCGCCAGTGGCTCGGGTACACCCCGTACTGCATGCGGCCGTCGAGGGCCACCGGTCCCGTCTCGGATGTCGTGGCCTCGGGCACCCTCAGCACAACCGGGGTCCGTGACCGATTGCGCACCACGATCCCGGCGATGAGGCCGCCGCCGGGCACGACGGTCAGAATGCGGCCACGTGCTGTCGCCACCGAGCCGGTCCAGCGCACGGAGCCGGAGGCGGTGACCTCACCGGGCTCGAGGTCGCCGGGCCGGCCGCGGTCGAGCCCGACCGACCAGCGGGAGACGGCCAGCGCCGCCCCGAGGTACCACGTGTGCGTGCGGCCCGGGGCCAGGACGACGGGATTGTCGGTGGGCAACGGCGCGCCGGTGTAGTTGTGGCGCTCGGCCGACGGATTGGTCGGGAAGGGCACCGACGTCCCGGTGACCGGAGGCGGGCCGATCGGCGTGAGGAAGTAGCTGGGCAGCGACAAGAGCGTCGTGGCGTCGAGGTTGTCCCACACCGCGCCGCGCAACGAGGCCGGGTCGAGGTCCTCTTGGTAGTGGGCGCCGGTCGCCCGGTAGTAGTTGCCGTCGGTCAGCGCGGTGTAGCCCTGACCACTCGCAGTGGCCCGAAAGACATTGAGATCCGTCTGGCCCATGGCGAGCAACTGGGAGCGCTCGAACTGGTCGGGGTCGTAGATGAGGAAGCGCCCTCCGGCCGTGGCCCGGGACAGGGCCGCGGCCGGCGCCGTGGCCGCCTGCGCATTGGTCTCGGTGATGGGCGCCTCCAGGACGAAGGCAGTGAACACCAACAGGTCGACGACCAGCACCGCGGCCAGCCCGCGGCGCAGCGCCACCAGGCCGAGCCTCCGTTCGCGCAAAACGATGACGGTGGCCGTGACGGCCACCACCGCGCCGATGGTCAGGAGGCCGGCCACCTCGAGCCGTGCCGCCGAGGGCAGGCCGTTCTCGGCGTTGAGCAGGCGGAGGACGAACCGGCCGTCGGCCCAGAAGGCCAGCATCACGACCACGATCACGGCACTCGGTGCGCAGGTGAGGAGGATCTCGGCTCGCCGTCCGGGCATCCATCCGACGGCCCGGGCCCATCTCCGCGGCTCGATCGGCGACCCGGCGGCGTCCTCCGAGGGCGCGGCCGGCCGGTCGAAGACGGTGTGCAGCCACCACCCGAGGAGCACGGCCAGGGCGAAGTCCACGAGGAGGAGATTGCGGTTGAGCAGTCGCTCGTCCCGCACGAGGGGCAGGAGATAGAGGAGCCGGGCGAAGGGCGTCTCGCCCCCCAGGGCGGAGAGCAGCCCGACGGCGCCCACCGCGTACCAGACCCGCCAGGACCGGGCCTCGGGCCGCGTCCGGAAACGGCGGGACCAGAGGGTGGCGACGGCGATGAGGGCCAGGATGCCCATGTACGACGTGACCTCGGGGAAGTTGTACTGGCCCACGTACAGGGCCGGCCAGTTCTGGTTGGTGCCCAGCACGAACGGGGAGACGAGCAGGACGAGCAGGTGGTAGTCGAGCGAACCGGTGGTGAAGTAGGCGTAGCTGGTGATGGCCCGCTGTGACTGGGACGTGAAGATCAGCCCGGGCAGCCACTGGGCCGTGCCGAGCGCCACCCCGGCGGCCAAGCCACCGACCATCCACGCCCCCGAGGTGGCGACCGCCTGGCCGCCCACGCCCCGACGGCCCTGCGACACGAGCTGCCAGATGGCATAGACCACCACGGCCACGAGACCGTCGATGATGACCTCGACACCGCCGGTGAGCATGGAGAGCCCGATGGTGGCGGCCAGCAGGACGGCCCATCGCACCCACGATCGGAGACGGCGCGTTCGAACCAATGGCGGCCCGGTCCGACCGGCAGGCGCCGGCAGGAGTGAGTCGACGGCCAGCAGGGTCCAGGGCAGCCAGGCTGCCCCCTCGATGAGGTCGATGTGGATGAACTGGCCCGACATGTAACCGGCGAAGGTGAAGGTGGCGGCGGCGAAGGTGGCCGCCGTGGAGGACATCGACTGCCGGCGAAGGAAGAGATAGGTGCCCAACGCGGCCAGGTCGTAGGCGATGGCCAGGTTGAGCGACCAGGCCTCGAACGAGGGCAGGACGGCCAGCAGCCAGGTGGTCGGGTAGGCGGCACCGGCGTTGAACCCACCGAGCAGCGGCGTGCCGCTGAACAGGTAGGGATTGATGAGGGGAAGCGACCCGTGCTGGAGGTCGTGGGCGACGAGGACGCGGAGGGGGAAGTTCTGGATGTAATTGTCACCGTCCAGGAAGACCCGGCCGACGATCTGCGGGGCGAGGAACAGGACCGGCGGGATGCACAGGATCACCGTCATGCCGGGATGGGTACGGACCCACGTCAACGCAGCCGCCCACCACCGCCGTCGATCCCGGACCGCGTTCCCAAGCTCAGGCGCGCCGGACCCCTCTGTCGAAGTGGTCACGAGGCGGTGGGCGGACCCATCTGTCGAAGTGGTCACGAGGCGGTGGGTGCCGCCGTGCGGTCCAACCGGGTGAGGGCCGGCTCAGGCACCAGCCGCCGGAGCTCCCGCGCCGCCCACCAGGCCATGGCGGCGAAGAGGACGACGCGGATGACGATCGCGCTCTGGCCCACTCCCTGATAGGCGAGCGGCCGGGTCGGCAGGCGCAGCGAGAACTCGAACCACCAGTCGTAGAACGAGAAGGCGCCGAGGGCAACGCCGAACCATGCCGGCATGGCGGTCAGGGCACCAGCGGCGAAGACCCACAACACGTACTGCGGGTTCCAGATCTTGTTGACCGCCATCCAGACGATGACCACGAAGGCAGTGGCGAGCGCCACCCCCCGCGCCTGGCAATCCGCAGGGAGGTGCCAGACGCGCCAGGCCGCATAGGCCATGGCCACCACCACCACCAGGAGCGAGGCTGCATTGATGTGGGCATTGCTGAGCACTGACTGGGACACCCATCGGCCGAGGAGGCCCCACACCGAGTCCTTCTGCAGCCGGATGTCGTTGAAACGTACGAACCACCACGTGTTCGAGGGAGCGATGGCGAGAAGCGGCAGAAAGACCACCGCGCACACCACGGCGAAGGGGGTGAGCCACCGACCGAGCGAGCCGCCGGCCGCGCCGGCCTGCACCTCCCCTTCCCCGCCCCCTGGGAGGTGACCGTCCCGGTTGGGGGGCTCGGGATGGAGGGCAGTCGAGGAGCGCCACCATCGGGAGCCGAGGGCGGCCAGGGCCACGGGCACCACCGCCACCGGGAAGAGCTTGAAGCAGACGCCAAGGGCGGCCGCCGTGCCACTCCAGCCATATCGCTCCTCGGCGAACCAGACCACCGCGGCCACCAAGAAGAAGATCCCGATGAGGTCCCAGTTGATGGCGGCGTCGAGGAGCAGTGCCGGTGAGGCGGCGATCCACCACACCGATCGTGGCCGGAGACGGCCGACGAGGCGGATGCAGCCGAAGGCGGCGGCCGCGTTGAGCAGACCGGCCGCCGCCAACCAACTGGCCGGCCCGCCCGGCAGCCACGAGGGCAGCCACAGGACGAAGCCGATGAGCACCGGGTACTCGATGCGGTCGTGCACATAGGGCAGCGGGTGGATCACGCCGCCGAAGCGAAGGTAGTGGAGCAGGCTGAGGTTGAGCACGTCGGAGTAGAGGCCGCGCTCGAGCGCCCAGGGGCCGTAGTCGAATCCGGCCCGCACATGGGAAAGCCCCCGGGAGAGCAGGAGGTAGTCGATCAGGAGGAGCGTGCCAGCGAGGGAATAGGGGGCCCAGGGGGCGCCGGCTATACCCGAGGCAGCGCGCCTCACACGAGGCGGCCCGACCACCAACTGAAGACGTGGTTGACGAGGTCGCCCCACTGGTTGCGGAAGAGGAGGATGAGGATGAAGGGGAGGAACATCAGTGCCGGCTGGAGCCGGTAGTACTCAGCCAGATGTCGAGCGGGAATGAGGCGCTCGAGGACGGCAGCCCCGTCGAGGGGCGGGCAGGGGATGCAGTTGAACAGCCCGAGGATGATGTTGGCCAGCCCGCCAATGAAGACGATCTGGCTCAGGAGTGTCCAGCTCGGTGTCGTGTAGCCCTGGGCCACAACCATCCGCACGTCCACCGGGGTAATGGCAACGAAGACGATGCCGAGCAGAGCGGCCAGGACGAAATTGGTGAACGGCCCCACTAGGGACACGATGACCGTGTGGTTGCGCGGGCTGCGCAGCCGATTGACCGACACCGGCACCGGTTTGGCCCAGCCGTAGGCGCCGAGTCCCGACAGCGTGAGGATGGCGGGCACAAGCAGGGTGCCCACCGGGTCGACGTGCTTGATCGGATTGAGGGTCAGTCGGCCAGCTCGTTTGGCCGTGTCATCGCCGAAAGCCAGAGCCACGACTCCGTGGGAGAGCTCGTGGAGGATGATCGACGGGACGAGGGTGCAGAAGTAGATGATCTCGAAGCGGGTGATCTTCCCCCGGCTGAGCTCGAGAGCGATGATGGCGACGGCCACCACGACGATGACGATGGTGCGCTGATGAGCGGCCATGGGCCGCCGTGGCCGCCCCGACCCCCAGCTCGAGCCGGTACTGGCCACCGTTTCGTCGTGTTAGCCGGCGGTTCAGGCGCGGGTCAGGCGCGGTTGGCGTGGTCGATGCAGAACCGGGTGGCCGGCATGGCCTCGAGCCGGGCCGGCTGGATCTCGACGCCGCAGACCTCACAGCGCCCGTAGTCACCGGCCTCGAGGCGACCGAGAGCCCGAGCCACCTCGCGGAGGGTGTCCTGCAGCTGGCCGGCCAGGACTTCGGCCTCCCCGCGCTCGGCCGTGACCTGGCTCGAATCGGCGAAGTTGGGGTCGTAGGTCAAGCTGCCCCCGTCCCCGAAACCGAGCTCCCCGAGCTCGGCCAGCAACTGCCGCTGCTCGTTCTCTAGGAGCTCGCGGTAGTCGATCGGAGGGGCGTCACTGGACACGAAGGCAAGCCTACAAGGCTCGTCGGGCCCCTACCTGGGCATGGTGCCCTTCCCAGCCACCTCATAGGTGGTGGCCCGAGGGTGTGCTGCCTGGTAAGCACGGCGCAGGTGCTCCGGGCTCACCCGCGTGTAGATCTGCGTGGTCGTAATGGACACGTGGCCGAGCAGCTCCTGGACGACCCGGATGTCGGCTCCGTGGGCCAGCATGTGGGTGGCGCACGAATGCCGGAGGACGTGGGGGCTCACCACCTGGCCCAGTCCAGCCCGCTCGGCCCGGCCCCGCACCACCGCCCACGCCCCCTGCCGGCTCAGGCGACTGCCACGCCAATTGAGGAACACGGCCTCGGTGTCGCTCCGCCGCGCCCACCGGGCCGGTTCCATGTACGGCCGGCCGGCGGGGTCGAGCCATCGCTGGAGGGCGGACTGGGCCGGTCCGCCGATCGGCACGAGCCGTTCCTTCGAGCCCTTGCCGAACAGGCTCACGAGCCCGTCGTCCCGGCTGAGGTCACCGAGCGAGAGGCCGACGGCCTCCGAGATGCGGGCGCCGGTGGCATAGAGCAGCTCGAGCAGGGCCCGGTCCCGCAAGTCGATCGGCTCCGAGCCGCCGGCGGCGGCCAGGAGGGCGAGCACCTCCTGCTCGGCCAGGGCCTTCGGGAGCCGCCGGGGCAGCTTCGGGGAGCGCACCTCGGCGGTGGGGTCGGCCGTGCCCACCCCTTCGTCGACGAGGAATCGGAACAACCCCCGGAGGGCGGTCGTGGCCCGGGCCACAGCCGCCGGGCCGAGGCCGGCGGCCCGCAGGCCCTCGAGGTAGCGCTCGACCTCGCCCGTGCTGGGCGCGGCCGGGTCGATGCCAGACTCGCCGGCCCATTGCTCGAAGGCGAAGAGATCGTGGCGGTAGGCGGTGAGCGTGTGCACCGAGCGCCCCCGCTCGACGGTCAGCCAGGCCAGGTACTCCTCGGCCCCGGCGTTGAGTGGCCGCGCCATACCCTGGTCAGCCGGACGCCAGCCGGCGTCGGGCCAGTCCCACGCCGAGGATGGTCTGGGCGTCGACAATGGAGCCGTCGTCGACCATGGCGTCGAACCGTCCGAGGTCGACCTCCACCACCGACATCTGTTGCTCCTCGAAGCCGTGTCGGTCGGGGGCCACGGCCGAGAGCCCGGTGGCCAGATAGAGGAACGTCCTCTCGTCGCAGAAACCGGGAGTGTTGAGGATCTGGGCCAGGAGGTCCATGCGGTCGGCCCGGTAGCCGGCCTCCTCGACCAGTTCGCGCCGGGCCGTCTCCTCAGCCGGCTCGCCGTCCACGTCGCGGGTGCCGGCCGGGATCTCGAGGATCCAGCGGTCGACCGGCGCTCGGTACTGCTCGACGAGCACGACGCTCCCCCCGGCGGTCACGGCCACCACGGCCACCGCTCCCGGATGGCGGACGATGTCGCGCTCGAAGCGGGCGCCGTCGCCGGCGGACACGTCGGCGTGGACCACCGAGAAGACGTGGGCACGGAGGACCGTCTCCTCCCCCACCACTCGGAATGAGGCACCCGATGTCGGGCTCACCGCCCATCGGCGCTCCTCCGATGGTTGGCCGGCCTCAGCCGACGGCACCGATATCGATGAGGCGGGGGTCGCGTCCCTCGGCCCGGACCAGGGCGGCGCCCACCAGCTCGCGGAAGAGCGGGTGGGGCTGGTCCGGACGGCTCTTGAACTCGGGGTGGGCCTGGGTCCCCACCCAGAAGGGGTGGTCGGGCAGCTCGATGAACTCGACCAGCCGGCCGTCGGGTGACACTCCCGAGCACACCAGCCCGGCCTCTTCGAGCCGGCTCCGGTAGCGGGGGTTCACCTCGTAGCGGTGTCGGTGTCGCTCCGAGACCACCTCGGTCCCGTAGGCCGCGGCCACCTGGGACCCGGGCGTCAAGCGAGCCGAGTAGGAGCCGAGCCGCATCGTGCCACCCATGTCCGACACGTCGGCCTGGTCGTCCATGAGGTCGATGACCGGATGGCGAGTGGTGGCGTCGAACTCCCTCGAGTTCGCCCTCTCGAGATGGAGGAGGGAGCGGGACGCCTCGATGATCATGACCTGCAAGCCGAGGCAGAGGCCGAGCAACGGCAACCGGTTCTCCCGGGCGTAGCCGGCGGCGGCGATCTTCCCTTCGATGCCGCGCTCCCCGAACCCGCCGGGGATGACCAGTCCGTCGAAGCGACGGATCCCGTCGGTGGCCAGGAGATCGGGGACGGTGGCCGCCTGCACCCATTCGATCTGGACCTTGGCCCCGTGGTGGAACCCGGCATGGCGAAGTGACTCGACCACGGACAGGTAAGCGTCGGGCACGTCCACGTACTTGCCGATCACGCCGATCAGCACTGGCCGGGTCGCCGACTCCACCTGGGCCACCAGCCGCTCCCACCCCGACAGGTCGATGGGATGGGCGTCCTCGTCGATGTCAAGTTGGCGCAAGATGTTGCGGTCCAGCCCCTCCTCGTGGAGCAACAGGGGGATCTGGTAGATGTTGTCGGCGTCCACCACCGAGACCACGGCCTCGATGGGCACGTCGCACTGCAGGGAGATCTTGGACTTGAGGTCGTCGGAGATCATGCGGTCCGACCGGCAGACGATCACGTCGGGTTGAATGCCCCGGCTCCGCAGCTCGGTGACCGAGTGCTGGGTGGGCTTGGTCTTCTGCTCCCCCGACGGCCCCAGGTAGGGAACGAGGGTCAGGTGGACGTAGCAGACGTTGTTCCGACCGACATCGCTGCGGAACTGACGGATGGCCTCGAGGAAGGGGACGATCTCGATGTCGCCCACCGTGCCGCCGATCTCGACGATGACCACGTCGACGTCATCGGTGCCGAGGCTCCGGACGCTCTTCTTGATCTCATCGGTGATGTGGGGGATGACCTGGACCGTCTTGCCCAGGTAGTCGCCCCGCCGCTCCTTGGCGATGACCGACGAGTAGATGCGGCCGGTGGTGGTGTTCGAGTTCTTGTGGAGGTTCTCGTCGATGAACCGCTCGTAGTGACCGAGGTCGAGGTCGGTCTCCCCCCCGTCCTCGGTGACGAAGACCTCACCGTGCTCGAAGGGGTTCATGGTCCCCGGGTCGACGTTGATGTACGGGTCGAGCTTGCACATCGTCACCCGCAGGCCACGACACTTGAGGAGCCGGCCGAGAGAGGAAGCGGTCAGGCCCTTGCCCAGCGAGGAAGACACTCCGCCGGTGAAGAACACGTACTTGGTGCGCCCCGCCCCCGCCCGTGCACCGTTCCTGTCGAGCACCTAACGAGGCTAGCGGAAAGCGGGCATGGCCGGGACGGATATAGGTTGGCCAGGGGCCAGTGAGCCTCACTCGGAACCTGGCCTGATGTCATCGGCCCTCTCGGCCGGCGTCGAGGAGCTCGCGGGCGTGCCGGCGGGCGGACGCCGACTCTGGTCGGCCCGAGAGCATCCGGCTGACCTCGACGACACGAGCGTCGGCGTCGAGCGCGGTGACGTCGGAGCGTGTCCGGCCGTCGCGCTCGTGCTTGTGCACGGCAACCTGATGGTCGGCCTGGGCGGCCACCTGAGCGAGATGGGTGACGACGAGCACCTGACGTCGTTGACCGAGCTCGGCCAGCGCGGTACCGACGGCCGTGGCCGCGGCGCCGCCCACGCCGGCGTCGACCTCGTCGAAGACCATGACCGGCGGACCCGCACTGGTGGCCAGCCGCAGGGCGAGCATGACCCGGGCCAGCTCACCCCCGGATGCCGACCGGGCCAGCAGCTGGAGGGGCTCGCCGCGGTTGGCACCGAGCCAGAAGGTCACCTGGTCGGCCGGGCCGTCCCCCTCGACCTGAACCTCGAACCGGGCATCGGCCATGGCCAGGTGGGACAAGCGGCCCTCGACGTCGGTGGCCAGCTCGGGCGCGGCGCGGCGACGGGCATCGGCAACCGCTCGCTCGGCGTGGGCCAACTGTCGGCGGCCCGAGGCCATGTCCTCTTCGAGCTTGGCCACCCGTTGCTCGTCGTCGGCCATCTCCGACAGGCGACGGGCGGCCTCGTCGGCATAGGACAGGACGTTGGCCAGCTCCGGCCCGTACTTGCGTTGAAGGTCACGGAATCGCTGACGTCGCTCGCGGACGGCACTCAGGCGTGCCGGGTCCTCCTCCCAGGTGTCGACCACGACGCGCAGGTCGGTAACCAGGTCGGACAGCTCCGCCATCTGGGCGCGGACCCTCGCCTCGAAAGCAGCCAGAGCGGCGCGACCGGATAGGGACCGGTCCGCTTGGGCCAGACGTTCGACGGCGCTCGAGTCCTCGAGGTCGGCGATGACCGTGACGGCTTCGGCCGCCGCTTGTCGATGATCGGCGGCAGAGGCCAGGCGCTCCTCCTCGGCGGCCAGCCGTCCGTCCTCGTCGGCATCGGCGATGGCGGCTGTGGCGATCTCCTCCAGCTGGAAGCGGAGGAAGTCGGCTTCCCGTGCCCGCTCGGGTCCGTCACCCCCGTAGCGCACCAGTTCCTCGGCCAGCTTGGCCATCTCGAGCGCGACACGCCTCGAGACCGTCACGGTTGACGCCGCCGTAGGCGTCGAGGGCCCGTCGCTGAGCGCCGGCTGTCGTGAGCGCCCGATGCTGATGCTGACCGTGGAGCTCGAGCAGCTGCTGGGCGCGCTCGGCAAGCACGCCCACGGTGACCATGCGCCCATCGACCCATGCCCGAGACCGACCGGCCCGGGCCACCGACCGAGACAGGACAGTCTCGGCCGCCTCACCGTCGGCTGCGCCCGGTCGACCGTCGGCCAACCGAGCTTCGACCACTGCCTCGGCCGCCCCGGCTCGGACCATCGACGGATCGGCGCGGCCTCCGAGCAGCAGGCTGAGAGCGTCGACGAGCAGGGTCTTGCCCGCCCCCGTCTCACCGGTGAGGGCGGTCATGCCTGGCGCCAGATCGACGGTGACGTCGTCGATCACGCCGAGGTCACGCACTCGAAGCTCGACGAGGTGCACTGTCACCGCCGTCCCGGACTCAGCGATCGGCCAGGTGGAACTTGGCTCGCAGGATGGCGTGGAAATCGCGGGTGCCGAAGGTGACCAACCGGGCCGGCCGGTCGCCCTCCCGGCACTCGACCGCCGAACCCGGCTCGAGCCGGCCCACGGTCATGCCGTCGACCACCAGCACTGCCGGGCGTGGCTCCTCGATGGCCAGCTCGACTCGCTCGGTCGGGTCGAGGACCAGGGCGCGGTCGAACAGCATGTGGGGTGACACGGCGGTGAGCACCAGGGCCCGCATGCGGGGCGAGAGCACCGGCCCGCGGGCCGAGAGGTTGTAGGCCGTCGACCCGGTCGGTGTGGCCAGTACCAGGCCGTCGGCGGCATAGGTGACGAAGGGGCGGCCGTCGATCGAGACGGTGATGCGGACCGTGTGGCCGGGCACGGTCTTCTCCACCGCGGCTTCATTGAGCGCCATACGATCAGCGACCGTGACCCCGTCGGGGTCACGGACGGCGATGGCCATGGTCATGCGCTCCTCGACCTCATAGGAGCCGGCCAGGAACCGTTCGAGGGCGTGTTCCAGACCGTCGGGCTCTTCCTGGGTCAGGTAGCCGAGGCGACCGAGGTTGACCCCGAGCACCGGTATCCCGTTGGGCACGGCGCTCTCCATGGCCCGGAGCAAGGTGCCGTCACCCCCCAGGGTGACCAGCAGGTCGGCGCCGTCGACGTCCACCGAACCGTCTGCCTGTAGCGCGGCGGTGGACTCGTGGCCCTGGGCGGCCAGCCATACGCCGGCCCGGTCGGCCAACACCTTCGCCTCCGGTCGGTCGGGATGGGCGTAGAAGAGGATCAGGGCCATGTCCGGCCATCCTGCCCCGCCCCGTGGGCTTCGGCCACCACCCCGTCGAGCAGTGGACCGACGTCGGCGGCCGTGGCCCCACTTCCCTGATCGCCGTTCGGCGACCTCCGGACACCGAGCAGGAATTCGACGTTGCCCGACCGTCCGCGCAGGGGTGAGGGCATCGCCGCCTGGAGAATCCCACCCGAACCCATCACCGCCTCGGTCACCCGCTCGAGGCAGCGTCGGTGGATCTCCGGATCGCGGATCACCCCCCGGCCCTTGGAGGCCTCGATCCGGCCCGCCTCGAACTGCGGTTTCACGAGGAGCACGGCCGGAGCTCCAGGTGCCACCAGCTCACCCAGGATCGGGGCCACCACCGATGTCAAGGAGATGAAGGAGACGTCCACGACGGCGGCGTCCACCGGGGTCCCGTCGAGATCGGAAAGGCTGACCGAGCGGATGTCGGTGCGCTCGAGGCTGACCACGCGAAGGTCGGCCCGCAGGCGCTCGTGCAGCTGACCGTGGCCGACGTCGACGGCGACGACACGTCGGGCACCGGCCAGCAGCAGGCAGTCGGTGAACCCACCGGTTGAGGCGCCGACGTCGAGCACTCGACAGTCGGTGACGTCGATGCCGAAGCCGTCGAGCGCGGCCTGCAGCTTCTCGCCACCCCGGCTCACGAACGGTGACGGCTCCCCCTGCAATTCGACCGGGTCGGAGGGTGCCACCAATCGGGCCGGCTTGTCCGCCACTGCGCCGCCGACGAGGACGAGCCCCCGTTCGACGAGATCAGCAGCGGCGGGTCGGCTGGCGGCGAGCCCTCGGTCGACGAGGACCCGGTCAAGGCGCTGACGAGCCGGGCTCAGGCCGTTCCTCGGTCTGGCGCGCGGCTGGACGAGACGTTTTTGCGAGTCATCGGGCTGGAGCTGGTACGAGGTGCGACCTTTTTGGCTGTCGCCTTCTTGACTGCGGCTTTCTTGGCTCCGGCTTTCTTGGCTCCGGCTTTCTTGGCCGTGGACTTCTTGGCAGCCGCCTTTTTTGCCGTCGACTTCTTGGCAGCCGCCTTTTTTGCTGTCGACTTCCTGGCTGTCGACTTCTTGGCCAGCGCCTTCTTGGCCAGCGCCTTCTTGGCTCCGGTCTTCTTTCCGGTTCTCTTCTTGGCTGCCTTTCTGCCGGTCTCCGCCGTTCGGCTCAGCACCTCCGCCACCTGGTGAGCCAGATCCTCGAGGCTGGTCACACCGAGCGCATCCAACTGATGGTCGACCTCGCGGCGCACTTGCTCGACGAACGCGGCTCGACCCCGTCGGCTTCGTTCGAGTAGGTCCTCCACTCGGGCCTTGGCATCGGCGCCTTGGAGCTCGCCGCCTTGGATGAGCTCCTCTACCAACTCCTCGGCCCGGGCCCGGGTCAGGTTGGTGAACGCGATCCCGGCATCGAGGTAACGCTGGAAGATGTCCTTTTCCTTGTCGGCCACGACGTCGAGTCTACGGTTCGGCCGGAGTTCGCGCCGCTGTCGGCTCAGCCCACACCGGAGAGGGCCTCGGCCACGAGATGTTCGAAGTCCGGTGCCCGTTGCGCCACCGGAACGTCCCCGGTGGCCGTCCCCGGCTGGGTTACGCCCGAGTCCACAAGCCCGAAGGCGAGCCCGAGCCGTTGGGCCAGTCGCCCGTCGGTGCCGAGCTGATCCCCAACCATGGCCACGGACCGATCGCCGGCCTTGAAGCCGAAGCGTTCCTGTATGAGCGCGACCATCGGTTCGTGGGGCTTGCCGGCCACCTCGGGAACGACCCCGGAGGCCGTGGCCACCGCGGCCAACAGCGCACCCGACCCGGGAACCAGCCCGGTCGGTGTGGGATGGGTGGGATCCTCGTTCGTCCCGATAAGGCGACCAGCTTGGCGGGCGGCCGACGCAGTGGCGCTGAGCGAGTCGAAGTCGAAGGTCCGGTTCCACCCGACGATGGCGGCGACAACCGGACCCGCTTCCGTGATGGTGACCCCTCGCTCGTCGAGGGCCTCGCGCACGCCAGCGCCGGCCAGCATGCGGACGGCCTGCCCGGGCTCCAGCAGGCCGGCGGCGGCATGTGCCGAGGAGGCGAGATCGGCCGCCTGGGTGTCGATGCCGAGCTTCCGCAGACGATCGATCAGCTCGGTCGTGGTCGGCGCGGAATTGTTGGTGGCGAAGACGACCCGGATGCCATGGGCACGCAGGCGACCGACCGCCCCGGCCGAGTCGCCGATGGCTTGTCCCGTCAGCCAGATCACCCCATCGAGGTCGACGATCCACATGCGGGCCTGGCCGAGCGCGCCCACCGATGACGAGGATGCGTCGACGATGCCGCTCACTCCCCCGCCGGCCGGCGGCGCTCGGATCGCTGACGACGCGCGGACCTGCGTCGACCGCCGGGGGTGGCAGTCGAGGGCTGACGGCGGGTGGCGGCAGCCAGCTGATCCGCCGACTCGAGGGCACGCCGGATCAAGCCCGGCAGGGTCGTGGACGAATCCACCGGTTCGCGGCCGTGCGAGGCAGGCGGCTGTTCGGGGGCGGCGTCGGTAGCCGCTGCCGTCGGCCGGGCGCTCAGGTCGGCAATGCGCTCGCCGGCCACCTTGGCGGCACGCTCCCAATAGGAGCGGAACATCCCGATGTCGAAGGCCCCGTCACGGACCCTCGCCTGGGCGAGGAGCCGCTTCGGTGGGTCCTTCAGGTCGTGGACGACCCGCACGGCGGCGAGGGCTCGCAGGGCGTACCAGGTCGGGTCGATCTCCCACCAGGTGAAGCCGAGGCGGGATGACGCTGGGAGGTAGTGATGGTTGTTGTGCCAACCCTCCCCTCCGGTCACAAGGGAGATGATCATCGAATTGCGGCTGGTGTCCGGCGTGGCATAGCGGCGCCGACCGACGAGGTGAGAGATCGAGTTCACCACGAACGTCCCGTGCCACAGCAGCACCGTGGAGAGCATGAAGCCGATGAGCAGTGCGCCCCATCCTCCGACCACGAAACAAACAGCCCCGAGCACCCAGGGCCCGACCCAGTGGAACCGGTCGACGACACGGAGCTCCGGATAGGCGGCGAAGTCCTTGATCGCCTCGAGGTCGGTGTCCTTATAGCGAGTGGACAGGATCCAGCCCACATGGCTCCACCAGAACCCGTCCCGAGGGGAATGCACGTCGCCGTCCTGGTCGGTGAAGCGGTGGTGCACCCGGTGGTGGCCGGCCCACCACAACGGCCCCTTCTGGGCGGCGGTAGTGGCTCCGGCGGCCACGAGGAACTGAGTGACCCGGTTCACGCGGTAGGTCCGGTGGGAAAAGTACCGGTGATAGCCGGCGGTGATGAGGAACATCCGGCCGACATACAAGGCGGCGCACAACACCCAGTCCTGCCAGGTGACGACGACGAACAGCGCGCCGAGCGGCGCCAGGTGGGCGGCGAAGAACGGGATGGCCGACAGCCAGGCGGTGCCGTCAGACCGAACGGACGGTTGCCCAGTATCACGGCCACTGGATGGCTCGAGGGTCGTGGCGCTCATTGGTCTAGATACCCTCCGCCGGCGATGCTGCAGCGTACCGGACGGGCAGGCCCACGAGGGATGACGCCGGGTCGATGACCCTACAGAAGGCCCCGGGGACGCGGCGTCCGCTCAGGTCCGCACGTAGAGATCGCCGTTCGGGCCTTCGGTGATCCCGATGGGGTTAAGCCCGGTTGTGGCCGGGCCCCGGATCACGTCCCCGTTCTTCGGGTTGAACTCCGAGCCGTGGCACGGGCAGGCGATGATCTTGGACGCCTCCTGATAAGCGACGGTGCAACCGGCGTGGGGACAGATGGCGTCAAAGGCGACGAAGTCCCCCGCCGTCTGCTGGATGACGATGGACGGGTCGCCGCTGTCCGGGTCGGTGAAGGCAGCCGACCCTCCCACTGGCACGCTGGTGGCGCTGCCGACGGCCGTCCCCTTGGGGGTGCCCGACGCGCCCGACGACGGGGTGGTGGTCGACTTGGTGGCGGTCGACTTGGTCGTGGCCGGCGGCCCGCTGCTCAACAGGCGGGTGCCACCGCTCGAAGCCGGCGTACCCCCAATGGCCCGACCGAGTCCGGCGGCCGCCCCGCCGAGCACAGCGGTAACGGCAGCGACCGCGGCCATGGCGGCGCCCACCGAGACCACGGAACGCCGGGACACGCCCGGCGCGGCCACGGCGTTGCTCTGGCGAGTCCGGGCAGCAGCCAGCTCCCGTTGGCGCACAAGCCACGTGTCGAGAGCCGGCGCGCCGGCCGCGCCGGCCAGGATGAATGGTGTCCAGGCGAAGACGAAGACGATGTCGGACCCGGTGTAGAAGGGCGCAGCGTGGAAGCTCACCGTCAGAAACAGCATCAGGTTGAGGAGGAGCCCGCCAACCGCTGCTCCGCGGGTGATCAGGCCGAGGAGGGTCCCCATTCCGACGGCCAGCTCACCGAGGGCGATGGCCAGTCCGACGGCCGTCGACAGGGACGCCAAGGGGCTGATCAGGGCGTGGATGGGGCTCGTATGGGTAGCCGCCAGCAGCTGGGCGTGAATCGAGATGGGGCTGGTGCTGCGGAAGAAGTTGGGGTTGGCCAGCTTCTGCATGGCGGCGAAGATGAAGGTCACACCGAGGAAGAGCCGAAGGGGCACGAGGTACCAGCCGTCCTTGATGGAACCGTCGGCCTTCCGAAGCGCCCAGAGCGACTTCGTCTCCGGGTCGGCGGAGACTGTCCCGGGCCCTGAAACCCCTGGCACGAGGAGTGAGACCCCCGTCTCGGGCTGCGGGGTGGACACGGGCCGAATGCTAACGGCGGCAAGACGTGTTTCCACGTCGGGCCACCACCCACTGTGGCGCCCTGACGACCGAGCGCCGACCGATGCGACCGGGGGCCGCTTGGTGGCTCCGGCCAGGTCACGCCTACCATGACCACGTGGACCAGACCGCCGTGGCCAACCGATCGTCGCTCTCCCCTCGGCGGTCCCGAGCCGACGACACGATGCGGCGCCTGCTGCGCATTCCCGAGAACCAGCGCCCCGTCGACGAGTCCGAGACCCATCGGATCTTCAGCGCGTCGATGTTCCTGTCGGGTCTTCGTTGCCTCTTGAGCTATGTGATCCTGCCGGTGGTACTGCCGGCTATCGGTGTAGCTCGCGGAGTCGGGCCGGCCATTGGCATCCCCATCAGCATCCTGGCGCTCACCTTCGACTGGCTCGGCATACGTCGGTTCTGGCTGGCCGACCATCACCAGCGGTGGGCGTTCTCCGCGCTCTACGCCGTGATCGGCAGCATGGTCTTCGCGCTGCTGGTCATCGACATCGTCAGCCTCGTCACCTGAGGCGTCCCTTCTGACTCACGCCGGGTCCAGGACCCGGCGGTTCCGAGCCCGCAGGCACCACGCAATCCGCATCGGGGCCTATTCTGGTTGCCGGAAGGTCCGGCGGGGCTGCGTCCTCTCCTCCCCCGGGGGAGGGCATCAGTGAAGAACAGAAGGGAACCGATCAATGGCGTTCCATCACGTCGCCATCGCTACGCGTGACCTCGATGCGACGCATCGGTTCTACGCCGAGGCGATGGGCTTCGAGCTCGTGCACGTGGACATGATCCCCTACATGGAGCAGGGTTGGGCTCGTCACCTCTTCTATGACACCGGCAACGGGGAGATGCTCGCCGTCTGGGACCTCCACGATGCCAACCTTCCCGACTTCGACCCGGCCATATCCACCGGCCTTGGTCTCCCCCACTTCGTCAACCACATCGCCTTCGGGGCGTCGACCCTCGAGAACCTCGATGGCCGCAAGGATCGCTGGCTCGCTCACGGGCTCGACGTGGTCCGTATCGATCACGGTTGGTGCGTGTCGATCTATACCAACGACCCCAACGGGATCATGGTCGAGTTCTGCTGCACGACGCGTGTCTTCGACGCCGGTGATCGCGGGACAGCGGACGACCGGCGTCGTGAATGCGACCCCGGCGACGTCGACCGAACGCCACCGCCAGCTGAATTCTTCTCGGCCGTGCCCGAGGAGGCAGAGCTGGCTCCTTCTTCGTAACCATCGGTCCCCCGGCCCGGCAAAGAGGAATGGCGCACCCAGTCGCAGAACCGGGAGCGGGCCACACAATGGACAGGTACCCGCCGCGGATCGCGCCGGACGGTCTCCGTCGGCTGGGCTAGCTAGCGCAAGGTGACGAGTTGTGCCGGAGCGGCAGCGCTGGACGCTTGGCGTTCGATGACGGGGAATTGCCCGCCATCGAAGGCGGCCACGAACTGACGCACCGGCTTCGGTAGCTGTACCAGCAATCGTCCTGCCGGTCGCGAGTGGTCGGGCGCCACCAGGTTGATGGCCAGCGAACAGGGCCCGACGGTCACCGATCGGACAGCGGGCTCCCCTCCCATGACCGCGGTCAGGTACAGCGCGATGGCACAGGATCGATTGCTCCTCGGGATGCCCTCGATGCCGGCCTCACCCAGCGACTTGGCGACCTGGTCCGCGCTCGTACCGAGCCCGGCCAGAAGTGCGTTCGTCCGCTTCTTGAGTTGTCGCAGGTCGCTCATCGGCATCCGTCGAGGTGTCCCGTCATGGTACTGCTTTCGGGTCGCCCGATCGGCTCGGAATTGCCGGCTCCAGGAGTCCCTCCGGCGGTCGGAGCGCGTCCCGCGCCGCCCTCGGCTCAGTTCGCCCTTCAGTCACGCTCCAGCTGCGCCGATTGAGTTCGGAAGCCCGGGAGGAAAGCTGGAATGGGAGATGGAGACGTGACCCTCGCTCGGACGGACGGTCCGTTGGCAGCGTCGTCGTGCAGGTCGTCGGAACAGTTGCCATGAGCCGCCTCCGCCAGTGGCAACGGCGCAGGTCAGACCGCCAGCAGAGCCAGAAGGTCCTCGCCCTTGTGGATGTGCGCGCCCACTACCTCGAGTTGCTGTCCGTCACCAGCAGCCCCGGTGTGCTGCTCCACATCATCGACGCCATCGATCACGCCGATGCCCAGCTGGACGAGCTCGACCCGCAGCACCGGGTCCCCCGCGGCGAGCTTGTCGCCATCCCGAGGAGCTGAAGGTGCCGTGGCTTGGGCGGCGCAGGACCCCGCTGCAGGAGGCCCTGAATGCGCTGGCACGGGCCGAGCGGGCGAGCTCTGCCTCGTCGCTCGCCAAGTCACTGGCTGCCCTGGGCGCGGTGCGCCAACAGCCGGCCCCCGACCCTGGGGATCAGCCAGACGCTAGGGACCACGACCCAGACGGTCCCGCCGTGCGTCCCGGGGACATGAGCATCCTGGGTCCGACCATCAGAGCCTGAGCCGGTCTGCTTGCCGCCCCGGCCCGGCCACGCCGACGGCTCGGTTCGGCCCATCCGGAGCCCCGGTGGCATCACTCGACAGCCCTGCCGGCAACCAGGGCTTGGGGCTAGCGTCCGAGCGTTCCGAGAAGGAGGCCGACCGTGCCACAGTTCATGGATTTCCACGCCGACCTGGCGTTGCCACCCGAGGCGATCGAGCAGATCACGCAGGACACGAAGGACGCCAAAGCCGACGAGTTCGGTGTTCGCCAAGTCGAGTTGTTCCACAATTCAGCCGGCCAGGTGTACTGCCTTCTCGACGCTCCTGATGCGGACGCCGTGCGCCGCCATCACGAAGCCCTCGGCGTGCCGTGCGGGGACGTACACGAGGTCAAAGGCTTGCTGTAGCAGTCGAGCCGGGCCGGCGGCCACGACGTCACGATGAACCGCGGGTTGTCTTGCCACCACCGCCGGTACTGCTCCGCTACCCCCCAGAACGTCAGAGGTTTCGGAAAAACTCAGGGTCCTCTTGAATCCTGGCGTAGATGTCGGCGCCCAAGCGAGCTGTGCGGCGGGAAGCTCGATAGCGGTACACCCGGACTCTCAGTGAGTAGGCCTTGCGCACTCCCACTCCGATGATCGGAATGGCCTCGAGCCGCCGCGACCGATTCGGGTGCCACACGTAGAAGTCGCCCATGGCATTGGGTCGCCGGAATCCCGCACCATGGTGATATACCAGGTCGCCGTAGACACTGAATGCCCATGGGTGCTCATTCCCGCGGTTACTCCGGTGGATCGGCGTCCACGGCGAGTCCGATCTCTCCAATGCGGCCAGCAGATTCCCGCCGACGTCGGTCCGGGACCAATTCCATTCATTTCGCCAGCAGTAGCCGGCCGACCAGTCACCGTGAAGCCGCTCCCACTCGGCCACCCGGATGACGCAAAAGCATGGATGAGGTTGCTTGTCGGCACCGTTCTCGGCCCTGTTTACGGCGATGAGTGCAGATTCGTCCAAAGCCTTGCGAACGGTCGGCATTGGGTCCGCAACCAGAAACGCGTCGCCGTCGATGAACATGATGAGGTCATCTGCAGCTGCCTCGTTCACGACCTCCGCGGCCATCAAGTTCAGCTTCCCCGGATGGTCGCCTTTGGCCTCGATGACGCGATCGAACTTCCTCTCGTGTCCGGCTGGAATGCCCTCCAGATTGGCGACGATGCGATACGGCTCATGCAGATGACGCTTCAGATAGGCCAGCTGGATGTCGATCCATCGATCTGAGCCGAAGTGGACTGTCACGACGTGGATCACGGCTGTTCCCGGCGCTCAGTCATTGTTTGGACGACCTTGGGGACGGCCGTGGTCCGCCGGGACGGCCGATGCAACCGACGCAATCGCCTGAACGCAGTAGGGATGCCTGAGAGCTGGACGGCGGCGAATCGGAGCAGCCCGGGTGGTTCGAGCGGCTTCCGTTCGACCATCCGATGCTCCCGGTGACCACTTCCATCTTCTTCCCGTCCAGGTCATGTTCGTCTTCGACGGTGAAGGGTGAGCGCCCGCTGTTACACGCATCAGCCACGGTGCCCGAACATTCGACGTCACCGAAACGTGATGCTCATACTGCTTCTTCCTCGCCTCCCGGCGGGTGCAGCAGATTAGCTCGAAGCCGCCGGATTCGGGACCAGACATCAGCCGGATAGACCACCTTTGCAGGTGCCTCGACGCTCCCTCGGAGATGAAGATCGATCGCTGCCAACAACTCGTCCCGGATCGGACGACATTCCGGATCCTCGGCCCGGTTGGTGGTCTCCGCAGGATCCTGCCGGGAATCTGCGAGAAACACGTCCCAATCCGACGGTTGGGCGGCGTTGCCGTTGATGCGGACGTTGCGATCCAATCGGTAATGGCTCGTCCGGACACAACTTCGCCTTGGCCAACCTCGTCCGTCGATCCAACGGCCAACCCTTATGTTCGGATAGGCGAGGCTCTGACGCTCACCGAACCCGATCGTCGAAAAGACCAGAGCCGGGGCATCCTCGGAAAACACGTCTCTCCCATCGAAAACGTCGGGCGCCGCTTCGCCTGCGAAGCCCAGCATTGTCCGAGCGAGATCTAAGCCCTGGACCAGGTCGCTTCGCCGCTGCGCTTCCAGCCTTTCCGGCCACACGACGATGAACGGGACACGATGAACCGCAGGGGCAAAGGTGTGCTTGCCGAAAGCGCCGTTCTCCCCCAAGTAGCAACCGTGATCGCTGGTGAGAACAATCACCAGATCGCGATCAGCGCCTATGTCCCGAAGGCCGTCGAGGAGGCGCCCGACTTCGCTGTCGATCCAAGCCACCATTCCGTAGTAGCAGGCCTGTGCTCGTGTGAAATCCGTTTCGGTCATGCCGTCGGCCCAACCAACAACGCCAAAATGATGTTCGAACGTGCTGAGCCCCTCCTCAAAGACGGGACGCCGGGGCCATGGCCTATCGGCGTAGATATCGGCGAAGGCCGCGGGTGGAACTACCGGTGTATGGGGCTGGAGAATCGAGGCACGACCGAAGAATGGACGGCGGGCGCTTGCAACCCAGGACAGCAGATTGTCGACGACAGAACTCGGCGGGAAGCGGCGGGAGGCCGGAAAGGTTCCTCCGATCACACCAGTGGTCGAACTCGAGAGGAGATGTAATTCTGAGCGATCTTCAACTGCTCGGAGGATGTCGAGCTTTCCGGCACCCGTTGAATCATGATGCTGCCAGGGTCGGAGAACCTGTGGAAGGTGTTCCTTGCCGAAGCTGGCAGTCACATAGCCGGCGTCGGCAAGGACTTCGGGGAATGTGGCTCGCACTGACATCGGAAAACGGGGCCACACCGCCTCGTTCCCGTATACGCCGGTGCGCTCTGGCGACAAACCCGTGAGCGTGCTGGTGCGTGACGGAACACACACTGGAGAATTGACATAGCAGTTCTCGAAGACCAGTCCGTTCGATGCAAGCGAATCGATAGCCGGCGTCTCGATGGTGGTTCGAGGGTTCCCATAGCACCCGAGTGCGTCGGTGCGCAGCTCGTCGCAGTAGATCCAAAGGATGTTAGGACGTGCCACCAATTCGGCTCTCCACGATGCGAGCCTCTCCTGTCCAAATGACGCCCAGCACTCTTCGACAGGCGCCTCGGCCCACGGACAGAACCCCTCTTCCCCTCAGGCCGACGAGGCTACATCGGGCTGACAGGACGTACAACCGGACGCCGTCTGGTCGTGCAGGGGTCCGGTCTCCGCTGAACCGCTACTCCGTCTCCTTGACCTAACCCCCTGTCCCGGCACGAAGAGTACGGCTTTACGTGTGTCCACCGGGTCGTCCCCGACGCCCATTGTCAGCTGATGCATCGGGTCCGAGCGTGCCAACCGACGGATCCCCGTGCCCACTCGGGCGGCGGTCCACGGTGTTCGAACCGAAGACGTCGAGATCGAACTCCTCGGACGTCTTGGCAGCTGCCACCACCGCTGCGGTTGCCCGAGGTCAGGTGAGGGACAGTTGCTCGCCGAGCTCGATGGCTTCGGCCAAGCTTCGTTCCACCGCGCCCGGACCGAGAACCGTCAGGTCACCGATCCAAGGCTCACCAATGAGGTCGGACTGCCACCCGTTGTCGGCCAGAAGGTTGGTCTCCTCGGCCGGGTCCTTGACCAGGTCGTAGTGCTGGAGGGCGAGGATCTGATCGCCATGCCGAAGCAACACCGGTGTGCCGGACAATTGCCGGCACAGCTCCCTGATGGCGGACGGAAGAGACCGTCCGTTCGTCGATGCCTTCGGGGTCATGGAGGTGACGATCAGCTTGTCGGGGAACCGAAGAAACGAGCGCAACACGATGGCTTGATCCAACTGCTCCAACATTCGCTGATTCCGTGCTTGGTCAGCCTTCGTCATGTTCTGCATGAGGCCCTCCCAGTTGAGCCGAAACCGGTCCCGGAGGTACAGGTAGCGACGGTCCTCACTGACCAGCGTGCGCGGTTTGGCGCGCCCGGGGGGGAATCCGACATCGGCTCCAAGTTCGGCAACTCCGGCAGTCTCGAAGAGTGTCGGGAGGATCTCCGTCGATGACACAACGGTGGACGCGAGGGTATCGGCCAAGTGGTCGCGCCCTACGGTCGAGATCGACGAGGGTAGGTCGAACCACAGCGGTACTTGGATTAGATCTTGGTGGACACGTCCACCGTGGTGCACGCGGGCGCGGTCTGGCTCGAGTCCCTCGCCGTGATCAGAAGTCACCGCAATGATGAAGTCGTCACGCTGACGCGCGAGGTCGACCGTCGCTCGCATCCTCGATTCGAGTGCCGCCGCGCACGATCGGTATGTTGCTCGTGCTGCATCGGCCTCCTCCGCATCCAGATCGCGCCACTGGACGACCCGGGGACCGAGCGGCGGGTCCATGGTCGTGGCATAGCGGCTGGCGTCGGGCCGGTAGAAGTCGTGAACCATGTTCGAGTGGAGTACGAGGAAGACCGGCTGGCCTCGTCGCGCGTTGGAGATCTCGTCAGCGGCTCGCTCGAACGGCTCTTCGTAGTCGGTCGAGTAGTCCCACACATCGAATCCAGTCTCGGCGCCTGAGCCTCGACCGATGGCTGGGTTATTGACGTAGGCCGCCTTACGCCAGCCGTCTCCGAGACGATCGAGTAGAAGGTTCGGCGGCCGCGGCGTTCGATCCGGCCGTGCCCGTCGGCCGATAGGCATGAAGCGACGCTGACGTCGTCTCGGGCGCCAAAAGGCACGCGGACCGATTTGCCACGCCGGCGTTCCTCGGAGCATGGCCATACAGGAGGGCAAGGTCCAAGGTGCCGAGGTGATGCATCGTTCAGCTTGGAGCGTGCGCGACGTGTCGACGAAGGTCGAGCCCATCACGTCCGACCGGACTGCATCGAGCACGATCAGCAGAAGGTTGGGGGATTCTCGCATGCGATCACTCGTCAGCCTCAGCGACACGGGGAGTGTACTTCAGCGACGATCGCCTCTAGCCGCTGGCTACATGGCCGACGACGTCCGGCTTGCCGCTAATCGGCGGCGGGACCTTCTGATCGGTGGCCGCCACGGCAAGTCGCGTCAGCAAAGCTGGCCAAGACTATGGGGTTCGACGGTGTGAGGGTGGTGGAGAGGGGCGGGTCGTCAGGGTGTGAAACACCGACTCGGCTCGACCGGAGTCGTCCGGTGGGCTCATCCGTCAGCGGCGTCGGCATCGGGGCTGGAAACAGGGCGCGTGGACAGTCCTGGGCGCCGCCACCCTTTCAGTTCTAAGCCGGAGAATCGGTCGCTCGCCGCACCGCGCAAGCCTCGCGCTAGCGACACCTCGTGACGTTCTCGGGCGTTGAGGCCGAGTTGGTGGTAAGCCCCTACCGATTTGAACGGGCGAGTCTGTATTCAGCGACAATCGATCAGTCACTCCTGTTGGAGACCGGAACTCCCGGCGTCGTTGACTTGGAAGGGTGCCCGTATCCCGGCTGCATTCAGGTCGCTATTGGAGCGGCGACTGGCGGCTGCGTGACGGGATTCGTTCCCCGGACGACGAGGGTGGCAACGGTCGGGGTCGGCAACTCCGTCAACTTTGAACCGGCCCGCTACGCCCAGTGGCCAGTCTGATCGCCATCAACGCTCTCCAGCGTGCTCGACGCGAAGAAAGGGTGCCCTTTCAAAGTCCACCCGCCACCCCTTGCTATTTTTCTCTGTTGCCACGGAGGGTCCAAGCTGGGGCTGGCGACTCCGTCGACCATAAACAACCAGTTCAGAAGCAGTGTCGGAGGCGCGTTTGCAACCTTCACCCCACGGCGCTGGGTGGCGGTCCGAGTGGGTTGTTCAGGACCGACGGGTGGAGATCTCTCTTTTGTTTGGGAGCTCGTTTCCCGGCGCGAATCGGAGCCGCCCTCTCCTTGCTTGCCATCTTGGCTGGTGCCCTTGTGCCGAGCGGAGGCCGGGAGAGGGACGTCTCCCCCTGAGAGCCGTTAGCGGCAGGATGATGGGGTCGCCGTTCGACAGTACATGGTGACTTCGAAGGCACCGGCCTTCGTGCGGCGATGCGACGGAGGAATAGGCTGGGTGGCGTGCGAATCCCTCGGCTGGCGCTGTTGATTGCCAGCGTGATCGTGGCTTCCACAGCCCTCACCGCGGTGGGACTGGCGGTGGCCGACGCAAGCCAGTCCGCCTCGTCATACCCGATCACGACGATCTCCCTCACGTCACCGACCTACCGCCCGCATGCCGCCTCGGGAGGGACGGATGACTATCACTGCACCCTGCTGAACCCTCACGTCACGCGGGACTCGTACGTGATCTCGAGCCAGTTCTTCCCGGGGAGCGTCGAGGACCATCACGCCATTCTCTACCTCGTACCACCATCACTGGCAGCGTTGGCGGAGCGGGACGATGTCGGCGGAAGGGGTTGGTCGTGCTTCGGAGCGGCATCGGAGCCCGGGTTGCCGGTCGATCAGATCCTGAGCACGCCCATGCTCAGTGTCTGGACACCGGGCCACGGCGCTGACGACCTGCCGAAGGACACCGGGATCGCCCTTCCGGTTGGGAGTCTCGTGATCATGCAGGTTCACTACAACCTGCTCGTCGGCGACAAACCCGTGAAGAACTCATTGGTGCTTCATACCGTGCCGATCTCTACGCCGCTGAAGCCGCTGAAGCTCCTTGTGATATACGCCCCACCCGATATTCCGTGTCCGGTCGGCATAACCGGGCCCTTGTGCAATCGAGCGGCAGAACTCGCCAACCTAGGCCAACGCTTCGGCCAGGCCGCGGTCGAATTCGTGAACGACGTCGAAAAGGCCTGCGGACGCAACCCGTCTGATCCACCCGAGGGTGACTCGACGTCCTGTACATGGCCGCTCTGGACGAAGGGCGGCTACATCGTAAGAGTCCAGGGCCATATGCACCTCCTGGGTCGCAGTCTCACGTTGGTGCTCAATCCGGGGACGCCGAGAGCCAAGACGATCCTCAACGTCCCCAACTACAACTTCAATTATCAAAAGGCGTACAACCTGAGTGCGCCGGTGAGGATGAGACCCGGCGACAGGATCGAGGTCACCTGTACCTACGATCCGGCCTTGGCGCAGGAGCTGCCCGCCCTGCGTAAGGTCCCGCCCCACTTCGTCACGTGGGGTGATGGATCCGCCGACGAGATGTGCACCGGTCTGGCGTGGTACTCAGCGTCCCCGCCGGATCCACACTTCCCCGTTTGAAGGTCATCGACAAATCGAAGAGCGAGCCGAGCGGATCGAGCACGAGATAAACATCTCCCCCGAGCGGAACAACTGGCCTCAATTGGGGCTGACAACCACGCACCATCCGGACGAACGTCGAAGCGTTGCCGAGTCGCGTCCCGGTCGGGTTTTAGGTGTATCGAAGGGGGGACTTGAACTTCGGCTTGGGATATCCGAAACTTCATCCACGACGGCGCGGACCGAGGCTTGGATGAGCTAACGGGACGGCCGGTCAGAACAGCACAGCGAGAATCGGGGGTGTCCCCTACCGGAACGAGTGGGGCACTCTCACAGGTCAATCTCTCCTACAATGCGAACCCGTGGGCGGGTTGCCTGAGCTTGAGTGGCGACGAACAGCGCGGGGTTCGGTTTGATCGCCCCTCGCCCTGCGCACAGTTGGCTGCGCGTCGCCCTGATGAGCATCCTCCCCCTCGGCTTCTTGCTCGTCGCGGTGTCGGAAGGTGAGCTGCACTGGCCTCAGATCGCCGTCTCTGTGGCCATTGTTGTTGCGATCTTTGTCCTGTCCGAGATCACTCTCCACTGGCCGCTGAGGAAGAACTCAGTCAGAGGAGCACGATGGAGTGCTTGGACGCAGCTTTTGGACGGTCGACGAATCTCCCCTGGTCGGCTCTTTTTTACACCTGAATCGGTGGTCTGGATCCCGAGCCGCTATTCAGCGTGGCGGGGCCGCAGGCAGATAGAAATTCAGATCGTCGCTGCGGACCAAATCACCATGCAATCGGGACCGGCGATCTTCGATGTCTCCGTTTACGTCCAGCCGAACGACGCCGGTGTTGTCCGATTCGTCACACTTCGCACGCAGCGACTCCAGCGCGCAATCAGGGGATTTGCGGGCGAACCCCCGACGCATCCGAAGGCGGCTTGAAACTGAAGAAGGGGCCGGACCACCGAACTTCACACGACGCCCGGATCATCGAAGCCCTCAGATACCACCCTTCAAGGAAAGTGTCCCCAAACAATGACCGGCTGTGGAATCGTTATCGAGAGAGGCGAAATTGCCGGCTGCGAACTGTCACCAACCGGCAGTCAGGGCTAGGTCAGGTTGCCAAGAGGGTCACCGCTCAGCATCCGGGTCATTACAGATCGGTCCCCGCGAGCGAGACTGTCCCTATGCGAACGGCGGTCCTCAAGGGGCGATCGGGTTGACCTTCTGGCGGCGGGTTTTCTCTCCGAGCTCTATCTGGTGCCAACGATGCAACGAGCGTGATATGGCAGGGTCAACTTCCCATCATTGTCAAAGGCTTGTGCATTCTCGATCGTCATAGCTCGAATTCGGTTCCTCGTAGCGTCGTCAACTCCGGCGAGGACGGCAACGATGGGCGCCGTCACGTCGGTGAGTAGCGACCAGTACTCATCGCCACTGTCCACCTCGAGAGAGCCTCGCACATCTGATTCGGCGACATCGTGCAGTCCGGCCTCGCGGAAGATGGCCGCGATCGAATCTTGAGCAGCGCACCGAAATAGCCCCGGAGCGTCTCGTTCGGGTGGTGCCAACGTGACCTCGGCGCTGATCGCCCCCATCGGAATAGTGGCCCACGCGTTTCCATCTGGTTCCGCCCAAACCGCCGTCGAGATGCGACCACCAGGACGCGCCATGCGAACAAGCTCGGAGACTGCGCCCCGAATGTCGGGGAAGAACATGAACCCGAAGCGGCAGCTCACGCTATCGAAGGAGGCGTCTTCGAACGGGAGGTCGTCTACGCCACAGACTCGTACTTCGACGTTGCCAATGGCCTGTTTCTCGGCTTTCGAACTGGCCCCGGCCAACATGGCCTCCGAAAGGTCTGTGAGCACCACTCGACCCTTCGGCATCTGCGTGGCGATGGAAAGACCCGGCTCGCCGGTGCCCGAGGCGATGTCCAGGTGGACGCCGTCGTCAGCCAGGGCGAGCAAGCGGATCATCTCCTGCCCGACAGGAGAGAGCATCTCGACCACCTGGGGGTCCCACTTGATCCACCCAGCCGAGAAACGCTCCCAGGTGTCACGTTGTTGCTTCTCGATCTCGCGCGCTTCTGGCAATGAATCCACCTCCGTGTTGAAACTGGCCCCTGGACCCCGCAATGGACAACATTTTGCTCCAGGGCGACTGGCGCGTGCTCGGTATCGGCAATTCCCACTCGACGCACGGAGGGTGCAGCCATCGAGCGGCTTGAACCCTTCCCATTTAGCCGGGTCGGTGGCCGTTACCGAGTGCCACCGATCGGCACTCATGAGGCAGTCAGAATGAGGTCGGTCAGTAGAGCTTGGGCCCTGCGGTGAAAGCCCAAGCGCGGATCTGGCTACGAAGCACGAGCAGTTGCCCAACCGAACTCGGATGTGGTCCGCACGCCCAGTCCATCCACAAAGAGAGGGGCAATGACGTCCGTCAGGGACCGGCAGTACTCGTCGTATCCGACAGCCTCGATCGCAGACACAGACGGCCCCGCGGCAGCCATGGCGCGCACCGCAGTAGCCACGTCAGGCGACTCGCTGATTACGTCCACCGTCCCCTGCTCCACGTCGCCAAATCCCGTAGCCGTCAGCATGTTGACGATGACATTCCGCGTATCGCCCTGTTCCATGCTGGCGGCAACGTCGCTGGCGGGAGACAACTCGAAGGCCTTGACCAAGTAGGGCAGGAGTCCATTCCGCTCGGGTCGCCCCCAGAAGGTGAGGCCGATGCGACCCTCTGGGATCAGGACGCGTCTCGCCTCTTCCAGGGCACCCTCGCATCCCTTCCAGATCCCATTGAAACTGGTGACAACATCGAAACTGTCATCCGGGAAGGGCAGAGCGAACATATCGCCTGTCTGAAAGCTCCCACTCGGGGTCCGCGCCGCAGCAATCCTGATGAGTTGTTCCGACGCATCAACACCCGACACCACGGCACCTCTGCGGGCAGCCATCGAGGCGGCAAGGCCGGACCCACATGCGATGTCCAGGAGACGGACACCGGAGTTGACGGTGAGCCGATCGAAGACGAGTTCATAAGCTGGAAGCGCATAGGGCTCCGCCAGGTACGCCCACTCCGTGGCCCGCGCCCCCCATCCTCGTCCTGCTCTCTTCCAGTCCACGCGGTCTCCTCTGCGATCGAGGCCGGCGCTCTACAAGCTACTGGGGTGGACACGGGACGGCTCACGGACTCGCAGATACCCAAAGGGTCCGGGTGCCCTCATCGCTGCCAGGTCAGTGACCCACTCCGGCACCCAACAGGGCAGATGTTGAGCAGGAGCGAGCGGGCCTCGTTAGCCTTCGGACGGTGGCGATACCAGGAACCCGTTATGCCACGACCACCGACGGGTTACACATCGCATACGAGATGGAAGGTTCGGGTCCCCTCGGCCTCATCGAGCTGACCAACGGCACGCTCTTCTCGGTCGACTCCACCGCCGAGTAGCCTCGCTGGCAGGCCTACGTGGAACGTCTAGCGCAGTGCGGTGCCGCTGAGCGAGGGTCGTGGATTACGCGGACGAGGTCAGGATCACTACGTCGACTGGCTCGTCTCGGCCACGTATGGCTAACCGATCGGGGCGGCCGCCTGGATGCTCCTGCTCAATGAGCGGGTAAAGCGAAGCTGCAAGCACAATCTCGCCTGGCGACGCGTGGGCCTGAAGGCGAGCACCAACGTTGACGGCATCACCCAGCGCAGTGAAGTCCAATACGCTCCCCGATCCCACATTGCCGACGAAAGCGACGCCAGCGTTTGCAGCAACACCGAGGGGAAGTTCGGTGGCTTCTGAGGCCAGTTCGAGAGCGGCAATCGCTGCCTTGCGTCGATATTCGGGACCAGCGACACCCTGGATGAAGAGACCCATCACTTCGTCGCCAATCAGCTTGTCCACAATGCCTTCATTGTGAATCAGCACCCTCGTTGCTGTGCTATAGAACGCGTTCAGATGCTCGGCGAAAGTCGTGGCCTCCGACCGCTCACCCAGTGCTGTCGAAGCGCGCACGTCGGCAAACACAACTCCGACGTCGATCTCGATGCCTCCGGTCGGCAGACGATCGAAGCAGTACTGACAGATGTTCGGGCTCTTACGGGAGGGTTTGTACCCCAGGGGACCGATCACTTTGCCGCCCACGCCGCCAAAGGGGCTCAGACAAAGCTTGCAGCGGGGGTCGTGGGGAAGGTGACGAAAGATCCGTTGAGCGACCTTCAGGGGTTCGTAACCCTCGACGAGTAGAGCTTCCCAATCGAGTGGTTTCGCCACTGCACAACTATGGTGCTTCAGCCGGAAGGGCGCCAGCACAGGAGAGATCAAACTCCGGCGTGTACCCATTCGGCCCAGGCGCTATGTACCGACGCTGAGCAGGGTTCGGGGTGCCCCAGTCCGCCGCCGGGTAGGAGCGAGGAGCGCTACATGTCCTCTTCTCGGATCACGTCCAGATTGCGGAACGTAGGCGGGGCGTCGCAAAGCTTGGCGAGCTGACTGGCGAACTCAGCCGTTTCGGGCCGGTTCGAGTTCTCCATGGCTTTCTCGTAGGACGGGAACTCGACGATATGGATGTAGGTGTGGTCGCTATCCCGGTCTCGGCCTTGGATGGCCCTGGTGGGGGTGCGAATGCCACTGGTTTTGGCAAGCCACTCATCGAGGATCCGGTTGAACGCGTCGATGTCTTTGGTGCTGAACTCGATCAACTGTACGAATTTCATTTCCTGCCTCCCAGGTGGAGTGCTCATGAGGCGACCCTACTGAGCGGCCGCTCGCTCGTCGACCGGCCGGATATTGGCAGCAATAGTCAGTGGGAGTTTCCCTGAACGCCGCGTTGACGTTTGTCGAGAGGCTCGTACTCACGGCGGATCGTTAGGTCCAGCACTTCCCGATACCAAATGACGCTTCTAGCCAGGCTGGTCACGGGGAGCGTTGGGGCCAGATAGCCCGTAATCGATGGCATGGACAGATTTTGCCAATCTGCGTACTTGTTCGCTCGCTCGGTGCCCACGGCCGGGAAGAGGGGCGCACGGGGGAAGGACTGGGGTGTCCGACAACGCCGGGACCGGGTTGCACTCTTCGGTACCTTGGGGGGCGTGTGCGAGGCTGGTCTCAGCGAGCTGGCCACCATCGATGTATTTGCGCGCACGAACGTAGAAACGATCGGAGAGCGGCATGGCTGAACCAGTTCCGGTGACCGAGCTGAGTGCCTTCAGCAGCCCGGATGCGACACCAACGGAGTGGTCTGAGGCTCGGGATGAGCTGGCCGGCGCTGAGGTGTATTGGCTTTCGACAGTTCGGCCTGACGGTCGTCCGCATGTCACGCCCCTGTTGGGAATCTGGCTCGAGGGGGCTCTGTACTTCTGTACAGGACCAAACGAGCGAAAAGCGAGGAACCTCTCGGCACAACGTCATTGCGTCCTTACGACAGGGCAAAGCACCCTCGACGGTCTCGATCTCGTAATTGAAGGAACGGCCAAAGGTGTGAGCGACCATGCGGAACTAGGACGTGTCGCCAACACCTACGAGACGAAGTACGGACCGCATTTCGTCGCACCCAATGGAACCTGGTCCGGTCTGGGGGACGCCATTCGGCGAGCAGAGGTTCTCGTCTACCGCGTGGCGCCCGAGACCGGTTTTGGATTTGGCAAGGGAGGAAGGTTCAGTCAAACACGCTGGAGCTTTTAGGTCGCCCCGCATGCCGCAACGGTGGGAGCCGGGGCGGGTCTCGGTGGCCTTCTGGTCATGGCACATACCACTTGCTCCTGCTGCGGTGAGAGTGTCGATCAGACCGTCCAGCCCCATTCCCACAAGAAAATCAGATCTGCTACCAGTGCCTCGACTGGCTCAACATCAGGCGCGACAAGAAGACCGGGACTCATGGCGGAGGAAGGCAGATCGCAGGATTTGAGCCGATCTTCACTGTCGCAGATGTGCCGAGGGCCACCGATCACTACGACAAACTGGGTTTTGAGATCGGTCACCTAGAAGAGACCTACGCCTTTGCTCATCGGGACAAGGACCTGACGATTCACATGACGCTGGCCGAAGGTGAAGCAACGCCCAGCAAGCTCTATCTTCACTGTGACGATGCTGACGAGATTGCAGACGCGTGGCGAAAGGCTGGGCCAGAGGTCACAGGTCCCGAAGACCACGACCACGGGAAGCGGGAAGCGGGAAGCGGGAAGGTGACCTGACCCCAACCAGCGGATCCACCCTCTCTGTGAGTCCTCTTGCCCACCATGGTGGGCGGAACGAGGATGATCAGAGTGAAGCACCGACGTCACACGCCCGAGCAGGTCGTCCGCAAGCTACGAGAAGCGGACCGACTCCTTGGTGAAGGAGCAGACATCCCAGCGGTGTGCCGGCATCTCGAGGTCTCCGAGCAGACCTATCACCGCTGGCGCCAGCAATACGGCTCGATGCAGGCCGACGACGTGAAGCGGCTGAAGGAGCTCGAGCACGAGAACTTCAAGCTGAAGCGGATCGTGGCTGACCAGGCCTTGGACATCGCCGCCTTGAAGGATGTGGCTGAGGGAAAATTCTGAGCCCGGCACGGCGCCGCCGGACGGTTGCAATGATCCAAGAGCGACACGGGATGCGGTAACGGGCGATCCCACAACAATGTTCAGTGGGGCAGGCGCTCGTCCGGCTTACCTCATGTGTGCGGCGGCGAAGCCCTCGACGCCAGCCAATGGCAGCAACTCCTCACGCCCAATCTGACGTAGCAGGCTCGCCGCGTCCAGGTACACACGTTCGTTGGTGATCTGATCGCCGTCGAAAGTGAAGACGGCAATCACAGGAACCCGGAACGACTTGCGTGTCGGGGCCATCCCCAAGAACTCACCGGTGTTGGTGCCAAGGAGGTCGAACTCTGAGACAATGGTGTCGTCATCTGCGACGTGCATTCGCACGTGTTCGTGCCGTTGATCGGGGAAGGCCGTGCGCTGGGTGGTGTGGTAGGTGAGGACAGCCTCAGCGCCCTCGTGGATTTGACCGAGGGCCACGATTTCGTAGCGAGGGACATCCTTGAACGTCGCCAGGCATGCGTCCCAGTCCTGGTCCACCTCTGACCGAAAATGCTCGTCAAGCACCTCAAGTCGACGGCCGCGCAACTCGTCGGTCAGCATTGGCTTCCCATCATTTCTTTACGGAGTGGTCTCGAAGTTAGTTAATCGTCGGCATTAGAACAAACGTGGCTGAGCCGTCCCATAACAGTGAGCGGGTCAGCTTGTCGGACTTTTCCTCAACGCCGAACCTCTGCTGTGCCGACTGTCGAAAGATTCCCAGGGCGAATCCAATCGAAGCCTAGGAATGGCCAGTCCTTGGCTCGTTTCGTCGAAGCGCCAACTCTGTGATCTTCACGTCTCTATTGGCGTTGATGACCTGATTGATCTCCCAGTCACAGTCAGCGAACCGCGCTCTCACAGTGTCACCAGTAAATTGACACCTACCACCCTTCGAGACTGACCCCCCAACGCCGCCTCGTGGCGCATTATCGACCGGCGTTCGCTTGCCGGCAGCCAACTATCGGCGACCGGCTGCACCTCGGGGATACCCAACGACACACTCCGCAGGGGATCTAACTGTCACCTTGGTGATGCCGAGTCGCAGCGTGAGGGTCAGTGCCTGTGCCGGCAGGGTCGACGTGGATGATCGCCTCCGACAGGTTCGATACGTGGTGGAGCAGTTCGTGGTGCGCAACCTCTGCGATCTCGTGGGCTTCGGTCACTGACAGGTGTCCATCGACGCTGAGCCGTACCTGGGCGAGGAGTCGATGCCCGACCCACCGTGCCCGCACTTCGGTGACGGCGGCCACGCCGTCAACGCCACTGACGATTTCACCTATCCGACCGACGGTGGCGGGGTCCACGGCATCAAGGAGCCGTTGCCCGACGCTACGGACAGCCTGGTACCCGACCACCACGATCGCAGCGGTGATGACCAGCCCGACCACGGGGTCCGCCCATTGTGCGCCGAGGGCGACGGCAATCGCGCCCACCAGCACCAGCAGGGATGTCACCCCGTCCGTTCGAGCATGGATCCCGTCAGCCTTCAGGGCGGCTGAACCAATGCGCCGTCCGACCCTGATGCGGTACTGGGCGACCACCTCGTTACCGGCCGCGCCGACGACGGCTGCCACCATGACGAACCCCAGGTGCGAGACCTTCTGGGGATGGATCAGTCTGTACACGGCTTCATTGCCGGCGAAGGCCGCCGATGCGCCAATCAGACCGATTACGGCCACGCCGGCGATGTCCTCCGCCTTGCCGTAGCCGTAGGTGTACCGGATCGTCGGTGGCCGACGCCCCAACCGGAACGCCAGCCAAAGAGGAATCGCCGTCAGGGCGTCAGCAGCGTTGTGCAGGGTGTCGCCAAGCAGAGCCACGGACCCACTCGCTACGACGACCACGGCCTGCACCCCAGCGGTCGCCAACAGGACCGCCAGCGAAATAGCAACGGCTCGAACGCCCTCTCTGCTCCCCTCTAGAGCCTGGTCGAGCGAGTCCTTCGCATCGTGCGAATGGGGTTCAATTAGCCCTCGAAGGAAACCGGCAATGCCTCCATGGCCATGTTCGTGACCGGTCCCATGTTCAGGATCGTGGTGGTCGTGGGGACGCTGACCCGACTCGGACATTCCCGTCAGTCTGATGGGCCTCTCCTCGCATCGCACGTTGCGACCCGCCCGCAATCGCCTGGGCTTCGCAACCCAGCTGGGGGCTCTTGCAGTGCGCTAAATGCCCCACAACGGCGCCTGTGCGTCTTCAGTCAGGCAGCATGAGGCTCCTGAACGCGAAGCAACGCCCACTCGGGGCGCCGTTCGGAGCGGTGATGGTCTGCGAGCTAGCCCTTGGCGTGGTCGATCAGCTCATGAATACAGAGCGCAAGCGTGGCTGAGACCATCACTTCGTGCCACCTCTGACATAGGCCGCAGTAGACCGACTGTTCGGTGCCCATCTGAGCGATCGAGCCGTGTACCGGCCCGACCTTGGGAAGAGCCATTCTCCGTGTCACATCAATGGCCGCGGACCGATCGCCATGCAGAGCACTCATTCCACGCCTCCGACATCTAGAACGAATAAGTGACTCGTGGTGGACACTAGGGCGTCGGCGAGCGGGGCGTGCTCCCAACCACCGCCAGCCCTAGGCAGACCGCGGGTAGTGATGTTTAGGCTGGCCCGTCTCAGCGGCTCGTTCGGCCCTATCCCGGCGCCAAGGAACCGTCCCGGGGTACCCCCTATCGATGCCGGGTCAGTGGGACACTTTTAGCGTGACCGAGAAAGAACAGACCTACTGCGACTGGTGCTACCGAACGCTGGCCGACGAGGACCGGAAGCGGTCAAGGATTCTGGGGTTCGACGAGATTCAGACGTGGACCTGTGTCCCGATGCATCGACAGCAATGGGATCGCTGAGCCGCCTGGAGGTTGGGAGCGCCCGTAGGCCCGTGGAGCCGCAGCGTTAGCCGCTCACTGTCCCAGACCGTCGGTTGGTGGCGCACGTCCTGGCCTGAACTGGAGGGCCGCCTTCTGGCCGCCCACTGGAAATGCGGACATTTCGACAGCGAACACCCCTTGCGTAGGCGAGGATAGGAGGCGCAGCGGAGCCGGAGGCCTGCGCCACGAGGGCCGAATCCAAGTAGCCCCAACCAAGGACAGGAGAGGGCAAATGGCCAAGCACCATGCAAAGCAGGCGAAGGGAGGCACGAGCCCCCCGGACAGCGAATCGCTCGGCTTGCGGTGGCTCGACGACGTGGCCGCCCACGACTTCGATGCCGCGCTGGCGTATCTGTCATTGAAGTTCGATGAGAAGCAGGCGGCGAATGCCATCGCACGCCTTCGCAAGGCCGAGGTCACCCGTCGCAGGGCCAACGACATCTTGCGTGCTTGCAGCCTTTCCGCTCTGCCTCTGGGCGACCCCGGCGTGCGCCGTGACCTGCTCAACGCCGTCTCTGGCAAACGGCTGAGTCCCGTGCTCGTCGTCACCACCGGCGATGGTGCTGACATCGCCGACGGGTACCATCGGGTCTCGCTGGCCTACCACCTTGACCCTTTCGGTGACGTCCCTTTGCGCATCGGCGACGCACCCGCCTGATCTCACGCTGCCGACACCATCCGAAACGTAGTGCCTTTAGCTCGGAGTGCCCCCGACGGCCGGGTCGGTGGGGCATTACGACACCGAGTTCAGCGAACCACGCCATTTCAGTGGCCCTGGATCGATAGCCGGCGGAATCCTGAGGGCTACTGCAATAGGCTCTTCGCATGGACGACGGCTCCCAGGAGACGGAGATGACTGTCGTTTTGAGGTGGCAGCCCAGCCGGGAGAGCGACGATCCTCGCTTGATAGTGCAACTTGAGGACGGAGAGGGTCAGAACTGGGATCTCATGGCGGACGCCGCGCCCATCACCGGATTCTTGCCCGCCGGATGGCCGAGGGGCACCGCCCTGACCTTCAAGCGGACCATCGAGGAACGCTGAGCCGTAACAAGCGGGCCGACGTCGGCCAGAACGCGGGCGAACCTTCGTGAACAGGAATGTCACGGCGAGGACGTATCCCACCGATGCTCCTATGGTTTGTCAAGGGCGAGTGCTGACCTCGGAAGCTGCGCGAACACCTCTCGAGCCACGTAGCGCTTGAGGCAGCGGATCGCCTCCCTCTTTGTCCGTCATTCCTTCATCCGGCGGTCGATGTAGTGCTTGGTTCTCGGGTCGTTGACCATCCGGGTGAACACGATGTGCCAGAGCGCTGAGTTGGCCTGACGGTGCCCGCCGCTGCCACCGATTCGGCGTCCACGGGCGTCAGAAAGAGTTCCGTTGACAAAAATGTTGACAGACCAGGGCTCATTGGAATGTGCGGTGATTGATCACCGAGCATCAGACCAGGTAGAGGCTGGTGTCGGAGGGGGGACTTGAA
>CAVSNH010000011.1:0-14518 GCA_963729275.1 uncultured Acidimicrobiaceae bacterium
TCGGTGATCAGGAAGCTGGAGCGCCCCCGACGAAGAGCCGGGGACGAACGGTGGGGACGACGGCCACGATCACTGCCGCCGCGCCCAGGAGGCCGAGGGCGCCCCGGAGCCCCACGGCGTCCGCCGTCCACCCGACCACCGCCGGGCCGGCCACGAGCCCGAGGTAGCCGCCGGCAGTGACGGCTCCGACCGCGGCCGCCGGCTGGGGCCGGCCGCGACCGGCGGCGGCTACGAGCAACGGCCAGCACATCGAGATCCCCCCGGCGGCGAGCACGAGCCCGAGGGCGCCGAGGGCGGCGTTCGGCGCGGTCGTGAGCAGGGCCACGCCGACGGCGGCCGTGCCAGCCCCGATGGCGACCCCGCGCGGCGGCCCTCGGCGTCCGACCCGGGGTCCGAGGGTGGTTCGAGCCAGGGCGGCCACGCTGTAACCCAACACCGCCCCACCGGCTCCGAGGAGCAGGCCGGAGTCGAGCTGCGAGCGCAGGAAGAGCACACCCCAGAGGTCGATGCCCCCCTCGATCATGGCCGAGAGGGCGAAGATCCCGGCCAGCGCGAACAGCCGTTCGTCGCGCAGTAGGCGCAGGGCACCGTGCCAGGCGACGGCATCGCCGCGCTCGGCGCCGGGGAGCGGCGAGCGGCTGCAGACCACGGCGAGGACGGCCACCACCACGGCGAGGATGGCCCACATCCAGCGCCACGAAACGTGCGCGGCCAAGAGCCCACCACAGGCGGCCGCACCGACCGCGGCGCCGGAGTTGAACCAGCCATGAAAGGCCACGAGCCGTCCCGGCTGGTCGGCCAGTGCCGTCATGGAGGACACGTTGATGGTCACGTCGACCATCCCGGCGTTGATGACGATGAACACGATGGCCGCGCCGAGGGTCGCCGGGGCCCGGGCCGCCGCTCCGGCCAGGAGGAAGACCGACCACGTGGCCAAGGCGATGCCGAGCACCCTGGCCGTCCCGAACCGCTGGCACAGCCCGCCGCCCACGGCATTGGCCGCGGCACTGCCGGCCAGGCTGATGGAGAGGAGCAGGCCGTATCCACCGGTCGAGAGCCCGAGCGAGTGTTCGATGTCGATGGCGGCCACCGCCCACCCCCCCCAGAACAGCCCGAAGACCACGAAGACCCATCGGACCGGGCGCAGCGTCACCGCTCCGTTGTAGCCCAGAGTCGGAGAGCCCCGGCCGGAGCGGCCTCGCCCGTCGGTGAGACCGCCACCAGGAGGTGAGGCCCGGCGATTCAAGGAGCGTTCGGCTCTTGACCCCTTTCTTCCTCCGAAGGCGGTCGTTCGGCGCTGCGGTGAGACGTCCGGCTTCGAGCACGGGCCAGGAGGGCCACCACGTCGGCATCCGAGGTCTGGTCGAAGCGGTGGTACCACTGCCCGACGGCGTAGAACGGCTCCGGTTGCTCGAGGACAACCACGGCGTCGCTGACCTCCTCGAGCTGGGCCACGGCGTGGCCCGAGGCCACGGGGACGGCCATCACCACGTAGTCGGCGCCCTGCGCCCGGGCCACCGAGCAGGCAGCCCGGGCCGTCGACCCGGTGGCCATGCCGTCGTCGACCACGACGGCCGTGCGTCCCGACAGACCGATGCCGGGTGCGCCCTTGCGGTATTGATGGACACGGCGCTCGAGGTCTTGTCGCTCACGGGCCTCGGCCGCGTCGACCTCCTCTTCGGTGAGACCACAGGCCCGGAGGACGTCGTCTTCGAGTACCCGTACCCCGCCCTCGCCGATGGCCCCCATGGCCAGTTCCCGCTGAAAAGGAGCACCCAGCTTGCGCACGACGACCACGTCCAACGGGGCGCCGAGCACGGCGGCCACCTGGTAGCCGACGGGGACACCACCGCGAGGGAGGGCGAGGACGACCGGGTCGACGAGCGCCATCCGACCAATGCACTCTCCGAGCGCGCGGCCGGCCTCGACGCGGTCGACGAACGGCACGACGGTGAGCGTCCTCCCCGCCGACCGTCAGCCAGCGGGCGGTCCGGCGCCGGTGTACCGGGTACCGGGAGGGTCGTGGGCGAACGGGGCGGCGGCATCCCACTCGTCGAGGAAGACGAGCTCGTTCAGCGGACGCCGCCGGACGGGCCCGTGGTGGCCCATGGGCCGGCCGATGGTGATGGCGGCGGCCATGAAGACTTCGTCGGGGACACCGAGGAGCGTGCGCAGCTCGGCCTCGACGAAGACATGCCAGCTGGTCATGACGCCGCCGTAGCCGAGAGCTCGAGCGGCGAGCAACAGGTTCTGACAGGCCGGATAGATGGAGGCACCCTCCACCGAATAGGGCGCCCGGTGGCGGACGAGACAGCCCAAGATGAGCACGGGTGCAACGTCGAGGTGGTCGACGTAGTCCTGCATGGTCCGAGCCATGGCCGCCTTGGGGGAGTCGCGCTCGGCGCCCGATCCCTCGTCGTAGCGGTCGGTCGAGCGCTTGGTGCCCCATGCCCGGCGGGCGGCCTCGGCGATCAGGGCCTTGGCCGCCTTGGCCTTGGGCCCATCGGTCAGCACGAGAAATCGGAAGGGTTGGCGGTTCGAGCCACTCGGGGCACGGGTGGCGGCGAAGAGGATGTCGCGGAGGACCGGGTCAGGGACGGCCTCGTCCTCATAGCGGCGGATGGCCCGCGTGGTGCAGATGCCCTCGAGCAGCCCCACGCTGTCGGGCGGGAGTCGCCGGGGCGCGCCGAGCTCCGCAGGCAGGCTCTCGAGCTCGGGTCTACCGGTCATGGTCGTTGGTTGACGCTAGTCCCGGTGGGACTCGTGATTGACGTGTCAACTGGACAGACCCGTGAGACGGTCGACGGGGGACGAAGTCGACGACGTGCGGGAAACGGGCGTACGAACCAGCACGTCCTACCGTCCGGGCGTACCCTTACCGCACCCGATTTTCTGGGGGCGCCAGGATGGCGCCCCCAACGCCTCTTCGATCGATTCACCGGCAAAGCCCTGGAGGGTCACCGTGACTGCCACTGCCGCAACCCGTTCCCTGGTGCTCGCCCTGCTGGTGAGCGTGACACTGATCGCCACCGGCTGTTCGAGTTCACCGTCGGCGGCGCCGGGGACCTCGTCGACGCGGACTTCGGTCGTCGCTCCAGGAGCAAGCGTCCCGTTCACCCTGGCCAACGACGCTCGCGGCGACGTGTCCACGCACCCATGTACGCAGACGGCGAACGGGTGGGTCTTCGCCGGCACGGTCAAGAATCCCGCCCATGAGGAAAAAAGCTTCCAGATGGTGGTGGACTTCGTGAAGCGGGTCGGATCCACGGTGGTTGGGACCACCGTGGTCAACGTCCCGAGCGTTGCTCCCGGCGCCACTGCGCCGTGGTCCGTTACCGGTGTCAAAGGGCAGTCGGGAGTGGCCTGCGTGGTCCGTTTGGCTCAATCCACCTGAGGAGGTCCATCTCCGACGGTCAGGTCTGGGTGTCCGGTCCCTTCCTCGGCTGAGGTGCTCCCCCCGTGTGTCTCGTCCTCGCCTCGGGGTGGCCGTTTGCCCCGGCGGCGGTCCGGGAGCGGCTCGCCTTGTTGCTCTTTGCAGCGCTCGCTTTCCTTGCGGTGCTTGCCTTCTTTGCACTGGCCTTCGCCGTACTGGCCTTCGCCGTGGTCGTTCCCGGCCGACCACGATTCGGAACAGGGGATGGTTGGCGGCTCGACCTCCCGGCCGGTTTCTTTGCCGCAGCCGACACTGGTCGGCCCGACGATGCCGCACGGGACCCGGCATGGGCTGGCTCGCCTCGCAGTTTCGGGATGGCGAGAGGCTTGGGCTGCGATGCCACGATCAGCAGACCGGTGAGGCCCGCGACTTGGATGAGCCACCACGGGAACCATCCGAGTTTCCATTGAGCTAGAACCGTGGTGGCAATGGCCAAGGCGATGGCGAGATCGAATCTGAGCCGACTGGCTCGCGCCGCCACCACCAGGGCCACAGCCAAGGCGGCCCACGCGTAGTAATCGGTCATCACCGATTCCGTGTAGGAGCGCAGAGCCAAGGCCAGGGCACAAGCCCAGACCAATAGCTCCGGCCGCTCCCGCCACCGCCGGTACACCCAAACCCCCAAACCGATGGCCAACAGGATGGCCAAGGCCCGGACGGGTCCGGCGGCAACCGTCAAACCGGGACCATGCCCCCCAAGGTTGGGCGACAAGGCAGTCCACGGTGTCGCATGGTTCACATTCGGCGAGCTTGGCTGATCGAGCAGAGCATGAAGGGTGTTCGTGGGTGAGGCGATGAGCGGGACAGCCAGCAGGACACCGGCGGGAATCACTGATCGGAGGGCGAACCCGATCCCATGGCGGCGATCGGCCTTGGCCAACAGGACGGGCAGCATCAGCAGGACCAGTGGCTGGAACACCACGGCCGCACCGAAGAGCCAGCCGGCACCTGCGAATCGATGGTCCAGGACGAAGATGAGGGCGTAGACCGCCAGCGCGACGGCAACGGCATCCTCGGGATGGCCCCACCAAACGGTGACGTTCCAGAGCAACGCCGCCTCGGCGAGACAGAGGACTATCCGCCGTGGTCGAGGGACCTGAAGTCGTTCGGCGAGGGCATCACAAGCAAACAGGGCCGTGCAGGAGAGGAGCAGGGCATAGGGGTCGACCCAGACGACCCACTGGGGGTGCGACACATAGGTGGTGCCGCCCAAATGAAACTCCTGGGCGTTCAAGAAGGGGATGTTGGCGGCGCGAAGGGAAATGCCCTGAGCCGGCAGCGTGCCGTTGCGGGTGACCTCGAGGACCGTGGTGTGGAACACGTTGCTGAGGGCACCGAGGGGGGCGAGGGCGATCAAGATCCCCGGGAACTCCACGAAGCTCACCTTGGATTGATAGATGTCGCCGAAGTGACCGTGGGCCAGCTGGCTCGAAGCGAAGTAGGTGATCCAAAGATCCTGAGGCGAGATCCACAGGGATTGCGTGTGCTGACCCACCGTTCCCCAGACGAAGAAGTAGATCAGCCCCAAGCAGAAGAAGGCGCCCGAGACGAAGATCGGCCCGCTTCTCCGATGCAGGCGCTCAGCGAGCCGGCTGAACCCCGAATGCCGCCGTGTGCGATTCCCCACCATCAAGGTTTTTACCACGCGTTGGTTGCGTTGTTGTTGCGGGTTGGGCGTTCTCGGGGTGGACCTCTCTGGACGCTCTCAACCGGTGGTGTGAGTCGTGGCTGGTGCGGATGTGACGAGGCCGAGCTGATCACAGGTGGTGAAGATTTTGCCCGTGACTTGGCCGACGGCTGCGGTGTTGTGGGATGCAACGGCCGAGGCGAGCTGCTGGCCCTCGCCCCGGAGGTTGGAATTGGTTGCCGTACCGGCGAACCTTGCCAGCGTCCCGAACTCGCTGAACTGGGTCGGATTGTCGTGCCACGCCTTGGCGTAATTGCACGGGGTGACATTGAGCGAGCCTGCTGTTGCGGCTGTCGGGCTCCCGTTGTCCGTCGTGGAGCATGCGCAGAGACAGATCGCCGTCAAGAACAGGACCAAACCGATCCGTCGCATCGGGCCTAACGTATCGTCCTTTCAGCCGCTATTTCGTTCCACCGAGAGCCCGGGACCGAAGATGTCCCGCGTAGGCGTCGCTGACCATGGGAGGCGACCGGCGAGCGCCGGAACGATGCCGGACCGTCGCAGGGAACGATGCCGGACCGTCGCAGGGCGCGGGGCGTCAACGGTTGACGAGTACTCGGTCAGGTCGTTCCTGAGCCCGGGGTCGGGCTGGCCTCGTCCGCACGTCACGGCTCTGGCCTGGTCGTCCGGGAAAGGCCAACCATCCGAGTAGGCACAACTGAGCGATCAGAATCAGCCAGAGCGACCATTTGGCCTGGATGGCCACGTGCAGCCACCAGTTGAGCCAGATCGCAAGCGCGCCAACGGCCGCCAGCCGCCACCACGGCAACCGAGCCGCACTGATGGGTAAGAGGGCCAGCGTCGGGGCCAGGAAGTAGGGGAACAACTCGGGCTCGAGGACCCTGAGAGCAAAGACCATGGCCACGGTCCAGACAACGAGGGCAGCCCCACGCCGACGACTCTGAGGCAGGAACCGCGCCAGGACAATCGCCGCCGGGATGGCGGCGAGGGCGACCGCCGAGCGGATGTAGGCCGCCACCCCCGGGTCGAGGTTCCAGGTGGGGCTGATGTACCCGAAGACGTCGTAGACCTTCTGGTGCAGTAGCTGGGGCACGGTCACGCTCGGATCCGCGACCACCGGGACGATCAGAAAGGCGAGGGGCACCGCCACGATGGGGCCGAGGGCAGTCAGCCACTGCCGACGCTTGAGGAAGATGAAGGCGATGGGTATGGCCAAGAAGGCGAAGGGCTGGAAGGCGAGCGCGACTCCCAGCCACCACCCGGTGGCACGAGCGCGACCATCGAAGGCCGCGGCGATCCCATAGAGCATCGCCCCGAGGGCGATCAGGTCCTCCGGATGGCCGCTCAACGGGATCGGTGGCAACGTGACGGCCATCACGCCCAGGGCAACGAGGCGACGCCGGATATCGGTGACCCCCATGCCCGTGAGCCAACGGTCAGCTGCACAGATGGGGAGGGCCATTCCACCCATGAACAGCGGCCCGGCCACCCAGTACGCCGTCGGGTAGAGGACGGCACTTGGATAGGGAAACGAGAGGCCGAAGGCCAGTCTGGCGATCGGTGCGGTGATCACCTGCAGTGCGGGGGCGGTCTCGAGCGTCCGGTCGAGCACATAGATATGTCCGTAGCCACCGGCAAAGGTCGTGTAGGCCGCGTCCGCCCAGTTCTGCCAGAAATCCCCGAAGGTGACGACGCCCCACCACGAACCGAACCCACGCATGATCGTGGTATCGAGCATGGAAAAGGCCATGGCGCCGACCACGGCCACGACGGACACCCCGAGGGCGACCTTCCGGCGGCGGAATGCCTCGGTGACCGCCACGAAGGGTCCTCGCCAACTCCCTCTTCGGCGGGCGCACCCGACGATTCCGAAGGCGAGAGCGGCCAGGATGCAGAGCCAGAAGAGGACCCATTCGACATCGACACCACCGCTCGAGACGGGGACCCCCCCCGGTGGGAGGGCCGCGTACTGCTCGTGGGCGGCAGGAATCGTGATAACAGGGTTGATGCTGGGGTTCGACCGCGAGCTGACCTCGATGAGGACGGCAACGTTGCCTCGGATGAAGGCGGCCACGGCCGCACCCTTGACTGACGAAGTCGGCCGGAACGCACACGAGCCTGACGCCGAGCCGGGGATCCCTGGTATGTGGGTAGGCGAGCCTGTTGGGACGCCACCGGCTGACGAGCAAAGGTCGGCTGCGTCGGCAAGGGGGCTCTGAAGACGGACCTTGGGGAGCGAGGTCGAGGAGACGAGTGTGATCAGCAGGCTGTACTGATGGGTCACATACTCCCATCGTGCCGCGGCGACGTTCGTGGTCGCCGCGCCGTGGCCCAAACGGCTTGCGTTCCGTCGCAGCGAGTTGACGTAGGACTGGCTGTTGGCCGCCGGAACGGCCAGCCAATCGTCGCCGGGGTTAGCCGTCATGAACCCCACCAGCAGCGGATCGCCGGCGGCTACTGCGCCGCAGTCGGGCGGACACTGAGGTACCCCGGCGGGAGCGGCCGCAGCCGGCCCAGCGATGATGACGAGCACTGGGAGGATGCTCGTCATGAGACACACGATCGCGATCAGCCCAGCGATCAGTCGAAGGTGGACTCTCCTCTGTGTCCCGGATGCCGCGGAGATCACCGACACCGCCTCACGCTATAGCTCTCACATGGTCGATGGCCTGGAGGTGAGATGGGGAAATCCAAGCGTCCAAATCCCTCAACAACCTCATTTTGGGGATGCCATCTGGGAATCGATCCAGTTAGGTTCAGAGAATCGTCGGGCGGCGGCCAAGCTGGTGGAGTTGGATTTGCCTTGGCGGAACGGGGTGCCGGCCAGTATGACGCTCGCCATACGCAGAGAACGAACAACGGACGGCTTCGTCGTCCGCTTGATCGGGGACCTCGATGCGCGGATGGCCGTCACCGTCACGCAAGCGATCACGGCCACGCCCGAGCTGTCGGTCGTCGTCGATCTCTCGGATCTCAACTCCCTCGACGAGAAAGGGCTGCGCGGCCTCGTCGAGGCGGGCGATCATCTGACCGGCGACGGGAGAGCGCTGAGTATCGTCGGTGCCCGCGGTGATGTGATGACGGCGATTCGATGCTCGGACCTGATGGGATTCACCTGAAGCTCCCTGTATTGGACGGAGCGGCTCGGTTCAGGCAGGGCTAGCGATGCCAGAGGTCTGGCCGGTGTCGAACAGTTCGATAGCCGCAGATCGGTCATGGACCTCCAGCTTGCGAAGAATGGCCGACACGTGAGAACGCACGGTCGTCGCTGAGACGAACAGCCGCTCGGCTATCTCTGCGGTGCTCGCACCGGCACGCATCAACTCCAGCACGTCCCATTCACGGGGACTCAGAAGAACTGCCCGGTCCCCGGGTAGGTTGACCCGGTAACGCTCTCGGCCTCTGAATTCATCGATCAGTCGTGCCACCAGGCTGCCGGGAAGGCTCGCTTGGCCGTTCAGGACGCGTTCCAGGGCGATGGGGAGCTCGTCCTCGTTCATCCCTTTCAGCAGGTACCCCTTTGCACCCGCCCGCAGGGCGTCGAACAGATCGTCGTCGGCTCGCGACACGGTCAGCATCACGATGGCGGTCTCTGGCAGCTCCGCCTTGATCTGGGCAGTGGCCGCGATGCCGTTCCCAGGCATCCGGATGTCCAGCAGGCAGATGTCCGGCTTCTCGCGACGTGCAGCTTCCACCGCGGCCTGAGCGTCCGCCACATCGGCGCAGACTTCGAACCCGCTGGATTCCTCCAGCACCCTTCGGACCTCGGCCCGCGTCCGAATGTGGTCGTCTGCGATGAGGACCCGCCCTTTGCTCATGTGGGCAGCCTAACCTCGACGCACGTCCCGATCCCAGGCCGCGATCTGACGTCCAACGTCCCACCGATCGACGCGCAACGCTCCTCCATGAAGGTCAGACCGAACCCCTTCGGCTTGGGTCGTCCGCTGGCGTCGAAACCTTGTCCGTCATCGGTCACCAGCAGGTGTGTGCCCTCACAGTCCTGTGCCAACCTGACGGTGACGGTCGACGCGTGACCATGCCGGGCGGCGTTGGTAATGGCTTCCCTGATGATCCTCAGGAGGTGCTCCGTGATCTCTCCGCTCAGCACGATCTCCTCGGAAAACTCCAGCCGAGCCTCCATTCCGTGCCTGGCCGCCAGATCCTCGACCGTCTGGCTGACCGAGACGTGAAGGGATTCGGGTTTCTCGGAGAGGATCACGACTGCTCGCCGGGCTTCATCGAGTGCGCGATCAGCGGCGTCAGCCAGCTGTTGTATCGCTTCTGGCGTGCCTCCCGCGAGGGTCGAGGACGTCGTCTTGCTGGAGATGAATGCCAGTTCTTGGGCAAGTCCGTCGTGCAGCTCACGGGCGATCCTCCGGCGATCCTCCCGAGTCGCCACTTCTTCCAGCTTCTCGTGGGCGGCCCAGTTGGAGAGGGCAAGCTCCACGAGGTGTCCGAGACCGACGAGTTGGTCGACGCTCGTATCAGGCACCGGCTCTCGCTGGGTGGCGACGCCGAGCATGCCTTGAACCTCCCCCTCGGGGGCGATGGGAATCCACGTGGCGTGCGTGATCCCATGATCTTTCGACGCAGGCTGCATTTCTGAAGCACCTCCGGGGTTCAACACCGGTCCGGAGGCAACGGCTCCCGTTCGTAGAGCCCGCTCGACCAGGGGATCGTGGGGTGAGGGCCACCCAACGTCGATTGCTGGTCCGGTGCCGTCGAATTGGTCGAATTGCGAGTCCACGATCGCCTGCCCGTGATCGATGCTCAGAAACACCCCTCGTCGCCAGGTGCTTCCAGGCGGGGACCCGACGGTGGCGGCAAGCTCCGCCGCCGTGCGTTTGATGGACGCCGGTTCGGTCAACACGGCCAGGCGTCGAGCCATGTCGTTGATTGCTTGGGCGTCCTTTAGGAGGAGCTTCGCCCGTTTCCTCGAGCGAAGGAGAGGCTCGCGCAAGGTGATGATGGCTATCGAGATGACAAGCGAGATGCCAAAGTAAAGACCAACGCGACGGGCCATCTCCGTGATCGAAACGTCAGCCACCAGGGTGATCAGGATCGACCCGATCAAGACAGCGAAAACGGCGACGCCGGATTGGAAACGGGAGCCAAACAGGGCCACACCCACGATTGGAAGGAAGAGCAGGAGGCCGAGCTCGGAGTTCTCGCTGGCAGCAAGGCTGAGGCAAGTCGCTGACGCGATGTAGATCAAGGCCGGAGGCAGAATCGAGCGGGGGTCGCGGTTCCAGAAGAACAGGGGGAGGGTCAGAAGCAAGCCGGTGCTGATCCAGAAGAAGAGCGGACGGCTGAGGGTTCCTGGAAGCAGGACGCTGGCCTGAACGAACCCGATGAGGACGAGTATCGGGAGGACGGCGGCCCAGTTGGTCGGTTGCGACGACGGCCGCCCGGGGCGTGCCCCCGTGTCCCGGATCGCCGTCATCGGGTCTTCCGTTGGCGCCCCCGATTGCGCCTGATCAGCCGGTGCCCGAGTCAACCGCCCCCTCCATTCGAGCTACTTCAGCACGCCCTTTACGGTACCTCTCGTCACTCCCGGCAGCAACGGGAGCCCGCCGCCGGATCTGACGTCGAACCGACGACAAGCGCCGATCTCGGAATTGTGGCTCTCGTGGCAAACCCCGGCCCAGAGTCGCTGACGACGGCTGACAACGTCGCGTCGGTCGGTCGAGGGGTCGATGACTTGGTGATGAGGTGCGCAATCGGGACTTGCATTGTAAACGAGATGGCTGTGAACAGGTCATTTCTACACGAATCCACTCAAGAGGCGATGACGTCGCGTCGCCATATTGTGGATGTGCTGTGAAAGGGGAGAGATCCGGAAAAGAGGTTTCCGGCGCGCACCTTCGATCTCTAAGGGGCGACCATCACAAGCTGTTGTGCACCACTACAAGCCGTCTCCGACAAGTCGGGATCCTGGCGCGCACGGCCGGCCGGACCAGGATCATCAGAGCGGCACCACCCGTCGGCTCGAAGCTCGGGGTCGCCGAAGTAAGCAGATGCTTCGGTGTCCAATTCCCTCAACAACCGCATTTTGGGGATGGCAATCCGTCTAGGGATGTGTCTCAATGTGCGGGGCTTGTTCTTTGCGGCGGGGTGATCTGCTTCACGTCTCCCTCATCAAGGGCCAGCTTCGTGACGAATTAGGCACCGGTACCAGCTAAGCGCTGGGGATGGGGGATACATGTTTTCGGACGAGCTCTTCTCTGACGATGCTGCCGTGCCCGAGGTTGGGCGCAGTCGACCGCAATACCGGCGGTCCGGCGGCAAGTTGGGCTTCAAGGGCGTGGGCCGGCTCATCTTGGGGCTCGTCCTCCTCATCGGCACCTTCACCGGCCTGACCGTGGAAGCGGTGCTGACCGCCGCTCCCGCCTTCGCCGCTGGTACCTACACCTGCAGCACACCGGCGTCCGGCGGCACCTCGGCCACCTTCTACACCGGGGTCACCAACACCGAGAACGTCGCCTGCTACGGGGTGAGCGGGGTCAGTGGCACGACCGCCTACCCGGCCTCGATCACCGTCAACACCGGCGCCCTCCCCTCCGGCGCCACCCAGGGCACCTCCACCTCGAGCAGCCCGGCCTGCACGACCTCGACCTCGGGCTCGGGCACCACCGAGGAGTACATCCTCACCTGTGCCATCACCGACGATCCGACCCCCTCCCAGGTCGGAGCAGGGCCGGGCACCGGCGGGACCTACCCGATCAGCTACACGGCCAACCCCGGAACCGACGGGGGTACGGCCCTCAATTCGGGGACACTGACCATCACCGTCTCCAACACCACCCAGACCTGCATCGATCCGGCCACGGCGGGCACGTCGGCCAAGTTCATCGCCGGCTACACCAACACCTACACCGTCGAATGCGAGAACGAGACCCACGTCTCCGGACAGACGCAGTACCCCAGCTCGATCGCCCTCACATCGGGCACTGGCCCCGCCGACGCCCCGGTCACCTTCGCCACCTCGACCTCTTCTACCCCGCCCTGTACCACCGGCACGTCGGGATCCGGCACCACCGAGGAGTACATCCTCGAATGCGCGCTCAGCTTCGCTCCCACCACGGCTGACGTGGGAACGGCCTACCCGTTCACCTTCACGCCCACCACCAACGGTGTGGCCGGAGCCACCTCGGGGACCCTGACCATCACGCCGGGCACTGAGACGATGACGTGTACGGCACCGGCTTCCGGCGGGACCAGCACCACCTTCAGCTCGTCCGCCGGGGGAACGAACAACTCCTACAACGTCGCCTGTTACGGCGAAACCGCCGCAACAGGTGTGACGGGCCCGACTCCGTATCCGACCTCCATCGTCCCGACCACCCCGGCCAACCTTCCCGCCGACCTGGTGTCGGCCACGTCGACCTCGAGCACCCCGGCCTGCACCAAGTCGACCTCGGGCTCGGGCACGACCGAGGAGTACATCCTCACCTGTCCCCAGACCGAGGACGCGGTCTCGACCGACAACGGCAGCTACTCCTCCACCTTCACGTCTAGCGATTCGAACAGCGGGGCCACCGCCACCTCGGGCGCGTGGAACCTGACGGTCGTGGGTCCGAGCGACGTCTGCACCGCTCCCGCAACCGGTGGCACCTCAACCACCTTCAAGGTGGGCATCGCCAACTCCTATGCGGTCACCTGTTACGGCACCGGCTTCGCCTCATCCAGTTCCGGTAATTATCCGGCCTCGATCACGCTCAATAGCGGCACCCTTCCCGCCGATGCCAGCGAGGCTACGTCGACCTCGAGCAGTCCGGCCTGTACCCAGTCGACGTCAGGCTCCGGCGTCACCGAGGAGTACATCCTCACCTGTGACGTCACCGAGACACCCACGGCGGCCGACGTAGGGACCTACGGCCCGGTGACCTTCAGCGCCACCCCCGGTGCCAGTGGCGGCAACACCGTCACCACCGGCAACTGGACCCTGACCGTGGCCGGCATCAACCCGACCTGTACCGCCCCGGCCTCGGGCGGGACGGCCGCCACCTTCTACGAAGGCTCGGCCAACAGCTACACGGTCGAGTGCTATGCGGAAAGCGGTGTATCCGGCACGACGGCCTATCCGAGCTCGATTGCCATCGCCAGCGGCTCCCTGCCCGCCGACGGCAACCCGACATTCGCCACGTCCACCTCGAGCAGCCCCGCCTGCACGACAGGGACTTCAGGATCCGGCACCACTGAGGAGTACATCCTCGAGTGCGCCCTGGCCGACACGCCGACATCGTCGGACGGCGGCAGCTACCCGTTGACCTTCACGGCCACTGGACCCGGCGGAGCGGGCACTGCCACCTCTGGGGCGCTGACCGTGACGATCACACCGCCGACCACCACGTGCTCCACGCCGGCAGCCGGCGGGACGTCGGTCTCGTGGGTCGACGGAACGGCGGAGAGCGAGACGATCACTTGCTACAGCCAGGGCTTCTCCTCCTCCAACGCGGGTAACTACCCCGCCTCCATCACCCTCAACTCGGGCACGCTGCCCTCGGGTTCCTCGGAAGCCACCTCTCTCGGCAGCTCCCCGGCGTGCACCACAGCCACTTCCGGTTCGGGGGTGAGCGAGGAGTACGAGCTCGAGTGCAAGGTCACCGACACCCCGACGTATGCCACCAACGGCACATACCACCTCACCTTCCTGGCCACCGGGGGCACCAATGGAGCACCCAACGCGGTGTCGGGCACTCTGACCATTACCATCGCCCAGCCGGCACCGTCATGGGAAACCGACGGTTCGACCGACGGGAACTACTATTCGGCCATCAAGGGGGTGCCGTTCTGCTTCGACCTGGCCGTCACCACCAGCACATCAGGTGGGGCCACTACCGGTAGCCCGGGTTCGCTGCCCCTGACCAGCCTCACCGCCGGTACCACCCCGTCGGGTGTGGCCAACTACTCGATCAAGAATGTCAACCTTGCCGCTGGAACGGCTCAGATCTGCGGCACCAACAACAACACCGCGGCCAGCGCTCCGGTGACCATGGCCCCCGTCGCTACCAACACCGGCGGGAGCGCAACCGACAGCATCCCACTCTGGTCGCAGAACGAGTGCACCTGGACGGCCAGTGGCAGCACGTCGGTGTCCATGTTCGATACCAACCAGGACATCGAGCAGGCCGGATCGCAGTCGGCCTTCGGCCAGCCCATCTCCAACGGCGAGAGCCTTGGAGGAGCAAGCGGCGGAACCGAGAACTACCCGACCTGTACCGGCGGGGTCGGGGTGTCCGCCTCCGGCGGCCTGGGCGACGCCTGGACGATCAATACGGCCAACCCGCTGCCCACCCCGACCGACACCAACCCGTCGGCGGCCCAGGGTGACCTGCCATCGTCGAACCTGGATCTGGCCAGTGCCGACAGCACCACCAACTACATCGGCGGTTGCTGGGGCGGGACGAATATCCTGGCCTCGACCAGCACCACCT
>CAVSNH010000012.1:0-94633 GCA_963729275.1 uncultured Acidimicrobiaceae bacterium
ACGCCGGCATTGGGCGATTACTCGGTAGCCCATGCCCCAGCAATCAGCGTGCAGCGACGATCGTCCACCGGGGCAAGCAGCTCACCTTCGAGTGCTCGACGAACCTCCTTTTGGCTAGGCGCGGCCAAATGGTCGTCGAATGCCTCAGGCGACGACCAGACGGAAATCAGTTCGAGTTTGTTCGGCTGGTGCCGTCGCTGTAGCGCCACCTGCCCTTCTATCCCGCCGACGGCGAGCCGAACCGCTGCCAGCTCATCGAAACAACGTTCCGCTGCGGCAAGCCGCTGAGGCCGTGCCTCGACCTGAGAAATGATTACAAGATCGCCTCGGACCGCCGCCGGCCAGCTCTGTTGCCCCCGTGGTCCGTGGACCCGGTCCTCGTATGGGGATGCGAGTACTGGTGCGATGCTCTTGGGCAGGACGAGGTTGCTCGGCGCGACGAGGTGGGCGAGGTAAGCATCGTCTGACGCGAATCTGCCAATGATCTCGAAGTGATTGGGACGACTGATCAGTTGCAGCACTGATCGCACGGTGGTCCGTGGCGCTTCGTCGGCTGTGTCGACGAACTTCCTGAGGACGTCTTCGACCGCTGGGTCCAGTCCATTACGCGGGCTTATGTCGACGTGGGCCAGCGCACACCTTTCGTCGGTCTCCACCTGGCTACTGTCCCATACCTCGCGCTCTGGCGATTGGCTCACTGGGCTCGGTGATCCTTTCAGCTGGAGCATGCAGTCACTCGCCATCATGGGTATCTCTGGGCCATGCGAAAGCCCGAAGACCGACGTCGGGCGAAGCACCGCGTCCCATAACGCTGCCGGGTAGGTGGGACAGGTCGAGGCAGTAGGGCAGAATCAGGAATGTGAGTGTCGAGCGCTGCGGGGAGTGTGGCTTCGACTCTGTGGATTGGAGCGATGCCAGCGCGATCGCGGCCATCCGGCGGCTGCCGTCGCAATGGATTGCCGCTGTCGCTGGATTAACTCCTAGTGACCAGCTTCGTAGACCCGTTCACCAGATGTGGTCCATCGCGGAGTACGCAGATCACCTCCGGGAGGTGCTCTTCGGAATGAGATTCCTCCTCGATACCGCCATCTCACAGCCCGGAACCGACCTTGGGGAGTCGCCGCAGCCGCAGTTCGATTCTCAGCCTCGACAGATTGATGTTGAAGCGGCTCTGAGTGGTATTGGAAATGAGGCCCACTCGTTGACCCAGCAGCTATCCGGACTCTCTTCCTACGATTGGCCCCTCACCGTGACCTTCGACGGAACCTCAGTCGATCCGCATTGGATCGCTCGTCACATCGTCCACGATGCGACGCATCACCTTCTCGACATTGACCGACTTCGCTCAGCACTTTGACGGTGAAGGTGAGTACCCCTGATCAATGGAGCCGGGAGCGGGTCGCTTATCGACCGAGTCTGATCGGCGCCTTGGGGACAGGGGCGTCCGTTCGCTTCTACGCGAGGAGCTTCTCCGACACTCGCCACAGCCTCTCGGCAGTCATCGGCGGCGTTCTACCACGCCCCTTGTCGGAGGGAGCCCGTGCTCCCATTCACGCCCAGAATATTGCGACCAATCGAAGCGGTGATGGGTGCCACCGAAGGCCGGGTCGGTGGGACACTTCCTCACTGTTGGGCGGTCGCCTTGGGCTGCCAGACTGCACGCACGACGTCAGAGACCCATCCCGCGATATTGGGCGGCGTGCGGGCGCCATCCTACGGATGGGTTCAGAAGCAATCGAGGTGACGGAATGACTGAACACTTCGGCTACGACATCGACAAGCGCTACCTCCCCCTAATGCTGCCATTCCTATTGCGACCGTCAAAGGACGGCGTCACACTGACAGATGACGGCTCTCTCATCGCAAGCTTCGGTTTCTTTCAGGTCGTTACTCCCCTGACAAACATCAACGGTGCGCATGTCACCCGGAACTACCGCTGGTGGACGGCTGTCGGGGTTCGCCTGTCGCGTGCTGACGACGGTCTGACCTTTGGAACGAATAACCGTGCAGGAGTCTGCATCCATTTTGAGCAGAAGGTGCCATCTCGACTTCGACGGATCGGCCATTCGGCGCTTACTGTGACGGTTGCCGACCTCGAAAGACTCGTGACGGCCTTAGTCCGAGACAACGAACAGCCAAGTACACCCTTCCCCTGAGCGGAACAGGGAGAACTGCCTACGGCGGATAAATCGTTCATAGAACGAGTGCCCGAGATGGCCGGGAGTGGGCCACCAAGGGAAGGCGATCTATCCGGCTATGTGGAACTCGATTCGGTAGAGAAGTGTTTCATCGTGGATGGGCCCAGCATGGGCGGTCCGTTGTCGGAGAGATTCGAGATCTGATTCGCCAGCTCGGCGGACATCGGTGTTGTCGATGAAAGAGAAGGGGACCAGTTCGACCGAGTCAACCTCGATCTCCCCGTTGCCCACGCGGTAGCGACCGCCAGCTTTCACTCTCGGCCGCCGCCATAGCCGGAAAGTCACCGTTATTTCGCCAGACAGCACCCGTTCACGCAGCTCCCGGCTGAACTCCACGAACTGACCCTAGACACCCCACGGTGAATCCCGACAAAGACGCGTCGATGGCGAGCTCGAACGGAAGGTCCCAGATCGCGGGGAGGGGGCGTTCTCCGGCGGCTGACCGATCAGCGATTCAGTACCTTTCGACGAGATGGGCTCTCTGTGCGGGAAGCTCGTATGGATCTGGCCAGAAGTCGGTGATGCGGACGATTGTGCCGCCTTCCTGAAGATCGAAGAAGCACAGCCCAGGCTGGACGGTGCCATCGGCGTTCGTGAACTCGATCCAACTGGACGCATGTAATCCTTCACCGATGATCCGGATAACCACGAGATGCCAATCACCGGGGAATCCTTCGACGTTGAAGCGCACGTAGTTGGTACGACCATGAACTCGTTCGCGGGTCTGGGGCCCTTCGTACACAACGTCTTCGGACAAAAGGGCGCCGAAAGCGCCCCAGTTCCTCTCGTTTGCCGCCACCCAGTACGCCGTCACCACCTCGTGGGCATCTCTCATCCCAAGAAGGCTAGATCCCGGCTCAACCGACCTGGCCCGAACAATGACGTTGGTCCTCAGGGTCCTGGGCCAATCTTGTCGGAAGGATCGGCTCGTCCGACCTGATCCTTCCCGATGCTCCTGGCAGGAAGATTTTCAAGCTTCGCAAGACGATCTCCATCGCCATCAAACAGTGGACGTGGGCGGAGGTATCCCCGGTCGGTTCGGTGGGGCGCCCATCGGCCGCCTTCGGGGACATCGTCTTGATTACTGGAGGCAGGTGAGGCAATCAGCAATCAGACGGCCGGGTATCCAGGCATTGTCCTGAGATGTGTCGCTCATGTGGTGGCCTCGTCGTCGCGCATGGACGAAGTTGTGTACAGGTTCCGTCCTCATCTCATCCGCGCCGGCTGTTATCTGGAGTCAACGCGTACGACCGAGCTCGGACTTCGGAGTCTTACGAAAAGCTCCCGGTTTTCACAGCCCGACTCAAGCGACATCGTTGAGGCTGCTCTCCCTGTGGTGATGAGCATCACAGTGGAAAGGAGCGCGACATGAGCAACGATCGGTACATCTCGGAACTGCCTGACGATCGAAACGCGACCGTCACAGAGGTCTCGTCGGAGCCACGACCGGATGGGAGTAAGCGGCGCCGGGGCGTTCGTGTGACGACCGCCGCACTCGCCGCAGCTGTCGGGTCGGCTCTGGGCGGCAGACTGTTGGCAACCTCGATGGGCGCTGGTGCTGCGACGACGATTCCGACGGGCACCGCGTCACCGGGTGGGATGCCCGGGGGTTGCGCGCCACCGTCGGCCGTCGGAACTGTGAAATCAGTGGGCTCCGACAGCTTCGTCGTGGCGAGCTCACAGGGTGGTACGTCCACGATCGAGGTCACCGCCAGCACCACCTATCAGGACGAGGGAGTGGCCGGCGCATCACTGGCCAACGTGACGGTCGGCGAGCACGTGGCCGTCATGGGATCGTCGGACGCCGGCACGGTGACGGCAGCCAGCGTCCTCATCGGTGAACCGTCGTCCGGTGCCGGTCGGGGGCCGGGTCCTTATGGGGGCACTGAGCCCGGGGGCCCGGCCCCCCCGCAGGGCACCGGGTCAAAGGGCGCGCTACCTCCGCAGGCAACCGGTGCCGAGGCCTGACCGATCACGCCGCGCCGGACCCGTGGCGTCCGACCAGATCGGCCCATCCGATAGCCCCGCCAAGGATCGGCTCCCGGCAGAGGCCGGGAGCCGATCGGCACCACTATCGAGGTCGACAGGTGCGAGGAGTGCGACTGGGCGTACCTAGCCGAGACGCGCTGGTCAGCGCGGGGCGAAACGCTGACCGGCGTCGAGCCGGATGGTCCCGCCGTTGAGCATCGGATTCTCCACGATGGCGACGACGAGGCGGGCATACTCCTCGGGTCGCCCCATGCGTTGGGGGAAGGCCGCGTCCGCCGTGAGTTTTGTCGAGTATTCCTCGCTGATGCCCGAGGTGATCCCGGTGAGGAAGAGGCTGGGGGCGATGGCGTTGACGCGGACACCGTACGAACCGAGATCACGCGCCATCGTAAAGGTCATCCCGGCGATGCCGGCCTTGGCTGCGGCGTAGGCGACCTGGCCGATCTGACCCTCGAAGGCGGCGATGGAGGAGGTGTTGACGATCACGCCGCGCTCCCCGTCGGCCGGCTCGTTCTCGGCCATGGCGGCTGCTTCGAGCCGGTCCAAGTTGAAGGTAGCAATCAAATTGAGGTCGACCACCCGTCGGAAGTCGTCGAGTGGGTGAGGGCCGGACTTGGACAGTGTCTTCTTGGCAATTCCTCCTCCTGCGACGTTGACGGCGATGTCGAGTCCGCCGAGGGCTCCCACAGCGGCCGTGAGCGCCGCTTCGGTCCGGTCGAAATCGGTGATGTCACAAGCATGAAAGGTGGTACCACCACCCATCTCGGCTGCCACCTCGTCGCCCGTCGAGGTCGGCATGTCGAGAATGGCCACCGTTGCCCCACCGTCCCGCAGCAATTGAGCCGTGGCCTTGGCCATCCCCGATGCGCCGCCGACGACGACGGCTCGGCTGTTGATGATCTGCATATGGGTCCTCTTTCATCGGGGGTGTCATTGACCACGTGCACACGTTGGAGCGCCAAGTCTCGTGGGCGGGTGACCACGGCACGGTGATCCGACCCCAGGCGCCGCGGACCGTGGGAGCTGGGGCGTCGATGGTGGTTTGTGTCGACCCGGAGGGTTGTGAAGGTGTAAGCGGTCACTCTAGGTCAGTGGTCATTTGCCAATTGCGATCGCGATGTTCCCACCTGGAAGCGCGTACGCGCTGATGGCCTCCCGTCCGGGTCGTTCCGTCACCGGATCCCGTCTGTGCCGGTTCGCATCTCGGGCCGGCTCGGGCCGGCTCGGGCCGGCTCGGGCGGTGGGGAGCGGCGGAACCGAGTCGCCAGACGCGTTCGTCGGCGAACAGACTGACGTAGTCGATGTCGCGGTGGCTGGGTACCGAGGCCACGTCTCCGAGGGGGCTCAGAGCAGGAAGGAGAACATCGGCGAGCCCGGAGGCACCCGTTCCACCTGCAAAGGGCTGGCTTCGATGCGGGCCAGGAGGGCTTCGAGCGTGCTGGCCCGCTCGAGCTCGATGCCCACGAGAGCGGGGCCGGTCTCCCGGTTGTTCTTCTTCACGTACTCGAAGAGCACGATGTCCTCCCCCTCGACGAGGATGTCCTCGAGGAATTTGCGCAACGCGCCGGGCTCCTGGCGGAAGGTCACGAGGAAGTAGTGCCGGAGGCCCTCGTGCAGCAGCGAACGCTCGACCACCTCGGCGTACCGGCTGACGTCGTTGTTGCCCCCCGACACCACGCACACGACGGGGCCGTCCGGCAGGCGGCTGGCGAGCTGGCGGGCGGCGGCGCTGGCCAGGGCGCCGGCCGGTTCTGCGATGATGCCCTCGGACTGGTAGAGGTCGAGCATCTCGGTGCACACCGCGCCCTCGGCCATCGTCACGACCTCGTCCACCAGATCACGGACGAGGGGGAAGGTGAGGTCGCCCACGTGGGCGACGGCGGCGCCATCCACGAATGTATCCATCTCCGTGAGCGTCACCGGATGGCCGGCGGCAAGGGCGGCGGTCATGCTCGCCGCCCCGACTGGCTCGACGCCAACGATGTGTGTTCCAGGTGCGCCGGCTTCCATCCAAAGGGTGACGCCGGCGGCGAGCCCACCTCCGCCGATGGGAACGATCACGCTGGCCAGGCCCTCCCCGAATTGACGGGTCAGCTCGAGGCCCACGGTGCCCTGCCCAGCGATGATCCGGGGATCGTCGAACGGATGGACATACACGGCACCCCGGTCGGCGGCGTCGGCGACCGCGGCCGCGGCGGCCTCGTCATAGGTGCTCCCGCCGATCACTGGTTCGACCCACGGTCCACCGATGGCCCGGATGCGCTCCCGCTTCTGTCGCGAGGTCGTGGTCGGGAGGAAGACGCGCCCATGGATGCCGAGAGTGGCGCAGCTGAAGGCCACCCCTTGGGCGTGGTTGCCGGCACTGGCGCAGACGACCCCGGCTGATCGTTCCTCGGCCGAGAGCGACGAGATCATGTTGTAGGCCCCTCGGACCTTGTACGAGCGTCCGATCTGGATGTCCTCCCGCTTGAGGAAGACAGGCCTGCCCACCAGCTCGCTGAGGCGTGGGCTGGACTCGAGGGGAGTACGGCGGACGACGGGCTGCAGGCGGGCGCCCGCTGCCTCGATCGCCTCCGCGTCAAGAGACATCACCGGCATCTGTGGCGACTCTAGGCCGGGCTGGTTGGCTGTCTGCTCCCTGCTCAGCGGGACGACGGCCGGAAGGACCGGCGGCCGCGAGCCCACCGGGGCCGTGCCTGGGCTCTCCTGGGCTAGGGGGCGATTCCAACTGTGCGCTCACCGCCTCTAACCTGACCCGGATCGAGCGCAGCGGACCCCCCCGCCAACGGCGGCAACCTCGACCTCCGGCAGCGCATCGGCGCGCCCGGACACCTGGCGCGCTCACGCTACTTGCCGCCACTCTGGTCGTCTCCTTCCTGACCATCGGAACGGTCACCACGAGGGCCGGCGCAAGCCCCCGGTCGGCGGCGCCCTCCCGAGGAAAGGCAGCTTCGTCACGGTCGTCACGGTCGTCACGGTCGTCACCGTTTGCGGGATGGGCCCTCCCGAGCGTTGTCGGGCAGTTGGCCGGGGCCACCCAGACCTGGAGCGTCAACGCCCTTCCGGACGTGGGCCAGCCCATCGCCCTCTCGTCACCGGTGCCCGCTGACCTCGGTGGCACACCCTCGGTCGTGGTCGGCGACCGACGTGGCTATCTCTATGCCTATGCCTTGGCCACCGGCAACCCAGTCGCCGGGTGGCCGACCACCAATGGGAGCGGCCCCATCGACTCGACTCCGTCCGTGGTCAACGCCGGCGGCCAGGCGAGCAGCATCCTGGTTGGCTCGGGCGACGACGAGGACCCGACCACTGGCGGCTACCAGGCCTACGGCCCGTCCGGCCGGGAGCAGTGGTTCGCCCCTCCGGTCAATCCGTCGAGCGACACGTCACCGGCGGTCGGCGTGCAGGCGGGCATCTCCGTCGGCACGCTGCAGGGGCAGACGGCAGCCGTGGCTGGTTCGCTGGGCCAGGTCTCCTATGCCCGCAACGCGGCGAACGGATCGCCGCTCACCGGTTGGCCGTTCCTCAACACCGACAGCACGCATTCGACGGCCGCCTTGGCCGACCTGTACGGCACCGGTCAGAACGAGATCATCGTCGGTGGCGACCAGAGCGCCGGGTACGGTGCCGGCCAGACCTACACCGACGGCGGGCATCTCCGGATCCTGACCCAATCGGGCAATCAGATCTGTCGAGCCAACACCAACCAGGTCATCGACTCCTCACCGGCCGTGGGCGGCTTTCTTTTTGGGGGGGCCACCGGTGAGGTCGTCGGCACGGGAACCTTCTTCGCCGGGGCCTCGGACACCGACACGGTGAAGGCCTACGGCACCCACTGCAACCTGGCGTGGTCGGCGCGGCTCGACGGGAGCACCTACTCCTCGCCGGCTCTCTCCGATGTGCTCAACAACGGTCAATTGCAGGTCATCGAGGGAACCGACCAGGGCGCCGGCCAATCGGGCTCGCTCTACGTGCTCAACGGCGCAACCGGCCAGACGTTGTGCGAGGCACCGGACATCGGCCGGGTCATCGGCTCGGTGGTCACCGCCAACCTTAAGGGTACCGGCAACGACATCCTCGTCCCCACCATCGGCGCTCCCGGTGTCTCCGTTCGCATCTTCAACGGGTCCTGTGCCGAGATCGGCGACCTGACCCCGACGGGAACCGCCCCCCTGGTGGGTCTGCAGAACGCCCCACTGGTGACCGATGATCCCAACGGCAGCGTCGGCATCACCCTGGCCGGTTACACGGCTTCCAACCAGAGCCCGGCCGGCGTCGGGGAGATCGTCCACTTCGAGATCACCGGCTCGGACGGGGCCCTCGCCATCAGTGGCTCGGCGTGGCCCATGTTCCATCACGACGCCCAGCTGACCGGCAACGCCGGCGGCACCACCCCAGGGGGCTCGGTGCCTGGATGCCAGGTGCCGTCGGCCGCCCTCACTGGCTACAACTTGGTGGCAGCCGACGGCGGCATCTTCTCCTTCCCCGGAAATGCCATGCCCTTCTGCGGGTCGACCGGTGGGATGCACTTGAACGCCCCCATCGTGGGCATGGCCATGGCCCCGGCCACCGGCGGTTATTGGTTGGTGGCAGCCGACGGCGGCATCTTCGCCTACGGGGGCGCGGGGTTCTACGGGTCGACCGGCGGCATGCACTTGAACGCCCCCATGGTGGGCATGGCCGCCACCCCCGACGGCCGGGGTTATTGGTTGGTGGCAGCCGACGGTGGCATCTTCGCCTTCGGTGACGCGGGCTTCTACGGGTCGATGGGAGGCCAGCACCTCAATAAGCCCATTGTCGGCATGGCCGCGTCGGCCGACGGGCTCGGCTATCGGCTGGTGGCGTCGGACGGTGGCATCTTCGCCTTCGGTGACGCCCTCTTCTTCGGCTCGACCGGTGGGCACCACCTCAACGCACCCATCGTTGCCACCGTCACCGATACCAACACCGGCGGGTATTGGCTCGTCGCCTCCGACGGGGGTGTCTTCTCCTATGGCGGCGCGCCCTTCTACGGATCGATGGGCGGCCAGCACCTCAACCGACCCATCGTCGGGATGGCCGAGACGGACGACGGGAGTGGCTACCGACTGGTGGCGTCGGACGGGGGCCTCTTCTCGTTCGGCGCCCCCTTCTACGGCTCCACCGGTGGCATCCGACTCAACGCGCCGGTGGTGGGGATGGCCGGTTTCTGACCCTGGGCGGTCGCGGGGGACTTGCGTAGACTCCCCACATGACTGAGGTCCTGGCCGTGGCCAACCAGAAGGGTGGCGTGGCCAAGACCACCACCGTCCATTCGCTCGGAGTGGCCTTCGCCGAGCTCGGTCGCCGCACGTTGCTCGTCGACCTCGACCCCCAGGCATGCCTCACGTTCTCGCTCGGCTTCGACCCTGACGCGCTGGGGCGCTCGCTCCACGACGTGTTCGTACGCCGCGACGGCATCGCCGAGGTGACTCGGGCCGTTCCCGGCGTGGCCGGCCTCGACCTCGTGCCGGCCACCATCGACCTGGCCGGCTCGGAGGTGCACCTGCTGACCAGGACCGGCCGGGAGCACGTGCTGCAACGGGCGCTCGAACCCGTGCGGGCCAATTACGACCTGGTCCTGGTGGACTGTCCTCCCTCCCTCGGGATCCTCACCATCAACGGGCTGACCGCCGCCGACGCGGTGATCATCCCGCTGCAGTGCGAGGCGCTCTCCCACCGGGGTGTCGGACAGCTGCTCGAGACCATCGAGGACGTCCGCGCCTTCGCCAATGCGCAGCTGCAGGTGCGGGGGATCGTGGCCACCATGTACGACGACCGCACCCGGCATTCCCGGCACATCATCGAGGAAGTCGAGTCCCGCTACGGGATTCCCGTCCTCCAGCCGCCGGTTCGCAAGTCCATTCGTTTCGCCGAGGCGCCTGCCCGAGGCAAGTCGATCCTCCAGCACGCACCGGACTCGCCCGGTGCCGTCGCCTACCGTGCCCTGGCGGGCGCCCTGCTCGAGCCGGACGTGGTCGTCGGCACGCATCCCTAGTGGCCGGACGGAAGGACCCACCGGACCCGCTCGGAAAGCGGGCCCTGTTCTGGTTGCCCATCGAGGAGCCGGATGTGCCGCCGGCCAGGATCCGCCGCTGGCCCTTCGCTCCGGGTCGAGGCTCCGACGCCGGGACCAGCACCACGGGCAAGCGAGCCTTCTACACGACGCCGACGGACGGGGGCCACCGCCCGGCAACCACCACGGCGGCAGGGAACCCTCAGGATCCCGCCGGCGCTCCCGATCCGCGTCGGGCGCTCGAGACGAAGAGCGGGACTGGGCGGGGCCTTTTCGCCGTTCGCTGCTCGTCGTGTGAATCGGTGACCGCTGTCGGTCTGCTCGAGCTCGTCGCCCTGCACACGCCGTTCACCGCCTTCGTCCCCCTCCGCCGCTTCGACCATTGGATGCGGTGCCCTGCGTGCCGTCGCCGTACGTGGGCCGGTGTGACGCTGACCCGATGATCCAGCGTTGACGGCCCTGGTCGGAGCCGTCGACCTCGGCGCGCTGGTGGCGGCGGCCGGATCGCACCCGGGCGGGATCGAAGGTTGGCTGCTCCACTTCCGGGGGCTGCCGGCCTATGCCCTTGTCGGCTCGCTGGCCTTCGCCGAGGCGGCCCTCATGGTCGGGTTCGTCGTCCCCGGCGAGACGGCGGTGGTGGCGGGTGGCGTCTTGGCTGGGCTCGGCCGGGTCGATCTCGAGCTCATGATGGCGGTGGTCGTGGTCTGCGCCATCGTCGGCGATTCGGTCGGCTACGAGGTGGGGAAGCTCTCAGGTCCGTGGCTGTTGGCCCGGCGACCGCTCATGGGCCGCCGCGCTGTCGCTCGAACCATGGCCATGCTCGAGCACTACGGGGGACCAGCCGTCTTCCTGGGCCGGTTCCTGGCCTTCGCCCGGGCGGTGATCCCCGGTCTGGCCGGCATGAGCGGGGTGCCCTACCGCACGTTCCTCTTCTACAACGCCATGGGCGCGATCATCTGGGGTGTCGGCTACACCCTGCTCGGCTACGTCGTCGGGGTTTCCTTCGGCCGGATCCTGGAGTCGGTCGGACTCTGGTCGTTCGCCGTCGTGGGCGCTGTCGTGCTGGTCGCCTTTGGCTCGTGGTGGTGGCTCCACCGACGCGAACGGCGTGCGTCCGGAAGCGGTCAACCCTCGAACAAGTAGAAGCGGGCCGGAAGCGTGCCCTCTCGGCGGATCCGATCCTCGAGCTCGAGCACGACCAGGTGGGCCAGTGTCTCGCCGTTGGCCTGTCGTTGCATGAACGATTCGATCTCGTCCCACGGTCGTGACCAGTGCAGCCGGAGCGTGATGTCCCAAGCCGTAGAGCCGGGGTGGTCGCCTAACACCTGCTCGATCTCCTCGAGCCGGTTGGCATGATGGGTGATGATCTCGTCGACCCGGCTCTCGAGATCGGAGAAGCGGTACTCATGGGCCGGGAGGACCTCCTCGGCATCAAGGCGCTGCACCTTGCGCAGCGAATCGAGATAGTCGCCGAGCGGATTGACGAACTGCTGCGCGTGTACGGCGATGTTCGGGGTGATGCGGGGCAGGATGTGGTCGCCCGAGAGGAGCAGATGTCGGTCCGCGCTGTAGAAGCAGGTGTGGCCGGGCGAATGACCGGGCGTCCAAATGGTCCGCAGGGTGCATCCCGGCAGTCGGATGTCACCACCGTCCTCGAAGAGGACGTCGGGCACGGCCATGGTGACCATCGACTTGAGGAACATCGAGGCCAGCGTGAGGTCGGGCAGCTTGTCCTCCGGCACTCCGGCGTCGGTCATCAGGCGCTCCATGTCCTCCACCAGTTGGTCGGTGTTCCCATAGCGGGACTCGAGCATGACGGCGTCAGCCGGGTGGAGGCCGATCCAGGCTCCTGACGCCTCTCGGACCCTTCCGGCCAAGCCGTAATGGTCAGGATGGATATGGGTGACCAGGACGGCCTGCACGTCGGTGATGCTGCCGCCGGCTGTGGCCAGGCCATCGGAGAGGGACTGGAAGGCGGCGTCGGTGTTCCATCCTGCGTCGACCAACGCCACCCCGCCCCCGTCGAGCTCGAAGGCGTACACGAGCACGTAGCGCAAGGGATTGTTGGGGATGGGAACGGGGATCGACCACAACCCAGGACGGACCTGCTCGACTGGAGGAAGGATCTTCTCGTCCCAGGCGGTCTTCTGACGCGTCCCGGTGATCACCACCATCGGGGGCACGGTACTCGGAGGGCACGGTCCTGAGCACACCCGGCCACCACGTGCGTGGCGCGCGGTTCCACGGTGACGACCGTTGAGCGAGGCAGGATCCTTGTTCACCGCCCGGTGACTGCCTACCATGACCAGGCAATGACGGAGTCCCGGCTGGTCCAAGCAGGGACGATCCGCGTCGGGGGAGCGTCCGCGGCACCCGCGAAGCGGTCGACGGCCCCTCCGGGGGGATCGACGGCGGCGACACGGTGAGCAAACGGTCAGGACCGGCTCCGCAGCGCACGCGAGTGCCGGGCCGTGAACAGATGGCCCGGGTGGTGTCGTTCTGCCCCGAGGCGTTCATCGAGGTGGATGCGACCGGCATCGTCACCGAGTGGAACCCGCAGGCCGAGGCTCTCTTTGGGTGGCGACGGGACGAGGTCATGGGCCAGCGGGTGGACGAGACCGTGCTCTCGGGTGGTCTCGCCGGGTACGGCGGGACGGCTCACGTGTTCTCTGACGTTGGCGGCACCGGAGGGGCGCGGGAAGCGCGTTCTCGGATCTTCGAGTTGCTGACCGGGAACGGCCAACGGGTGGCCGTCGAGGCCCGTGTCTTCGCGCTGGGCTCGGCGAGGAGCCAGGTGGACGAGCGGGTGGCGGCGTTCCTCCGCCGCCTCGAACCGGCGGAGATGGCGCCCCCGGTCACCTCCGTCGGGCCGATCGGCGACCCGTTGACCGGACTGCCGACCCGGGAGCAGTTCGAGGAGCATCTGACCCGAGTCATCGAGCGTGAATCCAATTCGGGATCGGTGGCGGTCGTGCTTCTCGACCTCGACCGCTTCAAGGCCATCAACCACGCCTGGGGCCGCGACGCCGGTGACGCCGTGCTGGCCATGGTGGCCGGTCGGCTGCGGCGCATCATTGAGGGCGGTGAGCTCATCGCCCGCTACGGAGGCGACGCGTTTCTGGCTCTCTTCGTGGGGCCGGCCGGCGAGGCCCAGCGGAAAGCCGCTGCCTTTATCGAGCGGGCCCGTGGGGCACTGGCCGAACCGTTGGCCGTGGACGACACCGAGGTCTTCGTGGAGGTGACCGTGGGGGTCGCCCTCAACACCTTCGGCGTGACCGCAGCCGCCAACCTTTTGGCCAACGCCGAGGCGGCGATGCACGAGGCCAAGGAGCGAGGTGGCGCCGGCATGGAACTGTTCGGCGAGGGCATCCGGCTGCGGGCCGTCGACCGGATGGCCACCGAGCACGCCCTGCATCGAGCGCTTGAGCGAGACGAGCTCGTGCTGCACTACCAGCCGGTCATCGAGCTGGACAGCATGGTGCCGACCGGCGCGGAGGCGTTGATCCGTTGGCACCACCCGGCTCAGGGCTTGCTGGCCCCGAGCCGCTTCATTCCCGTGGCCGAGGAGAGCGGGCTCATCTTGCCCATCGGAGCATGGGTCATCGCAGAGGCCTGTGCCCAGCTGCGCTCATGGGACGAGCGCCACCGACCTCTGACCGGGCGATCGATCGACGTCAATCTGTCCGCACTGCAGATCGACGATCCACGACTGGTGCGCACCGTCGGTGACGTCCTGGCCCGCACCGGGCTCCCGCCCGAGTGCCTGACCCTCGAGATCACCGAGAGCGCCCTCGTGCGCGACCCGTCCGCCGCGCTGGTCGTCATGGGCGCGCTGAAGGACCTGGGCGTGCAGCTGGCCATCGATGACTTCGGGACCGGTTACTCCTCGCTCAGCCATCTGCAGCGATTCCCGCTCGACGTGCTCAAGGTCGACCGGATGTTCGTGGCCGCACTCCGGGATTCGCCGCAGGCCGACCGGATCGTCGCTGCCGTCATCGACCTTGCCCACACCCTCGGCCTACGGGTGGTGGCCGAGGGGGTCGAGACGGTGCTCCAGCTCGAGGCGTTGCGGTCCTTCGGATGTGACTACGCCCAGGGGCACCTGTTCTCGCCGCCGGTACCGGCCGATGTGCTCGGTCCGCAGCTCACCCTTCCCCTGAGCGCCTGACTCTGCCGGTAGGGCCCCGCTTCAGGGCCCGAGGAGCGGGCTGACGATCGGGACGACGTCGGGGTCGGCCAGTGTCACCTGCGAGAGTTCGACCGCCGACATCCACGCCAGCGCGGTGTGCTCATGGGGCGCGGCGTTGTACGGCCTGCCGGTCCAGGCGCGTATGTGGAAGAAGGCGACGTCGAAGTCCGGCCCTCGGAGCCGACCGATCGGCGCGATGCCGTCCGCCGTCGTGTCGATCCCGAGCTCCTCGCGCGCCTCGCGGATCAGGGCCTCTGTTTCGAGCTCTCCGTCCTCCACGTGGCCACCGGGCAGATCCCATGTGTCGGGAGCCCAGGACTTGCCCGGGCGCCGGTGCACCAGCAGTATTCGGTCGCCCGCCTCCAGCACGGCACTCACGCAATGATGGAACGGCGGAGGTGGACGGGATTGGTCGCCGTCAGTACCGGGCCCAGAGTCAGCCGTCATGGTCGGGGTCAGTCGTCCGCTGAGTAGGTGTACTCGTCCACCGGGGTGATGGCGGCTCGTTCCCGACCGGTTGGTCTTGCGTCACCTGCACCAGGCAGGACCCAGCCGACGTTCTGGCAGCCGCCGGGTCGGTTGGTTGGACAGTCGGTTGGTCGGGAAGGCGGGATTTGAACCCGCGACCTCCTGCTCCCAAAGCAGGCACGCTAACCAAGCTGCGCCACTTCCCGGCGACGGCACCTCTTGAACGCCTGTATGTCGTTCGATCATTCACCGAAGCTTGCAGACATCGTCACGCTACCTCAGCGGATGTGCCCGCCGTTGCGCCATCCCGCGTTGGGAATGGTCCGGTGGCACACGGCTCCAGCCTCCCGTAATCCGGAGTCGGTGGACGAGGGTCACGGTAGGGGGCGGTGGGCCGTGGGGAGCCTCCCTGCACACCAGCGAGGTCAGGTGCCCAGATTGTTGACGCAGGTGTCTCCGACCGACATGCCGAGGACCTCATGACGCACATCCTCGGCGTCGACGACGATGAGGCCAAGGAAGTGAGGTGAGTCCAGATAGCTGGGCAGAACCTCTGTGTCGATCAAGGTCATGACTTCGTCCAGCGTCTGCGGTTGATGAAGAAGCTCAGAGTACGGGCTTGCATTGGCCCTCCTACCCGATGTGTCGACTCCTGTCTCGGCGCCTCACCTGGTGCCTACGCCTCTCTTGATCGCTCGCAGGAACATGAACATGGGAATGCGGTGCCAGCGCGCATAGCGTCCCTCGTCGGTGCTCGGGCGTGGTTCAGAGAAGGTGTCCACGACGAATCCTGCCTCGAAGAGCGCAGCGAAGTACTCCTCCATCGGTCGGTCCCAGCCCCGGAAGCGCATGGAGATGTCGTTTCTCGTGAACGTCTCGTCGAAGCGGCGGACACCGAAGTACGAGCGAGACAAGACGTAGGGGGCTTCGAGATCGTCCCCGTCGAAGCCACCCGTGTACTGCATCGGATGGGTGATGCAGACGCAGACGACACCGTCGGTGGCGACGACTCGGCCGACCTCGGCCATCGCGTTGGCGAGGTCGTCGAAGTCCATGAGGGAGTTGTAGGCAACCGCCACCTCTACACTGCCCGATGAGAGCGGAAGGTGGCCGGCATCGGCGAGGGCATACCGCGCCACAGGATCTGATTGCAGAGCGTGCCGGAGCAAAGTCATCGAGCCGTCGACGGACACCACCTGGTGGCCGCGGCTGAGTAGATCACGGGTGACCCGGCCCTCACCGCAGCCCACCTCCAGGGTGACCCGGCCGGGTGGAGGCACGATGTCGTCGAAGAAGGAGTCGCGGTAGTACCAGTAGGCGTCGTGTCCCTGGGTACGAGCAAACCGCACCCAGTTCTCCGCCTCCTCTTCCCAGGCGTCCCGGTCCTTCACGGCCGCGGCAGTCCGGTCATCCAGGGCCGACGTAGTCCCAGCCGGGGATCAGACCACGTCGGTGGAGCGGCTTTGGGGGGGAAGCTACCCATCTCTGGGCCGAGCCTCTCATCGAAACTGGCCAGCTGCAGATGGCTCCCGCCTCGATGGTCGACTCAGCCCATCGCCTTCCGGCCGCCGAGCGCCTTAGGGACGATGTCGGCGCATGGTCGGCGACACCCACCACGCGTGCGGAACGTCCCATGCCCACCGGCCTGTGGGCACCGGGTAGCGTCACCGCCGATGCCCACCGTACGGGTTGCGGTCTTCGACCTGGGGAGCAGCTCGTTCCATCTCATGGTCGTGGACGCGTCCCGGGACGGTGCCCTCTTTCCAGTCCTTCGTCGCCGCTCTTTCCTCCATCTTGGCACCGAAGTGGCACGGAGCGGCACGGTGCCACCGGACCGGGCCGCATCCGCGCTGCGCGCCGTTCGTCGGTTGCACACCGCCGCCGAGGAGGCCGGAGTCGACGTCGTCGTGGCGTTGGCTACGGCCGCACTGCGGGATGCCGGCAACGGTGCGTTGCTGATCCAGCGCATCGAGCAGATCATCGACGGCCCCGTGACCCTCCTGACCGGCGACGAGGAGGCCCGGCTCTGCTTCCTCGGGCAGCGGGCGGGCGTCTGGGTCGGTCACGAGCCGGTCCTGGGTCTCGATCTCGGCGGCGGCAGCCTCGAGGCCGGGGTCGGCAACGACCACGAGGTCATGGCCGTCTCGAGCGTCCCGCTCGGCACGGCCCGTCTGCGTGGTGAACTCGGCACCGGCGAGCGGTTGACACCGGCCGATCGTGTGGCCATCCATTCGGTGGTGCTGGAACGGGTGGAGCCGATCCGCGACATGCTGGCTCGCTTCCCGAACGGCGCCTCGCGGGTCATCGCCAGTGGCGGAACGATTCGGGCCCTCGCCCGTGTGGCCGCCGGCCTGCACCGTCCACCGGCCACCGGGGGATCGGCAGCCTCGATCAACCAGATGGAGCTGCCCGGCGGCCAGCTGTGGGAGCTCTCGGAGCGCCTGGCCACCCTCGACTTGGACGAGCGCCTGGCGCTGCCCGGCATCCAGGTTCGGCGGGCGCCGCTCTTGCCCGTGGGCGCCATCGTGCTGTCCACACTTATCGAGGCACTCGGCCTGGCCGGCCTCGTGGTCAGCGAGTGGGGTCTCCGCGAGGGCGCCGTGTTGGACCGCCTCGCCCTTCACGGCGGCGCCATCTCGGCGGCGGGCTAAGCCGCCTGCCCGCCCACTCTTTCGGCCGCCGTCGGAGTGCTGCTGCCCGGGAGGGCCCGACTCCCGCTGCCCGGCTCAGGACTTCTTGCCCAGGATCCTGTTCATCCCGGTGCCGCACACGGGGCACTTGCCTCGAGCCGAGCGCCGGCCGTTGGCCATCTCGACTTCTTCGCCTTCGAACTGCCGTTTCTCCCGGCACTTCACGCAGTAACCCTCGTACGACGCCATGACTCCTCCTTGTCGCAGCACCGCTGATGCCCACGGCGCTCATTCGACGGTATAGGCCTCCCCCAGAGGGCGGGGGGATGGGCGGCTCAGGTGCTTGCGAAAGTTAGCAACGGTCGGTGGGCGCCTGAGCCTGTGAAAGGGCGAATGCCCAGGTCAGGTGAGGGTCGGCGAGTCGTCGTCGCCAAGGACGTTCCCTTCCTCATCACGCGAGACCACGGTCAGCGCCGCTTCGAGCTCGGCGGGGGCCAGGGGAGGGCAGAGGTAGAAGCCCTGCGCCGCCGTACACCCCCGCTGCAGCAGCACCCGGCTCTGCTGGGACGTCTCGACGCCTTCGGCCACGCAGTCGAGACCCAGTCGAGCGGCCATCTGGACGATGTCGGAGACGAGATCGTCACCGTCACCCCCGGGGCTCAGGACCTGGACGAACGAGCGGTCGATCTTGAGGGTGCTGATGGGGAAGGCGCCGATCCGGGTCAGTGAGGAGTTGGCCGTCCCGAAGTCGTCCACCGTGAAGCGGACCCCGAGACGGCGGAGTCGGTCGACGTTGTTGCGGACCACACCGTCGTCCTCGACCACCACCCGTTCGGTGATGTCCAGCTCGAGTCGGTCCGGGTCGATCCGATTGTCGGAGAGGGCGCGGGCGATGGTCCGTGCGTAGTCCGGCTCCTCGAGGTCCTTCGAAGCGAGGTTGACGGCCAACCGGACGGCGGGGAGCCCGGCGTCCTCCCAGAGGCGGAGCTGGCGGCAGGCCCGCTCGACGACCCAGGTGTCGAGCTGCACGATGACATCGCTGTGCTCGGCCAGGGGAACGAAGCTCGCCGGTTCGAGCACTCCGTACTCGGGATGGTTCCAGCGGAGCAGGGCCTCGACGCCGAGGACCTCGGTGGTGCGAAGGTCGACGTAGGGCTGGTAGACGAGGAAGAACTGGTCGTTCCCGAGGGCGTGCACCAGGTCGCGGTAGAGGGCTCGGGGGTCGATCTCGGTCGTCGACCGCGCCTCGACGGCGAGGGAGTACATCTGGAAGGCGTTGCGGCCCGCGCTCTTGGCCCGGTACATGGCCTCGTCGGCCCGGCTCAGAAGTGCGTCATAGGTGTCGCCGTGCTCGGGTGCGACGGCGATGCCGATGGAGGCCGTTGTTTCGACCTCCTGACCGGAGAGGACGCACGGCTCGGCAATGGCTTCGAGGGTTCGCTCGGCCAACTGGTCGATGTCCAGCTGGTCGGCCAGGCCGGGCAGGAGGATGGCGAACTCGTCGCCACCCACCCGCGCCACTGTGTCCTGACTGCGCACCGTGTCGACCAGCCGGTCGCTCACCAATTGCACCAGCTCGTCACCCGCGGCATGGCCGTAGGTGTCGTTGACCGTCTTGAAGTGGTCGAGGTCGACGAAGAACATGCACACCGGTTCCCCGACCCGCCGGGACCGGACCAGCTCCTGCTCGACGCGGTCCTCGAACAGTCGCCGGTTGGGCAGCCCGGTCAGCGCGTCGTGCCAGGCCATGTGCGAGATCTTTTCGAGCAGGTCCAGGTTCTGGAGAGTGGTGGCGGCCTGGTCGGCGAAGCGGGCCAGACGCTCGTGGACAGCCGGGTCCTGGTAGGCGGAGGCGGGTGTCCCGAGCCTGAAGCTGGCGGAGAGAGTGCCGAGGATCTCCCCGGCCGTGAAGAGTGGGGCGATCACCGCCGCCTCGGAGCCGTTCTCGGTCAGGAGCCGGCGCAGGGCCGGGTCGTCCACGTCCGCCGTGACGACGATGACCTCGCCCCGGTTGACCAGCCGCTCCATGAGCGGGAGGTTGGTGGGGATGGACACCACCTCGTCCGTTACCGCCGCATCGCCGGATGCCGGGCCCTCGGTGGTGTCGGTAGGCCCACCGATGGGCCCGCTGGTTCCCGTGGGTCCGGTGGGCTCCTCCGAGACGGCACTGGCGCCGGAGGTGTCCCTGGTGCCACGAGGCGACGCCGACCGTGGTGCCCGGGGAGCGGCCGGCCGGATGGGACGGCCGGTCACGGCGAAGATGCCGGAGAAGGCACCGCCGAGATCCCGTCCGGTGGTCCGGGCCCGGGGCACGAGGTGCCCATCCCGGTCGTTCCACAGGAAGATGGTGGCCCGGTCGCAACCGGTCACCTCCGGCACCGTGTCGACGACCAATTGCACGGCATCGCTCAGGCTGGTGGCCCGCGACAGCTGTTCGGAAAGATTGAGCAAGGCCTGGGTGGTGACGTTGCTCTGCTCCGCGTCGGCCAGCACGGCACGGATGTCCATGGCAGCCGCCGCATAGGAGGCGTAGAGGTCGATCATTCGGACCTCGGTCGGGTCGGGTGGGGCGCTGGCCGGAAAGAACACCGCCATCCGGCCATAGCGCCGCCGGCGGGAGGTGATGTCCACGACCAGTCGGGAGGAGTCGTGTGCGCCGGGGTCCTGGCCCCAGAGCTCGGCTGCCAGGGCTTCCTCCTCGTCGGGCTCGATCCCTCGGGAATGGAGGTGGACGGGTCTGCCCGGGCCCACCCGGATCATCAGGAGGTAGGAGTCGGCGGTCACGACCGAGTCGGCGCGCGCCGCGATGTGCCCAAGAAGGGTGTCCACGTCCTCGTCGAGCAGCTCGAGCGACGTCGCCACTGCGTCCTCGAAGATCGCGCCCATCTGCCGTAGCTCGGCGTCGAGGCGGGTCACCTCCTCGGCCGCTTTCCGGAGGGCACCGCCGCCTTCGCCGTCGTCGCCTTCGCCACCTTCGCCTTCGTCGTCGTCGCCCTCGCCGTCGATCTGGCCATGGACCGTCCCGCCATCGCCGACCTCGTGGTCGGGCGGATGGATGCTGGGGTCGGCCGCGTCGGGCACGGACTCCGACACGCTGCCGTTGCCGGAGGACAGAGGTTCCGATGCGGAAAGGGTCGGCGCCGTCTCGGCTTGCGGGGTGCCCTGCTGGGTGTCCCAGCTGGCGGCGTAGAGGCAGTACCGACCGCCGCGGGCGGCGCACTCGGACTCGGAGAGGAAGGCGGCGGCGTCACCGAAGAAGGTGGGCAACGACACGAGCAGGCCGCGGGTCATCTCGCACAGATGGGCATGCCGGGTGGTGCCGGGCCGCGGCGTCACCCGCACCAAGGCGTGGTCGTCGTCGGCCTCGATGGCGACCGCGGTAGCGGTCTCGTCGAAGTGGGAGAGGAGGGCACTGACCTCGCCGAATACCGCTGCCGGTCGGCCCAGGGCGACGAGCCAGTCGATGAGGGCCGGGTCATCGGCCGCGTCGATCAGGCGCCCACCTACGTGCAGGGCGACGGCCGGGTCCCCTGTGACCAGCGAGGCGGCGTTGAACAGGGCGGCGGCCTGGTTGAGGGAACTCCAACGGTGTGGGTCGGCGAGACGGGCGAAGGCCCGCCGCTCGTCGGCCAGGGCCAGCACCTGCGCCACCCCGCCCTCGCCCGACCGGTCCCGGGTGAGAGCAACGAGGGCGGTGACGACCGAGCCGGCGACCTCTCCGTGCCCGGCGATGTGACCGTTCTCCCGCTCACCTGCCTCGATGGTCATCGCTTGTCATTCAACCCCTCGCCGCGAGCCTCCTCCGCTCCACCCGCGTCCACCTTCCATCTTCGACCAACCGGGCCCGCTCCTTGACCGTCGAAAGTGCCGTGAGCAGCCCTGACCGGGTTGGCAGCCTGCCCCTAGGATGCGGTCATGAGCATTTACGAACAGGAAATCCACGTCCTCGACGGCTCGCCGGCCTCGTTGGCCGACTACAAGGGCAAGGCGCTGCTCGTCGTGAACGTCGCCTCCAAGTGCGGTCTCACCCCCCAGTACGAGGGGTTGGAGCGCCTCCAGGGCACCTATGGGGACCGTGGGTTCAGCGTGCTCGGCTTCCCTTGCAACCAGTTCGGGGCACAGGAGCCCGGCAGCCCCGAGGACATTGCCACCTTCTGCTCGACCACCTATGGGGTGACCTTCCCGATGTTCGAGAAGGTCGAGGTCAACGGGGACGGACGCCATCCGCTCTACGAGGAGTTGGTGACCCACCCCGATGGCGAGGGCGAGGCCGGCGACATCCAGTGGAACTTCGAGAAGTTTCTGATCTCGCCGACCGGCGAGGTGCTCGAGCGATTCCGCCCGATGGTCGATCCTGAGGCACCCGAGGTTGTGGACGCCATCGAGGCGAACCTCCCTTCCTGAAACGGTTGCTTCGAAGAGCGGCAACAAACCGATGAACGGCCCGACGGCCAGGCCCGAGCCCGTGGTCGATCAGCTGGCCGAGGTGTGGGCCTCCATTCGCGCGGCCTGCCAGGGCTTGGGGCCGGCACCATGGGACGAGCCCACCGACTGCCCAGGATGGAGCGTGCGTGACAACGTGTCGCACCTCGTCGGCATCGAGCGGATGCTGCTCGGTGAATCGCCGCCGCCTCCGCTCACCACCTTCCCGCCGCACGTCCACAACCCACTCGGGGAGATCAATGAGGCGTGGGTGGAGGCACGACGGACGACCTCCGGGCCCGAGGTCCTGCGCGAGTTCGCCGAGGTGACCGACCGGCGGCTCGAGGAACTCCGGTCGATGCCGGTCGACCACTTCGACGTCGTGTCGCAGAGCCTGCTCGGGAAGATGCCTTATCGGCAGTTCATACAGATCCGGCTTATCGACTCCTGGGCCCACGAGCAGGACATCCGCCGAGCCGTGGATCGCCCCGGGGGGCGCAACGGGACAGGGGAGTCGGTGGTCATGGACGGCTGTGCCCGGAATATGGACCGCGTCGTCGGGAAGAGTGTGACCCCCGAGGACGGCTCGGTCGTGCTCTTCAACATCTCCGGATTGCTAGGCCGACAAATTGCAGTGGTCATGCGAGGTGGGCGGGGAACGTCGGTCGACGCCGACGCGGCCGGCCCACCCACCACGACCCTGTCGATGGACCAGGAGGCGTTCTGGCGTCTGTGTTTCGGTCGAGTGGCACCCATCCGCCTGCTCGGCACCGGGCAGGTCCTGGTCGACGGGGATGTGGTCGTCGGGCACAAGGTCCTTGACGCCATGGCCTTCATCACCTGAACTCACGGTCCAGACGACGCCGCCCTCGTGTGCGTGCGGCTCTGCATGCCGTTGCCCGGCAGAACAAGGTGACGCGCTTTTGCACTCGGGCCTATCGTCAGTATTTGCTGACGAAAACGGATTTTCCGAAAACAAAGACACCGAGGCGCGCCCCACAGCACCGACACCCGCTCCTCATGACGATGTCTGCTGCGGCTCATGCCCACACCGCATCCGATGCCTGCCGAGGCCGGTGCCCACACCGCGCCGCCGAGCCTCCGAAGCCGGAAGCGGGGGGGAAGACGGTCGACCGGTACAATCGGCCCTTCCTATGCGCGCCACCACCGCCCCGGAGGCGGGCAACTTGGTCCGCCTGTCCGTCGAGATCGACGAAGGGGAGGTCGACGAGGCACTCGAGGACGTGGTCCGGCGGCTGAGCCGCAACGTGCGCGTGCCGGGCTTCCGTCCTGGGAAAGTCCCGCGTCGGGTGATCGAGGCCCGGATGGGGGGTGCCGCCGCGCTGCGGGGCGAGGCCCTGCGTGAGGCCCTTCCCGAGTTCTACGCCCGGGCGGTGCACGACACCGAGCTCGATCCCATCGACCAACCCGAGATCGACATCACCGCCGGCGACGAGTCGGGGCCCGTGTCCTTCGACGCCCTCGTCCCCGTGCGCCCGACGGCGTCCATCCCCGGCTACCAGGGGCTGGTGGTCACCGTGCCCAGCCTCGAGGTGTCCGAGGAGGAGGTCCGCGCCCAGCTCGACCGCCTGCGGGCCACCTCCGGCGAGTTGGTGGAGATCACCCGACCGGTTCGCGACGGCGACCAGGTGACGATCGATGTCCACGGGGCCGTCGATGCCGAGGGGGAAAGCATCGAGGCCAACGACTTCCTCTACGAGGTGGGGAGCGGCACCGCCGTCCCCGGCCTCGACGACCAGCTCCGCGGCTCGCGGGTGGGGGACATCCTCTCTTTCGACGCCCCGGTCGGCGCCTCGGGCCTGTCGGGCGCCATCCGGGTGCTGGTCAAGGAGACGAAGGAGCTCGTGCTGCCCGAGGTGACCGACGAGTGGGCCAAGGAGACCTCCGAGTTCGAGACCGTGGCCGAGCTCGAAGCCGACATCGCCGAGCGCTTGCGAGAACGGCGCCTCCTCGAAGTGCGCCTGGCCCGTCAGCAGGGCGCCATGGCCGCGCTGGTCGAGCTCGTCACCGAGGAGATCCCTGAATCTCTGGTCAACGTCGAGCTGCGTGAGCGCATTCACGATCTCGAACACCGTCTCGACCAGCAGGGAGTGACCCTGCCCCAGTTCCTGGCGGCCACCAATCAAAGCGAGAACGAGTTCTCGAACGAGCTGCGTACGGGCGCCATCCAAAGCGTCAAGGCCGACCTCGCCCTGAGGGCGGTGGCCGACGCCGAGGGCATCGAGGTCACCGACGAGGACCTGGAGACCGAGATGGCGGCCATGGGCGAACGTCTGTCCATGAGCGCCGACGCCGTGCGCGATCGACTCGACCGATCCGGCCGTCTGGCGGCAGTACGCTCGGACCGGCGCAAGATGAAGGCTGCAGAATGGCTCATCGACAACGTGGAGCTGATCGATGAGAACGGAGCTCCCGTCTCGCGAGACGAGCTCAAGGTCAAAGAGGACGAGGAGGCCCCGGAGTGAGCAGGACGACGGCGATCGACGACCGAGACGTGCAGGCATACAGCGTTCCGTGGGTGGTCGAGTCCACCAGCCGGGGTGAGCGGAACTACGACCTCTACTCGCGGCTGTTACGCGAGCGGATCATCTTTCTGGGCACTCCTATCAACGACACCGTCGCCAATCTGGTCTGTGCGCAGCTCCTCTTCCTCGAATCGGAAGAGGCGGACAAGGACATCCACCTCTACATCAACTCGCCCGGCGGCGACATCACCGCTCTCTTCGCCATCTACGACACCATGAAGTACATCAAGCCCGATACCTCGACGTTCTGCTTCGGTCAGGCCGCCTCGGCGGCCGCTGTGCTGTTGGGAGCTGGTACTCGCGGCAAGCGCTTCGCCCTCCCGCACGCCCGCATCCTGTTGCACCAACCCTTTGGCGGTGTCGAGGGCCAGGCCAGCGACATCGAGTTGCAGGCGAAGGAGATCCTGCGCATGCGCGACCTGCTCAACCGGATGATCGCCGCCGACACCGGCCAGACCATCGAGCGGGTTTCGAAGGACACCGACCGTGATTTTGTCATGACCGCTGAAGAGGCCGTCGGCTACGGCCTGGTCGACGAGGTGATCGTGGCCAGGGACGCGGTGTCCATCGAGGCAGTGGGTGCGGCCTAACAGCATGGAACGGCCTCGTGTGCCACCGCGCCAGCTAGGGTTGTCCCTTGGGGCTGGCGCGTTTCACGGGGCCAGCTCGATCGGGAGGCGAGCGTGATCGGTCGGGAGTTCGGGGCAACCGGCGGCCGCCGATGACGACGGGCAACACGCCGGACTGGCGTGCGATGAACAGCACGGACTGCTGAGCAAAGGACGCGAGGACCGACGTGGCGAAATTCGGAGATGGCGGGGATCTGGTGAAGTGCAGCTTCTGCGGGAAGTCGCAGAAGCAAGTAAAGAAGTTGATCGCCGGTCCCGGTGTCTACATCTGCGATGAGTGCATCGAGCTGTGCAACGACATCATCGCCGAGGAGCTGGCCGACACCACCGAGCTGTCCTTCGACGAGCTGCCCAAGCCGAAAGAGATCTACGAGTTCCTGAACGACTACGTCATCGGCCAGGAGTACGCCAAGAAGATCCTCTCGGTGGCGGTCTACAACCACTACAAGCGGGTCCAGGCGGGCAACAGCGGGCCGCACGACTCCGACGTCGAGCTGGCCAAGTCCAACATCCTCCTGCTCGGCCCCACCGGCTGCGGCAAGACCCTGCTGGCTCAGACTCTGGCCCGCATGCTGAACGTCCCCTTTGCCATCGCTGATGCCACCGCCCTCACCGAAGCCGGATATGTGGGTGAGGACGTCGAGAACATCCTCCTCAAGCTCATCCAGGCCGCCGACTACGACGTGAAGCGGGCGGAAACCGGCATCATCTATATCGACGAGATCGACAAGATCGCCCGCAAGTCGGAGAACCCATCGATCACCCGGGACGTTTCTGGCGAAGGCGTCCAGCAGGCGCTGCTCAAGATCCTGGAGGGAACGACCGCCTCGGTGCCACCGCAGGGCGGGCGCAAGCACCCACACCAAGAGTTCATCCAGATCGACACCACCAACATCCTCTTCATTTGCGGCGGCGCCTTCGCCGGCATCGACACGATCATCGCCAACCGCATCGGTCGCAAGGGGATGGGATTCCGGGCCGAGGTGCGCAAGGCAACCGAGCGCGACGAGTCCGAGCTGCTGCGCCATGTTCTCCCCGAGGATCTCATGAAGTTCGGGCTCATCCCGGAGTTCATCGGGCGCCTGCCGGTGGTGGGCGCCGTGTCCCATCTCTACAAGGACGCCCTCATCCGCATCCTGGTCGAGCCCAAGAACGCGCTGACCCGGCAGTACAAGCGGACCTTCGAGCTGGACCACGTCGAGCTCGAGCTCACCACCGATGCTCTCGAGGCCGTGGCCGAACAGGCGCTGTTGCGAGGCACCGGTGCCCGTGGGCTTCGAGCCATCCTCGAAGAGGTGCTGCTCGAGGTGATGTACGACTTGCCCGGCCGCAACGACATCTCCAAGTGCGTGGTCGACCGGGCCGTCGTCCTCGATCGGGTGCACCCGACCCTGGTGCCGCTCAGCCCGCCGGCCAAGTCGACCCGCAGCCGCCGCGCCGCGTCGTAGGTCGTCGCCGTCGATGGGTCGGCGCCAGATGGCCGACCGCTCCGGGCCGCGTGGGCCCGACTCCGGTCCCAGACCGCTTCCGTGACCTTCGACGACCTCGCCCAGGCCCTCGAGTGGCTCGACTCCCACACCAATTACGAGTCGACGGCGTTCGCCCGCCGGGCGCTGCCCAGTCTCGACCGCATCCGCGAGCTCTGCCACCTCCTCGGTGACCCCCAGCACGCCTACCCCTCCGTGCACATCACCGGCACCAACGGGAAGGGGTCGACGGCGGCCATGGCCACTGCCCTGCTGGCCGCCCAAGGGCTCACCGTGGGTACCTACACCAGCCCGAACCTCACCCGGGTGAACGAGCGGCTGGCCCGCAACGGGGAGCCCATCGACGACCAGGCCTTCCGTGACGTGCTCGAGGCGCTGTCCCGGCTGGAGCCGATGATGGCCGAGCGCCCGACCCGCTTCGAGCTGCTCACGGCCGGCGCCCTGGCCTGGTTCGCCGACGAGGCGGTCGACGCCGCCGTCATCGAGGTCGGCCTCGGGGGGCGGTGGGACTGCACCAACGTGGTGGACGCCGAGGTGTGTGTGGTCACCAACATCAGCTACGACCACACCGAGATCCTCGGCCCGACTCTCGAGGACATCGCCCGGGACAAGTCGGGCATCTTCAAGGAGGGGAGCCGGGTGGCCATCGGGGAGGTCGACCCGGTGCTCGTGGCCCTTCTGGCCGGGGCGGCCGAGGAGGTCGGCGCCACCGACGTCTGGCGCCGTGACCAGGAGTTTGCCTGTACCTCCAACCGCACCGCCGTCGGTGGCAGGCTCATCGACGTGCGCACGCCCGGGGCCCACTACGGCGAGCTGCTCGTCCCCCTCTTCGGCGCCCACCAGGGGGACAACGCCTCCATCGCCCTGGCCGCCACCGAGCTCTTCTTCGGCCGCCCGCTGTCCGACGAGGTCGCGGCCCAGGCGCTGGCGGAGGTGCGGGTGCCCGGGCGCCTCGAGGTGATCGGCCGCCGTCCGCTGATTCTCGCCGACGGTGCTCACAATGCCGCGGGCATGACCGCGCTGGCCCGCTCCCTCCGAGAGGAGTTCAGCGTTCCCGGTCGGCTCATCGCGGTGGTGGGCATGCTGTCGGGGCGGGACCCTGCCGCCATGCTCGAACCGTTGCGCACGGCCGGCGTCGTCGCCGTCGTGGCTTGTGCGCCTGATTCCCCTCGCGCCCTGCCGGCTGCCATCGTGGCCGAAGCAGCGTCCGCGCTCGGCTTCGAGGTGACCGTCTACGAACGGCCGGCCGATGCCGTTGGCTACGCCGTCAACGCCGCCACCGAGGACGACGGGGTGGTCGTATGTGGCTCGCTCTACGTCGTCGCCGATGGCCGCCGGGCCCTCGTCACCGACGGCGTCTGACACTGGCCAAGCCGGCGACTAGCCTGCCTCGGCCGTGGGAGTTGGACGCACACTTGTCATCTGCAAGCCGGACGCCGTCGAGCGCGGCCTGATCGGCGAGATCGTCGGCCGCATCGAACGACGGGGCCTGCGACTGGTGGCTGCCGAGCTGCGCACCCTCGAAGGCGACAACGCTCGGCGGCACTATGCAGAGCACGAGGGAAAGCCGTTCTTCGAGGAGTTGGTGGCCTTCATCACCCGGGGGCCGGTACTGGCCATGGTCGTCGAAGGGCCCGAGGACACCTACCGCATGATCCGCCAGATGATGGGGGCGACCAATCCGGCCGATGCCGAGCCCGGCTCCATCCGGGGTGACCTGGCAACGGTCACCGCCGAGAACTTGGTGCACGGCTCGGACTCACCGGCGTCCGCGGCCCGAGAGATCGAGCTGTTCTTCCCCGACCTCGCCTGAGCCGGCTGAACCGATGCGCGCCGGGTGGCGCGCCGAGGAAACGGAACCCGTTCTCGTCCTGGGAGGCCGACCTTGTGCCCCCGTGGCGATTCACCTAGCCTTTGATGCAGAACGCAGCTCGCCAGGCCCGCTGACCGGGGGGAAGCCTCGCGGGTGACACGAAATGTTCGGCGCATTCGCCGGTCATCCACGGAAACGGTGCTTCGCTGATGGAAAACGGATTTTCTCTTCTGGGGCGCGACATGGCCGTCGACCTCGGGACGGCCAACACCCTGGTGTACGTGCGGGGCCGAGGCATCGTGCTCAACGAGCCGTCGGTGGTGGCCGTCAACGTGAAGGACGGTCGCCCCTTGGCCGTGGGCGCCGAGGCCAAGCGCATGATCGGGCGCACACCCAGTCACATCCAGGCCATTCGCCCGCTCAAGGACGGCGTAATCGCCGACTTCGAGATCTGCGAGAAGATGCTCCGCTACTTCATTCACCGGGTCCACCAGCGCCGGTTCGCCAAGCCACGCATGGTGATCTGCGTGCCGTCCGGCATCACCGGCGTCGAGCAGCGGGCGGTGATGGAGGCGGCCGAATATGCCGGCGCTCGCAAGGCGTACATCATCGAGGAGCCCATGGCCGCCGCCATCGGCGCCGGCCTCCCGGTGCACGAGCCGACCGGCAACATGATCGTCGACATCGGGGGTGGAACCACAGAGGTGGCCGTCATCTCCCTCGGCGGGATCGTGACCAGCCAGTCGATTCGTATCGGCGGTGACGAGCTCGACGAGGCCATCGTCTCCTTCGTGAAGAAGGAATACAGCCTGGCTCTGGGTGAGCGCACGGCAGAGGAGATCAAGATTGCCCTCGGGTCGGCGTACGAGCTCGAAGAGGAGTTGCACGCCGAGATCCGCGGCCGCGACCTGGTGACCGGTCTGCCCAAGACGGTCGTCATCTCTACGCAGGAGATCCGCAAGGCCATCGACGAGCCGGTCTCGGCCATCGTCGACGCCGTCAAGGTCACCCTCGACCGGACCCCGCCGGAGCTGGCCGCCGACATCATGGAACAGGGAATCGTGCTCACGGGGGGCGGCGCACTGCTCCACGGTCTGGATAGCCGGCTCACCCAGGAGACCGGCATGCCCCTGGTGGTCGCACGCGACCCCCTGAATTGCGTGGCCATCGGCAGCGGGCAGTGCCTCGAGGAGTTCGAGGCCCTCAAGCAGGTCCTCATCACCTCCTCGGCTCGCTGATCGCTCGGCGAGGGCCGGGGCTCCGGTGGCGGCACCGCGGCGCAACCGTCGACCACGGACGACTCTCGTGGTCCTCGTGCTGGCGTCGATCACCATCATCACACTCGATGCCCGTGGTGGGTTCCACCGCATCTCTTCGGGGGCGAGATCGGTGGCCGCCGACGCCTTCTCGCCAGTGCGAACCGCGGTCGACGACATCATCGAGCCGGTCGGCAGCTTTCTGGCCGGCGCCGTGCACTACGGCGCCCTCCGCCAGCAGAATGAGCGGCTCCAACAGCAGCTCGACCAGCTCAACATGGAGAAGGCCAGCCAGTCCTACGTCCAGCAGTCGCTCACCCAGCTGAAACAGCTCTCGAAGCTCTACAACGTCCCCTGCGCCTGCAATCTGCAGCCAGTGGCTGCCGAGGTCACCGACTACGGCACGAGCAACTTCGCGGCGACCATCGACATCAGCGTGGGTCGGGCCGATGGTGTGCAGCTGGGCATGCCGGTGGTCGGCGGCGGCGGGCTCGTCGGCCAGGTCGTGCAGGCCAACCACCACTCCGCGACCGTGCGCCTCATCACCGACGGGCAATCGACTGTCGACGCCGTCTATGGCACGCCCGGCGCCTACGCCGAGATCGATGGTCAAGGAGCGGGCAATCCTCTGTCTGCCGGCCTTATCCCGCCCAACACTCCACTCACCGTCGGCGAGCAGTTCGTGACCAGCGGGCTCCAGGGTGCCGAGTTTCCGGGTGGGATCCCGGTGGCCACCGTGACGTCGGCGCGGACGGGTCTGACCTCCTCCGAGGAGACGGTCACCCTCCGTCCGACCGCCGATCTCGATCATCTCCGCTATGTGGAGGTGCTCATCTGGGGTCCGCCCACGTGAGCGAGAACCTGGTCGACCGGGTCGACGTCCTCGTCGCCGCAGCCTGTCGGTGGTGCCCTTGACGGCACGTGAGTCGTTACGGGTGGTCCTCGTGGTCGCGACCTTCGCCCTCGTCCAGGACACCCTGATCCTCGACCTTCGCATCGGGACCATCCATCCCGACGTCATGGTCCTCCTGCCGATCATGGCCGGCCTGGTCGGGGGTCCGGCTACCGGAGCGTCGATGGGATTCGGCGCGGGCCTCGCCGCCGACCTCTTCCTTCCCACCCCGTTCGGGCTCTCGGCGCTGGTCGGGACGGTGGTCGGCTTTGCCGTGGGGGCGGCCACCATCGCCCTCGACCGCACCTCGTGGTGGCTGCCGCCGGCGGTGGCCATCCTCGGGAGCGCCGTCTATGAGCTGAGCTATGCCGCGATCGGCTCACTGCTCGGACAACCGCAGATGCTGCACGTCGACCTCCTCCGCATCGTGGTCCTGGTCTCGGTGGTGAACGGCATCCTCTCCCTGGCCGCCCGTCGGGTGGTGGCGTGGTCCCTGCCCAGCGCCTCGACCGAGGGCATCCCCACCTCGGGCATAGTTGCCGCGCCGCGATGAGGTCCTCCAGATGAGGTCCTCCGGATGAGGTCCGCCGGGCGCGTGCCGCCCCGGGTTGTCGCTTGGGATACTGGGCCTCCGTGAGCCGCTCGCTGCGCCATCCCTTCCGCGGCTCGCGGCGCTACGTCCGCCCCGAGCGCTCCCTGTCGGGCCGCCCGCGCAAGACCCACCAGCCCCGGATGCGCCAGAACCGGTTCTCGGTCGAGGCCGCCCTCCAGACACCGGACACGACCGAGGCCCGCCCCGGGCTGCGCCTGCGGATCATCGCCGCGGTGGTGGTCCTTCTCTTCTGCATCCTCGGTCTCCGTCTGTGGGCGCTCCAGGCGCTCCAGGCCCCGGCGGCGGCCAAGGCCGTGGCGGCCGACGAGATTCGGGTGGTGCCGGTGGAACCGACCCGAGGGCTCATCCTGGACCGGTACGCCAACCCGTTGGTCGACAACGTGGTGACCTACCAGATCACCCTGTCGCGGGTCTCGGCCGTCCAGAACCCACAGGTGGTCGGCACCCTCGCCGCCCTCATCGGCCAGACCACCGCCCAGGTCGAGGCCACCATCGCCGACAAGCAGTACAGCCCGTACAAGCCGGTGCCCATCCTGTCCGCGGCACCGTTGCCCGACATCCTCTACATCAAGGAGCACCCGGGTGAGTTCCCCGGGGTGAGCGCGGTGGCCACCACCCAGCGCAACTACCCGCAGCTCGAGATCCCCGGTCCGGCGTCGGCCGGGTACCCGGCCGAGCACGCCCTCGGCTACGTGGGCACCATCAGCCCGTCCGAGCTCAAGGCGGACGCCGGCAAGGGCTATCAACCCGGTGACGACTATGGCCAGTCCGGCCTCGAGTACCAGTACCAGTCGCAGCTACGGGGCACACCCGGCAGCCAGGAGCTCGAGGTCGACCCTCAGGGTCAAGTAGTAGGGACGATCAAGACCACCCCGGCGGTGGCCGGTGACAACCTCGTGACCAATCTCGACACCGGCCTCCAACAGGTGGTGGACAACGCCCTCTCCAGTCAGATCCTCTCCATCCGGGGAACGCCCGACCCGGACAACGGGAATGCGATCCGTAAGGCGCCCAACGGCGCGGCAGTGGTGCTCGATCCCCAGACCGGTGCCGTCCTCGCCATCTCGTCCTACCCCTTCTACAACCCGAACATCTGGGTGGGCGGGATCTCCGACGCCAACTACGCCGCTTTGCAGCTCAGCAGCGCCCAGAACGACTACTCGATCGACGGCGAGCTGCCACCGGGGTCGACGTTCAAGCTGACCACCGCCACCGCGGCCCTCCAGACCGGGCTCATCTCGCCGTCGACCATCGAAGACGACAACGGCAGCTATACGGCCCCCGACTGCAAAGGCCCCAGTTGCACATTGCACGACGACGTCGGGGACAAGCCTTTCGGTGACATCGATCTGACGACGGCCCTCACCGTGTCGAGCGACGTGTTCTTCTATCAAATCGGGGCCGAGTTCTGGGACGACCAGTCGCAGTACGGACAGACCCCCATCCAGAACACGGCGGCACAGTACGGCTACGGGAACCCGACCGGCATCGACCTTCCCAACGAGGCCTCGGGTCTGGTGGGGAGCCCGGCGATCCAGAACAAGCTGCATGCCCAGTACCCGAAGGACTATCCCTATCCGCAGTGGTACACGGGCAACAACATGGAGCTCGCCTTCGGGCAAGGGCTCACGGAGGTGACCCCACTCCAGCAGGCCGTGGCCTATTCCACCTTCGCCAACGGCGGTACCCGCTATCAACCGCAAGTGGTGGCGGCGGTGGTGTCGCCGAGCGGAAAGGTCGTCCAGCGGATGGCCCCGAAGGCCGTCGGTCACATCGCCTACGGCGCGGCCGACTACGCGGCCATGCTCAAAGGGTTCGAGGGAGTGATCGACAACCAAAGCGGCACCGGCTACGCGGTCTTCGGGGGCGCGGGCTGGAACCAGCAGGCGTTCCCGCTGGCTGGCAAGACGGGAACGGCCAGCGTGAACGGAGAGGAGCCGGTGTCGTGGTTCGTCGGCTTCGGGCCGCTGCCCGATCCCCAGTACGTCGTCGTCGTCGACATCAACGAGGGTGGCTACGGCGTCGACGCCGCCGCGCCGGTCGTGCGCAACATCTTCAACTACCTCGCCGCCCATCCGGTGACCGCCCCCGGCATCCCGCCGGACCCGGCGGTCATCCGATCGCCCAGCCCGGTGGCGCTCCCGACCGCCCCTTCCTCGACGACCACCTCCGTTCCCGGCTCGACCACCACCGGCTCGACCACGACCACCACTGCCCCGGGGGCCTGACCGCCCCGATGGGCGGTGTCCCGCCGGCCGGGCCCGGGCGCCCGGCACACTCCTGACCAGGCTTCGGATCCGATGGCGGCGGATAGAGCCGTAGGATTCCGGGGCACATGGAGTCCCTCTGGAGCCAGATCGAGCCTCTCCTCGACCACGTCGAAAAGCCCGCTCGGTACATCGGCGGGGAACTCGGTGCCGAACGGCCCGAGAACCTCGACCACGGCTCGGGGGCGGTGGCCTGGCTGCTCGTCTACCCCGACACCTACGAGATCGGGCTGCCCAACCAGGGACTGCAGATCCTCTACGAGATCTTGAACGAGCGGACCGACGCCCTGGCCGAGCGGACCTATGCGCCATGGGTGGACATGGAGTCGGCCATGCGGGCGGCCGGTGTGCCCCTCTTCTCGCTCGAGACGCATCGGGCGGCCGCCGGCTTCGACGTCATCGCCTTCAACCTGTCGGCCGAGCTCGTCTACACCAATGTGCTCAATCTCATCGACCTGGCCGGCCTACCCGTGCGAGCCGCCGACCGCCAGGCGCACCATCCCTTGGTGGTGGCCGGCGGCCACTGCGCCTTCAACCCCGAGCCGCTGGCCGACTTCGTCGACGCCTTCGTGCTCGGTGACGGGGAGGAGGCGGTGGGGGAGGTCAACGACGTGGTGGCCGCCTTCCGCATCGGCACCGGTGGAGAAGCGCCGGGCGGCGACCGGGCCGAGCTGCTGCGTGCTCTGGCCCAGGTGCCCGGTGTCTACGTGCCCTGGTGCTACGAGGCCCACGATGGGCCGGGCGGTCGCTTTGACGGGGTCACTCCGCGGTTCCCCGAGACGCCGGAGGTGGTCGAGAAGCGGACCATCGCCGAGTTGGCCGCCTGGCCCTATCCACGGCGCCAGCTCGTACCGCTCATCGAGGTCGTCCACGACCGGCTGAACGTCGAGATCTTCCGCGGCTGCACCCGGGGCTGCCGGTTTTGCCAGGCCGGGATGATCACCCGACCGGTGCGCGAGCGGCCGGCCGAGCAGGTCCGGACGATGGTGTCCGACGGCTTGCGCCGCACCGGCTACGACGAGGTCGCGCTGACCTCGCTGTCGAGCGCCGACTACTCGGGGATCGAGGAGATGGTGACAGCGGTCATCGACGACCCCCAATGCTCCGGTCAGGTGTCGGTCAGCCTGCCGAGCCTGCGAGTCGACGCCTTCACCGTCGGAACCGCCACCCAGATTCAACGCGTGCGGCGCACTGGGCTCACCTTCGCGCCCGAGGGCGGGACGTGGCGCATGCGCCAGGTCATCAACAAGCTGATCACCGAGGAGGATCTCTACGCGGCGGTCGACGCCGCATTCAGCCAGGGATGGCGGCGGGTCAAGCTCTACTTCCTCATCGGCCTGCCCACCGAGACCGACGAGGACACGCTCGGCATCGTCCACCTCGCCGCCCGATGTGTGGCCATCGGGCGGCGGTACCACAAGGGCCCGTCGGTCACCGCCTCGGTCGGCGGCTTCGTCCCGAAGGTCCAGACCCCGTTCCAGTGGTTCGGCCAGAACACGATCGAGGAGCTCACCCGCAAGGTCCACCTGCTCCGCGACGCGGCCCGTCCCGTGCGGGGCCTCACCATCCGCTGGCACGACCCGAAGGCCACCGCCATCGAAGGCCTCATGAGCCGGGGAGACCGGAGCATCGGCGCGGTTATCGAGCACGTCTGGAAGCGGGGCGGGACCTTCCAAGAGTGGTCGGAGCACTTCGACCTCGAGCTTTGGACCGAGGCGATGCGCGCCTGTGGACTCTCCCTCGAGGGGGCGGTGTACCGCCATCGCACGGCCGAGGAGCCGCTGCCCTGGGACCACCTCTCGGCCGGACTCCACCGGGACTTCCTTTGGCAGGACTGGCTGGACGCCCTGGCCGAGCATGGGCTCCCGGACTGCCGCTGGACGCCCTGCTACGACTGCGGGGCATGCACCGGGTTCGGCATCGAGCACGTGGTGGCCTCGGCCACCCCGCCGGCCGGCGGAAGCCAGGGAACCGGCCAGGATCTCTCGACTGGCGGCCGGGTGCCGGTACGATTCAGGGAGACGGGGCCAGCCGGTGCCGTCCCGGCCACCCGGCCGGCCGACGCCGAGTACGCCGTCCTTCGGGTCGGAGAGGGAAGAGGGTGAGGGTGCGGGTCCGGCTCCGCTTCTCGAAGCTCGGCAAAGTCCGATTCACCAGCCAGCGGGACGTGGCTCGCATGTGGGAGCGGGCCCTCCGGCGGGACGGGTTCCCCATGGCCTATACGGCTGGCTTCTCCCCCCGTCCCCAGCTGAGCTTCGGCTTGGCCCTGCCGACCGGGTGCGAGTCGCTGGCCGAGTACCTCGATGTAACGGTGGACGAGGGCCGGCCCGAGGCCGAGGCCCTCGACGTGGCCGGCTCCCCGGGCCGCCTCACGCCGCTCCTGCCCGACGGCATCGACGTGACCTCGGCGGGCGTGCTCGAGGCGGGCTCCGACTCGCTACAGGAGCTCGTCACCTCCTGTCGCTGGGCGCTCGCCCTCACCGGGGAGAGTCACGAGGAGGTCGCCGAGCGGCTGGCGGCGGCCCTGTCGGCCGACAGCCTGCCGGTCGTGCGCCGGCGTAAGGGACGGATCGTGACCGACGATCTCCGTCCCTCGATCATCGCCCTCGAGGTGATGGCGAGGGAGGACGACGACCGAGAAGACAGCAGTGTGGACGTGGTGGCCGAGCTCGCCACCCGACCTCGCGGTGTGCGGCCGCCCGAGCTCATGGCCGTGCTTTCGGCCACCGGCGGACCTGGGGAACGGTCCGTTTGCACCGTGGGGGAGGACCACGGCCTGAGGTTGCGCCGGGCCTGTCGAACGAATCAATGGATCGAGTGCGGCGGCTCCCGCCGGGAGCCCCTGTCCGAGACAGGCGGCCCCAGTCGGTGGCCGGTCCGCCCGACGCACGCGTGGGAGCGTGCGTCATGAGCAGTCTTAGAAGGGATTTCGATGTCAGATGTCACTGCCGGGAAACCGGTAGACGTACCCGAGGAGCCGCCGTCGGAGGCGGCTCCCCGTGCCGTGCCCGAGGTGGGCCCGGCTGACCGGAACGGTTCGTCCCGCTCGGTTCCGACCGAGCGCGGCAACAGTCCGCTGAGCGTCCTCCCCGGCGAAGCCGGGGAGGGAGGCGACGGTCGCCCAGGGGCAACCGGAGGTCAGGGCCAAGGGCAGGGCCAGCGAAGCCGTCGGCGGCGAGGCTCAAGAGGTGGACGTGGACGTGGCCGCTCGCCCTCGGTGGGGGTGACGGGCGCCCCCGGCGCCGGGCCACGGACGGATGGCACGACCTCGTCGGCCAGCGAGGTCACCGATGTCAGCGATGTCAGCGATGTCAGCGATGTTGTCCCCATCCCGACCGTGGCACCGCCCCTCGCCCGGGTCACCGGTGAGAAGCCGAAGATCGGCGACACCCGCCCGGGACCACCTCCGCCGCGCGTCGAGCCGGTCACCACCCGGGGACGCCGAGCCCCGGCCGAGACCCGACCGGCGGCCCGGCCTGCCGCTCGAGCCGAGGGCCGTCCCGACGCCAAGGCCGAGCCCCGGACCGAAGGCCGCCGGGGCGGTCGCGAGCGACGGGGCAAGGCCGTGGGTCGCTACATGATCTGCGTCCACGTCCAGCCGGAGATGACCCAGATCGCCCTGCTCGAGGGCCGGACGCTCGTCGAGCACTACATCTCGCGGATCTCCGACGACGCCACCCAGATCGACGGCAACATCTACCGGGGCCGGGTCCAGAACGTGCTGCCGGGCATGGAAGCCGCCTTCATCGACATCGGCACCCCGAAGAACGCCGTGCTCTACCACGGCGACGTCCGCTACGACACCGACGACGTGGAGTCGCACGGCGGAGGTGGACAGCCTCGCATCGAGCAGCTCCTGCGCCCGGGCCAGTCGATCCTCTGCCAGGTTACGAAGAACCCCATCGGCGCCAAGGGGGCGAGGCTCACCCAGGAGGTGTCGCTGCCGGGTCGGTTCGTCGTCCTCGTTCCGAACAGCACCGCCTACGGAATCTCCAAGCGGCTCGACGACGCCGAGCGGCGGCGTCTGCGCCGCATCGTCGACGCCATCCGGCCCGAGGGCCACGGCCTCATCGCGCGCACGGCGGCCGCCGGAGCGAGCGCCGAGGAGCTCGAGGCCGACGTCGAGCGGCTCACCCGGCAGTGGCAAGAGATCGCCAGCCGGTCGACGGAGGGCCAGGGCCCCCAGCTCCTCTATCGGGAGCCGGCCATCGCCGTGCGGGTCATCCGGGAAGAGCTCAACCGCGAATACCGGGCGGTCGTGATCGATGACCTCGACCTCTACGAGCAAGTGCGCGACTACGTCGAGGCGGTCAACCCGGAGCTGGCCGAGCGGGTCGAGTACTTCGATACCGCCGCCGAGGACCTGCCCGTCTTCGAGCGCTACCACGTGCACGAGCAGCTGCACAAAGCGCTCGACCGCAAGGTCTGGCTGCCGTCAGGCGGCTCCCTCGTCATCGACCGGACCGAAGCGCTCACCGTCATCGACGTGAACACCGGGAAGAACGTGGGGACCACCAACCTCGAGGAGACCGTGTACCGCAACAACCTCGAGGCAGCCGAGGAGGTGGCACGCCAGCTGCGCCTCCGGGACATCGGCGGCATCATCGTCATCGATTTCATCGACATGGAGGTCCGGGAGAACCGCGACAAGGTAGGCGCGGCCCTCCGTTCCGCCTTGGCCCGCGACAAGACCCGGACGCAGGTCTTCGACATCTCCGAGCTGGGCCTGGTCGAGATGACCCGCAAGCGGGTATCCGAGGGGCTCATCGAGTCGATGTCGACCACCTGCACGGTTTGTGGTGGCCGCGGCATCGTGTTCGAGGACCCCGAGGAGTGACGGGTACACTGGCCGACCTATGTACGCTGTGATCAGGACCGGAGGCAAACAGGAGCGGGTGGCCGAGGGCGAGGAGCTCCGCGTCGAGCGGCTGGGGGCCGAGACCGGGTCCGAGGTCCGCTTCGAGCCGGTACTCGTCGTCGACGGGGACCGGGTGCTCGCCACGCCGGCGCAACTCGCCGGTTCCTCAGTGGTGGCCACCGTGGTCGGTGAGGAGCTCGGCCCGAAGATCCGGGCCTTCACCTACAAGTCGAAGAGCAACCAGCGCCGGCACTGGGGCCACCGCCAGCGCTACTCGACCATCGCCATCACGTCCATCACTGCGGGCTGATCGGGAACGAAGGAGCACCATGTCGAAGACGAAGGGCGGGGGCTCGACCCGCAACGGGCGGGACTCGCAGGCGCAGCGCCTGGGGGTCAAGGAGTTCGGCGGCACTACGGTGCGGGCCGGGGCCATCATCGTGCGCCAACGGGGGACGGTGTTCCATCCCGGTGAGAACGTCGGACGGGGCAACGACGACACTCTCTTCGCTCGCTGTGACGGCACGGTTCGCTTCATCAACCGCAAAGGACGCAAGCTGGTCGACGTCGTCGCCCCGCAATGAACCGGGGTGCCGACCCGAACCCTCGAGCTCGACGGGGCCGTCAATTTCCGTGACCTCGGCGGCTACCCGGCCACCGGGGGTCGGCGAGTGGCGTGGCGGCGACTGTTCCGGGCGGACGGCCTCGGCAGCCTGAGCGAGGCCGACCGGGGAACCCTGGCCGAGCTCGGCCTGGTCACGGTCATCGATCTCCGGACCTCCGACGAGGCCACCCATCGCGGTCGGTTCCCGGTCGAGCACGTGCCCGTCCGGTATCACGAGTTCCCGCTCGTCGACGTGCTGCCCACCCCCGAGGACCTGCCGAGCTGGAACGAGACGGCGTACGTGGCCGAGCGTTATCGGGACATGGTGGCCGACGGCCGGCCCGCGCTGGTCGGGGCCATCGAGGTGTTGGCCACATCGGGGGCCCTGCCCGCCGTGTTCCACTGCAGCGCCGGCAAGGACCGGACCGGCGTGCTCTCGGCCCTCCTCCTCGCCTTCCTCGGCGTGCCTGACGAGCTCATCGTCGAGGACTACGCCCTGAGCGCAGCGGCCATGGCCGGGCTCTTCGAGCGGATCAAGGCCGACTACCCCGACGCATTGGAGGCGGTGGAGCGCTATGCCCCGACCGTGCTCCAGGTGGTGCCCGAGACCATGGAGGCCTTCCTCGCCTCCCTGCGCGACACCCACGGTTCCTACCGGGGGCTGGCCGAGGACCTGGGCGTCACCGACGCGGTGGACCGGCTGCGAGGGCTCGTGTTGGTCGACGACTGACCCCCTTTGAGCCGGTCGTGGCATCACGCGGCCGGGGAGCGAGGATGCCGCCGACAATCGGGCGCTGACCAGGCCGTCGGTAGGATCACACAAATGTCCGGGTTCGTCGACGAGGCACAGCTGCACGTCAAGGCGGGAAACGGCGGGGCCGGAGCGGTGGCCTTCCGCCGTGAGGCCCACGTCGACCGGGGCGGCCCGGACGGCGGCAACGGCGGCCGAGGCGGTGATGTGTGGCTGGTTGCCACCACTAACCAGTCGTCGTTGCTCGGGTTCCGCGACCACCCCCATCGTCGGGCCACCGATGGGGGCCACGGAGGCGGCAAGCGCCGTCACGGAGCGAATGGGACCGACCTCGAGGTTCAGGTCCCGGTCGGCACCCGGGCCCGTGGTGGCGACGGCACCCTCCTCTGCGACCTGGTCGCCGCCGGCGATCGATGGCTGGCCGGGCACGGTGGCCGCGGCGGACGCGGGAACGCCAGCTTCCTTTCCAACCGCCGACGAGCTCCTACCTTCGCCGAGCAAGGTGAACGCGGCGAGGAGTCGTGGTACGACCTCGAGCTGTTGCTCGGGGCCGACGTGGCTTTGGTGGGCTTCCCCAACGTCGGCAAAAGCACGCTCATCGCCCGCATTTCGGCGGCCCGGCCCAAGATCGCCGACTACCCCTTCACCACCCTCGAGCCACATCTCGGCGTCGTCCGGATGGACGACCGCTCGGACTTCACGGTGGCCGACATCCCCGGCCTCGTCGAGGGCGCTGCCGAGGGCAAGGGTCTCGGCCACCGATTCCTCCGCCACATCACCCGCACCCGGGTGCTCGTGATCCTGTTGGAGCTCGGACCGCTGGCTGCCGACCGACCCGAAGAGCAGTACCGCGTGCTGCTCGACGAGCTCGGCCGTTACCAGGCCGACCTGCTCGACCGGCCCCGCCTGGTGGTCGGGAGCAAGGCCGACACGGTTGGCAGCGACAGCGCCGGGCCAGAGGCCTCCGAGCTCTGCGACCTGTGCGTCTCGGCCGTGACCGGCCTCGGCATCCCCGAGCTCGTGGGCCGGCTGGCGGTGCTCGTGGAGGCAGCCCGAGCCGTCGAGCCGGTGGCGTCCACGGCGGCCACGGTGACCCACCGGCCCGTGCCCGACGGATTCATCGTGTCACGGGAGGACGACGGATCCTTCCGGGTCTCGGGCCGGGCCGTCGAGCGCACCGTCGCCCTCAACGACGTGACCACCGACGAAGCCGCCGACTATGTGCAGGTCCGATTGCGGCGACTGGGCGTCGACCGTGCCCTTGTGCGGGCCGGGGCACGGGAGGGAGCCGTGGTCCACATCGGTGAGGTCAGCCTCGTCTGGTCGAGCGACGAGCCGCAGGCGTCCGCCGCCGGCCGCTCACGTCGGCCCCGGTGAGCCCCACAAAGGGCCCCGGAGAGACGGCGCCCGCCGGGTCGGCGGCAGCGGGTCCGACCGTGCGGGGGGACGGCTCGGCCCGCACCCTGGTGGTCAAGATCGGGTCGTCCTCGGTCACCACCGACGGCCACCTGGAGGTGGCAGCCGTCGACAAGCTGGCCGGTGAGGTGGCCGGCGCCCGGGAGGCCGGCGATCGAGTGGTCATCGTGACCTCGGGGGCGATCGCGGCCGGATGGACCCTGCTCGCCCCCGACCGGCCCCGACCGACCGACCTCGCCACCCTGCAGGCGGTGGCCGCCGTGGGCCAGCACCACCTCATGCGGACGTGGAGCGACGCCCTCGCCGCCCGGGGGCTCGTCGCCGGGCAGGTGTTGTTGGCGCCTCTCGACTTCGTCCACCGCAGCCAGTACCTGCACGCCCGACAGACGTTGGGCCGACTCCTCGAGCTCGGCGTCGTGCCCGTGGTCAACGAGAACGACGCGGTGGCCGACGAGGAGATCCGCTTCGGCGACAACGACCGCCTGGGCGCCCTCGTCGCCCATCTGGTCCGCGCCGACCTGCTGGTGCTCCTGACCGACACGGAGGGGCTGCTGACCGGCGACCCCCGGCGAAGCGCCGGCGTCTCACTCATCGAGGAGGTGGTCGAGTTCGACCACGAGCTCGAACGCATCGCCGGGGGACCAGGATCGGTCATGGGCAGTGGCGGCATGGGGTCGAAGCTGGCCGCCGCCCGGATCGCCGTGTGGTCGGGCATCGAGGCTGTCATCGCTGACGCCGCCCGGCCCGGAGTGCTGGCCGCGCTGGCCGCCTCGACCCCCGGGGTCGGCACCCGGTTCCGACCCCGGGCGCCGCGCCTCCCGGCCCGAAAGCTGTGGATCGCCTTCGCCATCGGCTCGTCGGGCACCATCGAGGTGGACGACGGCGCCCGCCGGGCGCTCTGTGAGCGGGGCCGCTCCCTGCTCCCGGCCGGCATCACCGGCGTCCGTGGGGACTTCGCGCCGGACGACGCCGTCGAGCTGGCCGGGCCCGACGGGACTGTTTTCGCCAAGGGCCTCGTTCGCCACCCGGCCTCGACCGTCAGCCGGTGGGCCGGGCATCGGTCAGACGCCCTGCCCGAGGACGTCGCCCCCGAGGTCGTCCATCGCGACGACCTGGTCGTGTTGGCCTGAACGCCATGCTGCCAGCGCCGGCTCGTGGGACCGCCCTCGGGACCGCATCCGGGCAAGTGGCGACACGCCGCCAGCCGGCGCCCGGCCGGACTTTTTTTTCAAAAATGCGATTTTTGTCAGATTAGGCTGACACAGCCGTCAGCTTATTCTGACAGCCGTCAGGTTAAGCTGACAAAACAGGCATTTCGAAAAAAAAAGAAACACGCCTCGAGAGACCATTGACCGACTTGCCCTCAGCGAGGCCAAGCCGTCCCCCCGCACGCCCCGAGGATCCGAGATCCAGGGGCCGTGCCCTACCATGCACAGGTGCCGAACCGCACCGAACCGTCACTCGAGGACCTGGCCGCTCGGGCCAAGGCAGCCGGCCGACGCCTGGCCACGAGCTCGGCCGATGCCCGCAACGACGCCCTGCTCTTCGCCGCTGACCTGCTGGAACGGGAATCCGAGGCGATCCTTTCGGCCAACGCCAAGGATGTCGAGCGCGCCGAGGGCGGCGGTGCCGACGCCACCGTCCTCGACCGGCTGCGGCTGACACCCAAGCGCATCGGGTCCATGGCCGAGGGCCTCCGAGCCATTTTTGCTCTGCCCGATCCGGTGGGGGAGGTCACCGAGGGCTGGACCCGTCCGAACGGGCTTCGGGTCGAGCGGGTGCGGGTGCCACTCGGGCTCGTGGGCATCATCTACGAGAACCGGCCCAACGTGACCAGCGACGCCGCCGGGCTGTGCCTGAAATCGGGGAACGCCGTCCTGCTGCGGGGCTCGGGCTCGGCACATGCGTCGAATGCCGCCATTTCCTCGCGGCTCCGGGCGGGGCTGGCCAAGGCCGGCTTGCCCGAGGACGGCATAGCCCTCGTGGCCGACACCAGCCACGAGGCGGCCGTCGCCTTCATGCAGCTCGACGGCTACATCGACTGCCTCATCCCCCGGGGCGGACCTGCCCTCCTGGCTTCCGTGCGCGAGCACGCCACGGTGCCCACCGTCATCGATGGGGCGGGCAACTGCCACGTCTACGTGGATGCCGGCGCCGACCTGGCCATGGCCGAGTCCATCGTGGCCAACGCCAAGCTGTCACGGCCCGGGGTGTGCAACGCGGCCGAAACTGTCCTGGTACACGGAGCGGTGGCCACCGAGTTCCTGCCGCGGATGCAAGCAGCCCTGCCCGGCGTGCGCCTCATGGGTGACGCCGCGGCACAGCGCGTTCTGCCTGACCTCGAGCACGCGACGTCCGAGGACTTCGCCACCGAGTTCCTGGGTCTCGCTTTGACGGTCGGGGTGGTCGACAGCCTCGATGCCGCCATCGACCACATCGCCCGTTTCGGTACCGGCCACTCGGAGGCCATCGTGACCGGCAACCTGGCTGCCGCCATGCGGTTCGTCGGCGAGGTGGACGCCGCCGCCGTGCTGGTCAACGCCTCGACCCGGTTCATCGACGGCCAGGAGCTCGGCCTCGGGGCAGAGATCGGCATCTCGACCCAGAAGCTGCACGCCAGGGGCCCAATGGGGCTCCGCGACCTGACGTCGGTCAAGTACGTGGTGATCGGCTCCGGGCAGGTGCGCCGGTGAGTGCTGTCGAGAAACCCGGATCCACCGGCAGCGAGCCACGGTTCGAGTCCATCCAGGGTGTGAGAGAGGGCCTGGCTGAGGTCGAGTACCTGGCCGACGAGGGGATCGCCGGGGTCGTGTTTCTAGCCGACCGTCTGGGCAAGCCGGTGCTCGTCGAGGGACCGGCCGGCACCGGCAAGACAGAGCTGGCCAAGTCGGTGGCCCGCATGACCGGGAGCCGGCTCATCCGGCTCCAGTGCTACGAGGGCCTGGACGAGTCGAAGGCGCTCTACGAGTGGAACTACAAGAAGCAGCTGCTGCGCATCCAGGCGGACTCCGACAAGGCTTGGCAGGAGCTCGAGGAGGACATCTTCGCCGAGGAGTTCCTCCTCACCCGGCCCCTCCTCGAAGCCATCCGTGCCACCGAACCGGTGGTCCTCCTGGTCGACGAGGTCGATCGCGTCGAGCTCGAGACCGAGGCCCTCCTGCTCGAAGTCCTCTCCGAGTACCAAGTGTCGATCCCCGAGCTCGGCACGGTGCGGGCAACCCAGGTGCCGCTCGTCTTCCTCACCTCCAACAACACCCGCGAGCTGTCCGAGGCATTGAAGCGTCGCTGCCTCTACCTTCACATCGACTACCCCCAGCTCGACCGCGAGCGGGCCATCATCGAGACCCGGGTGCCGGGGATCGGCCAGGTCATGGCCGATCAGGTGGCCCGGATCGTGCGCTCGCTGCGAGGCCTGGACCTGAAGAAGCACCCATCGGTGTCGGAGACCATCGACTGGGCCCGCACTCTCGTCGTCCTCGGGGTGGAGTCGATCGACGCCGAGCAGGCCCGCGACACCTTGCACATCCTCCTCAAGTACCAATCGGACATCGAGCGCGCCGCCAAGGAGCTGGCCGGGGCCGAGCCCCCCCGCTGACCACCGACCTACCGTGCTCGACCTCCTGGCCGGTTTCGTCACCGAACTACGGGCCGCCGGCATCCCGGTGTCGCTGACCGAGCACCTCGACGCGGCGGAGGCCCTCGGTCACATCCCGATCGAGGACCGGGAGGCGATCAAGTACACGCTGGGGGCGAGCCTGGTGAAGTCCTCGGCTCACTGGCGGGCCTACGAGACCACCTTCGAGATCTATTTCTCCTTGCGTGGGCCCGACTATCGCATCGACGGCGACGACGGGGAGGACGGCGACCGGGCACCGGGGGAGTCCTCGGGCCAGGCCGGCAGCGCCGGCCAGCTCGGCCGGGCCTCGGGTGGTGGCGCCGAGGGGTTGACTCCCGAGGAGCTCGCCGACCTGCTGTACACGGCGCTGCTGCGAGGAAATGCGGCCGCGATGGCGGCGGTGGCCCGCCAAGCGGTGGCCCGCTACGCCGGGATGGAGTCGGGCCGGCCGGTGGGCGGCACCTACTACCTCTACCGGACGCTGCGGAACCTCGACCTCGACGGGGTCCTCGACCGCCTGCTCGAGGAGGCCCGGCAGAACGCGCCCCAGACCCCCGGTACGGCCGGCAACGGTGACGGCAGCGGCGGCGGCATTGCCAGCACGCTCACTGCGCTTGAGGAGCGGCTGCTCCGCGACGAGTACCAGGCCCGGATCGACGAGCTGCGCCGCGAGATCGAGAACGAGATCCGCCGGCGCCTCGTGGCCGACCGGGGGAGCGAGGCCCTGGCCAAGTCGGTGCGTAAGCCGTTGCCCGAGGACATCGACATGATGCATGCCACCCGAGAGGAGCTCATCGCCCTGCGCAAGGCCCTCCGTCCGCTGTCCCGCAAGCTCGCCGTGCGCCTGGCCCGCAAGCGTCGCCATGGGCGGCGTGGGCCCCTCGACTTCCGGTCCACGATCCGACACTCGCTCTCGACCGGCGGGGTTCCCGTCGAGCCCAAGTTCCGCTACCCGCGCCCGTCGAAGCCGGAGATCATGGTCATCGCTGACATCTCGGGCTCGGTGGCCAGCTTCGCCCGCTTCACTCTGCATCTTGTGCACGCCCTCTCGACCCAGTTCTCCAAGGTGCGGAGCTTCGTCTTCATCGACGGCATCGACGAGGTGTCCTCGTTCTTCGAAGGTGCCGACGATCCGGCCGAGGCCGTGCACCGCATCAACACCGAGGCCGACGTGGTCTGGGTGGACGGGCACTCCGATTACGGGCACGCGTTCACCGTCTTCTGGGAGCGGTGGGGCGAGGAGATCACGCCACGCACGAGCGTCCTGCTCCTCGGCGACGCGCGCAACAACTATCACGCTTCGCAGTCATGGGTGGTGAAGGAGCTCAATCAGCGGGCCCGACACGTCTACTGGCTCAATCCTGAGCCCCAGGCTTACTGGAACTCAGGCGACTCGATCGTGTCCGAGTACGGAGTCCACTGCGACGAGGTGGTTGAGTGCCGCACGCTCCGCCAGCTCGAGCGGTTCGTGGGTGAGCTGGCGTGACGGACTCGCGACCCGGCTTCGACGGCCTGTCGGGGGCCGGGGCCACCGATGGGCCACCGGAGGGGATCGCCACCGTGCCCAACCCGCCGAGCGGTTCGGCGCAGACCCGCCTCGTTCTCGTTCGCCATGGCGAGGCCGTCTGCAACGTCGCCGGGGTGTGCGGGGGCGTCATCGGCTGTCGTGGCCTCACCGAGGTGGGTCGTGCTCAGGTCGAGGCGCTGCGCGACCGCCTGGCCGCCTCCGGGGAGCTGGTCGGTTGTGAGGCGGTCTACGCCAGCGTGCTCGCTCGTGCGCGTGAGACGGCGGAGATTTTGGCACCGGTGCTGCTCACCCCGGGCATGAACGTTCGGACTCGCTGCGACCTCTGCGAGCTGCATCCCGGCGAGGCCGACGGGCTCACCTGGCCCGAGTTCGCCGAGCGCTTCGGCGAACCGGACTGGGACCTCGACCCCGGGCAGCCCATCGCCCCCGGGGGCGAGAGCTGGACCGGTTTCGTGCGCCGGGTGTCGATGGCCCTGGACGAACTGGTGGAGCTCCACCGGGGAGGCCTGGTGGTGGTGGCTTGCCATGCCGGCGTCATCGAGGCGTCGCTCTTGGCCAAGCTGCCGGTTGAGGGTGGCACCGACGGTGCCCGCCTCCGGCTGCGCACGCTGCACGCGTCGATGACCACCTGGGAAGTGGAGGATGGCCGGTGGAGTCTGTTCGGTTACAACGACGCACTGGCGCCGATCCTCCTGGCCGCCGAGGTTCCTCGGTAGTCGGGTCGGGCGGAGGTGGCGCGGGCTCAGCAGGCGTAGTCGTAATCAGTGTTATTTGTTGAGGCGTACTGGACGATCTGTACGGGGCCCGACGGCAGGTCGCCGTACCACGAATGGACGTCGGCACAGGTGGCCGCCGGGTTGGGTCCCCAGTCGGCGACCCAGTAGGGGACGTCGGGCTGGTAGCTCGTGCCCACCAAGTTCGGCCAGTTGGCCGGACTTGCATAGATGCCGACATTGTTGAGGCCGAGGGACCGGAACCCGTCGATGGCACCCTGGATCATCGAGGCGCTGGCCGCCGGGTCGACGGTGAGGGAGGGGTCCTCGACATCGAGCCACCACGACACCTGAGTGTCCACGCCGGCGGCCGTTGCCTTGTTGAAGGCGTCCACCGCCGTCTCGAATCCGTAGTTGCAGGCCGTCGCAGAGCCGTTGTAGGGGAACGCACCGGAGTTGCAGGCGGCGTCCGGCGACGAGCCCGTCGTGCCGAAGGTCAGATAGATGTAGAGATTGAGCCCGGCCCCGGCCCAGGCCGCTTCGCCGTCGGCACCCCCCAGGCAGTAGTTGGTGGCGCCGAATGAAGCCCCCTCGACCTGGACAATGCCGATCACGTGTGGTTCGGGCGGATAATTGCCACATTGGTAGTTCGAAACGTCGTAGCCGAGGCTCCCGGCGGGATAGGGGGCGTCGGCAAAGTCCCCGTTGGCGTCGGCTTCGGCCATGCCCACGACCGGCTCGACCAGGACCTGGGGCGCGGATCCCCAGTAATTAGCCCCCCCGAAGGGAGTCACCGCCCCGTTGTTGTTGGTGAACCAATAGCCGTTCCCGGACGAGTCACTGGCCATGGCCACGATGGGCCGTGACTGGGGCACATTCCCGAGCGAGCCGTAGAAGGCGGCGTCCCCGAAGGCGAAGATGCCACCGTCGGAGGCCACGAACCAGTAGCCGCCCCCACCGTGGGCGGCGGCCATGCCGACGATCGGCGCGTTGAGCGGCTGGCCTCCCATCGACCCGTAGAAGCCGGCGTCACCGAAGGCGAAGATGCCGCCGTCGGCCGCCACCAACCAGTAGCCACCACCGTTGGGGGTGGGAGCCATGCCGACGATCGGCTGGTTGAGCGGCTGGCCTCCCATCGACCCGTAGAAGCCGGCGTCCCCGAAGGCGAAGATCCCGCCATCTGAGGCCACCAGCCAGTAGCCACCGCCGTTGGGAGCCGCCGCCATGCCCACGATCGGGGCGTTGAGCGGATGACCTCCCATCGACCCGTAGAAGCCGGCATTGCCGAAGGCGAAGATGCCGCCGTCGGAGGCATCCAGCCAGTAGCCCTGGCTGTTGTTGGTCCCGGCCATGCCCACGATGGGCTGGTTGAGCGGATGGCCCCCCATCGACCCGTAGAACCCGGCCCCGCCGAGGGAGAAGATGCCGCCGTCGGAGGCCACGAGCCAGTAGGCGGACACCGTCGAGGGCGCCGCCGTGGCCGTCTGAGAGGTACCAGCGACGATGGTGACGATCACCGCCGATGTCAAGACGAGCACGGCGCCGATGACGCGAGCGAGGCGCGATGCCACAACTCGGTTCGCCCGCGGGCGCAGCCACGACGAGCGACGCCAGCGGCCCGAAGGCTCGCAGCGTGCCGCGAAAGGTGCGAAGGCGCGGCTATGAGCGTCCATGAGCACGTCCTCCTAGGGTCTGCTGAGGCCGGGTGGTCATCGGCGACCGTTGTGCTCCCCTGCCCCTCTCGGGAGCGGAGGCGGTCTGTCAAGGACGCATGGCATTCTTGCGGGCGCTCCCGGCAATGGTCAATGACCTCGCGAGAGCGCAGGTGAGCGACTCGCGTTTCGCGCCTTTCGGCACGCCCGACAAACCAAAGCGGCTGATGACACTCGACCAGCGGCCCCGAGGACAGGCGTGACGGCCGGGCAGTGCCACGGCGATGCGCTACTTCGCGGGTCAGCGACGGAGCAGTTCGGCGAGCCCGAAGGCCAGGTCGAGCGATTGGCGAGCGTTGAGACGTGGGTCACACGTCGTCGTGTACCGCTGGTCCAGCTGGTCCTCTCCGATGTCCTCGACTCCGCCGAGGCACTCGGTCACGTCGTCCCCGGTGAGCTCGATGTGCACCCCCCCGGGCCACGTGCCGACCTGACGATGGGCGTCGAAGAAGGCGTGCAACTCGGTCGTGATGTCGTCGAATCGCCGCGTCTTGCGCCCGTTCTCAGCGGTGAAGGTGTTGCCATGCATCGGGTCGCAGATCCATACGACAGGATGCCCCTCGGCCCGCACTGCCTCGAGGAGAGGTGGAAGATTGCGTGCCACGTGGTCGACGCCCAACCGGGTAATGAGGGTGAGCCGGCCGGGGACGCGGTCCGGGTTGAGCTTCTCGCACAGCCCGAGCACCTCGTCGGCGGTGGCATCCGGACCGACCTTGGAGCCGATCGGGTTGTGAATGCCGGAGAGGAACTCGCAGTGTGCACCATCCACCTGCCGGGTGCGTTCGCCTACCCACAGCATGGCCGCCGAGCAGTCGTACCAGTCACCGGTGAGCGAGTCCTGCCGGGTGAGTGCCTCCTCGTAGTCGAGGATGAGGGCCTCGTGACTCGTCCAGAAGTCGACCTCGTGCAGTGCTTCCTCTGAGCCGAGGTTGATTCCGCAGGCGGCCATGAACCGCAGGGCGGCGTCGATGCCCTCGGCGATGGCCTCGAACCGTCGTCCTTGCGCCGACTCCGACACGAACTGCTGGTTCCAGGCGTGGATCTGGCTGAGGTCGGCGAAACCGCCCTTGGTGAAGGCGCGCAGCAGGTTGAGGGTGGCCACGGACTGGTGGTATGCGGTCACCAGGCGCGTCGGATCGGGGCGTCGGGCGGCGCTGTCGAAGATGTCGTCATTGACCATGTGTCCGCGGAAGGAATCGACCACCTGGTCGCCGACCTGTTCGGTGGCTGCGCTGCGGGGCTTGGCGAACTGCCCGGCGATGCGTCCCACCTTGACCACGGGCAGGCCGGCCCCATAGGTCAGGACCACGGCCATCTGCAGGATGACCTTGAGCTTGTCCCGAATGCTGTCGGCGGTGAACTCGCTGAAGGACTCGGCGCAGTCGCCGGCTTGGAGCACAAAGGCACACCCGGCGGCGGCCTCTCCGAGATCCCGGGTCAAGTGACGTGCCTCGCCGGCGAAGACCAGGGGTGGCAGACCGGACAGTTGGGCGACGACGCGCTTCAACGCGTCCTCGTCAGGCCAGACCGGTTGCTGGGCGGCCGGCCGCGACCGCCACGAATCGGGGGTCCAGGTGGGGGAGTCTGCGCCGCTCACCTCCACAGCGTACGGCGTCACGCCGTAGGCTCCGGACATGGCTCCCTTTCGCTTCGGGGTGCAGCTGTCGCGGGCGGGGTCGGCCGACGCCTGGCGGGCGGTGGCCCGCCGGATCGAGGAGCTCGGCTACTCGACGTTGTTCGTGCCCGACCATCTGGACGATCAATTCGCGCCGATCGTGGCTCTGTGCGCCGCCGCCGACGCGACCACCCGTCTCCGCGTGGGATCGCTCGTCTTCGACAACGACTACCGTCACCCGGTCGTGTTGGCCAAGGAGATCGCCACTCTTGACCTTCTCTCGAACGGACGTGTCGAGTTCGGCCTCGGCGCCGGATGGATGAAGTCCGACTACGAGCAGTCGGGAATCACTTACGACCCCCCAGCCGTGCGGGTCGAGCGCATGGCCGAAGGTCTGGCCATCATGAAATTGCTGTGGGAGACGGGGACCGCCACCTTCGAGGGTGAGCACTACCAGGTGACCGGGGCCGTCGGTCAGCCGCAGCCACAGCAGCACCCGCATCCGCCGGTCATCCTCGGCGGCGGCAGCCGGCGGGTCCTCGGCGTTGCCGCCCGCGAGGCGGACATCGTCGGCCTCAACCCCCGCCTGAGGGCCGGTCACATCGGGGCAGAGACCATCGCCTCGACCTCGGCCGAGCACTACGACGAACGGCTCGGGTGGGTGAAGGAATCGGCTGGCGACCGGTTCGACGACCTCGAGCTGCAGTGCCTCACCTTCGTCGTCCAGATCACCGACGACCAGGCCGAGGCAACCAAGCGATTGGCCGACCTCATGTCGGTCACACCTGATCAGATGGCGCAGACACCGGTCTGTCTCATCGGGACCATCGAGCAGATCATCGACATCCTCGAGGAACGCCGGGGACGATTCGGGTTCAATTACGTCGTGGTCCACGAAGGCGAGATGGAGGCCTTCGCCCCGGTGGTGGCCGCCCTGAGCGGTCGTTGACTTTGTCGGGTTCGGGGCCTCGCATCGGGATCTTCGGCGGCACCTTCGACCCCATCCACAGTGCTCACGTGGAGGTGGCAGAGCGCGTGTCCGAGGTCCTGGCGCTGGACCGAATGCTGTTGGTGGTGGCCAACGACCCGTGGCAGAAGGTGGATCACGACGTCACACCGGCCGAGGATCGCTACGCCATGGTGGTGGCCGCCACCGCCGGGCATCCCGGGCTCGAGCCCTCCCGGCTGGAGCTCGACCGGGGAGGCCCCTCCTACACCATCGACACCGTCCACGAGATCACTGCTCGGTGCCCGGGCGCCCAAGTGGTGCTCGTCGTCGGCGCCGACGTGGTCGATGGGCTGCCCACCTGGAAGGAGGAAGCTGCCTTGCGTGACCTCGTGACCCTGGCTGTCGTGGGCCGGCCCGGGGCCGGCCCACCGGTGGCACCCCCCGGTTGGCGGACCGTGCCCGTGCCGGCGTCACCTCGTGACATCTCGAGCACCGGGCTGCGTCGACGCCTCCGGAATGGAGAGCCGGTCGACGGCCTCGTTCCGGACGACGTCATCCGTTGCATCCGCCAGCGCGGTCTGTACGCTACGGGCAGATGACCATGAGGACGACGGGTGGAAGCCCGGCACCTCCACGCCGCAGAGCCGATCCGTTCGGTCCGCCTCCGCCAATCATCGGTGCCCCGCCCTCCGACGGCGATGACCGGACACACGACGACACGGCGCAGGTGGGTGGACGGGCAACAGCTCCCGGTCCCGCCGCACCGCCATCGGATGCCGAGCAGCCGCAGCCGCAGCCGGTCGAGAGTCCCCGCCAGGCCCCCCGCGAGACCCGCAGAGAGGTGCGCGAAGCCCGCCGCCGCCGCCGTCGTCTCTTGGCCGCGTGCGCCATCGTGGTCGCCGTCTGTCTGATGCTCACTATCCTGATCGTGAGCATGGCCCGCCAACGCCCGTCCGGATTGCCCGCACCCATGGCACCAAGGGCAGGGGCCATCGTCACCTATTCCGCTCCCAACCTGATCCCAAGCCACGGCGCGGTCGCGCCACGAGGAGGCCACCATTGAGCGCAGCGAGCGCCACGACGGTCGTCATGGCCGATGACCCCACCGTCTCCGCGGTCTGCGCGGCGGCGGCCAGAGCCGCTGACGCCAAGTCGGGCGAGGACACGGTCATCCTGGCCATGGGGGCACTGATCGCCGTCACCGACGCCTTCGTGATCACAAGCGGACGCAACGGCCGGCAGGTCCGCACGATCGTCGACGAGGTCGAACGCCAGCTCAAGGAGAACCACGATCTGCGGCCCATTCGGATCGAGGGCAAGAGCGACGCCTACTGGGTGCTCATGGACTACGGCGACTTCGTCGTGCACGTCTTCTTGGAGGATGCCCGGCGCTTCTACGACCTCGAGCATCTATGGAGCGACGCCCCGCGGGTCCCGTGGCTGGTGGCGAGCGTCCCCTGACGACTGCTGACGACTCCTGACGGCGACTGACCCTGAGTTCTGACCTGTCGCCGTGCCCGCCGGCTCCGCCCGGCCGGCGCCATTACTGCGGAGCCTGGGGCAGGTAGTCGAGGCGGGTGACCGGTCCCGGCACCTGGGCTCCATTTGCCACCGGGACGGACTTGGGCTGGCCTCCGATGAGGAAGACGACGCCGGTGATCCCGCTGATCTGGGTCACCGTGTACACGACCTGGGCGATGGCCAAGGTCTGGTCGGGGCCCAACAGCTGCACCGGGTTCACGGCGAAGTCGACGGTGGCGACGCCGGCGGAAACCGAAACCGACACCTGGGTCCGGCTCCCCGACACGTACGTGGCGATCCCAAGGGCCTGCTCGGCCGCCGTCGGCCCCTCTAACAGGGCGCCGACGATCTGAGTGAGGTTGCCGGGGGAGGGCACGTCCCGCAAGACGGGCACGAGGTGCTCCTCCGGGGAGACGAGGTAGATGGTCTCGGCCACGCCGATCGGCGGTGGGCCCTGCGGGCTGGTGGTGGAGGTGGTGACCGGATCGAGCAAGTGGAACGGGACGTCCGCCCGCGGGATGGGCTTGGCCGCGCCGGTCGGGATGCCGCATCCGGCGAGGAGGAGGGTGGCGAGCATGACCACGAGCCCGAGCCCGAGCCCCCGTCGCCTCGGCGTGGCCGGGTGGATCGCCCTGCGTCCGCCAGCTCGTCGTCGTCCGGGTGATCCGATCATTAGGCGTCGGCCCCGGTGGCCCCGTCGGCCCCCTCGGGCCCATCGGTCGCCTCGACCGCGTCCGACCCGTTCGGCGAACCGGAGCCGCTCGGCTCGAGGGGCAGCTCGACGACGAATCTCGACCCTCGGCCGGGGTTGTCCTCTACGCTCACCCGGCCGCCGTGGAGGCGTACGTGCTCGGCGACGAGTGAGAGGCCGAGCCCGGTGCCCGTGTTGGCCGTTCGCTGGCCAGAGCGGCTTCCTCTATAGAAGCGCTCGAAGAGGAGCTCGCGCTCGGCCGCCGGTATCCCGGGCCCCCGGTCCTCCACGACCACTCGGATGGACGTTGCCGGACGGAGCCCACCACTCCCGTTCGGGTCGCCGTCGGGCGGGCGTTCGACCACGACCCGGCTCACCCCACCGGCGTAGAGCGACGCGTTCTCCACCAGGTTGGCCATCACCCGTTCGAAGCGTCGCTTGTCGACCCGCAGGCGCATGCCGTCGACGCCCGGACCGAGCTCGACGGGAATGGGGGCCGCCCTCGTCCCGTCACCGGCGACCGGCGCGGTGGCACCCACCGCCCGACGCACGAGCTCCCCGGGGTCGACCTCGTCGAGGGACAGCTCGGCCGACCCGGCATCCACCCGAGAGATCTCGAGGAGGTCGTCGACCATGCGGGTGAAGCGGTGGACGTCGCCGTCGAGTAGGTCGAGCGCGCTTTGGGCGCGTGGAGACAGCTGGTGGCGGTGGCTGTCGAGGACGCTGACCGTGGCCGACAGTGTGGTGAGGGGGGACCGCAGCTCGTGGCTCACGTCCGAGGTGAAGCGAGCCTCCCGCTCGATGCGCTCCTGAACGTTGGCGGTCATCCGGTTGAAGGCGGCGGCCAGCTCCTTCAGATCGGCGTCGCCCCCGGCGTCTACCCGGGTGTCCAGCCGGCCGCCGGCGATGGCCACCGCCGCCTCGGTGACCCCGGCCAGCGGCCGCAGGGCCCGCGAGCTGGCCCACCGCCCGACGGCGGCGCCGGCCAGGGTGGTGACGAGTGCGGCCGCGGCCAGGGCGAAGGCCAGGCCCCGCAGGGTGCCGACCAGCTCGTCGAGGGAGAAGACCTCGAAGTAGGCGGCATGTACGGCGGGCAGCGGTATCCCGATGACCACCTGCGGCGTCCCCCCGAGGGAGAAGACTTGCGAGGCCGGGGTGCCCGCCAGCACGAGACTGCGCTCGGTGACGGGGATGGAGTTCTGGCCGACTGAGAACGAGGTCGCATACCACTGACCGTTGGCGTGCAGGACCGAGCGCGAGCCCGGTACGGAATCGACCGAGGCGATGAGCTCGTAGACCTGGGTGCCGGGTGAGCGCAACGACGTCTCGATGAGCGAGGCGTTGGCGAAGGCCTGGTGCTGGGCGGTCGATTGCCGCTCGTTCAGAAAGTTCTGACGTGCGGTGAAGTAGGTGACGCCGGCCATGATCGTCGAGAGGGCGAAGGCGCCGATGGCGAACGCGGCGGTGACCCGAGCCCGGAGGCCGAGGCCGCCCGAGAGCAGTGTCCGGTGCGTCCGGTGGTGGTTGCTCGTGCCTGCCGGTCGACGGAGGCTGGCCGACAGTCCGCTGCGATGGGGGGCAGTGGTGGTGGCGGCCTCCGTCCGCGACATGGTCAGACCGCCAGCTTGTAGCCCATGCCTCGGACAGTGAGGATGAACCGGGGCGTCGCCGGATCGGGCTCCACCTTGGTGCGAAGGCGACGGATGTGCACGTCCACCAGCCGACCGTCGCCGAAGTAGTCGTAGCCCCACACCTGCTCGAGCAGGTGCTCTCGGCTCAGCACCTTGCCAGGGTGGCGGGCGAGCTCGCACAGGAGGCGGAACTCGGTCCGCGTGCAGTGCACCTCCTCCCCGCCCCGCCGCACGACGCCGGCGTCGGGCTCGATCTCGACGTCGCCGAAGCTGAGCACGGACAGGTTGGGAGAGGTGTCGTCCGCTCGCACGCGGCGCAACAGGGCACGGATACGTGCGGCCAGCTCCTTGGACACGAAGGGCTTGGTGACGTAGTCGTCGGCTCCTGCCTCCAGGCCGGCCACCACGTCGTGGGTGTCGGACCTCGCCGTCACCATGATGATGGGCACGGCGCTCTGTCGCCGGATGGTGCGACAGGTCTCGAACCCGTCGATACCTGGGAGCATGAGGTCGATGAGGGCGAGCTCGAAATGGTCGTCGGCGAACCGCTCGACCGCGTCCTCCCCGCTGCCCACGTCCTCGACCTGGTAACCCTCGTCCTCGAGGGCCAGCCGCATCGAGGAACGGATCCGCTCGTCGTCCTCGACGATCAGGATGCGGCTCATGTTCCGATCATCCCACGACCGGGTGCGACCACATCCTCACGGGCCGGGATGGTCAGCGTCGACCGGTTGTCCGGCCGCAGGTGCCGCAGGTGCTAGTTGACCCAGATCTGAGTGGGCCAGATGGCGCCGGTGATCATGCCGAAGGCCCCGCTGCCGTCCGGCGCCGTCGGGTTGTTGAAGTTCTGCACCTTGGGCGCTGCGCCGATCGACCACACCGCCCGGTCGAGCCAGACGTAGGGCAGGTCGGAGCCCATGAGCCGTCCCACCTCCTGGTAGGCGGCGGCTCGGTCGGCCGGGTTGGACGACTGCCGGCCCTTGAGAAGGGCGGTCTGCATCGCCGGGTCGGTGTTGCGGGCCATATTGATGGAGTACACGGCGTTGATCTCGGTCGGGCTCCAGAAGATGTAGTTGAGGTCGGGGTCGACGGCTCCGAACTGGCGCCACACGAGGCACTCGAAGGAGCCGAGTAGGGCGTCGTTGATGAGCGACGCCTGCTGGACCGACGAGAGGGTGCTCTGTACGCCGATGTTCTGGAACTGAGCCTGGATGTACTCGGCGATCTTGGTCGTGTTGGCGTCCGGGGTGTGTCCGACGCTGATCGAGACCGGCTGCCCGGTCTCCTGCTTGACCTCCTGGATCAACTGCTTGGCCTTGGCAACATCGGGCGTGGGGTAGCCGGTGGGGGCGTAGTAGGGGGAGCCCGACGGGAACGGACCGGAGGCGGGCACGTTCAAACCGCCGGCATCGATCACGCTCACGTACTGGGCAGAGCTGACCGCCATGGCCGCCGCTTGTCGGACCTTGAGATTGTTGAAGGGCGCTTTCGCCGAGTTGAGGAGAAGGCAGCCCATGTCCGGCTCGCCGGCTACGTGGTCGACGTCGTCGATAAAGGAGAACGACGAGGATTTGAGTTGCCCCGTGACCTGCGCCTCCGAGGTGTGCATCATGTCGACGTTGCCCACCTCGAGGCTGCTGTAGAGCTGTTGGGCGTCGGGGATGGGCTTGTAGGTGATGCTGTCGAGATAGGGCAGGCCGGAACGCCAGTAGTGGGGGTTCTTGGTGGCCGTGAAGTGGTCGTTGGGTGTCCAGCTCTGGAAGACGAAGGGACCGGTGCCGATTGGGTTGGTCTGGTCGGGGGGGTTGCTGTTGAGCCACTTCGGCTCGGCGATGAAGGCCACCTGACCGCCGATGCCGCCGGCCAGGTAGTAGTCGAAGGGCACCCAGGGCGAGCTCATGTTGACGGTGACCGCCAGGGGGCCCGTTTGGGACATGGTGTCGATGGTGGTCAGGGCCGGGCCGGTCAGCGCCGCAGCCTTCTGGGCCTCGAAGTTGGCCAGCAGCGCCGCCCCGTCACAGGGCGTGCCGTTGTGGAACAAGAGATTGGGTCGGAGGGTGACGGTCCACGTCGTGTAGTCGGCGTTCGGGGTGATCGACTCGGCCAGGTAGGGCTTCACCGTGATCCCATCCGCGGCGATGATGGCCAGCGGATCGAAGACGGTCCGGGCGTAGAGGATGCCGGTCGTGTCGAACGTCCCGGCGATCGGGCTGAAGCCCTTCTCCTCGGCCTCGGTGCCGAAGATCACCTGCCCGCCTGGTCGCGGCGTGGCGCTGGTGACGCCGTTGCCTTTCGTGGCCGACGAGCCCGACGACGACGCACCGGAGTTCGAGCTGCAGGCGGCGAGGAGCCCACCCGAGGACCCGGCTGCGGCCAGCCCGGCGCCAACCGCGGCGCTGCGGGCCAAGAACGAACGTCGGTCGATGCGGTCTCCCATGATTCCCCTTCGGCGTCAGTCGGATCGGGCAGGTGATGACCCGCGACATTGCTCGTTTGCGGCGGCCGGCACGGACCAGCGCGACCGCCGGGCTGGTGTTTTTGAGCACGTTAGCTCCGGTGACCACGTCAAGCCTGGTCATTGAAGTACCCGGTCCGAAGAGGGCGCGCCGGTACTCTGTGGCCGTGTCCTGGGAGGTCGACGGCTACCGGCGGTCAGTCGGTGGACTGGCCCCAACGACTGTTCGGGCCTACGCCACCGACATCGAGCGCTTCGCCGAGTGGGCTGAGCGCGGCGGCACCTCGGGCCCCGGCGGCGTCAGCCGACTCCTGCTTCGCCGCTATCTCGCCTTCTTGGCCACCCGGGGTCGGTCGAAGGCCACCATCTCTCGGACGGCGGCGTCGCTCCGGTCCTATTTCCAGTGGGTCGCCCGTCGAGGTCTGGTCGAAGCCGACCCGTCGGTGCGGCTGACCGCCCCCGCCCCCGACTCGCGTCTGCCGCAGGTCCTCGGGCACGAGGACATCCGTCTCCTGCTCGAGGACGATGCCGACGACGAGGACCGAACCGACATCGACCGACGAGACGACGCCGTGCTCGAGCTGCTCTACGGGGGAGGCCTCCGGGTGGCCGAGCTCTGTGCCCTCGATGTGGGCGACGTCGACCTCCGCCGGCGGGTGGTCACGGTGCTGGGCAAGGGGGCCAAGCAGCGACAGGTCCTCATCCACGAGCAGGCGGCCGAGGCCATCTCGGTCTGGCTGGACAGCGCTCGCGCCGCGTTGATGACCGAGGCGAGCCCGCCGGGCGCGCTCTTCTACAACCGGCGCGGGAAGCGGCTTGGAACCCGCGACGTCCGGCGCATCCTCGACCGCCGGTCGGTCGTGCCCACCCACCCTCACGCCCTCCGCCACACGTTCGCCACCCACCTTCTCGATGGAGGCGCTGACCTCCGGGTCGTCCAGGAGCTGCTGGGCCACGCCAGTCTCCAGACCACCCAGGTCTACACTCATGTCAGCAAGGAGCGCCTGGTGGAGGTATATGGCGCCACGCACCCACGGGCCGAAGGGGACGATTGACCACGCAAGCTGACTCGGCGGGACACGGAATAGACCGCCTCTGGGCCGAGTACAAGAAGACGGGCGCCCAGGCGTTGCGCGACCAGCTCATCGTGCATTACGCGCCGGTGGTCAAGTACGTGGCCGGTCGGGTCTCGGTCGGTCTGCCCCGCCACGTCGATGAGGCCGACCTGGCCAGCTACGGCATCATCGGGCTGATCGACGCCATCGAGCGGTTCGAGCCGTTGCGTAAGATCAAGTTCGAGACGTACGCCATCCCGCGCATCAAGGGCGCCATCATCGACGAGCTCCGCTCCATCGACTGGGTGCCGCGCTCGGTGCGAGCCAAGGCTCGGGCCGTCGAGCAGTCCTACGCCAAGCTCGAGGCCACTTTGCACCGGACACCCACCGACGCTGAGGTGGCCGCCGACCTCGACATGACCCAGGCCGAGTTCCAGTCGGTCCTGCGCAAGATCTCCTTCGTCGGCGTGGTGGCCCTCGACGAGGTGTTCCGGGGCGGGGACCGGTCCGACCGATCGACACTCGGGGAGAGCCTCCCGGACTCGACGGCCGGGCCGATGGACACCTTCGAGGTCAAAGAGACCAAGGAGGCGTTGGTGGCGGCGGTCTCGCAGATGGCCGACCGCGAGAAGACGGTACTGACCCTCTATTACTACGAAGGTCTTACGCTGGCCGAAATCGGGGAGATCCTCGGGGTGACCGAGTCGCGGGTTTGCCAGATCCACACGAAGGCCGTGATCCAGCTTCGGGCCAAGCTGGCCGACCGCCCCGAGGGCTCAGGTCGTCGCGGCACCGCGCCGGCCACGGGCCCCACTCGCGACGGGTCCGTCCGGAGCGTCCCCACCTCCGCGGCGCGGCGCTGAGCACCTGACGCCGCCCGGCACCGGGCGACCGGCGACCGCCGTGCCGATCGCGGTGAAGAGCGGTCCATTGCCCATGTGCGGGCGGCCTGGTCAGGGCGATACCATGGGCACCGCCGAGCCACCCGGCCGGTGATCACACGAGGAAGCAGACACCCGGCCGCGTCCGCGGTCGCCCCCAGGGGCGCGCTGGTCGGGGACGACAACAACCGCGAGAAGGAGCAGTGCAATGGCTGTCGTCACCATGAAGCAGCTGCTGAGCGCAGGTGTCCATTTCGGGCACCAGACCCGGCGGTGGAACCCGAAGATGCGCCGATTCATCCTCGGCGAGCGCAACGGGATCTACCTCATCGACCTTCGCCAGACGATGAAGGGCATCGAGGAGTCCTACGGATTCGTCCGGGATCTCGTGGCCGGCGGGGGCACCATCCTCTTCGTCGGCACGAAGAAGCAGACCCAGGGGCCGGTGGCCGACTACGCCTCGGCCTGTGGGATGCCGTACGTGAACGAGCGCTGGTTGGGCGGGATGCTCACCAACTTCCAGACCGTCTCAGCCCGGGTGCAGAGGATGAAGGAGTTCGAGGCCATGCAGAAGGCCGGTGACTTCGACGCCATGCCCAAGAAGGAGGCGTTGCGCCACACCCGGGAGCTCGAGAAGCTGCAGCGCAACCTCGGCGGGATCCGCGCCCTCGACAAGCTGCCCGACGCCATCTTCGTCATCGATACGAAGAAGGAGCACATCGCCGTCACCGAGGCCAACAAGCTCAACATGCCCGTCGTCGCCGTGGTCGACACCAACTGCGACCCGGACGTGATCACCTATGTCATCCCGGGCAACGACGACGCCATCCGGTCGGGTGCCCTGCTCTGCCGGGTGTTGGCCGACGCCGTGGTCGAGGGGCGTTACATCGCCGACCAGAGGCCGGCCCCTCCGGCCGCCCCGCCTGCGCCGCCCGCCTCGTCCGCTCCCACCCGACGCCCGCGGGTGACGCCGCCGGTCACCGCCACCACGCCCGCCGCCGATGCTCGGGCCCCAGCCGATGGGTCCACTTCGGCACCGGCCGACGGCAGCCCGACCGCCGCGGCAGCGACTACGACTGGCAGCGAGAACGGCGAGGGCGGCGACACCTCGACGGGTGGCGATGGCACGAGCGACACGAGCACCGCGGACGCCACGGACACGGTGGACGCCACGGACACCGCGGACGCCACGGACACTGCGGATGCCACGAACACCGCGGACACCACGGACACAACCGATTCAACAGCGGCAGCGAGCGAGGAGGCCTGACGTGCCGCCCTTTTCCACCAAAGACGTCCAGCGGCTCCGCCAGGTGACCGGTGTCGGCATGCTCGATGCCAAGCGCGCACTCGAGGAGAACGACGGCGACTTCGATCGGTCGATCACCTGGCTCCGTGAGCAGGGTCTGGCCAGTCAGGCCAAGCGGGCTGACCGGGAGGCGGCGGAAGGGGCCGTGGCCATCGGGCGCACACCCACGGTCGCTTCGATCGTGCAGCTGCGCTCCGAGACCGACTTCGTGGCCAAGTCGGACGAGTTCGTGCGGATGGTCGATGAGCTCGCCCAGCTGGTAGCCGAGAAGGACGAGGCGGCAGTGAACGAGCGAGCCGAGGACCTCGAGAACATGCGGACCACGCTCAAGGAGAACATCTCGGTCGGTCGGGTCGTCCGCATCGAGCAGCCAGCCGACGGCGCCCTCGACTCCTATCTGCACATGCAGGCCGGGCGCGGGGTCAATGCCGTGGTCGTGGCCCTATCGGGCGGCACGACTGAGCTGGCCCACGACATCGCTACCCACATTGCCTTCGCCCGGCCGACCTACGTGAGCCGTGACGACGTCCCGGCCGACGAGGTGGCCGCCGAAAAGGAGACGGTCGAGAAGATCGCCCGCAACGAGGGCAAGCCGGATGCGGCTCTGCCCAAGATCATCGAGGGGCGCATGTCGGGCTGGTACAAGGAGCGCGTCCTCCTTGACCAGGCCTACGTGAGGGACGAGAAGAAGACCATCGCCCAGTTGCTCGGCCCCGCTCGGGTGGAGCGATTCGCGCAGGTCGTCGTGGGCGACTGAGGGCACGATGGGTGAACGACTGCGCGTCGTCCTCAAGATGTCCGGTGAGGCCCTTGCCTCGTCGGCATCGGACGAGACCATCGACGCCCGAACGGTCGAACGACTGGCAGGCGAGATCTCGCAGGCCCGCCTCGAGCTCGACATCGAGCTGGCCGTCATGGTCGGTGGGGGCAACATCTGGCGAGGGAGCACAGGCGCCGGGGCGGGCATGGACCGGGCAACGTCCGACACCATGGGCATGCTGGGCACAGTCATCAACGCGCTGGCCCTGCAGGATGCGCTCGAGCACTACGACCAACCCACCCGGGTGCTCACCGCCGTGGCCATGGCCGAGGTGGCCGAGCCCTACATCCGGCGACGGGCCATCCGTCACCTGGAGAAGGGCCGCGTGGTGATCTTCGCCGCCGGCATGGGCAACCCCTATTTCACCACCGACACCTCTGCGGCTCTCCGCGCCGCCGAGATCGAAGCCAGCCTGTTGTGCAAGGGGACGCACGGCGGAGTCGACGGCGTCTACACGGCCGACCCGCGACTCGAGCCCGATGCCACCCGCTTCGACGAGATCTCGTTCATGGAGGTGGTGGAGAAGGAGCTCCGGGTCATGGACCTCACGGCCATCACCTTCTGCATGGACAACGGACTACCCATCCGCATCTTCGACCTGATGGAGCCGGGCAACCTGCGCAGGGCACTGGCCGGCGAGTCCATTGGGACCCTCGTGCGGTGAGGGTGAGCACGCTGGGCTTTCCCGGCCTTGGGTGGCACCGGGCCGTCGTGGCTACGCTGGGCCGCTGATGGAGGACGACGACCTCACCGGGTTGGTCGTAGCCGAGGCGCGAGAGCAGATGAGCAAGGCGGTCGAGCACACACAGGCGGAGTTCGCTGCCATCCGCACCGGACGGGCTTCTCCGGCACTGGTCGAGCACCTGAAGGTCGACTACTACGGTGCCGAAACCGAGCTGCGCCAGCTGGCCGGCATCAGCGTGCCCGAGGCAAGGTTGCTGGTGGTGTCCCCCTACGACAAGGGTTCGATTGCGGCCATCGAGAAAGCGCTCCAGACATCCGAGCTGGGTATCACCCCGTCCAACGACGGGACCGTCATCCGCCTGACGTTCCCAATCCCGACCGAGGAGCGTCGCAAGGAGCTGGTCCGGGTGGTGAGGGCCAAGGCCGAGGAGGGAAAGGTGGGGGTTCGCAACCACCGCCGATCCTCACGCCACGAGATCGAGGCGCTCCAGAAGGCCGGTGACCTGTCGACCGACGAGCTTGAACGCGTCGAGAAGGAGTTGGACAAGATCACCCAAGACAACGTGGCCGCCATTGACCGCCTGCTTGCGCACAAGGAGCAGGAGCTCCTCGAGATCTGAGATCTGACGGAGCCGGTCCCGCGGACCGTCCAGGGGAGGAACATTCGTGGATGATGTACCCGAGCGTCCAGTGGACGAGGAGAACGAACCGGGACCACCCGATGCGGAGGAGCCCGTTGGCCCGATGAGCGGCCAAGTGAGGATCTTCGGCGCCGATGTGGCCGGTGAGCGGACCGGCGAGCTTCCCGTCGTCTCCGGCGGTGACGCTCCCACGACGTCGGCGGCCGAGTCGCGGGCGGGTGAACCCACGGTGCACGTGACCGGTGAGCCGGCCGCCGACCATCCTCCCGAGGGTGCCGTCGACCCGGTGGTGCCAGGGCAGACGGCGGTGCCCGGTGGCGGCCCGACGAGCCCCGTCCTTCCGCACTGGACGGAGCCACCCACCGGCGAGGTGCCGGCTGTCCTCGTTCGCGACACGGGCGAGGCGAAGTCGCTTGTCGGACCGACGTGGCGTGAAGAGGACGCCGACTGGGTCGCCCACGAGGAGGAGTTCGAGCCGGCCATGTTCGGTGGCGAGCACGCCGACCTGGGCTCCCTCGACGAGTCGGACCGCGGTGCCGCTGAGCGACGCCCCTGGGAATTCGACTTGGACGACGTGCGCGCCGGCGATCCCGGTCCCGAAGAAGCGGAGCCGGCCGATGCGGAGGGCGAGGCGCGGCCACCGGCCACCCCCATTACCGAAGAGGTGCCCGCGGTCGGCCTCGAGCCGCAGCCGACGGTTGCTGTCTTCGCCGTCGAGCCAATCGAGCCAATCGAGCCAATCGAGCCAATCGAGCCCGACGAGCTCACCGTCGCGTCGAATCGCGCCTTCGAGCGCCACTTGGACGAGCCGACAGCGATCGCGCCGGTGGTGGCCGGCGCCGCCGCCGCCTTTGCTGCCGACCCGGGCGACCCCGATGCGCACACGGGGGAGCCGGCGTTGCCCGCCGCCGATCCACTGTCAGCCGGTGCCGCGGCGGCCGTCCCGGCCCGGGCCCGTCCGACGGGCACGAGCCGCCTCGGGCGCGCTCGGCGCAACGGCCTGCGCCCCGGGCGCATGCGGGCCAAGCGGCCCGAGGACGTGGCACCCGAGGCGCCGCTCGCTGCAGAGCCGCCGGGGGCCGCCGTGACCGAGGTTCCCGGGGCTGGGCGCAAGCGCAGCCTGGCCAACCTGGCCGCCGAAGACCGCACGGCCGAGCGAGTCGGGGTGACGGCCGAGCCCGCCTACGAGCTGCCTCCCGAAACCCACGTCGGTGCGGCGGCCACCACGGCGGCCGCCGCCGCGGTGGGCACCCGGGGCCGGCGCCGGCTGGTAGGCGGCAACCGACCCCGCCCCGCCACCGACAGCCCCACCTCCGGTGGTCCGCCGCGGCGCCGGCGACCGACCACCAACGGAAGCGGGCCGATCTCCGCGTCAGTGCGCAGCAGTGCGCTCGGCCTCCGCATCGGGACGGGAGTGGCCGTGGCCGTCGTCGCGCTGGTGGCGTTCAAGCTCGGCACCGTCCCGTCCCTGATCCTGACCATGGTGTTCGTGACCTTCGCCGCCGGCGAGAGCTTCGGGGTCCTGCGCCGTGCGGGTTACCAACCGGCCACCCTCCTCGGTTTGGCCGGCACCGTCGCCCTCATGTGGGGCGCCTACGCCAAGGGCATCTCGGCCATCCCGGCCGTGCTGGTGTGCATCACGGTGTTCACTCTGATCTGGTACCTGATCGGGATCGAGCGCTCGCCTGTCGCCGGCACGGCTTCCACGTTGCTCACTGTCGCGTGGGTCTCACTGCTGGGTTCCTATGCCGCACTCCTCCTGGCGCCGTCGATCTTCCCCGACCGGCACGGCATCGCCTTCCTCCTCGGGGCCGTCATCGCCGGGGTGACCAACGACGTGAGCGGGTTGGCCATCGGCAGCTGGCTGGGCACGCGGCCACTGGCCCCGCGGATCAGCCCCAACAAGACGTGGGAAGGCCTGCTCGGGAGTGCCGTCGTCACCGTGGTGGTGTGCACCGTCGCCGTCGGCGCCATCCATCCGTGGGATCCGGCCACCGGCGCGTTGCTCGGAGTGGTGGCCGCGGTCGTCGCTCCTATCGGCGATCTGTGCGAGTCGATGTTCAAGCGTGACCTCCGCCTCAAGGACATGGGCACGCTCCTGCCTGGCCACGGCGGCGTGCTGGACCGGCTCGACGCGCTCATCTTCATCGTCCCCGCTACCTACTACCTGGTGCGTGCGCTCCATATCGGGTGATCTTCGGGCAGGCTAGAGGGATGGGCAGCTCGCCGGCCCCGTCCCGGCCGGCCGATCGAGACGAGGAAGACACACGATCGAGAAGTGGGTCGCGCCCCGACAGCGGTGGCCCCACCACTGTGAGCTTGGTCGGCTCCACCGGCTCCATCGGCACCCAAGCCGTGGACGTGATCGAAGCCCAGCCCGGCCGTTTCGACGTCGTCGCCCTGGGCGCCAACCGATCGGTCGAAGTGCTCGTCGACCAGGCGCACCGCCTGCGACCTCAGGTGGTGGCCGTGGGTGACGCAGCCACGGCCGGTGAGCTCGCCGGCCGCTTGCCACGAGGGACAGAGGTCGTCATCGGGCCCGAGGGTTTCGGTGCCATTGCCGAGGTGGCCGATGTGGTCCTCAACGCCATCGTCGGGTTCGCCGGGCTGCCGGTCACCCTCGCCGCCCTTGGCGCCGGCCGGCGGCTGGCCTTGGCCAACAAGGAGTCGATCATTGCCGGCGCGCCCGTAGTACAGCCGGCCCGCCGAACCGCCGGCGCCGAGATCGTGCCGGTCGACTCCGAACACTGCGCGTTGCACCAGTGCCTGCAGGCCGGCTCGCGCTCCGCCGTCCGCCGGTTGCTGTTGACCGCTTCGGGTGGCCCGTTCCGGGGACGCAATCGGGACGAGCTCGTCGCCGTGCGGGTGGACGAGGCTCTGGCCCACCCGACGTGGGCCATGGGGCCGAAGGTCACTGTCGACTCGTCGACCCTCATGAACAAGGGCCTCGAGGTCATCGAAGCCCACGAGTTGTTCGGCATCGACTACGACGCCATCGACGTGGTCGTCCACCCGCAGTCGGTGGTGCACTCGATGGTCGAGTTCACCGACGGCGCCGCCATCGCCCAAATGTCCCTGCCCGACATGCGGCTGCCCATCGGCTACGCCCTGTCCTATCCCGATCGGTTGGACCACCCCTTCGGCGCCATCGACTGGTCCCGCCTCGGCACCCTCGGCTTCGAGGCGCCCGACCGCGACCTCTTCCCGTGCCTCGACCTGGCGGTGCAGGCCGGCCGGGCGGGGGACCTGGCCCCGGCCTGGTTGAACGCCGCCAACGAGGTGGCGGTCGACGCCTTCCTCGGTGGCCGTATCCCGTGGACGGCCATCGCCGAGGTGGTGGCGGCCACCCTCGACGCCTACGACGCCCCCACCCCCACGGGCGGACCGTCGCTTGAGGGCGGCTCGGCACGCGACATCGACGACGTGCTCGGGGCCGACGCTGCCGCCCGGCGGGTGGCGACCGGCGTGGTGAGCGCCCGGGAGACGGCAGCATGAGCCCGACGACCACCGCCCCGTCACCACCGCTGCCGCCGCCGTCGCCGTACGAAGGCCCGCCGCCACCTCCTACCGGCGGGTCCAAATCGCCTAGGCGGGCCTTGGTCGAGCTGGCGGTGGTGGCCGGGGCCGTGACCCTCCTCGCCGTGACCACGGGATGGGGCGACCTCCTCATCGTGGTGGCCTGCCTCGTCGTCATGGTCATGGTGCACGAGCTCGGCCACCTGCTGGCCGCCAAGCGGGGCGGCATGAAGGTCACGGAGTACTTCCTCGGCTTCGGCCCCCGGCTGTGGTCGTTCCGGCGGGGTGAGACCGAGTACGGGATCAAGGCCTTGCCGCTGGGCGGCTACGTGAAGATCCCGGGCATGACCAATCTCGAGGAGGTGGACCCGGCCGACGAGTCCCGCACCTACCGAGAGCAGTCCTTCCCGAAACGACTGCTCGTGGCCGTGGCCGGGTCGGCCATGCACTTCCTCATGGCCTTCGTCCTCCTGTGGGCATTGGTCGCCTTCGTGGGGTTGCCGAACGACAACCAGCTGCAGATCCAAGCGGTCAACTCGGTGGGAGGGAAGCCCGGCCCGGCGCAGCTGGCCGGCCTGCGTCCCGGTGACGTCGTCGTTTCGGTGGACGGCCAGTCGGTGCAGGGCGACTTCGCCCGCTTCGAATCGGACATCCAGCGCCATCCCGACTCCCCGGTCCGACTCGTCGTGCTGCGCGACGGCCACGATCGGACGGTGACCGTCGTCCCGGCCAACGGCCGGGTTCAGCACGAGGCCGGCGTGCAGGCCCCGAAGGGGACCGCTCCTTTCGGGATCATCGGTGTGACATCGGGCTCACCCCTGCAGCGCACCAATCCCCTCGTCGCCGTCGGGCACGCCACGACCGAGCTGGGTGTCGTGACCTGGGGCTCGATCCTCGGGGTGGGCCGTCTGTTCTCTCCGAGCGGACTGGCCTCGATCTCCCATCAAGTGACGAGTGCCAAGGCGGCGAGTCAGGCGGCGCAGAACGGCACCCGGGTCGAGTCGATCGTGGGGGCGGCCCGCACGGCCGTCCAGGCCGCCCAGGCCGGGGTGGGCGACCTGCTGGTGATCCTCATCTCCATCAATGTCTTCGTCGGGATCTTCAACCTGTTCCCGATGCTGCCCTTGGACGGTGGACACGTGGCCATCGCCGTCTACGAGAGGATCCGGAGCGGCCGTCGGTCGGTCGCCTATCACGCGGATGCGGCCAAGCTCCTGCCTTTCGCCTGGCTCATGATCGCCTTCCTCGGCGTGTTGTTCGCCACCACGCTGCTGAACGACCTGATCCACCCCCTGGCCAACCCATTCGGATAGAGCTCCGGGCAGAGACGGCGGGGCGGGAGGTGGTGGCCGCCGTAGCATGGGAGTGATGGAGACCGCAGAGATCCTGGCTCCGCGGCGAAAGACCCGTCGCATCGACGTGGGCTCGGTACCGGTGGGGGACGGCGCCCCCATCTCGGTGCAGTCGATGACAACCACCAAGACGGCGGACACCGACGGCACCCTGGCCCAGATCTACGCCCTGGCCGCGGCGGGAGCCGACATCGTGCGGTGCACCTGCAACGAGGAGCCGGCCGCCGAGAGCCTGGCCCGCATCGTCCCCCGTTCGCCGGTGCCCATCATCGCCGACATCCACTTCCACCAAAGGATGGCCCTTGCCGCCCTCGAGGCCGGTGTCCACGGGCTGCGGCTCAACCCGGGCAACCTCCGCAAGGCGCACGAGATCAAAGAGGTGGCGAAAGAGGCCAAGGACCGGGGCGTGCCCATTCGCATCGGCGTGAACGCCGGGTCGTTGCACCCCGATCTTTACAAACGGTTCGGCGGGGCCACGCCCGAGGCGCTCGTCGAATCGGCTCGCATGGAGCTCGACTACTTCGCCGAGGTCGGGTTCTCGGACGTGAAGATCTCGGTGAAGGCGTCGTCGGTGCCGCTCATGATCGCCGCCTACCGGCTGGCCGCCGACGCCTTCGACCACCCGCTGCACCTCGGGGTGACCGAGGCCGGCCCACCGCCGGCCGGGTTGCTCAAGGGCACGGCGGGCATCGCCACCCTGCTGGCCGAGGGCATCGGTGACACCATCCGCTACTCGCTCACCGCCGATCCCGTCGAGGAAGCCCGGGCCGGCCGGCAGTTGCTCGAGGCCCTGGGCCTGCGGGAGCGGCGCGGCCTCGACCTCATCGCCTGCCCGAGCTGTGGCCGGGCCGAGATCGACGTGATCGCCGTGGCCAAGGAGGCGCAGTCGGCCTTGGAGCAACTCGATCTGCCCATCCAGGTGGCAGTGATGGGTTGTGTGGTCAACGGACCGGGGGAAGCCCGCGAGGCCGACCTCGGCATCGCCGCCGGAAAGCGCAAAGGCCACCTCTTCATCAAGGGCACAATCATCCGGGTCGTCCCCGAGGACCAAATGGTGGCGTCCCTCGTCGAGGAGGCGGAGCGCCTAGTGGCCGAAGGCCTGGACGCGCGGTTGGCGGCGGCCGACGCCGGGGCCGCCTCCGAGGCCGAGCGCGACCGACGTGAGCTGCTCGATGCCCATGGCTCGGACGTGAACGCCTCGGAGCAGAAGGTGGCGACCATCCGCCGGAAGTTCGCCGGCGGTGACGCTGACGGGCGCGCCTGACCGACCCTTCCTCGTGCGGCTCGTCAACCGCGACCGCGACCACCGCCATCTCCATATTTGCGTGCCCTCGATACCAACGTCGAGAACGGGCACCGTCGGGCGGCCTGTCGAGATGGATGGCACCCCATGGCGCCCCAAGGGGGTCAGTGTGAATCTGGCCAACATCGGCGATGCTCGCCAGGTCAGCTCGGTAGGTAGCTTGACGTGGTGCTCATCGCCGCGCACTCCACTGCGTCTTGGTATTTCGTTCTGGTGCCCATCGCCCTCGTGGCCGTTCGGCTCACCATGCGCAGGCGAAGAGGCGGTGGCGGCGGTCGGCCACCAGATTCAAACTGACTCACGATCGGGGGGTAGTGGGTCAGTTTGAAAACTGACCCACTACCGCCGAGGGGGGGGTCGCACGAGGCGGGGTTAGGATCGGCCATGCGCATGTCGCGGCTCCTCGTCCGCACGCTGCGGGAAGCGCCGGCCGACGCTGAGGTGGCCAGTCACCGGCTGCTCGTGCGGGCCGGCTACATCCGCCGACTCGCTTCCGGCGTCTACACCTTCCTTCCCCTCGGCTTTCGGGTCCTGCAACGGCTCGAGCGCGTCGTGCGGGAGGAGCTCGACCGGGCCGGCTGCCAGGAGATGCTGATGCCCGCGCTCCATCCCATCGAGCTATGGGAGCAGAGCGGCCGGGCCGCCCTCTTCGGCAGCGACGCCCTTCCGGCCATGGTGGTGGAGGCCCGGGGCGGCACCTTCGTGCTCGGACCTACCCATGAAGAGGTGGTGACGGTCACCGTCGGGGCCGAGGTCGACTCCTACCGACAGCTGCCGCTGACCGTCTATCAGATCCAGGTCAAGTTCCGAGACGAGGCCCGTCCCCGGTTCGGGCTCCTGCGCACGCGTGAGCTCATCATGTGCGACGCCTACTCGTTCGACGTCGACAGCGAGACCATGCAGACTTCGTACCGGGCCGTCTTCGACGCCTACCTGGCCATCTTCCGCCGCCTCGACCTCGATGTGCGAGCGGTGGAGGCCGAGTCCGGGGCCATCGGCGGCGAGGTCAACCACGAGTTCATGGTCCCCTCGGCCGTGGGTGAGGACTTCTTTGTGGCGTGCCCCTCCTGTGGCTACGCGGCCAACGTCGAGGCGGCCGAGCGCGGGCCGAGGGCGGACAGGGCCGACGGCGGCGGTACCGGTACCGACGCTCCGCCCGAGCGAGTCGAGCACCACACGCCCGGTCGTCCCGGCATCGACGACGTGTTGCCCCTCTTCACCGACGCCGGGCTCGGCCCGGCCGATCTCCTCAAGACCATGGCCGTCTTCGACGCCGAAGGACGGCCCACCGTGGTGCTCGTGCCCGGCGACCGAGAGGTACGCCTGCCGGCCGGCTGGCGTCTCTTCGATGAATCCGACTTCGAAGCGCGGCCCGATCTGGTCCGTGGCTACGTCGGCCCGATGGGACAACAGGACCACGGTGTCCAGGTGGTGGCCGACTACGGCGTCGGCCGACCGGGCAGCTGGGTCACCGGGGCCAACAAGGCGGACCACCACGAGGCCGGGGTGGTGTTGGACCGCGACTTCGCCGTCGACCGATGGGGCTCCTTCGCCCAAGTGGCGGCGGGCGATCCCTGTCCGCGCTGTGGCACCGGGCTCGAGATGATCCGATCTGTCGAGGCCGCCCACACCTTCCAACTCGGCTTCAAATACTCGTCGGTCATGCCCGGGGGCACGGTGGTGGCTCCCGACGGTGCCGAGGTTCCCATGGCCATGGGCTGCTACGGGATGGGGGTGAGCCGGCTGCTGTCGGTGGTGGCTGAGGCGCACCATGACGACCGGGGCCTGGCGTGGCCGGCAGAGGTGGCGCCCTTCGCCGTCCACCTTCTCGCCCTCGGTGCCGATCGGACGCCCGACGTGGGGAAAGCCGCTGACCGCCTGGCCGACGAGCTCGAGTCGACCGGGATCGATGTGCTCTACGACGACCGTGACACCTCGCCGGGGGTCAAGTTCGCCGACGCCGACCTGCTTGGCCTGCCCGTCCGGCTCGTGGTGGGCTCGAAGGGGCTGGCCCGGGGTGTTGTCGAGTGGCGCGACCGGCGCACCGGGGTAGAGCGCGAGATCGACATCGGCGGTGTCGTGGCCCATTTTCAGAGCGGCTGACGGGCCGGGTGGCGACCGTCGCCCGACGCCATGGTGGAGGGGCCGGACCACCGGATCCGAGGCGCCCCGAGCGGGTCGAACGGCGCTCTCCGCTGCTATGATCGTGGCCCTTCCGTTCAGTTGGAGTGAGGTGACGCTGCCGAAGCGTGGGCGGATGCCCACGCTTTTGTTTTGGTCCGGATCGGCCGGGCGGGAGGAACAGACAGGAACGGTTGGCATCCACGAGGCCGCGACAGGGCGACGGTGAAAGGAGGGAGTGCGGATGGAAGAGGAGCTGTTCATCGCCCTCCGACCGGTCGTGGAGTCGGTCGGTCTCGAGCTGGTGGACGTCGAGCGGCGGGGGGCTGTGCTGGCCGTGACCGTCGACCGGCCAGGCGGTGCCGACCTCGACGCCTTGACCGATGCCAACCGAGCCGTGTCCCGGGCCCTCGACGAGCTCGACCCCATCCCCGGGCGGTACTCGCTCGAGGTGTCGAGCCCGGGCCTCGAGCGGCCACTGCGCACGCCGGCCCATTTCGCCCGTGCGGTCGGCGAGACGATCACGGTCAAGACTCGTCCGCAGGTGCCCGGTGAGCGTCGCCGGCGTGGGCGTTTGGCCGCGGCCGACGACAAAGGCTTCGAGCTGGACGAGGAACCAGCGGAGGACGCCAGCGACGGTGGCACCGTCCGCTTCCTCTACAGCGACATCGATCGGGCCCGCACCGTGTTCGAGTGGGGACCGGCAACCGCCGGCGAGCGCCGGGCGTCGGGCCGCGGTGGCGAGTCCGAAAAAGCCTCAGCCGCGAAGCAGCCAGGGCAGGGAGGACGGAGAGCGCAGAGAGGGCAGAGAGGGAAACAGGTCGCCAACCGATGAGCAAGACCAACTTCGAGTTCCTCGACGCGCTGGGCCAGATCGCCCGCGACAAAGGCATCTCCGTCGACACCCTGCTCGACGCCCTGGCCAATGCCCTAGTCGCTGCCTACAAGCGCCGTCCCGACGCGGCCGAGGAGGCGGTCGTCACCATCGACCCCGAGTCCGGAGAGATCCGCGTCTACGGCCAGGAGCTCGACGACGACGGCAACGTCATCCGCGAGTGGGACGACACGCCGGACGACTTCGGGCGGATCGCCGCCCAGACGGCCAAGCAGGTGATCCTGCAGCGCATCCGCGAGGTGGAGCGCGACCTCAAGTACGAGGAGTACGCCGGTCGGGAGGGCGACATCGTCACCGGCATCGTCCAGCAGACCGACAACCGCTACACATTGCTCGACCTCGGCAAGGTGGAGGCACTCTTGCCGCAGGCCGAGCAGGTCTCCTATGAGCGCTACGAGCACGGCGCCCGTCTGAAGGCCTACATCGTCGAGGTCCGCAAGACCACCAAGGGCCCTCAGATCGTGGTCAGCCGGAGCCACCCGGGCCTCATCAAGCGACTGTTCGAGCTCGAGGTGCCCGAGATCTCATCCGGCGCGGTGGAGATCAAGGCGTGCGCCCGCGAGCCGGGCCACCGCACGAAGATCGCCGTGTGGTCGAACGACCCGAACGTCGACCCGGTGGGTGCTTGCGTCGGCGCCCGAGGCTCGCGGGTACGGATGGTGACCAACGAGCTCCGTGGCGAGCGGGTCGACGTGGTTCCCTTCTCGGACGACCCGATCGAGCTCATCCAGGCGGCGCTTGCCCCTGCCCGTGTGCGCGAAGTCCGGCTCGATGACGAGACGGGCACGGCAACGGTGATCGTGAGCGACTACCAGCTGTCGCTGGCCATCGGCAAGGAGGGTCAGAACGCTCGCTTGGCTGCCCGGCTCACCGGTTGGCGAATCGACATCAAGAGCGAGACCCAGCTGGCCGACGAGGAGTCGGGGTACGCGGGCGAGGAGTGGGCCGAGGGCGAGTGGGTCCAGAACGAGGCCGGCGAGATGGTCTGGCAGCCGGCCGAGGGCGGAACGGCCGTGTCGGCCACGGAATGGTCGCAGGGGGCCGAGGCCACCGAGGGTGCCGTCGAGGGTGCCGTCGAGGCCGCCGTCGAAGCTGCCGTGGAAGAAGCGGTTGTCGAAGCCGTCATCGATGTCGTCGAAGAGGTTGTCGAAGCCGTCGAGGAAGTCGTCGAAGCCGTCGAGAGCGCGGTGGAGGAGGCAGTGGAGGACGCGGCCTTCGAGGAGGTGGCGGCCGAGGAGGTCGCCGAGGAGATCTTGGAGGGCGCGGCCACGGATCCGGCGGGGACGGGGCCTGGGGACGCCGGAAGCGGGGACGGTCCGGCATAGGCTCGGAGCGGACCTGCATCGGGTGCCGACGGGTGCGCCCGGCTGAGGAGCTCGTCCGGGTCACGCAGGACCGGTCCGGGGCACTCGTCCTCGGACGGGCCAAGCCCGGCCGCGGTGCCTGGCTGTGCAGGGATTCGCCCGGGTGCGTCGAGGCGGCCATCCGCCGCCGAGCCTTTGAGCGTGCGCTGCGCCACCCGGTGGCCCGATCCGCAGTTGAAGCCCTCCGGGACCAGGTGGTTCGGGCGAACAAGGAGCAGTAAGGCTCGGCGGAACCGAGCCAGTGATGTGCGAGGATAGGGGTCCGTCGACCCCGGTTCGGGGATCGACGGCGTCGAAGGAAGGCCGTCAGGGCAGTTGCCGAAGAAGATCCGTGTCTACGAGCTCGCTCATGAGCTCGGGCTGACCAACAAGGAGGCTCTCGACCTCTGCCTGTCCCTCGGGATGGGCGTGAAGAGCCATTCGTCGTCCATCGAGGACGCTCAAGCCGACCGCGCCCGTCGCAAGGCCGACCGAGAGGGGCTGCGCCGGCCCGTCCAGCCCGAGGAGCCGGCTGCTCCGGCCAAGGCGCCCGCCGCGGCCAAGTCTGCCTCCAAGGCGGCGGCCAAGGCACCCGCCGAGCCGGCCGTGGCAGCCGCCACCGGTACCGGTCCTGCCGGCCGAAGCACCCCTGTCCCGAGCGAGCCGGACGCCATCTCCCGGCCTGCACCGGAGCCGGCTCCGTCGCCCCGCAGCGGCAGCCGCCTCATCACCAGCCGCCCCGCCTCCGAACAGCCGTCGGTCAATCTTCCCCCTCGCCCTGCCCCCAGTTCCGGCACGCCACCACCGACGGCCCCGGCCCGACAGCCCAGCCCCATGGCCCCGGCCGCCTCGGCTCCGCCCGTCTCGGCACCGCCCGTATCGGCACCGCCCGTCTCGGCACCGCCGCGGCCCGGTCCTGCCAGTGCATCCCCGAGCGGCCCGGCGCGGGCCGCGCCCCCGTCGGCGCCGCCGAGACCGCCGACCAGCACCTCGGGCCGGCCCATCCCACCGCCCCCCGGCGGCCCGCCGCGCTCGGTCACGGGCAAGCCCATCCCACCGCCCCCCGGCTCCGGTGGTCGGCGGACCCCGCCGCCGCGACCGGCAGGTGGCGGCAGTTACAGCGGTCGACCGTCGGGGACGGCACCCGGGCGCCCGGGCGGGGCCCGCCAGGGCGGCCCCAGCGGCGGTGGTGGCTACGGCACCCGTGGAGCGCCAGGTGGTGGCGGCTTCGGTGGTCGTGGGAGCGGTCCGGGTGGTGGTCCCCCCGGACGTGGTGGCCCGGGTGTCGGCCGGGGCCGGCCCAACCAGCGCCGTCCTCGTCGCCGTCGCCGCAACCTCGAGGAGCTCGAGCCGACCCAGCTCACCGCCTACATGCCCTCGACCGCCCCGGTGCCCGACACCGAGGTCATCGTCGAGCGCGGCTCGACCGCCCGCGACCTTGGCCCGAAGCTCAACCGCTCGGCCGGCGACGTCATCCGGTTCCTGCTGCTGCAGGGTGAGATGGTCACCGCCACCCAATCGCTCACCGACGACATGATCGAGCTGTTCGCCGCCGAGCTCGGGGCCGAGGTGCGCCTGGTCGACCCCGGGGAGGAGCGCGAGGCTGAGCTGCTGGCCAAGTTCTTCGACGAGGACGACGACGAGGAGGACGAGGCCGACCTCCGCCCGCGTCCGCCCGTCGTGACCGTGATGGGCCATGTCGATCACGGCAAGACGTTGCTGCTCGACAAAATCCGATCGGCCAACGTGGTGGCCAGCGAAGCCGGCGGCATCACCCAGCACGTGGGTGCCTACCAGGTCGAGTGGCAGGACCACCCCATCACGTTCATCGACACACCCGGACACGAGGCGTTCACGGCCATGCGGGCCCGCGGGGCCGAGGTCACCGACATCGTGGTGCTGGTGGTGGCGGCCGACGACGGGGTGATGCCCCAGACGGTCGAGGCCATCGACCACGCCCGCGCCGCCGATGTGCCCATCATCGTCGCCATCAACAAGGTCGACCGCGAAGAGGCCGATCCCACCCGAGTCATGCAGCAACTGGCCGAGCAGAACCTCGTGCCCGAGGCATGGGGTGGCGACACGATCATGGTCCAGGTCTCGGCCCTGCAGGGGACCGGTATCGACGACCTGCTCGAACAGATCGTCATCGTGGCCGAGGTCGAGGAGCTGGTGGCCAGCCCCGAGGGACGAGCCCGGGGCGTTGTCCTCGAGGCCGAGCTCGAGATCGGCCGGGGACCGGTGGCCTCGGTCATCGTCCAACGCGGGACGCTTCGGGTCGGCGACCCGCTGGTGGCCGGCGCCGCCTGGGGCCGGGTCAAGGCCCTCGTCGACGAGCACGGCGACCACATCAAAGAGGCGCTGCCCTCCACACCGGTACAGGTGCTCGGCTTCTCGGAGCCGCCCGAACCGGGCGACGAGCTCCGGGTCACCCCCGAGCTGGCCCAGGCCCGCACCATCGGCGAGGCACGGGCCCACCGCTACCGGGTGGCGGGCCACGTCCCGCCGGCGTCGTCCGCCCTCGGCGGGGCCAAGCTCGAAGACCTCTTCGAGCAGATCCAGCGGGGTGAGACGGCCACGCTCAACCTCATCCTCAAAGCCGACGTACGCGGCTCCCTGGAGGCGGTGACCGAGAGCCTGCGCAAGCTCGAACGTGACGACGTGAAGCTGAGTTTCGTCCACCGGGGGGTGGGTGGCATCACCGAGTCGGACGTCGAGCTGGCCCAGGCATCCAACGCCACCATCATCGGCTTCAACGTGCGGCCGGACCGGCGTGCCCGCGAGATGGCGGCCAACGCCGACGTCGAGGTCCGGACCTACGAGATCATCTACAAGCTCCTCGAGGACCTGCAGGCGGCCATGCTCGGCCTGCTGGCGCCGGTGTACGAGGAGATCGTGACGGGTGAGGCCGAGGTTCGCCAGGTCTTCCGGGTTCCCCGGGTGGGGGCGGTGGCCGGCTGCTACGTCCGCGACGGTGTCATCACCCGTGGGTCGAAGGTCCGGTTCCTCCGCGAGGGCGTGGTCATCTGGAAGGGCGTGATCACTTCGTTGCGCCGGTTCAAGGACGACGTCCGCGAAGTCCAAGCCGGGTTCGAGTGCGGCATCGGGCTCTCCGACTACCAGGACCTGAAAGAGGGCGACATCATCGAGCCCTACGAGGAACGCGAGATCCCTCGCGCCTAGTGCCCGTGGTGCCGGCCGCCGACCGCCGACCGCCGAGCGGTGGTGCAGTGGTGGAGCCGGGATGCCGGAGCAGGAGTGCCCGAGCAGGAGTGGCGGAGCAGAGTGATGGTGCCATCTCGTCGCCAGGAGAACCGGAGCCCCGCCCCCTATCCGCGGGCCTGGCGGGTCAACCAGGTCATCCGTCAGGTGCTGGCCGAAGAGATCGAGCGGCTGGCCGACGCCGACGAACGGCTGCGCCTGCTGACGGTCACCGGGGTCGAGACGGCGCCCGACCTTCGCCGGGCCACCGTGTTCCTCAGCTCACTGGAGGATGAGGCCGCCGCCGCGCTGGCCGAACGGCGTGGGCGGCTCCAGGCGACCATCGGTCGACAGGTCCGGATGAAGCGAACGCCCCAGCTCGTTTTTGTTCTCGACCCGGCCGTGGTGGCGGGCCACCGGGTCGACGACGCCCTTCGCCGGCTCCGGAGCGAGTCGGACAGCGAACCTCCCGGCCCGCCCTCCCTGTGACGCCCGCGGCTGACCTGCCCGTCTCGGGCTTCGTGGTGGTGGACAAGGAGGCCGGCTGGACGTCCCACGACGTCGTCGCCCGCTGCCGTCGCATCTTCGGCCAGCGTCGGGTTGGGCACGCCGGGACCCTCGATCCGGACGCCACCGGGGTGCTGCTCGTGGGCTTCGGACGGGCCACCCGGCTCATGAGGTTCCTGGCCGGCCTGCCCAAGTCGTACCGAGCCGAGGTGGTGCTCGCAGTGGCCACCTCGACCCTCGACGCCTCGGGAGAGGTGACCGGTACCTGGGACATGGGCGCCGTGACGCTCGACGACGTGCGGCAGGCGGCGGCCGGGCTGTCGGGAGCGATCACCCAAGTGCCCCCCATGGTCTCGGCCGTGAAGGTCGACGGCCGCCGTTTGCACACGCTGGCCCGCCAGGGCATCGAAGTCGAGCGCGCCGCCCGTCCGGTCGTTGTCCACCGCTTCGACGTGACCGCCACTCCCGAACCGGGCGTGTTCGCCATCGACGTCGAGTGCTCGTCGGGAACCTATGTGCGGGTCCTGGCCGCCGACCTCGGTGCCGCCCTGGGCGGCGGCGCCCACCTGCGAAACCTGCGGCGGCTGGCCGTCGGGTCCTTCACCACCGATGAGGCGCGCCCAGTCGACCGACTGACGGCGGCCGACGTCATCACGCCGGCGGAGGCCCTCCGCGACATTGACCTAGTGGTGGTGGACGACGAGGTCATCCGCCACGTGTCCCGGGGACTCGCTCTCGACCGCATCCCACTGGGTGTCGCCGGTGACGGCCCCTGGGGCCTCATCGACGCGGACAAGCGCCTCCTCGCCGTCTACGAAGCAACGGACACGGATCGCATCCGGCCGGCGGTGGTGCTCGAAGCCGCAGGCTGAGCCTCTGGTTCCGCCCGGCGGCGGCCCCTGGCGTTCTATGCCTCACTTGCAGGGGCCGGGCACATCGGGGTGGGCGGAATCCGGGTGACCCGGCGGTAGCCTTCCCCGATGATGGAGATCGTGACCGATCCGGCGCGTGGGGTGCCCCCGGCCGGCGGCTCGGCCGTGACCATCGGCGCCTACGACGGCGTGCACCTCGGCCACCAGGCCCTCCTGGCCGAGTTGCAGATCCGGGCCCGCAGCGCCGGCCTGGCTACGGTGGTCGTGACCTTCGATCGCCACCCGGCCACGGTCGTCCGGCCGGACTCCGCGCCCAAGCTGCTCTGCGACCTCGATCAGAAGCTCGAGCTGTTGGACGCCGCCGGTGTCGACCGCACAGTGGTCCTCACCTTCGACGAAGAGCGGGCCAACGAGACGGCCGAGGACTTCGTGAGCGACATCCTGGTCGATGCCCTGCACGCCCGGCTGGTGGTGGTGGGCGAGGACTTCCACTTCGGGCACGGTCGCAAGGGGAACGTCGCCCTGCTGCGGGACATGGGCTCGGCGGCTGGCTTCGTCGTCGACGGGGTCGCCCTCGCCGGTGACCGGGCAGGGGAGACGGAGCCCATCTCCTCGACACGCATCCGGCGACTGGTGGCCGACGGTCGGATCGAGGACGCGGCTCTCCTCCTCGGGCGGCTGCACCAGGTGCGGGGACCGGTAGTGGTCGGCGACCGGCGCGGTGGCAGGGAGCTCGGGTTCCCGACGGCCAACGTGGACGTCCCCGACGCCATCTGCCTGCCGGGGGCGGGGACCTATGCCGGCTGGTACGAGCGGCCGGACGCCAGCCTGCACATGGCCGCCATCTCGGTCGGGCGCCGGCCCACCTTCTATGGGGAGTCCGGGCCGTTGCTGGTCGAGGCCCACCTTCTTGACTTCGACGCCGACCTCTACGGCGAGGAGGCCAAAGTCGCCTTCCAGACCCGCCTGCACGACGACATCGCCTTCGACTCCCCGGCGGCCCTCGTCGACCAGATCAGCCGCGACGTGGCCGCCACCCGTCTGGAGCTCGGCGCCGGCGCCTGACCTCGGAGCCTCTCGACCGGGCCAGGCAGCGTGGCTTGTCGAGACGCCGGGGCGCCGTGGTCGAGTGGAAGGGCGACTCGATTCGGACGAAGGGCGACCCGTCTGGCCGGGAGGAAGCCCGGAAGGAAGCCCGGAAGGAGGCCCGGAAGGAGGCCCACACTTTTTTAAGGAGGGGCCCGATTTGTCAGTTAAAGCTGACGGTTTGTCAGGAAGTCCTGACCAAGTTCCGGATTTGAAACGACAACCGCCACCTCGGAACGGGCCACGTCGGTCGCCGGCCGGGCTGTCGTGCCCGCCGAATGACTGGCACAGACCGGCACAGAGCGGTTCAGCCGGTACCCAGCAGCTCGGCCCGCAACTGGCGCTTGAGTACCTTGCCGGCCGGGTTGCGGGGCAGGGGATCGGCCCGGAACCAGAACCGGGTGGGGACATTGAAGGAGGCCAGGCGTTCGCCCACGAAACGGGCCAGCTCGTCGGCCCCCACCTCGGTGCCGGGCCGGAGCACGACGATCGCGCCCACCTCCTCGCCGAGGACTGGATGGGGCACGCCGATCACCGCGTCGTCGGCCACCGCCGGGTGCTCATAGAGAGCGGCCTCGACCTCCACGCAGTAGACGTTCTCGCCGCCTCTAATGATCATGTCCTTGGCCCGATCCACGACGTGGACGAAGCCCTCCTCGTCGATCCGTCCGATGTCGCCCGTGTGCAACCAGCCCCGGGTGAAGACCATGCCCGTCTCCTCCGGACGCTCCCAATAGCCGCGGACCACGTTGGGGCCCTTGATCCACAGCTCGCCGATGGCCGAGGGGTCGGGCGGTTCCCCGAAGGGCGGCTCGTCGTGCTCGTAGTCCTCGGCCACGACGGCCACATCGCAGACGGGGGCGGGCGGGCCCACGCTGTCCGGCTTGCGCACGTAGTCGTCGCCCGAGTTCATGGTGGTCATGGCCGAGGTCTCGGTCAGGCCATAGCCCTGGCCGGGTGCCCCACCCGGGAAGTGCTCCTTGATCCGCCGCACGAGATCCGGCGGGCAGGGGGCCCCGCCGTAGGAGATGGACCGCACCGACGAGGTGTCGCGGGTGGCAAAACTGGGGGAGTCGATCACCTGCATGACCATGGCCGGCACCCCGCCGAAGATGGTGATGCGTTCGCGCTCGATGAGCTCGAGGGCCCGCTCGGGGTCGAAGTGGTGCATCATGACCAGCTTCCCGCCGGCCATGGTGTTGCTGACCAGGATGGCGTGGCACCCGGTGGCGTGGAACAGGGGCACCGACAGCAGGTTGGAGTTCTGGGTCGAGGGCCCGGCCTCGATGCTCGGTCCGTTGCGCCGCATCGCCCCCGAGGAGGCCACGAAGAAGAGGTTCATCATGTTGGAGGCGCTGTTGCGGTGGCTGCCCACCGCGCCCTTGGGCCGCCCGGTCGTGCCCGACGTGTAGAAGATGGTGGCGTCGTCGTCCGGGGCGATCTCGATCTCCGGCAGGGTCAAGTCGTCGGTCACCGGGCCCGCGGCGTCGACGAAGGTCACGAGAGGGAGTGACGGACCGCCGGGGCGGTCTGCCTCACCGGAGGTGGCCGGGCGCCGGCCACCGTTTGGTTCGGGCTCTTCGTTGGTGACCACCATGAACCGCAGGTCGGGAACATCGGCGAGCTCAGGGAGGATGCGCTCCTTGCGCTCCTCGTCACAGAAGACGACCGACGTGCCCGAGTCGGCCAGGCCATAGGCCAGCTCGCCCCCGGTCCACCAGGCGTTGAGCGGCACGACCACGGCCCCGGCGGCGATCGACGCCCAGAAGGCGATGATCCACTCGGGGAGGTTCCGCATGGCGATGGCCACCCGGTCGCCTTTGTTGATGCTGTAGCGCTCGACCAGGGAGCGACTGAGGGCGGCGGCGGTCCGGAAGTGCTCGGCAAAGCTCATCCGCTCGTCCTCGTAGACGAGGAAGGTGGTGTCCCCGTAACCGGCCGATGCCTCGAGGATGGTGCGCAGCGTGGGTGGCGCGTGCTTCCAGGTCCGGGTGGGAACGGACCGGATAGTGAGGGTCTCCATCTCGAACATCTGCCCGGGAGCGGTAAGGCTGGCGGTGGCCTCGGCCAGGCTCGGTGGCGAGTCGGTGCCGTCGGGGGCGTCGTCAGAGGCTGTCGGCTCGGATGTCGTGGCCTCTCCGGCCATGCGCTCTCCTCTCGTGATCGTGCGTCGTGTGATCGTGCATGTCGCCCCTCCACCGGGGGTGGTTAGGCAGGCGACGGTAGGGGCTTGCCCGCTGTGTCGCCATCCGTCGGGTGGAAGACGGTGCGACGGTAGTAGGCGAGCTCGGCCACGCTCTCCCTGATGTCGTCCATCGCCCGGTGCCCACCCGCTTTTTCCGGGGCGGCCGCCGCCACCTCGGGAAACCAGCGTCGCACCAGCTCCTTGAGCGTCGACACGTCGACCGACCGGTAGTGGAGGTAGTCCTCGACGGCTGGCATCTGGGCGGCGAGGAACCGCCGGTCGGTTCCGATCGAGTTCCCAGCCAGAGGCACCGACCGGGGCTCGGGCACATGGGCCTGGATGAACTCCAGCGTGGCGCTCGCCGCCTCCTCGAGCGAGGTCGTCGAGGCCTCGATGGCAGCCAGCAGGCCGCTCTTCGTATGCATCCCCCGCACGACGTCGCCCATGGCCGCCAGCTGCTCGGGGGTGGCGGCCACCACCAGGTCGGGACCTTCGGCCACCACCTTCAGGTCATCGTCGGTGATCAGAGTGGCAACCTCGACGATGACGTCGCGGTCGACGTCCAGCCCGGTCATCTCGAGGTCCATCCATACCAGCACGCCCGGGTCACGCTACCGGGCCGGGCGAGGGGATCCGTGAAGTGCCAGCCCGTCGGCTGTGGCCGGATCGGCCGACGGCAGGCTCGGGTTGTCGTCTCGCGACAGACGGGCCAGACTGGGCCGGCATCGTCTCGAGGGGAACCGACGACGAGGAGTGTCCGTGACCCCGGGGTCTGCCAACGATGTTGAGGTCGATCGGGACGAGGGCGAATCGTCGGTCGCCGGTGAGAGGACCATCGACGTCCCCGTCGTCCGCCTCGACTCCGGTCTTTCCCTCCCCTCCTATGCCCGGGGCGACGATGCCGGCGCCGACCTCCTCTCTCGGATCGACGTGACCCTCGAGCCGTCCGGTGGCCGGACGCTCGTCCCGACGGGGATCGCCATCGCTCTTCCCCCCGGCTATGCGGGTTTCGTGCAACCGCGGAGCGGCCTGGCCCTCCGCCACGGTGTCACCTGTCTCAATACTCCCGGCCTCATCGATGCCGGTTACCGGGACGAGATCAGCGTTCTCCTCGTCAACACCGATCCCGAGTCCGCCTATCGGGTCCACCGCGGTGACCGCATCGCCCAGCTGGTCATCCAGCGGGTGGAGCGGGCGACCTTCCGCCCCGTCGACGACCTCCCGGCGAGCGAACGCGGCCTCGGCGGGTTCGGATCGACCGGGCGATGACGTCAGCATGATCGAACGATCACACCCGGGCGGGGTGGAGCGGATCAGCGGCCTCGACGGCGCGTTCTTGGCCCTCGAATCCTCCACGGCTCCACTTCACATCGTGGGAGTGCTGCTGCTCGACCGCCTCGACGCCGCGCCCGAAGTCGTCTTCCGACGCATCCGGGCCGTCATCGGCGATCGACTGACTCTGGTTCCCCCGTTCCGGATGCGCCTGGTGGACGCGCCACTCGGAGTCGGTCGCCCGGGTCTCGTCGACGACCCTCGCTTCGATCTCGACTACCACGTCCGCCGGGCGGGGCTTCCTCGCCCCGGCGGCCGGAGAGAGTTGGCCGGGCTGGTGGCCGACATCGCCTCGCGCCCACTCGACCGCCGACGGCCACTGTGGGAGATGCACGTCGTCGACGGCACGGCCTCAGAAGGGGCCGTGGTCGTGGCCAAGGTGCATCACGCCATCATCGACGGGGTGGCTGGGGCAGAGCTGCTCAGCACCTTTTTCGACCTCGAGGCCGACGCCCCGTCACCAGTTGCCCGTCTCGACCTTCACCGGCCTTCCACACCCCGACCGCCGGAGCCAGGCCCCTGGCCGGGTGTCGATCTCGGGCAGTGGCGGGAGGTGCTCGAATCGCTGCCCGGTCACCTCGACGCCACGGTTCGGTCCGTCGGCCAGACCCTCCGGCGGGCCCGTTCGGTGGCCACCCGGTGGCGGGGGCAGCCCACGGCGACGCCCCCGCTGCCGCTGTTGGCTCCGAGGACGTCGATCAACGGATCCATCTCACCCCACCGTCGGGTGGCTTTCGGTGACCTGGCCATGTCCGACGTGCGCCGTGTCCGTGAGGTGCTGGGCGGCACAGCCAACGATGTCGTCCTGGCCTCGACAGCCGGCAGCCTGCGTCGTTTCTTCTCAGGTCGGGGAGAGCAGATGGGCCGGCCATTGGTCGCCATGGTGCCGGTGTCGGTGCGGGCCGAGGCGGAGCACGGGCAACTCGGTAACCGTCTCTCCGCCTTGTTCGTCTCGCTGCCCGTCGAGGCCGACGAGCCGGTGGAGCGGCTACGAGCGGTTCGTGAGTCGGTGGCCGTCGCCAAGGAGACTGACCGCTCCGAAGGTCAGGGCCTCGTTCGGAGCTGGGCCGAAGCGACGGTGCCGGCCGTCGCGGCCAGGGCGTCGCAACTGGCCACCGACCGACGGCTCTTCGACCGGATCCCACCGCTCTTCAATGTCATCGTCTCCAACGTTCCCGGACCCGACTTCCCCTTGTACCTGGCCGGCTGCCGGCTGGTGGCCATGTATCCGTTCGGCCCCATCTTCGAAGGTGCGGCCGTGAACATCACGGTGATCTCCTACCTCGACCGCATCCACGTCGGCGTCCAAGGATGTTGGGATCTCGTTCCCGACGTCGACGTCATCGCCCGTGGCATCGAGGATTCGCTGGCCGAGCTGGTCCGAACTGCGGACCGGCGGAACCGTCCCGTACCGTGGTGGCATGCCGAGATCGTGCCGGCGTGACCGAGCAGTACTGACCCGCGTCGGGAGCAGGATGTGAAACCGATCGCCGCCGCCTACAACGGGGTCCGGGCCAGGGTGGGCGAGCTCACGGGGACCCTCGACGAGACGACTAGCGGGACACCGGTGCCGCCGTGCCCTCGGTGGACAGTGCACGACGTCGTCGCCCATCTGGTCGGCGTCGTCGAGGACGCCATGGCCGGACGGCTCGACGGTGTCGCCACCGACCCGTGGACGCAAGCACAGGTGGACGCTCGCCGGGAGCATTCCATCCCGGAGATGCTGGTGGCGTGGTCGGAGGCGGCACCGCCCTTCGAAGGCATGTTGGACGAGATCGGCCCTGTTGGCCGACAGGTGGTGCTCGATGCCGTCACCCACGAGCATGACATCCGAACCGCGTTGGGGGAGCCCGGGGCGCGTCAATCCGACGCAGTGATCATCGGCTACGAGTTCGGAGCCCCCGTGTTCCTCGAGGAGGCCGAGGGTCATGGGGCTCGCATCCGGTTGGTAGGGGTCGGCGTGCAGGCCTACGGGCCGTCCGACGCGGTCCGGCTCGAGGGATCGCCCTTCGATCTCATGCGCGCCCTCACCGGCCGTCGCAGCGTCGAACAGATCCGTGCCATGGCCTGGAGCGGTGAGTGTGAACCTGTCCTCGAGATGTTCACCTGGGGTCCGTTCCGGCCATCTGCCGTTGCTATCGACGAGTAAGCGTCCGGGCTTCGTCGGACGGAACTGTTTCACGCGAGGGCGCGGTGACGATTCGACCTTCTCTGAGAAGTGCAGGTGAGTGGTACTGTATGGCCCCTTCGCGGACGTGGCTCAGTTGGTAGAGCATCACCTTGCCAAGGTGAGGGTCGCGGGTTCGAATCCCGTCGTCCGCTCTCGGCGAACCCGCAGGTCATCGGCGGTGGCAGATGTCGAAATCGGGTTTGTGTTGTAGATCGCTGACTCGGATGTACCACATCCGCACCTGAAGGGTGCCACTCGTAATTCGGCGGCGACGGAGACGGTGGGATTGTCATCTATGGGGCGATCGTCGGCCCGTCCCTGAATGCTTACAGAGGCCGCACAGCGCGCGGACGTGCTTCGATCCTCTGGTTTGCCGTGAAAAGCGCCGATGTCGCGGTCCCGCCGACCGGCGGATCCGCCGTCCGTCTGGCTCAGGCAGCCTTCTGGTAGTACTCGTGGATAAGTCCACCGAGGAGATCGCGGCGCTTGATCTCGTTCGGCTCGGAGCTTAAGACTCTTAGGGGTGGTGAACCGCCCGGCGATCTCAGTCCGAGGCCTCGGTGTGGGCGCTCCTCGTTGTAGTGCTTGACGTAGGTCGATAGCACTCGCTCGAGATGCCGAGCGCCCAGCACCATGACGCGATCGAGGCACTCGGCCCGAACGGTGCGGATCCATCGCTCGGCATAGGCGTTCGCTTTTGGGGCTCGCCAGGGAGTTCGGAGGATCTCGACGCCTTCCGCCTTGAAGACTTCGTCGAAAGGTGCTGCGAAGCGCTTGTCCCGGTCGTGCACGAGGAAGCGGATCGGCTCCGATCGGTTCTCCCGAGCCTCGGAGAGGTTGCGAGCGATCTGGGTGCACCAGGAGAGGTTCGCCGGACCTCCGGTCACCCCCCCGATCAGGACACGCCGGGTATGCAGGTCGATGAAGAAGAGCACGTGCAGGGTCTTCAGCCGGATCGACTCGACGGTGAACAGGTCACAAGCGACGATCGAGGAGGCCTGAGTTCGCATGAACTGGCGCCACGTCTCCCGGCTCGGACCAGGACGGGACTTGGTCGCCAGGATGCGTCGGATGCTCGTCGTCGAGATCTCGATGCCGATCTTCTGGAGTTCGCCTTGGATTCGCTTGTAGCCCCAGCCGTCGTTCTCCCGTGCCATCCGCCAGACCAGGACCTGGGTCTCGAGGGAAATCCTCGGGCGTGAGACGACCCGATGGGGGAAGCGCCACTTCGCCCTCACCAGTTCCCGGTGCCAGCGACGAAGGGTGTCAGGAGTGAATAGATTCGACAGCCGCTCCCGAGCTGGACGCAGCCGTTGGAGAACCGTGAGCACCAGCCGTTCTTCCTGCCGTGTCCTCGGGTGGGGAACCTGGCGGCGCAAGACAACGAGCTCCTGGCGCAACACGAGCAGCTCGAGATCCTTCGAACGAGAAGACCTGCATGCGAGAAGCAGCAGTCGGAGCACCTGGCGGAGGGAGAGGGTGATGAGGCGGATGGTCACCCGGCCAGTCTCGCACCCGAGTTACAGCGGGGTTTGGCCTGGTAGGCGGCCGAACGCGAGGTGGCACCCTTCAGGCAAGAGCTGATACCTCCCGCCGCCGGGTGGTTGCGCGAGCTACCTAGTGTTACTATGTACTAGTAGTCAGTCACGCTAGGTAGCTCTGGAGGAGGTGTTCCGTGGCCAAGCAGATGACGGAGATGCTCAAAGGCACGCTGGACGGCATCGTCCTCGCGATCTTGTCCGTGCGACCCGCGTACGGCTACGAGATCACGGCTCGGTTGCGGGAGCAGGGCTTCTCTGACATCGCCGAAGGCACCGTTTACGCCCTGCTCGTCAGGACCGAGCAAAAGGGCCTCGTCGAAGTAAAGAAGATCCCGTCCGAGAAGGGACCGCCGCGCAAGGTGTATTCGCTCAACGCTCAGGGACGGGAGTTTCTCGAAGAGTTCTGGAGGACGTGGAGCTTCCTCGCGGAACGTCTCGAACAGCTCCACGAAGGAGGGAAATAAACATGACCAGAGGGTGGACCGAGCAGAAGAGGCGCTACCGGCAGTACAAGGCGCGAACGGAACAGCTTCCCGCGAACTATCACACGGCGATCGATGCGCTGGAGCGGTACATGGAGTTCTTTGGGCCGAGCAAGGGGGACAGCCTCCTGCCGATGCTGGAGGACCTTGCCGATCTCTTCGAGCAGAGCGCGGCGAACGCAACCCCGGTCCGCGCAATCGTCGGGGAGAACCCTGTGGAGTTCGCCGAGGCGTTCCTTCGGAACTACCCGGAGGGTCAGTGGATCAGCCGGGAGCGGGAACGGCTGACCAACGCCATCGATGGCGTCGCGGGCAACGAACCGTAATAAAAGAGAGAACGGAGATCCAGATGACAGCCCATCAGGTCCACGAGCCTGCGATCCACGTGCAGGGCCTGGCGAAGTCGTACAAGAAGGTGGATGTGCTCCGCGGCGTGGACTTCGACGTGGCCCGGGGCACCATCTTCGCCCTGCTCGGCTCCAACGGGGCGGGCAAGACCACGGTCGTGAACATCCTGTCCACGCTGCTCAAGGCCGACGTCGGGACGGCCAGCGTCAACGGCTTCGATGTCGCCACCCAGGCTGCGGACGTGCGGGGGTCCTTCAGCCTCACTGGACAGTTCGCGGCCGTCGACGAGATCCTCAGCGGGCGGGAGAACCTTGTGCTGGTGGCCCGGTTGCGGCACCTTAAGGACCCGCGCACGATCGCCGATGACCTGCTCGATCGTTTCTCCCTGACCGACGCGGCCGAGCGGAAGGTGTCGACGTATTCGGGTGGCATGCGCCGCCGCCTCGACATCGCGATGAGCCTCATCGGGAATCCGCCGGTCATCTTCCTCGACGAGCCGACGACCGGGCTCGACCCCCAGGCGCGCATCGAGGTGTGGCAGACCGTCAAGGAAGTCGCCGGACGCGGCACGACGGTGCTGCTCACGACCCAGTATCTGGACGAGGCCGAACAGCTCGCCGACCGGATCGCCATCCTCCACGAGGGTCGGATCATCGTGAACGGCACCCTCGCCGAGCTCACGCAGCTGCTCCCGCCGGCCAAGGTCGAATACGTCGAGAAGCAGCCCACCCTGGAGGACGTCTTCCTCGCCATCGTCGGTGACGACGGCAAGAAGACGCCGACGCCGGCAATGACCGCAGCGTCGGCATGAAGGAGTAAGGAGCAACGATGGCCACGCACTTCTTCGGCGACACCGCCGTCCTGCTGGGACGAACCCTCCGCCACGTCACGCGCAGCCTGGACACCATCATCACGACCACGATCATGCCGATCGCCTTGTTGCTGTTGTTCGTCTACGTGTTCGGCGGCGCCATCAACTCAGGGTCGCATTCGTATGTGAACTACCTGCTGCCTGGCATTCTGCTCATCACGATTGCTTCGGGCATCGCCTACACCGCAGTCCGGCTCTTCACGGACATGAAAAGCGGCATCTTCGAGCGATTCCAGTCCATGCCGATCGCGCGGTCGTCCGTGCTGTGGGCGCACGTGCTGACCTCGCTGGTCGCCAATCTGATCTCGCTCGGAGTCATCGTGCTCGTCGCCCTCCTCATGGGCTTCCGCTCGGGGGCGGGAGTGCTGGCGTGGATGGCGGTCGCCGGCATCCTGATGCTGTTCACCCTGGCATTGACGTGGATCGCCGTCCTCCCCGGTCTCTCCGCCAAGACCGCGGAGGGCGCGGGGGCGTTCTCCTACCCGCTCATCTTCCTGCCGTTCATCAGCGCGGCATTCGTACCCACCCACACTATGCCGGGCCCGGTGCGCGCATTCGCCGAGAACCAACCGGTGACGTCCATCGTCAACACGATCCGCGACCTGTTCAGACAGCAGCCGGTCGGCACCGACATCTGGATCGCCCTTGCCTGGTGTGTCGGCATCCTCATCGTCGCTTACGTCGTCGCTATGGTTACTTATCGCCGCAGGATCTCTTAATTGAGCGGCAAGTGTGGGTGCTGGTGCTGGGCGTGCGTCACCGAGCTAGGCCCGAGAAGCCTGGATCGAAGGTACTGCATCGGACGTGCCTGGTCAGCGGGCGGACGTCGTGGAGATCCCTTGCTGATAGGACCGACGAAGGTGCCCCACCTACCCGGCTCCGCCCGTCCTAGCCCCGAGGTGCGAAGAACTCGAGTGCGATGTTGTCGGGGTCTCGAAATGACAATGCCGAGTAGGAAGCTGCGTCCACGATGCCACCGTTAGGGATGCCGAGCTCGTTCAGGCGGACTTCCCACGCTTTTAGCTCATCGCGGTTGGCACAGCCGAAAGCCAGATGATCGAGACCCGGCCGGCGCTCGTCGAACGGCTGAGTGCTGTTCAAATCAGGGAACTGAGTTAGACCGACGATTGTGCCGCTCGTAAGCCAAGCGACACGCTTGAAAGGACCTGTGTCCTCGTCAAGGATCGGGTCCGAGCCGAACAGAGCCTTGTACCAAGGCACACTCCGTTCGAGACTCGTAACCGTTAGCGCCACGTGAGTAATCGCAGGGAACTCTGGCATGTCTTTTCGGCACCTCGTGTAGGCAGCGAATGCCCCGTCTTTTGGCTGGGCAACTCTCTGGGAGCAGAAGCTATCTGGCAGCACAAGGACCCGCGCTAATTGGGGCCCCAGTTCCGGTGTTGTGGGCTATCCCGCCGCAATCGTCGACTGAATGTTCGGGGACACTGTCGGTCAACTGGGACGCCTCTGTCGTTGTCGTTGCCGAGCGGTTAACACGACCTCCGTGTGGGGGTGCCAGGAGGCGTCGAAGGAGATTCGAGGTTCGCATCTGTTCGGCCGATATGTAGCGTTCCGCGATATCACAATGTCCCGCGCCGGACGCGGCGGCGGAGCCACGCGAAGGACCCTGAGTTAAGGTCCGAGCCGATCCGTCCGATAGTCACTAACACCGGCGATTGAGTCAGGAACATCGAATATGTCAAAATGCAGCTATTGCGGCAGTGACCAGTACGGTCACAACTGCCTCAATGCCCCGGACAGGGGCGCGATCGGATTCGGCACACACTGTCACAAAGGTGGTCCCGGGTGTATCTGGTGCGGGAGTGACCAGCACGGTAAAAACTGCCTGAATGCCCCGGACAGGGGCGCGATCGGATTCGGCACACATGAACACAGTTCTTGATGGCTGTTAGTCAAGATGCAGGGGATGTAGAGCCGGAGAACCATCTAGTCTCCATCCACTATCCCAACGGTCTGCTTGGGTTGGTAGGTCCAGACCGGGAGGGGTTCCACTACTCCCTGAGCCGTGGAGATGATATCTACACCGCAGGGTGGGCACCCGGCGGCGAGGATGTTGCCAAGCGTATCGTGGAGACTCTGGCCCCTATTTTTGCAACGGGGACGCCGTAGGCACCAGCGAGTCGGTCTCGATCTGATTCAGGGACTCATGACCCCCAATTCGGCCCTTGCGATAACCAGGTAGGACGTCGTGGCTGATGTGCTGATCATCGGCCATTAGTAGGCCGCGAGCACAGACCAAATCTGTCGGCGGATAATGCACCCTCAGCCGGCAGCGGTAGGGGACACCCTTAGCCGACTTACGAATGGCCCTCGTAAGTCGCCTCTAGGTTGGCGTCGTTGTACATTTCCGACACGATGAGCCAAGTGCCGTCGGGCTGACGTTGGAGAACACGCAGCGAGTGGTTATCCCGCACTTCGATCTCGCCCCCACCGACCAGCTTCTGACCCTCCACTTGCAAGTGGGCATTAACCAGGAGTATCTCCGGAGTCAGCACCCGGAAGCTCGTTTCAGGTGGGGCTTTCAAGGTCCCTGCATTGAAGTTATCGTCTGCGAAGAGGCCCCGAAGATACTCAACGATTTCGTTCGCACCCCGCTTGACACTCCCGAATGCATTGACCCAGTCGGCGTCGGTGCTGTACACGTTCACCAGCTTGTCGGCATTTCGCTCCCGGAACCCTGTCAGCAGGGATGTGAGCGTGACGCCGATTGCATCCTGGTCGGCCTGGGGTAGGGAAGATAGGTCGTCCATGGATTCAGACTCCTTACACAAGGCATTGTCGTCGGAAAGGGCCTTTTGACAGCCTGACGTGGAGTTTGCCACACGCCTGAAAGTACAGGTCGGTGGCAGTTCGCGAGTGGCAAGCATTCGTCCCTCGATAATGCGCACACACCCGGCGGTCCGGGGCACTCTTTGTCACCGGACATCCACCGAGTAAGGCGACAGTCCCTCTATGACCGCGACTCTATAGTTGTTTAAAGTGAGCTGGCTGGTGGGATCAAACGGCCCTGAGGAGATCGTGAAGTCGGTCGGCCCGAGTCGCTCCCAACCGTGGATGCAGCTCGCGCCCGACTACGAGCGAGCCCGTAGCAGGGACGACTCGTTGGACCGGCTGGTGGAATGGCCTGCGGAGCGCGAGTGCCTTGGGGACATCACTGGTCGGTCTGTCCTCGACCTCGGCTGTGGGAACGGCAGCAAACTTGCCGAACTCGTTCGAGCTGGCGCCAGCGCCTCTGTCGGAGTCGACATCAGCGGTAGCTGCTTCATCACCGACCGCCCGAGCGGGCTGGAACTCGTGCAGGGTGACTTGTCCGAGCTGGACTCCGTCGCTGCGCTAGCGGATCGTCGGTTCGACCGGATCATGTTCCTGCAGTCCTTTGGCTATGCGTCGGATCCGATTCGCACGCTGCGGGCGGCTCGGGCCAAGCTGACGGACGACGGCTTCATCCTCCTGACCAGGACCCAACCGATCCGAAACGCCCTCGAGCGCGCCGAACGGAATGGGACCTCCCTCGGCGAGGAGTATTTCAGCACGGACGAGTACTCCTACCCGAGCAACTGGAACGGCCAGATCACGGTCTCCAAGCTTCCCTACACGATGTCGGACTTGCTGAACGCATTCAGCGCTGCGGGGCTGTGGATCGAGACCACGGTTGAAACCCGACTCTCTGAGGATGCCAGACGGCGCTACCCGCACAAGCAGGCGGTGATGGATAAGTACCTCGGCATCCTCATCTTCGTCCTTCGTCCTTCGCCCTCTGCCCGACCACTGAGGTCTCAAGACCGGATAATCCCGCTACTGCCCCGCCACGTAGGAGGCTTTGAGATCTGGCGGACGGTGGCTGGGGGCTCGCCCAGATGTGCCGGTAGGGGACAGGGGTCACCCCCATGACCTGTCGTCCGGCTTTCCCGGCGCTGCGCCCTCCCGAGGCTGGTGGCCATCCTGCAAATGTGGTGCACGTGGTACGGGATTCCGCTGTTCGCGGCGCACAAAAAACGCACGCACCATTGACAACTACGGGGACTCGCGGTTCATTGTGGTCAATCGAAATTGCCGATTGTGCTGCATCAATTTGCAAAGACGCAGGTAGGTGAAGGGCGCCACTTGTACATCGGCGCCTGGCGCAACCGTACTAGGCCGCAAATGGGGCGCTCACGCGTCGCTCCGCGAGCAGCGAACGAAGACGGATGATTGTGGCGTTGTCGGTGGTCGAGCTCGCCGGGTGGTGGAGCGGGTCGAGCTGGACAGCGTGGTCGGTCTCTTGTTGCGGTTGGCCCGCGATCCTTCTCGATCCAGCCGCGCCGAAACCCCGCGCCGCGTTGGCGACGCAGGGCTTCGGGGTATGGGGCAGTGACCGTCTACCCGACGACAGTCAGGGTGAACTTCTGGGTGCCGGTGCCGGCGGCATTGGTGGCTTCGAGCACGACCGGGTAGGTCCCGTCGCTACCGACCGCAGGATCACCGGACAGCAGGCCGGCCGCCGAGAGGGTCACACCTGGGGGCAGGTTCCCCGTCTCGGTGAACGTCGGGGCCGGGGTGCCGGTGGCTGTCACCTGGAACTTCCCCTTGGAGCCGACGACGAAGGTCTCCGAGTGGAGGCTCGTGATGACCGGCGCTTGGTTCTGGACACTCTGGCCCACCGTCAGGGTGAACTTCTGTGTGCCGCTGCCGGCAGCGTTCGTGGCCTTGAGCACGATCTTGTAGGTACCCGCCGTATCGGCCGCCGGCGTGCCGGCTAGCAGACCGGAGGGCGACAGGGTCAGCCCGGCCGGCAACGTGTCCGCCTCGCTGAAGGTGGGCGGGGGGTAGGCGCTCGCCGTCCCTTGGAACTTGCCCGGTGTTCCGACGACGAAGGTGGCGGCGTGATGGCTCGTGACGACCGGTGACTGGTCGACAATCAAGATGAATGCCTCGGTGGCGGGACTGCCGACATCGTTCGAGGCGGTGATCTCGAAGTCGTAGGCCCCACCCGTCCCGTTGGCCGGTGTGCCCGAGAGCACGCCCGACGGAGAGAGCGTCACGCCCTTGGGCAGCCCGCCCGCCTCACTGACGGTCGGAGCGGGATTGCCAGTGGTCCCCACCGTGAAGCTGCCGGCGGCACCGGTCGTGAAGGAGGTCATCCCCGAGCTCGTGATCGCCGGCGCCGCCTCGGGGAGGTCGATCCAGGTGCTACTGCTCAGGATGCCGCCGAAGAGGAGCAGCTGGCTTGTAGCGGTGTCGTAGGCCATCGACGATCCGTAATTGAACGGTGGGTTGACCGCCGGGGATGTCGACTCGTTCCAGTTCGACCCTGTCCAGCTCCAGGTGCTCCCCAAGTCTTCGCCGCTGAGGCCGTTAAACAGGACCAGCTGGCTCGAGGTGGGGTCGTAGGCCATCGCGGAATAGCCGAGGACCGAAGGGCTCGTCGCCGGGCTGGCCTCGGACCAGGCCGAGCCGGTGAAGGTCCACGTGTCGTCGAGCAGGCCGTTGGCACCGTCGCCGCCGAAGAGGACCAGCTGGCTCGTGGCAGTGTCGTAGGCCATCGACGCCCCGGCGCGGGCCGTGGGGGTCGACCCCGTCGGGTTCAGCTCCGTCCAGGTCGTACCGTTCCACGCCCAGGTGTCGCCATCGTAGGTCCCTCCCGAACCGGTCCCTTCCGAGCCGCCGAAGAGCACGAGCTCGCCGAGGGCGGGGTCGTAGGCCATGGCGGCGTCCACCCGCGCCGGCGGATTAGTGCTCGGGTCGAGGTCGACCCACGTGCTGCCGTTCCAGCTCCAGGTGTCGCCGAAGTTCTGATCGGACGAATTCTCGCCACCGAACAGCAGTAGCTGACCGCTAGCCGGGTCGTAGGCCATCGACGCATTGGAGCGGGCGGAGGGGCTGGTGCTCGGGTCAAGCTCCGACCACGTGCTGCCGTTCCAGCTCCAGGTGTCGCCGAGTGCCCCGCCACCCGTGTTGTTCTCGCCACCGAACAGCACCAGCTGTTGAGTGGCCGGGTCGTACGCCATCGCAGCAGCGACCCGAGGCGACGGGCTCGTCGCCGGGCTCTCTGCCACCCAGGAGAGGCTGATGGCGGCGGCGGTGGTCGCGCTCGCGATCGCCGCGGTCGGCGCGACGAGACCGAGCACGGCGGCCAGTGCCAACAGCGCCGGAGCGGCAATGCGCTTACGGGTCGCCCGGCTGAACCGCAGGTGGCGTTCTCGCCGGCGGGCGGTGGGCTCGGCGGCAAAAGAAAGAGATGGATCTGACATTTGAGTGTCCATGACAGGCTCCCTTCGAGAGTTGAAGTGACCGAGTGGCCGAGTTCCATCGTCCTGGAAAGTCACCTCAGTGACCAGGGACGGCGTCCCCACATCACCCCAACATCACCCCTACACCGGGCGCTGGACGCCACCTAGGGGCGCCGGGGACAGGGCGGCGCATCGTCAGACATGGAGCGAATATCCCCCTGACGATGAGACGCGACAAGGCCCCCGGCGAACCGGGGGCCTTGTCGCGTCTCGGTGGGTCGGCTCGTCAGCAACTGCCCCCGTCTGGGTCCACACCGGCAACCATGTAATAGGACCCGACATAACCGTCGCGTCCGATCAAGAGTTCGTATTCCCCCCCTGACGTGTTGGCGTAT
>CAVSNH010000013.1:0-1544572 GCA_963729275.1 uncultured Acidimicrobiaceae bacterium
GTACCCTTGACGGGTTCAGAGGCATCCGACGCCGTCCGTGAACGACCGGTGACCTCGGCGCACCGGACGCCGTCATCCGCGGACATTCGGGTGCATTCATCGGGGTGGCTACAGTTCATGGCTACATGATTGACCCCTTGCGACCAACGCAAGTCGCAAATGAATCCGTGTGGTGACCGATCATCGCGGGTTTGACGGCTCAACGCGTTGGAGTGGGGAGAACGGGTTCTGATCTTTCGCAGCACCCCTGGAGTCAGTGATGTGTCACTGCTCGCGAAAGCAAGCACCTGCCGCTATGTGGGCCGGAATGTGTCCCACTCAACCGGTGAACGCTCCTATCAATGTCAAGCCCTTCTTGGGGCTCCGGGGTGAAGACAGCGGACAGAACAATGATGAGCCACTCGTGATGCGAGGGCATGCTCTTACGAAGTCACGCGTCTCGTAGATGTGGTCCCGAGTCGTGGGTCGGCGGGTCACCGGAAAGTCAGCCCGCGAGGGCGACAGTTATGGGGATGAGCCAGACCCACGGCCCGGGGATTCAGCCGCGAGGGAGATAGCGATAGACCTCACGGGCGACATAGCGCTTGAGGATCCGGATGACGTCCCGCTTGGTCCGTCCTTCCTTCACTCGGCGCTCGAAATAGGCGGTGGTCTCGGGATCGTGGGCGATCCGGACCATGACGATGCGCCACAGCGCGCTATTGGCCTGACGGTCACCGCCGTCGTGACGGCGGAGATGCCCGGCGTTCTTGCCCGAGTCGGCCGGCACCGGTGACACGCCGCACAGATGGGCCCAGGCGGCCTCGGAATGGAGCCGTTCGGGGTTGTCGCCGGCGGCCACCAGCAGCGAGGCGGCGGTGTCGGGTCCGACGCCGAACAGGGCCAGCAGGTCGGGAGCGGTGGCAGCGAGAAGAGGACTCGATCTTCTCGTCCAGTCCGGCGAGCTCGACGATCGAGAGACTTGGACCCGATGGGCCAGCGACGAGAGCGATGCCTTGGTGGCTGCCGTCACTGGGTCAGCCGATCGGGTGGGCCGGAGCTTGCGCGCCTCGGCCACCAGAGCCGGACACGTCAGGCCCTTCAGCCGGGAATGCAGCTGGTCAGGGGCGGTGATTCCCAGATGGCGCATCTGGACGATGGCCTTCACCCGGGCCTGTCGGGCCGAGCGCTTGGCCACCACCAGCACCCGGATGGCCTCGACGGCACCGTCCTTGGTCTTGCCCGGCGCCTGAGGCCCGACCACTGATGGCGGCCCGGGCCGCCTCGACCGCATCGAGCGGGTCGGACTTGCCCTGGTTGCGCCGGGACTGCCGGTTGGGTCGGTCGACTTCGACGACCTCGACGCCCTGCCGTCGCAGGAACCGAGCCAGTCCGACCCCATAGGAGCCGGTGCCCTCGACGCCGACCTTGGTCACCTGGCCGAACTCCTCGAGCCAGCCGAGCAGTGCCTTGTAGCCGCCGGCATCAGCCGTTGAACGACTCGGTGCCGACCAGTCGCCCCAGGGGGTCGAGTGCGGCGGCGACGTGTTTGTCCAGATGGGTATCGACACCACCCGTGATCCCGGGAGCAGCTTCTACGATGGTCATGGCCATCCCTTCCTTCCTTAAGCGGTTGAGGGGTGGCACGGCCGTCCTTGATCGGAGCGACGGGCGGTCCGGATTGTTCGTAGCAACCCGGGCCAATCACCCAACCTCAGAGACGGGGCGTGCCGTTGTCAATGTGCCGCTGGAAGAGCTCGGCCGACGACGCCCGAGGACGCCTCATGACTCCAAGTCAGGCCGAATCTCCCAGTGCTCCCGAAGCTATTGAGGACCAGCTGCGAAGCGGTGGACCCTGAAGGCCATTGTCATTGTTGTGGGGCAGGGCAAAACCACTTCGCCAACTGTGGTCGAGGATTCGGGCGAATATCGTTGGCGCGATGTCTTCCCGGCTCGATAAGTCGTGGATGGTGCTCGCAAGCCATCAGACGGGCGAAGGTAATCGCTGTGTGGATGTCTTTTCGCGGCCTGACGGAACCTTCGGCTTCGAAGAGTTCCGCAGGGATCCCGAGGACATGGGCGCGTGGACACCGGTCAGCTACTTCTCAGGACGTGAGTACTGGACAGAGGGTGAAGCGGTTGCCGAAGCCATCAGCCTCGTCCCTTGGCTCGGTCCATTATTAGAGAGCTGAGGTACGCCACTTCCCGGTGGTTACGGGCGCTCTTGTCGATCAGCATCGGCACCTCCTCGGTTGAGTGCCAATCGGGGCGATCGTTAGATTTCCTCATGACAACTAGCTAACTTGCCTGCGGACTTAGACGGCGGAAGGAGCACTGATGCGGAATGGAGTGGTGCCGGAGCATTGGACGGCCTTTTACGAGTCAACACACATTCCGGCGGCAGTGCGGGACGGTGACCGGCTCTACGTGACAGGACACACCGGCGAAGATCCAGATGGGAACTTTTCAGCTGACCCTGAGACCCAGATCCGCCAAACCTTTCGTCACATCGGCGCCACGCTGTCGAAGGTCGGTGCGAATTGGGCCGATGTGGTGGAACTCAACTCGTATCACGTTGGGCTTCAGGCTCAGGCCGAAATCCTCATCACCATCGCAGAAGAGTTTCTCAGCGATCCTTATCCGGCTTGGACCGCTGTCGGGGTCACCGAGTTGTTCGACGAGGGAGCTGTCGTCGAGATCAGCTGTGTTGCTGCGGTGTAATGCATGAGGGCTTCTGCGTAACGGTTCACCGGTCGACGGATCACTGAGCGGCATAGACCGACGGTCACCCCGGGTAGCCCTGGAGTGCCGATCAGCTACGGTCGATAACCGACCCTGTCCCGGCGTACGTACGGGGGCAGCCTTCGACGAAGTGGGCCTGGCTCGCGAGATGGATAACGGTAGGGTCGCCGGCCATGAGAGAGCACCGGATCGAGACCGACGGCGTTCCTGCCCGCCTGTACGAGCCGGAGGGCGCCGAAGGGTTACTCCTCCTCGGCCACGGCGGGGCATCCAGCAAGGACGAGCCCCGATTCGTCGAGCTGGGCCGCCGCTACGCCGAGGGCACCGGGCTGGCCGTGGTATGCATCGACATCGTCGGCCACGGGGAGCGCAAGACCACGCCGGTTCCCGCGCCTCGGCCAGACCGGGTCATGCCCTGGATCATGGAGAAGGTGGACCAGACGGTCACCGACTGGAGGGCCACGGCGGCCGCGCTGTCGTCGATCGGACCACCGGTTGCCTACGTCGGGTTCTCCATGGGGATGCTCCTTGGGGCCCCGACCGTCGTAGCCATCGCTGACATTCGGGCTGTGGTATTCGGCGTCGGCGGGATCCCAGCTGCCCTCAGGGATGGCTCGGTGCTGACGGGCTACGCGGCCCGACTCGGCGACCGACAGGTCCTCATGCTCAATATGACCCTGGACCCGATCTTCCCGCCAGTCGGCGCCCTGGAGTTCTTCGGAGCGATCCCTGGCCGGCGCAAGCGGATCATGTTCTGGGAGGGGGACCACCTCGGCCTGCCGTCCGAATCGATCCGCTACTCGATGGAGTTCATAAAACGTCATGCCTTCCGGGACTAGAACCGCTGGGGCCCGTGGTCGGCACAATTCCGGCGATGTGGGGCAGGGGCCTGGGGGTCAGGGCTTCCGCTCTTCCATCTTCGCCAACAACCCGCGACTGTCCTTCAACAGCTTGTCCTTCGCTCGAAGGACTTGTTCACCGATTCGGACTACGTGTCGAAGCAGCTCGCAGGCCTCCTCCGGCCTGCCGGTCATCCACAGGGAAAGAGCGAGGTAGTTCTGGGCAGCAAGCGTTGACCGAGCGTTGGGTCCATCCCGCCGTAAGCAAGCCTCCACGTTCGCCTCGCGAAGGAGTCGGCACTCGTCCCAGCGCCCCTGCCTATTGAATCTCCTTGCGCAGTAGTTCCTCGCCTGGCAGGCCTCGTCGCTATCAACGCCGTAGTTCCGAATCTTCCCATCGAGGGTCTCCTGGAACGGCTCGTCGTTACCTTCACCGGCTAGTCGGTCGGCGGCCCTCTCTAGCCACCTGTCGAAGCGCCCCTGAGCCATTTCGAGAGGATTCCATATGCTGCTGGCGGCTGCCTTCAGTTGACGAATGTCGGCGCTTCTCGGAATTGCAAACGGCTTCACGACGGAGGTGGCGAGCGGCACTCCCCCGGGTCACATGCCCTAGCCCGAAAGTGTCGGTCAGGGTCAGGGCATATCTGATGTGATGAAGGGGCGGGGCCTCTGCCCCTCGTGAAGATTCGAGCGCCGCGAGCGACACTCGGGTTTCCAAACACACCTCGATAAGAGGAGGAGGCCCCAAGGGAACGACAGTACGTCGGAATCGACCTGCACCGCCGGAGCTCGACCATCTACCGCATGGCTGAAGACGGCGAGGTGCTCGGCTGCACACGCATCCCGAGCCAGCCCTTCGAGCTAGCTCAGGCTATGAAATTGGCAGGTAAAGCACGGGAAGTGGTGCTCGAGTCCACCTACGGCTGGGTGCGCCACGAGGCGCCACATGACCGGGTGGGGGGAAGAGCCCCACCTGCGACCTGTCGCAGCAGGTCGTTGAAGCTGGGGGCAGCCTGACTCCTGAGGCGAGGAGGAGGGCAGGAGCAGCCCCGACAACGCCGGAGCGAGTTGGCACCGCCAGACAGCTCGGGTCCGGCAAGCAAGACGGAGAGGTGTACGAATGCAGAAACCAGTGGTGGAACCCCCTCAAGAAGTCTGGACCGGCTGGAACCTGGTGGATGGCCGGGATAGCAGCGTGCCGAAGCTCCCTACAACCGGGAGCGACGGCCTCGACGCCACGGTGTCGGGGGCCACGACGAAGAACTGCGGCGTAGTCGTGGACAGGCCTGCAGGGGAAAAGCTGGGCACCGATCCCGTCGACCGGTCTGTGGTGAACGTGGGAACTGCTCTCGGGTCGCCTCCCTGCCGACCAACCAGGTCGGCAGTGGCAAGGCACGTCGTCTGCTGATGGCCCGGGGGCGGGGCGGAGGGTCCGTAGTAGTCCGAGGCCGGGAGAGCCGGCTACATGGCGAAGGGACCCAGCGAGTTCGCAGTGAAGGAACTGGAAGGTCAGGAGGACGACGGTGAACACCGACGCACCGTGGCCCGATCTCTACGAGGCCGAGGCACGGGTACTGAAGATCCAGACCAAGTTGCACCAATGGGCTACCGACGACCCTCATCGTCGGTTCGATGACCTGTTCAACCTGGTCGCCGATCCTGCCTTCCTATTGGTGGCGTGGGATCGGGTGAGAAGAAACAGAGGGGCACGGTCTGTCGGGGTCGATGGAGTGGCACCCCGCTCCATCGTCTTCGGCGAAGAGGCGTTCCTCACCAGGCTGCGAGATGATCTCAAGGCCAGAGTATTCGCCCCTCTGCCCGTGCGGGAGAAGCTCATCCCGAAGAAGTCGGGGAAGCTTCGTGCCCTTGGCATCCCGACCGCACGGGACAGGACCGTGCAAGCAGTCCTCAAGCTGGTGCTCGAACCGATCTTCGAGGCGGACTTCAAGCCGTGTAGCTACGGCTTCCGCCCGAGGCGCCGGGCCCAGGACGCCATCGAGGAGATTTTCTTCTATGGCACCCACTACTACGAGTGGGTGCTCGAAGGAGACATCAAATCGTGCTTCGACGAGATCGACCACACCGCTCTCATGGGTCGTGTGCGGAATCGGATCGGGGACAAGCGGGTCCTGGGACTGGTGAAGGCGTTCCTCAAGGCAGGGATCCTCTCCGAGGATCAGGTCCTGAGGGATACGGTCACCGGCACTCCTCAGGGTGGGATCCTCTCACCGCTGCTGGCGAACATCGCCCTCTCGGTGCTTGACGAGCACTTCATGGGGCAATGGGAGTCATGGGGTGGCCAATACGGCCGCAGTCGACGCCGTGCCAAGGGACTGGCCAACTACCGCCTGGTGCGGTATGCCGACGACTTTGTCGTGCTGTTGACCGGAACCAAAGAGCACGTCGAGGCGTTACGGGACGAGGTCGCAGCGGTGCTCTCTCCGATGGGCCTGGATCTGTCGGAGGAAAAGACGGCGATCACCCACATCGACCAGGGGTTCGACTTCTTGGGCTTTCACATCCAGCGCAAGCGCAAGCAAGGGACCCAGAGGCGCACCCTTTACACCTACCCGTCGAAGACCGCCCTGGCGCCGGTCAAGGCGAAGGTGCGGGTGCTCACACAGGGCAACACGAACCAAACTCTCGCCGACCTCTTGCAACGGGTGAACCCGGTGCTTCGGGGTTGGGCCAACTACTTCCGGCACGGGGTGTCTGCACGGACCTTCGACTACCTGAACGCCTTCAGTTGGCGCAGGGTGGTCAACTGGCTCCGTCACAAACATCCCCGTGCCAGTTGGAAGTGGCTCCGTCGACGCTACCTACCGAGGTGGCGTCCGACAGATGGCAAGGTGTCGCTGCTCAACCCGGCGACGATCCGGATCGTCCGCTATCGCTACCGGGGAGCAAACATCACCGCGCCGTGGGCGAGGACAGACGATAGGGACGCTGCATAACCAAGCGGCATGAGCTCGTGGAGAGCCGGATGCGTGGGAACACGCACGTCCGGTTCGGAGGTGCGGGCCGGAGAGACGACCGACCGAAAGGTCGGCACCGCGCTCCGGTCCGACACCTACTACTGGGCCGCCGACCTCCTCCAGGAGATGGGTGCCCACGTGCACCTGGCCCATGCGCTCGGCAACAACTGGAGGAACCGCCGGGTCAAGAACGACGAAGGGGACGCCAAGGACCTGGCCGCCATGCTCCGGCTCGGCCGTCTCGCCGAGGGCTGGATCGCCCCGCCGGCGACGAGAGAGCTCCGCGAGCTCGTGCGCGACCGGTTCTCCTTGGTCCGCCATCGCGCCAGTGCCAAGGCCCAGATCCACGGGGTCATGGCCAAGAACGGCATCCTGCCGGTGGTGGGCGAGATGTGGGGGCCGAGTGGCACCCTCCAGCTCGACAACCTCGAGCTCCCCAAGGCCTGCACCGTGCCCATCGAGTCCCTCCGGGACCTGCTCGAGATCTACGACCGGGAGATCACCATGCTCGACGCTGAGATCCAGGCGGAGCTGAAGGACGATCCCGGCTATCGGGCCCTCATGAAACTCCCGGGGGTGGGCAAGGTCATCGCCGCCATCTTCGTGGCCGAGATCGGCGACATCACCCGCTTCGACAGCCCGAAGAAGCTCTGCTCGTGGGCTGGGCTCACCCCCAAGCACCGGGAGTCCGACCAGACGGTTCACCGCGGGTCGATCACCAAGCAGGGATCACCCCTCGTGCGCTGGGCTGCCATCGAAGCCATCGGCAACTACCGGGCCACGGGCAACGAGAAGCTCGGGGCCGACTTCCTGGGCATCGCCGAACGCCGGGGCAAGTCCAAGGCCCGGGTGGCTGTGGCCCGAAAGCTCTTGATCCTCGTCTACTACGGGCTCCGAGACGGCGAGGTCGCTGCCTCGAAGCCCACAAGGCCGCCTGAGCGCCGGACACGGACCGACGCCAGCTCGACTATCGCCGTGGCCCGCCGTCAGCCGTGGCCGGGCAACCTGATTGAGCCCGTCGGAACGTGGCCGAATCCCATCATGTCGGAGATCGACGAATGAATGGCTGGCCGCCCACGGACGCCCGTGTCGGAGCCCAAGAGCAGTGATGGGAACTTCTCGCACCACACAGGCGCCGCCCCTCTACAGCATGCGCCACTCGTCGGCGGCGTCAAGGCCAAGTCCTTCGGATGGCTTCGCCAGCGTTGACCCCGGCTCCTCGCTGGCGCGGGCTCTCATTCAGGACGACGCACCGGATTCGGGAACGAAAAACCAGGCAAACCTCTTGACACGGCCCCGCCCCTTCAGGAACGGCGGTATGGGGCAGGGGCGGGCCCTTCGATCTAGGTCTGAATGAGGCTGACCAGCTCCACGCCCACTACTTCAACTGTACGGATCGAGCCGTATAGATGAGGGAAGCGTTCAGACTCGCCTGCCGATCCTGGCTCGTACCTCGTCTCACCCGCCAGTTGCGTGGGGTCAAGGGTCAGCGCCACCACATCTGCATGTACTGGGAAGTAAGCAGCCCTCACTTGCCTGAGTTGATGTTCGTCGCAGCAATGGAGGAAGACCTCGCCATCTGGAAGAACAACGCCTACGCCGTGGAGCTCAGCTCGCTCCCATTCGGTCCGCTCGATCAAGTGATAGATCACGCCGTCAGAATAAGCCCTCTGTGCCATGCTGTCCCACCCTCCCGGTGTTGCGGGACAGGGGCCCGCTACCCATTGGGGTCTCTGCTAGCAGGCTTGAAATCGCTACGTTAGGTTTTCTCTATGGATAACGCGGCGGTCAGAGAGTTCAAGGGTGTCCACAATATGATTCGGGGTCTCCTCCATCTCTTGGAGGTTGCCGTGTCGGATGCCAAACCTAGCGATTCAAAGCAGATGAAGACGCTTGCAGACTTAGGCTCGTTTGCCGTCGCTGGTACGCACTTCCATCACACGACAGAAGACGACTACTACTGGCCCGCTGTTGAGAAAAACGGTGCCGATCCGGCTCTCCTGGAACCGTTGGTCAAAGAGCACCACATGATCGACCCGCTTCTCGACGAGACTGAGAAAGCATTCGCCGCCCTGAAAAGTGGGCCGATCAGCGGCGGATCAGTTGAGCCATTGGGGGAACTGGTCGGTCGCTTCAAAGACGACATGCTGAGGCACCTCGATAACGAAGAGCCGATCTTCTTTCCGCTGCTCGCCCAATACATGCCAGACGATGAGTCGGAGCGGATTGCCGCCGTGGTGGCCAAGAAGGCACCACGTAAAGGACTCTCATGGCTCATGGGTGGGGTTGAGTATGGGATGACCAAAGAGCAGGCCACCGAGTTTCTCGCCACATTTCCGAAGCCCATTCAGTGGCTGAATCCCGTCCTCCTGCGCAAATACCGAAAGAACTGTGGGATTCTCGGCATCGACCCCACCACCCCATCGCAACGGTAAGGCGGAAAAATCCAGTCAGTTCGAAGCTTCAACAAAGCCAGGCCCTGAACGGTGACTCCAAAGCGCCGGAGTGTGACACTCTCCCGTAATCCTGGGTGGCCAATGTGTGGCGTAACTGGTGGGGATGGACGTGACCGATCCCTGCCCGCTTGGCCACGGCGGCGACGTAGCGCTGGACGGTGCGTCGGTCGAATGGCTTTCCGTCATCTCGTTCGACCAAGTACCCGGAGCGGGAGGGCCCACGCAGTGCCCGGTAGTCGACGATGAGATCCACCAACATGGGCAGGAGGGGCACGTAGCGATCGTTGTGCAACTTGCCGACCGGGATCCTGAGCTGGTGGAGGTCGCCCTGGTGGACCACGGCATCGTCTTCGAGTGAAGCGAGCTCACCGACGCGCATTCCGGTCCGGGCCAACAGCTCGACCATGAGGCGACGACGACGATTGGGATCGAGAGCCAGCGCGGCCATGAATCTGGCAGCGGTCGGGTCGTCCAAGAACTTGGGCAGGGCTTCGTCGAGAGCGGGAAAGTCGCTCGAGTAGATGGGGAGGCGGGCCGGGGCGTCGTCGTAGTCCCATTCGATGATCCTCTCGAAGAACGTGCGCAACATGGAGAGTCGGTGGCGGATGGTGGTGGTCGACAAGGGCTTGCCGCCTCGTCCCAGACGGACGGCCTGCCAAGACTTGAAGTCCTCGATGTGGGTCCGTCCGATGGTGGCCACCGACACGCAGGTGGGATCGGCCGTGGTGACCCGGTGGGCGAACAACCTGAGAGCCAAGTCCGCGGCAGACACCGTGTTCGGACGAGCCGAGGCTTCGAGTTGGTCCAGGTAGGAGGCCATTGTGGCGGCCATTCGAGGCGCTCGGGCGGCGATCTCGCTCCACGTCACCTCGGGCGTCCCACCTCCCGGACGGCGAGTCTTCGGATGCACTGCTTGGGCCAGGGCGTTCATTGGGCCACCCCCACCAACGCCTGGGCCTCGATGGCTTCTGTGGCTCGGCGGTACTCCTCGGCCAGCCAGTGCATGTCGAGGTGCAGGTAGACCCGCGTCGAGGTGATGGAGCGGTGACCGGCCTGGGCCTGGATGGCTTCGATGACCATCCCCGCCTCGCGCAGGCGGGTGAAGCAGGTGTGGCGCAGCTCGTGACAGGTGCCGTGGCTGAGACCGGCCCGCTCCCGGGCGGCGCTGATGATCTGGTCCAGACCCGGCACCGAGAGCGGCTGTCCCCGATGCACTCCTTTGAGCGAGACGAAGAGCGAGTCCGTCGTCGCCTCGACTGGTCGCTCGAGGTCCATGTAGCGGGCGACCGTGGCGAAGAAGGTCGGTGAGAGCGGCACCAGCCGTTCGTGTCCGCCCTTGCCTTCGGTGACGAGCACCCTCCACTCGCCCAGTCGCAGATCGGAGAGCCGCAACCCGAGCACCTCGCAGCGCCGGAGGCCGCCGAGCACCATGGCCTGGGTCATGGCCCGGTCCCGCTCGGTGCGCAGCGCGCCCATGAGCGACTCGACCTCGTCGGCGTCGAGGATCCGGGGCAGCCGGCGCACGCCACGCACGAGCGGCAGACCGCGTCCAGAGCGTGATCGGTTCTGGCGGGTGGCGATGCCCCGAGGGACCGGGTTGGCGCTGACGTCGACGTCGTCGCGGGTGATGAGATAGCCATAGAAGGACGACACCGCGGCCAGCCGTCGCTTGATCGTCGCCGCCGAGAGCCCCGAAGAACCATCGGCGATGCGCACCACCTTCTCCGCCCCGGGCTTGGGACGACGCTGGGCGGTGACGAAGGCCATGACGTCCTTGGGTCTCACTTGGGTGGGCTCCTTCTTCACCACCGAGAAGAAGACACTCAGGTCGTGCGCATAGGCCCGCACGGTGTTGGGGCGAGCCCGCCCGACCACGAACTCCAAGAATTCGTCCACCAGTGGGTGGCCGACTCTGTACTCGTACTCACCGTCGGGACGGACGTGGCACTCGAATGACGGACTCCACACCGGCACACCTCCTTGTTGGGTTGCACCCAAGGAGGGTCCCTCGGATGCCTATCCCAGGAGGTGGATCACCTGTATAACCGGCGTTATGAGACAGGCACGGAGTTCGAGCTTCGGCGTAGACACAGACAGTTGGCACTGCACTCATCCCATTTGCCGGTTGTAGCGTCATCGGATGGAGAACGGCCTCTGGGAGAAGGGCGCGGACTGGTGGCAGCGAAACTTCACATACGGAGCTGACCCCGAGTACGAGGAGCAGATCCTTCCGTTGGTTGAGCGTTATGCCCGCGGTGCCCAAAGGGTATTGGACATCGGTTGCGGGGAAGGGCAGGTCAGCCGACGCCTGGCGAGTCAGGGAGCGGAGGTGGTTGGCCTCGATGTCACTGAATCGCAGACTCGCAGGGCATACGATCGAGGAGGCCTTTCCGGGTACCTACAAGCCTGTGCCCATCAGCTTCCCTGTTGTGATGCCGGGTTCGACACCGTCGTCCTGTGTTTGGCGATCGAACACGTCGAGCCTTTCGAGGCTGCCATTGAGGAAGTTGCCCGAGTGCTGAGGCCGGGGGGCCGGTTCCTGTTACTGCTGGTCCATCCGCTGCTGCAATCACCAGGAAGCGGTTGGGTGGAGGTTGTCGACTCTGATGAGCACTTCTGGCGAGTCGGCTCCTACCTCGATGACGACATCGCCACCGATGAAGTCGGGCCAGGGATCGATCTAACGTTTATTCATCGTCCTCTCAGCCGGTACGTCCACGAAATGGGGAGGTACGGATTGCTGATCGATGACATGGTGGAGCCAGCACCACCTCCCTCGATCATTCAGAAGACTGGCGGGTATGCGGACGCGGGATCTATCCCGCGCTTACTGCTTGTGTGCGCCCGTAGGTCTTGGTGAATCGACACAGGGCCGCCATTGTCATCGATCCTAGAGTCGCTCGGAGCGACGGGCATGCCCGCTGATCCGGCAGCGGTCGGGGACACGCCCAAGTGCCGCATCGCAAGGTGCCCGGTGATGGGACCTTCGAAAGTGCGCTAGACCTATTGGTGTCGTCGGGTCAGCAAAAGGTGTTGGGGGGATTCCGACTAACTGGCCCGACGGTGGGCAGGGGCGATCGACAGGGGTTCCATCCTCAACAGGCGTTCCCCGATTTCGACTAGCACCGACGCCTTGATCTGGGCATGAGCGGGCCGGTCAAGCCGAGCTTGCTGAGCACGATTTTCGCCGGAATCGGCCACAGGGTTAATCGCAGGCCCGTTGCCTGTCGCCCCGTGGTGAGTCATCCACACGGCTGCAAGTGCCGGTCGGTGCCACTCAATAACCGCCCCTAGCCGGCGTTGGGAAACACCTTGGCGGCCCGGAGGTTCCCCGGGGACCAGAATGAGAACATGCGGCGGACCCTCGTAGGCCTGGTGCTTGTCCTGCCGGTGCTGGGGGCCGGGTGCTCATCCCAGCCGAGCGCCGTCTCAGTCGCTCAGCAACAGGTTCGTACCTGGGCGGCGAAGGTCAATGCCGATGCAAAGGCTGAGCAGGCACTCTGCCCCCCGCCGATGCCCGGTACGGCTGGTGGATGCACTCCGACCGGCGGAACCGTGTTCGACAAGACCTGTTCGGACGAGCGGCACATGATGCAGGCCGAGGCGGCCCTGGAACGAGCCGAGGGGCACACCGCCACCTCCCATATTCCGTCGTGTCATGCGCTGGAGCACATTCAGCCCTAGTTATCCACAGGCTTCAAGTAGGTGGGACGAGTGATTCAATGGCCTAAATGGACCCCGAACGCTGGGACCGACACGACTCAGGCCCGGAGCTGGGGGCACCTTGGCGGGAACCGGCCCCGGCTCGACGGGCCTGCCCGCTCCACTATGAGCCTGTGGATAACTTCCGTCAAGCAGCGGCTAGGTCAAGGCCCGGAGCGTCCCGCCGAGGTACACGCTCCGATGCCCTGCGACTTAGGGTAACGACAGACGGTGGCCCGGTAAATCGTTCATTTAGGGGATCTTGCGGCTCGCCCTGGCGGCCGGGGCAGGAATTGAACAAGGCCCGGAGCTACCGGATCGGCGGGAATCGGTAGCTCAGCGGGCCTGCTGCGACTGATTGTATTTGCGACGGTGTAATTATCTCTGCAACAGAGCCCGTGGAAAGCCTCGGCAAGGCTGGGTGCGTCTGGTAAGTCGTGCCATCAAAGTGCTGTGTCCTCAACCGGTCAACGCAACACCAGCCTGATTGGCGAACATTGAGTTCGTCCATCAGGAGGTGTCGAAATGTGGAAGCGGTTCTCCGAGGAAGACCAGCAGACCATCTGGGACATGCGGGAAGCCGGCGTACCCGTAAAACGGATCGCCAAGCACCTCGAGCGGCAGAACTGCTCCGTCAGGAAGTTCATTGCCGACCACGGTGGCAAGAGGCCGACGGCCCGACAGCGTTCGGAGCTCCGTCTCTCGCTTGAGGAGCGGGAGGAGATCTCGCGGGGACTGGCTGCGGGCTTGTCGATCCGGGCCATTGCCGGGGGATTGGACCGCTCGCCTTCCACGGTGTGTCGGGAGGTAAACGCCAACGGGGGTCGGAGGAAATACCGGGCTCTCCAGGCCGATCGGGGTGCCGAGCGGCGGGCGCTGCGACCGAAGCGGGCCAAGCTCTCTCGGTGCCGTCGACTGCGCACGACCGTGGAACGGAAGCTCGAGGCCCTGGTGGTCACCCCAGCAGATCTCGGCGTGGTTGGCTGAGACCTATCCCGATGACCCGAAGATGCAGGTGTCCCACGAGACCATCTACCAGTCGCTCTTCGTCCAAAGCCGAGGAGCACTGAGAAAGGGCTGCATTCGTGCCTGCGGACGGGTCGGGCCATGCGCCGGGCCAAGGCCTACACGAAAGGTGGCATCGGCCAAGGACAGCTCACCAACATGGTGATGATTTCGGAACGTCCGGCTGAGGTGGCCGATCGGGCGGTGCCGGGCCACTGGGAAGGCGACCTCATCTTCGGGCGGAAGATGACCTCTATTGGCACCCTGGTCGAGCGTCACAGTCGCTACGTCATCCTCTTGAAGCTACCCAACGGTCACGGGGCCGCTGCCGTGCGCAAGGCCATGACCAAACGCATCCTCACTCTGCCCGCTCAGCTCCGTCGGTCCATCACCTGGGACCAGGCAAGGAGATGGAGATGGAGATGGCCGAGCACGTCCAGTTCACCGTCGACACCGGCGTGCAGATCTACTTCTGCGATCCGAAGAGCCCGTGGCAGCGGGGAAGCAACGAGAACACCAACGGGCTCCTCCGTCAGTACTTGCCGAAGTCGTCCGACCTTTCCCAGTGCAGCCAGCGAGAACTGGACGCCATCGCAAGGTCCCTGAACACACGTCCTCGACAGATGCTCGGTTGGATGACACCATCAAAGGCGTTCGCCGAGGCCGTTGCGTTGACCGCTTGAGGACACAGCCGGTTGAGGAAAGGCAACGATCGCGAGCGCGAGCCTCAGTGGATGAGCCCACCCCGCTCAGATCCGAAGACTGCTAAACGCCGGTCAAGGTCTATGAGCTGTCACCTCGTGAATCTGCAGTGCCAGCTCGGGATCGACCTCGACGACCTGCCACCGGTGGCAGCGAGCGCAGTAGACCGACTGCTGGCTGCCGTGCTGTGCAGTCGTGCCGTGCGCCGGCTCGATGAGCCCGGCGGCCTCGCCAGATACGGACGGATGGCGTCGGCGAACCTCTGCCATGTGCGTAAATGGTAGAGACGCACGGATCGTATTGGAAGCATTTCCGCACGCAACAAGGCCCCCGCCGAAACGGGAGCCAAAATCGTTTGGCGGGCGCACGTCAGTTTACGACTCCGGCTCGTCGTGGGCGAGCAACTGGCTGGCAGCCGCATACCGCAGAGGTGGTAGAGGCCATGAAGGACGGGATTAGGGGGCTTGACCCGCTTCCTTGTTCATAGGAGCGAAACACTGGAGTAACCGTCCGCATCCGCATTGCCCCACCTACCCGGCAGCGATCTGCGACAGGCGTTGGCCAGACAGGTTGCGTGCCCGGGACGCACTGGAAGGGATGAGTGCTACGCGCAATGATGACGTCGCTGGCGGACACCGAGTTGTCGCCAGTAGGGGGATTGGGGTGACGCTAAAGGTTGTAGGTGCCGGAGTCGGCCGTACGGGTACTCATTCATTGAAGATCGCCCTGGAACAGTTGTTGGGCGGACCTTGTCATCACATGATCGAGATCCTCGGCGATCCGGCCCAAGCTCCAGGATGGATCGACGCCATCGAAGGGCGACCCGTTGACTGGGCGACAATGCCTGCCGGCTACGTCTCGCTCGTCGACTGGCCTGGTTGTTCCTTTTGGCCCGAGCTGTCAGCTGCCAACCCGGAGGCACTCGTATTGCTTTCTGTACGGGACCCGGAATCTTGGTACCGGAGTGCTTCCAACACGATCTTCCAATCATTTGACAAGGTTCCGCCTGAGTTGGTGCCGTGGATGGCAGCTGTCGTTCAGCTGGTCCACGATCGTTTCAGCGATCAGTTCGGTAACCCCACCACCATGATGGACGCCTACGAGCGGCATAACGAAGCGGTTCGGAAAGGTGTCCCGGCCGGTCGTCTGCTGGAATGGTCCCCGGCGGACGGGTGGGATCCCATCTGCGACCGGCTCCACCTTGACGTGCCGAGTGAGCCATTCCCAGTCACGAATACGACCGACGAATTTCGCGCAATGGTTGGGATGCCGGCGATCTCCTGACTCGTTCAGGGGAAGCGTCTCGGATGACCGCCTCTGGGACCGCGTTTGGGGTCACTGGTCGGCGGCAGTTCGCGAGCGGCAGGCACTCGTCGGTCGATAACTGCCGAGCCAGTGAACGATCGGGCGCAGGAGCCAGTAGCGCCGGGGTCCGAGCCAGACCGCACGTCCGAGCCCGACAGCACTCAAACCGGGGTCAAACTATTGCCACTGCTGGTACCGATACCGACACCTTCCAGGGTGACGGACCCAGATCGAGGAGGTCCCATCAAAGGCATGCATCCATGACCACCAACACCCCCCAGCGCCTCATCGACGGACAGCGCGGCCAGCGCTACGGAGAAGTCATAGTCGCCTATCTGACCGATGAAGGCATCCATGCTCACGTCTACGGCACGCAGATGCTCAACGATTGCCCTCAGGAGCTCTGGGGGCAGCTCGACGCCGAGGCCATCGCCAAAGAGATGGAGGCCGTGCTGGTCAAGCTCAACGGCCCTCGCTACTGGATGCTCGACGGCCTCGGCTCCAAGGCCCAGCCTATCGAGCCGGTGATGCGGGAGTTCGGTGGAATCATGATGCGCCGCATCGCCGTGCTCAACCTGGGGAACGAGCCGGCGCAGACCCCGTACACGGTCCGCTACGTCGATCGCCGAGCCGTCTTCTTCTTCGACGCCAGCAGCCGCGTCTTCGAGTTGGTCGACCCGGAGGGACTCGTCTACGTCATGCAGGCCCGCTGCGTCGGGGTCGACCCGGAGATGAGTGAGGAGTCCCTCGTCACCCTGGGTGACCGTCTGGCCCTCCCCGAAAGCTGGGCCTACCGCACGCGCATCCTAGACGAGGAGCTGGTGGTGGACACGTCCGACCACCTGGCCTCAGTGGTCCAGGACGAGTTCGAGAACACCTACTCGCTGCTCGACTGAAGAATGCTCCGATAAAGGTTCGAAAGTGTCCGTCGCCTCGGAAGTTGGCCCGTGTGATTGCCTGCCCAACTCGTGCCTGATTGTGGGCTAGGTCTTCCGCGAGCGCGAACCCGCCAGGCGACGGCACCTCGGTTAGATCCGAGTCACAATGGTGACCATCCCTCGCCATCGCGCCTGTGGCGGCGCCCAACCTGGGCGCGTCCCACGAGCTTGGACTGGTCTGTGGCGCCCCCGGCAGGAGTCGAACCCGCAACCTGATGGGTAGAAACCACCTGCTCTATCCAGTTGAGCTACAGGGGCTTGTTGGCAGGATACCGTCAACATTCGGTCCCTCTTCGGGATGTGCCACACTGTTGGCTCCCTGGTGGCCGTAGCTCAGTTGGCAGAGCGCCGGGTTGTGGTCCCGGAGGTCGCGGGTTCGAGCCCCGTCGGTCACCCTCCCCGGTTGCGAGGGACAAACACACCTCGCGACCGTCGTGTGCGCCGGTCTCGGGGCAGGCGACACAGCAAGGAAACAACAGTACGCGCCTCTAGCTCAACGGCAGAGCAACGGACTCTTAATCCGCAGGTTCTGGGTTCGAATCCCAGGGGGCGCACGAACTGGCCTGTATGACCACGGGTGATGTGCGTCATTTCAGTAACGCCTGATCCGTGGTCCTGTAACGGGTGATCGGTGACGCAGTAACGGTTGATGCTTGACAGCCTCGCCCCACCGGCCTCCGCTTCCTGTGGAGTGGGGGAGGTGGCCGAGTGCTCGTGGAGCTCAGCAAGATGGAACAGCGTCATGACGCGGTGCTGGCCGTGGTCCGAGACGGCCAAACAGTCCAGGAGGTCGCCGACACCTTCGGCGTCACTCGTCAGAGCGTGAGCCACTGGCTACGCCGCTACGAAGAGGACGGCCTCGAGGCGCTGGCCGACGGCGCACGAAACAGGCGCACGAACTGGTGTGCGCACCAAATGGCCTGACCGCTTGGCGCCCCTCGCTCAGATCACGACCCCTTCAGACACCGGCGCTGAATCGACGCCGACAGGTGCCACGTCGACCTCGACCCCGAGCCGGGGCACGGCCCGATCCAGCCATGACGGCATCCACCAGTTGGCCCGACCCAGCAGCTCCATCACGGAGGGGACGAGCACCATCCGGACCAGGGTGGCATCGATCAGGATGGCCGCGGCCAGGCCGAGGCCGAAGACCTTGAGGACGTGGAGTGAGTCACCAATCACGAACGAGCCGAAGACACAGACCATGATGGCAGCGGCAGCGGTGATCACCCGGGCCGTCTTGGCCAGCCCATCGGCCACCGACGTCGAGCTGTCCCCCGTTCGTCGCCATTCCTCCCGGATGCGCGAGAGGAGGAAGACCTCGTAGTCCATGGACAGACCGAACAGGATGGTGAACATCATGAGGGGTATCCACGGATCGATGGGACTGGTCGAACCGATGGCGAAGACGCTGCCGAGCCATCCCCACTGGAAGACGGCCACGATGACTCCGTAGGCGGCGCCCACCGACAGCATGTTGACCACGACCGCCTTGACCGGGATGGCGACCGAGCGGAAGACAGCCATGAGCAGTAGGAAGGCCAAGAGCAGCACGGCGCCGATCACCCACACCAGCCGCGACGACAGGTAGGCGGAGGCGTCCACCGAGCCCGCCGTCTCCCCTCCGACCAGGGCCACTACCCCGGTGCCGGCAGTGCTCGCCGGGATGACGCGGTCCCGAAGCGTGTGGACGAGCGACTCGGTCTGGACCGACTGTGGCGACGACACCGGAAAGGCGATGATGACCGCGTCCTTGCCGGTCGAACTGAATTGCGCGGGAGTGGCGAACGCGACCCCGGGTGTCGCGGCCAGGCGGTGCTGCAGGTTGGCCACCGTCGCCCCTCCGCCCGGTGGCACGGTGGCAGCCACGATCAATGGGCCGTTGAAGCCGGGACCGAAGCCGGTGGCCAGGGCGTCGAAGGCCTGTCGCGTGGTGGAGGAGGGGGGGTCGTTGCCGGCATCGGTGAAGGCGAGCCGCATCGAGAAGAACGGGATGGCGAGCAGGACGAGACAGGCCAGGGCCGCACTGCCGGCGACGACCGGCCGGCGCTGCACCATCCGGCTCCACCGGTACCAGAAGCTGCGCGGAGAGGGCTCGGCCCCCGCTTGGAGCAGGCCGGGAACGTGCAACCGGTCGATGGCGCGCCCGGCAAAGCCGAGCATGGCCGGAAGGAGGGTGACGGCGGCGAGCATCACGAGCATCACCGCGGCGATGGCACCGATGGCCAGGCCGCGCATGAAGGGCAGTTGGAGGATGAACAAGCCAAGTAGGGAGAGGATCACGGTCGTGCCGGCGAAGACGACCGAGCGTCCCGAGGTTGCGAGGGAGATGGCTGCCGCCGTCCGGGGATCGCGGCCTTCGGCCATTCCCTGGCGGTAGCGGGTGACGATGAAGAGCGCATAGTCGATGCCCACACCGAGGCCGATCATGGCCATCACCTCCGGGGCGAACGTCGGAGTGGTGACCACGTGCGAAAGCAGGTCGAGGACGGCGAAGGCCACGGCAATCCCGAAGAGGGCGGCGATGATCGGCAACCCCATGGCCGCGACCGAGCCGAAGGCCAACAGCATGATGACGATGGCAGCCAAGATGCCGATCCCCTCGTCCGCTCCGGGTGAGCCTGCGGCCACAAGACCGATGGCCGGCCCTCCGAGCGACACCTTGTAGCCAGGGGCGGCGAACGAATCGGCCACCGATATGACGCGCTTGATGGCACCTGCCGGCAGGTTGCCCGTCTGCTCGTCGAACGCGACCTGTACGTAGGCGATGTGCCCGTCACGGGAGATCTGGTGTCGGCCGGCCGCGGAGAACGGTGACACCACTTGCGACACGTGGGCCAGCGGCTGGAGTGCCCGAACCATCTGGGCCGTCCTGGCCTCAACCGGTGGTGCGGTGATCGGGCCCGCAGCCGTGATGACGACCTGGTTCTGGCTCCCGGACTGGCCAGGGAAGGCCTGATCGAGGATCTGCTGGACCGGCTGCGGTCCCCCGGTCAGGTTGTTGGTGAATGCGCTGCCGGTGGCATGGGCGGCGAAGTTGACGACCACGAGGCCGACCAGCCAGAGCGCCACGACCCACCATCGGTGGTCGTGGCACCAGCCGGCCAGGCGAGCGAGGCCGCTCTCCTGCGCTGGTCGACTGGGCGGGCTGGAGGGACCGGGCGCAGGTCGGAGGACGGTCGAGGTAGCCACGCCGGTGACGCTACTTGTCGTCCTTCGTCAAAAAGAACTGACCATCGGAGCGTGGGTCAGGGCCCACCTTCGAGTCGGAAGCCGAGCATGCACCCTCCGCTGGTCCCGACCGGGATCGCATCCCACCACCAGCCCCCGATATGGCGCACACACTGGTCGGAAGCAGGGGGGGAGCCGGCGTGAGGGTAGTAGATCAGGCTCGGCCCGCTCGCTTGCGTCATGAAGACGACGGCCCGCGGCAACCCGGTCGGTGGGCTGGTCCCGCAGACCTGGTCGATCTGACCGAACGCCGCCACCGTCACCGGCGGGTGCGGCACCTCACAGCCGAGGATGGTGCGCCCGTCGCCGAGGGCGTTGAGGGTCTGTTGCCACGAGCCTTGGTCGAGCCGCAACTTGGTCGCGGCCAGGCCACCGGTGACCGTCCAGCCAACCAGGGCAGCGATGGCGACGAGGATGCCCGCCGTGCACGCCACCCGCAGTCGTCGCGGGCACCGGTAGGCGCGTTGCGCGGCCATCGGGATGACGAAGAGCGTGACGACGGATCCGATCCAGAGGACGCCCATGGCGGCGTCGTTGGTCCCGGGTCCACTCGCCGCCCACAGACAGGCGAGCAGCAGCAACGGCCAGCCAACGGTGAACCCCACCAGCCAGGCTCGGTCTCGCGATTGACCACGCAGAGCCGCCCGACGGATGTCGTCCAACGTCGCCACCTTCGATGGCACAAGGAGAAGTATGCCGCTGCTGCTCGCCGTGGGCCGGTGTCCTGGCTCGGCCGCAATCCCCGAGGCAGCGCCGGAGCGTGGGATTGATCAGGGGGTGGGCCCGCCGATGGCGTCGGTTGGTCGAGGTGTGATCCCCCAGGTCCCCGACCATCGCCCGGCCGGGGGTAGCACGACGAGGTCGGTCCCGCTTCGGAGGGCGTCGGGAGGGCAGGTCATCGGCTCCACGGCCACGGACCGGCGCCGGTTGGCCTCGGGGAGGGTGTCACCCGTGTACACCATGACGTAGTTGAACCGCTCGTCCATCCAGAGCGTCACTCCGCGCCCAGTCGCCGGGTTGTCGACTTCGACGCATGCTCGACCGGCCCGGTCCCGGGTCAGGCCGGCGTAGGCCGTGTCCAGCCGGGTCGACCCGACCGCTCGACTGGTTCCGAAATCGAATCCGGTGCTCGTGACCGCGGCCAATCCCACCGGGAGGCCTCGCTCGTCGGTCACCAACCGTCGCCCGGCCGGCACCCGGAGACGGGCTTCGTCGATGTCCGCCGTTCCGACGGTGAGGTAGGGATGGAAGCCGAGGCCGAAGGGGAGGCTGCCGTTCCCTATGTTCTCGGCATCGGCTGTCACCGTGAGCCCATCGCGGCCCAGCCGGTACTCGATTGACAACCGGAGCGAGAATGGATAGCCGGGTGACGGGCGTAGCTCGCACGTCATGGACACGCGGTTCTGGGCACAACCGGACATTCGCCAGGGCAGCCATCGCACGAGCCCGTGGATGGCGTTGCGGTGCTCGATCTCGTCCAGGGCCGCCTGGGCGGTCATGTCTTCGAATGTGTAGCGACCGTCGCCGAGCCGATTGGGCCACGGGGCCAGGACCTGGCCGCGACCCCCGTGGCTCCATTCGTCCGCCCCGAACCCGTCGAGAACCGGCTCGCCGGCCACTGTGAAGGCCCGCAACGTCGCACCGACCTCGCAGATGATGGCCCGCTGCTCGCCGTGGCCGATAACCCACTGGTCACCGGTCGTCGGTGTGGTCTCCGCGGGCCGGGGCTCGTCGTCTGATCGTGAAGGCGTCATGGTGCGAACGGGCTCAGCTGGGCCAGCTGGGGCGCCCGGTATGGTAGGCCACGGCGTCGCAGGGCCCCCGAGTGTCACAGAAGCGTCACGCGCCGCGCCGGTGTGAACTCCGGCCAGCCGATAGATCTCTCATGCGCATCCTCATCACCAACGACGACGGCGTCTTCGCCCCCGGGATCGCCGCCCTGGCACGCGGCCTGTCGGACGCCCTTGGAGCCGAGCACGAGTTCTTGGTGGTGGCCCCACTCACCGATCACAGCGGAGCCAGTTCGGCGGTGGGCCGCGTCTACGAACGAGAGGAGATCCCCTACGAGACGGTCCAGATCCCCGGCCTCACCCGAGTCCCGGTCTACGGGATCGATGGGACGCCGGCCCTCGCCGTCATCCTGGCCTGCATCGAGGGCTTCGGCCCGCGGCCGGACCTGGTGGTCTCGGGCATCAACCACGGGCTCAACACCGGTCGGTCCGTGCTGCACTCGGGCACGGTCGGCGCCACCCTGACGGGAGCCCAGTTCGGCGTGCGCGGCCTCGCCGTCAGCATCGCCTGGTGCGAGGAGCCGGTGCCGTGGGAATCGCCAGTGGCCCTCGCCGTCGCCCTGGTCCCTTTCATCGTCGGCCTCGCTCCGGCATCGGTGTTCAACCTCAACGTCCCTGCCCTCCCCGCCGACAAGCTGCAGGGCCTGGCCCACGGCACCATGGGCCGAATCGGCTTGATCCGTGGGGTGCGACCGGAGCGGACCCCGGAACCAGTCGCCGGTCCCCCCGTCGACCGCACGGCCGGTGTTGTGAGGTTGAACCTCCGAGGATCGGGCGCGGCCGCCGAGCTGGCCGAGCTCGAGCCGGGCACCGATGCGGCGTTGGTGGCCGACGGCTGGGCCTCCCTTACTCCCATCCACGGTGTGGGCGAGGACGTCTCCGACCTGGGCGCCGCCACGCTGTCCGCCGCACTGGAGGCGCTCGCATCACGCTGAGCCAACCCCCAGTGCCTCCACCGCTTCGGCGTGACGGACCTTCCGTTCGTCAGCTGAACTGCTCGTCGAGCCAGTCGTAGGTGACCTGGGCCAAGAGACGGAGGTTGTCCGACTGCCCGTGGGTCGACGCCCCGTCGTCCGCCCCGAAGATGACGGTCGTGACCGTCCCGGCGGCACCCGAGGCGAACGCCTGTAGCTGAGCACTCGGCTCGGGCCCCTCCCGGTCACCGGCCAGGGCCAGCACCGGGCAGCGAATCTCCCCCAGCATCTCGCCGAGGCGGTAGTCACGCATGGCCGTGCGCCAAGCGTGGAACGAGGAGACACCGAAACGGCGGCAGATGGCCGCGATTCCCCACTGCATCTGGTGGGGCATGAGGTCCTCGGGCACACCGATCACGTCCTCGGGTCGAATGTCGCGCGCCATCCGGAACGTGTCGGTCCCTACCCATGCCTCCATGTAGCGGCCCATGTCGACCATGGGCGGGTCGACGACCAACGCCCGGATTCGTTGGTCGGAGGCCGCCCCCCGGCCGGCGAAGTACGCGCCAAAGCTCTGGCCGGCGAGAGCGAGTTGGCCGGGGTCGACCTCGGGGCGGCCGACAAGGGCGTCCACCACGGCGGCGAGCGGCGCCTCGTAATCCGGTCGGAAGGTGAAGGGCGGATCGGCGCGCATACACCCTGGTTGTCCGGGACCGTCGAAGGCGAAGACGTTCCATCCCCTCTCGGCGCCCGGCGCCCCCAGCCGGAAGTACAGCTCCTCGGCACTGGAGTCGAACCCACCGACCACGATCAGCGTGGGACGGCCGTGGGTCGCGTCATGAGGTCGGGCACCGGGCTCGCGGCCGGTGGCCAGGTAACCCAGAAGCAAGCCGCCTTCGAACGGCACCTCCAGGCGATGCACAGGCGGCTCCAAAAGGCCGGCCGCGTCGGCAAAGCAGCGCTCGCTCCGCTCCCCTTCTTGGTCGCGTCCCGCCGTTGTTCCCTCTGCGTAGTACTCGGCCGTGCGGTAATAGGTCGACGCCCGCAAGAGATGGTCACGACCGCTGATCGGATGACCTCGGTCCAGGCACTCTCGCCCTCGCCGTTCCACCCGTTCCGCCAGGCGGCCGAACTCGGCAGTCCAGCTCCGAGGGCTGCCGTCGGTGATGGCTGCCGCCGCCGCCAGGCACTCACCCACCGTCGACCCCCCATAGTCGGCGAGCCCCAGTGCCCGGATCAACTGGTAGTCGAACTCGTCGTCTCGGAACCCCTCGACGTGGATGGCGCTGCGGACGACATCGGAGTCTTCGAACGACACGTTGTTCTCCTCTTCCGCAGGCTGACGATCGCGTCACTGACCAGTGGGACCGGTCATCTCACGGGTCGCTGCTCCTGCCTTCAACCATCACCGGTCCCGCCTGGCCGACCGTCAGAGCCAGGGTCATTGTGCACGACCCGGGCGTACCCTGTGGCATGCGAGTGGCTGCCGTCCAGACCACGGCTGGACCGGACCGCGACGAGAACCTCGAAGCGGCCGCTCGCCTGGTCGAGTCGGCCGCCGACGCGGGAGCGGAGCTGGTCGTTCTGCCCGAGCTGTTCTCCGTCGCCGGGTCACCCGACCATCTGCGCAGCCATGCCGAGGACGGCCGTGGCCCCACTGCGACCTGGGCCGCCGATCTGGCCGCCCGGAGGCGAATCCACCTCCTGGCCGGCAGCTTTCCCGAGCAGGCCGGACGGGGCCGGGTGTTCAACACCAGCTGCCTCTTCGACCCGAGCGGTTCGGTGGCGGCTGCCTATCGGAAGGTCCATCTTTTCGACGTGCAGCTGGCCGAGACCGAGATCTGCGAGTCGGCCACCTTTGCCGCCGGAGACGAGTTGTGCGTGGCTCCGCTGGCCGGCCCGAATGGAGCGCCGGCGGCCGTGCTCGGCCTCTCGATCTGCTACGACCTCCGGTTCCCCGAGCTCTATCGGGCCCTCACGTTGCGCGGCGCCACCGTCGTGGCCGTGCCCTCCGCGTTCACCGCGGCCACCGGGCCGGCTCATTGGGAGTTGCTCCTGCGAGCACGGGCGACGGAGAACCAGGTCTATGTGATCGGTGCCGGACAGGTCGGACACCTTCCGTCGGGCATGCCCGCCTGTCACGGACACTCGATGATCGTCGACCCGTGGGGTCAGGTGATGGCCCGTCGGACCGAGCCCAGTCCTGGCGTGATCGTAGGAGACCTCGACTTCGCGCGGCAGGCGCGCATCAGGGCTGAGCTGCCGGTGTTGGCGCACCGACGACCCGACGCCTACCGTTGACGCCGATGGACAACGCTGGGGGGGAGCCGCCGACGTCGCGTCGGCGGGGGTCGGGCGTCCCGGAGCGGCAACGGCACTCCCGGCCATCCGGGGCGCCGGCGCCGGGCAATGGTGCCGACTCCCACCACACGGTGCCCCCGTACGAAGTCGGCATGTACGACTCCTACGGCGTGCAGCTCTACTACGAGATCCACGGGCACGGCCCGAAGGTGCTGATCTTCATGCACGGCATCCTCATGGACTCGAAGATGAACCGGCGCCTGGCTGCCGATCTCGCCGCCCTCGGTCACCGGGTGGTCTTGCTCGACCTACCCGGCCACGGTATGTCAGAGAAGCCGAGGCGGGCCTCTTACCACCGCATCGACACCTACGGCCGGCACGTGGTCGCCCTCCTCGACCACCTGGGCGTCGACCAGGCCGTCATCGGGGGTGTCTCCCTCGGAGGCAACGTGAGCCTGATGGTCGCCGCCCAGAACCCGAACCGGGTAAGGGGTCTCGTCATCGAGATGCCGGTCCTCGAGTGGGCGCTGCCGGCGGCTGCCCTCACCTTCACTCCCCTGTTGTTGGGCGTGCATTTCGCCCGACCCATCCTGGAACGGACCAGCGCGTTCTTCCGGTGGTTGCCGCGCACCGGGAACGGACCGCTCGACAGCGTGGTGGGCGGCCTGTCGAACCGTCCCCGAGAGACGGCGGCGGTGCTGCACGGGATCCTGGCCGGCCCCATCGCCCCCACCGTCGGGCAGCGGGCGTCCATGGACATCCCGGCACTCGTCATCGGCCACCAGGTGGATCGGATCCATCCCTTCCACGACGCCGAGCAGCTGTCCCGCCGGCTCCCCCGGGCCGAATTGCTCCAGGCCAATTCCATCTTCGAGCTCCGAATGCGCCCCGAACGGCTGACCAGCGAAATCGACGCGTTCCTGGACCGTGTCTGGAGCGAGCCGAAGACAGCCCGCCAGGCCGGCTGAGCCTGCGCTCCCGCTCCCGCCCCACCTCGTCTCCGCCGGCACGCCGTCGGTGACCGGGGCAGGACTCAATCCTCGGGGCCCGGCCGCCGCGCCTGCTTTTGTTGGGACCTGCGGCGCTTGTCGTCCAAACGGCGCTCGACGGCCCCGCGGGACGGTCGGGTGGGCGTGCGCGGCCGTTTGGTGACGAGGGCGTCGGCCAGGCGCTGGCGCAGTCGTTCAATGGCCTCCTCACGGTTGCGGGATTGGGAGCGGTTCCCGTCGGCCACGACGCGCACCTGCCGCCCGAATCGCTCGAGGAGACGAGCTCGCTGTCCCGGGCGAAGGGAGGGTGAGTGCTCCACGTCGAAGCGGAGCTCGACCCGCGTGCTCGCCTTGTTGGCGTGCTGGCCGCCGGGGCCACCGCTCGGGCCGAACCGGAAGGTCAGCTCCGACAGCGGGATGGCGAGGGAGCGATTGACCCGCAGGGCCCGAGCGTCCCCGCCGGCGTCGTCCTCTTCGGCTGGGCTCCCCGGTGGACGCACCGTTGCCCTCCTCGGTCACATTGAGGCACCTGCAGCACTGCGCCGGCGCAGTCGGTTCGGTCGACTCGGTCGAAACCGTAGGCCGAGCCACCGGCCCACACCTACACTCACACGGTGCACGACGCCGGATCGCGCCCACATACGGGCACCGAGGGCCACTCCGAGGGCCAGTCCGAGGGCCGCTTCTCGGGTCAAGTGGTGCTGGTGACCGGTTCGTCCTCCGGCATCGGGGCAGCCACGGCGCGAGCCTTCGACCGGGACGGCGCCACCGTGGTCGTGAACTCGTCGTCGTCAGTGGCGGCAGGAGAAGCCGTCGCCGCTGAGCTCCGCGACGCCAGCTACCGGCAGGCCGACATCTCCGACGAGAACCAGGCCCAAGGTCTCGTCGCCCACTGCCTCGAACGCCACGGCCGAGTCGACATCCTGGTCAACAATGCCGGCACCACCGTGACCATCCCCCACTCCGACCTCGAGGCGGCCACCCCGGCCATCTGGCGCCGCATCCTCGACGTCAACGTGATCGGCACCTGGCAGCTCACGGTGGCCGCCGTCTCCCACCTGCGGGCATCGGGGCACGGGCAGGTGATCAACGTCTCGTCGGTGGCCGGTGAGCGTCCGCTCGGGAGCTCGATTCCCTATGCCTGCTCCAAGGCCGCCGTCTCGCACATGACGCGCCTCCTGGCCAACGTCCTCGGCCCCGAGGTGCGGGTCAACGGGGTGGCCCCGGGGCTCACTGACACGCCATGGACGGCAGAGTGGACCGACGTCCGTGCTTTTGTGGACGCGCAGGCGCCGTTGCGCCGGTCGGCCACTCCCGAGGACGTGAGTGAGGTGATCATGGGGTTGGCCCGATCCGAGTACGTCACCGGCGAGGTCGTGCTCGTCGACGGAGGCATCAGCCTGCGCTGAGCGGCCAGCGCGCCCGCGGCAGCCGCCAGATGCCGTGCGGCTCGGTGGGAAAGCTCGAAAGAACGCGGTCCTCGCTCCAGGTGAGGCCCAAGCGGGCGGCCACCCGCTGCGAGCGCACGTTCTCGGGGAGGATCACGCTCACCACCTCGTCCGCTCCGATGACCTCGAAGGCATAGGTGATGGCCCGGGCACCCGCCTCGGTGGCGTAGCCGTGGCCCCAGTGATCGGGGTGCAGGGCCCAACCGACCTCGAGGCCGGGCCAGTCCGGCGACTCGGGACGGTGCAACCCGACGCGACCGATCATGGGCCCGCCGTCGACCTCGACCGCCCAGTGGCCGGTACCCCGTAGCTCCCACTGTCCGAGCCAGAGGGCCATCCCGCGCCAGGCGTCAGCCCGCGAGTAGGACTCGGGCAGGCGTAGGCTGCGTCGGACCTCGGGCGCCGTCATGACGGAAAGGTAGGCGTCGAGATCGGACTCCGCGAACGGGCGAAGGGTGAGTCGATCGCTGGACAACGTGGGACAAGCAGCCATGGGGCGAGTCAACCACCGGCGGCCACACCACGCGGGCGACGTACAACCCCTGGTCCGGCATTTCTCGTGATGGGCCCTCGGATCCGGCAGGCCCCGCCCATCGACTCCCGTGGCCGCCTCGTCGCTCTTCCCCGTCGCAGCCTGCCCGCCGGGCTGGCGGTCCTCCTTCTCACGTTGACGCTCACGGCCTGTGGATCAGGGCCCACGTCGGCTTCGTCCTCCACCGTCCAGGCCAGCTCGACCACGACGACCGTCGGGCCGGCAGACCCCGCCGCCGCCGTGCTCGGCGCCTACCGGGACATGTGGGCTGACTTGGTGACGGCGGCCCGCACCTCCGACTACCAATCGCCCCTTCTCTCCCAACACGCATCGGGGAACGCACTCACCATCTTCGTCCAAGGCTTGGCCAGGGATCAGCTGGCCGGCATCGTGACGAAAGGGCAGCCGGTTCTCGATCCGCGGGTCACCTCGCTGACTCCCTCGGTCGATCCGACGCATGCCACGATCGCCGATTGCTTCGACGACAGCCGTTGGGTCGAGTACAAGGTCACCGGCGGGCTGGCCAAGAACGCTCCCGGCGGCCGTCGGGCCACCACTGCCGACCTGGTGATGAAGGACGGCGTCTGGGAGGTCACGCAGATCATCATTGGCAAGACCGGCACCTGTTGACCACAAGCGGCCCCTAGAGCTCGTCGGCTTCCTCGGGGCTCTCGGCGAATTCGAGGTTGGCGTCCCGCCTGGCGATGATGTGGACATCGATGTGGGCGGCGGCAGCCAGTCTCGAGATCTTCCGGACGGTGGAGCCTCCTCCCATGGACTCCTGCCACCGGCTACGGCCACTCGATCCCACCACGATCTGGGTGACGTGGCCCTGGCGAGCGAACTCGATGAGAGCGTGAGCGGGATCGTCACCGTGAACCTCGTGCCATTCGGCACCGACGTCGGTGGCGACCTGTTGCACCGCGTCCATCCAACCTTCAGGGTCCTTTCGACTCGATTTGGCGGTCGCCACCGTGACCACCTGCAGGTCACCCTTCACACGCTTGGCCAGCCTCGAGGCCCGTCGAATGATGGCGTCGGTTCCGGGCGCGGTGGTCACCCCGACCAAGATCCGCTCATGGGTATCCCAGACACCGCCACTCTGTTGACGACGTAGATACTCGAGGAGCTGATCCTCGGTTTCGTCGGCGAGATACCGGAGGGCGAGCTCCCGCAGAGCAGTCAGGTTGTCGACGCGGAAGTAATGGGCCAGCGCCTCGGGCACCCGTTCGGGCGGGTAGATGTTGCCGTGCAACATCCGGCGCCGCAGCTGTTCGGGGGACGAGTCCACCAGCTCGATCTGGTCGGCCTTCCGGACCAGCCAGTCGGGAACCCGTTCGCGGATGGGCACCTCGATGATTCGCTCCACGGCATCGGCCAGGCTTTCAAGGTGCTGGATGTTGACGGTGGTGATGACGTCGATGTCAGCGTCGAGGAGTTCGACCACGTCCTCCCAGCGCTTCGGGTGCCGACCTGAGCCGGGCACGTTGGTATGGGCCAGCTCGTCGACAAGAACGACCTGCGGGTGCCGTTCGAGCACGGCATCCAAGTCCAATTCCTCGAATTGGGTTCCTCGGTACTCGACGACCCTGCGGCGGACGACCTCAAGGTCGTCGATCAGCTCCTCGGTGGCCCGCCGGCCATGGCACTCGACGAAACCGATGGCGACATCAGCCCCTCGCCGTTTGCGACGGCGACCCTCGTCGAGCATGGCGAACGTCTTGCCCACCCCAGGGGCTGCACCGATGTAGATGCGGAACCGTCCGGCGGGTTCGACCGACCCGTCCTCCGACCGGTCCCCTTCCGCTCCACCCGCGTCCGGAACCTGTGACGTCGAGCTCATCGGCTACCGATCATGACCACCGATCTGCTCTACGCACGGATCCGGACAAGGGGCCCTAGGGTCTCGCTCCGGCCACCCGCCAGGCTGAGCCAGTTCGAGATCTGTCATTGCCCGCCATCACTCGCCTCGGGAGCGGCGTTCTCCCAGCTCTTCGGCCCTTCACCGCAGTTTGGCCAGAGCCTGGTTGAGCTGCAAGACGTCGATGTAACTACTCCCGAGAAAGCCCCACTGGGCGCCGTTGTTCTCGCGGGCGATGAGTGATCGGAGGGTGGCAGGAGAAAGCCCAGTTGCCTTGGACACCATTGGTATTTGGGCCAGCGCGTCAGCCGCGCTGATATCGGGGTCGTAGCCGCTGCCCGAAGTGGTGACCAGGTCGGGAGTTGGGTTCACCCCCCGCGCGTGCCAGTAGGCGACCAGTTCCTTGGTGTTGTCCAACAGCACCTTCGAGCGGGGACCCAGGCTAGTCCCACCGGACTCGCCAGAGTTCAAGACTCCGGGCTTTCCCGGGATGTTGTTGGCCTCGAGCGGGTTGTCTCCCCCGGCGGCTACCGGCTTCAACGATCCTGCGTAGGGGCCGAGGGCATCGGGCCGACCCTGGAAGACGCAACTTCCGAGCGGATGACCGGGGCACTTGGCCTGCGACCAATTCTGGCCGATGAGGGTGGAGCCGTTGGCGGTGAGGGAGCCGTTGGCCTGGTGCTTGAAGAACAGCTGGGAGACACCGGTCCCGGCGTAGGCGTAGGCAAAGGTCAGGACCAGCGCCACAGCGGCCAGTACCACCGACCGGCGGAGATGAACGAGCATCAGTTGGTCTCCATCAGTAGGCGTGCAACGCGACGAGGATGAGGTCGATGAGCTTGATGAAGATGAAGGGCACGATGATGCCGCCCACGCCGTAGATCCAGACGTTCCGACGGAGGATGGCCGCTGAGCTGGCTGCGCGGAATTTGACCCCACGTAGGGCCAGCGGGATGAGGGCCACGATGACGAGTGCGTTGAAGATGACCGCAGAGAGCACCGCGCTCTGAGGGCTGTGCAGCTTCATGATGTTGAGCGCATTGAGCTGCGGGTAGGTGGCGACGAAGAGGGCAGGGATGATGGCGAAGTACTTGGCCACGTCGTTGGCGATGGAGAAGGTGGTCAGCGAGCCGCGGGTGATGAGAAGCTGCTTCCCGATCTCCACGACATCGATGAGCTTGGTCGGGTTGGAGTCGAGGTCAACCATGTTCCCGGCTTCCTTGGCGGCGGTCGTCCCGGTGTTCATGGCTACACCGACATCGGCCTGGGCCAGAGCGGGGGCGTCATTGGTGCCGTCGCCGGTCATGGCGATCAGCTTTCCGCCCTCCTGCTCCGACTTGATAAGGGCCATCTTGGCTTCGGGGGTGGCCTCAGCCAGGAAATCGTCGACGCCGGCCTCCTGGGCGATGGCGGCAGCCGTGAGCGGGTTGTCGCCGGTGATCATCACCGTGCGGATGCCCATCCGGCGCATCTCGTCGAACTTCTCGCGGATGCCCTGCTTGACCACATCCTTGAGCTCGATGACTCCGAGGATCTCCGGCCCGTCGGCTACCACCAACGGAGTCGAGCCGGCCCGGGAAATGCGCTCGACGAGGACGTCGAGGTCCGCGGGGATGGTCCCGCCGTTGTCTGACACCCACCGCTTGACCGAGTCGCTCGCACCCTTGCGAATCTGGCGGTGGTCGAGATTCAATCCGGACATACGGGTGGTGGCGGAGAATGGGACGAACTCGTGGTCGCCCTCGAGGTCGCGCTCGCGGATGTTAAAACGCTCCTTGGCCAAGACCACGATGGAGCGGCCCTCGGGGGTCTCATCCGCCAAGGAGGCGAGCTGGGCAGCGTCGGCCACCTCCTCCTCAGTATGGCCAGCGACGGGGAAGAAGTCCGAGGCCATGCGGTTGCCGAGCGTGATCGTGCCCGTCTTGTCCAAAAGGAGCGTCTGCACATCGCCGGCCGCTTCCACCGCGCGGCCGCTCATGGCCAGCACATTGCGCTGGACCAGTCGGTCCATGCCGGCGATGCCGATGGCCGAGAGGAGTGCGCCGATGGTGGTCGGGATGAGACATACCAACAGCGAGATCAGGATGACCACCGAGACGGATGAGCCCAGGTAATGGCCGAAGGCCTGCAATGAGACCACCACGGGTATGAAGATGATGGTAAGGACGGCCAGCAATATGGTGAGGGCGATCTCGTTGGGGGTCTTCTGGCGGTTGGCCCCCTCGACCAGCGCGATCATCCGGTCGAGGAAGGTCTGACCGCGCTCGGCGGTGATCTGCACCACGATGCGGTCGGACAGCACCTTGGTCCCACCGGTCACGGCCGAGCGGTCGCCCCCCGACTCGCGGATAACCGGTGCCGACTCGCCGGTGATTGCCGACTCGTCGACCGAGGCGATGCCCTCGGTGATCTCGCCGTCGGAAGGGATGAGGTCCCCCGCCTCGCAGACCACGATGTCCCCCCTGGTCAACGAAGCCGCCGGCACCAGCTCCTCGGTTCCGTCCGGCAGGAGCCGCCGGGCCTCTGTCTCCGATCGCATGCGCCGCAGCGTGTCGGCCTGGGCCTTGCCCCGGCCCTCGGCCATGGCCTCAGCGAAGTTGGCGAAGATGACCGTCAGGAAGAGCCAGATGGTGATGGACCAGGTGAAGATGCCCGGATGGGCGATGGCCTCGATGAAGGTGATCACGGTGCCGACCAGGACCACGAACATGACCGGGTTCCTGATCTCGAGCGCCGGGTTGAGCTTCTTGAACGAGTCGACCAGCGCCTGACGCAGGATGGGGCCGTCGAAGAGGCTCTTGGCCTCGGCCACTCCGTGGGCCTGGGTTATCGGCCCCTTCGGTCCCTGCTGATCCGCGGGATCCGGCTGAATGGAGGTGACCGTCATCAGAAGAACTTTCCGTGACTGAGCTGCTCGACGATCGGGCCGAGCGATACGGCCGGGAAGAACGTCAATCCGCCGATGATCACGATCACACCGATAGTGAGGCCGACGAACATCCCGTTGTCGGTGCGGAAGGTGCCGAGGGATTCGGGAACGACGTTCTTGGACGCCAGGACTCCGCCGAGGGCCAGCGCGGGGATCATGATGCCAACCCGGCCGATGAGCATGTCGATGGCGCCGACGATGTTGTAGAACGCGGTGTTCCCAGTCAGTCCGTCGAACGCCGACCCGTTGTTGTTCCCCTGCGAGGTGAGCCCGTAGAGGATCTCGGTGAACCCGTGAGGACCACTGTTGAGCGGGCCCGCCCGGCCAGCATGGATCGAGACGGCGATGGCAGTCAGGATGAGCACGATGAGGGGCATGACCAAGGCCCCGAGCCCGGCAAGCTTGACCTCTTTGGCCTGGATCTTCTTCCCCAGGTACTCGGGCGTTCGCCCGATCATGAGGCCACCGATGAACACAGCGATGATGGCGTAAATCAGGATGGTGTACAAGCCGCTCCCACTTCCACCGGGAGTGACCTCGCCCAGCATCATTCCGGTCAACAGTCCCATGCCGCCGATGGGAGTGAACTGGTCGTAGGAGCCGTCAGCCGAGCCGGTCGACGTGTTGGTCGACGCCACACCGAACAGAGCGGTGGTGGTGTCGCCAAAGCGAACTTCCTTGCCCTCGGTGTTGCCCACCGTCGAGTGCACCCCGGCGGCAGCCACGGCAGGATTTTGCTGATGTTCTGCGTAACTGGTGTAGCCCACCCACACGCCGAAGATGATCACCATGGCGGCGAGCAGGGCGGCACCATGGCGGATGCTCCCGACCATCTTCCCGAAGGTGTAGGTGAGAGCGAATGGGATGGCCAACAGCAGGTAGATGGAGAGCCAGTTAGTCAATCCGGTCGGGTTCTCGAAGGTCGTCGCCGAATTGGCGTTGAGGAATCCGCCGCCGTTGTTGCCCAGCTGCTTGATGGACTCCATGAAGCCGATAGGTCCTCGGGCGATGACCTGGGTGACCCCGTTCAGGACGTCGTGGATGCTGGCCGTGCCGGCCAGGGTCTGCACAGCTCCCTGGCCGACGAAGATGATCCCGCCGACGAAGGCGATCGGGATCACGATGTAGAGAAGCCCGCGGGTCATGTCGACCCAGAAGTTCCCGATGGTGGGGGAATTGCGCCGAGAGAAGCCCCGGACCATGGCGATGGCAACGGCGATGCCGATCACGGGGCTCAGGAACTGCTCGAGTGTGAGCGCGCCGATCTGCGAGAAGTACGACATCGTCGTCTCGCCGCCGTAGTTCTGCCAGTTGGTGTTGGTCATGAATGACGAGGCGGTGTTGAAGCTCAGCGCCGGACCGACGGCTCCGAGGTGTTGCGGGTTGAGGGGGAGGGACCCCTGGATGCGGATGAGCAGGTAGGTGATCCCAATGGCCACGGCCGAGAAGATCACCATCGAGGCCGCGTAGCGCTTCCAGTTCTGCTCTTGTTCGGGGCTGGTCCCGAGCAGGCGGTACACCGGTCGTTCGGCCCAACCGAGGAAGTGGACCCGCCCTTCGAAGACAGAGGCCATATAGGACCCGAGGTATCGCCAAGTCAGGCCCAGTGCGACGACCAGGGTGACGATCGTCCAGGTGAAGCCCACCTCAGAACTTCTCGGGCTTGAACATGGCCACGCCGAGGTAGATGAACATGACTATGGAGACGCCCAGGAGAACGCCTTGAGTCCAGGTCATACCCGGTCGAGTGCCCAGATAAGGCCGAGCATGACCACCACGAAGGCGACAATGCCGAGCACCGCAAGGAAATCTGCCATGGCTCGAGCATCACCCCTCGGCCCTCAAATCGGTCTGAACCGTCTCGACAACGGCTGAATAAATTCTGAACGACCGCCCGACCGTCCCGTCAGCGGCCAACTCCGGCGACAATGGAGGTTGTGCAGCGGCGCATCATTGGATCGGTCCTCGGGGTGGCCACCGCGCTGGCTCTGGGCGCGGCCATGCTGCCCTTCCGCTCCCATCTCAGCCCGGTCACCGCCGCCCTGGTCATGGTGGTACCCGTCGTCGTCGGTGCGGCCATCGGCGGCTTCCTCGCCGGGGTGGTGAGCGTCGGAGCCGGCTTTTTAGTCGACGACCTCGTCTACACCCGCCCCTACGGACACCTGCAGGTGGCGTCGGGTCAGAACTGGGTGGCGTTGGTCGTCTACGCCGCCGTCATGGTGCTGGTGGCCCGACTGGTGGCGAGCCTGGACGCCAGCCGGGCCGACGCCCAGCGTCGTGCCCACGGCGCCCGTCGGCTCCTCGAGCTCTCCGAGCTCGTCGTCGAGAAACACTCGGTCGAAGAGCTTCTGCACACCATCGTGGAGGCGGTGCGCTCGGAATTCGCCGTCTCCGGCGTCTCGCTCCTGGTGGCCGACGGCGATCACTTGGTCGTGGCCGCCGCCGCCGGGGAGGCACTGACTCCCGACGAGCTCCGCCGGCTCGACCCCCTGGCCGGGGTGCCGGTGAGTGTCGGCACCGGGCCGGGTGAGGCGGACGAGGTCCGGGCCGTGGCCTTGTCCTCCTCGGAGAACCCTGTCGGCCTGCTGGCCCTCCGAGGGATCCCCCCTTCGGACAGCGACCGCGAGCTCTTGCGAGCCTTCGCCAACCACGCTGCCCTGGCCGTCGAACGCGCCCAGCTACGTGAGCAGGCGCTGCGGTCCGAAGTGCTGGAGGAGGTCGATGGCTTTCGCCATGCGCTCATGGGCTCCGTCTCCCACGACCTTCGTACGCCGCTGGCCACCATGAAAGTGGCGTCATCGACGCTCTGCGACCTCGGTGGCTTGCTCGACGAGAACGAGCGGCGAGAGCTCCACGTGCTCATCGACGAGGAGACGGACCGGCTGTCCCGGCTGGTATCGGGTCTTCTCGACCTCAACCGGTTCGACGCCGGCGTCCTCGAGATTCGGCGCCAGCCCACCCCGGTGCTCGAGCTGGTGAAGGGGGCCATCGACGCCCTCCGGACCAGCCTCGACGGTCGTCCGTTGGTCGTCGACGTGACCGAGGAGATCCCCGAGGTGGGCATCGACCGGGTCCTCGTGGGCCAGGCGCTCGTCAACCTCATCGACAACGCAAACCGGCATGCGCCTCCGGGGACGACCATCACCGTCACCGGTACGGTGTCCGGGGAGGAGGTGATCGTGTCGGTGAGCGACGCAGGTCCCGGGGTGCCGCCCCACGAGCGAGCCGAGGTGTTCGACCGGTTCGTGCGTTTCGACACCGGAGGGCGATCAGGCCTCGGGCTTTGGATCGCCAAGACCTTCGTCGATGCCCACGACGGCCGGCTCTGGGTCGAGGACACACCGTTGGGCGGCGCCTGCTTCCGCCTCGGCTTGCCCACCTCCGACGTCGCCGTGGCGCGCTAGGAGTCAGCGGGTGGCCAAAGTGCTCGTCATCGACGACGACCCCTCGCTCCTGCGGGCGCTCCGGCTCGGCCTGCGGGCCGGTGGCCACGAGGTGGTTACAGCGGCCAACGGCGAGCAAGGCCTCACCCAGACGGCTCTTTCCGCACCCGACGTGGTGGTTCTCGACCTCGGGCTCCCCGACATCGACGGACTGAGCGTGAGCCGTCGAATCCGCCAGTGGAGCGAGGTGCCCATCATCATTCTCTCGGCGGCCGGGAACGAGTCGCGAAAGGTGGCGGCCCTTGACGGCGGGGCCGACGACTATGTCACCAAGCCCTTCGGGATGGCCGAGCTCGAGGCCCGCATCCGCACCGCTATCCGACACCGCCGAGCGACGGCCGGTGAGCCGGAGCCGACCTCCCTCGCCGTCGGCCCTCTCGAGCTCGACCTCGTGCACCACGAGGCTCGGTTTCGGGGTGCGGTGGTGGAGCTCACCCGGAAGGAATTCGACGTGCTCGGCTTCCTGGCTTGCAACGCCGGGCGCACCTGTACCCACCAGATGATCCTCTCGGCGGTCTGGGGATCGGGCTACGGCCGCGAGGCGCAGTACCTGCACGCCTACGTTCACCGCCTCCGTCAGAAGCTGGGCAAGGGTGCTGCCGACTTCATCAAGACCACGCCCGGGGTCGGGTACCGCCTCGAGGACCCCGAGACGGCAGCCATCGACTCGCGGCCCCGGGGGTGAGGGCGGCGGAGAATGGTGCCGACCCCGGCCACCCAGGTGTAAGGGTGCAGGCATGAGTCGAGGCACCCTCCGCCTGTACCTCGGAGCCGCGCCGGGCGTGGGCAAGACCTACGCCATGCTCAACGAGGGGTGGCGCCGCAAGGAACGCGGCACCGACGTCGTGATCGGCTGGGTCCAGGAGCATGGCCGGCCACAGACCGACGCCCAGATCCGCGACCTCGAGGTCTTTGCCCGACGTAGCGTCGAGTACCGCGGCCAGACCTTCGAGGAGATGGACACGGAGGGGCTGATCGAGCGCAACCCCACGCTCGTCCTGGTCGACGAGCTCGCCCACTCCAACGTGCCCGGGTCCACGCACGCCAAGCGGTGGCAGGACGTCGAGGATCTGCTCGAAGCCGGCATCAACGTCATCTCCAATCTCAACCTGCAGCACCTCGAGTCCCTCAACGACGTCGTCGGACGCATCACGGGAGTCGAGCAGCGGGAGACGGTCCCGGACCCGTTCGTGCGCTCCGCCGACCAGATCGAGCTGGTCGACATGGCTCCGGAAGCGCTGCGGCGGCGGATGGCCCACGGCAACATCTATCCGCCCGAGCGTATCGACACGGCTCTCGCCAACTACTTCCGGCCGGGCAACCTCATCGCCTTGCGCGAGCTGGCACTGCTGTGGGTGGCGGACCGTGTGGACGAGGAGCTCACCGACTACCGCGAGCGTCACCACATCGCAGGCCCCTGGGAGACCCGCGAACGGGTGCTCGTCTCGGTCACCGGAGCCCGAGGCAGCGCCGAGCTCATTCGCCGGGCTGCCCGCATGTCCATGCGGACCAAGGCCGAGCTCATCGGGGTCCATGTTCGGACCGACGAGACGATCACGCAGTCTGGTTCCGAGGGGCTGGTGGCCAACCGAGCCCTCCTCGACGACCTCGGTGGCCGCTATGTCGAGGTGGTCGGAGCCGACGTGGCCGACGCCCTCGTCAGCGTCGCTCGGAGCGAGAACGCCACCCAGCTGATCATGGGGGCGACCCACCGCAGTCGGATCACCGAGCTGGTCCGGGGGTCGGTGATCAACTCGGTCATCCGGGCCGCCGGAGGATCGCTCGACGTGCACGTCATCGCCACCGACGAGCGACGCCGCACGCGGGTTTCCGTGGCCGACAAGGACCAGCCGCCTCCGGCGACCATCGAGGGCGATGTGGCCCATCCCGGCGACGCCGAAGGTCCACACCGCCACGTGTCGGTGGGCCGCTGGCGGACCGTGCTCACTCCCGTTTCGATGCGGCGCCAGGCGACCGCGCTTCTGATCGGCCTGGTCGGCTTCCCCCTCCTCACGCTCATCCTCACGGCCAACCGTTCACAAGTCGGACTGTCGACGGCGCTGAGCGCCTATCTGATCCTGGTCATCGCCATTGCCGTGGTCGGCGGGGTCGGTCCGGCCCTGCTCGGCTCAGTGGCCGGCTTCCTTCTCCTCAATTGGTACTTCAGCCCACCCATCCACACCTTCACCATCGCTGACACCCGTGACATCGCGGCACTAGCGATGTTCCTGTTGACGGCCGGCGTCGTGAGCGTGCTGGTCGACATCTCCGCCCGCCGCACGGAGGCGGCCAACCGCGCCCGGGCCGACGCCAGAATGCTGGCCCGTGCCGCCGGCCGGATGCTCGCCTCGGAGGGCGACCCTCTGCCCGCTCTCCTCGGCGAGCTGACGATTGCCTTCCGGGTCACGTCGGCGTCGATCCTCCGCAATGTGGTGGAGCGCAACCCCTTCGGCGTGACCTCGGCGACCGACGCTCAGGGCCGGGACCGATGGACGACGGTGGCGTCAGTCGGGGATCAGCCACCCCTTGCTCCTGTCGAGGCGACGGCGGTGGTGCCCCTCACCGACCGCGAGGTGCTGGCCCTGTCGGGCCGGCCCATGAGCCCCGGGGACCGTGAGATCCTCACCGCCTTTGCCGCCCAGCTGGCCACGGCGCTCACCACGGGGCGCCTTCACGACGAGGCCGCGGCGGCCGAGACCGAGGTGCGCGGTTTGCAGCTGGGGTCCGGATTGTTGGCCGCAGTTGGCCACGACCTGCGCACGCCGCTTGCCGCCATCAAGGTCGCCTCGTCCAGTTTGCTCTCCGACCATCTGAGTTTCGGGCCCGACGAGACGCGGACACTGCTCCAGACCATCGACGAGGAGGCTGACCGGCTCTCCGGTCTGGTCGAGAACCTGCTCGACCTCAGCCGCCTTCGCACCCGTACCCTCGAGGTGCTGGACCGGCCCGTCGACGTGGCCGACCTCGTCGAGGCGGCGGTGGCCAGCGTCTCTCCCGAGCAAGAGCCCATCGTCACGGTGCCCGAGGACCTCGCCCCCGTTCGCACCGACCCCTTCCTGGTCGAACGGGCCCTGGCCAACCTCATCGACAATGCCGTGCGCCACGGCGGAAGCGAGAGCGTCCGCATCGAAGCCGGCGCCGTTCCCGTGGCTGGTCGGGTCGACATCCGGATCGTCGATCGTGGACCCGGAATCCCCCGCCAGGAGCGTGAGCGGGTGTTCGAACCGTTCCATCGGACCGCCTCCCGGGAGGTCCGACCGGGCGTAGGTCTGGGGCTCACCGTGGCCCGCGGCTTCATCGAGGCAGTCGGCGGCAGATTGGAGATCGAGGACACCCCGGGAGGCGGGTGCACCGCGGTGGTGCGTCTCCCCGTGCTCCCCCACGGCGACGCCGATGGGCGTGTCGGTGAGCCGCCGCCCGACGAGTTGCACGTGGTCGATGACGTGGACATGGTCCACGAGGAACTGGACGAGTTGGACGACACGGCCGGGCGTCGAACCAGCCCCTGGGTGCCGGAGATGCCCGAACAAGCGTCCGATGCGGGAAATTCTGAGCCGGCGCCCGCCGGCGAGCCGGCCGGCGCTTCGGACGGCCGGCCGGCGACAGTGACGTCGGACCCTGCCGGCTCGTCCGGCGATCACTGACCGGCCTGCTCCTCCGGTCGTTGGCCTCCGAAGGCCGCGTCCGTGCCCATACCATCGGCGCCGTGGACAAGGAGACGGTGGCCGTCTACGAGCGACGGGGGCGCCAGTGGGCCGCCGGCCATCACCGCCCCGTCCATCGGGCCGAAGCCGAGTCCTTCGCCGAGCAGGTCGAGCCCGGCGCTCTTCGGTTGGACCTCGGCTGCGGTGCCGGCCGATACCTCCCCATGCTCGGTGAGCCGATCATGGCCCTCGATGCCTCGACGTCCATGCTGGACGCGGCACGCTCCATCGTGCCCACCGCGCCCCTTGTCCGTGCTGACATCGAGTGGCTTCCGTTCGGCCGGGGATCAGTCGGAGGCGCCTGGTCGTGGATGACCCACCTGCACCTGCCCCGCCACCGGCTGCCCTTGGCCCTCTGGGACGTGCACCGCGTCTTGACGGTGGGGGCACCCTTCCATCTGCAGGTGTTCGCCGGCGACTACGAGGGTCGCGCCCTGCCTCAGGACACCATCGGTGGCCGCTTCTTCGCCGGATGGACACCCGAGCGGCTGGCCCAGGTGGTCGTCGGTGCCGGTTTCGATATCGTGCCCGGGTCGGTCGTCGCCGAGGACGACGAGGTCCGGCTGTCGGCCGTGCGGGCCCGGACCCTGGCCGACACGGTGGGAGCCGGGATGCGGGTCCTCATCTGCGGGGTGAACCCGGCTATCTACTCGGCCGACGTGGGCGTGGGCTATGGACGTCCCGGCAATCGGTTCTGGCCCGCGGCCCTCGAGGCCGGCCTGGTCAGCCGCGACCGCGACCCGCTCGATGCCCTCGTCGGCCACGGCATGGGCATGACCGACTTCGTCAAGCGGGCCACCCGGACCGCCGCCGAGGTGACCACGGCCGAATACCGCCACGGCTTCGGCCGGGTCGAACGGCTAGTGGGCTGGCTGGAGCCTGGCGCGGTGTGCTTCGTGGGGCTGTCGGGATGGCGGGCGGCGGTCGACCCCAAGGCCACCGCCGGATGGCAGCCAACCGGAGTGGCCGGACGCCCGGCCTATGTCATGCCGTCGACCAGCGGACTCAACGCCCGCACCCCGTTGGCCGAACTGGCCGATCATTTGCGAGCAGTCGTGGACGGGCCGGCCTGACTGTGGCCTGGGCTCAGTCGGGGGTGGTCGAACCGCTCTCCAGACGGATGCCGATGTCGGAGTAGTGCTCAACGTCGGGATCCCCGTGCAGATAGGGGCCGATCTCCGCACGCCACCGCGGAAAGGCATCCGAGCCGCGGAAGCCGACGGTGTGATCCTCGACCGTCTTCCACTCGATCAGGAGGAGGTAGCGGTCGGCGCGGTCGACGCAGCGGTGGAGGGCCAGCGACATGAACCCGGGTGACGCGGCCACGATGGGTGCGCCCCGAGCCACCGCGGCCTCGAAGCCGGCGCCCGTCCCCGGCCGAACCTCCACCATGGCGCGCTCGAGGATCATCGGGTGTCGGGTGTCGGGAGTCGGGAGTCGGGTCTCGGCGTCGGGCGTCGCTCAGCGTCCCGGCATGCCGTAGGCGTGCTGGGGGGTGAAGGTGGCGACCACCCTGCCCTCGGTAACCATGGCCCGTCGGAACTCGTCCCAATCGGGATGCTCGCCGGAGGCGGCCCGATACAGCTCGACCAGGGCCTCGACGGTGGCGTCGTTCGGATCTCGGGCCGGCTCCGAGAGCGACACGGCGCCGTCCATGACCACATAGGCCCAGAAGTCCTCCCGGGTGACGTACAGCGTGGCGCGCGGGTCACGCCGCAGGTTCTTCGTCTTCGCCCGCGACTCGGTGATCGAGATGCGGACGGAGTCGTCGTCACCCACGATGTAGAGGATGTTGGACAGCTGGGGCGAACCGTCCTGGCGTCTGGTCACGAGCACACCGATGCGATGGTCGCGGGCAAAGGCCAGCGCGGCAGGGACGTCGACAGCCACGGCCCCACCGTAGCGGCAGGTCCGAGCACGAGCGCCCCGGGGCGACCGACACATGCGTCGACCATTGCCGCCTCAGTGGCGGCGGCCATGAGCTCGGCCGCCTCGGCCCCAGAGCCGTCGAGCCCCATCCCGATGAGGACTGGCGTAGAGGGTGGTGGTGGGTGGGCGGTGGCGTCGGCCGGGTCACCGGGCGCCAGTAGGCGCCGATGCCGGTGGGCCGGCAACCGATTGGCCTCGACGGCGCCGGCGCAGCATGCGCCCGAGATCACGCCAGCTCACCGGCTGCGCCCCGAGGGACAGCGCCCGGGCCCGGGCGCGCTCGGGCACGTCGTAGTGGCCCTGGTGCGGCCGAGCCTCCTTGTGCTGGTACCACTCACGCCGCATGCCCATCCGGACGGCAAAAGCGTGCAGCTCGTGCTCGTCGTCGGCCACCAGGTGCGACCAGCGGTCGTCGACGGTCCCGAGCCGGGCCGGCTGACGCCAGTCGTCGAGGTAGACGGCCATCGATGACTGGTTCAGACCACGCGGCCGACGCCGCCGTCGTCGGTGACGACGGGCAGCCCGACCGCTTCCCAGGCCAGCATGCCTCCGGCCAGGTTGCGCACGTCGTAGCCCTCGGCCATCAAGGCCGAAGCAACCGCGCCCGAACGTCCGCCGACTCGGCACACACAGACCACCGTGCGGTCGGTGGGCACCTCGGCCAGTCGCTCAGACAGCTGTCCCATCGGGAGATGGCGAGCGGCCGGCGCATGGCCGGCCTGCCACTCCTCGTCCTCTCGGACATCGAGCAGGTGCGCTCCCTCCTTGACCATGGCTGTCGCCTCATCGGGTCCGACCTCACGGGCGGAGGGCGGCATCGGAGACGCATCGGGACCGGTCACGGCTCTCACGGTAGTGGCCGATCGAAAGCCCGCGGCACGGCGCTGCGCAGCCACGGCGCTGTGCAGCCACGGTGCTGTGCAGCCACGGCGCTGTGCGCCCACCATGAGTGCCGTCCTCAGCGGCGGTGCAGTTCGTTGAGGGCGCGGGAGCTGTCCGAACCGGCGAAGAACTGGTACCGGGCTCGGCCCTTGGCCTTGGCCTCGTACATGGCAATGTCGGCCCGCGACAGGACCGTGTCGTAAGTGTCGTTCTCCTCCGGGAACATCGCGACCCCGACGCTCGCACCGATCATGAGGATCAGCCCCTGGACGGAGAAGGGTTTCGAGAGAGCGGCCACGACTTTGCGGGCAACGACAGCCGCGTCGTCCTCGGTCGACACCTTCTGGATCAAGATGCCGAACTCATCCCCGCCGAGACGGCCGACCGTGTCCGCCTCGCGTACCGAGGCGGACAGCCGACTGGCCACGGCACGCAGTAGGTCGTCCCCGACCTTGTGGCCGTGAGTGTCGTTGACCGGTTTGAAACGATCCAGGTCGATGAAGAGAAAGCCGTGGCGTCCTCCTCCCCGGCGAGCGCTGACGATGGCCTGGGACACTCGATCTTCGAAGAGCCGGATGTTGGGGAGGTCGGTGATCGAGTCGTGGAAGGCTTGATGGCGCACCTCGTCGAGAAGGTTCACCCCGTCCAAGGCCGTGGAGGCGAGGCTGGCCACGCCGGTGAGCCGTCCTCGGACGGCATCGGTCCCCCCCAATGCACCGCTGGGCACGTCGATGGCCAGCAATCCGAGGACTTGGTTCCGCGCCGTCAGCCCGGCGATGAGGGCACGTTCCAGTCCGATGAGGGCCAAGACCCCCCGGAGCGACGGATCGGAGTCGAGGGAGACCTCGGCGGGCTCGTCGTAGCGCATTATCCGGTTGCCAAGGTCGCCATCTCGGAGCGCGGACGGTAGTGGAGCCTGGTCGGCAGGGGCCGGGGCGGTCGCGGCACGGGTGAGGACGGCGTCATCGGCATCCCACAACAACACATGGGCTCGTGAGCAAGAAGCGACGCCGAGCGTCGCCTCGACGACCCGGTCGGCAATCTCCTGACGCGAGCCCACCTGGGTGAGCGCGTTCCCGAGGTCCAATAGTGCGCTCAGCGTGACGTTCCGATCCCGGGATTCATCGAGAGCGGCCACCGCCTCGAGCGCGGCCGCCGCATGTCCGGCGTAGGCCAGGAGTAGGGAGCGCTCCTGTGGAAGGAATTGGTATCCATCCGGGTAGAAGGCCGCCAGGCGCCCGAAGTGGGTGCGGGCCGAGGCGATGTCGACGATCAGGCGGGATCCGCCGGCGCTTTCGTCTCGCCGGCTGAGCACTTGCTCCGCCATCTCTTGGGCTTCCTTTTGGTCGAAGCCGATGTGATGGAGGCGCGGAGCCACGTCACCGGCGAGGCGCACGACCAAGAGATAGCGAGGGGCGCGGGCGGCCACGGCCGCGTGTCGGGTGATGGTCGCCAGTACCGTGTCCACCTCTCGAGCGGACGACAGCTCCTTGGCCACTGACTCCAACGATTCGAATCGCTGAGTGAAGACGGCCACCTGTTGGCGCAGGAACTCCAGCTCCTCTTCGAGGTTGGCCTGGAAGGACGACGTCGGATCCCAGCTGATGTCGAAGAGGCATCGATGCGATCCCCGCGTCTGGCACTCGACCTCGGCAACGGTCGCCGGAGCCATTCCGAAGAGCACCGGCATCTCCGAGAGAACGCCAATCGTGTAGCCGCAGAACAGCCGGTCCCTGACGATGTGCTCGACCGTCGTCACGCTGACGACACAATGATCATCGCTGACCTCGATGACCTCCGATCGGGTAACGGTCGACTGTTTGGCCTGAATGGCGGGATACATCCGCATCATCTCGGTGGGCGACCCAAAGGACCGGAGCAAGGCGATGACCTCGGAGCCTGCGTACTGGCGCAGGAGCTCCATTCCGGCTTTGCGACCGACGTCGGGATCGTCGAGGATCTCGGCAGCCGCCGTGAACAGGGCGAGGCCTTGCTGGTAGCTGGACCAGCCGTTCGGCTCGCCGATCTCGGCCGCCGTGCGTTGCTCGCCCGCCTCGTGCAGGACCTGTTCGACCGCGCCGTCGCCAGCCACCGCTCTGACGTGCGCGACGAGAGCTCCGAGCATCGAGTTGGCGAGCTCGTGGGCGTTCTGGCTCTCCGTCATTTCTGGACTTATCGGCACATCGCCGAGGTCGCTTGACAGGGGTTGCCCCGGCCCACGACTGCGGGAGCTGGGGAAACCGGCTGGCGGCCAGAGAATGGGGGGCCGACCCTCGCCACCAGGGATCCTGCCCCAAGGGGCGCCCTACCTTTTCCCGGACCCCGTTCAGGGCAGCTTCATGAGCTCGATGCGGACCCCGTCGGGATCGGTGCAGTAGAGGAAGTCGAGATGCACGCCGCCCACGTCGACAGGCGTCCGGGTGGCCGCCAGCACCGTTCCCCCGAAGCGTTCGATGGCCGAGGCGACCTCGTCGACGTCGTCCACCCGGACCGAGAGGTGGGTGAAGCCGAGCTCGTTCATGGGCCGGCGCCGACCGGATCCCGAGTGCCCCGGCGCATCGAAACCGAGAAGCTCGATGGTCAGCCCGTCCCGCGACAGCATCAACGACCGGACATCCGGGCCGTCCACCTCCATCAGGGCCCCGAACTCGCGTCCCACCCGGTGGGACCCCATCTCCTCGAAGCCGAGCGCCTCGACGTAGAAGCGGCGCGACCGTTCGACGTCGGAAACGCAGACACCGATATGAGAGACGGTCACGTCCATGGCCGAGTGGTCCGACGCCGGCCTTGTGACCGGAGCCTGACGCTGATCCCTAGACGGGCTCGGCGGCCAGCACCGCCCCGAGGCGGAGCAGCTGCTCGGTGGCCCCCCCGAGGATGAGCTCGTAGTGCTTGGTCAAGAGGAAGTAGCGGTGCAGCGGGTAGTCGCGGTCGACGCCCACCCCGCCGTGCAGGTGGACGGCGGCGTGCACCACTCGCTGCCCACCGTCGGCGGCCCAGAACTTGGCCACGGCCACCTCTTTGTCGGCCGGTAGCCCCTCGGCCAGGCGCCAGGCCGCCTGCCAGGCGGTCAGCCGGATGGCCTCGGCGTCCACGTAGGCGTCGGCCGCCCGCTGGCCGACAGCTTGGAAGGTGGCGATGGGCTTGCCGAACTGCTCCCGGGTCTTGGTGTATTCCGCCACCAGAGCGACGGCGGTGGTGACGCCGCCCGCCTCGGCCAGGGCGATGGCGGCCGTCGTGCGCTGCACGAGCCAGCTGACGATGGCCCGCCCGTCGGCGACCGTGCCCAGCAGGGCATCGGCGCCGACCTGAACCCCGGAAAGGTTGACCACGGCCATGGGTCGCCCGGTGTTGGCATCTTGGCGCTCGCGGGTCACGCCGTCGGCCGACAGGTCCACGATGAAGACGCCCACGCCGTCGGGCTGCAGGCGGGCGGGTACGAGCACGGCGTCGGCCACCGTGCCCGAGGTAACGAAGTCCTTGGTCCCCGTGAGCGACCAGCCCTCCCCGCTCCGGTCGGCGACGACCGAGGGCTCCTCGGGCTTGCCGCCCAGCTCGACCACGGCCGTCGTGAGCACGACATCGCCGGTGACCACCCCGGGCAGCCATTGCTTCTTCTGCTCGTCCGAGCCGAATGCGGCGATGGCCGGGGCGGCCACGGCCAGCGTCTCGATGACGGGCACCGCCGCCGCCGTCCGACCCGCGGCCTCCACGATCAATGCCGTCTCGAGGAAGCCGAGGCCCGCACCGCCCACCTCTTCCGGGAGGGCGATGCCGAGCAGGCCGGCGGAGGCCAGCTCCGACCACAGGCGCCGGTCGAAACGGTCGCCGTCAGGCTCGGCCTCGAGCTCGCGCAGCCGTTCGTGGGTGGAAAGGTCGGAGAAGATGCGCTCCGCCAGCTCCCGCACGGCTTCCTGTTCCTCGTTGAAAGAGAAGTCCATCGCTCTTGTCCTTGCCCGTCGTGTGGGTCGTGTGGGTCGTGTGGGTCGTGTCGGTGGTGGGCCGCCGTGCCTACCGAAGTGACCGGGGCATGCCCAGTCCGAAGATGGCGATGAGATCACGCTGGATCTCGTTGGTCCCGCCGCCGAAGGTGAGGATGATGAGGCTTCGGGCGTGCATCTCGAGCCGGCCGGCGAGCACCGCCTCCGGGCTGCCCTTGGGAAGCGCCGCCGCCGGCCCCACCACCTCCATGAGCAAACGGAAGGCCTCCATGTAGAACTCGGTGCCGAACACCTTCGTCGTGGAGGCATCGGCCACGTCCAAGCGGCCCTGGGTGGCCGACCAGGCGACCTTCCAGTTGATGAGGCGCAGGAACTCCAGGCGGGCGTAGACCCGGGCCAGGTGGATCTGCACCCACTCCTGGTCCACGACTCGCCGGCCGTCGGCCAGCTTGGTCTCCTGCGCCCACCGCCGGACGTCGGCCAGCGCCCGCTCGATGATGCCCGGCGCGCACAGGGTGATCCGCTCGTGGTTGAGCTGATTGGTGATCATCGACCAACCGTTGTTCTCACCGCCGACCAAGGCGGTGGTCGGCACCCGAACGTCCTCGTAGAACGTGTAGTTGATGTTGTGGTCGCCCAGCAGTTGCATGGGCACGACCTTGATGCCGGGGGTGTCCATCGGAACGATGAATATGGAGATTCCCTTGTGCTTGGCCGCCGAGGGGTCGGTGCGGGTGGCCAGCCAGATGTAGTCGGCGTCCCCGGCCAGCGACGTATAGATCTTCTGGCCGTTGATCACGTACTCGTCACCGTCACGCTCGGCCCGAGTCTGGAGCGACGCCAGGTCGGTGCCCGAACCCGGCTCCGTGTAGCCGATGCAGAAATGAATGTCGCCGGCCAGGATCCGGGGCAGGAAATGCTGCTTCTGCTCTTCGGTGCCGAAGTTCATGATGGTGGGGCCGACCGTATTGATGGTGAGCATGGGCACGGGCGCACCGGCCCGCATGGACTCGTCGAAGAAGATGAACTGCTCGATGGCCGAGCGACCCTGTCCGCCCCACTCCTCGGGCCAGCCGATTCCCAGCCACCCATCGGAGGCCATCTGCTTGACCACCCGGCGCATGTTGGGCCCGATGCCGTGGCTCTCGGCCAGTTGAGACTCGACCTCGGGAGTGAGGAGGTCGGTGTAGTACTGGCGCAGGCGGTCGCGCAGCGCCACCTGGTCCGCGGTGTAGCCGATCTCCATGGCGTTCCTCCGATCGCATCGATGCGGGGCACTCGCCACCCGTCGACTGCCAGTCCGGCGGCACTCCGGTCGGCCGGCAGGCGTTAGAACACGTTACATATCGCTGGTCGGGAGCTGCCACCCTCCGCGGCCCCGACGGGCCGTTGACCTGGCCGGTAGCCTGCGCGGGGAGGCCGGTCCGCAGTCCGGCACTACAGTTACCCACGAGTAAGTACCAAACTCCCACCCGGAGCTGCACCCCGAGGAGCCATCATGCCCGAAGCCGTCATCGTCGCCACCGGTCGCACCCCGATCGGCCGGGCCAACAAGGGGTCGCTCGTCGACTGTCGGCCCGACGACCTCGCCGCCCTCGTCATCCGTGAAGTGCTGGCCAAGGTGCCGGCCCTCGATCCCCAATCGGTGGAGGACGTGATCATGGGCTCCGGCCAGCCGGCGGGCGAAGCCGGTTACAACGTCGCCCGGGTGGCGGCCCTGCTGGCCGGGCTGCCCGACGTACCCGGGGTCACCGTCAACCGCTACTGCTCCTCGTCACTGCAGACGATCCGCATGGCGGCCCACGCCATCAAGGCCGGCGAAGGCCACGCTTTCGTGGCCGCCGGAGTCGAGACGGTGAGCCGTTACCGCTATGGCGCGGCCGACACCGGCCCTCACGAGTCGGAGTTCGCCGATGCCGAAGCCCGCACCGCGGCCCGCACCCCGGCGGCCGGTGAGCCGTGGACGCCGCTTAAGGGCGCGCTTCCGGATGTCTACATCGCCATGGGCCAGACGGCCGAGAACGTCGCCGAGCTCAAGAAGGTGAGCCGCGAGGAGCAGGACGAGTTCGCCCTCCAGAGCCAGACTCGGGCCGTCGCCGCCCAGGAGTCCGGCTTCTTCGACCGGGAGATCATCCCGGTGACCACCCCCAACGGTGACGTCGTCACCAAGGACGACGGTCCCCGACCGGGGACGACCATCGAAGGCCTGGCCGCCCTAAAGCCCGTCTTCCGCGAGGGCGGCACGGTGACGGCCGGGAATGCCTGTCCGCTCAACGACGGTGCCGCGGCCGTGGTGGTCATGAGCGATATCCGGGCCCGCGAGCTCGGGATCACCCCACTGGCCCGCATCATCGCCAGCGGCGTCACCGGCCTCAACCCCGAGATCATGGGCCTCGGCCCCGTCGACGCCATTCGCCAGACGTTGGCCCGGGCCAACATGACCATCGACGACATCGACCTCGTCGAGATCAACGAGGCCTTCGCCGCCCAGGTTGTGCCCTCTGCCCGCGAGCTCGGTATCGGCTACGACAAGCTCAACGTGCGCGGCGGCGCCATCGCCCTCGGCCATCCCTTCGGCCAGACCGGCGCCCGCATCATGACCACCCTGCTCAACGCGCTCGAGGACACGAACAAAACCATCGGCCTCGAGTCGATGTGCGTGGGCGGCGGTCAGGGCATGGCCATGATCGTCGAGCGCCTGTCGTAGTCAGCGGTCGAGGAGCGGGGCGCCCGGCAGCCGAACGTCGGCACCGGCGTCGCAGGCCCGTCGCCAGGCCAGGCCGGACATGACCTCGAGAGCCACCCGGTTGGCCAGGTAAGCGGTCACCTCTGCGTGGTCGTAGGGGGGCGCGACCTCGACGATGTCGATGCCGGCCAGGGGCAGCTCCATCGCCACTCGACGCACGGCATCGAGCAGCTGGCGGGGGCTCAGGCCGCCGGGCTCCGGGGTGCCCGTGCCCGGGGCCGACCCCGGGTCGACCACGTCGACGTCGACCGACAGGAACACGCCGTCACATTCGTCGGTGGCCAGTGCGAAGGCCTCGCTCAGGCAGACATCGAGCCCGCGCTCGACGACTTCGGTCATCTCGTAGCTGCGCATGTGTTGGCCGGCCATCCAATCCAGCGTGGCCGGCTCGGGCCAATAGCCCCGCAGGCCGATCTGGAGGAAGCGGTCGCCGCGCACGGCGCCGGACTCGATGAGCCGGCGCATGGGCGTGCCGTGTCCGGTGAGCGACCCGAACTGCGTATTGCCGGTATCGGCGTGGGCGTCGAAGTGGACCATCGACAACCGTCCCCAGCCCACATGACGGGCCACCCCGGTGGCGTCCGGCCAGGCGATGGTGTGGTCGCCGCCGAGAACGAGAGGGATGGCGCCTGACTCGGCAATCCTCCCCACCGCGGCCTCGAGGCGGGCCAGCGATCCGTCGGTGTCCACCGAGGGCATGACGACATCACCGACGTCGACCACATGGAGGGCGGCCAGTGGGTCCACCCCCAGGGCGAGGTGGGGCCGTTCCCCGTCGTGGGGAAGGTAGTCCGTGGTCCGGATGGCGTAGGGGCCGAAGCGGCTCCCCGGCCGGTGGCTGGTGCCGGCGTCGAAGGGTGCGCCGATGATGACCACGGCGGCATCGGCATAGCTGGCCGGGTCGTCGAGGTCTGCGGCCGGCACCCCGACGAAGGTGGCGTCGGGGCCGAACATGTTGCCGGTACGCATCTCACCTCCCTGCGTGCCACTGCCGGCATCCTCCGGCTGGTTCGGCACCCTATCCCCCTCTCTCGTCGACCGGCGGCTCACGGCCGCGTTCAGTCGCGTTATCGTTCGACGACCGCTTGGCGGTCGGCCAACTGCGGCCGGCGGCGGCGTCACCCCGACTGTTACTGGTCACCCGAGCTACTGTCACCCAGCACCCACCGAGGAGGACATGGTCTTGTGCATGCCCACCCACGACTCGGCCGGGTGACCGCCGTCGCGGCCGGGCAGCACATCTCCGGTTCTGACATCCCAGAGCCTCTGCGCCATCCTCTCGCCACGAGTTGGCCATGAGCTCATCACTGGTCCCGGCCGAGACACCCGGTAACGAGCCGGCTTTCGATCCCCTCGCCCCGGGGTTCTTCGACGACCCCTACCCGCAGTACGAAGCTCTACGAGCCCACCACCCGATCTACTTCGAACCGCGGGTCGATGCCTATTTCGTCACGCGCTACGACGACGTCCACCGTTTGACTCGCGACCGCGGCATGCTGGCCGACCTCACCCGAGCCAACCCGACGCCGCGCATCATGGCCCGCATCACCCGCAACGCCACGCTCGAGGCCGGATCCGACAAATGGATGCTGTTCCGCGACGGAGACGACCATGCCCGTCTCCGGCGGGCCTTTTCCCAGGCTTTCACGCCCAAGGCGATTGCCTCCTGGCGTCAGCGGACCACGGTGCTCGTGGACCAACTGCTCTCGACGGCCGAGGACGACAAGCCCTTCGACGTCATCTCCCAGTTCGCCCGACCTCTGCCGGCCCAGATCATCTCGGAGATGATCGGCGTCCCGAACGTCGACATCCCGCAGCTCCTGGAGTGGTCGGACGCGCTGGTGCGGTATCTCGAGTCGTTCAACACCGCGCAACAGGAAGAAGCCGCGGTGGCGGCAATTCGGGACATGACCACCTACTTCAGACGGTTGTTGGCCGACAAACGATCCCACCCTGGTGACGATCTCATCAGCGCTCTCCTGGCCACCCAGGACCCCAAAGACCGTCTCTCCGACGAGGAGACCGTGGTGCAACTGATCTTTCTTCACAACGCCGGGCACGGGACGACGGAGAACCTGATCGGCAACGGCCTCGTCCATCTCCTCGCCAATCCTGAACAATTGGCCCGCCTGCGAGCCGACCCGGGCCTCGACGCCAATGCCGTCGAGGAGCTACTGCGATTCGATGCACCCATCCAGTTCGCCCGGCGCATCGCCACCGATCCCATCGAGCTCCGCGGCGTATTCATCCCCGCCGGCGGCGACGTGATGCTCGCTCTGGGAGCGGCCAACCGTGACCCGGAAAAGTGGGGGGGAAGGGCCGACTGCTTGGACCTCTTGCGCCCGGACGCCATCGAGCACGCTTCCTTCAGCGGCGGCGCCCATCACTGCCTCGGGGCATTGCTGGCCCGCCTCGAGGCACAGATCGCTCTGCCCGGTATCGTCCGCCGCTTCCCCCGTCTGGCCCCTGCCTACGACAACCCGGAGTGGGCCACACGGGTGATCCTTCGTGGAGTCGAGCGCCTACCCGTCCACCTGAAGGGCGGCTAGAGGGGCCGCCCGTCGGTGGCTTGGGCGACGCCGACGCTCAGATGGTGATGCCGCCGTCGACCGACAAGACGGCTCCGGTCGTGTAGGACGACTCGTCGGAGGCGAGGAAGGCCACCGAGGCGGCGATCTCGGCCGGCGTCGAGAAGCCGAGCGGCGTCATGATCCGGGTGAGGACACGTGGATCCGCCTCCTCCGGCAGGTCGAAGCTGCCGATGAGCGGAGTGTCCACCCCACCAGGGGCGATGACGTTGACTCTGACCCGACGGGACAGGTACTCAGCGGCCAGCGCTTTGGAGAACATGAGCAGCCCGGCTTTCGACGCGCAGTAGGCAGCCGAGTAGGCCTGGCCCATGAGCGCGGTGTTGGAGGCCACGTTCACGATCGAGCCGCCGCGGTCGACCATGTGGGGCAACGTGGACCGGCACACGAGGAACGGTCCGGTGAGGTTGACGGCCAGGATCCGCTCCCAACGGTCGAGTGGCATGTCGACAGTGTGGAAGAACCCGCCGATGCCGGCCACGTTGCACACGACGTCCGGGGGCCCGAGCTGCTCGGCCGTCCCGGCCACGGCCGCGGCCACCGATTCCTCCGAGGTCACGTCACAGAGGAAGCCGGCGCCAGTCCCTCCGGCTTCCTCGACGGAGGCCATCGTGGTCTCGAGGTTGTCGCGGGCCACGTCGTAGCCGGCCACGGCCGCTCCTTCTCGGGCCAGGCGGGTCGTCACCGCCCGTCCGATGCCCGAGCCGGCCCCGGTGACGACGGCCACCTTGCCGGCGAACCGTTGGCCGCGTTCTGCGGCCAACGCCGCGTCGGCCGCGTCGTGCTCCGGGCCCCCCGCCCCGAGGGTCATGCGCTGGATGGGCGTCATGGCGTGGCTCCTCTTGCGGTGGGCACCGACGATCCGGCGAACCGTTGGCGGAGGTCCTGTTTCAGGATCTTGCCGGCCGGGTTGCGGGGCACGGCGTCGACCACCTCGAGCTGTTCGGGGATGGCCTGGACTCTGAGCCCAGCGCCCCGCAGGAACTCGGCCACCTCGGCCAGGTCGAGGGTGGTGCCCTCGGCCAGTGCCACCACCGCACAGGCTCGCTCGCCTGTCTTCGGGTCGGGCAGCCCGATCACGGCCACGTCGGAGATGGCCGGGTGGGTGTAGAGGAGGTCCTCGACCTCCTTGGCCGAGATGTTCTCGCCATGACGGATGATCACGTCCTTCAGTCGGCCGGTGATGGTCACGTAACCGTCGGCGTCGACCACCCCGAGGTCACCGCTGCGGAAGTAGCCCTCTGCGTCGAAGGCATCGGCGTCGAGGGCCGGGTCGAGGTAGCCAGCGATGACCTGCGGGCCCCGAAGCCGGATCTCGCCCTCCTCGCCGGGACCCGCTCGCTCCCCGTCGAGGCGGACGACAACGAGGTCGACGCCCGGGGTGGGCCGGCCCTCGGTCGTGGCCAACTTCTCGTCGGGGTCGTGCTCGGACGCCATGACCACGATGGGTGCCTCGGTGAGCCCGTAGCCCGAGACGATGCCGATCCCGCCGATCTCGGCCGTCAGGTCGTAGTGGAGTTGCGGCGGCTTGGGCGCGCCACCCCCGGGATAGGACCGCACCCTCGGGAAGATCGGCTCCTTGCCCGCCGCCCGCTGGGCAGCCAGGTAGGCGAGATGGAACGGTGTGCCCGATCCGGCCAGGGTCACACCCTCCCGGGCCAGGAACTCCGGGGTGGCCACCGGGTCGAAGGCCGCCGTCGTGAGCAGGGTGCAGCCCGTCAACAGGGCGGCCATGAGCCAGCCGATGCCGCCGATGTGGGTGAACGGGAAGACCAGGGCCGAGACGTCCTCGGCGGTGATCTCCAGGCACTCGGACATGGCCAGCGCCGAGGCCAGGACCGTGAGGTCGGTGTGCGGAGCACCCTTCGGGTCGGCGGTCGTCCCCGACGTGTAGAAGAGCCATCGCACCGGCGCATCGGCGGCCCGGGACGGCACCGGCTCGGCGGCCGGAAGGAGCGACGGGTCGCCGTCGGGCAATTGCCGGTCGACGACCAGCACCTCGAGGCCCGTTCGGTCGGCCGACAACTCGTGGGCCATGGCCTCGAAGTCGAAGTCGCGGTAGACGGTCGGCACGACGAGCAGGTCGGCCTGGCTCTGTCGAGTGATGAAACCCACCTCACGACTGCGGTAGATGGGGATGATCGGGTTCTGGCGGGCCCCCAGGCGGGAGAGGGCGCCGACCAGGACGAGCGATTCGTTCCAGGTGGGGAGCTCCCAGCTGACGCTGCTGCCGGCGGTGACTCCGTGATTGGCGAGGAGGCCGGCGGCCGCCCTCAGACAGGCGTCGCGGTAGCCGGCGAAGGTGAGCTCGACACCCTGGTCGTCGCGGGCCAGGACGGCGGTAGGGGTGGCCACGGCCCGCCGGTCGACGACCTCCCACAGGCTCGCTCCCCCGATCCAGCCGCGCGCCGCCGTGCGCGTCGACATCGCCTCGAGGAAGTCCGTCACCCGGTCACCCACCATCCGGCCACAGCCGGTCAGCGTAGGTGTCGGTTCCGGGCACGGTAGCCACGAACGGCGACGCCCACGACACCCGGCCGACGCCGGCCCGCTCGAGCGTCGATTCCTGACCCGCCAACATCTCCGGCCACGAGGCAGCCGGGTGCTCGTCGACGAAGAACAGGATGAGGGCGCGCTCCTGCGATGAATCTGCACGGGGAACATCGCCGGGGGCGTCGTTCAGCAACGGCAGCGGCGAGAAGCCGAGAGCGCTGGCGACGGGCGTGCCCGGCAGGAGGCGGGGCAACAGGTCCTCTCGGTAGAGGCGGGCCACGTCGGCCGCCCCCTTCCCCTCGGCCGCGTCCACGAAGACCGAGACGAGGCCGGCGAAGCGGTGGTCGAGGGTCAGCTCGGCCGGCACCCCATCCTCGTCGCGCCGGTGCTCCCATTCGAAGCGGTAAAGGCCGGTATGGATGTGGTCACGGTGCTCGAACATGCGCCCGGCGGCGTGCAGCGTGTTGACCTGGTCGACCGCCCACCGGTTCCACTCGTCGTGATGGCCGTCGAGCACGTAGTACACGCCCAGGTAGCTGCCGGCGGCCGAGTCGGCCACCGGGCCAACGGCAACTCCTGACGCACCCGGCGGCGGCAGGCGGAGGGCTTTGAGGTCGGCGGTGGCCACGAACCGAGCACCGGCGAAGTTGTAGGCGCCGATCTGGCAGCCGGCGTAGAAGTGGTCGCGCTCGTACCAGCGGTTGTAGCCGACTTGGTGGCCGCGGTGAGGCTCGACCAGCGTGTAGAGCATGGTGCCGAGCCGGACGGGGTCGTCGGTCACCCCGCCGGTGGCCGGAACCGATCGGGCGCTCATCGGGCCTCGGCCCCCGACGCGGCGGGCGGCACCGAGGTCTCCGCCAGTCGAACGGCCAGCGCCCGCTTGTCCACCTTCATCATCGAGGTCAGCGGCAGGGCGTCGATGATCACCAACCGGTCGGGGGCCTTGTAGTCGGCCAGCGTCGAGGTGACCAGGCCCCGCAGCTCGCTCAGCATCCGGTCGGGATCGGACGGCGCGCCCGGGGTGAGCACCACGACGGCCACACCCACCTCGCCGAGCACCGGGTCGGGAAGCCCGAGGACACAGACGGCGTCCACTCCCGGGTGACGGCCGAGCACGTCTTCGACCTCGGCCGGGTAGACGTTGTAACCACCGCGGATGTAGAGCTCGTTGGCCCGACCGGCGAGGTGCAGGTTTCCGTCGGTGTCGACGAACCCGAAATCGCCGGTCGTGAGCCAGCCGGCGTCGTCGAGGACCGAACGGGTGGCGGCCCGGTCGACGTCGAGCTCGGTCCGACCCAGCCCAGCCGGCGGCCCGGCCCAGTAGCCGCGCATGACCGCACCGGACCGCAGGCGCACCCGGCCGACCTCGCCCGTGCCCGAGGGACGGCCGGCGTCATCGGCGATTTCGAGCTCCACCCCGGGTACCGGCCGGCCGACCGTCGTCGCCACCACCGAGGGAGGATCGCCGGGTCGAGTACCCGTACCGAGGGACGCCTCGGTCGTCGTGTAGCGGACCACGATGGGCACGCCGAACCGGCCACTCATGGCCTCGACCAGCTCGGGCGGGACCCGCGAAGCGCCCGTTCCCACGATGCGGAGATCCGAGAGGTCGGCGTCGTCGAGGCCCGGCTCGGCCAGCACGAGCGCCCACTGGGTGGGCACGCCCTGGGCCACGGTGATGCGCTCGGCGGCCATGACCATCACCGCCTCGGCCGCCCGCCATGGTGACGGCGTGATAACCGTGGTGATGGCGTGGGCCGCCTCGTCCCACAGCCGGGTCATCGACCCGACGTGGGCGAACGGCAACGGGGACAGCCGGCGATCGCCGGGCTGAGAGAGGACGTCCGTGCCGGCGGCCACGGCCCGGAGGTTGTCGTGGTCGAAGACGGCCCCCTTGGGCAGTCCGGTCGTCCCACTCGTCCACACCACGGCGACGGGGTCGGCCGGGTCGAGGACAGGGAACCGCCCGGGCGGCACCCCGCCCGTTGCCTCGACCAACGACTGGCGGTCGATGACGTGGCCGGTCGGGCCATGCGGCAGCGTGAGGCCAGAGTCGACCAGGGTGACGGCCGGCCGGGTCCGATCGAGGATCGAGGTGACCTCCTGAGGCCCCAGGCGAGAGTTGATGCCCGAGGTGACGGCGCCCAGCCGGACGGCGGCGGCGTATCCGATCATGTAGTCGATCGAGCTGGGCAGGTAGAGGCAGACCACCGACCCGCGTTCCACTCCGTGTGTGGCCAGGAGGCCGGCTGCGCCGTCGGCAGCCCGGTCCCACTCGGCGAAGGTGAGATGACGGCGGGGCGAAGCGGGGGTGGCCGGCTCTACGTAGGCCTCGGCATCCCCGTACGCCTCGGCCGCGGCCCGCAGCACCTCGACCACCGTGCGGTGATCGCCCGAAATCTGACGGACCGTCATGTCGGCCGGCGACTGTAACAGGGGCCTCCGATGCGGGACTTCTGGCGCCGTCCGGGTGACCGGGTGACCGGGTGACCGGGTACCGGGGTGACCGGTGGGTCGCCGTTACCTGCGGTCGAGTCCGGTCACCGTCCGGCTGGCCTCGAGGAAGCCGGCGTCACCGGTGACCTCGAAGCCCCGCCGGCAGGCTTCGACCAGCTTCACCTGATGCGGGTCACCGCTCTCCGCCGCCGCCCGGGCCAGGTCATCGTCCCATCCTGTGGCGTCCGGGTCGCGGTCCGCCACCGGGACGACGCCCCGGAAGAGGTCCTGGTGCTCGGCTGCCAGCTGGCCCACCGCGTCGTCGGCGTCGGCCGGCGGGATGTGATGGGTGAGGAGCTCCACGGCCATGGCACCGGTGACGCCGTGGAGGTCGACGATGGTCGGGCGGGCCACGTAGCACCGCGCACCGGCCGCCGCGGCCCGGAGCGCCGCCTGCGCCGGATCGTACCGCCGGCCCGTCGCCACCACCTCGTGCCCGGGTCGGAACCACGTCGCCCAGTTGGCCAACGCCCGTGCCAACTCGGCCCGCCGGGCCGGCGTGTCGGCGCGGTCGATGGCCCGCACGGCGTGGGAGGTCCGAATCACGCCATGGAACAACGCCGAGGCGAGGCCGGGCATGAAACGAGGAACCCACTGGTCGACGACCGTGGGCCATCCCTCCTCGGCGATAGAGGCGTCGAAGTAGCCCAACCATTGCGGGAGGAGCCGGGAGTCGCCGACGACCGCCTGCCAGTCGAAGCCCCCATGCCACACCGGGGGAACGGCGGACGGCGCTGCCACCAGTGAGGTCTCGAAATAATCCACCCAGTCGTCGATGACGTCGTCGAGCCCCAGGTTGGAGAGCGCCTCGCAGGCCATCGGCGCATGGCTCACGAATCGGACGGGTGGGGCGAACTCGAGTGCCGACACCCGCTCGAAAGCATCGTCGAGGACCGACAGTGAGGTTTCCATCAGGCTGCCGGGAGTTCGTCGGCGATGTTCCGACCCCACATCCCGCGGCGGGCCGGGTCGACGTTCCAACTGATGATCCGGCGGGGATGGATGCGAATGACCTCCGGGCTCATGCCCGGTCTCGGAGGCCCGACGCCATCCAGTGCTTCGGCCACCCCTCGGACCTCGATGCCCCGCACCTCCCAGGGATCGACGGACACCTGGTCGTCGACCACCAGCGCGACCTGGCCGTTGGTGGCGACATTGCGGTACTTCCGGGTCGCAGCCAGGTTGAGCCCGAAGACATCGATGGTGCCTAGCTCTTGGTTGTAGACGAAGCCCACCGGGTTGTTCTGCGGGGCCCCCGCCGGCGACACCGTGGCCAGTCGGCCCAGACGTTGGGAGTCGAGGTAGTCGAGCTCGGCATCCGTGAATGGTGCGTTCTGCATGGTTGTCAGAGTAAAACCTCAACCGTTGTTGAGGTCAACCCCGGCGGCCCAGAGTCGCCCGAGGCTCGCCCGCTCACGCTCGGGTCGCCGGTCAACTGCACCGGCGTCGGCGGCGTGTCGGCGACGGTGTCGGGCCCGGGGTGGGGTCACGAGAAGGTGAGCACGCCGCGGGCCAGCTTGCCCGCCTCCATGTCCTCCACGATCTCGCGGAAACCTTCGAGCGGCCGCTGCTCGGTGACCAGCTCGTCGAGCATCAACCGCCCGGACTGGTACAGCTCGACCATGAGCGGGATGTCGTGATGCGGGCGCGACGAGCCGTACCGGCAACCGAGAAGACCGCGGTCGACATAGGCCAGGGCGTTGACGTCGACGGACACCTCCGTCCCCTGCGGGGGGATGCCGATGGCCAGGGCCGTCCCGCCCCAGTCGAGGACGTCGAGGGCGGCGCGAAGGACAGCCGGGTGACCGACGCAGTCGAACGACCAGGTGACACCACCGGTCCACCCGAGCGCCCCCGAGACGCGGTCGGGACCGGGGGGAACGATGGCGCGCACGGCTTTGACCGGGTCGCCGTCCGAGGCATCGACGAAGTGGGTGGCACCGAACTGCCGGGCCAGGTCCTCCTTGGATGCCAGGGTGTCGACGGCCACGATGCGGCTCGCCCCGGCCAGCCGCAGGCCCTGGATCACGTTGAGGCCCACCCCACCGACCCCGAAGACGGCGGAAGTCTCGCCCGGCGACACCCGGGCCCGGTTGAGGACGGCGCCCACTCCGGTGACGACACCGCAGCCGATGAGGCACGCAGAGGTCAGCGGCACCTCCTTGTCGATCTTGACCGCCTGGACCTCCTTCACGATGGTCGACTCGCAGAACACCGAGGTCGCCGCGAAGTTGGAGGCCGGCTCGCCCCGATAGGTAAACGGCGTGGACACGTTGCCGAGCGTCTTGATGCACCAGGTGGGATGTCCCGTCGCGCACGCCCGGCACGTCCCACACGAGGCCAGGGTGGCGATGACCACGTGGTCGCCGACGGCCACCGAGCGGACTTCGGAGCCGACCGCCTCGACGATGCCCGCCCCCTCGTGGCCGAGGACCGATGGTGCTTTCCAGGGGATGGTCCCGTTGATGACCGACAGGTCGCTGTGGCACACGCCGGCCGCCACCATCGAGACCCGCACCTCGGTCGGGCCGGGGTCGCGAACCTCGAGCGCGTCGGTGACCTCGGCTCCTTCACCCGTATAGACGATGCCTCGCACGGCGGGTTCCTTCCTCTCGTTGCTTTCGATCAGCACTGGGCACCGGCCCGGGCGTGACGCCGCAGCCGTGTCCTCTTGCGGTGGCCGTCAACGGCGTGGCCCCGCCCCCGCTCCAGCCGGTTCACCGAACTCCTCGCGCAGTTCGCGCTTCAACACCTTGCCGCTGGCGTTGGTCGGCAGCTCATCGACAACCCGGACCCCCCGCGGCACCTTGAAGTTGGCCAGGCGCTCGGATGCCCACTCGACGAGCTGGCGCTCGATGACGTCAGGGGCGGCTTCCTCGGCCGGGACCACCACGGCCAGGCCGACCTCGCCCAACCGGGCGTCGGGCACGCCGATCACCGCTAATTGCATCACCAACGGGTGGGCGCGGAGGCAGGCCTCGACTTCGGCCGGGTACACGTTGAATCCGCCGCTCACGTACATGTCCTTCAACCGATCGGTGACCTGCACGTTGCCGGCCGCGTCCATCACCCCGATGTCGCCGGTGTGCAGCCAGCCGTCACGGTCGATGGCCTCGTCAGTGGCGTCGGCGTCGTTGAAGTAGCCCTGCATGACGTTGTAGCCATGCACCACGATCTCACCCGGCTGCCCGAACCCCACCTCGCCACCGTCGGGGTCGATGATGCGCACCTCGACGTCGGGGATGGCCCGACCCGAGGTGGACGCCACCACCTCGGCGGGGTCGCCGCGCCGGCACATGGTCACGGTGCCGGTGGCCTCGGTGAGCCCGTAGGCGGTGAGCACTGTCTCCACGCCTAGCTCGTCGTTGAGCCGCTCGATGAGCTCGACGGGGACCACCGCGGCCCCGGTCACCACCAGTCGGAGCGACGAGAGGTCGAAGCTGGAGCGATCGGGGTGGTCGAGGATGGCCTGGAAGATGGTGGGCGGGCCCGGGAGCACGGTGACGTGGTCCTCGGCGATGCGATGCAGCACACGCTCGGTGTCGAAGACCGGCTCAGGCAGGATGGTGGCCCCGGCCATGAGGCAGGCCAGGATCCCGGCCTTGTACCCGAAGGTGTGAAAGAAGGGGTTCACCACCAGATACCGGTCGCCCCGGCGGAGGCCGACCACTTCGGTCCAGGTGGCGAAGGTCCGCAGCGTCTGCCCGTGGGTCGACATGGCCCCCTTCGGATGCCCGGTCGTGCCCGAGGTGAAGATCAGGTCGGACATGTCGCCCGAGGTAATCGAGGCGGTGCGTCCGGCGGCCACGTCGGCCGAGCACACACTCGCCTCGCGGAGGAAGTCGTCCCATTCGATCGTCGGGTCGCCCCGCGTTGACCGGGACGAGCCCGCGGGCCCGGAGACTCCGTCACCGGAACGAAGGACCACCACCCGTTCGAGTTCGGGTAAAGGCTCCCCCTCGGCCACCGCCTGCTCGAGCAGCTTGGGGTAGTCGGTCCCGAGGAAGCCCTCGACGGTGAAGAGCAGCCGCGCCCCCGAGGCCCGCAGGATGTAGGCCGCCTCGGCGCCCCGGTACCGGGTATTGAGCGGCACGAGCAGGGCGCCGGCCGCCACCGCGCCCAGCGCGGCTTCGACCCACTCCGCACAGTTCGGCGCCCAGATGGCCACCCGGTCGCCCCGCTCTATGCCGTTGGCCACAAGGCACCGGCTGGCGGCCAAGACCCGCTCGGCCAGCCCATCGAAGGTCAGTCGGGTGACGGTACCGCCGGGCCCACTGGCGTCCACGACGGCGTCGGCATCACTGAACCGGGCGGCGGCGTCCTCGACCAGGCCCGGGATGGAGCCCCACTGCAGGTCACCGCGGGGATCGATCACATCTGACACAGCGTCAGAGGGTAGTGCACGCTCCTCGACTGCCCGCCGGCCGGATCAGGGGTGCTGACTGCTGACCGATACCACCTCGCCGGTCATGAACGTGGCGTAGTCGCTGGCCAGGAACACGATGACGTTGGCCACCTCCCACACCTCGGCACTGCGGCCCCACACCTCGCGGCCGGCCAGCTCGGCCAAATGCTCGTCGCTCATCACCCGGTTGAGGAAGGGATGGATGGCGAGGCTGGGCGACACGGCGTTGACCCGGACACCGTGGGGGGCGGCCTCGACCGCGCTGCACCGGGTCAGGGCCATCACCCCGGCCTTGGCCGCGGCGTAGTGGGCCTGGCCGGCCTGGGCCCGCCAGGCGAGCACCGAGGCGTTGTTGACGATGACCCCGCCGGCAGCCTGGTCGTAGAAGTGGCGGAGGGCCGCCCTCGTGCACCGGAACGTTCCGGTCAAGGTTACGTCCAGCACGGTGGCCCACTGCTCGTCGGACATGTCCACGATCTCGACTTGGCCGCCGAGTCCGGCGTTGTTGACGGCCACGTCGAAGCGACCGTGGTGCCGCGCCGCCTCGTCGTAGAGGTTTTGGACCTGGGCCTCGTCGGTCACGTCGCAGGAGACGGCGAGGGGCCGCGTCCCCGACAGCTCGGCCAGAGCGTCGGCGGACTCTGCGAGGCGTCGCTCGTGGGCGTCGGAGACCACGACGGTGGCTCCCTCCTCGATGCACCGTCGGGCGGTGGCGAAGCCGATGCCGGTCCCGGCCGCTGCCGTGATGACCACGACCTTGCCGTCGAGCAGCCCGTGGCCAGCAGGCGGGGTTGGCAGCGCGCTCACTGGTTCGACCCCTTGGGTTCGCCGGGCAGTCCGAGGACCCGCTCACCGATGATGTTGCGCTGGATCTGGTTGGAGCCCCCGTAGATGGTCTCTGCCCGGCTGAAGAGGAACGTGCGCTGCCAGTCGTCGAGCTCGCCGTGGCCCCCCGGGGTGACCTGCCCGCCGAGGCCGGCCACGTCCATGGCCGTCTCACCGAGCCGCCGGTGCCAGGAGGCCCAGTAGAGCTTGGCGATCGATGCCTCGGGCGGTGCGCTCGGGCCGTCGACGCCGGACAGGCTGCGCAGTGTGTTGAGCCGCATGATCTCGAGCTCGGTCCACGCCCGGGCCAGACGGTCCCGGACGTTGGCATCGCCACTGCGGCCGGCGCAGCCGGCGTCGGAGACGAGCTGGTCGAGCTCCCGGCGGAAGGTGAGCTGATGACCGAGGAGCCCGACGCCGCGCTCGAAGGCGAGAGTGGCGAGCGCCACCCGCCAGCCGTCACCGACGTCGCCGACCACGTTGTCGAGCTCGGTCCGGGCGCCGTCGAAGAACACTTCGTTGAACTCAGACGTCCCCGTCAGCTGGGTGATGGGGCGCACCTCGACGCCAGGTTGGTCCATGGGCACGAGCAGATAGGACAGTCCGCGGTGCCGAGCCGAGCCGGGATCCGTCCGGCACAGCACGAAGCACCAATCGGCCTGATGGGCGAGGGAGGTCCAGACCTTCTGGCCGGTGACGATCCACTGGTCGCCGTCCCGCTCGGCCCGGGTGCGCACGTTGGCCAGGTCGCTTCCGGCGTCGGGCTCCGAATAGCCCTGGCACCAGAGCTCGGTGCCGGCCACGATGGGCGGGAGGAACCGATCCTTCTGTGCGGCCGTCCCGTAATGGATGATCGTGGGGCCGATAAGGCCCTCCCCCATCACGCCGACCCGGCCAGGGGCGGCCGCCCTCACGTATTCCTCGTTGAAGATCACCTGCTGGGCGACCGACGCGCCGCGGCCTCTGTACTCGGGTGGCCAGCCGATGCAGGTCCACCCACCTTCGGCCAGCACCCGTTCCCACGCCAGCCGCGTCTCGAAGCCGAAGGTCTCGTCCCCCGACCCGCCCCGCCCGCCGAGGGCGGCGAACTCACCGACCACGTGGGCGTCGAGCCACGAGCGCACCTCCTTTCGGAAGGCCTCGTCCTCGGGTCGGTCTCGCAGGTCCATGGCGCCGGTTCCTCGAGCGCTGGCGGCGCCGGTGGCGAGCGCCCCGGCTGACGGGACGTTACCAAAGGGGCTCCGACGGACTCCTGGAACGCGCCCGGACCCGGACCGGGAACACCGATCCGGGTTGTCGTGTTCGATGTGGTGACTGGGCGGAAGGTCGGCGTCGGGAGCAGCCCGGTTCCCCACCGCCACAGTGAGCGCAGTAAGGAGCAGTAAGGAGGAGAGATGGCCGACAGCGAAAGCAGTGGAACCGAGACCCGGCGAATCGACTTGAGTGACGAGGAGTGGCGCACGCGCCTTTCGCCCGAGCGTTATGCCGTCCTCCGCCAGAAGGGAACCGAACCGGCCTGGTCGGGTGAGCTGTTGCACGTGGAGGGCACCGGCATGTTCACCTGCGCCGGGTGCGGGGCGGAGCTCTTCTCGAGCGACACCAAATTCGAGTCGGGCTCCGGCTGGCCGAGCTTCTACCAGGCGGTCGCCGACGGGACCATCGAGGAGCACCAGGACAAGAGCTTCGGCATGCGACGCACGGAGATCACCTGCGCTCGTTGCGGTGGGCACCTCGGGCACGTCTTTCCCGACGGGCCGGCGCCCACCGGCCAGCGCTACTGCGTGAACTCGCTGTCCCTCGACTACAAGCCCGAGACGGAGTCGCGCTCGACGTCTTGACCCTCGAGTGAGCCCCGGCTGACCGGGGCCTCGCCGGTCACCGAGCCGGAGGCGCGCTTGGGCGAGGAGGCGGGCTCGCTGTCGCACAGCCGAGACTCGATGAGGTCGAAGAGCTCGACCAGGGCCGTCGCCTCGGCCGGGTAGCCGGCCCGAACCAGACACCGATCGGCGTCGGCCAGCAGCTGGCAGGCGTCGAAGGCCTCGGCCTTGGTCAAGCGAACGGTCTCACAAGGCCGGGCCCGTCGCCCCTGTCCGAACGCGGCGGTCGTCCTGCGACCGGCGTCGCCAGGACGTGGCGGTAACGGTTCACGCATCGGCCAGGCTCGGATCGGCCCGATCGCTGGGGTCAGCCGCGTCGTCGCCGGTGCCCGTCTGGCCCTCATTCGTGGCGGCACGCTCGAGCTTGTGCACCTCGACGGTGGCGAAGCGCAGACTGGGGCCGACCTCCTCGGCCACGATCTCGACCTTGGAACGGCGCTCCCCGTCCTCGGTCTCCCACGTGCGCTGCTCGAGCCGGCCGACGACCAGCACCCGCATGCCCTTGGTGAGGCTCAGGGCAACGTTCTCGGCCAGGTCGCGCCAGGTGACGACGTCGAAGAAAGAGGTGGCCTCCTCCCACTCATCGGTCTCCCGGTTGCGCCACCGACGGTTCACGGCGACGCCCATCGAGGTGGTGGCCTGCCCGTCGCGGGTGTAGCGAATCTCCGGGTCACGGGTGAGGTTTCCCGTCACTGACGTGCTCGTAGCGGTCATGGTTGGCTCCCTTCGTCCGGTGCACCCGCAGGTGCGCCCACCGGAGCCGGAGGCGACCGGTGCGCCGCCGGCGGTGGCGGCTCATTGGAGCGTGATGGGATGACCTTGCCGGGCTCGTCGGCCGGGACCTCGACGCGGACCTTGCCGACCGGCCTCGGGGATGCGTCGGGGTCGGGGATGCCTCGGGGATGCCTCGGGGATGCCGACGGGCGATGCCGACGGGCGGACGGTGTGCCGGAACGGCAATTCCTTTGGCTCTAGGGCCGGATGGCGAGCATGATGGCAACTTGCGTTTCGGCACCCCACAGCAGACAAGCAGGAGAGCCCCATGAACCACTTGATGAGAGAGCTCGCCCCGGTCACCGAGGACGCCTGGGCGCAGATCGACGAGGAGGCGACACGCTCCCTCAAGCACTTCCTGGCCGGACGCCGCTTGGTCGACTTCTCGGGCCCGAAAGGCTGGGGGCATGCCGCCGTCGACCTCGGACGGGTCCACGAACTCGACTCCGGCGCGGGGGGCGCGGTCGAGACGGCCCGGCGTCGGGTCCTGCCCCTGATCGAGGTACGCGCCCCCATCCAATTGGACCGGCGCGAGCTGGCCGCCGCCGACCGAGGGGCAACCGACCTCGACCTCGACGCGGTCATCGAAGCCGGGCGAGCGGCTGCCCTAGCCGAGGACCATCTCGTCTTCCACGGCTACGAGGCTGGCGGAATCGAGGGCGTCATCCCGGCGTCGCCCCATGTGCCGGTGCCCATCTCGGCCGACTACGTCGAATATCCCGAGCACGTGGCCCGTGCCGTCGCCATCCTCCGCAACGCGGACATCAGCGGCCCTTACGGCATCGCCCTCGGCCCTCGTTGCTACACCGGTGTGACGGAGACGACAGAGCACGGGGGCTATCCGGTGCTCGAGCACATTCGCAGGATCCTCGATGGGCCTGTGGTGTGGGCGCCGGCCGTCGACGGCGCCGTCGTGATCAGCCTCCGTGGTGGCGATTTCGAGCTGACGGTGGGCGAGGACTTCTCGATCGGCTACCGCAGCGCGGACGAGACCTCCGTGCACCTCTACATCGAGGAGAGCCTGGCCTTCCAAGTCAAAACAGCCGAGGCGGCGGTGCACCTCTCCTACGGCTGACCCGGGCGGCCTCCGTCGAGACCCCTTTCGCGGCCGCGTCCGCCTGGACCGAGCGCCCAGGCCCTGATCAGCTCCCGGCCAGGTCCTTGGCCAGCTCTTCCCGGGTGGCATCGCCGAGCTCAGTGCCGGGCAGACCATCCGGGTACGACGGGTGGGCGACCGCCAGCTGGACAGGGCCGGCCCGGAAGGCTTCGACCTGCTCGGGTCGGAGCCGGAACCGCACGTAGTGCACGGCCGACGTCACCGTGTCACGCGTGAGCACCGACTCGTGCTCGTCCTCGGGCGTCGAGGTGACGATGTCGGGATGGGCGGAGGGACCGATGCGGAGCTGGCACGCCCGCTCGACCCCGACCAGGCGCGGCAGCCAGGTCCGCAGTTCCTCGTCCGAGGTCAGTTCCAGGAAGAGGGTGGCCGACAGCTCACCGGGGGCCGGTAGCAGCTGGTTATAGGTGTCGAGCTCGTGTTGGATCTGCTCGTCGGAGAACATGCGCTCAGCCCGGGCCATCTCCTGCACCTGGAAGCGCATGGTCGTCCGGTTCTCGAAGGTCATGGTGATGACCGGTCCGACCGTGACTCGCCGCAGCTTCTTCGTGGCGATGACCGCACGGCGGAAGTCCTCACGCTCTCGCTCGTAGGCGCGTTGGTCGGCGATGTCGTCGAGAGTCAGAGGTCCGACCGTCATGGCTCGACGCCTCGGCGCCGGGCGATCGCGGCTCTCCCCACCTCCGACGTTCGACGGGAGCCGGTCACGGCCGACCCGGGCCATCCCCGGGTCGGCATTGCCGGCCTTGTCGGCCTTGTCGGCCTTGTCGGCCTTGTCGGCCTTGTCGGCCTTGTCGGCCTTGTCGGCCTTGTCGGCCTTTTCGGCCTTGCCAACGGACAATTCCATTTCGCTCGCACGCTCAGGCGACCGACTGCAGCCCTTCTGTGAACCGGCCAGCGTGGCTCTTCTCGGCCCGGGCCAGGGTCTCGAACCACTCGGCGATCTCCTCGAAGCCCTCCTCGCGGGCCGTCTTGGCGAAACCCGGGTACATCTCGGTGTACTCGTAGGTCTCGCCCTCGATGGCCGACTTGAGGTTGTCCGGGGTGGCACCGATCTTCACCCCGGTGACCGGGTCGCCGACCTCTTTCAGGTAGTCGAAGTGTCCGAAGGCGTGCCCCGTCTCGCCTTCGGCGACGGATCGGAAGAGCGCGGCCACGTCGGGATAGCCCTCGACGTCCGCCTTCTGCGCGAAGTAGAGGTACCGGCGGTTGGCCTGGCTCTCGCCGGCAAAGGCTTCCTTGAGGTTCCCCTCGGTCTTGCTGTCCTTCAGTGGTGCCATACGTGTTTCCTTTCCGTTGGGCCCCTCAAGGTGGCTTCCGCGGTGGGTGCGCGGCGTGCTTGTGATCGGGTTATCGGGATGATGCAGGTGACGCGAGTGCCGACGGAGTCGACGTCGACCGACCCTGCGGTCGGCCGGGGCGCTGACAGTCCGGGCACAGCCCACGGAAGACGATCTCGACCGAGCCCAGTCGGAACCCGAGGTCGGCGCCTTTGGGCACCGACACCTCGGGGAATTCGGCGACGAGGTCCCGGACGCTGCCGCACCGCTCGCACACCAGGTGGTGATGCGAGTCCTCGACATTGGGGTCGAACCGGGTGCAGCCCGTGCCCACGTCGAGGGAGATGATCTCCCCGAGTTCGGAGAGGTCGTGCAGCGTCTGATACACCGTCTTGAGGGAGATGGTCTCCATCTCCTTCGTAGCCAGGGCGTGGACTGCCTCGGCCGACGGGTGCGTCTCGTCACCCTGCAGGACACGGAATATGCACTGTCGCTGGGCGGTGACCTTCCGACCGGTCGAGCGGAACAGCTCGGTCAGTTCCTCTGGCGTTCGCACGCTCGCCAGCATAATCGCCAATGGTTGTTGTTCAACAATCGTTGTAGAAATGGTGGTCCACGCTGCCCGTGTGGCGGTGGGCCGCCGAAGCGCCGACCCCTCGGCCAAGGCTGGCCAGAGTGCGAAGAGGCTGTGGCAGGCTGGGGCCGATGCCCGACCGCGGTCACGCAGCGTGGAGGGCTCCGAGGGCGGTGACGGGGCGCCGACGGCGACGAGCGCCGCTGTGTTGTTTTTTTTGGAAACCCCGAATTTGTCAGCTTAAGCTGACAAATTCGCCCTTTTCAAAATTTAATAAATGAGACGCTCCCCCCGTTCCTCCGTCCCCTCGAGCGTTCCCCCTGGTAGAGGGTCCACCGGCACTCACTTCCGCCGGGAGGAGGCTCTGGCCCGGCTCCAGGACGAGACCTTCGACGTTCTCGTGGTCGGCGGGGGGATCACCGGGGCCGGGGTAGCCCTCGACGCCGCCAGCCGTGGCCTGCGCACCGCCCTCGTCGAGAAGGACGACTTCGCCTCGGGGACCTCCTCCAAGTCGTCGAAGCTGGTCCATGGCGGCCTCCGCTACCTCCAACAGCGCGAGTTCCGCCTCGTCTACGAGAACCTGGCCGAACGCCAGCGGCTCATCGAGAATGCCCCCCACCTGGTCACCCCCATCCCCTTCCTCATCCCCCTCTTCGGCCGGGCAGGGGTCGTCAACCGCAGTGTGGCCCGCGCCTATCTGACAGCCCTCTGGCTCTACGACCTGACCGGCGGCCTGCGCATCGGCCGCCGGCACGAACGGGTGACCAAGGAGGAGGCCCTGGCCCACCTCCCCACCCTGCGGGCCGATCACCTGGTGGCCGGCTTCCTCTACTGGGACGCCCGGACCGATGACGCCCGACTGACCCTTTGCGTCCTGCGCACGGCCGTCCTCGACCACGGTGCCGTTGCGGCCAACCACACCCGGGTCGACACGCTCACCCATGCCGCCGACGGGCGGGTGACCGGCGCCCGCGTCGTACCCGAGGGCGGTGAACCCTTCGAGATCCGAGCGCAGGTGGTGGTCAACGCGGCCGGGGTCTGGGCCGATGAGGTCCGGGCCCTCGACGAAGGCGCCCACCCCAACTCGATCCGCCCGGCCAAGGGCGTGCACGTGACGGTGCCGGCGGCGGCCTTCCCCTGCGACATCGCAGCCGTCATCCCGGTGCGGGGCGACCAGCGCTCGATCTTCGTCGTGTCCTGGGGTGACCAGGTCTATCTCGGGACCACCGACACCGCTTACGAGGGCCCCCTCGACGACCCACCGTGCCGGCCCGAGGACGTGGCTTACCTCCTCGATGCGGCCAACGCCGTGACCACCCAGCCCCTCGAACCTGCCGACCTCACCGGCATCTGGAGCGGGCTTCGGCCGCTTCTCGCACCCAAGGCTGGCCGGCGGGCACCGAGTGAGCGAACCGCCGACCTCTCGCGGCGGCACACCGTGGGTGTCTCGTCCTCGGGAGTCGTAACCGTGACCGGGGGCAAACTGACCACCTACCGCAAGATGGCCGAGGACACCGTCGACCTGGTGGAACGACAGCTCGGCCGGCACACACGTTGTGTCACTCGTTCGCTCCGGCTGCGCGGGGCAACCCCCGTCGAACAGCCGACCGGTGAGGGCAGCGTGACACCACGCGACCCGGCCGCCGCAGCCGCCGGACATCTGGCCCGTCGGTACGGCACCGAGACACCGGCCGTGCTGTCCGTGGCCGACGGCCGCCCCGAACTGCTCGAGCCCCTCGTGCCCGGACTCCGCTACTTGGCCGCCGAGGCCGTCTACGCCGTCGAAGAGGAGATGGCCTGCTCCCTCCCCGACGTGCTCGACCGCCGGACTCGGGCATCGCTGCGCGACGCGCGGGCGGCGGCCGCCGCCGCCAAGCGGGTGGCCGACCTCGTCGGGCCAACCCTCGGGTGGGACGAGGCCCGCTGCCAAAAGGAGGCCGCCGACTACACCGACCGCCTTCGGCTCGAGTTGGCCACGGCCGGCCTGGACCCGCATCGACCGGTCGAAGGTGGCGAGTTTCCCGGGACCGACGGCGAGGTCGGGGCCATGGCCTCACCCCCTTCGGAGGGTGGGTGAAGCCGACCCCACCCACCTCCCTCGACGCCGCGCCGGCTGATGTCTCCGACCGTCTCGGCGGCCGGCGGATCGAGGTGGACGACGGGCTGCGCCGACGACTGGCCGAGGTTTGCACCAAGGTCAGCGACGACGAGGCCGACCGGGCCGAGGCCGGCCGGGACTGGTGGCCGCTGGCCATCGGGTGGGCGGCCGCCGGGCAGGTGCCGGCCCGACCGGCGGTGGTGGCCCGGCCGGTCAGCACGGAGGAGGTCGCCGACGTGGTCGCCCTCTGCCACGAAGCCGGCGTCCCGGTGACGGCCAGCGCCGGGCGGAGCGGCGTGTGCGGCGGCTCGGTGCCCGTCTTCGGCGGCGTCACCCTCGACCTCTGCGGGCTCGATGGGCTGGCCGACGTCGACGGGGAGTCGTTGGTGGCCGACATCCGGGCGGGGACCTTCGGCCCCGACGTCGAGTCGGGGTTACGGGACGTCGGCCTGACCCTCGGCCACTGGCCGCAGTCGATGGACCTCTCGACCGTGGGCGGATGGTTGGCCTGCCGCGGGGCCGGTCAGTACTCGAACCGCTACGGGAAGATCGAGGACATGGTCAGGGGCCTGTGCGTGGTCATGGCCGATGGCACCACCATCCACACCGGTGGTCAGGGCCCGAGATCGGCCACTGGCCCCGACCTCACACAACTCTTCGTTGGCAGCGAAGGCACCCTGGGCGTGATCACCGAAGGGCGCTTCCGGGTGCACCCAATCCCTGACGCCGAAGCCCGGCGGGCGTTCGGCTTCGGCCGCTTCGAGGAGGGCCTCGACGCCTGTCGACGCATCCTGCGCCGGGATGCTCGACCGGCCGTGCTCCGGCTCTACGACGCGACCGAGTCGCAACGCAACTTCGAGCAGCAGGACACCAACGTGCTCGTGGTGCTCGACGAGGCCGACCCCGCCCTCGTCGACGCCACCATGGCCGTGGTCGACGCCGAATGTGGGACAGCCGACACCCTCGACCCAGACCTCGTCGAACGGTGGCTCGCCCACCGCAACGACGTCTCGGCGTTGGCGCCGCTGTGGCGCGGCGGCATCGTGGTCGACACCGTGGAGGTGGCGGCCCGCTGGCGGGCCCTCGCCGGCCTCTACCGCTCCGTGCTCGACGCCATCAACGCTGTCGACGGCACGCTGGTGGCGTCGTCCCACCAGAGCCACGCCTACACCGACGGTGCCTGCCTGTACGTCACCTTCGCCGGTCGCGCCCCGGACGGGCTCGGGCCCGAGGACGCGACGGCGTGGGCCGAGTCCTACTACCGCATGGCATGGGACGCGGCCATCGCCGCCACCCGGGCGGCCGGCGGGGCCATCAGCCATCATCACGGGATCGGGCTCAACCGATCGCGGTTCCTGGCCGACGCATTGGGGCCTGCCCACCAGGTGCTGGCCGACGTGAAGTCCGCCCTCGACCCTCGGGGAATCCTCAACCCGGGCAAGCTCGGCCTCCCGTCGCCGTTCGGGCCGGTGCCCTGGCCGTGAGACCGCGACACCGCCAGACGGCGACACCGTGAGCATCCTCGTCATCGACCTCGGCACCTCGGGCGTCCGCGCCGCCGTGGTTCGGCCCGACGCCACCGTCGAGCACGTCCACCACCGGCCCGTGCTGCCCGACACCCCGGCTCCCGGGCTCGTCGAGTTCGATGCCTCGGCCATGGCCACCGCCGCCCTCGAGGTCGCGGGCCGGGCCCTGGCCGACGGCGGGCCGGTCGAAGCCGTCGGCATCGCCAACCAGCGGGCGTCGACGGTCGTGTGGGACCGCGTGAGCGGCGTGCCCGTGGCACCGGCTCTCGGCTGGCAGGACCTCCGTACGGTGGGCACCTGCCTCGAGCTGCAGGGCCGTGGATTCCGGGTCGCCCCCAATGCCTCGGCCACCAAGCTGGCGGCCATCCTCGACGTGGCCGATCCCGAGCGGCGCCGGGCCGAGGCCGGTGAGCTGGCCTTCGGCACCGTCGACACCTGGGCCGCCTGGACACTGTCGGGCGGGTCGCTCCACGTCATGGACGCCACCAACGCCGGTGTGACCGGTCTCGTGGGAGCCGACGCCTCGAGCTGGGACACCAAGCTGCTCGATGTCCTGCGCATCCCCGAGGCCGTCCTCCCCACCGTGGTCGACTCGAGCGGCGGCCTGGGACCGGCGACCGCGCTCGACAACCATCCGTTGTTGGCCGGGATGGCCGGCGACCAGCAGGCGTCCCTCATCGGACAGGGGTGTACGCGGACGGGAATGACCAAAGCCACCTTCGGCACGGGCGGCATGCTCGACCAGTGCACCGGCGGCGAAGCCCCGACGCACGCCGGCCGCGGCCCGGCCGGAACCTTTCCCATCGTTGCGTGGCGTCGCCACGCCACGGTGACGTGGGGAATCGAGGCTGTCATGCTGTCCGCCGGGACGTGCGTCGAATGGCTACGCGATGACCTCGGGCTCATCCAGTCGGCGGCCGAGTCGGCGGCAGTGGCTGCCGAGTGCGACGAGACCGACGACGTCTGGTTCGTGCCCGCCCTCCTCGGCCTCGGCACACCGGTGTGGGACTTCGGTGCCCGCGGCACCGTCGTCGGGCTCACCCGTGGGACGGGACGGGCCCATGTGGTGCGGGCCGTCCTCGAAGGTGTGGCCCACCGCGGAGCGGACCTGCTGGACGCGGCCGAGCGCGACTCGGGGCTGGCCGTTCCCACCCTCCGGGTGGACGGGGGCATGTCCGAGAACGCCGTGTTCGTCCAGGCCCTGGCCGACGCCTGCGGTCGACCGGTGGAGATCGCACCGGTGACCGAGGCCACCACCCTGGGGGCGGCCTTTCTAGCCGGGATGGCCGTGGGCACCTGGCGCGACGAAGACGAGGTGGCCGCCGCCTGGCGGCCCCGACTGGTGGTCGAGCCCTCCCTCGGCCAGGACGCCCACGACCTTCGCCGGGAGCGCTGGCTCGAGGCCCGCTCACGGGCCGTGGGCACCATTCCCGAGCTCTCGGCCATCGATTTCTGACCAGCGGCTCAGCATCAGCCGCCGCCGCCGCCCCGCCGATGCGGGGTCGCCCTTTTGTTCCTCTCCCCAAGTGCCGATGAACACCTGTGGCAATCACACGAGCGTGGTCGACGACGCCCTCGGGCCCCTCCCTTCGGGCAAGGTCGGGCGGGGGACGATGAGCACGAGCACGGAAGCCATCGGCCCCGGCGCCGTGCCCTCGGCGGCAGCGCCGGACGCCCTCGACCAGGCGATCGACCTCGGTCGCCGGCTGCACGGCGCCCTCTCGTCGGTGCTCCTGGGTACGCCCGGAGCGGTCAGCGTCGCCACCTTGGCCGCCCTGTCCGGGAGCCACCTCCTCATCGAGGACGTCCCCGGGGTCGGCAAGACGGTGCTCGCCCGCGCCCTCGCCACCTCCCTCGGTGTCCGGTTGTCGCGGGTCCAGGGCAATCCGGACCTGCTCCCCTCCGACATCACCGGTGTGACCGTCTTCGCCCCCGAGACGGGAACCTGGGAGTTCCGGCCCGGTCCCATCTTCGGTCAGGTGGTCCTGCTCGACGAGCTCAACCGCACCCCGCCACGCACCCAGTCGGCTCTGCTCGAAGCCATGGAGGAGCAACAGGTGTCGGTGGACGGCGAGTCGTGGTCCCTCCCCCGGCCCCACCTGATCATCGGCACCCAGAACCCCGTCGGCCAGCTGGGGAGCTTTCCGTTGGTCGAGAGCCAGCTCGACCGCTTCGGCCTGTCCACCACCATCGGCTATCCGGATGCCTCGACCGAGACGCAACTCGTCCTCCATTCGGGTGGTCGCTACGCGCTGGACGGATTGTCCCCGGTGTGCGACGCCGCCCGTTGGGCCGAGGCCATCGAGGCCACCGCGGCGGTGCAAGTGGTGCCGACCGTGGCCGAGTACGCGGTCGCACTGGTCCGGGCCACCCGCACCGCCGGCAGCGTCCGCCTGGGCGCAAGCCCACGGGCCGCAATCTCGTTGCTCAGGGCCGCCCAGGCCCATGCCGTCCTGGCTGGGCGCGCTTATGTCACGCCCACCGACGTCCAGGCCGTGGCCGTGTCCGCCCTCGCCCACCGGCTGGTGGCTGACAGCGGCGACGCCCAGGGGGCCGTCGTGGTGAGCCGCGTGCTCGGGGAGACCCCGGTCCCGCCCACGTGAGCGCGGGCCGGACGGACGACGGCCATCGTCTCCGGCCGCGGACCCATCCCATGGGCTGGGTCACCCCGGTGGCCGGGAGCCTGGTCGGCCTCGGGGCGTGGGCGGTCGTCGCCCACTCGAGCGGCTCCGGATGGGTGCAGGCCCTCGGCGCCGCCATGGCCGGCGTGCTGATCACCGGCATGGTGGCCCCGGCCCTTCCCACCATGCGGGCCAAGGTCGAATGCACGTCCTGCCCAGGCGACGCGGTGGCGGGACAGCCCGTCGACGTCGTGCTCGCAGCCAACGGCCCGCACCGCCTTCATCCTTGGTCTCCACCCGGATCCGAGGCGCGGGCCACCGGGTCCCCGTTCGGCCGCCGCCCCGTGACCGTGACCCTTCACCCCGAGCATCGAGGAGTGGTCGACGAGGTGGTGGTCGAGCTGGCCAGCTCGGCACCATTCGGCCTCCTCTGGTGGGGGCGCGACGTCGTCGTCCCCCTCCCCCAGCAGCTGCATGTGGCCCCACGCTCCGGAGCCGAAGAGGCGGCCACCACCGCACCCCTCGACCGCGCCGTCGACGGTCGGGCGCCGGTTCCCTCGGGCCTCGGCGACCCGCGTGGTGTGCGCCCGTATTCGTCCGGCGATCTCCGCCGCAGCATGCACTGGCCGGCCACCGCCCACGTGGGCTCTCTCATGGTCAGGGAGACGGAGCGGGCGGTGGAGGACCCGGTCGTCCTCGACGTGATACTGCCGAAGGACGTGGCGGCGGCCGAAGCGGTCTGTGAACGGGCCAAAGGGACAGGGTGCGCCTGGTTGGCCCGGGGGCGGGTGGTCGTCCTCCGCACCGAGGAGGAGACGGGGTACGTCTCGGCGCCCGTACGAGACCGAGTGGAGCTCGGACGGCGCTTGGCCCGGGCCCGACCGCCCGGCGGCCACGACCCATCACCGCACAGCCGCCGGGAAGGTGCGCGGTGAGCATCTGGCAGCGGGTCGTCGAGGCCAACCGGCCGGGTCCACCCGAGCACTCGATCCCCTTCCGGGCGGCGTCGGTGGCCGCCGTCATCGTGGCCGCCGGCGCCTGCTACCACGAAGGCGAGCTCACCCCCGCCGTCACTGTCTTCACTGCGGTGGCCACGGTGGTCGGCAACGTGGCCTCCTATCGGCGCCGCCAGCGTCCGTGGCGCGCCACGAAGCCCATCCTTGCCGTCTGCGCCGTGGCCGGCTTCGTCTGGTTCATTACCACCGCCACCAAGAACGCCACGCCCGGCGACATCTCGACGGTCGAGGGCCCGCTCGCCGTCCTCTTCGCTTGGGTGCTCACCACGCACGCCTTCGACGTCCCGGCCCGGCGCGACGTCGCCTACTCCTTGGCCGGCTCGGCCGCCCTCATGGCCGTGGCCGCGGCCCAGGCCGTCGACCTCGGCTTCGGCCTCTGGGTGCTGACCTGGATGGTGTGCGCCCTGGCCTGCCTCGTCGCCATGTGGCAGTCGATGTCGACCGCCCGCGGAGTGCCCTGGCCGTCCGTGGCCGGCGCCGTGGTGGTCATGGCCGTGCTCACCGTCCTCCTCATCTCCGTGCTCCCGCCACCCCAGCCGTCGACCGCGCTCCTCTTCCCGTCGGCCGGTGACGGGCAGCAGGTCACGAGCCCCAGCCAGCTGACGGACGGCAGCGCGTCGTTACCGGCCCACGCGGCGACGGCGCGAGGCCGGACCGGCGTGGGTGGCTACCTCGGCTTCGCCAAGGCCCTCGACCTCGCCGACCGAGCCACGCTCGGCAACCAGATCGTGCTCCGGGTCCGGGCCAGCCGTCCCGGCTATTGGGTGGGCGAGACCTACGACCACTGGGACGGACAGAACTGGACACAGTCGGGGGACCCGGCCAACGGGACGGGCTTGGTCAAGATCGAGTCGGGCTCACCCTTCACCATCCCGCCGGCGGCCGACCAGACGGCGACCGACGCCGCCGGCACCCCCGACGTCCAGACCTTCTACCTGGCCCAGTCCGGCCCCAACCTCGTGTTCCACACCGACCAGGCCGAGCGCGTCTATATCCAGTCCAAGGCGCTCTACCTCACCGGAGACGGCACCATCGTGTCCTCGGTCGCCATGGGGGCCGGGACCATCTACACGGTGGTCTCGTCGGACACGGCCGCCACTCCGGCCGAGCTGCGCAGCTCGACCGTGCCCGGTCCCCCCGGCTCGGCCCCCACCGCCTCCCTCACCTCCAAGGAGACCCACCGTTACCTACAGCTGCCCCACCCCTATCCGCAGGTGGCGGCCCTGGCCCGGCGCATCACGGCCGGCCTGTCCAGCTCGGCCGACGGCGACCCGCGCACCTACGACAAGGTCGCCGCCATCGAACAATGGATGTCGACCCACGTGCGCTACACCACCGACATCCCGCCGCTCCCGGCCGGTGCCGACGCGGTCACCAGCTTCCTCTTCGGCAGCCGGCGGGGCTACTGCGAGCAGATCTCGACCGCCACCGTGGTCATGCTGCGGACCCTCGGCATCGCCGCCCGCGAGACGGTGGGCTACGTGCCCGGCTCCTACGACCCCTTCACCGATCTCTACGAGGTGCAGGCCAGCGACGCCCACTCGTGGGTGCAGGTGTGGTTCCCCGGCTACGGGTGGCAGAACTTCGACCCCACCGCCCAGGTGCCGCTGGCCAACCCGTCACCCGGCTCGGTGCTCACCGGTGGCGCCGTCCACCTCCTTGGCCGGCTGCCATGGGTCCCCCTCGGGGTGTCCGTGGCCGTCATCTCCGCCGTGGTGCTGCTCGTCGGTTGGCGCCGTCGCCGCCCGCCCACCTGGGCCCACCGGGTGGCCGTCGACCTCGGGCGCGGCGGCCGTCGCCGGGGAGCGCCGCGGCGCCGCACCGAGACGCTGACCGACTACGGCGGGCGCCTCGGCACCCTCGCCCCGGTGTGGTCCGACGGACTCGCCGAGGTGTGCGGGGTGGTCGAGCGCTACTCCTACGGCGGCGTCGAGCCCTCGGCCGACGAGATCGGCGCCGCGCTGTCCTTCACCCGTCGCTTCGCTCGGTCCGGACGCCGCCCACGACCCGCTGGCCGTGGCACCGGTCCCGGCCCCCCGCCGACCAAAGTCGGTCGGGCCCAACCCGGTCGCCTCAGGCGCGGGCGACAGCCAGTGCCTCGTTGAAGGAGGCGCCGGCGGCCAGCAGCGACCGATAGACCATGAGCTGGCGCGGTCGGCTGAAGGCCAGCGCCGCCTGGAGCTGGTCACCCCGCCGGTACAGGGCGACCATCCGGCCGCTGTCGACCGAGCCGTCGACCACCACCACTTCGTCGTCGGGCCCGGGGAGGCCGAGGACCTGGATCTTGGTCTCGTACTGGTCGGACCAGAAAAAGGGCACCGGGTCGTAGACAGCGGCCGCGGCTCGGCCGGCCAGGAGGTTCTTGGCCGCCGTGGCACCCCCTTCCGCTGCGTTGGTCCAGTGCTCGACCCTTACTGTCTGCCCGGCAGAGACGAGCGGCCAACGGGCTACGTCGCCGGCCGCCACCACCCGGTCGGCGCAGAACAGCGATTCGTCGCAGACCACGCCGTCAGCGACGTCGATGCCCGAGCCCTCCAGCCACTCGACGGTGGGAGCGACACCGATCCCGACCACGACCACATCGGCCTCGAGGTGCGTGCCGTCGGGCAACGCCACCGTCGCCCGAGCCGGGCCGTCGGCCGTCACCCCGGCCACGCCCATCCCGGTCAGGAGGCGGACTCCGTGGGAGCGGTGCAGCGCACCGCAGGCCTCCCCCATCTCCTGGCCGAGCACTCGGGCGAGAGGCGTCGGCAGGGCCTCGGCCACCGTGACCTCGGCGCCCAGGCCTTGGCACGTGGCTGCCACCTCGGACCCGATGAAGCCGGCTCCGATGACCACCACCCGGGCGCCGGCACCAATCCCCTCCAGTCGGGATCGGATGGAGAGGCAGTCGTCGAGGGTCCGCAAGGTGTGCACCGCCTCCAGCCCCTCGGTGCCGGGGAGGGCCCGAGCCCGAGCCCCGGTGGCCACCACCAGCCCCCCGTAGGGCAGGGTGTCACCGTCGTCGAACGTGAGGGTGCGGGTGTCGGTGTCGAGGGCGGCGACCCGGCGGCCGAGCCGGAACTCGATGCCGAGGGCGTCGAGCTTGTCGGGCGCGTGGTGGTGGATGCGGTCGATGCCCCACTTGCCGGCCAGGAACTGCTTCGACAGCGGCGGCCGGTCGTAGGGCGGGTGGGCCTCGTCCCCGACCACGATGACCGGGCCGGCGTGGCGCTCGTGGCGGATCTCCTCCGCGGCTCGGAGCCCGGCGAGCGAGGCACCGACCACCACCACGGCCGCATCGGCCTCGAGGGGGTCGTTCATGAGCGCGCCATGGTAGGAGACCGCCTTCCCCCGACTCTCTCAGCGACCGAACATGGCCATCCAGTCTTCCGGTGTGCGCAACCGGAAGACGTAGTTGGTGGCCCGGGTGTCGCCCATGGTGGCCGACGGCTCGGGCGAATAGAGGTGGCCCGGGTAGAGCACGGTGTCGTCGGGCACACGGGAGAGGCGGGTCGTGAGCGACTCGTAGAGGGCGGCGGGGTCACCGCCGGGAAGGTCGGTCCGCCCGCAGCCCTCGAGGAAGAGTGTGTCGCCGGCCACCAGACGGCCGTCGACGAGGAAGCACTGACTGCCCGGGGTGTGGCCCGGGGTGTGCAACAGGGTGACGGGCAGCGACCCGACGTCGACGACGTCGCCGCCGTCGTGGAGGACGAGGTCCTCCAGCCCGACCCCGGTGGTTCGGGTAATCCAGGGCGCCTCGTCACGTTGGATGTGGACGGGCACCTTCTCGCGCTCCAATAGGCGCACGACGCCTTCGACGGCCCAACCCATCATGTCGCCGCCCACATGGTCCGGATGGAAGTGAGTAGCGAGGGCGCCCACACAACGCATCTCATCCCGGTCCAGGATGTCGAGGAGATCGTCGACGGCGTAGGCCGGGTCGACGATGACCGCCTCGCCGGTCGCCCGGTCGCCGATCAGGTAGACGAAGTTGACCATCTGGCGGGCGAATTGGTCACCGACGGCGAAGTCGCGACCGGACAGCAACTGCCGGAAGTACAGACGGTCGCCCTCGGCTGGGGTCGCGCCCGACTCGGGTGAGTCCGTGCTCATAGCGCCACCTTACGGTGCCTTACGGTGCCTTCCGGTGCGCGCCGTCCGGCACCACTCGGGCCGGGATGGGTCGGGGCTGGGCCCGTGCCACGCACGTCGCTCCACCCGACATCACACCTTGTGAAACGATACGACCGCAGGGTCCGGCGCTACCATGCCAGCCGCGTCCGCACTATCGGCGGCCCGCCCTCGGGGGAAACAACGTGACGACCGATCAGGCCCAATCAGCCAAGGGAACCGGACTTCACACGCCGGCCGGCATGCTCCGCCACTGGGCCAGCGAGTCGCCCGACGCTCCGATGTTCGTGGGTGACGAGGGCACGGTCACCTGGGCCGAGATGTACGAGCGGGCGCGGCGCACCGGTCGGGCTCTTCTGGCCGACGGGATCGGGGCCGGCGACCGAGTCGCCTTCCTCGACCGGAACGGTATCGAGTTCTTCGAGGTCCTCTTCGGCGCCTCGCTGATCGGGGCGGTGATGGTCCCGGTCAACTGGCGTCTGACCCCGGCCGAGATGGCGGCCATCATCGACGACGCCGACGCTCCCATTCTCTTGTTTGGACCCGACTACGACGGGGCTCGCAAAGAGATCGCGGCAGCGGTGGCCGGTGTGCGCACCTGGGTGCGCATCGACCGGCTGCACGACTGGCGGGACCGGATGTCTGGTGGCGAGGTGAGCGACCCGGGCTTCCACCCGGCCGACGACGAGCCGGCCATCCAGCTCTACACCTCGGGCACGACCGGCCTTCCCAAGGGTGCAGTCTTGTCGGCTCGCAATTTCGCCTGCATCCTCGAGGCGTCCGACGAGATCTTCGACGTCGGCCCGGACATGGTCTCTCTCGTCGCCATGCCGCTCTTCCACATCGGCGGCACCGGCTGGGCACTGGCGGCACTGTCCCGAGGTGGTTCTGCGGTGATCGTCCGCGACCTGCTCCCCGCCGCTCTGCTCGGCGCCATCGAGCGGCACCGGATCACTCACGCATTTCTCGTCCCGGCCGTGCTCAACCTCGTGCTCTCGGCACCCGAGATGGCCGACGCCGACCTCAGCTCGCTGCGCATCATCTTTTACGGGGCCTCTCCCATCAGCGACGACCTTCTGGTTCGGTCCATGAGCGGCTTCGGATGCAGCTTTGCCCAGGTCTACGGGTTGACCGAGACGACCGGAGCCATCACCACGCTGCTGCCGGAGGACCATGACCCCGACGGCCCGCGGTCCCGACTGCTGCGGTCGGCCGGACGGGCCCTCGGCCACGTCGAGCTCCGCATCGTCGACCCCGAAACGGGGGCGGAGCTGCCCCCGGGGCAGGTGGGCGAGGTCTGGACCCGTTCGGACCAGAACATGACCGGGTATTGGCACAAGCCGGAGGAGTCGGCCGCCGTCCTCATCGAGGGCGGATGGTTCCGAAGTGGCGATGCCGGTTGGCTGGATGAAGAGGGCTACCTCTTCCTCCACGACCGCATCAAGGACATGATCGTGACCGGTGGCGAGAACGTGTACCCGGCCGAGGTCGAGAACGCCCTCCTGGCCCACCCGGCCGTCGCCGACGCCGCCGTCATCGGTGTCCCCAGCGAACAGTGGGGCGAGACGGTGAAGGCCGTCGTGGTGCCGGTTCCGGGGGCCGCCGGTTCCGACATGAGCGAGCCCGAGCTGGCCGCGGAGATCATCTCCGCCACTCGGGAGCGCCTGGCCCACTACAAGTGCCCGACGTCGATCGACTTCGTCGAGGTTCTCCCCCGTAACCCGTCCGGCAAGGTCCTCAAACGCGAGCTACGCGAGCCCTACTGGGAAGGCCAGGACCGCAAGGTCCACTGAACCGCAGCCGATCAGCTCGATCGGGACGGGACCGTCGTCAGAAGAGCCCGCCCGGTTCCCCTTCCGTGCGGGAGGCTGCCTCGCCGGTCTCGTTGTCGCCGGTCTCGTCGGTCCGGTTAGTGCGGTCGGCGTCGGCGTCGGTGTCATTGCCAGCGGCCGGGTCGGAGGTCGACTCGTCTCGACGGCCGATGGCCTCGAGGCGCGGAACCAGCTCCTCGACCTGGAGCCGAGTGCGGCGAAGCCGCCGGTCGAGCTCGTCGACGATGTCGGTGGCCCGCTCGAGCTGCTCGACCAGCCGATCGACGTCGACAACCCCCGTCTCGAATTCCTCGATGATGCCATCGAGCTCGATGCCGGCCTCGGCGTAGCTGAGGTCACCCACGCCGTGCTTTGTTTCCGTGTCGGACGCGGACCGGGCTTCACTGGCCATGGTCACCGGCTCCCTTCATCGTCGGTCGCGAGTGGGACAGTCCCCGGCCCGGTGCCGGACACGATCGATGCGATGCGACCATCGGCCACCTCGGTCTCGAGCCGGGCACCGGGCTCGACCGCGTCGGCCGAGCGCACGACGGCACCGGATGCGTCGCGCGTCACGGAATAGCCTCGTTCGAGCTGCCGCTGGTAGTCGTAGGCACCGAGCAGGCTCCTGCGGTGAGAGGTGCGGAGCTCCTCCACCTCGATGCATCGCAACGGCAGCGCCGTGACCCGCGCGGCCCGGGCCAGCGTCCGCTGCTCCTCGTTGGTCAATACGCGTGTCGAGCCCCGAGAGGCGGCCCGGGACCGGTTGGCGAGCTCGACGAGGCGGCCGTCGACTTGCCCTCTGGCTGCGCCCCGTAACGAGCGGGCTCGGTGTACCAACCGGTCGGCGTGGCGGTCCAGCTGGCGGACCGTGCACGTCTCCACGCTGCGGCGGTGCCGCTCCGACGACTGCATGGCCTCGGTCAACCGCCGCGTGGCCTGGCGGGAGACCTCGAGGCCCCGGCCGACGGCCGATCGCCAGTAGGCGTCGGCCAGGTCGGCGAGCTCGCGGCCGCAGTCAGTCGGAGTGATGAGGGCACGGTTGGCCACCTCGTCGGCGACCGACAGGTCACCGGTGTGGCCGATGCCCGTCCAGACGGCGATGTCGGAGCGGGCGATGGCACGGGCCACGGGCTCGGCATCGAAGGTGGCGAGGTCCGCCTTCGAGCCCCCGCCCCGCACGATGACGATCACGTCGCAACCGGCCGACTGCAGCCGGCGGATGGCTCCGGCCACGAGAGCCGGCGCCCCCCGTCCCTGCACTCGGGTGGGCACCAACCGCACGGTGAAGCCGATCCCCGACGCTTCAAGCTGGCCCATGAAATCCCGGAAACCCTCGGTGCCGGGGCTGGCCACGAGCCCGATGGAAGACGGGACCGGAGGCACAGTGACCTGCCGATTGCGGTCGTAGAGGTCGGCATCCACCAGGGACTTGACCACCCGAGCCCGCTCAGCGGCCACCTTGCCCAGCAGTGCGTCGGTGTCGAGCTCCGAGACGATGAAGCTGATCTCGCCCCTGGGCTGGTACAGCTGGACCTCACCCCGGACCCTCACCACCATGCCGGCGTCGAAGGCGATACCGAGCCGGTCGAGGCTCGATCGGATGCGCGCCCACCGAGTCGACCAGCAGACCACTTTGAGGACGGGCCGGTCGCTGTCACCGCGGTTGGCCGGGTCGACCAGGTCCATGTAGCAGATGCCTCTCGAGCTCACGCTCACCGACCGGACCTCGCCCGTGACCCAAAGTCGGCCGGGAACGGCGTCATGGATAGCCCTGTCCACGCGGCGGTAGAGGACGGCGATGGAGAGCGACTCGTCAGACCGATCGTCAGCGGCGGGCCCCCGACCCATGGCGGCCAGGCGGGCGGCACGAGCTTCGAGGGACACGCGCACAGGTTAGAGCGCGGCCGCGACCGGGCCTCTCGAACCCGGAGGTCAGACGGCGTCCACCGAGACTCCGACGCCGGCCATGTGGGAGCATGGACCCGACGGTGAGCCGGCCGGGTGGCCGCGGTAGCGGCGGGTGAAGTTCGCTTCACCCGCCGGATCGAGGAAGGTCGGGACTCCACAGGGCAGGGTGCTGGTTAACGGCCAGTCGGGGCGACCTGCAGGAAAGTGCCACAGAAAACAGACCGCCGATGGCGGCCTTCGGGCCGCACAGGTAAGGGTGAAACGGTGCGGCAAGAGCGCACCAGCGGCCGGGGTGACTCGGCCGGCTCGGCAAACCCCACCCGGAGCAAGGTCGAACAGGGGGTGGACGGCCCGTCCGGCGCTCATCCGAGCGCACCCCCCGGGTAGACCGCGTAGATGGATGGTCACCGAACCCTCGTCTCGAGGGGGAACAGAATCCCGCCTACAGGCCGGCTCACCGTCAACTCTGAGAACAGCATGGCAACCATGGTCCCGGTCTCGCGTCCCGGCAACTGAGAACTTCCTGAGAGCCGGCGACGCGTGTCCACCGCACCTCGGCGCTCACTGCTCACGCGTGCGATGCCCTCACCCAACGCGGTCACTGCCAAACGCGCGCTTGACGTCGACGCTTTCTTCACACAAGATGCCAATTGCTCGACTCTCGCTCGGCACGAGGGGCGGCGTAGAGGGGCATCGAGAACGGCGGGCGGGCGTTACAGCCTCCCCCAGAGACCATGCCGCAGGGGGAAGAGCCATGAGCACCCAAGGCGCTCGATCAGCTCGCGACATCGACCACGCGCCTGCAGCTTCCGGCAAGGGTCGGCGCAATCGGTTCCGGGTCATCGCCGCAGGTCTTGCCGGAGCCATGATCGCGGCGATGGTGGGAGTGCTGGTGGCCACCGCCGCCCCCGCCGTCGCTGGAACGCCCCCGACATGGTCGTTGGCTCACGCCGACATCTATGACAGCAGCTACAACCAGTCCTCCACATCGGTGATCACGGTCACCGACAGCAACGGCGGAATCACCATCCCGACGATCTCGAACACCACGCCCGGAAGCGGCTTCACCTGCGGGGCTACCGACGACCAACACAGGCACTACCGCGTCATGCACCATCGAGGCCGCCACCGGTGACGGCGACGACAGCGGGGTGCCCGGAGGCAGCGGCACGACCAACACGGTCACGGTCTCGGAAACGGACAGCTCCGGGACGTACACGCAGAACGAGACCATGATCATCTACCCGCCGCCCGTCTGCGCGGCGGCGCCGGGCACCACCGGCTCCTACAGCGGGACGACGACGCCATGTCGAGCTTTGGCGGCGGTAGCTCGGTCGCCGAGGTCTGTGACAACGGGGCCAGTGGTCCGGCCAGCGGGCTCCTCACCAACGTCAGCCCCGGGGGGAACGGTGCTCCTGGGCAGCAACGCCATCGATGCGGCCGGCGGATCGGCCCTGACCATCATGGCCGGCCCCGGCTTCAACTGGACCGGTGGCGCCGGTTCAGGTGAGGCCGACGTCGACACCGGGACCGCGGGACTGAGCGGTCAGACCTGGGACACCACCGTCACGCTGTCCACGGTCACGAGTGGCTCGAACACGGTGTCGGCCACCGCCAGCTCGGTACCCTCGTCGTACTCCAATGTCTCCGACGGCGACGTCGTCAGCGGGACGGGAATCCCCAGCGGTACGACGGTGACGGGGAACAGCGGGAGCAGCATCACACTGTCCGCCAACGCGACGGCCAACGGATCTGGCACCGTCACCAAGGTTGCGACGTCGAGCGGCTCACCAACCGTGACGGCCACAGCCTCGTCGGTCCCGGCCAACTTCACCATTGCCGGGATCCCCGTCGGTGCCACGGTCACGGGCACCGGCATCCCCTCCAGCCCTCCCACCACGGTGCTGGACAACAACGGCACAACCCTGACTTTGTCGGCCAACGCCACGGCGACTTCCGCGACCGGAGTGACACTCACCTTCACGCCGGCCCCGGAGACGGTCACGTTCAACGCCCCGATGAACTCGCCACCCCCCACCTCGTGGCTCACCTCGGCGAGCACCGTGGCTGCGAGCTTCAAGTCGAGCGGTGACCCCCTCAACACGTGCCCGCCACCTCCGGCCATGATCGCTGCCGGCATGCCCTTCTGTCTCGAGGAGTTCGAGACCACGGGCGCCGGGCCGAGCGCCGCCCAGGTCGCTCTCGACTACGCCGGGCAGAGCGTTCCCACCACGACCACGCCGACGGTGGCGCTGAGCTCGGGGTCCAGCACCCCCGGCGGGAGCATCAACATCACCGATGCTGCCAATGCGTGCCCGTCGACGATCGGCACCGGCAGCACCAACCTCTTGAACGGCTCGTACAACTGCTGGTATGGACGCGCCGGTGATCCCACGCCGGTCACCGTGACCGTGGGCGGCGTACCTGCCACCGCCACCCCGACGGCGCCAGCCACCGCCGATGTGAGCGAGGGCCTCTACAGCGTCGACGGCCCCAGTGACACCTCCACCTACGACGGGGCCGGCACGATCACCCTCATGAACGTGAGCAGCGGGTCGAACACGGTGAGCTGCAGTGGCACATCTGCCGGCACCGCCACCGCTCCCTACAGCGACCTCCTCGGTGACGGTGTCAGCGGGACCGACATCCCGGTGGGGACAGAGGTCACGAATGTCGTCAACAGCGCAAGCGGTACCTGTTCGTTCACCCTGTCGAACAACGCGACGGCGACTCCCGCCGCCGAGACCCTCACGTTCTACGCGACGACCCTGAATCCGCCGCAGCTCAATACCACCTTCACCGTTCCCGCCACCGCCCCCGCCGGGTCGGACACGGTCGAGGTCTGCGAGCCCACCGCCCCCGATAACGGCAACGACTGGGAGTTCGGCGTCCAGTGGATGACGCCCTCTGGGAGCCTGTCGAACATCGGCGGCGGGCCAGCCACGCAGGTCTGCTCGTCGAGCACCCTCGATGTCACCGGCGTGGCGAGCAGCACGATCTCCACGCCGACTAGCGCGGGCATCTCGTTGGGCGCCAGTAACAGCGACGGCGCCACGGTGACCGGCACCGGCGGCGGGGCCGATCCCACCGGCACGGTGAGCTTCTATGCCTGCGGGCCGAACGTCTCGTCGTGCACGCCGAGCGGGAGTCCGTTCGACACCGAAACCCTGAGCGGTTCCTCCAACCCGGGCACCGTGACCTCGGCCTCGTTCACGCCGGACGCTGCCGGCGCCTGGTGCTTCGCCGCTGTCTATTCAGGAGACAGCAACTACACCGGCAGCTCGGACCAAAGCCCCGATGAGTGCTTCACGGTCGGGACGACCAGCAGTACCACGATGAGTTCGCCGGCCAGCAATACGGCAGCGCTGGGAGGACCCAACAGCGACAACGCGGTGGTGACCGGCACATGGGGCGGCACCGCTCCGACCGGCACGGTGACCTTCTACACCTGCGGAGAGAACGTGGATCCGTGCACCTCGGCGTCGTGGACCCAACTGGGCAGCCCGGTGGGCGTGACAGCGGGGGTGAGCGACACGTCCAGTGCCAGCTCGACGTCCTTCATCAACGACTCTGTTGGCACCTGGTGCTTCGCCGCGGTCTACAACGGGGACAGCAACTACACCAGCAGCTCTGACCAGAGCTCCGACGAGTGCTACACCGTCTCCCAGACGAGCACGTCCACGATGAGCGCTCCTCTCAACACCACCATCACGCTCGGGCAGAGCAACATCGATCAAGCCACGGTTTCCGGCAATGACTACGATGCCAACCCACCGGCTCCGACCGGCACGGTGACCTTCTATCAGTGCGGGCCGACCTCGAGTCCCGTGCCGTGCACCAGTGGCACCGAGATTGGCAGCGCCGTGAACCTGACCGCATCGGGTGCCAATACAGCCACGGCCAACTCGGTCGCATTCAGACCAAGCGCCGAGGGGTACTGGTGCTTCCGGGCTGCCTACAGCGGGGACGGCAACTACTTCAGCAGCTCTGACAACAGCAGCGTCGATGAGTGCTTCTACGTCACCGGGCCCCTCACTATCTCCACCACTTCGTTGCCCAACGGGACGAAGCACGTCGCCTACAGTGCGCAACTAAACGCCACGGGCGGCAATCCCCCCTACAGGTGGACGCACACGGGGGCCTTGCCAAAGGGCCTCACGCTGAACCACAGCCACCGGTGCCATATCAGGGACTCCCACAAGGGCTGGTAGCTATACCTTCACCATCAAGGTGAAGGACTCCAGCCGCCCGAAGCAAACCGCCTCGAAGAGCTTCACCGTCACCATCGCATCCTGAGCCACGGTCGACTCCTCTGCCAGCCGCTAGAAGCTGGCAGAGGAGTCGATGCTCGGGCGACGGTGAACGATGACAGTGGGAGGCGCGGCCGAATCCCGCCCAGGCCGGCTCACCCTCGATCCAACTCAACATTGGCTCGATGAGGACCTTCTTTTGATCAACGCTTCGCACAGCTAACACCGCTTTCGTCCAGACCCTTCAGCGGCATAACCGCGACGCGGCTGCCGTAGTATCTCGGCGTGGTCGACGGACGGGTGCGGACTCCAGTAGTTGACGTCGCGTCCGTGTTCACACTGAATGTCGGAGTGCATCTCGCCCGCTGCTTGAGCACAAACGCTGAGTGGCCGGGACGCACAACGGGTTCCCGGACCCCCGGGGTACGCGAGAAGGATCAGCAACCGTGATCGAGCGCCGCCTCTGGGGGAGAGCGGCATGACGTCGGGACGAGATAGGAGGAGGCGAGCCGAGGAGGAGAGCGGAGCCGCCCCGACCTCCCCGGCTCCGTCGCACCATAAGCCAGGAGGCGGGCGAGCTCGTCAGGCCGAGGCCTTCCGACGCCCGAAGGTTGGCGCCGCGCGCTCAGGCCGGGCAGCGACCGGCGGCCGGCAAACAGGCGGAGGCACCAACGCCATTGCAGGCGTGGATCGTGCGGCGCCGTTACCCAATGTGGGGTCTGGGGGCGATGCTGGCGGCGTTCTTCCTCTGGACACTGGTGATTGTCCCCGCCGTCTGGGGCGGGTGGCAGGCCGGCCAGGACGAATGGAACGTCTGGCAGGCATCGCAGTTCGTGGCCCACGGTTGGTTCGGAGCCATGTATCGCGCCATGCCGGTGCAGCCGGATTTCCCCCTCTGGCCGATCATCCTCTCTCCGATCAGGACACTCAGCGGCCTGCTGGGCTTGTCCGGTGGGTACCGCTGGTACGACAGCCACCGGCGCGGCCTACCACGCCACCGCATGGCTCATCTACGGCCCAGTCTGTGTGCTTTGCGCAGGAACAATGCTCTTCGCAGGCGACACGCTGGCCATCGAATTGGGTGTGGTAGCTCGTCGACGTATCTTGCTCACCGCCGGCTTGGCGCTGCTTGCGTTCGATTTAGCGATCTACTGGGGGCATCCAGAGGACCTCCTGACGGCGGCATTACTGCTCTGGGCGCTCCTCGCCTTGCATCAAGGCAGACCGGCTCGAGCTGGCTGGCTAGCCGGACTCGCCATCGTCGCCAATCCCGTCGTCGTACTGGCGCTGCCGGTGCTGTGCGCTCGCCTGTCGAGCCGGAGCTGGCGGCGCTTCGTAACGCGGATGGTCGTCCTGCCGGTGGTGCTCCTCGCGCCGCCGTTCTTGACAGATCCGGGAGTCACCTGGGATGCCCTCGGGCGGGAGGTGACCTACACAAAGGATCATGCGACTCCTCTGGTCTTCCTTGCCCACCACGTCGGGGTGGGGGTCGTCAACGCGGGACCCGTCCGGCTCGTAGCGGTGGTACTGGTGGGGATCGGCGCCTTCGTTCTCACTCGAAGGCGCTCCGGTTTGGAATGGTCCGTCTTCGTCTGCGGCACGGCGCTGCTGGCTCGCCAGATCAGCGAGCCAGTCATGAACCCCTACTACCTCATCCCGGGCCTCGCTGTGCTCGCCATCATCCTGGCGAGTCGGCCGGCACATCGGACCCTCCCTGGTGCCGTTGCACTGCTCGCAACGATCTTCGCCGGGTCTCTGCACATCGCTCCGTGGCCGTACTCCTTGTTGGTCGCGGCGACGTCTGCAGCCTGTGTGTGGAGCGCCTGGCCCACCCCTCGGCACCATGAAAGCGAAGCCGACCAAGCGCAGCTCGTCGAGCCCCCGGGCCGGAGAGTGCGCCGGGTACTTGCCGGGGCCTGTGTCCTCGCGATTGTCGCCGGGACAGTCGTTTACAGCCATGCGAGCAGCGGAGCCCAAACCAGCCTGCTGGCGGCGAACTGGGATGCAGGCCCGGGCACGAACTCGAACTTCCCGTGGGGGACACCGTCCGTGGGAAGCGTGGCTAACCGCCTCTACTTCGTCGACGGGGCCCAGGTCTCGCAATATCCCACGCTCGCCTCGTTCTCGTTCACCGTGACGCCGTCCTTGTCGCGCCTGGCGCGGGAGTCGGCAGCGTCCGGCCAGGCCGTAGCTCGGCAGTGGGGGAACCTGGCGTGGGTCGCTCCTTCGAGCAGCGCCTCCGCTTCTCAGCCGCCGGCTCATGTCCGCGCCTCGGCGTGGATCTCGGCCCTCGCTGCATCACACGCACCGGGTCGATCGATGTGGGAGGCAGGACCGAAGTTCTGTCCGACGAACCGTCAGCACACGAGGTCCTTGCTTGGCGCGCCGGACTACCGGATCGTGCTGTGGCGCGGTTGTGGATCGTCGTCACTCTGGCTCGACACTGACCCTGATGTCACCCTGCAGGTACGGCCCGCCGTCGTTGCGATCGGAGCAGCCGTGGACTCGACCTATGTCGTTACCAACCCGAGCGGGACGAAGGTGCTGCGGGTGTACGTGGGTTGGGGGGTGAAAGCGCTGATCCATGTGGCTGCCTCTGGTGAGACGCCCTATGTCCAAACGCTGGCGATCGACGGAATCATGGAGTTGCGACCGACGCCGACCGGGCTCAGAATCTGGGATCCCTGGTGGAGATATGGACTCGCCGGGAGCGTGTCGGGATGAAGGCGACCTCACTTCTGAGGTGCCACCTCACCTCTGATCTGATGGAGCGCAGCGCCGCTCCTGGGTGACGGGCCCCGTGGGGCGCACCGGACCGAACGCCGGAAGCGAGGAAGGTGGCGTGTCCGCTCAGAGCGTCGCCCCATCGACATGGAGTCCTTCGACACGCTTTCGAAGCCAAGGTCCTCGTCGAGGACTGGCGCCTCGAGTACCACCACTACCGACCCCACATGTCGCTCGGGTATCAGTCGCCGGCAGAGTCCGTCCGCAGGTGGCGGGCCGAACATCAACACGCCCCAGCACGCTCATAAGGGGTTGACCGAAGGATCCGAGGGATCCGAAGGATGGAGTCCGTCCTCCACCGCAGGTGGCTGCTCGCTCACGGACAGCGGTCGTCCCCAAACGCGCGCTTGACCGTGGGGATTTGTTCATCAATGATCCATGAGGCCGGATCTCGAACGGCACGGGGACGGCGATGAGGGGCGAAGAACGGCGGGTGCACGTGAGCGTGCTTCCCATAGCGATGCCGCAGGGGGTTCGGTCATGGGCACTCGGTTCCGCGGTGTGGCGTCTGCTGATGACAATGGCGGGATGCAGCGAGGAGGCAGCCGCTCACTTGTTCGTCCCTGGATTACCCGGGGGTTAGGTCAGCGCGCCCGTCTTCGGGGGAAGGGAACTGAGATGCAGAAGCGGGCGTTCTTTCGTCTGTTCGCTGCTGCAGCTGTCGCATCGCTCGTCGGCAGCGTGCTGTCCGTTGTGGCGTTCACCGCGCCGGCGGCTGCCGCCGGCGTAACCTTTGCCATTGCGGGTACTGGTGGTGGCAACGACCAGAGCGGCGGGGATGTCTACATCTACGACACCAACTACAACTACACCTTCAACCAGGTGCTCACCGTCAGCGATACCGACGGCGGCATGACCGCCCCGTACGTCTCCTCCAGCTCGCCCGGCACCGGCATCACTTGCTCTCAGACCCTCCCGGCCTACGTCACCGGCTCCGGTGTCTCGCCCTGGCCGAACAACTCCGCGAGCGACCCGACCAGCTGGAAGTGCCTCATCCAGGCGGCGCCAGGCCCAGCCAACGGCGACGACAGCGGAGTGAGCGGCTCCGATGGAACATCGAACACAGTCACATTCACAGAGAACGACAGCGACGGTCCCCACACGGACACCTTCACCATCATGGTCCTGCCTCCCCCCCTCACTGTTGTGGCGCCCGACACCGCCGCAGGGGGAACCGGATCCCTGTCCGGCACGATCGACCAGACGTACTCGACCGCGGGTGATCCCACCGACGCGGTGGTGGAACAGGGTGGCGCGAGCGGTCCTTCCGGTGCTCTCATCACGGGCGTCACCCCGGACGAAAAGATCTACACCGGCACCAACCCGACCGACCCGGCAGGCTCGGAAACGAACCTGACCATCCAAGCCAGCCCGGGCTTCTTCTGGACCAACAATTACAGCGCAGGCAGCGACACCGAGTACAACCTCTCGGAGAGCGACCGCAATACGTCAGGGCAGACTTGGACCGCCGGCGCCACCACGACGTCGCCACCAAACAGCACGCTCACGGAGGCCACTGAGGCGTATTCGCCGTTTACGCCCGGAGAGGACGGGGCCGACCTGGACCAGACGTGCCCGCCAGCGCCGGCGATGATCGACGCCGGCATGCCCTTCTGCTTCACACTGTTCCAGAGTTCGGGTAATGGGCCGAACGCCGGCGCCGCCGACCTCGACTTCGCCGGGCAGGCCGTTCCCACCACGACGACGCCCACCGTGGCGACGAGTGCGAGCGGCACCATCGGTCAGAGTGTCAACATCACCGACGCCTCTGGTGCGTGCCCGAGCACGATCGGCACGGGTGGCACCGGCCTCTTCGTCAACAGCTACAACTGCTGGTACGGCCGGGCGGGGGACGGCACGCCGGTAAGCGTCACGGTGGGCGGCGTCCCCGCCACCACCGTGACCCCGAACAACACGTACACCGCCTCCAGCGTCGCCGTGACGAGCGGCTCGGACGTGGTGTCGACGACCTCGGGCACGTTCCCCACCTATGTCATTGGTGACAATGTCAGCGGAGCCGGGATCCCTCCGGGCACCACGGTGATTGACGGTGTCCTGGATACCGCGTCCTGGGCCAACCTCGAGCTGTCGAATGATGCGACAGCCACCTCCGCCGGAGAGCCGCTCACCTTCACTTCAGACGTGAGCGGCTCCTACTTCAACATCGGTAACAACAACGGCTACGCCAGCACCATCAGCAGCACCACTCTGACCGACGTCGGCCTGACGGGCGGCTCGAACCAGGTGACGGCTACCACTCCAGATTCTGGTACCGCGGCCAAACCGTACTCTGGCCTCGTCGGTGGCATGGTGAGCGGGACCGACATCCCCAGCAACACCGAGGTGACGGCTTGTTCCGGCAACTGCGCGGGAACCGGAAGCGGAACGGTCACCTTGACCCTTTCGAACAACGCCACTACGGCCGTGTCGTCAGAGACCCTCACGTTCTATCCGCTCTACCTGAACCCGCCACAACTGAATGCCAACGTCACCATTCCCGCCGGCACGCCGACGGGACCGCAGACGATGGAGGTGTGCGAGCCCACTACACCCACCAACGGCTTCGACTGGGAGTTTGGCGTTGAGGACATGGCGCCGGCGGGCAGCCTCTCCTACATCAACGGGAACTCGGGACCAACCCAGGTCTGTGGCTCGACCACCATTGACGTGCAGGCTACGAGCAGCACCGCCAGCACGCCGACCAACTCGAGCATCTCGCTGGGTGACAGCAACAGCGACGGAGCGACGGTCACCGGCAGTATCGGTGGGACCGACCCCACCGGCACGGTGAGCTTCTACGCCTGCGGCGAGGGCGTGGACCCGTGCACCCCGAGCGGGACCCCGTTCGACACCGAGACGTTGAGCGGGTCGTCGAACCCGGACACAGTCACCTCGGCCTCCTTCACGCCGACCTCCGCTGGGACCTGGTGCTTCGCCGCTGTCTACTCGGGCGACGGCAACTACAGCGGCAGTTCGGACCAGAGCTCCGACGAGTGCTACACGGTCGGCACGGTCGGCAGTACGACGACCAGCACGCCGACCAGCTCGAGCATCACGGTTGGCAGCAGCAACACCGACGCAGCGACGGTGACCGGCGATGACGGTGTCAACCCCACGGGCGCGGTGAGCTTCTACGCCTGCGGCGAGGGCGTGGACCCGTGCACCCCGAGCGGGACCCCGTTCGACACAGAGACCCTGAGCGGGTCGTCGAACCCGGACACGGTCACCTCGGCATCCTTCACGCCGGACTCGCCCGGCACCTGGTGCTTCGCCGCCGTCTACTCCGGTGACGGCAACTACACCGGCAGCAATGACAGCACGAGCGACGAGTGCTACACCGTCAACCAGGCCACGAGCACCACGATCAGCACGCCGAACAACTCGAGCATCTCGCTGGGCGACAGCAACAGCGACGGAGCCACCGTCACCGGCAGTGTCGGCAGCATCGACCCGACCGGAACGGTGAGCTTCTATGCCTGCGGGGAGAACGTGTCTCCGTGCACGCCGAGCGGGACACCGTTCGACACCGAGACCCTGAGCGGGACAGCCAACCCGGACACGGTCACCTCGGCCTCCTTCACGCCGGACTCCGCTGGCACCTGGTGCTTCGCCGCCGTCTACTCCGGTGACGGCAACTACAGCGGCAGCAATGACGGCACGAGCGACGAGTGCTACACCGTCGCCGGCGGGGTCGGCAGCACCACGATCAGCACGCCGAACAGCTTGAGCATCTCGCTCGGCGACAGCAACAGCGACGGAGCCACCGTGACCGGCAGTGTCGGCGACGTCGATCCGACGGGCACGGTCAGCTTCTATGCCTGCGGGGAGAACGTGTCTCCGTGTGCGCCGAGCGGGACACCATTCGACACCGAGACCCTGAGCGGGACGGCCAACCCGGATACGGTCACCTCGGCCTCCTTCACCCCGGACTCGACCGGGACCTGGTGCTTCGCCGCCGTCTACTCGGGCGACGGCAACTACAGCGGCAGCACCGACCAGAGCACCGACGAGTGCTACACGGTCGGCACGGTCGGTAGTACGACGACCAGCACCCCGAACAGTATGACGGCGGCGCTCGACGGTCCCAACTCGGACAGCGTGCTGATCACCGGAGGGGACGGGGCGAACAACGCCCCCTACCCAACGGGCACGGTCAAGTTCTACACCTGCGGAGAGGGCGTGGACCCGTGCACCTCGGCCAACTGGGCCCAGCTGGGCTCGACGGTGACCCTCGGGGCGTCGAGTGGCAACACCAACACCGCCACCTCGACGACGTTCAAGAACGACTCGGTCGGGACCTGGTGCTTCGCCGCTGTCTATTCCGGTGACGGCAACTACACGGGCAGCAACGACAGCACCAGCGACGAGTGCTACACCGTGGCCCAAACCAGCACGACCACCCTCAGTTCGCCGCTCAACTCGACGATCACCGAGGGCCAGTCCAACATCGACCAGGCCACGGTGTACGGCAACGACGCCGACTCGAGTCCTCCGGCCCCGACCGGCACGGTGACCTTCTACCAGTGCGGGCCGACCACGTCACCCACGGCCTGCGCGGGCGGCACGGAGGTCGGCACCCCGGTGAACCTGACCACGTCGGGGTCCAACACCGCCACCGCCAGCTCGAAGGCTTTCACCCCGAGCGCCAGTCCCACGGCCATCGGCTACTGGTGCTTCCGGGCCGTCTACAGCGGTGACGGCAACTACTTCACCAGCTCGGACGACAGCAGTACCAACGAGTGCTTCTACGTGGGCGGCCCGCTGATCATCACCACGGCCTCCCCGCTGCCCCAGGGCACGGACCACGTCGCCTACAGCCACCAGCTGACGGCGGCCGGCGGGACGATGCCCTATACCTGGAGCAAGACCGGGGCCCTGCCCCGCGGCATCACCCTGAGCCACTCGGGCCTCTTGTCGGGGACCCCGACGCGGAGCGGCACCTTCACCTTCACGGCCAAGGTCAAGGATTCGTCCACCCCGCGGCAAGGAGAAGGCCTCGAAGTCATTGACCATCACGATCCAGTAACGGCGGCACTCTGCAGGACGACGCACGCGGTGCTGGTTGAACGGTCAGCCCGGGAGACTCCGGGCTGACCGTTCGCCGCTTTTTCTGGATGAACGATCAAATCTCCGGCGCCGGATCCTTCTAAGGTTCTCGGTGATGCCACTTCCCTGGGAGAAGGAGCTGGCCGGACGGATCGACCATCACGTGGTGTCCTCGTCCGTCCTTCGAGACAACCCCCTGGGCGACCCATCCGACCGTCCCTTGTGGGTCTACGTCCCACCCGGCTACGACGACGACCCGGGACGGCGCTTTCCCTCCGTCTACGTGCTCCAGGGCTATACGGGTCTTCTCAACATGTGGGCCAACCGCAGCGCCTACCGGCTCACCTTCCCCGAAGCCGCCGACGAGCTCTTCGCCAACGGCGACGCTCCCCCGTGCCTGGTCGTCTTCGTGGACGCCTGGACCGCCTATGGGGGCTCGCAGTTCGTCGACTCGCCGGGAACCGGTCGCTATCACACCTACCTGTGCGACGAAGTGGTGTCCTTCGTCGATGCTCGTTACCGCACCCTCGACGACCCCTCTCACCGCGGCGTCCAGGGGAAGTCGAGCGGCGGCTTCGGGGCCATGATCAGCCCGATGCTTCGCCCGGACGTCTTCGGTGGCCTGGCCACCCACGCCGGGGATGCGCTCTACGAGCTCTGCTACATCCCCGAGTTCGCCAAGGCGGCCCGAGCGCTCAGGGACTACGACGGGGACATCGCCAGTTGGTGGACGAATTTCCGGAGCCGGACCGCGTTCACCAAACCGTCTGACGAGACCTTGCTCATGATCCTGGGCGTCTCCGCGTGCTTCTCGGCCGAGGACGACGGGACGCCGGTCCTACCCTTCGATCCCTCCACCGCTCGGCTGCGCGACGAGGTATGGCAACGGTGGCTGGCATGGGATCCAGTCCGCATGGCCCCGGAACACTCCGACGCCCTGCGTGGCCTAGGGGCCATCTGGATCGACGGCGGAAAGAGCGACGAATGGTTCCTCGATCTCGGGGCCCAGGCCTTTCGGGACGCGCTCGTCGACATCGACGTGACCGACGTGCACTTCGAGCTGTTCGAGGGAACCCACGGCCGCATCGAATACCGCTATCCGATGTCCCTGGCCTACCTTGCCACCCGGCTTTCCTAGGTCCCCAGCTCCGAACACCTCACCGTCTCTCTCCGTCACTGGACGCTCAACCCGGACATCGACCGGAGGCAAGGACGGAGGTCCACCTCGACCACTCCCACCCTTGACGGCCCGCGGCACCGTTGGAAAGCTGCCGGGCGTAGGGGGCCCGGTCAGCGGGTGGAGCGTCGGATCATTCGACCTTCCGGCTGACATCGCCGTCGTCGGCACTCGGGTGTCACCGGGGCGTCGTACGATGTGAGAGTGACCTCGCTGTGGTCCCTCCGATTGGTGATCATGCTCATCGGAGTAGCCGTAGGTGTCGTGTTTCTCTTGAGCCACCACGTGTTGCTGGGTGCTCTGATCGTCTTCTTGGCCGTCGCCAGGGGGGCACTCGTGCTGACCCTCTGGAAGCGTCGGGCCGCCTTCCGGACGAGGCGAGGCGGTGGCTTCGGCCGACCGTCCTGACACCCGGGCATCGGTCTGGCACAGCTGTGGGAAGCGTCTGATCGTTTGCCTTCGCACCCCTTTCCGTCCGGCGCGTTTTCGACGATGATGTCCAATCGTGACGGCTCCCGGCGGTGCCGACCTGACCCGGAGGATCGAGTGCCACGAGGCCCAGGTGTGGGCTCGGTGCCTCGAAGAGGTGGGCTGTGCCGCCGGCCCAGCCGGCCAGCAGCTGGTACCGACGAGGATCGAGATGGGATCGGCGACCGTCTTCGCTCTTCGGGGCCTGGACTTCGTCGACGTCAACCGGGTCCTCGGCGTGGGTCTCGACGGACCCTATGGGCCCGACCAGGTCGGGACGATCATCTCTACCTATGGCGAGCTCGGCCTCAAGCGCTACCAACTGGAGATCGTCGAAGGTGCGCCATCCCCTGACGAGAAGCTGCTCGAAGCCGTCGGCCTCGTGCGACATCCCGATCCCATCTGGACCGTCTGGCGATGGCTCGACGAGCTACCTGCGCCCGAGACCGACGTCGCTGTACGCGTCCTCGAGCCGAGTGACCGGCGACAGGTCGCGGAGTTGCAGCGAACCGCCTGGGGAGTCTGGGAGCCGGATGAATCCCACGATCTCTGGTTCGGTGCCACGTTGGGCACAGCAGGGTTCACCTACTTCGGCGCGTTGATCGACGACCACCTCGTGTCCGTCGGTGCTCTCTGTGTCGACGGCGACACCGCCTGGGCGGGGTTCGACGCCACCCATCCCCGGCTCCGGCGAAAGCGTCTTCGACACGAGCTCGGCGTCGCACGACTGCGGCGTGCCGCCGAGCTCGGGTGCGACCTGATCCACGGCGACATGTACTACCCGCCCAAGCGGCGCACCTGGCGTCTCGCCCATCGGAAGGCCCGGTGGTTGCCATGCACGTGCGCCGAAGCGCCCCGCCTCTCGAAAGGTGACCGAGACCGCTCGACGTCATTCGACGCGCCCAATGCCCGAGGTCGCATGAACGACGACGCCGCGTCGACAGGACGGCCCGGTAGGGTGCCAACCGTGTCGCAGCAAGCCATTGCACCCTCTGCAAAGGTGGAGAGGGAGGCCCTACGGGAGCGTTGCTGACCGCGGTCATCACCCCGGCCGCCTACTGGTCGGCAGTGGCCGTGGCTGCCGCGCTGTGTGTGAGCCTGTGTGTGGTGGCCCGCCACCGACCAGGTCCGTGGACGGTGACCGTGGCCCGGATCATCGGGCTTCTTTTGGCGGCCGATGTCATCACCTTCAGCGTCGCCCAGGCTGTCGCCGGCAGCTGGTCGGCCAGTACGTCCCTGCCGCTGGCGCTGTGCGACGCCGCCGTCGTGGTGGCGGCCATCGCCTGCTGGTGGCGGATCCCCGTCCTCGTCGAGCTCACCTACTTCTGGGGGCTGGCCGGCACCCTGCAGGCGGTCCTCACCCCCGACCTCAACGTGGGCTTTCCCCATCTCGTGTTCTTCGAGTACCTGGTCGGGCACTTGGGAATCGTCGCCGCCGCCCTCTTCTTGGTGGTGGGCATGCGGATCGCGCCCCGCCCCGGCGCCGTGCCGCGAGTCTTCCTGATCTCGGTCGTCTACACGGCCATCGTCGGCACCGTGGACGGGTTGACCGGCGCGAACTACATGTTCCTTCGCCAGCCACCCGGCGAGTGGACCCTGCTCCGGGTCATGGGACCGTGGCCCTGGTACACGTTCACCGCCGCCGTCGTTGCCCTCGTGCTGTTCACCCTTCTCGACCTTCCCTTCCGGGCCGGTCGTCGGGCGGTGACCTCGGCGGTGACCTCGGCGGCGGACGGCCGGTCGGAAATCGGTCCGCGGGAGGACCGTCGCCCGGTTCCCACGGGACCGCCGTCCACACCGGATGGACGGTTGCCAGCCACCTACTGACAGAGGGCACCGCCTGCCGGCTGCAGAGAGTTGCGGCGGCTTCGCCGAGGCGGAAGACGAGCCCTCGAGTGCCAACCCCTCCCAGGATGGATGGCGCTGGGTCAGGCCGACTACCCGGTAGCCGTGGCTGTAGCCGTTGCCGTTGCCGTTGCCGTTGCCGTCGGCGTCGAACGGCGATCCGTCCGGGTGGCCCCGATCACCTGATCAAAGGCGGCGGCGACCTGGGCGTGCCCGGCATCGTTCGGATGCAGGTTCTGACCGAGGCACATCCAGGTCCACGCGCAGATCCGTCCGACGTTTGCCGGAACCGCTCCGGCCCCGGAGCCCTCGCTCTCGAACCCGACCGTGTCGAATCGCGCCGCCACCTCGGCGACGGGGATCCTGGCGGCGGCGTAGGCACCGGAGAGGACGTCGTCCAGAGCGAGCACGTCCGCTTCCGACTGCCGGGCCACCGTCTGGCCGACGGGACCGTCGAACCAGGCCGCCAGGAAGGGGTCGTAGTAATCGGCGCCGTAGATGGCGACCCTGGGGTCGGCCGAGCGCAACCCGGAGAGGATGCGGGTGAGGCCGAAACTCGTCTGCCGCAGCCCATCGGCCACACACGCCAAGTCGACCGAGGTCGTGCTCATGCAGCCGTCGATGTCGTTGATGCCGATGTCGATGGTGACGAAGGCCACCCGCCGACCGTTGGTGCGGAGGAACGACTCGGCCGCGGCTAACTGCGATCCGGCCGAGTAGGTGCAGCCGCCGCCGGCGATGAACGAGGTGGTGGTCGCTCCTGAGCACCCAAGGTCCATCAATTGCAGACCGGGGACGTACGCCTGCTGGTGGCGCTCGATGAGGGCGGCATAACCGTCACCCGGCGCGGTGGCACCGACACCGGCGGCCAGCGAGTCACCAAGGGCGAGGTCGTAGCGGACCGGAAGGTCGGAGGGAGTGGAGGCAGAGGCGGCACTTGGCGGTCGGGCACCGCCGACCGCGGCCACGGCCGCAAGCACGAAGACCACCACCGCCACAACGACAGCCGAGCGACGGAGGCCATCGATCGGCGGCGAGCCGGCACGACCGAGTGCTGTTCGATCCATCGCCTCCCCCGATCCGACCGGCGACACGGTAGCAACGGTGATGGCCCTCCGCCCAGCCGACGGGGTCCCGAGTGGCGCGCCGTGCTCGTCTCCGCGCCTACGGTGGCCCCGACCATCCCGCGACATCCCACCGCCGCATCGCCGCACCGCCGCACCGCCGCACCGTCGCCGCCGCACCGCCGGACCGTCGTTGGGTCGGGCGGCAGGGGACGAAGGAGGACCGACATGCATCCATCACCGGTCGGCGATCGGCACTCGACGAAGCGAGCTGTCCCGTGCGGGCGGTGAGGAACACGCAGGACGGCATCCGGGTGGTCACGACCGAGGGGACCCACGACGAGGACGTCGGCGAGCGGGTGCGCGTCTCGGTCGTCAGCTCCGGCATCTGCGGAACCGACGTCCACCTCGTCTCGTTCGGTCCCTCACCCGTGACCCTCGGCCACGAGTTCGCCGGTCGGCTCGACGACGGCACGCGGGTCGCGGTGCTCCCCGTCGAGCACTGTGGACGGTGCGACCGTTGCCGCTCGGAGGCGGTGCAGCAGTGCACGGCCGCGTTCGAGGCCATGTGCGGCATCACTCGAGACGGTGGGATGGCCGACGCCGCCTGGGTCGACCCGTCCTGCGCCCGCCGCCTGCCGGAAGCGCTCCCTTCCGAGGACGCCTGTCTGGTGGAGCCGCTGGCCGTCGCCCTCCACGGCCTCCACCGCACCGAGATCGCCGACGGAATGCGGGTGCTCGTCATCGGGGCCGGGCCCATCGGCCTCTGCGCCATCGCCGCACTCCGTGCCGAGGGGGTGGCCCCCGATGTCTCGGCCCATCGCGCCAACCGCGTCGAGGCCGCCGCCCGGCTGGGCGGGTCGACGCAAATCGGGTCCGACTACGACGTGGTCCTCGACGCCGCCGGAACTCAGGAGTCCATGGACGCCGCCACCGGCGCCGTCCGGCCGGGTGGGACCATCGGCGTGCTCAGCACCTTCTGGTCACCCGTGTCGATCGGCCTCGGATTGTTGATGAAGGAGGTGACGATCGTTCCCGCTTTCACGTACGGCCACCACGACGGCTCCCTCGAGTTCGACATCGCCGCCGCCCTGTTGGCGCGCACCCCGGACCTCGCCGCCACGCTCATCACCCACCGTTTCGAGCTCGGCGACGCCGCCGAGGCTTTCCGGGTGGCCGCCGACCGGGATGCCGCGGCCATCAAGGTCGTCCTCATGACCTGACCAGCTGCCCCAACCTCATCTCCGACTGGCTCATCGCCACTGCCATCCGGGCTCTTCTGCCCCGCTCTGCCCCGCTCGGTGGCCGGCCAGCCACATTCGATGCCGAAATGGACCTTGAGCTGGCTTTTATTGGACCGTCAGCAAGGCCTCGCTTACAGTCCCTGAGCCGTGGGGGAAGGGGCCAAGTCGGCTCGCCGGGCCGGGGCGAGCACGAGCGCAGGAACCGCCGACCGGCGGTTGGCCCGCGGCTCGGCCACCCGCGACGCCATCCTCGGGGCCGTCGTCGAGCTGCTCCAGGAGAAGAACCCCCGGCCGACCTCCTACCTCGTGGCCCGCCGGGCCGGAGTCTCCCGCCGGCTGGTCTTCTACCACTTCGCCGGTGTGGACGGGCTCGTGCTCCGAGCCGTCGAGTCGCAACTGGCCCGGCAACCAAGCCTCATCATGGCGCTCCCGCCCCGTTGGCCGATCGATGTTCGCATTGGCTCTGTCTGCCGACAGCGACGTGACCTCTTCGAGCTGCTCGGCCCCATCTACGGAGCTGCCGTACAGCTGGGCGACCGTCGCGCCAATAGGGCGAATCGTCCCCTCCACCTGGCCGACCTCCGCCGTCAACTGAACGTGACCTTCGCACCCGAGATCGAGCGGTGCGGCGACGACGGGCCCATGCGCCTCCAATGTCTCGACGCCGTGACCAGCTGGGAGCACTGGCACATACTTCGGACCCGCGAAGGGCTCACCCCGGCGGCCGCCGAGCGCTCGACGGCGTGGCTCGTCCGACAGGTGCTGGCCGGGTCGTGAGCCGACCCGGTCACGGGCCGGGTGCGATCGGCATCTCGTTGAACCGGCTGAGAACCGGTCCCCCCGTCCCCCAGGAGATGCGGGTCACCGAGCCGGTTCCGAGGTAGAGGCGCCAGGCACCCTCGTCGCCGAGGCCCAGGGCCCAGCAGGTCGCCGCCTTGATGGGCGAGACGTGGCTCACGACCACGACACTGCCCTCGCCTCGCGCCCCAGCGGCGCTGTCGTCGACGAACAGCTCCTCACAGGCGGCCCGGACCCGCCCTCCGGCCTCGGCCAACGATTCGCCCCCCGGGGGCCGGAAAGCCGGGTCGGTCCGCCATCGCGTCCAGATCTCGGCGGGCACGTCACCGAGCACCGTCCCGTCGAGCTCGCCGTAGTCGACCTCGATCCAACGCTCGTCGACCTCGACGGCGAGCCCCGTCCCGAGAGCCCGGGCGGTGTCGAGGGCCCGGCCGAGTGGGCTCGAGATCAGGCGAGTGGCCCCCGACACCAGTGGCGCCACGGCGCGGGCCTGGGCCAGGCCCCGGGCCGTGAGCGGCGCGTCCAGGCGACCGAGCAACCGGCCCTCGGCATTGGCCGTCGATTCGCCGTGACGGACCAGGATCAGCACGGGCCCGCCCGCCAGTGGGGCCGCCGGCGGGGGCCGGTCAGCGGACGAGGATGCGGTCGCATTCCGGGCACAGGACCACCTCGTCGGCCGGCAGTCGTCGGATGCGGTCGAGGTCGACGGCGGGAAGCTCGAGATGACAGCCGTCGCACCGGTTCCCCACCAGTGCGGCGGCGCCCACCCCGCCCATGCGCTCGCGCAGCGCCTCGTAGCGGGCCAGGAGGTCGGCGGGAAGGCCGGCGGCCAGCTCGGCCCGGGCGGACTGCTGTGTCTCGATCTCGGCGGCGATGGCCGCCTCGTTCTCGGCGATGGCGGCTTCCAGTCGGGCCCCCTCCTGCACCAACCCGTCGACCGTCGACGTCTGCTCGGCCAGGACCGAATCCAGCGGCTCCTCCTCCTCGAGAAGGGCGAGCTCGTCATCCTCCAGGCCGGCCTGCCGATCGGCCAGCTGGTTGATCTCATGATCCATGGCCTGAAGGTCACGCGTCGAGTAACCGGTGCCGGTGCGCATGCGGCGCTCGAGCTCGTGCCGGCGGTCCCTGGTGGCGCCGATCTGCTCCTCCAACAACCGCTGACGAGCGGCAAGCTCTTCGACCTGTTCGGCGACCCCGCCGAGCGCCGATTCGCGCTCTTTCAGGCGGGCGGACACGTCACGCAGTGCGTCCCGCTCCGGCAGGGAGCGGGCGCGGTGGCGCAGCTGGTCGATGGCCGTGTCCCGGCCCTGCACGGCGAGGAGGCGGTCGAAGGGCTCGGTCAACCCGGCTCCCGGGCGGGCGCCGGCAGCTCGCCGCGCTCCACGATGGCCCGGGCAACCGAGAGCGCCCCGGCCAGCGCCTCGTCGGCCAGCGCCTCGGCCTCGTCCCAGGACACCCAGGCGACCTCGGGGCTCTCCCCTGGCTCGGGCTCGGGCCGGGCATCCGGCCCCTCGACCAGGTAACGGAGGTCGATGTGCACATGGCCGGCCGCCGCCGCATGCACATCCAGGTGGACCAGCCGGGGCTCGCCCCACGGGTGGGTGACGGAGAGCCCGGTCTCCTCTCGGCACTCCCGGACGGCCGCCTCGGCCGGCTCCTCGGCCGGGTCGAGGTGGCCACCCGGCTGCATCCAGCGACCGAGCTTGCGATGGCGGTGCAGCAACACGCCTCGGCGTCCGACCACGACGGCCGACGCGGTCACGTGGGTGGGGTCCACCGCCTCGAGCGGCCGCGGCAGTCGGTCGAGGAAGACAAGAGCCTGCTCCTTGGCGGACCGCTCGCGACCATCGATCGGCTCGTGAGCCGCGACCTGGGCGCGCACCCGCCGCAGCCGGTCGTCTGGCTCGGCCGCCCCCTCCGGTGCCGTCCTGCCCGCCAAGAGGTGGGTCAGGCCGACTTGCGACGCTGCCGGTGGATCCGGCGGCGCTCCCGTTCGGTGGTGCCGCCCCAGATGCCCTCGCGCTCCCGATTGGCCAGGGCATGCTCCAGACATGCCTCACGCACCGGGCATACCCCGCAGACGGCCTTGGCCTCCTCGGCCTCCTCGTCGGAGATCGGGTAGAACACCTCTGGGTCGATGCCCTGGCAGGCTGCGTGCTTGCGCCAGGTGGCACTCATGGGAACGTCACTTCCTACAGGTTGCGGTCGGATACTGCTGGACCGCCTCGGCAGACGCCGGTGACCTGGGGAAATGCGGCCTCCCGGCGAAAATCGGCGGAACCGACAGTATGGCGCACCACGCCTGGCGATGTCCAGGTCGACCACCACCGTTTGTGGTAAAAGCAGGCACCCGGCGGTCACAGGCCTCGCCGCTGGGCCCCCCATCCCGGCGTCGAGGAGTGCCATGCCCCATCCCCGGATCGAAGGCAGGACAGTCGTGGTCACCGGTGCCACCGGGCAGGTCGGCGAACCGGTGGCCCGGGCGCTCGCCGCCGACAACCACGTCGTGGCCGGCGCTCGGTTCAAGGACGCGGCCGCCCGTGACCGGCTCGAGGCGGCCGGCGTTCGCTGTGTGACCATCGACCTGGCGCACGGCGATGTGGCCGGTTTGCCGTCGGATGCCGACTACGTCTTCAACTTCGCCGTGGCCAAGTCGAACCAGTGGGAACGCGACGTCGACGCCAACGCCGGTGGCGTGGCCTGGTTGATGGATCACCATCGCCGGGCCCGCGCCTTCGTGCACTGTTCGAGCACCGCCGTCTACAAGCCCCTGGGCCACCATGTCTTTGGCGAGGAGGACGAACTGGGCGACAACCACGGGGTCTGGCCCTTCCTCCGTACCTACAGCATCTCCAAGATCGCCGCCGAGGGCGCCGCCCGCTGGGCCGCACGCCGGTACGACCTGCCCACCACCATTGCCCGACTCTCCGTCCCCTACGGCGACGGGGGCGGCTGGCCGGCCATCCACCTCGAGATGATGCGCAACGGGAGCGCCGTCCCCGTCCACGAGGACGCCCCCAGCGTCTATCACCCGCTGCACGAGGACGACATCGTGGCCATGCTGCCCGGCCTCCTGTCCGCGGCCGCCGTGCCGGCCACCACCGTCAACTGGGGCGGGGAGGACGCCGTGAGCATCGAGGAGTGGTGCACCTACCTCGGTGAGCTCACCGGGCTCGAGCCCACATTTGCCGCCACCACGGCCACCATCGACAGCGTCCAGATCGACCTCACCCGGATGCACGAGCTGGTGGGCATGCCGACGGTCGGGTGGCGAGACGGATTCCGGCGCATGGTGGCGGCTCGGCACCCCGAGTTGCTGGCCGGGCGGGCCACCCCTTAACCAGCCGACTTGACCAGCCGGCTTAACCAGCCGACTCCGGCATCGAGTAGACGTTCCCCACCGACCAGCTGGTTCCGGTGCGGTCCGTGGGCACGGACAGCCGGGACCCGTTCTCGAAGACGGCCAGCAGGTCACCGTCGGGCGTCGCCCACAGCCAGCGAACGGTGCCCGGGTAGAGCACGAGCAACGGGCCGAGCGTGTCGGAGCGACGCGGGTCGAGCCGGTGGCCGATGCCGTCGAGCCGGAGAACGAACGGCCCGCCGACGACCACCTCGGTCCGACCGAACTGGAGTCGCGACTGGCGATCGACACGGATGAAGGAGAGTGTCGGTTCATCGAGGACGAATTCGCTTCCGCCGTCGGGCAGGTGGCGGATCACGCAGCCCTCGACCACGACCCCATGTTCGCAGGTCGCCCCCAGACCCGCACGTCTCTTTGGGGGGCAGGCGACCAGCCGATCGATCGCCTCCGCCGACGACGCGCCAACGCCCCGCTCCACCGCTCCCCGGGTCGCCGGGCACTCTCGGACCGGCGCCGGCCAACGGCGCCGGGGCTCACTGCCCTTCGGCCGCTGGGCCTTCGACGGTGGCCGGATCCACTAGCTCGGGAACGGGTATCGGCGGACCAAGCGGGCTGGGCACGTCCGGCCGCAACAGGGCGGACAACCGAGTGATGAGCACACCGAGCTCGGCTCCCGTCTGCCGATAGCCCTCAGGGGGCCCACCGAAGGGGTCGGCGACGTCGTCGGTTGACGAACGGCCGGCGAGCTCGGCCCGAGTGCGCCCGTCGTGGACCGTCTCGATCCACGAACGGACAGTCACACGATCCGGTCGGGGCCCGACCGCCTCGCCCCGACGGACGAACTCCTTCAGGGTGAAGGCCCGGGGCCACACCGCCCCGTCCAACACGACGGCCTCCTGCACGTGCCGACGGGCCAGGCCGAGGATCAGGTCGGCCGGACCGAGCAGGTCCGCCGTGAGCTGGCGGCTCCGATGGCCGCGCAGGTCGAGTCCATAGACATCCATGGTCTCGATGACCTCGGGCGGTGGCACCCTCTCGCCGGGCAGCAGACCGGCCGACGCCACCTCGAACCTCACCCCCCGGTCGCCCCGGCCACCGATCAGGAAGGCCGCAGCCATGGGCGAGCGGCAGATGTTGGCGGTGCAGACGAAGAGGACGCGGACGTGCGGATCCTAACGGTCGCCGGCCCGATCACGCGCCATCGCGCCTGGTGACGGGCACTGTCCGGCCACCCTCGGGGCGGGAGGGAGCGCCCTCCTCACCGATCCGCGGCGGTCTTCCGCCTACGCTCTGCCGGCGGCGAGCCGGTCACGGGGGACGAGGAGGAAGATGGCGTCCACGGTCGGGGTCGTGCGATCGACGACGGCCGCTTCGACCCGCCGTCCCAAGTTGCCATCGGTGCCGGCGGCCGGATGGTGAGCCCCCGGCGGCCGCTGGCCTTGGTCCACGACTATCTCACCCAGCGAGGCGGGGCCGAGCGGGTGGTGCTGGCCCTGGCCGCCGCCTACCCGAGCGCTCCCGTCTTCACCTCCCTCTACGACCCCGAGGCCACCTTCCCCGACTTCGCCGACCACGACGTGCGCGCCTTGCCCCTCGACCGAGTCGCCCTCCTGCGCGCCCACCACCGCCTGGCCCTACCGCTCTTGGCCCCGGCCTTCTCCCGCCTGTCGGTCGACGCCGAGGTCGCCGTCTGCTCGTCGAGCGGCTGGGCCCACGGCGCCCGGGTGGAGGGCAGGAAGATCGTGTACTGCCACACGCCGGCACGCTGGCTCTACCAACGGGACCGCTACCTTCGGGGCGGCGGGCCCGTAGCGGCCGCCGCCCTCGGTGCCCTCTCCCCCGTGCTCCGGCGCTGGGACCGACGAGCGGCACACAGCGCCGACCGCTACGTGGTCAACTCCCACGAGGTGCAGCGCCGCGTGTCCGACCTCTACGGGATCGACGCCGAGGTCGTCCCACCCCCGGTGGCCATCGATCCCGACGCAGCCACGGAAGGCGTCGAGGGCCTCTCCCCCGGCTTCCTCCTCTGCGTGTCGAGGCTCCTTCCCTACAAGAACGTCGAAGCCGTCTGCGCGGCCTTTGCCCGGATGCCCGAACGGCGCCTCGTCGTCGTGGGCACAGGACCGCTGTCCGACCAGGTGGCAGCGACCGCACCGGCCAATGTCACCCTGCTCGGTCACGTCACCGATGCCACCCTGCGCTGGCTCTACCAGGCGGCGGCCGGACTCGTCGCACCGTCCTACGAGGACTTCGGCCTCACACCGGTGGAGGCGGCCGCCTTCGGCCGTCCGACGGCGGCTCTGCGGTTCGGGGGCTACCTGGACACGACGGTCGAGGAGGAGACGGGCGTGTTCTTCGACGAGCCGGAGCCGGGGGCCATCGCCGGAGCCGTGGAGCGCCTGTCCCGTGGCTCGTGGGATGAGACCGCCATCCGCGCCCATGCCCGGCGGTTCTCTCCCGAGCGCTTCCTCGAGCGCATGGGGGCGGTGGTGGCCGAGGAACGGGCGCGTCTTTGACGCAGGAGACGCAAAGCGTGGGCTTCAGACGGTCCGGACCGACCCGGACCGGACTCGTCAGGGGGCCGGGTCAGGAAGCGCCGCGGCCCCGTAGGACGGTCGCCGGCGTCTGCCAGAGGATCTGCATGTCCCACCACAGCGACCACGAGGCCACGTACAGGTAGTCGAGCCGGCAGAGCTCGAGATGCGAGAGCTCATTGCGCCCCGACACCTGCCACAGACCGGTCATCCCCGGACGGGTCTCGAACCGTTTACGGGCCCAACCCTCGATGGCCAGGGCCTCGGCCACCACGAAGGGACGAGGTCCCACGAGGGACATGTCGCCCTTCCAGACGTTGATGAGCTGGGGGATCTCGTCGAGGCTGGTGCGTCGCAAGAAGCGACCGACCCGAGTCACCCGCGGGTCGTTGCGCACCTTGAACAGCGGGCCGTCCATCTCGTTCAGGTGCTCGAGCTCGCAACGGCGTGCCTCTGCGTCCTCGAACATGGTGCGGAACTTGAGCACGTAGAAGGGCTGCTCGTTGCGGCCCGTGCGCTGCTGGCGGAAGAACACGGGCCCGTGGCTCGTGCACTTGATGGCGGCGGCGATGACCAACATGAAGGGTGACAGGACGAGGAGGGCGGCCGACGAGGCGGCGATGTCGAAGGCTCGCTTGACGAACCGGGCCCAGGTGGTCATGGCCGTCGGGGCGATGTCGATCATGGGCAGACCCGACAGGTCCTCCACGTGGGACCGGAAGGTGATGAGCTCGTAGTAACGGGGGACGATGGACACCCCGACGTGTCCAGCCAGGCTCTTCAACATCTCGGTCGTCCGCTCCGGGTGGGTCCGCGAGAAGCAGACCACCACCCGTGCCACCCGGAAACGCCGGCAGAGGTCGGGAAGCTCGTCGAGCTCGCCCAGCACCTCGCTGTTGCCCAGGGGGTTGTCGTCCACGAACCCGACGAACTCCACGCCCGACTGGGCCCGGAGATGGCCGGCCACCGTCTGGGCCAGCTTGCCCGTCCCCACCACGATGACCGGGACGACGCCGACCCGGAGCCGGCCGCGGAGGCCGAAGGAGGCGACCCGGGCGAGCGGCACCGTGACCACGGCCACGGCGCAGAGGGCCACGATCTTGCCCACCGTCAGGCTCTCGAGGTGGTACTCCTTCTTCAGGACGTACGCCACCACGGCCAGGACGAAGCCACTGATCATCAGCGCGTGCAGGATGTTGCGCAGGTCGGAGAAGACGCTGATGGTGATGCGCCGGGTGACGCCCCGGTAGAGGCGGTACACGGCGAAGGCACCGATGAACACCGGGATCATGGCCAGGTCGAAGACGTAGACGTCCTGGGCGCGGTCGGCGGCACTGGCCGGGTTGCTGGAGATGAGCGAGACGATGAGGGGCCCGAGGAAGGCAGCGAATGTCAGGCCGACGACATCGGCAAAGACCAGGCGACGGAGGGCGTGACGGCGGACCCGGGCCACGGCCACGGCGTGGTCGTCGACCAGTGGCGTAACCGGCTGTAGAAGGGCCGGCGCGCCGTCGGGCGCGACATCAGGCGCACTGGTGTGCCGCACGTCTGGATCGAGAATCGCCATCCCAGCCGGCCTGCCCTTTCCTGCACCGGTTATCAAGTGGCCCTCATCGGAGACCACCGGAGGGACCTGCGCCAACGTGCCTGCCAAGACACCTCATGGTACGTCGGAAACAGCCCGTATAACAAGGTTTAACGTCCATCGCCGCCGTCCGTGGCACGGGGAGGAAGTAGCCCGGGCCGACACCGTGGGGTGGGGTGGCCGGGTCCGAGGCGGCACGAACGGGTTCGGCTCCGCCTGCCGTCCGGGGGCCATCGGCAGCCTGACCAGGCCATCCGGCGGGAAGACGGGGCCGGCGGCCGGAGTCACCGTTGGGCGGCCGGCCTGCCACCTCAGGGCATGCTCGGGCGAGAGCCACTGTGTGCACACTTCCCCATCGGTCACCCACTCCACCGTCTGAAGGCAGATCTAAAGGCCGCTCTAATGGCGGCGTCGAGCCACCGGGATGGCGCTTCAGGGCCACAGCACGGCCCGAACGTCGGCCGGCCAGCCGTCGGGGTCGGGGCCGTGGTGGTCGAGGAGAGCGAGGGTGATCCGATCGACGCCAAAGCCGACGCATGAGCTGTGCGCCACCTGGCCGTCGGCCGTCTCGATGCCGAAGGGAAGGCCGAAATGGTCGAGGTGATAGTTGGAGGACGACACCGCGACCGGGCGTCCGGACGAGTTGACCGGCACCACCAGCTCCCATTTGAGCTGTTCGTCGCGCTGGTTGGCCGCCAACATGCGTCCCGGGCGCCCGAAGAACGGGTCGTTGGCCACCTCGGCCGAGGCATCGAGGCCGAGCCGGCCCAGGACCTCGAGGCCGCGGTCGATCCAGTGGGCCTGGAAGGATCTGGCCACCTCCGGTGTGCCCACGTAGACATAGTCGTGCTGGCGGAAGGCCTGCATGCGGAAGGGGTCGGTGCTCGGCTCGTGGCGAAAGCAATAGCCGTAGACCTCGAACCGGCGGCCGCCCTCGGGGAGTGAGCCGGCGAGCGTGGGATAGAGCGGATGGCATACGGCCGGGCAGAGGACGGTGTCGGTGGTCACAAGGAACGGTGCCCGGTCCTCACCGGTCTCGGCCGCCCTCAGAAGGTCGGCGTGACCGCGTTCGTCACCACCGAACGTGTGGATCGAGCCCATCTGGTCGGGGAACGACTCGAGGTAGCCGTTGCGCTGGAAGGTCCCCCACGTCATGACCGGCGGGAAGCGCACGGTGGTGGCGTGCTCGTCGGACCCCACCCGCAGGACGAACCGGTCGATGGCCTCGGCGATGGCCTCGTAGGCCGCCGACCGGCCGTAGATGCCGTCGACCCCGGTGGCGATGAGCAAGCCGCGTTGGAGGAGCACGCCCCGAAAGTCGGCCCACGAGTCAGGGGCTACCTCGCCGCCGTCCACTGGCAGCTCGGCCTCGACCTCCATCAGTCGCCCTTAGGGTCCTCGGTCATCTCGAACACCCCGGCTCGGATGGCCGAGACCGATTCGAAGGTGGACTTCTTCAGCATGCGCTCGGGGAACTCGATCTCGAAGGCGTCCTCCAAGGCGAGCATGACGTTCACACTGGCGTGCGAGGTCATGCCTGCCCCGAATAGGTCGGTGTCATCGGTGATCGAGTCGATGTCGACGGCCAGGCGTGCGTGCTCGACCAGGATGGTACGGATCGTCTCTTCCATCGATGGGCTCCCAGTCACCGGTTGCGTGTCGTCCGGGCGCATACGACGGCCGCCGCCATCGGGCCCTCGTGAGTGAGACTGACAGCCAGTTCGGCGAGGCCCTGCTCTTCGGCCAGCCGGGCGGCGGCGCCGGAGAGGACCATCTCGCACCAGCCGACTTCGTGTCGCCGCACCTCCATCGAACGCCATTGGGGGCGGGCGTCGGAGGGACGCAGGACCTTGAGGGTGGCCTCCTTGGCTGCGAAGCGAGCGGCCAGTGAGTCCACCGCGTAGCCCGTCGGGTCGTGGGCGTTGCGGCACGAGTCGACCTCGTGGTCGGTGAAGACCCTGCGCACGAACCGCTCTCCGAAGCGCTCGAGCGATCGGCGGGTGGCGGCGACTTCCGTCAGGTCGATGCCCACCCGAACCGCTCCCTCCATGGCCCATCCTCGTTCGTCGACCGGGGCCGTCACCATCATCCGATGCTCTCCTCCTCGACGGCGGCCATGATGGCATGGGCCGGCGGTGCCGATGGGTGGAGCGCCGGGACGACCGTTTCGTAGACCTGGCGGTAGCGCTCGGTGACGGCCGGCCACGAGAAGTCACGCACTCGGTCGTGGCCGGCCGCGGCCAGCCGCCCGCGCCAATCTGCGTCGGCCGCCAGCCGGCGCAGGGCCGAGCTGAGGGCGGCCACATCGGTGGGGTCGACGAGCACGCCGTCCTGGCCGTCGTGCACGAACTCTCCGGCCCCACCGCTACTCGAGGCGATGACGGCCACGTCGCCCCGCCAGGCCTCGAGGATGACGATGCCGAAAGGCTCGAGGCGGCTCGGCATCACAAAGATGCGGGCGCCGGCCATGGCCTCGGCGACCTCCTGACGGCTGAGCCGGCCGAGCAGGTGCACGCGGCCGGCCAGGCCGAGGGCGGCGACCTGCTGTCCGAGCTCGCCGGTGGCAGGCCCACTGCCGGCGATGACGACGTCGAAGTCGCGTTCCGCTTCGGGGATGAGGGCGTAAGCATCGATCAAGAGGTCGAACCCCTTCTTGCGCACCAGTCGGCCGAGGGCGAAGACATAAGGCCGGTCCTCCGGCACTGGGGCCGGGCCACCACCGGGTCGGTGGGCTTCGCCCTCGTCTGTGTCCACGCCGTTCGGGATGACCAGGCCCCGTCCGGGCGCCAGGCCAAAGCGCGCTTCAGCGTCGGTCAAGGCGAACGCCGAGCAGGCGGTCACCGCCGCCGCCCGGCGCAGGCCTTGGCGGAGCGAGGTCCGGAGGATCCGGGAGTGCTCGAAGATGTCGGCGTCGTCCATGAGCGTCTCCCCCTGCAGAGTGACGACGAGGGGGATACCGGTGCGACGCGAGAGCCATGTGGCGTAGGTCCCGTTGGGGCCGAAGCACTGGACGTGGAGGACGTCGGGCCGGAAGGCGGCGACCGCTCGCCGCAGGCCGTCGAGCGTCCGACGCCCGACGGTGGCCGTCCGGGCGACGGCCGGCCAATTGGTGGCGGGGAGCGGCATGGGCAATCGGCGCACGACCAGCCCATCGAGAATCTCGGCCGTCTCGGGGTCGCCGTCGACCGGGGTACCGGTCCACACCTCGACCTCCTCGCCGGCGTCGACCAGGTTGAGGGCGAGGTGACGGGTGAGCTCTTCCACGCCGCCCAGCGAGGGCGGGTACGAGCTCGGGACAAGCGCGATCTTGGTCATTGCCGTCGGCGCCGAGGGGCGGGGACGAGGGTAGCCGTCGACGTGGACGCCGCGGCCGCGCCTGGCGTTGGCGGGGCGAGCGTGCGACGTGGTGACGGGCAGAGTCTCATGGTCGGTCGCTCAGTGGTCGGCCGGTCAGGGGATGCTCGGGTTCAACCAGGGCTCGATGGCGGCCAGCGTTGCACCCGTCGGCTCGGCCGCCAGGTCACTCCAGTCGCCCACGCCAGGAGACCAGTAGTTCGAGAAGGCGGCCGCGTACCAGCCCGACAGGTAACCCTGCTCGGCGCAGTCGCAGTCCGGCGCCCAGCTGGCCGGGTGGATGCCCAGGATGTTCTCGATCTGGGTCTCGCCACCCTGGGGCTCGACGGCGGCGGCGTCGACCTCGTGGCCGATCTCGAAGGCGGTGATGCCGGCCAGGCGGTCGACCGTCTCACCCGGGTAGACGTAGAGGACGGAGGTGCCTCCGGCCTGCCCCCAGGTGAAGGTGGTGTTGCCGTAGAAGCCGGGCGACGGGGCATCCGAGATGGGCTCGAACTGGATCGAGTAGCCGGGGATGCGTTGCCACGGGTAGCGCACCAGGGCCAGAGCTTGGGCACCGAGCTGTTGCGGCGTCGGGTCGGCGACCGGCGGGACGGTGGCCGGTGGCGCGGTCGGCGGTGGTGCCGGGACGGCGGCCGGCGTCGTGGGGGCGCTGGTCGGCGCCGGCGCCGGCGTCGGGGCGGCGGCAACGGCAGGGCTGGCCGGCGGGGTGGGCGCCGGATGCGGCGTCGTGGCCACCGGGTGGTCGGCGGGGTGAAGTCCTGGTGGGTCGGCCAGCAGCGGGACGAGCAACGAGGCGCTCAGGCCGGGACGGGTGCTCGTGGCCGTCGACCCACGCCGCGAGCTGGCCGATGACCGCCCGATCAGGCCGATGCCCTGGGCCGCGGCGAGGACGACCCCGATCACCATGGCTACTAGCAGCAGTTCGAGGCTGAGCACGGCCCGTCGTTGGGTGAAGGTGACTCGCCGGGCCCGCGCCCAGCGACCACTCCGGCGGCGGTCGGGCCCGACGTAGCCGTCGCTGAGCACCAGCCGGGGGGCCTCGAGGTCGGCGATGAGCTCGGGAGGGAGCGGCTCGAGCTCGGGGGCGCCGACTCCGGAGTCCGGCCACGAGGAGGGCGGCGCTGGGCTGACCGGGGCCGTGACCTGGGACAGGACCGCAACGGCGAGTGCGTCAGCCGTTTGACCGTCGAGTTGGTCAGGGGCCGGCCCAGACACGACCTGCGGCGGTACGGTGTCGCCCCTCAAAGCCATGGCTTCAAATCGGCAGCTTCAGCCTGGATCTGAAGCCGTCAACCAGTCAGCCGGCCACCTCGGCGGCGATGCGGACGGTCCCCCCGAGTCCGGCCCTCGGGAGCCCGTCGAAGGACCGGTGCCGATGCCGTCAACCCTCTCGGAGACGGTGTCGCGGCCGGAGTGAACGAGGTCTCTGCCCCGCTCCGACGACGGCGATGGGGACGGAGGGAGCGTTCGGGACGGCCCGGCCGGCCGCCGTGCGTGTGTGAGCGATCTGCTCGCTCCAGCCTTCGGGCATCACCGGATGCCGCACGAACGCGGGTCGAGCCGATGCCCGCCGCCGAGAGGCGAGGACCGGCACCCCGAGCGGCCGCCGTCCCTTCGACCGGCGGCACCAGGAGGAGAAGGGGAGCGGAGGCGGCGGCCAGGACGAGGACCCAGCCCACCGACCGCCAGACGACGGGTCGCGCCGGGCTGCCCTCGGGACCGGTGCGCACCGCCGGTCGACCGAGCCCGAGCGGGCGGCGATTCAACCGGCGTGCGGACCGCCGACCACGACGGGAAGAGAAGGGACCGCTGGCGCGGAATCGGGGGGCGAACGAGGCGTCCACACCCGCCCCATCGGCACATCCCCTCTCCGCCTGTATCCGAAACCGGGCCGCCCGAGGCGGGAGCGGCCTGCGTCAACAGCGGGGGCCGTCCCGATCCCCGTCCCGTCCCTGTTCCGTCCCTGATCGACGTTCAGACGGGCGCACCCACCGAGCGGTAGACGTCGGCCGTGCCCTCGGCCGTGCGGGCCCAGCTCAGCGTGGCCACGGCCTCGGAGCCACGATGGGCGAGCTCGGAGCGCCGCGCCGGGTCGGCCACCAGGTCACGCAGGATGCGGACCAGATCGTCGACATCACCAGGCCGGAACGTGGCGGCGCCGTCGCCCACCACCTCGGCCACGGCCGGCACCGGCGTCGTCACCACCGCCGCGCCACAGGCCATGGCCTCGATGGGCGGGAGCCCGAACCCCTCATAGCGCGAGGCGTATCCGACGACGGTGGCCGCCCCGTAGAGAGCGGGCAGATCGTCCTCGGGAACGTGACCGATCGCCACCGCTCCGTCCGGGGGGGCGTGGCCCCAGAGCGGGTGTCCGGTGAGCACGAGTGGGAGGTCGACCACCCGGCAGGCGGCGGCCAGGGTGGACAGGTCCTTGCGGGGCTCGATGTTGCCCACGTGGAGGCAGAACTGTTCGGGCAAGTCGTAGCGGGTGCGGACCGAGGCCACCTCGGCAGCCGATGCCGGGGTCATGGCCGTTCCGGGTGCCGAATGGACGACGGTGGCCACCCGACCGAAGAGGGCGCCGACCCGCTCGGCGGTGAAGGCGGACACGGCCAGCACCGCGTCGGCCCGCCGGATGGAGCCGGCGACGAGGAGGCGCTCCCCCGCCGCCCGGCGGCGCGGGAATCCCTCGGGGACGTCGAAGACGGCCAGGTCGTGCACGGTGGCCACCGTGGCCCCACCCGGGCGGAGGGGAAGGTCGACGTCGAGCCCGTGCACAAGGTCGGCCGGGCCGAAACCGGCCAGGCCGCGCAGCGCCCGCCGCAGTCCGCGACTCTCCGGCCGCAGCAGGGGCTCGACGGCGTCGGGCAGCAAGCGGGTCGCATCCGGATGCACGGCGGCGGTGAGCGTGGCGTCGATCGTCCCCACCATGGCCGCCAGCAACTCTCGGATGTACGTGCTGACACCACCACCGGCCGTCGCCAGCGGAAGAGCGTTGTAGACGACTCGGGGACGTCGATCGCTCACCAGCGGGCCGGCGCCACGGGACGCAACAGCACGCCGGCCAGCCAGCTGCGCATGCCGTTGGTCATATGGGCCAGTCCCGAAGGCCACCCCGACGAGGATGTCCCCACCGCCGATCGCCTTCCCGGTTCGGCGGCCAGGCGGGCCAGGTCGGGCTCGGCCCTCGCCTTCTCGGTGTCGGCCATGCCGAGACAGACACCGCAAATGATGAAGGGGATCGTGGACGACGCCCCGATCCAGAAGATGTCGAAGAGGCCGTCGACATAGTGGGCCACGAGGATGGCCAGGCCGAGGGTGCCGAAGGCGGTCGGCAACCGGAACATGGTGCGGAGAGTGATGTACACCATGAATAAGAAGGCCAACGACCCCACGATTCCGGTCGAGGCGAGGTTGTCGATGAGGACGTTGGGTGGCGCGGTGACCGTGTAGAACTGAGGCAGGTTGTAGAAGCGCATGCCCTCGCCGAACAGCGGGCTCAGGCGCCACACATGGAACGCGGCGTCGAGTTGGCTGACCCTGATCGACACCGAATTGAACTTCGGGTTGGTGCGCGCCGCATAGCTGAAGCTGTAGTAGAGCGCCACCACGAGCGGGACGAACCCGAGCAACATGAGCTTGGAACGCCGCCGCACGTCCGGGTTCCTGATGAACGCCACGATCAGAGCCAGGATGAGAACGATCACCCCCTGGCGGGAGTAGGAGGCCAGCAGGCCGCCGATGCACAGGTACTTGCAAACCCGGGCCTCGCGACGCGAGAGGCCGAGCCAAGACGGGTTGATCTGAGCCAGCGCCACCGCCACCCACATGATGTCGCCGATGGCGTTCTTCTGGTACAACCCGAATTGCGCCGGTTGGAAGTGGGAGCCGACGGCGTCGAGCATGGCCGCCACCCCCAACAAGGCCGCACCGTAGAGGAAGATGCGAAAGGCGGGACGTACCCGGCCGCTCGACGCGATCACCCACCCGACGAGTGTGCTGGCCCCGATGTACGACCAACGGTGGAACCACTCGATGACGTCGTAACGGTTGGGATGGACCAGCACCACGAGCACCAATACGGCCTCGTACCAGACCACCCCCTGGAGGAACTGCTTGAGGTACCGGGCCTCGCGCCAGCGGATCTGGAACAGGCAGGCCAGGCCGGCGACGAAGACCACGAGGTCGGCGGTGCTCAAGTTGGTGGTGGCCCCCCCGACCCGCAGCAGCAGCAGCGAGAGGGGAAAGGCGGCCACGGCCAGGAGGACGGGGTCGGCCACGAAGACACCGAACACCAGAAAGAAGCCGGCGAGAGCCAGACCGACCTTTCCGACGGCGGCCACGGCGACGCCAGTGCCGGCGGCGGCGGCCAGGATGAGGGCTGCCCAGGTAAGGGAGCGGACGGGGGCGATCCGACGACCGCTTCGACCGGCCAGTCGGGGCACGAGCTCGCGCAGGCGGCCGGAGAGGGTGGCGAGGCGATCGGGCATCGGTCCAGATACCGCACATCGGGGTGCAGTCGAATCAGACTACTGCCCAGGTCAGCGAAGTCGGGGGTCCGCACCTTCCCATCTCAAGGTCACCGGTTACGGTGTCGACAAATAAGAGGACCGGCGCTCCGGATCCAACCAAGGGCCGCCCGCGACCGCGGGAGGAGCCGAGCCACCGGCAAGGAACGGACCATGACCGACGATCGGCCCGGAGACACCATGGCCGGCACCAACGAGCCGTCGCTGCCGGCCCCGTCACTGGTCGTCTGCTCGCTCGAGCCGTGGACGGAGGTGCGTCGCCGACTGCGCATCCTGGTCGACGAGATGGTGGCTGGCGATCCCGGGCTGCGTGTCCTCTACGTCGCTCCCCCTGTCGACCCCTTCCACCAGCTCCGGACGGACCCCGCCGATCTGGCCCGCACGTGGCGCACAATTGGGGTCGAACAGGTCCACCCACAGATCCGGGTCCTGCGACCTCGCAAGTGGGCACCTCGGGCGGCGGGACCTTTCGCCCAGCGGTCGCTCGAACGCAGAGTGCTACGGGAGGTGGCGGCCTGGGGCCTGCGCCGTCCCGTCCTCTGGGTCAACGACGCCTCCTACGCGCCACTGCTCCAGCGGACAGGGTGGCCGGCCTTCTACGACATCACCGACGACTGGCTGCTCTCGTCACTCCTGCCGCGACAGCGGGCTCGGCTGGTAGCCGACGAGCAGACGCTGATGGATCAGGCCGACGCCGTGGTGGTGTGCTCGACGGATCTGGCACGCAGTCGCGGAAGGACCCGGCCAGTGGAGCTCATCGGCAACGGAGTCGACGTGGCCCGCTTCCGAACGCCGGAGCCCCGTCCGACGTCGTTGCCGGCCGCACCGACGGCCGTCTACGTCGGCACGCTCCACGAGGATCGGTTCGACGTCGACCTGGTCGTGCGCCTGGCCATCGAGCGACCCGACCTCCAGATCGTCCTCGTCGGCCCGGACTGCCTGGCCGCGCCCGTCTCCGCCCGCCTGCGGGCATTGGACAACGTGCGCCTGATCGGACCCGTCCCCTACGAGGTCGTCCCCGCCTTCCTCCAGCACGCCGACGTGGTCATCGTCCCGCACCGGGTCAACGCCTTCACCGAGAGCCTCGACCCCATCAAGGCATACGAGTGCATGGCCGTCGGTCGACCGACGGTGGCCACCCCGGTGGCCGGTTTCCGAGGGCTCGGCCGCCCCGTGAGGACCGCCGATGGCGAGGAATTCGTGGCCGCGGTGTCCGATGCGCTGTCCGAGGCCCCCCCGCCGGCACCCTCGGTCCCCCGGCTGGGCCGGTGCCGTCGTGGCAGGACCGGGCACAGGCCGTTGCCGCAGTCGTCCAACGGGTCCGAGAAGGTGCCAACCGACCCGGCCAGGTGCCGGCATGACCGGCCTGGCCCATCGGGCCCTTCCTGTCGGACCTGCCCTTTTCCGGTCGCCGATACCGTTCCGAGCGGCTACCACGCCGTATCCTGAGTGGGCCGACGCATTCACCCAGAAAGCGAGCGTCCGCTGACCTTCCACGAGTTCCTCTCCATCTTGTGGCGCCGAAAGCTGACCGTCGCCATCTGTACGGCGGTGGCCATCGTGGCCGCCTTCGGGTACCTGCACGTCAAGACGCCGACCTACCAGTCGTCCTCGCTCATCCAGCTCAACACGACCAACCAGACCACCGGCCAGGCGACGTCGTCGGTGAACTTCCCGGACCCCGTCCAACTGCTCGGCAGCACGTCGGTCGAGGATGGCGCCGCCTCGATCCTGCACGACCCCGACGTCGCCGCGGTCACCGCCGACGTCACCGGCACGGTGGACCCGGACACAGGCGCCCTCACCATCGCGGCCGACGACTCCGATCCCGCCCGGGCCGAGGCGGTGGCCAAGGCCTATACGACCTCGTTCGTCAACCAGATGCAGACCATTGCCACCGACGAGGTCAACAAGATCAACCTGAACATCGCCAACATCAACGCCCAGATCGTGGCGCTCGACAGCTCGCCGGCCGGCACCACCGATCCGGTCATCCAGTCGCGGATCCAAGGACTGAGCGCGACCCTGAGCGCCCTCGAGGCCCAGGTCAGCGCCATCCAGGTCGGTGAGCCGTATGCCAGCGTGCAGGTGTCCCCGGGCTTCCCTACCGCCCCCATCGGCCTCAGCAAGAGCAAGACCTTGGCCATCGGCTTCCTGGCCGGCCTGCTCGTCGGGTGCGGCGCCGCCCTCGTCCGAGAGCAGTTCGACACCCGTCTGCGCACGAGCCCGGACATCGCCGAGGTGACCAACGCGCCGGTGCTGGCCGAGCTGCCCCAGGACGCGGACGTGCGCACCGGCAAGGTTTCCATCGCGCTGGTGCAGGCGCCGCAGTCGAGGATGGCCGAGGCGGTCCGCGAGTTGCGCACCAGCCTGCGGGTCGTCCTCGACGATGCCCCGTGCCCCGCCATCATGGTCACGAGCCCCGAGGCGGGCGACGGCAAGACCTTCGTCGCCGCCAACCTGGCCGCCGCCTGGGCCCTCAGCGGCAGCAAGATCATCGTCGTGTCGGCCGACTTCCGGCGGCCGCGCCTCGAGGAGCTCTTCGGCCAGCAGGCGACGGGTTTGCCGGGACTGGCCGACGTGATCAAGGCCAACTGGAAGAAGCCGGAAGTCGAGGGCAGGTCGACCGCTCTCCGATCCGAAATGCCTGATGGCCTCGCCGGGCTCGGAATCGTGCGCCCTCCGGCCGGAGAGCCGGGGCCGACTGAGGAACCTCGTCTCGGGACCTCCTGGCCCCGGCCGATGCAGGACCTGAACCGGGGCGCCGGCCAGACTCCGGCGGACGACTCGTCGGTGAGTGCCTATCTGGTCGAGACGGGCATCTGGGGACTCAGCCTGCTCCCGGCCGGGACACATCTCGACAATCCGAGCGAGCTCTTCGGCAGCCCCGGGATGCAACCGGTCTTTGACCAGCTGGCCCTGTTGGCCGACATCGTCCTCTTCGACACCCCTCCGGTGCTGGCCGCCCCGGATGCCGCCATCATCGGGGGCCTGTCCCATGGCGCCGTGGTCGTGGCCTCGGAGGCCAAGACCGATCGCAACGACCTCGAGCGCACCGTGAACCGTCTCGAGAGCACCCACTGCCGTGTCCTCGGCGTGGCGGTGAACCGAGCTCGCAAGACCTCCGTCGACTCGTACCAGTACTACACGTACCGCGACAAATGAGCCGGGCCGGCCCACCGGCACCGTCGGTGGTGGCCGTGGTGGTGGCCTACGGCGCTGCCGCGCTACTCGACGAGTGCCTTGCCTCGCTGTCCGGCGGGCCGCCCATCGTGGTCGTCGACAACTCGTGCGACCCGGAGGTGCGGTCGGTGGCCACTCGTCACGGGGCCAACTACGTCGACCCGGGTGCCAACCTCGGCTTTGCCGGCGGGGTGAACGCCGGGATGTCGGGACGGGCTGACGCCGACCTGTTGCTCGTCAATCCCGACGCCACCATCACTCCCGACGACATCGCCGTTCTGCGCCGGTGCCTTTACGCCGACAACCGGTTGGCGTGCGTCGCCCCGACGCAGGTGTCGCCGGCCACCGGTGCGGCCGACCGCGTGGCCTGGCCCTTCCCCACCCCGATGGGCGCGTGGGTCGAAGCCGTCGGGCTCGGTCGGCTCCGTCGCCGAGCCGACTTCCTCATCGGGTCGGTCCTGCTCCTGCGATCGACCGCCCTCGACGAGGTGGGCGCGTTCGACGAGCAGTTCTTCCCGCTCTATGCCGAGGAGACCGACTGGCAGCGACGGGCACGCCGGCTCGGCTGGTCGGTCCGGCTCTGCGCTGAGGCCACCGCCACGCACGTCGGCGCGGGCACGGGCGGCGATCCGCGCCGCCGCGAGGTGTACTTCCATGCCGGTCAAGAGCGCTACATCCGCAAGCATCACGGGCGGGCCGGCTGGGCCCTGTACCGGGCAGCCGCGCTGGCCGGGGCCCTCCCCCGCTCCCTCCTGCTGCGCGGAGACCGGCGGCAGCTGGCTGTCAACCGGTTGCGCCTCTATGGGCGCGGCCCGACCCGGGTCCAGGAGCAGCTGTCTCCGATGCCGTCATCCGGCAACGTCCCGGTGGAACAGGACCCGCGCTGAGCCCGCCGGCCCCTCGACTTTCCATCGTCCACGCCGCGCTGACCGACGCCTTCGCCGGTGTCGAGCGCTATGTCTGCCAAGTGGCCAACGGCATGGTGCAGCGCGGCCATTCGGTGGTGACCATCGGAGGGGCGCCCGACCGGATGGCGGCGGAGCTCGACCCCGCGGTCATCCACCTGGCGGCCGACCGACCGGCGAGCGGGGCCCGCACTCTCGCCCGGCAGCGGGGTGCGGACGTCGTCCATGTCCACATGACAGCCGCCGAGATGGCGGCGTGGCTGGCCCGACCCTTCCAGCGCGCCCCCATCGTGGCCACCCGCCACTTCGCTCGCGACCGTGGGTCGAGCGCGCCGGTTCGGGCCCTCGCTCACCTGGCCAGCCGATCCATCACCGTCGACATCGCCATCAGCCGATTCGTGGCCGACTCGATCAGCGGACCGTCGCGCCTCATCTACAACGGGGTGGCCGACCGCCCGGCGGCTGCGCTCGAAGCGGGCCGGGTGGTCATGCTGCAACGCCTCGACACCGAGAAGGCGACCGACGTCGGCCTCCGGGCCTGGGCGGCGAGCGGGCTGGCGGAGTCGGAATGGCGCCTGCTGGTGGCCGGCGTGGGGCGACAGCGCTCGATACTCGAAGCACTGGTCGCCGACCTCGGGGTCACCAACAGCGTCGACTTCCTCGGCGCCGTCGACGACACCGACGCCCTTCTGGCCGGCACCTCTATCTTCCTGGCACCGGCACCGGCCGAGCCCTTCGGTCTGGCCGTGGTCGAGGCGATGGCCCACGGCCTGCCGGTGGTGGCCGCGGCCGGAGGTGCACACCACGAGACGGTGGGCGACGACGCGCTCCTGTTTGCCCCCGGTGACGAGGCGGCGGCCGCCTCCCACCTGCGGGCCCTGACCGGCGACGTCGGCGAGCGCCGGCGGGTCGGTGCCCGCCTGCGCCTCCGACAGCAAGAACGGTTCTCGTTGGCCCGGCACTTCGACGAGATCGAGGCGCTGTACCGCAGCGTGGCCGCCGGTCGCTGACCGCTGACCGCTGACTGAACGGCGCGGCCCTGCTCAGCCCGACCCGGTCGCCGACCGATAGAGGGCGAGCTGCTCGTCGGCCACGCGAGCCCACGAGCACTTCGCCGCCATGCGGAACCCGGTGGCGCGCCCCTCGCTCCAGTGACCGGGTTCGTCGAGCAGGCGGGCCAGCCCGCGGGCAAGCTCGGCGGGGACGCCCGGCTCGACCAAGGTGCCGGCATCGGCGACCACCTCGGGCAGGGCCCCGCTGCGGCTGGCCACGACCGGCACCCCGGACGCCTGTGCCTCGACCACCACCCGACCGAATTGCTCGACCCAACCCGGTGTCGGCACCGACGGCACGGCCAGGGCGTCGAAGGCCCGGTAGACGGCGGGTAGCGCTTCCTCGGTGACGTGCCCGCGGAAGGCGACCCGGTCGGTGACGCCCAGCTCGGCGGCCAGGGCGTCCAGCCGGTCGGCCTCCGGCCCGGACCCGACCACGTCGACCTCGAAGCGCGGGTCGAGGGCTGCGGCACGGAGAAGGACGTCGACCCCTTTGTGCGGGATGAGACGACCGACGAAACCGACCCGGAGCACATCGGCAGGCGGCGGACGGTCGGACGGCGCGAAGCGCTCGACGTCCACCCCGAGGGGGATGACAACAGCCGGGCCGGTCAGCCCCTTCGACCTGAGGATGCGAGCCGCCTCGAGGTTGCAGGTGTACGCGCCTGCCGCCCGGCGCAACGACCACCGTTCGAACCACCGGAAGGGCGGTGGGTAGCGCTTGTCCAGGTTCTGGGCCGAGTACACGAGGAAGGGGAGGCGTCGCCGGTTCAGCCATCGGATGAGGAGCACCTCGGCCACCGCCGTGCCGAAAGGCTCCTCGTGGATGTCGAGCACGTCCCAGTCATCCGACGCCAGTGCGCGCCAGATCGGTCGGGGGTCGTAGACGAAAAGGTTCGGGTGACGCCCGATGGTGGCCACGGGACGAGCGAAGTCGTCGCCGGCGGCCACGAACCCGACCGAGGACCCGCCCTCCTCCCACTTGGCGGCGGAGAGGAGGGTGAGGTCGACACCCGATCGGCGCAGCTCGCGGTCGCGTTGACGCCAGGCGGTGACCACCGCGCTGTGGGAGATGCGGAGGACGCGGAGCCCTGGTCCTCCGGCGCGGGTCGAGCCTGTGGGCGCCGACCCGGCCATCGGGCGGATGGTATCGGGTCCACTCCACTCCCTGTCGCAACCGGAAACCATAGGAGTGGCAGATCAGTGAGGGGCGAGACATGAGTCTCTGCTTCAGCCCGCCGTCGACCGATCGCTCACCTCCTCGACGATCCGTCTCACTTCGTCGAACCGGGAGGCCCAGGAGAGCTGGAGCGCACGGCGACGGGCCATCTGTCCCTGCCGAGCGCGCCGTTCGGGGTCGAGGAGGAGCGGGCGCAAGGCGGTGACCAGGTCATCGACGCTGTCGAAGTAGTCGATGCTCTGCGCTCCGAGCTCCGGGATCCCTCCCCGGCGAGTCGCCACCATGGCCAACCCAGAGGCCATCCCCTCCAGCACCACCAAGGCGCACGGCTCGTCGAACTGTGACGGCACAACCAGGATTTCGTGAGCTTGGTAGATCGACGGGACCTCTGTGTTGGGGACGAAGGGCCGGAATGTGACACAGTCTCCGATCTCCCGTTGATCTCGCCGAAGCCCGACCTCGTAAGGAGACAGACCGAGATTCTCCGCGTGCGTCGAGCTCCCGAGGAAGGTCGCCCGGAAGGAGATTCCTTCGACTCGCAATTGTCGGAGCGCAGCCAAAAGTACGTGCGGACCCTTGAATTCGGTCATCATCCCGACGAAGAGAACGGACGGCATCTCCCCGCCATGGGAGACGTCCGGATGGAATCTCTCCGAATCCACGCCGTTCAGCACAACGTGCACCTTGTCCAGCACCCGATCATTCCTCGTCTTGGTCAAAATGCTGCCACGCATGGCGGCGCTCACGCAGACCACTCCGTCGGCCAGCGAGAGGAACGACCGAACCTCGCGGCGGGAATAACCCCTCGACAACGAGTTGTGGACGTAGAGAAAGAGCGGTCGACGGGGATGGCGCTCCTTGATGGCGACGAGTCCGGCTGCGCCCAGGAACCCATCGTGCACGATGATCGGGCCGTCCGTGGCATCGAGGGCCTCCGCCACTGGCCGATAAAGACGACGAACGTTGGGACGATCTCGTCCGAGGTGGCCGACGATTGCGTCTTGTCTCATCTCCGCGGTCGTCAGATATTCACGTGAGAGATAGGCGAGGAAGTCGACGGGAAGGAGGCGAGCATGAGGGAAATTGGTGTCGCGGGCGTCTGAAGCCACGACCGCAGTGCTGATCCCTCGGTGATCGGCCTCTCGACTTAGCTCGCGGATCACGTTGTTGAGCGCGCTTCCGTCTGTGCACAACGGCTGCGTCACATGGGTCCACTCCTCCACTGCTGCCCTCCTGCCTCCTGCCTTGGGACCGCTGACGCCGGGCCAAGTAGCCATTGGCCACGTGGAAGACCGTCGACTCGCTCGGCGTTCCCACCTGTGTCGGCTGTTCAGTTGATGGCGACGCTCAGCAAATGGGCCGAACTGGTCCTCACCGCGTATCGACGGAGTGAGCAGGGAACTTGATCTGCGTCGCTGGTGCCGCTCGGCGGCTGGACTCGAGTCGGACAGGACGACGAGACCTTCGAGGAGGTCGATCAGCCATCGGCGCCAAGGGACTCCCTTCGCCCGAGTGGCGGAGGGAACGGGCCGCTCAATGTCGCGACGAGGTAGTCACCGTCCCTGAACAGGGACTCTGCCTAGGAGTCGAACAACGTCTCCAACAGCCGGGGTGCCCATCACCGGCAAAGAGCTCTCGTGCCGTCGCCCAGGCAGAAGGACCGGGTCACGACCACCCCTCCGACCCTGAGCCGGATTTACCACTCTGTGTAGTAATTTGACCGCGCCTAGTGCCAAATCACTCAAATCTCCATGAGATCGCGCCGATGCGAGTCCCGTGGCAGGGGGATATGGCTCGGCTCGCCTCACGCGCTCCCAGGGGATAGCCGTTGTAGCCGCCGCAGCCTTGATCACTCTGGCCCCATTGGCCACGGCCTTCGTCTCCACTTCTCGGGCCGCCGCCGGCTCTCAGATCCCCGGCTCGGTGGCCGCCCCGTCGGCCAGCGAAGTGAGCCCCATCTGCGACGCCCCCGACCCGCAGACCACCCTCGGCCCGGCCCCGAGCCTGCCGGCCACCCCGACGTCCACACTCATCTCCCCCTCGGGCGGGGTGGTCAATTTCACGGCCACGTCGAGCGACCTCTACGTGAACACGGGCAGCCAGCTCATCACCTACACGTTGTCGGGCTCGGAGGTCGGGGCGTTCTCCATCCCCTCCTCCGACTTCAGCGGTGGCGACCAGCCCACCCAACCAGTCATCGACTCGTCGGGCGACATCTACATCGGCTCCTACTACGGCCAGGTCGTCGACAAGTACTCGCCGACGGGAACCCTGCTGTGGTCGGTGGATCCGGACTCGGGTCATCCGAGCGGACTGTTTGCCATCGGCTCGGGCCCGAACTTCGGGGTTGGGGTTTCGGTGGTCGAGCACCCCGCATCGAGTCTCGAGCTGTCCGCCGCCACTGGGGCAGAGACGGGGACCTTCCCCCTCTTCGACAACGCCGGCTACGTGACCCAGGAGTCGAACGGCGACTACCTCTTCACCCAGACGGCCTCCTCGGTGGCCGACAGCAACGACATCGGCTACGTCGAGACCATCTCGCCCACGGGGACGGTGCTCTCCACCTTCGGGTCGTCCCACATCGAGGGCAACGACACCCACACGGGCTCGGGCACCCAGTTCTACTATCCGGGCCAGGCCGCGGTCGGGCCGAGCGGCACCATCTACACGGCCGACCCGCTGTCCACCATCGAGGCCACCAGCCCGAACGGTTACCTCCAGGGCCAGACCACCCTGGGCGGCACCCTCAACATGGGGTCGGCCTCCTTCTATCTCGAGGGGCAGACCTTCTTCTTCCAGGGCGGGCCGCCCTTCGACAACGGCGGCGACAACATCTCGGTCGTCTCCCTCCCGGATGTGGAGGACTACCTCACGGCCGTCTCGGTCCCCGACGACTCCCTCGGGTGGGGCGCGGGCCTGTCCACCCCGGAGGTGGGCAACTATTTCGCCCCGGGCCAGACGGCCGCCGTCGACGCCAACTTCGACCCGTGGTGGTCAGAGGACGCCTCCCACCTCGACCTCGACTACTCGATCGAGAACCAGAGCACCCTGACCGACGAGACCGTGCCCACTCCGACCGACCTGGCCCTGCCCACGTCGACCTCGGCCCTCTCTTCGGTGCCCCTCACGGTGCCGAGCTCCGACCAGGCCCCGGGGCCCTACCTCGTCCAAGCCTCGCTCTATGACACCTCGACGGATCCCCCCACCCTGCTCGGGGCGACGTGCATGCCCTACACGGTGGGGGCGACCGGTGATCAGCTCAACCTGGCCGGGCTCCCGTCCGGCGTCGGCTCCGGCGGCCCGGCCGACCCGAGGGGCGTGGCCCTCAATGCCGAGCTCGGCCTCAACGGTCTGCGCGCCCTCTCCTTCTCCTGGTCCAACTTCCTGCCCAACTGCAACTCGGGGGCGCCCACCGCCGCCACCTGCGGGCCAACGGCCATGACCTTCTCCTCCGCTCCCGACTCCTACTTCCAGGCGGCGGCCACCGCCGAGGCCGACCACGTGACCTACTGGGTCCAGATCTCCGGTGGGGACGCCACCTCCATGGCCCTCGTCAACAACGGGTGGTGGGAGGGCGACATCCAAAAGCTGGTGGGCTACTACTCGAAGGTGCCGGCGGGGTGTTCGCCGTGTGCCCCGGTGACCAACTGGGAGCCGTGGAACGAGTCCAACAACACCGGGTGGAGCAATGCTGCCGACTACGTGAGCAAGGTGCTCGCCCCCTTCTACACCGCCGTCAAGTCGGTCGAGCCCGGGGACACCTCGACCGTCATCGGTGGCTCCACCCTCGAGCCCTCCATCGGCTGGTGGCAGAACCTGGTGACCGCCGGAGGCCTGGCCGACATGAACGTGGCCGCCATCCACCCCTACACCGGCAACAACGACTCGTTCGAAGAGGACGGGATGCAGACCCAGGTCCAACAGCTCCAGGCCGTGCTCGGGTCGAAGCCGCTGTGGTTCACCGAGGTCGGGTGGTGGTCGGACGGTGACTACAACTACCTGGGCCAGGCCGACACCGTGGCCCGGGCCATGATCTGGATGAAGGTCCTCGACATCCCGGTGTGGAACTACTTCTTCGACGAGGGGTCGTGGGGCAACGACGGCGTGTCCTTCTCCCTCATCCAGGCCACGTCGACCGACGACTACGTGAAGCCGGCGGCGCTCGCCACCATGGTGGCCTCCAACCAGCTCGCCGGGCGGCCCACGACGGGCACGCCGGCAACCGACATCCCCCAGACCTACGAGGCCACCTTCGGCCCCTCATCCAAGGGCTCGACCGACCTGGCCGCCACCTGGTCCGACGGCCTGGCCGTGACCGGGTCGGTCACCGTGACCGCCCCCAGCGGCGGCACCGTCCCCGTCACCGTGGTCGACGAGTACGGGAACGCCACCTCCGTGTCGGTCAACTCGGGTCAGGCCTACAGCCTCTCCATCTCCAACCCGGTGACCTACCTCCTCTACCCGGTGGGTGACACCCTTTCCATCGGGCCCACCGAGCCCTACGGCGCCAACTTGGCCCTCTCGTCGGCCGGGGCCACGGCCACCGCCTCCTCGGGCGACGCCACCGCCGCCATCGACGGGCTGGCCCTCGGCTACGGCAACGGCTGGTACTCGAGCACCGGGGACACCACCCCGAGCCTGACCGTCACCCTGCCGGCGGCCTCCACCATCAACCGCATCGTGGTCGACACCCAGTCGAACGGATCCACCGCCTCCAGCCTGCGTGACTACGTCGTGTCGGTCGACGAGCCGGGCAGCGGCTGGCAGACCCTGTCCACGGTGACCGGGGCCTACCGCTTCCACGAGCTACAGCTCGCCTTCGCCCCGGTGGTGGCGACGGGGGTGCGGGTGTCGGTCACCGAGGTCAACTTCGGCGGCTACTACGGCGGCGGCATCCCCCCCTGGTGGGATCCCTCCGACACCGAGCCGGCCATGCTCCACGCCCTCCAGGTCTACGCCGGCTCGGAATCGGTGTCCGTCGTCAACGGTGACGGCCTCACCCCCCTCGTGAGCGGCGGCGGCGGCGGGGGTGGCACGACCACCACCACCACGACGACGACCACGACCACCGAGCCATCGAGCACGACGACGACCACCACCGAGCCGTCGAGCACGACGACGACGACGCAAGGCTCACCCGGACAGGCTGACCCTCAGCCGCGCCAGAAACAGATGTACGGCGGGTACTGGTTGGCGACCAAAAACGGCGGCATCATCTCCTTCGGAAACGCGCCCTTCCTCGGCTCCGCCGGTTCGTACTCGCTGAACGAGCCGATCGTCGGCATGGCGTCCACTCCGGACGGCAAGGGCTACTGGGAGGTGGCCGCGGACGGCGGCATCTTCACCTTCGGTGACGCCGGGTTCTTCGGATCCGCCGGTGGGCTACACCTCAACGCGCCGATCGTGGGCATGGCCTCGACCCCCGACGGGCAGGGCTACTGGGAAGTAGCGAGTGACGGCGGCATCTTCTCCTTCGGCGACGCGGCCTTCTATGGCTCGACCGGTGGCATGCACATCAACAAGCCCATCGTGGGCATGGCGTCCAGCCCGGACGGCAAGGGCTACTGGCTGGTGGCCAGCGACGGCGGCATCTTCGCCTTCGGCGACGCGGCCTTCCACGGGTCGACCGGCTCTCTCGTTCTGAACAAACCCATCGTCGGCATGGCCACGACGAACGATGGGGGCGGCTACTGGCTGGTGGCCAGTGACGGCGGCATCTTCTCCTTCGGCGACGCGAGCTTCTACGGCTCGACCGGCGGCCTCCGGCTCAACTTCCCCATCACGGGGATGGCTGCCACTCCGGACAGCAAGGGCTACTGGCTGGTGGCCAGTGACGGCGGCATCTTCTCCTTCGGCGACGCCGGATTCTCCGGCTCGGGCAGCGCCCTGGAACTGACCTCTCCGGCCATCGCCATCTCCTGACGGGCCACTCCGACGATGAGCCCCGACGGACATGAAGCCGTCAATGACGTCCGAAAACCCGCAAAATCGATCGATTTTGTACCCTCAGCGAACCCGGCCGACTACAAAGCGTGACGGTCAGCAAATTTTCACTCTTTTGACACCTGGATCTGACATTCACTTCATGGCGATCTGGGCACAATGACCGTGCCATGACGCCGTCGCGTCTCGCCCCCCACAAATCGTTTCGTCATTGGCGCGCCTCAGCTGTGGCGGCCCTCGTCGTCGCGGCCGTCGTGACGGCGGTGCCGGCGATCCTGATCGGCACCACCCGGACCGGGCACGCCGCCGGCTCTCAGATCCCCGGCTCGGTGGCCGCCCCGTCGGCCAGCGAAGTGAGCCCCATCTGCGACGCCCCCGACCCGCAGACCACCCTCGGCCCGGCCCCGAGCCTGCCGGCCACCCCGACGTCCACACTCATCTCCCCCTCGGGCGGGGTGGTCAATTTCACGGCCACGTCGAGCGACCTCTACGTGAACACGGGCAGCCAGCTCATCACCTACACGTTGTCGGGCTCGGAGGTCGGGGCGTTCTCCATCCCCTCCTCCGACTTCAGCGGTGGCGACCAGCCCACCCAACCAGTCATCGACTCGTCGGGCGACATCTACATCGGCTCCTACTACGGCCAGGTCGTCGACAAGTACTCGCCGACGGGAACCCTGCTGTGGTCGGTGGATCCGGACTCGGGTCATCCGAGCGGACTGTTTGCCATCGGCTCGGGCCCGAACTTCGGGGTTGGGGTTTCGGTGGTCGAGCACCCCGCATCGAGTCTCGAGCTGTCCGCCGCCACTGGGGCAGAGACGGGGACCTTCCCCCTCTTCGACAACGCCGGCTACGTGACCCAGGAGTCGAACGGCGACTACCTCTTCACCCAGACGGCCTCCTCGGTGGCCGACAGCAACGACATCGGCTACGTCGAGACCATCTCGCCCACGGGGACGGTGCTCTCCACCTTCGGGTCGTCCCACATCGAGGGCAACGACACCCACACGGGCTCGGGCACCCAGTTCTACTATCCGGGCCAGGCCGCGGTCGGGCCGAGCGGCACCATCTACACGGCCGACCCGCTGTCCACCATCGAGGCCACCAGCCCGAACGGTTACCTCCAGGGCCAGACCACCCTGGGCGGCACCCTCAACATGGGGTCGGCCTCCTTCTATCTCGAGGGGCAGACCTTCTTCTTCCAGGGCGGGCCGCCCTTCGACAACGGCGGCGACAACATCTCGGTCGTCTCCCTCCCGGATGTGGAGGACTACCTCACGGCCGTCTCGGTCCCCGACGACTCCCTCGGGTGGGGCGCGGGCCTGTCCACCCCGGAGGTGGGCAACTATTTCGCCCCGGGCCAGACGGCCGCCGTCGACGCCAACTTCGACCCGTGGTGGTCAGAGGACGCCTCCCACCTCGACCTCGACTACTCGATCGAGAACCAGAGCACCCTGACCGACGAGACCGTGCCCACTCCGACCGACCTGGCCCTGCCCACGTCGACCTCGGCCCTCTCTTCGGTGCCCCTCACGGTGCCGAGCTCCGACCAGGCCCCGGGGCCCTACCTCGTCCAAGCCTCGCTCTATGACACCTCGACGGATCCCCCCACCCTGCTCGGGGCGACGTGCATGCCCTACACGGTGGGGGCGACCGGTGATCAGCTCAACCTGGCCGGGCTCCCGTCCGGCGTCGGCTCCGGCGGCCCGGCCGACCCGAGGGGCGTGGCCCTCAATGCCGAGCTCGGCCTCAACGGTCTGCGCGCCCTCTCCTTCTCCTGGTCCAACTTCCTGCCCAACTGCAACTCGGGGGCGCCCACCGCCGCCACCTGCGGGCCAACGGCCATGACCTTCTCCTCCGCTCCCGACTCCTACTTCCAGGCGGCGGCCACCGCCGAGGCCGACCACGTGACCTACTGGGTCCAGATCTCCGGTGGGGACGCCACCTCCATGGCCCTCGTCAACAACGGGTGGTGGGAGGGCGACATCCAAAAGCTGGTGGGCTACTACTCGAAGGTGCCGGCGGGGTGTTCGCCGTGTGCCCCGGTGACCAACTGGGAGCCGTGGAACGAGTCCAACAACACCGGGTGGAGCAATGCTGCCGACTACGTGAGCAAGGTGCTCGCCCCCTTCTACACCGCCGTCAAGTCGGTCGAGCCCGGGGACACCTCGACCGTCATCGGTGGCTCCACCCTCGAGCCCTCCATCGGCTGGTGGCAGAACCTGGTGACCGCCGGAGGCCTGGCCGACATGAACGTGGCCGCCATCCACCCCTACACCGGCAACAACGACTCGTTCGAAGAGGACGGGATGCAGACCCAGGTCCAACAGCTCCAGGCCGTGCTCGGGTCGAAGCCGCTGTGGTTCACCGAGGTCGGGTGGTGGTCGGACGGTGACTACAACTACCTGGGCCAGGCCGACACCGTGGCCCGGGCCATGATCTGGATGAAGGTCCTCGACATCCCGGTGTGGAACTACTTCTTCGACGAGGGGTCGTGGGGCAACGACGGCGTGTCCTTCTCCCTCATCCAGGCCACGTCGACCGACGACTACGTGAAGCCGGCGGCGCTCGCCACCATGGTGGCCTCCAACCAGCTCGCCGGGCGGCCCACGACGGGCACGCCGGCAACCGACATCCCCCAGACCTACGAGGCCACCTTCGGCCCCTCATCCAAGGGCTCGACCGACCTGGCCGCCACCTGGTCCGACGGCCTGGCCGTGACCGGGTCGGTCACCGTGACCGCCCCCAGCGGCGGCACCGTCCCCGTCACCGTGGTCGACGAGTACGGGAACGCCACCTCCGTGTCGGTCAACTCGGGTCAGGCCTACAGCCTCTCCATCTCCAACCCGGTGACCTACCTCCTCTACCCGGTGGGTGACACCCTTTCCATCGGGCCCACCGAGCCCTACGGCGCCAACTTGGCCCTCTCGTCGGCCGGGGCCACGGCCACCGCCTCCTCGGGCGACGCCACCGCCGCCATCGACGGGCTGGCCCTCGGCTACGGCAACGGCTGGTACTCGAGCACCGGGGACACCACCCCGAGCCTGACCGTCACCCTGCCGGCGGCCTCCACCATCAACCGCATCGTGGTCGACACCCAGTCGAACGGATCCACCGCCTCCAGCCTGCGTGACTACGTCGTGTCGGTCGACGAGCCGGGCAGCGGCTGGCAGACCCTGTCCACGGTGACCGGGGCCTACCGCTTCCACGAGCTACAGCTCGCCTTCGCCCCGGTGGTGGCGACGGGGGTGCGGGTGTCGGTCACCGAGGTCAACTTCGGCGGCTACTACGGCGGCGGCATCCCCCCCTGGTGGGATCCCTCCGACACCGAGCCGGCCATGCTCCACGCCCTCCAGGTCTACGCCGGCTCGGAATCGGTGTCCGTCGTCAACGGTGACGGCCTCACCCCCCTCGTGAGCGGCGGCGGCGGCGGGGGTGGCACGACCACCACCACCACGACCACGACCACGACCACGACCACGACCACGACCACGACGACCACGGATCCCACGACGACCACGACGACCACGACGACCGATCCCGGTGGGTCCGGTCACCATGGTGGGATCCCGGAGGGCTACTGGCTGGCCACGAGTCGCGGGTCAACCTTCGCCTTCGGCAACCACAAGCCCATCGGCCCCGCACACACCCGTCCGCTCAACCGACCCATCGTGGGCATGGCCGCCGGCAACGGGACCCGGGGTTACTGGCTGGTGGGTGACGACGGCGGCGTCTTCGCCTTCGGCAACGCCCATTTCTACGGTTCAGCCGTGCATGATCACCCCGCTGACACGGTGATCGGCATCGCCGCCACTCCCCATGCCAAGGGCTACTGGCTGGTGACCGCCAACGGCACCGTCTATCCCTTCGGCAACGCCCATCTCTACGCGCCGAATGGCTCCCGTCACGTCAAGGGGTCCATCGTGGGCATGGCCGCCACCCCGGACGGCGACGGCTACTGGCTGGTGAGCGCCAGCGGCGCCGTCTATCCCTTCGGCGATGCGATCTACAAGGGCTCGGCCGGCACCCTCCCACTCAACGGGCCGATCGTGGGCATAGTCCCAACCGCCGACGGTAGGGGTTACTGGCTGGTGGCCAGCGACGGAGGCGTTTTCACCTTCGGGGATGCGCCGTTCAGAGGATCGGGTGCATCGCTCAGCCTCCCGGCCCCCGTCATCGGACTGGCGCCGACCCCCAACGACCGCGGCTACTGGCTGGCCACTACCAACGGCGACATCTATCCGTTCGGCGACGCCGTCTACAAGGGATCGGCGGAGGACAGCGGCATAGGCCGTTCGGTAGTGGCCATCAGTTGATGGATCCCTGACCGGCAGCCCATCTGCAGCGGGCCCCGGTTTCGCGTCCCGGCCGGCGATGACCGCGCCGGGATCCCCATCGCCACACAACCGTCGGGCAGGTCGGCGGTGACGACCGCGTGCGCACCGACCACGACGTCCGATCCGATGGAACTCCTTTGGTCGCCGGAGGATCGCCCATCAAGGGGCGACGGCTTCGACGTAGACGCTCTCGGGTATGCGCGCCGGGCTGTCGGGTGCCGGGGAGATCCGCGACGAGCCACCGGGCATCACCTCAGCTCCTCGGTAGCCGGCTTCGGACACCACCAGACACAGCGTCTCCCCGTCCCAAGCCGATACATGGCCGTGCTCCTGAAACACCTCGCTCAAGGCCAGCATCGGCGTAGGCCGGCCGGGTCGAAGCTCCTCGAGCGTGCCCTGTCGTTTCACGTAGTCCGTGGCGTAGAGACCGGCATCGGGGACGCCGACGCGCACCACTCCGCCAGGGACGAGCACCCGTCGGCAATGACCGAGCACGGTGAGGCAATCTTGCACTGTCATGTGCTCGAGCACGTGTTCAAGAAAGACGGCCTCCGCCACCTCATCGGCGAAGGGCAGCGACCGACGGAGATCCCACGCCACATCGGCCTGGGCCCCAACCAGGTCGATATTCACCCATCCGTCGAGGTTGTTGCCGCCCGAGCCCAGGTGGAGGCGGAGTCCCGGCCGTCTCCCGAGGGCACTGGCCCGTCGACGGGCTCGGCCGGCGAGCACATTGGTTGCCACTTGCTTCGCCCGAAGGCGCACCCCCGGTCCCGCCAGTGGGCGCAAGGCGTCGGAGAATGGGACGGTCGAGCGCCCCGCACCGGCGCTCTCGGCTTCACGCACCTCCAGGTACTGGCGCAAGGTCATCGGCGACGATTGGTCATGACCATCCGCACCGGGTCCGTTGCGCGTGTTCGGACCGGCCACAGTGCCCGCGGAGCTTACCCAGGCGGTGGCGGGAGGTGGTCCATCTGGACCGGAGGGTCCGCTCGAGGCTGTCTGCCGGCGCTCAGCGGTATCGCCGGACGGCGATGACCCCCAGTTGCCGGGTTGCCAGCGGCGGCTTCAGATGGGGCCAGAAGATGTCGATTTGATGACATGGCGTTGAGGAGCGTTCGCCCACGCCCGCCGACGGCGCATCCGATCGACGGTCACCTGCCCGCTGAACTGGCCGGCGGGTCGGCACTGACCGAGGACCTCCGGCACATGACCGCCTCGTGGGGGATGAGCCCGTCGCAGGTATGGGGACGCGTCCTCGTGCGCCTCCCGCTCTATCCACGCTTGAAGGTAGGCATCCTCTTCCGAGCCTCATCGTGGTGCTGGCATCGGCGGCTGGGCCCTCTCGCCCTATGGCTCCAGGCCCACGCCGTGCGGGTCGGGGGCGCCGAGATCCACCCGGCGGCGGAAATCGGTCCTGGCTTCGCCACCATCCACACGGCGGGCATTGTCGTCGGCCACGAGGTGGTAGCCGGTCGCAACCTCGTCCTCTACCACGGGGTGACCCTCGGGCATACCGGGACGGGACCGGGACAGCCCTACATCGGCGACGACGTGCGCATCGGCGCCGGGGCCAAGGTGCTCGGGCCCGTCCGCGTCGGGAACCGGGTGTGGATCGGCGCCAACGCCGTCGTGTTGGCCGACGTCCCCGACGACGGCGTGGTGGGCGGCGTGTGGCGCGGCCCCGCGACGGTCCCTACCAGGTGATCGTTTGCGGCCCGGCGTCGGTCACCGTGCCGCCGTCGAACTGCCACTGCTCGGGCGGCACCCGGGCCGACGGCACGAGTCGCATCGACCCGTGGTGACCGGCCATGACAAAGTGCACGGCCACCGTGCTGGTGCCGCCTTCCGGGATGGTCACCAGCCCGCCGACCACCCAGGTCGGACCGTCACGACCGGCAACGGCCAGAGATGGCACCCCGGTCATGGTGACGTGTCCTGCCGTCCCGGGCACATTGGCCGCCACCACCCCGGAGTAGGTGCCGTAGGGGAGGTTGGAGTCGGGTGGCGGGCCGGCGATGAACTGCGACTGTCCCGAAGGCGTCGTATTGCTGGAGGTCACGGTCAGGGTGACGGCCGTGTCGGCGCCGTCGGGCCGGGTGCCCACTGACACGCGGACGGGAGTGAAGGGATCGAGCTTGTTCGACCCCAGGTTGATGAGGTTGATGGTTACCGAGCGCTCCGTCAGGTCTCCGCTCACCCCGGCGGCCTGCCAGGCCGACTCGGCGGTCGGGTTCGCCGACCAGACCATGAGGTGACGGCCGGACACCGCATCCGACATGGAGTCGGCCAGGGTGGTGAGATCGACCGATTGGCCCTGCAGATGGCTGAGGACCGCTTGGGCCAACTGACCGAGCGCGTCCTCGCGGTTGTTGCTATTGGCGGCATTGTCCGTCAGCCCCTGGTACTGGTCGTGCAGCAGATACTGATCGACCGTGTCCGCGCTCACTACCTGACCGTTGACATCGACCGGTCCGGTGGCCTCGAGCAGCTGGTGCACCCCGATCACGTCGATGGCGATCACACCGTTCACCGGTTGTCCGGTCAGCGCCGTCCACATGCGGGCAGCCAGTGGTGCCGTGACATCGAAGCGAGGGGTCGTGCCAAGGTTGCGCATGTCGAGGCTGGGATAGAGCCAACCCCAGTTGTGAGCCAGGTCGCCGGTAACGGCCACGGCCCCGACCGGCAGTCGCATGTCGCCGGAGGGCCCCAGCTGGCCCACGCTCACCGTACCGTCGGAGGTGTTCGCCACCCCGACGTCGAGGAAGGCACCCGATCCGGCACGCATCTCGGCGTTGTTGGCCGCCAGCACCAAGTAGCGCTGTGGCCCGCTCAGGATGGAGGCGGTCACCGCCGACACGTCGGCGGCATTGCTCAAGCGGTTTCGGGCCAGGTCCAGCTGCCCGACGAACTCGTTTCGCTTGGCAGCGAGCGGGGCGACCAGTCCCGCCGACGGGCCGGTGCCGACCGTCGCCAATCGACGGGCCGCACCACGCGACGCCGTTTCGAGCTGCAGCAACGAGGCCACCCGCTCCGGCCCGGCGCTGTGCGGGGCGCGGAGCACACCATGCACCTGACCGAGGAACTGAGAACCCACGGCCGAGACTGTGCCGGCGGCCGAACTGAGAGCCTGAACCGACCGGACCTGCCGTCCGAGAACAGGCAGGACGGTGACCGGCGCGAACAGCGGTGACGACAGCTCGGCCTGAGCGGCCATGAACTCGGCGTGGGCGCGATCGAGTTGTCGGATGGAGCTGGCCGCGGTGACCTCGCCCGGCGTCAGGTGTTCCTTCACCTGTTCGAGTGCGGCCAGACCGAGCTGGTCGTGCCGATAGGCCGACCGCGACCGGACCGCCAGCAGCCCGCCCCACACCAAGAGAAGGACCACCACCACTCCGACGATGATCCATCGGCGGCGACGGTGGAGCTCCCGACCAGCCGCGGTGGGCGCAGTGGGCGCGGTCACCGTTCGGGCCCTTCTCGTCTGTGTGACGATGCCGCGGCCCAGCGCCGAGGGGGGCACGGGGCGACGGCAGAGGGTGGCAGCAAGGTGCGAGCGATGGTACTGGACAACGACTGACGGACAGGGTCAACGGCGCGGTCCCCATCGACGCCGGCCGGCCGAACGGTGGATCGCGCCGGATGAGGCTCACTGCCTGATGCATCAATCAACGGGAAGGCCACCAGTAGCATCAACGCGTGTCGTTCACGACCGTCCGGGTGAACATCGGCCGGGTGGTGATGGTTGGTGGCATCCTCGTCCTTTTGTTCATCCCCTATCTCCTGTGGGGTACGGGCCTGCAGACGGCTCGCAGCCAATCCCGGCTGCGACAGGAGTTCGCAGCCACTCAACGCAAACTCGGCCTCTCGACCCGATCGCACCCGATCGCCCCACATCGCGGGCCGACGTCGCTCGAAGTAGCGCCGCCGCTCCCCGATCCGCCGCTGGGTTCCGCCGTCGGCACCATCTCCATCCCCAAGATCGGCCTCTCCATGGTGCTGGTCGAGGGCACGGGCACCGCCCAACTGGAGGCCGGCCCAGGCCACTACCCGACCACTCCCCTGCCGGGTGAAGCCGGCAACGTGGCCGTCGCCGGGCACCGCACCACCTACCTCCATCCGTTCTACAACCTCAACGAACTGGTGCCCGGTGACGCCATCGTGATCAACACCGTGCAGGGGCTCTTCCTCTACCACGTGCTCACCACCATGGCCGTGAGCCCCACCGACGTCGCGGTGGCCTTGCCCACCCCGACGCCGACGCTCACTCTCACCACCTGCAACCCGCGCTACAGCGCGGCACAGCGCCTCGTGGTCCACGCAACACTGGTCGGCAGTGCCCTCGCCGGTCACACGAGCACGGCTCCCAACCCCAGCCATACGGCCACCGAACCGCCGGCCGACGTGAACGTCCTGCGCCACCAGACACCGGTCGTGCCCAAGGAGCCCAACCACGACTGGGCGATGGCCATCCTCTGGGGCTTGGCGGTGGCCATCATCACCATCGCCGTCTGGTGGAGCGTACGGAGGTCCCGAGCCGGCCAGCGGGCCCTCATCCTGGTCGTCGGTGTGGCCGCCTGGGCGGTGATCGTCTTCTACTTCTTCGGCGCCGTCGCACCGCTTCTGCCGGCCAGCTTCTGAGCCGTCGCCCAGGCCCCGTCAGGCCCCGTCGGGCGTCCGGGGTGAAGGGGTCAGGGCATCGGGCCGCAACCAGCTCTTGTCGGACCAGCCGGCGCCGCCGGCGTGCGTGGGCGCGCTACATGAACCGGTCGAGTGACGGTGGTTCTCACTCCTCGTGCTGCGCCGGCCACGGCCGGCTCAGCATGCGGTGGCGAGGATCAGGCTCGGACGGTGCGGCGACGCCACATGAGCAGGCCACCGGCCAGCAGAGCGACGCCTCCGATGACGCCGAGCTCATCGACGTCGGCGCCGGTGAACGGAAGGCTCGACGAACTGCTCGCAGTCGTCGACGTGCCGGCAACCCCAGACGTGTTGGGTAGTGATGCGGTGGCGGCCGCGGTCGCGGGCGTGGTCGAGTTTCCGGCGACGGTCGGGACCACCACGGGACAGGTCGGTACGGGACCCCCGCCCGAGGGCGTGACCGTTGCCGCCGTCGTGGTCGGGCAATTGGTCGCTGCCCCCGCGAGCCCGGGGACCACCACCACAGATGCCACTGCCAGTCCGGCTCCGATGGCCAAGCGTCGTGCCCAGATCATGATCTGCCTTCCTTCCACCGGTAACCCGGCGTGCCCCTCATTCATGACCGAGCAACCGCTCGGTGACACCATCTTGCCCGGCGCTGCGTGGCATTGGCAACGACCCTCCGCGGTCATTCCGAGGCTCGACAGCAATGCGTGACCAGCCGCCCACAAAGCGTGGTTAAGTTCAGCCGATAGTGATGTGGCCGAAGGTGCTGCAGAGGCCGAGGGCCTCGATGACCAGGAAGGCACCAACCACCGCCACCACGACGGCCAGCCGCCAGCGTGAGCCGGGGCGAGCCAGGGGGCGAGGCATATACCAGAGGGGGAGGAGGCCCGGCTGCGTGCCGAGGTAGTCGTCGAGGGACACGGCGTCCTCGTCCGGCAGGGCGTCGGGGTCGGCAGCCAAGGCAAGGGAGACGAGCTCGTCCTCGCTCACCGGCTCCCACGCCTGGGCGTCGTCCTCGCCGGTTTCCGAGAGCGGCGTCAGGTCGACCATGTAACTGTCGTCCGTCATCCGGTCCTCAGCGTTACGCACTGACATTCCACTACCACCCTAACCCCGCGACTGCGCCCGCCGACCTGCGCGTCGAGGGCCCGGGGATCCGTGCATCCTCCCCTTTCCGAGGCAGGGCACCGCCCTCGATCCGGCGGTGGTCACCTCGGTCGCCACCCGTCTACAGCCCGACCTCGGCCGGGACCCGGCCCGATCGCACCGCCCGGGCGAGCGCCTCGTGGTCCTGCTCGTTCTGGTCGGCATAGGCAGACGAGAACCCGGCGATCGCCCGCTCGAACGTCTCCCCCTTGCCCAGGTAGGCGGCAATGGCGACGCGGTCTCCCCAACGAGCATGCGCCCGGGCGAGGGTTGCCCCACAAAGGCGGGCGTAAATGGTGGCCCCGGTCACACTCATCTCGTCGACCTCAGTGACCCCCTTCCAGTCGTGAAGTTGGCGGACGTAGTAGTCGCGCTCCCGCCCGTCGAGGCCCTTGACGCGCTGATAGCCCAGGAACACGTCGGTCGCCCCTTGCATAAGTCGTTGACCGGCCACGACGCGTTGCCCATGGTGGGCATAGTGGCTCTTGCCCACGAACCGCTCGAGCACCGAGGCCTCGGCCTCCTTGACCTGGAGGACCAGGGGATCAGCGTCGTCACGCCCGACCAGAAGGAGGATGTAGCAGCGAGTCCCCACGCTTCCCACGCCGACGACCTTCCGGGCGGCGTGGACGTAGCGAAATTCTTCGATGGGATGATGATCGACGCCGAGCGTCCGGCGATACGACGAGAGCAGTTCCTTGATGAGCACGTCGCTCTGCTCCCAGTCTGAGCCGGGTTCGATGAAGTCCTCGATGGGAACGATGAGCGGAGGGTCGGCGACGAATCGAAGGTCGTCGTGAACCCTTCCGACGCGGCGGGTGAACACCCGCACACTGTCCCGGGTGCGGGCCTTGTCCACGTGCCCCTTCAGCGCCCGTTGCTCCTTCTTGCTCAGCTCGCCTCGGCGTACCTCCGCCGCCACCAGCTCGAGCAGTTGGCCGGCCTCGAGGTGGTCGTACCACACCTCGAGGGTCCCGGCCGCGGCGGCATCGACCATGCGATCCCGGTATTCGCGGGCCGCCGCCCTCACGATGTCACGGCGGTCGGCCCGACCGAAGCTACGGCCTCTGCCCATGATCTCGAGGCTGGCGGCCAAACGCTTCAGGTCCCACTCCCATGGGCCGGGGAGCGTCTCATCGAAGTCGTTGATGTCGAAGATGTGCCGCCGTTCGGGCGTGCCGAACAGGCGGAAATTCAACAGATGGGCGTCACCGCATAGCTGCACGGTGACGCCCGAATGTGGGGTGGCGGCCAGGTCGGTGGCCATGAGCAGCGCCGCCCCTCGGTAGAAGGTGAAGGGCGAGACGAGCATCCTCCCGTAGCGGATGGGAACCAGCTCGGTGACCCGGGTCGCGCTCTGTTGCTCCAAGAGGTCGATGGCGTCGGGACGATCCGTCGCCGGCTCGAAGTGACCATGGGCGGATCGGGGGGCCCCTTGACGGGCCGCCTTCCCTCGGGCCACTCGCTCTTCCACGGTGAGGCGTTGACGCCGCCACGAGGAGGCAAAGGGGCGATCGGCAGGCTCATCCCGGGTCGACCCGGCGTTCGCTGCTGGACCTTGGGTCATGAATCGCCCCGATGCTCCGTCGTTCGTCGTTCGTCTCTCCTCATTGTGAGAGCGCCCGGGAATTCCGGTCAAGCGGCCCGACCGTCACCTGCTCGCTCAGAGCAGGTGCACGAGCGACTCGAGGACCACGATGGTCACCCCGACGGCCAGCAGGCCGACGACCCAGGCGATGCGCCGGCCGAGCGGGCGCTCTCGGCCACCGGCCGTTCCGATCCCGATCACGGCCAGGGCGGCCACGCCCACCACGTCGGTCAGCACGAAGGCCACGTGTACCGACCAGACGTGGAGGCCGGCCAGTAGGAAGATGACCATGGCCGGCACCGCAGCGGTGACGATGGACCACGACCCCCGTAGCTCGGCTCCGATGTCGGACCGGGTCAGGTCGAGGTTTCGCACGGCGCGCTTGCTCACGAGGCGCGACAGGGTGTGGGCGAACCAGATGGCCACCGCGCTGGCGACGATCACACCGGTGGTGGTCAGCGCCTCGGGATGCGTCTCGAAGGTGAGGCCGGCCACCGCGATCAGCGTCGAGATGGTCCCGTAGACGTAGTCGGCCAGCCACATCACGGTGGGCGCCGCCTCGCCCTCCGCCCCCGAGGGGGCCGACGCCGCCTCGCTCACGGCAGCAACAGCCGGGACAGCCGCCGGCTCGTGACCCAGAAGCCGACGGCCGCCAACACCAATAGATAGGCCACGTTCACCAGCAGGCCGGGGTGCAACTGGTCGAGCGAGAGGGCCCGGTTGATCTGGACCCCCTGGTAGAGCGGTGTCACCTTCACCAGGTCGGCGAGCCACCGGGGATAGGCGTCCACTGGATAGAAGGTGCCCGAGAAGAGGAAGAGCGGGATGAAGAAGAGGGCCACGAAGTCGAAGTCCTGCCAACTGCGCATGAACGTCGTGGCCGCCATACCGACGGCGGCAAACGAGGCGCTGAGCAACATGCTGGTGAAGATACAGAAGACGACCAGCCAGCTCTGGGTGTCCCCCAATGCCGCCATGATCACGAGGAAGGTGGCGGCGTAGAAGACGCCGCGGGTCACCGCCCAGGTCAGCTCTCCAAGTGCCACGTCGCCCGTGTCGAGCGGGGTCGCCAGCACGGCGTCATAGCTGTGGGTGATGCGCAGCTTGAAGAAGACGTTGAAGATGGCGTCGATCATGGCGCCGTTCATGGACGACGCGGCCAGGAGGGCCGGGGCCACGAAGGTGGCATAGGGCACGGTCACGTCCCCCACTCGGATGGGGCCGACCAGCCCGCCGAGGCCGATGCCGATGGACAGGAGGAAGAGGAGCGGTTCGGCCACACCGCTGGCGAAGAGCACCCAGTGGCGGATGTACAGCCGTGCGTTTCGTTCGACGAGCAGAAGGGCCCGCCGGCTTCCGTAGCGGGGCCCGGCCTGGCGCACAAGGCCCGGCGCTGTCGCCGTCACGGCCACGACCGTCATGGCACGAGCCGGCGGCCGAAGGAGCGGAGGCAGAGGACGGCACCGACGGCCGCCCAGGCCGCCAGGTACAGGGCATCGAGGAGGAGGCCCCAGCCGAGCCCGGTGCCGAGGGCCAGGGCGCGCAGGATGGCCACCCCGTGGGTGAGGGGAATCACCTGGGCCACGACCTGCAGCCACGCCGGCAGCCGCGAGATCGGATAGAAGACGCCGGCGAAGAGGTTCATGGGCAGCACCCCGAGCCGGAACAGCAAGGACATCCCGTAGTCCGAGTCCTGGGTGGCGGCGAAGGCGGCCGTCACCGTGGCCGTCGACATCCCGGTCAGGACGGCAGCCGGGACGATGAGGACGGCGAACGGCGAGGCGACGACGCCGAAGGCCACCATGACTACGAGGAACATCGCCGAGACGGCGGCGAAGCGCGCCACCTGCCACACCAGCTTGCCCGCCACCACGTCGCCGACCGACAGCGGGGTCGCCACCTCGGCCCAGAAGGTGCGCTCCCATTTGAACCCACCGAGCACCGGGTAGGAGCAGTCGCTGACTCCGACCTGGAGCATGGAGGCGCCGAGGAGCCCGGGGGCCACGAAGGACAGGTAGGGCACCCCGTTGACGCCACCGCTGTGGTGGTTGACGAGGCTGCCGACGCCGAGCCCCATGGCCGCCAGGTAGAGGACCGGCTCGAGAAACGTCGTGGTGAGCGACGACCGCCAGGTCTTGGAATAGACGTACCAATTGCGCCAGACCGACCGGTACCAGGTCGGCCAGCCGGCCGGCGCCGGCGCCGGCGCCGGCGCGTCGATGGCTCCCGCTGTGACGGCGGCCATCAGTCGACCAGGCTGCGCCCGGTGAGGCGCAGGAAGACGTCCTCCAGGGTCGAGCGGCGGACCAACGCGGACTCGGGCACCAGTCCGAGCTCGTGGACCGCGCCGAGGGCGTGGTCCCCGTCGTCCACGTAGAGGAGCAGGCGGTCGGGCAGGGCCTCGATTCGCTCGCCCACGCCCTCCAAGGCGGCCACCGGGGGCGAGCGGTCGAGGCCGAAGCGCAGTTCGAGGACCTCCTTGGTCGAATACTGGTCGATGAGGGACCGGGGCGTGCCCAGGGCCACGATGCGCCCCCCGTCCATGACGACCAACCGGTCGCAAAGCTGCTCGGCCTCGTCCATGTAGTGAGTCGTGATGATGAGTGTCACGCCCTCCGCCTTCAACCGGTAGAGGCGCTCCCAAAGAAGGTGCCGAGCCTGGGGGTCGAGGCCGGTCGTCGGCTCGTCAAGGATGAGGAGCTCGGGTTCGGAGACCAGCGCCCGGGCGATGGTGAGCCGTCGCTTCATGCCGCCGGACAACGAATCGGCTTTGTCGTTGCGACGGTCGGTGAGGTGGGCGAAGTCGAGCAGGCGCTCGGCCCGCTCGAGGATCTCCCTCCGCCGCAAGTCGAAGTAGCGGCCGTAGATGTAGATGTTGTCGAGGACCGACAACTCGAGCTCGAGGTTGTCTTCCTGAGGCACGACGCCGAGGCGGGCCCGGATGGCGGCGCCGTCCCTCGCCGGATCACGGCCGAGGACCCGGAGGCTTCCTTCGGTCACGGGCGACATGCACGAGATCATCTTCATGGTCGACGTCTTGCCCGCCCCGTTGGGCCCGAGAAAACCGAAGGACTCGCCTTGTTCGATGCGGACGTCGACCCCGTCCACGGCGGTGAACGAGCCGTACCGCTTGACGAGACCGACGGCGTCGACCATGGGCTCGCCGGGCCCGAGTGTGGGCGGCACGTGACGATGGCGAGAGGTTCGGCGACGCACGTCGAAAACTTTCTCACATCACCGAACGTTCACCGCCCGTCCACGGCGGCGCGTTCCCGCCACGATCGCCCTCCGCCGTACGTCGGTGATCGTCCGGCACCCTGTCAGGCCAGGGCATCCTCCGGGAACCCGTGAGCGAGGCTCGGGATGACCCAGTCGGCACCACCCTTGCGCAGCTGGTCCTCGTTGAAGTTGTGGCTCGCGACTCCGACACAGGCCACGCCGGCGGCGTGGGCGGCCTCGGCGTCGTGGGGGGTGTCGCCGATGATCACGCAACGCTTCGGCCCGAGCTCCGCCCCATAGACGAGGGAGGCCCGCCGGAGCGCGGAGCGGGTCAGCTCCCCCCGATCCTCCGAGTCCGAGCCATAGCCGCCGAAGCAGAAGAAGCGGTTGAGGTTGGCGCGGTGCAGCTTCACGTGAGCGGCCGGCTCGACGTTGCCGGTCACGATGCCGAGCACATACCCCCTGTCCAGAAGCTGGTGGATCGTGTCCTCCACACCGTCGAGGACCTGGTAGTCCTTCGACTCCATCACAGCCCGACGCAGATAATGGAGCCGGCGATCGAGCAATTTGGCGAACTCGTCGTCGGTCGGATCGCGACCGACGGCTCCCTTGAAGGTGAGACGGCCAACCTCAGGGTCGGTCATGCCCGTGTCGGTGAAGGCGCCGATGTCGGCCGGGACGCCATAGAGCTCGTTGAAAGCAAGGCGCCACGACTCGGCGCCGGCCCCTCCCGAGATGATCAGCGTCCCGTCGATGTCGAAGAGGACGGCGACGCGCTGACCGGTTGGGTGGGGCGTCGATGGCGTCGGCGTCGGTGTCGGCGTCACGGCCGCGCCCGGCCGACGCCATGTGAACAAATCATTGCGACGGCCACGTTGGTCAGCATCCCGAGGATTTCACGCTAGCTGAACCCGCTCGGGCAGCCATCGGGCCGATCCAGGCTCCCTCCACTTTCCCAGAAGAACCGGGGCGCTCCCTACGAGCAGCCGCTCGTCGTGCCGCAGCTGCCGCAGACGAAGCAGGACCCGGCCCGCTGCATGATGTTGCCGCACTGGTAGCAGTACGGCGCATCCCGAGGCTCGAGCCGGGCCTGTGGCACCTCGGCCGGGCGAGCCGGTATCGCCTGCTCCGAGGGGTGGGGGGCCGGCGCGCTGGCGTCGACCACAGTGGCGATGATCGGGTCGACGCCGTCGGTCATGCCCTCGACGATCCCGGTCGAGGCGGTGGCCACCTCCTCGACCCCGGGCAGGGTCGGCTGCATGCGTTCGCTGGTGGAAAGGACGCCGAGCTCGGTGCGCTCCTCGAGGGTGAGGTAATCGACGGCCAACCGGCGGAAGATGTAGTCGACGAGGCTGGTGGCGATGCGGAGGTCGGGATCGTCGGTGATGCCAGCCGGCTCGAAGCGCATATTGGTGTACTTGCGCACGTAGGTGGCGAGCGGCACTCCATGCTGGAGGCCGAGGCTCACGGCGATAGAGAAGGCGTCCATGATGCCGGCCAGAGTCGAGCCCTGCTTCGACACCTTCATGAACACCTCGCCGGGCCGGCCGTCCTCGTACTCGCCCACTGTCACGTATCCCTCGCAGTCCGCCACCCGGAAGGCGAAGGTGCTCGAGGTGCGCCGCCGAGGCAAGCGCTCGCGCACCGCGCCGACGACCACGGTGTCCGATATGCGCGCCTGCTCATGGACCAGGGCGGCCTCGAGGTCGGCGATGCGCTGGGTCAGCAACTGGGCATGGGCCTCGGCCTCCGAGGCCGGGGGCGAGGACTCTGCATCGACGTCGTCGTTGCGGGTCGTCGAGAGGGGCTGAGCCACTTTGCAGTTGTCGCGGTACACGGCGACGGCCTTGATCCCCATGTTCCAAGCGTCGATGTGCAGTTGCTCGACGTCCTCCACAGTCACGTCCTCGGGCAAGTTGACCGTCTTCGAGATGGCGCCGGAAATGAACGGCTGGACCGCGCCCATCATCCGCACGTGACCCAGGTAGTGGATCGTGTTGTCACCCATCGAGCAGGCGAAGTTGGGAAGGTGCTCGGCGGCCAGCCCGGGGGCGCCGACGATGGTGTTGTGCTCGTCGATGTAGGCCACGATGGCCGCGATCTGATCGTTGCCGTAGCCCAGGCACCGCAGGGCCCGGGGCACGGTCTGGTTGACGATCGACATGGTGCCCCCACCCACCAGCTTCTTGGTCTTGACCAGGCTGAGGTCAGGCTCGACGCCGGTCGTGTCACAGTCCATGAGGAGCCCGATGGTGCCGGTGGGGGCGAGCACGCTCGCCTGTGAGTTCCGGACGCCGTACTCCTCGCCGAGCTCAACGGCGAGGTCCCAGTCCTCTTGGGCGGCGCACAGCAGCTCGGTGGGAACGAGCTCCTCGTCGATGGTGGCCACCGCGTCCCGGTGCATGCGCAGCACCTTGAGCATGGGCTCGGTGTTCTCGTGATAGCCGGCGAAGGGCCCCATGCGGGCCGCCGTGCGGGCCGAGGTGGCATAGGCATGCCCGGTCATGAGCGCGGTGATGGACGCGGCCCACGCCCGGCCGCCGTCGGAGTCGTAGGGCAGGCCCTGGGCCATGAGCAGGGCGCCGAGGTTGGCGTAGCCGATGCCGAGCTCGCGGAACCGCCTCGAGTTGTCGGCGATCCGCTCCGTCGGGTAGTCGGCGTTGCCCACGATGATCTCTTGGGCGGTGAAGATCACGTCGACGGCGGCCCGGAACCCGTCCACGTCGAAGGTGCCGTCCCCGGCCAGGAAGGCCAGCAGGTTGAGGCTGGCCAGGTTGCAGGCCGAGTTATCGATGTGCATGTACTCGGAGCAGGGGTTGGAACCGTTGATGCGGCCGGTGTTGGCCGCTGTGTTCCAGCGGTTGATGGTGGTGTCGAACTGCATGCCCGGATCGGCGCATTCCCAGGCTGCCCGCGCGAACTGGCGGAAGAGGTCACGGGCCGGCACTCGTCGCAGGACTTCGCCGGTACGGGCGACGAGGGTCCAGTCACGGCCGTCGATGACCGCCTCCATGAACTCGTCGGTCACCCGCACCGAGTTGTTGGCGTTCTGGTACTGCAGGCTGATCGAGTCCTTGCCGTCCAGGTCCATGTCGAAGCCGGCGTCGCGCAGGACCCGCGCCTTGCGCTCTTCGATGGCCTTGCACCAGATGAAGTCCTCGATGTCCGGATGGTCGACATCGAGGATCACCATCTTGGCCGCCCGCCGCGTCTTGCCGCCGGACTTGATGGTTCCGGCGGAAGCGTCGGCACCGCGCATGAAGCTGACCGGGCCCGATGCGGTACCGCCTCCCTTGAGGAACTCGTGGGAGGAGCGGAGGCGGGACAGGTTCACGCCCGCGCCCGAGCCTCCTTTGAAGATCACGCCTTCTTCCGTGTACCAGTTGAGGATCGAGTCCATGGTGTCGTCGACGGACAGGATGAAGCAGGCCGAGCCCTGCTGGGGCACGCCGGCCACGCCGATGTTGAACCACACGGGTGAGTTGAAGGCCGCTTTCTGGTTCACGATGAGGTGCTTGAGCTCGGCGCGGAACGCCTCCGCCTCTTCCTCGTCGGCGAAGTAGCCGTCCTTCGTCCCCCAGGCCGTCACCGTGTCGACCACCCGGTCGACCACCTGACGCAGCGATCGCTCGCGCTCGGGCGTGCCCGGGGTGCCACGGAAGTACTTCTGGGAGAGGATGTTGGTGGCGTTCAGGCTCCACGAGGTCGGTACCTCAACGTCGCTCTGCTCGAAGGCGACCGAGCCGTCCCGGTAATTGGTGATGCGGGCGTCGCGCAGCTCCCAGCTGATCTCGTCATAAGGATGGACCTCGGCGCGGGTGAAGTGCCGACGGATGCCGATACCAGCTCGCTGTGGGGCGATGGCCATGGATGGTCCTCTCTGTGCTTGCCTTCGGTGGTCGATTTCGTGGGTCGGGTCATAACCGGGCTTTCAGCCCTTGACTGTGTTGGACGCCTCCTCGGTTCCCGCCGGCAGATCGAGGCGATCACTGACCCGCCTGGGCTCCGGATCCCCTCCGTGCCCTATCCTCGTCCCTCAAACACAATATATTGTGGTCGACCCTCCCCCGAGGCACGAGATAGTGGGTCCATTACAGCAGCGTAGTTACACCGCTGTCAACCATGCCGTGTGACCAGGGCCTACCTTCTCCCCTGGTCAGCAGGCGTTCGCGAAGAATTCCGCGTGATTGCCATCCGCGAGCAGCCGTAGGCTTCGGCCTCGGCCGGCGCTTCCGACCTGCTGCGGTTGGCGGCGATCCTGGCCCTCGGTGGGTCGAGAGCCCGTCCCGCTTGGCCGCGTGGGGGGGCCGATGGCCGGTAACACTTTTTTTTTTTTGGAAAGCCTCATTTTGTCAGGCTAGGCTGACGATCGTCAGGTTACCCTGACAAAATTGAGGGTCGGCAAAAAAACTTTGCCCCCTCCTCAGCCGGCGGTTGGAGCCAGCCAGCACTGGCCACCCTCGGTGAGCCCACGAACCGGGCGTCCCCACCCCATCGACGACGGGCCATGCCCACTCGCCTGGTGACGACAAAGGACGACAAGTTTGCCGTCAAGGCGGCTCGACCCCCCGACGGAGACACCCTTCGGGACGGGCCCATGCTCTCGGCCGGCTCATCGGGTCACCGCCCGCGCCCTGAGACTGGTGCACTGTCTGGCGTCGAAGGCCGACGCCGTCGGATTCAAAAGCCTCGCTTAGAGTCCGGCCATGGCCCGTGCTCCGGTCGTCATCGCCGTCGATGCCGGCACCACCGGCGTGCGAGCCCTGGTGGTGGACCACGAGACCCGGGTGCTCGACACCGCCTACCGCGAGCTGACCCAGTACTTCCCGCGGCCGGGATGGGTGGAGCACGACGCCGCCGAGATCTGGTCGCTCGTACGGTCCACGCTCATCGAGGTGGCGGCCAAGCTCGACGGAGCAGGCCGCGAGGCCGTGGCCATCGGCATCACCAATCAACGGGAGACCGTCGTGGCCTGGGACCGGCGGGACGGTTCCCCGAGGCACCGGGCCATCGTCTGGCAGGACCGTCGCACGCTCGAGGCCTGCCACCAGCTCGACAAGCGTGGCCTGCGACCGCTTATTCGCGAGCGGACCGGACTTGTCCCCGATCCCTACTTCTCGGGCACCAAGATGCGGTGGCTGCTCGAAGAAGGCGGTGTCGAGGACGACGGGCAGCTGGCCTTTGGCACCGTCGATGCATGGGTGCTCTGGAACCTGACCGGCGGACCGGGCGGTGGCACCTTCGCCACCGACGTGACCAACGCCTCGCGCACCATGCTCTTCGACATCCGCGACCGGCGATGGTCGGAGGAGCTGTCCGAAGCCCTCCGGGTCCCGCTCAAGCTCCTCCCAGAGGTGCGACCCTCTGCCGGGGACGCCGGGCACCTGCCGCCATCCGGCGTCGACGGGGACGGACTTCTCGCCGGCGTTCCCGTCACCGCCATGATCGGCGACCAGCACGCTGCGCTGTTCGGGCAGGCCTGCTTCACCTCGGGAATGACAAAGGTCACCTTCGGCACGGGGACTTTCGTCGTCATGCAGGCAGGACCGTCGTGCCCGGACCCCGTCGAGGGCCTGGTAACGACCGTCGCCTGGGACATCGGTGGAGAAGCGGGCATGGCCTATGCGCTCGAAGGGTCGGTGTTCGTCTCGGGAGCCGGCGTGCAGTGGCTGCGCGACGGGCTCCGGATTATCGGCGCGGCGGCGGAGCTCGAACCCCTGGCCCGTTCGGTCGAGTCCTCCGACGGTGTCGTCGTCGTCCCCGCCTTCACCGGTCTCGGCAGCCCTCTTTGGGACCCGAGCGCACGCGGCACCATCACCGGGCTCAGTCGGGGCACGGGCCGTCCGCACCTGGCCCGGGCCATGGTGGAGGCCATGGCTTTCCAGGCCCGCGACGTGCTCGACGCCATGGATGCCACCGGCATCGCCCCAACGGAGGTCCGGGTGGACGGCGGAGCGGCAGTGATGGACCTCCTCCTCCAGCAGCTGGCCGATCAGTCACGACTCGTCGTCCTTCGTCCTAACTCGGTCGAGACCACGGCAGTCGGTGCCGCGACGATGGCCGGGCTCGCCGTGGGACTGTGGCCGTCGCTCGACGAACTCGCCGGCCTGTGGCGCAAGGAGGCGGCATTCTCTCCCGTCGCCGCGCCAGAGGTGGCCGAAGCCCAGCACACGGCCTGGAGCCGCAGTGTTGAACGGTCCCGTCACTGGGCCGTCGCCGACTGATCGTCGCACCGGGCGTCCGCCGCCGGGGGTGCCCTCGGATCGAGCGTCAGCCGGCCGGCGGCAACGCCCGGGAGCAGTGGTCGGCCAACTCGGCCATGGTCGAGATCCATTGGCGCTCGCGGGCGCGCAGGATCGGGTCGTCGCGACCGACCACGAGCACCAGACCGGCCCGGGCCATGGGCGAGACAGCCACGCCCGGCTTGACCGGGTCGGAGGGCGATGCCTCGGCCGTCAACCGGGCCAAGCCCGACAGCTCGTCGGCATCCGGCGTCTCCCCATCGGCGGCGAGAGCCGTTCCGGCAACAGGGTCGAAGACGGCCGCAAACGAGGCGAACAAGTTGTGGCGTGCGTGGGCCGCCAGCCGGGCGAGGAGCTTGTCCCGGCTGGGCTGAACGAAGAGGTCGGTGGCCACGTCCAGCAATTCGGTGAGACGGTCGGGCATGGGGTCTTCGACGGATCGGATCGACTCGATCGACACCCCATCCACCTCGAGGATCTCCTCCCGAACAAGGTCGACCAGATGCTCACCGGCCAGTCCCACACCGACCTCGTCGACGACCACACCGTCGTCCCGTTGCAGGATGTCGATGGACACCACGTCACCGCCGACCGAGCCGATGCGACTGGCCACTGCCCCGAGCGCACCGGGCCGGTCGGGCAGCTGCACCCGGATCAGGTAGCTGCGCACGACTCCACGCTAGGCCGCTTGTGTGTCCTCACTGTTTCGGCCCGGTTAACCGATCTTTCCCCGCCGACTACGAGCCGTCTGGCTCGACTGGCGGGTGTGCGGGATGGCTCCGCGAACGCTTGGCATAGTCGTCGACGTATTCCTGCCCGGACAGCTTGGCGATCCCGACCATGAGGGCATCGGTGAGCACTCGGAGCTCCTTGGCCTCGACGTCGTCCGCATCCTGGTGCCCGGTCTCGGTGACCACCGGACGGCCAGTCCCGTCGGCCGGTGAATGAGAGGGCCGGCAATCGATCGGCAGGCCGAAGCGGACGGTCACCGTGCGGAACGGTCGCATGATCATCCTCCCGGGCGGCTGGACCGCACGCGTCCCCGAGATCCCCACCGGGATGACGGGAACACCACAGGCCCGGGCCACCCGGATCACCCCGGTGTGGCCGCGGTGCAGGCGCTCGTCGGGAGCCCGGGTCCCCTCCGGGTAGAAGCCGAGCAACTGCCCGTCGCCCAGCACCTCGCAGGCCGTCTCCAGCGCCCGCTGCGACGTTGTGCCACCCTCACGACGGATGGGGATCTGCCCGGCGGCTCGGAAGAACCAACCTGTCTTCCAGCTGTCGAAGTACTCGGCCTTGGCCACATACGTCACCCGGCGGCGCAGCACGAGGGGGAGGAACAGTGAGTCGCAGAACGACTGATGGTTGGCGGCCAGGATGGCCGGCCCCTTCCCCGGGACCCGGTCACGGCCTTCGACCCGGACCCGCCAGAGCAGGAACAGAACCGGACTCAAGGTGATCTTGAAGATCCAGTAGGCCACGATGGCCACCGTATCCCTGGGCGGCATCGATCGCACCTGGTCGTGCGCACGTCACGGCGTCGACTTCAGTTGCCCGGGGAAGCAGTTCCGCGGGGACTTCCTTTGACCGAGGCGGCCACTCTTCGTAGCGTCTGCCCCCATGACACGTGGAGCCCGGCTATGAAAAACGACGCACGGCGGAGCGAGCCCTTCGTGAGCGGCCTCAGTTTTGGCGAGTGCCCGCGGTGGCACGACGGACGTCTCTGGTACTCCGATTTCTACACCTCGACGGTTTCGTCGGCGGACGAGGAAGGAGACGTCCGGGTCGAGCTCGAGGTGCCAGGAGAGCCGGGTGGGCTCGGCTGGCTGCCCGACGGCCGCCTCCTCGTCGTGGCCCGCAAGCCCCGGACGGTGCTCCGCTGGGAGCACGACGGCACCCTCGCCCATCACGCCGACCTCCGCCCAGCCGCCAGCTATCACGCCAACGACATGGTCGTCTGCGCCGATGGTCAGGCCTACGTCGGCAATTTCGGGTTCGACCTCGACACCTTCATCGAAGAGCGCGGGCGCATTTCTTCGACCCGCCGAGACCGCCCACCACCGTGCTCATCCGGGTCGACCCCAACGGGACGACGGCGGTGGCCGCCGAGGACATCGACTTCCCCAACGGCACCGTCGTCTTCCCGGACGGCAAGACCCTCGTGCTGGCCGAGACGCTGGGGGGCCGGCTCATCGCCTTCGACCGCGGTCCCGACGGCTCGCTCACCAACCGGCGGGTCTGGGCCCAGATCCCTCGCTGCTCACCCGATGGCATCTGCCTCGACGCCGAAGGCCGAGTCTGGGTGGCCAACGCCGTCGGCCCCGAGTGCCTGCTCGTCGCCGAAGGAGGCGAGGTCATCGACCGGGTGGAGACGTCGCAGAACTGCTTCGCCTGCATGCTGGGCGGGGCCGACCGGCGCACTCTCTACCTCATGACCGCACCCATCTCGACCGAGTCGGTCGTGAGTTTGACCCGCGAGGCAGCCATCGAGCGGGTGGATGTCGACGTGCCCGGCGCCGGCCTGCCCTGACGCTCGCAGGCCGCGGCCGAGGCGGCCGGGGCGGCCGAGGCGACCGGGGCGGCCGGGGCGGCCGAGGCGGGCCGATCCGCTTATCGCAGACGGGTGAGGGCCCGGCGCAGGCTGCGGACGCCCTGGCTGATGCGCTTCTCGTTCTCGATGAGGGCAAAGCGCACGTGGCCGTCCCCACCCGGGCCGAAGCCGACCCCCGGTGAGGTGGCGACATCGCCCTCCTGCACGAGGAACTTGGAGAACTCGAGTGAGCCCATGTCGCGGTAGGGCTCGGGGATCGGCGCCCAGACGAACATGGTGCCGCGGGGCGGCTCGACCTCCCAGCCGATCCGGTGGAGGCCGTCGCACAGCGCGTCCCGCCGGCCTTGGTAGGTCTCGTTGATGACCTTGGGATAGTCCGGTGCCTCGTTCATGGCCACGATGGCCGCGATCTGGATGGGCTGGAACGTCCCGTAGTCGAGATAGCTCTTGAGCTTGGTGAGAGCCTGGACGATCGCCGCGTTTCCGACGAGAAAGCCGACCCTCCAGCCGGCCATGGAGAACGACTTGGTCAGGGTGTAGAGCTCGACGGCCACGTCCTTGGCCCCCGGCACCTGGAGGATGGAGGGTGGCACATAGCCGTCGAAGGAGATATCCGCGTAGGCGAAGTCGTGGACGAGCACGATGTCGTGCTCCTTGGCGAATTCGACGATACGGGTCATCCAATCGAGGTCCACGCACTCGGTTGTCGGGTTGTGAGGGAAGGAGAGGATCACCATGCGCGGCTTCGGCCAGGTCGACTCCCACGCTTCCATCAGGTTGGCGAAGAAGACCTCGCCGGGCGGGGTGCCGGTGGCATCGCCGGGGGAATCGAGGCGCACATGGCGCACGTCTGCCCCGGCGAAGAGGGGTGCATAGAGGTGGATCGGATACGAGGGCGAGGGGACGAGGGCGGTGTCCCCGGGGCCGAGCAGCACCCACATGAGGTGCGACAAGCCCTCCTTGGCCCCGATGGTGGTGACCACCTCGGTGTCCGGGTCGAGCTCCACCTCGAACTTGCGAAGGTAGAGGTCGGAGATGGCCATCCGGATCTTCGGGATGCCGCGGCTCGCCGAGTAGCGGTGGTTCCGCGGGTTGCGGACGGCCTCGGCCAGCTTCTCGACAGCCACGCCGGGCGAAGGAAGGTCCGGGTTGCCGAACCCGAGGTCGATGACGTCCCGACCCTCGCGACGGGCTGCGTCTTTCAGGTCATTGATGGTGGCGAAGACGTAGGGGGGCAGCCCGTTGATTCGGCGAAACTCCATGGCCAAGGCTACCGCCGCCACATGGCGATCCGGAGGGAGCCACGCGCCGGGCGCAGCCACGCCGACCGGTCGACGGACGGACCCACCTCGGCCGCCCACCAGGCGAGGGCGGACAGCGGCCACGGCCCAGGTGGCGCCGGTCGGAGGTCAGCTCGTTCCGGCCGGCCGCTGACTCACTCGGCCGACTCGACCCGGGCCTTCAGGTCTCGCAGGGCGATGGCCAAGATGCGGCTCTGGACTCGCATCTTGATGAAACCGGGAAGCGGCACTTTCATCTCGACCTCGAGGTGGTAGGTCACTTCGGTCCCGCCGTCGGGCAGCGGCTTGAAGACGTAGCAACCGTCGAGCTTGGAGGTGATGTCCCCCTTGGTCTGGACCCACGAGAGCATGTCGGGAGCTTGCGAGTAGTCATAGGCCAGGGTGTAGCTCGTGCTGCGACCGAACGAGGCGGTCCGGAAGGTGACGACCTTGGGACGACCCTCCTCGTCGCGCTCTTCGACCGTGACCTGCTTGATGGGCTCCGCCCAGTCCGGGTAGGCCTCGATGTCCGAGCTCACCGAGAAGCACCGCGCCGGCGAGGCCGACACGGTCATGCGCTCGGTGGCTTGATCGGCCACGGTCGGCCCTCCTCGTCGGTCATGTCCGGGCGCCACTCAGCCCCTGTGGCCACCTGCCTCAGCCTCCCACGGCGGCCAACGCCGCGGCCAGCCTAGGGGCGAGCCCGTCGTAGTCAAAGGATGCCTGGGCCCGGGAGCGAGCTGCGGTCCCCATGCGGGTGGCGAGGTCTCGATCGGTCAGCAGACACTCGATGGCGTCGGCCACCGCACTGACGTCGGTCGGGCGGTCGACCACCAGTCCGGTCTCGCCGTGGACGACCGCCTCGTCGGCGCCACCGGATCGACCAGCCACCTGCGGGACACCCGCCGCCGCGGCTTCGAGGAACACGATGCCGAACCCCTCGCGCTCGAGCCCCGCCCAGCGGTCGCGGCACAACATGGCGAAGACGTCGGCCGCGCCCACCAGCAGCGGCACCTCGTCGTCGGACAGCGCACCGACCAGCCGCACGGGTGCGCCGTACTCGGCGATGCGTCCCGCCAACCGGTCGTGGTCCCGTCCCCGCCCGGCGATGGCCACGGTGAGGCCGTTGACCCGGTCCCGAAGACGGACGGCCGCGTCGACGAGGACGTCCATTCCCTTGCGGGGCACGAGTCGGCTGACGCTGACCACCAGTGGACCAGCCGGGAGCCCGAAGCGCGCCCGGGCGGCGAGCCGGTCAGACGCTCCGAGGGGATGGAACCGGTCGAGGTCGACGCCGGGTGGGATGCAGACGACGGGCGGCACACCGTCGCCGGCGAGAGCCCGCTCGACCTCGCGCGCCGGGTAACCACCAGCAGCCACGGCCAACACACTGTGACGGACGGCGCGGCGCAGGAGCTGGCGGGTGGCCGGCAGCCGGCCGGGCACGGTCACCTCCGCACCATGGAGGAGCACTGCATAGGGCAACCCCAGGTGGGGGCCGATGAGGCCGAGGGGGAAGGCGGGGTCGAGGACGACGAGACCCGCACCCGAGCGCCGGGCGAGTTGTCGGATCCGGCGGACCAGCTGGGGGCTCGGGATGAGCACCGGTGTCCCGACCCGCTCGATGCGGATGCCGCGGGCCCGCTGGTCTCGGTCGAAGGCCTCGGCGTCGGGATGGGACCGGGCGGTGAGGACCACGAACGACTCGGGGTCGAGACGCCGCCAGAGCTCCCACAGGTAGGCCTGGATGCCGCCGAGCTTGGGGGGGAAGTCGTTGGTGACCAGCAGGTGGCTCACCGGACGGCGGCGACCAGATCGTCTCGACCGAGCCGGCCGGCGGCCCACCGGGCGTGCTCGGCCAACAGGTCGTCGTCGGCGGCGATCCACCGGGAGAGCACGGCCACCGTCTCCGGGTCGCGGCCGTCGCCCACATTGCCGAGGACCACGAGGGCGTTGCGGCGCAGATAGCGAGGGTCGCGGCCGGGGATGTACCACCGGCCGAGCTCGGCGAGCAGCTCGGCGTCGCTGGCCCCGAGGATCTCGAGGATGTCCACACGGGGCTGGCTGTCGGGCTCGGGTGAGGGCGGTGGGCTCCTCCGGTCGGCTACCCGGTTGATCGGGCAGGCCGCCTGGCACTCGTCACAGCCGTAGATGCGGTCACCGAGCGCCTGCCGATATTCGAGCGGGAAGGAGCCGGGCGCTTGCAGCAACCAGGCAAGGCAGCGGCGGGCGTCGAGCACACCGGGCGCCTCGAGGGCACGCGTGGGACAGGCCTCCTGGCACCGGTGGCACGAACCGCAGCCCACACCGTGGGCGGTCGGCGTCTCCGGAACGCTGACCAGCTCGGCGTCGGTCACCACTGCCCCGAGCACGACCCGCGACCCCACGCCGGGCACGAGGAGAAGGCTGTTCTTTCCGAACCAGCCGACACCGGCCCGGTGAGCGGCCGCTCGGTCGACCAGGGCGTTGTCGTCACAGATCACCGCGGCCCGCCATCCGTCGGCCGACAAGCGCTCGGCCACCAGGCCGAGGGCGGCCCTCAGGTCGCGGTAGTGGTCGCGGCAGGCGTACTCGGCGACCCGGCCGGTCGCCCGCTCAGCCGGTGATTCACCGCCGGTCGGGGCAGTCGTCGGGGACCGGCGATAGTCCCATGCCGCGACGAGGAGCGAGCGGGCTCCCTCGAGGATGCGTCGGGGGTCCGTCGAGCGCTCGGGGTTGCGGTAGGTGAACTGCATCCCACCATCGAGGCCCCGCTCCTTGCGCTCGCGCAGCGTGCGGCGCGTGTCCCAGAAGATCTCGGCTGAGGCCACTCCAGCGGCCACGCATCCGGCGCTGAGAGCGAAGGCGACCAGCTCCTCGGACAGCCGCTCGGCCGAGTTGGTGGTCTCGTCGATTCGAGCCGAGGCCCGCAGATGATGTTCAGCGACCGGGGCCACGCCCCATGGTCGCACGCCCCCGGACGCCGGCGAGCACCGCGCCGCACGACGGCTCCCTCATGCCGGGCTCAGGACACCTGGCGGACGTGGCGGAAGCCGGGAACGAGACCGGCTCGCTCGAGCAGCCGCACGGCTCGGGCCTCGTCGGCGTCGACCACCACTGCGTCCTCCGGCTGGCGGTCGACGAGAAAAGTGACCACGCAGTCGTCACAGGTGGACGTGTGCTGATAGGCGCACTCGGCACAGTCGATGGTGAGCACCTGGGCCGGCTCGCCCTCCGGAGGCATCCCGAAGGTGACGGGGACGACGGAAAGGTCCTGGGTGGTCGGCATGGTGGCTCCTCGGTGGCTCGTGCGCTCTCGTCTCACCTCAACATGGTGGCGGCCGGGTGTAACAGGACCCCGCGCCCCACGCACGACACCCCGCCCAACCCGTGGACGGTGCACTCGCAGCTGGGACCGACGGACGCCGGTGACGGGCAGGCCCTCAGTAGCCGGCGTCGGTGTCGACCAGGCCGTCGAGGGGCTCGCCGTCGCGCAGGTGAGCCACGTTGACCCGGATGCGCTCGGCCAGGTACGGGATCACCATGTCGAAGGTGTTGGCGGTGTGGGGAGTGATGAGGCAGTTGGGGGCGCGCCAGAGGGGATGGCCGTCGGGCAGCGGCTCCGGGTCGGTGACATCGAGGGCGGCGCCTCCGATGGACCCGTCGGCCAGGGCGGCGGCCAACCCGTCGGTGTCCACATGACGGCCGCGGGCCACGTTCACGAGCCACGACGTCCCGTCCATGCGGGCGAGCTCGTCCTTCCCGATGATGTGCACAGTCTCCGGTGTCAGGGCCAGAGCCAGGATCACGAGCAACGAGCCCGGGAGGACAGCTCGGAGCTCGGAGGCCGGGACAGTGCGGGCCGCGCCCGGCACCGGGTCGGGCTTCCGTCGGACGACGGTGGCCTCGGTCCGGAACGGCTCGAGCAGACGCAGCAGGGCCATGGTGATGCCCCCGCCCCCCAGGATGGTCACGCGACGGTCGAAGAGGCTGAGCCCGGCGGGTTGGCCCCAGCTCGTGGCCCGCGCCCGTTCATGGAGCTGGCGGAGCCCGGCCAACGACAGGGCCAGCGCGTGCTCGGCCACGGGCTCGGCGAACGCGCCTTTGGCCGAGGTCCAGATCCGGTCACGGTCCAAGAGGCCGGCCTCCACCACCCGCTCGATGCCCGCCGACGGCAGCTGCACCCAGCGGACGTCGGGCGCCGTCTTCAGCGTCTCGGCCAGGTCGGCAGTCCGAAACCAGTCGAGCCAGACCAGGCCCTCGGCCGAGGTGGCGTCGTCGACCACGATGCCGCCGCCCGCCACCACCGCGTCGGTGGCGAAGGGTGCCGGGGACGGCTTGACGGCGATGCGCGGGCCGCTCACGCCCGCAGGTTACCGACGACGGCGTGAGCGAGAGCCGGGCGCATCGCACCGGGTTGAGCTGGTCAGGTCCCGCCGCAGCGCGACATGCTGGGAGCCACCGCACCGCGGACGTGGCCGAGGGAAAGGGGGAACCGATGCTCGTTCCGTTCAATGTCCGTGACTTCCTCGATCGGGCCGAGGTCGCCTACCCCGATCGGATTGCCCTCGTCGACGAGCCCGACCAGCCGGCCGAACCCTGGCCGACGCTGACCTTCGGCCAACTCGCCGATCGTGCGCGGTCCCAAGCCGCCGGCCTCGACCGGCTGGGCGTCGGCCCGGGTGAGCGGGTCGCCATCGTCTCGCCCAACGCCGCTCGCTTGCTCACGTCGTTCTTCGGGGTCTGCGGCTTCGGCCGGATCCTCGTCCCCATCAACTTCCGCCTGGCTGCCGACGAGGTCGAGTACATCGTGGAACACGCCGAGGCCTCGGTGCTCCTGGTCGACCCCGAGATCGACGACGTCATCTCCACCGTCACGGCCCGCCACCGGTTCGTCCTCGGCATCGATACCGACGAGGTGTTGTTCCCGTCCGGCGCCGAGCAGGCACCGTGGGAAGCCGACGAGGCGGCCACGGCCACCATCAACTACACGTCGGGGACGACCGCTCGTCCCAAGGGAGTCCAGCTGACCCACCGCAACTGCTGGGTCAATGCCGCCGTCTTCGGATGGCACGTCGGGATCTCCGACCGCGACCGCTATCTCCACACCCTGCCCATGTTCCACGCCAACGGATGGGGCATGCCATGGGCCACGGCGGCCATGGGCTGCCCGCAGATCGCGCTGCGCAAGGTCGACGGCGCCGAGATCCTCCGCCGGGTCGGCACCCACGACATCAGCCTCCTCTGCGCGGCGCCGGCAGTGGTCAACGCCGTGTTGGAGGCGGCGCCATCGTGGGATGGGCCCGTGCCCGGACGTGGCCGGACCCGGGTGGTGGTGGCCGGTGCGCCACCGCCCAGCCGCACCATCGAGCGGGTCGAGGAGGAGCTCGGCTGGGAATTCGTCCAGATCTACGGTCTCACCGAAACGGCTCCCCTTCTCACCGTCAACCGCCGGCGGGCGGAATGGGACGACGTGCCGGCCGGCGAACGGGCCCGCCGTCTCATGCGGGCCGGCGCACCGGCGGTGGGTACGGCCATCCGGGTTGACGAGGAGGGCGAGGTGCTGGCCCGCAGCAACACCGTCATGGAGGGCTACTGGCGTCAGGGCGAAGAGTCGGCCCGCGCCCTCGAGGCGGGTTGGTTCCACACGGGCGACGGCGGCGTCCTCGACGACGAGGGCCACCTCACCATCCTCGACCGCAAGAAGGACGTCATCATCACCGGCGGTGAGAACGTCTCCTCGATCGAGGTGGAGGATGCCGTCTTCTCACTCGACGGGGTCGGCGAGGTGGCCGTCATCGGGATCCCCGACGACACGTGGGGCGAGATGGTCATCGCCCTCGTGGTCAAGGACGGCGCCACGGCGTTGAGCGAGGAGGAGGTCATCGCCCACTGCCACACCCGACTGGCCGGGTTCAAATGTCCCAAGCGGGTTGAGTTCCGTGACGCGCTCCCCCGCACCGCCACCGGCAAGCTCCAGAAGTTTCGCCTCCGCGCCCCCTTTTGGGAAGGGCGCGACCGACAGGTCAACTGATTCCGGCCTCGGCCCCGGCTCCTTCGGCCCCGATGGCCGACAGCCACCGGTCGATGGCCGACGCCGTCCACTCCGGCGCCTCGAGCATGGGCACGTGTCCGACGCCGCCGGCCACGTCCAGCTGCCAGAGCCGATGGGCGGCGCATGCTCTTCGTGCGACGGCCAGAGGCACGAGCCAATCGCGGTCACCGTGGATGACCAGCACGGGACGGTGGATGGCGTCGAGGGCCCGTGCGGTGGCCGACGGTCGGGCCAACAGGGCGGTCAGCGAGCGGGCCGAGCGCAGGTAGGCGGCGTCACACTCGCGCCGATCGAGGCTGGCCGTGAGCTCGACGAGGGCGTCGACCACCTCGGGCGCGACCCGCGAGGGGTTGGCGCAGCAGATCCGCAGCACGCGCTCGACGTGCTGCCGGGCCGGCGTGCGTCGGCGCCGGGCGTCGAGGAAGCGCTCACCGAGGCCGGGAACGGCGCAGACGAGGAAGTTGACCACGACGCGGGGATGGACGATGCCGGGTCGGCCGGGAACCGGGAGGGCAGGGTCGATGAGCACGAGCCCGGCCACGCTCTCCGGATCGGCCGCCGCCTGCAGCGCGGCCACCAGCCCGCCCATCGAATTTCCGACCAGCACCACCGGCTCGTCGCAGGCTGCTCGGAGGACACCGTCGAGCAGCCGGCGGTGTCCGTCGATGTCGGCCGTTCGCCCGGCGGCGGGAGTGCGGCCATGGCCCACCAGGTCCACGGCGAGAAGCCGCGACCGCCGGGTCAAAAGGGGGGCCACCGCCAGCCAATTGAGATACGAGCCACCCAGCCCGTGCACGGCCACGAGCAACGGGCCGTCGTCGGGCCCGCCGTAGTCGGCGACGTGCACCGGCCCGTCGAGGTCGAGGGTGCGGGTGAGCGGCAAACGAAACTCGGGGCTCTCCGTGCCCTCTCGCTTGAGCCGCATGGCCGATCCCTCCGCGTCAGCGCTGGTCGCCGGCCGGGAAGTGTAGGCCCGGGCCGGCGGGAGGCGGCGGGCCGGCCGCCGGGTCGAGCGTGCCCGCCGCCCTCCCGTCGGCAACCGGATGCGACTCGGGCCAACGGGTCGTCACCGTCTTGAGGCGCGTATAGAAGCGAACGCCCTCCATCCCGTGGATGTGGGCGTCGCCGAAGAGGGACTGCTTCCAACCCCCGAACGAGTAATAGGCCATGGGCACGGGGATGGCCACGTTGATGCCGACCATTCCGACCTGCACCTCTCGTCGGAACCGGCGAGCGGCCGCGCCGTTGCCAGTGAAGATGGCCGCGCCGTTCCCGTACGGGTTGGCGTTGACGAGGGCGATGGCGTCGTCCACCGTGTCCGCACGCAGCACCGACAGCACGGGGCCGAACACTTCGTCGCGGTAGACGGCCATCTGTGGCTCCACGCGGTCGACGAGGCTCGGCCCGAGGAAGAAGCCGTCCTCCCCGTCCTCCCCGCCGGGGACATGCACCCCACGGCCGTCAACCACGATCACGGCGCCCTCGTCGGCAGCCCCATCGAGGTAGCCGGCCACGCGGTCGCGGTGCGCTCGTGTGATGAGCGGGCCCATCTCGGAGGCGGGGTCGGTGCCGGGGCCGGTGCGGATGGCGGCGGCGCGCTCGGCGATGGCCGCCACCAACGGATCGGCGTCCCCCACGGCCACGACGGCGGAGACGGCCATGCACCGCTCTCCGGCCGATCCGTAGCCGGCAGCCACCAGGGCATCGGCGGCGGCCTCGACGTCGGCGTCGGGCAGCACCACGGCGTGGTTCTTGGCCCCGCCCAGCGACTGGACGCGCTTGCCGGCGGCGGTGGCCGTCTCGTAGACGTGCCGGGCCACCGGCGTGGAGCCGACGAAGGACACCGCCGCCACTCCGGGATGAGTGAGAAGCGCGTCGACGGCAGTGGCGTCGCCGTAGACGACCGAGAACACCCCGTCGGGCAGCCCGGCCTCGCCCCAGAGGTCGCCGATCAGTCCCGACGGCGAGGGGTCGCGCTCGGAGGGCTTGAGAACGAAGGCGTTCCCACAGGCGATGGCCACCGGATACATCCACATCGGGACCATGACCGGGAAGTTGAAGGGGGTGACTCCGGCGACCACCCCGAGCGGCTGTCGGACCGACGAGGAGTCCACCCCGCTCGACACCTCCTCCGAGAACTCACCCTTCAACAGATGGGCGATGCCGCAGGCGAACTCGACCACCTCGATACCCCGGGCCACCTCCCCGCGGGCATCCTCCAAGACCTTCCCGTGCTCGGCGGTGACCGTCCAGGCCAGGTCCTCGCGGTGGCGGTCACAGAGCTCGCGGAAGGCGAAGAGGATGCGGCTGCGGGCGGTGAGCGACGTCCGCCGCCACTCCTCCCACGCCGCCCGGGCGGCGCCGACAGTGCCGTCGACGTCGTCGGCGGTGGCCAACACCACCTCGGCCATCTGGCGTCCGGTAGCGGGGTCGAAGACGGGTGACGTCCTCGCCGCCGATGGGACCGCACTCTCGCCGATGCGCTTCACGACCGTGGTCTTCCGGCGCCACGCCACACGCCATGTGCCCAGTGCCCGGCGCTCCTCCTACCGAGCCGCCTTCGCTGCGACGGCCCGACCACCGGACCGACCACCGTGGCGACGTGGCCCGAGTCCATCGTCAGGCGAGGACCGAGGCCAGTGGCTTGGCCGCCAGGCCGTGAGCCTCGGCCACCGGCGGATAGACCACCGATCCCTCGACCACGTTGACACCCTCGGCCAGGGCAGCGTCGGCGCGAGCCGCGTCGCGCCAACCCTGGTCGGCGATCTCGAGCACATACCGCATGGTGGCATTGACCAACGCGTGAGTGGACGAATGCGGCACCGCCCCCGGCATGTTGGCCACGCAGTAGAAGATCGAGCCGTTGACCTCGAAGGTCGGGTCCGAGTGGGTGGTGGGCCGGCTCGACTCGAAGCAGCCACCCTGGTCGACCGAGATGTCGACCAGCACCGAGCCCTCACGCATCTGGGCCACCAGCGAGTCCGACACGAGGACGGGTGCCTTCGCCCCGACCACGAGCACGGCCCCGATCACGATGTCGGCCGAGATGCAGGCCTCCTCGATCGTATGGGTGCTCGAAGCCAGCGTCTCGAGCGCGCCACGAAAGTGGTGGTCGACCTGGCGCAACCGCTCGAGGTTGCGATCGAGGACATAGACGTCGGCGTGCATGCCCACGGCCAAGGTAGCGGCGGCCATCCCCGCCACTCCGGCACCGAGGATGACGATTCGGGCGCAGCGAACGCCGGGCACACCGCAGACGAGCACACCCCGGCCGCCACCCGGTCGCATGAGGTGGTGGGCGCCCATGAGGGGGGCCATCCGTCCGGCCACCTCGCTCATCGGTATGAGCAGCGGCAGGGACCCGTCGGGAAGCTGGACGGTCTCATAGGCGATGGCCGTGTTGCCGGCCAAGAGGAGCGCCTCGGTGCACTGGCGGGAGGCGGCCAGGTGGAGATAGGTGAAGAGGACTTGGTCGTCCCGGAGCCCGAGCAGCGGGTACTCCTCGGCCACCGGCTCCTTCACCTTGAGGACCATGTCGGCGTGGGCCCAGACTTCCTCGCGGTCGTCGACCACGGCGGCACCGGTGGCCGCAAACTCGTTGTCGGTGATCGACGACCCGGCGCCGGCGCCGCGTTCCACGATCACCTGATGCCCGGCCGAGGTGAGCTCACGCACGCCGGCGGGTGTGATGGCCACTCTCCACTCGTTGTCCTTCACCTCGCACGGCACCCCGACGATCATCAGTCCTCCTCGCTCTTCCCACTCTCTACGTCATCGCGCTGACGTCGTCGTGGCAAGACCACAAATACACCGTTGTTGGACAGCGCGTCGGTCCGGAATCGGTAGTGACGTCGATAACGATGACCCGGCGTTCACACCGCTTCGCGCAGGGCGGCGAACACATCCACCACCTGAGCGATCTCCTCTTCCGTGTGCCCGGCGCTTGGAGTGAACCGGATCCGAGCCGCCCCGACGGGAACCGATGGGTAACGAATACCTTGGGCGTAGATCCCTTGCTCCAATGCACGGTCGGCAAGTGCCATGGCTCGCTGCCCATCGCCAACGATCGCCGGAACGATATGGGTGGAGCTGAGTCCTGTGTCGTAGCCGGCACCGTGAAGCCCGGTTCGGAGAAGGTCGGCGCGTTGGCGAAGTCGGTCGATTCGGTCGGGTTCACACTCGATGATTCGGAGCGCTTGGCAGGCAGCTCCCAGTGCCGGAGGGGCGACTGCACAGGTAAAGATGAAGCTTCGAGCACTGTTGACAAGAAGGTCCTTGACCCTGGCGGAGCAACAAACAAATGCGCCGAAGCTACCGAGGGATTTGCCGAGGTTCCCTATCAACAGGTCAACGCTGACTTCCTCCTTCTCAATCGTTCCACGACCCGTGGCACCCAATACCCCAACGCCGTGGGCGTCATCAACGACCACGATGGCCTCGTGCTCGCGGGCAATCGGAACGAGGTTGGCAAGCGGGGACACGTCGCCATCCATGCTGAACACCCCATCGAGCATGAGGATGCGCCGGCGGTAGCCGTTGCATGTCGCAAGCACGCGGGCGAGATCCTCGGGATCGCTGTGCCGAAAGACGCGGGTGTCGGCTCCGGAAAGCCGGCAGCCATCGATGATGCTGGCGTGGTTGAGCTGGTCCGAGATGACGACATCCGTCGACGTGGCCAATGTGGTCAGTACCCCCAGGTTGGCCATATAGCCCGACGAAAACACCAGGGCTGTCTCGAACCCACAGAATCGCGCCAGGTTCTGCTCCAATGCCTCGTGCAGCGAGAGATTCCCGTTGATCAGGCGCGAGCCGCCTGCTGCCGTCCCATATGACTCTGCCGCGGAGGACGCGCCGGCAACGACATCAGGATGTCCTGCAAGGTCGAGGTAATTCGATGATGCCAGCATGAGACAGTCTCGACCGTTGACCTCCATCCTGGGTCCGGCTGTTCCCGTTACCTGCCGCAGCACGCGATGGAGCCCTCGCTCCTTCAAGACTTCGAGTTCGTCCCGGACCTGCTCGTCGAGGGTGGATGACATCTCCGCGTCGGTCCGGGAGCCAGGCTGTCGATGCCGCCGTAGTGGAAGTGATCCTCGGGAAGTCATGTCTCCTGCATCCGAGTTGCAATCGTGATCATTGCCGCACAGATCGCGTGGAGATCGGCATCGCCCGTGATGTAGGGCGGCATCGTGTAGAGCAGCCGCCCGAACGGGCGCAGCCAAACACCGTGCTCCAGAAGGACGGCGTGGGCCAGTTCGGGCGGTACCGGCTTGGTCAGCTCGACCACCCCGATAGCTCCTAGGGCTCTGACGTCGGCGACTCCGGGAAGTCCACGTGCATTCTGGAGCTCTTCCCAAAGAACGCTGTGGATGTGGTCGACCGTCGATCGCCACGGTTGTGAGGTCAAGAGATCAATGCTGGCAACGGCGACCGCCGAGGCAAGGGGATTGCCCATGAAGGTGGGGCCGTGCAGCAAGGCCCCCGGAGGCGCTGCGCACACGCCCTGCGCAACCGCGTCAGTGCAGAGCGTTGCCGCCATCGAGACGTAGCCGCCGGTCATCGCCTTGCCCAGGCAGAGAATGTCCGGGCATATTCCAGCATGGTCGACGGCAAACAAAGCCCCGCTCCGACCGAACCCGGTCGCAATCTCGTCCGCAATGAGCAGGACCTCGTAGGCATCACAAAGTGCTCGAAGGCGGGACACGTATTCCGGGTTGTAAAAGTGCATGCCCCCCGCACCTTGCACCACAGGTTCGATGATGACGGCAGCGATCTCGTCGGAATACGATTCCAGGCAAGCGTTGACGGAGTCCATATAGTGATCCTCGAAGGATTCGCCGAAGTTGGGCCCGGGACGCTCGGCGAAGATCTGTCGAGGAAGAACATCACCAAAGAGGTGGTGCATCCCCGTTTCCGGATCGCATACCGACATGGCGGCAAAGGTGTCACCGTGATATCCGCCGCGGACGGTTAGGAGTCGCTTCTTCATAGGCACACCGAGACCCATCCAGTACTGCAACGCCATCTTGATCGCGACCTCAACGGCAACGGACCCCGAATCACAATAGAAGGCGTGTTCGATTCCCTCCGGCACGAGGGACAGGAGACGCTCGGTGAGCGTCACCGCCGAGGGATGGGTTAGCCCGCCGAACATGACATGGGCCATCCTCTGTGTTTGCTCGACGACGGCCTGATTCAAAATCGGATTGTTGTAGCCATGGATGGCCGCCCACCACGAGGACATGCCGTCGATAAGGCGTTCGCCGTTTGCCAGCTCGAGCCGGACTCCCTCGGCGGCGACCACGGGAAGAATGGGCGACCTGTTGGGGACGGCCTCATAGGGATGCCAGATATGTCGCGTGTCGATGGAGATCATCTCCTCCATCGACGTCATCAATCCCATTCTGCAGGAAGTCGCTGCCGACAAACCCAATGCCCCCATCTGACCTGGTTCAGACCGTTCTCGGTCAGCCGATGTAGCTCATCACGTGCTTGATGCGGGTGTAGTCCTCGAAACCGTAGACGGAGAGGTCCTTGCCGTAGCCCGATCGCTTGAAGCCGCCGTGGGGCATCTCGGCCACCAGCGGGATGTGGGTGTTGATCCACACGCACCCGAAGTCGAGTCCTTTGGCCATGCGCATGGCCCGCGAGTGGTCGCGGGTCCACACGCTGGAGGCAAGCCCGTACTTCACCCCGTTGGCCCAGGCCAGGGCCTCCTCCTCGTCGGAGAAGTGCTGGACGGTGATGGCCGGGCCGAAGAGCTCTTCTTGGATCATCTCGTCGCCCTGCTCGAGCCCGGTGATGACCGTGGGGGCAAAGAGGTAGCCGCGGTCACCGACCTGGGTGCCGCCGGTCACGACCTCGGCATGGGAAGGCTTGCGCTCGAGGAAGCCGTTCAGCCGTTCGAGCTGGTTGGCGTTGTTGAGGGGCCCGAAGTCGGCGTCGGGGACGTCGAGACCTCCCACCGTCTGGGACTGGGCCTGCTCGACGAGAGCAGTGACGAACTGGTCGTGGACCTTGGGGCCGGCCAGCACCCGGGTGGCAGCCGTGCAGTCCTGGCCGGCGTTGAAGTAGCCGGCCACAGCGATGCCCTCGGCCGCTGCGGCCACGTCGGCGTCGTCGAAGACGATGACCGGCGCTTTGCCACCCAGCTCGAGATGCACCCGCTTGACGTCGGCCGACGCCGATCTCGCCACTTCCATGCCCGCCCGTACGCTGCCCGTCACCGACACCATGGCCGGTGTCGGGTGCTCGACCAGCAGTCGCCCGGTGTCGCGGTCACCACAGATCACGTTGAAGACGCCGTCGGGCAAGTGCTCGGCCATGATCTCGGCCATGAGCAAGGCGGAGACAGGCGTGGTGTCGGACGGCTTCAGCACCATGGTGTTGCCGGCCGCCAGGGCAGGGGCCCATTTCCACGTGGCCATCATCATCGGGTAGTTCCAGGGGGTCACCGCCGCGCACACACCGATAGGCTCACGGCGGACATAGGAAGTGTGGTCGGCCATGTACTCGCCGGCCGACCGACCCTCGAGTAGGCGCGCCGCCCCGGAGAAGAACCGGATCTGGTCGATCATCGGCGGGATCTCCTCGGACCGGGTGAGGGCCACGGGTTTGCCGGTGTTGCGACATTCGGCATCGACGAGGTCGTCTGCCCGCGCGTCGAGGGCATCAGCAATGCGAATGAGGGCAAGGCTGCGCTCGGACGGCGTGGCGTCCCGCCACCCGGGGAAGGCGGCCGCGGCCGCGGCCATGGCCGCGTCGACATCCTTCGGCCCCGACACTGGGGCCTCGAGGTACGCCTCCCCTGTGCTCGGGTCGACGATCGGGGCAGTCGTCCCATCGGTGGCCTCGACCGATCGCCCGCCGACGAAATTGGCCAGCCGCAGGTGCCCACCGCTGCCGGTGCTGCCGCCGCTGCCGGGCTGCTGCGTGTCGTGGCTGCTCACGTCTCCCTCCCCTGCCGTCGACCGCGACGGAAACTTGGACGGATGGTGCTGACAAGTGATTTCCTGTCCGGCCGACGCCAGGACTACGAATTCGTTCGTATTTCTACCGCAAAACCGTTGCAAATGCTATAACGATCGGTATGGTCGAGGAAGCGACGCCCCTCCCCACCCGCGTGGCGACGTCACCCGGCCGCGGCTCCCCGGGCGGGGTGCTCGACGGGGTCAGCAAGGCCATCGTCGAGGAGCTCCAGCAGGACGGCCGTCGCACTTACGGGGCCATTGCCGAAGCCGTCGGGTTGTCCGAAGCCGCCGTGCGACAGCGCGTCCAGAAATTCCGCGAGTCGGGGGTCATGCAGATCGTGGCCGTGACCGACCCACTGCAGGTCGGGTTCCGCAGCCAGGCCATGGTCGGCATCCGGGCCGATGGTGACTGCCGCGAGGTGGCCGAGCGGCTGTCGGCCATCGACGACATCGACTACGTCGTGCTGTGCACTGGGTCCTTCGACATCCTCGTGGAGCTGGTGTGCGAGGACGAGGACGCCATGCTCGAGTTGATCAACGGCGTGATCCGACAGGTGCCGGGCGTCCGGGACACCGAAGTCTTCTTCTATCTCAAGCTGGCCAAGCAGACCTACACCTGGGGGACCCGATGAGCGATCCATCCGACGCCACGACCGCCGGCAATCACGGAGTCGGTGACATCGAGGCGATGCAGGCCAGCGCCCACCGGCATCTGTGGATGCACTTCACTCGACTCTCCGCCGATCCGCACCACGAGATCCCGACCATCGTGCGGGGCGAAGGGGTCTGGGTCTACGACCAGCACGGCAAGCGCTACCTCGACGGGCTGTCGGGCTTGTTCACCAGCCAGGTCGGACACGGGCGGACCGAGCTGGCGGAGGCGGCGGCCCGCCAGGCCGAGCGGTTGGCTTACTTTCCCATCTGGAGCTACGCCCACCCGATGGCCGTCGAGCTGGCCGACCGCCTGTCCGAGCTCACGCCGGGGGATTGCAACCGCATCTTCTTCACCTCCGGCGGGTCGGAAGCGGTCGAATCCGCCTGGAAGCTCGCCCGGCAGTACTTCAAGGTGACCGGGCAGCCGTCGCGCACCAAGGTCATCAGCCGGAACATCGCTTACCACGGCGCCACCATGGGTGCCCTGTCGGTGACCGGTCTGGCCGACATCAAGACGCCGTTCGAGCCGCTCGTGCCCGGGGCGGTCCACGTGCCCAACACCAACTTCTACCGGGCCCCGTACTTCGCCGACGATCTCGAGGCTTTCGGGCGCTGGGCGGCGGACACCATCGAGCAAGCCATCCTCATCGAGGGACCCGACACGGTCGCCGCCGTGTTCCTCGAGCCGGTGCAGAACGCGGGTGGCTGCTTCCCGCCGCCGCCGGGCTACTTCGCCCGCGTCCGCGAGATCTGCGATCGCCACGGCGTGCTTCTCGTCTCCGACGAGGTCATCTGCGCCTTCGGGCGTCTCGGACACTGGTTCGGTGCCGACCGCTACGACTACCGGCCGGACATGATCACGATGGCCAAGGGTCTGACCAGTGGTTACTCGCCCCTCGGGGCGCTGGCGGTGAGCGACCGGCTCATCGAGCCCTTCCTCCACGGTGAGACCTTCCTCCACGGCGTGACCTTCGCCGGACACCCCGTCTCGGCCGCCGTCGCCCTGGCCAACATCGAGGTCTTCGAGAAAGAAGGCCTCCTCGAGAACGTCCGGGCCCACGAGGACGAGTTCCGGGCGTCCCTCGAGACGCTCTCCGACCTCCCCATCGTCGGTGACGTCCGGGGAGCCGGCTATTTCTACGGAATCGAACTGGTGAAGGACCGGGACACGCGCCAGACCTTCGACGATGACGAGTCCGAGCGGCTCCTGCGGGGCTTCCTGTCGGGCGCCCTCTACGAAGCCGGCCTGATCTGCCGAGCCGACGACCGCGGTGACCCGGTCGTGCAACTGGCGCCGCCGCTCATCTGTGGCCCGGAGGAGTTCGAGTACATGACATCCGTCTTGCGGCGCGTGCTCTCCGAGGCGTGGAAGCAGATCTGAGCGCGGCACCGGCCGACGATCATCGACGACTTTCACTGTGGTGGGACGGGCTCGAGACCCCGCTCTCCCGGCGACCTGCGCTCTCCGGTAATGCCGATGTCGATGTGGCCATCATCGGAGGCGGCTTCACCGGGCTGTGGACCGCCTACTACCTGACCCAGAGCTCTCCGGATATCCGAGTCGCCGTCGTCGAGCGCGAGATGGTCGGCTTCGGCGCCTCGGGCCGAAACGGCGGCTGGTGCTCGGCCCTGTTCGCCGCCTCGGCCGACCGGCTCGACCGGATGTGCGGCGCCGGCACGGGAACGAGGATGTACCGGGCCATGGTGGCGACGGTCGATGAGGTCGAGCGTGTCACCGCGGCCGAGTCCATCAACTGTGGATTCGGCCGGGGCGGGACGGTGACCCTGGCCCGGACGCCGACGCAGTGGCAGCGGGCTCGAGACATGGTGGCCGGCGCCCGTTCACGCGGGCTCGACGACAGCGACCTCCGGTTGCTCAGTGCCGCCGAGACCTCCGAGATGGCGCAGGCCACCAGCGTGATCGGTGGTGTCTTCACCCCGCACTGTGCCGCACTCGACCCCGTCCGCCTGGTGCAGGGGCTGGCCGAGGTGGTCGAGGGCCGTGGGGTGACCATCTACGAAGGGACCACAGCCACGGCCATCCGGCCCGGCGCACTCGAGACCGACCGGGGGACGGTGACGGCGACCAACGTCATCCGGGCCACAGAGGGATACACCGCCGGCCTTCCCGGTTGTGAGCGCACGGTCGCTCCGGTCTACTCATTGATGATTGCCACCGAGCCGCTCGACGCGTCGCGGTGGGAGGAGATCGGCCTTACCGACCGACCGACGTTCAACGACTTTCGGCACCTCATCATCTACGGGCAGCGGACAGAAGACGGTCGATTGGCCTTCGGGGGGCGGGGTGCCCCCTACCACTACGGCTCGGCCATCCGTCCCGCATTCGACCGCGACCCGGCCGTCCACGACGCCATCCACCGCAGCCTGGTCGAGCTGTTCCCGTCGTTGGCCAGGGTGGCCATCACCCACCGCTGGGGCGGGCCCATCGGCATCCACCGCGACTGGTTCCCCTCGGTCGGCCTTGACCGAGCCACCGGGCTCGGGTGGGCCAGCGGCTACGTGGGTGACGGGGTGGCCACCACTAACCTCGCCGGCCGCACCCTGCGCGACCTGATCCTCGGGCAGCCGTCCGAGGAACGCGATCTCGCCTGGGTCGGGCACCGGTCGAGGCCATGGGAGCCGGAACCACTGCGCTACCTCGGGATCAACGCCGGCCTCCACCTCGGTGCCAGCGCCGACCGATCCGAGGAGCGGACCGGACAACTGTCATGGCGCTCGCGGCTGATCACCCGACTAACCGGCGGCTGATCGGCGTTCACTGCGCAGCAGAACGTCCTCAGTCGTCGCCGGGGTGGAGGATCTCCGGATGGATGGCGCCTTGGGCGGCCAATGAACTGCTCCGGCCACCGCCGGGTCCGCGCAGCACGTAGGCCACGGCTACGGCCAGGACCATGCCGGCGGCCGGACCGACGAGGTAGACCCACCAATCGGTGAAGTCCACGGACACGATGTCCGGTCCGAGCGTGCGAACGGGGTTCATCGACGCCCCGCTCAGCGGTGCCGCCCACAACGCGGCCACGGCTATATACGACCCGACGGCGAGGGCCCCGAACAGGCCGACCTGTTGAGCACCGGAGGCGGTGCCCAGGATCACGCTCACCAATCCCAGGGTCAGCAACGCCTCGACGACGATGGCGTCACCGGCAGTGTGACCGAACGAGGGATAGGTGGAACCAGCGCGTGCCGAGATGCCGACGACGACCTGCAGCAGGCCGGCGGCGGCCACGGCGCCGAGGACCTGGGCCATGATGTAACCGGGGATGCGCCGGCCCGGGAAGTCACCGCGCAGCCAGAATGCGACGCTGACCACCGGGTTGAGATGGGCTCCGGAGGTCTTTCCCATGAACAGGATGATGGAGAGCACCACCATCCCGGGGACAGCCTCTGCCACTGTCCGGCTCACCGAGCCCGGCACGGCGTGGGCCACCATAGGGGCGCCGGCCGCGACCACCACGAGAAGGAAGGTGCCGAAGAACTCGGCGAACTGCCGGCGCCACTCCTGTGACGGGTCGTTGAAGTCACGGAAGATGGCGAGCAGTCGTTGCTCGGCCGTGAGAAGCGGGAACTGTGGTCCAACCGTTCCGGCCAGCGTCCGCGGCCCGACGAACTCAGGGCTGCCCATCTCCGGCGCGTGGGTCACCGCCGCCTCACGCGGTCACGTTAGCAACGGGGCCGCCGGTGCGGCCGTCTCGCGCCCTTCTCAGCCGGCGCCGAAGAAGGGGGCGTTGAAGCTGAACATCCCACCGTCGCCGGCGACCAACCAGTAGCCACCAGTCGCGGCGTCGGGGGTGATGCCCACCACCGGTGCAGCGAGATGGATACTGGCGGCGGACCCGTAGAACGTCGCCGACCCATACGAGAAGACGCCCCCGTCGGACGACACCTCCCAGTAACCCGAACCACTAGGAGCCGAGGCAATGCCGACGACTGACTGGGCGGCCACGCCGGCGGCAGAACCCAAGAACGGGGCAGCGAAGGCATACACCCCACCGTCGGCACTCACGAGCCAATAGCCCCCGGTCGGGCTAGCGGTTATCCCGATGACGGGCGCAGCCAACGGGTGCCCACCCATCGAGCCGTCGAAGGCGGCATCGCCGAAGGCGAAGACTCCGCCATCGGCCGACACCTCCCAGTACCCGTCTCCGTCGGCCGTGGGGGCCAGGCCGACCATCGGAGCGGCGAGCGGGTGGCCGGCCATCGAGCCGTAATACCCGGCGTCACCGTAGGCAAAGACGCCGCCATCGGCTGCCACCAGCCAATAGCCGTTGCCGTTCGGGGTGGAAACCACCTGACGGATCGGAGCACCAAGCTGGACCTCGTCGGTCGAGCCCTCGCCCACTGCGGCGCCGTGGTTGGTGACGGCCCCTTGCGCATTGGCCTCGAAGTAGCCACTGCCGGCGGGGACAGCCGCCGCAGAGAGCACCGGCGCGGCCAGGGCGTTCAACCCCCGGTAGCCGTTTCCGGGTGTGGCCGAGATCTCGTCGGAAGCGGCCGACAGCCCACCAGATCCCACCGCCCGGACCACGAAGTAATAGGTCACGCCGTCGGTCAGCCCGGTCACGTCGAAGGACTTCCCGGTGACCAGTGCCGCTCCATTGACCGGGATGGTGCTCTCGGCGCCGGGGCTGGCGCCGACGAAGACGTCGTAACCAGCGACGCTACCCCTCGGTTCGGCCACCCACGAGACGCGCGACACGCCGCGACCGGAGGTGGCGGCGATGGCCACTGGTGCCGGTGGGGGCGGGACAGCCGACACGGCCGGCGGGTCAGCGGCCGGATCTGTGGCCGGGTCGGCGGCCGGGTCTCCATCCGACGCGGCTGTGCCCACCAGCGCGGTGGCCGGGTCCGTGGGCAAGGCCAGGCCACCGGTGGCGGGCAAGGCGGCCGCCGTCTTGGTCAGAGTGGTCGTGGTCGTAGTGGTGCCGTGGTTGTGCGGGTGGGTCCCGGTCCTGGTGTGGGTGCGGCCGCTGGCGGACGGTTTGATCGTTGTGGTGGTGACCGACCGTGGCTGAGTCGTGGATGTCGATCCCAGGACCACCGGGTGCGCCGGCGACGTGGTCGACGTCGACGTCGACGTCGCCGTCGCCTTCCCCAGGTTCGCCCCCGGGGTCGCGCCATTGTCAGAGGATGCCGAGTGGGTGGGCTGGGCGGGGCTCTGGAGCGCGAACACCGCGCCGCCAGCCAGGACGAGCACGACGACGGCCGTGCCGGCGAGCAGAAGGCGGGCGCGCCGGCCCGGCAGTGGGGAGTCGCCCACCAACCACAGCCACCACTGCTTCAGTGCACGCGCCCAACTCTTCACGGGCAGGCCCTTTCATCGACCGTGCAGTCCCCACCTCACGCCATCTGCGGGTCGATCGGCCTTCGCGCCACGACCCTCAGGCGGGGAAGCCTCCAGCCAGTGAGTATAGGGCCGGCCGGGAGCAAGCTGCGGCGCGCCCACGCACCGAATTCCGGCCCGTCATCGGACCCGACTGGATTCCGTGGCTAGCTCGGTTCCAGCGCTGTCGCCGCCGCCAACCCGTTTGGTGCGGCCTTGCCAGCCTCGCAAAGGCCGGTTTCGGCCGCCGCTCGTGACCGCCCGCTCACTGCTCGGCGTCCACCACCCGATTCTCTCCGTCGACAAAGACGATCGCGGGTCGGTGATCGGCCAGCTCGGCGTCCTCGACGTCGACGTAGGAAAGGATGATCACGAGATCGCCGACCTCTGCCATGCGAGCGGCAGCGCCGTTGAGGCAGACCTGACCTTCGACCCCCTCGATCGCGTAGGTCTCGATCCGGGCCCCGTTCATGAGGTTGAGCACCGTCACCTGCTCGAAGGGCAGCACATCGGCCGCCTTGAGAAGGACCGGATCGAGCGAGATGGACCCGACGTAATTCAGGTCGGCGTCGGTTACCCGAGCCCGGTGAATCTTCCCGTTGAGCATTCTCCGTCTCACGGCTGGTCCTTTTCTCTCGCGCTGTTTCGCGCTCTCTCGCCTCGTCCCCAGGATAGGTCGGTCATAGGCGTCTCCGGCCCGACGCTCGTCGGACCACTCAATTATGAACCATGACCGGCGCCACCGAACCGAGCCTCGACACTGCCGCCCAGACCTGGATCACCGGTGTCGGCGGCACAGTCCTTGACCTGAACAACGGTTGAGCCCATACCGTGGCCGTGATGGCCGGGACGCGCCCCGATGTCACGCCGGCTCGACTGTGGGATCCGTCGCGCCGAGCCCTCGTAACCGGCCTGGTCGGCTCCGTCACCTTCGTGGCTGTCGAGGCCTTGGCCGTTGCCACGGTCTTGCCTCTCCTCGCCCACAGCCTCCACGGCGTGGCCCTGTACGGCTGGGTGGTGAGCGCCTTCATGCTGTCCAGCCTGGTCGGCATCGTGGTCGCCGGACGGATGGCCGACCGCCGGGGCCCAGCGCCGCCGTATGCACTCGGGGTCGGGTGCTTCGCAGCCGGGCTGGTCGTGGCCGGATTGGCGCCGACCATGCTCGTGCTGATCGCCGGCCGCATTCTGCAAGGGCTCGGGGCGGGCGTCGTCTCGACCGTGGCCTACGTTGCCATCGGTCGTGCCTTGCCCGAAGATCTGCGAGCCCGCATGTTCGCCGTTCTCTCGACGGCGTGGGTGGTGCCGGGGGTGGTGGGACCGGCCCTGGCCGCGCAGGTGGGCCGTCTCTTCGGCTGGCGGTGGGTGTTCCTCGGTCTCGTGCCCATCGTCCTCGGTGCCGGGGCGCTGGCACTTGTTGGTCTCCGTCGCCTGGGTCCTCCCTCGGCGGTCGCGTCCAATGAGCACCGGGTGGTCGACGGGCTGCAAGCCGCCCTGGGCGCAGCCCTCGCCTTAGCCGGCCTGGGGAGTGGGCGTCCACTGGTCGCCGGCGGGCTGCTGCTGGCGGCACCCTTCGTCGCCATCCCCCCGCTGCGTCGCCTACTTCCAATGGGGACGCTGCGCGCTGCGCCGGGCCTGCCGACCACGGTATTGCTGCGCGGCCTGCTCACCTTCGCATTCTTCGGAGGCGACGCCTTTGTCACCCTGGCCCTGGTCGGGGGACGTCACTGGACCATCGCCTGGGCCAGCGTGGCGGTGACCGGTGCCGCGTTGTCGTGGACGGCCGGCGCCTGGTTCCAGGCGCACCGTCATGGGCAGTGGTCGCCGCAGCGCTTCGTCCGTTACGGCCTCCTCCTCGTCGTGGTGGGAACGGCGGGGATGCTGATCGTCCTCCGACCCGGCACTCCGGTGGCGCTCGGGGTGCTGGTCTGGACGGTGGCCGGTGCGGGCATGGGTCTCGCCTACGCGCCGCTCTCCTTGCTCACCCTGTCCGGCGCTCCGCCAGCCGGAGAGGGTTGGGCCACGACCTCCCTGAGCCTGTGCGACGTGCTCGGCACGGCACTCGGAGCGGGCGTCGGAGGAGCGGCCGTGGCCCTCGGCGACCGATTCGGTTGGCCGCTGTCCGACGGGCTGACCCTCGCGTTCATCCTCTCGGGAGCGGTGGCCATCGGCGCATTCGTCCTCACCGCACGACTTCCCCACTCGCCGGCAACATCGGCCGAGGCTTGAGCAGCACCGGCCCCGAAGGTCAATGTCGGCGCTGGTACTCGATCACCGTCGTGGACAGGATGCAGGAACCGGGCTGGATGATCTCGACCCGCAGAGTGCCGGTCATGACGTCGTAGTCGACGCCCTCGGCTTCGAACGTGCCCGTGCAGGTGCTCACCTGCGGGATGGGTCCTAGATCGATCACGTGGCCGGGCACCGGTCTGTCGTCCAACGGATGGGCCAGGCGGACCTCGAGTAGTGGCTTCTCGTTGGCAAAGAGGTGAAGGCTGTCGTCGTCCGAGGCGCAGATCAGTGTCGTCGCCGTGATGAAGTCGCAACCCTGGATGTCGTTCACGGGATGGTCGAGCGCGATGAACGCGGCCAGAGGCAGATTGCCGCCCGCCGCGGGCGTCTGCTTGTTGAGGAGCGGCGTCGGGTACACCTGCAGGTGGTGAATCGTCCCCCACGTGCCGGCCACCATCCACTGCTCGTCCGGGGAGATGGCGTCGAACGAGTTGTTGTAGAGCTCGCCAGGGATGAGGTGGTGGACGTAGGGGATCATCGTGCCGCCCGGCGTGGTCACTACGAACAGCTTCGACGAACCGGAAGCCGGGCCCTGGTAGGCGTCGATGATGTCGCCGTCGGCCGAGTCAGGGTCCCCGATGTGCGTCCACCCCTCGGCGGCCAGGCTCGGCGGAACCGACAGCAGGCCCCGGTACACGATCTCGCTGCCGCCACCGGGTAGCTCGACGGTCGCCAAACCCTCACCCGCGTACAGCGTCGGTTCCGTGTAAGTCCCGATTTCCTGCCAGTGGGCGATGCCGCTTCGGCTCAATGGGGGCGTCGGTCGCGCCAACCCAACGTGGCTCGCCGCTCCGGCCGCCACGCCGGTCGCGGCGGTCGCGCCACCAACCCCCAAGAGCACCACGCCGGAGGCGCAGAGGACGGCCACCGTGCGCGACAGCCCCTTTGCCCTGCCCGTCGAGCTCACTCCCCAGCCGACCTTGTCACGTCCCCCCGGTCCGCAGGCGGCCATGCGAGGCCTTGTCGCCCCCGTCGGTCGTTCAGACCTGCGGCGTCATTGTGGCAGCTGGCGCAATCCGGAGGTGACGAGGTCGCCCACCTGCTGCTCGTTGGGCCAGTGGGCCTCGGTGACCCGTCCGGCCTCGACGGCGACCTGGAGGACGGGCTCGGTGTCCGCACTGCACTCGCGCAATTGGTGCACGCCTGGCGGGAGACTCCCGAAGACGGCGGCGAAGCACGCCCCGGCACGGACGTCTCGCCGCCGCACCGCGGTGTGCTGGCCCGTCCATGGCCCTTCCTCGAGCCGGATCTCGACCTCCCTGCCGTTCATGTGCTCCGCCAGATAGACGACGAGCGCGCCTCGAGACGCCCCGATGTCGAGGACGACCGTCGCTTCGCCGCTTGGGCCCGGCAGTTGCTCCGGGTGCGTCATGGATGCCGATGGGGCCATCGGTCAGGCTGGCCCGGACGGCACTTCGAAGCCCTGGTATGGCGTCCCCAGGTAGGGGAAGTTGGGCAGGTAGTTCTCGGTGCCCATGGCTCTCAGGTCGGTCGGTCCCGACGTGAGGCCCATCGAGATCTCGCCGGCGGCGCCGTCAGGTTTGAACGTCGGGTCGACCAGTGGCAGCGAGGCACCGGCAATGCACCGCAGCTCGATGGTTGCGACGTCGTCGAACACCCGCCGTCCATTCGGGTACCCGGCCGGGTCGCCGCCGATCAGCCCGAGGTTGGACGGCGACGACGTCGGCGGGACGGCGACGTTGAGCCGGAGCAGGTCGGCCTGAGTCGGACCGGTGTAATTCTGGAAGCCGGCGACAACCCCGCTCGGGATCCCGGTCAAAAGGATCGCCACGAGGTCGCTGCGCGGCGCGCCGGAGGCGTTGAAGGCGGCCAGCTTGGGGAACACGTTCGGGTAGAGGTCGGGCAGCAGGCCGGCCAGCTCCGGAGTGGTGTACCGGGCGGCGAACTGACGGTCGCCGACCGGCGGCTGCGAGTTCCAATAGTCCTTATGGGCCAGGGCGATGACCACCTCGTTGATCAACGGGTTCCCGAGACGCGAGACCTGCACGAACGGGCCGGACACCGTGTTCTGGCCAGGAGGGGTCTCGAGGATGATGGCCTTCTGGCGGCTTGCCGTCGTCCAGATGCCGAGGACGGCGTTGGGATCGGTCACATTGCCGGGATTGGTGCCATTGGCCGTGAGGTCCTCGATGGGAACCTGCAAGGCAATGCTGTGGACGTTCACGTTGGCCGTCGAGTTCACGCCGGCGGCCATATGACCGAGGCCGGTATTGCTCAACCCGAAGGTCGTGTGCAGTTCCTCGAACGGCCGCAGGATGCCGAGATCGAAGATGGCGCCCAGGTCGACATAGAAGCCTTCCGCCCGCTGCCCGGCGAAGACGGTGGTCCGGGGCCCCAGGTTGATGGTCGCCTGGCTGACCAGGTCGAGATAGTCGGGCGTCGACAAGGGCCCGATGTTGCAGGGCGGACACGGCAGGTTGGTGGCGAGAACCTGGGGCTGGCAGCCATTCTCCACTCGGGAGACCGTGTAGGTCTGTCGCCGGTTCCAACTCGAATCGTTGATGTTGAGGATGGGTCCCGTGTTGTAGAGGAAGGTGTTGGGGTTGTCGATGGTGGTCGTGAACTGGAACTGATAGACGATCTCGGAGCAGCCATCACCGTCGTTGTCGATGTTGATCTCGTAGAGGACGTCATCACCGAATTCGTAGAAGTTGGGCCCCCCGTCGGGTGACTCCAGGGGGATGTAGTTGGCCAGGATGGTCACCAGCTCTGGCTTGTCCGGGCTTACGAACGCGTACAGGTCCGTAGAGTCGGCGACGGGGTCCTTCGAGATCTCGGGGGCTTCACGATGGGACGACATGGCTCCTCAGTTTCTGATCGGTCTGCCGTGGCAGGTGGGTCGTAGGTGTGGCATGGACGAGAAGAGGCGAATCAGCCGATGGCCCGGGCCAGGCGAGCGGCCAGCTGTGGGTCGATCAGGGTGATCTCGCGGGTGCCGGCGTAGATGGCGATCTCGCCGGTCTCCTGCACATGGGCGATGAGTGGCGCGCCGACGGACTCCGACGCGGTAGCGACTTCGGCGGTGGCGGACTCGGCCGCTCCGGTATCCGCCGGACCCTGGCTCTCGAGTGCGTTGAGCACGGCCGGCGCCGCGGGCAGGGCGGAAATGGTGCCGGCAGCGACTAATGCTGCCGAGCTGCTCTTCAGGAACGTCCGTCGGCTGATGTCACGCATGGCCGCCTTCCCCTTCAGACGCTGGGATGAGTGTCCGAGTACGAAGGAGGTTCGGAGCGGCCACCGGGTCCGGATGATGATTTTCCGCGGTTTTTCGGTGTCCGTAGCGGGCCCGCACGACGAACTCGCCTCGAGTGAGCGAACGGGTTTCGAAGTGACGAGTTGGGCCGGCAAGCTCGCCGCGCTCCGCAGGGCGCATGACTCGTGCGTCGGGACCGAGTTCAAACGGCGATCGACGGCCTGTGTCGGTGTGCCGGCCCCGATCGAGCGGAAGAGGTCAGCTCGCCGACTGACGGAAAACGGTCATGCTCTACGCGAAACCGCCGCCCGGTAGGAGGGCGGCGGCTCGTCGCCACCGGCGGGAATTGGTGGCCTTGTCTTCGACTGTGCCGGCGCGACGGAAACCGTCCGACGGTCTGTTTGCAGTGACCGGAGTGTCAGCGCGGATGTGAGATGCGCTGGTGAACCCGTTTCGCCCCGTCCACCTCGATGTGGGCGTTGATCCACCGGGTGCACTGCTCGCACCAGAAGACGGCGACCCCGGCTTGAATGGCGACCTCGCCGTCGACGGGTGCGAGAGGCCGAGGAGTCGATGCTGGCAGGGCGTGCTCGGTTCCTGTCCCTCGCTGATCCTCAGCGGGATCTTTGGTGTCCATGGACTGTGACCTCGCAATCGGCTCGAAGGCCCGCCCGTCCCGTAGGAGCCTGTCCCGGTTATCGGCACGGGCGGACCCGCCCTTGAACCTGGGCCACGAGGCAGCTCGTGGCCTCTCAGCGCTCACCACCCATTTCCGGCCCTGACGCCCCGAGTCCCCCGAGCTCTAGGACCCTGTCGAGGAGGCAGAAGGTGTCGCTGACCGCGTGTCGATCCAGCACGACACGGCCGGGCTGAGCCGGCCGGGCACGACCTCCCCTTGCGCTCCTATGCGCCTTATGCGGCAGCCGCGGCAGCGACGTGCGGAAGGGCGAGGATTCGCTCGAGCGGATCGCCCGCCTCCTCCCCTAAGCAGCGGTGGGCGAAGCTCGCCAACGCTTCCTCGTGAGCGACGTAGGCCAGAGCAATCTCGCGCTCCTGCGCATCGGCGGCGAGATCGACCAGCTGACGGTACTTGGCCAAGAAATTAACCGTCACCGGAGGGATCGACGCGAGGAACTCGTCCCAGGCCATGTGGGCGACCGCGTCGGCCAACTCGCTTGCATCGGCCAACGTCTTCTCGGTGTCACCACGATCAAGACCCCGCCCCTCGAACACGGGCTCCGCCAGCTCCTTCGTGGCCCGTTCGAGGAGGGTCAGGACGTCCAGCTGACGTCGGCGCTCTGGCTCATCCTCACGTTCGGCCATCACGCCGAAGAGTGCCTCTCCCAATACCTCGCCCTGATACGACTCGACCCACAGATCCGCAGCGCCCATTCTGGGCATTGTAGGTAGCGCGACGGGCTTTGACCATGGCTGTCGCCTGATCACCAGGGACGGCGGTCGAGAGCGCGGACGACCTCGCCCCGTCCTGCCCGCTCAGGCATCTCTGGGGGTGGACGACGTTCGTCCGGGAAGCAGCCAGAAGCCTCCCACCTCCCTGTGGTGCTCGCCGAATTGAATCCGCCGCCGGCCCACGTTCGGAGCACGATCATCAGGCTGACAGTGGGCGGGCCGCATCGAGGGCAGCGAGTATTGCCTTTTCGGCTTCACTGCGGACGCCCGAGAGGTCCTCGAGGGTCAACCCATTGGTCGAGATGGGGTCGAGCGCCTGAATGCACACCTTGCCGGGTCGGACACCAAGACGGCCCTTGGGCGGGAGCACGTCGGCGGAACCGTGGATGGCGACAGGCAGTATGGGCGCGCCGATTCGGATGGCCAGCTCGAAGGCACCGGCCTTGAACGGGAGCCGTGCGCCCGCCGCCGGGATGCCTCCTTCGGGGAAGATCACGATCTTGAAGTCGCTCATTGACGGGACGGTATCGACCAACCCATCCAGTTGCCGCCTCGCTGTCTGGCGGTCCCTTCGCTCGATCGGAATCGTCCTCATCCCCCGCATCGCCGCCGACAGCAGCGGGACCCGGAATAGCTCGGCGCTGGCGAGGAAGCGGACCTCCGGCAGGACGAAGAGCATGGCGGCGATGTCGAGAGGACTCGAGTGGTTGGCCACCACGACGAGCGAGCGATCGCCACGAAGTACGTCACATCCATCGTCCACGAACCGGACCCCGCACAACCGGGCGATCCACATCACGCCACCGCGGGCCACCCGGTCTCCGAGCTCGGTCGAGATCAGGCACACCAACGTGACCACGATCAGCGTCAGCGGGAGGGCGACCACGACGACGAGGCGGTTCAGTCCTGTCCTCACGACGAACGCCAACCTGTCGGGCCGGAGGTGCCGACAGCTGTCGATCCTTCGCTCGTGCCCGGGTCGTCCACATCTCCTCGAGCGTTGGGAAGGCAAACGCTAGGCGGCGGACGAAACGGAGCCTGGTCCGATGCTGCCACCGTTGGCGTTGCCGTTGCCGTTGCGATCGGAGCCGACTTCCCCGATGAGCACGCCTTTGCGCACCGCGTCCTTGACCGCTCCGCTGAGCAAGTGCAAACCCTCGAGACCGGGCAACCGATCGATCTGGCGGTCAACACGCTCGGCCTGCGCCCCGCCCTTTTCGTCGCCGAACAGGTGTCCGGCCAGGAACCGCACCTCGTTCCGCGGCATGACTCCGGCTCCGACCGGAGCCCACCAGTGGGCGAGTGAGAAGCGGACCAGCCGCTGGGCGGTTCTGCTCCTGGCCAAGCGGGCTCGCGCTTGGGCCATGTAGAAGTCGATGTGCCGCCCCTCCTGTTTCATGATCCTCCGCAGGAGCTCCCGTAACACGGGGTGATTGGCCCGCTCAGCCAGACGCCCGTAGCCGGACTGAGTCGTCCACTCGTTGACCGCGCCCCAGGCCATCGTCACGGCCGTCATATGAGGTGTCAGTGCCGAGCTCAGGTTGAAGAGAAGCGGACGAGCGGCGTCGCGCCGCCGTGTCCGGGCGCGGAGCGCGGTGAGCCGATCTTCGCCGGCCGGCTCGCCGTGCGCCTTCAGCACCTCCGCGAGTGCTTCTCCGTGCCAATGCTCCTCGTAGCACCAGGCCGCCAGGAACGAGGTGACCTCTGGGTCCTTGTGAGCTCTGGTAACGAGAACATCCCGGAGGTAGCACATGGTGTGCCCCTCGATGTCGTGCATGTAACGAAGGCAGCGCAGCGACTCCGCGTCGAGCGGCGCGGTCCGGAACGCGTCGAAGTCGATGTCATCCGTCTCGAGCCGGGCGGAACGGCGTACAAGAGTGGCAGTGTCAGTACTCATGTTGATCTCTCCGCTATCGGTTCAGAAGTCGTGCTCCCGTTCTTCGGAACCGTCGGTCTTCCTGGATGAATCGGGCCCGCCCGGGCCTTCGCAGGCAACCGCGCCGCCAGGGTGCAGCGTGAGACCGGTGCTGGCACCGAGCCACGTCGTCGGCGATCGGACGAGCGGAGCCGTCTCGAGAGCCCACCAACAGGCCGCAACTTATTCGTGCCCCTGACCCGCGACAGCTTTCTCAGAATGTCGCCCCCACCGACGTAGCCCCTGGCGCGTAGCTGATCAGAACGCTGGCGCCCCGTGCGACGAAATATCCATCATCGGGACCGGCGCAATGACTCGATGTAGGCCCAGAGAATCACAGCGCCCAGGTCCGAGCGACTCAGTCATCAGAGTGATCGGATTCTTGCGAGCAGCCTGGCGCGCTCAGCGTCACTCTCGACACAGAACCGGTCGAATTCCTCGGATAGACGAACGTCCGCATAGAGCCCGGACGGATCCTCGTGAAAATGCAGGAAGGCGGCCGATTTGCGGTAGAAGACACCTCGCGTCTTCTCGGCCAACCCTGGGATGCCACGAAGCTCGTCCAGCAGTGGTTCGAGGCGATCGAGGGCGACGACTCCTGCGTGCTTCACCCCTTGCAGTTTAGGAGGGCTGTCCGCCATTGCCTCGGGTATGGCGGATCGTTGAGTCGGGGCCAGCCGTTGCCGATGGGTTGGCGGAAGGTCGCCAGCGTCATCGAGCGATCCGACCGCGGAACGCGCTCACAACCAGGAAGCTGTTGCCCATTCGACTGTTTGCCCGGTTGGCAGCTCGAGGAGGTCCTACAACGAGATTCGAAAGTACGTGACCAGGGAGAACGTCTCCGTGAAGTCGGTGAAATAGTCCCGAAGGGTCGCAGACGTCAGCCTTTTCGAATGGCGAAGCAGGCTCGGCATCATCTGGAGACGTTGAATTCCCATCGGGCTCGCCACCGGCTATCGGGCAGGGTCGGAGCACGCGCAAGATGGATCGAATCGGAGTTGGCTGCTCGCATGCGGATGGGCTGAACTGTTGTCGTGCCCGGACCGAACATCACCATCATCGGAGGAGGGAGTCGCCAATGGGCTCCCACGCTTATCGAGGACATCGCCAACACCGACAGTCTCCGAGGGGCACACATCGTTCTCGAGGACATCAATCCGGCCTCGCTGGACAACGCTGCGGATTACGTCCGTCACGTGTCATCCATTGCCGGCCTCGAACTCACCGTATCGACGACGACCGACCAACGCCAAGCCCTTGACGGTGCCGATTTCGTGGTGGTCACCATCACGACCGGCGGCTTCGAGTCCATGCGAGCAGATCGGGAAATCCCGATTCGGTACGGCATCCGTCAAACCGTGGTCGACGGAGGACCCGCAGGCGTCAGCCGGGCCCTGCGCAATATTCCGGTCATGGTGCAGATCGCGCAGGACATGGTGGAGATGTGCCCTGACGCCTGGCTCCTCAACCTGACCAACCCGATGGCGCAGATCTGCCGTGCCATCACCCATGAGACGTCGATTCGCACGGTCGGTCTCTGCCACGAGGTGACCATCTGTCGTTTTTTCCTCTCCATGCTCCTCGACATCGATTTTCGAGAGATCCACCCCGTGGTGACCGGGGTCAATCACATGCCGGTGATCGTTTCCCTCGAGGTGGGCGGCGAGGACATTCTCCCGAGGGCATTTGATCTTCTCGACGACGAAGAACAGCTGTCCAGACGCATCCCGTTCGATCTCCCGTCGGACATCGGCAGGGAGGTCGCCATCGTGAATCCGACGAAAGGCGACCTTCTCAGCACGATGCAGGTGAAACTGGAGCTCTTTCGACGTTTCGGAGCCCTGATCGCATCAAAGGACCGGCACATTGTCGAGTACTTCCCATGGTTTCTCACGGCAGAATCCGACTTTGCCGAGAGATGGGGAGTGGCGACCACAACCATCGAAGAGCGAGAAGTGGCGGAGGCAACCTACGACAAGCGTCTCCATGAGGCACTCCGGTCAACGTCACTTTCGAGCATGCCGTCGGGGGAGATGGTCGCCCCCTTCATCGACGCCATCGTCACCGGTCGACGTCGGCTCCTCCCCCTGAATATCCCCAACCACGGGCACTGCCCGGACCTGCCCACTGACGTCGTCGTCGAGGCGATGTGTTCCGTTGAAGACGGTGCCGTACGCGGGAGACATGTCGCCCAAGCGCCTCCGTTCTTGGCAGATCACCTGCGTCGCGTGGTGACTGCCCACGAATTCACAGTGGAAGCAGCCCTGAGCGGATCGAGGGACGCTGCGCTCGAGGCCATGTTGGCCGACCCTCTCGGTGGGCGGATGGATTACCACGCCATCGTTGCCATGACCGACGAGCTGATCGCCGCCACGAAACCCTGGCTCCCGCAGTTCGCATGAACTGCTCGTCCGAGGCTGCCTGACCCGAACCTCCAGGCCCGTCTGAGATTCGAGTAGCGGCCTCCCCGGGAGACATCGACCCAGCGATGAGAACCGGCAAGCGTTGCCGTGCCAGGGGGCGCTGCCATGCCGTGGGCGCTGCCATGCCGTGGGCGCTGCCGGACTCGAACCGACGACCTGCTGGTTGTAAGCCATTATGGCCTGAACGCTGTGCTAACCAGGGATTATGCAGCGATTTAGCGACCGAAATCGCCATACTTATCTGCTCTCACGACTCGAACAGGCCGCCCCCGTCAATCTCATTCTCCCTGACCCATCTGTCCTCGTCGATGTCATCTGGATCATCGTCAGCCCCACCCTCTAGGACGAGTCGCTCATCTGAGGGGACGGGCGGTGGCCACGGCGGGATGTGGTCGTATCCAATCCCATGGACCGGGTCTCCGGGCGTCACGGCCTCAAAGCCAGGAAGTTGGAAGATGCCCATTTCACCTTCCCTTCGGCGTTGACGCGCTATTTGTGCCCTCCTTCTCATCTCGGGAAGCGTCCGAGTGGCTGCGGAGTCATACACCTGACGCATGATGTGATCCCCGACCGCCGAGTCCGTTGCAAACACCAGGGTGTACAGAGGTTGACCCGACGTATTGACGATTTGGAGCGCGTGCGTTGTCTTGTAGTTGAGAACTTCCTCTAGACGCCACCGCAGGAGGTTGACGAACTCCGCTCGCATCTCCTCAGGCGTAATGTCCCCGGCACGTCGCATCTGGTGGATCGCAACCCACTCATCCGAACCGAAGAGGCTGTCGAGTCGCTGAGCACTTCTGCGACCGCTTACACCACCAAGACCGAGGACCCGCGCCAAGGCGGGCTCTGGCAAGAGTATCCACTGCTCCACCTTCGTCTTCTGGTCCCGGCGCCAGTAAGCAAGACTTGAAATGGTTGTCCATTCCACCTGAAGACCTCGGGGGTCGAGGAATGCAAAAGTTGGGGCCCACCGGACCGAGTCAAGCCTTCTCAATGCAATGTGTATTGTCCGGTTGCAGTCACCCCTTAGGACTGACCATCTCCTGTCGTCTGGGCGCTTGGCCTCAATGTCTGCCTCCAGCTTGCTTCCCGGGTCAGGCAACTCGAAGAAGGCCAATCGACTGAACTGTGGAACCGTCTCGAGGGCAAGGCGGGCCGAACCGGGAAACGTCCCCCGGTCGTGACGTCGCCAGTTGTCATAAGTCCCCGCGAAGAGGTCCAAATAGATCGCCTCAGGCGAACGCCCCCTGACCGCAGTTGTGAAGGCTTGAAGGTACTTCTTCAGAATGTCGAGTTTTACTTCGGACCACCAGTCCCACCCGCTGCCCGCCGCTGGCGTCACTTCGGGGCAAGCGCTGGCATCTGGTCATAGGTCAGCCCGTCCAGTTCCCGCCCCCCTGCCTTGGGGGTGCGCCCACCCCACTGCTTGAAAAAGAACGGCACCCCCGCCGCCCTACATTGGTCGCGCACCTCGACGGCCCAGGCTGGGTCCATTGGCCTCGCACCGGGACCACTCTCGCCACCAACGATGACCCAATGGATGCCTTCGAGGTTGAGGCTCGACATGGGACCGAGGAGCGGTTCACAGGAGAGGAACCGAGTGGCCGCAGGGACAGACCGTAGGTAGTCGGCTCTGAAGCAATACCGCGCCGACTCGATGCTGACGCCCATCCAGACGTTCTCCGGCCACGGGAGATATTCGGCCATCCTCGCCAGGCGCTTCGCCCGCTTGGTGAGCACCTGGTACGTGTGTCGAGGCGTCTCTGCCATGGTCTCGAAGACCCCTGCGATGAACTCCACCGGTACCTCGTCGTGAAAAAGGTCACTCATAGAGTTCACGAAGATCAGCCGCCCTTCGCGCCAGCGGCGAGGGACGTCGAGCGCGTCAGGATGAACCGTCAAGCCAAACCCAGGTCCACTGGTGCTCGGATGACCGTCGCGCATGTACTTGTCCTGCCCCATCGCCTTTAGACGCTTGGCCAGCGTGAGGGCGTAGCAGTGATCGCAGCCCGGAGATGTGCGATCACATCCAGTTGTGGGATTCCACGTCGCTTCTGTCCACTCGATGGAACTCTGGTCGCCCACCGAAACGACTGTACGGGATGGGTGTCTTGCCGCCTAGTACCTCGACTCACGCCAACGCCCATTACCAGTACCTACGGCTATCCTTTACACTGGCCCTGACCACATCCAGAGCGCCCGAGGGACCGGCCCGACGACAGCGCACCAACCCGAGCGGGGCTCCGCCACGGGTGGTAATGCCGGAACGATGAGGAGGACGACATGCCATCGCGAGCTATCGCGCGTCTGGACGATTGGCTCCGGCGCGCGGAGGAGGTCCTGGCGGAACAGCGGGAGCCAGCCCTCTCCCCCAGTCAGGCCGGCGTGTGGGACCATACAGAGGAGCAGACGACCATTTGCCTGGGGGACTTCGAGCGGGGCCTCAGCGGTCTCCTGAGGCGGCTGTGTGAGCGGCCGGGGCGTTGGATACTCATTGCCGAGGACTGCCGGCATCCCAACCACTTCTGGCAGGCCCTGGCCTTCGAGGACGGCAGCCTGGTCACCGAGGCTGTGTCCAACCACTACTTGACCAGCAAGGACCGGTGGACACCCGAGCAGGAGGGGGCGTTGGCGGAGTTGGGGTGGCGGGTACCGGAGCCACCGCTTCGACCCAACTGGTTGTGGGTGGAGGCGACAACCTCGCCGGACGTCGAGGGCGTGGTGCGGTTGGCGAGCGCGACGTTGCGCGGGGTGTTCGGGATCGGGGACGAGGGGCGGCTCCTGGTCAAGATGTTCGGGTCGCCACGGCGGGGTAGGACGCCGGCTTCTTCGGTTGCCGTCTACTAGACCGACATGGCTCCGACTGACGAACCGCGACGCGATGCCCGACATTGCCCAACGTGCGGTGCTCTGGGAATACTGCCTCTCGACCAGGCGCGAGAGGCGAACGATGCCATTCAAGTCCCCGTGATGCTCTGTTCCGTGTGCGAAGTGGAGTTCAGAGCCACGGGGATGCGGTACTTGGTGGCACGTCCCCCAGAAGGCTTCGGGTCACTGAGCGAGGACGAGGTTGACGCTTGGGCTCGGGCATTTGTCGATGCGGTCCTCGGGCTGGCGTGAAACTAGCCACGCGCTCGTCAGCCCCTTCCCTCCACCTCCTGAAGCCCCGCGACCAGGTCGGCGAGGTCAACCTCTAACGCCACTGCGAGCCGGGCCATGAGGTCGAGTGATGGGTTCCGCCGGCCGGCTTCGAGGCTGGCGATGTAGGTCCGGTTGATGGACGCCTTGTAGGCGAGAGCCTCCTGGGACAGCCCCAGGTCATCGCGATACGAGCGCACGCGGTCGCCGAACTCCACCTGTCGCGCGCTCTTGCCCTTGTCGGTGCCGCCCACAATGGCAGTCCACCTATTGGCCGGTTCCGGGTCACCCGAATCGGGGTAACATCCTGCTCAATGGCGGTGGCTCCGCAACGACCGAGGGCACGGGGGGAGGCGGGAGTGGAGACGCTTCAAGGTCGACCGTCACGCCATCGCGTCCTCGCGCGCTTCAATCGAAAGACGCTCTACGCGCTCTCAGTGTTGGCCCTCGTATTGGCCGCCGGCTGCACCTCGGCAACGACCGGCTCGGCAACGTCGACCAGCCTGGCCCACTCATTAGCCTCCACGCGGGCCAGCACCACCACAGCCCCACCAGCGTCGGCAACCAGCACGACCACCACTACCGGCACTGGCTCTCCGTCGAGCGGCTCCGGGAGTCGGGCACCCTCAGCGACGTCAGGTCAGAGTGGGAGTTCGGTCGCCCCGGCAGCCTCGGAACCATCAGCCCAGAACCCGACTGCGTCGCCGTCAGCCTCGCCCACCACGACCCAGCCGGCTCCCACCACGACCACTACAACTCAACTTCAGACCGTCGAGTACGAGGCGAACGCTGAGACCTGCGTTAACCCCCCTGCAGAATGTAGTGAGTTGGTTCCCTCATCTCTGTCCGTCGTCTACTCCGACAGCAGTGGCAACTTGCAGCAGACCACCGTCATAGCTCGGCCAGGCTCCGGTCTCATCATCGCGACGGTCCAACTCCCGTCGGGCACCCAGTTCGAGTTCAACGTCCAACTGATGGAAGAGAATGGTCTTGAACTCAACTGTTCGGCGCTCAGTAATGGGGATGTCCTTGCCAGCGGGCATGTGGAGGGTGCTTACGCGACGGCCGACTGCAGCGGGACCGTGCCATAGAACCGAGTCACTGATTAGGGAGGGGGTGACGGTGGGCGACCTTCAGGGGTGGCAACCCGACCCTTACGGTCGACATGAACATCGGTACTTCTCGGCAGGCAGGCCGACGTCGCTGGTCTCGGACGGTGGTGTGGAGGGACACGACGAAGCACCAGGCAGTGCTCTCACCGCTGGCCCAAGCGGGTCGACTTTGGCGTCAGCGCCTCGGTCTCCCGTTGGCCCGCCAGGCCCACCGCTTGCGATTGCTGGTTGGCAGCCTGACCCTCTCCATCCCGAACGATTGCGGTACTGGGACGGCGAGAAGTGGACGGACGAAGTCACTGGACTGCCTCCAGCGCCGTCTCCGGGGCGACCGAGAGCACGAAGGACATCATCAAGGAGCCGGAGAGGACTGGTCGTGGGAGTCGCTGTGGCCGTGCTGGTTTTAGCTGTCGGAGGTGCCATCGCCGCTACCCGGAGCGGTTCGCATACGCCCTCGTCCAGTCCACACCCATCCTTCGCCGTCCTTCAGTCTCCATCCCAATCAAGTTCGACGACGCCGACAACAGAGTTGAGTCAGTCTCAACAGATGGAGCAGTGGTGGAGCAGCCAAGGTCAGCCTGCGGAACAGACCTTCGAGGCTGACCTCTCGTCCATCGCTCAGCACATCAGCGCCAACGACGAGCCCGGAACGGAACTCGCGTGTGACCAGTTGCTGAGTGACTACCAGAGTTATATCGGCAATCCATCCACGCTCGATGTTCCCATTCTCCCGCTGGACCACGTCTGGCACACCATTCTGAACAACCTGCACGTCGGGGCGATGACCTGTTCGACGGTCCCCGACCCGAACCTGGAGTACGGAGACCAAGACCTGTCCGACGCGCAAGCGGAGTTCGCATCGTTCAACAACACGATGGAGCAGTACTGAGTTCCGGGGACCGCGCTCTCATGACCATTTGGTAGCGGCACGACTCGGCGCGAAACTGGCGTATGGCGGTTCTCCGAGGTCGAGTCACCAGTGGAATCGGCGACCTGGCGACCCGAATGGTGGGCTACGCCGACCTCTATAGGGCGAAGACAGGCGTGGACCTCTATCCGGGAAGCCTCAACGTTGTGCTGGAAGAGGCGTGGCACGTTGGCGACGACCCGATTCGCATAGAACCACCCGAGTGCCTCGTCGCACTCAGCATCGTGCCCTGCCTCATCGGGGGCATCGACGCCTTCATCGTGCGAACCGACAAGAACGACTGCGGAGACGGCGACCACCCTCCAACAATCATCGAGGTTGCGGCCGTTCTGCGGCTTCGGGAGGCATTGGACGTCCAGGATGGGGACGAAGTCGAGGTGGTTGTCTACGATTCGGAGCCCGGGTGACCTCTCGGCTCGACCTTGTAACCCTAGTCGTCGATGATTACGACGCGGCCATCGAGTTCTTCGTGGGAGTGCTTGGTTTTGCCTTGATCGAGGACGTGCCGGCAACGACCGAATCTGGTGCCTGGAAACGGTGGGTCGTTGTGCGTCCTCCGGGTGCAGAGACCGGGCTGCTGTTGGCCCAAGCAGAGGGCGAGTCGCAGGCTGCTGTTGTGGGAAACCAGGCTGGGGGACGAGTCGCCTTCTTCCTCCATGTCGAAGATTTCGACGATGCTTACCATCAGATGTCGAGTGCCGGCGTGGAGTTCGTGAGAACGCCGAGGACTGAGCCCTATGGTCGGGTCGCGGTATTCCTTGACTGTGTCGGGAACCAATGGGACTTGCTTGGTCCTTCGAAGCTGAGCCTCTGAGCCGGCAGAAGGTCTAGCAACGACTCAGTAGCCTTGGGGCAAATGTTCGAGCGGTTCTCAGACCGGGCAAGGCGGGTCTTGGTCCTGGCCCAGGAGGAGGCGCGCCTCCTCAATCACAGCTTCATCGGTACTGAGCACATCCTCCTCGGGTTGATTCAGGAGCAGGACGGGGTCGCTGCCAAGGCCCTCGCAGCCATGGGCGTCACGGTAGACAGGACCCGGGCGAGGGTGGAAGAGACCATCCAGCCGTTGGCGGGGGCATCCGAAACTGGCAGTCCCCCATTCACACCGCGTGCGAAGAAGGTCCTGGAACTCTCCTTGCGCCAAGCCCTGCAACTCGGGCACAACTACATCGGAACCGAGCACATCTTGCTGGGCCTCATCGAGGAGGGCGAGGGGGTTGCGTGTCAGGTGCTGGTCGCTCTTGGAGTGAACCCTTCGGAACTTCGAAGGGAGGTCATACAGCGCTTGGGGGGGCCTCATGAGGAGGAGCGGGCAACATCCGGTTGGCAAGCGACGTCAGGACCAACCTCGCGGAACGTCGTCCTACAACGAGCCTCTTCTGGCGCGAGAGTAGGGCCGATGGGACCGCGCCTCTTCACCGTGTGCCTCTTGTGTGGGCGCGACCTCTGGGAAGTCAGCCATTACGTGACCAACGGTTCTGTGAACGTCTGCGACGTCTGCGTCACTGATTCGGCCAACCTCTTGGAGGGCGCAGTGTCGGAGGAGCGAAGCCTCACACTGCCGCCCCGCGTCTTCGGCGAGGTCCCCGACGATAATGCAGTCGGCGATGTCATCTTGGCCGCGGCGAAGGTGTTCGAGGGCAAGTCGGACGAGGAACTCCCGCTCTTTCTGGAAGATGCCGACGCCCTCAGACCCTTCATGCAGCAGGCGCGGCAACGCGTGGCCACCCAAGACATCACCGTCGCGGTGCGACGGATACCCTTCGACTCCGCGGACGTGGCGTGGATGGAACTGACCATTCGGCTCGGTGGGGGAGGACCCCAAGTGGGTGTCGAAGGTCCGATACGGCGGATTGAGGGACGGTGGATGGTGACCCGCGAGCTGATGACCGACATTGTCGGTCGAGCGGGTGTTCCGGTTCCGCCAGCCGCCTAGTTGCCTGCTCGGCCGCGAGCGATGCGTCATGCACCAATCGGGTCACTGCCACAAGGCATTGAGGCGGTGTCGGTCGGTGCTTGTGCAGGGCGCCCGTTCACATACCCTGACATCGAATCGTTGGTCCCGCCACCCGCAGACCCGATAGAACGGTGAACTTGACGGGTGGACATACCACGTTGCCATCGTGTCCTGTCGCCGTGTAGCGACCAGGTGGCAGCGTCGCCCCCCATCCGCCGTCAACGGCATCGACGGTCCGGGTCCTATGGGATTTGAATGTGCTGAAAGGCCGAGAACGGCAGAAGTCGGCCTAAGCAATCTCATTGCGGGCGTTGAAGGTGAGGCGTCCGTCAGCATGAGACGGGCAGTAATCGTGATCTTCGTCGTCGTTCCGCCATCGCTGCCCTTCTGACCAGCTGTGGGCGGTGCGCTCCGGCCAGGATGAGTCGGGCAACACCAGCGAGACGTCGCACGCTTCCTTGTCACAAAGCATGAGATGGCCCGACATCGTTATGGTCACGGGTGAGAGTCTCCCTCAACCGCCGTCCCGCGTGCAGAACCGCCGAAGCTGTGGAGATGGAACTTTGGGCCCCGTTCAGGTGTCAGAAGCTCCAGACATGGTTAGTTACCGGCTCGCCACTCTGGCCCTCCTCATCGCGGTCACGACTGCGTCCAGTGCCTGCTCGCCTCTGTTGGTGCATCCGGTCGTCTGCTCATGTCCGGCCACTCCAGTCAGCCTTTCGCCCGGCATCAAGATGGCGCCCGGGGGCCCTCCGTGCCGGTGCCCGGTTCTGGAACCCGGGACGACGACCAGGACTCCCTGAGCGCCGTCGGTCCCAGGGAACGCCCGATTATCGCCGGGACATCAGTAACCCGTTTGTCGGCAAAATGACGGAATCGGTGGTGTGGCAGATTGGTCCCGTGTACACGGACGGGGCTCGACGCCAGCGAGCACATGGTGGCCCTCGCCCGGGAAAAGTGCCCAGATGTCGAGTTCGTGACCGCCGACATGCGGACCTTTGACCTGGGACGCCGCTTCGACGCCATCGTCAGCCTGTTCAGCGGCGTCGGCTACTTGGTCGAGGAGTCAGACCTACGGGATGCCGTGAACACCATGGCCGAACACCTGAACCCTGGCGGTGTGCTGGCCCTCGAAGGATGGGTCGAGGTCGACCAATGGCTCGGGGCGTCGGTCAGCGCCGACTCCTGCAAGTTCGACGATATCGCCGTAGCAAGAGTGACGCGGTCGGGCGCCGATGGTATGCGGTCCTGGTTCACCTGCAGGTACACCGTCGCAACCAATGAAGGCATCGACACAATCGACGAGCATCATGTCTTGCGGCTGGCGGACCCAGACGAGTTCTCCTCTGCCTATGGGAACGCTGGCCTTACTTTCGAGAGACTTCCGAACCTTCTACGCGGAGGTCGGGCTGTGTACGTCGGAGTCGCGGGCAACTGACCACCCTCAATCCCTCGGAGAGCACTACCAGCCGGTAATCCTCAACACTTCGTCCGCGACCTCCGCGACGGTCTTGCCGTCTGTGGAGACGGTCGGCATTCCAGGTCGGTCGTGTTCCTCGATGAACGCCGCCGCACGGTCGGAGGCGCGCATCTCTTGGTCGAACCCGCTCCCAAGGGTCCGACCCCGGAGCCGGCGTTCTCGGGTGGCGTGCTCGGCAGACAAGCGGACGTAGGTAATCGTGGCACCCGGTACTGCCTCCGCAATCCATTCTTCACTCTGAGCTATCGACGCCATTACACCGCAAACCAGAAGGTGACGCGTCCCAAGACCGGAGAATGTCTCCCACATAGTTCGGAGATGCCGGCGCGTGACTGTAATGAGGGCCTCGACGGACTCGGGCTGCGGCCAGACCCTGTCGAGTTCATCTGCATCTATCAAGGCATGGGGGATTTCGCCTTGTCTCAGTCTGTGTCCTATTTCCCACATGGTGACGGTCTTGCCGGAGCCAGACGGCCCACACACCACCAACACCTCTACCTCGTTATCAGACATGACGAGTCAGATAGACGGCAGCGTCTTCGACCTTGGTGACCGAGCCCCCGAACTCCTCGTTGATAACGCGGCGCACTATGTCGTCTTGCTCCGGATTCAGTCCACCCCCATAGGTATGGGATACAGCGACGTAGGTATCGGCGTCGAGCCGACGGGAGAAGCGATGGCGACGCTCTACGAAGTCCTCGAACCAGTCATCGTCTCGGATTGGCTGGAGCGACGCCTCGATGTGGTCAAGGCCTTTTGGCCACGCAGTGCCTAGTTCGTCGGCAAGTCGCGACTCGAACGGCTCCTCGCCCCAGGACACAATCTCCGTCCAAGCCAAGGCCAATGTCCCACCGGGCGCCAGAAGCCTCATTACCTGCCGCAAGCCCGCCTCTGGCTCAATCCAGTGCCAGGCGTTGCAACAGACGATGAGCCGGACATCCTCGACCGTGGGGACCCAGTCCTCGAATCGCGTAACGATAACTTCGCTACGGTCACCCAGCTTGTGTTTGGCCAACTCGGCCATGGTTGGCGCCGGTTCGATGGCTACGACCGCGAGTCCACGGTCGACTAATGGCTCCGTGGCGATACCTGTGCCGGCACCGACCTCGATGACTACATCGCCAGGTTGTAGGTCACCGAACGACGTGATGTCGTCGAACATGGCGTCGGGATACCGGGGGCGGTAAGTGTCGTAGGCAACGCCGGCACCGTCGAACCGTTCTGATGCCTGCTGCGCCCATTGCCAGAGTGCTGGAGGAGTATCGGGAATCCTGTGATGGTATTCGTCCGGTGCTCGCTCTGGCGGACAACATTACGCGCTACCGCTCTTCAGCTATGGCGCTTCCCCGACGACACCATGACCGTCATCCAGTCGTTGAAGGGAGATGACCCGAGGCGTTCGGCGGTGTGGTCGACCGTATCGGCAGCTGCGTAGTGAAAGCAGAGGGCTACGCGACCAGTTGAGCCAGCGTTGTCGCCGCTCGAATGAACCAAGTGGCTGTCGAACAGGACCATGTCTCCCGGCGCCATCTCTAGCGACACGTACTCCTCGACGTTTTGGTCGACCATTGCCACGTAGCGCCCCTTGGTTGTACCCATACGGTCACGACCATGCTCGCCGATTGGTGTCAGGTGCGACCCCGGGACGACCCGGAGACAACTGGTCCCCTCATTCGCTTCAGTCAGGGCAATCCAGGCCGCCACGACTGGGCGCTCGGGCTCGAAGGGGAAAATCGAGGAATCCTGATGCCATGGCTGCCCCAATGCACCTGGGACCTTCCAGACGGCCTGCGACAGGAAGACGGCGATGGCGCCGCTGAACACGGGTTGGAGGTGGGCCAGCAGCGGTCGGCTCGTACACAGCGAGATGAACGGCTCCTGACGATGGAATCGGTAGAGCTTCGATACTCGGAGTTCTGGGGGCAGGGAAGTCGGTAGGTTCTTCTCGAACCGCGTGGGTTGGTGGCCTGACCGAAGGAGTCCTTCCACTTCGCCGAGGACGCGCTGGCTTTCGATGCCCGGCAAGAAGCCGTTGACCCGGACGTAGCCATTTGTCGCCCACTCGTTCAGCGCGCCCGTGCCGGGCCGGCTATCCACCGTTCGAGCGTCCCGCGTTAGCCGACTCCGAGTCAATGGCCTAACGCTCGGCCCTCGCGGCGGGGAACACAGGACCAGGTCGATGCTCTCTCCGTAGCTGTCGCCTTGCTTCCAAGCGGCGCGGGCATGGCCAGGGCCTTGTAGGGCGTTCGCGACTCCTTCTGCGGCGACGGTGGACGGCCTCAGGCGTCGTCAGTCGGTTCGTCGGAACTCCCGACAAGCCGCCGCATCGCCTCTTCCTGTCGTTGCCGAATCTCCGCCACGATGTCGGCCGGACCGAGCAGGTCATGGAGCCAACTCAGGTCTTCGAGGCCGAGCAGCAACGAGGAATCGGCGGCAATGGGTGAACCGGAGAGCGAGGCCAGATTGAGGGCGTCGCTGGGACGAGCATCTATCTCCTGGTCGCCTTTTGGGGTGGTCAAGACGACGGTCGCGACGTACACATGGTCGACCAGACTCGTAATCCGCACCTCGTTCACTCGTCCTCCGCACGCATCGACAAGTCTGGTCAATAACTGGTAGGTCATGGGTCTTGGCATCTCGGCGTCTTCAATACTGAGCGCGAGTGCGGTCGCCTCTGCCGGACCAATGAAGATTGGCAGATACCGATGCGACTGCTCACTCTCCAAGAGGACGAATCCGAATCGTGGTGACTCGCCCTCCTTGTTCATCCGAACGTCCATGATGCGCATGATGGCCGTCTCTTCGTTCACCCGCATGGTGGTCTCCCTGGGCTGGAGGTCGCTGAGTTCACGACCGAGGTGCTCTCTGGCTTCGTGCAAACGAGCTTTCACCGCATTGGCAGATATGCCGAGGTAGATGGCGGCCCCCTGTTGGGTGAGACCGCTGAGGTAGTACAGCCGGACGGCCTCTCGTTGACCCTTGGGAAGCTCGTCGACAGCAGACCGCACCCGGGACCTCAACTCGGCGGCGATGACGGCATCCTCAACGGAGGGGGCCTGGGTGTCGCCGCCGATGCTGGATAACACTCGCGACTGCGTCAGCTTCGCCCGAAGGGCTTGGCGCGCGTTGTTGAGCGCGATTCCACACAGCCATGGTCCGAAGCGGTCGGGATGGTGAAGCCGGTCGACACCGAGCCAGGCGGTGAGTGTGGCTTCCTGAACGGCGTCCTTTGCCATCCCCTCCTCGCCCAAGGCACGCAGACACACACCCTCGGCCTCGCCATAGTGCCGGCGGATGAGTTCCGAGAATGCCTCTCGGTCGCCACCGCGGGCTAAGTCGACCAATGCAGCGTCCGTGGCTCTATCGGTCGGAGGCGGGCACATCATCACTGACATAGTGGCGCGAGGAGGCTCCTTGGTTAGGTGTCGCTGGCCACCTCGACCTCAATCACCGGCCACGACCTCTCTGACAACGAGCGGACCCCATTTGACGGGCCCATATCCTGCGCCATCGCCAACCTTGGTGCGGCTCCACTGAACATCATGCGGGCCGTCCAGCACGTCGAGCCCGATGGGATCGGCGGCGTAGGGATTATGAAAGACAGTCAGCTTGGCCACTCGGGCTTCAGGCATGTAGGCGCGAGTGGCCTCCATATGGTCGTAGACCTCTGTGGTGACCCTCACGATGGCAGCCTGCTCTCTGGCGACCTTCTCTGCGGATAGGCCAGGTCGCCACAGCATTGCCCTTCCCAGCCGAGCCGCCACAGCCTTTTTCAGCGCGGAAGAGAGTTGGGTTGAAGTCCTCCAGAATGGCGACGGCGCTCACTCCCCTGTTCTGCTCGCGCTGCACGCGGCCCCCCCTGCCAAAGACGGTACGACCCACTGCCTCGGGGTCATCGAGCGGTAGCTCGAAGCTGATGTCGCCGAACATCGCACCCGCCACGAACTCGGGTTGGAACCTGAGGTCGGAGTTGGTCCTGGCGAGCACCACCACACATGGCAGCCCCGCCTCCTTCACTGCCTTGATTTGGTCGCCCTTCCGACCCGTGAATGCGCGGCGGAATGCACGGTAAGAGTCGATGTAGCCGGCTGTCGCGGGAAGACAAAGTTCCGGTTCATAGACCTCAGCGGCGAATGGGGTGACTGGGTGCTGAACGAGGAAGTCGGGACGCCGACCGCCAACGAGCGGGTGCCGATCGGAGGCCAAGCCGTACTGATGAAGGTAGGCGGCGAACAGGCGCTCGCCGGGGGTGTCGACCACCACGCCATTCTCCCCGGTAACGGACCCGCCCTACGACAGGGCTATATCCGCTCGGCTCTGCACCTCGTTGATAAGGCCGATTGCGCGAGGGTTTGACTCCTAGTTACTGGAAGGCTCCAGCTCGGCCGTCCACCGCGAACCATCCCAACTCTCGATGAGGCCGACTCGGTCGATTCCGGCGACGACAGACCCGTTCACGGTGGCCGTGAGGGCTGCGATACCGACTGCCACGCAGTCATCTCCTGTGGCGCAAGCGATGTCCGAAACGAGGTTGGAGTTTCCCGAAGAGGGACTGGGATTGGGTATCGGGACCAACCTCCAGGTTGACCCATTCCACATTTGCGAGAGGGCGGGGGTTCCTTCAGTCATGCTGCAGCCGGTGGGGCCCCCGAAGCGAATGACCGGGCATCGGGAGGACCACACGCTTACACACTGCGTCGCAGAGCCGCAGGACAAGGCCAGTTGCGACAGTCCCGCGAGGTCCTGAGGCATCGGAAGTGGTGCCGACGTCTGGGCCCACGACGAGCCGTTCCAGGTGTCTGAGATGGGCTCGGTCTCAACGGTACTGGCGGTGTCGATTTCGGTCACTCCCTCAGCGAGGCAGAAATCGGTCGAGGTGCAGGAAACGGTGTCCAGATTCGCCGACCCCTGCTCACTCGGTGTCGGGACTGCACTCCACTGGCCCCCATTCCACTCTTCGGCGAGCGTCGCGCCTTCGTGAGGGGCTCCTGGCTCCCCACCGACAGCCATACAGAAGGTAGGGGTAACGCATGAGATGTCCGTCAGTGAAATGGTCCCTCCCGCTTCCGCAGTGCTGACCGGTGTGTCTGGAGTGGCCCACGCCTGTCCGTTCCACGTTTCGACCACCGCCACCTGTTCCAAGCTGTCGACCAAGGTGAATCCGCCTACTGCGGCGCAGAAACGTGGGCTCGTACACGAGATGTCGGTAGGACCCGTAAAGGCCCCGCTGGCTTGACCGGTCGGCGGCGAAGGCAAGGCGACCCAAGACTGACCGTTCCACTCCTCGAAGCCCGCGTTCCCCTCGTTCGGTGAGCCGCCAAGTGCCATGCAGACGGTGGCCGCGACACAGGAGATGGAGATTGCAGGAGCCGTTGAGCCAGGAGCGGCCACCGACCACTGGGACCTTGGACCCGGTCGTGTCAAGGTCACACCAGCGCCGACGGCCACGCATTGACCCTCTGGGACACACGAGACGGAAGCTAAGGACGGCAGGTCGCTGCTTGTCGGAGTACTGGTGGGCGGAGGCGTCGGGGCCGATGTCGACGTTGGGCTTGGTGATTTGAGGTTGAGGCAGGGTGACCCCTTATACGTGGTGTAACAGGTGGATGTCCCCGCAGAGGGGTCGGAGGTCCGGCTTCTGCCCGTGCTGTGGATGGAGGTCCCGCAGGCACCGAGCAACAGGCTTGCCACTACGATGCCGAGGGCTCGACGTGCCACACCAGAAGTCTCGCGCTCAACCGGTTCAAGGTGCCGTGGCTCGGTTCACTCTGCGTCAAGTGGCAGACACAAGAATATGGCCACGACAGGGGTCCGGCAGCGGCTCTTGGGTGTGGTCCGGCCGACGACACGGGAGTGCTTCTCGACCGCCCGCAACGTCGTCAACTTCGCCAACCAGGACGGCACGTATGACGACCTGGCGGCCTATATCAAGGCACACAAGCTATGAGTGGAGGCTGAACGGCGGTTGGGGTTTCGTTGCAGGGAGGTCGCGCGCGACCTCCCGAGGCGGTGCTTCCTCGGCCGACGGCTGGCGGTGCCCGAAGGACACCAAGCGCCCGCAGGGCGCTCAGCCTTGGAGGCCGTCTGACCGGAGGTCAGCGAGAGGGAACGGAGCTAGCCGCCGAGGATTCCCCCCAAGTCCCCATATCAGGTGATCGTGGGCATTTCTGGGTGAACCTGTGAACCTGTGAACCTCTTCTCCCTATGTAGTGGACGCGTTCGTCATCCCGCACGTCCCAGTTTCTCGTACCGGAAGAGACGTCCACAAGGTTCACCAGGTTCACCTCGACTGTTCTGACCAGCCATTCCCCCTCAGCAACCCGAGCCAGAGGTTCACCCAGAGGTTCGCCGTGGTTCACCCTTTCTTGACAGGCTCCAGTCGGTATTGGGCAGCGCCATGACTCTTGCCGGCATCAACGATCCGCTTACCGTTGACGACGTTGTCCACCTTGGAACGCAAGCGGCTACCCCAGGCCGTACTACGCGAACGCCCCTCTTCACCGAGGTCCGCCAAGTGTGCCTCGGCAAGAGACAGCAAGTCCCGGGCTCCGACCCTCTCGTCCGCGTTCTTGTCCCACCAAGCCTCAACTAGGCCCCTCCAGTCGTCCTGTTCGCTGTCTGACTGGGCCCGCAGTGTGTCGGTGTTCTCCAGGAATCCGGGAATGCCGGCGGCTTCGAGGATGCCTCCGATGGTTCGTGCCCACGACTCGAAGGAGCCCTTCGTCTTGGAGCCGGGAAGCATTCCTTTCGCGATCCAGTTCTGGACCAGGACGAGCGCAGCCCATACCAGTTCGCTGCGGTGCAGATATGCCCAGTCCGGCAGCGAGTGTCGGAACTCCCGCCTGTCCTCGGGGTGCTCGATGCCGGCGTCCAACCGGATGAGGACACATCGCCGGGCCATCTCATGGGAAACCTGCACGTTGTTGCCCGTGGCCAGCCAGAGGCAACGAACCGGGATTGCGACCGTCTGCGACGAACCCACGATCCGGCCTTCATAGATGTCGGGGGCGGTGATCATGGCTGCGATCGTCTCCGAGTCCAACCGCTGGGTGATGTTGTCAAGGAGGACGGCGATCGGCCCCGGTCGCAGCACCGCGGTCATCTTGTACTCTCCTTCGACTTCCGACCTACTGACGGTTCTCGCCGGAGGTGGCTTGCCTAGCCCCGGGACGGTGACGGCTTCGACGAGAAAGCCGGCTCCAGTACCGGGCGACGGCTTGTCGACCAGATGCAACGGTGTCGGACCTTGGATCATCGGTCGCACGAACGGATGAAGAAGCGCGGCGATGGCATGGGAACGGCTGGCATCATCCACGAAAGGGAAGTCGACAAGTAGCTCCTTCTCGATGAGGTGACGGGCGCTCTCGACGTCGCGTTGGGTTGGATGGGAGGGGACGAACGGAACGTCAAGACCTACTGGCCACACGAACATCTGACTCTCTGCGTCATAGCCACATTCAAAGGCCAGATTCCCTGAGGGACTGAACACAGGAGCAGCGCGAACTCCAGACAGGGGCGGAACAGGAGGATGGGGGTTGGCCCACATGTCCTTGACGACCCGGTCCGGCGGTTCCACCTCGAAGAAGACGCCGTTACTATCTTTCTTCTGCCACTCGATCACCCGGTGGTGGAGGTAAGAGCCAAACTCATCCTTCGACAACTCATTGATGACCGGGGATTTGGTCGTGGTTGCCTTGGGCCAGGCGAGTCTGGGCCCAAACGTGAACATCTGGGGGGGATCGTTGGCCACTTCGATCGCGTCCCAGGCCATTTTGGCGAGCCAACGGGACTCTGGGTCGGTTGAGCCGATCACCGCGCGGACACGACCATCCAAGTCGGGCACTCGATCGGGAGGCGGAACGGGACGACGTTCACTGAGAAAACCGCGAATCGCGGCCGACTTATCGGACGCACCAGCGAGGAGAGGTGAGCCGCCATCCGCGAGCTTTACGAAGCGGCCGATGTCCCGCGGGTGGCAACCCTTCTCCTGCAGCCAGGAGAAGACCTCGGCATCAAGTGATCCCTCGTCCTCCAGGTGCGCGGCAACTACGTCGAAAGGTCCTGTGAATCCAGCCAGCTTCTCGTCCGCCCACGCTCGATCGAACGGAGTTCCCAGCGGTGAGTCCCAAGTGACGTCACTGCTATCTGTCATACTCATGTTGCATTCTCCTTCGGGTTGAGGCCGCTCTCGGTTGGCGTCGGGGCGGTCTCAACTTGTCTACGGGGTGCTGGGTCAGACCTTCGCCTTCGTCGGGACCATCGTCTGCTCGACGTACTCATCGAGGTTCACCTCGCTGAACCGGACGCGGTTCGCGACCCGATGGTACGGAATGGCTCGGCCAGCCACAAGACGGCGGAGGGTGCGTTCGCTCACGTTGAGATAGCGAGCCGCCGTCTTCACGTCCATGGTTGGGGCCGACGATGTTGTGGCGTTGGTCATGTCCATCACCATGCCCTCTGTCCAGCCGGCGGGTATGGACTACCAATGCCAAAAGGTGCCTTTTCGCGCGCGTTGAGTGGCAAGCCGTGAATCCGGCGTTGCACAATCCTCTCCTGGCTGGATAAGCCTCTCCAGCCTGGACAAGCCTCACCAGCCTGGACAAGCCTCACCAGCCTGGACAAGCCTCACCAGCCTGGACAAGCCCCACGAAGCCGACCAACCCTGCTCGACGGTTCGCACTGACACCGCGGCCAAGGTCCGACCCGCGCCCGATTCGGTCCATCACTCGGCCGGGTCGCCGCTCTCATCAAGTTCCAGCTTGACCTCAGCCGCTTCAAGTCTCTGGAATGCAGATTCCAGACGTTGGTGAACCTGGTCGATTTTTTCGGCCTGGGCCCTCGGGATAGTGCCCCCCACGCCGGTAGGACAGTGACCAGCGACACAGACGAGGATGACCTTCGTAGATTCCTGCTGGAGTCGGTCTAACGCGGTGCTGTCGCTGTTCACCGCGTGCTGGGCCTGGGTCACGGCGGCTTGGTCGGCGGTGAGATTCGGCCCGGACGAGCAGGCCGCTGCAAGAAGGCTGACAGCGATAAGGGCACCAATGGCGATACGTCGATTCACGCGGGCACCTGTAAGTGCCGAACGGTCGAAGGGACTGCACCGCATCAGACCAAGTGCGACAGAATGACGGCCCCGATAACGAGGGCGACAAATCCCGCGACCGCCAAGGGCACCCCGTACCGCTGGCGCCGGACCTCACCGTCCGCCCCTACCGTCACAACAGCCGCCAGGCCACCGGAGACGAGAACTGCGGCCAGCATCCACAGAAGCAACGTGGCCAGGGGGATTAGGGACGGCCCAGGAGTCGCCTGGACATGCACAGTTACGGGCTTGCTGAAGACGATGGTGGTCGTGGTGACCACGTTCATGCCAAAAGGTTAACGGATGAATCGGCGTTGCTGAGTGGAATACTTCCGGGATGGACAAGTGGGGCGCACCGCTCTATGGCGACCCCTGCCGCGAGTGCGGATTCAAGTGGGGAGCTGGACTGGCAACCACGACCTCACTGATGCGCGGTATTCCTGACTCGGTTGACGAGCTAGTGACAGGTGCAACCGGGTCAGAGCGATTGTCTGGACTCGGGTGGAATGTGTCGGGTTACATCTCGCACATGACTGACAACACTCGGATTTGGGCCGAGCGGCTGGTCGCCGTAGCGAGAGGAGCGGACGCGCACGTCGTCCCCTACGACCCGGATTTGCTTGCCGAGTCCAGGCACTACAACGACGTGGCTCTTCAAGGAGCGAAGTGGTCGCTCCGCATCGCGGTTGAGTGTTGGCTCCGTGCAGTCGATGAGGCAGAACCCGCTGGCATCGTCATGTTGCACTCAGTACGCGGCGCAATGGAGCTCTCGGATGTCGTCGCGTCGAACGCTCATGATTCTCACCACCACTGTTGGGACTTGATGCGGATTCTTCGCGAGGTCTGAACGAACGGTTCGGCACATCGCAACACGTTGTCATGGGTTACCGGCAGAGAAAGGCACCCATGGAACTCGCGATAACCGGGAGGACCGTTCAAGGGTGGCAGGGCCGCGCGATGCTCTCGTCGTGGTAAATGCCAAGCGGTCGAGGACAGCGCAGGGTGTGGCTGCCGAGCGCGCCTTGTTGGCGGATATGGGAGTCCTGTCCGACCCATTCGCCCGGGACATGCTCACCCCGTCGATGGCGGTGACTCTTGGAGTGGTGGAGCATTTGCCGAAGCAGGTCCAATCCCGGTCGGTGACTCTGGCCGGCCTGGCGGCCCGCGTCCTCTGGTTCGATGCGCAGGTGACAGACGCCCTTGACGCCGGCATCGAGCAGGTCGCGGTAATCGGAGCGGGCTATGACAGTCGAGCCTGGCGGTTCCGTCGCGACGGCGTGCGGTTCTTCGAGTTGGACCACGGAGAGACCCAGCAAGACAAGGCTTGGCGGGCACCGGGTCCAGGGCCCGTGTATGTCGAGGCCGACCTGACAGCCCAAAGTGCTGCGAAGGAGCTACTGGAGCACGGTCTCGACGCGTCGCGGCCGGCTCTCTTCGTTCTCGAAGGGGTCACGATGTACCTGGAGGAAGAGGTCGTTCGGTCCCAGTTCGCGGAGTTGAGCAAATCGAGCACAGTCGGAAGTCGGCTCGCAGTCGACTTCTATCCGCACCGTCAGGCCGGAACGTCGCGCGACCGGCGGCAACGGCTACTCCAACACCTCGCCCGTGCCGGTAGTGGTGAATCATTCAGGCTGACAGTCGACCGTCGCCAAGCGGTAGAACTCGTCAAGGCATCCGGTTGGGACGTCAACAAGGAGACGAGCCTCAGAGAAGCGGCGCGCGCTCTGGTTCCGTCTGAATCCGGTCTCCCCGTCGAAGCCATCAACAAACACAAGACGTTGGTGGCCGGTTGTCACTGAGCCGTGTCGACGCCAAGTCCCCCCGACCCACGGATGAGAGCCTGACGTCGGCCAACTAAGGCAGTGACTCCATCATCGCCAGCACCTCCTCGCGCTGATACCCCTGAGTCCGCGCAAAGGCGAGGAACTCCTTCAATCGCCCCACCACGGCCCCGCGCTCTGGAGTGCCTGCAACGATGATGGCCCGTCCACGGCCAAGTTCGAGGAGCCCCTCGTCCCGGAGAACGCGTAACGCCCGAAGCACGGTGTTGGTATTGACGCCGAGCACGGCGGCAAGGTCCTTGGCCTGAGGAATCCGGTCACCCGGGTGGGCCTCCCCGTCGGCGATGGCACGTCGAATCTCCGCGGCGACCTGGTCGTGGAGGGGCATGGGGTCGGAACGGTCAACCTCTGACAACGCGAGAGCCTCGTCATCGTCCTGGGGCACCTTGACAGAACTCATAACGCCAATGATAGTAGCGTCATGTCCGTTGTTGGGGAAAAGCCGGCCACTACCGGCGGAGCCCTCGGTCCCATCTACCCGACCAATGCGGACCTCCTCTTCGAGGAGGCCAGACGACGCGAGCGGCGTCGACGTCTGGCGTTCGTCGGGATTGTCCTCATCGTCGTTGGCGGGGTAACGGCCATCGTGCTGGCGCTCACCTCACAGACGCAGCCCTCTCCGCACCCAGCCAAGGTCTCGACACCGTACCGTCCATCATCGACCGGTCTCCCCTCGGGCGCCATCGTCTCGCTCAAACGTGCCGGAGCCCTCGCTGTCGGCCCAACCGGGGCGCTGTACGTGTTCGATGAGACCCGACATGAGGTTCTCGTCCGTCTCCCCGACGGCCAGTTTCGGGTCGTGGCCGGCGACGGCAAGAGTGGGTACTCGGGCGACGGAGGTCCTGCGACAAAGGCCAGCCTCTATGACGTGTCAGACATGGCCTTCGCTCCGAATGGTGACCTCTATCTCGCTGATAGCGGTCCCGAAAACGTAATCGAGCCAGGCGGCGCGCTCCTTGCCGCCGGCGTTCGCGTGCGCGTTGTCGACCGCAACGGTGAGATTCACACCATCGCCGGCAATGGAAAGGTAGACCGACCTGTCGCCAATGACACACCGGCACTGTCAGCACCACTCGGTCCTTACATCTCTATCGCGTTCAGCCCATCTGGACAGTTGTACATCGCGACCGCTTCCCAACTGTTCCGAATCACAGCCTCGAATGACCTTGAATCAGTACCGGCAGTTGTCTCGCCCGCGCAGGCAGTGGAGACTCCTGGCCGGCAAATAATCGTCGCTAGTCAGGGCCACCTCAACAGTTTCGGCTCCATCGCCGTCGACGCACAGGGCAACGTGTACGCGTCGTCGACCTACGCCGGGTGGTCGGTGTTCAGAATCTCACCGAACGGGGTAGCAACCGAACTTGGCTACGCCCGCCGCAGCGGTGGCAACACCGCCATCATCCAGCGCGGCACCGGCGGTGTCATTGACGTCGACGACGGACCGTACATATTGCGAGTCGTGGGGAATAGCCTGGTCACCAGCAGCGCCACTGACGAAGTCTCTGGAATCAGCAGATTTGACTACCTGGACTACTTCGCCCTCGCACCGAACGGCACCGTCTACGCGGACGACATCGGGGAAGCGGCATTCGGGCCCTACCAGCAGGTCGTTACGATTACCGGTGGACATGGAGCGTCACTGTGGCGGGGGCCATCGAGCAAGTAATGGGCAATAGCTCAGTGGCTCCCTCATCGCTTCGCAAGCCCTCCCCCCGGTTTGGTGCCAATATTCGTGAACGATTCGATTACTAACAAGTATCCGAGGAACGCGACTTTCGAGCATTGTGGGATGCGCCCTGCTCGCCGCGGCCATTACTTCTTGCTCAACATCGGCCACGCCCATCAAGGGTCCGTTCATATCGCTTGCGCAGAACCATTGTCGGTCGAACCAGCTTCAGTTGACACTTGACCGAGTCATCCCGCCCCTGAGTAACCAGCCGGCGGCTTTCTTCCGCTACACGAATGTGTCGAGTTCGACCTGCACGCTGTACGGCTACCCGACCCTGCATACTTACACGGCGTCGGGCCAACTGATTGGCACGTCGGCCATACACAATGGCTCGTATCAGATTTTAAATCCCGGACCCCACCTGGTCACACTCGTCCCTGGTGCCTCCGCCTACTTCGGCTACGGGTTCACCGACGTTACGCCGAGTGGAACCACGGCCGAGTGCGTGGACACGTCTACGGCCAAGTCCGTGCCTCCTGGCGATACCACCCCATTGACCACGTCAGCCGAGTTGCCCAGTGTGTGTCCGGGGCTGAGAAGCGTGACAGCGGTGGCTACGACCCAAGCGTTTGTCGCCGACGGAAGTCCAGCCAAACCCTGACCGGGTGGGGGGCAGAATGACAGTGATGCGACGGACCCTCGTAGCCCTGGTGCTCGCCTGCGCGGTCCTGGGGGGAGGGTGCGGCGTCACTTGCGGCTGCTCGAACTCGGTGGCGAAGACCACCACGACGTGCCCGACTGGCTCCTTCTGCAAGGTCTTCAAGGAGCCGACCACGACCGGAGGCCAGTCGAACGGACAAGGGGATGGCGGCCAAGGAAATGGCCAAGGGGACGGCACTACGGTCACGGCTCCCTAGGGCGCGAACAAGGCCCGGAGTTACCGGGATCGGCGGAAACCCAGCACCTCGACGGGCCTTGTCACCCTACGGTAAGGCAGCAACTCGGGGTTGCCGCAATGGAGTGTGAAGGCGTCGCCACTCTGAGGAAGACCGTCAGCGCCCGAACGAGCGCTTGGGTAGGTTCGCGTTCCGGCGGGAGGGGGTTCCGGGCCGCCACAAATCCCTGCGCTCCAGGGCCGACCCGCAGGTTCCCGCTACGGCACCATCCAAGCCGGGCCGGCCCTGGAAGCGGGGGGGGGCAGAATGAGAAGGTGCGGCCGCTCCTCGTAGCCCTGCTGCTCGCCCTGGCCGTGTTAGGGGCGGGGTGTGGAGTGAGCATTCACCTTGGGCCGCCCAGGACGAACCCCAAATGTCGGAGTGGTGTCGTATGCATCGTCCACAACGGACCGACTACGACCACGACGCACGTCACGATCCCGTAGCCGCGAACAAGGCCCGGAGCTACCTAATCGGCGGGAACCGTCATCCTCATGTCGCCCCCACGATGTGTCGGATAGTCGAAGCGTGCCACCTCGCCCCCCCGTGTGCAGCGGGCACACCCTCGGCCTCCAGGCCGGCGGCGATGGCCCTCAGGCTCCGTCCCTCCTTCCTCTCCGCCACGATTCGGTCGCGTATGTCCTCGTCCAGTTGACGTGGCCGACCCAACGTCACGCCCTCGGCCTTCTTCACCGCGAGCGCGTCCTTGGTCCGCTGCCCAATCAGCCGTCTCTCGAACTGAGCGAAGGTCGCCATGACATTGGCCATCATCTCCCCCGACGGCGTCGTCGTGTCCACCCCGAGGTCGAGGATGACGAGAGCCCAACCCGCCTTCCTGCCTTCCTCCATGAGAGCGGCGAAATCGAGGAGGGAACGCGAGAGGCGGTCCAGCTTGGCAACAACCAGGGCCCCCGCTTCGTGGCTCCTGACGGCGTTGAGGGCCTTCTGTAGGGCAGGCCGGTTATTCAGCGCCTTTCCGCTGGCGCCAGCGTCCTCGTGGACGTCAGCGAGGTCCCAGCCACGGCGCTCGCACTCGGCGACGATGGCGGCGCGCTGGGCTTCGAGCCCTAGACCGGAGTCGGCCTGGTCGTCGGTCGAGACGCGGATGTAGCCGACAACACGCTCCGTGGTCGTTGTTGGCCTGGGTTTCGCCACTGACCCAAGTGTACAGTAAAAGGTACCGGGCAGAAAACGTCCGTATTGTGTACGCACGACGGGGCTCAGGGCGCAGTTGGCCTACTCGGGAGTGCCTCTGCTTGCGCTTTCCCAGGCCGCTAACGCCCCCTCCAAACGTCGTAGGAGCGCCCGGTCCCGAGGCGTATCGACCTCGATTTCCCCCGCCTCGACGGCCGCCAGGAGCCGCCTGAGGACCTCGGCTACCTCACCGATGGTCTTCCGAGATGGCGGTCGAGGAGAGGGGGCCACCGATGTCCATTGTCGGCCACGGAACGCCCTCCGGTGCGGACTACTTGCCGCGATGTCCAGGACGCCGTCGAACACGCTGACCCGCGCACGACGCGACGCTACGACCGGGCTCGCTACAACCTCGACCGACACCCCACCTACGCGTTGGCGGGGTTGCTTTCGGTCGAGTGAACGGCTGAGGCAGCGCTTTCAGGACACCTTGCACGGCGAGACGTCCAGCACAGCGGCTGGAATACCCAGCGCGGTCGGGTTGGCGCACGCGTTCGCGGGAGGCTGCACCCAGACGCCATTGCTCGAACGAAGCAGGTAGGCCGCGGTGTACATCGAGTTCGTCCACGATCCCGCGGCCCAACCGTTGCTGCACTTGAAGGTGTTGAGCGTCTCTCCCGGCGCCAGGGCGGCAGTGATGGCCGCAGCCGTGCACGGGGCCGAGGCGGCCGTAGCCACCGTCGTGGTCGTTACGGGTGAGCTGGCGGGTGTGGTAGCCGGCGAGACAGCACAGACGGTTACACCCTTGCTGTCGGCAGCCAACAGTTGCCCCTCGGTGTCGGGCCCGTAGATACCGTCGACGGAGAGGTGGGAAGCGGCCTGGAAGTTACGGATGGCCTGGGTGGTCTGCGGACCGATGGAGCCGTCGATGGAGCCGTGATAGCAACCCACCTTGACCAGCGCCGTCTGCAGGCTTCGGACGGCCGATGCGGACATCGCCCCCGCGGTCGTGGTCGACGTCGGCGACGAGGACGACGTGGACGACGACGCAGGACTGCTGGAACTCGAACAAGCGGCCCCAAGGCCAGCCACGCTCAGGCAAGCAGCGGCTACCGCGGCCCGAAGGGCGATCCCTGTACGCGTGCCTTCGCCAAGACCACTTCGATGCACCGTCATCCGCACGCTACGCCTCCTTCTTGGGGTGTAGTACACGATGGTTCAGCACAGGCTAGCGGCGGTCTCCGGGCACGACAGGACGGGGAAGGCCACGACGCTTGATGATTGAGGTGCTGTCCTAACTGGGCTGCATATTCCGTCACGACTACCACCTAAGGAACTTCGAAGTCATCGGAGGCGTCTATAGCGGTGTGGTAATGCATCTGATCCGACGTTTCTTCCTGACGGCCGTCCTTTGCGTGACCGCCCTCGCGCTCGCGGCCTGCGCAACGGCAACTTCCCCACTGGTACCAGCCCCCCACGCCTTACGGCCGCCCCATCCAGCTAACACCCTCTCCGACGCCACCGTCTGCGCCGTCTTCAATCGGACGGTGAGCCCAACGCAACACCTCCTCTCGTCGTATGCCTCGTTCGCGAGCCTGGCTGTGAAGGCTCAGGACGTCGAGATTCGTAGCGCCGCCGAGGCACTCGTCCGCGAGAGTCGCGACGATCCGAACTTCAACGTGGCAGGCAGCAAGGACTTCTACGACATCGGGACCGTGTGCGTTGCTAAGGGGCTCACGCCGAAGTATTGGGCGGAACTGGCGTGACGGAAAATCACAGATTCCGTCGACAGCGTCTTCGACGGTGATTGACCAGGAGAAGCCGCACTCGCGACACGGGCTGCCGTAGGTGGCGATTGACCATTCGTCCATGGCGACATCTTGGTCGCAGAACGCGGCGCTTAGGACGGCGGAGGTCACGATGACTGCGGGATTGTTGGGTATCCCACCGAACCGGCAGTCAGGGGGCGGCCCTACTCAGCTCTCGGTCCCGATCGGGGCGATTTCTCTCTGCCACTCGGCCCCCACCTTGCTGCGCCAAGCCATCCATCCTTCGGGAAGATCAGCGAACTCAGCGACCCATGGGTGATTGTCCACGAAGTGACCGAGGTGCGCGGTTGCTGCGTCGGCCACCTCGAAAGGCCCATCGTCTACGAACTGCCAGACGCCGTCGGGCTCATGGTGGATAGCGAGGACGGGACCGCCAGCCACGATCCGCTTAGTCGTGAAGGCGATTTGATCCCTTGCTTCGCCAAAAGGCCAGTCGCCACCAGCACACATCTCGTTAGCCTGCCTCATCGGGGCCCCCTGCCTGAAACGGCCGTCACCCAATCATCCGGATAGCGGCTCGGTCGGCCCTGTCCTTCAACTGTCGGTCGCCTACCGTCGATATTCGACCCGCGCTCCCGGCGTTCAGGGACGTTGCCGGGAGGAAGAGGACAATGGCGGAAGTACCAAGACTCGCAGTGCGGGATCGTGGAACTCGACCTTGAACAGGTCACCCCCTTGAATCACGGCCCTCGCATCGGCGCCGGTGAGGGCCGTGCGAACAACAATGAAGGTCGGTCCTGTGGGATGGGAGTCTTTCTTTCGCGCCTGAGCAAGCAGTTGTTGGGTTTCCTTTGTGTCCGAGCCGTACTCATGAGTGAACTCAATGTTCGATACGGCGTGACCCACAAGACCGAGCGTCACCAGTAGTACGAGGCCGGCGAGGATTGCAAAGCTACCCGGCAGTGCTTCTACGACCATTTCGCAAGCAGCTCCAAATGCCAGGGCCAAGCCCGGCAGCGCAAAGTCGATGTAGTAGCTCTCCATCGCATGATTCACAAGGCAGATCACCGGGACAGTTGCGATCACGAACCAGACGAGTCCTCCAACCAGAATGTATTGGCGGCGAGAGAGTGACCAGGCGAGCACGCCGACCATGAACAACACGAGTCCGGCGATGACGAGCGACCGGGTCTGCGCCGAGACTCCTGCGACATCACTGGCTTTGAGAGTCAGCGAGAAGAAGTTGTTGACGGCCCGACTGCTCACCTGCTCGTGGTACAGCCCAGGCGGATCGGATGCTCCCGAACCTGCCCTTAGCGCGAGATACGCGATATCGACAACCCAAAGGGGGAGTGAGCGCCTAAGGGCATCCTTCAACCTTCCACCCGGCTTCGCCCACCCGATGACTACCACCATGGCAGGCGCCATGATCACGACCTCTCTCGTCAGGAGGCCGAGTGCCAATAGTGCGGCTGCTACGAATGCTCGGGAAAGGGTGACGGGTCGATTCAACAGGACAAGAATCGCTCCTAACGCAAAAGAGACAGCGATAGGGCTAGAGGCTGCCGCCGTCCAAGAGATTGGATACCCAACGGCGGCGTGAAGAAGAACGACAGCTCCAGCAACGAGTGCCCCCCTTCTCAACCCTGCTGCCCGGGCGACACGCCAGGTGAGGAACCCCATGAGAAATACGGCTGCCAAGGTGGCCACGTGGAAGGCGAACGAGTGCAGTCCGAAGAAGAGGTGGAGCAATCCAAACCACAGGTAAAGGATCGGCCGATAAAGCCCATTGTGGGGGTCCCATACCGCAGAGGAATGCCACCACCCTGGTTGCTGGACTGTGTTCAAGTAGGACCAGTCATCGTCGATAAACGGCCGACGAAGGGCCGTGATCCAGGTGAGGACGAATACCAGTACGACCACGCCAACCGTGATGCCTATGGCGGTTGGAGACGGACGCCCTTGTACACCTTTCTCACTCTCGGCCACTCAGGTCACCACGCTCCCCGCCAAATGCAATGCCAAGCGAGCCAATTTTCCCACACGCCGAATGTGCCTGATTCGGTAGGGGGCAGGCAATAACGGAACCTCTTCCTGCCCTCCCCGCCTCACGTTCCGGGTCCGGTCGCGTACCTACTCCTGCGCCAGAGGCGGCCCGTGGACGATTTGATGGCACAGGTCCACGCACTCATTGCAAATGAACACGTCGCCGGGCCCAGCCACCAGCTTGGCCACCTCTGTGTGGGATTTGCCGCAGAAAGAGCAGTGAGGGTCGAGCCGCGTCGTTCCCCTTCCGGCACGCGTCAAACGCTAACCGTGAGACCCGCTCGGTGCCGCCGCCACCCACATCTCGTCGCCACCCTCTTCGACCTTCCAGCTTTCAGCACTCAGCGCCCGTCTCGGACGTGCGGCTCGGATTGCGACCCGACAGACTCGTCGCCATGGAGACCGCGGATGTCTGGCGAGAGGTTCCACTCCTGCGTTGCCAAATCGCAGATCGCATCGAATCGTTGGACGATCGCGCCTGGGAAACCCCATCGTGGTGTGGGGAATGGCGGGTTCGTGACGTACTCGGGCACCTGGTCTACCTGGCTGAGGCGACCCCAATCTCGGTGGGCCGTGACGTCATCCGAAGCGGCTTCCGACCAGACCGAGCACTGAACCACGCTGCCACACGTCTGGGTGGTCATCCCGTCCCTGAGTTGGCTGCCCGGCTTCGAGCGGCATCCCACGGTCGGTTCCGTGTCCCCGGCGGCCCACCGGCGGTCGTCCTCGGAGAGGTTCTCGTACACGGTGCGGATGCTTTGCGCCCCCTTGACCTAGATGTTGAAGCACCGATAGCGGACACTGCCCCGGTGCTCGACGCGTACTGGCGGATCGGACGGCTTGCCTTTCATGCCGCACCGCAACAGGGACGTCGATTCACCGGGACGGACCTCGATTGGTCCAGGGGCGAGGGACCAGAGGTCAAGGGCCGGGCCATGGACCTGCTCCTCCTGATTGCCAACCGACGCCAGGTGCTTGGACGACTCGAAGGGCCGGGGCTGGCCGGACTCTAGGCGGCGGCTGCCACTCCGATTCGGTGTGGCAGCCGCTACCGGTTCGCGAACGCGTCGCATCGGCTGAATCGAGTTGGACGTGACGTCATTCGCCTCGAATGTGACAACTTCGCCCGCGCGGCGCAGCCGACAACCCAAGTCCGCGCCGCGTACAGGTCAGCGACGTTGATCGGCATCACCTTGTTGAACGCGGCAGCGAAGGAAAGGTACTGATCCGCGGCTCGGTGGGACTCCTCCGGCGAGAGTTCACCCGACATGATTTGGCCATAGACCTTACCCTTCAACCGGTTGAGACGTTCGACTTCGAGGAAGATCGCGCCGAGGCTCCGGCGGTCATCTGTGAGCAGGCCCTTCTTGATTCGGGGCAGCATCTTCGTGACGGTTGACCTCTCCAGGCCGACCTGCGCTGCTATTCGGGCCTGGGTGCAGCCGGCCAGGTGCAGCTTCAGAACGCGGCCTTGCAGTGCGTGGTACTCGAAGTCAGCGTGTCCCTTGGGAGCGGGACCTGGGCGCCCTGGACCGGCCATAGAGCCATTGTGGCGGCAGTCGAGGTGGGTGGGATGGAGTGCTCAGCGGCCCCGACGACGAGCCCGGGCTGACTTCAGTGCCAACCGGATGAAGTACGCCTTCCGGGCCGCCCGAGCACGCCGCAGTCGTTCCTTCTCTGGGAGTTTCCGGTCGGGGTCGACTTCGTCGAGGAACCGCTGCTCGAACTTGTCGCGCGCTGCACGCGTGAGTTCCTTCGAGTCGTAGCGGGAGTGCAGGACGTGAGCAGCCATGCGAGCGCGTTGGGACCGTTCTGAGGGGGTGAGTTCGGACACTGGGGAACAAGCCTCTTTTCGGGTTCTTGTTCCCGTGCCCGTCGGGACTTCAGTTCGGCATGCGCCGGGCGACAACTTCTTGGCCCCTTGCAAGTTGTCTCCGACACCATACCGGAAGCCAAAGACTTGTCGTGCACGATCTACCCAGATGGCATGGAAGGAAGCGTCATTTTGGGATGGCCAACGACCAGTCCTTCCTCCGCCGTTTCACGCGCTTTTCGCAAATCGGCCGGCCATGAGCCGTGCTCCCAGCATGAGTATCTCGCCCACTCTCCAGCTTCTTCGAGAAACACGACCGTTGCTAACCGGTTGGCTGCAGTCCTCGACTCCCCATCGGGCCAGTGGTAAAGAGTGAGCACCCATCCCTTTGTGGTGTCGTGGACGAATGCCAACAGATTCCCGCAGCCACGGCCGTCCTTCTCCGCTGCGCAACGGACCTCAACCGCGCGAGGACTGTCTGGACCCGCTAGACGACCTGGAAGGTAGGTCAGGTGCCGCTGGGCCTCGATGGCCTCGGGATCGGACCGCCAAGGGTCGCCGACGAGAGGTCCAAAGTTAGGCATCGTGCCTACAACCGGTCGCCGGGCGACAACTTCCGGTACGCCTCCCGCGCCCGCTCGTCGGCTGCACTGGCTCCATACCGGTTGAGCATCTGTCTCGACCGCCATCCGAAGAGCCTCATGGCATCCCCTTCCGTCCCCCCTGCGCTGAGCCAACGATGCGCTGCCGTATGACGGAGTTGATGAGGGTGCAGTTCCTCCCTGAAACCGGCGTCCTTGCTCCGACGACGAAGCATCTGAGCCACCCCAGAATCGGTCAACCGTCCCTTGGAACCGAGCCACAACTGCGGCAACGAGGCATACGGGTGTGCCTTCCGGGCTCGGGAGTACCGCTCTAGGGCCTGACCTGTCTTGTTTCCGAACGGTACAGAGCGTGGACGGCTGCCCTTCCCCATCACTACTAGCACGGCCATGTCGAAGTCGAGGTCCTCGACGCGAAGGTTCGTCGCCTCGGCCAGCCGTATGCCACAGTCAATGAAGACACGGAGGAGGGCAGCATCCCGGCGCTGCTCGAACGTTTTCCCCTCAGTCGTTCGCAGGAGCTTCTTCAAGTCCTCCTCTGACACCACAGGTACCGGAACCTCCGGCACACTGGGCGGGCTCATATTTGCCATGGGCGATGCCGTAATCTCACCGTCGTCTACCGCCCAACGGAAGAACTGCCGAAGGTCGCCGTAGCGGACGTGTGCCGTCTTGGGTCGCCACCGACTCAACTGGTCGTGGATGAAGGCTTCGACGTGCTCACGCGTGAGCTTGTCGATTTGGGTCGGCATCCCTTTCTCTGCAAGGAACTCGCGGAAAATGCGGAGCGTCTCGGTGTAGCTCTTGACCGTCTTGGGTGACCGATTGCGAGCCCAGAGACTCAACGCGAATCCACGCTCCAACTCGCCAACATCGTTGATTGCTAGTTGCTCTACGCCTTGCACGAGACGCACCTTCCGAAGGGGCTCTAAGTGTCCTGAAGTGGACTGCAACAAGTCCGCGAAACTTATCTGCTGTGATGAACTTATCTTCTGTCGTGGCAGTGTGCAAGAGGGACAGTGGTCGTTTTCCCAGCTAGTGGGCGCTGCCGGACTCGAACCGACGACCTGCTGGTTGTAAGCCAGCTGCTCTACCAACTGAGCTAAACGCCCGTTCGTCGCCGGTCACGCTACTGCGACAAGGCGGCGGAGAACTCGTCCAGCAGCTCCGGTGTGGCCGCGGCAACCGGCCGACGCCGATCCGCGTGATCGAGCGTGACCAGCTCCGCACCGTCGCGATCGTCAAGCGATGCGCCCGCCTCTCGGAGGACCAGCATGGCACCGAGATAGTCCCAGCTGCCGAGCCGGGAACTGCCCGTGACGGCATACCCGTCGAGCACCCCTTCCGCCACCGCGCAGAGGTCGAGGGCGGCCGCCCCGAGCACGCGGAACTGCGACCACCCGAGATACTGCGGCGGGTAGCCGGAGAAGGCCACGACGGCCTCCTTCAGCGAACGACACGACGACGGGGTGATGGCGGCGCCGTCCTTTCGGGCGCCGCCATCTCGCACCGCCTCGAATCGAACGCCGCTCGCCTGATTGACCACCACCGCCGCTCGCGGACCATCGGCGTCGACAGCACAGAGGCTCGTCGCGAACCACGGGATGCCGTGGGCCGCATTGGTCGAGCCGTCGACCGGATCGAGGACGACCACCACCGGCCGATCGGCGTGCCGCGGTCCGGACTCCTCGGACATCACGCCGAGGTCCGCAGCGTCGAGCACGGCAATGGCGGCCGCATCCGCGGCCAGGTCGGACCGATATTGACCTGGGCGCGTCCCGGCCAGCCCCCAGTCGGCCAGCTCGTCCAGGACCCGCGCGATGGCGGTGGCTGCGGCGTGCATCGTCGCCAGTAGCTCGTCGTCGTCCACCGTCTTCGACGCTACCGGAGGCCATGGGCCCCATTAGGCTGCCTTGTCGGTGGCAGTGATCGACGTGGCCGGATACGTGGCCGACCTGAAGGACCATTCGGTCGACCACGGCTTCCACGTCCACGACGAGCGGCATTTCGTCGAGACCTACTCGCTTCGGCAGGTGTGGGAGGTCGAGCTCCATCCCGAGGAAGGCTGCGGCGGACCCCTCGACCTCCACCTTGCCTTGGAGGTGGACCCGAGGACGTTGCTGTCCTTCGAGGACGCCGTCTTCGGGTTGCCCGAGGACGAGGAGCCGCCCGACGAGTTCCACTTCCCCCTGACCTTCACCTGGGCCCTTCCGCCCCTCCCCAACGGGCCCGACCTCCTCCGCCTGGCCATCGACCTCGCCGGGGTGGGCGGGATCGAGCTCCCCCTCGAGGTCTCGGCCATCGACTCGTACGCCTCGGCCACAGATGCCGCCGAGCGGCGGCTCAGTATCGTGGCCCGGACGCCGGTCTCGCTCACCCGCGTGCTGGCCGGCGAAGAGATGATGTGCGAGGTGTTCGATCGCTCTCTCGCCGTCTCCCGCTACCTCCTCGATTCCGCCGGCAGCTGGTTGGGGTGACCGTTCACCGGTTGGCTCGGCGTCTCGCCCGTCCGGCCGCCGGGGTCGCCGCGATCGTCGGCCTCGGTATCGGGCTCTCCGCCTGTGCCAACAGCGGTCAGGACCTTGCTCGTCAAGCCTGCGTCCACGTCCACCGGTCGATCTCCCTCCTGGCCCAGGCCAAGCATGCCCCCGGCCCGGCTCAGGCCAACACCTTGGAAGCCGATGCCGAGGCCGAACTGCGGACGGCACTTCCCATCGCCGCCGAAGCCGCCTACGACGACGGTCAGTGGCAGGCCCTCATGACCACGTTGTCCGAGTCGAACCGGATCTCCCCCACCACCTTGATGCCGGCACTGACCCAACAGTGTGCGACCACCACCAGCTCGCCCTTCAACCAACCGCCCCCACCGTCGTCCATCCCTCCCCCGGCACCGTTCAACACCAGCAGTTAACGGAGAACGACCAATCAGCGGTCCCCGGCTGTCGGCTCAGCTGCCGACCGCTCCGGACGACGCCCCCGGGGGTCGGCCCGCCGGGCTCGTGGTGGTCGACGAAGGCGACGCCGTTGATCCCGGACCGGCGCCCATGAAGTCGAGCCCAGCCATCTGCCTGCGACCCACGCCGACGATCTCAGGGAGGACGTGGGCAGACAGCCATTGGCCCGCCGCCTGGGACGGCAGGATGTGCACCCCGTCGCCGTCCCGCACCGGCACGCCGTCGAAAGTGGTGGTGAACCGGCCGCCGGGGCACAGCAAGGACCCAAAGTCGTAGACGGTCACGGTCGCCGGGTGCTGTGCCGCCACCTGCCGCACGATGGCGTTGTAGTCGGCCAGTCGGACCGGCGAGTCCTCCGGCCACGGCTGGCCGTTCGGCTGCTCGCCCGAGTCGAAGCACGGTGCCGTCATGAGCACCATGAGTGCCCCGGTCGAGGTGCCGATCCGCACCGCTTGCTCGAGACTGTTCCGCACGTCGGTGTCGAAGGCCGACTCTCCAATGTGCAGCCATTGACCGTCGATGAGGCGGTTCATGACCTCCCATCGACCAGCCAGCAGCACAACGACATTTGGTCGGAATTGTCGAAGATCAGTCACCCACTGAGCCGGCCACTGGGCCGACGGGGGGGACGACGTGTTGCACGGCGCGGCTACCGGATCGGGCACGCCCCCGGCCATGTACTCCGTGCTGCGCAGGATCCCGCAACCGAGCAGGGCGCCGTTGTCGATGCTGACGTCGTAGGTGGACTGCGGCTGGCTGGCCAGGATGGCGAACCCTAGGCGCCAAGCCACCGAGTCACCGAAGATCAGGGTCCGGACCGGCGGCCCCGTGTACTGGGCACCGACCGGCCGGGCGGCTGGCGTTGCCGCCGCAGTGGCCGGAAGGGTGGCGACAACGGTGGCGGCCACCACCCCGCAACAGGCGCCCGCCGTCATGGCCCACGCCTTCCACTCGGGGAAGGAATGGAGGCGGCCACGCCGGATGGGCTGTTCGACCAGGTAGTAGGAGGCGGTGGCCACCAAAAGGGTCACGGCGATGCGGACGACGAGGAGCGGGTAGCCGGCCAGGTGGGTCCGGGAGGCATCGAGGACGATGAACAACGGGAAGTGCCACAAGTAGGTGCCGTAGGAGATCCTTCCGAGATAGCGGAAGACGGGGTTGCCGAGTCCCCGGGCCAAGGGGGCGAGTTGGGCGGTGACGACCACGAAGATGACGGCAGCCACGCCCAAGGCGAAGAGGAAGAAGCCACCGTCGAAAAGAAAGGCACTGGTCCCGTCGACCTGGCTCCACACGTACAGGCCGCCGCCCAGTGCGGCGAACCCGACCACCTGCAAGAGGGCGCGCCATGGGCGGGCGGTGATCTCCCAGGCACCGATGGGGGTGGCCAGCGGGCCGCGCCGCCGGTGCAGGTCGCGCCGGTGGGGACGCGGGGGCACCAAACCGGTAGTGCCGGCGGCCGGATGGACACGCCCGTATTGGCCAGTCACGAGAGAGGGAACCGAGGCCGGTAGCCGCGGCCGGTGCTCCGCCCATATGGCCAGGGCGACGGCCAGCGCCGCCCCGACCAGGATGTCCTGGGAGCGGGTGTCGGTGCCCTCGTAGAGGCGGGTGACGGAGGCGCCGGCGTGGAAGAGCACGGCCATCTCGACAGCGGAGCCGACGGCACCGGCGACGGCGAGGACGAGGAGAGGCACGAGCCGCCGGCTCGGACGGAACCGACGGCCGAAGCGAAGTGTGAGCAGGAGGACCGGTGGCCACACGATGTAGAACTGTTCCTCGATGGCCAATGACCACATGTGGGCCAGCGGCGAAGGCTGGGCCGTCAGGTTGAAGTAGTTGCTGCCGCCAAAGATGAAGTGCCAGTTGGCCACGTAGAACAGAGTGGACAGCGAATCGAGGCGGAGACCGGGGTACTCGTCGGGGCTGGCGAAGATTATGGTGAGGACGGCAACTCCGAGGAGCATGAGCAGGAGGGCCGGAAGCAGGCGTCGGGCGCGGCGGACCCAGAACTGGGAGAGCCGGATCCCCATCCGCGTTCTCCACTCCGACAGGAGCAGCGACGTGATGAGGAAGCCGGAGAGCACGAAGAAGACGTTCACCCCCATGAACCCACCGCCACAGATGGGGACGCCGCCGTGATAGAGCATCACGCCGAAGACAGCGATGGCCCGCATCCCGTCGAGGGCGGGAACGAAGCTGAATGTGATGGGCCGGCCCCGCGGGACGAGGTACGAGCGCGTCCCGGCGGGGGCGCTCGCCGCTTCGAGCATCGTGGACTCCACCGTCACCTCCGGGATCCCACGACCATCCGGAGCGTCGCCGCCGGCCCGGGCGCCGACCGGATGTCCCGGTCGGTGTCGGTCACGTCGAGAGGCTGTACCCGGCGGGCAGGTTGATGGTCTTCTTCTCGAGGAACAGCTCGAGGCCGTCCAGGCCGAACTCCCGACCGACCCCGGAGGCCTTGTAGCCGCCGAATGGCGACGAGAAGTCGATGGGGACGTTGGAGTTGACCATGTACGTGCCCGTCCGGACCTGCCGGGCCACCTGCAGCCCCCGATCGTTGTCACCCGTGAACACCGCCCCGCAGAGCCCGTAGTCCGAGTCGTTGGCGATGCGCACCGCTTCCTTGTCCCCGTCGTAGGGGATGACCGACAGCACGGGACCGAAGATCTCTTCCTGGGCGATCCGCATGCCGTTGTCGACGTCGACGAAGATGGTCGGCTCGACGAACCAACCACGGTCGATGTCGGCGGGACGGCCGCCCCCGAGGGCGACCTTGGCCCCCTCGTCCTGCCCGATTCGGATGTAGCCCTCCACCCGCTCACGCTGGCGCTCGGCTACGAGAGGTCCGACCTCGGTAGTCGGGTCGAGGGCGTCTCCGACCCGCATGGCCCCGACCAGCTCGACCAGGCCCTCGGTCACCTCGGCGTACCGGTCACGGGGAGCGAGGATCCGGGTGAGCGAGATGCAGGCCTCGCCGTTGTTCATGATGGCGTTGGGCAGCATCAGCGGCAGGGCCTCGGCCAGGTTGGCGTCGTCCAGCAGGATGGCGGCCGACTTACCCCCGAGCTCGAGGCTGCAGCGCTTGAGATTGGCTCCGCAGGCCGCCCCGATCTTGCGACCGGCCGCCGTCGAGCCAGTGAAAGACACCTTGTCGACTCCCGGGTGGTTGACCAGGTACTCGCCCACCTCCCGATCGGCCGGCACGACGCTGAGCACTCCGTCGGGTAGGCCGGCCTCGCGGAACAACTCGGCCAGGACGTTGGCATCGAGCGGCGTCTCGGGTGCCGGCTTGAACACGACGGTGCTTCCAGACAGAAGGGCAGGCCCGAGCTTGGCGGCAGCCAAAAACAGCGGAACGTTCCATGGAGTAATGGCGGCCACCACGCCGACCGGCTCCCGTGCGATGAGCACCGGCCCGAGCAGGCCGTCGCGGACGGTGTCGAACTCGTAGGTCGAGGCCAACCCCGCGTAGTAGTCGAGGATCATCGACGGTGCCAGCACCTGGGCGAGCTGACCCCACGACACCGGCGATCCCATCTCGTTGGCGATCAGCTCGGCCAACCCCTGCATGTCATTGCGGATGGACTCCGCCACCTTGGAGAGGACGGCACCCCGCTCGACCGGGGTCATGCGGGGCCACGGGCCGCGGTCGAAAGCGTCACGAGCGGCGTCCACCGCCCGGTCGATGTCCGTCTGCTGGGCCTCGGGCACCCGACCGACCACCTCTTCGGTGGTGGGCGAGATGACGTCGAAGGTCGAGGCGGAGGAGGGCTGCACCCACTCGTTGCCGATGAACAGCCGGTCGTAGGTCTTCATGTGGTCCTCCTCAGCACCCGGGTGCAGGTGGTGCCTGATCGGCCGGCAAGGCCACGGCGTGGCCGCGTGGCCCGGCTCCGTCCGAATGGTAGCCCCGGCCGCCTGCGCCGCGTTTCGGCCCGGCGGCCACGGTGGCGGTCCGGCGGCCGGCGATACGCTGCCCCCGACTCGTGCTCGTCGTCACGCCGCCACCCGGCGTGACAACCGCCAGCGGACAGGAGTGTGCGTGCTCTCGCCTCTCGACGACTATCCGGTCCACCAGATCTCCGAGCCCATGCGTTACGTCGGCCCGTCGGATCGCAACTTCTACGACCGCTACTACTTCAACATCCATGCCGCCGGTGAATCCGGGCGCGAGGACCTCTTCTGTGTCATCGGGGTGGGCCAGTACCCGAACTTGTCGGTGGCCGACGCCTTCGTCTCGGTGCTCTGGGACGGTGACCACCGGGTGGTGCGGGCCTCGAGGACACTCGGCGCCGACCGCCTGGACGCTTCCGTCGGCCCGATCCGGGTCGAGGTGCAAAAAGGCCTCGAGCGAATCCGGGTGGTGCTCGAGCCCAACGAATGGGACGTCGAGCTCGACGCTGTCTACGAGGGGTTCTGCCACGCCCACCTCGAGTCCCGGCACTTCGACCGGCAGCTCTCACGGGTGATCTTCGACTCCACAAGGTTCGCCCAGGTCGGCGGCTGGCAGGGCACGCTTCGGGTCGGCGACCGGACACTGGAGCTCACCCCCGACCGGTGGTGGGGGTCGCGGGACCGCTCCTGGGGCGTGCGCCCGGTGGGCGAGCCCGAGCCGCCCGGCATCCGGGCCACCGATGGCGGCAGCGGGTTCTTCTGGGTCTACGCGCCGGTACGGTTCGAGGACGGGGCGATGATCACGATCATCCAGGAACGACCATCGGGTGAGCGCATCATGCAGGATGCTCACCGGATCCCGCCGATCGGCTCCGACGGCGACCCCGAGTGGCTGGGCCGGCCCGAGCACTCGCTGCGCTTCGTCGAGGGCAGCCGGCGAATCGCCGGTGCCACCCTCTCGTACTACGGCGCCCACGGGCGCAAGACGGCCGAGGTCGAGGTCGAGCCGCTGCTCGCCTTCCCGCTGCTGCTCGGGTCGGGCTATGGCCTCGAGCCCGACTGGCGCCACGGCATGTACCAGGGAGACCTCGTCGTCCAGGGGCAGTCCATCCCCCCCGTCGACCCCACCTATTTCAATTGGGCGCTCACCGAGTACGCGGCCCGGTTCACCGACGGGGACAGAGTCGGCTACGGCATGTTCGAGTGCGCCGTCATGGGCCCTCACGAGCAGTACGGGTTCGAGGGATGGGAGTAAGCCCGCTCGCTCCGGGGAAACGGATCACGCTATGAGTCTCTCGTCCCGCGTCGCGGCCAGGATGCTCGAGCTTGCCGCCGGCGCGCTCGACGACGGCACCCTGGTGGTGATCGACCGCTTCGGCGTCCACGAGCTCGGCTCCGGTCCGCCGCGGGCCACCATGACCGTGCACGACCCCTCCGCCCTCACGACCATCTTGCGGCGGGGCACCGTCGGGCTGGCCGAGGCCTATGCCGACGGAGGATGGGACGCCGACGACCTCACCACCGTGATCCGGTTGCTGTCCCGAGCTGCCCGCCCGGTCATCTCGGCCCAGGACGACATCGGCCGATGGACGCGGCCGTTCTCCGACATGGCCAGTCGCCACCGTGGCCCTGACCGAGCCCGCGACCGGGCCAACATCGCCGCCCACTACGACCTGTCCAATTCGTTCTTCGAGCTCATGTTGGACGAGACCATGGCCTATTCCTGCGCCGTCTTCGACGAACCGGGACTGTCGCTCTCCGAAGCGCAGCGGCGAAAGCTCCACCGCCTCTGTCGCAAGCTCGGGCTCACCGAGCGTGACCACGTCCTCGAGATCGGCACCGGTTGGGGAAGCTTCGCCGTATTCGCCGCTGCCACCTACGGGTGCCGGGTGACCACCACCACCATCTCCGAGGCCCAGCACACCTTCGCCTCCAAGCGAGTGGCCGAGGCCGGCCTTTCGGACCGCGTCCGCGTCCTCGACCTCGACTACCGCGACGTGGCGGGCACGTTCGACAAGCTGATCTCGGTCGAGATGATCGAAGCCGTCGACTGGCGCCGGCACGACAAGTTCTTCGCCACCTGCGCCGAGCGCCTGCGACCCGATGGCCTCATGGCTCTCCAGGCCATCACCATCGACGACCGCAGCTTCGACCGGGCCAAGCACCGGGCCGACTTCATCCGCGAGCTCATCTTCCCCGGAGGGTGCATCCCGTCGATCGAGTCGATCACCCGCTCGCTGCGCCGGGCGACGCCCTTGCGCATCGTCGACCTCGAGGACATCGGCCGGCACTACCCGGAGACGCTGCGCGGGTGGCACGAGAACCTCGAGCACGACCGTCCGGCCCTCGCCGCACTCGGCCTCGACCGGCACTTCCAACGGCTCTGGGACCTCTACCTCTGCTACTGCGAGGCCGCCTTCTTGGAGCGCCATATCAGCGACGTCCAGATGGTCATGGCCATGCCCGGTTGGCAGCCGCCCCTTTTGACCCGCGGGCCCGCCTGACGGCCATCGGGGCGATCGGAGCGATCGGTCAGGGGACGGCCCGCACGGCGCCCGGCTCCCAGTAGGCGCGCAGCGCGGCGATGCGCCCGTCCGGCGACCGCCGGTAGGTATAGACCCCGTCCACCTCGACCGCCCCTCCCCCGGCCAGGGTGATGCGGATCACGCCCACGTTGGCCAGCTCCTCGCCACAGAGAAACGACTGATTGATGGTGAAGACGACCGATTCGTTGGGCGCGATCACCGAGTCGTAGAAGGCCGCGATCGCCGCCCGACCGCGGTGGCCTTTGCCCTCGGGGTCGAAGGGCGACGGTCCGATGGGGTCCTCGACCACGGCGTCGTCGGCAAAGAGGGCGAGCCAGCCCTCGCGGTCGCCGGCGGCCACGGCGGCCATGGAGGCCTGGCCGAGGGCTCGAACATCCCCCGGCACGGTCATGGCCGCACCTTCTCGATGACGTCCTCGGCGTAGCGCCGAAGATGGGCGACCTTGTCGGCCAGCGACTCGGTGTCGGGGCCTACCGCATACGGCCACCGGAACCCCACGATGACGTCCGTGACCCCTTGGTCCTCCAGGCGGCGTACGCCGTCGGCCGAATAGGCGTCGGCCGAGATGACGTGGATCTCGAAGGGCCGGTCGTCGGTCCCGGCCTGCTTGCGGGCAGCGAGGAGATCGTCGAGCAACCCGGGCAGGTCCTCGGCGTCGCCACCGCCGTGGAGCCACCCGTCGGACCGCGCCGCCCGCCGAAGGGCGGGAGGGCCGTGGCCGCCGACGAGGATGGGCAGTGGCTGGGTGGGCACCGGGCTCAGCTTCACCGCCGGGAGGTCGTAGGCCTCGCCGTGGAACTCGAAGTAACCGCCGGCCGACAGGCCTCGCACGATGGCGAGCGCCTCGTCCATGCGTCGGCCCCGTCCCTCCCAGGGGACACCGCACGTCTCGTAGTCATCGGGCCATGGGCTGGAACCCACGCCGAGGGCCAGTCGGTTGCCGGTCATCACCGCCACCGAGGTGGCCTGCTTGGCGATGATCAAGGGGTGGCGCATGGGCAGCTTCACCACGAAGGTCACGAATCGGAGCCGTTCGGTCACCGCCCCCATGGCCGGGATCAACGAAAAGGGCTCGATGAAGGGCTTGTCGTCGAGGAACTCGCGGCGGTGATCGGGTGAGAACGGATAGGGGGAGTCCGAGTCACGCGGGTAGCAGAGGCTGTCCGGGACCACCATGCTGTCGTAGTCGGCCTCTTCGGCAGCCCGGGCGAGCGGCAGGTAGAACGAAGGGTCGATCATCGACTCGGCGTAGGAGAACCGCACGCTCAACCCGCCTCCACAGTTGATGTCGGCCAGGTCGCCATCACCAGGTCGCCATCACGACGGCGGGCTGGCGGCCACTCCCTGTGACCGCAAGCGCTCGGCCACCCAGGAGATGCCGTCGGGCTTGCCCATCTCTTCCTGCCATCCCTCGAGGACGCGCTCGACCTCGTCGCGACTGGCGATGTTGCCGACGACCGTCACCACCAGCCGGTCGACCGGGAGGTTCTCCACCTCGATGTCACCGAACGGAGTCCAGGAATCGGCTTCGGGCACGAGCTCGAGCATGGCGTAGAGCTCGCCGGTGTCCTCCACCCAGCTGAGCTCGTAGCGATTGCCCTTGGCGTCGAACCAGTCGGTCCCGAACTCGACCTCGGCCGAGCGTCGCCGGCGCTCGTCCTCTGCGTAGAACTGCTCGATGTCCATCGGTCTCCTGTCGGGGCCTCGGGCGGCCGGCTGCGGGCCGGTCGATCCGCCGTCCCGGATGGGTGTCACCGCCTCTGTCCGCGGGGCCGGGACCGGGGCCGGGCAGGCCGGCGAGGACAGTATCGCGGTCGTCCCGAACGGCCCGAGACCTGGCGCATCGCCGCCGCAGATGACAAGCGCTCAAATGGGCCGAAATCCTTTGCGTCCGGCTGGGGCCCATTACTGACCGGTAACAGGGCAGCGTCGGCAAAATGAGTCGACCCAGGCGCAGCAAAAGGTGGGGCAGGCAGGGATCGAACCTGCGACCGAGGGATTATGAGTCCCCTGCTCTGACCACTGAGCTACTGCCCCGCGCCGTCGGCACGTATCCGGTCTAGTTGGTCCAGGCCACGAAGACCGGGACTCGACGGGGCGGGCGCCGGCCCGGGTGCAAAGTGGGTGCCGAGACTGACAATCCCGTTCTCACTTCAACTGTCCGCGATTTGGGTAACAAATAGGTTACGGTTTCGCTGCTACCCAGCCAACGGGAGATGACAACCGGCCGCTGCGGGGTGGACGAAGCAACTGAGAGAAATGGAGCGCCCATGGGACGATCTGGTCGATTTCTCACCGCCGCGGCACTTGTCGCCGTCGCCGCCGTCACCCTGGTGGCGTGCAGTAGCAGCAGCACCAGCAGCCCGACCACGGGAGCGGTGAAGACCGGCGGCACCCTCACCATGGCCCTCGACGAGGATCTGTCCGGGTTCAACATCAACACGTCCGCCGCTGACGAGTTCGTGCTCCAGGAGATCCTGGACCTGGTCTGGCCCCAGGCGTTCATCGTCAACAGCAACCTTCAGCCGGTCCTGAACACGCAGTTGCTCACGAGCGCCACAGAGACCAGCACTAGCCCCCAGACGATCGTCTACAACATCAACCCGAAGGCTGTCTGGCAGGACGGAACGCCCATCAACGCCGACGACTTCATCTACAACTGGCAGGCCCAGAGCGGGAACCCAGCCTGGACCGACGTCGGCGGCCAGCCTTATGACGCGGCCTCGACGACCGGCTACGACCAGATTGCCTCCGTGACCGGATCCAATCCACCCAACGGCGCCGCTTGCGACCCGGGCTCTGCCGCCGACCGCAACGCCGGGCTCTGTCCCAACGGCGACACCGTGACGATCAAGTACACCACCCCCTTCGCCGACTGGAAGAGCTTGTTCACCAACATCGTCCCGGCCCACATCGCCCGCACCGTGGGTTGGAACACCGGGTTCTCCGGCCCGTCCCAGACCATCTCGGGGAGCTGGTACGAGATCCAGAGCTACGCCACCAACGCGTCGGTCGTCCTCGTGCGCAACCCGAAGTACTGGAGCACCCCGGGCAAGCTGGACAAGGTCGTCTTCCAGTTCTTCTCGGACGACACCCAGGAGGTGCCGGCCCTGCAGAACAACGAGGTCCAGATCATCAACCCGTCCACGGTGAACAACTCCATCGTGCAAACTGCAGCTCAGGTTCCGGGCGTCACCCGCCAGACCCTGCCTGGCCTCGAGTTCGAGCACTTCGATTTCAACGAGGCCGACCCCTACCTGGCCAAGTTGCAGGTGCGTCAGGCCATCGCCTACGGCACCAATCGCCCGGAGATCATCTCCCATACCGTGGGTGAGATCTCGTCCGGCATCCAGCCCCTTGGGAACCGGATGTTCGTGAACTCCCAGGCGCCGTACGTGAACAACGGGAGTCAATACGACACGGTGAACGTGGCCAAGGCCGAGTCGCTGCTGTCAGGACTGGGCTTCAAGAAGGTAAACGGCTACTACGAGCCAAACTACGGGCCGCAGTCCGGTTCGCCCCTCACGTTCACCATCCAATCGACCTCGGGTAACACTATCCGGGCCGAGACCGAGCAGCTCTTCCAGGCCCAGATGAAGACGATCGGCATCAAGATCAACATCCAGAACTACGACGCCAACACCTTCTTCGGGACCAACCTGCCCAACGGGACGTACCAGATCGCCGAGTTCGCCTGGGTGTCGTCGCCCTTCACCTCGGGGAACCAATCGATCTACTGCTCGTACACCAACACGGCCGACTGCGGTGAGAACTGGATTCACTACGCCAACCCGCAGGTGGACAAGTTGATGAAGGAGGGCACGCAAGCCTCATCCCAGGCCCAGGAAGCGGCCGACTACAACGCGGCCGACAAGATCCTCTGGCAGGACATGGCCACCCTGCCCCTGTACCAGAAGCCGCAGTACTTCGCCTACTCCAGCAAGTACGCCAACATCGTCCCGAACACATCCGAGGTTGGTGTGCCGTGGAACGGCAACCTCTGGGGCGTCAAGGCATCTTGACGCAGGCCTGACAATCGAGTGGGACGTCATCGGGGGACGGGCTTGGCCCGTCCCCCGATGTGCGCCCCGACAGGGACAGCGGTGCTAGACCGAGGGGCAATGGACGGGGACAGCTGAGGATCGGCGGATGCTCGGGTACATCATGCGCCGCATCGCGGTCAGCATCGTCGTGCTGTTCCTCGCCACCATCCTGGTGTTCATCCTCGTTGCCGAGTCCGGCAACCCCCTGGCCATCCTCAGGGCCAACCCCCACATTCCGCGGGCGACCATCCTCGCCCGCGAGAAGCTCCTCCACCTCAACGACCCGCTGTGGCAGCGCTACTGGATCTGGTTCTCCCACGCCATCCGCGGCGATTTCGGAACCACGATCGCCGGTCTGCCCGTCGAGCCGCAACTGATCTCCCACCTGCTCGTGACCCTTCGTATGGTCATCCTGGCCACGCTCATCTCCATCGTGCTCGCCATCGGCGTCGGCGTCTATGCCGCCCTCCGCCAGGGGCGCCTGGCCGACCACACGGCAACCGTCACCAACTTCCTTTTTTTGGCCGCTCCGACCTTCGTGATCGGCCTCCTGCTCAAGGAGTTCGTGGCCATCCCCTTGGACGAGCACACCAACACCACGATCTTCTACACGAGTGGTGACCAGAGCCCGACCCTCACCGGGTCGTTCATCCAACGGGTGCCCGACTATGCGGCCCACACGGCGCTACCGGTCATCACGCTCATCCTCGTGACCTACTCCTCGTGGGCCATCTATCAACGAGCGTCGATCCTCGAAACTTTGAACAGCGACCATGTGCGGCTGGCCCGATCGAAGGGCCTGGCACCCCGCCGGGTCCTCTTCCGCCACATTCTCCGTAACGCCCTCATCCCGGTCACGACGGTCATCGCCCTCGACTTTGCCGCCGTCCTCGGGGGCGCCATTGTCACCGAGATAGTCTTCGGGTGGCAGGGCCTGGGCCAGTGGTACTTGCAGGGCGTCACCACCCTCGACACCAACATCACCCTGGCCTACCTGCTCGTCACGGCCACATTCGTGATCCTGTTCAATCTTCTGGCCGACATCATCTACGCCTATCTCGACCCGAGGATCCGTTATGACTGAGATCCCCGGCCTCTCCCCCGGCGAAGACCTCCGGTCGATCGGCACGACCGAAGCCGGTATGCACACGATCCCGAGCGTCGGGCCGGCCGACCCTCATTCCGCACCTGATTCATCCGGCCTCGCCGAGGAGAGTCGTGGCCAGTTGGCCACGGTCGCCTGGCGGTTCATCCACAGCCCCATGGCCATCACCGGCCTCGCCATCTTCGCTGTCCTTGCCATCAGCAGCGTGCTCGTCGGGGCCTTCTGGCACTACAACTACACGGCCATCACCAACACCTTGAACGCCCCGCCGTCCTGGTCTCACCCGATGGGGACCAACGCCATCGGCGGCGACCTTTTCGCCCAGGTCATGCACGGCACGCTGCAGGACATCGAGATCGCCCTGACGGTGGCCGTGGTGGCCACCAGCCTCGGGACCCTCATCGGCGCCACCGCCGGTTTCTACCGCGGCAAGACGGACACCCTCCTCATGCGGTTCGTCGACCTCATCCTTGTCATCCCGGTGCTCGCCATCCTCATCGTGCTGGCCAACAAGGTGTCCAAGGAGTCGAGCGACTGGTTCTACTTGGCCCTCATCATCGGCCTCGTGTCATGGACGTACGTGGCCCGGCTGGTGCGGGCCGACTTCCTCTCGCTACGCGAACGCGATTTCGTCGAGGCGAGCCGAGCGCTCGGAGCCACCAACCGGCGAATCATCGTCCGCCACATGCTGCCCAACGCCTTCGGGCCCATCATCGTCAACGCCACCATCACCGTGGCCTTGAGCATCGTGCTCGAGTCCACCCTCTCCTTCCTCGGGCTCGGCATCCAGCCGCCCAACGTCTCCCTCGGCCTCCTCGTCGACCAGGGCCAGGACTCGGCGACGACCGAGTGGTGGCTCTTCGTCTTCCCGGTGATCTTCCTCGTCATCCTCATCCTCTCGATCTTCTTCGTGGGCGACGGACTGCGGGAGGCACTCGACCCCAGAAAGAGCCGGGTACGTGCCTGAGCCGGACCGCAACTCGGGCGAGATCCTTTCTGTCGAGAACCTCACCGTCACCTTCAAGACGGGCACCGGCGACGTCTACGCCGTGCGAGGCGTTGACTTCTCCCTCGCCCCTCACGAGGTGCTCGGCATCGTGGGAGAGTCCGGGTCGGGGAAATCGGTGACGGCCATGGCCACCATGGGCCTCCTCCCCCGCAACGCCGTCATCAACGGCTCGGTCCGCTACGAGGGGCGGTCGATCCTCGGCCTGAGCGAGAAGGAGCTCGCTCCAATACGGGGCGCCCAGATCGCCATGATCTTCCAGGACCCCATGACCTCCCTCAACCCCGTCTACACAGTGGGTTGGCAGATCGCCGAAGCCATCCGCGCCCACCAGGACGTCTCCAAGGAGGAGGCCACCGACAAGGCCGTTGCCCTCCTGCGCACGGTGGGCATCCCCAACGCCGAGGCCCGGGTGTCCGACTACCCCCACGAGTTCTCCGGCGGGATGCGCCAGCGGGTGGTCATCGCCATCGCCATGGCCAACGATCCGACAGTCATCCTGGCCGACGAGCCGACCACCGCACTCGACGTGACCGTCCAGGCCCAGGTGCTGAGCTCACTACGCACCGCCCTCGAGCAGACTGGCGCCGCCCTCCTGCTCATCACCCACGACCTCGGCGTCATCGCCGGCTTCGCCGACCGTGTACTCGTCATGTACGCCGGGCGGCCCGTCGAGGTGGGCACGGCCGAGGACGTCTTCTATCGGCCAGCCATGCCCTACACCCACGGGTTGCTCGGCTCGCTGCCCCGGCTGGACAGCGACGAGCGGGAGCCGTTGCGGCAGATCCCCGGCGCCCCACCGTCGATGACGGCCGAGCCGGTCGGCTGCCCCTTCGCCCCCCGGTGTCCGCTTCGGGCCGACATCTGCGAGACCGAGGAGCCGCCCCTTCGCCCGGTGGGCCCGTCGGGGAACGGCGCCGGTGAGGCCGTCGGCGCCGCCTCCGCCCACGTCGCCGCCTGCCACTTCGCCGACCAGGTGGTGGGGATGCCGGTGGCCTCGATGTTCCCGGCCACTTCGGTCGACCAGGAAGAAGTGGCGTCGTGAGCCTGCCGCCAGCCGCCACCGGCCCGGTCGTGGCCCAGGGCGACGGGCTCGCCCGGGCGGCCATGCCCGACGGTCGTGCACCCGCTCCCGACGCCAACGAGGCTCTGCTGCACGTGACCGACCTGGTCAAGCACTACCCCAAGCGGGGTGGCTCGTTCATCCGCCGGCAGGTCGGCGTGATCCACGCCGTCAGCGGCGTCAGCTTCGACATCAAGAAGGGCGAGACCCTGGGCCTCGTCGGCGAGTCCGGTTGCGGGAAGACGACAACAGGCCGGGCCGTGCTACAGCTCATCGTGCCGACGTCAGGATCGGTGCGCTTCGACGGCCGGGAGATCGTCGGTCTGCCCAACCGCGAGACCCGGCTCATGCGCCGGGATATGCAGGTCGTGTTCCAGGACCCGTTCTCCTCCCTCGACCCGCGCATGCCGGTCGGCGAGTCGATCGCCGAGCCGCTCCACATCCACGGCATGTGGGACCGCCGGTCCGGCCGGCAGAAGGTGGGCGAGGTGCTCACTCTGGTAGGCCTCGAGCCCCGCCATGCCGGCCGCTTCCCCAATGAGTTCTCCGGGGGGCAGCGCCAGCGCATCGGCATCGCCCGTGCTCTCGTCCTCGAGCCCAAGTTGCTCGTCCTCGACGAGCCCGTCTCCGCCCTCGACGTCTCCATCCAGGCCGGTGTGGTCAACCTGCTCGACGACCTCCAGCAGCGGCTCGGCGTGGCCTATCTGTTCATCGCCCACGACCTGTCCGTGGTCCGCCACATCTCCGACCGGGTGGCCGTCATGTACCTCGGCCGCATCGTCGAGATCGGCGACCGCGACTCCGTCTACCACCGTCCTGAGCACCCCTACACCCAGGCACTGCTGTCGGCCGTGCCCATCCCTGACCCCCGCAAGGAGCGGAGCCGGAAGCCCATCGTCCTCGAGGGCGACGTCCCGAGCCCGGAGAACCCGCCGAGCGGCTGCCGCTTCCGCACCCGGTGCTGGAAGGCCCAGGAGATCTGTGCCCAGGAGACTCCGGCCCTCGTCGACCGGGGCGGCGGGCACCCGGTGGCCTGTCACTTCGCCGAGGCTGCCCAAGTGGTCTGAGGAACGCCGGGCAGCGCTCCACGTCGGGACCACACGGTCAAGCGCAGCGTGAAGGCGAACGACAGCCCAGGGCTGATTGCGAGAGGCCACTAGGTAGGCGGCACCGTCCTTATCGATACCCAAGCTCGCGGATGAGCGGCCCGCACGAGATGCGGAGGAGCAGCGCGAAAGGGAGGTTCGACAGCTGTCGTCCAGCGCCGATCGAGGAGGTGAACACCTGGGAACCGAGCGGCTCGTCAGCCGGAGGAGTCCTCGTGGCAGCAGCTTTCGTAGGATTCAACGCCCCATCGCTGGTCCCGTCGGGTCGTTCCTCCGGCCGGGTTCGCTTCTCTCCCGGGCGGCGACCTCCGAGTGGCGCCGGATTGAACTGCAGCACTCGGTGGTCCCACGGCTCCTCAAGCCACTCGACCAACTCTCGCATCACCTGCTCGGGCGAACGAACCAGTTTCTCATACCGAATTTCGAAGTAGCGGTCCGGGTGGGCGGCGCCAAACTGGCGAGCTCGCTGCACATGCAGCGGCCACAATCGTGTCGCCCGAAAGGCACTGCGTAGGCCCCAACGACGCCGCCAGGAATCGATGACGTCGCGCGGATCGCGGATCACATGAACGATCTGGCAGTTCGGGAAGAGTGTATCGAGGAAATCCGTAATCACGGCGTAGCTAGGGCTCTTGTCCACCCACCGGGTCTTGCCAAGCTGCGCAGCGCGTCGGACGTGCAGCCATAGGAACAGGTCGCGGAGGTGGGCGTGCCATTCCTCCTCCGATATCAAAAATTGGGTCAGCTGAAGGTGCTGGCGCTCCAAATCCGCAATGTGACGCATGAAGAGCGTCTCGGGACCACAACTGATATTCGGGTGCGCGTCCAACATCATTTTCACGAGGGTGGTTCCTGAGCGGGGGCACCCTACGATGAAGGCGGGCCGGGAGCGGTATAACGCTGACTCGGCCTCGTCGAAACCGGTCACGTTTGTCACGCTCACGGAGCCTAACGGGGATGGACGCGTTGAGTTGCATGGCGGCCTCGCAAAAGTCTCGTCGTACGCTCTTGTGATCGCCACGGCCACCAGACGCGGTGATTGATTTCGACGCGCGGTGCACGTTCCTTCGAGTGGTCCGCGGTTAATGGTCCGCAGCGGCTGGTCAGTGTCAGATGGTCACGCACGACCAGCGCGCGACAGCCGACCGCGACGCCTTCCTGAGCGGAGCCATGGCTCCCGATCTGGTGAGCCCCTTCAACGTCCGCCACCCCGACGAGCGCTGGCGTCCCACGATCCGCGCCGATCGCGCCCGGAAGCTTGACTCAAGTAGACAGTGGGAGCACCGAAGCTCTCACCACGCACGGCAAGGGTGGAAGCTCCGGGGGTGAGACTCGAACTCACAACCTAGCGGTTAACAGCCGCTTGCTCTGCCGATTGAGCTACCCCGGAAGATGGCGCCAGCGGGCAATGCGAGCAGTGGCCGGGCCCCGAGCGAGAGCAGCGACCTTAGCCGCTCGGAGCCAGTCAGAACCAGGGTGCATCGGTGGCCGAGAGTGGGGCAAAATGTCGTCCGATGAAGCTCCGCATCGCCGCCACCGTGGCCGCCTTCGCCCTCGGGTACGGGGTGGGCACGGCGACCGGCCGCCGCCAGGCTCGGCAGCTGGCGCAGCTGGCCGGCCGGGCGGGGCGATCGGTCCCGGTGACCGGGACGGCCAACTTCGTCGGCGACAAAGCCACCGCCGCGGCCCGCCTCACCCTCGAGTGGATGAAGGACGTGGCCGGCACCGCCCTCGGCTGGCGCAACGGCGACGAGGCGGCCGACGCCATCGTGATCGACCTGGCCGAAGAGCTGGCCCAGGCCATCAACGGCTACGGGCACTCGCCGGGTGACAGTGCGTCCTGGCCGGTCGGCATCGGCAGTCGCCGGGAGCACCTGTCGAACGCGGCCGGGGGCTAGGCGGTCCGCTCCCGCCCGGATCTGGTTCAGTCCTCGTCGAGGTAGTCGCGGAGCAGTTGAGCGGACTCCGGCCGTCGTAGCTTGGCCAGCGTCTTGGCCTCGATCTGGCGGATCCGCTCGCGGGTCACCCCGAAGGTCGAGCCGACCTCTTCGAGAGTCCGAATCTTGCCGTCCTCGAGCCCGAAGCGGAGGCGGACCACGTCCTGCTCGCGTGGCGATAGGTGGCGCAGCGCCTCGCGGACGGCGTCGTCGAGCATCATCCGGGCGGCGGCGTCGTCGGGGACGACAGCTTCGCGGTCCTCGATGAGGTCGGAGAGACTGAAGTCCTCCTCATCGCCCATCGGCTGCTCGAGCGAGACCGTGTCCTGGTTGATGCGCTGGATCTCCCGTACTCGCTCGATGGTGAAGTCCACCCGCCCGGCAACCTCCTCGGCGCTCGGCTCACGTCCGAGCTCCTGGACAAGCTGCCGTTGGGCCCAGACCACCTTGTTGATGGTCTCGACCATGTGGACAGGGATCCGGATGGTGCGGGCCTGGTCGGCGATGGCCCGCGTGATGGCCTGGCGGATCCACCAGGTGGCGTAGGTCGAGAACTTGAAGCCTTTGGTGTGATCGAACTTCTCAACGGCTCGCATGAGCCCGAGGTTGCCCTCCTGGATGAGGTCGAGGAAGGCGAGGCCCCGGTTTCGATACCGCTTGGCGATGGACACGACGAGGCGCAGGTTGGCCTCGATGAGCGCCTCCTTGGCCTGCTGGCCGCGGCGTACGAGCATCTGCTCGCGGGTGCGGCTGCGGGTGTTGACCTCACCGTCGGCCTCGGCGGCGGTGATGCGGACCGCAGCCTCGTTGCCGGCCAGGATCCGCTCGGCCAACTCGACCTCGAGCCCGGCGTCGAGGAGCTTGACCTTGCCGATCTCCTTCAGGTACATGTGCACCGGGTCGGCGCTCGATCCCGAGAACCCCTCGTCTCCCGAGCTCTCCGCCGCCGCCCGGCGGCTGCCCAACTTCTGGCGGGGAGCGGGTCGGCGGGCGCTGGATCGACCGGGATCGGACACGGAGGTCACCCGTGGTGACCGCGGAACCTCTGGCATGACGTCGGGCTTTGCGTTTCCGATCCCGTCGGCGGCCGGCTCGCCGTCGACGATGGGCGCGGGCGTCGCCGCCGGTATCCCGGTGGCTTCCTCGACCACCTCGTCCTCGAAGGCCACGCCGGCGGAGCGGATGCGCTCGATGATCTCCGAGATGACCTCGGCCCGGAGCTCGACGGAGCGCAATGCGTCGACCACGTCGTGCTGCGTTAACGAGCCGTGGCGTCGGCCCTGGCGAAGTAATAGATCGAGCTGCTCGGGTGGCACCCCGGCCAGCGGCGCAACGGGTGCAGTGCGCGGCGGAGCACCGTCCGTCGACCCTCGCTCGTCGCCCGATAAACCGGTGCCGCCGTCGTCACCCGCTTCGTCATCGATGGAATCGACCCCGGCGCCGTCCTGACCTGTCCCGCCAAGCGGTCGGGGGGGCGACTCCTGACCGGTGATCACGCCCGTTGCCCCTCGCTGATCGCCTCTGATCGCACCACTAGCCAGGCTACCAATCTCTCCTCCGCCTCGGCCGAGGTATCAGGCAAACCTAGCGAGTGCACCCAGGCGAAGACCTGCTTGGCATCCTCGTTGGCCTGCGGCGATGTGCGAGCCTCGGCTTCGAGCGTGAAGACTTCCCGGCGAACGGCTTCCCTCACGAGCTGATGGACCACCTCGTCGGCCGCCTCGATGGGAATCTCCACCGTGAGGCGGACAAGCAAAGCCGCGACGTCGGCCGGCGCTCCGTCGATCGCTTCGCGCAACGTGTTCGCACCGGCAAGAGCCGAAAAGGCAGCTCGCTGACGTTCGTCGCTGAAGAGCACCTCCTCCAGCCGACCGTCGATCTCCTCGGGTTGGTGGATGGCCAGCCGGAGAGCTTCGAGGCCAGGAAGAAACTCGCGAGAAGCGCTCCGGCGCGGTTGCCGTCCGCTCGCTCCGATCGGTCCGTTGGCTCCGTTCGCCACCGTGCCCGACGAGCTCCCATTCCGGTACTCGGTGGCGCGCCCCGACGATCGCGAGCCGGAGCGGTTCTCGTCGGCACCGCCACGGAGGTCGCGGGGACCGCGGGGCAACTCGGCGAGCCGCGCCCGTAGCCGCTCGGGCTCTAGATGGCAGCGTTCGGCGAGGGTCATGACGTACTGGTCGCGCACGAGATCGTCGGGGTGCTCGGCCACGATCTCGAGACCGTGTGCAGCCGCCTTGGCCCGGCCCTCGGCGGTCGACAGGTCGGCGGCAGCGAGAAGCGAGTCCACCCGGAACCGGAGGTAGGGCTTCGCCCCCTCGACCGCCGCCCGCAGGGCGGACGGGTCCTCCTTGGCCAGCTCGGCCGGGTCGCACCCGGGGGGCAGGTCAGCCACGGCCACGTCGATCTCGAAGCGTCGCTCCCACTCGTAGAAGCGGGTGGCAGCGGACTGACCGGCGGTGTCGGCGTCGAAGGCCAGCACCACCCGGCGGGCGAAATTGCGCAGCAAGTTGACGTGCTCCTCGCCGAGGGCGGTACCGCAGGTGGCCACGGCCCGCTCGACGCCGGCCTCGAAGAAGCCGATCACGTCGGTGTAGCCCTCGCACACCACCACCTCGCCGGTGGCCACCACATCGTGCTTGGCCCAGTTGAGGGCATACAGAGTCCGCCGCTTGGAGTAGACGGCCGTCTCGGCCGAGTTCTTGTACTTGGCCGGGTCGGCACTGCCCGGCAGCACCCGGCCGCCGAGCGCCACTGGGTGGCCCGAGGGGTCGCAGATGGGAAACAGGATGCGGCCCCGAAATGCATCCTGGAGCCGGCCGCGCCGATTGACGAAGCCGAGACCGGTCGAGGTGGCCAGCTCCTCATCGAGACCAAGCCCCACGCACAGGGCATCCCACTCGTCGGGGGCCCACCCAAGGCGGAACCGCCGGACCACCTCGCCGTCGTAGCCCCGGCTGCGCAGGTAGTCCCGGGCCCCACCCGCGTCGGCCCCGGTGAGCAGCCGATCGTGGTACCACTCGGTGGCGCGCTCGATGGCATCGAGCAAGTGGCGGCGCCGCGCTCCTTCCCGTCCGCCGGCCGCGTCCTCGTGCAGGGTGATCCCGGCCCGGTCGGCGAGACGGCGCACCGCCTCCACGAAGTCGAGGTGCTCGGTCTCGCGCACAAAGGTGATGGCGTCGCCGCTCTTCTGGCAGCCGAAGCAGTAGTAGAAGCCCTCTTCAGCGTTCACGCTGAAGGACGGGGTCTTCTCGGTGTGGAAGGGACACAGGCCGACCCACCTCTGACCCACACGCTTCAGGGCGGCGCGCTCACCGATGAGGGCCACGATGTCGGTCTTGGCCCGGACCTCGGCCACGTCCTCGTCGGGTATCCCCATGGCACCCGACGGTACCGTCCCGCCGCGCCGAGGGCTCCCTGTGACCCCGCACCCCTGGTGGTCGCCTCAGCGCCTCCCGTCGGTGGCCCCGGCCAACACCGCCTGGGCGGCGGCCAGGCGGGCGATGGGCACCCGGAAGGGGGAGCAGCTCACGTAGTCGAGGCCGGCCTGGGCGAAGATCAGAATCGAGTCGGGGTCGCCGCCGTGTTCGCCACAGACACCGATCTTGAGGGAGGGGCGGGTGGCCCGACCTCGTTCGACCCCGTCCCGCACGAGCTCGCCGACACCCTCGGGGTCGACCGTCTCGAACGGGTTGCGCTTGAGCAGACCGGCCTCGAGGTAGGCCGACATCATGCGGCCCTCCACGTCGTCGCGGCTGAATCCGAAGGTCATCTGGGTCAGGTCGTTCGTCCCAAAGGAGAAGAAATCGGCCTCCTCGGCAATCTCGCCGGCCACCAGCGCGGCCCGTGGCGTCTCGATCATTGTGCCGATGAGCACTTCGACGGTGCCCCGACGGACAGGCTTCCCCTTGGCCGAGCGGGGCGCAGACGCTGGGGCCTTGCGAACCCGGCCGGCTTCCGCCTTGGCCTCCTCGACCGCCGCTTCCACCCACGAGCGAGCGAGAGCCAACTCCTCGCGGTTGACGGTGAGCGGGATCATGATCTCGACCAGTGGATGGCCGCCGACCTCGACCCGCTGGAGCGCCGCCTCCATGAGGGCGCGTACCTGCATGGCGTAGAGGCCGGGCTTGATGACCCCGAGGCGCACGCCCCGGGTGCCGAGCATCGGATTGAACTCGTGCCACGACCGGGCGGCGGCGTACAGGCGCTGCTCCTCTGGTGACAGCCCGGTGGTCGCCTCCTTGACGGCCAGCTCCTCGATGTCGGGTAGGAACTCGTGGAGCGGAGGGTCGAGGAGCCGAATGGTCACGGGCAGGCCGTCCATGGCCTCGAGGATGGACTCGAAGTCCTCGCGTTGGGCGACGCGCAGCTCCTCGAGGGCCGCTTCTTCCTCCTTGGGCGACGACGCCAAGATCATCCGTCGGACGATGGGTAACCGGTCGTCGGCCAGGAACATGTGCTCGGTTCGGCACAAACCGATCCCCTCGGCCCCGTAGCTCCGGGCGTTGGCGGCGTCGGGACCGGTGTCGGCATTGGCCCGCACCCCGAGCCGGCCGGCCCGGATGTCGTCGGCCCAACCGAGCACCGTGTCGAACTCGGGCGGGCGGTCGCCCTCGGTGAGCGCCACCTGGCCGAGGACGACCGTGCCGGTCGTGCCATCGACCGAGATCCAGTCCCCTTCCTTCACCACCGTGTCGCCCACAGCAAAGGAACGCTCGGCGATCCGGAGCGCCTCGGCACCGACGACCGCCGGCTTGCCCCACCCGCGCGCCACCACCGCGGCGTGGCTCACGAGCCCGCCCCGGGCGGTGAGGATCCCCTCGGCGGCCAGCATCCCGTGCACGTCCTCGGGGGAGGTCTCGGAGCGCACGAGCACCACCCGCTCGCCCCGCTCGACCGCCGCCTCAGCGTCGTCCGCCGTCAGGTAGACGCGCCCCACGGCCGCCCCCGGTGAAGCGCCGAGACCCCTCACCAGCACCTGGTGACCGGTCGACGCGAACTGCGGGTGCAGCACCTGCTCGAGGTGCTCGCCAGTGATTCGCTGCACCGCCTCCTCTTTGGTCAGGCGAATGGCCCGCTCGCCCACCATGTCGACGGCCATGCGCAGCGCGGCTCGACCGGTGCGCTTGCCCACCCGGGTCTGGAGCATCCAGAGCTTCCCTTGCTCGATGGTGAACTCCGTGTCGCACATGTCGCGGTAGTGCCCCTCGAGGCGGCCGAAGATGTCGAGCAGCTCCCGGTGGATCTTCGGGAAGCGGTCACGGAGGGCCGAGAGGGGCTCGGTGTTGCGGATACCGGCCACCACGTCCTCACCCTGGGCGTTGACCAGGAAGTCGCCGTACTCGCCGGGGGCGCCGGTCGCCGGGTCCCTCGTGAACCCGACTCCGGTCCCCGAGTTGTCGTCTCGGTTGCCGAACACCATGGCCTGGACGTTCACCGCGGTGCCGAGGTCATGGGGGATCCGCTCACGCGTGCGGTAGGCGACGGCCCGAGGGCCGTTCCACGAGGCGAAAACGGCCTCGATGGCACCGCGCAGTTGCTCGTCCGGATCCTGCGGGAAGGGCCGGCCGGTGGAGCGCTGGCAGATTTGCTGGTAGGCGTCAACCAGGTAGCGCAAAAGCTCGATGGGCACTTCGGCGTCGGACGACGTACCGGCCAGCTCCTTGGCCGCGTCGAGCAGGGTGTCGAACTCCTCGCCCGGGATGCCGAGCACGATGCGCCCGTACATGGCCACGAAGCGCCGGTAGGAGTCGTAGGCGAAGCGCAGGTCATCGGTCTGCTTGGCCAGCCCTTCGACCGAATCGTCGTTGAGGCCGAGGTTGAGGACGGTGTCCATCATCCCCGGCATGGAGAACTTCGCGCCCGACCGCACGGACACGAGCAGAGGGTCGGCGGCGTCGCCGATGCGCTTGCCCATCGTCCGCTCGAGCCGGCGCTTAGCCTTGGCCACCTCGTCGCTCAGCCCTTCGGGCCAACCGCCTTCCATGTAGGCGCGACATGTCGTGGTGGCGATGGTGAAACCGGGCGGCACCGGCAGCTCGAGCACGGAGGTCATCTCGGCCAGGTTGGCTCCCTTGCCCCCGAGCAGCTCCTTCATCTCCATCGGCGGTTTGCGATGGTTGTGGGAAAAGTCGAACACAAAGGGCATTGGAAGGCTCTCCTGGGGCCGGAACGGGTGACCGCCGCCGCTCGGGGTCGCCTGCCATGGTCAGCCTACCTGCCGGGTCGCGCTGCCCCCGGGGCGGACGTCAACCCGCAGCCGATGCGCCGGCCGCGTCGAGACGCCGCCGGATCTCTCCCGAAACCTGGTCGACGGGCAGGCGGACCTGCTCGGTCGAGTCCCGGTCGCGCACGGTCACCGAGCCGTCCTCCAGTGAGTCGAAGTCGACGGTCACGCACCACGGCGTCCCGATCTCGTCCTGACGCCGGTAACGGCGACCGATGGACTGGGTCACGTCGAAGTCACACATGAAGTGCAGCTGGAGCGAGCCGAGGACCTGACGGGAGAGCCCCTCGAGGGTCTCTTTCTTGGACAGAGGGAGCACCGCCACCTGGTAGGGGGCGAGGCGAGGGTGGACGTGGAGGACCGTGCGGGCCTCGCCGGCGATCTCGTCCTCGTCGTAGGCGGCGAGGAGGAAGGCCATCATGGTCCGCGTGGCCCCGGCGGCCGGCTCTATCACATAGGGCACGTAGCGCTCACCGGTCGCCTGGTCGAAGTACTCGAGCCGCTCCCCCGACGCCTCCGAGTGGACCTTGAGGTCGTAGTCGGTGCGGTTGGCGATTCCTTCGAGCTCGTCCCACCCCCAGGGGAACCGGAACTCGACGTCTGCGGTGGCCGTCGAATAGTGGGAGAGCTCATCCTTGTCGTGGTGACGCAGGCGTAGCTGATCGTCAGGGATGCCGAGGGTGACGTACCAACGGAGCCGCTCCGCGCACCAGTACTCGAACCAGCGGTCGGCCTCGGCCGGAGGGACGAAGTATTCCATCTCCATCTGCTCGAACTCTCGGGTGCGAAACACGAAGTTCTGCGGGGTGATCTCGTTGCGGAAGGACTTGCCCACCTGGGCGATCCCGAAGGGCGGCTTCTTGCGGGTGGTCTGGAGGACATTTGCGAAGTTCGTGAACATCCCCTGTGCCGTCTCCGGACGGAGGTAGGCGACCGCCCCCTCGTCTTCGACGGGGCCGGCATGGGTTTTGAACATGAGGTTGAACGCCCGCGCCTCGGTGAACTCGGTGGACCCGCAGTTGGGGCAGACGCCCTCGATCTTGTCCTCGCGCCAGCGCTGGTGACAGCTACGGCAGTCAACCAGCGGGTCGGTGAAGTTCTGCAGGTGCCCGGAGGCCTCCCACACCGCCGGTGGCGACAGGATGGCGGCGTCGAGCCCGACGATGTCGTCCCGGCGCTGGACCATGGACTCCCACCACATGTTCTTGACGTTGCGGAGCATGTTGACCCCGACCGGCCCGTAGTCGTAGGTCGAGCGAAAGCCGCCGTAGATCTCGGCCGACTGGAAGACGAACCCGCGCCGCTTACAGAGCCCGATGACTTTCTCGAGCCGGTCGTCCCCGGGCCCGCGCTCGGCGGTCGTCACCGAATCGGCGGGTTGGTCAGTGTCGGTCATCGTGGGCCGCATCGCCCACCGCGGCCACGAGAGCGCTCGAGGACAGCGGTCTTTCCGGGAGCGAGAGGGGAACGGCGGCCGGCTCGGACATCCCGGGCATGGTACCGGGTGGACGGGTGACTCCAACGCTGCGCAGTCGAGCGGTGACGGCGTTGGCCAGCAGGCGGCCGCGCACGGTGAGGACCAGCCGCCCATCGCGCCGCTCGACAAGGCCGTCGAGCGTGTCGTCCACGTCGCCGTGGCCGTTGACGCCGCCGACGTCGACGTCGACGTCGTACAGGGCATCAACCGGAACCCCCGCCGGCGTGCGCAGAGAGAGGGCCAGCGCCTCGAAGCGACGGGTTTCGGCGTCGAGGTACTCACCGGCGGCCACCGGGCTACGGCCGGCCCGCACGAGCTCGACATAACGGTCGGGGGTGCGCACGTTCCACCAGCGGTGGCCCTGACGGTGGGAGTGCGCCGCCGACCCGATGCCCCGGTAGTCGCCCTGTTGCCAGTAGAGGCGGTTGTGGGCGCAGCCGTGACCGGGAAGAGCCCAGTTCGAGATCTCCTCCCACTCGTAGCCCGCATCGGCCAGAGCCCGGTCCGTCCGCTCGTAACGAGCGGCCTGCACGTCGTCGTCCGGTTGCCGGCGCAGGTCGGTCGAGAGTGGTGTGCCGGGCTCGACGGTCAGGGCGTAGACGCTGAGGTGGGGCGGCGGGTGCGGAAGCGAGAGCACCGCGGTGAGGGTGGCGTCCCAGTCGGCGTCGGACTCGGCGGCCGCACCGAGGATGAGGTCGAGATTCCAGCTGGCGAAGCCGGCCTCGGCAACACGGGCGGCGGCGTCGAACACCTGGGCCGTGCCATGTCGACGGCCGAGGTCGGCGAGGACGTGGGGCACGAGTGACTGGGCCCCGAGCGAGACCCTGGTGACCCCGGCAGCGAGATAGGCGGCGAGGAGCCGGTCGTCGACGTCCTCGGGGTTGCACTCGATCGTGACTTCCGCAGTGGGACGTCTCGGCACGGCCCCGAGGAGGTTGGCCAGGAGGTCGGGGGCAAGACGCGAGGGCGTGCCACCACCGACGAAGACGGACGAAGCCGGGGCCATCCCCTCCTCGTCGACGGCGCGCTGCGCCTCGTCCCGGCACGCGGCCACGTAGGCCCCCATCAGATGGTCGCGGTCGGTGTAGGTGGCGAAGGCGCAGTAGTCGCAACGGAGCCGGCAGAACGGCACGTGGACGTAGATGCCGAATGAGTCGCTCATGGGCCCCGAACCAGCACCGGCCGGCTGGCCGGTCTTCCGGGTGGCTCCGAGCGGGCCTTTTGTGATTCGGATTTCCATTTGCAATTTTCGAAGAGGGCGAATTTGTCAGTTAAACCTGACGATTGTCAGTATAAGCTGACAATTTTCGTCAGCCTAAGCTGACAATTTGGGCCTTTGCCAAAAAAAACTTTCCTTCCGAGCCGTGGCCTCATGCCTGCGGCCCCTAGTTGTCGACACGGCGCCCGCCCGGTCCACGTCGACGACTCGACGAAGCTTCACGTCACCTGACCCGAGTGGACAGAGCGGAGACGGCGGTCGAGGTGTGCCTCCATGGCCTCGGTAGCCAGTACGGAGACCTCGTCGGTGACCGGGCTCCGCGGCTCGTCGAGGACCCCGGCCAGGTCCCCCCCGAGAGTCCGCCGCAAGAGGGTGAGCCCGGCCCCAGACAGCGGCCGGCCGCGCCGGCACTGTCGGCACAGCACCCCGCCCTCGATCGAGTCAAAGGCCACCAGGCTCCCGGCGTCGTCCTCGCCGCAGGAGACGCACGACGACAGATGGGGTGCCGTCCCCTCGAGGGCCAGCACCTTGAGGAAGAAGGCAGGCGCGACCATGGGCGACTTGCGGATGGCCAGCGCGGCCACGGCACCGACCACCATCTCGTAGAGGCGCGGATTGGCATGGCGCTCTTGGCCCACCTGGTCGACGACTTCGAGCATGGAGAGGGCCACGGTCACCCGGTCGAGGTCCTCGCGCACGGCCCGGTTGGCGTCGATGACCTCGACCTGGTTGACGATGTCGAGGTCGCTGCGACCTTGCCAGCCCAGCAGGGCAACGTGGCTCAGCGGCTCGAGCCGGGAGCCGAACTTGGACCGGGTCCGCCGGACCCCTTTGGCCACCGCCCGCACCTTGCCGTGTCGCTCGGTCATCAACGTCACGATGCGGTCCGCCTCACCCAGCCGGATGGTGCGCAGCACCATCCCTCGGTCCCGAAAGAGGGTCATGGCCCATCCCCTGGGGCGTCCGGGCTCGCCGGAGCGGCCGAACTCGCCGGACTCACCGGGCTGTCCAAGCTCACCGGGCTGTCCGGACCCGCGGCCACTGGCTCATCGGCGGCGCCGGGCAGCGGACCGTTCGGCCCACTCGAGGAGAGCGGCGCCTGCCCGTCCCCGACCGGCCGCCCGGGAGTGCGGCCGTAAGTGCGTCCCCCACCGAGCAGGTTGTTGGCCCCGATGAGGCCGGCCATAACCAGCGGGACGATGGCCAGCGGGAGGACGGAGGTGTAGCCGGCGATCAGCAGGACGATCACGCCGGCGTAGGCGATGAGGACCAGCACGACGCCCGTCATCACCCAGATCCCGCCCTCGTCGGAGGGCGCCAGCGTCTGGGCGTGCCCGCCCCGACGGGCCTTCCACTGAGTGCGCAGACCGCCGGCCATCAGCTCACCCCGCCGTAGCGGCGCTGCCGGCTCTGGAAGTCGCGTACCGCGGCGAAGAGGTGGCCGCGCCGGAAGTCGGGCCACAGCACGTCGTCGAAGACCAGCTCGCTGTAGGCCAGCTGCCAGAGAAGGAAGTTGGAGATGCGATGTTCCCCCGAGGTGCGGATCACGAGGTCAGGGTCGGGCTGGTCGGGGTAGTAGAGGCGCGACCGGATGGCGCGCTCGTCGATGCGGCGTTCGTCGACGCCGTCGGCCACCAGCCGACGGACGGCATCCACGATCTCGGCCCGGCCACCGTAATTGAACGCCATGGTGAGGGTGCACCGGCGGTTGTGCTCGGTCAGGGAGACGGATTCGTCCATCCGCCGCACCACCCGCCTCGGGACCCGCCGGTCACGCCGGCCGGCAAAGCGGATGCGCACACCCTTCTCGTGGAGCTCGTCACGGCGACGCATGAGCAGGCCTTCGTTGAAACCCATGAGGAACCGGACCTCGTCGGTCGGCCGCCGCCAATTCTCGGTCGAGAAGGCGAACATGGTGAGCCACGGGACGCCGAGCTCGAGCGCACCCTCCACTGCGTCGAGCAGGGCAGTCTCACCGGCGCTGTGGCCTTCGGTGCGCGGCAGCCCTCGTCGGGCCGCCCAACGGCCGTTTCCGTCCATGACGCAGGCGATATGGGTGGGTAGCGGGCCGCCGTCGACGTCGGCCGCCGTGAGCTCGGACACGTCCGACCGTCGGCCGTCGATCGTGCCCATGTCCTGCGGGTCCACGTTGCGAACCTATCCCGGCCGCTCGCTGGGCCGTGACCGGGAGCGACCCGGCACACGACCAAGCACACGACCAAGCACAAGACCCGGCACAAGAGGAGGGATCTCGGGTGGGCGTCATTGAGTGCCGGCGGCGAGCACAGTAGACCCTTCCCATGTCCGCGCCCTCGGCCCTGGCCATCTTCGCGGCCGGGCTGATCGCCGGGGCCATCAACGTCATCGTGGGGTCTGGGTCGCTCGTGACCTTCCCCACGCTGTTAGCCCTGGGCTACCCGCCGGTGCTGGCCAACGTCTCCAACACCGTGGGCCTCGTCCCCGGCAGCATGAGCGCAGTGGTGGCCTACCGCCACGAGCTGGCCGGCCAAGAGCGCCGACTGCTGCGGTTGGCGCCGGCCTCGCTGGTCGGCGGACTCGCCGGCGGAGCCCTCCTGCTCGCCCTCCCCCACCAAGTGTTCAAGTCGGCAGTGCCGGTGCTCGTCTTGGCGGCGGCACTGCTCATGGCCGCACAGCCGACCGTCAGCCGATGGCTCGGACAGCGTGGCGATCGTCCCGCCCACCCCACGGCGCCGCTCCTCGTGGGCATCTTCGTGACCGGTATCTATGGCGGCTACTTCGGGGCGGCGCAGGGAGTGATCCTCATCGCCCTCCTGGCTACCTTCGTCGACGACGACCTCCAGCGGCTGAACGGCACAAAGAACGCGCTGGCTCTCATCGCCAACCTGGTGTCGGGCCTCCTCTTCATCGCCTTCACCCACGTGGCCTGGGCGGTGTCCGGCCTCATCGCCGCCGGCTCGATCATCGGCGGCCAGGTGGGCGGACGCTACGGTCGGCGGCTCCCGGCGCCCGTGCTGCGCTGGATCGTGGTGGTGGCGGGCCTCGGGGTGGCCATCGCCCTGGCTGTGGAATGGCACTGACAACTCCGGCGGGCAAGGCGGCGGCGCAACGAGGCACGGAGGGCGTAGCGGGGCACCGGTAGGGTCGACCTCGTGTCCGACCCGGTGACCTCGACGCTGCGGGCGGTGACCGGCGCCCTGCCCGGAGGCGGCGAAGAGCGTCAAGGCCAAGAGGCCATGGCCGAAGCAGTGGCCACAGCCATGGCCGAGGGTCGCCACCTGGTGGTCCAGGCCGGGACGGGCATCGGGAAGTCGCTCGCCTACCTCGTGCCGGCTGCGCTGGGCGGCGGTCCCACCGTCGTGGCTACCGCCACCAAGGCGCTCCAGGACCAGCTGGCCGACAAGGATCTCCCGCTGGTGGCCATCGCCAGCGACGTCGACCTCACCTTCGCCGTGCTCAAGGGCCGCAGCAACTATCTCTGCCGGCAACGGCTCGCCGAGATGGGTGGTGGCACCCAGCTGGACCTGGTCGAACCGGCACCCGACCCCCCCGACAAGGACGACCGCCTGACACCGGCCCGGGACGAGCCGGCCGCCCCCGGCACCCTTGGGGAGCAGGTGCGGCGCCTCGTGGCCTGGGCCGAGGTCACGAGCTCCGGCGACCGAGCCGAGCTCGATTTCGAGCCCCACTACCGGGCATGGGCGGCCGTCTCCACGAGCGCCCGCGAGTGCCCGGGAGCCTTCCGGTGCCCGTCGGGGCACGAGTGCTTCGCCGAGGAGGCGCGCCATCGGGCCGCCGAGGCCGATGTCATCGTGGTCAACACCCATCTCTATGCCGCCCACCTGGCTAGCGGCGGCGCCGTCCTCCCACCCCACCAGGTCGTGGTGTTCGACGAGGCTCACGCCGTCGAGGACGTGCTCACCGACGGTCTGGGGGTCGAGATCGGCCCGGGCCGGTTCCGGGCCCTGGCCGCCAGCGCCCGGCCGCTCCTTGACGACAGCCCGACGGCCAAGGAGACGGGCGACGCCATGGCCGAGACGGCCAACGCGCTCGAAGGCGTCCTCGCCCCGTTGGTCGGTCACCGACTCGCCCGGGCCACGACCGCCGGTCCCGAAGGCGCCGCGCCCGAGCCCAAGGAAACCGTGGGGGTGGGAGCCGCGCAGCGCGATCTCGAAGGGGTCCTCGCCATGGCCGCCGGCCGCGTGGGCCACCTGGCCGACCAGCTGCGGGTCGGGTCGTCGGCCGACGGCGACGACCCGACCGTACGGTCCCGGCGCGACCGCCTGCTGCTGGCCGCCGGGCACCTGTCCGACGATCTGGCCCGATTCGCGGCGACCTCCGACGACGAAGTGGCCTGGGTCGACTCGGACGCGAGGTCGCCGGTGCTGCGGCTCTCGCCTATCGACGTGGGGGCCCAGCTGGCCGCCCAGCTCTGGCCACAGGTGACCGGCATCCTCACCTCGGCCACCGTGCCCGTTGGGCTCGACCGCCGCCTGGGACTGCCGGCCGACGCCACCGATGTCCTCGACGTGGGCAGCCCGTTCGACTACCGGGACCAGGCGATGCTGTACGTGGCCCGGGACCTCCCCGATCGTCGTCGCCCGGAGGCCGAGGCGGCCATCCACGAGGAGCTGGTCGCCCTCATCGACGCCGCCGGAGGGCGGACTCTGGCCCTGTTCACGAGCTGGCGGGCCATGCGTGCCGCCGTCGAGGTCCTCCGGGCGCGCATCGGGTACCCGATCTATGCGCAGAGCGACCTGCCCAAGCCGGCGCTCATCGAGGCGTTCGCCGAAGACGACGGCGCCTGCCTGTTCGCCACCCTCGGCTTCTGGCAGGGAGTCGACGTCCCCGGTCCGACCCTCACCCTCGTGACCATCGACCGGATCCCATTTCCGCGACCCGACGATCCGGTGCTCGAAGCCCGGCGGGAACGGGCCGGCCCCGGCGCCTTCGGCCTCGTCGACCTGCCCCGAGCAGCCACGCTGCTGGCTCAGGGGGCGGGTCGGCTCATCCGCTCGAGCCGCGACCGGGGTGTCGTCGCCGTGCTCGACAGCCGGCTGGCCACCGCCCGCTACCGCTCCGACCTCCTTGCCCGCGTCCCGCCCATGCGGCGTTCGGTCGACCGAGCCGAGGTCGAGGCATTCCTTCGCTCACTGCAGAGCACGCCGGACGTCGGTCCGGACGTTGGTCGGGCTTAGGGCAGCCGGTGGGGGTCGGGCTTAGGGCAGCCGGTGGGGGTCGGGCTTAGAGCAGCCGGTGGGGGTCGGGCTTAGGGCAGCCGGTGGGCCCGCCACACGTTGGCGGCAAAGGGAACGTCGGCCTTCAGCTGCGCCTGGATCCCCATCACCTCGGCCAGGAAGCTGCGAGTCTCGGCGAAGAGCTTCGCCCGCTCGTCGTCGGGGAGCGTGAGCACCCAGCTGGACGTGCCGAGCAGGCCGACGAGCTCGTCGGCATCGAGCGCCATCTGCCAACGGAACACCTCGTGCTCGGGCGGCTCGAAGGGGTATCCCGGGGGGATCTCGAGGGCGGGCTCGGGCCGCAGGACCTCGTCCATCATCCGACGACTCAGCTCGGTCGGCGACGGCGCCGCCACGACGGGGCGTGCCGGGGACTGACGCCGGTTGTGCACGGCCCTCGCCTTGCTGACGGCACTGCCCATGCCGTCGGCACCGGTCCACATCACGCCCAGGACGCCGCCGGGTGCGAGCACCCGTGCCACCTCGGACAGGGTGGCGACCGGATCCATCCAGTGCCACGACGTGGCCGCCAGCACGGCGTCGACGGATCCATCGGGCAAGGGAATGGACTCGCCACGGCCGTCGACGGCACGGGCGCCAGGCACCTCACGCTCGAGCACGGCCCGCATGCGCTCGTCGGGATCGATGGCCACAACCTCGTCGGCCCGGTCGAGGAGCACCTGAGTCAGCCGTCCCGTGCCCGCTCCGAGATCGACGACCCGGCCGCGATGCTCCGGAAGCAGCCAGTCGACGGCCGCCGACGGGGGAGTCGGTCGATACCGGTCATAGTCGGAGGCCACCGCCCCGAAGCTCCGCGAGCGTTCCGCCTTGACCTTGGCCGGCAACTGAGAGAGAGGAACATCGGCAGCGACCGCATTGCGTTCGCCCACGCGCCGAGACTACCTGGACGAGCTCCGAAGCGCCGTCACTCCAGTGGCCGGCAACGGGCGGGGCGACCCGTTTCAGTCGCTCGTCTCACAGCCCGAGCCGATCCAGCGCATCCTCTCGCTGCTGCCACCGCTTCTCCACCCGCACGAACAGCTCGAGGTAGGCGCCCTCGGGCAGCTGGTGGCGCACGGCCGTGCCCACCTCTTTGAGGCGCTGTCCGCCCTTGCCGATCACGATGCCCTTCTGCGAGTCGCGCTCGACGACGATCTCGCAGCGCACGCGGGGCCATTCCCACTCGGTTACCCGGCAGGCGATGCTGTGCGGGAGCTCGTCCTCGACGTGTCGCAGCAGCTCCTCGCGCACCAAGTCGGCCACCCACGACGCCTCGGAGAGCTCGCGCACCATGCCGGCCGGGTAGTACTCCGGCCCCTCGGGCAGCCGCTTGACGATGGCCTCCACCAGCGAGGCCACTCCCTCACCGGTCAGCGCGGACACGGGGAAGTACTCGACCACCAATCGCTCGTCCGTCCCGGCCGCCGCCTCGGCCGCCGCCCCGGCCGCCGCCTCGAGCCCATCGATCACCCTCGCCGCTTCGGTCAGGCGACGGAGGACATCGTCGCGGCCGGCGCGGTCGACCTTGTTCACCACCACCATGAGCGCCGCCCCCGGGGTGTCGAGCTGGCCCGATCGGGCCAAGGCCGACTCCGAGGGCGGACGCAACACCGAGAGCGACCGCTCGAGCACGATGCGGTCACCGGGCCCTACCGCGGCGGTGGCGTCGAGAACGGCCACCACCACGTCGACGTCGGCCAGCGAGCCCGAGGCGGCCTCGTTCATACGGCCGCCGAGTGCGGTCTTGGGCTTGTGCACGCCCGGGGTGTCGATCAACACCAGCTGGGCGTCGGGAAGGTGCACCACGCCGCGGAGGGTGGTACGGGTGGTATTGGGCTGCTTCGAGACGACGGTCACCTTCTCCCCCACCATGGCGTTCACGAGGGTGGACTTGCCGACGTTGGGTCGGCCCGTCACCGTGGCGAAGCCGGAGCGAAAAGCGGTCACGCCGAGGATGACGTCCCCGGTTCGGAGTTGACGGCGATGCGAACCCGCTCGATGCGCCGGCCGTTGACTCGGTCGGCCACCAGGCGCAGACCGTCGACGGTGACCGCCTCGCCGGCCTCCGGAACGTGGCCGAGCAGGTCGAATACCAGGCCACCGACGGTGTCCCACGGGCCCTCGGGCAGGCGCCCGTCGATCATCTCGTTGACCTCGTCGACCGGCAGGCGGGCGCTCACCGACAGGTCGCCGCCCTCCAGACGCTCGAAGGGCTCCTCCTCGACGTCGAACTCGTCCACGATCTCGCCGACCAGTTCCTCGATGAGGTCCTCGAGAGTGACGAGCCCGGCTGTCCCACCGAACTCGTCGACCACCATGGCCAGATGGAAGGTCTGTTGTTGCATCTCCCGCATCATGTCCGCCACCCGCTTGGTCTCGGGCACGAAATGTGCCTCGCGGGCGTGATCGCCCACCCGGTCGGCGCCTCGGCCTGCCCGCTCCAGCTTGATCATGTCCTTCATGATGGCCACGCCGAGCACGTCGTCGACCTGCTGCCCGGTCACGGGTAGCCGGCTGTAGCCGACCTCGAGCGACCGCTTGAGCGTGGTCCCGACCGTCTCATCGGCGGCGACGGTGACCATGTCGGGTCGGGGCACCATGACCTCGCGGACGACGGTGTCGCCGAACCCGATGATGGAGTGGATGAGGGCGCGCTCGTTACCCTCGATGACGTCCTCCTCGTGGGCCACGTCAGCGAGGGCCAGCAGCTCCGCCTCACTGACCGGCGGCTCGTCACCACCAGGGCCACCCATCAAGAGGTTGGCCAGGCCGATGAGGCCCCGGGACAGCATCTTGATGGGCCAGAAGGCCACGAGGGCGGACACGAGAGGTGCGCTGAACAGCGCTGCCCGCTCGGGGTGGCGCACGGCCCAGTTCTTCGGCACGGCCTCGCCGAGCACGAAGATGACCACGATCTCGAAAACGACGGCGACGGCCACGCCCCACGCCCCGAACCACTGGGCGGCCAGGATGCCCACCAGGGTGGCCACCAACAGTTGGCAGACCAGCACCACGAGCAGGACCGGGTTGAGGAAACCCTGCGGGTTCTCGGCCAGCCGCACGAGGATCCGGGCGGCGCGCCGACCTTCGTCGGCCAGCCCGAGCGCCTTGGCCCGGCTCATCCGCACGAGGCTGGTCTCGGCCAGAGCGAGGACGGCGGAGGCCATGAGAAGGACCACCACCACGACGATGACCACAACGTCGACGGCCCGGAAGGTGCCGGTGGCGAGGAGGAAGACCGGCCTCATGGGGCGTGACGGTAGAACCGGTCGAGCAGCTGCTGCTCCCGGCGTTCCATGCGCTCGGCGTCGGCATCGGCATCGTGCTCCATCCCGAGCAGGTGGAGGATCCCGTGCACGACGAGGAGGGCGATCTCGTCGTCGAAGGTCACCCCGTTGTCGACCGCGTTGCGGGCGGCGACCACCGGACAGATGACCACGTCCCCGAGCAGCACGGGCCGGTCGGTCTCGGTCTCGCTGGACGCCGGCCCCCTCCCCCCCTCGTCCGGCGACCGACCGCTCCGGTCGCCCTCGTCCTCGATGGGGAAGGCGAGGACGTCGGTCGGCCCTTCCTTGTCGAGGAACCGAAAGTTGAGAGCGGCGATGGTCGCCTCGTCGACGAAGAGGAGCGACACCTCAACGTCGTCGGTGACGCCCTCGGCCTCGAGCACCGACCGGGCCAGGCGCGAGAAGCGGTCGACGGCCACTGGGTGGTCGGCCTGCTCGTCGGCAGCGAAGACGTCGAGGGTCACGAAGGTGAGGACCGGCTCACGACACGCGGTCGGGCCCGCGCCGTTCCTCGGGAGCAGTCCGCTCGTAGGCGGCCACGATGTCAGCCACGATCCGGTGTCGGACCACGTCACGCTGGCCGAGGCGCACGAAGGCGAGGTCGGGCACCCCGCCGAGCACCTCCTCGAGGCCGACCAGGCCGGAGCGGCCGCCGGGGACGTCGATCTGGGTGACGTCGCCGGTGATCACCGCCTTCGAGCCGAACCCAATACGGGTCAGGAACATCTTCATCTGCTCGGGGGTCGTGTTCTGCGCCTCGTCCAGGATGATGAAGCTGTTGTTGAGCGTCCGCCCCCGCATGAAGGCGAGCGGTGCCACCTCGATGGTGCCGCGGTCAAGGAGCCGCTGGGCGCCGTCGAGGTCCAGGATGTCGTGGAGCGCGTCGTAGAGCGGACGCAAGTAGGGGTCGACCTTGGCCATGAGGTCGCCGGGCAGGAACCCGAGCCGCTCGCCGGCCTCGACGGCCGGACGAGTGAGGATGATGCGCTTCACTTGGCCGGCCTGGAGGGCCTGGAGGGAGAGGGCCACGGCCAGGTACGACTTGCCCGTACCGGCCGGGCCGATGCCGAAGGTCACGATGTTGTTGGCGATGGCGTCGGTGTAGAGCTTCTGCCCGGCCGACTTCGGGCGCACGGTGCGCCCCCGCGAGGACTTGAGCACCTCGGCGGTCAGCACCTCCGAGGGACGTAGGTCGTCGTGCATCATGTCGATGGTGCGGTTGACCTGCACGGCGTCGAGGCCCTGGCCCGACTCGAGAAGGAGGATGAGCTCCTCGAAGAGGGCGGCCACCTGGTCGGCGCCATCCCCTTCGATGGAGATCTCGTTGCCCCGCACGGTGATGCGGACGTCGTCGAAGGCCTTCTCCACCAAGCGCAGCAACTCGTCCCGCTGGCCCAAGAGGCCGGCCATGAGGTGGTTGCCGGGGACGAGGATCTTGACCTGAGTGCCTGCCACGTGTGTTCTGGCCCGACCCTACCAGCGCGCCCCGAACGCCGATCTGACCACTCGAGGTGACGTCAACCGGGGGGCCACTCGAAGGCACGACCCCCGAGCAGGTGCAAGTGGAGATGGGGCACCGAGTTGAGGGCATCGGGCCCGACATTGAAGACCAAGCGGTAGCCGCGGTCCGGGGTGCCGATCCCCTCCGCCGCCGCCACCTCGCCGGCGGCCACGACCATGGCGGCCAGGACGTCGCCGTCCTCCGCCGTCACCGTGGCTGCGCTGTCGATGTGGCGCTTTGGCACCACGAGGACGTGGGTGGGGGCCTGGGGGTTGACGTCCCGGAAGGCGAGGGTTTGCTCGTCGTCGCGCACGACGTCAGCCGGCACCTCACCGGCCACGATGCGGCAGAACAGGCAGTCGGACACCGTCGGTCACCGTACCCGGGCCGACACACCCGTCGTCCACCGTTCCTCTACCCGGTTCCTCTACCCGGCCCCCAGAGGGCCCGGGTGCCGCCTCAGGCGCCGGCGGCCGAGATGCCGTTGCTCGGGACGACCCGGACCGCCCCTTTCACCTCCGGGTAGAGGTGCTCAAGGCTTCCCGGCGCGATGCGGCTCGCCTGGATGAAGCGGCCGACATCGGTCTCCTGGATCCGGATGACCCGACCGAACTTGTACGCCACGAGGTCGCCCTCGTCGATGAATCGGTACAAGCTGCGCAGGGTCACTCCCAGGCGCTCGGCTGCTTCTTTGGTGCTCAGCCAGTGAATCGGCTCTGTCATTGTCTCACCCCTGATCGCCGACACGGTCCTCACACATTCACGAGCAGGCCGAGCTCGTCGAGACGGGCGCCCATGCTGTCGGGTGTGACTCCGAACAGGCAGGCGATGGCGCGCACGTCCTCGGCGCGAATGGTGATCATCTTTCCGTTGAAATCCTGCCGGTGGACCTGGATCATCGACAGGAAGCGTCGGAGCAGGTCCCGCTCGGGACCGCTCACGGCATGCAGCTTGGTGAGGTCGATGGCTACCTTGCCCGTGCCGTTGCTGGCCCGCAGCGCCCGACGGGCGCTCGACGACCCGTTCTCGTCGGCGCCGGTCGCCGGTGATCCCCACCGGTTGGCCGAGCCGTCGTCAGGCGGGAGCAATTGGTCGACGGGCACGTCGTAGAGCTTGGCCAGACGTTGCAACCGCGGCACCGAGATGGCCCGCTCGCCCCGCTCGTAGGCGCCGAGCACCGACGCCTTGAATTCCTGCTCGGACATGGCCTCGACGGCCTGCAGCGAGAGGCGCATCTGCTTGCGCATGGAGCGGAGCCGGGATCCAACCGCCCGGGCATAGGCGACACGAGCCGCTTCCTCCTGCTCGTCGTCCTCTTCGACGAGGGTCAAGCCCTTCTCAGTCACGGTCATGCTCCCCTCCGACGCTCGTTCCGGTCGCCCTCGAGCTTCGGCTCGGCCGCTCAGCTGCAGCCACATACCCACGTCCGCTCGCCGTCGGACGGGGACGCAAAGGTCGTTTCACGGCCTGCCTCCTGCCCCTAGTTCTCTCTGAGTAGTTTTCCTCACGGAGCGTGGTTACGCAAGGGGTTCCACCAGGCGGGCCCGCAAGCCACACAGGAAGGTGCCCGCCACCACGGTCGCCGTCTCGGCCCGGAGCACGGTGGGGCCGAGGCCGACCGAGCGTGGGAAGCGGGCCATCTCGGCCTCCTCCCACCCCCCTTCGGGGCCCACGACGATGGACGGGGGGTCGAGGGAGGGTGGCGCCCCGCCAGGGCGAGCGAGGGCCACCGGCCCAAACCGGGATGCGAGCCCGTCGAGGTCGACCGGGCCGTCCACCTCGGGCAGCCACGGCCGGCGGGACTGGGCCGCCGCCTCGCGGGCCACCCGGCGGAGGCGGTCCGTGGCCCGCCCGGCCCGGTCCCCCTCCCACCGCACCACCGTGCGGGCAGCCCGCACCAGAACGATGCGGTCCACCCCGAGCTCAGTGAGCTTCTGGACGACCCACTCCGGACGATCGCCCTTGACCGGTGCAAAGGCAACCGTCACGCTCGGTGCTGGTCGTGGCTGGCTCTCGACGGGACCGTCGACCTCGAGCGCGGCGGTGCGACGACGGTGTGATCGGTTGTCCCCGACTGGGTCGGGCACCAGCCGGCAGGGGACCCACGAGCCGGCGCCGTCGGCGGCCACGACCCGCTCGCCCGGGCCCAGGCGGCGGACGTCGAGCAGGTGGTGGAGATCGGTGGCGTCGACCCGCGGCTCGCGAAGGTCGTCGACGAAGACCATGGCCGCAGCAACGACGAGGCGCGGGTCAGGCTCGGACGGCGGCCCGGGGGCGCCCACGTCAGCTCAGTGCCGACCGCAGCTTCGAAAAGATGCCCTCGCCACCGGGGGCCTGTCCGAGCTGATCGCCCCGGGCCTCGGCCAGGGACAGGAGCAGCTCCCGCTGACGGTCGTCGAGGTCGGTCGGGGTGTCGACCTGCACGTGCACGAAGAGGTCGCCACGGCCCCGTCCGCGCAGACGGGGCACGCCCAGACCCTTCAGGTGAAGGACGGACCCGGTCGACGTGCCCGCGGCGACGGCGAGGTCCCGCTGGTCGTCGAGGGTGGCAAAGCCGACGGTGCCCCCGAGGGCGGCCATGGTCATGGGCACGTGCACGGCGGCGTGCAGGTCGTCACCGTCGCGCTCGAAGACCGGGTCGGGCTCGACCATGACGTGGACGAAGAGGGCGCCGTTGGGCCCACCCCGAAAGCCGGCGGGGCCGTGACCGGCCAGTCGCAGGGTCGAGCCGTCGTCGACGCCGGCCGGGACCTCCACGTTCAGCGTACGGCTCTCTCGGCGGCGGCCCTCGCCCCGGCAGTCGGCACACGGGTGTTCGATGAATTCCCCCGTCCCGGCACAACGGTTGCAGGGGAGGGCGGTGATCATCTGGCCGAGGATCGACTGCCGCACCCGGCGCAGCTCACCGGCGCCCTCGCACTCGGGGCACCGGATGGGCACGGTGTCGGGCTCCGCACCCGTCCCTTCGCAGGTGTCGCAGTGGACAGGGGTGTTGACCTCGACGTCGCGTTGGGTGCCGAAGACGGCCTCGCGGAAGGAGAGCCTCAGCGAGAGCTCGGCATCTGGCCCCGGTGCCGGCCCACCCCGTCGTCCCCGGCCCGCCGTCTGGGCCCCCATCCCTCCGAAGAAGGCCTCGAACAGGTCGCCGAGGCCACCGGCGAACGGGTCGCCGGGCATCCCACCGGCCGCCGACCCGAACACGGCGTCGGGCCCGTAACGGTCGTAGCTGGCTCGGCGCTCAGGGTCGCGGAGCACCTCGTAGGCCAGGCTGACCTCCTTGAATTGCTCGGAGGTCTCGGCGTCGTCGGGGTTGGCATCGGGATGGTATTGGCGGGCCTTCTCGCGGTAGGCGCGCTTCAGCTGTTCATCCGAGGCGTCACTCCGGACTCCGAGGACCTCATAGAGATCGGTGTTCATCGGCTCGTCTCGCTCAACCGCTCGCCGAGTCGGGCGCCGACCACCCGGGCGGCCGCCAGGGCCTGCGGATAATTCATCCGTGTCGGGCCGAGAAGCCCGATGGTCCCGGTCTCCATGCCGTCGACCTCGATGGGCATGACGACGATGGCGCACGAGGCGAGCGGCTCGATGCCGTGCTCGGCACCGATGGCCACCGACAGACCGGTGTCGAGGATGTCCCGGAGGAGGGTGACCACCACCAGCTGCTGCTCGAGGATGGTGAGCACCGACCGCACCGTGTCGACGGCATCGAAGGCTTCGGCCATCCGCGACGAGCCTCCGACGAAGAGCTGCTCGGAGTGACCGTGCCGCTGCAAGGTGCGCAGCGCGCCGAGACCGGCCTTGACGACGGCGTCGGCCCGCCGGTCACCCGTCCCGGGCACGGCCGCCCCCACCTGGGCGAGCGAATTCCCGAGGACGTGGGTGCTGAGGTGCTGGGCGGCCACTGCCAGGAGGTCGTCGTCGGTGTCTTCGGGCAGCTCGATGGTCTGCTTCTGCACGGCCCCGTCGGCCAGGACCACGACCAGCAGCGCCAGATGTGAGCCAAGGCCCACGAGCTGCACGGACCGGATGGCCGCCGATTCGTGCGACGGTCCCACCACCATGGCGGTGCAGTCGGTGAGGTCGGCGAGCAGCATGGACGTCTTCTCCAGCATCTGCTCGATCTCGCCGTGGGCGTGATCGAAGAACCGCCGGACTGTCTGGCGCTCGCCCGGGTCGAGAGACCAGGGCCCACCGAGATGGTCGACGAAGAACCGGTAGCCCTTGTCGGTGGGGATCCGCCCGGCGCTCGTGTGGGGCTGTATGAGGTAGCCCTCTCGCTCGAGGGCGGCCATGTCCGAGCGCACCGTGGCCGACGAGACGTTGACGCCGGCGGCGTCGACGACATGCTGGGAGCCCACCGGCTGCGAGGAACCGATGTACTCGGTGACCACGGCGTTCAGGATGGCTGCCTTGCGCGAGTCGAGGTCAGCTGCGGTCTGGAGCGACTCGTGTGGTCGCTTGTCGTCGGTTGTGGCCATGGTCGCTTCGAAATCCCCGTCGAGCCGGAGCCCGTTTGGGGCAGCTCCCACTCCGGGCGCATCGCGGCGCTAGCACTCCACTCTAGTGAGTGCTGGCCAAACCGGGGCGGTCCGGAGGGCCGCCCTGCGGTCCCGTTCGGCCCCCGGTGAGCGCCCGAAACAGCGGCCCCGCCCTGGACTGGGACGGGCTCGGGCCCAAGCTCAGACGGCGGCGACGAACATCCGCTCGCAGATGGCCGGCCCCAGGGCCACGGTGGCGTCGCCCACCGCGAGGGTCAGGGTCCCGTCCGGAGCCCGTGCCCGGATCACCGCCGTTGTGCCCGGGGTCAGCCCGTGATCGCCGAGGTAGGACAACGAGGCGCTGTCGTGCTCCACGCTCTCGGTCACCCGCTCGAGGCAGATGCGATCGCCGGGCTGGGCCTCGGCCAGGCTGCGTTGGGCGCGCCCGGCCCTTGCCACACCGTCCACCCTCTCGGCCCCGGGGATGGGATTGCCGTGGGGGCAGGTCGTGGGGTTGCCCAACAGGACGACGAGACGGGCCTCGACGTCGTCCGAGATGACGTGCTCCCACCGCCCCGCCTCCACGTGAGCCTTGTCCCAATCGAGGCCGATGATGTCGACGAGCAGTCGCTCAGCCAACCGGTGCTTGCGCACCACGCCGCGGGCCACCGCGGCGCCTGCCGGGGTCATCGAGATCTGGCGAGCGCTGCGCTCGATGAGATCATCCGATTCCAGGCGGTCGAGCATCTCCGACACCGACGGCGCCGCCTTGCCCAGACGCTCGGCCAGCCGAGCTTGGATGACCGGGATGCCTTCCTCCTCGAGGGCGAAGATGGTCTCGAGGTACTCCTCGACCGGCGGGTGGAAGCGGTCAAGCACGAGAACGATCCTACGGCACCCGCCTGAAAGCTGTCCCGAGCGTGCGACCTGCGCCTGGTCCAACGCGGTGGTGACGGTGGCCACGCATGACGGCGGCATTACCGTGGGTCGGTGACCGGTTCGCCCGAATCCGCCGACCGAGGGTCACCCGACGGAGCCTCACCGGTGCCGGTCGATCCGTTGTCGGACGATCCGGCCTCCGCCTCCTCTCAGTCAGCCAGAGCCGGTAGGGAAGGGGCGCCCGGCGAGGTCGGCGAGGTCGACGAGGTCGATGAGGTCGATGAGGTCGGCGAGGTCGGCGAGGTCGGCGAGGTCGGCGAGGTCGATGGTGGCGCCGACGGCGACGAGGTCGATGGTGGCGCCGACGGCGACGACGAGGACGATGCTGAGGTCTCCGCGGAGAGCGGTCCCGACCCCTTGCGCTTCAACCGGTGGATGAAACGCTCCACCACCGGGGCCGTCTTGACGGGCGTCACCCTCGGGCTGCAGCAAGCACTCGAGAAGCGTGACCAACGACCGGCGTTCGTCATCGAGGCACCCGGTGAGCCGGAGGACGACGAGCCGTTGGTTCGCTTGCAGTTCGATCCCGACAGCCCGTCGAACACGGTCGTCGTCGTGCGCGCCGATGCCGGTGACGAGCGTTCACCCTCGCCGCTCGTCGGGGAGCCAGAGGACACTGAGCCCGACCGCTGATCCAATCGGCACGACCGGCGGGCTCGGGCGGAGTCAGGACGGGCTCGGTTCGACCCTTCGGCGACGGGTGAGGATGCGACCGCCGACCAGATGGGACGCGGCGTCGACGACGAGAACCACCGCCACACCGAGCACGGCGCCGCCCAGCGAGTCGGTCGGGAAGTGCCACCGCAGGGCCACCACCGCGATCGTCATCCACAGCGCGTAGCCCACGGCCAGCACCGCCGTCACCCACTTCCAGCGAGGCGGCACGGCCAGAATGGCGGCGATGGCCAAGGCCGCGGCGCCGGTCGTCGACCCGGACGGATAGGTGAGCGTCCCCCCGAGGGTCCGCCCGACCAGTGGCTTGATGACCTCCTGGCCGAGCACGACGGCCAGGGGAGGACCGATGAGGCAGGCGATGGCTCGTGCCGGGTCGCGGCGGAGGCACACCGCGGCCAATACCACGGCACCGACCACCACCACCCACGGGTAGCGGAACCAGGTCACGTCGACATAGGCGGCGGCGTGGCTGCCGGGGATGACGCCCTGCAACCATCGGTCGAGGACACCGGCGACCGGCCGATGAGCGACCAGCGCCCCCTCGAGGGCGACCGCGGCCAGGCCGAGCAATCCGATCGCGAGCTCGACGCGCCACGGCTCGTCGCGGCCGGTCGTCGGGGCACCCCGGTGGCTGGTCTCGAGGTCGATGCCCTGGACCGATCCGTCGCTGCCACCCGAGGTGTGCACCGCCACCACGCTACCGATGGGCACTCTGCCGTCGATGGAGCCACGGCCGAACCACGGCGGAGCCACATCGGAGCTACATCGGAGCTACATCGGAGCCACGGCCGCGGCGCGAGCCGGCAGTAGGGTGACCCATCCATCCGTTGCGCCCTGCCAACCGGCGGTCAACCGGCTGCGCCCCGATGTTGCCGGGACCGGATCTCAGGCGAGGGTGGAGGGACGCAGCGTGAGCGTCCGGCTGGGCCTCTTCACGTTGGCGAGCGGCGCACCTATGGGGCAGCAGGTCTACGAGCGCGAGATCGTCGATCGGGCAGCGCCTGAGCTCGGCCCCGGATGGGAGGTCGAGCATGTCGTCGTGGCCTCGATGCGATCCGGGCTGACGGCTGGTCGACGGGTTCCGGGCCGGCTCCTCGGGAACGCGCCGGCGTCCCTGCGGCGTGTCGCCGCCCGCCCGCTCTACCGCGGTCACGACCTGGTGCACCGCTTCGACCTCCGGCTGCCACCGGCTCCGCGCATCGAGTTCCTCACCGTTCACGATGTCGTCCCCTGGCGATTCGACGACGAGGGGACCGTCCCCGCCGACTCGGCCACCGGCGCCCGCCGGGCCGTCGCCGTGGTCTGCCCCTCACAGTTCGCGGCCGACGAGGTCGCCGCCGTGCTGGGCGTCGAACGCGTGGTGGTGATCCACAACGGAGTGGACCACCGATTCTTTGCGCCCACTCCTCTTTCCGAGCACCGCCTGGCCGAGCTCGGTGTCCGCCGACCGTTCGTCCTGCACGCAGGCGGGTGCACGCGGCGCAAGAACCTCGAGGGGCTGGCCTCGGCGTGGCCCATCGTGGGCGCCGCCCGTCCCGAGACGACGCTCGTCCTCATGGGACCACCGGATGAGCGTCGGGATCGACTCTTTGCCCCTCTGCCCGACACCGTTCGGGTGGGCCGATTGGACGACGAGACGGCTCTCGGCCTCCTCGGCGCGGCGTCCGTCGTCGTGGTTCCCTCGCTCTATGAGGGGTTCGGGCTCCCCGCCCTCGAGGGGATGGCGGCTGGCGTCCCCGTCGTAGCCGCCCGGCGTGCCGCGCTGCCCGAGGTCTGTGGGGACGCTGCCTACCTGGTCGAGCCGGACGGTCCAGGGTTGGCCGAGGGCATGGTGGCCGCTCTCACCGACGACCGGGCCACCGCCGCACAGGTGGGCCGCGGGCGGGAACGGGCGGCCGGGTTCACGTGGGAGGCGAGCGCGGCGGCCCACGCCGCCCTGTGGCGGGACCGGAGGCGCTGAGCCGGAACCGGCTGCGCCCCCACCGCTGTCCGGCTGCGCGGCTACCGGTGACGGGTGACGGCGATGCCCCGGCGGTCGAGCCGGGACATGCGCATGCCGGCGACCAGGCCCGTAACCGTGCCCGCGGCCGTCATCCCTCCGCGGACCGCCATTGCCCCGACCGACCGGGCCACGACCCGCGCGTCGCGGTGATTGACGCGTCGGTTCCCCTGGCCCAACCGCTCCCCCATGGTGGTCTTCATGCTGCGGGCCGTCGCTCTCAGGAAGGCGCGCACGATGGGATCGTTGGCTCCGAAATTTCGCACCAAATAGATGACATGGTTCTTCTGCGACCAGTACTGGTACCGCAGGTCGAATCGCCGGCCCTTGTTGTACGGCGCGGCGACGTGCTCGACCACGGCGTCGGGTGCGTAGAGGAGCCGGTAGCCGGCGCGGGCCACCCGGAGGCAGAGGTCGCTCTCCTCGCGCACGCAAGTCCCGAAATAGCCATCCCGGATACCGCCGATCTCGTCCAGCACGCGGCGGCGAAAGGACATGTTGGCCCCGAGCAAGTGGTCGACCGTGACCACCCGGCCGGGGTCAGCGGCGAAATTGCCGGTGAGGGTGCCATCGGGAAGGAGCCGGCCGATGGCGTCGAGCCCCTCGGTCAGCTCGCCCGGCTGGCGACGGATCTGGCGACCGCCGACGGCGCCGACGTCAAGTTCGTCGTAGGGGACGAGCAGCCGCGTCAACCAATCGGGCTCGGCGTAGGCGTCGTCGTCGACGAAGGCGATCACGTCCCCAGAGGCCATCTCGTAGCCCATGTTGCGGACGGTGGCCATGGCCCCGCGACCGGCCGCTGTCCTCCGGTACGTGATCGAGGGGAACTTCTCGCCCACCAATTGCTCGGTGTCGTCACTCACCGACGAGTCGATCACGATGATCTCCCAAGGAGCGGTCGCCTGGCGCTCGAGGTGGTCGAGGCACCGAGCCAGATGGTCCGGACGCTCGAAGGTGATGACCACCACGGAGGCCGACGTGACCGTCATCGGTCGTTCCATTGCTCCGACATGTCCCCACCGACGGCCGGAGCGCCCGCGGTAGGGTGACCTGGATTTCGAGACCGACCCAGGGGCGCGAGGATTCGTAAGGGGCACCGACGGCGGCCCGACCGGTGGGTCGGACACGGACGTCGGGGGAGGAAGCAGGGAGCGGATGCTGGCGCGGCCATGTCCCTTGAGAACCTACTGGCCGTCTCCAGGCTCACCCTCGACCCCGGCGCCGTCGCACCGTGTCACCCGAGAAGGCGCGGCCTGTGGCTGAGCGCGACGGGATGACCGGCGTCCCCACGTGGTTCGGACCTGCCGGGCGCCCCCTGCACGGCTGGGTGCATGTGCCGAAGAACGGAAGAGCCCGCGGCGTCGCCGTGTTCTGCGACCCGCTCGGGAGGGAGGCGGCGAACGCCCTGCCGGCCGTGCGGGTGGCCGGTGCGCAGGCGGCAGCGACCGGCATCGCCGCGGTTCGCTTCGCCTATGCCGGAACCGGCGACTCGGCCGGACACCTCACCGACCCCGATCGGGTGTCCGACTGGCTGGACAGCATCGACCAGGCCGTGGCCCTGGCCCGCACCATGTGCCCCGGGCCCGTGATCCTGGTCGGGCTGCGAGCCGGTGCGTTGCTGGCCACGGCGTCGTGCAACCGGGGAACCACCGTCGACGGCCTCGTTCTCTGGGACCCGACGCCGTCGGGCCGAAGGTTCCTACGACTCGAGCAAACCTTGTTGGCCACCGGTTTCGGCGTGCCGCAACCCGACGACGGCTCGGTCTCCGGGCCGGCGTTCTCCTACTCGCCGCAGACGGTGGGCGACCTCTCGTCCATCGGCCTGCATCCCCTCGGCCCATCGGGACCACCGACCATCATCTTCGGCCGGGCCGGCGACCGCGCCACGGACAACATCCGTCGCCAGTTCGAGGAGGCCGGCGCCGAGTGGGTCGACGCTGAGGGCCAGAACACGCTCTTCGACGTGTACCCCGACGATCTGGTCGTACCCCGCACCATGATCAAGGCCCTGGTCGACCGCATGGGTCACCTGGTCGGCGGCCCGGAGGAGCCGGTGCACCTCGTCCCCCAGGACGCTGCCGTCGTGCTCCACGACGGCAGCCCCGTGCGCGAGCGCCCGCGGTGGCTCGGGCCGAACCGGCTCTTCGCCATGTCCAGTGAGCCCGTCGTCGGGGACGTGCTGGCGGGCAGTCCCACGCTGGTCTTCCTCTCGGCCGGCGCGCTCGACCACACCGGGCCGGGTCGGCAATGGGTCGAGCTCACTCGGGGGTTCGCGGCCAGAGGGCTGCGCACACTGCGGGTCGACCTCGACGGAGTGGGCGAGAGCGAGGGACGTCCCGACCTTCCCCGCAACGTGCCCAAGCTGGCGGCAGCGATCGACGACGTGTGTGACCTCTGCGCCGCGCTCGGCGACCCCGAGGCCGGTGACATCGTCTTCGTCGGCCTCTCGAGTGGCGGCTATCACGCCATCGAGGCCGCCCTGCGCCTTCACCCGAGGGCCATCTGCGTGATGAACCCGGGAACGACGGGCCCGGTCGCCGAGCTGACCGTGGGCGAGCCCATCGACCCGCGACGCCGCGCCTACCAGCCGAGGCCGGCGGTGCTGCGCCGGATGGCCGTCAAGCACCACCGGATGGCGCGCTTCCTCAACCGAGCGCTGCTCCAGGTGGCGGTCTGGCGCTCGCCGCATCGCCCCATCGCCGAGGTCGGCCGACGACGGATCCCCTTTCTGCTCATCCTCACCGAGGAGGACTCGGAACAGTTCGAGCCGTCGCCGTACTGGTGGCTGGTCCGTCGCCGCCTGGAGCGCAAGCAGCTCCTCGACGCCCGGATCGTCCCTGGCTTCGACCACTCCCTCTACACGGTCCAGGGCCAGGACAACACCTATCCCATCCTCATCTCGTGGATCACCGACCGCTACGGCCGGCAGTCGCCGGAGTCTGAGGCGCCCCCGGTCAGATGACGTCGGCGAAGCCGCGCTCCATCTGCTCGAAGAGAACCGTCCCGACCAAGAAGACGATGATGGGCACGGTGACGGAGAGCAAGATCTGCCAGAGCGGTGGCGCGGCGGTGTTGAGGAACGCCCAGCGGAACTCGTTGAGTAGCCACGTCAATGGATTGATGTCGTAGAACAGCTGGTACTTGGCGATGGGTGGGTAACCCACCGGACTGGCAAAGAGCAGGAACTGGAGCATGAACGGTACGAAGTAGTTGACGTCCCGGTAGCGCACGGTGAGGCCGGCGCTGACCACCCCCACCCCGCTGGCCAGCAGGACGATCATGAGCAGCCATACCGGAACGAGCACGATGGTGATGCCGGGCCCCTTCCGGTAGATGGCCATCAGGATGAACAGGAAGACGGTCGTGACTCCGAAGTCGACCAGGTTGGAGTAACAGGCGGAGAGGGGCACCAGCATGCGGGGGAAGAAGACCTTGGACACGAGGTCGCGGTTGGCGACGAGCGACTGTTGCGCCCGAGTGATGATCCCGTTGAACATGTTCCAGCCGAGAAGCCCCACGAAGGCGAAGAGGATGTAGGGGCCGTCGTACCCGCTCTTCAAATGGGCCACGTTGTGGAAGACGAGAGTGAAGATGGCCGCGGTGAGGAGCGGCTGGAGGATGACCCAGACGACTCCGAGCAAAGTCTGGCGGTAGCGAAGGGTGACATCGCGGGCCCCGAATCGGTATGCCACCTCGCGGCCTTCCCACAGCTCGGAGATCTTGGGGAGGGCGAACCGCCTCGGTGGGGTGATGATCGTGGTGGGCATGTGAGGTGGCTCGCTCAGCTCTGGTGGTACTCGAACTGCGGGAAGACGACGCCATGATCGGTGGCGTCGGGCGTCGTCGCGAACGGATAGGGGGTCACCGGGAGCACCTGAAAGCGGCAGGCCTGCTCCCAGATGTCGGTCGCGCGGCCTCCGGAGAAGATGGACAGGTCGGCGGTATAGGCCCCGGGCTTGAGCCACGGGGTGGTGATACGCAGCTGTCCATGAGCATCAGTGGCCGGGTCGAGCCAGAAGTCGACGACCCGGGAGTCACACTGTGCGACCAGCATCCCGTCTTCGTTGTTGAGAAAACACGAGAGGTGGTAGCGGTTCCCGAATGATGGGTTGGCGCCGATGGTGAATTCGACCACCACCTCGTTACCGGGCTTGGTGATGTCGTCTTCGACCTTGGCCTCGAGGATTCGGATCTCGCCGGTGCCGGGTCGGAACGTGGCCTCTCGGAGGAGGGGGGCGTCGCGGGTGAAGCTGCGCTTGTAGGCCTCGAGCGCCTCTTCGACGGTGCCATGCAGGATGAGCTTGCCCTGCTCCATGAACAGGGCGGAGTTGCAGAGATCCGACACTGTCTGGAGCTGGTGACTGACCACCAGCACGGTGCGGCCATCCCGAGCCACCTCACGCATCTTGCGCAGGCACTTGGACTGGAAGTCAGAGTCGCCCACGGCCAGGACCTCGTCGACGGCCAGGATCTCGCTCTCCAGGTGGGCCGCAACGGCGAAGGCCAACCGGATGTACATGCCGGTGGAGTAGCGCTTCACCTGAACGTCGAGGAAGCGCTCGGTACCGGCGAACTCCACGATGTCGTCGAAGCGGGCCTTGATCTCTTTTCGCCGCATGCCGAGGAGGGTCCCGTTCAAGTAGACGTTTTCCCGGCCGGTCAGCTCGGGGTGGAACCCAGTGCCGACCTCGAGGAGGCTGCCGACCCTCCCCCCAACCTCGACCCGGCCTTTGGTCGGGGCCGTGATGCGGTTGAGGACCTTGAGCATGGTGCTCTTGCCTGCCCCGTTTCGGCCGATGATGCCGGTGACCTGGCCCCAGGGAACTTCGAAGCTCACGTCGTCGAGCGCCTCGAAGCTCTCGTGCCGTTTTTGTCCGCGCCGTTGGCGGACGCGCTTGATAAGGGCCTCCGCCGCCAAGGACGACTGGTCTTCGCGGCGGAGGATCCGGTAGGTCTTCGAAAGGTGCTCGACCTTGATGGCGGGCGCGTCGGGCATCGACTTCAACGTTAGACGGCGACTTTCATGACCCTTCAGCATCGTCACGCCCGACACCCGCCTTGAGCAGGTCGGATATGGATGGCAGACCAGTGGTGGTCACAACCACCGTTGCCGGCGTCTCGGCCCTGGTCAGTCGTCTAGTCGGAGGGCGGAGACGAAGGCTTCTTGGGGGACCTCGACCCGGCCGATGGTCTTCATCCGCTTCTTTCCCTCCTTCTGGCGATCGAGCAGCTTGCGCTTGCGGGTGATGTCCCCTCCGTAGCACTTGGCCAGCACGTCCTTGCGCTTGGCCTTGACCGTCTCGCGGGCCAGGACCCGGCCCCCCACCGCGGCCTGGATGGGCACGTCGAAGAGCTGGCGGGGGATGAGCTCGCGCAGCTTCTCGGTCATCCGCCGGCCGTAGGCGTCGGCCTGCGACTTGTGCACGATGGTCGAGAACGCGTCGACCGGCGCTCGGTTGATGAGCAGGTCCACCTTCACCAGGTCGGCAGTGGCATAGCCGTCAGGCTCGTAGTCGAGACTGGCATAGCCCTTGGTGCGACTCTTCAGCTGGTCGAAGAAGTTGACCACCACCTCGGCCAGCGGGATCGAGTAGACGAACTCGACCCGCTCGGGAGAGAGGTACTCCATGCGCATCATCTCGCCCCGGTGCGACTGGCACAGCTCCATGATGGTGCCCGTGTACTCGGCCGGGGTGAGGATGGTGGCCCGCAGGACGGGCTCGTCGACGTGGTCGAGCCGGCTCGCCTCGGGCAGCTCGGTCGGGTTGTCGACCTCGAGCTCGCTGCCGTTGCTGAGGTAGGCCCGGTAGGCGACGGACGGGGCGGTGGCGATGAGAGAGAGGTCGAACTCTCGCTCGAGGCGCTCGCGCACGATCTCCATGTGCAAGAGGCCGAGGAAGCCGCACCGGAACCCGAAGCCCAGGGCATGGGACGACTCCGGCTCGTAGGTGAAGCTGGCGTCGTTGAGCCGGAGCTTCTCCAGCGCGTCACGCAGTGCCGGGAGCTCGTCTCCGTCCACCGGGTAGAGGCCGCAGAACACCATCGGCTTGGGATCGCGGTAGCCGGCCAGCGGCTCGGCGGCCGGGTGGACGGTGGTGGTCACCGTCTCACCCGACCGCGCCCCAGCCACGTTCTTGATGCCGGCGATGAGATAGCCCACCTCTCCAGGGCCCAGCTCGGACACCGGGAGCGGAACAGGGGTCCGGATGCCGACCTCCTCGATGTCGTGGTCGGTGCCGGCCTGCATGAAGCGCAGCCGCTCGGCCGCTCGGAGATGCCCGTCCATGACCCGGATGGAACTGATCACCCCTCGGTACTGGTCGTAGGTCGAGTCGAAGATGAGGGCGCGCAGCGGGGCGCCCGGGACATAGGCCGGCGGCGGGATGCGCTCGACCACCGCGTCGAGGAGCCCAGGCACCCCCTCGCCCGTCTTGGCCGAGATGCGCAGGATGCCGGCCGAGTCGAGGCCGAGGACCCGCTCGATCTCCTCGGCGCAGCGATCCGGATCGGCCGCCGGCAGATCGATCTTGTTGAGGACGGCCACGATCTCGAGGTTGTGCTCGAGCGCCTGGTAGCAGTTGGCCAGAGTCTGGGCCTGGATACCCTGCGAGGCGTCGACCAGGAGCACCGCACCCTCACAGGCGGCGATCGACCGGCTGACCTCGTAGCCGAAGTCGACGTGCCCCGGCGTGTCGATGAGGTGGAGGAGGTGGTCCCTCCAGACGACCCGCACGTTCTGGGCCTTGATGGTGATCCCCCGCTCACGCTCGAGGTCCATCGAATCGAGGTACTGCTCGCGCATGAGGCGCGGGTCGACGGCACCGGTCAGCTCGAGGATGCGGTCGGAAAGGGTCGACTTCCCGTGGTCGACGTGGCTGATGATGGAGAAATTGCGGATCTGGTCGCTGGTCGCCACGGGCCGACCAGCGTACCGGCGGGTGTCTCGCCCCCGGCTCGGGCCCGCCGCCCGCCCAGGGGATGGGTGGCGGCTGGTATCCTGACGGCTCGATCTCCGGGCCGGCAGTTGTTCGAACGACGCCCCGGAGGGCGGCGACACGACCGGGCATTGCCTCCCTGCGGCCCGGGTGCACGCAACGAGTCCGCGACGCAAGGAATCCAATGGCCAACATCCGCAGTCAGATCAAGCGCAACCGGCAGACGATCAAGCGCAACAACCGGAACAAGTCGGTCAAGGCCGAGTTCCGGACTCGCACCAAGCGGGCGACCCAGGCCATCGAGGATGACGCCGACGACCAGGAGGATGCCATCCGCTTGGCCGTGAAGCGCATCGACAAGGCGGCGGCCAAGGGCGTCATCCACAAGAACCAGGCGGCCAATCGCAAGGCGCGTCTCATGCGCCGGGCGGCCCGGGCGGTCAACGCCTGACGGCCTCCCGACAACCCGAGGCGACGCCAGGCGAGGCGAAGCCGACGGTCGCCATCGTCCTCGCCACTTGCCGCCCTCCCGGCCCCATGCTGGAGGAGGCGGTCGAGTCGGTGCGCAAGCAAACCTTGGAGGATTGGAAGCTCGTCATCGTCGACGACGGCTCACCGGATCCCAGCGGGCTGGACGACTTCGCCAACGCACACGGGCTCGATGTGGTGCATCAGGCCCGACAGGGCCTGTGCTTCGCCCGGAACACGGGTCTCGCCAACACCTCGTCCCTCTATGTCGCCTTCTGCGACGACGACGACGTCTGGCTGCCGGAGAAGCTCGAGCGCCAGGTCAAGATGCTCGAGGGGCGGCCGGACGCAGTGGCGTGCCATTGCCAGTTCGAGGTGTTCTCGGACGAAGGCCCGACGTCCACCGGCACCGCTAGCGCCTACGACGTCCACCAATTGCTGCGAGGAGAGCGCTTCTCGCTGTTCCCGACGATGCTCATCCGGCGCTCGGAGATCGACGCCTGTGGCTGGTTCAGCTCCGACTTCCCGGCCGCCGAGGACGTCGACATGACCTATCGGCTGGCCCGGCGTGGGCCGGTGCTCTTCTGCGACGAGGTTCTCTTCCGTTACCGCCGGCACAGCGGAAACGTGACCAACAACCTTCGGGAGAGCTCGTTGGCCTCACTCATGGCCCTCGAGGTCCAGCGCTACCGCCAGTCGGTCGTGGCCGACCGGACGGGAGCCATGGATGCTCGGCGTGGCAAGCGGGCCCTCGGCCGGTACTGGGCGAACAATGATCTCCGGGGCGCCGCCAACCTCTGGCGATCGGGACGCCGACGCGAGGCCATCGACCTGGCCTCGTGGACACTGCGCACCTTCCCCCGAGAGACGGTGAGCGTCCTGGCGACCCGGGCGGCTCGACCTGTCGTCGGCCGCTCGACGAGGAGCAGCGATCCCCCGGGCCAGACCGGTCCGGCCGGTTCGAGAACGACGAACGGCCGCGTCGGGCCTCAGGACGGATTGGTATAGAAGAACGGTTGGTCGCATCGGTACCCGTGAGTGGGACCGTTGATCGGCGGGTCGTCGAGGCGCTGGATCTGGCCCCCCTCGACCCTGCCGATGATGTAGCAGTTGGTCGGGATCTTCTTCGCCGGGTCGGCCGGCCCGACGATGTAGCCACCCGAGAAGGAGGTGATGCCTCGCAGGGCCTGGAGCACCGACCCGCGGCTCGGGTCCGGACCGGCCGAGCGCAGCGCCTGGACGAACAGCTCGGTGGAGACCCAGCCGTACAGCGTGTAGAGGTCGGGCGAGAATCCGGGCGAGACTCGTTGCACCCAGGTCTGGAAGGTGCGGACGGCCGGCAGGTAGGCGGCGTCGCTGCCCAGGTACAGGGCAGTGGGCTGCTCGAAGTAGCTGCCGTCGATGGCCGACGGCCCGCCGGCCGACGAAACCAGCTGACTGCTGTAGGTCGATCCCCCGAGGACGATTACCGGATGGAAGTCCTCGAGGTCGAGCGCCTTGAAGACGGCGCCGGCGTAGTTGAAGGGCATCTGCTCGAGGAAGAGGATCTTGACGCCGGCGTTGCGCATGTCGACCACGTACTGATCGAAGTTGGACGTTGTGATGTCGAAGGTCGGGTCGTAGACGACCCGGTAACCGATGTGGGTCATGGCCGCCTTCTCCGACGCCCACTTGGTCTCGGCCGACGGCTGATCAGCGATGAGCGCACCCGTGTCACGCACGAGGGACGGGAACTTCTTCTGGTAGTAGGTGACAGGCCCTAGTTGCCAGCCGCTCGGGGTAGGAGCCGGGCTGAAGCTGTTGGGCAGCTCGGCGGTGGCCTCGTCCAGGTTCACCGTTACGTTGGGAACCTGTGGGTTCTTGGCCAGGATGGCTCCGCCGAAGTTGTCCTGGAGGGAGAAGCCGCCGACCATGGCGAAGTCCGTCAGGACGTCCTGTTGCGTGAGCTGCCGGTTGGGAGCGCCCGCATAGTTGTCGTTGCCGCTGTCGACCACGATCTTGCGACCGGCAACCCCACCCTGGGCGTTCACGTAGGCGGCGTAGGCCTGGGTCCCGACCAGCGCCCCCTTGAAGAGACCGGCGAGCAGGGTGGACACGTTGCCGATGCGCACGGTGGTAGCGGTGAGTCCGGTGCGATCGCTGAAGGCCGACTGCGGGATGGGCGGTTCGTGACCAGAGGCGGAGGTCGTGGGCGTGGTCGATGCCTGGGTGGACGAGCAGGCGGCCAAGAGGACGGCCAGGGCGCCCACCACGACGAGGATCCCCCACCGGCCGGGCGAGCGGCGCCGGGCACGGAGCCGATCGAGCCCGTCAGGTACCGGGTCCATGGTCGGTCGATCGGCCAACTGAGCCATTTTCCGATGCATCACCTATTCCTCCCCGTGTCGATCAGCGACGGTCACCCCCCTCGGTGGTCGACGTTCGATCCGCACTCTAAGGCTCATCGGTCTCAGCCGGCGGGTCGATCTCGCCCTCGCCCTCGCCTCCGGCCACCTCCTTCGCCCTCCGTCGTGACGACGCCATTCGATGCAGGACGTCGAGTCGGTCCGGCGGAAGGGCGACGAACTCGCCGTCGGCCTCGACGGTGACGACCCCGTCCTGGACCAGCCGGCCGCTGGTGTGGGTTCGCCGGCCGTCCACCGACGCCACCGACGCCTCGAAGTCGGCCGGTCGGTCGATGAGGGTTGGCTTGCGATATCGAAGGCGGAGCTCCACCGTCGGCCCGGCGGCACCGGCGATCACGTTGGCCGCCGTCAGCATGATGTCGAAGACGGCAGCCAGCGCGGCACCGTGCACACATCCCGGCGCCCCCTCGAAGGGAGGTGCGAAGGTGACCCGGCCGCGGGCCATCGGTGGATCCAGTTCGAGGACGAGCGGAGGGGCCAGCGGGTTGCAGGCTCCGATGATCATGTCGAAGGGCATGGCCGTGGCCAGCGAGAACACGCCCGGGCTGTCGGACTCCTCTCCTCCCTCGGCGTACCGCCCACGAGGGGTGGCATCGGGAGGCGGGACGGCCTGCGCCAGCTCGTCGGCCACGGCTTCGAGTTGCCGGGCGACGTCGGGAAGCACGCCCGGTGGTGGATTGGCCGTCACGCACAAGGTGGCCAGTCGCCGGATGGTGGCGGCGAGCTCCTCGCGGCCGCCGCCGCTCCAGGGTCGCCCGGCTGACCCATCGCTCGGCGCCGTTCCGGCGTCCGCCTCAGTCACCGTCCCCCCCGAACTCGTCGACGAAGACGGCCTGACGGTCGAGGGCACCGAACATCTCGTCGGCTGTCCCGCTCGGGACCCGCAGCACCACCTCGCGGAGGCCAAGCGACCGGTAGTGGTCGAGCTTGCCGGCCGTCGGCACCGTCCCGAAGGGGACGACCCGGACACTGGCCGGGTCACGGCCCGCCTGCTCCGCCACCCGCGCCAGCTGGGGCAAGGCCTCTTTCAAGCCCGCCCCGCCGATGGGCATCCATCCGTCGCCGTACTCGGCGACGGATGCGAAGGTCGCCGGGGTCGCAGCGCCGCCGATCAGGACGGGGACGTGCGGCTGCCGCATCGGCTTGGGCCAGCTCCAACAGGGCTCCAAGTCCACATCCGTCCCGTGGTACGACGGCTGCTCTTGCGACCAGATGGCCTGCATGCAGAGGATGTGGTCGCGGGCCACCTCCCGGCGGCGGTCGAAGGGGACGCCGTGGTCGGCGGCTTCGGCGCGGTTCCATCCGAAGCCCATCCCGAACACGACGCGTCCGCCACTCAGGTGGTCGAGCGTGGCGATCTGCTTGGCCAGCACGATGGGGTCGTGCTGGGCGGCGAGCATGACACCGGTGCCCAGCTCGAGGTGTTCGGTCACCGACGCCACCATGGCCAGGGCGACCAAGGGATCGAGGCTCCGCCGGTAGTCCTCGGCCCGTACGCCGTCGACCAGGGCGGGCGGAACATCGGCCCGTACCGGGAGGTGGGTGTGCTCGGGAAGGAAGAGGGAGCGAAAGCCACGCGCCTCGGCCTCCCGTCCGAGCGCGGCCGGAGGCAAGGTCCGGTCGGTGAGGAACGCGGTGATGCCCAGACGCATGGCCGCGCTCAGCGATCGGCGCCCAGCGCCCGACCCCACCATGCCGGTCGCAGCACCGGAGTGCTCACGGGCGCACGATCTGGCCGGCGTCGACGTTGAAGATCTGGCCGGTGATCCACGACGCCTCGTCCGACAGCAGGAACAGGCACATCCCGACGAGATCCTCGGGCTGCCCCTGTCGCTTGATGGCCAGCGAGTCGAGGATGGGCTGGAGGAACGCGTCGGGCACCACCGTCCGCGACGCTTCCGTGTCGATGGGCCCGGGAGCGATGGCGTTGACCCGGATCCCCTGTCCCCCGAGCTCGTGGGCCAGCTGGTGGGTGATCGAGTTCACCCCCGCCTTGGCCAGGCCGTAGAAGCCGGCATAGAGGTAGGCGGCCGTCGACGACTGGTTGACGACCGCGCCCCCGCCCCGTGCTCGCAGGACCGGATGGCAGGCCCGCGTGCAATTGAGCGCGCCCAGCATGTTCACCGACAGGAATCGCTGCAAGTACGCCCAGTCCACGGTGAGCAAGAAGTCGAGCTGCATCTGCCCGAAGATGGCCGCGTTGTTGACCAGGTAGTCGAGCCCGCCGAAGGTGGCCACGGTCTCCTCGACCATGGCTGCGGCCGAGGCCGGGTCGGCCACGTCGACGGTGACGGCGTGGGCGGCGCCCCCTGCGGCGCCGATGCCGTCGGCCACGGCTCGGGCGCCCTCGTCGTTGATGTCGGCCACCACCACCGAGGCCCCGGCCGTCGCCAGGGCTTCGGCATAGGCCTGGCCGATGCCGCCGCCCGATCCGGTGACGATGGCCACCCGGTCGGAGAAGTCGAAACGGACCATGGGTCGGCGATCCTCACCGGCTGTGCCGCCCGCCGGTCGGCTCACGATGTGCCCGATTTGCGCCAACGGGCGATCACCCGCTCGGCCACCCCGTCGATGCTCGTCGAGATGGGCCAGCCCACGTAGTGCGTGAGATGGATCACGACCTCGCGCACCTGCTCCACCGTGAGCTCCCCGCGCTCCAAGGCCGACTGGAATTGGATCTCCATGAGTGCAGGCTGGTCGAGGGCGGCCAGCACTCCGATGGTGAGCAGTCGCCGGTCGCGGATCTCGAGCCCCGGCCGCGTCCAGATGGTGCCGAACAGGTGGTCGACCGTCAGGGCAGGATAGGGGCCCTCGACGTCGTCCGGATCGAGCGTGAAGCCGTAGACCTCTTGCATCTTGGCCATCCCGCGGACCCGGGCGGTGTCCGAGGGGTCCTGGCCCACCGAGTCGTCCGACCCCTCCGCATCCGCACCTTCGTCCACCGGCGGCGACGTCACCGGCTCTCCTCACCGGTTGCGCCCGGGGTGACCGAGCCCAGCCCGAACACGTCGTCACAGCGGGCCACGGTCATGGCCGCCAGCGGTAGGTCGACCCCGAGCGAGCCGCCGAGCTCGAGGGCGGCGGACAGGTCCTTGTGGGCGAGGCCCGATGCCGACCGCATGGCCGCGACCAGCCCGGCGTCGTCGTCGGCGGTGAAGGGAGCCACCGTCGTGCGGAACATGAGGGTGGAGGCACCCCCGATCCGCTGGTCGCTCGTCCGGATGGCCTGGGCCAGCTTGCTCAGCTCGACACCCGCCGCCTCGGCCAGCACCTGGCCCTCGTAGGCGGCCAACCAGGACCCGTATTGCACGAGGTTCCGGGCCAACTTGGCCGCCAATCCGGCGCCGAAGGGTCCCATCACGAGGGTGAGCGTGCCGATGGCGTCGAAGACGGGACGGGCCCGCTCGATGACGGACGGGTCGCCACCCACCATGCAGACCAGCTCGCCCGAGGCCGCGGCTCCGGGGCCTCCGGTCACGCCGCAGTCGAGGACGGCCACACCGGCGTCGTCGGCCTCGGTGCCGATGGCGGACACGCAGCCGGGCGAGATCGTGCTCACGACGACGAAGACGGTGCCGGGACGGGCGGCGGCCAGTCCGCCTTCCGGTCCCGACAGGACGGCAAAGACCTGGGCGTCGTCGACCACGGCCACGACCACGATGTCGGCCCGACGGGCGACGTCGGCAGCTGAGCCGGCGACCTCGGCTCGCTCCCGATAGGGGTCGGTGGCCTCCTCTCGCACGTCGGTGACGACCACCGAAAGGCCGGCGGCGAGAAGGTTCTGGGCCACACCGGCACCGATGGCGCCGAGGCCGATGACCCCGACCGTGGGGCCGTGCGGCGGATTGGGGGGACTGTTGTTGGACACTTGTCTGGACGATAGTTTGGACGCATGGTGACAGGCAACGTGCCCGAGGGCGCCACTCCCCCGGCGGGCCTTCCCGCCGACGGTCTCGGCGACTACGCCGGCCCCTTCCGTACCGACTTCCGCTACGAGGATCTGTCGCGGGATGCGCTGGTGCGCCTCGTCCGTGAGTACGCCCTGGCCGTGCACATCCTCGACCGCTCGATGTGCGCGGCCATCGGCATGTCCCACGGCATGGAGGAGATGGAACGGCTCGCCATCGAGGAGTGGCGGGGGGCGAGCCCGGTCTACGGGGCGCGGCTGCGCCGCATCATGGGCATCGAGGGTGACGGCATCGACGCCATCTTCAAGGTCCTCCAGCTCGACCCGGGCTTCCCCCATCACTATCTCGACGTCCGCTACGAGCTGGTCGACGAACGCCACGGCTTCTTCGAGTTGGCCTACTGCGGTGCGCTCATGGACGCCGAACCCTACGGCGACCGGATGGTCACCAGCATGTGCCACCACATCGAGGACGGGACGTTCGACGTGACCGCCCAGGCCATCAACCCAAAAGCCCACGTGCGCCACGTACATCGACCGCCACGGAGCTCGACCGACCAATCCCCGCACTGCCGCTGGGAGGTGTTCATCGACGACGACAACCAAACGCTTCCCGAAGCGGACATCACCGCCGTCACCAAGATGACGACGGCGGCCAACTTCGAGTTCCCGCCGATGCGCGACGGCACACCGCATCTCCCGGAGCAAACACATGGCGGGTGAGCGCACACCAGGCTGCCGCCCGGATGCTGGAGCACGTTCGGGGGGACGGTCGTGACCGCCGCCGTCTCGCTCCCGCCCGACGACACGCCGCCAGGCGCCGGCGACCGCGATCCGGTCGGCTCCCGCCCGATCCTCGAGGCCACCCGGCGGCGCCTGACCGAGCGCCAGGCCGAGGTGGTGGCCGAGCTGGTGCGGGCGGCCGAGGTCGAGGTGGACGAGGTGGGCTACGACGGCGTCACCGTGCGGGGCGTGGCCCGCCGGGCCGGCGTCGCCCCAGCCACCGCCTACAACTACTTCAGCTCAAAGGACCACCTGCTGGCCGAGGTTCTCTGGCGGCAACTGCAGGCACTCGCGCCGGTCACCGTCGATCGGCGTCCCCTCCCCGAACGACTGGAGGAAGCCGTCCGGGGCCTCGTCGTCTTCGCCGAGGAGAGCCCGGCCCTGGCCGATGCGTGCACGGTGGCCCTCTTGGGGGCGAGCCCCGACGTGAAGCACCTACGGGACCGGATCGGGGCCGACATCCACCGCCGCCTGGCCACCGCCCTCGGACCCGACGTGGACCCGCAGGTCGTCCGGGTGCTCGAGACCTCCTACTTCGGTGCGCTGCTCATGGCCGGCATGGGCCACCTCCCCTACACCGACATCCCGGGTTTCGTCGCAGCCGCGGCCGGCCTCATGGTCGGAGACCCGGCCCGGCACCCGGCGCCGCGGGCGACCAAGAAAGTGCGACCGTGACCCAGGCCGCCGTCGACGACCCGGTCGCCTTCAGCCCCTACGCCTACGACCTGCACGACGACCCGTATCCGGTCTATGACCGGCTGCGGGCCGAGGCACCTCTCTATCGCAACGAGGAGCTCGACTTCTGGGCGCTGTCGCGTCACGGAGACGTGCTCGGCGCCTTCCGCAACGTGGACGCCTACTCGAACGCCTATGGCGTGTCCCTCGACCCGAGCGCCTTCACCCCGGACGCCCACAAGTTCATGTCGTTCCTGGCTCTCGATCCTCCTCGCCACACCCGCATGAGATCACTGGTCGGCAAGGGGTTCACCCCGTCCAAGGTGGCGGTCATGGAGGAACGGATCCGGGCCATCGCCAACGATCATCTCGACGCCGCGCTCTCCGGCGACAGCTTCGACTTCATCGCGTCCTTCGCCGGCAAGGTCCCGATGGATGTGATCTCCGATCTGGTGGGCGTCCCCGCCTCCGACCGCGACGAGGTCCGGCTTCTCGCCGATGTGGTCCTGCACCGAGAGGACGGCGTCCACGACGTGCCCGCCGCCGGCCTCGAGGCCGCGCTCAGGCTCGCCGAGTATTACCAGGCCATGGTCGACGAGCGACGCCAGAGCAGGCAGGACGACCTGACCTCGGCTCTTCTCGAGGCCGAGATCGACGGCGACCGGCTCACCGACGAGGAGGTCGTCGGTGTGCTGTTCCTCATGGTCGTGGCGGGCAACGAGACCACCACCAAGCTGCTCGGCAACGCCTGGTACTGGGCGTGGCGACATCCGGACCAGCGGGCCAAGCCCCTGTCCGACCCCACACGCATCCCCGACTGGGTGGAGGAGACCCTGCGCTTCGACACCTCGACCCAGATGCTGCTCCGGGTGACCCGCGCCCCCGTCGAGTACTACGGGCAGTCGGTCCCGGTCGGCGACCGCGTTCTTCTGCTGGTCGGCTCGGCCAACCGCGACCCGGCCGTCTTCCCCGACCCCGACCGCTACGACCTCGACCGTGACACCTCGCGACTCGTGAGCTTCGGGAGCGGGCGGCACTTCTGCATGGGAGCGCCCCTCGCCCGGCTGGAGTCCCGGGTCTGCCTCGAGGAACTGGTGAAGCGGGTCTCCGACTACGACATCGACGCGGCTGCCGCCCAGCGGGTGCATTCGGTCAACGTGCGCGGCTTCGCCTCCCTCCCGACGTCGGTGCACATCCGCTGATGGCGCGCCTGGCGGCCAACCCCGAGCACCGCCCGTCGGTGATCACGGGCGCATCGTCGGGGATCGGCCGGGCCACCGCCGCCGCCCTGGCCGGAGCCGGCCATCCGGTGGTGCTCGGAGCACGGCGGTTGGAGGCCTGCGAGGAAGAGGTGGCGAGCATCCGCTTCCGGGGCGGCGACGCCGTGGCGCTTCCCCTGGACCTGGCCGATGCCAATTCCGTCGGCCAGTTCGCCAAGGCGGCGACCGAGGCCTTCGGATCCGTCGAGATCGTCGTCTCCAATGCGGGGCGCAACATCGCCGGATCGGTTCTCGACACCGACTCCGAGGCATTCGAGGGAGTCCTGGACGTGAACCTGGCCGGCACCCACCGCCTCGTGCGGGCGCTCCTACCGGGGATGATCGAGCGGCGACGGGGGGACATCGCTTTCGTGACCTCCGACGTGGCCGAACGTCCCCGACCGGCGATGGCCGCCTATGTCACCTCCAAGTGGGGCCTCGAGGGCTACGTGCGGGCGCTGCAGATGGAGCTCGAGGGGACCGGTGTGCGCTCCACCATCATCCGGCCCGGCCCCACCATGACCGGTATGGGACTCGACTGGGACCCCGAGGTCACCGGCCACGTCATCGAACAATGGGCAGTATGGGGGTTCGCCCGCCACTCGAACTTCATGCGACCGGACGGCGTGGCCCAGGCCATCGTGGCCGCCGTCACCCTTCCCCGCGGCGTACATGCCACCGTTGTCGAGTTGCAGCCTGAAGCCCCTATCGCCGAGCCCACCGAGGAGCAGCCATGACCACCATCAGTGCGACGCGCCGGCCGCCGCGGGTGTCGGGCGGCGCGTCCACCGACGGCCATCTCGAGGAGCTCCGCGCCGACCCCATCGCCCTGATGCGCCGGGTGCGGGCCGAGTGCGGGGATGTCGGGATCTTCCAGTTGGCCGACCGCGAGGTCGTGCTGCTCACCGGGGCGGATGCCAACGAGATGTTCTTCAGGGCCCCCGAAGAGGTGCTCGACCAGGCCGAGGCCTACCCGTTCATGACCCCGATCTTCGGCGAGGGCGTCGTCTTCGATGCGCCACCGGAGCGGCGGCGCGAGATGCTCCACAACCAGGCGCTCCGGGACAAGTTCATGCGTGGGCACGCGGCCACCATCGCCGGCGAGGTGGCGGGCATGGTCTCGGGCTGGTCGCCCTCGGGCACCATCGACCTGCTCGACTGGTTCGCCGAGCTCACCATCTACACCTCGTCCGCCTGCCTGATCGGCCGTCGGTTCCGGGACGAGCTCGACCATCGGTTCGCCGAGCTCTACCACGATCTCGAGCAGGGAACGGACGCCATCGCCTACGTGGACCCCTACGCACCCATCGAGAGCTTCCGCCGCCGCGACGAAGCCCGGGTCGGACTGGTGTCGCTGGTCGAGAACATCATGAACGGACGCGCCTCGGAGACCGCACCTGACACCGAGGACCGGGACCTGCTCGACGTGCTCATGTCGATCACCGACGAGGACGGAGGGCCACGCTTCAGCCCCGACCTGGTCACCGGCATGTTCATTTCGATGATGTTCGCCGGCCACCACACGACGTCGGGGACCGCGGCCTGGACGCTCATCGAGCTGCTCCGCCACCCCACCGAGATGGCCACGGTTGGCCAGGAGCTCGACGACCTCCATGCCGGCGGGGCCGAGGTCAGCTACCAGGCCCTGCGAGAGATGCCCCACCTCGAGTCCGCCGTGAAGGAAGCGCTGCGCCTCCATCCGCCCCTGATCCTGCTACTTCGGGTGGCCAAGGAGGAGCTCGAGATCGGTGGCTTCACCATCGCCCCCGGCCAAATGGTGGGAGCCAGCCCGTCCGTGTCCAACCGCATCGCCGAGGACTTCGCCGACCCGGATCGCTTCGATCCTGCCCGCTACCTCGAGCCTCGGGCCGAGGACCGGCTCAACCCCTGGACATGGATCCCCTTCGGTGCCGGACGGCACCGGTGCGTGGGCGCCGCCTTCGCCATGATGCAACTCAAGGCCATCTTTTCCGTCCTCTTGCTCGATTGGGAATTCGAGCTGGCCCAGCCGCCCGACTCCTATCGCAATGATCACTCGAAGATGGTCGTGCAGCTGGCCCAGCCGTGCCAGGTGCACTTCCGGCGGCGGTCGGACCGGCCCGAAACCGGATCACCGGCCCGATGAGGATCGTGCTCGATCCCGACCTCTGCCAGGGACACGGGGTCTGCGAGTCGGAGGCGCCCGAAGTCTTCGAGCTGGGCAAGGCGGCGCAGGTGCGGATCATCGACCAACACCCGGACGATGGCCTTCGGTCGGCGGTCGAGGCGGCCGTGCGCTATTGCCCGACCACTGCACTCAAGATCATCGAGGAGGACTGAGTTCATGCCGTCGTTCCCGCGCCCCGAGCTCGAGGAGATGATGCAGCGGTGGCTGGACATCAACCGCCGCTGCGAAGAGACGCTCGACTGGAGTCCGATGGCGGATTTCTACACCGAGGACGCCACCTACGGATGGAACGTGGGCCCGAACGACGAATTCATGACCGTCGGGCGCGAGGAGATCCGCGAGATCGCCCTCGGCCTCGAGATGGCCGGGCTCGGCGGGTGGACCTATCCGTACCAGCGCGTGCTCATCGACGACGCCCAGGGTGAGATCATCGGATTCTGGAAGCAGATCGCGGATGCCACCCAGCCCGACGGCAGCCACTACGAGATCGCCGGGCTCGGCGGCAGCTGGTTCCGCTACGCCGGCAACTACCAATGGAGCTGGCAGCGCGACTTCTTCGACGTCGGCAACGCCACGGCCACGTTCATCGCCATGATCCAGGCCGACGTGCTGAGCGACGGCATGCGCCAGCGACTCGAGCGGGCAGCATCCGGCACGCGCCAGCCCGGCCACTTTCCGCTCGGCGGTGCACCCGTGGGCCTGTGGGAGGGTGTCGGACCGCCTCCCCAATGGTCGAAGAAGTAGAGATTCCCATCGGTTGAACGGGGCTCTCCCACCGCGACGTAGTTGGAAGCGGGTTGGCGACTCAGCTGGGCGAGCAGAGAACCGGTCGGTTGGCGGTCATACACCTCGTGCTCCTCTACCGCTCTGCTGCTCGTCGAAAGGGACCAGCCGGTAGTGGGTCAGTTCGAATGACCATGTTTGGCCAGTGTGGGAGATCGCTGGCCTGTCGGACTGACGAGGTAGACCTACTCCGCGTGAAAGAGCGCATCCGCCTTGTCATCGAATCCAACGATGTCAACGATCCGGCCATTGCGAACCGTAAGTACCTGAAACCGAAGGGTCGTACCGCCGCGCTCGCGTGCACCCTCACTGCCTTGCACGCTCAGGCTCAGCAGCAGTCGGTCACCTAGCACGTCTATATCGAAAACGCTGCCACGGACGCCGCCTTCTTGGGCTCGCTGGTACCAGCTCAGCACCTGGTTGCGGTTCCTGCAGGTCGGATTACGAGCCCCGGGGGCTCCCCATGTCACGTTCGGGTCCAGCAGCTCGGCGAAGGCCGACATGTCCTCTGCCACCAATGCCTTCCTGACCTGCTCGGCCAGTTCGTCCAGGGTTCCGTCCACAGCCAAGCAGCCTACGTCCGGGGAACGTCTTTTCAGACTGACCACTACCAACCAGGGACGTGGGCCGGCACAGCACTAGGTTTGCGGCCGTGGACACCCGGTCGGTCCCGCACCGAGGCCTCTCCCTGATTTGAGCGGCATCAACATCGCCGACGGGCTCGGGCTGCTCATCGGCATCGTGGCCATCGCCACTGTCGCCGACCGTTTGCGGCTGCCCTACCCGATCCTGCTCGTGCTCGGGGGTTTGGTGGTTGCCCTCCTCCCGATCCATCACCACGTCGAGCTCGAGCCCGAGCTCGTGCTACTCGTCTTTCTGCCACCGCTCATCTACGACGCTTCCCTCGACGCGTCGGCAGAGGACCTCCGGAAGCAATGGCGGCCCGTCCTCCTCCTGGCCGTCGGTCTCGTGTTGGCCACCATGTGCGCGGTCGCCATCGTCATCCACTCGATGGTGAGCGAAGTGGGCTGGGCCGTGGCCTTCGCGCTGGGAGCCATCGTGTCTCCCCCCGACTCGGTGGCCGCCACCCAGATCGCCGGCAAGCTCGGCCTGCCGCGACGGTTGGTCACCATCTTGAGCGGCGAGGGGCTCATGAACGACGCCACCGCCCTTACCTCCTACGCCGCGGCCGTGGCCGCAGTCGGCACCCATTTCACTGCGGGCGACCTCGTCGGCCGCTTCGTCTTCGCCGTCGTGATCGGAACGGCCATCGGCATCGTGGTTGGTTGGCTCGGCGCTCGCCTCCTCCGGCTCACCGACACGCCGGTCATCGAGAACACACTGCTGCTCGTCCTGCCGTTCGCCGCCTATCTACCCGCCGACAAGATCGACGCCTCCGGGGTCCTGGCCGTCGTAGCCGCCGGTCTCTACTTCCAGCGATACGGCTCACGATCGCTCACCCCGGCTGCCCGGCTGCAACAACGCGAGATCTGGGAGCTCGTCGTCTTCCTGCTCACCGGCCTGTCGTTCCTGCTGGTCGGGCTCGAGCTGCGTCCGGTCCTGGACCACCTGGTCAACCGGGAATCAGGTTCGCTCGTCCTCGAATCGTTGGCCGTCGTCGGGACGGTGATCGGTGTGCGCCTGCTCTGGATGTTCATCGTCATGCTGCCCATCGGCCGGCGATTCGTGGGGACGACCCGAGGCGTGGCCCACACCTGGCGCGAGAGCACCGTCGTCGGCTGGGCCGGCATGCGCGGCGCGGTGAGCCTGGCTGCCGCCCTCGCCCTCCCCCAGTCCTTCCCCCAGCGCGACCTCATCGTGTTCCTCACCTTCGCCGTCATCGTGGCCACGCTCGTCGGCCAGGGACTCACCCTGCCCATCCTCATCCGGCGGCTCGGGTTGGTGACGCGCGACGAACAAGAGGGACTCCTGCTGGCTCAAGCCAGACGCCGCCTCACCGTGATCGCACTAGCCGAGATCGACGACGCGGATCGCACGCAACAGTTCCCCGACGAGGTCATCGATCGGATCCGAGGAGCCTACGAGTCACAGCTGGCTCGCATCGAACGTCGCCTGGAGGCCATCGGGAACGAACCGGCGACGAACGTTTCGAGCCCCGCCCGGCGAGACGACCGGGCGCCCGGCGTGACAGACGATGGCCGCGCACTCGACGGTGAAGAGGGCCGTGACGGTCGCATCGATTCGGCGGCGCTGCTGATGGCCGAGCGCGAGTTGCGTCAACGTGTCATCCGCGCCGAGCGAACCGAGCTCGACGAGCTGGTGAGCCGGCGGAAGGTCAGCAGTCGCGTGGCCGAGGGGGTTCGAGCGACTCTCGACGTCGAGGAAACGACCCTGTAGTCCTGAAGGAACCAGCGCGCAGGTCGCACGGTCGCGCACGACGCGTGAACGCGAACAGGGCGCCCGATGGGCGCCCTGTTCGCTACTGCAAAACGCTGTGGTGATGACACCGGGTGGTCCATGCTGCGCCGGATGGGACCTGGGTCCGGCTTGGTTGCCCGGTGGGTGTCTGGCTGGGATTCGCCAGGTGGTACAGCGAGCCGCCTCAGCGGCCAGCCACCTCCAGGGTCCCAAAACGTTGACTACTCAGATGGACCACCTCCTTTCTCTGGTACCGCCATATTAACGAACGTTGGCGGGTGACTGGTTGAGGCCGCAGGAGGGCGGGGGTCGCCGGGGGCAGTCGGCCCGACAGGCCCCCGGAGGGCGTCAGGGGACTCGGGTGAGCGGGCCCGCCGGCCTGGGGATAATGTCGAACATATGTTCGTATCCGTGGCCGACACCCGGTCCGGTGCCGGGGTGGCCGTCCCCGACGGCGCCCCCGCCGAACAGGGCGAACGGGGCGAACGGGGCGCGGTTGCCGCCCGGGCCGCCCTCGCTCTCCTGGCCGAGCGAGCCCGGCCGATCACCTCGAGCCGGTCACGCCTCCTGCCGGTGGTCCCTCCTCTGGCCGGCTTGTTCCCGGAAGGAGGGCTGCGGCGGGGCAGCACGATCGTCGTCACCGGTGACCCAGGCGCCGTCAGCCTGGCCATGGCGGTGGTGGCGGCGGCATCGGCGGCCGGCTCGTGGTGTGCCTTCGCCGGCGTCGGCGACTTCGGGGCAGTCGCCGCCCACGACCTCGGCGTTGACCTCGAACGGCTGTCCGTCGTCCCGCGCCCCGGCGTGGCCTGGGCCGAAGTCACCGCGGCGCTGCTCGACGGAGTGGACCTCGTGGTGCTCCGTCCGCCGTTCCCCCCGCGCCCGGCCATGGTTCGCCGGCTGGTGGCACGAGCCCGCGAGCGCCGGTCGGTGCTCATGGCACTGCCGGGCCGGGGGGGCTGGCCCGAGCATCCAGACCTGCGCCTGGCGGTCGGGGCCTCCGGGTGGGACGGTGCCGGGACGGGCGAGGGATATCTCCGCCGCCGTCGTCTGACCATCACCGCCACCGGGCGACGCGACGCGGGCCGCCCCCGCCGGTGTGATCTGTGGCTCCCCTCGGACCATGGGACCGTGACGTCGGCCACCGACAGCCTCGAGGTGGTCTGAGTGGAGCACCGCGCCAACCACAGCGGACGCGTCGACCGCGTCGTCGTCGTGCGCTGCCCGGCGCTGACCGACGAAGACGAGGACGGCACCGTCCTGCGGCAGTTCATCGCGGTGATCGAAGCGGTCGAGACCTTCTGCCCCTGGGTCTCGGTCGTGCGGGCTGGCGTCTGCTCGCTCCCGGCCCGCGGACCTGCCCGGTACTTCGGGGGAGAGGAGCGGCTGGTCCGCCTCATCCGCGAGGGTGTCGAGGCGACGGGTGCACTGGCCGAGGTCGGGGTGGCCGATGGGTTGTTCGCCGCGCTGCTGGCGGCATCCGCCGGTGCGGTGGTGCCGGAGGGGGCCACTCCCGGGTTCCTCGCGCCCCTCCCGGTCGCTGCCCTCGGGAACGCCGAGCTCGCCGACCTGCTGGTCCGGCTGGGCATCCGGACCCTCGACGCCTTCGCCGCCCTGCCCGAGCCCCACGTGGTCGGGCGTTTCGGGGCCGACGGGGTGGTCTGTCACCGGGTGGCCGGCGGGCGGAGCGGTGAGCTCGAAGGCCTGCGCGACCCGGCCGCCGGCCGACGGGTGGCCAGAGAGCGTGGCCGCGCCCGGGTCCCGGCCCGGGCCGGCGCCCGGAGCGACACCGCCGGGGACGGCACCGGGAGAGGCGACACTGAGAGCACCGGGGAGCGCGCCCGAGAGGTCGGCTTCTGGGGTGGAGCCAGCGACGCCGACCAACGGGCGGCCCGATCGTTGACTGCCGTCCAGTCCATCCTCGGGCCGGCCGGCGTGGTCACCGCTCGTCTCCAGGGGGGTCGGACTCCCGGTGAGCAGGCCCGGTTCGTCACCTGGAACACGGGCGAGGAGGGTGACGGCCGAGGTGGTGGCCGCGGTGGTCACAGTGGCCGGACCGACGGAGTGGCCGCGGGGGGCACGACGGCCGTCGCACCCTGGCCGGGCCAGATCCCCCCACCGGCACCGGCGCTCGTGCATCTCTCCCCTCTCCCGGCCGAGCTCGTGTCCTCCGGCGGCGAGCCGGTCCGGGTGTCGGGGCGGGGGTTGCTCAGCGCGCCACCCGCCCGCCTGTCGGTGGACGGCAACCCCTGGGAACCGGTGGCCGCCTGGGCCGGGCCGTGGCCGTCCGACGAGCGCTGGTGGTCCCGCTCGCGTCGCCGGGGGGCGCGCCTGCAGGTGGTGTCCCCGGCCGTGGCCGAGGAGATGGCCGGCGAGGTAGCCCGTCTGCTGGTGGCCGAGCGGGGGCGCTGGTGGGTCGAGGCCACCTACGGATGAGCGGGCAGCCGTGGCCTACGCCGAGCTCCACGCCCACTCGAACTTCTCCTTCCTCGACGGGGCCAGCCATCCCGAGGAGCTGGCCGCGGTGGCCGCCCACCTCGGGCTCTCCGCCCTCGCTCTCACCGACCACAACGGCCTCTACGGGGTGGTCCGCTTCGCCGAGGCGGCCCGGACCTTCGGGTTGCCCACCGTCTTCGGCGCCGAGCTCACCATCACCGCCGCCGCCGCCTCAGCCTCTCCCCTCCGCACCGGCGTGCCCGACCCCGAGGGCACCCACCTGGTGGTGTTGGCCCGCGACCCCGAGGGCTACGCCCGCCTGAGCCGGGTCATCGCCGAGGCCCACCTGGCCGGCGGGGAGAAGGGCAAGCCGATCATCACCCTCGACCGCCTGGCCGAGCACCACGGGGGTCACTGGCAGGTCCTCACCGGCTGCCGCAAGGGGGCGCTGTCCTCCGCCCTCACCGCCGAGGGCCCCACGGCCGCGGCCCGGGCTCTCGACCGCCTCGTCGACTGCTTCGGACGGGACCGGCTGGCCGTCGAGCTCTGGGACCACGGGAACCCGATCGACGCCACCCGCAACGACGCCCTGGCCGTCCTGGCCACCGAGCGGGGCGTCGCCGCCGTGGCCACCAACAACGTCCACTACGCCACGCCGTCCCGCTTTCCGCTGGCCACTGCGCTCGCCGCGGTCCGGGCGGGGCGCACCCTCCCCGACCTCGAGGGGTGGCTCCCCCCCTCGCCCACCGCCTGCCTGCGCGGGGAAGCCGAACAGCGTCGCCGGTTCGCCCGGTGGCCGGGTGTGATCGAGCGGGCGGACGAGATCGCCCGCCAATGCGCCTTCGACCTGCGCCTCGTGGCCCCACGGCTCCCCGACTTCCCGGTGCCCGAGGGGCACACCGAGCAGACCTGGCTGGTCGAGCTGGTCCGCCGCGGCGCCACCGATCGCTACGGCCCTCGCCACGCGCCACGGGTGGGGGTGGAGGGGGCATGGGCCCGGATCGACCACGAGCTCACCGTCATCGGCGACCTCGGCTTCGCCGGCTACTTCCTCACCGTCGGGGACATCGTCACCTTCTGTCGGGACCACGACATCCTGTGCCAGGGGCGCGGCTCGGCCGCCACCTCGGCCGTCTGCTACGCCCTCGGGATCACCAACGTCGACGCCGTCTCGTTGGGCCTCCTCTTCGAGCGCTTCCTCTCCCCCGCCCGCGAGGGACCGCCCGACATCGACATCGACATCGAGTCGGGACGGCGCGAAGAGGTCATCCAGTACGTCTACGAGCGCTACGGGCGACAGCACGCCGCCCAGGTGGCCAACGTCATCACCTACCGCGTCCGTTCGGCGCTCCGCGACATGGGCAAGGCCCTCGGCCACGATCTCTGGGAGGTCGACGCCTGGGCCAAGTCGGTCGACCGGGGCGAGCCCTTCGCTGGTCGCGACGACCTCCCGCCGCTCGTGCGCGAGCTGGCCAAGGAGGTCCTCGACTTCCCCCGCCACCTCGGGATCCACTCGGGGGGAATGGTCATCTGCGACCGGCCCGTGGTCGAGGTCTGCCCGGTCGAGTGGGGGCGGATGCCGAACCGCAGCGTCCTCCAGTGGGACAAGGACGACTGTGCCGCTGCCGGGCTGGTCAAGTTCGACCTGCTCGGCCTGGGCATGCTGACCGCTCTCCACTACATGGTCGACCTCATCGGTGCGTACCACCACACCCAAGTGGACCTGGCCCGGCTCCCCCAGGAGCCCGCCGTCTACGACCTGCTGTGCCGGGCGGACACCGTCGGGGTCTTCCAGGTGGAGTCACGGGCCCAGATGAACACCCTCCCCCGCGTCCGGCCCCGTTGCTTCTACGACCTGGCCATCGAGGTTGCCCTCATCCGGCCCGGGCCCATCCAGGGCAACGCCGTCCATCCCTACATCCGCCGGCGCAACCACACCGAGCCCGTCAGCTATCTGCACCCGCTGCTCAAACCGGCCCTCGAGCGCACCCTGGGCGTGCCCCTCTTCCAGGAGCAGCTCATGCAGATCGCCATCGACGTGGCCGGCTTCACCCCGGCCGAGGCCGACGCCCTGCGCCAAGCCATGTCGGCCAAGCGCTCGGGCGAGCGCATGGCCAAGTTGAAGGACCGGCTGTTCGCCGGGATGGCCGCCCGCGACGTCCCGCCGGAGGTGGCCGAACAGGTCTACGTCGCCCTCGCCGCCTTCGCCAACTTCGGCTTCCCCGAGAGCCATTCGGTGGCCTTCGCCCATCTCGTGTACTCGACGGCCTGGTGCAAGCTGCACTATCCGGCCGCCTTCACCGCCGGCCTCCTCAACGCCCAGCCCATGGGGTTCTGGTCGCCCCAGAGCCTGGTGGCCGACGCCAAGCGTCACGGAGTGGCCATCCGGCGGCCGCATGTGAACGCCGGTGATGCCCGGGCCACCCTCGAGCCCGTCGGGGGCGGGTGTGGAGTCGGCGACGCCAACGATCACCGAGACGATCACCGAGCGGACGGGGTGCCGACGCCTGCCATCCGCCTCGGGCTCATCTCCATCCGCGGCGTCGGAGAGGAGACGGCCGAGCGGATCGCCGAGGGGCGCCCGTGGTCGAGCCTCGAGGACCTCGTGCGCCGGGCAGGGGTGACTCGCCCACAGCTCGAGGCACTGGCCACGGGCGGCGCGCTCGACGGGCTGGGGTCGGCGGCCGGTGCGGACGTCGACGAGAAGGAGGCCGACAATCGACGACCGCTGGTGTGGGCAGCCGGCGCCGCGTCACAGGCGACCCCGGACCGGCTCCCCGGGGTGACCACCGGAGCCGACCCACCACCTCTGCCCGCTCCCACCTCGTGGGAGGCGGTGGCCGACGACCTGTGGTCGCTCGGCATGGCACCGGGCACCACGGCCATGGAGCTGGCCCGCGAGACGCTGGACCGTCGCGGTGTGCTCGCCACCGTCGCCCTGGCCTCGGTGCCGGCCGGCGGCCGGATCACCGTCGGCGGCGTCGTCACCCACCGGCAGCAGCCCGAGAGCGCCCGGGGGGCGGTGTTCCTCAACCTCGAGGACGAGACCGGGATGGTCAATGTCGTCTGCTCGCGGGGAGCCTGGGTGCGGTGGCGGCCAGTGGCCCGGTCGAGCCCGGTCCTCCTCGTCCGCGGCCGGGTCGAACGGGCCGAGGGATCGACGACCCTGGTGGCCGAGCATTTCGAGCCGCTGGACCTCGGCCCTGCGCCTCCCTCCCGGGATTTCCGTTGAGCGTCTGACCAGGCATGACGCCGGGCCCCCACTGCTCCAAAGTGACCTCCCACTACCTATTGACACAAACGGTGTTCGAGGCAACACTGGGAGTGGCGACAGACACCTCCTGCCCAGGCGTCCTATCGACATACAAGAAAAACAGCCAGGCGGACCTGACAGGAGGCAGAGCCAATGACAATGGTCCCTCTCGAGCTAGCGATCGTGGCCATCGGGCTGTCAATGGTCGCTGGCGTCGCCGACGTCATCCGACTCCCCAACTGGGCCTGGAAGAAGGCCGAGGAGCCGAAGTTCGCCTACGTCGCCCTCGTCGGGCTTCTCCCTGTCGTCGGGCTCGGCATGTACATGGTCCGGGCACGCCCCAAGGCCAAGGCCGTCATCGCCGCCGGCCGGGCGGCCAGCCTCCCCTTCGAGCGCTTCGGTGACGGCGCCCCGCCCATGGACGACGAGCAGGTGGCCGAGGCTCCCGAGCCCATCCAGCTGGTCACCCTCCCGGCCACGTCGCTCATCTCCGCGCCCCTGGCCCCGGCGGTGACCCCTCCGCCCAAGGTGGACGAGGAGCGCAAGGAGGAAGAGCCCGAGGCCGAACCGGTCGCAGTCGGCGCCGGTACGTTCTTCAGCAACCAGTCCGACAGCAACCGGTCGGACACGGCCACGGCGACACGCACCCTGCGCCTCCCGACCAGCCTCACCAGCCGCGCCTACCACCCGAAGCAGCGGGCCAGCCTGTCCGAGGCCCGCATCAGCCCGGCCGTGCCCGCCGGCTGGAAGGCGGACCCGACCGGCCGCCATCAGTTCCGCTACTGGAACGGCGCCCACTGGACCGAGAACGTGGCCGACGCCGGCGTGCAGGAACGCGACGCGGTCTGCGCCTGACCTCCGCCTGCGACAACCCCACCAAGCCTGGTTCGAGCCCGGGGGTTCGAGCCGACAGCGACCCGGGCCGACAGGGCCCGGGTCGCTCTCTGTCTGACCGCAGGCGCTCAGCGAACGGATGAACCCTGCCGGGCCAGGCGGCTCAGCCGGGCCACCAGGACCTCGAGGACGACATCCTCGGGTAGTCCGCTCGTGCCTCGCACGGCCAGGTCGGCATCGGCCAGCAGCTTGACGGCTCGCCCGATGCGGGCCGATCCGAGGCGCCGGGACTGGGCCAGGGCTTTGCGGGCCGGGAACGAGCTCCGCAGGCCGAGCAGCTCGGCCGCCTCCTCCGGGCCGGTCGCACCCGAGCCGTCGAGGCGCAGCAGCTGCCGGTAGTGCCGGTGCAGGATGGCGAGGACGACCAGGGGGTGCGAGCCGCCGCCTGTCAGCATCCGGCGCAGGGCGCCGAGGGCGGTGGCCATGTCGCCGCCGTCGATGGCGTCGGTGAGCTCCCATGGGGGGGTCGAGCCGGCCTCTCCGAGGAACGGCTGGAGCTGCTCGGCGGTGATGGGGGCCTCCGAGCCGTAAGCCGCGGCCAGCGCGTCGAGCAGGCCGGCCAGACGACCCACGTCCTCCCCGAGATGATCGGACAGCCCGGCCAGGGCGGTGGCATCGAGGCGGACGGGCCCCTGACGAACCTGGTCGGCCATCCATTGCGACCTCGCCCGGCCCGTGCCCACCGAGGCATCGAGCACCCGACCGTGGCGAGAGGCAGCCCGGGAGAGGGAGGCCGGGACGGCACCACCGCCTGCCATCAGCACGACCACGGTGGTGGGCAGTGGATTGGCGAGGTAGTCGGCCATCCGGGCGGCGTCGGCGGCGGTGAGCCGTCCGGCGTCGCGGACGACGACCACTCGACGCTCGACGAGGAACGGCGGTGTGGTGCAGGCGTCGACGATGGCCCCGACGTCCAGCTGATCGGCCGCCGCCCCGCCGAACTCCTCGACGCTCAGCGACGCGTCTCCGTCGCCCACCAGATCGGCCACCAGGCGATGGGCGGCCTGGGCGACCACGGCGGGATCCTCCCCTTTGACCAACCAGACGGGTGGGTCCCCGTCGCCCTCGTCACTCATCCAGGGTCCCGATTGCGGAGGATGGCACAGAGGACGTCACGCACTTGCCGATGGGCGGCGACGTCGTGGACTCGGACGATCCGACAGCCAAGGGCGATGCCCAGGGCGCTGGCGGCCAGCGAAGCGGCGCCACGCTGATCGACCTCAAGATCGAGGATCACCCCGAGGAACGTCTTGTTCGACGCCGAGAGGAGCAGCGGGTACCCGAGGGCGGCGAGGCGGTCCGAGGCGCGCAGCAGGGCGAGGGACTGCTCGGCCGACTTGCCGAGGTCGAGCCCGGCGTCGAGGACGATGCGATCGGAGGGGATCCCCGCTGCCTCGGCCCGTCGTGCCCGCTCGACAAGGAACGACGTCACCGAGGCGACGACGTCGTCGTAGTGGGGCTCGGGGTCGCGGACCCGAGGTGCGAGGCGGATGTGGGTGGCCACGACGGTGGTACCGGACGAGGCGCAGGCGGCCAGGTAGTCGGGGTCGGCGAAGCCGCTGATGTCGTTGCCCACGATGGCGCCGGCTGCGAACGACTCCTTGGCCACCGACGCCCGCCAAGTGTCGACCGAGACGGGTACGTCGAAGCGGGAGGTGAGCGCGCCCACCGCCGGGACGACCCGATCCAGCTCTTCCTCCTCGGTGACCTCCGGGCCAGGACCGGCCTTCACGCCGCCCACGTCGAGCAGGTCACAACCGGCGGCCACGAGGTCGTCGGCCCGGCGCAGCAGGGTGTCGAGCCCGAACGTGGCGCCCTGGTCGTAGAAGGAGTCGGGCGTCCGGTTGAGAATGCCCATCACGAGGGCGCGCTGGCCCACGTCGTAGACCCGGGGGCCGATGGCCAGGCGGGACGCCACCATGTGGTGGGGAACCTATCCGCGGCAGCGGTCCATGCCCACCGACGAGCGAGCGGCCGGTAGTGACGTGGGGGTCGCCGAGTCAGAACAGCCGGATGGCGAGGGCCTTGCGGTAGTCGTTGGTGCGAGGGTCCTCGGGACCGAGCGTCTCCAGCAGGTCGAGGAATTCCTGCCGGGCACCCTCGTCGTCGCGCACGCGCTCGAGGAGCCCGTCGAGGACGACGCCCACCTCCTCGTGGTCGACGTCGACGTCGGCGGCGGCCAGCCGGGCCTCGGCCAGCAGGTGGCGGACGCTCGGGGTCTCCGGAATGCGTCGGAGCAGGCCCATGGCCTCCTCGGGCTCGCCGCGGGCGATGAGCGACGTGGCCAGGGCCTCGATGGCCTCGACGTGGTCGGACTCGAGCTCGAGGGCCTTGCGCAACGGCTCCTCGCTGCCGGTGGTTGCCGCCTCGGCCACCAGGAGGTCGGCCTCGGAGGGCGCAGGGGCGAGGCGCTGCACGAAGTCGCGCACCGCCGCTTCCGGCAACGCCCCGATGAAGTGATCCACGATCTGACCGTCCCGGAGGGCGAAGACGGCCGGGATCGACTGCACCTGGAAGCTGGCGGCGACGGACGGGTTCTCGTCGATGTTGACCTTGGCCAGCTCAACCGCACCGCCCGTCTCCTCGACCACGTGCTCGAGGGTCGGGCCCAGAGTCCGGCACGGCCCGCACCAGGGCGCCCACAGGTCGACGACCACCGGCACCTCGGCCGAGCGAACGAGGACCTCCTGCTCGAAGGTGGCATCGGTGACGTCCAACATGGCCCCGAACATACCTGGAGGGCGCGGGAATCGGGCCCCCCGCCATTGGCCAGGGCCGACCACCGGCACACCCGGTCAAAGGGGCGGGGGCGGGTAGCGTCCTTTGTCATGGGCTCCGGTGCGGACTCGTCGACCGGATCGACGATCGAGGGCATCGACGCAGAGCGGGTGTCGGCCTGGATGCGCGACGCGATCGACGGCTCGAAGCCTCCGTTCACCTTCGACCTCATCGCCGGCGGCCGCTCCAACCTGACCTACCGAGTCACCGACGCCGCCGGTGCGGCCTACGCGCTCCGGCGTCCCCCGCTCAGCCACGTGCTTCCGACCGCCCACGACATGGCCCGTGAGCACACGGTGATCAGTGCCTTGGGGCCGACGGACGTCCCCGTCCCCCGCACGCTCGGCTTGTGCACCGATCCCGAGGTCAACGGGGCGCCCTTCTACGTCATGACCTTCGTCGAGGGCCACATCGTCCGCGACGAGCCGGCCGCCGCCGAGCTCACCGAGGCGGCCCGGCACCAGACCGGCCGATCGCTCATCGAAACGCTGGCCCGTCTCCACGCCGTCGACGTTGACTCGGTGGGACTCGGCGACTTCGGGCGGCGCGACGGGTACATCGCCCGCCAGCTCAAGAGATGGCACGGCCAGTTCACCCAGTCGACGCTGGACGGTGTCCCTGGCCCGGCGGTCGTCGACCGTGTGCACGACCTGCTCTGCGCCCGGATCCCCGACCAACAGGCGACGGCCGTCGTCCATGGCGACTACCGGCTCGACAACACCGTGCTCGATGACGACGGCAACGTTCTCGCCATCCTCGACTGGGAGATCTGCACGCTGGGTGACCCACTGGCCGACCTCGGCCTGCTGCTCGTCTACTGGGCCGAGCCGGAGGACGGTGCGCCGTCGCTCATCGGAGTGGCCCCGACCACACTGCCCGGCTTCTGTCGCCGCGCCGAGTTGCTGGATCGATATGCGACCGCCTCCGACCTCGACGTCTCCGGCATCGCCTACTACCGGGCGTTCGGGTTCTGGAAGCTCGCATGTATCCTCCAGGGCGTCCACGTGCGTTATGCCAGTGGGGCCCCGGCGGGTGACCGATCGGGCGCCGAGCTGTTCGCCGATCATGTCGGTCGGCTGGGCGAACGAGCACTGGCCGAAGTGGAGTCGCTGTGACCGAGCACAACCCGTCATCCCTCTACCAGTGGGACGACGACTGGGATCCATCCACGGACACGCTGACCCAGCCGGTGATGGTCGTGGCCTTGGACGGCTGGGTCGACGCCGGCATGGGCGCCTCCGGTGCGGTGGCCGAGCTGCTCACGTCGTCCGACCCACGGCCAGTGGCCTTCTTCGACGGCGAGGCGCTCATCGATCAGCGCGCTCGCCGGCCCATCGCCCGCCTCGAGGACGGGGTGACCACCGAGCTCACATGGCCGATCATCCGGGCCATCACGGCCGAGGACCAGCTCGGCGCGGACATGGTCTTCCTCACCGGGCCGGAGCCCGACTTCCGGTGGCCGACCTTCATCACGGCCGTCATCGAGATGGCCGGCACACTCGGTGTGCGCATGGTGGTGGGCCTCGGTGCCTTCCCGGCTCCCACCCCGCACACGCGGCCGGTTCGCTTGGCCTCCACCGTGCCCCCGAGCTCGAGCGAGCTCGCCGGCCGGGTCGGGACCGTGCGGGGCACGCTCGAGGTGCCCGCCGGCGTGCAGACCGCGCTCGAGGTCGCCCTGGGTGAAGCCGGCGTGCCGGTGATCGGGCTGTGGGCCCGGGTCCCCCACTACGTCTCGGCCATGCCCTATCCCGAGGCCAGCGCGGCCCTGATCGACGGGCTGGCCGCCGTCACCGGACTGGTCCTCGACTCGACGTCACTGCGCCGGGCCGGCGAGGCCTCCCGCCAGCAGGTCGACCAGCTCATCGAGGCCAACCCCGAGCATCTCGACATGGTCCGCCGGCTCGAGGCCGCGTTGGACTCCCAGGAGGACGCGCCGATACTCGAAGTGGAGCTCCCGAGCGGCGACGAGATCGCCGCCGAGCTCGAGCAGTTCCTCAGAGGCGAAGGGCGCTGAGCATCGCCCGCGCCAACCGGCGCGGGTCGCCGGTCGGGGAACGGTGCAGGTGCGTGGCGGAGAGCCCGAGCACCACCAGGGTGACCACCACGACCAACACGAAGACGACGAGGGCGAGCCAAAGGCCTGGGCGCGGATGGCTCCGAGTCGGGCCGAGGGTCGGTGCCGGGCCGGCGGCCAGCCGGTGGGCAACGGGCTCTGTGGGCGAACGGCTCCCACGTCGTCTGGCCGACGACGCCGTCGGCCTGGCGAAGGCGGGCAGGTCGGTGACGATGGCCAGCATCTCCTCGGTGGAGGTGGCCTCGGCCAGGTCGCCCAGCCGTACCTCGTAGTCGGAAGCGGTCAACAGTCCCCGTTCGAGGGCCTTGTCGAGCAACAGCCCGTAGCGGTTGCGGTCCTCGTCGGTGACCGGTGGGGGCGACGTGCCCGTCTCCCGAGAAGGTGGCGAAGCGCCATTCGGTGGCGGCGTCTCCGACAACGGGGTGCCGGCGTCGTGGTCGGCCACCCGGCAATTGTCGCAGGCGGGGTGCGCCACCCGGGGGATCTCGGGAGATGGGCAACGGCGTCCCGAGGTAGCGTGGCCCGTGCTCATCGACGGTGGTGTCGGCTTCGACCCGAGCGGTGTGATCGACTCCGCCCGGTCCGCCGAGAAGGCCGGTTACGACGGTATCTGGTCGGCCGAGACCAGTCACGACCCGTTCCTCCCCTTAGCCCTGGCCGCCGAGCACACCGACCATCTCGAACTCGGGACGGGCATCGCCGTGGCCTTCGCCCGCAATCCCATGAACCTGGCGGTGGTGGCCAACGACCTCCAGACCCTCTCGCGGGGTCGCTTCATGTTGGGCCTGGGCTCGCAGATCCGACCGCACATAGAGAAGCGGTACTCGATGACCTGGTCACACCCGGCGGCCCGCATCCGCGAGATGGTCCTTGCCATCCGGGCCATCTGGCACAGCTGGTCCGAAGGCGACCGGCTCGACTTCCGTGGCGAGTTCTACCGACACACCCTCATGACCCCGATGTTCGACCCCGGCCCCAATCCCTACGGGAACCCGAAGATCTTCGTGGCCGCCGTCGGCCCGCGCATGACCGAGGTGGTCGGGGAAGTGGCCGACGGCATCCTCATCCACGGCTTCACCACCGAGCGCTACATCCGAGAGGTGACCATCCCCGCCCTCGAGCGCGGACTCGCCCTCTCGGGTCGCACCCGGGCCGACTTCCAGACCTCGTACCCGGGCATGGTGGTGACCGGTCCCGACCAAGCCAGCCTCGAGCTGGCCAAGACGGCGGTCAAGAAGCAGCTCGCCTTCTACGGCTCGACGCCGGCCTACCGCCCGGTCCTCGAGCTGCACGGCTGGGGCGACCTGCAAACCGAGCTCAACAACCTCTCCAAACAAGGGAAGTGGGACGAGATGGCCGACCTCATCGACGACGAGGTGGTCGAGACCTTCGCCGTGGTCGGCTCCCTCGATGACCTGGTGCCGACCATCCGGCGCCGGTTCGACGGGATCGTGGACCGGTTCTGCTTCTACGCCCCCTACGCCAGCGACCCCGAGCAGTGGGCCGGTCTGATCAGCGCATTCAAGGACTGACAACCGCCACCCCTCGCCTCGGCCAGGTCCGGGCCGCGTTCAGACCACGATGTTCACGATGCGGGGTGGTTTGGCCACCACTCGCTTGATGGGCACATCACCGATGGCGGCGCGGACCGCGGGCGAGGTGAGCGCGATCTCGAGGGCCTCCTCCTCGGACACGGTGATGGGCACCTCGATCCGGTCGCGCACCTTGCCGTTCACTTGGACCACCATGGTGACCCGCTCCTCGGCAACCAGAGCCGGGTCGGCCAGGGGCCAGGGCTGCGTGTGCACATGATCGCCGTGACGCCGCTCCCAGGCCTCGGCGGTCACGTGCGGCACCATCGGCGCCAGCACGAGCAAAAGAGCGTCGACCGCCTCGACGACGGCTTCCGAGGCGGCCGCGCCGCTCCGGAGGCGGGTGCTCAGCTCGTTGACGAACTCCATACAGGCAGCCACCGCGGTGTTGAACGACCAACGCTCGTAGTCGCGGGTCACCCGGTCGATGAGCCGGTGGGTGGAACGCCGGACCTCGAAGTCGGCGTCCGGCCCGCCAGCCTCCGGACTGCCGGTCGCCTGATGGCCACGGGCCGAGGGCCCGTCGGCCACGGCCAGTCGCCAGACACGGTCGAGGAACCGTGCGCATCCGTCGATCATGCTGTCGGTCTGGTCGCTCCAGTCGAGGTCGTCGGCCGGGGGCCCGGCAAAGAGATGGAACAGCCGCAGCGCGTCGGCGCCCACCGACTCGAGGTACTTCGACGGGGCGACGGTGTTGCCCTTGGACTTCGACATCTTGGTGCCGTCCATGCGCACCATGCCCTGGGTGAACAGACGGACGAAGGGCTCTCGGAGCCCGGCCGGCCCGATGCCCACGTCGCACAGGGCCTTGGTGAAGAAGCGGGCATAGAGCAGGTGCAAGATGGCGTGCTCGATGCCGCCGATGTACTGGTCGACCGGCATCCAACAGGCCGCCACCTCCGGGTCGAACGGCCGGTCGGTGGCCCATGGGTCGCAGAAGCGCAGGAAGTACCACGCCGAGTCGACGAAGGTGTCCATGGTGTCGGTCTCGCGGGTGGCCGGGCCGCCGCACTTCGGGCAGGTGGTCTTGCGGAAGGCGTCGCTCGTGGCCAGCGGTGAAACACCGGTCGGCTCGAACTCGACGTCGTCGGGAGCGAGGACGGGCAGCTCGTCCTTGGGCACGGGCACGATGCCGTCGTCGGGGCAGTAGACGACGGGGATGGGACACCCCCAGAATCGCTGCCGTGACACCAGCCAGTCGCGCAACCGGTAGTTCACCGTTCGCACGCCGATGCCTTCGGCCTCCAGCCATTCGATGGCCTTCGCCTTGGCTTCGGGCACGTCCAGGCCGTCGAGCCACCGACTGTTGATCTTCTCGCCGGGCCCGGTGTACGCACCGCCGGGACCCCCGTCCGGGCCGCCCCGCTCATCCCACCCCTCAGGAGGCTTGACCGTGCGCACGATGGGCAAGCCGTAGGCGGTGGCGAAGTCCCAGTCCCGAGCATCCTCGGCGGGGACGGCCATGATGGCACCGGTGCCGTAGCCCATGAGCACGTAGTCGGCCACATAGACGGGCACGGCCTCGCCGTTGAACGGGTTGGTGACCCGCGAGCCGGTGAAGGCGCCGCGCTTGGTCAAGCTCTGGGGCCCGGTCTCGGCCATGCGCTCGAGCTCGGTGGACCGGGCCGCCCGCGCCTGGAGGGCGGCGACCCCCTCGGCGTACCCGGGGGTGGTCAGCTGGGCGACCATGGGGTGCTCGGGTGCGACCACGGCGTAGGTCATGCCGAAGGACGTGTCCGGGCGGGTGGTGAAGACCCGCAGGGCCAGACGATCGCTGCCGTCGGAGCCGTCACGACCCTCGACCACCAGGTCGAACTCGGCACCCTCGGACCGCCCGATCCAGTTGCGCTGCATCGTCTTCACCCGCTCGGGCCAGTCCAGGTCCCCGAGGCCGGCCAGCAGCTCGTCGGCGTAGTCGGTGATGCGGAAGAACCACTGCTCGAGGTCGCGAATCTCGACCACGTCGCCCGAGCGCTCACACGTCCCATCCGGGAGGACCTGCTCGTTGGCCAGGACCGTCTGGCAGCCGGGGCACCAGTTGACCGGGGCCAGGGCCCGGTAGGCGAGGCCGGCGGCCAGCAGCTCCAAGAAGATGTACTGGGTCCAGTGGATGTACTCGGGGTCGTGGCTGCGGATCTCCCGGCGCCAATCGAAGACCGCGCCGATGGCGATGATGGATGCCTTGAGCTCGGCGATGCGGGCCTCGGTGAAGATGCGAGGGTGGGTGCCGGTCTGGATGGCCGCGTTCTCGGCCGGCAGGCCGAAGGAGTCGAAGCCGAAGGGCGAGAGCACCGCCTGACCGTTCATGGTCCGGTGGCGGACCAGCAGGTCACCGATGGTGTAGTTGCGAACATGGCCCATGTGAGCCGGACCCGAGGGATACGGGTACATGCTGAGCACGTAGGCGTGCGGGCGGGGGTTGTCGGCGTCGACCTCGTAGGTCCCCGCCTCGGCCCAGTAGCGCTGCCACTTCTTCTCGACCGCTAGTGCGTCGTAGGCCCGTGCCATAGCTCACGATGGTACCGGTGACCTGGTCACGGGCCATTCCCCGCCGTGGACGCGAGGTCCGGCCGGTCGAGCCTGCAGGCTCCAGTGACTCGGATGGCACCGAGCCGAATGAGAGACTCGGGGCCATGCGGTCGCACACGAGGTCCGACTGATGGAGCGACGCATCCGACGCCTCGGCATCTTCATGGTCCTGTGCTTCCTGGCGCTGTTCATCCAGCTCAACAACATCCAGGTGCTCAAGGCCAACTCGTTGGCCAACAACCCGGCCAATCCTGGCGTCCTCGCCGTCGAGCGGAGCCAGCCTCGGGGCAGCATCCTCTCGTCCGACGGGGTCATTTTGGCCAGCTCCGTGGCCGCCAACAGCGGCGCCTACAAGTACCGCCGGGTCTACAACCCCGACACGGCCACCCTCTTCTCGCAGATCGTCGGCTTCGACTCACCCATCTACGGCCAGACCGGCGTGGAGTCCACCTACAACAGCTACCTCGAGTCCCACACCCGGCCGGCCCACTCGCTCCGGGACCTGCTCGTCAATCGTACGACGACCGACAACGTCACCCTCACCATCAATTCGCAGTTGCAATTGAAGGTGGCGGCCCGGGTCGACGAGATCGATGCCGACGGCACCGCCCCACACGCGGCGGCGGTCGTCATCAACGTGAAGACCGGCGCCATCGAAGCCATGTACGGCCTGCCGACCTATGACCCGAGCGGATTGGTCTCACTCAACACCACCACGGAGCACACGGCCTACCAGGACCTGGTCCTCGGACCGCAAGCGGCCGGCCAGGTCAGCCCAACCCTCTCGCAGGCCTATCAGGACGGGGTCGAGCCGGGCTCGACCTTCAAGGTGGTGACCTCGTCAGCCGTCTACGACCACGATCCCTCGCTGGCCAACCACATCTATCCCGCGGCGACCTGCATCAACGGACCGAATGAGCCTCCGAAGATCACGGGGCGCCCTGAGCCGCTGTGCAACTATCCGGGCGAGGACTGTGGCGGAAATCTTCAATCGAGCCTGCCGGCATCGTGCGACACCGCCTTCGCCCAGATGGGAATCGCCCTCGGGCCCAACCTCGGCGTCGAGGCGCAGGCCTTCGGGTTCAACCAACAGCCTCCCATCGACCTCACCGGCGCGGCCGTCTCCAGCTTTCCCGCCCCGTCGGCTCTCACCCCCGTCGACCAAGCCCTGTCGGCAACCGCCGCCTTCGGCCAGGGCTTCGGGAGCGGCACCGTCATCGCCAGCCCTTTGCAGATGGCCCTGGTGGCGGCGGGCATCGCCAATCAAGGGGTCATCATGACTCCGCACGTGATGCAGTCGATCCGCGACTCGCAAGGCAACCTGGTCGAGACCTACACCCCAAAACCGTGGCTCACGGCCACGAGCCCCCTGACAGCTTCAGCGGTCACGACGCTCATGGAGGGAGTCGTGACCCACGGGACGGCGGTCGGAGTCTTTCCGGCATCGTGGGACGTCGCCGCCAAGACGGGGACGGCGGAGACGGGGACGGGACCCCTCGGCAATTCGCTCACCAACGACTGGATGATCGCCTTCGCTCCGGCCAACGACCCGACAGTCGCCGTGGCCGTGTCGGTGCCGAACCAAGGGCCTAGCAAAACAGGGGCGCTCGTTTCGGGTCCTCCGACACGAGATATCCTGGGCGACGCGCTGGCCGCTGGCTTCTGAGATGGACGGCGGGTCCAACCTTCTGAGTCGGCCCCCATCATCCGGTCACGTCGAGATCGACGTCGACCGGCGGTAAAGCGACATCCTTCGTGGTCTGCAGCTGGACCTCGAGCACTCGCGATCCCGGGGACTGGGCGGTCACCGTCAACGCCTGGGTCGAGGGGGCGTTGGCTGCACAACTCGTCCCCGATCCTGCCGTCGAACTCGTCGATCCGGTTGAGGTACCGATGACGAAGCTTCCGCTGGCCGGGGTGACGACAAGACCGGCGCCGGATGCCCGCCAGTCGACGGTCTCGCTCCCCGCTTGCGCGGGCTGGACACCGAGATCCACCGTCCCGGGCTGACCGACCGCCAGCTTCGTCCCTCCGCTCGGACGCGTGTAGCCGAGCGCAGGGATCCGTCCCGCGCCGGCGGATGGGAAGGCGTTCCCCGGATCCGACGCCCACGAACGATCAGGCGTCGAGCCGAGGTCGAAGGTCAGGGTGGCGCCATTGGCCAGCACCGAGGACGGCAGCCACGGTTGGTTCCAGTCCCCTTTCGACGTCGCCGCCTGGGCTCCCGGTGAGCAGGTCGCGGCCGAGCCGACGACGGCGTTCCCGACAACCCGCAACGAGTGCACGAAGGGTGTGCTCCTCGACGCGTTGGGCGCATGCTCGACGAGGTGATGGCCGCTGGACAGGTCGACGCTCACGACCGGGAACAACGGGCTGGCGACGGCGAGGTTGGCCGTGCCCGGTGTGAGCGGATAGAGGCCGATGGCCGCCCACACGTACCACGACGCGATTGCCCCGAGATCATCGTTCCCCGGCTCGTCGACCGGCGCATCGGCATAGAGGTCGTCGGCGATCTCACGAACGACAGCCTGGCTCTTCCAGGGAGCGCCGAAGGCATCGAACTCCCACGGGGACCAGAGGCTGGGCTCGTTGCCGGCCCAGTCGAAGGGCTGGTCCCGGCCGGCATTGAGCTTGGTGAAGAAGGTGGTGAGCTCGGCCGTGGCTCGGTTGTCACCGCCGATGAGGTCGGCGAGGGCACTCAGGTCCTGGGGAACGGCCCACGTGTACTGAACCGCGTTCCCCTCCTCGAAGCCGAGTTGGCCGCCCGGCTCGAGCATCGACTTCTGGAAGGCATGACCCGGGGGAAAGCTGCCATCCGCTCCCTTGGCCTGGACGTAGCCAGTCGCCGGGTTGAAGAGGTACTCCCAGTTGTGGGCGCGCTGGGTCATTTGAGCAGCAAGGGCATTGTCCCCGAGCTGCTCTGCGAGCTGGCTGATGGCAAAGTCGTCGAGCGCGTATTCGAGGGTCACCGACCCGCCGATCGAATAGTTGATGGACGTGATGTCCAGAGAGCTGGCGTCGACGTAGTGCTGGGCCAGGTACTGGCTCAGGTATTGGCGTTCGATCTCGAGTCCATGTCCGGACTCACTCTCGGTCGCACCTTTGACCATGGCGGCCAGGGCCGCCTCGACGTTGAAGTTGCGGACACCGAAGGCGTAGGCGTCGGCAATGATGGGGTCGGCTGAGTCGCCGTTCATCTGCGAGGCATCACCTCCGACGATCGCCCATTTGGGTAGCCAACCACCTTGGTCGGCCTCGTCGATCAGCGATTGCACCATGTCTCCGACCCGACGAGGGGCCACCATCGATTCGAGCTCGATCTCGGACCGGTAGATGTCCCACTCCGAGAAGTTGGAGTATTCGGCCTGCCCGGTGGCGACGTGGACCCGTCCGTCAGCTCCGGGGTACTGGCCGTTGTCGTCGCTCACCACGTTGGGATAGAGCAGTGAGTGGTAAAGGGCCGTGTAGAAGATCCGTCGGTCAGTCTTCGATCCGCCGCCGATGGCGATGCGGTTGAGAATTTCGTTCCACTGATGTTGTGCATTGGCCTCCACGCCTGCCAACGACCAACCGGGGTCCTCGTTGCGCAGATTCTCGGCCGCGTTGGCCTGGCTCACGAATGAGATCCCCACCTTCATCAGGACATCGCGGTCCTGCTCGGTGTCGAAGGTGAGAAAGGCCCCGCAGGCGGAACCGGAGCACTGGCCGGTGCCAGGTCGGACAGATTTCCCGTCCCAGGTTCCGGCCGACGAGAACGGCCGACTGAAACGGGCATCGAAATAGACCGTGTAGTTCGTGCCCGTTTGGCAGAACTGTCCGCTCGTGACCTGTCCGCTCACTTCGCCGTCGGCCGCGATTCGGACCTCCGATCCGCTCACCGGGTTGGCACTGTCGGCCACCTTCAATAGGACGTTGGCCTGGGTGGTGGCTGGAAAGACGAATTGGGAGATGCCGGTTCGCATCGTCACCGACAGCGCGGCCGACACACCGTGCGAACCGAGCCTGACCGAATATCGGCCAGGAGCGGCGTGCTCGGTGGAGTGGGAAAAGGACTCGGTGGTGGCGACCGGATCCTTGCCAACCGGGCCGACGGTGGGGAGGATGGGCACGTCCTGGTAGACGGCACAGCCGGTGCCACTCAAGTGGGTGAGGCTGAACCCATTGATATGGGAGTCGGCGTAGGAATATCCACCGCCGGAGGCTGCGGCATTGGGGACGGTGTCCGGGCTCCACTGGATCATGCCGAAGGGAAGGTCCGCTCCGGGGAACTCGCCCACGGCCCCTGGGCTCACCGGCCCGGTGCCGGTGCCATCCATGGGGTCGACCAGACCCGCCGGGTCCGAGACGAGCCGAGCCGGCTGGTCGGCCGTTGCTCCCCCGGCGCTCCCAGGTCCGACGATGGCCAGGACGGGGACGTCGACCACCAGCACGATCAGGCAGACCAACCAGGCCCGCCGCAATGACCGCTTCACCCGGGCGCCACCGTTTCGGATCCGTCCATCCCGGCGGACGGTAGTAGAGACAGCCGCCGCACACCGGCCGATCCTGCGGCGTGTCGGCCTGCTGGCCTGCCCGAGTCTCCTTGCACGGTGGTGCTCGGGGGGTCTGTCGGGCGAGCACTCCAGTGGCTCGTCCTAGCCTCTGAGCCCCAGCGTCCTGCTGGTAACGTGAGGCTCCCCTCGGGGGCGTAGCTCAGCTGGTAGAGCGCTTGACTGGCAGTCAAGAGGTTCGAGGGTTCGAGTCCCTTCGCCTCCACCCTGTGATGTCGCGAGACATCGGAGACCGATGTGTCGAGACATCCTAGACCCGCAAAGACTCGCTGGTCAGGGCAGAGGTTGATAGTCCCGACTTGGATCGAGAACAAGGCGCCGTAACGGGGATCCATCGAGGCCGACGATTCGATCTTGCGGTCGTCGATGAGCATGGCGATGCGCCAACCTTTGTAGGCGGCGCCGATCCCGATGTGGTGCAGCCGACCGCGGTATCGCAGTGTCACCGAGCCGCTCTTGTCGACTTTGTCGAAGCGAAGACGTCGGCCGTCAGTTTTGACGACAGCGCCCGTCGGGGCAGCCTTCTCCCGGGCGCTATAGACCGAGGCTGGCGTCTTGCGTCCGAGCTCGCGGTGCGGCCGCACCTCGTTGTAGTAGGCGACAAAGCGGTCGAGCGCTCGCTGCAGCTGCTTTTTCGTGCAGACGTCGTCTTGGGCGGAAAGGAATCTCTTCATCGTCTGGTGGAACCTCTTCACCTTGCCGCAGGTCTGGGGATGGTAGGGACGGGAGTGCTTGGCTCTGATCCCGAGGGCGAACAGCTCCTGTTCGAAGGCGCCGGCCAGGTCGAATCGGCCACACCGAGCCCCTGTTGGCCGCCCGGCGGACGGCGTCGAGAGCGTGGTGAGCGGAGCGCTTTGGCCGGAAGCCGAAGCTCTGGAGCGAGAAGTCCGCCTCGAAGACAGGTTCGAGGAGGATCTTCGCCGCCGCCATCACCACCCGGTCGGTGACCGTGGGAATGCCGAGCGGCCGGGTCTCCCCCGGTCTGCCCGGTTTTGGGATGTGGACCCGCCGCAGAGGCTTCGGGCGATACGTCTTCTCCCGGAGTTGTGCAGCGAGGCCGTCGAGGAACTGGCGCACCCCTTCTGCACCGCCGGCTTCGACATCGGCGATGGAGATGCCGTCGATGCCGGGGGCGCCCTGGTTGGGTGGCCACGTCGACCCAGGCCCGCCACATCACGTCGCTGCGGGCGAGCTTGTCGTAGAGGGCATGGAACCGACGCTCTGGTTCTTGCTTGGCACTGGGGTAGAGCACGCGTTGGAGGGCTCGGACGGGGTCCAGGCCATCGGCCTGTCTGACGGTCCTAGCCGACTGCTCGGCACTCATCAGCGTCCCTCACCTCCTTCGTCGTGCATCGGTGAAGCAGGGGCCCTTCGCTCGGAGCGGGTTATGTTGTCCCGCCCGTCGTCACTACTACGACCCCCTCCGACTCCCTCTCGGCTGCCGGCCGTTTCCCGGGATCACCGGTTATAGGCAGGCACGCTCCCGCCCCCACAGGACGGGGCCGAGGAGGGCCTCTCCAGTTCCCACGACAACCTTCTTGACGTTCCACGCTCCATACGCCGGAGAGTTCTTCGGCACCCGCTCCAAGATCAAAGATGCCTTCCGTGGCCTTCGCCCAAATCCGACGGGCTCGGCCCTCTCTGTATCTGCTTCCGCAGATCCGCTTGACGACGCTGCAAGCTTCACTTCACGTTGCGGACCGACAAGTTGCTCCACCCCGCTTCGACGCCGGCCTCTCGACCGACGCCGGGGGCTTCACTACCGGGGACCTTGGCGTCTCCCCGGATCGGACTTGCACCGACTGGCTGTCGTGAGCTTTCCGCTCGGTTACGTCATGACCACTCCTTTGTGTTCATAGCGCCCGAGCTGCTGGACGCACCGGACCTGAGCGGGGTGTACCGCTCTCGAGCGCAAGCAGTCCATCGCTGCGGGGTCAGAAGGTGTCCCACTCAACCGGCGATCAGGGGCAGCCCTGATGATCTGACCAATCGCTCATGCGGGCTCCGGCGAGTGATCCAGGAAAGGATTCAGCGGCGAGTGGCTCTCGTAAGGGTGACCGTTTGGCCGTTACCCACATGTTCGATGATGGTGTTTCCGGTCAGAGTCAGCGTCAATGTCGTCCAGGCATCGAATGAGCAGTTGCTGACGTACCAAAGAGCGTTTTGCCCCGTGAACGTTGTGCCGGTTCCGCTGAACGTTTGCACAATCGTTCCGATGGGTAAACGGCAGCTGCTTCCACCGACCAACTCAGTCGGAATGGTGGTCGTCACTGAGTAGGCGTGATGCCCTGTTCGCTTGATTTTGAACGCCCCCGTCACGCCGTCTTCGTTCCACTTGCCTGTCACGTGCGATTTCGAAGTTGCAGCAGCATGAGCTACCGAAGTAGTAGCGATCGATGCGAGCGAGGCTCCGATCGCAACCGTGAGTGCCATCACAGCCAGTCGGCGCCTACCGAATGTGGCTTTCATGCGAGTTCCGCCTTCCGTCTAGGGCCTAGCCCTGACTGACGTCAGGCGTGCAGCAGTCTGCCACACGTGACTGAGCGCCACCTCTTGAACTGATATAGGGCTGGTCGGCCATCGGTGGCCACTAACCCGCATCCCACATGTGCCGGGCGAGGTAACTCTCGCGAGTGCGGGCCTGGCCGGCCGCCGCGCCCGCTTAGGTCGAAAAGGGTCACAGGAGCCGCTATCCCTGGACATCGCGCATGGCACGCCACCTGAATTGGAGACGAAGTCCACGGCCGACACGTACTTGAATTCTTTGCCCGCGATCGTCACGGTCGTAGTCGCGGATCCGACGTCGGGGGCACCGACGTCACCACCGGGACCTTCAGGGCGAAGGTGTAGACGTCGACTGTGTCGACCGGGGTCGTCCCGTCCGGACCGGTGACGGAGATATTCACCGTTCCGGCTGACTCAGCCGGGCTGAAGGCGACGATCTCTTGATCGGGCTCCACCGTGTAGCTCATGGCCGCGTCCGGTCCGAACGACACAGCGGTTGCGCCGATGAAGTCGGAGCCCAGCGCCTCCGGGTCCAGCAGGTTCGTGTCGCAGAGCGTGACTGAAGATGGCGTTGCTGTCCTCGGGAAAGGCGATGGATCCCCACCGAACCTGCCGCCCGGTCGGTCCCAATAGTCCCATCCCTGCGACCGGGCGGGCCTGGAGGCGGCGGGCTATCGTTTCTTCGTCGCAGTTTGGAGAACCCAGGGGGTCGGTCCGATGCTGAGTGCAGCGGACGTGAATGCGATCGAGTCGGTCGAACAGCTCGCCGACGACCTCATGAGATCGACCGCAGGCTCCGATCTCTTCACGCTCGAACCTGAGGGGGCAGTGAAGGCGGCGGTTGACCTCAACAGAGTGGTGAGGATGGCTCGGCTTCTGGTGGAGGTGGGCTGGTTCGCACAGGCCCGTTCGAAGAACGAGTCACTGAGCACACGTTCGATCTCGGGATTGTGCGCTGCCGCTGACGACGAGTCGTCGACGCGAGCAGCGAATCACGAGTCAGAGACGACAGAAACATCACTCAGAGACAACCGAAACAAAAGGCAAAAACAACGACAGGAAGGGAAATGATGAAACCTACAAGGATGCTTCTCGTAATGGCTGCCGTGGTAATGCCCATCGCAGCGGTCGCTGGGGTCGGCGTCACCAACGCCTGGGCCAGCACTGTCGCAACGGGAACCGTCACTTGTACCGGGGTCTCGGGATCGGCCAAGTTCAGCCCTGCGCTGACGTCGTCAGGTCCGACCTCGGGGACAGAGAAAATCACGACCAAGATCACCTTTAGCCACTGCACCACGAGCGGCAGCAACGTGACCGCACACTCCAACGCCACGGGCTCGGCCAAGGGAACCATCACGGACAGCACCGGCAGCAGCTGCACAGGCCTCTTCGGCGTCATCAACGTCAGCGCCTCACTTCCCGTGAAGTGGAAGTATTTCAGCGCGACGCTCGCTGCGAGCACCATCAAGATCACCCAGGTTGACGGGGAGGCCGCGGGAGGCAACGGCAACCCAGCCTTCGCATGGGGGAGCCAGGCGCAGACCACGACGAATCCGGCCACGGTGACGGGGTCCTTCCCAACCTCCAGCGGCTCCGGCGAGATCGACGCCAACATCTCCGCGGGCACGCTCGCGAGCGAGTGCTCATCGGCCCATGGCATCAAGAAGCTCGACTTCTCCGCAGGGAGTGCGACCTCCTAGGTAAGCCCATTCAAATCCTGGTGTCCGTTGGCGCCAGGGGGGTTGACGAAAGGGAGGCGGGACCTCTGGTCCCGCCTCCCTTCGTCTTCGCTCACTTGTTCCGCCCATCCTGCGCGATGCTTTTCGCGCTATTACCAAAAGGAAGCAGAAAGAAGTCACCGTCTGACGCGTTCAACAAGGCTGTTGCGCCGATGGCCTGAGGCCACACCCGTTACCCGTCGGTACTCCCCCAGGCAACCTGCCCTAGCCCAGAAGTGCCTGGCGAGGCAACTATCAAGCAAGCGCGAGCCTGGCGGGCCACCGCACCCCGTTTAGATCCGAAGAGTCAGTTGACCTCAGTCGAGTAGCCTCGCCGACAAGTCCGCGACGGCATGCTCGCTCATGCCGGGCAGAACGTGGCCGTACACGGCCAGGGTGATGTTGACGCTGCTGTGCCCGAGTAGCTCCTGCACCACCTTGGGCTGCGCACCGTTGGCAAGCAAGAGCGTGGCGCACGTGTGGCGCAGGTCGTGAAGCCGGATGCGTGGCAGACCGGCAGCCTTGGCCGCCTCCCCGAACCAGGCCGAGAGAGTGTCAGGGTGCGCCGGCTTGCCCAACTCGTCGCAGATCACGAAACCTTGGTCGTCCTAGGCGCTGCCGGCAGCCAGCCGCTCCCGGCCCTGGCGGACCCTGTGGGCGCGCAGCAGGGTCACCAGCCTGTCGTCGAGTGGGATGGTGCGCCGGCCGGCGTCGGTCTTGGGTGTCGATGCCTCGGCCTTGCCGTCCACCACCACACCCGTCTCGCACACGACGAGTCGCTTCTCGTCGAGGTCGACGTTGGGCCAGCGAAGCCCGGCAGCCTCACCGCGGCGAAGCCCACCGAGAAGGAACAGGGACCACGCAACAGCGAGCCGGTCCTCCCGCGTCGCGTCGAGGAAACTGCGCGCCTGCTGCGCGGTCCAAGGCGACATGGCCTTCGACTTGCCCGACGGCCGTCGGATACCAGCGACCCGGGTTGCTGCCGATGAGGCCGGCCTCCACCGCCCAGGCACACGCTGCCTTCACCACACCCACGGCGACCTGTCGTGACCGCGGTGACAGGCCCTGCGGCCGGTGCTGGTCCTGTCGGTGCGGAGCTGCTCGGAGAAGGCGACCACCTGCTGCGGAGTGAGCGCCGCCACCCGATGCCCGCCGATCTTGGGCACGATCCAAGCGTCGATGGCGTAGGTGTATTGCGCCAACGTCGAGGCTCGAAGCTCACGGCTGCGCTGCGCCGGCAGCCAGTGGTCGCGGAGAAGCTGCTCGACGGTCAGCGGCTCGTCGGGACGCCAGCTCCCCTCCTCCACCTTGGCGAGCGTTGCGTTTAGGCGGGCCTGGGCCGCCTTCTTCGTCGTGAACCCGCCCTTGCTGTGTTGGACCCTTCGGCCATTGGCCGGATCGACGGTGAACCAGTAGGCCGTGTGCGTGTTACCTCGCTGCCGGATGCTGCTCTTCACTTGCTGTCCTCCTCGTCAGATACTTCACAACCCACTTCGGATCGTTGACCGTTCTGTCGATGAATCCCTTGCCAGTCGCGGGTTCGGCCGCCAGCGGCGTCTTGCCCATCTCGTCCAGTAGCTCCCGGTCGAGCTGGTGCGTGACTCGGCCACGGACGGCTTGCAACGCACGAGACTCGGCATCCTGCGCGACCCGCTCAGCGACTCTCCGGTCGCGTTCGGCCAGGAGGGGCCGACCCCAGCGGTGGGCGGCGGCGGCCACGACGTCCAGTGGCTCGATGTCCCGACGACCTGCTCGAAGTCAAAGGCGTCGGGCCGCCTCCTGCTCCACCCTGCCGACCATTTCAGACAACGCCTCCACCGTCCCAACCGACGCGTACTGAAGGCCCCACCGGTCCAGCCACGGCTTCCTGGCAGCAAGGTGCTTCTCTACCGCCTCTGCGACCGTGCGCTCGAAGGCGTCCCTGGCCGGGCTCGTGAGCGTCTCCCGGGTGAGTACCCACCCGCCGCCATCGGCGACGACGGCACGGAGGTAGCCGGTCGGCCAAGTGGTGTCACCCTCGAGAACCTCGGCCTCCTGGCCGGCAAGAGGTTCGAGGGTTCGAGTCCCTTCGCCTCCACTCAACACTTGCTCTGCGTACGTGGTGGAGTTGGCCACTGCCGCTCGTGGTTCGAGGCCACCGCCGCAGTCCATCTGGCCTGGCGCCGCTGCCGGTGGCCGAGGCCAGGAGGATCGACAGCGATGCCGTCGGTGGATGGCTCCGCTAGTCATCGGCACTGCATTCGTCTCATCGGCACTGGATTTGTCGCCCTACTGGTCATGACCGCCTACCTGCAGCTCCTTCGGCGCGGGCGTTCGGGTCGGTCGCGATCGTAGTCACGAGCTCGGCACCGCTTCCCGGGTGAAGGCCGCCGCTCTCCCCGAGGAATCGAAGGCTCAGGACCCCACGATGCCGAGTATGCCGCTGGTGACGAGATAGATGCCGACCAGCACCGAGGCGATCGCGAAGATCCCGGGACCGGCATCCACGACGCGATCTCTCAATTCCGCGAGGTGAGCTTCGGCCTCTCCCGGTCGTCGGGCGTAGTACAGGAAGATCAAGCCGACAGTTGCAGTCGACACGATCGTGAAGACGAGAAAGGCGACCAATGCGATGACCGCCGCCGAATGGTGACGGACGAGCACCACGGCGAGAGCTGCGGTGAGCGTCCACGGCTGCTCCAGTACGCCGACGATTGCCGCTTGCCAGGGATTCAGTTTCTTGAGGTCTGCCGTGAGCTTCTTGGTGACTTTGGAACCCGTGCGGGGCACGTTTCGGTGCTGCCACTGACGAACGGCCACCACGAGCAAAGCCATGCCGAGCAAGATCTCGACGGCGTCCACAGCTAGGTGGCCGCTGCCTCGTTGGCTGACCCTGATTCCACCGAGCGCATAGCTGGCGATGAAGACGATGACGAGCGAAATAGACCAGCCCACGAGGAACGCCGCGGCATTTACCCGCGCTCGCGTCGAGGCCAGCAACAGGATGAACACCACGATCGTGCTGGGTGACAGGCTGGCGAGCAAGCCGAGGAGAAGAACCGTGATGATCAAGCCCACGGTCAGACGCTCTGCCTCTCTTGTTTGTGCTGGCGACAGTTCTCAGTGACGGGGTGCAACTGATCGGCCATTGCCATCTCGTCATGTCACGAGGCTGGTGCAGGAGAGGCAAGCCGCCCCCTCGCAGTGACTCTCACAAGGTGGCCCTTCAGCTCGAGCCAGCAGGACGATCGGACGACGGCCGCGAACGAAGAGTAGCCGGGCTGGATCGCCATCAGCCGCGCCAATGCTCCGGATCGCATTTACTCGCCCGTCCACGGCATGGGTGCGACGCCAATGCGGTTCAGAAGGTGTACCTGCTCTCTGGCAGAGTGTCGCCGCAGGCTCAGGCTTCACGCAGCGGCTTCCGAGGACCCGACGCAATCGGAACGCAGCCGGCGGAGAAACTAGCCTGATCTCGTGACCGACAGAACAGAGGAAGCGCTCGCAACGTATCGCCAGATGGTGGCAGCGCGTGACCGGATCGAGGGGGGCGAGCTTCCGTGGTCGGCGCTGGCCGACTACTTCACCGAGAATGCCGTCTACATCGATTCGGCCTGGGGTCGGTTCGAAGGTCTGCCAGCGATCAAGCAGTTCATGGGGGACAGCATGATGGGGCTGGACGACTGGCGTTTTCCCGAAGAATGGACGATGGCGGACGGTGATCGAGTTGTCAGCATGTGGTGGAATCAACTGCCCGGAAGGCGAGTAGATGGGTCGCAGTACCGCGTCGCGGGCCTCTCCATTCTGCGCTACGCAGGTGAGGGCAAGTTCGACTACGAGTACGACGTATTCAACATGCAGCAGGTCATGGATGTCATAGCCGAGAGCGGCTGGAAGCCGAAAGGGCCGATGAACGCTCCGCCCGATCCCCCGAACCGCGACACGACCGCACCCCCGCGTGCTGACCACTGATGATCAGATCGCCGGCATCTTCCGCCGACGCCCTCATTCGCGCCACGATCGAGCGCTATCAGGCCACCTTCAATTCCGGTGACAGAGATGGCTGGCTCGCGCTGTTTACCCATGACGGTGTGCTCGAGGACCCTGTTGGATCGCCACCTCGAGTGGGGCGTGATGGCCTTGCCGCCTTCTGGGGCCAAATTCATGGTGGCAAGCAATACGACGTCGAACGCGCTGTTCGCATGGTCCAGCGACCGTTGGTGTGTGGTCTCGAAGCGGCGTGGGCCTTTGAGCTCCGCATACCCGTCGCCCAACGGATCGGAGTGGTCGAGATCATCGATCAGGCGATCTTCACCAACGACGGGTTGATCCGCCGATTGCGCGCATTCTGGAGCGAAGCCACCATCCGGGTCTGAACACTGTGATCGCCAGCTAGGAGGCCATTCCTGACTCGATCCGTCGCCGCAAGGATCTCCACTCGTTCCGGGGGCCAGGCACCGTCACAAGGCATCGACCCGTTTTCCACGCACTCCCGGATCGCCGACGAGTGGGCTCGGACGTCATTGACGGACCAGAGATCGAACGCCTTGGCCATCGACTGGCGGTCGTGTTCCCGAAAGAGCCCCTTGATGTCCGTGTCGAACTCAGCTGCTCGCTCTCGGCCGACGTTTCCACGAATAAACACGTACGCTTGACTCCCGGTCACTTCGTTCTTCCCCCGGATGTCGTCGCCCCTATCGTCGGTTGCAGACGAGGTGAGTCACGCCGCTCGGGGTGGTCGCCGACTCGATGTCAAAGCGCTCTTCGAGGCCCTCTAACCCTTCCCACAGTGGCTCGCCACGTCCGAGGACAATGGGAACGATGGCGACGTGCAGATAGTCGATGAGGTCGGCCGCGAGGAACTGGCGGACGGTCTTCGGTCCGCCGCCGATGCGGACGTCCAACTCGCCGGCTGCCTCTTGGGCAACCGCCAGCGCTTCCGCCGGGCTGGCGTCGATGAAATGAAAGGTCGTGCCGCCTTCCATTTCGAGCGTCGGACGGGGGTGGTGAGTGAGCACGAACACCGGGTTGTGATAGGGCGGGTTGTCGCCCCACCACCCCGTCCAGGTCAGATCACCCCACGGACCGCGCTGAGGCCCGAACATGTTGCGGCCCATGATGTCCGCCCCGACGCTGGGGGCCCATCGGCTGGCGAAGCCGTCGTCGGCATTGGTCGTTCCTCCTGTCACACCGTGGAGCTGGCGGAAGGATCGGGTGGCATCGAACCATGCCAGGAGTCGGCGTCCGGCGTGGCCGAACGGCGCGTCGAGTCGCTGTCCTTCCCCGGAGGCGTAGCCGTCCAGGGAGACCGACAGGCAGTGGACACGGACGGATGACACTGGCAACTCCTTCCACAGGGACCTCAGATGCCACCGACTCTACTGAGGAAGGTGTCTCTCCATATCTGCCACTGACCACCTACCAGAGCGCTCGTCCTCCTTGGCGAATCGCGCTGCAGCCTGAAGGTCGATTCCAGCTCGGCTAGCGGCAGCGCCAACACTCGATGACCATGATGGCGGCGCACCGTCATTGGCAGAGATGGCCGGTCCCCACCTTCCCATCGTCAGTCATTACCTCTCGCCTTACCTGCTTACATGCATCCTTGAACTCCACCGATACGGTGGCCCCGAGGCGTCGTTGGAACGCCGCACGATCCTGTCTCCGGTCGTCGGCAGGATTGTTCGAAGCCCCCGAGCCGCAATCTCGGCGGTCACACCCTCGTCTCAGAGTGCGTGTTCGTATACGACGAACGAGACGCGCTTTGCAAGAAGGTCGTACAGAGACCGCGCCGGACCGTTGAACTCCTGTGTGTGCCAATACACCTTGACGACTCCACGCCGTCGAGCCTCCGAGAGAACCGCCTCGATAAGAGCCTGGCCCCTCCCCGACCCGCGCGCTTGGGGAGTCACGAAAAGATCCTCCAGATAGCAGTAGCCCGCCTCGCTCCACGTCGTCGGATGGACGAGCGCGTTGGCGATGCCGACGAGTTCACCCTCGTCCGTCTCGGCTACCAGGCCGAAGAGGCCATCACGCTGGTCGCGGAGCCGCTCGAAGGTACGGCGGCTCACGTCCTCAGGCAGCTCTTCCCGGTAGAAGTCCAGGTAGCCCTGCCATAAGACCTTCCACGGGCCCCAGTCCTCGTTCTTCACGAAGCGAATCACGAGCCGAGCTTAAGGGGTTCGCACAGTGCACGACCTGAGCCATGGCCACCTGGAGGAGGCCACAACTGCAGTCCTGGAGCATCGTGACCTCAATGGAGGCAGATATCCAACAGAAGAGACCGGGACCCATCGACGAATCGCGTGACTCTTGACCTAGCATCGCCCCCATGCCAGCCGTGCCGGCGGCCCGGTACCTTTTGCGAGCGAAGGACCTGGCCGACTCTCGCTATTTCGAGCTGCTCACGGTTGCCGATCTGGCACGGACGGCTGGCCTGTCGAAGTCGCACTTCAGCAGAGAATTCGCCAAGACGTTTGGCGAGTCGCCACATCAGTACCTGTTAACCCGCCGGCTCGAGCGGGCAGCTGCCCTGCTGCGCACGACGGACTGGTCCGTTTCCAGAATCTGCTTCGCCGTGGGGTTGGGAAGCGTTGGTTCTTTCACCACCAGCTTCCGGCGCATGTTCGGCAAGCCTCCGACGACGTACAGGGCGGCGTGGCCGCCGGCCGCACAGTTGGTCAGGATCCCGCTGTGTGTTGCTCAGGCCTATGGTCGTCCAAAGAACCGCACGTTTCGAGAAGACGGACCTGAGCGTGTTCCTTAAACTCTTTCTCAGCACACAAGGAGGGCCAAGTGATCAGGATCGCCAATGCCCAGTTTTGGGTGCACGACCAAGATGAAGCGCTCAGCTTCTACACCAAGACCCTCGGCTGGGAAGTCCGAGCCGACGTCACCATGGAGGCGTGGCAATTCCGGTGGCTGGCCGTGGCACCCCCAGGCCAGGCGGACACGGGTCTCGTGTTGATGCCCGTACCGGGTCCGCCGATGCTTGACGCCGCAGCCAGTGCTGCCCTATCGGACCTCGTGGCCAAGGGTGCTGGAGGGACCCTGTTCTTGGAGACCGACGACTGTCGGTCCAGCTATGAGCAACTCTCAGCTCGCGGCATTGTCTTCAACGACCCTCCGACCGTGCAGCCGTACGGGATCAACACGTCGTTTCGAGATCCATCAGGGAACAACATCCGCTTGACCCAAGTGCTCGAGTTCGACCCGGCTCGAACTTCAGTCTGACCTCATCACTCAAGTGCTCAGGGCTCGAACGACGCCAGCTTCGCTTTCAGCCCCGGCTTGGGCGTGGACAGCTCGGGCGCCATTACGCCAACGAGATCGAACGGCACTACCGGGCCGCGGCCTCCCCGCAGTGAGCACGGCATCATCCGGGGGGCCGTCCGGGCCGGGCCCGCAATCGCCGGCGGCCGTCACCTCGGTCAGCCGAGCGTGAGCGAAGCGCCCGGGCCGAAGGCGAGCTCCGGGACAGATGCACTCACGTCGCCCTGCGTGCAGGCGTCCTGGAGTGCGATGAGGTCGACCAAGGCACCGATGTTGAGGGTCGCCGTGGAAGGGCCGGCGTACGACCCTTTTGTCCTGCCCATCCCGGTGTAGCCCGTCAGCGTCCCACCGGGGTTGGTCAATGAGGTGAGGGTGAGCTTTACGTGCGAACGCTTCACGCCCGGAGGAGACCAAGTGATCTTGTTCTTCAGCACCATCCCCGGGTCGAACGGGGCGACATAGCAGGCCCCGGCCACCTTGGTCCCATCGACCTTGGCGTCCTTGACCTTGACGGCCTTGCTGACGATGGTCGCCGATGTGGGGCTGGGCGAGCCACCAGTGCAGTTGACGGCGAAGAGGTCGAACTGGACCACCTCCTGGGCGAAACCAGGCGTCCCATCAGCCGTCAGCGGCGGCGTGAAGGTCGCATCTCCACCGATCCCACAGGTGACCATCCCTTTGCCGGTGGCCGCTTTGGTCGGCTTGGCCGAGGAGGCCGACGCGGGCCCCGCCGAAATGACGACCAAGCCGAGTGGCAACGCCACCACCGTGACCGCTGTCAGAAGCCTGCCCATGCGCATTGTTCCCTCCCTGGTCGATGTGTCAAACCTCGAAGGCTCTCGGGAGAGGACCCGTCTCGGCACCGGGAGCCCGATGGGACGGTTCCGGCATCTGGATCGCCCGGACGGCGCCGACCTCCGGCGTGTGGGACCGAAGTCAGGCTGCCCCTCGTAGAGAGTCTGTCAGTGATTACTTATCTAACACCAGCCATGGGTGTGACACAAGGGCGTGTCGGGGACCGAGCCCCATCCGTGCCTGAGAGCTCGCCACTCATCCGCCCGGCGCGCGCTGAGAGTGGCAATGCAGCCACGTCCGGCCCCGGCGCCCCCCAGTCGGACATGCCCCCAGGCGCGCCACCGCCTGCGGCCGGAATCCGGCCACAGGCGGCAGACGCCAATGAAGCTGCGATCAGCGGGTGCGATCGACCGCCGTGGTCACATACACAGGCACCTTGGCCTCGATCACCTTGGCTTGGGTCGAGCTCAGGTGGCCGGCAGTGACGGCTTGATTGACCTTGCTGTCAGCCGCCGTCACCAGAGCATTGATCACGGCCTGGGGGCTCACGCCGTGCTGCGTGGCCACGCCGGCAATCGAGTTGCCGGCTTTGAGGTCGGCGACCAACACCTGGGGGGTGACACCGATGGTCGTGGCGCTGATGTCCACTCCCGCCTGGCGGATCTCCTTGCGATGCGTCCATAGCCAATGCTTGATCTGGCCCTTGGTGGCATGGTTGGCCACGGGAGCCGTCGCGGCCGGGGTTGCGGCGTAGGCCGTACCGGTCATGGCGACCCCGCCGGCGAGGAGTGCCCCTCCGATGAGGACCGGGGGGATGAACTTCGTGAACATGATGCTCCTTCTCGATGGACTCTTCTGATGGATCCATTGTGCCCACCGGCCGTGGGGCCCGAGTTAGGGAACTATGAGGATCCGGTAAAGGTCGGTGAGCCGGAAATGCATTGTGGCCTGGTGTTCTGACCTGGTCATACCGGCGTGGGTCGTTCACGACCACGGTGCCGGCTCGGGAGTCGGATTGGCTCGGACGCCACTATTCGACCTCAAGGAGCCGTGGGCCGCTGATCGCCCAAGAGGTAGCGCGGGCCCGGTCCTCTCGCCTGGGCGACATCGTCCGGGTTGTACAGGGCGCACTGTTTGAGGGACAGGCAGCCGCATCCGATGCACGAGGACAGATCGTCCCGGAGCCGCTCGAGCAGCGCGATCTGCCGGTCGAGTCGTGGCCGCCAGGAGCGGGACAGCCTCGACCAATCGGCTGCCGTCGGTGTTCGGCCTTCGGGAAGGGTCGCCAGGGCCGACCTGATCTCGTCCAGGGACAGCCCGACTCGTTGGGCGATCCGGATGAAGGCCACCCGCCGGACGGTGTCCCGGTGGAACTGACGCTGGCCGCCGGAGCTCCGCTCGGCGCCGATCAGGCCGTGACGCTCGTAGAACCGGAGGGCGGAGACGCTGACGCCCGTCCGGTCGGCGACCTGCCCGATGGCCAGCAGAGTCGTCCGGGCGTGCACCCCAGCAGTTTCTCACATGGAGCTGAACCTTCATACAGGTTCAAGAGAGTGATGCTCACCCTTTGTGACCGATGCCCGTTGGTAGGTTGAGGCTGGTGGCGCAGGACAGGATGCAATTCCGGCGAATGGACGAAGGAACGGACGCCGATTTTCTAATCTTGAAGAAGGTCCACACCGACAACATCGTCGCCCTTCCCGACCGCCTCCTGCGCATGCTCACCGGTCTCAAGGCAGACGAGGCCTATCCGGTGGACCGGCTCACCCACAGCCTGCAGAGCGCCACCCTCGCAAAACGGGACGGCCGGGACGACGAGTACATCGTGTGCTGCTTGTTCCACGACATCGGCGAGTCGCTCGGACCGTTCAACCACGGTGAAGTCGCAGCCGCCGTCCTGCGGCCCTTCATCTCGATCGACAACTACTGGATGCTCGCTCATCACCCGACCTTCCAGACGTACTTCTACGGCCAGCATCTGGGCATCGACCCCAACGAACGGGACGAGTACATCACCAGCCCGTTCTACGACCGAACGGTCGAATTCTGTGCCCAGTACGACGAAGTGGCATTCGACCCCGACTATCCGATCGAGCCCGTCTCGACCTTCGAGCCCCTGGTCCGGCGGGTCCTCGCCAAGGAGTGGACGCCCCCGAGCTGAGCCGGATCGGTGGTGGGCTTCAGAGCCCGACCACAAGGCGGGCGCGGCGCCCCGCCGGAGGCGAAGGCGACCGGCGCACCGCCACCGGCACCGGCGCCGGCGCCGGCTCGGCGCGAAGATGGCCACATGACGACGGAGCGCATCGAGGTACAACGGTTCATCCCCGCCGACCCTCCCGCCATCTTCACGGTCCTGTGCGACCCTCACGGCCAGGTGGCCATCGACAGCTCCGGCATGCTGCTGGACGCCACCGGCGACTCGGTGACGGCCGTCGGCGACTCGTTCGTCGTCCACATGGACCGCGAGGCCCTCGGCGACTATCCCATGGGCCGCTACGACGTGAACGTGCACATCACCGCTTTCGAGCCTGACCGCGAGATCGCCTGGACCATCCTCGGCCAGCTCAACCTCGGCCACGTCTACGGGTACCGGCTGGAGCCCACCGACGGTGGCACCCTGGTGACCTCGTACTACGACTGGTCGGCGATCGAAACCGAGTGGAGAGAGGCCGGGATCTTCCCCGTCATCTCCGAGGGTGCGCTCCGGGCCACCCTCGGCATCCTCGACCGCACCGTCGTCCCCGGCCGCGGTCCGGGGATGGCCAGTAGCAGTTCGTGACCGGATGCGACCCTCCTAGACAGTCGGCCGCAGCGCGCTCAACCGAATGCCTGCGCCCGATCCCGACCCGTACCATGGGCGCTGTGCCCAATCCGGTGCGGCCCGCGCAGACGGCCCGTCCCCGCCGACCCCGGCTCGCCCTGGCACTGGTGCTCACCTCGCTGGCCCTCGTGTCCTCCCTCGCCCTGGGACTGGCCGCGCCGCCGGCCGGCGCCGCCTCCTGGTGGGTGCCGCCCCTCGGCAACCAGCCGTGGCAGTGGGAGCTCACCAACCCGCTCAACTTCAACAGTCCTTTGGAGATGGGCACCGACGACACCCTCCCCGACGGCCAGCCGGCTCCTGCCCCCGTCATCTACGACATCGACGGGATCATCAACCCGGCCTCCACCGTGGCCAAGCTCCACGCCATGGGGAAGCACGTCGTCTGCTATATCGAGGTTGGCGCGGCCGGCAACTACTACTCGGCCAAGAATGAAGGACTTCGCACCACCTACTACCAGCAACTCCGCTCCGACCACCTATTCGGCAAGAAGGTGCCCGGCTGGCCCGAGCGCTACCTCGACATCCGCTCGCCGAAGACCGTGCAGATCGTCGAAGCCATGATCCGCCAGCAGTGCGCAGCGAAGGGCTTCGACGCGGTGGAGACCGACATCGACGAGGAGTACGACGATCCGAGTGGCTTCCCGCTGACGAAGGCCATGGAGGAGTCGTACATGACCAAGCTGGCCGACTACATGCACGGCCTCGGGCTCGGGTGGTGGATCAAGAACCCCGACGACACCGGGGACAGCTACGCCACCGACATGTACCCCTTGGCCGACGCCGTGCTCACCGAGCAGTGCAACCAATACAAGACGTGCGGCTACCTGTCGGCCTACGTCGGCCACAAAGCGGTGTTCAACGCCGAGTACGAGCTGTCGACGGCCAAGTTCTGCCCTTCGGACGACGCCCTCGGGTTCAACGGCGCCCGGTTCAACGTGGACCTCACCGGCATTCGTCACCCCTGCCTGTAGCCCGGACGCCCGGCGCGCTCAGTCTCCGTCCTGTCCCTGCTCGAGCCGCAGCCGGGGCAGGACGCGGGTCGCGAACAGCTCGAGGCTCGACCACCCGACGTCGGGGTCGAGCCCACCGACCAAGGGATGGAACATCAGGCCGCCGTCGTCAGGGAGGTCGCGGTACAGCTGGACGCACTCGTCGGGGGTGAGGACCAGGTAGCGGCCACTCCTCCGTAGCTCGTCGGCGTCGCCGGCCGGCTCGTAGACGTGTGCCCCCGGACGCACCGACTCCCATTCGGCGTAGGAGTTGGTCTCGTGGAGAACGTGGGGTGCGATGCGAACCCAGAGGGCATCGGGGTCCTCGGCCACGAACACGGTGTTGGGCCCGTCGGCTCGTCCGACGTAGCCCTCGCCGAGCCCGAGACGGGCGCGCTCCTGGCCATAGGCGGCAGCGAGAGCCGGGTCCGGTGCACCTGCCAAGAAACCGTCGGCCAACCGGGCGGCCCGGCGGGCGGTTCCCACGCTCGATCCTCCGAGCAGTACCGGCGGTCCACCCGGCGTGAACGTGCCGGGCGTGACCACCGTCGAGCCGCCCGCCCTGGGAAGAGGGTCGCCCCGCCAGGCGGCGCGCACCTGCTCCACGGCCTCCTCGAAGCGCTGGCCGCGCCCGGCCATGGGTCGACCGAACATGGCGAACTCGGACGGTCGGTATCCGGCGACGAACACCACGACCGTTCTCCCCCGGCTCAGGATGTCGAGCACGGCCAGGTCTTCGGCGACACGCAGCGGATCGTGAAGGGGCAGCACGATGGCCGCCAGCATCAGGCCGATCCGCGACGTCCGGGCCGCCACCGCCCCGGCCACGACGATCGGTGACGGGCAATAGCCGTCCGACACGCCGTGGTGCTCCGAGAGCACCACGCTCGTGAATTCGGGTATGCCGTCGGCCCAGGCGCACTGCTCGAGGGCCGCCTGGTAGATGCGATCGGGCACCGATCCGAGGTGGCTCGGGGCCCGCAGGTCGTAGCGCAGCATGATGGGCTTCAACGCCGAAACCGCCGCGTCGTGGCCAGCCGGCCTCTCGCGCTCAACCCGCCCACGGGACGCTCCGGCGCAGAATGGCTCGGGTGTCGGCCGACGGCGGGAGCGCGCCGAAGACGGCCTCCGCACCGCCGTCGAGCCGGCTGGCGCAAAAGGCGTCGGCCACCGCCGCCACCGAGAAGCGCAGGACGAGGGCGGCCTCGAAGACGAGGGCCATGCGCTCGACGAGGTGCCGGGCCCGGCCTTCGATGGAATCCGTGGCCGCCAGTTCAGACTTGAGGACGGCGATGGCGCGGTCGAAACGCGGGTCGGCCCCCGTGGCCGGGGCGATCTCCGCCCAGAAGGCATCGATCGTCTCGGGCTCGCGCAGCATGGCCCGCAGCACGTCCAGGCAGATCACGTTGCCCGAGCCTTCCCACAACCCGTTGAGCGGGCTCTGCCGGAAGAGCCGTGGCATGGGCCACTCCTCGACGAACCCGTTGCCGCCGAGGCACTCGAGCGCCTCGGCCGCGTGCTGCGGAGCCCGTTTGCACGCCCAGAACTTGATGACGGGGGTGACGAGGCGCTGGATGAGTCGCTCGTGCTCGTTGCCGTCGGCCGCGTCGTACGACCGGGCCAGGCGCATGGCCGCCAGGGTCGCCCCCTCCGACTCGAGGGCGAGGTCAGCCAGCACGTTGGTCATGAGCGGCTGGTCGATGAGGAGGCGGCCGAAGGCCGACCGATGGGCGGCGTGCCAACTGGCCTGGGCCAGACCCTGGCGCATGACTGCCGTGGCGCCCAGGATGCAGTCCAGGCGAGTGTGGTTGACCATCTCGATGATGGTGCGGACGCCGCGACCTTCTTCGCCCACCAACCGGCCGATGACCCCGGGCAATTCGATCTCACTCGACGCGTTCGACCGGTCGCCGAGCTTGTCCTTGAGGCGTTGGATCCTGATCGGGTTCCTCGACCCGTCGGGGCACCAGCGTGGCACCCAAAAACAACTGAGGCCACTGGCGGCCTGGGCCAGCATGAGGAAGGCGTCGGACATCGGCGCCGAGCAGAACCACTTGTGGCCGACAAGGCGGTAGACGCCGGGCTCGGTCGGATCGGCCTCGGCCACCGTCGTGTTGGCCCGGACATCAGAGCCGCCTTGCTTCTCGGTGAGGGCCATCCCACAGGTGATCCCTGCCTTGCCTTCGGCCGGCACGTCGGCCGGGTCGTAGACCGTGGCGGTGATGGACGGCTCCCATCGGGCGGCCAGGTCCGGCTGGTGCCGAAGGGCGGGGACCACCGAATAGGTCATGGACACCGGACAGACGTGGCCGGCCTCCACCTGGTACCAGGTGATCACCTTGGCCGCCCGGGCGACGTGTGCCCCGGGACGCGGATCCGACCACGGAGCGGCGTGCAGGCCGAACCCGATGGCCGTGCCCATGAGCTCGTGGTACGCGGGGTGGTAGTCGACCACGTCGATGCGGTGACCGAAGCGATCGTAGGTGCGCAGCTCGGGTCGGTTCACGTTGGCCAGTCGGCCGAGCTCGAGCGTGGCCGGCTGGCCGGCCAGAGAGCCGAGCGTCTCGAGGTCGCTCGTGGCCCAGGGGGCGCCCTCCCGGCTCGCGGCGTCGGCCAGCACCCGGTCGGAGGTGAACAGGTTGTAACCCTCGAGCGGGGGCGGCTGGTTGAACACCTCATGGGTCTCAATGTCCTTCAGCACGGGTCCTCCTAACGATCAGGCCGGCTAACGACCACGCCGGGCGGCAGGCAGATCTCGGCCTGCGGTCATGGCCCGACTCGGCACCGTCATCTTGGCCCAGCCGATGTCATCCGGCTCCCGAGGAGAGTCGCTCCCGTCCCGACACCACCTGTGCATCGTCGCCGAACGGGACGGTCGTGGTCGTAGGGTGATGGGCCATGGATCCGTTGAGCCAGCTGGCCGCGGTGCGCGACGTCGGCCGGGCCACGACCGGGGTGTGGATCGATCGGGTCCGCACTCAGCTGCGGGAGGACTTCCGCCGGTCGCTCGGTGGCAAGGGGGAGCCGCCCCCGCCCTGTCAGGACCCCGACATGGCCTACTTCGCCCCGGGTTGCATCACCCGCGAGATGCACGCCGATGTCCCCCCCATGCTCATCGGCGGATTGGCCGCCCTGCTCTTCCAGATGCTCCATCCCCTGGCCATGGCCGGGGTCGCCGATCACTCGAACTTTCGCAAGGACCCGGTCGGCCGTCTCGACCGGACGGCCACGTTCCTCAACGCCACCACATTCGGCTCGCGGGACGATGCGGAGGCCGCCATTACCCGGGTCCGCCGCATCCATGAGACGGTGGTGGGGACGGCTCCCGACGGGCGGCCCTATGCCGCCACCGACCCGGTGCTCATCGAATGGGTGCACGCCACCGAGGTGCACAGCTTCCTCATGTCGTGGCGCGCCTTCGGGTACCGGCGCCTCGCCCCCGACGAGGAAGATCGATACCTGGACGAGATGTCCCGCGTGGCAGTCGCCCTCGGTGCGCGGCGGGTCCCCCGGACCACCTCCGCCCTCCAGGCCTATTTCGAGGAGGTCCGCCCAGAGCTGATCCTCACCGGGCAGGCAAAGTCGGCCCGGGACTTCATCCTCCGGGGTGTCGGGCGGTGGCCCCACGAGGTGGCCAGCTACGGCATCCTCATGGCCGCGGCGCAGAGCACGCTTCCCGGCTGGGCCCGCCGGCAGCTGCAGCTGATCTCGTTGCCGGCCGGTGACCGATTGATGGTCCGACCCGCGGCGAGGGCCCTGGGCACGGCCATGCGATGGGTGGTGTCGACGAAGCCAGAGTCGGTCACCGTCGACGCCGCGGACACCTCGACCACCGCCGCCTGACCGCCGCCCGACCGCCCGGCCCAGCCGACTCACCCGGCCTTGTCGGCCCGGCCGAGAAGACATCGGATCGGTCGACCTGATCGGTAGGGTGGTCGCAACGCTGTGCCCGCCGACGTCGAACACGAGCACCCTGCGATGCACCGTCGTATCGGAACGGGGCGTGGACGAGGAGGGCTCGGGCGACCTGTCGGCATCGCCGCCGGCTTCCTCGGCCTGATGGTCGTGCTGGCCCTGCTCGTGGCCCACAGCACCGCTCCATCCCAGACGGTGCGTCCGGTGCACAACGACCCCATCCTCGTCGCCCTGGCCAGCAACCCCAACATCACCGGCGACTGCCCCTGGCTGGCTCGGGCCATGGCTCGCCACGAACCGGCGGCCGTCCTCGCTCGCCTGGTGGTCGGCCGCATGACACTGAACGAGAAGCTCAGTGAGATCGTCCTCACATCCCTCGGCCCCTACGAGAACGTGAACAGCGGCGTCCCCCGTCTGTGCATCCCGCCGCTCACCCTTCAGGACGGGCCCCAGGGGCTGGCCTACGGCGACACCGGCGTGACGCAACTGCCCGCCCCGCTCGGCCTGGCCGCCACCTTCGATCCGGCGCTGGCCCGTTCCTACGGTGACGTCCAAGGTGCGGAAGCCGCGGCCCAAGGCTTCGACGTCGTCCAAGGGCCCACCCTCGACCTCGTGCGGGTGCCCGAGGACGGCCGGGCCTTCGAGTCCTTCGGTGAGGACCCGCTGCTGGCCGCCGACATGGGCGTGGCCGACATCGACGGCATCCAGTCGCACCGGGTGATGGCGCAAGCCAAGGAGTTCGCGGTCTACAACCAGGAGACCGATCGCGGCGCCCTCGACGACCAGGTGTCCGACCGGCCGCTCGAGGAGCTGTACCTCCGCCCGTTCGAGGCGGCCGTCAAACGGGGCCACGTGGCGTCCGTCATGTGCGCCTATCCGCAGCTCAATGGCGCCTACCAGTGCCAGGACGCCTCGCTCCTCGGCCTCCTCGACCAGTGGGGGTTCACCGGGTTCGTGCGGTCCGATCTCGGAGCCGTCCACGACCCGGCGGCGGCCGTCGGCGCCGGCACCGCTCTCATCAAGCCGGCCTCCGTGGCCGCCCTGACCACGTCGGTCCGCCACGGACTCCTGTCGGTGCCGGCCGTCGACCGTGCGGTCGAGCGGTTGCTCGCCACCATGTTCACTTACGGCGTGATCGGCCGAGACCCGACCGGTGCCCCCGGCGATCCGGTCGACTCCCCCGAGCACGCGACGCTGGCCCGCCAGGTGGCGGCACGAGCGGCCGTCCTGTTGCAGAACCATAGGGGCGTCCTGCCGCTGTCGTTGGCCCGCGACCGTTCCGTGGCCGTCATCGGCGCCGATGCCGAGCGGGATCCGGTCACCACCGGATTCGGCTCATCGCGGGTGGACGCCCCCTTCGTCTCCACCCCGCTCGACGCCATCCGCCTCCGAGCCGGCAAGACGACCGACGTGACCTACTCCCCCGGTGGAAGCACGACCGCACCTCTGGCACCGGTTCCACCCGAAGTCCTCACGCCCGCCTCTGGTCAGGGTCACGGCCTTACCCTCACCCTGGTGCGGGCCGGTCCCGAGGCCACGACCGCCCAGACGGTCGAGCCCACGGTGGACACGTCGATCCGCCCCTACCCCGGTGGGAACGGGCTCCTGCACGGTGTCGGCCCCGATGCCCCGGTCGAGGTGCGTCGGCCAGGGGGACCGACAGAGCAAATGTTCGGTCCGTCTCCTTCCATCGGTGGCCGACGCACCTTGGGCGGGTCGATCAGCGAACGGGCCACGCGGAGCGACGTCGTGCTGCCGCCCGGCTGGACCGACGTCGACGCCATTTGGACCGGCACGCTCACCCCGCCCCAGACCGGGGACTACACCTTCTCACTGCAAGGGTCCGGCGCATCGCAACTACTGGTCGACGGAGTGCCGGCCGTGTCGGACCAACTCAGCCACGTCCTCGGCCGATGGTCACAGACGATCCCACTCGCCGCCGGCCGGCCGGTGAGCATCGAGGTGACCTGGGACCCGTTCGACACGTTCCACCACCAAGGCCAACCGACCGTCGTCGCCTCCAGCCTGACCCTCGGCTGGAAGTTCGTGTCGAACGCCATCTCCGATGCCGTGGTCGCGGCGCGCCGTGCCGACGTGGCCGTGGTCTTCGCCGGCGACTACAGCGCAGAGTCCTTCGACCGCCCATCGCTCTCCTTGCCGAGCGACGAGAACGAGCTCATCTCTGCGGTGGCAGCTGTCAATCCACGCACCGTGGTCGTGCTCAACACCGGCGGCCCGGTCTTCATGCCATGGCTGCACAAGGTGGCCGCGGTCATCGAGGACTGGTACCCGGGCGAGGAGGACGGCGATGCCATTGCCGCCGTGCTCTACGGCGACGTCGACCCGAGTGGTCACCTTCCCGTCACCTTCCCGGTCTCGGCCGCCCAATCGGCCATCAACAGCCCGGCACAGTGGCCGGGCGTGAACCTGGTCTCCGACTACACCGAGGGCCTCGACGTGGGCTACCGGTACGACCACGCCACTGGCACGAAGCCGCTGTTCCCGTTCGGCTTCGGTCTCTCCTACACCCGCTTCTCCCTGACGGGCCTGGCCGTACACCCGTCGGCTGGTGGCGATGCCGTGAGCGTGCGGGTGGCCAACATCGGACCGCGCCCGGGGACGGCCGTCCCCCAGGTGTACCTCACCGACCCCCCGGCCGCCGACGAACCACCGGGCCAACTGGCCGCCTTCTCGACGGTCACCCTGGGAGCCCACACGGCGAAACGGATCACCATGACCGTGCCGCCCAGCTCGTTCCAGGCGTACCTCGGCGGTCACTGGACGGTGGTCCCGGGTCGTTACACGCTCTCCGTCGGCCAGTCGTCGGCCACGCTTCCTTTGAGCGTGCGCGTCCCGGACCCGACCCGCTGACGCGACCACGTCGAAAGACGTGATCGCGACGCTTCGACGGTCAGGTCCGGACGCTCTGGATTCAGACTGACTGGCTGGCCGTCTGGCTTGGGGCCATCGGCCTTCGGGTACGATCGACCGTGACCGAGGGGCGGTTGTCGGCCGCTCCCCTGGCGCCCTCGTCGACACATCACCGGCGGCGCCCGAGCCAAGGAGCCCACCCTCATGACCAGCGACCCCAACCGGCCCGCCTTCAAGGTCGCCGATCTCTCTCTGGCCGAGTTCGGCCGTCGCGAGATCGAGCTGGCCGAGCACGAGATGCCCGGGCTCATGGCCATGCGGACGGAGCACGGCGCCGACCAGCCACTTCGGGGAGCCAGGATCACCGGATCCCTGCATATGACGGTACAGACGGCGGTGCTCATCGAGACGCTGACCGCGCTCGGCGCCGAGGTCCGTTGGGCCAGTTGCAACATCTTCTCGACCCAGGACCATGCGGCCGCGGCGGTGGCAGTCGGGCCGACCGGTACCCCCGAGGCGCCGGCCGGCATTCCGGTCTTCGCCTGGAAGGGCGAAACCCTCGTGGAGTACTGGTGGTGCACGCAACAAGCCCTGCTGTGGCCCGAGCACGGGCCGACCATGATCCTCGACGACGGCGGTGATGCCACACTGCTCGTCCACAAGGGCGTCGAGTACGAGAAGGTGGGACGGGTGCCCGACCCGAACACGGCCGATTCCGAGGAGTTCGCCGTGGTGCTGGGCGTGCTGGCCGAGAGCCTGCGAGATGACCCCACCCGATGGACGTCCATCGCCTCCGGCATCATCGGGGTCTCCGAGGAGACGACCACTGGCGTCCACCGGCTCAACGAGATGGCCGCCTCCGGGGAACTGTTGTTCCCCGCCATCAACGTGAACGACGCCGTGACCAAGTCCAAGTTCGACAACAAGTACGGGTGTCGCCACTCACTCATCGACGGCATCAATCGGGCCACCGACGTGCTCATCGGGGGCAAGATGGCCGTGGTCTGTGGGTTCGGCGACGTGGGCAAGGGTTGTGCCGAGTCGCTCAGCGGGCAAGGGGCGCGGGTGGTGGTCACAGAGGTCGATCCCATCTGTGCGCTGCAGGCGGCCATGGAGGGTTACCAGGTGCTGACCCTGGACGACGTGGTCGAGGTGGCCGACATCTTCATCAGCGCGACCGGCAACCGGGACGTGATCAACGCCGAGCACATGTCGAAGATGAAGCACCAGGCCATCGTGGGCAACATCGGCCACTTCGACAACGAGATCGACATGGCCGGGCTCGGCCGTATCGAAGGGATTCAGCGGGTCAACGTGAAGCCACAGGTCGACAAATGGGTCTTCCCGGACGGGCACGCGGTGATCGTGCTGTCGGAGGGCCGCCTGCTCAACCTGGGCAACGCCACCGGCCATCCGAGCTTCGTGATGTCAAACTCGTTCACCAACCAGACGATGGCCCAGATGGAACTGTTCAACAACGGGCGCCGCTACGAGAACCAGGTCTACGTGCTGCCCAAGCACCTCGACGAGAAGGTGGCCCGGTTGCACCTGGACGCCCTCGGCGTGCACTTGACGACATTGTCCAAGGAGCAGGCGGAGTACATCGGCGTGCCCGTCGACGGCCCCTTCAAGCCGGACACCTACCGATACTGAGCGCCAGGCGACGTCACGGCGCGGTTCGAGCGGGGCGGACAGTTCGGGCCGATTGGGCAGGGCAGGCGGAGGACGGGTGACCGGGCTCGAGGCCACCTCTTACGAGGTGTCCGACCGGGTGGCCACCATCACCCTTCGGCGCCCCGACAGGCTCAACGCCTGGACCGCACGCATGAATGCCGAGTACCGGTCCCTGCTCCAACGAGCCGCCGACGACCCGGCCATCCGGGTCATCGTGGTGACCGGTGCCGGGCGCGGCTTCTGCGCCGGGGCCGATGCCGACGACCTGGCCGGCCACGCCGAGCGGGGGTCCTACGACGCCGGCGCTCCGGACGACCTGGCCATGCCCGGCTACGGCATCCGGCCCGAATTCGACGCCGAGCTGGCCTACCACTTCGGCGTGCCCAAGCCGATCATCGCCGCCGTCAACGGGCCGGCCGCCGGCATCGGGTTCGCCCTCGCCTGCTACTGCGATGTGCGTATCGTCGCCGAGGAGGCGACGCTCACCACGGCCCACGGCCGGCTCGGGCTCCCCTGCCCCTTCGGGCTCGCCTGGTTGCTGCCCCGGCTGATCGGGCTGACGTCGGCCCTCGACCTCATCCTCACCAGCCGCAAGGTGACCGGTGCCGAAGCCCTGGCCATGGGGCTGGTCAACCAGGCCTGCCCCGTCCAGGACCTGGTGGGCCAAGTCGACGACTTTGCCCGGCGATTGGCCACCACCGTGTCGCCTGCCTCTTTGGCCGCATCCAAGCGGCAGGTCTATGAGGCGATGCATCAGAGCGTTGCCGAGTCCGTGCGGGCGACCGAGGCCCTGCTCGACCCCATGATGGCCGGCGCCGACTACCGGGAAGGGGTGGCCGCTCTGCGGGAGAAGCGGCCGCCCCACTTCGGCGACCTCCCACCCGGTGGAGTGCGACCGGCCTGATCCCGTCGGGACGGCGTCGCCAACGACGGGTCGGCGCCGGGTGTGGCACGGTGTGTCCGATGCCGTCGTACGAGCGCCTGGCCCGGTTCTACGACGCCATCATGGACGACCCCTCGCCGCGGGCGGCGCGCGTGATCGACCTCATCGGACGTCACCGGCCGCGGCCTCACTCGGTGCTCGAGCTCGCCTGTGGGACAGGCTCGATCCTCGAACGCCTGTACTGGGTGCCCAACCGCACCGGCCTCGATCTCTCCCCCGCGATGCTGGCCGAGGCCAAAGTCAAGCTGTCCGACGTCGACCTCGTCGAAGGCAGCATGACCTCGTTCGACCTCGGGCGCCGGTTCGACGTCGTCGTCTGCGCCTTCGACAGCATCAACCACCTCCTCGACTTCGCCGAATGGGAGTCGACCTTCGACGCTGTGCGAGCCCACCTGGCCGTCGACGGCCTCTTCGTCTTCGACGTCAACACTCTCGGCGAGCTCTGCCGCATCGCCGAGGAGCAGCCGTGGGTCTTCGACTTCGACGGCAACGTGCTGATCATGGATGTGCGCTTCGGGACCGAGGGCCGGGTCAGCTGGGACCTCCGCGTCTTCGAACGCACCGGTCCCTCGACCTTCGATCTCCACCACGAGACCATCGGTGAGCTCGGGGTCGAGCTGTCTCGGATCACCCACGCGCTCGAGGATCGTGGCTTCGAGGTTCTCGAGGTCACCGACCCGGAGGGAGGGCCGGCCACCGACGACGACTCGGCTCGGGCCTACTTCGCCTGCCGCTGGACGGCATGAGCCGATTGGCGCCACCAGCCGGCGCGGCTCAGAGGTCGGCCGTCTCCGCCTCGAGCAGGTGGGCGAACTTGTGCTTGGCCGCCTGGCGCCGTGTGGGCACGTGCTCGGTCGGTACGTCGGCGGCCCGGTAGCCCTTCAGGGTCTGGCGGGCCACCGTCACCCGGTGCACCTCGTCGGGACCGTCGTAGATGCGCGCCGCCCGGGCGTGGCGGTACATCGACTCCAGCGGGAGATCGGTCGAGAAGCCGAGGGCGCCGTGGATCTGGATGGCCCGGTCGATGACGTTGTAGAGCACGCCGGCGCCGAAGTACTTGATCATGGCGATCTCCACCCGGGCGGCGGCCGGTCCCTCGTTGTCCATCTTCCAGGCGGCGTGCAGGGTCATCAGGCGGGCGGCGGTCATCTCGGCCAGCGAATCGGCCACCCAGTTCTGGATGGTCTGCTTGTCGGCCAGCAGCGAGCCGTGGGTGGTGCGGGACACCGCCCGCTCACAGAGCATGTCGAAGGCCCGCTTCGACTGCCCCAGCCACCGCATGCAGTGGTGGATGCGCCCCGGCCCCAGGCGCTGCTGGGCGAGAACGAACCCCTCCCCTTCGCGGCCGATGAGGTTCGCATACGGCACCCGCACCTCCCGGTAGGCGATCTCGGCATGCCCCCCGAAGGTCCCGTACTGCTCGACCGGGTTCTCCATGGTGGCGACGTCGCGCACGATGTCCACCCCTGGCGTGTCGGCCGGCACGATGATCATCGAGCAGCCCTGGTAGGGATGGATGTCGGGGTTGGTCACGGCCATCACGATGAGGAAGTCGGCGATCGACCCGTTGCTCGTGAACCACTTGTGGCCGTCGATGACCCACTCCTCCCCGTCACGGGTGGCGGTGGTGGTGATCATGGTCGGGTCGGCTCCCGCTCCCGGCTCGGTCATGGAGAACCCGCTCCGCAGCTTCCCGTCCAGCAACGGCTGTAGCCAACGGTCCCGCTGCTCCTCCCGGCCGGAGGCCTCGATGCCGATGGCCAACAACTCGGCGTTGCCCGAGTCGGGGGCGTTGTTGCCGAAGACCACAGGCCCGTACGGGGTCTGGCCGAGGATCTCGTGCATGAGCCCGAGCCGGACCTGACCGAATCCCCCGCCGCCCAACTCGGGCGGCAGGTGGGAGGCCCACAGACCCCGTCGCTTGACCTCTTCCTGCAGCGGGACGATGGCGGCGAGCAAGCGGTCGTGATCGAGACCGAGTGTCTCGAGCGGGAAGATCTCGTCGCGGACGAAGCCGCGCATCCAATCCAGCTGTTCCTCGAACTCGGGCTCGGTCGAAAAATCCCACGCCACGGTGCGTCCCCTGTCGCTCGTCTCTGGCGTCCTGCCTGACCCGACTACCGTTTGGCGGATGCCAGGCGACGCCGCTTCGTCCCCCATCCGTACCACCGTGCGCCTCGGCGCGCCTGTCCGGGACTCGCGTGCAGAGAAAACAGCCGTCGATGACCTGGCCGCCCGCCGACGGATCCACCAGGCGGAGACCGCCCTCCTCGACGAGCGCCGGCAGCTCACCGCTGGGGAGCTCACCGGGCTGGCCGAGCTGCCCGATCCTTCCGTGACCTCGCTCGCCGCCCTCGCCCACCAGGTGCGTCTGGCCTGGTGTGGGCCGACGGTCGAGATCGAGGGCATCCTGTCGGCCCGGACCGGCGGGTGTCCCGAGGACTGCCACTTCTGCTCACAGTCGGCCCGCTTCGACAGCCCGGTCAAGGCCACGCCCTTCCTCGACACCGACGAGGTACTGGCCGCCGCCGAGGAGACCCGGGCCAGCGGAGCGTCGGAGTTCTGCATCGTGCTCGCCATCCGCGGGCCGGACGAACGGACGCTCGAGCGAATCCTCGAGCTCGTGCCCCTGGTGCGCGACCGCACCGGGCTGAACGTGGCCGTGAGCGCCGGCATCCTCACCCCCGAACAAGCCCGACGGCTGGCCGAGGCCGGCGTCCACCGCTACAACCACAACCTCGAGACGGCGCGGTCGTTCTTCCCCGAGGTGGTCACCACCCACCGGTGGGAGGAACGTCGGGAGACGTGCCGACTGGTTCGGGCCGCGGGCATGGAGCTCTGTTGTGGCGCGCTCCTCGGGATGGGCGAGACGGACGAACAGCGCGTCGAGCTCATCATGGACCTGCGGGAGGCCGATCCGACCGAGGTCCCCCTCAACTTCCTCAACCCGCGCCCGGGGACCCCGCTCGGCAGCCGGCGGCCGGTGCACGCGTGGGAGGCCATTCGATGGATCGCCCTCTTCCGCCTCGGGATGCCCGGCGTCATCCTCCGCTACGCCGGGGGTCGGGAGATCACCCTCGGGGAGCTGCAGTCGATGGGCATGACGTCCGGGATCAACGCCCTCATCGTCGGGAACTACCTCACCACCCTCGGACGTTCGGCCGACGAGGACCTACGGATGCTCGCCGACCTGCGCATGCCCGTCGGCGCCCTCTCCGGCGTCCTCTGACGGCCGATGGCCGGCCAACGGGGCGATCCCGACTCGTCGACGGCCCCGCACCGTCGAGGGGCGGCTCATTGCACGGGCTGCGGGGCGCCAGTCGATGATTGTCCGGGCTGCGGACGTCCGCTGGATCCCCCACGGTTCTGCCCGGCGTGCGGACGGCGGCTGACGGTGGCCGTCAGCCCGGCTGGATACCGGGCCCGCTGCCGCGACCACGGCGAACTTCGTTCAGCGGATTCGTAACCAACGCGAAAGTTCCAGTGACGACGGATCCATGCTCTGCGTGAGGCCATCGAGTTGGTCTTCGCCGGCCATCTGGCGTGGAAAGGCGTGACCGAGCTGCCCTGAACCCTGCCCAGGGTCAGCCAGCCGGGACCCGCCAGCCCCGAGACTCGGCGATCTCGCGACAGGTCGGGCACAACGGGTAGCGGTTCGGGTCGCGGCGGGGCACCCACACCTTGCCGCACAGAGCCTTGACCGCGGTGCCGTTCACCATGCCCTCGACCACCGAGTTGCCGGTGGGGATGAACGACCCTTCGTCGGGCTTGAAGCCCTCGAGCACGATGTGGCTCATTCGCTCGTGGTCGCCGTCGAGGGCCGGATCGACCAGATTCGGCTCGACGGTGATGCCGGTCTCGCTCATGGCACCAGGATCGCGCAGTCGGACACACGAGGGAGCGAGGGGTGTCGAGGCCACCCCGTAGGCTCGGTGGCATGGACGCCCGGCCGCGCACGCTCGTCCTGGCCTCGGGATCGTCAGCTCGGCTCGGTCTGCTGCGGGGGGCCGGGTTCGACCCCAAGGTGGTGCCGAGCGGTATCGACGAGACCGGACATGTTGGTGGGAGCACCAGCTCACAGGTGCTCGCCCTGGCCGGTGAGAAGGCGGCGGCGGTGGCCGACCCGAACGGGGAGGCGGTCGTCGTCGGGTGCGACTCGATGCTCGATTTCGGCGGGCGCCCGTACGGGAAGCCGACCTCGGTCGAGGAGGCCCGCGCCTGGCTCGTCGCCATGCGCGGTCGGTCAGGGACGCTCTTCACCGGGCACTGCGTGATCGACGAGGCCACAAGCCGCCGAGCCGAAGGGGTCTGCGGCACCCAGGTCCGGTTCGCCCACACCACCGATGCCGAGCTCGACGCCTACCTGGCCACCGGCGATGCGCTGGAAGTGGCCGGGGCCTTCACCATCGACGGGCGCTCCGCCCCCTTCGTCGAAGGGGTGGTGGGCGATCCCAGCAACGTGATCGGGCTGTCGCTGACCCTCTTCCGTCAGCTGCTCTCCCAACTCGGGATCGCCGTCTACGACCTGTGGGCACATGGAGGACACGACCAGTGACGGTGACGGCGCCCCTCCCTCCATCGGCCCTGCCCATCCTCAAGTTCGGCCCGTTGGCCGTGGACCCACCGGTGGTGCTCGCCCCTATGGCCGGGGTGACCAACGTGGCCTACCGCCGGATCTGTCGCGCCCATGGGGCCGGGCTCACGGTCAGCGAGATGATCACCGCCCGAGCGTTGGTCGAGGGCAACGCCAAGACGATGGCCATGGCCGCCTTCGCCGCCGACGAGCCGGTCCGCAGCGTGCAGCTCTGCGGAGTGGACCCCCGGGTCATGGGCGCGGCCGTCCGCCGGCTGGTCGAGGAGGTCGGCGTCGACCACATCGACCTCAACTTCGGCTGCCCGGCAGCCAAGGTCACCCGCCAGGGCGCCGGTGCCGCCCTACCCGCCCATCCCCGGCTGTTCCGGGCCATCGTGAGTGCCGCGGTGTCGTCGGCCGGGGTGGTCCCGGTCTCTGTCAAGATGCGCATGGGCATCGACGACCGTCACGTCACTCATCTCGAAGCCGGGCGCATCGCCGAAGGCGAAGGCGCGGTGGCCCTGGCCCTGCACGCCCGCACCGCCGAGCAGCTCTATTCGGGAGCGGCCCGGTGGGATGCCATCGCCCGGCTGAAGGATGCGGTGACGACCATCCCCGTGTTGGGCAACGGCGATATCTGGGAGGCGAGCGACGCGCTGGCCATGGTCAGGACGACCGGGTGCGACGGGGTGGTCGTGGGACGCGGTTGCCTCGGCCGACCGTGGCTGTTCCGCGACCTCGCCGACGCCTTTGCCGGGCGCGAGCTCTCCTCCTCGCCGTCGCTGGGCGAGGTCGCGACCATGATGGCCGACCACGTGTACGCGCTGGCCGCTGTTTTCGGCGCCGACCTCGGCGTGCGTCAGTTCCGCAAGCACGCCGGCTGGTACCTGGCCGGGCTCCCGGTAGGCCCGGCTGTCCGGCGGGCGCTGGGCCAAGCCTCGACCCTCGGCGAGGTGGAAGGCCTGCTCGGCGGGCTCGACCCGCGCTGCCCGTTCCCGGTCGAGGCCATGCGCATCGCCCGAGGCCACACCAACGGCCCGCGACCCGTGCGTCTGCCCGCCGGCTGGCTCGACCAAGCCGACGATCCCACCCCCCCGTCAGGGGGCGACGTGCTCGTCTCCGGGGGATGACCGGGTGATCGTCGGCTCCTCGCTCACCATCGAGATCGGTGACCGGACCTTGCTCCGCGATGCCTCCTTCGTCGTCGGCGCCGGCGAGAAAGTGGCCCTGGTGGGTCGCAACGGCACCGGCAAGTCCACCTTCATCTCGGTCGTCGTCGACGAGCCCGGGCCCAATGTGCGGACCACGGGGAGGGCGGCGATCCGCGGCACCTACAGCACCCTGCCCCAGGTCCCGGTGACCGGCGGGCTCGGTCTCGAGCCGATCGGGTTCTCCCACATCCTGTCGGGTCGTGGGCTCGACGTGCTCGATGACGCATTGGGCAAGGCCCGCACGCAGATGTCCAAGGATCCGAGCCTCGAGAACATCGAGCTCTTCACCGATCTCGAGGAGCAGTTCCGCGAGAACGGCGGCTACGAGGCGGAGTCGGTCATGGCCCGGCTGGCCGACGGGTTGGGTCTACGCCAGGAGCTCCTGCTCGACGATATCGACGGGCTGTCGGGTGGTCAGCGCCGCCGGGTGGACCTCATGCGGATCCTTTTCCAGGCGCCCGACACCATGATCCTCGACGAGCCCACCAACCACCTGGACCGGCCGGCCAAGCGTTGGCTGATGGACGAGCTCGAGAGTTTCCGAGGAGCCATTCTGCTCGTGTCCCACGACGTCCGGCTTCTCGACCGGTCGATCGACAAGGTGCTGCATCTGGCCGACGGGCGACTTCAGGAATTCAAGGGCACCTACTCGTCCTACGTCGTCCAACTCGAAGCCGACCAGAGCCAGCGCGAGCGATCCTCACAGCTCGAGGGCAAGGAGATCGCCCGTCTCTCGTCGCTCGCCGACGCCATGCGGGGCAGCACCAACCGGCGGGCCCGAATCGCCAAATCGCTGGACACCCGGGTCGAACGACTCCGGACGTCCCGCACCGAGGTGCACGGGCGACAGAAGCGGCAGACCTTCTCACTGCCGACGCCGCGACGATCGGGGGAGGTCCCGCTGAGCACGGTCGATCTCGGCGTCCGCTACGGCACCCACTCGGTGTTGAAGGCGGTCACCTTTGGCTGTCGACGGGGCGAGCGGCTGGTCGTGGTCGGACGCAACGGTGCCGGCAAGTCGAGCCTGCTGCGCTGTCTCGCCGGCGTACAGGAACCCACGACCGGCCAGGTCGAGCTCGGGGCCAACGTTGCCATCGGCTACTTCGCCCAGGAACACGAACAGGTCGACATGGGCGTGAGCGTCCTCGACAACATCGACGACACCGTTCTCACCACGGAGACCGAACGCCGGGCGCTCCTTGGCTCGTTCGGGATCGGCGGTGCTGCCGCCCAGCAGATGCCGTCCACCCTGTCGGGAGGCGAGCGGGCCAAGCTCGGCCTGGCCATGCTGGCTGCCGGGCGAGCCAACGTGCTCGCTCTCGACGAACCGACCAACAACCTCGACCCGTTCTCCATCGAGGCCGTGGGAACCATGCTCAGTCGGTGGCCGGGAACCGTCGTGGTCGTGAGCCACGACCGCGGGTTCGTCGAGGCCCTCGAGCCGACCCACTCCCTCCTGCTCCCCGACGAGGTCTTCACCTACTGGGACGAGGCCACCCTCGACCTGGTGGAGCTCAAATAGACGAGCCGATCGAGCTCGCCGCTGGAGCCACGATGGGGGCAGCGTCAGGAGGTGGGTTGAGGCGCCCGCCCGTTCCCGGCGACGTCGGCGTCGTCGGGCTCGCCGGACTGCTTGAGCGCCTCGACCAGGACCTGGGCGGCCCCGACGAGCCCGGCGGCCTCGTAAGGGATGACCAACTTGGTGTTGGGCGCGGCGGCCACGGCCTCGAGGGCACGCAGCTGCATGACGGCCAGCGTGTTGGGCTTCACCAGGGCGGCGTCGATGGCCTGGAGGGCGGCGGCCTGACCCTCGCCCCGCAGCCGAGTGGCCTCCTTCTCACCGTCGGCCCGGAGCTCGAGGGCCTGCTTCTGCGCCTCGGCGGCAAGAATGGCCGACTGCTTCTGGCCCTCGGCTTCGAGCACGGCCGACTGCTTGCGACCCTGGGCCACGTTGATGGACGACTGCTGGTCACCCTCGGACTTGAGGATGGCCGCCCGCTTGTGCTGCTCGGCCTCTTTCTGCTCGGACATGGCCTGGAGCACGTTCTGGGGTGGCGTGATGTCGAGGATCTCGATGCGGTTGAGCCGAACGCCCCACTTGAGAGTGGCCTCGGTCATGTGCTCCTGCATCTTGTGGTTGATGGTGTCGCGCTCGGACAGCGATTGGTCGAGAGTGAGCTCGCCGAAGACGGCCCGCAGGGCGGTGCGGGCCATCTGGTCGATGGCCAACCCGAAGTCGTTGACCTCGAAGAGGGCCAACTTCACATCGGTGACCTGGCAGAAGATGGTGGCGCTGACCCACAGGGAGACGTTGTCCTTGGTGATCACCGCCTGCTGGTCGCCCGTCCGCGGGAACTCACGGATGTCCACCTTGTCCATCCGGTCGGCCATTGGCAGGAGCACGTGCAGGCCCGGTTGGTAGACCGTCCGGAACTCCCCGAACCGCTTGACCACGCCCACGCACCCCTGCTGGACGACCTTGAGGGACGACCGCAGGAACGAAAGCACCACCACGAAGACCGCAAAACCCGCCGCGGCGATCCCGATATCGAGACCGATTGAACCGATGATCATGACGACCACCTCCTGGCTCCACTGTAGGCACCGGGAGCCTCACCGGCACCGGCAGGCACCAAATCGGCCCAGAAGGGTGGCTGGACCTCAGGTGCCGTCGGTCGGGTAGACGACCAGGAGGCCTCGATCGACGTCGGCCACCACCACGGTGGTCCCGACGTCGATGGTCGTGCCCGGGAACATCGAGACCGCGTACCACTCCTCGCCGCGAGCCTTCACCGATCCTGGTTGGTGGCGGTCGGAGACGGTATTGGTCACAACCGCGGTCTCCCCGATCATGCCCGGTACACCGTTGAGCATTCCCGTCCCCGCTTTCTGCGGCTGAGTCCACCTGCGCCAGATCATGGTCTCCTCAACGCGACTATACGGCCTCGATCACCGGGCAGAACTCGGTGGGGGCGGCATTTCTGCCCCCGACCTGGGACGTCAGCGCCGGAGCGTAACCGGTGGCCGAGCCGACGCCGGGTTACCGTGGATCATGGCCGCCACCGACGACTCCGCGCCCGCTGACCCGATCGCCCGCAAGACCTGGCGGACGGTCGAGCCGCTGCACGCCATGGTGTACTTCGCCCCCGAGGCCGCCGCCTCGTACTCGGCGCTCGGCCTCAGCGCGGAGGCGGGCTACTTCGTGAGCCGCTCGGCACCGATGGGCGCGGTCGACGCGGCCGTCGTCGTCGCCACCTTCTTCAACTTCGAGCCCGGCCTCGTCCATCGGTGCATGGACGGTGCCTGGGTGACGACATCGCCCGAGAAGGTGACGGCGGCGCGGGTGGCAGCGGCCGACGAGGCCCTCCGGCGCATGCTGGGTGACGCCGTCGGCTCCGCCGAGATGGCCCGCGCCGCGGCACTGGCCCGCGCCGCGGCCGAGGTCGCCGCCGGCCGGGCGGAGGGCCGCCCGCTCTTCGCCGGCCACGCCCATCTGCCTTGGCCACGGCCCCCCCACCTCGTCCTCTGGCACGCCCAGACGTTGTTGCGCGAGTTCCGGGGTGACGGGCACATCGCCGCCCTCGTGGCCAACCACCTCGACCCCGTCGAAGCCATCGTCCTCCACGCCGCCTCCGGTGAGGTCCCGGTCCGCTTCCTGCGGGCCACTCGTGGCTGGCCCGACGCCGACTGGACCGCAGCCGTCGAACGGCTCGTCGCCCGCAGATGGTTGTCACCGGGTGAGGAGGGTGGGCAGGCGGCGCTGAGCCCTCGAGGCGCGGCGGCGCGGCGGGCCATCGAAGCCGCCACCGACGAGATGGCCGCCGCACCCTACGAGGCGCTGGGCGAGGACGGCTGCGCCGAGCTCCGGGCCCTCGCCCGTCCGTTCAGCCGGACCGTGGTGGCCGCCGCCGGCATCGGCCCGGCGGACGGGGCGGTCACCGGCCAGCGCTGACGGCGGCCGCCCCCGACGAACCCACCACGAGATCGGCCAGCGCGGCCTCGTCACCGGGGACGACCACCACGACAAGGCCGTCGCCATCGGACAGCCATTGCCGGTTGCGCCGGTGGACGTCGAGAGCCGGATCGAATCGGTCGAGGGCGACAACGACCGGGACGGGAGGGGCGGACGCCGACCCGTCCGTCACCGTGGCCAACGCCGACACCGAGAGGCGCACCGCGTTGATGGTCCCGAGGCCGGCGTCGGCCACGAGCACGACCGCATCGGGCCGCAACCGGCGGACGAGATCGATGGCGTCTCCGTCGGCCGCCTGGGGAGAGCGCACGCCGCCGGCCAGTTCGACCACACCGAGGCTCACCGGCGGGCGGGGCCAGTCGAGCTCGGCCACCAGGTCTCTGAGCGTGAAGGGCGCACGGCCGAGGGCCTCGGCCGCCATCGGGGGAGCCAGGGCCACAGGGAACGACCGGTCATGACGACACACCGCGGTGGGGTCCTCCCCCGAGGCGGCGGCGAGCACCTCGGCGTCGGTATGGGCAGTGGTCCCGGTCGACGGGTCGGCGTCGAAGGACTGTGCCGGCTTTCGGGCCGCCACCGACAGACCCCGCCGCCGGCATTCACGCAGCACGGCGGCCGCCACCCAGGTCTTGCCCACCTCGGTTCCGGTGCCGCACACGACGACCAACCGCTGCGGGCGTGCCCCAAGGCCCGCCGGTGACCCGTCGGTTCCGAGCTCGTGCACGCCAAGGAGTCTTGCCCACGGCGTCCGCCTCCGGCACAACGGCGGGCAACGAGACGGCGCCGATCACGAACGGGGCACGGGCGCTGGCAGCCGTTAGGCTCGCAGCATGGACGCGATCGGCGTGGTGGACACCATGTTCGCCCGCTACGACATGGGCACCGAAGCGGTGGACGAGCTCGAGTCGTGTCCCGGATTCGGCGAGCGCTTCACGGTCGTGCGCCGCACGGTTCCCGGCTTCAAGGACCTGGGCGTGGCCTGCAAGCAGCTCATCGAACAGGACGGGTGCCGCATCGTGGTTGCGCTCGGCATGCCCGGACGGGCCGCCATCGACCAGGTCTGTGCACACGAGGCGTCCCAGGGCATCATGCTCGCCCAGATGCTGACCTCCACCCACATTCTCGAGGTGTTCGTGCACGAGAACGAGGAGGACGATCCGGCAGCCTTGGCCAAGGTCTGCGTTGACCGGGCCCGCAAGCATGCTCGCAACGCCTACTGGATGCTGTATGAGCCCGAGCAGCTGACTCGTCGCGCCGGGCTGGGCGTCCGCCAGGGCTACGAGGACGCCGGTCCCATCCTCGGCTGAGCCCGACCCCGCCGACGCCGGGGCGTGGACAGGAGGAGGGAGTCGCGGCCGAGAGTGCTCCGACCCCCCGCCGCCGTCAACCGGCCGGTGTGGTCATGGCCGTGACCGCCTCTGGGTCCCGGGGTAGCCCGAGGGTCCGCTCGGCGATGATGTTGCGCTGCACCTCAGCCGTCCCTCCACCGATGGTGAGGGCGGGAGCGAAGAGGAACCCGTAGCTCCAGGCACCGTCCGACCACGAGCCGGTCCCTGGTCCGGCCTGGGCCAGCATGCCCCGGGCCCCGGCCAGGTCGCGGGCCAGGTCCATGAGGTGCTGACCATGATCGTCGGCCAAGGCCTTGCGCACCGACGCCTCGGGACCGGGCACGCCGCCGGAGATGGCCGTCGCCACCGTCCGCATGCGCAAGAGGCGCAACACCTCACCCTCGGCCCAGACCTGGGCCAGGCGCTGACGGAACAGCCGGTCGTCGGTGCCTCCCGCCGCCCGCACGGCGTCGACGAGGTCGTCGGCCGTCGGGCCCATGCCCCACAGCGCGCCGCCGCTCGAGAGCGAGACCCGCTCGTTGGCCAGCGTCACCTTGGCCAGGGACCATCCCTGGCCCCGCTCACCGACCATGGAACCGGCCGGCAGCCTGACCTCGTCGAGGAGCACCTCGTTAAAGGTGTGCGTGCCGGTCATGTCGGGGAGCGGGCGCACCTCGACGCCGTCGACGTCCATGGGGCAGATGAAATAGGAGATGGCCTGGTGGGCGGGGACACCGGGCTCCGTGCGGGCGAGCAGGATGCCGAAGCGGGCCCGGTGGGCGTAGGACGTCCACACCTTGCGACCGCGGACGACCCACTCGTCGCCGTCGGGCTCGGCCCGGGTGGTGAGCGAGGCCAGGTCCGAGCCGGCGTCCGGCTCGGTGAAGAGCTGGCACCAGATCTCCTCGCCGGCCAGCATGGGCATGAGGTACCGCTCCTGCTGTGCCTCGGTGCCGGCGTGGAGGAGCGTGGGGCCGGCCCAGCCGATGCCGATGGGGTTGTCGGGCCGGCGGACGCTGGCCCGACGCAGCTCGTCGTCCACCACCAGCTGCCCGGTCGGGTCGGCGCCGAGCCCATAGGGCTCGGGCCAATGGGGGGCCACGAGCCCGCGCTCGGCCAGCTGGCGCGCCGTGGGCGTGGGGTGTTCCGACAGCCAGGCCCGGACGGCGGTGCGACGCGGATCGTCGTCAGCGGGCAGTGCGGGGTCCACGCCGGTCAGCGTAGGCTGCCCGGCATTCGCCGGCCGGACCGCCGGCGACGTGGACGACGGCGACATGCAGCGTGGACATGCCGGGCCGGTCGGGTGCGGTGCGAGGGGAGGAGCTGACCGTGAGCGCGTGGATCTTCGCCGACGTCTGGGAGGTGGCTGCCGACCTCTTCCCCGATGGGCCGGCCCTCGTGCACGGCGAGCGCACCGTCACCTGGTCGGAGCTCGACCGCACGGCCAACGGCCTCGGACGCTTCTTGCTGGCCGGCGGCCTCCGCCATCAGGACAAGGTGGCGCTCTACCTCTACAACTGCCCCGAGTACCTCGAGGCCGAGTACGCCTGCTTCAAGTGCGGTCTGGTCCCTGTCAACACCAACTACCGGTACGCCGACGACGAGCTTGCCTACCTGTGGGACAACGCCGACGCGGTGGCGGTCATCTTCCACGGGAGCTTCACCGACCGCATCGAGCGGATGCGGGACCGGGTGCCCGACGTGCGCCATTGGCTGTGGGTCGACGACGGCACGACCCCTTGTCCGTCGTGGGCGCTGGCCTACGACATGGCCGCCGGCACCACCGGTGAGGCCGACAGCACGGGACCGGTGCAGGCCCCCTGGGGCCGGAGCCCCGACGACCTCTTCCTGCTCTACACCGGCGGGACGACGGGCATGCCCAAAGGCGTCATGTGGCGCCAGGACGACCTCTTCGCCCTGCTCAACGCAGGGGGCATGCGCCACTTCCCCGAGGACCTGGGCACCGACGGGGTCCGGGCCGCGCTCGAGGCCGGCGGACGGGGCTCGACCCTGCTCCCCGCCTGCCCGCTCATGCACGGCACCGGAGGATTCACGGCCATGGAGACCCTGAGCGAGGCCGGGAAGGTCGTCACCCTGCCGTCACGCCGCTTCGACCCGATCGAGCTGCTCGACACCATCGAGCGGGAGGGCGTGAACGTCTGTGTCATCGTCGGGGACGCGTTCGGCAAGCCGATCCTGGCCGCCCTCGACGCCGATCCGGGACGATGGGACCTCAAAAGCCTGGTGGGCATGATCTCCTCGGGCGTGATGTGGAGCGAGGAGACCAAGCAGGGGCTCCTTCGCCATCACCCGGGCATGCTCCTGGTCGACGCCTTCTCGTCATCGGAGGCGCTCGGCATCGGAACCTCGGTGTCCTCGAGCGGCGGTGCGGCCGAAACGGCCCGCTTCACCCTTGGTCCCCGCGTGCGAGTGGTCGACGACGACGGTCACGACGTCGAGCCGGGGTCGGGCCAGGCCGGTGTGCTGGCCCTCGGCGGTCGGATCCCCCTCGGCTACTACAAGGACGGGGCCAAGTCAGCGGCCACCTTCCGGGTCATCGACGGGGCCCGCTACTCCGTTCCCGGCGACTACGCCGAGGTCAAAGCGGACGGGTCGATCCATCTGTTGGGCCGCGGCTCGGTTTCCATCAACACCGGCGGGGAGAAGGTCTACCCCGAGGAGGTCGAGGAGGTCATCAAGGCCATCGACGGGGTGGCCGACGCCGTGGTGGTCGGGATCCCCGACGAACGCTTCGGGGAGGAGGTGGCAGCCGTCGTCCAGCTCGAGGCCGGCCTCCCTCCCGGAACGGTCACCGCCGAGGCGATCATCGACCACGTGAAGGAGCGGCTGGCCACCTACAAAGCGCCCCGCCGGGTTCGCTTCGTCGACACCATCGGCCGCTCTCCGGCCGGCAAGGTCGACTACAACCGGCACCGCGCCGACACCGTCACCTGGCGGAAAGAGACGGCGACGGGCGGCTGACGGCCGGTCGGGCTGACGGGCCGGTCCGCCTGACGGGGCGCCGGGCCGGCTGACGGGCCGGGTGTGCTCAGCCTTTGTTGGCGCCGTGGGTACGGACGAAGTCGTTGACCGTGTAATAGGCATCGATCGACTCGCCGGCGTCGCCCCAGAACCCCTCGAGGACGTCGTAGGCCATGGTCCCCTGGGCGACGTAGTGGTTGTTGACGTCGGTGATCTCGAGCTCGCCGCGACCCGAGGGGACGAGGGTGGTGATGACGTCGAAGACGTCGGCGTCGTAGCAGTAGATGCCGGTCACCCCGAACTTCGACGGCGGGCTCTCGGGCTTTTCCACGATGCCGGTGATGCGCCCGTCGCCGTTGAAGGACGGGACACCGAGGTGTCGCAGGTGCTCGTCCTCCTCGACCGGGGTCAAGAGGATGCGGGCGCCCTGCGGGTCGGCGCAGAACGCATCGACCATGAACCGGATCGAACGCTCCACGACGTTGTCGGCCAGCATCACGAGCACGGGCTCGCCGTCGACGAACCGGGCGGCCAGGCCGAGCGCCTCGGCGATGCCCCCGGGTCGGTCCTGGTAGCCGTAGCTCAGCCGGTCGATCCCGAACTCGTGGCCGTTCCCGCAGAGCCGCAGGAACTCGCCGGCATGGGTACCCCCGGTGACGAGCATGATCTCGGTGATGCCCGCGTTGACCAGCGCCTCGATGCCCCAGTTGATCATCGGCCGGTCGTAGATGGGGAGCAGGTGCTTGTTGGTGATGCGGGTGAGCGGATGGAGACGTGACCCGGTGCCGCCGGCCAAAAGAACGCCCTTCACGCCGCCTCGACGCCTCGTCCCGCGCAGAGGCGCGACCAGATTCCAGCGGACATCGGCGGGAGCCTATCTGCGATCGACGTCACCGCTCATTGTCCTCCCGCGGCGCGCCACCGGACCCGTCGGCGCCATGCGAGCGCTCGCCACCTCGTGGAGCACGTCGTCGGCCAGTTGCGGCCAGGCCCGGGTGGCCCACAGGCCGAAGGGCCGATCGCAGAGCGCGGCACAACAGAGCTCGGCCACGGGGTCCACCCAGATGAAGGCGCCGGAGCGACCGAAGTGCCCATAGGTCGAGGGGGCGTTGGCCGTGCCCGTCCAATGCGGGTGCTTGTGGCCACGGATCTCCACCCCGAGCCCCCAGTCGCAGGGGTCGAAGCGGCCGAACCCCGGGAGGACACCCGACAACCCGGCAAAGGCCACTGAACAGGCCTCGGCGTGGGTCTCGGGCGACACCAGTGTCGGTCGGGCCAGTTCCCAGCCCAACCGGACCAGGTCGGCCAGCGAGCCGACCAGGCCGGCCGCCGCCGGCCCTCCCTCGGCCCACTCGTCGAGGGTGACGCCGGTCATGCCCAGCGGCCCGAGCACCCCCTCGCGCAGGTAGTCGGCGAAGCCCATGTGCGACCGGGTGGCCAGTAGCTCGCCCAGGAGCACGTAGCCGGCGTTCGAGTAGATGCGGGTCACACCGGGACGGCCGACGGACGGTCCCGGCTCGGGGCCGAGACCCGAGGCGTGGGCCAACAGGTGCCGGACGGTCGAGCCCGGCGGGCCGACCGGCTCGTCGAGATCGAGGGTGCCTTCCTCGCAGGCGATGAGGACGGCGAGGGCGGTGGCCGGCTTGGTCACCGACGCCCAGGGGAAGGGCCGGTCCTCCGGCCCGGTCACCGCCATCCACAAAGGTGTGCCGTGGGTCGCACCGCCCAGGTCCAGCACCGCCACCGCGGCCACCGCCGCCGGCCACGTGGCGACCGACTCGAGGGCCCGCAGGTGGTGGGACGACCAGCCCTCGAGCATGCCCGACCGTGACCGCCGGCGAACGCGTGGATCAGACGTCGAGGAAGCGGCGGACAGCGAAGGCCGACCCGAGCACGCCGACGCCGATGCCGACCACGGCGACGACCACACAGGTCCCGATCACTTCCCAACCGGGGACGGACATCGAGGCGATGATGCTCTGGTTGGCCGTGGTCTTGGGCTGGTTGAGACCGATGCCCCAGTAGAGCGAGAGCACGACGAGCACGGCCACGGCCGCTCCCACGAGCCCTTGCACCATGCCCTCGGCCATGAACGGGAGCCGGATGAACCAGTTGGTGGCACCCACGAGCTTCATGACCGAGACCTCACGACGGCGGGCGAAGATGGCCATGCGAATGGTGTTGAGGATGAGGACGGAGGCGGACAGAAGGAGGACGACGGCGATGGCCAGGAACACCCATTGGAGGATGTGGATCACGCTTTGCATCGTCTTTATCTGCTGGCCGGGGTACTTCACGTCGAACACACCCGGCTTGCCGTAGAAGGCCAGGTACACAGCCTGGGCTTCCGACGGGTTGTTCAGGGTGCACCGCCATGACGACGGGTAGTCCGACTGGGTGGTGGCCTGGATGAGGTCGGCGGGCTCGAGGATCTTGGCTTCGCTGTAGTCGTAGGCCTGGCTGCGGAAGGTGCAGGTCTTCACGTAGGGCGACAGGTGCAGCTGGGAGCCGATCGAGCCGATCTGGGTCGACTTTGCCCCCGGGTTCACCCAGACGATCACGTCGACCTTGTTCTGCCACTGGACGGTCGCCCGCGACGCCCCCTGCTTGAGGAGGAGGGCCGAGCCCACCAGGGCCAGGGACACGGCCACGGTGAGGACGGCGGCCACCGTCATGAGCCGGTTGCGCCAGAGGTTGGCGGCTGCCTCTTTGGAGAAGTAGCGGATGGAGACCGGCATCAGGACGTCAGTGACGAGCCCCGATGCCGCCCCGGGCTCCGTCGTCGATCGGCTCTGGCGTCCCGCCCATCGTCGCTGCGCCCACCCGGGCCGTGCCGCCGGTGGCGCGGTCGATGCCGTAGACCCCGTGAGCCTGGTCGCGAACGAGCACACCACGGTCGAGCTCGATGACGCGGCGGCGCATCTGGTCGACCATCCCGGCGTCGTGGGTGGCCACCACCATGGTGGTGCCGGTGCGGTTGATCTGCTCGAGCAGGCGCATGATGCCGAGGCTGGTGCGGGGGTCGAGGTTCCCGGTGGGCTCGTCGGCCAACAGGATGAGTGGACGGTTCACGAAGGCCCGGGCGATGGCCACTCGCTGCTGCTCCCCGCCCGACAGCTCGTGGGGCAGATTGTCGCATTTGGTGGTCAGCCCGACCAGGTCGAGGACCTGGGGCACCTGGGTCAAGATCACGTGCTTGGGGCGGCCGATGACCTCGAGGGCGAAAGCCACGTTCTCGAACACCGTCTTGTTGGGCAAGAGGCGGAAGTCCTGGAAGACACAGCCGATGTTGCGTCGCAGGTAGGGGATCCGCCACTTGGGCAGATGCCCGATCTCCTTGCCCGCCTCCCAGATCCGTCCACGGTTCGGCATCTCCTCGCGCAAGAGGAGGCGGATGAAGGTGGTCTTGCCCGATCCGGACGGCCCGACGAGGAACATGAACTCGCCTTTGTCGATCTCCACGGAGAAGTCGCGGAGTGCGACCGTCGAACCCTTGTACGTCTTGGTGACGTGTTCGAATTTGATCATCGGCGCGAAGTCACGGTGTGGGCTGCACGCGGAACCTCGTGCGTGCCGGGGCACATGTTATCCCTCGTTCTCCGCGAATTGGCGAACGGCCAGGTGGGGGCGGTCGCACGTCACCGTTTGGCAGCTGCCGGGCACCGCTCGAGCCGACGGGCGCGTGCGACCGTCGGGCGGCCCGATCGACGGATCGACCGGGAATCGGTCAGTGGCCTCCTCGGCGCTCTTCGGCCCGGCGCCGCAGCTCGGCTTCGATGAAGTCGTCGAGATCACCGTCGAGCACGGCGTCGACATTGCCCGTCTCGTGGTTGGTTCGCAGGTCCTTCACCTGTTGGTAGGGGGCGAGCACGTAGGAGCGGATCTGGTTGCCCCACCCGCTGTCGTTGCGGTCGCCGGAGAGCTCGTCCAAGGTGGCCTGGTGCTCGGCCCGCTGACGCTCGGACAGTTTGGCCGCGAGGACCTCGAGGGCCTTGGCCTTGTTTTGGTGCTGGCTGCGCTGGTTCTGACAGGACACCACGATGCCGGTTGGGATGTGGGTGATGCGAACGGCCGAGTCGGTCTTGTTCACGTGCTGGCCGCCCGCGCCCGACGAACGGTAGGTGTCGATCCGGAGGTCCTTCTCGTCGATCTCGATGTCGGCACCGTCCTCGAGCAAGGGCACGACGTCGAGCGAGGCGAAGCTGGTCTGTCGGCGGTGCTGCGCGTCGAACGGTGACATGCGCACCAGTCGGTGGGTGCCGCGCTCGGCGCTGAGGAGGCCGTAGGCGAAGCGGCCGCGCACCAAGAAGGTGGCCGACAACAGTCCGGCCTCCTGTCCCGGGGTGGCCTCCTCGACCTCGAGCTCGAACCCTCGCCGCTCGGCCCAACGGGTGTACATGCGCAGCATCATCTCTGCCCAGTCCTGGGCGTCGGTGCCACCGGCGCTGGCGTGGATCTCGGCCACCGCGTCGTTGCCGTCGTACTCGCCGGCGAACAGCGACCGCAGTTCGAGCCGGGCCAGACGGCGGTCGAGGTCGGCGACGTGCCCTTCGATCTCGGGGCGGAGCGACTCGTCGGCCTCCTCACGCAGGAGCTCGTAGAGGGTCTCGGCGTCGGACAGGCTCCCCTCGAGCCCGGCGGCGAGCCCGAGGTCCTCGTTGACCTTGCCGAGCTCCCGGGTCACGTCACGGGCATGGTCGGGGTCGTCCCAGAGGTTGGGCTCCGACACCGCTTTCTCCAGCTCCGCCCGGCGCAGCTCGAGGCGGTCAGTGCCCAGGATCCGTCCGGCCTCCGTCACCCGTTCCCGCAGCGAGGCCAGCGCCGCGCCCAGGTCCAGTCGATCCGGCTCGGAGGCTCCGCGCGGGGGTGTCGCCCCGGGCCATGTCAGTTGGCGCCGTGGCAGAGCTTGAATTTCTTGCCGCTGCCGCACCAGCAGGGCTCGTTGCGTCCGATCTTCTCGCGGGCCGACTTCACGATGGGCAGCTGGGTCTCTCCGTCGTCGGCCAGCCGCATGGCGATGCCTCCCGTCGCCCCGGCAGCCCCGGCAGCGCCGGCTGCCATCCCGTCGTCGAGGTCGACCGGGACCGGAGAGGCGGCGAAGGCGGCGGCGATGGCCCCGCCGCCTTGCACCGGGTCGTCGGCAGCCTGGTAGCTGGCCAGGGCCAGGTCGGGCTCGGCCGCCTGCTCGGTGAGCACCTGCACGTGGAACACATAGCGCAGGTAGTCATCGGCGATGCCGTCCATGAGCTTCTCGAACATGGCGAAGCCGTCGCGCTGCCAGGCCACCAGCGGGTCCTGGTTGCCCATGGCCCGGAGGTTGATGCCCTCCCGCAGGTGGTCCATCTCGGCCATGTGGTCTTGCCACCGCTGGTCGACGATCTGCAACATGATGTCCCGCTCGATTTGCCGGGCGGTCTCGGCGCCGCCGGGGATGGTCTCCTCGCGTTCTTCGTAGAGGTCCAGCGCCTCGGTGATGACGCTCTCGGTGATCTGGCCCACGGTCGTGGCGCTGGACAGGTCGTCAGCCGTGAACTTGGTCGGGTAGTACTGCGTGAGCTCGGTGACGAGCCCGGACAGGTCCCATTCCTCGGGGAAGTCGGAGGGGCAGGAACCGGCCACGACCTCGGTGAGCGTGCTCTCGAGGAGCTCGAGGGTGTCCTGGCGGAGGTCCTCGCCTTCGATGATCTGCTGGCGCCGGGCGTAGATCACCTTGCGCTGCTTGTCCATGACGTCGTCGTACTTGAGGACGTCCTTGCGCTGCTCGGCGTTGCGGCCCTCGACCGTGTTCTGGGCCCGTTCGATGGCCTTGGTGACCATCTTGGCTTCGATGGGAACGTCCTCGGGCAGGGCCTTCTCAAACACCCAGCTGACGGCCCCGGTGGCGAACACGCGCATGAGGTCGTCCTCCAGGGAGAGGAAGAAGCGGCTCTCCCCCGGGTCTCCCTGGCGGCCCGACCGGCCCCGAAGCTGATTGTCGATGCGGCGGCTCTCGTGACGTTCGCTGCCGAGGACGTAGACCCCGCCCAGCTCACGCACTCGCTCGCCGTCGGCCGCGCACGTCGTCTCGAACTCGGACCGCAGCTTGGCCAGCTCGGCCTTGCCCTCCTCGGAGTCGAGGTCGAGGCCCTTGGCCCTGGCCTCACGGAGGGCCAGGCCCTCGGGGTTGCCACCCAGAATGATGTCGACGCCTCGGCCGGCCATGTTGGTGGCCACGGTGACGGCGCCGACCCGCCCGGCCTGGGCCACGATCTCCGCCTCCCGGAAGTGCTGCTTGGCGTTCAGCACCTCGTGGGGGATGCCGCGCTTGTCCAGCAGGCGGGAAAGGACCTCGGACTTGGCCACCGACGCCGTGCCCACCAGCACGGGCTGGCCGGCCTCGTGCCGCTCCCCGATGTCCTCGACGACGGCCGAGAACTTGCCGTCCTCGGTCTTGTAGATGAGGTCGGCGGCGTCCTCCCGGACCATCGGCAGGTTGGTCGGGATGGGGACCACCGGCAGCTCATAGGTGTTGGCGAACTCCGACGCCTCCGTCTCCGCCGTGCCGGTCATGCCGGCGAGCTTCTCGTAGAGGCGGAAGTAGTTCTGGAGCGTCACGGTGGCCCAGGTGTGGTTCTCCTCCTTGATGCGGACCCGCTCTTTGGCTTCGACGGCCTGGTGGAGTCCGTCGGACCACCGACGCCCTTCGAGCGTGCGCCCGGTGAACTCGTCGACGATCTTCACCTCTCCTTGATCGACCAGGTACTCCTTGTCCCGCTTGTAGAGCTCCTTGGCCAGCAGGGCCTGGGTCAGGTGGTGGACGTGGTTCACACCCACGTCGTCGTAGAGGTTCTCCATGCCGAGCTGTCGCTCGACCTTCTCGATCCCCGCCTCGGTGGGGATCACCGTGTGCTTCTCCTCGTCGACCTCGTAGTCCTCGTCGGACTTGAGGGTGCGCACGATCCCGGCGAACTGGTAGTAGAGCTGCGCCGTCTCGGTCGACGGCCCGGAGATGATGAGTGGGGTGCGGGCCTCGTCGATCAGGATGGAGTCGACCTCGTCGACGATGGCGTAGACGTGGCCGCGCTGGACCATGCCCTCCTTTGTCCTCGCCATGTTGTCGCGCAGGTAGTCGAAGCCGAACTCCGTGTTGGTCCCGTAGGTGAGGTCGGCGGCGTAGGCCTCGCGCTTGGCCGCATGGTCGTCGATGTCCGGACCGACCCGTCCCACCTTCAGCCCGAGGAAGCGGTGGACCTGGCCCATCCACTCGGAGTCCCGGGTAGCCAGGTAGTCGTTCACGGTCACGATGTGGACGCCGCGACCGCCCAGTGCGTTGAGGTACACGGGCAGGGTGGAGACGAGGGTCTTGCCCTCGCCCGTCTTCATCTCGGCGATCCACCCGAAGTGGAGGGCCATCCCGCCCATGAGCTGCACGTCGAAGTGGCGCTGGCCCAGGATGCGCCAGGACGCCTCGCGGACCAGTGCGAAGGCCTCGACGAGCAGGTCCTCGAGGCTCTCGCCCCGTTCGAGGCGCTCCTTGAAGAGGGTCGTGAGGGCGGCCAGCTCGTCGTCCGAGCGTGCCTCCATCTCCGGTTCGAGGGCGTTGACGAGGGGGACGAGTTCGGCCAGGCGGCGAACCTTCTTGCCCTCGCCCGCCCGCAGGACCTTGGTGAGCACGCTCATGGGCTCACTACTTTACCGTCGCTCCTGTAGGCGCCCCGCTGTGCCGTGCCCGTCGCGATCCTCCGGACAGGGTTGGCCTCGGCGTTGGCCTCGGCGCGGCCTCGGCGCCGGCCTCGGCGCGGCCGCCTGGCCTTCAGGCCGTCCGCACCCTCTGGTAGAGCGGGGGGCCCGGGTTGGTCGGGCGATGCCGCGGCTGTGAGCGGCCGACCAGCCGGCTCTTGATGGTCTCGAGCTGATGCTCGAGCTTCTCGACGACGCGGTCGACGGCAACCAGGGGACTGGGACCGGCGGCGTGGGCCTGGATGGTCCGGCCGTGGACGGTCATGAGGACCTCACAGCACTCCCGTGCCGCGATCCGTGGATTGTGCTCCTCGGAGAACCGCACCTCGGCCCGGTCAACGCCCGGACACCGATGGGCGAGCCGGCCGACCTTCTCGCGGGTCAGGGCCCGCACCTCCTCGGACACGATGTTCCTGCCGTACGCAATGACCACGTCCACGAGCGCGCCTCCAGTTCTCCGGTGTTCAGCTACTGCCGGCCGGTCCTCCTGATCGGTCGTTGGATGGACGTGGGTGACGCGAGGCTGACCTGGTCTTTGACCCCACACTCGCCTGCCGGGGAAGTGACCGCCGCCCCTCGGCGACCGCAACCGCTGCCGGTTGTGATCCGGTCGAGGGACATGATGGCGGTGTCGTCCCCTCTCCGCCCGACCCCGACAACCGGAGCCTCGACGGGCAGGGCTTACTCCTAAGTCGCACCATGCTCAGCAACCACGAGTTGCCTTACGTGGGTCGTTTTGCCTGCGACTGGCTTCGACTTGCAACCACAGACCCTCGCGTCACCCACCCCCGAAGTGTATGCCTGTCCCCCCTGCCAAATCTGGGGCCGACACTCGGAGTTCACGAAGTTGCAACGTGGCCGACGCAAGGGGCAGTCCCCCCTGCCGGCGTGTCGAATGCCCCGGTCAGACCCCTTCGACGAGCCGGAACTTGATCTCGTCGAGCACCGGTATCGGCCCGGGGTCCACCCCTTCCCGGCCGGCCAGGTGCAGGGAGGTGAAGTCCCCGACGAGGGCCAGGTCGAGCAGCTGGGCCAGCTCGCCCTCGCCGCCCGCCCGCACCTCGATGACGTCGGCCACGACCTCCCGAAGGAGCTCGGTCACCAGGTCGAAGCGCCGGGCCACCTGCGGGTGCTCGGCGTTGTGACGGAGGTTGACCAAGGTGATGACCTGGCGGGTGACGTCGCCCTGCTGTCCCCAGCCGGCCACCTCGTTGTGGCAGAGCTCGGGATACACGTTGTAGAAGGCCGGGCTCTTGGCGTTCTCGTTGATCTGCGCCTTCCAGCGCAGAGCGGCAGCGGCCCCGAGCTCTTGCGCGCCGTAAATGAGCGGGATGGTGCGGCCGATGCGCTGGGCCACCGACTCGGCCAGGCTGTCCGGGCGCACGAGCTCGTCCCGCCGGCGCCGCAGGCGGTCGGTGGCATCGTCCACCCATTGCTGGGCACCAGGGAAGAGGCCGATGGTCTCGAGCAGCACGAGCGGAGGGATGGCCATGGCCCCGAGGGCGGCGCGTGGCTGGGGGATGTCGGACGGGACGGGAACGACCGGCACCGCCCATTCCGAGGCCAACCGAGCCAGCTCGCCCCCTCCGGTCACCGCCACCAGGGCCGCGCCCGCCTCGTAGGCGGCGGCGGCGGCTTCGAGCGTCTCCTCGGTGTCGCCCGAGAAGGAGATGGCGAACACAAGTGAGCCGGTGCCCACGTAGTCGGGCGGCGTGTACCCCTTCACGACCGTCACCGGGACGGACATGAACGGGGCGGCGGCCACGGCGAGCACGTCGCCGGCGATCCCACTGCCGCCCATGCCGAGGACGACCACGTTCTCGATGCGCTCTCGGGGTGGCAGGCCGGCCACGTCCCGGGCGGCCAAGGCGGCCATCTCGACTTGTTCGGGCAGCGAGGCCGTCGCCTCCCACATGTCCAGCGAGTCAACGAGAAGAGGCGACGGCTCGGCGCCGACCCCCGACGAGCGGACGGGTGTCAACTGGCCGGCCCCTTGCCCGTCTCGGTCGCCTCGCCGGCGTCGGCCCGGGCCATGAGCCGTGCGTGCTCGGCATCGTCGACGGTGGTGGCCTCGTCGATGAGCATGACCGGGATCCCGTCGCGCACCGCGTAGAGGCGGTGCAACCTCGGGTTGTAGAGGTTGTCCTCGTCGGAGAAGTAGAGGAGCGGGCCCTTGTCCTCCGGGCAGGCCAACACCTCGATGAGGAGGGGGTCGAGCGTCATGGTCATGTCCTCTCGGGTCGCGGACGGGCACCGAAGCGCTGAGATCGTGGGTGACGACTCATCTCAGCTCCCGGCCACCCGCTCGATGGCGTCGCGTACTTCCTTCACATGGTCGGCCAACGAGTCCTGGTCCGGCGCCTCGACGTTGAGACGCAGGAGCGGCTCGGTGTTGGACGGTCGCACGTTGTACCACCAGTCGCCGCGGTCGACGGTGAGGCCGTCGAGACGGTCCGGCGTCCCGAGCGCACCCCCTGCCGCCTCGACCTCGGCGGCCAGGCGCTCGACGGCCTCGGCCGGGTCGTCGACCTTTGTGTTGATCTCGCCGGAGTCGGCGTAGCGCTGGAAGGGTTCGAGCAACGTGGAGAGGCTCTTTCCCGAGTTGCTCATGAGCTCGAGGACGACCATGGCGGCGATGATCCCCGAGTCGGCCCGGTAGTTGTCGCGGAAGTAGTAGTGGCCCGAGTGCTCGCCCCCGAAGACAGCTCCCGTCTCCGACATCACCTGCTTGATGAAGCTGTGCCCGACCTTGGTGCGCACCGCCGTACCGCCTTTTGCCTCGATCGTCTCGGGCACCACCCGCGAGCAGATGCAGTTGTAGAGCACCGTCGACCCCGGATACTTGTCCAGCATGGACGAGGCGACCAGAGCGGTCGTGAGCGACCCAGAGACCGGTTCGGCCCGCTCGTCGACCAGAAAGACGCGATCGGCGTCGCCGTCGAAGGCCAGCCCGATGTCGGCCGATCCGGCGAGCACGGCCTCGCGCAGTGCGGTGAGGTTTTCGGTCTGGATGGGATCGGCCGGGTGGTTGGGGAAGGTCCCGTCGAGCTCCCCGAAGAGGATCCGAACATCGAAGGGAAGCCCCTCGAAGACGACCGGGGCAACCAGACCACCCATGCCGTTGGCCGTGTCGGCCACGATGCGCAGCGGCTCGAGGGCGTCGACGTCGACGAAGGAGCGCACGTGGACGGCGTACTCGGGGAGCAGGTCCCGATGCTCGAGCGGGGCGAGCCGCGACGAGTCCAGTGGGGGCCGGCCGTCGGTCGCCCAGCGGTCGAGGAGCTCCTCGGCTGTCGCCTCGATCTCGGCCAGTCCCGTGTCCCGGCCGACCGGACGGGCGCCCGACAGGCAGAGCTTGCAGCCGTTGTACTGGGCGGGGTTGTGAGAGGCGGTGAACATGGCGCCGGGCGCGTCGAGCGAGCCGGCGGCGAAGTACAGCAGGTCGGTCGAGGCCAGGCCGAGGTCGATCACGCTCACGCCTTCGGCGCGCACGCCCTCGGCGAAGGCGGCCGAGAGCGCCTTGCCCGATTCGCGCATGTCGCGGCCCACCAACATGGTGGGGCTCTTGGCAAAGCGGGCGAAAGCCATACCGATGGCCCGGAACTGCTCTTCGTTGAGCTGGTCGGGCACGGTGCCGCGGACGTCATAGGCCTTGAACACGTCGGAGAGGGAGCCCATGGCCGGGCCATCCTACCCAGGCCCCTCGCGACGGCCCGAGGCCCGCGTCTCCCCGGACGACGCCATCTGACGGACTCACCGGCGCGGCGTTTCGTCCGGGCCCGGACCGGACGTGCGTGGCAGTATCGGGCCGTGCCAGCACCGACGAGCGCATCCCCAGGAATCCGGCCCCATCGACCCGGCGCGCCGGACGGTGTCCGGTGGCGGCGGCGCCGTGCCGTGCTGCGACGGCTCGTTCTCCCTATGACCATGGCCGTTTCGCTCCTCCTTCTCGTGGCGGCCTCTGCCACCGTCCTTCCTGGTCCGGTGGCGAGGGTGGCCACCCGGGCCCTCCATGCCGTGCCCGCCGCGGCCACCACTCCTTCTCCGACCAGCCTCCACGTCGTCGTGGGCGCCGCCACCGACGTGGCCACCGGCGGTTACTGGCTGGTGGCCTCCGACGGTGGCGTCTTCGCTTTCGGTGCGCCGTTCTACGGCTCGGCCGGTGGGCTGACGCTCAACGCGCCGATCGTGGGCATGGCGGCAACCCCGAACGGAGGCGGCTACTGGCTGGTGGCCTCGGACGGCGGCGTCTTCGCCTACGGCGATGCCCAGTTCTACGGGTCGATGGGCGGACATCCGCTGAATGCGCCCATCGTGGGCATGGCGGCCACCCCCAACGGAGGTGGCTATTGGTTCACCGCCGCCGACGGCGGCGTCTTCGCCTTCGGTGACGCCGGCTTCTTCGGATCGATGGGCGGTAAACCGCTCAACGCACCGGTCGTGGCCATGGCCGCCACCCCGGACGGAGACGGCTACTGGTTCACGGCTGCCGACGGCGGCGTCTTCGCCTTCGGTAACGCGCCGTTCTTCGGATCGATGGGGGGACACCCCCTCAACCGGCCCATCGTGAGCATGGCCGCCACCCCGGATGGAAACGGCTACTGGTTCACGGCTGCCGACGGCGGGCTCTTCGCCTACGGTGACGCCCCGTTCTTCGGATCGGCGGTCGGTTCGCTGCAACGGGCGGCGGTCGCCATCGACCCCACCGGGTCGGGCACCGCCACTGGCTACCGGGTGGTGTCGGCCGACGGCAGCGTCTACTCCTTCGGCTCGGCCGTCTATCTCGGAGGCGTCGTGGTACCGCCACTGGCGGGCCAGACGATCGTTCTCGACCCCGGCCACGACGGCGGCAACGCTCTCGATCCCGCCTTCATCGACCAACCCATCGACGGTGGTGGCTTCACCGAGTCGTGTGACACGGTCGGCACCGAGACGGCGGCCGGCTACCCCGAGCACGCCTTCAACTTCGACGTTGCCACCCGGCTCGCCGCCCTTTTGGAAGCAGGCGGGGCCAAAGTGGTCATGACCCGGTACACCGACACCGGAATCGGGCCGTGCGTGAACGTGCGCGCCGCCATCGGCAACGATGCCGGTGCCGCACTGGCCGTCTCGATCCACGCCGACGGCGGTCCGGTGACCGGACAGGGTTTTTCGGTGGACGTCCCCGAGCCCGTGGTGAGCTCGATCAGCAACAACACCGCCATCGTGGGGCCGTCGCTACAGCTGGGGATGGCCATCCGCAATGCCTTCGCCGCGGACACCGGCGAAACCGTGGCCGACTACACGGGTGCCGACGGCATCGTTCCCCGTGACGACCTCGGGGGCCTGAACCTGTCGACCATCCCGAAGGTGCTCATCGAGTGCGCCAACATGCAGAACCCGGCCGACGCGGCTCTGACCGAATCACCGGCTTGGCGCCAGCTGGCCGCCCAGGGGATCGCCGACGGCATCACCGCCGACATCACCTCCATCGAGGTGCCCTGAGCGAGGCCGTCGTCAGTCGGAGTCGCCACCGCCCTCGGCCAAGAGGGTGGCCACGTCCCGGGCGGTTGCCTCGCACAGCTCGACGAGCAGGGCCAGCCGGTCGGAAACGGCGTCGATCGACAACAGGTTCTGACGGTCGAGCGGGCTGAGCGGGGCGAGCTCGCACAGCTGGAAGCTGGCGGTGTCGGCCTGGCGGGCAAGGGGCAGCTCGAAGGGCAGCGCCGGCATGTCCCCCCATTCCGAGAGGAGCGACCGCAGCCGTCGCACGGCCGTCTTGGCCGCCGACAGCGCTGCCGTGTCCCCTATCGCCGTGACCGATGGTCGTGGCTCGACCTCCGCCCTCGGATAGGGGTCATCGTCCAGCCAGGCCACCACTTCGATGCGCTCGAGCCCATGGGCGAGCACGTACCGCCGTCCCTCACCAGCTTCGGTCATTCGCTCGATGCGGGCCACGGTGCCGAGGTCGAAACGCTCGTCTCCCCCGCCCACCTCGGACCCCCGGGAGATGAGCACCACGCCGAATGACCGGTCGACCGGCGTCCAGACGTCGCGTCCTGCACCGAGCACGCTGGCCACGCCGCCGCCCGCCCCTCCGGCCAGGCAGTCGCGGACCAGGGTCAGATACCGGGGCTCGAAGACGTGCAGCGGAAGGGCACCATCGGGAAACAGGACGGTCGACAGCGGGAACATGCCCATGACCGCGCTCGCCCGTCGGGCCATGGCTCAGTGACCGGCGCTCTGACTCTGGGCGGCCCGAGGCGGCGCCCGTCGCCGCCGTCGCCGCCAGCCGGCGACCCCGAGCCCGACGGCCACCACCAGTGCCACCAAGGAGAGGACCTGGCCCAAATAGTCGACCACCGTGGTCCCGTAGTGCAGCGTCACGTCGTGGGACGTGGGCACCACGACCATGAGGTTGGGCGCCACTCGCCACGGGCCCAACGCCCCCGACGCCTGCCAGTTCGGGAAATAGGAGATCTTGACCTCGACCGGAGTGTCCAGCCGGTCGACGTGGAAGGAGATCGAGTCGTTGGTCTGGCGGACGGCGGTGACCTGAGTGGGCGGCTCGGGAACCGCCCGCGGTGACGTGTCACCGATGGGCACCCGAGGCCAGTCGGTCGGGCCACCGGCCGCCGGCACCACGTCCCACCGTGCCGGGTCGTCGTACCAACTGACCGCGGGTGCGAGCCAGCTCTTCTGGCTGGGTTGAACCCCCTGCCAGACGACCGGTTGGTTGGGCAGGGCCGTGACCAAGGGCGAGTCATCGATCCGGTACACCTTCCATGTGGTGTCCTCGACCTGGCCGTTGTAGCTGGTGTCCCACGGGCCGGTCTGGTCGACGAGGGTGAGGGAGGGATCGGCCGACGCGGCTTCCTCGACGTCCGTCGAGGAAGCCAGGAAGTAGCGGACCCCCAATTGCTGAAGATGACGGATGCCGAGGGTCACGTCGAGCCCGCTATAGGGAAGGCCGACGACTGCGTCGGAGGGCGAGTCGGACAACTCGCTTTGGTTGAGGAAGTGAAACGGCGTGGTCGACGACGACTCGAAGAGCAGGCCCTCCATCGAGTCGATGCAGCCGTTCGTCCAGTAGGGCAAGAGCATGAGCGACTCCGTGGTGCCGAACCGGTTGAGGGAGGGGTCGTACTCCCACATGGCCCGACCGCATCCGTCGGCGGCACCCACGTTGGTCATCATCTGGATGACGGCGTTGTACTCGGGGTAGTCGGGCTTGCCCTGGTAGCCCGTGTAGTTCCAGTCGGCCCAAGCGCTGGGCTGGTTGGGCCCGACGTTGACGCCGATGCTGGCCAAGGTCGAACCTGAGACCACGAACGGTGGCACGACGGCCAGACAGACGCCGAAGAGGGCCACCAGCGGACCGACCACCGCGCCGGCCGGGCCACGCGGACGCGGACGGTGACGACGCGTCACGCGGGCGCCGGGGCGCCAGGCGCCGTTCCCGGTAAGGGGCTCGGTCCCGGCGAGGGGCTCGGTCCCGTTCCCGTCCTCGGCCCCCTGCGGGCCGGAGGTCTCCGAGGTGCGCCAGGCGCCCAGCGCGGACGCCCCGGCGGGAGCCAGGTTGTGACGGACCGCCTCCGCCCACACCGAGAGCCGGCGGCGGCGGTGCCAGCGGGCGACGCCCGCCACTACCTCGCCCAACGCGTACCCGGCCATGAGGTAGACGCAGAGGAACCAGAAGGGCAGGAAGCGGACGTTGTAGAGCTTGCCCTGGGGGTCGAGGCACACGGCGGCGGCGGATAGCCCGCCCATGACGAGGATGAACAACGCCACCCGGTTGCGGCGAAGGACCATGGCCACGAGGCCCACCGCGTCGGCCAACAGCACCCATCGGGCCTCCTCCGGAAAGAGGAGGTGGGGAAAGCCGTAGACGTTGGTGTAGCCCATGTTGGTGGTGTAGGCCTGATAGGCGCCGAAGGGCACGAGCCACCAGGCGGTGAGGCCCACGCCGATGAACCCGGCTACCGCTGCCCACCAGACCCGTCCCCGCACGCGTCGACGGGCCCGCTTAGCGCCCGCACCCCGGCGCAACGAACGGAGCACGTCGGCGTCGAGGACCAGCCACACGACGGCGCCGGCCCCCACGAAGAGGGCGGGGATGAGATGGCACAGAAGGGTGACGGCGAAGAGGACGCCGGCCAACACTCGGTAGCGGCCAGTTCGTAGCCCCCGGCAGACGACCCCGAGAAAGAGGAGGCCGATCGAGAGGCTGAGCGAGAAGGAGAACTCGCCGGCGAGGGTGGAGAGCAGGTTGCCCCCGTAGATGGTGAAGCTGGGCTCGAAGAGGAAGGGGAGCGTGGCCGCGGCTAGGCAGGCGGGCAAGGGGTCACGCAGTCCGGACAGCCGGCCGAACGCCCATGCGCAGATGGGTAGGAGGACGCTGCCCAGCACGGTCACGAGCTTGAAGGCGACGTCGTAGGAGAAGACGGCGTTGAACAGAATGACGACGACGCCAGGGAGCGGGAAGTAGAAGGTGTAGAGCGGGAAGCCGTCGTACCATCCCGGGTCCCAGCCGGTCAGCCGTCCCTCGGGCAGGAGGTCGTTCTTCAGGAATGCGGGAAGCGCCACGTGCGCACCCGTGTCCCCGCCGGCGGTGGTTGTCTGGGCGAAGAGGAGCGACGGGTGCAACTGGCTAAGGGTCACGACGATGACGCCGAGCACACAGACGAGGTTGGCCCAGATGGCCCACGATCCCGGCCCGACCAGTCGGAGCAACTGAGACTCGGAGCGCCTTCTCGTCGAGTGGCGTATCCGGGGCACCTCCTCCTCGAGGCTCGGGACCTCGACCGGCGCCGTCATCTCTCCTCCTGGATCACCACCGGGTCCGTCTCCTCCCCCCGCCGATGGCGCTCACAGGTGGATGGCACCGCCGGCGAAGGGAATGACCACTGCGCTCGCCACCACCGCCGTCAAGTTGAACGACGCGTGAGCGGCCATGTTCATGCCGAGTCGCCCCGTCCGGTAGGCGATGGCCGACAGGATGATCCCGAAGACGGCGAGTCCGAGCAGCTGAAGGCCCTCGACATGGGCCAGACCGAAGAGCACGCCGGTGACGACGACGGCCGCCGTGGGACCCACCCAGCCGCCGAAGGTCCCGAACAACCGGGCCAGTGACCGCAGCAGCAACCCCCGGAAGAACAGCTCCTCGAAGAACGGAGCACCGACCACGGTGAACACGTCGACCACCAATGTGCCGATGCCGTGTGACCCGCCCATGAGCCGTTGGCTGGGTGCCTCGAACCGTTGGTTGAAGTTGTGGATATGGGGCGCGATGGGGATGTAGAGGAGGACGACGAGGAACTGACCGCCGATGCCGATGGGGATGCCGGCGAGGTCGGCCCAACGGAAGCGCAACCCCATGTCGGCGACGATGTGCTTCGTCCCGCGTACGAAACTGGCGAGGAGCGGGCCCCCGAGGAACCCGACCCAGATCCCCAACAGGGTCGAGACGATGTACCACGTCGGCGGCGCCGACAGCTGGGCGATGGCCGACAACGACGCTGTCTTCCCCTCGGCCGCGGCCGCGACGGCGAGGAAGATGGCGGCGACGACCTGGCCCCCCAAAAAGCCGAGGGCAGCGAAGAGGAGCCACATCCAGGCCGCCGGGCGGTCGCGGGGGACGGCCCCGGCGGCCAACTGTGCACCGAGGCTGCCGCGCCTCGGGGGCTCTTGGCCCGATGGTGTCGGTGGGATGTGAGCGGCGAACCCAGGCGGTGGAAATGGTGGAGGTGGTGGCGGGGGTGGGCGGAGAGTCGCCGCCCGAACGGGTTGAGGTGGGGGCGGGGAGGACGGGGGCGGGGAGGACGGGGGCGGCCACGACGGCTCGGACGGAGGAGGGGTCGGAGGAAGGGAGGCGGTCGAGGCCGGAGATGGATGAGCAGGGCTGTCGGCCGTCCCGGGCGCGTCCGCACCCTGTTCGGACGGGTCGATCACCCCCACACGATACCGACGCAACATCGGCCGCCGGCGGCGCGAGCCACGTCAGGAACGTCGTCGTACAGGGAAATCACAGTCGCGAACTGGTGCCGGCTGGTAGCCGTGGGCGGCGCGCCGATGCCTCAAAGCCGCCCGGGTCCGAATACCATAGATCCGTGCCTCCCCCTGACCCTGATCTCGGGAACGGCCCGCCACCACCGCCGGGCTCGATGGTCCCGGGCACGCCCAACCGCAACCGCATGGTCATCTACCTGCTGCTGGCGGCTGCCCTCCTCGCCGTCTTCATCGTCCCCAGCCTCGTCCACAAAACCACCCCCAACACGCTGACCTACAACCAGTTCATCGACGATCTGCAGGCCAAGCAGGTCAAGACGGCCACGGTCGACAACACGACCGGGATCATCAGCGGCACCTTGAACAACGGGGTCTCCTATACATCGAACGGCCCGAACCCGGTCAACAGCACTGAGACGACGGACCTGAAGGCCCTCGGCTCGAACGCCAAGTTCGTCACCTCGAGTTCGAACGAGCTCCTCGGCATCCTTCTCACCTGGGTGCTGCCCTTTGCCCTCATCATCGTCTTCTTCGTCTGGATCAGCCGCAAGGCCCAAGGCCAGATGGGCAGCATCATGTCCATCGGACGGTCCAAGGCCAAGCTGTACTCGACCGAGCGACCGTCGACCACCTTTGACGACGTCGCCGGCTACGACGGGGTCAAGCTCGAGATCTCCGAGGTCGTGGACTTCCTCAAGACGCCGTCGCGCTTCAAGGACATCGGTGCGCGCATCCCCAAGGGCATCCTGCTCGTCGGCCCGCCGGGAACGGGCAAGACGCTCCTCGCCCGGGCAGTGGCCGGTGAGGCAGGTGTGCCCTTCATGTCGGTCAGCGGATCCGACTTCATGGAGATGTTCGTGGGTGTCGGCGCCAGCCGGGTGCGCGACCTGTTCGCCACCGCTCGCAAGCAGGCGCCGGCCATCGTGTTCATCGACGAGATCGACTCCATCGGCCGCAAGCGGGGCGCCGGACTCGGTGGTGGCCACGACGAGCGTGAGCAGACACTCAACCAGATGCTCTCGGAGATGGACGGCTTCGACCCGACCGAAGGGATCGTGGTCATGGCCGCCACCAACCGACCGGACATCCTCGACCCAGCCATCTTGCGTCCCGGTCGCTTCGACCGTCAGATCGTCGTCCCCCTCCCCGACCTCGACGAACGGCTGCCCATCCTGCAGGTGCACTGCAAGGACAAGCGGGTGGACCCGACGGTCGACCTCGGCCTGGTGGCCCGGGGCACTCCGGGCATGAGTGGTGCCGACCTCGCCAACTTGGTCAACGAGGCTGCCCTGCACGCGGTGCGCCGCGGCTCCAAGGTGATCCAGAACGAGGACTTCGATTCGGCCCGGGACCGGGTGCTCATGGGCCATCGACGCGAAAGCCTCGTGCTGTCCGACCAGGAGAAGGAGCGGGTCGCCTTCCACGAGGGCGGCCACGCCGTGCTGGCCTACGTGTTGCCCGAGGCCGATCCCGTGCACAAGGTGACCATCCTGCCGACGGGCATGGCCCTCGGAGTGACTCAGCAGCTGCCCATGGAAGAGCGTCACATCCATCCGCGCCAACACATCGAGGACACGCTCTGCGTGCGTATGGGCGGTCGGGCCGCCGAGCTCCTCGTCTACGGCGACCTCTCGACCGGTGCCAGCAACGACCTCGTGGGCAACACCGAGCTCGCCCGCAAGATGGTGCGCGAGTGGGGCATGAGCGACAAGATCGGGCCCATGGCCTGGGGCTCGCAGGGCCAAGTCTTCTTGGGCGAGGACCTCATGCACACCCGCGACTACTCCGAGCACACGAGTCAGGTCATCGACGACGAGGTCGAGATCATCCTCCGGGCCCAGGAGGAGCGAGCCCTCGACGTGCTGGCCCGCCACCGGGGTGGCCTCGATGCCGTGGCCCGCGCCCTCCTCGACGAGGAGACCATCGACGGCGAGACCGTCGGCCGACTGGTCGACACCGCTTACGGGCGGCCAGTGCACGCCGAAGGGGTCAAGACCATCCCGCCGATCTTCGTGGCCTCCCAGCACGGCCCGACGGGGACGGGCGACGCCGACGGTCCTCCCACCGATGGGTCGCCGGCTGAGCTCCCGCCGTCGGGACCATCGGGAGCGGAGGCCGAGTCGGGCGCCGGCGAGACCTCCGAGCAAGGCCAACCCGCGCACGACCCAGCGGCCGCCGCGGCCAACCGTGCCGCCGATGCACCGCCGGTCACCCCGGCTCCGCCCTCGACGGGCGGCGACGGGAACGGTGTGCGACCGGGCCAGTCCCCATGGCCGGCACCGGCACCACCGGCTCCCCCGGCAGCCGGGTCGTGGCCCAAGCAGGCGCCCTGGCCCCCGCCACCACCGCCACCCACTTCCCGCTGACCTCGCGCTGCGCTGGCGCTGCGCCCGCGCTGCCCACGCTGCGCCCGGGCTGACTTCCGACGGTGCGTCCATGAGACGGCGGTCGACTCGGCTCCGAGCCGTTCCGCCGAAGGTCAGGCCGACGGTCGGCCGAAGCTCAGCCAGAGACGGGGAAGACCGGCTGTGTGACGACGCCCGGGGCGCTCGGCACCAAGTCGGCGTCGACGACGACCGGCGAAGTGGCGGTCACCAGGTAAGGGGAGCCTGTCGGTATCTGCTGCCGGGCAAGGTCGGCCAGTTGGCCGGGAGCGATCACCACGTTGACGGCAGGACGGGGGCGCCCAAGGGCCGAGATCGTGACCCGGCACGGGCTGTCCCCGGCGTTGGCCACCGATAGCGACCGGATGGAGATGGCAACGCCCGTGGCTGGCGCGCCAGCGGCCCACGGTGCGGGAACCAACCACTCGCTCGCCGCCGACGACGTTCCCAGCGAGAGTCCCTGACCCGGCGGCGGCGTCCCCGCCGCGGCGATGACCGACTGGCCCACGACGACAGGACCGTTGGCCCGTACGGTGACGGCGACAGGCGACCCGCTCGGCCATCCGGGTGTCGACGACGGCGAGAAGCTGGCAGTAGAGAACCCGGCGACCTCGAGGGTGTGGGGCACGACGGTGGCCGACGGCAACTTGGCCGAGAAGGTCACGGCGACCGGTGACGACGACGGGTTGCCGACGTCGAAGCCGACCGTCGACCCGCTCGCCGGCGTAGTGCCGGCGAAGCGCCAGACACCCGACGGCTGGATCGAGCCAAGCTCCAGCGACAGGCTGGTGGACGGCCCACTCCACTGCTGGAACTCGTCGGCCACCAACGCCCCGGACACGACCGAGACGACAGTGGCCGCCTCGGTAAGGCTCTGGGCGTAGGAGCCGACGTCCTCGTCGACCAGCTGCCCGGGGCCGACCACGATGCCCTGGAAGGGCTGCGGCGTGAGCGGTCCGTTGCTGGTGAGGAAGGTGACGTCAGCCAGGGTCGGGCTCGCCGTCGGGTTGAACAGCGAGAGGGTCAGGGTGTTGCCGCCGGCCGTCGATCCGGACGGGAAGTACCACTGGGTGGCCACGGTCGAGGCGCAGGGCGCCATGCTCCAACCACCGGCACCGGAAACCTCTTGGTTGACGGCCACTCCTCCGCCGGTGAAGGCCAAGCTCGAGGCGATGCTGCCGCCGGGGAGCCCGGCGCCGGGGTCGACGGCCGTCGTGCGATCGGGGGGGGCGTCGATCGGCTGCTCGTGCGACACCGAGCCGGAGGCGCCGGCCACGGTCGTGGTCATGACACCGTGCGCCGTCCGTGGCCGGGTGTTGGTCAGAAAGACCGTGGTACCGGCGGCCGTTCCCGTGCCGGCCGCACAGAACGACGACGAGGTCCCGGCGCCGGTCGGCGCCACGGTGAAGGCGGCGGGCGGCTCAGCGGGCGTCGTCGGCACCGCCGGCACCGACAGAACTGCGCTCAACACCCCGACTCCCGCCACGACCACCACCACCATGGAGAGCACGACGAGCCGGTGAGGCCGGCGCTCGTCCGGATCGCTCATGTCCGCACCCCAGAGTCGGAGGGCGACTCGGCCCAGGTGACCTCGTCGAAGACCTCCCAGTCGTCCGGCCGGGGCGGAGACGCCGCCGACCGTGCCCGCCTGCGCCGCAAACGGGACCACTGTTGTCCGACTTGCCGACGGCCGACCACCGCGACCAACGCCAACAGCCAGACCAGGACGCTGTAGGCGAGGGCCAATCCCGGCCACGGGCCACCGGCGAATCCGAGTACAGCGTTGCCGGCAGCCGCCACCGGATAACGGCCGACCCAACCACCAGCCCCCGCCTTCCTGATCGACCGGTTGCCGACCGTCAACACCCAACGGCCGGCCGGGGCCATGGCGCTCTGCACGGTCCCGGCGGCGAGCGGGCCCTGGTAGGAGGTGGAAGCGACAGGCCCGGGCAGGACCGGCGTGGCCACCGTGGCCGATGCGCCTGCCGCTCCACTGGCGTTCGTCCGGGTGGGCACGAACTCGACCCGCGACGGGAGCCAGTCGGTGTTCTGGTAGACGGTGAGGCCCGTGCCCGAGAGCACGGTGGCGAGATCGAGCTGCCGGTCGAGAGCAGGAAGCAGGTCACCGGGAACCGGCAGCGACTCGGTGCTCTGTTGACCCTGGATCTGGGGAGCGAGAGCGGTGACGACGACGACGTAGCGGACGCCGGCCGAGGACAGCAGCTGCCCCAGGCGATCGGTCCCGTCGTCACGGGCCAGGTCGACGGCGGCGGCCAGATTGGCCGCCGGTCCGGCCCCGGGCGGGTTCCACAACCAGCGGGCGTCGGCTGGGCCTTCCTCGGAGGTCGCATAGGCCAGGCCGCCGCCCGCCGCCCAGCTGCCGAGATTCAGCGCCCGGGGGTCACCGAGCCAGAGGACGCGGAACGCCCCCGACCCGGTACGCCCGGGCATCCATGCCAGCGCCTGGCTGAAATCATCGGCCGGCAGGTTCCAGTTGCCGGGTAGAGCCGAGACCAGGGTCGGGACGGCGGCCAGCATGGTGGCCGCGACAGCCAGGGCGGTGATCATCTGGCGCCACCCGAACGCGGCCCGGGGCACGTCCACCTCGAATGCGGCGATGCCGAGACCGATAGAGGTGGCCACGGCCACGGCCGCGGGGGCAAGGAGGATGGTGAGGTCGGGCGCCCAGTTGCCGGTCCACCCGCGGCCGACCACCCAAGCCGCCAACCAGAAGACGATGGTCACCGACCACAGCCGGGCGGCCCAGCCGAATCGGGGCCCGCGCCCGAGCACGAGCGGGGAGAGGGCGGCCAGCGCGAACCCCCATCCAAGGACCGAGCCCCCGATCGGACCGACGGCGAAGCGGAGCAAGGATCCCCAGCCGACGGCGTCGGCGGCCGACAGAGGCACCCCGAAGACGGACACCGCTCCGGATCCGGCGCTAAGCACCCCGATGAGCCACGGGAGGTTGATGACAGCGGCCAGCAGTGTCGCCCCGACGGCACGACCGAGCACGCGGACGGCGGCCGGCCGGGCTCCGGCCACGGCCAAGGTGCCGGCCACGGTCACGCCAGACAGCAGCACGACGATGGCGGCGGCAGGAGCGAAGGCGACGAGCACGGCCTCGAGGAGGCCCAAGACGAGGAGGTCTCGCCGGCCGGCCACGTAGCGCGCCATTCCGCTCGGCTTGGGGGGCGCCGGCTTCGGTTCCGGTTCCGGTTCCGGCTCCGGCTCTGGCTCTGGCGCAAACGGCGCCAGGCCCGAGGCACGGAACAAGCGGGACAGCACCCACGGGCTGCCGGCGTAGAGGACGAGGCCTCCGAGCCGGCCCGTGCCCAGGGCGTCGTAGGGCAGGCCCATGGCCAGATAGGAGATGCCGGCCACGAGTGAGGCCCGCTGCGACCCGAACGGGCGTACCAGCCGGACGACGCCCCATGCCCCGATCGGCACGCACGCCAACACCAGCACCTTCTCGGCCAGGCCCATGGCCCCCAAGAGCACCGTCCCGAGCACGCCCATCAGGGCCAGAGCTGCGGTGGCAGGTGCCGTGGTACCGACTCCGGCTGGATGCCATCCAGCGAAGAACTGGCCAAAGCTGGCCCCCCAGGACGGGAACGGGGCGAACTGACCCACGGCCGGCAACCGCGTCGTAATGATGTTCCGGCTCCCGATCACGATCACGAGACCGGCGGCCAGCCAGCACGCCAGCCTCGCCGACCGGCCCATCTGGCCCCGGTCGGGCAAGGGTCCGGCGGCCGGCGACGGTTCTGGCCCTTCGGGCACCCCCGGCTCGGCATCGGCCAACTCGTCGTCGTGCGCGCCGTGGAAGCCGTACTGGAACACGCGACGCCCATAGGAGGAGAGCCGTGCGCTGCCTCTCATTTGCAGTTGACGCACCTCGCTGTCAGGGAGTCGACGATGGGCACGCAGCTCAGCCCGCTGGGCCCGCAGCGTGGGGAGGCGCCGGAGGTTCCACCGCCAGGCTCTGGTCACGGCCGTGGCCCGTCCTCGGTTGCCGGCGAGCCGAGCTACCACGACCTCGGCGGTGGAGAGGGCGGCGATCTGGGGCACCACCCGCAACAGGTGAAAGCGGCCGTAGCACTTGAAGGTGGCCAACAACTCGTGTCGACGTTGCAGCTCCTGCAGGGTCGGGGCGGGCTGCGACCCCGACCCGTCGGCGGCGGCCCACAGGCTGGGCTCGAGCGGCCTCGACCCGCTGGCCAGCTCCTCACGGTGGCGGATGCGAGCATCGGGGGCGACGATGACCCGGGCCCCCGCCACCTGGGCACGCCAGCAGAAGTCGAGGTCCTCTCCCATGGCCACGATGACCGGGTCGAACCCGCCGAGCTCCTCGAAGAGGTCGGCGCGCACCAGATTGCAACCGCCAGGAGCGAGGAAGACGTCACGCACGGCGTCGTGCTGCCCTTGGTCGATCTCGTAGGGGTGGACTCGCTCGACCACTCCACCCCCCTTGTCCACCGCCATTCCCACATGGACGAGGCGAGTGGGGTCGTCCCAACTGACCACCTTGGGCGCAACGACGCCGGCGTTCGAACGGAATGCCTCCTCGACGAGGAGATGCACGGCGTCTGGAAAGGGGGCCACATCGTCGTGGCAGAGGAGGAAGTAGGCGGCGCCGTGCACCATGGACGGCACCTCGTTGACGGTGGCGGCGAACCCCCGGTTCTCGTCGAAGCGCCGCACATAAGCGGTCGGCAGCACCCACCCCACCCGCTCGGTGAGGTCCTCGGCGCTTCCGGTATCGAGGACGAGAACCGACAGTTCGGCGTAGTCCTGGGCGGCGATGGAGGCCAGGGTCTCTTCGAACCAGGGGCCGGGGTCGTGGGCTACGACGACGGCGACGACCGGCGGCGCCACTGCTTCCATCAGGGGGATGAGGCTACGGCACCTGGTCCCGAGGTGGAAGTCCTCCCTGGTCAGGGTGGTGATAGGACAACGGCGAGGCCAGGCCCCGTTTACCTGTCACCACTCGAGGACCGGCGATGCCCCCTTCCTTGCCGGGGTGCGGGGTGGGTGGTGAGGGCCCGAGTGCTTGCAACTGTTTAACAGAGTCGATACACTAGTTCACACACCTTCGGGGGCTGCCCGCCCCCGAGAGAGATCGAGGAGGCCGTTCATCGTGCCGGAGATCGCCAACGACATCACCAAAGCAGCCAAGGACGTGGCCAATGTGGCCAGGGACGCAACCTACGTCCTCATCGGCGCCGGAGTGCTCGCCTTCCAGCGGGCGCAGGTCGAGCGCCAGGAGCTCCTGAAGCGCCTGTCAGACCCCCGGGCCGGACTCGAGCATCGGCTTTCCGCCGTGCGCTCCGACCTCGGCGACACCGTCCAGGCCACCGAGGCCCGGTTCGAAGAGCTCATGAACCGCCTCGAGAACGTGATCGAGAGCGTCGAGGCGGCCGTGGCCCCCCTCGAGGATCGCCTGCCCGACCAGGCCCGCGACATGGCCAAGCAGGCTCATGCCCAGGCCCGGGAGGCCCGCACTCAGCTGCGCACGTTTCTTCCCGGCGCTGCTGCCTGATCCGACCGTGAGGTTGGGCGCCGCACGCTGAACGCCGGCGGCTTCCAGCCCGGTCGACGGGCTCAATCGACGGGCTCAGCCGCTCTGGCGCCACCACTCGAGAACGTCGGCCAGGGTCTGGTCGAGGGAGATCTCCGTCTTCCACCCGGTGGCCTGGTGCAACCGGCCGGGGTCGCCACGCAGTACGGGCACGTCCACCGGCCGCACCAGCTCCGGGTCGGGTCGCAGCTCGAGGTCGGCGCCGGCCTGGCGTAGCAGGGTCTCCGCCACCGCCTGGATCGAATGGTCACGGCCCGAGCAGACGTTGTAGATCGCACCCGGCTTGCCACGTTCGACGAGCAGGCGGTAGGCGCGCACCACATCTCGCACGTCGGTGAAGTCACGGCGGGCCGACAGGTTGCCGACGGCGATGTGGTCGTCACCCTCAGCCAGTGCCTTCACGATGCGGTGGGCCAAGGCGGCCACTGCGAAATTCGGGCTCTGCCCTGGTCCGATGTGGTTGAAGGGCCGGACCACGATCACCGCCTGCCCGTGCCCGGCGACCGCTTGCCCGCACACCGCTTCGGCCGCCAGCTTGCTCGCCGCATAGGGCGTGAGCGGGGCGGTGGGTGCCGTCTCGGTCAGGGGTAGGACGGCCGGGTCGGTGACCGCTCCATAGACCTCGGCCGAGCTGGTGACGAGCACGCGGGGATCCGACTCGCACTGCCGGGCTGCGGCCAGGACGGCGGCGGTGCCCAGCACGTTGACCTCGAGCACCCGCAGCGGGTCGTCCCACGACTCGCCGACGTGAGCGAGAGCGGCCAGGTGGTACACGGCGTCGGGGGCAGCATCCTTCACCGCGGCCAGCACGGCCGTCGGGTCGGTGATCTCCACCTCACGGTCGATGGCCACCACTTCGTCGCCGGCTCCTCGCAGGTGCTCGGCCAGCCAACCGCCGACGAAACCCCGGCCTCCGGTGATGAGGGCGCGCACGGCCGGTCACCCTACCGGGTGGTCAGCGGCTCGACCCGGGTGTCGCCGGTCGCCATGGCCGGCCGCGTGTCGATAGGCGTCAACGTGGCGATCGGCGCTGGCCGACCACGTGTACCGGGCGGCGAGGGCCAACCCCTCACGCCGACGGGCCTCGACCTCGGCCGGCGGACGGCCGCGCAGCTCGGCGTCGAGGGCGTCAGCCAGAGCCGACTCGTCCCCCGGTTTGACGCACACGGCCACGTCGCCGGCAACCTCGGCCATGGCCGTCCCGGTCGTGGTCACAACAGGCACCCCGCAGGCCAGGGCTTCGAGCGCCGGAAGCCCGAAACCCTCGTACCGGGCCGGGTAGGCGGCCACCGTGGCCGCACGCAGCAGGGCAGGGACGGAGTCGTCGGCGACGTACCCCGTGCGCACGATGCGGTCGGAGAGGCCCGAGGAGTCAACGGCGCGGTCCACGGCGTCGACCCCCCAGGCGCGGCGGCCTACCAGCACCAGCAGCGCGTCGGGGTGACACCCCGCCGTGCGAGCGAATGCCCGAACCAGGGTGGGCACGTCCTTTCGCGGCTCGAGTGTTCCCACGAAGACCACCAGCGGATTCCCGCCTGCCAGGCGCGGATCCAGCGCCGCGAGTGCCTCGGCATCGGCGCCGGAGCTCGGCTCGTTGACGGAGAAGCGACGGGTGTCGACCCCGTGGTGGGCGACGAACACCGGACCTCGGGTCGGACACCAGCGGGCGAGCTCATGCGCGGTGGTGGCGCTCGGGCAGATGACAGCCGCCGCCCGTCTGGCCGCCACCCGGATGGCTCGGCGGAACAACACGACCTTCGAGCGCTCATGCCACGCCGGCTCGACGAAGAAGCTCAGGTCGTGAATGGTGACGGCGACGGGCACCCGCGATCGCTCGGGCATCGTGTAGTGCGGCCCGTGATGGACCGACCGGCCGAGCTCCTCGACGACACTCGAAAGCCGGAGCTGTTCCCAAACGAGCCGCAGCGGGCGCGGCCCCGGCGCGACGGCTGCCACTCGTGACGGTCCGACGATCGACTGCCAGCGATGCCCGTCGGCGCGGCGACTCACCACCACCAAGTCGATGTCGGTACGGGCGACGAGGGCGGTGGCGAGCTCGATGGTGTAGTGCCCGGCACCGGCCACCTGGTTCGGGACCGCACTGACATCGAGGGACAGACGAAGAGGCTCGTCAGCCACGGCGTGCCCCCGACCACCGGTCCCCGACGGCCGAGTCCCACACGGCGAGGTGGCGGCGGGCGATCGACGCCCAGCGGAGCTCGGCCGCCCGGCTGGCGCCGAGCCCGACCAACCGGGCTCGCACGGCGTCATCGGTGGCCACCTTCACGATCCCCTCGGCGATGCTTTCGATCGAGCTGGGGTCGACCTCGAGTGCGGCACCGCCGGTGCTCGGCAGCGGGCTCGCTACCACCGGGATGCCGCAACTCATGGCCTCGACCGGGGGGAGGCCGAAGCCCTCGATCAAGGGCACGTAGGCGAGCAACCGTGCGCTGCCGTAGAAGGCAGCGAGCTCGCCGGGCGAGACCAGGCCGGCGAAGACGACGCCCTCCTCGGGCTTGACTCGCCGACCCCAACCGCTCGGGCCCACCATGAGCAGGGGCCACGGCTCGGGCAACTTCGTCCGGGCACGCCGGTAGGCGGCCACCAACCGCTCATGGTTCTTGCGTGGCTCGAGCGTTCCCACGCTCAGAAGGAAGGGGCCAGTGATGCCCAGCCGAGACAGCAGCCGGTTGGCGGCGGCGTGGTCGGGAGGCGGGAGATGGTCGACCCCCATCGGGATCACGGTGATCGAGCCCGGAGGCGCTCCCTCGGCCAACAGCTCACCGGCCACCTCGTCGTTGGCCACGATGAACCGCGTCGCCCGGCGGATAGCTCGGGCCAGCGCGTGCTCGTGCCAGCGGCGGCCGCGGGCCGGGTAGGCGTCGGGAAGCTGCCGCCACAGGAGATCGTGGACCGTCACTACCAACGCCGAGGTTTCCGGCTCCATGGTGGCGAGCGACGTGGCATGGAGAATGTCGTTGCCAGTGCGGTTGCGGACCAGGCCACGGTCCCACGCCCGGGTCAGCAGCGGGCCGGGCAAGGCGACCGAGCGCACCGGATGCCCGAGCTCGGCGAGCGGGTCGGGACGGCCCCGAGGTGCACGACTGGCCACGAGCTCGACGCGCGGCACCGTCTCCCCTTCTGAGGCCAGGTCATCGAGGCCACCCAGGAGACCCCGCACATAGGTGCCGATGCCGCCGGCCGCCGACCGTCGCAGCTGCTCGACGATCATGAGGACGGACATCTCCTCGTGCTCCGGGCGAGGCCCACCCTCGGTCACAGACGGCCGGTTCCTGCGTCATCGAGGGCGTCGCGGTAGAGGGCGACGAGGCCCTCGGCACACCGCTCCCAGGTGAAGTCGCGACTGCGGCGGAGGCCACGGTCGACGAGCGTCTCGACGTCGACTCCCCCGTCGAGGAGGGCGGCCATGGACTTGGCCAGAGCATCGGCGTCCCCAGGTTCGACGAGGGCGGCGCCGTCGGCCACCACTTCGGGCACCGCTCCGGAAGCGGTGGCGACCACCGGCACCCCCATCGACATGGCCTGGAGCGGCGGGAACCCGAAGCCCTCGTAGACGGACGGGAAGGCCAGCAGGGCGGCGCCGGCTATGGCGGCGTCGACGATTGGGGCGTCCACGTAACCCGGCCGGAGGACCCGGGAGGCGACGGGCGAGGCAGCCACGGCGTCGTCGAGCGCCTTCGACCCCCAGCCACGCCCTCCGATGATCACCAGGGCGACCCCGGGGTAATCAGCCGCCATTTGGTTGAAGGCCGAGACAAGGAGCGGGTAGTCCTTGCGCGGCTCGATGGTGCCGACGGCCACCACGTAACGCTCACACCCGTCGGGCAGTTGGAGGGGTGGTCGTCCGAGCAGTTGTCCCTCACACCGAGCCGGACCGTGGTCGGGGTGGTCGTCGTGGTCAGGGTGGTCGGCGTGGTCGGCGCTGTCGTCGGCACGGGGAATGCCGTGGTGGACCGCACGCACCCGCCCCGGGTCGGCACCGAAGTGGAGGACCACCTCGTCGGCGACGAACTGCGAGGGCGTGTGCACCCATGCTCCATTGGCAAGCGCCCGACGCACGAGCTTCGGGAAAACGAGGGTGGCGGGGTCACAAAGCTCCGGGTAGCGCACGACCGTGAGGTCGTGAACGGTGAGAACCCTGGTGGCGTGGGCGGCCGGCGGGACGACGAAGTTCGACCCGTGCACCACGTCACGCCGCCCGAGGAACCACTCGATGGGCGGGAACCCTCCGCTGCGCCAGGCGGCGTGCAGCGGGCGAGCCGGCATGGGCCGCTGCCGCGTGGAGACGCCCGGAGGAACGCGAGCCTCGATGCCCCGACGGCGCCGCCAGCTCACGGCGTAGGCCGAGACCTCGACGTCGCTCCGGCGGACCAGCCCCTCCAGCGCCCCCTCGCAGAATCGCCCGACACCCGTCGGATGTCCGAGCAAGGGAGTCGCGTCGAAGGCAACGGTGAGCGCTCCCTCCTCCTGCGCCATCGTCACGAGCGCCACCAGACGAGCACCCGGCGAGCCTTGCACATCCACCCCTGCCGGCCGCGCTGGCCGTGACCAGGAGCGGGGCAGACCGTCGCCCCTTGCCGCGGGAGTGGCTGGGGGCAGGAAGCAAGGGCGCACACGGCTACCCTCGCCGTCGTGCAGCAGGCATCGTGCGAGCTCCCTGGGGTCCTCGGCGTCCCCAGCGTCCCCGCTCCCACTCAACGACGGGCGCCACGTCGATGATCTGCGCGCTGGCCGGCGGCGTCGGCGCCGCCCGCTTCCTGCGGGGTCTCGTCGAGGTCGTTCCCGCCGATGACGTGACTGCCATCGTCAACACCGCTGACGACACCGACCTGCACGGGCTGCACATCTCCCCCGACCTCGACACCGTGGTCTACACATTGGCCGACGCCATCAACCCCGAGACCGGCTGGGGACTGGTCGACGAGACGTGGCGGGTGATGTCGTCTCTCGAACGGCTCGGCGGCATCACGTGGTTTCGCCTCGGGGACCGCGACCTCGCCACCCATTGCTACCGGACCCAGCGGCTGTCGGAAGGGGCGACCCTCCACCAGGTGACCGAGGAGTTGTGCCACTCGTGGGGGGTCGGCGTCCGGGTCGTGCCCATGAGCGACGATCCAGTGCGCACCCATCTGCACCTGGTCGACGGACCGGAGATCGGGTTCCAGGAGTACTTCGTACGGCTCGGCCACGACGTCGCCGTGCGCGGAGTGCGCTTTGCCGGGTCGGAGACGGCACGCCCGGCGCCCGGAGTGGTCGAGGCCCTCGACGTGGCCGAGCGCGTGGTCGTGTGCCCGTCCAACCCGGTGGTGTCGATCGATCCGATCCTGTCGCTGCCCGGTATACGTGAGCGGCTGCGGGCGGTGCGTGACCGGGTGGTCGGGATCTCCCCGATCATCGCCGGCGCCGCCCTCAAGGGGCCTGCCGACCGGTTGCTCCGCGAGCTTGGATTCGAGTCGTCGGTGGTCGGCGTGGCCCGCTGGTACGCCGACTGGATGGGGACGCTGGTCATCGACGAGGCGGACGCCGAGCTCGCCGGGGACGTGGTGGCCGAGGGTGTGCGCTGCGTCGTGGCCCCGACCGTCATGTCGTCCGTCGAACGCTCTTCGGCCCTCGCTCGGGTGGTCCTCGATGCCGTCGCCTGACACGAACGGAGCGCTCACCCTCATACCCGTCACCGGTGTGGGCGAAGTTCAGCCGGGCGACGATCTGGCCGCTCTGCTGGCCGCCGCCCTGCGCCTCGTGCCGGTGGGTACTTCGTCCGGTGATCGCCGAGGCGGCGTCGAAGGTGGCACCCCTGAGGTGGAGGCGGGGCTGCGAGACGGCGATGTGCTGGTCGTGACGCAGAAGGTGGTGTCCAAGGCCGAGGGGCGGCTGGTGGCCGTCGGCCGGGACGATCCCGACGCCGTCCGGGGCCTGATCGAGAGCGAGTCGGTGCGAGTGCTGCGCCGCCGCGGTGACCTCCTGATCACCGAGACGCGCCACGGCTTCGTCTGCGCCAACGCCGGCGTCGACCTCTCCAATGTGGACGAGGGGACCGCCGCCCTCCTCCCGGTCGACCCCGATCGTTCGGCCCGCCGACTTCGCCAGTCGTTCGAACACCGCTTCTCAGTGTCGGTTGGCGTGATCATCTCCGACACCTTCGGCCGCACCTGGCGCCAAGGGGTAACCGACGTGGCCATCGGGGTGGCAGGGGTGGCCGCCGTGCTCGACCTGCGGGGAGAACCCGACGCCAACGGACGGATCCTGATGGCCACCGAGGTGTGCGTGGCCGACGAGATGGCTGCTGCTGCCGAGCTCGTCATGGGGAAGGCCCGGCGGACGCCGGCGGCCGTGGTCCGCGGAGTCGACCCCGCCTGGCTGCGCCCATCGTCGGTGGCCGCCGAGGTGATCCGGGCTCCAGGCGAGGACCTCTTCCGCTGATCGGCGCCCTCGGCGCCCTCATCGCGCCCGGGCTCACCTGACCGCCCTTTCGGTGACACTTTTTTTTTAAATTGACGAATTTGTCAGGTTAGGCTGACGGTCGTCAGGTTAGGCTGACAAATTGACCTCCCAAAAAATTCAAAAACATGGCTCCCGGACCAGCCCTCGCCCACCAGGGGCGATGGCATTCGGAGCAGCGCTCAGTGAGGGTCGGGGTCGGCGTCGGGGTCGAGCTCGAGGTCGGGACCGGGATCGTCGGCGGACACGAACGGGGCCATGAAGGCGAGCACCGCGGCCGTGCCCGGGCCGAGCTCGGTCCAGGGCTTCCATCCGAGATGGATGCCAGCGCGGCTGGGGTCCAGGCAATTTCGCCGGAGTTCGCCCGAGCGAGCGGGACGATGCTCGAGGACGAGCTCCACCCCTGCTTGGGTGGCCATCTCGGCGGCCAATTGGTTGACGGAGGTTTCGTTACCCATCCCGATGTTGCAGAGCAGCCCTCCTCCGCGGTGGGCGGCTCGGACGAGGGCGTCGACCACGTCGTCGACATAGACGAAGTCGCGCGTCTGCTCACCGTCGCCGAACACCACGAGAGGCAGGCCGCGCAGCAGCCGTTCGGCGAAGATGGCGACCACTCCGGCCTCGCCATTGGGGTCCTGTCGTGGCCCGTAGACGTTGGCCAGAGCCAGTGCGCAGAACTCCAGGGTGTGTAACTCGCGGTAGGCCTCGAGGTAGTCGATCCCCGCCTTCTTGGAGACGCCGTAGGGGGACAGCGGCCGCAGGGGCAGCGACTCGCGCAAGGGCAGCTCCGAGTCGTCGGGCTCCCCGTAGATGGTTCCCCCGCTGGTGGTGAAAACCACACGTCCGGCTCCAGCTCGCCACGCCCCCTCGAGGACACGCAAGGTCCCGATCAGGTTGACGTCGGCGTCGAACACCGGATCGGCCACCGACACCCGCACGTCGGCCTGGGCGGCGAGGTGGAAAATCACCTCGGGCCGCCGACGGGCCACGAGCTCGACGCACTCGGCCGAACGGATGTCGAGCTGGTGGACGGTGAGCCGCCTGCCCGCGAGAGCCCGGGCGTCGGCCAGGTTGGCGAGCGAGCCGGTCGAGAGGTCGTCGATCACGTCGACGGTGTGGTCCTCCGCCAACAAGCGATCCACCAGTGTCGAGCCGATGAAGCCGGCACCACCGGTCACGAGGGCGCGCACGGTCAGGCCACCGGCCCCACGCGTTCGGCGTCGACCACCGTCCCCGAAGCCGTCACCACCCCGGGCCCGACCACCGACAGGCCGCGGATGACACATCGCTGGCCGATGGTGGCGTCCGCCCCGATGATCGAGCCGTCGACCGATGCGCTAGCCGCCACCCGCGCCCCGGCCAGCAGCACCGAGCCGGTGACCGATGCGCCCTCCTCGATGACCGCACCATGGCCGATCACCGAGTCGGCCACGACCGCGTTCTCGGCGACCCTTGCCCCCCGACCCAGCAGGCTCCGGGCGATGGCAGCGCTTGCCACCGACACGTCGCCGATCCTCCACACCTCCGGGCCGAGGGAGGGGTCGAGCTCGGCCTCCGGCGCCGGCGGGCCGGGCCTGCGCCCTCCCACCAGGTCGTAGTGGGCCCGTAGGTAGGCGTCGGGCGTGCCCGTGTCAAGCCAGTAGGCGTCGGATCCGAGGGCGTAGAGGCTCCGCTCCTCCACCAGTGCCGGAAAGGTCTCTCGCTCGATGGACACCCGAAGGTCCGGCGCGATGGCGCCGAGCACGGTGGGCTCGAGGACGTAGATGCCGGCGTTGATCAGGTTCGTCGGTGCCTCGTCGCGGGATGGCTTCTCGATGAAGGCGGTGACTCGACCTTCCTCGTCGGTAGGCACCACCCCGAACGCGCTCGGGTCGTCGACCGGGGTTAGGGCGATTGTCCCCGCCGCCCCCCGCCGGCGATGGAGGTCCACCAGGGCGCCGATGTCGAAATCGGTGAGGACGTCCCCGTTCACGGCCACGAAGGTCTCGTCGATGCCGGCGTGCTCGGCCGCAAAACGGATGGCGCCGGCCGTGTCCAAGGGGCTGTGCTCGACGGCGTAGGTCACCCGGACACCCGACACCGAGCCTGTCGGGTAGGCGTTGATGAACGCGTCGGGCTTGTAGCCGAGCGAGAGCACGGCGTCATCGACGCCGTAGCGTGTGAGCTGGCCGAGCACCCGTTCGATCATGGGCTGTTCGACGACCGGCAGCATCTGTTTGGGCGTCGTGAGGGTGAGGGGGCGCAGACGCGTTCCCTCGCCGCCCACCAGGACGACGGCCCTCACGTCGTGGACGAGGTGGTCGTCGGTTTGGAAGTAGTCGTGCTGGGAAGGGTGGTCGACGGGGTGACGGCCGGAGTCGACGTGGACGTCGGAACGCTCGTGGTCGTCGTTTCGTTTTGGTTGGCAGCGCCCTGCTCGACGGCGGTGATCAGACTGGTGATGACCGTGCCGGAGGGCTTGGGGATAGTGGCGGTGGCGGGCACGAAGGCCATGGTGATGAGCTGGCCGTTGGCGAACAGGAGGTCCTGGGGCGCCCCACTCGTCTCCGAGCCCTTCTTGGCCGCGAAGTTCGGCCAGTTGTAGACGATGACCACACCCGGTTTGCCGGCATCGGGCGTGCCCTTCGGGCACACGTCACCGTTGCTGTAGGCGGTTCCATGCGGGTAACGCAGCGCCGTGTTGGAAAGCTCGAGGCCGTCGCCGTACTCGCTCACGAACTTTCCGAGCGTGGCGTTCTGCCCCGACTGCGAACTGTTCTTCGGAGCGATAGTGATGACCCCGCTACCGTCAGTGGTGAACCCGGCCTTTGCGGTAGTGCGGCTGGCCGGAAGGCTCGGCTTGAGCGCGCCACAGATGTCGGTGGCGAGGGCGGAGTGCCAAACCTGGGAGGTGGTCGGCTGGCCGGTCGACGACACCGTCGGGTGGGTCCGCTCGTACCGGCTGAACCCGACCAGGAGCAGGCCAACGATGCAGATCACGACCAAGCTGGCGTACCAGTTGATGGGTACCTGGCCTCGGTAGGTTCGTCCGCCGCCGGTCGTGGCGGCGCGCTCGACCCACCGACCCGTCGAGTTACTCGCCTTGCCCGGCATGACGGCTGGACACCCTACAGCCTCGACCCCTGTGCTCCTGACGGCCTGCGGTGACGGCCGACCAGGCGGTCAGTCGAGGCCAGGACGGTTCGCACGCCCAGCCCCACGGCCACGAGCGGCAAGAACAGGCGCCGCCAGCCGAGCTGCGTGCGACGGGCGAACCGCCACAAGGAGCGGTGGTGCTCCACGATCATGCGGAAGGGATGGCGCTCGGTCGAGACCCCCTGGGTGTGGATGACCTCGGCGGACGGGGCGTAGGCGATGCGCCAACCACGGCGGCCGAGGCGCCAGCAGAGGTCCACCTCCTCCGCGTACATGAAGTACGACTCGTCGAAGCCGTCGACATCGTCGAAGGCACGGCGGCGCACCAAAAAACAGGCTCCCGACACCCAGTCGACCTCCCGGACACCCGGCCCGGCCCCGTCCAGGTCAGAGCGCTGGTAGGCGCGGGTGAACCGGTTGCCGGGAACGAAGATGCCAAGGACGGCATGTCCGGCGGCGTCGGGAAGGGACGGGAAACGGCGGGCCGATGGATAGCGGTCACCTTGCGGCGTGCGGATGAGCGGGCCGACGACGGCGCACCGCGGGTCGTCGTCGAGCACGGCGGCCAGCCGCCCGATTGCCCCCGGGGTGAACTCCAGGTCGGGGTTGGCCACCAGGACGTAGGGCGCCCGGGTGGCGGCCACCCCCCGGTTGGCTGCCGAGCCGTACCCGAGGTTGGCGCCGGGCTCGATGATGACGACGTCGGGCATGTCCCGGCGGATGCGGTCAACGGAGCCATCGGTGGAGCCGTTGTCCACCACGACCACCTCGCTGAGCCCCTGCTCCCGCACGCCGGTGAGGCAACGGTAGAGCGCCGCCCCGGATTCGTAGTTCACGATGACCGCACCCAGGTCTGCGGTTTGGCGCCCGGGTGCGCCCCCCGGATCGGGGGCCACGGTCACGGGTCGGTGCGGCTGAACCGGTATTTGATCAAGGTGGTGAGCGCGCCCAGGCCGTCGCGCCAGGTGATCTTCTTTCCCTCGGTCGCCTCACGCCCGGCATAGGAGATGGGCACCTCGTAGATGCGGTGTCCTCGTCGCAGCACCTTGGCCGTGATCTCGGGCTCGAACTCGAATCGGTCGGACTCGATTCGTAGGCCCTCCAAGACCTGGCGGTCGAAGAGCTTGTAGCACGTCTCCATGTCGGAGAGGGTGGAGGAGTAGAGGATGTTGGTCACGAGCGAGAGGAACCGGTTGCCGATCCAGTGGAGCGGCATCATGTTCTTGCGCTCGCCCGTGAATCGGCTGCCGTAGACGACCTTGGCCTTGCCGCGGAGGATGGGGCTGAGGAGGCGGGGCCAGTCGGCCGGGTCGTATTCGAGGTCGGCGTCCTGGATGATGATGAGGTCGCCTCGGGCCGCCTCGAGACCGGTCCGGACGGCGGCCCCCTTCCCGTGGTTGCGGCCATGGGTGATGACGCGAACCGTCGAGTCGCCGATGGCCGTGAGGACCTTGTCGGTGCCGTCCGAGGAGCCGTCGTCGACCAGGATGACCTCGAGAGGCATGGGCAGGTCGACGGCCCGGATCCGGCGGACCACCTCGGCCACCGTGGTGCGCTCGTTGAACACGGGCACGATGACCGACAAGAGCGAGTACCCGCCACCCTCACCGGGAGGCCGGCTCCCGTCGCTCGGGGCCAGCGCCTCGTCGCTCTCGGCGCCGTCAGCCATGGGTCCCCGTCCCTCCGATCGTCGGCTTGGAGGGTTGCCTCCCGGCCGGTTGCCGGCGACAGTCTCTCGCATCGGCGCTGGCGGTCATGCCGTGGCCCCCCGCTCGCCAAATGGAGCGGCCAGTCCCACCTCGGCGGCGAGGTGGGCGGCCGTCTTTGCCAGTCCCTCGGCCAATGGTGTGGTCGGCTCCCACCCGAGCGCCTGGCGGGCGAGGGTGATGTCCGGCCGACGGCGGGTCGGGTCGTCGGGCGGGAGGGGGAGGTGGACGACGGTGGAGGTGGACTCGAATTGGGCGATGACCGTCTCGGCCAGTTGGAGGACGGTGTACTCGTCGGGGTTGCCGATGTTGACCGGGCCCGGGTGGTCGGAGTCGAACAGGGCGAGCAGCCCGGACACCTCGTCTTCCACGTAGCAAAGGCTCCGCGACTGCGAGCCGTCGCCGTAGACGGTGAGCGGTTCGCCCCGCATGGCCTGGACGAGAAAATTGGAGACGACGCGGCCGTCGTCTGGCCGAAGCCGCGGCCCGTAGGTGTTGAAGATGCGGGCGATGGTGGTGTCCACTCCACGCGTCCGGCGGTGAGCGGTGACCAGCGCCTCACTGAACCGTTTGGCCTCGTCGTAGACGCTGCGCGGGCCGACCGGGTTCACATGGCCCCAGTAGGACTCGGGCTGCGGGTGCACCTCGGGGTCCCCGTAGACCTCGCTGGTCGACGCCATGAGGAAGCGCACGCCATGGTCCTTGGCGAGCTCGAGACCGCGTCGGGTGCCCTCGCTGCCCACCGCCAGGGTCTCGAGCGGCAGGGCCAGGTAGTCGGGCGGAGAGGCCGGGCTGGCCAGATTGAAGACGCCGCCCACGTCACCTTCGACGGGGATGTCATCGATGACGTCGGCCTCCACGAGCTCGAAACCCTCGGTGCCGACCAGATGGGAGATATTGGAGCGGCGGCCGGTCGAGAAGTCGTCGACGCAGACAACTGAGTCGCCTCGGGCGAGAAGCTGATCGCACAGATGGGAACCCACGAAGCCAGCCCCGCCCATCACCACCATCCGGCTCACCGCGGCACCCGCCGGATCACGGACGGCCGATGCCGCTGTAGCTGAAGCCGAGGCGTCGCAGCTGGGCCGGGTCGAGGAGGTTGCGGGCGTCCACCACCGCCGGTGTGCCCATGACGTCACGGACCTTGGCGAAGTCGAGCCAGCGGAACTCGTCCCATTCGGTGAGGACCACGACCGCCGACGCTCCGGCACAAGCGGTGTAGGCGTCAGGGAAGGCGCGCAGCCGATCGGCAGCCACGTCTGTCCATCCGGCAGCCTCGACAAGACGGGTCACCGGCACTGACGCTTGACCTTCCGGGACGATGATCGTCGGGTCGAAGGCCTGGACGCGGGCGCCGGCGTCCACCAGCCGGCGAGCGACCTCGACGGCCGGCGAGTTGCGGAGATCGTCGGTGCCGGCCTTGAAGGTGAGGCCCCAGGCGGCGATGGTGACGTCGGCCAGATCGTCGACGGGCTCGTCGTCGTCACCGGCCGCAGCTCCGCCGGCAGTGTGCCGTCCGGACCCGCGTGAGGCGGCAGCCACCGCCTGGCGGATCTTGCCGACCACCCGGACGAATTGCTCGTCGTTGGTGGCGATGGCCCCCTTGAGGAAGGAGAAGTCGTAGCCGGACTGCTCGGCGATGTGAACAAGGGCCTTGGTGTCCTTGGGCAGGCAGCTCCCGCCCCAGCCTGGCCCCGGCCGCAGGTACTCGAAGCCGATCCGCTTGTCGTAGCCGAGGCCGAGGATCACATCCCGCACGTCGGCGCCGACCGCTTCACAGAGACCGGCCACCGCGTTCACGAAGCTCAGCTTGGTGGCCAGGAAGGCGTTGGAGGCGTACTTGATGGTCTCGGCCGTGGCTGCATCGGTGATGAGGAGCGGCGCTTGGGTGCGGACGAACAGCTCGCCCACCCGGGCGGCCGCCGCCTGATCGTCTGCCCCCACCACGATGCGCTCGGGGTGAAGGCTGTCGGCCACGGCCGTCCCCTCCCGTAGGAACTCCGGGTTGGACACCACGGTGACGTCGTGTCGGCCGAGCACCCGCTCGACCACGAGGGTAGAGCCCACCGGCACCGTCGACTTGTTGACGATCACGGCACCCGGCACGAGATGCGGTCCGATCTCGCGGGCCACAGCCTCGACGAACGAGAGGTCAGCCGAGCCGTCCTCGCCCTGGGGCGTGGGCACGCACAGGAAAACGAACTCCGCCCCCTCCACCGCCGGCGTGGCACCCACCACGAAGCGGAGCCGGCCGGCGGCCACCCCCTCGGCCACCAGCTCGTCGAGCTGGTCCTCCACGATGGGCATCTCGCCCCGTCGCAGCATGGCCACCCTGTCGGCGTTGGCATCACCGCACGTCACCTGGTGGCCGAGATGGGCGAGGGTGGCCGCCGTGGGCAGGCCCACATAGCCGACGCCGATGACGGCGACCTTGCGGCTGCCGCCGTGGACTGGACGACGGAGGGACGCGGCTGCACCACCGCCGCCTCCATCAGCGGCTGACGCCCGCCCCGGCGAGCGCCCGGGGCCCCGCCGCGACTCTGGCCCGTGACCCATCCTCATCGATTGTGTCCTGCCCAGAAGAGCATGTGACCTGCTTTCGTACCCGACAACCCGGCCCTACGAGAGCTCCCGCTACCCGCCACCGGCGCTCGATGCCTCTCCTATCGTCCGATGCCGGGACCCCGTTGACCAAATTCCGGCCGGTGAGCCGCCTCAGTACCCGCTCAGTGGCGGCTCAGCACCCGCTCAGTGCCCGCTCAGCACCTTGACCAGCCGTTCGAGCGCATCCGTCCATGGCGGGAGTAGGGGCAGCCCGGACAGGCGGAGGGCGCTGTTGTCGAGCCGGGAGTTGGCCGGCCGAGGCGCCAGTCTCGGGGGATCGAGCTCGGCGCTCGTGATCGGCTCGACCATACCCGGGTCGTAGCCGGCCGCGGCGAGGACAGCCCGGGCGAAGCCGAACCAGGTGGTCTCGCCCTGGTTGGTCACGTGAAAAGTCCCCGGACGACGGTCGAGAGCCAGCCGGACGAGGGCGCGGGACAGGTCGGCGGTGAACGTCGGGGTCCCGTGCTGGTCGTCGACGAACCGCAAAGGACCGTCGCGGCCCTGGGCCGCCAGCCGCAGGACCGTCCTCGTCATGTTGGCCCCGTGGGCCCCGCTCACCCACGCCGTGCGCACCACCGTGGCCGAGCGGACACCGGCGGCGGCCACCTCGTGCTCCCCGGCCAGCTTGCTCCGCCCGTAGACGGACTGCGGATTGGGCACGTCCCACTCGACGTAAGCCCGACTGGCCGTGCCGTCGAAGACGTAGTCAGTCGAGATGTACACGAGGTGGGCCCCGGCCCCAGCCGCCGCTTCGGACACGTGCCGGGTGCCGAGGGCGTTGACACAGAAGGCGGTGTCGGGGTCGGACTCGCACGCATCCACTGCGGTGAAGGCGCCGGCGTGGATCACGAGGTCGGGGCGATAGGCGTCGGCGGCGGCCAGCACCGCCGTCCGGTCGGTCACGTCCAGGTTGTCGATGTCGGTGGAGAGCACGTCGAAGGTGCCCGGGCCAACGCTCGGGAGGATCGATGCGCCGGTGGGCTCGCCCTCGTCCTCGCCGCCGTCGGGGACCCGTCCGGCCATGATGTCGCGCAGGTCGCGGCCGAGTTGCCCGTTCCCTCCCGTGAGGAGGACCCGGAGTGGCCGGTTCACGGCTGCGGCCCGTCCGGTCCCCGTTCGGGATGGTCGTCCGGACCGGCCTCCGGACCCTCTGACCCCCACGCCCCTTCGACCACCGGGGCCCGGTCCAAGAGGGGCTCCCACCAGCTGCGGCGCTCGGCGTACCACCGCACGGTGGCGGCCAGGCCATCAGCGAAGTCGACGGTGGGCGCCCAGCCGAGCCCGGTGCGGATCTTGGTCGAGTCGAGGAGGTATCGACGATCATGGCTCGGGCGATCGGGCACGATCTCCTTGAGCGAGGCCGGCCTTCCGGTGGCAGTCAACACCGCGTCGGCGACCTCCTCGATGTTGGCCTCGGTCCCACTGCCCACGTTGTAGGTCTCCCCCACCTGTCCATGCAGGAGGACGAGCTCAATGGCCCGGCAGTGGTCGTCGACGTGCAACCACTCACGTCGGTTCTGCGTGGAGGCGTAGAGCGGCAGGGGCTTGTCCTCCAGGGCCTTGGTCGTGAAGAGGGGGATCACCTTCTCGGGAAATTGGTAGGGCCCGTAGTTGTTGCAGCAGTTGGTGATGGTCGCCGGAAGGTTGTAGGTCTCGGCGTAGGCGCGCACGGCGTGGTCGGCGCCCGCCTTCGACGCGTTGTAGGGAGTGCGGGGGCGGTAAGGCGAGTCCTCCGTGAAGACCTCGTCGGAGTCGAGGGCCAGGTCGCCGTAGACCTCACAGGTCGAGATGTGGTGGAAACGGGTGACCCCGTGGCGGCGGGCCGCCTCGGCCAGGATCTGGGTACCGATCACGTTGGTGCGGAAGAAGCGGCCCGGGTCGAGCACGGCCAGGCTGTTGTGGGACTCGGCGGCAAAGTTCACCACCACGTCGATCTCGTGGGCGGCGAGCGTCTTGGCCGCCGTCTCCAGGTCGCCGATGTCCCCCTGGACGAAGTCGATCCGGTCCTCTACGTCCACCAGGTTGGGTCGGTTGCCCGCGTAGGTCAGCACGTCGTAGACGACCACGTGGTCGTCGGGGTGACGATTCACCCAATACCGCACGAAGTTGGAACCGATGAAACCGGCGCCCCCGGTCACGAGCAGTCGCATGACCGGCCAAGGTTAGCCCTGCGCCCCCTCCACCCCCTCCGACGCAGCCACATCGCGTCGCTCGCGCAGATGGACGACGTCCCCCGTCACCACCGTCTCCGGGCCGTGTGCGGTGACGACCACCAAGTGGCCCTCGTCGGTGAGGTCGGTGGCCGTCCCTTCGATGGTGCGGTCGGTGAGCTCGACCCGAACGAGGCTACCGAGCGTGATGGTCGCGGCGCGGAGGTCGGCTCGCAGGGCAGCCCGTCCCGGCGGGTCGTCCAGCTGGTCGACTCGCGAACCGAGATGCCCGAGGAGCCCGGTGAGGAGGCGCGCCCGATCGACCGGTCGCCCGCTCAGTTGGCGGAGGGAGACGGCGCCGGCTAGTACTCCCTCGACGGCAACCAGGTCGTCGGCAACCAGGTCGTCGGTTGGGTCGTCGTCGGTTGGCCAATTGCAGTTGATCCCGATGCCGACCACGACGGCCGGGCCGGCGCCTTGAGCAGAGGGGTCGCCGACGACGGTGTCCATGTCGGCTTCAGCCAGCACCCCGGCCACCTTGCGCCCATCGGGTGCCACCAGATCGTTCGGCCACTTGACGCCGAGGGCGATGCCGATAGCGTCGTGTACCGCATCCCGCGCCGCCAGCGCCACCGCGGCCAAGACCAGCGGCCGCTGTGGTGGCGGCAGGAGGGGTCGGAGCAGGACCGACGCCAGGAGGTTGGACCCCGGAGGCGCCGTCCAGCTCCGTCCCTGTCGCCCGCGACCGGCCGTCTGGTAGTCGGCCACCGCCACCACCCCCTGGGGGGCTCCGGCGCGCGCCTCGTCGAGCAGGTAGCGGTTCGTCGAGTCGATGGTCTCGAAGTGTCGGACGTCGCTGAAGCGATCGCCTGGCATGGCGGACACCCTACGGGCCGTGACAAGGTTTATGGCCGTCCGCCAGGCAGTGACCGGCAGGTCTGGCGGCCCAGATCCGAAAGGCGCAGCGTGCTGAAGAAGGTCCTCATCGCCAACCGCGGCGAGATCGCGGTCCGGATCATCCGGACCTGCCGCGATCTCGGAGTGGGCACCGTCGCCGTCTATTCGGACCTCGACCGCGACGCCCTCCACGTCCGCCTGGCCGACGAGGCCTACGCCCTGGGTGGCCAGACGGCGGCGGAGAGCTATCTCAACACGGACGCCATTCTCGAGGCCATCGCCACGAGCGGTGCCGACGCCGTCCACCCCGGCTACGGCTTCTTCTCGGAGAACACCGACTTCGCCCGGGCCATCACCGAGAAGGGCGTGGTCTTCGTCGGTCCCCCGCCAGAAGCCATCGAAGTCATGGGCGACAAGATCAGCGCGCGCCTTGCCGCCGAGCGAGCCGGCGTCTCCGGGGTGCCCGGTCGGACGGAGGTCCTCCAGTCCCCCGACGAGGTAGTCGCCTTCGGCGAGGAGTACGGCTGGCCGGTTGCCATCAAGGCTGCTTTCGGTGGCGGGGGCCGCGGCATGAAGGTAGTGACCTCGGCCGAGGAGGCTCCCGCCGCCCTCGAGTCGGCCATGCGGGAGTCAGCCGCCTATTTCGGCCGCAACGAGTGCTATGTCGAGCGCTACCTTGCCTGGCCGCGACACGTCGAGATGCAGATCATCGCCGACACGGAGGGCCGCACCCTGTGGCTCGGTGAGCGCGACTGCTCGGTCCAGCGCCGACATCAGAAGCTCATCGAGGAGAGCCCGGCTCCCGCCTTTCCCGACGACGTCCGCCAAGCCATGGGCGCGGCCGCCGTGCGGGTCGCCGAGGCCTGCGGTTACGTGAACGCCGGGACCGTCGAATTCCTCTACCAGGACGGCGAATTCTTCTTCCTGGAGATGAACACACGTCTGCAGGTCGAGCACCCGGTCACCGAGCTCGTGTGCGGCCTCGACCTCGTCGAGTGGCAGCTACGAGTGGCGTCCGGCGAGCCCCTCGGCTTCGCACAGGAGGACGTGAGCCGCAACGGTCACGCCATCGAGGTCCGGATCAACGCGGAGGACCCGGCCGGCGGCGCCTTCACCCCCTCCCCGGGAACTATCACCAAGTTCGTCCCGCCGGGCGGCCCCGGCGTGCGGCTCGATGCCGGTTACGAGTCGGGCGACACGGTCAGCCAGTACTACGACAACCTCATCGCCAAGCTCGTCACGTGGGGGCCCGACCGTGACTCGGCCCGCCGTCGCATGATCCGAGCCATCGAGGAGATGACCATCGAAGGAGTGGCCACCACCCTGCCGGCCGACCTCGCCATCCTCCGCCATCCCGACTTCGTCGGCGCCACCCATTCGACCAATTGGGTCGAACAGTCCCTCGACTTGAGCGCTATCGGCAGCTATTCGGTGGCGCCGTCCGAGTTGAGTGGCGACGAGGTTCTCCGGGTGCGGCGTGAGGTCACCGCCGAGGTCGACGGCCGGCGCTACCAGGTCACACTCTGGGTTCCCGACACGGGCGAGGCAGCGCCCGGCTCCGGGCTGGCGCGTGCTTCGACCGGTCGCAAGCCCAAGAGCGGGTCCTCGGGGGCCGCAGGCTCGGGCACGGTGTCGGTGCCCATGCAGGGGACGGTCGTGAAGATGCTCGTGGCCGTGGGCGACACCGTCGAGGTGGGCCAGACCATCTGTGTCCTCGAGGCCATGAAGATGGAGAACAACGTGAACGCCGAAAAGGCGGGGACGGTGACCGAGGTGCGCGTGTCGGCCGGTGACCCGGTCGGGCCTGGCGACGTCATCGCCGTGATCGAGTAGACGAGTCGAGCGGACGGTTTCGCAGGTGGCCGCGGCACAGACCGGTGGACGGGACGACAGGGCCTCTTTGGCCGGCGCGGCCAAGGACGCCGCCGCCGCCGCCGTCGACGACGACCTCAGCGCCCTCGTCGAGCTCAGTCGCGCCATCCACGACAGCCCCGAGCTCGCCTTCGACGAGGAGCGGGCCTGCGAGTGGACGACCGAACTGCTGGCCGACGCCGGCTTCGAGGTCCGGCGCGGCACGGCCGGGATGGAGACGGCCTTCGTGGCCGAGGCCGGTTCGGGCCCGATGGTCCTCGGCATCTGCGCCGAGTACGACGCCCTCCCCTTCGTCGGTCATGCCTGCGGCCACAATCTCATCGCCGCGTCGGCCGTGGGAGCCGGTATCGGGCTCCTGGGCTGCGCCGACAAGCTCGGACTGTCGGTGCGGGTCATCGGCACGCCGGCCGAGGAAGGCGGCGGCGGCAAGATCATCATGCTCGAGGCCGGCGTCTTCGACGGCGTCCACGCGGCCATGATGGTCCACCCGTGGCCGTCGGACTGGCTCGAGGGCACCTGCCTGGCCGTCTCGCACTTCGACGTGGCCTTCCGGGGACGGGCCGCCCACGCCTCGGCCTCGCCGTTCAAGGGCATCAACGCCGCTGACGCCATGGTCGTGGCCCAGGTGGCTATCGGCCTCCTGCGCCAACAGCTGGTGCCGGGCGACCAAGTCCACGGGGTGGTCACCGAGGGCGGGGGCGCCGCCAACGTCATCCCGGCGTTGGTCACCGGACGGTTCATGTGCCGGTCGCGCACCCTCGACGGCCTTCGTGCCCTCGAGCCCCGGGTCACCGCCTGCTTCGAGGCGGGAGCGCTGGCCAGCGGGGCGACCTACGAGCGGACCGACCTCGCCCCCGTGTACTCGCACATGGTCAGCCACCCGGGTCTTTTGGCCCACTACCGGGCCAATGCCGAGCGACTCGGCCGGTCCTTCGACGACGACAAGGGCCTGCCGCGGCCGAGCTTCTCCACCGACATGGCCAACGTGTCGCTGGCCGTCCCCACCATCCACCCGCTCGTCGGCCTCGACGCCCACGGGGCAGTCAACCATCAACCGGAGTTCGCGGCGGCATGTGTGACCCCTTCGGCCGAGAGGGCGCTGCGCGACGGCGCCGTGTCGCTGGCTTGGACGGCCATCGATGCGGCGACGGACGAGGGGCTGCGAGCCGAGCTCCTCGGGGCCAGCTGAACCGCGCCCTGCCTCTAGGGCTGGTGCTGGTCTCCGGCGCATGATGCCTCCCGGCGAACCCGAGGCCGCGGCGGCGCACTCTGCCGCCCTCTACGAGCTCCGGCATCTGGCCGAGTCGTTCGGAGAGGACGCCGCACTCTACGACCGGGCCCGGCCGAGCTACCCGGCCGCCCTGGTCGACGACCTCTTGGTGACACATCCGGTCGTCGTCCTCGACGTCGGGTGCGGGACGGGCAAGGTCAGTCGACTCTTCGTCGAGCGCGGCTGCGACGTCCTCGGCATCGAGGTCGACCCGCGGATGGCGGCCTTCGCCCACAGCACCGGTCTCGCCGTCGAGATATCGCGCTTCGAGGCCTGGGACCCTGGCGGCCGTACCTTCGACCTGCTCGTCTCGGGCCAGGCATGGCACTGGGTGGAGCCGCGAGCTGGAGCGCAGAAAGCCTCGGCCGCCATCCGGTCGGGCGGTCATTTCGCCGTCTTCTGGAATCATCAGAACTACCCGGAAGCGGTGCAGCAGGTCATCACCGACGTCTATTCGGACCTGGCGCCGGAGATACTCGCCAACAGCCACTTCCTCGGGACCAGTCCGCGCCTTCCTCCTGACGAGCCGACCGCTGATCCGGCCATGACCGCGCTCCTCGACACCGGTGACTTCGACAGCCCCGAGCGTCGGCAGTATCGCTGGGAACGCCACTATGCGGTCGACGAGTGGACCGCCCACTTGCGAACGGTCAGCGATCACCGACAGCTCTCCGAGGACCGCCTGACCGGCCTCGTCGCCGCCCTCGAAGAACGCCTCAACGCGACGGCGGCCCCCGTCTTCGTGACCTTCGACACCGACCTACTGACCGCCGTCCGGCGCTGACGCGAGCCGATCAGAGTCTCGGGAGCGACACCCAATCGTTCGGCGACGATCGTTCGTGAAAGGATTCGAACGTGCGGCGCGCCATCGGGTGGGCCCTGCCGAGCGGAGCGGGCAGTGCGGGCAGTGCGGGCAGTGCGGGCAGTGCGGGCAATGCGGGCAGTGCGGGCAGGATCGAGCCGCGGGGCGTCCAAGACTGCGTGCCGTGATGCTCCTGCGGCTGTGGTCAGGCCCAGGCCGGCTCCCCGCCAAAAATCGCCCAGTGGGCCCGACCGGGACCGAGGGAGCGGCGCGGTTGAGCTACCCGCCCGGCTGGTACTCCCCGAAGACCCCTCGCAGGACGTCGGACACCTCGCCCAAGGTTGCCATGGCCGACAGTGCCGACTTCATAGGGACGAGCAGGTTCTGGGTGCCACGGGCGGCCGCCTCGACCTCGGCCAGGGCGGCGTCGACTGCCGGTTGGTCCCGGTTCTTGCGTACCTCGCCTACTCGCGCCACCTGGGCGCGCTGCAGGTCGGCGTCGATCGGGAACACCTCGGTCGGCTCGGTTTCGTCCTCGGCAAAGAAGTTGACTCCCACGACGACCTTCTCGTCGGCATCGACCGCCTTGGCGTAGGCGTAGGCCGCCTGTTCGATCTCCTGCTGCATGAACTGGGCTTCGATGGCAGCCACCGCGCCGCCCATGCCGTCGATCCGCTCGAGGTACTCCCACGCGGCCTGCTCGACCTCGTCGGTGAGCGATTCGACGAACCACGAGCCGGCCAGGGGGTCCACGGTGTCGGTGATGCCCGACTCGTAGCCGATGACCTGCTGCGTGCGCAGGGCGATCTTGGCTGCCCGCTCGGTGGGCAGCCCGAGTGCCTCGTCGAATCCGTTGGTGTGCAGGCTCTGGGTCCCACCAAGAGCGGCCGCCAGTGCCTGCACCGTCACCCGCACGATGTTGTTCTCCGGTTGCTGGGCGGTGAGGGTCGACCCACCCGTCTGGGTGTGGAACCGAAGCAACCTGGACCGCTCGTCACGCGCCCCGAAGCGCTCGCTCATGATCCGTGCCCACATCCGGCGGGCGGCGCGGTACTTGGCGACCTCCTCGAACAGGTTGTTGTGGGCATTCCAGAAGAAGCTGAGGCGGGGGGCGAAGGCATCGACGTCGAGCCCGGCGTCGATGGCCGCCTGCACGTAGGCGATGCCGTTGGCCATGGTGAAGGCGATCTCTTGGACGGCAGTCGAGCCCGCCTCGCGGATGTGGTAGCCGGAGATCGAGATGGTGTTCCAGGCGGGCAGGTTCTCGGCACAGTAGGAGAACGTGTCGGTGACGAGCCGCATGGAGGACCGCGGCGGGTAGATGTACGTACCCCGGGCCACGTACTCCTTCAAGATGTCGTTCTGGATGGTGCCGCCGAGCGACGAGGGGTCGACACCGTTCTCCTCGGCCACCAGCTGATAGAGGAGCAGCAGGATGGCCGCGGTGGCGTTGATGGTCATCGACGTGGTCACTCGGTCGAGCGGTAGATCGGCGAGGAGAAGGCGCATGTCGGCGAGTGAGTCGATGGCAACGCCCACCTTGCCCACCTCGCCCTCGGCCCGAAGATGATCGGAGTCGAGGCCCATCTGGGTCGGCAGGTCGAAGGCGCAGGACAATCCGGTCTGGCCGGCGCCGAGGAGGAACCTGAAGCGCTGGTTGGTGGCTTCGGCATTCCCGAAGCCGGCGTACTGGCGCATCGTCCAGAGACGGCCGCGGTACATGTCGGCCCGGATGCCTCGCGTATAGGGGTAGCTGCCGGGCTCTCCGACCTGCGTCTCGGGGTCCCAGCCGGTCAGGTCGCCGGGCCCGTAGACGGCGCGAACCTCGATCCCCGAATCGGTGAAACGGGGCTGTTCGCCGCCGGCCGGACGTTCCGATGCCATGACCTCAGGTTACGGCCTGGCGCCGGCAACGATCGTTGGGCGATCGGTCAGGCCTGGTCGAGCCCGACCCTCGTGCTCAGGAGGCGGCGGAAGCCACCGAATGCGGCATGCAGAGATCGTCGTACTCGGCGATCACGATCTCGCCGGCGTTCGGGCCACAGGCCGGGCACTCCGGGTCCCGATTGACCTTGAAGGTGCGGAAGCTCTCCTCGAGCGCGTCGTAGGCCAAGAGCCGGCCCTGCAGCGTCTCGCCGATGCCCAGGATGATCTTGATGGCCTCCATGGCCTGGATGGAACCGATGATGCCGGGCAGCACGCCGAGCACGCCGGCTTCCGCGCAGCTCGGCGCCAACTCGGCCGGCGGCGGCTCGGGGATCATGCACCGGTAGCACGGCCCCACGAAGGGATTGAACACGGTGGCCTGTCCCTCGAACCGGAAGATGGAGCCGTGCACGACCGGGATGCGCTTGACCAACGAGGCGTCGTTGACGAGGTAGCGGGTCGGGAAGTTGTCTGTCCCGTCCACGATGACGTCGTAGCCATCGATGATGTCGAGGACGTTGTCCGCGCCCAAGCGCACGTCGTAGGTCACGACGTCGACATCGGGGTTGAGGAGCGTCAGGGTCTTCTTGGCCGAGTCGACCTTGCGATCACCGATCCGGTCGGTGTTGTGCAGCAGCTGGCGCTGGAGGTTGGAGGCGTCGACCACGTCCATGTCGATGATGCCAAGGGTGCCGACCCCGGCGGCGGCCAGGTAGAGGGCGGCCGGCGAGCCGAGCCCCCCGGCTCCGAGAAGGAGGACCTTGGCGTCGAGCAGCTTGAGCTGGCCTGCTTCTCCCACTTCGGGAAGGAGCAGGTGGCGCTGGTAGCGGTTGCGCTGCTCGGGGGTAAGTGACCTCGGCGCGGCCCATGGGCGGCCCTCGTCCTTCCACCGGTTGAAGCCGCCGATCACCGAGGCCACGTCGGTGTAGCCGAGCTCCTGCATGGTCTTGGCCGCGAAGGCCGACCGTGTCCCGCCGGCGCAGTAGACGAGCACGTGGGAGGACTTGTCCGGGATGCGTCCCTCGACCGACGTCTCCAGGGTCCCTCGGGGGATGTGCAGCGCGCCGGGCAGGGCTCCCTGCTCGTACTCGTCGGGCTCTCGGACGTCGAGGACCACCGATCCCTGGGTCTCCATCTCCGTCTCGGCCTCGGCCGGCTCGACTTCGCGGACCGCCGCCTTGGCCTCGGCCAGCATCTCCCTGAATGTGGGCACGGTCACCAATCCTTCCTACGCCGGCCAAACGAGCTGGCCGGCAAACTCCCACGCGACCGGTAAAACGCTATCAGCGGGGTCAACATTCCCCTCTTTGGCCGTGGGGCTGCCCCACCCCTACCGGTCCACCGGCCACCGGGCCAGTGGACCCTCGGTAGCGTGCTCGCTCGTGCAGTTCGACGAGGTCGTCCGGGGACGGCGCATGACGCGGAACTTCGACCCGCGGCCCATCGACCCGGAGGTGATCGACCGCCTGCTCGCCGCCGCCCTGCGGGCGCCCGCCGCCGGCAACGCCCAGGGGCGCGACTTCGTCGTCCTCGAGGGACCCGAACAGACGGCCGGTTATTGGGAGGCAGTGACCGATGCCGACTGGCGCGACCGATCCTCTCGCTACCCGGGGCTCTCGAAAGCGCCGGTAGTCGTGCTCCCCTACGTCGACCCTCAGGCCTATGCCGACCGTTACGCGGAGCCGGACAAGGCCGGTAGCGGCAGTGACCCAAACCGGTGGCCCGTGCCCTTCTGGCTGGTCGACGGCGCCTTCGCGGTCATGACGCTGCTCCTCGGGGCAGGCGACGCCGACCTCGGCGCGGCGTTCCTCGGCAACTTCCGCGGCGACGCCCGACTCCGTCAAGCCCTCGGGGCACCTGAGCGCAGAGTGTGGCTCGGCGCCGTGCTCCTCGGTTCGCCGGCTCATCCCGACCCGCTCACCCGCTCGGCCCTGCGGCCCCGTCGCCCGTTCCGCGACTGCGTGCACCGGGGCAGCTGGTAGGGGCGGACGACTTCTGGCTCGGCGGAGCCGGTTGGATCCGTCACCCCAGCCTTCAGCGGGCACCCCAGCCGGCCTAAGCCTCGATCCACCGATGAACGACCGGTTGGGGACCCTTTGAAGGAGGCGGTCCCGCAACGGATCGGGTAGCCCGCGTGACCGGGCCGTTGACCCGGGAAGGGGCGTGCAAGGCCAGGCCTCCGTGAAGTCTGCTTGTGTTGTCAGCGCCGTCGTGTGGTCGTCTGCGGTGCGCCGGCCGCGAGAGGGTGAACTACACGGGAACGGGCCGCAGGGCACGCAGGAGGCAGAGGGCGCGTGCGAAGGTGCCCGCCCACGGCCATTCGAGCGGAGCACGCAGTGTCGGCCGTCCCGAACGGCTGACCAGGCGGCCGGGGATGGAGAAGAACCGGGTGCGGACAGTGCGAGCCACCGTGAGCTTCTCTTCGGGCGTGATGTCACCGAGCATCGCCGTCCAACGGATGAGGTCGTGGGCGAGAGCGGCGCACAGCAGCCATGCCGCATTGGCGAAGAAGTTTCCGGAAGGTACGTGCTCGAGCCCTGCCCCCTCCTTCAGGTCCCGGATGGCGAGCTCGACGGTGGCGTGGTCCCGGTGGAAGGCATCCACCTCCGTGGCGGTTCCACCGAGGTCGGTGACGAAGGCGAAGTGACGCCACTGTGGCCACAGGGTGGCTTGGCGACCAACGAGGCGGGTCCGGCGCACGATGAGACGCTGTCCCTTGTAGTCGCACTCGGCCACCTCGGCCTCGCCCTCTTCGGGGTAGTCGATGGGAGTCCAGGCGGACTCCTCGATGGTCTCGATGGCTCTGACCACGGCTTTCACCATTCTCACGCCCATGGTGTAGCTGACCTGTAGGCGTTCGAGGGTCCTGACGGTGTCGCCTGACCAAAAACCCGAGTCGAACCGCATGAACAGGTCGCCCTCGGCTCCGGCCCGCCGGACCCGGGCCACCAGCTCTTCCACGAATCGTTTGGCCCCCCGCTGGGTGTTGGCCGCTCCCTTGCGTAGGCGCACGTGGAGCACCTCTCCCGTCCACGCCCGGGTGGCGACCAGGGGGTGATACCCGAGCTTCTTGGTGTAGCCGTAACCGGCGCCGTGCTTGGCCTTGCCGCATACCTCGCAGATGGTCGAGTCGAGGTCGAGGACCAGAGGCTCGGGCCCCGGCCCGGCGCCGAGTGCCCACGCCCTGCGCAGCGCCTCGCCGAGCACGTGGTCCAGTTGGCGAATGTGCCCGAACGTGAACGACCGCAAGAAGATGCCGAGGGTGGAGGGTGCCATGACCCGGTGACCGAGCACTGACGCGGTGGCGCCGGAGCGCAGCATGTCGGCGTGGTCGATGTGTGATCCGCCCGCTGTCATGGCGTGCACCAGTGTCAGCACCTTGCGCCCAGGCAAGGCCCCACCCACACGGCCGGAGAGATCGACCGACGCGTTGATCAGGCGTTCGAGTCCGAGACGCACCACCAACGTCGCCACCAACAGGAGCCCTGCATTGGCCACTAGATTCGGCTCGTCGAAGGTCACCTCGATGCGGTCGATCCCGCGCGATACTGAGTTCACTGAAAGTGCCTCCTCTGGCTGGTGTGAATCGTGACGTCGCAATCACAATTCTCCCAAGCAGGGAGGCACTTTCCGCGGATACGTGGCTACCTAATCAGGTCGCCCATCGGTGGATCGAGGCTAAGTCAGAGCGCCGGCAAGGTTGAGGAGAGCACGACGGCAAGGGGGCCGCCACACCCTGGGAACTGCGGTCGCGCCCGGCGACCAGCTCGATCGAGCCCGGAGGGAACCATGTCCCCGATCACCCTCGTCCCACCACCTGCTGACCGAGAGGCGGCTGACGACCAAGCTCGGCCCGTCCTCCACGTCACCCGCTGGCGCGATCCAGTGGCCGACCGTCATGGAGTCCATCCCTGCTCGCGTTACGTCGAGCTGTATTGGCTCGGCGTGATCGGGCCTTCGACAACCTGGTTGTTGCGCCGTCTGTCCTACGGGCTCGAGGTCCATGAAGACGGCTTCGACCTTCATCTGGCCGAGTGCGCCCGGTCCCTTGGCCTCGGCGACCGGCTAGGCAAGAACTCGCCGTTCTGCCGAGCCATCCAGCGGTTGTGCACCTTCGGCTTGGCCCGGCAACAAGGCCCCGGCGCTGTCGCCGTCCGCACCGTCATCCCCCCGCTCCCGCTCCGCCATGTCCAGCGCCTGCCCGCCTCCTTGCAGCGCAGCCATCGGCGCTGGCTCGACGAGCGTTCATTGACCGAAGGGGAGCAGGTCCGCCGGCGGGCCCAGCGGCTTGCCGCCGAGCTGGCCGCCGGCGGCAAGGACCGGTCCGAGATCGAACGCCGCCTGGCCGAGTGGCAGTTTCACCCAGCCGTCGCCTTCCGGGCCGCCGAGGCGGCCACCGAACACGACGTCGTTACCCGGTCCGTGACTCGATCGTCGGGGCCCAGCGGGGCCCCGACGACTAACTCTTGACCGACAGATTGGCGCTGGCTTCGTTGGCCAGCGGGAAACCGAGGAGGTTCGCCTCGTAGGTGACGGTGACCTTCTGATGGCCCGTAGTCCCAGAAGGCACGGTGAAGGCACCCGAGATCGCGGGTGGGGTCAGGACCGGATAGTTATAGACGGCAGGCGTCACCGTGACCGTGTTGGGCGCAGTGACGTATGCCCCTCCCTTCTCTTCCAGGATGACGCTGACCACCGGCGGCGCGGCGGAACCGCCACCGAGGAGGCTCTCGAGGGTGGAGAGCGTCGACAACCACCAATACGTGGTCGCACCCGGCGCGTCACTGACGTTCACTGTCTGGCCGGCCGTGGCCTTCTTGGTGGAGAGGGCCAGCTTTGGGTCGGGAGGGAAGAGCGGATCGCCGGCGTACTCGACCAGGCCGCTCCCCGCCGCCACCGTCTTGAAGGTGGTCAGGTCGATCATGGCCAGGCCACAACCGATCAAGCCCATGTTGATCTCCGCCTTCGACGGGGGACACGTGGCATTGGAGTCCGGTGCCTGTGTCGTCGGGAGTGTGTAGCTCTCATCCAGGTTGCCGGAGAGGTCCGACAGTGGGAAGGCGAGCGCGGCGGGATTGATCTCCGGAAGGGCAGAGAGAAGGGCCGTCAGTCCGGACAGAGAGGTGATGTCCCCGTCCAACAGTGGTGCGGCCTTGGGGTCGATGCCCAGCAACAGGCTGACCTCCATGACCAGGTACGGGTGCAACGGCGACAACCCCGTGCAGTCGATGGCGACCTTCTCGCCGGCTGAGGCTCCGGTGATGAGCGGCAATGTACTGCCGTTGAACGTGCAGGCCGGTGCGGCGGTTGCCGCGACAGCGGGCGGTGATCCCTCACTCAGTCCGATCGCCGTCAACGTGCCGACCACGGTCACGGCTGCCGCTGCGACCCGGAACCAGCGAAATCGAACCATCGTTCGGTACCCCCTCTGTTCGAGATGCCGTCGGCGCTCTCTGACGATCAGCCGCGTACCAACTGCGCCCTTTCTCCGAGGTTCAAATGCCCGCCAACACCCCCGTCACCCATGCTCGGGCGGATTCCGCTCTGACCTGCGACGATGCCGCGAATCAGCGCCGAAAGAGGTGCCTGTCAGCTCAGCCCGGATCGTCCTCGTGCCCGGCCGGGGTGAGCCCGAAGTAGGCGTCCATGGGCTCGATCTCGCCCCGCACCACCTTGTCGATCATCGTGCAGATGGGAAGAGCAAGGCCGTGGCGCTCGGCCAGCTCCAGGGCGATGGTCGCGGTGCCGACGCCCTCGGCCACCATGTGCATCTCGGCCAGGACGTCCTCGAGAGCACGGCCTTTGCCCAGCTGCTCACCCACCATCCGGTTGCGGCTGTGAGGGCTCATACAAGTGGCGATGAGGTCGCCCATCCCGGCCAGGCCGGCGAAGGTCATGGGCTGGGCCCCCATGGCCACCCCCAGGCGGGCCAGTTCGGCCAATCCCCGAGACATGACCGCCGCCCTCGTGTTGTCGCCCACCCCGAGCCCCTCACCGATGCCGGAGGCAATGGCGATGACGTTCTTCAGCGCGCCGCCCATCTCGCAGCCGACGACGTCGTGGTTCACGTAGACACGGAAAACGCCACGGGTGACCACCTTCTGGATGGCGCTCGCGACCTCGAGGTCCTTGGTGGCGATGACCGCGGCTGCGGCTTTCCCCTGCATGATCTCGACGGCGATGTTGGGGCCGGTGAGGGCGGCCACCGGGTGCCCGGGCATGACCTCCTTGATGACCTCGGTCATGCGCAAGTGGGTGCCGCGCTCGAGCCCCTTGGCCAGGCTCACGACCGGGACCCAGGGACGTACGTAGCTGACCGCCTCCTCGAGGACGCTGCGGAAGCCGGAGGAGGGCACCCCCACGACCAACAGGTCGGCCTGACAGACGGCGGTGGCCAGGTCGGGGGTGGCAGTCAGCGAGGAGGGGAGCTCGAAGCCGGGAAGGTACGTCGGGTTCTCGTGCTCGGTGTCGATCGACCGGGCCACCTCGGGGTCCCGCGCCCAGAGCACGGTCTGGTGGCGCGGGGCAACCAGGGAAGCCATGGTCGTGCCCCACGAGCCTCCCCCGAGGACGGCGATCTTCAACGGGTCACTCTTCCCGCCCATGGGCCAGGCGGCGGCGGACGTGCTCGGAGGTCACCAGGTTGACCAACGTGCGGACACCGAAACCGGTGCCGCCCTTCGACAGATAACGCGTTGTCTCCTCCGCCCGAGCCGGACCGGCCATGTCGATGTGGACCCAGGGGACCGATCCCACGAACTCACGCAGCAGCATGGCGGCGGCGATGCTGCCGGCCTGACCGGGGCGCCCGATGTTGCGCATGTCCGCTACCTCCGAGTCGATGTGGCTGCGGTAGTCGTCGGGAAGTGGCATCGGCCAGCTGGGCTCGCCGGCCTTCTCCCCGGCCTGCCGCACGTCCTCGAGAAGCTCCGAGTCCGTACCGAACAAACTGGCGATGTCCTTGCCCAGGGCCACCACCGCGGCCCCGGTCAGCGTGGCCAGGTCGACGATGGCATCGGGTGCCGCCTCGGCGGCCAGGGTCAGGCCATCAGACAGCACGAGGCGACCTTCGGCGTCGGTGTTGAGCACCTCGATGGTCTTGCCGTTCCGGGTGGTGAGCACGTCGCCCGGCTTGGTGGCGGAGCCACCCGGCATGTTCTCGGTCAAGGGCGCGATGGCGGTGATCCGCATGGGGGCGCCGAGGGCGGCGGCCGCGTCGAGGGCACTGACCACCACCGCCGCCCCGCTCATGTCCGTCTTCATGGTCTCCATGCCGCTCGCCGTCTTGAGCGAGAGCCCCCCCGAGTCGAAGGTGATGCCCTTCCCCACGAAGGCGATGTGCGGGAGGTCCTCGCCAACAGAGCCGGCGGGGCGGTACTCGGCCCGAACCAGTCGGGGCGGCTGGGTCGACCCCCGAGACACCCCGAGCAGACCACCGAGTCGCTCCGCAGTGATGCGCTCCTCGTCCCAGACCTCGATCGACACCTCGGGCACCGGGGCGAACCGCTCGGTGAAGACGGCGGCGAACCGCTCGGGAGTGAGGGAGCTCGGCGGCTCGTTCACGAGGTCGCGGGCGAGGGCCACCGACTCGGCGATCCGAGCCCCCCGCCGGGCACCCTCCTCGGCCTCGGCCGCGTCGCCGTTCTTCGGGACAAGGACGAGACAGGCCAGTTGCGACGACGGCTCGGCGGTGCGGAAGGCGTCGTACTGGTAGGCGGCCAGCATCCCGCCCTCGGCCGCCGCCCCGGCCCGGTCGACGACGCTCGCCGCCCCGGTCGGCGGGGCCTCAGGCAGGAGGAAGGCTCCGCTTCCGGTATGGCTGGCGGCCCGCACGAAGGCGGCTACCGCCCGCCGCAGCGACTCGAGGCCACGGTCGCCGCTCGCCTCGTCGGCATCCCCCATCCCCACGAGCAGGAGCTCGAAGAGCGGGCCTTGCTCCGAACCGCCTTCCGGCGACGACGGCCCGGGCCACCAGGCCACCTGCCCCACCTTGCCGGAGAACCCGTGACGGTGGCACCAGGCGCTGTCCGGCTCGCCGGTCAATCCCAGCGTCGACTCCATGCGACGACCGTCCACCGCCAGGCGCGGAGCGTCAGTCCCGACGTGCACGGGCACGCCGACGACGTCCATGCCCTCCGTCGCGGCGCGGCCCGATCGGACCTCGATGATCATGGGCGGGTGTCGGCCGGGCCGTCGGCCCGTGCCCGTCTGCCACGCGGCGATCCCCGGGCGAGCAGGTGGGCGTCACCCTCCGCCCATCGGGCCATGGCCCACAGCAGGTCCGAGAGCCGGTTGAGGTAGCGGTCGGCCGCTGAACCGTCGATGGGGTGGGCGACGTAGAGCCGCTCGGCCCGCCGCACGATGGTGCGGGCCAGGTCGAGTGCGGCGGACGCCCGATTGACCCCGGGGATGACGAAGTCGGCCGGCATGGCGAAGCGCTCCTTCAGCTCGTCGATGCGCGCCTCCAACGCCTCGACCATGGCTTCGGTGACCAGTGTTGTCCCACCGACCAGCTTCGAGCGGTGCTCGGGAGCGGTCGACAACTCGGACATCAGCACGTAGAGCTGGCGCTCGAGCTCGGTCAGGAGGACGTCGAGCTCGCCGCCGGGCTCGACTTCGGCCCGGGCCAGGCCCATCGCGGCCTGGGCCTCGTCGACGGTGCCGCTCATCTCTACGGCGGGCGAGTCCTTGGCCGCCCGGCCCCCGTAGAGAAGGCCGGTGGTGCCGTCGTCCCCGGTCCTCGTGTAGATCTTCACCGACTTCGCGCTCTTGCTCGGCACCGGCTCGATGCTAAACGACCGGCCGACGACGACCCCCGCCCGACCGAGGGTCGACAGGGCCCCAACCAGGGCGCCGGTAGCCTTGTGGGACCGTGGTCCCCGAACGCTCCTCCGCCTATCTGGCCGCTGCCACCGAGGGCGTCGTCATATTCGACGGCGCCATGGGGACCAATCTGCAGCTGGCCGGGCTCGGCCCCGACGACTTCGGCGGCCCCGAACTCGAGGGGTGCAACGAGCTGCTGGTGCTGACCCGGCCCGACGTGGTCGAGGGCATCCATCGCTCCTTCTTGGAGGTGGGCTGCGACGTCGTCGAGTGCGACGCCTTCGGCGCCTTCGCCCCGGTGCTGGCCGAGTACGGGCAGGCCCACAGGGTCCGCGAGATCAACCTGGCCGCGGCCACCCTGGCCCGGCGAGCGGCCGACGACTTCTCGACGGCCGAGCGCCCCCGCTGGGTGGCCGGGAACCTCGGGCCGGGGACGAAGTTCCCCACCCTGGGCCAGATCCGCTACGCCGATCTCCGCGACGCCTACCAGGAGCAGGCCGCCGCCCTGCTCGAGGGAGGCGTCGACCTGTTCATCATCGAGACGGTCTTCGACCTCCTGCAGGCCAAGTCGGCCATCAACGGCGTGCGCCGGGCCATGGCCGCGGCCGACCGCCAGCTGCCCATCCAGGTCCAGGTGACCATAGAGCTCACCGGCACCATGCTGCCGGGCACCGAGATCGGTGCCGCGCTCAACGCGCTCTCGGCCATGGACGTCGACGTGATCGGCCTCAACTGCGCCACCGGTCCGGCCGAGATGTTCGAGCCGCTGCGGCACCTGTCCGCTCACGCCTCCGTGCCCATCAGCTGCCTGCCCAATGCCGGGCTCCCCTCGGTGGTGGACGGAGCCATGCACTACGACCTCACTCCCGACCAGCTGGCCGACTTCCACCGCCAGTTCGTCACCGAGCTCGGGGTGTCGGTCATCGGGGGGTGCTGTGGCACCACGCCGGCCCACCTGGCCGCGACGGTGGCTGCGTGCCGTGACCTCACGCCGGCCGTCCGCCATCCCGAGGTGGAGCCGGGGGCCGCCTCCATCTACACCCCCGTGTCCTTCCACCAGGACACGTCGTTCCTGGTGGTGGGCGAGCGCACCAATGCCAACGGCTCGAAGAAGTTCCGTGACGCCATGCTCGAGGGTGACTGGGACACCTGTGTGGCCATCGCCCGGGACCAGGTGAAGGAGGGCTCGCATCTCATCGACGTGTGTGTCGACTACACGGGTGCCGACGGGGTAGCCGACATGGAGGAGGTCGTCTCGCGTTTCGCCACCCAGTCGACCGCGCCGCTCGTGGTGGACTCGACGGAAGCACCTGTCGTCGAGACCGCGCTGTCCTGGATCGGCGGCCGAGCGGTGATCAACTCGGTCAACCTCGAAGAAGGGGACGAACCCGGCACCCGTCTCGACTCGTTCCTGCGGCTGGCCAAGGAGTTCGGCGCCGCCGTCGTCTGCACCTGCATCGACACCGAGGGCCAGGCCCGGACGGCCGAATGGAAGCTGCGGGCGGCCACGGCCATCCGCGACCTCGCCGTCGGGCGCTACGGGCTGAAGCCCGAGGACCTGCTCTTCGACCCGCTGGCCCTGCCGCTGTCCACGGGCATGGAGGAGAGCCGTCGTGACGGCATCGAGACCCTCGAGGGCATCCGGCGCATCAAGGCCGAGCTCCCCGGCGTCTACACCATCCTCGGTCTCTCCAACGTCTCCTTCGGCCTCAACCCGGCGGCCCGTCAGGTCCTCAACTCCGTCTTCCTGCACGAGTGCGTGGAGGCCGGGCTCGACGCGGCCATCGTCCACGCCTCGAAGATCCTGCCCCTGTCCAAGATCGACGAGCGGGCCCGCGAGGTCTGCCTCGACCTCGTCTACGACCGCCGCGGCGACGGCTACGACCCTCTGTCCGAGCTCTTGTCGATCTTCGAGGGAGCGTCGGCCACGTCCTCCGGCCCGACCGAGGACCGCAGTGGTTGGACGCTCGAGCGGCGACTCGAGCAGCGCATCGTCGACGGCGACCGCAACGGCCTCGAGGCCGAGCTCGACGAGGCCATGGCGGCCGGCCACTCTCCGCTGGCCATCATCAACGACATCCTCCTGTCCGGGATGAAGACGGTGGGCGAGCTCTTCGCCTCGGGCGAGATGCAGCTGCCGTTCGTCCTCGGCTCGGCCGAGACCATGAAGACGGCTGTCGCCCACCTCGAGCCCCACATGGAGAAGGCCGACCAGGGCGGCAAGGGCACGATCGTCTTGGCCACGGTCAAGGGTGACGTCCACGACATCGGCAAGAACCTGGTCGACATCATCCTGACCAACAACGGCTACTCGGTGCGCAACCTCGGCATCAAGGTGGGGATCAACGAGATGGTCCAGGCTGCCGAAGAGGCAGGAGCCGACGCCATCGGCATGAGCGGACTGTTGGTCAAGTCCACGCTCATCATGCGCGACAACCTGGAGGAGCTCAACCGGCGCGAGCTCGAGCGCATCCCGGTCATCCTGGGCGGCGCCGCGCTCACTCGCACCTATGTCGAACGCGACCTCCGCGAGGTGTACAACGGACGCCTCTTCTACGGCAAGGACGCCTTCGAGGGGCTGCGGACCATGGACCGGCTGGTCGAGATGACCAAGACCGGAGAGGACGACCCGAGCTTCGGGACCACCCTCGGAAGCCGAAACCTCGGTCCGCGCCGCAGCGAGCAACGTCGCCAGGCGGCGGCCGAGGCCATCGCCCGCGGCGAGACGCTGCCGGTACGGGCACCTTCGGTGGCCACCGACAACCCGACCTTCCCCCCGCCGTTCGTCGGCAGCCGGGTGGCCAAGGGCATTTCCATCGACGAGGTGGCCACCTATCTCAACGAGACGGCGCTGTTCCGTAACCAATGGGGGTTCCGGCCCGAGGGCGGTGAGGACGACCGTGCCTTCAAGGACCGGGTCCGAGCACTGCTCCGCGACCAGCTGGCCGAGGCCAAGGCGGAGCAACTGCTCGTCCCCCAGGTGGTGTGGGGCCACTTCGCGGCCAACGCCGAGGGCAACGACCTCGTCATCTGGAAGGACGACAGCCGCAGCTCCGAATGGATGCGCTACGCATTCCCCCGCCAGACCCAGGACCCCTTCCTCTGTATCAGCGACTTCTTCCGGTCGGTGTCCTCCGGCGAGCCCGACTGGGCCAGCTTCATGCTCGTCAGCATGGGCTCGCGAGTCTCCGAGGAGGCAGCCCGGCGTTTCGGGTCCAACGAGTACCAGCGCTACCTCTACCTGCACGGCCTGGGTGTGGAGATGGCGGAAGCTCTGGCCGAGTACTGGCACCGGCGCATCCGCCAGGAGCTCGGCTTCGCCGACGAGGACGGACCCACCCTGACCGGACTCTTCCGCCAGCAGTACCGCGGCGGCCGCTACTCGTGGGGCTATCCGGCCTGTCCCGACCTCGAGGACAACGCCAAGGTGGTCGATCTTCTCGGTGGCGACCGCATCGGGGTCACGGTCAGCGAGGGGTTCCAGCTCCATCCGGAGCAGTCGACGACGGCCATCGTCTGCCACCACCCCCAGGCCAAGTACTTCGTGGCCTGATCGCCGGAGGGATCGGCCGGATCCGTGGGAGGTGAGCGGTCTCGGCCCCGGTACACCTTCGGTGACGACGACCCGGCCGGCGAGCGACTGCGACTGGTCGCCGACGCCTACCGGCCGACGTCCGAGTCCTTCGTCACCCGCCACGCCCGGCGGAGCCCTGCCTCGGCCCTCGACCTCGGATGCGGTCCCGGCTTCAGCACCGAGCTTCTCGCTCACGTGTGCCGTCCCCGCCGGCTGCTCGGTATCGACGCCGCGCCATCGTTCATCGACCTGGCCCGAAGGCGAGTGCCGGACGCCGAGTTCGCCGAGCACGACGCCTCGGTGACGCCGCTTCCGGGCGCGCCGGCCACAATGATCTACGCCCGGCTGCTCCTGGCCCATCTCCCCGACCCCCTCGGAATGGCCCGGCGGTGGCAGGGTGAGCTCTCGGCCGGGGGCACGCTCCTCGTCGAGGACCTCGAGGACATCACTGCGCCGACAGGTCCTCTGCGCGACTACGAAGCGCTGTCGACCGAGATGGTGCGATCGGGCGGCGGGTCGATGTATGCCGGGCGAGCTCTCGCCCCGCTGGGCGGGAGCTGCGTCGAGGTCCGCGTGCCGGCCCGGCTGGCCGCGACCATCTCTCTGGTCAACGTCGAACGGTGGTCGGGGGAAGCGCCCGAAGGGCCAGGGCGTCGGCACCTCGATCAGCTGTCTCGAGGCCTCGGGAAGGTGGCGGTTGCCGGCTCGGGAACGGTGGTGTGGACCGTGCGCCAGGTGGCCGCTTCCGCCGAGTGACCGTTGCTTCACAAAAGGTGCCCGGCGGCGGTTTTTGGCCGCCGAAATTCATATCGAAATGACCAGGTCAGTGAGTACGATTGAGCCATGGGGCAGGTTGACCCCGGCAGTGCCGGGCTGGTGGTCGCAACAGTCGGCTCACGACAGCTCGAGATCGTCGCCGTGGGGGCGGCCGTCCTTTTCGCCGTGCTTCTCGTCGTCGTCAAGTTGTGGTTCTCCCACGCCCAGCGACTGCGGAAGGCCGCCAGCAGCGGCTACCACCAGCACGACCTGGCCCACTACACCCCGAGAGGGGTTGAGCCGGAGACCGAGCCGTCGGATGACCCGCGCTCCCGACCGCTCGCCCCCACCTTCGCGGCACCCACCGCCGGCGCTCGGCCAGGGCGAGCCGGTGAGCACCATGTGCCGTCCCCCGCCGCTCCGACGACCGGCCGGCGTACGTCCCCCTTCGGGGTCTTCGACCCGACGGCCGACGTCGTTCGGGCGTTCGACACGGCCGAAGCTCAGCGCCTCCGGCCGCCGACCCAAATTCCGCCGGCCCTTGTCCAACCGGCCGAGGCAGGATCGGGCGAGGAGCCGCCCGAAGGAGTGCCAGATCTCGACGGCGAAGAAGAGATCCCGCCCCCGGAGGGTGCCCTCCCGCTGCTCCAGCAACCAGCCCCGCCTCCGGAGCCGGAGAAGCATTCCTCGGCTGGCTGAGCGATCATTCGCTGACCGCCTGATCGCCCCACCCTCTCCGGGGTGCGAACCCGGGCTTCTTGGCGACCCATGAGCGCCTGGCGAGGAGGATGAGCCCTGTATCACGTACGACTGGCGGTACCTGCCACCGGAACCGAACGGGTCGTCGGTCTGCTCGAGGCCAGCGGCGGCGTCGTCGGGTTGAGTGTGGTCACGTCCACCGACGGCGCCCAGCGGATCGTCGAGTGCGACCTCAACGACGACGTCGCCTACGAGACCATTCACCAGCTCCGCGAGCTCGAAGTGACCGAGCGCGGGCCGATCGCCGTCGACAAACGGGAGACGGCGGTCATCGGCACCCAACGGCGCGCCCCTGACCCGCGCATCAAGGACCGGGAGGTCGCCCCGGTATGGGAGGTGGTGGACGCGGCCATCCGGGCCAACGCTGTCTACCCGTTCAGCTTCTACATCCTGCTGATCTGCGCCGGCCTGCTGGCGGCCGTGGGCATCCTCACCAACTCGCAGATCCTCATCGTGGGGGCGATGGTGCTCGGCCCGGAGTACGGCGCCATCCTCGGCGCCGCCCTCGGATTGACCCAGCGGCGCTGGCAGCCGGCCCGGCGAGCGTTGGTTGCCCTCGGCGTCGGGTTCGGCGCGGCCGTGGTGGCCTGCCTCCTTTTCGCGCTCGTCGTCCGTCTGACCATCGGTGCACCGCACGACTACGTGCTGGGCTTTCGACCCGTCTCCGACCTCATCGACAAGCCGAACCTCTACTCGGTGATCGTGGCCGTCCTCGCCGGGGTGGCCGGCGTCGTCTCGGCGACCCTGTCGCGGGCGAGCGCCTTGATCGGGGTCTTCATCTCGGTGACCACGGTGCCGGCGGCCGCCCAGCTCGGGGTGGCCTGCGCGTTCGCCAGCTGGTCGCAGGCGGGCGGTGCCCTCGAACAGCTGGTGCTCAACGTGGTGATCCTCTTGGTGGTGGGGGTGGTCGGCCTCACCTTGCAGCGCCGGTACTGGACAACGCATACGAACCGGTTGCGCACCGCCGAAGCGCCCACCGGGGACGAGGCCTGAGCCAGCCCACGTCGAAGACGACAACCAGCGGTTGCCGATTGACCGTTGCCGATCAGCCGTTGCCGAAGGCGTGCTCAGAGGGCGAGCGTTGCTCCTCCGTCCACCACCACCGCCTCTCCGTTGACGAAGCCGGCCGGCTCGGAGCAGAGGAACGTGACCACCTTGCCGAAGTCGACAGGGTCCCCCATCACCCAGGAGCCCGAACCGCCCAGCTCCCGCATTCGGTCGGTGGCGTGAGGGCCGGGACAGACCAGGTTGAGGGTGATGCCCGAGCGCTCGGCCGCGAGGTCCTGGGCCGCCGTCTTGGCCCACGCCCACAGGCCGACCCGGGCAGAGTTGGAGAGGGCCAAGGTCGGCACAGGTTGGACGACCGAATAGCTGGCGATGCAACAGATACGGCCCCAGGTGTTGGCCCGCATCGACGGCAGCGCCGCCCGAACCAGGCGCACGGCGGAGAGGAAATTGGCCTCGAGGGCCGCCCGCAGTGCGTCGTCGTCGACCTCGAGGGCGCGCCCGGGCGGTGGGCCACCGGCGTTGGCCACCACGATGTCGACGCTGCCGAAGGCGTCGGCCGTGGCCGCCACCACCGAGGCAGGGGCGGACGGCTCGCTGATGTCGGCGGCCACCGTCTCGACGTGTCCACCTTGGGCCGTCAGGACGCGGGCGACGTCGGCCAATGTGGCCTCGTGTCGCGCGCAGAGCATGACCCGTGCACCTTCGGCGACGAGCGCCTCGGCCGTGGCCCGACCAAGCCCTCGGGAGGCTCCGACCACGAGGGCAGCCCGGCCGTCGATACCCAGGTCCATGCCAGCCTCCGCTCCGGGCCGCTCAGGCCTCGACGACGACCATGGAGTGATCGACCTGATTGAGGGGCTCGGGCTCCCCGTCGGCCCCGACCACCACGATGTCCTCGAGTCGCATGCCGAAACGACCGGTCCGGTAGATGCCCGGTTCGACCGAGAAGGCGTGACCGGGACGGAGGAGCTCACGGTTCCCGCTCACGAGGTAGGGGTCCTCGTGCTCCTCGATCCCGATGCCGTGTCCCGTCCGGTGCACGAAGAACTCGCCCAGGCCGGCTGCCTCGATGACGTGGCGGGCGGCGCGGTCGACATCCTCGGCGGCCACGCCCGTCCGGGCCGCGGCCACGCCAGCCTGCTGGGCTGCTCGCAGGACCTGATAGCTCTCCTCCACCTCGGTCCCGGGCGGTCCGGTGACCACCGTGCGGGTGATGTCCGAGCAGTAGGGCACGTCGCCGTCGAGCGAGAGGGCGCCGCCGAAGTCGCAGACCACCGTCTCCGACGGCCCGATCGTGCGCTCCCCCGGTTCGTGGTGGGGGCTGGCCGCGTTGGGACCGCTGCCCACGATGGCGAAGTTGACCTGGCGATGCCCCTCGGCCAGGAGCAGATCCGAGAGCGCAGCCGAGACTTCCGCCTCCGTGCGGCCGATGAGGCGGATGCCACCGGCCTGAAGGACGGCGGCCACCCGGTCGGCGGCAGCCCCGGCCGCCCGCAAGGCGGCCAGCTCGGACTCGTCCTTGACCGCCCGCAGAGCCGAGGTCACCGCCGACGCGGCCAGCCATCGGGCCGAGGCCAGGCGCTCCTGCAGGCCGAGGACGGTGGTGGCCCAGGCCCGGTCGGAGATGGCCAGGCACGGAACGCCGCCGCTCGAGGCGGCGGTCCGGGGCACGGCGGCGGCGACCAACGGCTCGGGGTCCTCGGCGTCCGACCACGGGGCCACGGCGAACAGGTCGTCGGCCGCGGCTACCCGAGGCGCCTCGAGGGCCGGCACGATCAGGACGGGCTCGCCCTCCAGGGGCAGGACCAGCATGGTCAAGCGTTCGAGGGGCATGGCCCGGTAGCCGGTGAGCCAGGGCAGGTCGGCGCCGTGGGACAGGAGTAGGGCGTCGACTCCGAGCTCACCCATCCGCTCGCGAACGCGTGCCAGGCGACCCCGCCGGGCGGCCACTGCCTCGTCCGACATCGCCTCCATCAGCCAGCGGCCGGTGCCGCCACCGACGGCGCGGCAGCGCCGCCGGCCAGAGGGGTGGACATCGGTGAGACGGCCGACTCGGCCGCCTCACGGGCGTGATAGCTCGAGCGGGTCAGGGGAGAGGCCTGGACGTGGGCGAAACCGAGCGTCTGGCCGATGGTCCGCAGCTCATCGAATTCGTCGGGAGTCCAGTAACGGGCCACGGGCACGTGCGCCGCGCTCGGACGCAGGTACTGGCCGACGGTCACGATGTCGACGCCGACGGCCCGGAGATCGGTCAGCGTGGCCACGACCTCGTCCGTCCGCTCGCCCATTCCCACAATGATCCCCGACTTGGTGGTGAGGGAGGCGTCCTTGGCCCGGGCCAGCACCGACAGGCTCCGGGCGTAGCCGGCCGACGGCCGGACCGCGTACTGCAGGCGGGCCACGGTCTCGATGTTGTGGTTGAGCACGTCGGGACGGGCCCCAAAGATGACGCCCAGCGCCTCGGGGCGTCCCCGACAGTCCGAGATCAGCACCTCGACCGTGGTCCTCGGGCTCCGGCGCCGGATGGCGGCGATGGTGGCGGCGAAGGCGCCGGCCCCCCCGTCGTCGAGATCGTCACGAGCGACGCAGGTCACCACCGCGTGAGCGAGCCCCATCTCCGAGGTGGCCTCGGCCACCCGCTCGGGCTCGGTGGCGTCGAGCGGCCGCGGGTGCTCCGAGGAAACCTGGCAGAACCCACAGGCGCGGGTACAACGATCGCCGTTGATCATGAAGGTGGCCGTGCCGGCCGACCAGCACTCGTAGATGTTCGGGCAGCCCGCCTCCTCGCACACGGTGACGAGGTCGCGGGCCCGCAGGCCACGGCGCAGGTGGAGGAACTCGTCCCCCATCCGGGCCGGGACCCGGAGCCAGTCGGGTTTGCGCTCGCCGACCCCGAGCCCGCTGCCGGGGGCCACGCCCGAGCGGGCCAACCGGCGCTCGAGTGCGGTGGCCGGCAGGGAGTCCGGTGCTGTGACGGCCGCCACCCGGCGTGGACCGAGGTGAACGGGCTCGCCGGCAGCTCGGGCCGTTGCCGGACCGGGCGTCCCCACCTGGGGCGCCGGCGCTCGACGGTCAATGACGGCCTGGAAGTCGGCGTCCGGGTCCCATTGGCGTCGGGCCACCTGGACCACGGCCTCGACCACGTCGGCCATGGTGCCCGTCCATCCTTCGGCGGCCAGTGACGTCACCGGGCGGTCGGCGATCCCGCACGGAACGATGTGGCCGAAGAAGGCGAGGTCGGGATCGACGTTGAGGGCGAAGCCGTGGGTAGTGCGCCCCCGTGCCGTCCGCACCCCGATAGCGCAGATCTTGCGGGTCCCAAGGACACCTTCGGCCGCTCCCGTCGCATCCCGGTCGAGGCCCACCCACACGCCCGGGTAGCCGGGAAGCCGTCCGACGTCGTCTCTGCGCAGACCGAGCTCGACGAGGACGTCGATGATCACCTGCTCGATGCGGCGAACATGCTCGGTGCCGCGGTGGGGGCCCTCGCCGACCGAGACGATGGGATAGCCGACGAGCTGGCCGGGGCCGTGGAAGGTCACGTCACCGCCGCGGTCCACCCGAACGAGGTCGGCGCCCAACGTCTGCGGGTCCACGAGCACATGGCCGAGATCGGCGTTGACCCCGAGGGTGTAGACGGGTGGGTGCTCCAACAGGAGCAGGTAGTCGGCCTCGGAGCGGGTGGCGATGGCCCGTTGGAGGTCCCACGCCTCGGCGTAGGGAACCTGGCCGAGCCAGCGGATCCTCATGGCCGCACGCCGGTCGGGTCGCGGCGGCGCGCCGTTCGCATGGCTACAGCTCGCCGGCCCAGTCCCGGCTGTTCAGGATGTCGCCGAACAGGGAGAGGAAACGGGCGACGTAGGCCCCGTCGACGGCGCGGTGGTCGAAGCTCATGGCCGCCAAGCCCACCGAATGGATGGCGATCGACTCGGTGCCGTCCGGTTGGGTGACGACCACCGGCTTCCGGGACACTCCGTCGGTCGAGAGGATGGCCACCTGCGGTTGGTTGATGATGGCGCCGGTGAGGAAGGTGCCGAACGGGCCGGCGTTGGTGATGGAGAAGGTGCCGCCGCTTATGTCGTCGAGGGCAAGCCGGCGGGTGCGGGCCCGGTCGGCCAGCTCGCGGATACGCCGGGCCATCCCCAACAGGTTGAGCTCCTCGGCGTTGTGCACCACCGGGACGATGAGGCCTTCGTTGTCGAGGTCCACGGCGATCCCGATGTTGAAGTCGCGATGCACCACCAGGGCATCCTCGCCCACCGAAGCGTTGAGGTGCGGGTACTGCGACAGCGCCTCGACCACCGCCCGGGCGGCAAAGGGCAGATAGCTGAGGCCGAAGCCCTCCTCGGCACGGAAGCGCTCGCCGTAGGCCCGGCGCACCTGCTCGACCCGCTCGTAGTCGATCTCCTTCACCATCAGGGTGTGGGCCGAAGTGGCCTTGGAGCGGACCATGTGCTCGGCCGTGCGCCGACGGATGTTCGTGAAGGGCACCACCTCGTCTCGCGACTCGGCCACGGCTATGCCCGCAGGTGCATCCGGCGCGGCCGGGGCGCTACGACCGGAGAGGGTGGGCACGCTGGACGGCTCGGACGGGGGCGTCACCACCGGGCTGGGTGCAGCCCCTGTGGCCGGTGGGGCGGGTGGGGCGGGTGGAGCGGGTGTCTCGACCACAGCTGGGCCGGCGCCGTTGGCGGCGGCCACCGCGGTGTTGGCGTCGTCCCGGGTGATGCGGCCACCGAGGCCAGTTCCCGTCACCGTCCGCGGGTCGATGCCGTGCTCGTCGAGGATCTTGCGGACGACCGGGGAGAGCACCAGGCTCAGCGCCCGCCCGCCGGTACCCGTGGCTGGGGGCGCCGGGACCAACAGCTCGCTCGAGGGCTGCTGGTCGTCGCCCACCCTCCCGGGAGCGGCGGGAGCGGCCGGAGCGGGCGGCGCGGCCGGCGCGGCCGGCGCGGCCGCCGTGGCCGCACTGCCATCGGCCTTGGCGACCGTCGACGCAGAAGCCGCAGCCGGTACCGCCGGCGTAGCGGGTGCGGCGGGTGGCGCAGGCACAGCGGGTGCCGCCGGTGCGAGCTGGCCTCCGCCGTCAGATCGGCCATCGGATCCGCCAGGCCCGGATGCCGGCGCCAGGGTTGGGGGGAGGGTGGCTGTCCCGACCGGCTCGTCCGGGAAGTCCGTCGGCGCCGGTCGCGCCGCGCCGGCCGCGGTGACCGCTGGTGCCGGTGGCGGGGCCGCGGGCGTCTCGGTGGCGGCGGGGCGTGCCGGCTCGGCCCTCGGCGTGCCGGATACTTCGTCGCCAATGACGGCGAGCTTCACACCCACGTCGACGGTGTCGCCCTCCTCTACCAGGATGGCGGTCAGCACACCCGACGCCGGGGCCGGCACCTCGGAGTCGACCTTGTCGGTCGAGACCTCGAAGAGGGGCTCGTCTCGTGTCACCTGCTCGCCCACTGACTTGAACCAGCGGGTGATCGTGCCCTCGGTCACCGTCTCCCCGAGCTGGGGCATGGTCACGTCAGCCAATGTGAAGCCCCCTTCCGGCCAGGGCGAGGGCGGTCTCGCCGAACGTCTCCGACAAGGATGGATGGGGTTGGATGAACTGGGCTACTTCCTGCGCCGTCGCCTCCCAGTTGACGGCCAGATACCCGGCGCCGAGCTGCTCGGTGACCCAGGGGCCGACCATGTGGACGCCGAGGAGGCGACCGCCGCTGCCGTCGGGCCGGCGCTCCGCCACCAGTTTCACGAGCCCTTCGACGTCGCCGATGATGCGGGCCCGGCTGTTGCCACCGAAAGGGTCTTTCTTCACGACCACGTCGTAGCCCTGCTGACGGGCGGCCTCCTCGGTCAGGCCGGCAAAGGCCACCTCGGGGTGGCAGTAGATGGCCCACGGCGCCCGTTCGTAGTCGACGGGAACGGCCGGCTCGCCCAGGATCGACTTGATGACGAGGATCCCCTCGGCGAACCCGACGTGAGCCAACTGCGGCGTGTCGGCCACCAGGTCGCCGACCGCCCACACACCGTCGGCCGCCGTCCGCATGAAGGCGTCGGTGACCACGAAGCCGCGCTCGTCGATGACCACACCGACGTCCGGGGCCACCAAGCCCTCGGTCCGGGGCCGCCGACCGACCGAGATGACGACCATGTCGACGGCCAGCTTCTCGCCGTCGCCGTAGGAGACCACCGTCCCCCGACCGCTCGGGTCCGGGGTGTGTCCTTGAAGCTGCACGCCCACCTTCACATCGATGCCGCGCTTTCGGAAGGATCGGCCCACTACCCGGGCCACGTCCTCGTCACAGGCGCTCAGGATGGAGGGCAGCGCCTCGAACACCGTGATGGCGCAGCCGAGATCGGAGAGCATCGAGGCGAACTCGCAGCCGATGGCTCCCCCACCGACGACGGCCGCCGAGCCTGGCAGCTGGTCGAGGGCCAGCACTTCGTCGGAGGTGAGCACCAACGTGCCGTCGATGTCGAAACCGGGGATGGTTCGGGGCACCGAGCCGGCAGCCAGGACGACGTTCGTGCCCACGATCTCGGTGGTCGACCCGTCGTTGCCGGCGATGCGGACCCGGTGGTCGGCAAGAAGGGTGCCGCTGCCGTTGTAGATGGCGATGCCACGACCCTTCATGAGGCCCGAGAGCCCGTTGAACAGCTGGTCCACGACCTGCTGCTTTCGGGCCTGGCTCACGGCGAAGTCGACGGTCGGGCCGTCGTCGCCGGCTGTGATGCCGAATGCCTTCGAGCCGGTCACCGTTCGGTAGACCGAGGCGGTCTCGAGGAACTCCTTGGCCGGGACGCAACCCCGGTGCAGGCAGGTCCCTCCCACCTTGTCCAGCTCGATGACGGCCACCGACAGCCCTGCCGCCGCGCCGTAGAGGGCGGTGGCGTAGCCGCCCGGGCCGCCGCCGATGACCACGACGTCATAGGACCCGTCGTTGCCGTCGCCTCGCCGCGACCCTGTTGTCGCCTGATCAGCTGCCATCGAGGGTGCCGTCCGGATCACCTCCATCACTCGGTCATCCCCCGCCCGTCAACCGAGCTGACCAACGCTCACACTACCGGCCGATCTACCCCCCCCAGGCTGGTCTATCAGTGCCGCCAGCCGCTCTATCAGTGCCACCAGCCGCGCTGCGACGCCGGCGCGTCGAGCTCGTCCAAGGGCTTCCGGGCCCACGCCGAGATCATCGGGGAGGTGGAGAGATCGAGGTGACCGGCCTCGACGGACCGCAGGTGGCGATCGATGTCCTCCGAGGTGGCCAGGCCGGCGGCAACGAGCTCGTCTCGAATCTGCTCGATGGTGGCCGCCTCGAGCGCAGTGCAGGCCGGTGACGCCACCGGGAAGTAAGCGTCGGCTGCGACATCGACCAAGCCGGACTCGCGCAGCAGCCGCGGCAGGGTGCGACCGAAGGCCAAATCGGCTCCCCGAGTGGCGAGGAGCTGGCGGAAACCGGCGCGCAGCCGGTTGGCGAGCTCCTGTTCCGGCCCGTGCACGTCCAGACAGGTGAGTGGCTGGAGCGACGGGTCGGCATCTTCGACGAGCAGCCATCCGCCGGCCCGCAGGGACCCAGCCAAGGCCGCCACCGCCCGGCTCCGGCCCGGTACGTGGGTCAGCACCAGCCGAGCGTGGATAACGTCGAAGGGGCCGTCGGGCGGCCGGTCGGTGCCCACGTCGTGACGCCGGACCTCCACGCCTCGACCGAGGTCGACGAGGTGAGTGACGTCGATGTCGGTGACGAGCACCGAACCTTCGGGCCGCACCCGTTCGGCCATCCACTCGGCCACTTCGGGCCGCCCGCCTCCCACCTCCCAGCAGTGCCATCCCGGCTCGATGCCGAGGGCCAGGAGATGGCCAAAGGTCGACGGGTCGAAGAGCTCCGACAGCGCCGCCAGTCGTGCGCCGGCAGCAATCTGTCGGTTGGGTAGGAGGTAGTCCTCCTCCCCCTCTGTCACGCCAGGACGCGACGGCGGAAGTTATGCAGTCCGAGGCCGAGGAACAGCGCGAGGAAGCCGGCCAACACCGGATAGATGATGTAGAGGTGCATGTGCGGCGCCTCGGTGAAGGCCGCTCGCATCCCCTCGTTCACGAAGATCAGCGGATTGACGAGGACGACGGTCTGCAGCCAGTGCCATCCCCCGACCTCGATAGGGGCGAGGCGCGTCCATTGGTAGTAGGTACCGCCCAAGAAGGTGACCGGCAGGATGATGAACCCGAACATGAGGCCGATGTTGCGCGGCTCGAAGCTCGTGCCGAGCAGTAGGCCGAGGGAGGCCATGGTCACCGCGGCCAGCGGCAACAGGGTCACGATGATCCACCAGTGCAGGGTGATGTGGGCCTCGACCCCCTTGGCGTGGACCACCGAGGCAATGGGCAGCACGATGGCGGCCGAGATGATGCCTTGCACCGCGCCGGAGAGCACCTTGGCCATGGCCACCAACCACACCGGACAGGGGGCCTGCACGCGGTCCTCGATCTCCCGGGTGAAGCCGAACTCCTGGGACATGACGAGCGCCACCGACTGCACGCCCTGGAAGAGGATCGATATGCCGACCACACCGGGCACGAGCACGGTGGCAAAGGCCGACTCACCCACCGCGCTGCCGGCGCCGCCGCCTCCGCCGACGGCCTGGCCGATCTTCGGGAACACGTAGAGGAAGACGAAGCACAAAAGGAACGGCTGCACGATGACGCGGATCACGAACTCGATGAGGTGCTTTCGCAGGACGGTGAGGTCGCGGAGGATGAGCGCCCAGAGGGCCGATCGCGACGAGTCCGCCGCCGAACGGGTCGGGGCCACCTGGATGCGGCCTGAGAACGGGGCGGGGGCGTCGACTGTGGCCGTCATTCGCGCAGCTCCTTTCCAGTCAGGTTGATGAACACCGTCTCGAGCGTCGGCTCGGCCACCGACACATCGAGGATGGGTATGCCGGCCGCCTCGGCCGCGTTCACGACCGACGGCAGGAGCCGCTCGGTTCCCTTCACGTGCAGTTCCACCCCCGCATCGGTGACCCGGGTGCGAGCAACACCGTGCACGCCGTTGGCCAGCGTCTGGGCCAGGACCTCGGCGTCGCCGGAGGTTGTCACCGACACGATGGTGTCGGCGTCGACCGCCTGTTTGAGGGCGGCCGGTGTGTCGAGGGCCAGGATGCGACCGTGGTCCATGATGGCCACGCGGTCGCACAGCTGGTCGGCCTCCTCCATGTAGTGGGTCATGAGCACAATGGTCTGACCGTCGGCGTGCAGCGTGCGCAGGAGATCCCAAAGAGCCAGCCGGCTCTGCGGGTCGAGCCCGGCGGTGGGCTCGTCCAGGAAGAGCACGGCCGGGCGGTGGAAGATGGCCCTGGCCACCATCAGCCGCTGGGCCATGCCGCCGGACAACGCGTAGACCGACGCAGAGGCCCACTTATCCAGCTGGAACTGCTCGAGCAACGCATCGGCCGTGCGCCGGGATTCGCGCGAAGGGATGCCGAATAGCCGGCCGTGGTAGTAGAGGTTCTCCCACACGGTGAGCTGCCGGTCGAGGGTGTTCTGCTGACTCACGATGCCGATGACCTGCTTGGCCAACGCCGGATGGCCGACCACGTCGATGCCGGCCACCGAGGCCTGGCCGGCGGTGGGGATCACCCGGGTGGTGAGCATCCCTGCCGTCGTCGTCTTGCCCGCCCCGTTCGGCCCGAGCAGGCCGAAGATCTCACCCGTCCCCACCAACAGGTCGAGGCCGTCGACGGCGCGCAGGTCTGAGCCCGAGTACACCTTGGTCAGCCCCTCGGTGCGAATGATGGCGTCCCGGCCGAGGGCGTTGGCGGGTGGCGGCGCAGCGGCGGCCTGCGTCATCGACGACCGGCCACTACTTGGGGGGCATGCGGATGCCGCCGTCCAGGCGGATGACCTCGCCGTTCATGTAGTCGTTGGCGGCCAGGTGGGCCACCAGTTCGCCGTACTCGGCGGGGTTGCCGAGCCTCTTCGGGAAATTGACCGACTCGGCCAATGCTGCCCGTTGCTCGTCCGGCAGCATGGCGAGGAGCGGCGTGTCGAACAGCCCCGGGGCGATGGCCACCACCCGGATGCCGACCACGGCGAGGTCGCGGGCGGCCGGGAGGGTCATGCCCACGATGGCCCCCTTGGACGCCGAGTAGGCCAGCTGTCCGATCTGGCCGTCGAAGGCGGCGACCGAAGCGGTGTTGACGATCAGGCCGCGCTCGCCGTCGACCAGGGGCTCGGTCAACGACATGACCGACGCCGCCTTGGTCATCACATTGAAGGTACCGATGACGTTCAGGTTCTGGATGAACTGGAACGGACCGAGGTCGTGAGGCGATCCGTCGCGATTGATGACCCGCCCCACCCAGCCGGTCCCCGCGCAGTTGACGGCCAGGCGGAGGGGCCCGCTGTCTGCCGCCTGGTCGACCGCTCGTTGACAGTCGCCCGGGTCGGTCACGTCACCGCCCACGAAGGTGGCCACGGAGCCGATCTCGGAGACCACCTGCTTTCCTCGTTCCTCGTTCTTGTCGAAGACCGTGACCTTGGCGCCGCCGGCGGCGAGGCGCCGAGCGGTCGCCTCTCCCAGTCCCGACGCGCCACCGGTGATGATGGCCGCACTTCCTTTGATGTCCATGGGTCGCAGGTTACGGGAGCCGACGGAGGCAGCCAACCGCGCCCGGTGGGCTCGACGGCAAAGTCGCTTGTTGGCTGACGTCAGCGTGGCTGATGGGCCGCCGCCGTCGTGGCCAGCAGGTCGACGAGGTCGTTCATCGGATCCCCGGAATGGCCCTTGACCCAGCCGAAGCTGACCGGACGGCCGGGGTCCAAGGCCAGGGCGAGCAGCGACTCCCACAGGTCGCGATTGGCCACCGGCTTTCCTTGGGCGTTGCGCCATCGCCGGCGCTGCCAGCCCTCCCACCACCGCTGGCGGAAGCAGTTGACGACGTAGGTCGAGTCGCTCATCACGTGCGCCGGGCCGGGCAAGGCCTCGAGGGCGCGCACCACGGCGGTGAGCTCCATGCGTTGGTTGGTGGTCCGAGGCTCACCGCCACTGTCCTGCCGTCCGTCGGGCACGGCCCACGCCCATCCGCCGGGGCCGGGGTTGCCCAAGCACGAGCCGTCCGTGTACACGACGGTGCTTTGGCCCGGCGGTCGGGGAGCAGCGTCAACGTCCACCGGGACAGCATGCCCGTCCCGGTGGTGGTGGCCGCGCTTCTCGAGCCTGGGGAGGGCCAGGGGCCGGTGGTTCGGGCCGGCAGGCCCATCCGGTCGACGATTGACCCGGGAGGGGTACAGACCAGTGGCAGCATGGGTGTTGTGCTCTTCGACGGTGTCAGCCACCAGTTGCCCGACGTCGACCCGACCGAGACGCGGGAATGGTTGGACGGGTTCGACGACATCGTGGCCGTCCACGGCGAGACCCGAGCCCGCTACTTGCTGCTCCGGCTACTGGAACGGGCAGGTCACACGAACGTCGGGTTCCCGGCCACCGTGTCCACGCCCTATGTGAACACCATCCCCACCGACGAAGAGCCCGACTTCCCCGGCGACGAGCACCTCGAGCGCCGCATACGCGCCTACATCCGTTGGAACGCCGCCGTCATGGTCGTCCGGGCCAACATCAAGTCCGAGTCGATCGGCGGCCACCTCTCCACCTACGCCAGCTCGGCCTCCCTCTACGAGGTCGGGTTCAACCACTTCTTCCGCGGCAAGGACGGTGGTCGTCCGGGCGACCAGGTCTACTTCCAAGGCCACGCCTCGCCGGGTATCTACGCCCGGGGTTTCGTCGAGGGTCGGCTGACCGAACGGGACCTCGACAACTTCCGTTTCGAGGTAGGCGGCGGCGGGCTCTCCTCCTACCCCCACCCCCGGCTCATGCCCGAGTTCTGGGAGTACCCCACCGTGTCGATGGGTCTCGGGCCGATCAACGCCATCGGCCAGGCCCACATCAGCCGCTATCTCGAAGCCCGGGGCTTGGTGGACACCTCGGAGTCCCGGGTGTGGTGCTTCGTGGGAGACGGCGAATTCGACGAGCCGGAGACGATCGGCAGCCTGGGCATCGCCGGCCGAGAGCACCTCGACAACCTGACCTTCGTGGTCAACTGCAACCTCCAGCGCCTCGACGGCCCGGTCCGTGGGAACGGCAAGATCATCCAGGAGCTCGAGGCGCTGTTCCGGGGGGCAGGTTGGAACGTCATCAAGGTCATCTGGGGCTGGGCGTGGGACGACCTGCTGGCCAAGGACGTAGACGGCGTGCTCCTCAACAAGATGAACACGACGGTCGACGGCGAGTTCCAGAAGTACGCCACCGAGTCCGGTGCCTACATCCGTGAGCACTTCTTCGGGCCCGACCCGCGCCTGACCGCCCTCGTCGCCCACCTGTCCGACGAGGAGCTCCAGTCCCTCCCCCGCGGCGGCCACGACTACCGCAAGCTGTACGCCGCCTATGCGGCCGCCACCGAGCACGTCGGGGCGCCGACGGCCATCTTGGCCAAGACGGTCAAAGGATGGACGCTCGGGCCCGACATCGAGGCCCGCAACTCCACGCACCAGATCAAGAAGATGACCAAGCCGCAGCTGCTCGCCCTGCGCGACCGGCTGTTCCTGCACGAAGAGATCGCCGAGCGCGACCTCGACGCCGATCTGCCTCCCTACTTCCGGCCGGCACCCGACGCCCCCGCCGCCCGCTACCTGGCCGAGCGGCGTCGGGCCCTCGGCGGGGTGCTCCCCCGTCGTGTGGTCCGGGCCCAACCGCTCGAGCCTCCCCGCCAACAGGCCTTTGCCGACCTCCTGGCCGGCTCGGGCAAGCAGTCGGTGTCGACCACCATGGCCTTCGCCCGCCTGTTGCGCTCGCTCGTCCGCGACCCGTCGGTCGGACGTCGCATCGTCCCCATCGTCTGCGACGAGCTCCGCACCTTCGGGCTCGAGTCGCTCATCAGCGAGGTCCACATCTACGCCCCCGAGGGTCAGCGCTACACCCCGGTGGACGCCGGCCTGGCTCTCCACTACGCCGAGAGCGCCGACGGCCAGGTGTTGGAGGAGGGCATCACCGAGGCCGGCGCCACTGCCTCGTTCACGGCCGCCGCCACCGCCTACGCCACCTGGGGCGAGCACCTCATCCCCTGCTACCTCTTCTATTCGATGTTCGGGTTCCAGCGGGTGGGCGACCTGCTCTGGGCCCTTGGCGACAGCCGGGGTCGCGGCATCCTCTGCGGCTGCACCGCCGGTCGCACGACCCTCAACGGCGAGGGCCTCCAGCATCAGGACGGGCATTCCCTGCTGCTGGCCTCGACGGTCCCGAGCGTGGCCGCCTACGACCCGGCCTTCGCCTACGAGGTGGGGGTCATCGTCGAGGACGCCATTTCCCGCATGACGGGGGAAGCGCCCGAGGACCGCTACTGGTACATCACCCTCTACAACGAGAACTACCCCATGCCCACCTTCGACGCCGACTCGCCACGGTCGGCCGAGGTGCGCGAGGGCATCATCCGGGGCCTCTACCGTTTCGAGCAAAAGAGCACCGACGACGACCGGTCCACCGGCGGCACCCAGGTCGAGGAGGGTAGGCCCCGGGCCACGATCCTCTTCTCGGGTACGGCGTGGCAGGCGGCGGCCACCGCCAGGCGCCTCCTGGCCGACGACTGGGGCGTCGACGCCGACCTCTGGTCCGCCACCTCCTACAAGTCGCTGCGTGAGGAAGCCATGTCGACCGAGCGGTGGAACCGGCTCCACCCCGGCCAACCCGAGCGGGTGCCCTACGTGGCCGAGCGGCTGGCCGAGTCGGACGGCCCCATCGTGGCCGTCACCGACTTCATGCGGTCCGTGCCCGACCAGGTGGCGCGGTGGATGCCGCGCCGCTTCCTCTCTCTCGGGACCGACGGGTTCGGTCGTTCCGACACACGGGACGTGCTGCGCCGCTTCTTCGAGGTCGATGCCGGGCACATCGTCATCGCCGTCCTGTCCGGTCTGGCTACCGACGGGGCAGTGCCCGAGTCGTCGGTGGTCGAGGCCATCTGCGCCTACGGGGTCGAGGTCGACTCGCCCGATCCCTGGTCGACCTGACGCCACGGTTCGGGCGGACCGGCACCAGGCACTCACGAGCACGTCGATGATCGAGACGCGGGCGGCGGCCATTCGCCGGTTGGCGGTCAGTATCTTGACCGTCAACTCCGGACACCCCACACGAGTGGCGGTCGACGGCATCACCGCGGCCGGCAAGTCCACCCTCGTGGCCGAGGTGGGGGTCGTTGTCGATCAGATAGGTCGACCGGTCATCGCCCTGAGCATGGACGACTTCCACCGGCCGCGCGCCGACCGTTACCGCCGAGGGCGGCGCTCGGCCGTCGGCTACTACGAGGACGCATACGATTTTGCCGCTTTCGTCGACCACGTGCTCGTCCCACTCGGCCCCGGCGGCAACCGGCGTTATCGCCGGCGCGTCCACGACCTGGACACGGACGAGGTGGTTGATGACGAGCCGATGGAGGCGAAGGGCGACGCCGTGGTGCTCGTCGACGGCAGCTTCCTGCAGCGGCCGGAGCTCGACCCGCACTGGGACTACCGGATCTTCATGAACACCAGCTTCGAGGTGGCTCGCAGACGGGCCATCCAACGGGACGCCGACCTTCTCGGCGGGGAAGAAGCGGCCGCCGAGCTCTACGAGCTGCGCTATCACCCGGCCTGTCGTCTCTACCTCGGATCGGTCGGGCCCGAGGCTCGTGCCGACGTCGTCATCGACAACGACGACCCCGAACGGCCAACCCTGCGCGGTGCCGGCGCCGTCGGCGCGGCCGACAGGTTCGGCTGACGAGAACCTCGTCCACCAACGTCTGCGGTGGGTTGGGTGGGCACTCAAGCCCGCGTTGGCTGCAGGAGGCGTCAGTACGGTTGCGCCATGGCGGCAGTTGGCCGGACCTCGCATGAGATCGACTCGGCAAACGTTGGCTGACGCGGCACTAGCGTGGGATCGTGGCGAAGCTCCACCTGGCCCAAGATCCCAAGGCCGACAAGCTCCTGGCCGAGGACCCGCTGGCGCTGCTCATCGGCATGGTGCTCGACCAGCAGGTGCCGCTCGAGCGGGCCTTCAGCGCGCCGGCCGACCTGCGGGACCGACTGGGCGGGACGCTCGACGCCTCGTCCCTCGCCGAAATGGATCCCGATGACCTCGTCGAGCTGTTCCGTCAGCGCCCGGCCCTCCACCGCTTCCCCGGCTCCATGGCCGGGCGGGTCCAGCAACTCAGTCGGGTCATCACCGAGGAATACGGAGGCGACGCCGGGGCCATCTGGGCCGGCGTGACCGACGGGGGTGAGCTGCTCGCCCGGGTGCGGGCGCTTCCCGGCTTCGGTGACCAGAAGGCGCGCATCTTCGTTGCCCTACTGGGCAAGCAGTTCGGCGTCCGCCCTCCGGGATGGGAGGAGGCTTCGGCTCCGTTCGGGGAGAAGGGCAGCTTCCGCTCGGTGGCCGACATCGACTCCCCCGAAGCCCTGGTCACCGTGCGCCAGCACAAGAAGGAGGCCAAGGCGGCGGCAAAGGCCCGGGCTGCCGGCGCCGACCGGGGTTGACGGGCCCGGGCCCGACCGGCCCGCCCGCCCGCTTCCATCTCGAGAGCCGGCGCCTGTACCTGTGCACGCCTGATCGGCCTGACCTCGCCGACTTCGTGGCCTCCTGCATCGACGGGGGTGTCGACGTCGTGCAGTTACGGGAAAAGGCCCTCTCCGACGAGGACCTCCTCGAGCGAGCCGCGGACCTGCGACCGGTGTGCCACCGGATGGGCGTGCCCTTCATCCTCAACGACCGCCCCGACCTCGCCGTCGTCTCCGGTGCCGACGGCGTCCACGTCGGACAAGACGACCCCTCGCCGGCCACGGCCCGTCGGGTGACCGGCCCGGAGGCCTTGATCGGGCTGTCGACCCACTCGTCATCCGAGCTGCAACGGGCAACGGACGACGAAAGGTTGGCCGCGGCGATCAACTACGTCTCGGCCGGTCCCGTGGTCCCGACCCCGACCAAGCCGGGACGTCCGGGCACGGGCCTCGGGTACGTGACCGACGCCGTCCGTGCCTCTCCGTGGCCGGTGTGGATCACCGGCGGGGTGACACCGGCGTCGGTGCCCGGGCTGGCCGGGGCCGGCGCCCGCCACTTCGTCGTGGTCCGTTGGCTGACCGAGGCATCCGACCCGCGCCTCGCCGCCGATCGACTGCGCCGGTCGATCGACGAGGCCATCGAGGAAGCCGACGAGCGGGGGGCTCCTTCCGGCAACAGGGTGTGATCAGCCAGGAGCTGAGGTCGAGGCAGGCAACTTGGCCGCCCATCGTCGGTCGTGTCGTCGACCCGCGCCCGTGCCGCGGGCGCTGCCTGCCGCGTAACGAGTGTGGCGTCAGCCGGCGGGTGAAGCGGCTCCCGGGACGACCGGAGTCGTCTCCACGCGTGCCCCCTTGGGGAGCCCGATGGGTGGTGCCGACCCCACCTGCGAGATGGTCACCACGACCTTCGTGCCTTGGGCGGCGATGGCAAACCGGCCGATGTACTGACCCGAGACGGTGTACTGCAGCGTGCCGGTCTCCCCACCGCGGGTCAGCGTCAGGCTGTAGTTGGAGCCGGATTGGTGCACCCCGTGGACCGTTCGCTCGAGGCGCAGATAATTCTGAGCCGGGTCGAGACCTGTCACCGCCGTCTGCGCATGCTGTCGGTAGAAGACGAGGTGGGAGGTCGAGGTGCCGTTGGTGACAGTCACGCTCTGGTACTCGTTGACCCCTTGGATGTAGATGTACGTGCGCCGACCCCCGCTCTCGACGTAGCCACCGAGACGGTCGGGGGCCTGGTAGGTGAGGTACCCGGTCTCCGATCCCTCGGGCGTGGTCTCGGTGAACACCTCCGAGTAGTTGGGCGCGGCCAAGGTGTTGGCGACCGCTTGCGTCAGTGGCGCGGTGCTCGGCGACTGGACCACGCCGACGATCGCCCCGCCGGCCGCGACCGCGCTCAGCAGACCGAGTAGCAACCAGCCGAGGAGGTGTCTGGAGTCGAGCACGTCGTGGGACGCTAGGGCAGTGGAGAGGCCGGGGGCGGTGAGGCCGGTGGATCAGATGCCAATGCGCTGGGCCAACAGCTCGCGGTGGTAAGCGGGGTCACCGAGCATGAGCTCGGACGACTTGGCCCGCTTGAAGTACAGGTGGGCCGGATGCTCCCAGGTGAAGCCGATGCCGCCATGGATCTGGATGTTCTCGGCGGCGGCGTGGAAGTAGGCCTCCGAGCAGTAGGACTTGGCCAGGCTGGCCACAACCGGCAGCTCGTCGGAGTCCTCGGCCGCCGCCCAACCGGCGTAGTAGGCGGCCGACTTGGCCGATTCGACTTCGAGCAGCATGTCCGCGCACTTGTGCTTGATGGCCTGAAAGCTGCCAATCGGGCGACCGAACTGGATTCGGGTCTTGGCGTACTCGACGGCGCTGTCGAGGCAGCGCTGTGCGCCGCCGACCTGCTCGGCGGCCAGGGCCACGGCGGCAAGGTCGAGGGTCTTCGTGAGGCCCTCGGCAGCCCCGCCCTCGGTCCCGATGAGCCACGCCGGCGTGTCGGAGAACTCGAGGCGCGCCTGCTTGCGGGTCTGGTCCATGGTCGGCAGGGCTGTGCGAGTGAGGCCGTCGGCGTCGCCCTTGACCCCGAAGAGGGAGAGCCCGGCGGCGGTGCGGCCGACCACCAGCACCAGGCCGGCCACATGCCCGTCGATCACATAGGACTTGTGCCCACGCAGGGCCCAACCGTCGTCGGTCTTCTGGGCCTCGAGGGTGACGCCGTCGGTATCCCAGCGACCGCTGTCCTCGGTGAAGGCCAGGGTGGCGATGGTCTCGCCGGAGGCGATGCCGGGCAGCAGGTACTCCTGGGCGCTCTGGTCGCCGGAAGTGAGGAGGGCGTTGGTGGCGAGCGCCACCGTGGAGAAGAAAGGTGCGCACAGGAGGGCGGCGCCCATCTCCTCCAACACCACGATGAGCTCCACGTAGGAGAAGCCGGAGCCCCCGAACTGCTCGGGGATGATGAGGGACTGGAGGCCGAGCTGCTCGGCCATCTGCGACCACACGGCCGGGTCGTAGCCATCGGTCGTTTCCATGAGCCGCCGGACCTCGGTCTCCGGCGACTTGTCCTCGAGGAAGCGACGGACTGACTTCCGCAGCTCCTCCTGCTCCTCGCTGAACGCGAAATTCATCGAATGCTCCATCCCGGGACGCCTGGCTAAAGAGGGCATCGTGCCTCGTTTGGTCTACCAGAAGGCCGCTGGCCTTGGAAAACGCCGACGCCGGTCGATAGGGGTCGACCAGGGCTGATGCCGACGACGGCTCAGTACACTGACCCCGTGATCACCGGCATCATCGTGGCCGCATCGGTAGGCAAACAGTGACCGGACGCCCGGCCACCATCATCGACTACGAGGACACCAACGTCGAGGTCCACCGGGTCGTCGTCGGACCCATGGACAACAACGTCTACATCCTGCGGTGCCGCCAGACCGGCGACGCCATGCTCATCGACGCCGCCAACGAGCACGACCTCCTGCTCGATCTTTGCCGGACGCTCGGCGTGCGCCAGGTGGTCGAGACCCATGGCCACTGGGATCACATCCAGGCCGTCGAGGCGGTGCGGAACGCGGGGTTCGATGTGGCCGTAACCGAGGCCGATGCGGGGATGCTGCCCTCCTACGACCAGCTCCTCTCCGACCGCGAGAAGCTGCGGGTCGGCAAGCTCCAGGTGGCCACTATCGCCACCCCCGGGCACACCCCCGGCTCCATGTGCTTCGCCGTCGAGGGCACACCCCTCCTCTTCTCCGGCGACACGCTGTTCCCGGGCGGCCCGGGCAACACCTCGTTCGACAACGCCGACTTCGGCACCATCATCGACTCCATCGAGCACCGCCTCTTCTCCGACTTCGGCCCCGACACCATCGTCCTGCCGGGACACGGCGCCGGCACCACCATCGGTGCCGAGTCTCCGCACCTCGACGAGTGGGTCGATCGCGGTTGGTAGACGCCGGTCAACGCAAAGCCCGGACGGAGGCGAGGTCGGTATCAGACGGCAGTCGAGGGGCGGCGAGGCTCGCGGATGACCTCGATGTCCGGTGGTAGACCTTCGACGGCCACACCCCCAGGCACCTCCGAGCCCACTTCGACAGTGACCCGCGAGCCGGCCAGGGGAATGCCCTCGAGCTTCAGGTAGCCGATCGACTCCGGCAGGTGGGGGCAGAGCCACATCTTTCCGTAAGGGATCCACGGGTCGAGCCGCAGCAGGGTGCGCAGGCACAGCATGGGTGAGGCCGCCGCCCAGGCCTGGGGGGAGCACGACGTCGGGTAGGCGACGGGCACGGTGAGCTCACCCCGGTCGAGGCCGCTGAACAGTTCGGGCAGCCGCCCGCCCTGGGCCGTGGCCGCGTCGAGGAGCCCGAAGATCAGCTGCTGGGCGGCACCGTCGAACCCGTAGCGGGCCAGGCCGGCGGCCACGATGGCGGTGTCGTGGGGCCACACCGAGCCGCAGTGGTAGCTGATCGGGTTGTACCCGCCGCTCTCCTTCGAGAGCGTGCGCAGCCCCCAGCCCGAGAACATGGCCGGTGACACCATCAATTCGGCCACCCGACGCGCCTTGTCCTCGTCGATGATGCCGGCCCACAAGCAGTGGCCGATGTTGGAGGTGAGCGAGTCGATGGGCTGCTTGTCGGCATCGAGACCGACGGCGAACCAGCCCTTGTCCTCCAGCCAGAAGTCGCGGTTGAACGCCGCCTTGAGATGAGCCGCCTTGGCCCGGAAGCGGTCGTAGGTGGCGGTGTCACCTACCTCGAAGGCGAAGTGGGCTCGAGCCAGGTACGCACCGTAGGTGTACGCCTGCACCTCGCAGAGGGCGATGGGCGCCTCGGCCACCTTGCCGTTGGCGTAGCGGATGCCGTCCCAGCTGTCCTTCCACCCTTGGTTGGCCAGCCCTCGGTCGGTCGCCCGGTGGTACTCCACGTAGCCGTCGCCGTCGGCATCCCCGAATTGATCGATCCATTCGATGGCCCGGACGGCATGAGGTAGGAGCTCGTCGACCAGATCACGGTCGACGCCCCACCGTCGCATCTCCCCCAGCAGCATCACGAACAGTGGGGTGGCGTCGGCGGTCCCGTAGTAGATGCTCCCCCCGCCGAGCGACAGCCCGGTCGACTCGCCGAAGCGCATTTCGTGGAGGATGCGGCCCGGCTCCTCGTCGTTTCGGGGGTCGACCTCGTTGCCCTGGAAACGGGCCAAGGTCTGGAGCACACCACGGGCCAGGTCCGGCGAGACGAGCAGAGCCATCCAGGCGGTGATCAACGAGTCGCGGCCGAAGACCGTCATGAACCACGGCGCCCCGGCCGCCACGACCACGCGTTCGGGAAAGTCGGGGTCGAAGATGCGCAGCGCGCCGAGATCCTCGGCACTGCGATCAATGACCTCCTTCAGGCCCGGATGGTCCGTCTCGACCTGCGGGACGCGTCGCCGCCACTGCCTGAGCCGCTCGGTGGGCGTGGCCCTCGCCGCGTGGTCGCCCCGCCGGTCCTTGGACTGCAGGACGGCGCCGTCGACCACCGGTGCGATCTCCAACGAGGTGCTCCACTCGCCGCGGGAGGGGACGACCACATGGAAGGTGGCGAGGTCGGGGCTCAACTTGGCCGTGTCCCGCACGACGATCTCGACGCCGCGGGTCACTCCGCCCCTCCGGTAACTGTGGACGATGGCCGGCGGTTGTCCGCTCCCGTCCTCGGTGACGGTGGCCGAGACCTCAGCGGTCGACGGCTCGGTGCCGGCCCGGCCCTCCTTGACCGCGAAGAGGTCGGCGAAGTCGGTCCCGATGAGCACCTCGACGGTGCAGGTGGTGGCTTCGTCGGCGAAGTTCCGCACCGTGATCTCCTCGAGCATGCCCCGGCCGACCGAACGCGACCGGAAGACCATGAGCGTGGAGTCGGCCCTCCCGGGGGCGGGCAGGCACCGGGACACGAAGGTGGCCGTGAACGGGTCGTCGGTCACCGCCGTCAGCGACTCGGTCGGCGACCCGTTGACCAGGACCTGGAGGCGGCTGATCAGACGGGTGTCTCGGAAGAAGAGGCCCTGGGCTCCCCCGGGGACGATGTCACCCGCCGCGCCGCTGATGGCGAAGGTGGACTCGTCGACCAGAGTCACGACGCCCACACCACCCGAGAGAGGCGTGGTCGCCCCGTTGAAGTTCCAGGGATCGACCATTCCGGTGGAGCGTACCGGTCGACCCCTTGCAAACCTGAGCAATCACCGGCCCCGAACGAGGAAATCCCCAGCCGGCGAAGGGCAATGTCGGTCCCTAAAATTGTTCCTATTCACGTAGGAGAAAATCCAGAATCCGGTTAGAATCCAGCTGTGTCCGCCCGCACCACCACCGGCCCATCGGCGACCGATGCCCCGGTCGGCAGCTCCCCTCCCCTGCTCGCCGTCGACGGCCTGTGGGTGGAGGTCGAGGGTAAGCCCATCCTGCGAGGGGTCGACCTCGAGGTGGGAGCCGGCCAAGTGCACGCCCTCATGGGCCCGAACGGCTCGGGCAAGTCGACCTTGGCCAACGTGCTGCTCGGCAACCCCGACTACCGGGTCACGTCGGGAGCCATTCGGTTCAAGGGAGAGGACATCACGAGCTGGCCGGTCGAGGTGCGGGCCAAGGCCGGCGTCTTTCTCGCCTTCCAGCAGCCCGAGTCCATCCCCGGCGTCCCGGTGATCCAATTCCTGCGCCAAGCCCTCGAAGCACGACGTGGGACCGAGGTCTCCGCCCTCGAGATCCGGATCGCCATGATGGAGTGGATGGACAAGCTGGGCATGGACCCCGCCTTCGGTGAGCGCCATCTCAACGAGGGGTTCTCCGGCGGCGAGCGGAAGCGCAACGAGATCCTCCAGATGGCCATGCTCGAACCCGAGGTGGCCGTGCTCGACGAGACCGACTCGGGGCTCGACGTCGACGCCCTGCGGACGGTGGCGAGGGGCGTGGGCGCCGTCCGTGCCGTCCGGCCCGATCTCGGCATCCTGGTCATCTCCCACTACCAGCGCATGCTCGACGAGCTCGATGCCGATCGGGTGCACCTCATGGTGGAGGGCACCATCGTGGCCGAGGGTGGCCCGGAGCTCGCTCGCAAGCTCGAGTCCGAGGGGTACGACGCATGGCGAAGCTGACCCAATCCCCACCCGAGGTGGGACTCGACGTGCGCAAGGACTTCCCGCTCCTCGGCCGCGAGGTGAACGGTCACCCGATCGTCTATCTCGACTCGGCCTCGTCGTCGCAACGACCTCTGTTCGTGCTCGACGCCATGCGCAACTACGAGGAGACCACCCACGCCAACGTGCACCGGGGCGTCTATGCCATCGCCGAGGAGGCGACCCGGCGCTTCGAAGCCGCCCGGGTGTCGGTGGGCCGGTTCATCGGGGCCCCGGACCCGGCTCACGAGGTGGTCTTCGCCAAGAACGCCACCGAAGGCATCAACCTCGTGGCCCACACCTGGGGTCGCACGTTCCTCCATCCCGGCGACGCCATCGTGCTCACCGAGATGGAGCACCACGCCAACATCGTCCCCTGGCACATCCTGGCTGCCGAGCGGGACCTCGAGATCCGATGGATCCCCATCGACGACGACGGCCGACTGGTGCTCTCCGACATCGACCGGCTCTTCCACGGGGCGAAGCTCGTGGGCGTCACCTGCATGTCGAACGTGCTCGGCACGATCAACCCGGTGGCCCAGATCACCGAAGCCGCCCACGCCGCCGGTGCCGTCGTGGTGGCCGACGGCGCCCAGTCGGTGCCCCACCTCATCACCGACGTCGCCGCCCTCGGGGTCGACTTCCTCGCCTTCAGCGCCCACAAGATGTTGGGGCCGACCGGCATCGGCGTGCTGTGGGGGCGGCGCGAGATCCTCGAGTCACTGCCTCCTTTCCTCGGGGGCGGCGAGATGATCCTCGATGTGCGCAAGGATGGATTCGTCCCGAACGAGATCCCCTGGCGGTTCGAGGCCGGCACTCAGCCCATCGCCGAGGTCATCGGCCTCGGGGCCGCCGTCGAGTACATCGAGGCCGTCGGCCGGGACACCATCAGGGCCCACGAGCGGGCCCTCACCCAGTACCTCCTCGAAACGCTCGACGACCGATTCGGGGCCGACCTGCGCGTCTTCGGTCCCCGCGACCTCTGGGACCGGGGTGGGGTCGTGTCCTTCGCCTACCGGGACATCCACGCCCACGACGTCTCCCAGGTGCTCGACAGCTACGGGGTGTGCGTGCGGGCCGGCCACCACTGCGCCAAGCCGCTCATGCGTCGGCTAGGGGTGAACGCCACCGCTCGGGCCTCACTCGCCCTCTACAACGACCGCTCCGACGTCGACGCCCTGGCCGACGCGTTGGACGAGGTGGGGGCGTTCTTCGGATGAGAATCGCTCGCTACGCTGGCGTCGTGGAAAACCGGCCCACCCCCGTTGGCGGCTTCCGCCCGGCACCGGAGGCCCGTCGCTGATGCCAGGGCTCGAAGACCTCTATCGCGAGATCATCCTCGACCATTACCGCTCGCCCAGAAACCGGGGCGAGCTGGCCTCGCCACCGGCCCGCCGGGTCGAGGGCTTCAATCCTCTGTGCGGCGACGAGGTGGTGGTCACCGTCGACGTGCGCGACAACGTCGTGGCCGACATCAAGATCTCCGGCACCGGATGCTCGATCAGCCAGTCCTCGGCCTCGCTCATGTCCGCCGCCGTCAAGGGGAAGCCGGTGGACGAGGTGCGCGAGCTCATCCGCACCTTCAAGGGGATGATGTCGATCCACGAGGCCACTCTGCCGGTCGCCGACGGGGCGTCCTACGAGGGCGACGACGGTCACGGCGACCTGATCGACGAGCCGGTGGCCATCGACGTCGACTCGTTGGGCGAGCTCGCCGCCCTCCAAGGGGTGGTCAAGTTCCCGGTGCGCATCAAGTGCGCCACCCTGAGCTGGAACACCCTGGCCCAGGGGCTCGACGAGGTCGAGTCGGCGGCGTCGGTCGCCTGACCACCACCTCGTCGGCCGGAGACCCGGTCGCCGAGTGGGCCACGCCGCTCAGCAGGGAGTGGGGTCGAAGCTCGTGTCGATGGTGGTCGTGGTGCTGGTCTCGGCTGACGTAGGCGGCGTCGTCCCCCCCTGTGAGGGGTAGGTCGTGGTCGTCGACGTCGAGACCGAACCGTAGGGGCCCGGAGGCGGGGTGAGCGCCACCTCGGCCGACCCGCCCAGGAACTGTCGGATGACCGGCCCGGCCAGCGACTGGTCGACGTAGAGGACGTCACCCAGCGAGGCGAACTCCGACGATGCCGCCGTGTAGGTGGGCAGGGTGGCGGTGGCCAGCGAGTTGGACGAGAAGGTGTGGAACTCGTTGGCCAGGTCGGCCAGGTCTTTGAAGGTGAAGGTCGAGTCGACGGTGACGGAGTGGACGATCGAGTTGATGACCGAGTTGATGGTCAAGGGGTCGTAGTCCTTCTCGGCTTGGTTGATGAGGGCCTTGAGGAAGGCGTTCTGGCGCTGGATGCGGCCGAGATCGCTGGTCGGGTCGTCGTGCCAGTAGCCGTCTTCGAAGTACTGGTAGTGCCGGCTGCGGGCCACGGCCAGCGAGTAGCCGCCGTTCACGTGCTGGCAGCCGGCCTGGGTGATGTTGAGGCCGGTGTAGGTGTCCTTGGCCGGGTAGGGGAAGTCGAGGTAGATGCCGCCGAGGGCATCCACCGCGCCCCGGAAGCCGGCGAAGTCGATCTGCACCACGTGGTTGATAGGGATGCCGAAGTTGGTTTCGATGGTCTGGACGAGCTGGTCGGGACCGGAGCCGTAGGTGGAGTTGATCCGGTTGTAGAGGCCGGTGTCCTCGGTGTTGCCGGCCACCGTGACCATGGTGTCCCGGGGGATGGAGAGCACGCTGGCCTGGCCTGTGGCCGGCACGATGTGGACGATCTTGACCACGTCGCTTCGCTGTCCGGCGGTTGCCGCCACCGTACCGAGGTGCTGGGCCTGGGCCGACGTCTCTCCCACCCGCGAGTCAGACCCGATGAGGAGCACGTTGAAGGGCTGGCCGACGGGAGCCACCCGGAGGTGTGGGACGGTCACCTTGGCCACCTGGTTGTACCGGTACTGCAGGTAGGCGTAGCCCGAACCGAGGGCGGCCAGGGCGAGCACGACCAAGATGACGCCGGTCAGCAGCACCCGGTCGAGCCATGACCGCTTCCGCCTCTTCCTGCCCTTGGCGGCCTTCCTCCGCTGGCGGCGGGTGACGGGCGCAGAAGCGGCCGCGGCGGTCGTCGTTGCCGTCGCCGTCCCGGTGGTCTCGGTGGTCTCGCTGTCACCAGCGTCGGACGAGCTCGTCATCTCGTCCGAACGGTGGGAACGACGCGACCGACGGTGGGCCCCCCGACCCTCACGCCCGGCCATGGCCGAACGCTACCAACCGGCCAGGTCAAAACAGTGGCGATCCCGCCGGGCCGTCTGCCTTGTCCCGTGTGGGGCGTCAGGCGAATGCCGTGTAGCCGCTCCGGTCGACCATCTCGGCCAGCTCACGATCACCGGTGGCCACCACCCGGCCGTCGTGGAGGACGTAGACGACGTCGGGGGTGAGGACATCGAGCAATCGCCGGAAGTGAGTGATGGCCAGGACACCGAGGTCCCACTCGCCGGTGGCCTCCTCAATCCGTCGACCGACAGCGGTGAGCCCGTCGACGTCGAGGCCGGAGTCGATCTCGTCCAGCACCGCGAAACGCGGCCGAAGCACGCCGAGTTGCACCGTCTCGTTGCGCTTGCGCTCGCCCCCGGAGAGATCAACGTTGAGCGGACGCTCGAGGATGCGGGCGTCGAGCCCGATGCGCCGTGCCTCGGCGACGAGACGGGTGGTGATGTCGCCGTCGGACGCCCCGATCTCGTCGGCCGGGACCTCGGGCCGGCCGGCGTTCAGCGTCTCGGTCAGGGACACACCGGGCACCTCGATGGGATGCTGCATGCCGAGGAACAGGCCGGCCCGGGCCCGCTGCCAGGTCGGGAGGGACAGCAGGTCGACGCCGTCGAGGGTCACCGAGCCCTCGGTCACCTCGTAGCCCGGGCGGCCCATCAGCACGTGGGCCAAGGTCGACTTGCCCGAGCCGTTGGGGCCCATCACCGCGTGGACCTGGCCGCTGTGGACAGTGAGGCTCACGCCCTTGAGGATGTCGTGGCCGGGCACCCCGGCGAACAAGCCCTCGATGACGAGGTCGCCCGAGCTCACGGCACCACCACCGACACGTCGTCGCCACGGACTTCGACCTCGTAGACGGGCACCGGCTGGGTGGCCGGCAGCGAGGAAGGCTCGCCGGTGCGGAGGTCGAACATGGACCCGTGCTTGGCGCACTCGATCTCGCACTCGTCCGTCCACACCTCGCCTTCGGCCAGCGAGTAGTCCTCGTGGCTGCAGCGATCCCCCACTGCGTAGAAGTCGTCCCCGATGCGCACCAAGGCCACCCGCAGGCCGGCCACGTCGAACCGGCGGGCCTCGCCGGAAGCGAGGTCGTCCCGGCCGCAGAGCCGGATGCGCTGCCCGCTCGCCACCGCGTCCGCCTCAGCCATGGGCGACACCGGCCCGCTCGGCGAGCGAGCGCGAGACGAGTGGGCGGGCCCCTTCCACCGGCGCCTGGCCGGCGATCTGGCGGAAGAAGCCGGCCACGATGAGCTGCTCGGCACGTTCCGGCTCCACCCCACGTGACTCGAGGTAGTAGCGCTGGTCCTCGTCCACCGGCCCGACGGTCGAGGCATGGCTGCAGCGGACGTCGTTCTCCTCGATGTCGAGATTGGGGACCGAATCGGCGTGAGCGCCCTCGTCGAGCACCAGGTTGTGATTGGTCTGGCGGGCATCCGAGCGCACTGCGCCCCGCCGGATTCGTATGAGGCCGCTGTAGACCGAGTGTGCCCGGTCGGCCACCGCCCCCATGAACAGGAGGTCGCTCTCGGTGCGCGGCGCGGCATGGTCCTGCAGGGTCCGGAAGTCGAGCATCTGGTCCTCACGTCCCACGTACGCGGCGCGCAGCTCGCTCGTGCCCGACTCGCCGATCAGCGCCGAGTCGGTGCGAAGCCGCGCGTACCCGCCGCCCATGGCGAGGGCGAAGCTGCGCAACACCGCTCCGGTGCCGATGGTGCTCACCTGATGGCCCAGGTGCCACGTGTCGCCGGACAGCGACTGGACGCCGACGTAGGAGAGCACGGCGTCGTCGGCCACCTCGAGCTCGGTGACCGGCACGACCAACCGGTCCCGGGCGTCTTCGCCGAAGAGCGGACCCGGGCGGTCGGTGACCCCGTCGAGGAGCCCAGTGCCCGAGTCGACGAGCACCTCCACCACCCCGGCCTGGGCGCTGGCTCCGGCCCGCACCACGGTCCGGGGGAACACGGCATCGCCGGCTGCGCCGTCCACCACGTGCACGATCACAACCGGGTGGCGCACGACGGCTCCCGGTCGCACGTCGACGACCAACGGGTCGGCGAAGGCGTCGTTGAGCAACTGGAAGTCGTGAGCCGCCGGGCCGAGCACGCGGCCGACGAGCTCCTCGCCCCCGGCGAGGTCGGCGGCCCGACCCAACTGGAGCTCGGCACCGTCGTCGCCGGCGGCGGCGACCAGCCCACCGTCCACCGTCACGAGAAGCCCGGACCGCGGGCCGAGGGCATCGAGGAGCAACTGCAGCCGTTCGAGGACGGACGGCTCCGAGATGTCCCCGTCACCGGAGGGCGAGGGGCGCACGGGCCGATAGCGGTCGACGTCGAGGTCGTCGATGCGGCTGTAGCGCCACACCTCGTCCTTCTCGGTGGGGAGCGGCGCCGACGAGAACACCTCGGCTGCGGCGGTTCGACGGCGGGTCAGCCACTCCGGACCGGCGAGCTCGGCGGCAGCAGCAGGGGTGAAGGAAGTCAGTCGATGGCCTTTCGCGACAGGAGGCCCGCGTCCGAGCCTCCGCCCTCAATGTTACCCGGCGACCTGCGACGATCGGCCGGGCGACGATGGGACCGTCGGCCCTCGGCGTCGCATTTGGATGCGCGGCCTACGCTCTTCGCATGCCGCGCCCCGACTCCTTCACTTCCGAGGTCCTCACTCTCGAGACAGAGAGAGGCGTCGCCACCCTTTGGCTCGATCGTCCCGAGAAGCGCAACGCTCTGGGCCCGGCCTTTTGGGCCGACCTGCCACGGGCCATGGAGACCATCGGTGCGGACCCCGACCTCCGGGTGGTCGTCGTGGCCGCCAAGGGCCCGCACTTCACCGTCGGTCTCGACCTCGTGGCCATGGCCGGCGTGCTCGCCGGCGGCTCTGACTCCGGCTCGGCGGACGGCAGCTCGGGACGCCAGCCGTCCATGGCCGCCCGCGCCCGCACGGCGCGCACCCAGATCCTCCGCATGCAGCAGTCGGTCACCTCCGTGGCCGACTGCCCGCTCCCGGTCATCGCCGCCATCAGCGGCTACTGCATCGGCGGTGGGGTGGATCTGGCCGCAGCCTGCGACATCCGCCTGGCCAGCCGTGACGCCGTCCTGTCGGTGCGGGAAGCGAAGCTGGCCATCGTGGCCGACCTGGGCAGCCTCCAGCGTCTCCCGTCCATCATCGGCCGTGGGCACGTCGCCGAGCTCGGCTTCACGGGAATGGACATCACCGCCGAGCGGGCCGCCGCCATCGGCTTGGTCAACCGGGTGAGCGCCGACCCCGAGGCCGTGCTGGCTGACGCCCGAGACCTGGCCGCCGACATCGCGGCCAACTCACCTCTCGCCGTCCAAGGCACGAAAGCGGTGCTGGTGGCGGGCGAGACGCGGTCGGTGAGCGAAGGCCTCGACTATGTGGCCACCTGGAACGCAGGAGCACTGGCCTCCGACGACCTTCGTGAGGCCATGGTCGCCTTCGCCGAAAAACGCCCGCCCGTCTTCACCGGGCGCTGACCGGCTGCTGACCGGGCGAGCCCGGTCGCCGAGCGCTCGACGCCAGGCTGACCACTCCCTCAGCGACGGCGTCGCCGCCACCACCGGCCTTCCTTGCGCTCCCGTTCGGCGTCCTCTTCACGCACGTCGGCGAGCACCCCGGGCCCGATCTCGTTCACGATGTCCTCGGCCTGATCGAGCAGTTTGATGGCCTCGTCGTCGGGCACGTCGGGCATCGACTCGATCGGCGGTTCGATGAGCGAGCCGTGCGACCACCCGACGTCGGCCAGGCGCGGGGCGTAGGACGGACAGTCGTCCGGGCATTTCCACGGCGCCTCGGGAGCAAGGTCGAGGACGCAGAAGCGCGCCACCTCGCCCGAGTCGTAGGTCCTGGATTGGAAGTGCTTGCACTCTTCGCGCATCGGCATGGCACGACCTGCCTTTCTACGTCCTCTGGTCGCGTGCTCGATCCGAGCCTGTCCGGTTCACGGCGCCGGCGCACGGCGGGTCGCTCGCTCCTTCACCACGAGCACCGCCTTGGGCCGCTGATCCGGGAACAGGAGTACTGCCCTACCCGACCGAGCCCTCCATCTGCAGCTCGATGAGCCGGCTCCACTCCACGGCGTACTCCATGGGGAGTGTCCGGGTCACCGGCTCGATGAACCCGTTCACGATCATGCCCATGGCCTGCTGTTCGGAGAGCCCGCGGCTCATCAGGTAGAACAACTGATCCTCGCCCACCTTGGAGACGGTGGCCTCGTGGGCGATGCGAGCGTCGCGCTCGGCCACCTCCATGTATGGCTTGGTCTCCGAGGTCGAGTCGTCGTCGAGGAGGAGCGCGTCGCAGCGGACGAAGCTCTTGGACTTGGTCGCGCCCTCGTCGACGTGGACCTTGCCTCGATAGGTGGTGATCCCACCGTCCTTGGAGATCGACTTGGAGATGATGGTCGAGGTCGTCTCGGGCGCGACGTGGAACATCTTCGCCCCGGCGTCCTGATGTTGGCCGGCGCCGGCATAGGCCACCGACAGGACCTCGCCCGAGGCCTTTGGGCCCATCAGGTAGACGGACGGGTACTTCATGGTCAGTCGTGACCCGATGTTGCCGTCGATCCACTCGACGTGGGCCTCGGCTTCGGCCCGGGCCCGCTTGGTCACCAGGTTGTAGACGTTGTTCGACCAGTTCTGGATGGTCGTGTAGGTGATGCGCGAACCCGGCAGGGCCACGAGCTCGACCACGGCCGAGTGCAAGGAGTCGGTCGTGTAGACCGGGGCCGAGCAGCCCTCGATGTAGTGCACCTGCGAGCCCTCGTCGGCGATGATCAGCGTGCGCTCGAACTGGCCCATGTTCTCGGCGTTGATCCGGAAGTAGGCCTGAAGCGGCTGGTCGACGTTCACCCCGGGTGGGACGTAGATGAACGAGCCCCCCGACCACACGGCCGAGTTCAGGGCGGCGAACTTGTTGTCACCCGGGGGGATGATGGTCCCGAAGTACTTGCGCACGAGGTCGGGGTAGTCGCGCACGGCCGTGTCCATGTCGCAGAACAGGACGCCCAGGCGCTCGAGGTCCTCTCGGTTGCGATGGAAGACGACCTCGGACTCGTACTGAGCGGTGACCCCGGCCAGGTACTTGCGCTCGGCCTGGGGGATGCCCAGCTTCTCGTAGGTGTTCTTGATGGCATCGGGGAGGTCGTCCCAGTCACCCACCTGCTCCGAGGTGGGCTTGATGTAGTAGTAGATGTCGTCGAAGTCGAGGTCAGGCATGTTGACCGCGAACCATTCGGCCATGGGCTTGCGCTCGAAGCGGGTGAGGGCCCGGAGACGGAAGTCCCGCATCCAGTCCGGCTCCTTCTTCATGGCCGACATCTCGCGGACGATGGACTCGTTGAGCCCCTTCTTGGGCTTGAAGACGTAGTCCTCTGCGTCCGACCAGCCGAGCTTGTACTTGCCGAGGTCGAGATCGGTGGTTGTCATAGGCGTTCCCGAGCCGCCGCCCGACGGCTCATTTCTCCTACCCAGATAGTAACAACCTGGGGCCCGGGGCTATACGACGGGGCCTGGCCGGCCGCCCCGGACCGCTCGTCGGGCCGTCGATGGGCGCAGATCGGCCTTCCCTGCGATCCGACCGAGCCCCTTGTCGAGTCGGCACGAGTCGGCAAGGGACGGCAACGGTCGGCAGCCTGGTCCGTGCCATTGTGGACCGATGCCGAGTCCCCGCTCCTCTCCTCGCCCCTGGCCGCTCGACCCACCGGCACCCGAGCGCCGGCCGGTCGTGCTCACGGCCCACGGCGATGTGCGGGTCGACGACTGGTACTGGTTGCGGGACCAGGACGACCCTGCCGTCATCGCCTACCTCGAGGCCGAGAACGCCTACACGCAAGGCGCCATGGCTCCGACCGAGAAACGTCAGCAGGCCCTCTACGAGGAGATGGTGGCCCGCATCGAGGAGACCGACGTGTCCGTGCCGGCCCGAAAGGGGCCGTGGGCCTACTACGTGCGCACGCTGGAGGGGAGCAGCTACGCCATCCACTGCCGGCGGCCGGCCACCGCCGCTTCCGAGGGGCCCGACGACGGCGTGTCCGCCGGTGCCGACCACGCCGAGGAGGTCATCCTCGACGAGAACCAGCTGGCCGAGGGTCACGACTATCTGGCCGTCGGCAACCTGGCCGTCAGCCCCGATCACCGCTGGCTCGCCTACTCCACCGACACCGACGGCTCTGAGCGCTACACCATGCGCTTTCGAGACCTGGTGGCCGGGGGCGAGTCACCCGAGGACATCGCCGACACCACCTACGGGGTGGCCTGGGCCAACGACAACCGCACGGTGTTCTACGTGCGGGTCGACCAGGCCATGCGCCCCTACCAGCTCTGGCGCCACCGAGTGGGCACCGAAGCGGCCGGCGACGAGCTCGTCTACGAGGAGCCCGACGAGCATTTCTACCTCGGCGTGTCACGCACCAAGGACGACCGGTTCGTGGTCATGAGTCTCGAGTCCAAGATGACCACCGAGGTCCACGTGCTCCCGGCCGACGACCCCGATGGCCAGCTCCGGGTGGTCGAACCTCGTCGCCACGGTGTCGAGTACAGCGTCGACCACGACCTCGGCGACACGGTGGCCGGACGCGGCGCCCGCTTCCTCATCGTGACCAACGACGAGGCCGAGGACTTCCGTCTGGTGGAGGCGCCCGAGGACGACCCGGGCCGGGATCGGTGGCGAGAGGTCATCCCGGGACGGCCCGGCGTGCGCCTCGACGCCGTCGACCCCTTCGCCGGCCATCTGGCCGTCTTCGAGCGGGCCGAGGGGGAGACCCGGGTGCGCGTCATCGACGTCGAGCGGGGCACGTCGGTGACCGTCGGACAGCCGGAAACCCCGTCCACCGTGTGGGGCGGCGCCGAACCCCGAGTACGACGCCCCCATGCTTCGCTACGAGTACACGTCTCTCGTGAGCCCTCGCTCGACCATCGACTACGACTTCGCCACCGGGACGACCGCCCTGCGGAAGCGCCAACCGGTGCTCGGCGACTTCGACCCGGCGAATTACCGGACCGAGCGCCTCTGGGCCACGGCCGACGACGGCACCCAGGTGCCGGTATCGGTGGCCTACCGCCCCGACCTCGTCGCCGAACGGCGGGCGGGTGGGGACGGCGCCCCCTGCCTCCTCTACGGCTACGGCTCCTACGAGGTGTCCATCGACCCGGTGTTCTCGTCCCTCCGGCTCAGCTTGCTGGATCGCGGCTTCGTCTTTGCCATCGCCCACGTCCGAGGGGGAGGGGAGCTGGGCCGGCGTTGGTACGAGGACGGCCGCTTGGCGCACAAGCCCCACACCTTCGGCGACTTCATCGCTTGCGCCCGGGCCCTCATCGACGGTGGGTGGACGTCGCCGGACCGGCTGGTGGGCCGCGGCGGCAGTGCCGGCGGACTGCTCATCGGCGCGGTGGCCAACCTCGCTCCCGAGCTGTTCCGGGCCATGGTGGCCGAGGTGCCCTTCGTCGACTGCCTGACCACCATTCTCGACGAGACCCTCCCCCTCACCGTCCTCGAGTGGGAGGAATGGGGCAACCCGGTGACCGACCCCGACATCTACGCGGTCATGAAGTCGTACTCGCCCTATGACAACGTGCGCTCGGTCGCCGGCGACGGACGTCCCTTGCGCTACCCGGACCTGCTGGTGACGGCCGGCCTGTCGGATCCCCGGGTCGGGTTCTGGGAGCCGGCCAAATGGGTGGCCAAGCTGCGGGCGGCCAACCCCGAGAACCGGGTCCTGCTCAAGTGCGAGCTCGGTGCCGGGCACAGCGGGCCGTCGGGACGCTACGACGCCTGGAGGGACGAGGCCCTCGTCTTCGCCTTCATCCTGGACGCCCTCGGGATCGAGGACCCTCCTGACTGAGGGCCGTCGGGTCGGTCAGGTGGTGCTCGGCTGGAAGGTGGCCGTGAACGGGGTCACCGAGGCCCGGGGGATGAGCACCGGCACGCTGCCGACCGTCATCGAGGCACCGGCGGCGCCGAGCTCGACGACCGTCATGCCCGTGGCGTTGATCACCTGGGACCCGCCAGGTTGGAGAAGGCCCTGCCACAGGACGGTGCCGGCCGGCTCGGAAGTGGCCTGCACCCAACACGTCTGTGAGGCGCGCACGGTGACCGAGAAGACCGCCGAGCTGACAGCGTAAGTGGCCGTCTGAGCGGTGGCGGACAGCGCCACCAGCTGGGTTGGTTTCGCCGGTGGTGGAGCGTGTTGGACATTGCGCCGCGGCGACGTGGCGCCTTTGTGTGGTGTGCCCCCAGCCGATTTGGTCGCCGGATGGGAGGAGGCGGTCGATGAGGCCGTAGGCCGGTGCCCTGAATGACGAGACCCGATGTAAGCGAGGGCGCCGACGAAGAGGACCAGCACCACGACGATGAGCACACCGGTCCAGGGCCGTGACCGGCGGTTCATCGACTCGAGGGCGCTGCTCCGCATCCGCCGCTCCCGGCGGATGGGCACTCCGGACCCCGAGACGGGGACGGACGGGTCGAGCGGCGAGGCGTCGTCGAACATCAGCCGGGCGGGGCGCACGACTTGGCGTCCGGAGTCAAGAGAGCCACCAACCCCACCCCTGCCACCGGTCCCGGCGCCGTAGCCGGCGATCGGGGCTGGCGGACCGATCCTGCCGTCAGCTCCATCGTCTGGGTCGTCGATGTCGAAGGGCCGCCTCGGGGCAAGGTTGGTGGTGACCGATCGGGTCGGCAGCCGCTCCATGGTGCCCACGGCGGCGTGGTAGCTACGGACCGAGTCGAGCTCGTCGCCGCCTGACCGACGGGCTAGCAGGGCCACTCCGGCCAGCAGGGCCACGATGACCAACGCCACGAGGACCACCAACATCGCGCCCATTCAAGCCTCATCGTGACGACCCCCGAACGCGGCGGTGGGTGCGGCTCGGCCAAGCCCGACGATCAGGCCCGAGAGGCCCCTCTCAGATGGCGGTGACCGAGGTCAGGCCCCCGTCCACGGTCAGGTGGGCGCCGGTGACGAAGGAGGCCTCCTCTGAGAGGAGGAACCGGACGGGCCGGGCGATCTCCTCCGGCTGGGCCAGGCGCTGGAGAGGAGTCGATGCCTCGAGCTGATCCCGGAAGCCGGGAAGGGCCAGGGCCGGAGCCAGCATCGGGGTGTCGACCGCTCCGGGGCAGAGGGCGTTGACCCGGATGCCCGAGGCCCCGAAGTGCTGGGCGATGGAACGCATGACGCCGAGGACGCCGCCCTTCGAAGCGCAGTAGGCGGTGAGGATGGCGCTGCCGAAGAGACCCTCGATAGAGGAGATGAGCACCATGGCCGAGCCCGGGCCGGCCCGCTGGAACGGCGCGACGAGGGACTTCGTGATCATGACGGCCGACTTGAGATTCACGCCGAGCGTCGTGTCCCAGGTCTCGTCGTCGATGAGGTCGACGGTCATGGGCCCGGAGACACCGGCGGCGTGGACGAAGCCGCCGAGCGAGCCGAGCGACGCCTCGGCAGCGCCCACCGCGTCGGGCAGCAATCGGCTGTCCCGGACATCGACTTCGGCCGACGCCGCCGTCGTCCCATGCCGGTCGCGACAGAGCGTGACGGTATCGGCGGCTCCCTCTGCGTCCACGTCCCAGACCATGACCGGTCGGCCGACCTCGGAGAGGGCGAGCGCGGTGGCGCGCCCGATGCCCGACGCCCCCCCGGTGACGAGCACCCCGGTGGCCGGTCGCCCGAGCGCCGGAGTGTCGGTCATGTCCGAAGTCCCAGGCGAGGCAGCTGGGCGGCCGGGATCTCGGCCCGGAGGGGGTTGGCACGGTCCCGGTCGGAGACGATCGGGTCGGAAAGCCCCCAGTCGGCCTCGATGGCCGGGTCGTCCCAGGCGACGCCCAGCTCGTCGGCTGGGTTGTAGTAGCTGTCGACCAGGTACCAGAGGGTGACATCGGTCAGGGAGGCGAAGCCGTGGGCCACTCCGGGCGGGATGAACAGTCCTCGGTCGACGTCGCCCTCGAGGTCGAGGCAGAGGGTGGCCCCGTCGGTGTCGGACCCCTCACGCAAGTCGTGGAGCACGACCCGGGCCGTCCCCGACAGCACGTACCAGTAGTCGGCCTGGTGGAGGTGATAGTGGAGCCCGACGATGGCGCCCCGCTGCTTCTCGGATCGGTTGGCCTGCACCATCTCGCGCCCGAGGGGGAACCAGCTGCGTCGGTAGGTCTCGAGGAACCGGCCCCGGGGGTCGCCGTGGGCGTCGGGCTCGACGACGATCACGTCGCGGATGACCTCGGACTGGCGGACGTGCGGCATCAGGCTCTCCCCTCGGAGGACGCGGTCTCGGAGGTGGCGACGTCCGTCAACGTGGCGAAGCTGCTCCGGTAGAAGACGAGGGGGGCGGCGTCCGACAGCCCGAGGTCGAGCACCCGTCCGAGGATGAGCTCGTGGTCCCCTGCGTCGTGGACCAGCTCCACCCGACAGTCGACCCAGGCCAGACATCCAGCGATCAGCGGAGACCCGGTAACCGGCGCCGGCGCCCACTCGACGCCGGCAAACTTGTCGCCTCCCGAAACGGCGAAGCTCAGCGAGAGCTCCTCTTGGTCGTCGGCCAGCATGTTCACGCAGAAGCTGCCGGCCCGGGCGATCCGCGGCCACGTGGTCGAGGTCCGGGCCGGGGCCACGGCCACGTATGGCGGGTCGATGGACAGCGACATGAACGACTGGCAGGTGAAGCCCGCCGGTTGTTCGTCCTCGATCCCGGTGACGACGGTCACGCCGGTCGCGAATCGGCTCAGCGCGTCCCGGAACCGCCGCTCGTCGAAGGTCACCGTCAGGCGGAGCCGAGATCGACGTTTGTCCCCTCGGCCGCCGCGCTGACTTCGAGCACCTGCCGATCGCCAGCGATGCGGCGGGCGTGGGTCAGCATGCGCTCGATATCGCGATCGGTGTGCGACGGGTCGTAGTGGAACAGGAAGAGCCGCTTGGCTCCGGCCTCGCGGGCCACGTGCACCGCGTAGGCCTCGGTCGAGTGCCCCCAGTCGGAGTGGACCACGAATTCGTCATCGGTGTACTGCGCGTCGTGGACGACGACGTCAGCGCCACGGCACAGGTCGAGGACACCGGTGTCGACGCTCCGGCGGTCGACGGGGGCCTGATGGTCGGAGAGGTAGGCGAGCGACCGGCCGTCGGCCTCGACCCGGAAGCCGAGAGTGTGCCCGATATGTGGGACGGCCCGCACCTTCACGTTGATCCGTCCGAGAGTCAGCTCGCTCTTGTCGTCGATGTCGTGGAAGAACATGGAGCCGCGGAACTCGGACATGTAGATGGGAAAGAACGGCGGCTTGACCATGCTGGACAGGACCTCGTGGAGGGAGCTGCCCTCCTGTGAGGGGCCGTAGACGTCGAGGACGGCACCGGGATCGCGCATGGGGGCGAAGAACGGCATGCCGAGCACGTGGTCGTAGTGGAGGTGTGTGAGGAGGGCATTGGCCCGGAGAGGGACGCCGGCCGCTCGCAACGGCACCTCGAGATGTTCGCCCAGGGCTCGCAGCCCGGTGCCGAGGTCGATGACGAGAGGCGGCTCGTCCTCCACCTCGACGAGCACGCACGAGGTGTTGCCCCCGTAGCGTCGGTACTGGTCCGAGGAACACGGGCACGAGCCCCGGACACCGAAGAAGGTGATGCGCACCGACCCGGCAGGCTACCGTGCCGCCGGCAGGGGCAAGCCCAGCGCCTGCTCCGGGCCTTCCGGCGGGCGGCGGAGCTCAGACCGACTCGGCCACGGCGGGACGCTCATCGCCGGCCAGGTCGTCGTCGGGGACAGCTGCCCTCGGCTGCATTTGGCGGACACGGGCGCTCCGGAGCGAGGGAAGGGTGCCGAGGCCAACGGCGCCGGCCACCACCAAGATGCCCGCGCTCACGACGAGAGCCAGTGTGTAGCCATCGGTGATGGCGGCCGCCCGGCTGAGATGCGAGCTTCCCGACAACAGCGCCGCCGAGTGGTTGGCGGCCAAGGTAGCCAGGGTGGCCAGCCCAATCGAGGCACCGACGGTTCGCGACGTGTTGAGCAGCCCGGAGGCCAACCCGGCATCGGCAGGCGCCACACCCGATGTCCCGGCCACGGTCACCGGGGTGACGGCCAGGCCCATGCCCAGCCCGATCATGACGAACGGTCCCAGCAGATCGGGCAAGAAGGTGCTCGTCGGAGTGATGCGTGACAGCCAGGCAAGCCCTCCCGCCCCCACCAGGGTTCCGGCCACGATGAGCGGTCGGGGACCCAGCCGGGTGACGAGCCGGGCGGTGACCTGGGCACCGGCCGCGATCAGGAGGGTCTGGGGGAGGAAGGCGAGCCCGGCTTGCAAGGGGCTGAAGCCGAGGACCCGCTGCATGTAGAGGGTCTCGAAGTACCACGACCCGAACATGGCCGAGAACAGCAACAGCATGACCAAATTGCCGCCGGTCACCGAGCGAGAGCGGAAGATGCGCAACAGGACGAGCGGAGCGCGGGACCTCGACTGCACCCAGATGAAGGTCGAGAGCAAGACGATGGCCACGGACAGCGGAACCAGCGTCTGGGCGGTCCCCCAGGCATAGGTCTGCGTTCGGACGATGGCGTAGACCAGGGCCACGAGCCCACCGGTCACCGTGACGGCCCCGAGGACGTCGAGGTGCCGGTGCTCGATGTCGGCTCTCGATTCGGGGAGGTAACGACGGGCGAACACCAGGGCCACCAACCCGATGGGGATGTTGACGAAGAGGATCCACCGCCAGCTCAGGAAGTCGGTGAGGATCCCACCCAGGAGTGCGCCGGCCGAGGCCCCGGCGGAGGCCACCGCGCTCCACACACCGAGGGCCCGCGCTCGCGACGGCCCCTCACTGAAGGTGGCGGTGAGGATCGTAAGGGTGGCCGGGGCCAGGATGGCCGCCCCGAAACCTTGGAGGGCCCGAGCCCCGATCAGCATGGTCTGGCTCTGTGACAGACCGCCGATGGCGCTCGCCACCGTGAAGACGACGAGACCGGTGATGAAGAGGCGCCGGCGGCCGAAGATGTCGGCCGCCCGGCCCCCGAGCAAGAGGAAACCGGCGAAGGTCAGCGTGTAGGCGTTGACCACCCACTGGAGCCCAGCGGTGTCGAAGTGGAGGTCGTGCTGGATCGACGGGAGGGCGACGTTCACGATCGAGATGTCCAGCACGACCATGAACTGACCGACGCACACGAGGGTCAGGAGAAGCCACTCGGGCACCGTCCGGCCCGGGCCCACTTCGATCGATCGTCGAGTTCGCGTCGTGGTGAGAGGGACTGTGTTCATGGGCTTCCCTCATCTTCGGTAGCCGGGGGCGGAGCCACACAAGTGCGAAAACGGCAAGAGCAAGGCCGCATCCCGTGTGGGGTGTTGCAACGCAGGGTGTGGAGCACTATTCCCGTCTCCTGACGTCACTCTCCTGGCGTCGCGACAGCGGACGAACGAGAGGGCGGGGCGATGCCCCTCCACCAGGTCGAATGGGCCCCGACCGGCTACCGTCTCCGACTATGGAGCAGGGGGTGGTCCGGGCCAATGGCGTCGACTTCACCTACCTCGTCGACGGTCCGGCCGACGGACCGCTTGCCCTCTGCTTGCACGGGTTCCCCGACACCGCGCACACCTGGCGATACCTGATCCCCCGGCTAGCCGACTCCGGGTTCCGGGCCGTGGCCCCGTTCATGCGCGGCTACGCGCCCTCGACGGTGCCGGACGACGCCGCCTACGACACCGGCACCTTGGCCGTCGATGCTTGCGAACTGCACGACGCGTTGGGCGGCGACGGGCAGGCCGTGCTCATCGGCCACGATTGGGGTGCGTTCGCCGCCTACGGTGCAGCGGCATCCGAGCCCGACCGCTGGCGCCGGTTGGTGACACTGGCCGTGCCACCCCTGGCCGCCATGGGCAGCGCCTTCCTCCAGTACGACCAGCTTCGGCGTAGCTGGTACATCTTCTTCTTCCAGACGCCGCTGGCCGAGCAGGCCGTGGCCCAGGACGATCTCGACTTTGTCGACCGCCTGTGGGCTGACTGGTCGCCGGGTTACGACGGACCGCACGACGTCGCCTGGGTCAAGGACGCGCTGCGTGACCCGCCCAACCTGGCCGCGGCCATCGGCTACTACCGGACGGCCTTTACCGGTCCGCCGGCCGATGCGAGAGCGGCCGCCGCCCAGGCAGCCGCGGTCACCGTGGCCCCCCAGCCCACCCTCTGCTTGCATGGCCGGGACGACGGTTGTCTCGGGATCGATCTTGTCGATTCGGCAGCCGACTTCCTCTCGCCCGGTTCGGAGATGGTGGTGGTCGACGGGGCCGGGCACTTCGTCCATGTCGAGCGACCAGACGAGGTGGGCGACCACATCATCCGGTTCGTCACCGGGTGAGCATCGTGCCCGCCGGTCGGGGCCACCCCTGATGGCGGCAGCCGGCCCTGATCGTCGGGAGCCACGACGGCGTGCCCGGCGTGTGAGGCGTCCGAGAGCTGTCCGGCCGGCCGTTTTGGCCACGTGTTGCCTGCTGATGGTGGCCGCCGCCTGTTCGTCACCCACGTCACACGGGGCGGTCTCGAGGACGACCAGCCCTCCCGCTCGCCCGTCGAGGGCGGCCAACCCGGCCCGTCCGACCCCCCCGATCGCACGGGTGGACGCACTCGCCCCGGTGAAATGGCTGTGCCGGCCGGGCATGGCCCATGACCCTTGTGAGAGCGACCTCGACTCCACGGTGGTGACCGGCTCGGGCCGGACGAGGACGGTCTCCGCCTCGCCAGCAGCCCGGCCCAAGATCGACTGCTTCTACGTCTACCCGACGGTGAGCACCCAGCCCACGCCCAACGCCAACCTCGATCTCGACCCGCAGGAGACGGCCGTGGCCGTGGCCCAAGCCGCCCGCTTCTCGCAGGTTTGCAACGTCTACGCACCGCTCTACCGGCAGATCACGCTGGCCGTGATCGCCGGCACCGCCCACGTCACCGCGGCCGATGAGGCCCTGGCCTACTCGGACGTGCTCAACGCCTGGAAGACGTATCTCGCCGACGACAACGACGGGCGCGGGTTCGCCGTGATCGGTCACTCGCAAGGCGCCGGCATCCTCATCAAGTTGCTGCAGAACCAGGTCGACGACGACCCCGGCGTCCGGGCCCGGCTGGTGTCGGCCATCATCCTCGGCGGAAACGTGACCGTGCCCGTCGACCGGACCGTCGGTGGGTCCTTCCGGCACGTCCCGGCCTGCACCAACGTCGACGCGCCGGGATGTGTGATCGCCTACTCCACGTTCGATCAGCCGCCGCCGTCGAACACCATCTTCGGCCGGAGCGACCCTTCCTCCGGCCTGCAGGTCGTCTGCGTGAACCCGGCTGCCTCCCACGCCGACGCGGCGGCGGACACCACTGTCTCGGCCACCGGCGCCCCGGCGTCGTCATCGTCGAGCGCTGCACGTCCGCCGGGGGCAAGGCCGCTCCTGCCCTTCTTCCCCACCGCTCTCTCCCTCGACGCCGACGCGTCTCTCTCGCCCCCGCCGTCGGGGACGAAGGTCACCACACCGTGGGTCACTTACCCGAGGCTGTACTCCGCCAGCTGCGAGACCGACGGCCATGCCACGTGGTTGCAAATCGACGCGCACCGGCGGCCCGGCGACACCCGGCCCGTGGTGAGCCAGATCCTGGGCCCGACCTGGGGGTTGCACCTCGACGACGTGAACCTGGCCCTCGGCAACCTCGTCGACGACCTCCGCCAGCAGGCCAAGGCCTATGTGCATTCACACTGAGCGAGCGGCCTGCCCGGGGCCGGGGTCCGGGCTGGCTCAGGGCAGGGACAGCACACCGGTCGCGTCGCGGACGACCAGCCCGTCGGCCACGAGCCGTCCCACCACTCCGCTCGCCCGTTCGGGGTGGTCGGGCCAGCCCATGACCTCCGCCACCTCGTCGGGACGGACCGACCGATGTCGCAAGGCCTCGACCAGCCGGCCCCGCCCTTGGCGGTCCGACCCGACGAACGCCGCCTGCCGCCTGCTCACGACGGCCGATCCCGGTGCCGGGTCGGGTTCGGTCCTCCCCCGACGGGCCCACCGGCACCGGCGTTGCACGGGACAGCCGGCGCACTGAGGAACACCGGCCACGCACCGGGTGGCCCCGAGATCGAGCAGCGCCTGGTTGAACTGCCATCCCTGCCCGGGCGGCACCATGGCGTCCACCAATCGTTGGGCTTCGCCGCGGGTGAGCGACCGGCCGGCTGCGGCTCGGGCCACGACCCGTCCGGCGTTGGTGTCGAGCACGCCCACGTCGTGCCCGAAAGCGAAGGCCAGCACCGCCCGGGCCGTGTAGGGGCCGACGCCGGGCAGGGACTCCAACGCCGCCAACCCTTCGGGCACGTGGCCGCCGTGCTCGGCCACGATGGCCGTCGCCGCCTGATGCACCTGCCGAGCCCGCCGGTTGTACCCGAGACCGCGCCACGCTCGCACCACCTCGCCGAGCGGCGCCCCCGCGCAAGCGGCAGGGGTCGGGAACCGCTCGAGGAAGCGCCGGTAGATGGGGATCACCCGGGCGACCTGTGTCTGCTGGGCCATGATCTCGCTCACCAGCACCGGCCACGGGTCCCGGATGGACCGCCACGGCAGGTCCGGACGTCTCGAGCCGGCCGGCGCTTCGCCCCCCCAGGTGCTGATGGCCTGTCCGAGCGCCGCGACCTGAGCGGCGGAGCGGTCGGACAGCCGGTGGCCGCTGTCCGTGCCCCGTGCCGTCATCTCACCTGCCCGCGCCACCGGCGAGTCAGTCCCAAACGCTCTCTTCCCCGTAGGGGCGTCGGCGGGGTGGGAGGCTGTCCCGCTTCCAGACCATCACCTTGCGACGGAAGAAGCAGACCTCTTCCCCGCGTTGGTTGAAGGCCTTGGTCTCCACCGTGACCACGCCGCGGTCCGGCCGGGACCGGGATTCGACCACCTCCACGACGCGAGTCTCGGCGTAGATGGTGTCGCCGTGGAAGGTCGGCGCCCGGTGCACGAGGGACTCGACCTCGAGGTTGGCGATGGCCGCCCCACTCACGTCAGGGACGCTCATCCCGAGGGCCAACGAGTAGACGAGGTTGCCGACGACCACGTTCCTCTTCTGCACCGTGTCGTTCTCCGCGTACCAGGCGTCGAGGTGCAGCGGATGGTGGTTCATGGTGAGCAGGCAGAAGAGGTGGTCGTCGGCCTCGGTGATCGTCTTCCCGGGCCAATGGCGGTAGACGTCGCCCGGCTCGAAGTCCTCGAGGCAGCGGCCGAAGGGTCGTTCGTACGTGGTCACCGGGCCACTTCGCCGTCGTCAGTCGTGGACGAGCTGCGGCCGGGTGGTGAAGCCCAGCACCCAGTCGGCGTCGGACTCGCCGTCGATGGACATTCGCCAGGAGTAGCGAGTGCCCGGCGTGAGGGGCAGGGGCCCGAGGTTGAAAGCCAGGGGCACGTCGATGGGGGAGCCCTCGGGGATGCCTGTCGGCCGTCCCACGGTGAACTCGCCGCGGACCTCGACGGCATGCTGCCCGTCGGGCGTGTCGACGAACACCGGCTGGCCGTCGGCGTCCTCGAGGAAGAGCTCCCAATGGTGGGTGGTGTCCGCCTCGTGCCAGCCGACGTCGATCTTGAGGGCGATGGCCGAGGGCGCCGGGTCCGGACCGGTCATGCTCCAACCGCCCCCGAGGACGTAGAGCTTGCCGTCGGCAACCTGGGCGGCGTCACACAGCATCATGGTCACCCTCACGCTGAGGGACTGTACCGGTTGTTCCCTGCACCGAGCGCGCCGGGCCGCATCGCCGCCCGGGCGGCGGCCGGTGGCCTGCCGCCAACCGAGCACGTCGACCGGCCGCTGCTTTAGCCTCGGGACGCGTGGAGCTGCGCGGCCTACGCGACGACGTCTACCGCCGACCCCTGGCCACTGCCCTCGACCGCCTGGGCATCGGCCCGGGCTGGGTCTGTGCCGACGTGGGGGCCGGCGGCGGCGACGTGTCGGTGGCCTTGGCCGAGATCGTCGGGCGGGAGGGACGGGTCTACGCCGTTGACAGCGACCCGCTGGCCCGTGACGAGGTGGCCAAGGCGGCAGCGGCGCACAGCCAGGTGCTGGCCGTCACCCAGGCCGGTGAGGACCTGCGTCTGCCCGAGCCGGTCGACCTCGCCTTCTGTCGCTTCCTGCTGTTGCACGTGTTCGACCCGTCTGCCGTCCTCAGCCGCATGGCCGCAGCCGTCCGCCCGGGAGGCTGGGTGGTCGCCCAGGAGCCCATCACCTCCGCCGGCCGTATCGCCGGAAGGCCATTCTCGATGCCCGACGCCCGCCATCCCGACGTGGGCGCTCTCCTCCCGGCACTGGCCCGCGACGCCGGACTGCGCACGGCCGACGCGTGGGCCGAGGCGCCAGCCGGGGCCGGGCCCGGTCCGGTGGCCGACTACCTGGCCTTGCTCACCGACGTCGACCCGGGCGACGAGCCCGTCGTGCTGCCGCCCCTCGTGACCGTGGTCGCGCAAGCGCCGGGCGGGTAAAGCCTCCCGAAAGGCGCTGTTCGTCGTCGGGGGCGGGCCCGCGAGCGGCCGGTACGCTTCACCGGTGACCCCATCGGCCGACGACCGAGCCGCCGACACCCACACGACGGCACCGGCGACGCCCGATCTGAGCCGGGCGGCCGACGCACTGTCGGTGGCCCGAACGGTCGTCGAGTCGGGCATCGCCGCCCTGGCCAGCGGGGCCGGGCCGGACGCCGAGCAGGTCCTGGCCTACGACGTGGCCCACGCCGCCGCCGCCGTCCGCACGGCGGAGTCCGCCCTCGCCTACGGTTCGCACGGTCCGGCCGAGGCCCGACTGGCCTGCGCCTTCGTGGCCGACGCGGTCGCCGATCTGGCCGGCCGGACGGTCGGGCGCAGCCGGTCGTGGGGCGTCGACCCTGGCTGGTCCACTCCACTCGAGGCCGTCCTGGCCGACTACCGAGCGCCTGCCTTCGTGGCGCCGTTGGCCGACGATCCCGGGCCCCGCCATCTCGACCCCGACTTCGAGCTCGTCCGCGAGACGTTCCACCGGTTCGCCCAGGAGCAGATCCGGCCACGAGCCGAGCACATCCACCGGGCCAACACCGATATCCCCGAGGAGATCATCGGCGGCTTGGCCGAGATGGGCGGGTTCGGCATGTCGGTTCCCGAGGAGTACGGGGGGTTCGCCACCGGTGGTGAGTCCGACTACCTGGGGATGGTGGTGGCCACCGAGGAGCTGGCCTGGGGGTCGCTCGGTGCCGGAGGGTCGCTCATCACCCGGCCGGAGATCCTCACCCGGGCGCTCGTCTTCGGCGGGACCGAGGGGCAGAAGCGTGAGTGGCTGCCGCGCCTGGCCTCGGGCGAGGCCATGGCCGCGGTGGCCGTGACCGAGCCCGATTTCGGTTCCGACGTGGCCAACGTGGTGACCGCCGCCTCCCGGACCGAGGGCGGGTGGCTGATCAACGGCACCAAGACGTGGTGCACGTTCGCCGCTCGGGCCGACGTCCTCATGCTGCTGGCCCGCACCGATCCCGACCGCAGCAAGGCCCACCGCGGGTTGTCGCTCTTCTTGGTCGAGAAGCCCCGCGGCGAGGGGAAGGGCTTCATCCACGTCCAAGACGCGGGGCGGCCGGGCAGCGGCCGGATGGAGGGGCGGCCCATCGACACGCTGGGCTACCGGGGCATGCACTCCTACGAGATTGCCTTCGAGGACTGGTTCGTCCCCGACTCCGGCCTGGTGGGCGGCGAGGACGGCCTGGGCCGCGGCTTCTACCTCCAGATGCAGGGCTTCGAGAACGGACGCCTGCAAACGGCGGCCCGGGCCCTCGGCGTCATGCAGGCTGCCTTCGAGGCGGCCCGCGACTACGCCCGCAACCGCGTGGTGTTCGGCGCTCCCATCGCCGAGTACCAGCTCACCCAAGCCAAGCTGGCCCGCATGGCGGTGCTCATCCAGGCCACCCGCCAGTTCGCCTATGAGGTGGCGCGCCTCATGTCCAAGGGTGAAGGGACGCTCGAGGCGTCGATGATCAAGGCATATGTGTGCCGGGCCGCCGAATGGGTGGCCCGCGAGGCGATGCAGATCCACGGCGGGATGGGCTACGCCGAGGAGTTCCCGGTCAGCCGCTACTTCGTCGACGCCCGGGTGCTGTCCATCTTCGAGGGTGCGGACGAGACGCTGGCCCTCAAGGTCATCGCCCGCGCCCTCGTCGCTCGGCACCGCGGCTCGGGAGCAGCCGGCGGAGCCGGTTGACCAACTCGGAGGATCAACTGAACGCCATGGAACCCTCTGCCTTCATCGACGCCGTTCGAACGGAGAGTGCAGCCCTGATCTTCGCGGTCGGGGAGGGCGCCATGGACGTGCCCGTCCCCACCTGCGAGCCCTGGGAGGTGAGCGATCTGGCCATTCACGTGGGCGGCTTCTGCGGTTTCTGGAGCCACGTCCTCTGTGAGGCCACCGGCCGGCCGAAGACGCCCTTCCCCGACCCGCCGGACGGCGACAAGCTCGGCGAGTGGTTGGCCGACCGCTGTGTCGACCTGGTCGGGGAATTCCAGGCCACGCCGCCCCAAACGAACGTGTGGACTTGGTTCGACGCCGACCACACCGCCGCCTTCGTGATGCGCCGGAGCGCCCACGAGATCGCCATCCACCGGTTCGACGCCCAGGCCGCGCACGGGATCACCATGCCCGTCGGGCCCGAGCTGGCGGCCGACGGGATCGACGAGATCCTCGACGTGCTGGTCACCGCCCGACCCCGCACCGGAACTGGCACCGGTCGGGCCATGGCCCTGCGGTCGACCGACCTCGGGCTCGAATGGGTGGTGACCATCGGCGCGGAGCGCATCGACGTGGACCGGAGCACCCAGGACGCCTCCCCGGTCGAGGGGTGCGACCTGGTGGTGAGCGGGACGACGTCCGACCTCGAGCTCACCCTCTACCACCGTCCGACGCTGGGCGCGGTCGACGTCCACGGGGACTACACCGTTCTCGACGAGTGGCACCACGAGTTCACGTTCTGAACTGGCAGCCAGGACGCGGGGCCACGCGCCCTGCGCAGCCTGCGCAGCCTGCGCACCCTGCGCACCCTGTGCACCCTGTGCAGCCGCGCAGCCGCGCAGCCGCTCAGCCGTCCGAGCGCCGGAGCCCGGCCCGCTCTCCGCGCATCACGAACTTGGTGGCCATCTTGCGGGACGCCTCGTCGATCATCTCGTCGCCGAACATCACCGCACCCGACCGCTCCTCCTCGGTGGCCTTTCGATAGGCGTCGAGGATGTCCCAGGCCCGATCGAATTGCTCCTGGGTGGGCGAGTACACCTCGTTGAGCACAGTGACTTGATCAGGAGTGAGCGCCCATTTCCCGTCGTAGCCGAGGATGCGAGTGCGCTGCGAGAACTCGCGCAGGGCGTCGAGGTCGCGCACCTTGAGGAAGGGACCGTCGATCACCTGCAGCCCGTTGGCCCGGCCGGCCATGAGGATCTTCGAGAACACATAATTGAAGTGGTCGCCTGGGTAGTCGGGGATGGAAACGCCTCCGGTGAGGACCGGCATCTCCATGGACGCGGCGAAGTCGGCCGGGCCGAAGATGATGGTCTCGAGGCGGGGCGAGGCGGCGCAGATCTCCTCGACGTTGATGAGCCCGCGGGTGGTCTCGATCTGGGCTTCGATGCCGACGTGACCGACGGGGAGCCCGCACTTCTTCTCGACCTGGGTGAGCAGCAGGTCGAGGGCGACCACCTCGGCGGCGGACTGCACCTTCGGAAGCATGACCTCGTCCAGGCGTTCGCCGGCGTTGGACACCACCTCAATCACGTCGGCGTAGGTCCATTCGGTGTCCCAGGCGTTGACCCGCACACAGAGGACGCGGTCGTCCCACGACAGGTTCTTGATGGCGTCGGCCACCTTGGCCCGGGCCGCTTCCTTCTCGAGCGGTGCCACCGAGTCCTCGAGGTCGAGGAAGCTCATGTCGGCCGGGACGGTCGGCGCCTTGGCCAGGAAGCGCTCGTTCGACCCCGGCGAGGACATGCACGAGCGGCGGGGCAGGTTACGAGAGCGTTCGGACATGGCACGGATGGTAGGCCTGGACGCGGCTGATCCCAAAAAAGACAGCACGCCACCCAGCCACCTCGCCGCGGGTGAGCGTAGGCACGCTTAGCCAGACCGCAGTGGAACACTTCCCTGATGGTCCTGGTGCCCGAGGTGGTGCGCAACAAGGCGCTGGCCTGCGGAGCCAGTGATTGGTTGGCCACGCTTCCCGACCTCGTGGCCGCCATCGAGGAGGAATGGTCTCTCGCCGTCGGGAGGCCGTATCAGGACGCCACCGAGGCCTTCGTGGCTGCCGCTCGATTGGAGGATGGAACGTTTGCCTGCCTCAAGCTGGTCACGCCCACCTCCGGCCATGCGGCCAGGAACGAGGCGACTGCCTTGCGCCTGGCCGGAGGCGACGGCTGCGTGCGGCTGTTGCGGGAAGACCTGAACCGGGGGGCGCTGTTGCTCGAGCAACTCGGCCCGTCCCTCGCCGAGCTCCATCGGCCGATCGAGGAACGACACCGGATCATGGCCTCGGTGGCTCGGCGTGTCTGGCGGCCCGCGGCCGGGTGCGGGCTGCCGAGCGGCATGCAAAAAGCAGCCCGACTGGTCGAGATGATCACCGCGTCCTGGGAGGAACTCAGGCACCCGTGCTTCGAGCGCACCATCGATCACGCCGTCGCCTGCGCCGAGCGACGGATGAATGCCTACGACGAGGAGCGAGCCGTCCTCGTCCATGGCGACGTCCAACAGTGGAACACCTTGGTCGCTCCGGACGGGTTCAAGCTGGTCGACCCGGACGGGCTGTTGGCCGAACCCGAGTACGACATGGGCGTGATCATGCGCGAGGACCCGCTCGAGCTACTGGACGGCGAGCCCTTCGACCGGGCGCGGTCGCTCGCCGCATACTGCGACGGCGAGCTCGACCCGGTGGCCATCTGGGAGTGGGGAGTGGTCGAGCGCATCTCCACGGGCCTGCTGCTCACACGGATCGACCTCCAGCCGTGCGGTCGCCACATGCTCCTCGTCGCCGACCGACTCGCTGCCTAGTTGTTCTGCGTTGTTCTGCGTCGTTCTGCCCAGTCGGGTCCGGCTGGGTCCGCCGCCTCCGTTCAGGCAGGCACGCCCGACCCCGGGGCCGTCGGGGCGCGCCCGGTGCCCTCTGGCGAGCCGACCTGTTCCTGAAGCTGGGCCGGAGTCAACTGCTCGGTCAGGAGTCGCTCGAAGCGGGCGGGGTCGCCGTTCACATAAGCCCGGCACAGGGGCAGGCCTTCCACGTAACAGGTGAGATAGGCGCGCCACGTGGGATGGGTCAGGAACTCCACCGTCTTCGCCGCCCGGTCGTGCGACTGGAGGCCCCACCTGGCCACCTCGTCGGTGACAACCTCGGGATCGGCACCGTCTTCGTGAAGCCGGAAGGCGGCGTTCTGCCGGACGGCTCCGAGGGCCTCGCCGGCTTCGGCCACGGCAGCCACTACCTCGGTGTCGTAACGAATGCCAAGTGGGTGGAGGTGCTCAGCCACTGTCGACTCGGGCCGACGGCCCATCACCACCTCGAGCCCGAGATCGGCCAGGCCCTCGGCCAGCAGGCACTGGGGTGTGCCGACGAGAAAGATCGACTCCTCCCACCAGTGCCGTCGTCGCACGAGGCCGACCTCTTTGCGGGTGTGCTCGGTGTGATGTCCGGGATAGGACTCGTGGGCAACGAGGTGGGCGAGACCGGTCGAGAGAACAGGAAGGTCGACGTTGACGGCGACCCGGCTGTGCAGCTCGCCGAGGTAATAGTTGAAACCCGACCACGGCTGGTTCCGGACGAGGTCGAAGTCCACGTGCTCGCCGTCGGGCAGTCCGAACAGGGTGCGGGTGCGGTGACGGAGGTCCTCGACGAGCGACCCGATCGCCGAGGGCAGTAGGTCGGTGGGTATGGCGTGCGCCTCCCGCCAGGCCACCAGCCGTTCGGCCAGTGGCCCGTCGCCGGGGACTACCCGCTCGAGGCGGGCATGGGCCTCGGCGAAGATTTGCTCGTCGACCCGGGAGGGACGGATCCCGTAGCAGGACTCGACCTCCTCGGCGTAGCCGATGTGGTCGCCGGCGAGCTTGCGGGCTGTGGTGAGGAGGCCGAGGGTCTGGGCCGCCAACCAGTGCCGGCGGGCCGGATCGGCCCCGCCCTCGTCTGCGGCACCGTCCGGCTGGCCCAATGGTGCGCCGGCTTCGATCTCGGCCAACAGCTCCTGGGCCTCGGCCACCAGCCGGCCCGGCGCCAGCGGCGCCTCGTCGGCGACCTGATCGGACAGCCGCGGCGGGCCGTAGTAGGCGTCGACCAACCCGTCGACGTGGCGGCCGAGACGAAGGCCGAGACTCAGGTAGCGCTCGACCAGCCCCGGCCGCGCCATGCGGTCAGCCCAAGTGGTCGCGGAAGAAGGAGGTGACCCGCTCCCACAACTGATCGGCGGACTCTAGGTGGTACGCCTCGGGGCGGTCCTCGTTGAAGAAGGCGTGCCCCGCGTCGGGATAGTGGTGGAACTCGACGCGCTTGCCCATTCCGTTGAGCTGCGACTCGAGCTGGCGCGCGGCGTCGGGCGTGAAGTAGTCGTCCTGGCCGGCCGCGTGTCCCTGGACTGCAGCTTGCATCTTCGAGAAGTCGGGCTGGGCATCCGGCCACGGGATCAACCCGTAGGCCGGGACGACCGCCTTGACGGCGTCGGGTCGTTGGGTGGCGAGCACGAGGGCGAGCCCGCCGCCCATGCAGAACCCGATCACTCCCACATTGTCACGGCCCGTGCGCCGACGGACCTCGTCCACCGCGCCGCTCAGATCCTTGGCCGCGTCCTCCATACGGAGGGCCATCATCTGCTTGCCGGCTTCGTCCGGTTCGGTGAGCGGCACGGTCGTGCCGTGATAGAGGTCGGGCGCCAACGCGAGGAACCCCGCCTCGGCGAACCGGTCACAGGTCCGCTTGATCTGCTCGACCAACCCCCACCACTCCTGGAGGACGATGATGCCGGGACCAGACGGCGCGCCGGCCGACGGTACGGCCAGGTACCCCGAGGCGCGGCCGCCGTTGCTGGGGAACTCGATGATCTCACCCATGCGCTCGACCCTACCCCCGGCTCTTTGGACTCATTGAGGCAGAAACGCGCCATCGCCCTACTGACACGGTGTCAGATGGTCGACCGGTGGGGCGGCGCCGCACGGCACCGAGAGGAGGATTAGTCAGCGATTGTCCGACCACATCGTGCCTGGTCGCACGCACAGCGACCGGGCCGGTTCTTGTGGTCGCGGCACGCGGTCGACTAAAAAGGGAGTCCGTTATGCCTCACGCCGAGCATTCCTCGACGTTTGTGTCACGGCATCGCCACCCCTCTCCGCCATCCCGCCGACGGCACATCGTTGCCATCCTCATCCTCATCCCCGCCGCAGTCGTCACCTCGGCCGTGCTCGGCGCGGCTCGTCCCGCGTCAGCCGACCAGATCTCGAGTGACCAGGCGGAGGCCCAGGCGATCACGGCCAAGCTCCAGGCCACCCAGGCCCAGATCCAGTCCCTCACGGGCCAGGTCAACTCGGCCGACTACCAACTCTCTCAGTTGCAGGCCCAGATCGGCACCGACCAGGCCGCCGTGGCCAAGGACGAGGCGGCGGTGGGTAAGGACAGGAACGAGCTCCGCACCGAGGCCGTCACCGACTACACGGACAGCGGCAGCGGGAGTCAGGTCGCCGACCTCTTCTCGTCGAACCTCAATACCAACGGCATCCGCTCCGAGTACACGTCCATTGCCACCGGCAACGTGACCACGACCATCGACCGGCTGCACTCCGCCCAGAGCCAGCTGCAGGCAACTCAGGCCGCGTTGCAGAAGCAGAGCGCGCAGGCCACCAGCACCCGCGACAGCCTGGTGAACGAGCAGCAGCAGGCATCGCAGCTCGCCAGCCAAGACCAGCAGACGTTGAACGGCGTCAACGCCAACATCCAGAACCTCATCCAACAACAACAGGCACAGGAGGCGGCGGCCGAAGCGGCGGCCGCCCAGGCCAAGATCGCCGCCGCCCAGGCCGCAGCTCAGGCCCAAGCCGCTGCCCAGTCGGTCGCTCAATCGTCTCAATCGTCGACGAGCAGCGACGACAGCGGAGCCACCTCGACGGCACCACTTCCGCCACTCGCCGCCGGGGCGGCCGGGGCCGTCGAGGCCGCCGAGCGCGAGATCGGCGTCCCCTACGTCTGGGGTGGCGACTCGCCCAGTACCGGATTCGACTGCTCGGGCCTCGTGATGTGGGCGTACGCCCAGGTCGGCATCAGCCTCCCCCACTACTCGGGCGCCCAGTACGAGGACACCACCCACATCCCGCTGGCCGACATCGAGCCCGGTGACCTGCTCTTCTACGGCCCAGGTGGCAGCGAACACGTGGCCATGTACGTCGGGGGCGGCTCGATGATCGAGGCTCCCTACACCGGGGCGAGCGTCTGGATCACGGCCATCCGCACGGGCGACGGCTTCGTCGGCGTCGGTCGGGTCGTCGGCTGACCGCCGGTCTCGGCATCCCTCACACCAGCCCCACCGGCGCCCACTCCGCCACCTCGGCGACCTTCCCCGGCTCGATCACCGCGGCGGCGTGCTGACGCCTCCGTTCGACACCTCAGCTCTGATTCAGCTCTGATCGTGCGCGGCCAGTTCGGACGGCGGTAGACGCCCAGCCGCGTCGCCCCCTGGTCCGGGTGGCCGCGGGAATCGGAAGGCAACGGCCGGGCGCCCGGCTTGGACGACCATGCAGTCGCCTGTCTCCGTTCCGGTGAGCCGATCGACGACGGCGGTGGCCACCGCCGAGGCTTCGATGAGCGGGAACCCGCTCTGCTCCAGGAAGACGCGGGCGTCGGCGATGAGCGGCGTATCCACCAGACCGGGGCACACCGCGTTGACCGTGATGCCCGAAGCAGCGAGCTGCGGACCGAGGGAGCGGACCAGGCCGACCACGGCGTGCTTCGTCATGCAGTAGACGGGGTCGGGCGAGAAGCCGATGAGGCCGGCCAGTGACGCGGTGGCCACGATGGCGCCGCCCCCCCGCTCGGCCATGGACGGCACGACGGCTCGCATCCCGAAGAAGACGCCGTCAACGTTGACGCCGACCTCGCGCCGGTAGGTCTCGTCGGTGACCTGGGTGATGTCCCCCTCGCCGGTCGTGATCCCGGCGTTGAGGTGGGCGAGGTCGATGCCCCCGAAACGGCCGGTCACTGCCTCGACGATGCTGGGCCACTCCTCGGGCAGGCTGACGTCGGCCTCGATGGCCAGGCCTTCGAGTTCCGTCGCCACCCGCTCTGCGGCGGCGCCGTTGCGATCCACCACGGCAAGGGTCGCGCCTAGTCCAGACAGCATCCGGGCTGTGGCCAGGCCAATGCCCGACGCACCGCCGGTCACAAGCGCCACCTTGCCGTCGACCGCTGCCATGGAGCCTCCTCACCCGGGCAAGATCGGGCCCGACGTCGGTCAGGGCCGCCTCCGAGCACGATCTGGGGCGGGCGAACCTCACCATATCGGGGACCTGGGGCATACTGATGGGGCCTCGGTCGCTCTCCCTGCTGACCGGCCGTCGGACGCACCTGCCATGAGACCCATCCCCGTCGCGTTCCACATTTGGTTCATCGAGATCCACACCTACGGGATCGGTCTCGCCCTCACCTTCTGGTTCGGGCTCCGCTACACGGAGCGCCGTCTTCGTAACTCCGGCTACCCCTGGCAGTGGGTCACCGGCATGTTCCTTTGGGTGATCGTCGCCGCCATCGTCGGCGCCCGCGCCCTCCACGTCCTCTCCAACCTGTCCTATTACTCGGGCCACCCCGGGCAGATCATCGCCATCTGGCAGGGTGGCCTCTCATCGTTCGGCGGCCTGCTCTTCGCCGTGCCCGTCGCCATCGTCAGCCAGCGACGCCGGTGCCCGGTGCTGCCCAGCCTGCGCTTCGCCGACCTCATGGCCCCCGTGCTCATGGCCTGCTGGGGCATCGGCCGCCTGCTCGGCCCTCAGCTGATGATCGCCGGTGGCGGCCATCCGACGAGTCAGTGGTTCGGGATGTACTACGCCGGCCAGGCCGGCAAGCGGCTGCCCGTCCCCATCTTCCAGTCCATGGAGGACCTCACCATCTTCGCCCTGCTCCTGCTGGTGGAGCGTTGGCTCCGCAGCCAGGCCCCGAGGATCCCGGAGACCTCTATGGTCACCGCCTCGCCGGCGTCCATAGCCGGAGCGCCGTCGGTCGCCACGGGCACTGTCGAATCGGTGGCCAACGACATGAGCGCTTCCGCCGACCAGCCGGCGGCCGACAGCCACCGTGACGAAGCCGCATCCCCGGACCTCGGGAGCCCATTGGAGACCGGCCGCGGGACGACGGCCCCTCTTCCGCCGGCCGGCATCGTCCTCGGCGTGGGGATGGTCCTCTGGGGGATCGAGCGTTACTTCGACGAGCACCTGTGGCTCGGGGAGGACGGACATCTCGGGTCGCTCCTCGTCCAGTGGGCGGGCGGGATCCTGGCCGTGGCCGGCATCATCCTCCTTGCCACCCGGTTCGGACCGCTGCAGAGGTGGCGCCACGGGGAGCCCGAGGGCGGGGCCGACGGGACGAACGATGGGACAGGCGGCATGTCGGACGGCGAGCACAAGAACGAGACGGGGAGCGACGCCGACGAGAGCCGGGAGGTCGACCGGACGGATGGCCCCGACGAACCGGGCGGCCTCGACGGCGCCGACGTGGCCGCCCCTGCTCCGGCGGGCTCCCGCCGCGCCCTCGCCGACATCGACCCCAGCTGAGGGGACACGCCAGCCCTGCCGCCCCGACGGGTGCGAGCTCGACCCGAGGCCCAGCGCTCGGGACAAGGATCAGACGGGGTCGGGCGCCTTCCCTGGCGACGGCAGGACGAGGCCGGGCTCGGTGGCGGGTAGCCGTCGGGACTGGAGCTGCATCCGACGCCGGTGAAGGCGAACCAAGGAAACGCCGGCCACGGCAGCGCCCAGCCCGACGAGCACGAGAAGAGACGTGGGGGTCGCCAGTCCAACCGCGGCGGCCAGGACGACCACCAGCTCCGCTCCCCGGACCACCCTGTCGGCCAGCGGCAGAGCCGCTTCAAAGCGGCGGTGGAAGACGAGGAGGTCGCCCACCGATTGGACACAGCGGGTGAGGAGCACGGCCGTGCCACGAAGGAGGCCGAACCAGATCCCGAGGAGTAGCCCGGCGATCGGTGCGGCGGTGAGGGCTCCAAGCACGATCAACAAGTAGACGCCGGCAGTGGTGATGTAGGTGACCAGGCCGGCGCCAATCTGCCAGCCGAACCCGGCGCCGTAGACCCAGGGCCGATAGCCGTCGAGCCATCGCTCGTTCACCTGACGGCGGTGGACGGGGACCCGCCATCCGATGACGGCGCCGTCGGATCCCGCCGCCACCAACGCGGCCGCGCCGGCCGCCCACAGACGACCGTCGGCCGGAAGGTGAAGCCGAGCGATCACCGCCGCACCAACTGCCATGAGGAGGCCGAGCGTCGCCCCACCGACCGAGGCGCCGGCCATGAACCAGGCGGCGGTGCCCCGGAAGGAGTGGCCCCGGGCCCGCTCGGTGAACGGGGTGATGGTGGAGAGCATGGACAGGCCACAGGGCGACCATGTCGACCGCACGGCGGCGGCGGTGGCAACGACCACACCGCAGGCGACGATCACGATCACCGAAGTCGTGATGCTCATGGCACTCGTGACCAACCTTTCTCGAAGCCGGTGATGGCGCCGCCCCTCATGCCGGCGATCCGTAGAACGGGACGGAGAAGGAGAAGACGCCGCCGTCGGCTGCCACCAGCCAGTAGCCCGCGCCCGGCGAAGACGTCGGAGCGGCCATCCCAACGATCGGCTGGTTGAGCGGATGCCCACCCATCGAGCCGTAGAACCCGGCGTCTCCGAAGGCGAAGATGCCGCCGTCCGAGGCCACCAGCCAATAGCCCCCGCCCGTCGAGGTGGCGGCCATGCCGACCACCGGCTGGTTGAGCGGATGCCCACCCATCGAGCCGTAGAACCCGGCGTCTCCGAAGGCGAAGATGCCGCCGTCCGAGGCCACCAGCCAATAGCCCCCGCCCGTCGAGGTGGCGGCCATGCCGACCACCGGCTGGTTGAGCGGATGCCCACCCATCGAGCCGTAGAACCCGGCGTCTCCGAAGGCGAAGATGCCGCCGTCCGAGGCCACCAGCCAATAGCCCCCGCCCGTCGAGGTGGCGGCCATGCCGACCACCGGCTGGTTGAGCGGATGCCCGCCCATCGAGCCGTAGAACCCGGCGTCTCCGAAGGCGAAGATGCCGCCGTCCGAGGCCACCAGCCAATAGCCCCCGCCCGTCGAGGTGGCGGCCATGCCGACCACCGGCTCGTCCAAGGTGAGGTTCGACACGTCGCCGTCGTCGACGAAGGTCCCATAGGTCAGCACCTTGCCGAAGGCGGTGGCCATGGCGTAACCGTCCCCGTCGGGCGCCGGGGCGATCGCCACCACCTGACACCGGGTCACGGGCGAGAGGCAAGCCGAGGGTGGCGGTGACGGCGGCGCCGGCGTCCAGCACGGCTCGTTCTGCTCGGCCGTGGAGTCGTCCTCGGCGTTGGTGGTGGTGCAGGTGGGATCGACCGTCCACGGCGGCACACAGGCGACCACCCGGCAGACAATCCGGCCCATGCAAGCGACTTGCTGGTTGCACTGGCCGTAGCGGAACTGGAAGCAACCGGTGAGGTAAGAGTCGCATCCGTTAGGACCGCATCCGCAGTTGACACCGTCGCAGCTCGGATCGCAGAAGGCGAACCCGTCTCCGCACCCGTCGTCGCACGCACAGGTGGCATTGCAATCCATGTAGTAGCGGGGGCCGTTGCAGTAGCTGGAGTTGTCGGCCTTCCACCATCCACCCATGATCGTGCCGGTCGGGCAGTAGTTGTACCCGCCGTTCACCGAGCAACAGAACTCGCTGTAACCGGCACAGCACATCGAGCCACAGTCACAGTTGCCGTTGCCGCACGAGCAGATCTGGGCATAGGCCGTCCCTGGCTTCAGGACCAGGTCAGTGCCGGCCCCAACCGTCACCGCGCTGCCGACGAACGCCGCTCGATTGATGAAGTTGCGGCGGGAGATCCTCGCCGCGAGGAAGGTCGACGATCGCTCGACGATGCTCATCGGCGCCAAGCGCTGTCGATGGGGTCAGCCAGCACGTGAATGGGAGATCCCAACCAGGCGGCGCACGGCGACAAGACGAGAGAGTTGGTCCATCACCAGGACGGTCAACCATGCGGCGAGGAGGCTGGTCGCCACCAGGGGCACCCCGCGCCCCGGTTGTGCCGCCAACAGCGAAAGCACCGACCCGGAACGGCCGGCCGCGGCAACGGCCACTGCCGCCGCCCCCAGGCACAGGTCGGCGATTGTGTGGACCATCGTCACTGGGGTGTCGGGCCGACCAAAGCACCCACAGCTGGCAAGTGCGCCGCCTCTGGCACGCACCATCAAAAGAACCGCCGTGAACCCGAGATAGGACGCGGCCACCAGGGCAGCGGGCACGGGCTCGGGCCAGATGAGGGCGACCACGCCGAGGACGGCTTCGGCGACGGCCAGGACGCGCACGCCGAGACGCAGGCGGTCGGGTGCCAGGTGGAAGGCCGACGCCAAGGCACGAGCCATATCGCCCGGGCGGATGGCCTTGGCCACGCCCGCCGCCACCAGCAGGGCGGCAGCTACGAGATATAGGCCGATCAGTTCCACCGGGGACTCAGTGGCGGGCCGCCGGTGGGCGCGGTTGCGGAACTGGTGGCGGTCGGCGACGCGGCTACCGGGACCACAGTCAGCGAACGCAGCAGCTGGTTGACCCTGGGAACGAGCGAGCCGCGCAGGCTGTGGCTGCCGAGCACGACGTAGAGCGTGAACGGACGTTCCGCTTCAGTGAAGAACCACTGCGTGCCAGACTGCCCGCTGAGTCCCCGTCGGAGGACGGTCGACTTGAAATTGCCGGGCGTGAGCGAACGGGGCATGCCTTGACGGGCAAAGAGCCGGGTGCCCAGGCTCGCCGGTCCGTACTCGAACAGGGCAACGAAGATGTCCGTCGCCCCCATCTGGGTGACAGCTCCCGAGCCGAAGTCACCAACGTCGGGGGGCAGTGGAAATGTGGCGAAGTGGGCGACCGGATATGTCTCTTCGTCGCCGACAACCGGACGCACGAAGATGCGGCCTTCGAAGCCGTCGGGTAGGCCGGCTTCGATGCCATGGGCGGCGATAGAGGCCACCTCAGCGTCGCCCGGCGGATGAGGATCGACCAGGCAGTGACGTCCCGTGCGGCCCGTAGAGGTCGGCAACCGAGCGGGGGTAGAGGCTCTGGTCGCCCGGGAGCACCCCGGCGGTCAGCAGCTCCTGATCGTTGGCCCGCTCGCGCTCGGGGCCGTCAAGACCCGAGGCCACGGCCCGGCTCTGGGTGGTCCGACGACCACCGGCACCGTCGAGGACGGCACGCCGGACGAGCTCCGCCACCTGGCTCAGGTGGTTGGCCACCCCCTCCCCGACCCGCCGACCATTCGAGCCGTCGACGAGGACGAAGAAGGGGGAACCGGGGACCTCGTAGTCGGACCAAGCCGCGGTCGACATGACCACGGCCAGGCCAGGAGCGGCCTGCTCGGCCACTGCTCCGGGAACTTCGAGCTCGGGGCCCTTGGTCACGATCACCAGGCGGGTGTCCTCGGGGAAACCCCACTGGTCGGGACGGCGAAACGACGACCAGAAGGCCCCACAGGTCCCGCAACCCGATGAAAGGAAAGCGAGAAGGGTCAGCGTCCCGCCGGTCGCCGGAGCCACGGCCAGGGCGTCGCCGTTCGGTGCCACGCCGGCGATAGTCGGGGCAGAGGTCGCGTTGCGCTCGCTGGGAAGGGGCGGCCCGATGAGGATGGGTTGACCCGGCGCTCCGCTCCCGCTGGGACGATCCGAGCCACGTGACGACCCGACGGGGTCACCCACGCCGGCACCGAGGTCGTGCAACGCCTTCAGGATGTCGGCGTGGCTGCGCAGCAGCCCGGCCACCAACACGGCCAACAGGAGAACGATGGCACAGATGACGATTGCCAATGCGACCATGGCTGACCTCCGGTTCCGACGGACCAGGCCTCAGCGCACCAGTCTGCCCTGGCCATGGTAGAGAGCGCGTTCACCCGAGGGGTGGCTTTGAGGCCCTCCGGGGGCGCCGGTCCGCGCCGGACGACGGGGCGTGGGTGCTCGGCCGCGGGCGGCGGTCAGACCGTGACGGGCCGAGCTGCGGCGGTGGCGGTCAGACAGTGGCGGTCAGACAGTGGCGGTCAGACAGTGGCGGTCAGACGGCAGCAAGCTTCGATACATCGACAAGTGACCGCATCGTCGCCGCGCACGCCCGGGCCGCCTCTTGGCCCTTCACCTCGAAGTGCGCAGCGAAGAACGACTCGTGGGCGTGGTGCTCGTGGAAGTGATGGGGCGTGAGCACAGCAGAGATGACTGGGACGTCCACCTCGAGTTGCACCTGCATGAGCCCATCGATGACCGCTTCGGCCACGAACTCGTGGCGGTATATGCCACCGTCGACCACGAAGCCAGCAGCCACGGCGGCCGAGTAGCGGCCAGTCCGAGCCAGACGCTTGACGTGCAGCGGGAGCTCGAACGCCCCTGGGACCTTCCAGAAATCGATGGTGCTCTCGGGGAAGCCGAGCCCCTGCCACTCGTCGACGAACGAGGAACGGCAGCGGTCGACGATCGGATCGTGCCAACTGGATTGGACGAAGGCGACTTTGCCGGTGGGGGCGTTCATTTGTGCACCTCTCTGGATCTGTGGATCTCAGGATCCTTCCTGCGACAGTCGGACCAGTGTGCCACCGGGTATCTCTCCCTACAATGCTCCGACGTCGGTGCACGCCCCATGGCGCCGCTGCCGTCGGGTCGCCGGAGCGATGGCCGACCGGATGGCCGACCGATGGCCGACCGATGGCCGACCGATGGCCGACCGATGGCCGCAAGACAGAGGAGGCACGGTGACACTGCGCATCGAAACGTGCACGATCGACGCCCTCGACCCTGCGGCGCTCGCCGCCTTCTGGTCGGAGGTCCTCGGATGGCGAGCGCGGACCGACTCGGACGGCGACGTGTGGGTGGAGTCGCAGGAGGACGACGGCGGCCGGGGCTCTACCCCGCTTCTGTTCGGCGCCGATCCCGAGGCGAAGACGGTCAAGAATCGCATCCACCTCGACTTGCGGCCAGACGATCAGGCAGCCGAAGTCGAGCGCCTGCGGCGGCTCGGTGCACACCAGGCCGACATCGGCCAAAGCGGGTCAGAGAGCTGGGTGGTCATGGCCGATCCCGAGGGCAACGAATTCTGCGTGCTCTCGTCGAGGCCGACCGCACCGATGACCGGCTGATTGTCAGCTGACCTCACCTTGAGGTGACCCCTCAAGAGGACGAAGAGGCAACGGAGAGATTCGCCTTCGAGCGGGCGCCGACCGTCACCACCACGTCGCGGGGGGCTTCCGACGACCTCCTGGCCGGAGTCGAAGGAGAACACGACCGCTGCCACCCACCAGGTGCCGGCGGAGAGGGAAAGCTGGTAGTCGCCATTGTCGTCGACGTTCGTGCCCTCTTCGTTGTCGCAGGAGAGTTCGGTCGGCCGAGCGCTGCACGCCTCCACGATCGCTTCATATCCCGACTCCGGGGCTCCGGTGACCGTGGACCGAGCCGATCGGTGAGTAGATGGGTCGACTGTGGCCGTCGAGCTGTTGCCCGAGGCCGTTTAGCTGTTGGCCTCGGCCGCCGCTTTCGCCTCGGCCGCCTTTCGGTACTCCTCGAGTTGGTCGAGCAGCGGCATCCGCTCCTGACCAACGGTCGAGTCCAGCCGGTCGGCGATGGCCTCGGGTGTCCACCGGCCATCTGCAAAGACGGCCCGCACTTCGCGTGGTTGGTTCCAGACCGCGATCTTGGAGCCCACCGCCGTGTACACCTGGCCGGTGACGTGGCGCGCCCGTTCGGACAGCAGGTAGACGACAAGAGGTGCCACGTCCTCGGGATCGCCCATCTCGGCCAGGTCCATGGGCACGTTGGCGGACATGCGGGTGCGGGCAACCGGAGCGATGGCATTGGCGGTGACGCCGTAGCGGTCGAGACCGGCCGCCGCCGAGCGAACCAACGAGACAATGCCACCCTTGGCCGCCGAGTAATTGGCCTGGGCGACGCTGCCGGCGAACGCCCCCGAAGTAAAGGCGACGAGCGACCCGCCTCCCTCCTGTTTGCGCATGACAGCCGATGCGGCCCGGAAGACCGTGAAGTGGCCCTTCAGGTGGGTCTCGACCACCGCGTCCCACTCGTCCTCGGACATGTTGAACAGCATTCGTTCGCGCAGGATGCCGGCGACGGCAACAACCCCGTCGATGCGGCCCCACCGCTCGACGCCGGCGCCGACAATGGCCTCACCGCCGGCCAACGTGGTGACGCTCTCGGCCACCGCCACTGCCTCACCACCCGAGCCGGTGATCTCGGCCACGACTGAATCGGCCACCTCGCTGGTCGGGTCCTCACCGGCCATGGACACCCCGATGTCGGCCACGACCACCCGGGCGCCTTCGGCCGCCGAGGCCAGGGCCACGGCGCGCCCGATGCCACCACCTCCGCCGGTGACGGCCACCACCTTGCCGTCAAGGAACGAGCCCATCACATGCCTTTCTGTCGAGTCGGTCGAGCCCGGGCTGCGACCCCGGACGAGTCGTTCTGCGGCCGGCGCCACCGTGTGCGGCCACGACAGGGTGCCCGCAGGTCCGACGGGAAACCGGCGCCGCCGGGCGAAGACGACGGGTTGACCACTACGAGAACCTGTTCTAGCGTCCCGACCGCACCTGCGCCAACCAGGGCCGTTGTCCCCGCGCCGACCACCCCGGTCGCTCAGGGGCAGACTCTTTTTTTTTTTGAAAAGGCCGAATTTGTCAGGAAAACCTGACGATCGTCAGGAAGTCCTGACGAAATGGACAGGAACAAAAAACAGAACACACCCCGAGACTGACCGACCGGCACGCCGACGGCCGCCGCCGGGGACCGAAGGGGAGAGCACATGGGTGATCTTGGATTCTGGGCGCTCGCCCACGAGGACCCGTCCCACCTAGCGCTGGTCGGGCCAGACGGCAGCGAGTACACCGCCGCCGAGCTGTTGGGCCGGACGAACCAGGTGGTGCACGGTTTGCGCCGGCTCGGCATGGAGACCGGTGATGTGGTCGCCACTCTGCTTCCCAACGGCGTCGAGATGTTCGAGCTGTACCTGGCCGCCCTGCAGGCCGGCTGGTATCTCGTCCCCATCAACCATCACCTTGTGGGGCCGGAGATCGCCTACATCCTGAAGGACTCCGGCGCCAAGGCCTTCGTGGCCCACGAGCGATTCGCCGCCGCGGCCGAGGCGGCTACCACCGAAGCAGACCTCAACCCCGACGGGCGCCTGGCCGTCGGCAACATCCCAGGGTTCACCTCGTTCGAGGCCATGCGGGCCGTCGAGTCGACTGACGATCCAGTCGACCGGACCGTCGGCGACGTCATGAACTACACCTCGGGGACGACCGGCAACCCCAAAGGTGTCTACCGCCCGCTCAGCGGCCTCTCCCCCGAGGATGCCGCCCTCGGGCTCTCCGGTCTCCTCTTCTTGTTCGGCGTGCAACCCCAGGACGACAACGTCCATATCGTCGGCTCGCCGCTCTACCACACCGCCGTGATCCGCTTCGCCGGGGCCTCGATCCATCTCGGTCACACCATCGTGGTCATGGACAAGTGGTTGCCGGAGGACATGTTGCAGCTCATCGACCGCCACCGGGTGACCACCTCGCACATGGTGCCCACCCAGTTCCACCGGCTCCTCGCCCTGCCCGAGGAGGCGCGGAACCGCCACGACCTCTCCTCGCTTCGCCACATGATCCACGCCGCGGCTCCCTGCCCGGTCGACGTGAAGCACAAGATGATCGGGTGGTGGGGGAACTCCATCGACGAGTACTACGCCGCCTCTGAGGGCGGGGGAACGCTGGTCACCGCCGAGGAGTGGCTGAAGAAGCCGGGGACCGTCGGCAAGCCCTGGCCCATCTCGGAGATCGCCATCTTCGACGACGCCGGAGAGCGCATCGAGGAGCCGAACGTGATCGGCACCGTGTACATGTCCATGCAGACCGGTGACTTCTCGTACCACAAGGACGAGAAGAAGACCAAGAGCAACCGCATCGGGAAGTTCTTCACGGTGGGCGACGTCGGGCTCCTCGACGAGGATGGCTACCTCTTCCTACGCGATCGGAAGATCGACATGATCATCTCCGGCGGAGCCAACATCTACCCAGCCGAGATCGAGAACGTCATCCTCGGGCACCCGGCGGTGGGCGACGTCGCTGTCTTCGGGGTGCCCAATGAGGACTGGGGCGAGGAGGTCAAGGCGGTGGTGGAGCCGGTCGACGGCGTCGAGCCCACGACCGAGCTCGCCGCCGACATCATCGAGTTCTGCTCGACCCGGCTGGCCAAGTTCAAGATCCCGAAGTCCATCGACTTCACTGACGACATGCCCCGCGACCCGAACGGCAAGCTCTACAAACGCAAGCTGCGTGACCCCTACTGGGAGGGGCGACAGAAGATCTGACAGAAGATCTGAGGTGGAACCGCCGGCCTGCTCGCTAGCCGAGCGGGCCGCTGCCCTGTGAGACTCCGGTGATGCGATTCGTCGTCTACGGGGCTGGTGCCATCGGCGGCGTTCTCGGGGGCCGGCTCTTCGAGGCCGGCCACGACGTCGTCCTTCTGGCCCGGGGCGCCCATTACGACGCCCTCGAGAAGGCGGGGCTCCGTCTCGAGACACCGGAAGGTGCGGTGACGCTTCCCATCCCCGTTGCCCCGGCTCCGGGCGAGATCCGCTTTCAGGACGACGACGTCATCCTCCTCACTATGAAGAGCCAGGACACCGGTCCTGCGGTATCGGCGCTGGCCGTAGTGGCGCCACTCGACCTGCCGGTCGTCTGTGTCCAGAACGGCGTCGAAAACGAGCGGACGGCTCTCCGGCGGTTCGAGAACGTCTACGGCATCTGCGTGATGTCCCCCACCACCCATCTCGCCCCCGGTGTCGTCCAGGCCAACTCGGCACCGGTCACCGGTCTGCTGGACATCGGGAGATGGCCGGCCGGCACCGATGAGGTCACCACCTCGATCGCCGACGCCCTCCGTTCTGCCACTTATCATTCCGAGCCGCGTCCCGACATCCCCCGATGGAAGTGGGGAAAGCTGATCCTCAACCTGTTCAATGCCATCGAGGCCGTCTGCGGACCTGGCACACGAACCGGTGAGATTGCTCGCCGCATCCATGCCGAAGCGCTGACCTGCCTCGAAGTAGCGGGCATCCCCTACGTCGGCCAGGAGGAGGATGCGGCACGCCGCGCCGACATCCTGCAGCTCCGGCCGATCGCCGGGGCACGACGCGAGGGCAGCTCTTCGTGGCAGAGCCTCACCCGGTCGACGGGTGCCATCGAAACCGACTACCTCAACGGCGAGATCGTCCTGCTCGGCCGGATGTGGGGGGTACCCACCCCGGCGAACGCGGCCATTCAGCGGTGGGCGAACGAGCTGGCGACACAGCACCTGCCACCTGGATCCGTCGACGAAGCCCAAGTCGTCGCCGAGCTCGGCTTGGACTAAACGGCCCTCACACGAGCGCTGAAGCTGCAGCCGTCCCGTGGCCCCGTCGCCTCTCCCGCGCCCCTGTGGCCCCCGTCGCCGACGGCTCACGGTCATCGATCCTCCGGGCGATCTGTCGCCGGGAGACCGGCCAGGTGCACATCAGAGGCGGCGTCGCGGCGCGCTGCCTCGGTGCGGACGAACTCGCGCAGAGCCGGGTCGGTGTCGTCGACGTTGCCCATGGCCACGGCGATGAACCGCTCGGGTGGGAGCTCGATGAAGATGCCCTCCGCCTCGGCGGTGAGGACATCACCGTGATACATGCCGCCCCAGGCGGTGACCTTGCGGCCCTCACGTCCGACGGTCCGGGCCTCGATGCGGATGGTGGAGTGCAAAGGGGTGGGCTTTCGGTAACGGACGGTCAGCGTCCCCGTCATGGCCGGCCGACCGGCCACGATGTTGGCCGCTCCCAGGAGCTCGTCGAACGTCTCGGCGATCACGCCTCCGTGCACACAGGTCGGTGGACCTTCGTACTGGTCGTCGAACCAAGCCTCGGCCCGAAGCTCGCGGGTGCCGCCTTCGGCGCCGTCGACGATCTCGACCCGGACCGGCGGAGCGAGGGGGCTGGCCATGCCGATGATCGGGCTGGTGGGGAAGAACTCCTGTGCTGCGCCCTCGAGATCGGGATGCCGCCGCGGCCGCCGGGGGCCGGCCACTGCCGCCAGGCGCTGGGTCGTGGCCTCGACCTCCCGCGTCGCCTCGAGCACGGCCTGGTCGGACAGCTCGGCGCTCACGGCCATGGTGATCAACGGTCGCAGAGCCGCGGCTAGCCGCCGCCTCGGGTCCGAGTCGGGAGAGCCGGTCCGGTCGAGCTCTCTCACCGACGTCGGTAGACGGGAGGTCGTTTTTCGGCGAAGGCCCGCTGGCCTTCCTTGGCGTCCTCGGTGGCGAAGATCGGCCAGCCGAACTCGAGCTCCATCTTGAGCGCCTCCTCCTCGGGGACGCTCTCAGTGGCCCGGACGGATGCCTTGATGGCCTCGACGGCGAGCGGGCCGTTAGCCGAGATGACCGAGGCGATCTCGACGGCGGTCTCGAGGGCCTTCCCGTCGGGGACGACACGTCCGATGAGCCCGATCTCCTTGGCCTCGGCAGCCGAAACCTCACGGGCGGTGAGAAGGAGGTCCATGGCCATGGTGAAGGGGATCTGACGACGGAGACGCACGGTCGAGCCGCCCAGAGGGAACAGGCCCCGGCGGGCTTCGAATACCCCGAACTTGGCGCCCTCACCCGCCACTCGGATGTCGGTGGCCTGCAGGATCTCGGTTCCACCGGCCACCGCCCATCCCTCGACGGCGGCGATGAGCGGCTTCTTCAGCGCGTAATGACGGAGCAGCGCCTTCCAATGAAGCTCTGGGTCCTCGGCCATCCGCTTGGCTACGTCCTCGTTCCCCGGCCCGCTCATCGACTTGAGGTCCATCCCGGCGCAGAAGGTGCCCCCGGCTCCGGTCAGGATGGCGCAGCGGATGTCGTCATTGCTGTCGATCTCGACCCAGGCGTCGGCCATGCCCACGAGCATCGGGCCGGACAGGGAATTCTTCGCCTCGGGACGGTTCATGGTCACGATCGCCGTGGCGCCGTCACGTTCGAAGGTCAGATGCTCGGTGCTGATCACAGTGCTCCTCCCAGACGACGTCGGCCGGTTCGGATGACGGGCACCGGCTCAGCGCCGCCGCATCCTAGTGATCACCCGCCGGCCCCCTTATCTGGGCACCGACAGGGAAGCCGAGATCAGATCCGCTCGATGATGGTCCCCGTCGCCAGAGCCCCCCCGCAGCACATGGAGATGAGAGCGAGAGTCGAATCCGACCGCTCGAGCTCGTGGAGGGCGGTGGTGATGAGACGGGCCCCGGTCGATCCGACCGGATGTCCGAGGGCGATGGCGCCGCCGTTCACGTTGACCTTGTCCCAGTCGACTTCGTGGACCCGTCCCCAGGAGACGACGACCGAGGCGAAGGCCTCGTTGACCTCGAACAGGTCGATGTCGGCGATGGTCATGCCCGCCTTCTTGAGCACATCGGCGGTGGCGGCGATGGGCCCGTCGAGGTGGTAGTAGGGATCGGAGCCCACGAGCGTCTGGGCCACGATGCGGGCCCGGGGCCGCATACCCGTCTCCTGTGCCCGCTCGTTGGAGAGCCACAGCACGGCGGCGGCGCCGTCCGAGATCTGCGAGCTGTTACCGGCGGTGTGGATGCCGTCGGGCTGGACCGGCTTGAGCCCGGCCAGGCCCTCTCGCGTCGTCTCCCGTGGGCCCTGGTCCTTCGTGATCCGCATTCGCTCGCCCGTCGGGCCCTCAGGGCCGACGACCGGCGCCTCGAGAGCCACGATCTCGCGGTCGAAGCGGCCTTCGGCCACCGCCCGCGCCGCCTTGCGCTGTGACTCGAAGCCGAGCCAGTCGACGTCGTCACGACTGATCCCGTACTTCTCGGCGATGCGCTCGGCTGCGCCGAACTGGTCGGGCATGTCCAACGGGAACGAGTCGGGTCGCGAGCGACCGGGTCCGTTGAAGACGTTGGCACCGAGGCCGACCCGGCTCATGGCCTCGACGCCGCAGCCGATCCCGGAATCGATGGCCCCGGCAGAGATGAGGTTGGCCACGAAGTGATTGGCCTGCTGGGCCGAACCGCATTGACAGTCGACGGTGGTGGCTGCCACCTCGTAGGGCAGGCCCTGGTTCAGCCAGGCCGTACGGGTGATGTTGGAGCCTTGCTCGCCGGCCTGGGTGACGCACCCGCCCACGATTTGGCCTACCTCGCCCGGATCGATGCCGGCCCGCTTGACCAGCTCGACCTGGGCGCTGCCGAGGAGCTCGGCCGCATGGAAGCCGGACATCCAGCCGTTGCGCTTGCCGATCGGCGTCCGCACTGCCTCGACGATGACGGGTTCGGCCATGGTGGTCCCCCTTGGAGAGAACGATCGGTCCAGCGCGCCGAATGCGGATCGGACCGCGCCACGCCCTTTGCCGGCGGGGCGTGCCCGACCAGTATAGAACTGGTTCTAATAACTCCCGCATCCGCCACCGTGCGTATCATCGCCCGGGCGTCAGCAGAGCGACACGACCGATCGGAGGACACATGGCCATCGACTTCACGGGTCAGCGGGTGCTCGTGACCGGCGCGTCGTCGGGCATCGGCGCAGGCCTGGCCGAGGAGTTCGCCCGGCGCGGAGCGGTGGTCGGCATCTGTGCCCGACGCCAGGATCGGCTGAGTGCAGTGCTCGAGCGGCTGCGCACCCACTCACCGGAGTCGCGACAGTGGGTGGTCGACCTCTCCCGGCCCGAAGAAGTCGATCGTCTCGCCGCAGACGCCGTGGCTGAACTCGGCCGGGTCGACGTGCTGGTCAACAACGCCGGCATCCCCAAGCGCCGTCACGTGAGCCGGCTCGATCCACAAACTGTGGCCGAGGTCATGAACATCAACTACCTGAGCCCGGTCCGGCTGACCCTGGCCCTTCTCCCTCAGATGCTCGAACGCGGTAGGGGGCAGATCGTCAACGTCTCCTCGGTGGCCGCCACCTTGAGCTCTCCCGGGGAGGCCGCCTACGACGGCTCAAAGGCCGCCCTCACCGCCTTCAGCGAGGCCATGGCCGTCGACCTGTGGCAGACCGGGGTGCGGGTGCTCGTGGTCTACCCCGGCTTGGTGGACACCGAACTGTTCTCGCTGCCCGACAACGACCCGGTCATTGCGGCCGTCGAGGCGGTGCCGGTGGCCGAGCTCGTCGATGGCGTGTTCGATGCCCTCGACCGGGACGCCCGTCAGGTCTATGTCCCCGGCTACTTCGCTGGGCTGGCCTCGGGCAAGGCCAAGGACGTGGATGGCTTCTTGACCGGCATGGCCGACTACGTCGCCCAACAAACTGGTGATTGAGGACGGCGTCATCCAACCAACCCGGATACGACATGGTTGACCTGCTGCGGCGACTGACCGCATGGCCGGTCCGGACCTGGCACCGGTTCGCCAGCCGCCCGCTGCCGGTCCGGATCCGCACGGTGGTGGTGGTGACGGCCGTCGTAGCCGGCACCGCGGTGTGGGTCGGCACGGCGCCGAGCTCGTCGAGCTCGGCCTCGGCGGCGGCGGGGCTGGGGACGACCTCGTCCGCCGGGCTCACGTCGGTCAGCTCGGCGAGCACCTCTAGCCGGGGGGTCACATCGAAGGAGATCAACGTCGTCTTCCCAGTGGTGTCTCTCAACTCGCTCGCCGGGAAGGAAGGCTTCGCCGAGGATGCCGAGTTCGGCGAACAGGAGAAGGCCATCCGCCTCTTCGTGGGGCAGATCAACCACGAAGGCGGTATCAACGGGCGGCGCATCAACGCCATCATCAGCACCTTCGACCCGACCAACGAGTCCGAGATGCGGGCCCTGTGCAAGACCTGGACCGAAGGGTCGCCGGCCGCCTTCGTCGTGCTCGACGGTGTCGGCACCTATACCGGCGACAACGAGCTGTGCGTGACCCAAGAGGGCCACACCCCCTTCATCGGCCAGTGGACGACAGTCACCAAGTGGCTGCAGCTCGGCTCGCCCTATCTCTGGTGGACGGGCCCCGACCAGGCCGCCGTCCTGCAAGCCACTGTCGACTGGGGGCTCTCCTCCCAGCTGCTGGCGAACAGCTCGCAGGTGGCGGTGATCGCCGGGAACCGGGCCTCGGACCAGGTCGCACTCAAGAACTACCTGCTCCCCGACCTGGAGGCAGCCGGCGTCACCCCGACGGTCATCACCATGGCCGCCGATCCGTCGGAGACGGCCACCATCGACGCCCAGGCCCCGCTCGTGATCCAGCAGCTGCGGGAGAAGGGCATCACCTCGGTCATCCCGCTCATCCCCTTCAACGTGTTCTACCCGCTGCTGGCGGCCGAGACCTCGCAGCACTACTTCCCACGCCTTTTGCTGTCGGACTACGAGTCCTCCATCCAGGTGGCACTCGGGCTGATCCCGGCTCCCTACGCCCAGGCGCTCAACGGACAGGAAGGCGTCACGACCGAGACCCTGGGCGGGGTCGACGACGACCGACCGGAGAGCCAGGGCGGCTACGACCCTGGGGTGCGCAGCTGCTGGACGGTCTGGCACAAGGCCTACCCGCAGATCCCGCCGGGCAACATGAGCGACTTCCTCGAGGAGCAGGGACCGGTCGTCGGCTGGTGCCAGGTCATCCGGCTCTTCGCCGACGCCGCCCGAGGTGCTGGCCACGACCTCAACCGACGGGCGTTCGTCACGGCCATGTCCAGGATCTCCAGCTACCCCGGGACCTACTCGCCCGTGCTCGCCTATTCACCGGACAAGCGCTACGGGCCGGAGGAGTACCAGGTCGTGCGGCTCCACATCAACGAACCGCCCACCTCCCAGTGCAAGCTGCCCATGAACCACGTCCCCCAGGTGGTGTGCTGGGTCACCGTCCAACCGTTCACTCCCCTGCCTACGCCGGCCACCTGACCGGCGGCATCCCAACCTGAGCCGGCCACGGCCGAAGGCAACAACGGGCGGCGCTGGTATACCTGTCCCGTGCCCGAGTCGGTGATCAGCGCGCAGGACCGTGCCCGCTGGCACGGAGACGGCTGGTGCGTGCTCGACGGTGTCTTCACCGACCACGAGCTCACCACCGGTCACCAGGCAGCGCGCCATCTCTTCCCTTCACCCGAACAGGTGGCCGCCGGGACGGCGTCACCCAACGGCAACACCTACGACGTGACCTGGGATGCGAGCAAGCCGCGATTCCCGTTCGCCGAAGGCGCCCTCAACCGACTGGTGGTCCACGACCGGCTCATCGACCTGGCCGTCGACCTTCTCGAGGTGGAGCGGGTCCAGCTCTATCAGGGCTTGGCCAGCGCCAAGTACTCATCCGGAACCGACTACGAGCAGCTTCTCCACGTCGACTACGGCAACCACACGATCGTCGTGCCCCGGGCCGAGCCCGGGTTCCAGCACCTCGAGCTGTTCGTCTACCTGGACGACGTGGACGAGGACACGGCCGCCACTCGCATGGTGTCGCGCCGGTTGACCGGGGACATCCCCGTCGAGCGCACTCACCTGGCCATCGACGAGTACGCCGATCTCTACGCGGCCGAGGTGCCGGCGATCGGGCGGGCCGGCTCGGTCCTCGCCTATCGGCCCGACACCTACCACCGCGGCACTTCGCTCCTCCGGCCCAACCGCGTGCGCCTGTTGCTCCATGTCGCCTACAAGCCGGTCGGGACCGACTGGCTGGGCTTCCAGACGTGGCCGGTCGAGGCCGAGTCCCTCTCCTGGTACCGGTTCGTGGCCAAGGCCAACTTGCGGCAGCTGGTTGCCGTCGGGTTCCCCGAGCCGGGCCACCCCTACTGGAACGCCGAGACGCTCCGTGGGGTGGCCGCCCGGTACCCCATCCTCGACATGGGACCGTGGGAGCGGGCGTTCGAGTCGATCCCCGCCGAGCAAGCCGGTGGCCGATGACGGTGGGCCAACGGCACGAACAGGAGAACCCGTGAACACCGCCCCCTGGTGGCAGACGGCCGTGCTCTACCAGATCTATCCGCGCTCCTTTGCCGACTCGGACGCGGATGGGACCGGTGACATCGCCGGCATCACCGCCCACCTCGACCACCTGGAGTGGCTGGGGATCGACGGCATCTGGCTGAGTCCCATCACCGTCTCCCCCAACCGCGACTGGGGCTACGACGTCGCTGACTACCTGGCCATCGAGCCAGACCTCGGGACCGGCGCGGATTTCGACCGTCTGCTCGACGAGGCGGCCCGGCGCGGCATCCGCGTGCTCCTCGACCTCGTGCCCAGCCATACCAGCGATCAGCACCCGTGGTTCGTCGATGCACGGACGTCACTGCAGTCCGAGCACCGCGACTGGTACGTGTGGGCCGACCCGGCACCGGGCGGCGGGCAGCCCAACAACTGGGTGGCCAGCTTCGGGGGGCCAGCCTGGACCCTCGACGAGGCCACCGGCCAGTACTACATGCACAACCACCTGGATGAGCAGCCCGACCTCAACTGGTGGAACGACGATGTCCGCCAGGCCTTCGACGAGATCATCAGCACCTGGTTGGAACGGGGCGTTGCCGGTTTCCGCATCGACGTGTGCAACGGGATGATCAAGGATGCCGAGTTGCGCGACAACCCGCCGAGCGACGAGAACGACCCGTTTGACGTGCAGATCTTCGGGCAGAAGCCCGTCTACAACTCCAACCGTCCGGAGGTCCACGAGGTCATCCGACGGTGGCGCCGCCTGGCCGATGGTTTCGGCGACCGGCTGCTCCTGGGCGAGACCCCGGTCGAGCTCGAGTCACTCGTCTCGTACTACGGGTCGGGTACCGACGAGCTCCACCTGGCGTTCAACTTCCCGTTCATCGAGGCACCCCTCGAGGCTGCGGCCATGAGGGCCGTTGTCGAGAAGACCGAAAAGCTCCTTCCGCCGGGAGGTTGGCCGGCGTGGACCGGTTCCAACCACGACATGTCGCGGCTCACCACCCGGTGGGCGGGTGGGAACCAGGTGAGGGCCCGCCTCGCCCTCGTCATGCTCCTCTGCCTACGGGGCACTCCCGTCCTCTACCAGGGCGACGAGATCGCGTTGCCCGACGTCGAGGTGCCCCATGACGCGCTGCGCGATCCACTGGGTGTGCGCTATTGGCCGTACTACGCGGGCCGGGACGCCATGCGCACGCCGATGCCGTGGCGCGACGGCCCGGGTGGGGGTTTCACGGAGGCGGGAGTGGAACCGTGGTTGCCTCTCGGGCACCCCGACGGCACCACGGTGTCCGACCAACGCCACCACCCCGACTCGACCCTCCACCTCGTCCGGGACCTCATTGCCCTGCGCAGGAGTCGTGACGACCTGCGCACCGGCTCGTATCAGTCGCTGACCGTTGAAACGCCCGTCTGGGCCTGGTTTCGCGGCGATCGGACGGTCGTCGTGTGCAACCTCGACGACGACCCAAGAGTGGTCGAAGAGGTAGCCGGGACCGTGCTCTTCGGGACCGACCGGAGCCGGCTGGGAGAGCGAGTGTCGGGAGGGATCCACCTTTCCGGGTGGGAGGCACTCGTCCTCGAGACCGAACCGATCTGAGCCCCCATTCGCCGTCAGCTCGTACGGTCACCTCCGAGCGACACCTTGCCGAGGCTCGAGTACCGATGACCCCCGGGGCCTGGTTCGGAGGCCACCAGGTCCAGCTCGGTGACGGCGAACTGGCAAGCCGCGTCGACGCCGGCCAGCCGGGCCCGCGCTGGCGGGTCGGGTCGCTTCCTTCGATTGCTGCGAGCCAATGTGAGGTGGCCGGTGAAGGGTGGCTCGCCGGGATGCCGGCTCGGCACCAGTTCCGACGTCGAGGCCCGAACAGCCGCGGCCAGCCGGTCGAGCCCAGTGACGGGCACCTGCAGCACAGCGCCGCGACCGAACCAGGCGGTGCGCGGGCCGAGTTGGGCGACGACGGGTTGCTCGGTGGCAGCCACCGACTCGAGCGCGGCGAGGAGGGCGGGCACGACCTCTGCCTCCACGTCCCCGAAGAAGCGCAAGGTCACGTGCCACTGCTCAGGCCGCACGAGGCGAAGGCCGGTCGTCGGCTCGAGGGGCAAAGAGGCGAGGGTCCGGTGGGTGAGTGCGTCAGGCCAGACGGCGACGAACAGGCGCACCCGGAGAAGTGTGGCCCGGCCGCCTGGCTACTTGAGCAGCCGCTTGGAGATCACCACACGCTGGATCTGGTTGGTGCCCTCGTAGATCTGGGTGACCTTGGCGTCGCGCATGAACCGTTCGACCGGGAAGTCCTTGGTGAAGCCGTAGCCGCCGAGCAGCTGCACGGCGTCGGTGGTGACCGACATGGCCGCGTCCGAAGCCAGGCACTTGGCCATGGACGCGATAACGGTCAGCTCGCCGTGCGGATCGCCGGCATCGATGATCGAACAGGCCCGGTAGACGAGGGTGCGCGCCGCCTCGGTGTGCATGGCCATGTCGGCCAGCATGAACCGCAGGCCCTGCATCTCGGCGATCGGCTTGCCGAAGGCCCGACGCTCCTTCAGGTATCCCGTGGCGAAGTCGATGGCGCCCTGGGCGATGCCGACGGCCTGGGCCCCGATGGTCGGTCGACTGCGGTCCAGTGCGTAGAGCGCCATGGCGAACCCGTCACCCTCCCGTCCGACCAGGTTGGCGGCAGGGACTCGCAACCCGTCAAAACTGATCCCCGCGGTCGGGCTTCCCCGAAGACCCATCTTGTCCTCGGGTGGCGCGACCTCGACGCCCCAGTCGGCTTCCACGAGGAAGCAGCTGATGCCACGCGACCCGGCGTCCGGATCGGTGACCGCGAACACGGTGTAGATGTCGGAGATGCCGGCGTTGGTGATCCAGTGCTTGGCACCGGTCAGCCGGTAGCCGTCCCCATCACGCACCGCCCGCGCCCGCATGGCCGCAATGTCGCTGCCGGCATCCGCCTCGGACAGGCAGTAGCTGGCCTGTATGGCACCCGAAGCCACCTGGGGCACGTACTTGCGCTTGAGCTCCTCGGTGCCGAACTGCAGGATCGGCACCATGGCCAGCTTGGAGATCAGCAGAGTCAGGCAGGTGGAGGCGCAGACCCGGGCCAGCTCCTCGGCCATGACCGCCTGTGAAACCGTGTCGGCGCCGGCCCCGCCGTACTCGACGGGCAGTCCCAGGGCCGGCAGCTCGAGATCTACGCAGGCGTCGAAGGAGGCCTTGGGAAAAGAGGCGTCGCGGTCGGCTTCGGCCGCCTGGGGGGCGATGCGCTCCTCGGCGAACCGGCGCATGGTGTCCCGGAAGTCCCGTTGCGACTCGCTGAGGCCGAAAGGGAAGTCCATCCCCCAACGGTAGTCAGCAAGCGGCTTGCGATCGGGAGTTGCATGACCGGGCCCGGTCATGCGGGTTCGATGGGTGGGTTCCCTCGTGGAGGCCGGCGCCGGCCCTTTTCAGCCCTTTTCAAAGCGCACCGAGGAGGGGTAGAGTCATTACTTTACACTTAGAGTAGTGGAGGGAACACGATGAGTGACGCTGACGACACGCTCGTTCGGGGCCTTCCGGGCTTTGGGTCGAGCAACCCGAGTGACGAGGCTGCTGGCTCTACGGACGACACGCCAGTCAAGCGCGGTCCACAGTTCCCCGACCTCTTCGAGAGGGCGATGAGCCAGTCGCACGTGCCTGACCTGGTCTCCGTCTCCGCCGATGGCAGCCGCCGGGTCCAGGATGCGTCCCCGCCGGCTCGTGCCCGGGCCAAGGCTCCGGCCATGGCCGGGGCCAGCACCGACGCGACCTCGTCGGAGATCGGTCCCTTCACCGGGGCATCGGCCAAGCGGCGTCGTCGCTGGGGTCGCTGAGCCCGCCACTGGACCCGCCCGGCATTCGGCTCCGCCTGGCCCGCCCGGCTCGGAGCTGGTCCTCCCGGCCCCGAACTGAAAACTGACCCTTCGGCCGGCACGGGTGTGGCGGTCAGCCTCTTCGTCAACCCGACGCGGGCAGGTCGAGCAGATCGCGCCACTCGGCCCGGCGCTCCCCCACTTCCTCCGGGCTCAACCGGAGGGTCGACGGCCGTACGCAGTCGGCGATGGCACGCTGGGCCTCGTAGTGATGGGCGGCCGAACGGAACAACGGCGCCCGCGCCGTCACCAGGTCGTCGGGCGCGCCACCGAGGAATCCCCAGAGGGTGAAAGAGAACGACAAGTCGTAGATGACGGGTGCCCGTCCGAAGCTGGCCGCCCGCCGCGTGGTCACCGCCGTGCAGCCGGCCATGGCGTCCTCGACTGATTCGCCCTCGGCCAGCTCGAGCCGATCCTCGAACCGCCGGGCCAACTTCAGAGCGTATCCCTGGTCCGGCCCCGGCCTCCCCAACCGTGGCCCGGACGGCGCGGTCGTGGCCCGCATCTCCGAGGGGCGCGACTGTGTCCAGATGCGCGGCACATCCAGCTGGTAGGCGTGACGCATCTGGTCGGCCTCGACGATGGGGACGAAGCTGGGCTGAGTCACCGAGACTCCTGCAGGTTTGCCGCCGGCCCCTTCGTGGCACCGTCGGCTCCAGTGTGGAGGAGACCGTAGACGATCGAGTCGACAAGGGCCTGCCACGAGGCGGCGATGATGTTCTCCGACACTCCGATGGTCGTCCACGTGCGGTCGCCGTTGGCCGAGTCGATGAGAACCCGGGTCACCGAGCCCGTGCCGCGGGCCGAGTCGAGCACCCGCACCCGGTAGTCGACCAGATGAACGTGCGCCAGTTGTGGGTGCCGTGGGACGAGCGCGATGCGTAAGGCGGCGTCGAGGGCGTTCACCGGACCGTTCCCCTCGGCCGTCTCGACGATCCGCTCGTCGCCTACGAACACCTTGACGGTGGCCTCGGTCGACTGGCGTTCGTCGTGGTCGGAGATCACCCGGTAGGACTCGAGCTCGAAGAAGGGCTGGCTCCAGCCCGTCGCCGTTCGCAACAGCAGCTCCAGCGAGCCATCGGCCACCTCGAAGTGATAGCCCTCGTACTCGAGCTGCTTGAGCGTGTCGAGCACCTCGGAGGCGGCCTGCGAGTCGAGATCGAGGCCGAGCTCGGCCGCTTTGAGGGCCAAGGTCGAGCGTCCCGCCATCTCCGAGACGACGAAGCGGGTGCCGTTGCCCACGAGCTCGGGGTCGACGTGCTCGTAAGCGTCGGACCGGCGGGCGATGGCCGAGGTGTGCAAGCCGGCCTTGTGGGCGAACACCGATGCGCCGACGTAGGGCTGCTGGGGGTTGGGGGCGATGTTCACCAGCTCGGCGATGTGGTGGGACACGGGCGTGAGGCGCTCGAGCCGGTCGGCCGGGATGGTGTGGATGCGCAGCTTGAGCGAGAGGTCGGGGATGGCCGCCGACAGGTCGGTGTTGCCCGCCCGCTCCCCGTAGCCGTTGATGCAGCCCTGTACGTGAGTCGCACCAATCCGCACGGCAGCCAGGGAGTTGGCCACCGCGCAACCGCCATCGTTGTGGAAGTGCACGCCGACCTGGGTCTCGAACCGGCTGAGCACGTCGGCCACGATCGCCTCGACCTCGAAGGGAAGGGTCCCGCCGTTGGTGTCGCACAGGACGAGCGTCTCGGCACCGGCCTCGGCCGCCGCCTGCAGGATGCGAAGGCTGAACTCGGAGTTCTCGGCATAGCCGTCGAAGAAGTGCTCGGCATCGAGGAACACCCGTCGGTCGTGGGCCCGCAGGTAGGCGACCGAGTCGGACACCATGGCAACGGCCTCGTCGAGGGTGGTGCGCAGGGCATCGGTGACGTGCATCTCGGAGGACTTGGCCACCAGGCAGACTGCCTCCGTCTCCGCCGCCAGGAGCTGCCGCAGTGTCTCGTCCTTCTCGGCAGCCACGGCGGCCCGGCGGGTCGACCCGAAGGCCACCAGGGTGGCCGTCCGGAGCGAGAGCTCGGCCGGCGCCCGCTCGAAGAACTCGGCGTCCTTGGGGTTGGCGCCCGGCCACCCGCCCTCGATGAAGGTGACGCCCAGGTGGTCGAGCTGCTCGGCTACCCGAAGCTTGTCGTCGACGGTCAGGGACAGACCCTCTTGCTGCGAGCCGTCACGCAAGGTGGTGTCGAAGACGTCCACCGCCGCGGGCAGGGCGGGGAAGTCGAAGTCGTGGCCGGCTCCTTCGGCAGACCCGTCCCCGTCCCCGTCCCGAGCGGCACGCCGGTCGGAATGGGCGAGCTGTCCGGGGGTGGGCGCGTGCGTGTGCACGTGCGTGTGGGCGCCGGGATCATGGTGGTGGCCGGCCCCTGGGCCGGGGCGCGGACCGGGCCCGGCCGAATCGTCGGCCAGGGTCGGCCCCTCACCCGACATAGTCCAACCAGTCCTTGTACCGGTCCACCTCGCCCCGCACGGTGGCGAAGTAGATCTCCTGGATCTGGCGGGTGATGGGGCCTGGGCGGCCGTCACCCACCACTCGGTCGTCCACCGCCCGGATGGGCACGATCTCGGCCGCAGTACCGGTGAGGAAGGCCTCTTCGGCGGTGTAGAGGTCGGTGCGAATGATCTGCTCGTGGGCGACGTCGTGCCCGAGGTCGGCGGCGATGGTCTCCACCGAGGACTGGGTGATGCCACGAAGTGCGCCCGAGTCGGAAGTCGGCGGTGTGATCAACCGACCCCCGCTCACGACGAAGAGGTTCTCGCCCGTGCACTCGCTCACGTTGCCGTCCGGCGCGAGGAGGATGGCCTCGTCGTAGCCGGCCTTGAGTGCCTCCACCTTGGCCAGCGAGGAGTTCACGTACATGCCGATGCCCTTCGCCGCCGTCGGGACGGCGTTGGGGTCGTGTCGCCGCCACGAGCTGATCTTCATGGACACACCGTTGGTCACGCCCTCGTCCCCGAGGTAGGTGCCCCACGGCCAGGCGGCCACGGCCACGTGCACGGGGCACGGAAGCGGGTTGAGCCCCATCTCGCCGTAGCCCAGGTAGACGATCGGACGCAGGTAGCAGCCGTCGTCGAGCCCGTTGACCCGGACCACGTCGCGGCTGGCGTCGATGACCTCCTCGAGCGTGAAGGGGATGTCGATCATGAAGACGTGGGCCGAGGTGAACAGGCGCTGGATGTGGTCGCGCAGGCGGAACACGGCCACGCCTCTCGAGGTGGGATAGGCGCGGATGCCTTCGAAGACACCAGATCCGTAGTGCATGGTGTGGGTGAGCACGTGGACAGTGGCGTCCTGCCAATCGACCAGCTCTCCGTCCATCCAGATCTTGTCGGTGGGGGTGATGGGCATGGCTCAGAGCCTTTCTGCGACGGCGTCGCCGATATCGGCGGTCGTTCGGTCGGTGGGCGGGTCGGAGGCGATGTAGTCGGTCACCGCATTGGTGACCTTCTCGGCGGCCGACGTCTCGCCCAGGTGGTCGAGCATGAGGGCAGCCGAGCGGATGGTGGCCAGGGGATTGGCCCGGCCGGTGCCGGCGATGTCGTGAGCCGCGCCGTGGACCGGCTCGAACAGCGACGGCCCCGTGCGGTCGGGGTTGAGGTTGGCGGAGGCGGCGTAGCCGATGCCGCCGGCCACCGCCCCGGCCAGGTCGGTGAGGATGTCACCGAACAGATTGTCGGTGACGATCACGTCGTAGCGACCCGGGTTCTCGACCAGGTAGATGCACGCCGCGTCCACGTGGTTGTAGTCCCGATTGACCGACGGGTAGTCGCCGGCCACCTCGTCGGCCGTGCGCTGCCATAGCTCACCTGCGAAGGTCAGCACGTTGGTCTTGTGGACGAGGGTGAGCCGGCGGGCCGGCCGGTCGGCAGCCAAGGCGAAGGCGAACCGCACGCACCGCTCCACCCCGTGACGAGTGTTGACCGACCCCTGGGTCGCCACCTCGAAGGGTGTGCCCCGGCGCAGGAACCCACCCTCGCCGGCGTACGCGCCTTCGGTGTTCTCACGCACGACGACGAAGTCGCAGTCGGGTGCCAGCGACCCGGGGACACCCACGAAGGGCCGCAGGTTGATGTACAGGTCGAGCTCGAAACGCAGACGGAGGAGCAGGCCGCGCTCGAGGGTGCCGGGGGGGACGGACGTGGAGCCGACGGGCGGGCCCACCGCCCCGAGGAGAATGGCATCGGTCCCCCGGAGTTCCTCGAGGACCGAGTCGGGCAGGACCTCGCCGGTGCGGACAAAGCGGTCGGCGCCGAGGTCATAGTCGGTCGTCGCCAGGCTGACCCCGGCGGCGCGCACCACCTTCAGGGCTTCGGCCACGACTTCGGGGCCGATTCCGTCTCCGCCGACCACGGCGATGCGGTAAGTGGTCACGCTCTGTCCTTCGTCCCTCTTCTCTGAGCCCCCGGGTCACTGACCCGATGGCGCTTCTCCTTCCAGGATCGCACCCCGCACATGGAAAGACCGCCCACTTGGTGGACGGTCTGGGGCGCGCACCGGGGATCGGATGGGCGCCTAGTCGATAATGATTACCTCGGGGCGGTTGTCGTACATCGCTCTCAAGTGTCTCCCGACTCCCGGCGAGCCGTCAACCCGACCCCCCCTGGTCGTGGCTGATCCCCTCCTGACCGGTGAGGTCCAACTCGGAGGCCAGCCTCGCGAAGGCAAGGGCGCCGTCGCGGAGGCACTGCACCGAGCGGCCGTGGCATTCGACCACCGTGGACGGGGTGCCGGTGCAGCGCCCTCCGTCGAGCAGGACCGAAAGCCCGGCCGCGCCCGGTCCCTCGGCTTCTGCCTCTCCACGACCGGCGAATTGCCGTTCCACCTCTGCCGCCGTCGTCGCCGGTGCGGCACCGTGGCGGTTGGCACTGGTGACGGCCAACGGCCCGAGGGCTGCGCACAACGCGGCCATCGCCGGGTGATCGGGCCACCGGAGCCCGACGGTGGCCCGGGCCGACGGCGGCCCTCCGAGCTCGGCCACGAAGGAATCGACCCTCGGAACGACGAGCGTGAGCGGGCCGGGCCAGTGGCGGTCGGCCAGCCGAGCGGCGGCCGGCTCGAGCCGCCCGGCCAACGAGTCGACCTGCTCCCACCCCGCCACCAGCACGGGCAGGGGCACCGACGTCGGTCGCTCCTTCACTGCGAACAGCTGCGCCACCGCCGCCGGTTGCCAGGGATCGACGGCCAGGCCGTAGACGGTGTCGGTCGGCACGGCCACCACCGACCCTTCTCGAAGGGCAGCGACCGCCCGTTCGATCGACACCGGATCGGGCGGGTCACCGCCGGCGTCGACGATCAGCACCCGGCCACCACCATTCGGGGCCGGCCAGCCAGGTCGGGCTCGACGGCGACATTGGCCAATCCGGCCGACCGTGCGACGGCGACAGCCGGCTCGGCCTGGTGCGGGGCGATCTCCACGATCACCGAGCCGGTGGGCCGCAGCCACCTCTGGGCGGCGAGCAGGATCACCTCGACTTCGGCCATCCCCGGTGTGCCCTGGCTGCCGGGCCCGGCCACGAGCGCCGAGGCGGGCTCGTAGCAGCGGACGGTCGGGTCGAGATCGGTGAATTCTGCAGCGGCGACGTACGGCGGGTTGGAGACCACCACGTCCAGGCGGCCGAGGAGCGCCGGGGGCAGGGCCTCGAACCAGCTCCCTTCGACCAGCTCGAGGCGGGCCGACCGCAGGAGACCGGCCCCGTGCAGGCGGTCGGCGTTGACCCGGGCCACGGCGAGTGCATCCGTAGAGCGGTCCGTGGCCCAGACCTCGAGGCCGGCGGCTCCGAGGGGCGCCTCGGCGGCCAGGGCAAGGGCGATGGCGCCCGACCCGGTGCCGAGGTCGCAGCAGACCGCCGGGCCCTCGACCCGATCGGGATTGCCCAGGGAGTTGGCCAGCCGCTCGAGGGCCACCTCGACCACCTGCTCGGTCTCGGGCCGTGGGATGAGGACCCGGGGGTCGACGTCGAGCTCGACGGTACGGAAGGGCCAACGACCGAGCACGTACTGCAGCGGCTCACCGGCCGCATGCCGACGGGCGAGGGAGCGGGCCGTCTCGTCGGCGGCCTGCCCCTCGAGCCCGAGCACCCGAGTCACGTGCTCGACGATCCAGCCGGCCTCGCGGACCGACCCGACCGTGGCGGCGATGTCGGCGCGAAGGTCGGCTCCGTCGCCGCCGGCGGGGGTGGGCCCGAGCGCTTCGTCCTGGCCGTTCACCTAGCCGCCGCCGAGCTGGCGGAAGCGCTTGTCGGCGATAAGGGCGTCGGTGAGCTCGTCGAGGTCACCCAAAAGGATGCGGTCGAGCTTGTGCAGATTGAGCTTGATGCGGTGGTCGGTGACCCGGTTGTCCTTGTAGTTGTAGGTCCGGATCTTCTCTGACCGACCTCCCCCGCCCACCTGGCTTCGTCGTTGCTCGGACAGCTCGGCCGCCTGGCGGTCCTGCTCGGCTTTGAGCAGCCTGGCCCGCAGGACGACCATGGCCTTGGCCCGGTTCTGGATCTGGCTCTTCTCGTCCTGCATGGCCACGACCATGCCCGTCGGGATGTGGGTGATGCGCACCGCGGAGTCGGTCGTGTTCACCGACTGACCACCCGGCCCCGTCGAGCGGTACACGTCGACCTTGAGGTCGGCGGGATCGATGTCGACCTCGATCTCCTCGGCCTCGGGGAGAACGGCCACCACGGCCGAGGACGTGTGCACGCGTCCCTGCGACTCGGTCACGGGGACCCGCTGGACGCGGTGCGGGCCGCCCTCGTGTTCGAGCCTGGCCCAGGCGTCATCCCCTTTGACCAAGAAGGTGACGCCGTCGAGGCCGCCGAGCTCGGATGGGCTCTCCGAGAGCACCTCGACGTTCCATCCCTTCTGCGCGGCGTAGCGGGTGTACATGTCGTAGAGGTCCTTGGCGAAGATCTTGGCCTCGTCCCCGCCCTCTCCCCCGCGGATCTCTACGATGACGTTGCGGCCGGCGTTGGGGTCCCGAGGAAGAAGCTCCGTTCGGAGCTGTCCGGTCAGTCGCTCGATGTCCTCCTCGGCGGAGGTCACCTCGGCCAGGACCACCGGCCGGTCGTCGCCTGTCGACTCGCTCAGCATTTCGCGGGCCGCTTCGAGGTCGGACTCGGCAGCCAGTAGGCCCTGCCAGGCGTCCACCACTTGCTCGAGCTCGGCGCGACGTCGAGAAAGGTCGCGCAGGCGACGCGGGTCCGAGCCGAGTGCAGGGTCGTTGAGCCCCGTCAGCACCGTCTGGTACTGCCGCTCGAGCTCGGTCAGGCGCTCGCGCTCGACGCCACTCAGGCGATCGGTGGGCACGGGCAAAGCGTAACGTCACCACCTCGGACCGCCGCCCGACAGCTGCGGCGACGGTGACGGTGACGGTGACGGTGACGACTCAGCGCGACGGTGTGGTTCGCTTCCTCCGCCCGGCGGCCTTGTAGCGCCGCTCGAACCGCTCGACGCGGCCACCGGAGTCGACCAGCTTCTGCTTGCCGGTGAAGAACGGGTGGCACTCGTTGCACAGCTCGAGGTGGATCTCCGGCTTGGTCGACCGGGTCACAAAGGTGTTGCCGCACGAGCAGCGGACCTGGGCCTCGACGTATGTGGGGTGGATGTCGCTCTTCATGTCTCTCTCGTTTCCGAAGGGCTTGAGTGTACCGGTGCGGAGGTTGGCTCGATCAGGCGGCCGGGCCCTTGGCGATCTCGGCCAGGAACTCGTCGTTGCTCTTGGTGGTGCGGATCTTGTCCATCAGCAACTCGAGGCCGGCGGCCGCATTGCCCTCGTTGGCCAAGGCATTCAGGACCCGACGCAGCTTCCAGACCTGCTGTAGCTGTGACCGGTCGAAGAGGAGCTCCTCGTGGCGGGTGGAGCTGGCATTGACGTCGATCGACGGGTACAGGCGTCGCTCGGACAGGCGCCGGTCGAGACGGAGCTCCATGTTGCCGGTCCCCTTGAACTCCTCGAAGATGACCTCGTCCATCTTGGAGCCGGTCTCGACGAGGGCCGTGGCCAGGATGGTGAGCGAGCCACCCTCCTCGATGTTGCGGGCCGCGCCGAAGAACTTCTTGGGTGGGTAGAGGGCACCCGAGTCGACACCGCCGGACATGATTCGCCCGGTGGCCGGCTGGGCCAGGTTGTAAGCCCGGGCCAGGCGGGTGATGCCGTCGAGGATGATCACGACGTTCCCCCCTGACTCGACCAGGCGCTTGGCCCGTTCGATGGCCAACTCGGCCACCGCCGTGTGCTCCTCGGACGGACGGTCGAACGTCGAGGCCACCACCTCGCCTTTCACCGACCGCCGCATGTCGGTGACCTCTTCCGGTCGCTCGTCGACCAGAAGCACCATCAGGTGGACGTCGGGGTTGTTGGCCTCGATCGAGTGGGCGATGTGCTTCATCACCGTCGTCTTGCCGGCCTTGGGCGGCGACACGATGAGGCCGCGCTGACCCTTTCCGATGGGAGAGAGAAGGTCGACGATCCTCGTCGTCATGTTCTCCTTCTCGCCGGGAAGCTCGAGCTTCAGCTTCTCGTCCGGGAAGAGCGGCGTGAGGTCCTCGAAGCGGGGCCGGTTGCGGGCTGCCTCTGGGTCCATGCCCGAGACCGAGTCGATCTGCAGCAGAGCGGGGAACTTCTCGGTGCTGCCGGCCGGTCGGCAATAGCCATCGACGCTGTCGCCCTTGCGCAAGGCGAAACGGCGGGCCTGACTGATCGACACGTAGACGTCCTTGCTGGAGGGCAGGTACCCCTCGCAGCGCAGGAACCCGTAGCCCTCGTCGCGGAGGTCGAGCAATCCGCGCACGGGGATCAGCTCACCCTGGTACTGCTGATCCTGACCGCCGGAGCCCTGCAGATCGCCGTCACCACCCTGACGGTCGCGACCACGCCGGCGACGGTTGCCCCGCCGGTTGCCAAGGTCCTCGGTGCCCTGCCGATTCTGGTTGTTGCGATTCTGGTTGTTGCGGTTCTGGTTGTTTCGCTGGTTGTTGCGGTTGCCCTGCTGGGACCCGGATCCGCCGGCGTACGGAGCCGAAACCCGCCCGTTGCCACCATGCTGCGGGGCCGAGGGGGTCACCGTCGAGGAGCCGCGGTCGTCGACGGTGTCGGTGTCGGTGTCGGTGTCGGTGTCGATGGCGTCGGCACGGGACGGCCCAGTGCCGGCCGTCGACGTGAGGACGGCCAGCTCGTCGTCCAGCTCCGCGCCCGCGTCCGACACCTCGGCGCCGTCGGACGGCCCGAAGGAGAAGGTGGCGCTCTTGGTACCGGACCCCCGTCGGCGACCGTCGTCCGTCCCTGCGCCGGCGGCCGCTCGGCCGTTCGACGTCCGAGAGGTGGGCTCGTCGTCGCCCGCCACCCCGGTGGCCTTCAGAATGCCGTCAATAATGTCGGCCTTCTTCGTCCTGGAGTTGGTTTTCACGGACAGGGCCTGGGCGATGGCATGGAGCTCATCTCGCTCCTTGCCCTCCAACACCGAGCGCTCGAGCTGCTGTTCTGCAGTCATCGGCTCCCTCGCTTTACTGTGTCCTCATCGGCGGGTGGAGAGATTCCACTGGCCAGGGATTCAAGGGTGGGGAGCAACGGGCACCGAGGTCGCCCTCGCCTGCGACTCCCCCCGACGCGGATACGGGTAGCTCACGTCCTTCGGATGCGAACCGGACTCCGCCCTCGGGCCCGTAAGGCCACGGCGGGATGCGTCGGTGAAGCCATACTACAGGTGAACGCCGACGCGGGCAACATTCCCCCATCCACCAGGAGCGGCGTCCGGTGGCGGCCGGTGCGATCAGAGCGCGAGCTCGGCGAGGACGGCCTTCAGATCGGCGTCGACGGCGGTCGGCACGGAGATCTGGCTGATGGCGATATCGGGGTCCTTCAGGCCGTGCCCGGTCAGCACGCAGACGACGCGCGACGCACGCGGAATGACGCCGTCCGCCCCGAGGCGAAGGAGCCCGGCCACGGAGGCGGCCGAGGCCGGCTCGCAGAAGACGGACTCCTCGGCGGCCAGGAACCGGTAAGCGTCGAGGATCTCCTCGTCCGTCACCGCGGCGATGCCGCCGTTCGACTCGGAGGCGGCTGATGTAGCGCCGTACCAACTGGCCGGGTTGCCGATACGGATGGCGGTGGCCACCGTCTCGGGGTTCTCGATCACGTGGCCTTCGACGATGGGTGCGGAGCCGGCGGCCTGGAAGCCGTACAGCCGCGGAAGGCGCGTCGCCCGGCCGGCCTCCTTGAACTCGAGGTAGCCCTTCCAGTAGGCGGTGATGTTGCCGGCGTTGCCCACCGGGATGCAGTGGAGGTCGGGCGCGTCGCCGAGTGCGTCGATGATCTCGAACGCGCCGGTCTTCTGCCCTTCGATCCGGAACGGGTTGACCGAGTTGACGACGGTCACCGGTGCTCGCTCGCCGAGCTCCCGGACGATGGTCAGGGCCTGGTCGAAATTGCCTCTCACCTGGAGCACGGTGGCGCCGTGGATGAGGGCCTGGGCCAGCTTGCCGAGAGCGATGGCGCCTTCGGGAATGAGCACGGCACAGGTCAGGCCGGCCCGGGCGGCGAAGGCGGCGGCCGACGCCGAGGTGTTGCCGGTGGACGCGCAGACGACCGCCTTCGCCCCGGCCTCTACTGCTTTGGTGATGGCCACGGTCATGCCCCGGTCCTTGAACGAGCCGGTGGGGTTGGCCCCTTCGACCTTGAGGTACACCTCGGCGCCGACCCGCGCCGACAGCCGCGGAGCGGGCAGAAGCGGCGTCCCTCCCTCGAGCAAGGTGACGGCCGGCATGCCCGGGTCGACGGGCAGGAACTCGCGGTACTCCTCGATGACCCCGCGCCACTGCTGAGTGCCGCCGGCCGCTGTCACGAGGCCCCTCCGACCAGGCGCATGAGGCCGCCCACCGCGTGCACCGAGTCGAGGTCACCCAACTCGTCGAGAGCGCTCCTCATGGCTCCCTCTCTCGCCCGGTGGGTGACGAAGAGCAGTCGCGCCGTGCTGCCGAACTCGTCCTGCTCCATGGACCGGATCGACACACCGTGACGCCCGAGGACGCCGCTCACAACCGAGAGCACCCCGACCCGATCCTCCACGTCGAGGCTCAGGAAGTACTCGCTCTCGAGGTCGTCCTCGGGGAGGAGACGGGCGGGACGTCGCTCAGGCGCAGGGGCGCTCGTGCCGGCCAGCCGGTTGCGGGTGGCGTCGATGAGGTCACCGACGACGGCGCTGGCCGTGGGCAATCCCCCCGCGCCCTGTCCATAGAGCATGAGCTCGCCGGCCGCCTCGCCTTCGATGAAGACGGCGTTGAACGCCTCGCGCACGCTGGCCAGCGGGTGCGACCGGGGGACCATGGCGGGGTGGACGCGCACGGACAAGGCGTCGTCACCCGTCCGCTCGACGATGGCCAGCAGCTTGACCACGTAGCCGAGGCGCTCCACGAAGGCGAGGTCACCGGGTCGCACCGACGTGATGCCCTCCCGCATGACGTCCTCGGCGGCCACGTCGTAGCCGAAAGCCACCCCGGCCAGGATGGCCGCCTTGGCCGCGGCGTCGTATCCCTCGACGTCGGCGGTCGGGTCCCGCTCGGCGAAGCCCAGGCGCTGCGCCTCGCCGAGGGCCGCGTCGTAGTCGGCGCCGTCTTCGGACATCCGGGTGAGGACGAAGTTGGTGGTCCCGTTCACAATGCCCATGACCCGCTGGATGCGGTCGCCGGTCAGGGATTGGCGCAGGGCGCGGACGAGCGGGATGGCCCCGGCCACCGAAGCTTCGTAGAGGAGGTCGACACCTCGCTTGGCGGCCAGCCCCCGCAGGGCCACCCCCTCGGCCGAGGCCAGGAGCGCCTTGTTGGCGGTGACCACCGACTTGCCGCCCTCGAGCGCGGTCCGCGCCAGCGAACCCGCAGGCTCGAGGCCACCGATGAGCTCGACCACGATGTCCACATCCGGGTCTCGGACCAGGCCATCGGCGTCGGTTCCCACCAGAGCGGTGGGCACGTGCGCCGGTCGCGCCTTGGCCGGATCGGCGACAGCGATGCCGGCGACCTCGATTCGGGCCCCGCTCTGGACGAACAAGTCCTCCGATCGGCGCCCGAGGATGCCGACCAGGGCGGCGCCCACGTTCCCGCAGCCGAGAAGGGCGACGCGGACGGACCGGGCAGTCGCCGTCGAGGTCACCGTCAGAACGCTACCTCCGGTCGGTCGGGCAAGAGGGGCTCAGGCGTCGAGGTTCAGAAGGTCGTCCAGCGTCTCCCGGCGCACGACGACGCGGGCCTGGCAATCGGCTACGAAGACAACAGCTGGCCTCGGCACCTTGTTGTAATTGGAGGCCATCGAGTGGCCGTAGGCGCCCGTCACCGGAGTGGCCAGGATGTCGCCGACGACGAGGTCCTTCGGGACGAACCCGTCGGGGATGAGGAGGTCGCCCGTCTCGCAGTGCTTGCCCACCACCCGCACCGGCATCGGGCGCTCGGCGCCCGTGGCCCGGGGAAGGAACGCCTCGTACCCGCTGCCGTAGAGGACGGGCCGCGGGTTGTCGCTCATGCCGCCGTCGACGGCCACGTAGGTGCGATGTCCTGAGACGTGCTTGACCGTCCCCACCCGGTAGAGGGTGACGGCGGCGGCGGCCACGATCGACCGGCCCGGTTCAGCCGTGACCCGCACGCCGGTCGGGATGCCGGCGTCGGCACAGGCGCGTCGCACCACGGCCGCCCACTCGGCCATGGACGGAGCCTCCTCGGTGGCGACGTAAGGGACGCCGAGGCCTCCCCCCACGACCAGCTCGGGGAGGCTCAATCGGGCGAAGAACTGCGCCAACAGATCGACCGCCTGGGCGAACGGCCCGAGGGCGAAGACCTGGCTGCCCAGGTGGGCGTGAACGCCGACGAGCTCCACGACACCGCGTCGTGAGAGATCGTCGAGACGGGCCACTGCTCGGTCGGCGGCACCCGAGCCGAGCCCGAAGCCGAACTTCGAATCGTCCTGACCCGTCTGGACGAACTCATGGGTGTGGACCTCGACGCCGGGGGTAATGCGGACCAGCACCTTGGGAGGCACCGGCGGTCCTGATCCGTCGGACCCAACGCACAGCCGCTCGATCCGGTCGATCTCGTCGAACGAATCGACAACGATCCGGCCCACGCCGGCGGCCATGGCCGTGGCCAGCTCGTCGTCGCTCTTGTTGTTGCCGTGGAGCACGAGGTGCTCCGGCGACACGCCGGCGGCGAGAGCCACGTGCAGCTCGCCCGCGGTCGAGACGTCGAGGGACATGCCCTCATCGTCCGCCAGCCGGGCCATGGCTCGACAGAGAAAGGCCTTGGTGGCGTAGGCCACGCCGTCTCCCCAGGCCTCGACCGACTCGCGGCAGCGAGCCCGTAGGTGCGCCTCGTCGTAAACGAAGAGAGGGGTGCCGAACTCCTCGGCCGCATCGATGAGGTCCACGCCCCCGATTGACAGCCGGTCCCGCTGGTCAACGGCGGCAGTCATGGGCAGAAGGCGGCGCTCGATCGGAGCGGTGGCAGCTTCTGTGGGCAGGGGCTCGGCGGGCATCGGCACGCCAGGGAGGACGAGGTCTTCGCCCGTCGAGGCGCTCACGTCGACTCCGGAGCTATGGCCGCGAGCCTGCCATGGCCGATCGATAGGCCGGTCGACATGGTCGTCTGCCCGACCAGGGCACCTCGCTCACGGATCAACATGGTTCAGCGAGGATAGATCTGACTTGTCAGGGTGCCCTCCCAGAGGCGGTGCCCGTGCCAGGACCGGCAGTACAGTGAATCGCCGCGGTGAGCGGTAATCGGGGACCGGTGCCGGGCGACTCAGACTGGCCGGTCGTCAACTGGTCCGCGTTGGACGCTCACCCGTTGCCCTCGTAGCTCAGCGGATAGAGCATCGGCCTCCGGAGCCGTGAGCGCAGGTTCGAGTCCTGCCGAGGGCGCCGTGTGATGTCGCGAGACATAAGCGACGCTGTCGCGAGACATCGTAGACATCCAGCTCAGAGCAGGGGTTGGTAATCGCGCCCTGGGTCCAGGGTGTGGTGCCGGAGCGGCGAATCGTAGGATGGCGGCGCCGGGCCGGCGACCACGATGGTCGCCCGTGATTCACATGCGATCGGGTGCGAAGATGCCGAGCAGGCCGAGGCCGAGGGCCAGGGTCCTGGCCGTGAGGTCACAGAGGGCCAGGCGATTCGAACGGAGCGGCTCCTCCACCTTCAGAACCGGGCAGCATTCGTAGAAGGTGGTGAATGTCGACGCCAAACGGTAGAGGTAGTTAGCCAGTCGATGGAACTCGAGGGTGTGCTCGAGCTGGGTGATGATGTCGCCGAGCTCTAGGAGGTCGAGCGCCAAGGAGCGTTCGGCCGGCTCCGACAAGTGGACCCTGGCCGAGTCATGACTCGGGTCGATGCCGGCCCGCCGGAAGATCGAACGGATGCGAGCGTGGGCATACTGCAAGTAGGGAGCAGTGTTGCCCTCGAAGGCGAGCATCCGATCGAGATCGAACACATAGTCCTTGAAGCGATCGGTGGACAGGTCGGCGTACTTGACGGCTCCCATGCCAACGAGCTGGGCCACCTCTGAGCGCTCCCCTTCGCCCAGATCTGGGTTCTTCTCGGCAACCCTGGCCGCGGCACGAGCGACCGCTTCGTCCAGGAGGTCGAGCAGCTTGACCGACTCGCCGGCCCGGGTTCGGAGCACCTTTCCGTCAGCCCCCAAGACCGAGCCGAAGGCGAGGTGTTCGGCTTGGACCGGCGGTTCGAGCCAACCCGCTTGGCGCGCCACCTCGAACACCATCTCCAGGTGCTGGCGTTGGGGTAGGCCGACTACGTACAGCAGACGATCGGCACCCAGCTCGCGGATCCGGTACCGAATGGCAGCCAGGTCGGTCGCGGCGTAACCGAAGCCGCCGTCACTCTTCTGGACGATGAGGGGAAGCGGATCGCCTTGGCGGTTGGAGAACCCGGGTGGGAACACACACTTCGCCCCATCGTTGATCACCAGAAGGCCCAGCTGGTCGAGCTCGTCGAGGACCGACTGCAGTTGATCGTTGTACTGGCTCTCTCCATAGAAGTCGTCCTCGGTCAGACGAACTCCGAGCCGGGCGTAAACGGTCAGGAAATAGCTCATCGAGTCGTCAACGAATTCACGCCAGAGGCGCAACGTGGCCTCGTCGCCGCCCTGCAGCAGGGTCACCCGTTGGCGTGACCGGTCTTTGAAGGCCTCGTCGCTGTCGAATTTGGCTCGCGCCTCTTGATAGAAGCGGTTGAGATCCCCCTTGGCGAGCTCGTAGGCCGTCTCGGTCTCGCCGACGTCGAGCATGTGCTCGATCAGCATTCCAAAGGGCGTACCCCAATCGCCGATGTGGTTCTGACGGCGCACGCGGTGGCCCCGCCATTCGAGGAGACGATCGACGGCATCCCCGTTAATGGTCGACCGGAGGTGTCCGACGTGCATCTCTTTCGCGGCATTGGGGCCCGAATAGTCGACCACCACCGTTTGCGGGTGGTCCGTGACCGGAATGCCGAGGCGGGGGTCACTCTTCAGGACTCCGAGCAGCGATCCCACGGCCTCATCGGAGACGGTCAGATTGATGAACCCTGGCCCAGAGACCTCCGCGGCGGAGATGATGCCGTCGAGTTCCAGCCCTTCAAGGACGGCCGCCGCCACCTCGCGGGGGTTGCGCCCCAGCCGCTTCGCCAATCCGAGCGCTCCGTCGGCCTGGAAGTCCGCGTGTTGCGATCGATGCACGACCGGATCGACGGGCTCTCCGGCCACTGCTGAAAATGGCGACGACAAGTGCCGCTCAAGCAGTTGGCCGAGTGTGTCCACGAGCGGCACTCTACCGAGGTACCCGATCGGTACCCGCAAAGCGGCTGCCCTGAAGAATGCTGCACCCGCGGACTGGGACGGACAGAGCCCCCCTGGCAGAATTGACGAGTGACCACCGTCGCCGCCCTCGTGTTGTCTGCCGCTGAGACCGAGAAGACCGCCGACTTCTACAGAGCCCTCGGGGTCCCCCTCGTCGACGAGCGCCACGACGAGGGCCCGGTGCACCAGGCCGCACAGCTCGGTGACGTGCACGTCGCCGTCTACCCGCAAGAGTTTCCCGGTCGGGCTTCCTCACGAGGCGTCGGTGGGAGTGCCCTCGTCGGCTTCTACGTGGCGTCGCTCGAGGTCGTGGTGGACGAGCTGACGCGGCAGGGCTCGCACCTCCTTAGCGACCACGAACAGATGCCCTGGGGTTGTCGGGTCGTGGCCGAGGACCCTGAAGGGCGAGCGGTGGAGATCAACCAAACCGGCCACTGCCCTCCGGAAGGCCGTCCGACCGTGACGAATGACCAATGACGAATGATCGCCTGTGGGCCGATCTGGTACGAGCTGATGGCGTGCACGAGGCTCGGTCGTCATTTGCGGACAGGCCGGCACTTTGGGTCGACGGCACCGAGGTGGCCCACTGGGACGGCCACGAGACTCTCGACATCCGTCTCACCCGAGCAGTGATACGGGCCCGATGCCAGGAGTCGCGAGGGGACGCCCGGGTGCGACTTCGCCGGTCCTCCTCGGCAGACTGGCTCGAGGTCGGGATCAGAAGTCCGGTCGACCAGACCTTCGCTCTGGAGCTGTTGCAGGTGGCCGTTGCCGCTCACGGGGCGATCGCCGGAGATCGGCCGCAGACGTAGCCAAGTCCGGTGAGCGGCGAACGCCGGACTATCGGGTCAGCTCGTTGGTTCGGAGGTCTCCACGATCAGCAGGTCGCAGACGACGCGACGCGACACCTTGTTGGCGATCGGCCCGAGCAGAAAGCGAGCAGTCGACTGCATGCCCTTCGACCCGACCACGAGCAGGTCGGCATCCCGGGCGACGGAGCTCTGCAGGAGAACCTCGGCCGGATCACCGGCGACCGCCTCGGCCGTCAGGTCTTTCACCCCCGCCGCACGCGCTCGTTCCTCTGCCTCGCCTACGACCTTCTCAGCCACCGACTTGGCTCCGGCAACGAACCCGGCATCCATCGACACGCCGGCCGATGGCACACCGCCGGGCCGGCCGGCGTACGCAGAGACGATGTAGAGGCTGGCGCTCAGCGCCGAAGCGAGAGCTGCCGCTCGGTCGAGGGCCCGCATGGCTGTGCTGGAGCCGTCGGTGCCAACGACGATGCTGGTAGGAACTCCGGCTTTCGCAGACATCTCGCCTCCCTGGCTCACCGCCAACCGGCCGGACGTGCCATTCCACCGGCCCCGCGTGACTCTACTGATCTTGCCCATGAGCCGCACCGGGCCCCGGGGTCCGTCTGCCATGGGTGGCCCGGCGGCCGGCGGCTTCGTGTGCCGGCCAGCCAGCGCCTCCGTCATCTTGAGCCGGCCAGCCATCTCCTGACACCGGAAGCGGCACGAGATCGGTCGCCTCACAGATGCACGCCGGTACGATGGACAGTGGCTGCGACTGGCGTTTGGGTGGAGCACCACCGGGAAGCGGCCTCGCGGCAATGCCGTCGACACGAGCCGAGCGCCTGGGCGATCCGAACATCGACCGAGGAGGCTCGCTTGCCGTCGACGTCCCCTACTGCCCGGCTCATGGAGGGCACGGGCGTCGCGCAAAAGCTCCTGGCGGAGACTGCTCAGCGCGCGCACGACTTCACCACCCAGACGGGTCGACGCCCGCTACTAGCCGCCCTACTGGTCGGCGAGGACCCGGCGTCAGTCACCTACGTGAAGATGAAGCGCTCGACGTGCGAGAAGGTCGGGGTCAATTCCCGGCTCGTCACCCTTCCGACCAAGTCATCGACCGGGGAGGCCGTGAACGCCGTCCGGGAGCTATCGGAGGACCTCACGGTCCATGGGATCCTCGTCCAGCATCCGCTCCCTTCTGAGGTGGACGAGCGCGCGGTGTTCGAGGCAATCGACCCGACGAAAGACGTCGACGGTGTGACGATGCACTCCTTTGCGTCAATGGCCCTTGGGGTGTCCGGCTTCGCATCCTGCACTCCAGCCGGGATCGTCCGGCTGCTCGAGGCCAACGGGGTCGACCTCGACGGCAAGCGGGCGGTCGTCCTCGGTCGCAGCCCGATCTTGGGCAAGCCCATGGGCATGCTGCTTCTCGCCCGCAACGCCACGGTCACGTACTGCCACTCGCACACCCGGCGCGTGCCCGGCATCGTGAGGGATGCAGACGTGGTCGTGGCCGCCGTGGGTCGGCCGCGATTCGTGCGGGGCAGCTGGATCAAGTCCGGGGCCGTGGTCGTCGACGCCGGCTACAACGACGGCAACATCGGCGACGTGGCCTTCGACGAGGCGATAGAGAAAGCCAGCCTCCTCACACCAGTGCCGGGCGGCGTCGGCCCCATGACGATCGCGGTGCTGCTGCATCAGACCGTCGTTGCCGCCGAGCGGAGGGGAGGGAGTGGTGTACTCCGGCCATAAGCAGGTGGGGTGATCACCGCGCCGAGGTGCCGCCGGCCCCGCCGGCCCCGCCGGCCGAGGCCGCGTACGCTGGGATTGAGCCGCCTGCGCCCGGAGCAGGGGCCCGAGGAGTAGGTCATGGCCCAGATCGCCACCCTGGACGAGTCCCTCTTCCTACCCGAGCCCGAGCCCCGGCCCGTGTGGGTGACGGTCATCTCGGTGGACGACCACTTCGTCGAGCCGCCTCACACCTTCGAGGGGCGCATCCCCGCCCAGCTGGGCGCCGAGGCACCCCAAATCGTCGAGACCAAGCAGGGCCACCAGGTCTGGCGGTTCGAGGGACGGCACTACACCCAGGTAGGCATGAACGCGGTGGCAGGCCGGCGGCCAGAGACGGTAGAGGTCGAGCCGTTCCGCTTCGAGCAGATGCGGCCCGGTTGCTACGACGTGGACGCTCGGGTTCGGGACATGGACATCAACGGGGTGTGGGCGTCGGTGAACTTCCCGTCACAGATCACCGGGTTCTGCGGCCGGGTGTTCTTCGGGGCGTCCGATCCGGAGCTCGGCCATGCCTGCGTGCGGGCGTGGAACGACTGGGTCTTCGAGGAGTGGTACGAGCCCCACCCCGACCGCATCATCCCCCTCGGCATCGCCTTCCTGGCCGACCCGCAGCTGGCGGCGGCGGAGATCCGCCGCAACGCCGAGCGCGGTTTCCGAGCCGTCGCCCTGCCCGAGCGTCCGCACGCGGCAGGCCTGCCCAGCCTTTGGGATCGTGGCCACTGGGACCCGATCATCGACGCCTGCTGTGAGACAGGCACCGTGGTCTCCCTCCATGTCGGGAGCGCCGGCATCCCGGAGATCCCACCGGGAGCGCCGGCCATGCAGCTGGTCGCCACCCTCTTCGGTCAGATGTCGTTGTCCGCCTGTGCCGAATGGCTGTGGTCGGGCTACCCGGTTGAGCGGGACGATCTCAAGATCGCCATGAGCGAGGGGGGCATCGGATGGGTGGCCATGCTCCTCGACCGGCTTGACAACATCGTCGACCGCTCCGGCTACGGGCTCGGGTGGGACATCCGGCCGGCTGAGGTCCTGCGCCGGAATTTCTGGTTCTGCACCATCGACGACCCGTCGACCATCGACACCCGGGACCGCATCGGGGTCGAGAACATCATGGTCGAGACCGATTATCCCCACGGCGATGGCACCTGGCCTGACACCCAGGCGGTCATCGAGAAGGTCTGGGGCCACATCCCCCGCCATGAGCTGCGGATGATGTGCAGCGAAAATGCCGCCGCCCTCTACCGGCACCCTCTTCCCGAGGTGGTGCTGCCAAACGACGAGGAGTAGGAGCCACCATGGAGTTCAGCCCGGTCCAGGACAAGCTCATCCCCGATCTCTCGCCCCGTGAGGAGCTGGTACTGCTCGCCCGGGCTCTCTGGCGCGAGGGCTACAACGACCACTTGGCCGGCCACATCACCTACAACCTCGGGGACGGGACGCTGCTGTGCAACCCGTGGCTTCTCACCTGGGAGGAGATCCGGCCCGAGCACGTGCTCCGCATCACCCTGGACGGCGATTTGGTCGAGGGCGACTGGCCAGTCCCTCTCGGAATCCCGCTCCACCTCGAGCTGCACAAGCTCCGCGAGGACATCGCCTGGGCCGTCCACAACCACCCGCTCTACGGCACCATCTGGGCCGACATGGGTGAGGTGCCACCCATCCTCGACCAGAGTTCGGCGCTCGGCGGCGGCCGGCTCGTCCTGGTGGACGAATACGAGGGCGCGGCCAACGATCCGGCCAACGCCCGCAAGGCGGTGGAGCTCATGGGCGACGCCACTGGCGCCCTGCTGGCCGGGCACGGGGTCTTCGTCATCGGTCGATCGGCCCGCGCCGTGCACCAGCGGGCCGTGGCCCTCGAGCAACGCTGCCAGCACGCCTGGTACGTGCGGGCTGCCGGCAATTCGGCCACCTCGGTCCTTCCCGACGCCTTCCTCGAGATGATGGGCCTCAGCCAGGGCACCGAGTTCCGTGGCTTCTGGGAGGCGGCGGTTCGCGCCGAGCTCCGGGCCGACCCCTCGCTGCTCGACTGACGAGGCCGAGCCCGCCTCATCCCCATCCTCGAGCCCGCTTCGCCCCGATTGAGAATTCTCGCGAAGGTCGATTTCGTCAGGCTTCACTGACGGTCGTCAGGTTAACCTGACAAATTCGAGAATTTCAAAAATTGCACCGCACCCCTTCGACTCTTCAATTTCTACCCTTCGACTCCTCAATTTCTTCGTCTCTCGCCAGCGAGCACCCTCAGCCGGCCTGGCGGCACGGATCACTAATACCCCTAGGGGGTATAGTGGTTCGGGATCGACTGAAAGGGAGGCGCATGGAGCCCGGCTACCGCCAGGACAAGGACGACGTGCTCGTGCGGCTTCGACGCATCGAGGGCCAGGTCCGCGGCCTTCAGCGCATGGTCGAGTCCGACCGCTACTGCATCGATGTGCTCGGTCAGGTCGCGGCGGTCACTCGAGCCCTGCAGTCGGTGGCCCTTCACCTGCTCGATGAGCACCTCGATCACTGCGTGGCCGATGCCGTCCGAAACGGGGAGGACGCCTCGGCCAAGCTCGAGGAGGCCCAGGCCGCCATCGCCCGCCTGGTGCGCTCATGAGCGTCACGAGGGGCCCCCGACCGACCGCCAGTCGATGACCGGCATCGAGTTGTGGGGCCTGGCGGCAACGCCCGGACCCGCGGCCATCGGCTGGATCGACGCCATCGGTCGCAGCCTTCGTGAGGCCTTCTTCATGTTCTGGGAAACCCTCTGGCCGCTCGTGCTCGGTTTCGGTCTCTCCGGTGCCGTCCAGGCCTTTGTGAGCCGCGACTCCCTACGAGCCAAGCTGGGTGACCATCGACCACCGGCCGTTGCCCGGGCCACCGGCTACGGGATGGCGTCGTCGTCGTGCTCCTACGCGGCTTCGGCCATGGGGAAATCCCTCTTCGCGCGGGGCGCGGACTTCGTGACCACCACCGTGTTCATGTTCGCCTCGACCAATCTGGTCATCGAGCTGGGCCTCGTGCTGGTCGTGCTCATCGGCTGGCAGTTCGCCGTCGGCGAATTCGTGGGCGGCGCCATCATGGTCGTGCTGCTCGCCTCCCTCGGTGGCTGGTGGTTCCACCGCCGTTCGATCGAAGAAGCGCGGCTCCACGTCGAAGCCGGTGCCGAGGGCCACCAGCACCATCACGGGTCGGCAGACGAGGAGCTCCGCCAGCGCGCCCCATGGTCGGAGAAGCTGCGGTCGAAGGCCGGCTGGGCCGACGCCGCTGGATACACCATGGCCGACCTCACCATGGTGCGGCGGGAGCTGCTCATCGGCTACACGGTGGCTGGGTTCCTGGCCGTCCTCGTGCCCGTCGGTGCCTGGCACGCCGTGTTCCTCCAAGGTCACGGGGTCTGGACAACCATCGAGAACGCGGTCGTGGCTCCGCTGGTCGCCGTCATCAGCTTCGTCTGCTCTATCGGCAACGTCCCACTGGCTGCCGCCTTGTGGAAGGGCGGCATTTCCTTCGGAGGCGTGATCTCCTTCCTCTTCGCCGATCTCATCGCCTTCCCGCTGCTCCTCGTCTACCGCCGGTACTACGGAACCCGGATGGCACTGCGCATGCTCGTCGGATTCTGGGCGGTCATGTCCTCGGCCGGACTGGCCACCGAGGCGATCTTCCGGGCCGCCGGGATCGTTCCCACCGCTCGACCGACCCAGGTGGCCCCCGTTCGCTTCGCCTGGGACTACACCACCTACCTCAACCTGGTCGCGGTGTGCCTCTTCGTCGCTCTTTACTTCATGTACCGAAACCGTGACCGGTGGGGCGGCGAAAGGGACACCGCGCGCGACCCGACCTGCGGGATGCAGGTTGAGAAGGCGACCGCCCCGGAGGTGGCCCGGCGCGACGGCGCCGTCTTCTACTTCTGCTCGGACCGGTGCCGCCAGCGGTTCGAGGCAGGTGCCGCCGAGAGCGACTCGAACTCGGCCGTCGTCAACGCCACCCGCCGGCGGCAGCCTGGCTGAGGTAAGCGGCTCGACCGACCTCGCCCCCGACCGGTTGGTAAAGCTCTGGCACCGCGTCGGAATCTGCGGGCCGACGGGCCGTGAGCTGCGGGCGGACCACTTCGTCGATCACCGCCCGACCGAGTTGGCGCAGACTGGCGCCAGTGTCCCGCGAGGTGGCGGCCGTCACCAGCCGACCCGTCCCCACCGCTGCACCCCAGCGGGCGAAGCCGACCGAGCGCTCGCGCATACGCCAGGCGTGCCACCACGCCCCGCCGGCCAGTAGATCGATCACGTCGGTGGGCACGGACGACCCCAGCACAGCACGGGCTCGCTCGAGCTGCATGGCCGCCACCAAGCCCATCTGCCAGCGCCGGGCCCGCCGGACGAGCTCGTCCCAGTCGATGGCCTCGGCCGTCATCATCTCGTCCAGGTCCTTCAACCAGACCAGCTGGTGGCCACCGGACAGCGACCCGTGCAGGCACAGGTAGAGCAACCCATCGACAGGGTCGAGGGTGGCCACCGTCGTGGTGCCGACATGGACGTAACGACGGCGCTCGAAGAGTTCGTCGACGGAGACGGTGAACCGGGCACGGGCATTCGGCGTGATCAACACGTGGCAGTGAAGGTCGGCGAGCATGCCGTTCGGCAGGACCATCGGCACCTCGGCCCTCCGGAGCGTGGCCACGAGCAGCCAATTGAGGTCGGCCGTGTGCCCGCCGGCTGCTTCCACGATGGCCATGGCACGGGCCAGGTCCCCCGCCGGGAACAGAAGGTCGAGGTCGTGATACAGGCGCGCCCCTGGGTCCCCGTAGCCGAGTTCGACGAGCACCGGCCCCTTGAGGACGAGCCACGTGCCGATGGCGTCGTCGAGCAGTCCTTCCAGGTGCTCGAGCTCCAGCAGGCATCGATGGTGAGACAAAGCAGCCATTTGGCAGGCGCTGCGCAGCGGGTCGACCCGGGCGTCGTCTGCACCGAGCTCTAGGAGGGAGCGGTAGACGACGCCGGGAAGGCGGTGGTGGCGGGCCAGGCCGACGAGCTCGTCCACGAAGGAGTCCTCGTCCACGGGAACGGAAGCACCAAGGCGGACGGCCGGGCGGCGCACCAGTTCGACGAGGGACGCTCCGAGGGCCTGGCGCCTGGCGTCGGTCGTGGTGGGCGAGGCGGGCGGGCCGGGCGGGGCTGCCCGGGCGGGCGACCTCATGACGCCATGTCCTCCGACAACCCGGACAGGCAGGACGCCATGTCCTCGAGATCGGAGCCGGCCAAGAGCGTGAAGGCGGGGACGGTGCGGGCCAGTCGCCCGAGCATGTCCAGATGGGCCTGCGAGGAGGTGGGATCGGTCAGCAAGACGTTCGGGAGGAGGCCACGCAGGGCTGCCGACGCGTCGAGCGGCTCGGCCCTCGAATGCCGACCTGGGGTCACTTGGGGGAACACGAGGAGCGCGGGTCGACAGCTCACGACGATCCGGGACCCGAAGACGTCCTCGACCCGGAGCGAGTGCTTGTCGCGCCCGGGCAGTAAGGGTTCCTCGAGTAGGTGACCCAGCTCGGGGACCATGACGATGGTGTGCTCGGTCACGTCGACCTGATCGGGGAAGCCGGTCGCAGTGATGTCGGTGCTGTCGGAGCCCGACGACGCAGGCTCTGGAGGCGACGAGAGGAACACGCTGTCGTCGCCCAGGAAGTCGAAGCCGGCCCGGACGAGTGCGACGGTCGTGGTCGACTTGCCGGCGCCGCTCGTGCCCGGGAGCAGGATGCCCCGGCCCTGTCGGGCCAGTGCACCGGCGTGCAGCGGGTACCGCCCGAAGCGCTTGAACGTCTCGAAGATGCCGATGGTAAACAGGAGTTGGGTAGCGAACAGAGCGTCGGCCAGACCACCAGCCACGATGGCCATGTCGATTCGTCCCGCCGCCGGCCGACACCGGAAGATCACCCGTTGTCCGTAGAAGACGTAGAGCTCGTCGGACCCCTCGGCATAGCCGACGCTCCCCTCGGGGGCGTCGTAGATCGCCCGCAAGGCGCCGTCCGGGCAGTCCGGCCAATCGGGGTCGGCGCCCGGTCCCCGCACCTCGATGACGATGTCTGGAGCCCCCGTGCGCGCAGCCGTCGCTCGCAGCGGACGGAACCGACCGTCGATAAGGCCGGCCACCATCGGGTCGTCGCAGCGGACCTCGAGCGAAAGGCCGGCGAGGTCGTAGGCGACACACGTGCCCGCCGGGCGGACACCGGAGGCATTCATTGGGACACCCCGGCCCGGGACAGGCGGGCCACGGTGGTGAACTTCGAGGTGGGCTCGGCGGGCTCAAGTAGAGATGTGCTCTCGAGCTCGATCCAGCAGTGGCCCACCCGGCGGCCAGCGTCGGAGCCCATCCCGAAACAGAGCGAGACGTCCAGGCCGGCACGACGGAGGCCGTAGTAGAGCGTGATGCCCCGCGTGAGGCACCCGGTCCGTACGAGCGGGTTCCCGCGCCGGACGATGGCATCGACCCATCGACCGTACTCATCGATGAGCACCGTCTCGGAGGTGTCGACCCCGCCGGACGGCGACCGGGGCTCGAGCAGTCGCTGCAGGCGCGGCAAACCCACCCGCGCCAGCTGGGGCGCGGTCACGGCCACCGCGGTCAATCGCAGCAGGAGGGAGACGGGCGGGGTACGGCGGAGTTGAGCGGTGCTAGCGCTCGACGACAAGGCCGACCCCGGCCAGGCTCTCGAGAAGCTCGAGGGCGTCAGTCAGTGCCATCGATTTGTCCACCTCGAACTCGGCGCTGATGAGCTCGGCCACGTCGGCCACCGACCGCGAGCCATCGCACAGATCCCAGACGAGGCCCCCGACGTCGTTGAGCGCGAAGTACTCGCCGCTCTCGATGTCGAGGAGAACGGCATCGCCCTCCACCTGCTGTGACATCACCCGGTCCCGCCGACCGACGATGGTGCCGCGATCCATCACGACACCATCGTCATTTCGGTCGACAGAAGAGCCGCAGGATTACCCTGGGTTGTAGGTGTTGCCACCACTGAACTGGGTGAGATCCCGCAGCAAACCGAGTTGCGTGAGCACCGGTTTCTTATAGGAACGCTTCGTATTCACGTTTCATCTGCCCCTTCTACTAGCGTCCACTAGCACTCCCGAACGTACCATTGGGGTTTCCCATTTTGTCCACAACCACACCGAGATTTGGTCAAGATCTCCCGGTGCGTAGGCGTGAATGGACCTTCGAGAGAGGTGCTTCCGGCCACCCGCGGGGACGACATCACCACCCAACGTCATCGCTGCGACGAGGCCTGTGACGCCCGGGAAGATGGGCGGTGATACGCCACTGCCGCCTCGGAAACCGGTGCGCAAGCGGGTCGCCTCTCGGGTCGAGTTCACCGCTCGCTACGCCACCGCTGGGCTCCGTCCCCTTCCCGATTTCGTCATCATCGGGGCGCAACGGAGCGGCACCACCTCCCTCTATCGATGGCTCACCAATCGCCCCGACGTGGGCCCGGCCTGGAGGAAGGAGGTGCACTTCTTCGACAACCACTACGACCGGGGTCTGCGGTGGTACCGGTCGCACTTCCCGCTTCGACGTGCCGGCCGGATCACTGGTGAGTCGACTCCTTACCTGCTGCTCCACCCCCTGGCGCCGGATCGTGCGGCCGAAGCCCTCCCCGACGCCTGCTTCATCGCCCTTCTCCGCGACCCGGTCGAGCGGGCCATCTCCAACCACTGGCTGCGGCGGCGACTGGGCGCAGCCCGTGACGAGTCGCTCGATCAGGCGCTCGACCGCGAGGCCGAGCGCATCGCCGCCGACACCGATCAGGTGGTCCGGGGCGAGGTGAACCTCGCCCACATGGCCTACTCGTACGTGGCCCGCGGCGAATACGCGCCACAGCTCCGTCGGTGGTTCGACGCCGCCGGGCGCGAGCGCGTGCTGGTGGTGGAGAGCGAACGGCTCGCCAGCGATCCTCGAGTGGCCGCTGGCGTGCTGGAACGGCTCGGCCTCCCCGACCGCGGCGACCCTTTCCCGGTCACCAACCGGGTCGTCCGCGGCGAGGGGGTCAGCGAGGCAACCATGGCCCGCCTGCGGGCCCACTTCGAGCCGCACAATCAGGAGCTCTTCGAGCTCCTCGGCTACGAGCTGTGGACGGACCAGCGGGCCGGTCCGCCGGCCGGGAGCACCTGACCGGCCGGCACCGTCGAGTCAGCTGGCGATCGCCGCCCGCGGTGGCCGGCCGGATGGGGCCGAGCCCTTTCTCGAGCTCCGCAGCAAGCGATGCATGGCCCGGGCGGGAAGACCGGGATCGCCTCGGCGGATGCCGATCGCGCTCGTCGCATAGGTGGTGGCCAGCACTGAGCCGGCAAACGCAGAGGACCCGAAACCATCGGCAGCCGCCGACCGGAGCGACCGGAACATGGCTGCCCGCCCGCCCGACTCTTCGGCCACGACGGCCGAGTGGTAGAGACGACAGGCGTCGGTCATCTCGTGCTCGTGCTTGTCGAGGAAGGCCTGTCGGCCCCCCCGCCGGCCAGATCCCTCCTTGGTCACCCGGTCGCCGCCGTGCTGGTGGTACGAGTACAGGACGCGGGGGACCACGCCTGCCGGCCGTTCCTGCGAGCACCGGAGCCAGAGGTCCCAGTCTTCGCACGGCGGCAACGTCTGATCGAACGAGAGGTCGTCGAAATACCGCCGGCGGATCACGCCGAAGGGCAGGGCGACGAAGTTGAACCACAGGAGGTCGGCGGCGCCGAACTCGGTGGGGCCGCGGTAGTCCACGGTCCGGCCGGTGCGGTCGTGGACGACCCGGTGCCAGGAGGTCACGAACCCGAGCTCGGGCCGATCGCCGAGTGCCTGTTCGAGAGCAGCGGCTGCGCCCGGAAGCCAGGCGTCGTCGTCGTCGCAGAATCCGAGGAGTTCGCCGGTGGCGGCGGCGATCCCCTGGTTGCGGGCGCCTCCCGGTCCTACGGACGACTGGTTGCGGAGCACCTTGACCCGGCGGTCGTCGGCCAGACGAGCGGTGACCTCGGGGGTGCGATCAGTCGACGCATCGTCGACGATGACCAACTCCACCTCGGTCGTCGTCTGTGAGAGCACCGACTGGGCAGCACGGGTGAGCTGGTCGGCCCGGTTGTGGGTCGGCATCACCACGCTCACGAGGCCGGGCGGCACGGGCGGGATGATAGTGAAGCTGCTGCTCAGCTCAGGCCGGACTGGCGGATGGTCACGTTGAGCCGGATGCCAGAGAGCCCGAGGCTCGGGTCGCCCGTCTCCGGGAAGACCTTGGGCACGCCGTGGTAGCAGCGCCGGGCCGGGCCGCCGAAGACGAAGGCGTCACCGGATTCGAGCACCACGTCGGCGTAGGGCGGGCCCCGCCGCTCGTCGTTCCCGAACCGGAAGAGGGCGCTCGCTCCGAGCGAGAGGGACACCACTGGCGCCGGGTGCGGCTCGTCTCGGTCGGCGTGAAGGCCCATACGGGCACCGCCGAGGTAGCGGTTGACGAGGGCCACATCAGGCTCGTAGGCGTCGGCTGCCTCCCCGACGTCGTCGGTCACCGAGGGGTCGAGGGCGGCGGCGGCGGCCACCGCTCGACGGGCGAGGTCCCGCAGCGCCGGCGGGAAGGGGGCGACCAGGCGGCCGTCACCGTCGTCGACCGTCCGCGAGTAGCGGTAGGGGAACCAGTGCCATCCAAGGCAGGTGATGCCCACCGACATGGACGTCCCGTTGGGCATGCGCGGGGCCCGGAATCCCCCGCCGGCCTCGGCCCATCCCAGGCAATCAGCGACCAGTCGCCGCTGCCCGTCCTCGTCGAGCCAGCCGGGCAGGTGGACGGCGCCGGCGGCGATCTCGACGGGGCCTTGTGCGATCAACCGAGCGGCCGGGACCATGCGAAACGTTGGCACAGGACCGGTGGGCGAGGCCGCGCCCCGACGCGATCAGGTCGGCTGTCGCGCCAGCCAGCGCAGCCGGGCCGCCCGGGCGTCCCACGAGTAGACGACAGCGGTCCCCGCCAAGCGGTCGTGCAGGGCATGGCGGTTACGACTGATCAGGATGCCGACGAACCCGAGGCCGAGAAGGAGGAAGCTGAGGGGCAGGGCCACCGTGCGAATCACGGCCTGGCGGACCCCGATGGGCGTGCCGTCCGCCTTCACCACCTGGATGCCGAGCAGGGCCATGCCGATCGTGCGGCCGGCCAGCGACCATTGGTAGGCGAAATAGACGAACTCCCACACGACGAGGGCCGCAATCGAGATCCACTGGTAATTGGCCAAGCGGTAGGTGTGCCCGGTGACCAGTTGGACGGAGAAGCCGATGGCGGCGGCGCCCAAGGTGAACAGCCCCCACGAGGCACCGGCGTCGGCGGCGAAGGCCAGCAGCCGAGTCACTGCTCCCGCGTAATGACCCTGTCGTCCCTCGATCCTCTGCTGATCGGCTAGGGGCACGGTCATGCTCACGGGCTCAGCCGCCCTCCGCGAGGCCATGGCCGTTCCCGCTGACTGAGGCGAGGGCCGGGGTCGGCCGCTTTCCCACCAGGGCTGGAGGCCCGACGGGCAGGTCGTCGGACGAGCGGCGGAGGGCGCGGTTGACCCACCGGGACACGAAGTCGTCGAGGCCGACGCCTTGAGCCCGCACGATGTCGAGCACCTCGGAGGCCACGCCGCTCGTCGAGTGGGCGATGATCGTGCCGATCTCCGTCTGGCTCACGATGGCCTCGACGTCGACCTGCTCCATCAGGCGCTTGACGTCCACCCGCTCGATGATCTGCTCGACGTCCACCCGCTCGATGATCTGCTCGACGTCTACCCGCTCGATGATGCGCTGGACATCGACCCTGGCGATCAGTCGCTCGACGTCCACCCGCTGGACGACCTGGTCCACGTCGATGCGGGCCATGAGCCGGTCGACATCGATCCGGTCCAAGATGGCGTCGACATCGACGGCCTCCACCACCAGGGCGACGACCCGCTCGGCCACCGCCTGGGCAAACTGCTCGAGCCGCCCGGTCCCCGGGATCGGGCTCACGGCGATCGGCCGGCGCCGCGGTCGTCCACCGCCTCAGCTTCCCATAGGCCGGGCGCGAGTGACGGGGGCTCCGAGCCGGGTTCGGGTCCGAGGCCGCGGTCGGGTCGGCTGCTCCGCCGGGTCAGCCCGTGGTCGTGCCGGACTTCCGAAGGACCTCGAGCGCCCGGTCGGCGTGCACGCTCATGCGCACCTCGCTGCGGATGACGTCGATGACGCGGAGGTCCGGGCCGATCACGAAGGTGGCCCGCTTGGTCGGCGTCAGTCCCGTGAACTTCCGCCGCACTCCGAAGATGGTGGCGACGGCACCGTCGGGGTCGGAGAGAAGCGGGTAGTCAAAGCTGTGCTTTTCGGAGAACTGCTTCTGCTTCTCGACCGAGTCGGCGCTGATCCCCACCCGGCGTGCGCCGACCGCCTCGAACTCGGCAGCCAGGTCGCGGAAATGGCAGCTCTCGGCAGTGCATCCCATGGTCATGGCCGCGGGGTAGAAGAACAGGACGACCGGGTGCCCGTCGGCCAGCTCGCTCAGCTTGCGCGGACGTCCGTTCTCATCGGGCAGCTCGAAGTCGGGGACCGTGTCGCCGGATTTCACGGTCTAGGACCTTAGCCAGGGAGCGGTCGGGCCGGCAGGGTGGACCCGTAAGATGCCCGGGGTCGCCAGCCGCCCCGACCAACCCTCTTCCGGCGTCCACTCGACCAGACCCGACACCCGTGAGGACCGGAGCCATGCCGCTCGCCATCGAAGCCGAGGGACTCGAGAAGACCTTCCGTGGCAAGCGCGAGGTACGGGCGCTCGACGGCGTGAGCTTCGCCGTCCCAGAAGGGTCGATCTTCGGGCTTCTCGGGCCCAACGGGTCGGGCAAGACGACGGCGGTGCGGATCCTCACCACCATCCTCCGGGCCGACGGCGGCACGGCCCGCGTCCTCGGCCATGACGTCGGTCAGCAGCCACGCCAGGTCCGGAGCCTCATCGGCCTCGCCGGCCAGTACGCCGCCGTGGACGAGAACCTCACCGGCCGGGAGAACCTGCACATGGTCGGGCGCCTCAACCACCTCTCCTCGTCGGCCTCGACGGCGGCGGCCAAGGACCTGTTGGACCAATTCGACCTGGCCGACGCGGCCGACCGCACCCTCAAGACCTATTCGGGCGGCATGCGCCGACGACTCGACCTGGCCGCCGCCCTGGTGGCCCGACCGCCGGTCCTCTTTCTCGACGAGCCGACCACCGGCCTCGACCCTCAGAGCCGCATCGACCTCTGGGAGGTCATCGAGGGGCTGGTCGACAGGGGAACCACCGTGCTGCTCACCACCCAGTACCTCGAGGAGGCCGACCGTCTGGCCAGCACGCTCGTCGTCCTGGACCACGGCCGAGTGATCGCCGAGGGGACGGCTGCCGAGATGAAAGCCAGCCTCGGTGCGACGGTGCTCGCCGTGGGTTTCGCCGACGTCGGTGACGCCGTGCGCACACAGGCTCTGCTGTCGGCGGTCGGCCCCCACGTGCCCAGTGTCAACGGCGCGATGGTCGAACTCACCGTGGACGACGGCCCGGGTTCGGCCATGGAGAGTCTTCGCCTCCTCGACCGCGAGGGCCTCAGGCCCATCACCTTCACCTTGCGTGAGCCGAGCCTCGACGACGTCTTCCTGGCCCTGACCGGCCACCGCACCGAGGACGAGACCGATGGTGACGGCACGAATGGCAACGGGCGAGGGCGACGGAGCGGCCGGAGGACAACGCCCGAGCCGGTCGACTTGGTCGATGCCGACAGCAGGGGGGCCTCGTGACCACTGCAGCCGTGACCCCGACGACCCTGACCGCACCGAGCGGTCCCTCCTGGGTCGGCAGCGCTCGGTGGGTGGTGGCGGACACCGTCACCGTGACCAAGCGCAACCTGCTCGCCTACACGCGCATCCCCGAGTCGCTCTTCTTCTCCACCGTCCAGCCGATCATGTTCGTGCTGCTGTTCACCTATGTCTTCGGCGGCGCCATCCACGTCCCCGGGCTGAGCTACGTGAACTACCTCATGCCCGGCATTTTCGTGCAGACCGTGGCCTTCGGCGCGGTGACCACTTCTATCGCCCTGGCCGAGGACCTCCAGAAGGGGATCATCGAGCGCTTCCGGGCCCTGCCCATGTCGCGCTCGGCCGTGCTCACCGGTCGCACATCCGCCGACCTGGTGCGGAACATCGCCACCGTCGTCATCATCACCGCGGTCGGCCTGGCCGTGGGGTTCCGTCCCTCGACCGGCGTGCTCCCGTACATGGCCGGCATCCTGGTCATCCTGCTGTTCGCCTACGCCCTCTCGTGGGGCTTTGCCACCATCGGGCTGTCGGCCCCCAATAGCGAGACGGCTCAGGTCATGTCCTTCCCGCTGCTCTTCCCGCTCATCTTCGCCTCCTCGGCCTTCGTTCCTGTCTCGTCCATGCCCGGATGGCTCCAGGGATTCGCCACTCACCAGCCGGTCAGCGTGACCGTCGATGCCTGCCGAGCCCTCATGCTCGGCGGCCCGACGGCCAAGTGGGTCATCCAGTCGGTCGCCTGGGCCGTCGGCCTCCTCATCGTGCTCATTCCTCTCGCCGTCCACCGCTACCGCACGCGCATCTGACGCCGGCCCACGGACCCTGTCCGCCCCAATCGGAGTGGCAGCCAGGCGACTCGCCGGGGCCGCTCGCGCCCGTTCGCTGCTATGGCCGCCGACCGGCAGAATGGGGCCATGGCACCCGACTCCCCTACCGAACGCGCCGCCGCTCACGACTCCTTTGACGCCCGCGGGCAGCTGGCCGTCGGTGACCGGAGCTACGAGATCTTCCGTCTGGCCGCCCTGGCCGATCGCTTCGACGTCGCCCGCCTGCCCTACTCGATCAAGGTCTTGCTCGAGAACCTCCTGCGCCACGAGGACGGGATCACCGTGCGCCCGGCCGACATCGAAGCCACCGCCCGTTGGGGTGATCGACCCGAACGCCACGGCCTCGGAGGGGCGGACAACGCCGAGATCGCCTTCACCCCCGAACGGGTGCTCCTGCAGGACTTCACCGGCGTGCCGAGCGTCGTCGACCTGGCCGCCATGCGGGACGCGCTGGCCGAGCTGGGCGGCGATCCGAGCCGCGTCGACCCGCTGGTGCCCGTCGATCTTGTGATCGACCACTCGGTGATCGTCGAGGTGTCGGGACGCGCTGACGCCTACGACCGAAACGTCGACATTGAGTACCAGCGCAACATCGAGCGTTACCAGGTCCTGCGCTGGTCCCAGCACGCGTTCGACCGGCTGCGGGTCGTCCCCCCGGGGACGGGCATCTGCCACCAGGTGAACCTCGAGTACCTCTCACAGGTGGTCTTCACCACCGACGATGGCCGCGCCTACTGCGACACTCTGGTGGGTGCCGACTCCCACACCACCATGGTCAATGGCCTCGGGGTCCTCGGTTGGGGCGTCGGTGGCATCGAGGCCGAAGCGGCCATGCTCGGCCAGCCGCTCTCCATGCTGCTCCCCCCGGTGGTCGGTTTCCGCCTGATCGGCGAGCAGCCGGTCGGGACCACAGCCACCGACCTTGTCCTCACCATCACCCACCTGCTCCGCCAGCACGGCGTGGTGGGCAAGTTCGTCGAATTCCACGGGCCAGGTGTCGCCGCCGTGCCGCTGGCCAACCGGGCGACCATCGGCAACATGTCCCCCGAGTACGGCGCCACCTGCGCCATCTTCCCCATCGACGAGATCACGCTCGACTACCTGCGGTTCACCGGCCGGGACGAGGACCACATCGCCCTGGTCGAGGCCTACGCCAAGGAGCAAGGGCTCTTCCACCGGGGCGACGGGATCGAGCCCGTCTACTCGGAGTCCATCGAGCTCGACCTCTCGACCGTGGTCCCCTCGATCGCCGGCCCCTCCCGGCCACAAGACCTCGTGCCGCTCGAGCGTGCCCCCGAAACCCTCCAGCGGGCGCTCGACCGGCCGGCCCGATCGGCACCGGCCCGCCTCGAGTCCACGCCGGGCCGGAACGGGGACAGCCCGACGGATGTCACGATCGAGGACGGGCAGGTCGTGGTGGCCGCCATCACCAGCTGCACGAACACCTCGAACCCAGAGGTCATGGTGGCCGCTGGCTTGTTGGCATCCAAGGCGGTGGCCCGCGGCCTTCAGTCCAAGCCCTGGGTCAAGACCTCTCTCGCTCCCGGCTCCCGGGTGGTCATGGACTACCTGGACCGGGCGAACCTGACGGAGCCGCTCGCCGAGATCGGCTTCGAGCTCGTGGGCTTCGGGTGCACGACTTGCATCGGCAACTCCGGACCGCTCCTGCCCGGTGTCTCCGAAGCCGTGGCCGCCGGGGACCTCTCGGTGGCGTCGGTCCTGTCCGGAAACCGGAACTTCGAGGGACGCATCCACCCCGAGGTGCGCATGAACTTTCTGGCCTCGCCGCCCCTCGTCGTTGCCTACGCACTGGCCGGGACCATGGACCTCGATCTCACCACCGATCCGCTTGGCACCGACCGCGACGGCAATCCTGTGCACCTGGCCGACGTCTGGCCGAGCGCGGACGAAGTGAACGCCACCATCCGGGCCACGGTGAGCTCCGAGATGTTCCAGCGGCGCTATGCCGCGGTCTTCGACGGTGACGAGCGGTGGCGGGCCATCGCGACGGCCACCGGCAACACCTTCGCCTGGGACCCGGCATCGACCTATGTGCTGCGGCCGAGCTTTCTCGAAGGTCTCAGCGCCCAACCCGAGCCCATCTCCGACCTGGCCGGCGCACGCGTCCTCGCCCTTCTCGGGGACAGCGTGACCACCGACCACATCTCACCGGCCGGCTCGATCGGGCCCTCCACCCCGGCCGGGCGCTACCTGGCCGAGCACGGTGTCCAACGCGCCGACTTCAACTCCTACGGTGCCCGCCGCGGGAACCACGAGGTCATGGTGCGCGGCACCTTCGCCAACGTGCGCCTACGCAACCAGCTGGCGCCGGGCACGGAGGGAGGCATCACCCTCCATCTCCCCGACGGCGAGCAGACGACCATCTACGAGGCGGCCATGCGCTACCGGGACGAAGGAGTTCCCCTCGTCGTCCTCGCCGGGAAGGAGTACGGGACCGGCTCATCTCGCGACTGGGCGGCCAAGGGGACCCTGCTGCTCGGAGTCCGGGCCGTCATCGCCGAGAGCTACGAGCGGATCCACCGCTCCAACCTGATCGGCATGGGAGTCCTGCCCCTCCAGTTCATGGACGACCAGAGCGTGACCACCCTCGGGCTGACCGGCCACGAAGTCTTCAGCGTGAGCGGGCTCGGCCCTCTCAACGACGGCGGGGTGCCGAAGACGGTGGGCGTGGTAGCCGCCGACGGCGATCGGCGGGTCGAGTTCGAAGCACGCGTGCGCATCGACACCCCCATGGAGGCCCGCTACTACCGCGATGGCGGAATCCTGCCCTACATGCTCCGGCGGATGGCCGGCTGAGCCGGCTGAGCCGGCTGGACCGGCTGAGCCGGCTGGAGGGCGCTGGCGGGCTAGTGCGGCGGCGGGGAAAGACCGCCGTCGGGACGGCGTAAAGGCTGCACGCAATTTTTCAAAGGCCGAATTCGTCAGCCTTTCCTGACGGCCGTCAGCATATGCTGACAAAACCGCCCCTCTCAAAAATTTAAATCAGGGGACGGCGGAGGAGCTTCGCCTCGGAGCGCCCCCCACTTCCTGGCCGCCCGAGGCGAGAGCCACGTCCACGAACCGGCCGATCAGCCGCCGGCCGGTGGCCTCGATCCCCGCAACCTGGGTGGCTGACAGGTTGACCCCATCCGGCAACTCGGGCCGCCAGCCGTCGGCCAACGCCTCGTCCACCTCCACGTGGAACTGCAGGGCGTAGGCGAGGTCGCCGACGCGGAACGCTTGGTGCGGGTAAGCGGCGGTGGCGGCCAGGTGGACCGCCCCGTCAGGCAGGTCGAACGTGTCGCCGTGCCAGTGGAAGCAGGGCACCTCCCCGTCGGACAGGCCCCCGTATTGGGGCCCGAAGACCCGGTCCCGGCGGCCGTCGGCGGTGAGTGCGACCTGTCCCGGCCCGATCTCGGGAGCCGGTCCACGGCGGACCTCGGCGCCGAGGGCGGCGGCCAGCTGTTGTGCGCCGAGGCACACAGCCAGCACAGGTACACCCCGGGCCACGGCATCGGCCAGCAACATCCGCTCGGGGGCGAGCCATTCATAGAGGCGCTCGTCGCCAACGCCCATCGGGCCACCCATGACAACGAGACCGGACAGCGCGTCGACCCGCGGCAGGGGGTCACCGGCATCGAGACGGGCGACCCGGACCTCGAGGCCGCGCTCGGCGAGCATGGGGGCGATCGACCCGGGCCCTTCGAAGTCGACGTGCTGGAGAACGAACCAGGGTGCCGGCCCGGAGCCAACGCCGCGGCCCGCCCCGGCGCCGGCGCTCGTCACCATCAGACGGTGGAAACTACCTGGAAGGCTTCGGCCAGCGCACCGTCGGGCAACCCGGCGGCTCGGGCCGTGCCCGTCATCCACGATCGCAGCAGCTGGTCGAGCTGCTCACCGTCACCCACCTGGCTCACGTGCGAGCGGAGGGCGGCGAGCTTGGCGTCGAAGAAAACGGTGACGTCGATTGCGCGGTCGGCTCGCTCGGTGGCCATGAGCCACAGCTCAGGCACGAGGTGGGGCTCGAGCCCCTCCTCGAGAAGGTCGGGGAAGGCGAAGGGGTTGCGGGCGTCGGGATAGACGGCGCAAATGGCGGCCTCGCCGGCCGCCAGATGGTCGGGATGGCTGGCGTAGATGCGCTCCCAATTCCGTTCCGGCGACTGGGTGACCACTCGGTCGGGGCGGAAGCGCCGGATGACGGCAGTGACGGCCCTGCGAAGCTCCAAGCCCGGCTCCAGGCGACCGTCAGGGAACCCGAGGAAGTGCACTTGGGAGACGCCAACCGTGGCCGCCGCCTTGCGTTGCTCGTCCTGTCGCAACTTGGCCATCTCGGTCCGCGACACCGAGAGGTCGGACCCACCGGCGTCCCCGTCGGTCACGATGCAGTAGGCGACTTCGACGCCGGCGTGCGTCCAGACGGCCACCGAGCCGGCCGCCCCGAAGTCGACGTCGTCCGGGTGTGCGGTGACCACCAGGATGCGGTCCACGCCTTCGATGCCGTCGTCCACCTTCATGACGCCGTGGCGCCCTGCCAATCCGAGGAGCTTTGCAACGCGACGGTCGGTTGGGGGATCAGCCCGACTCGGGTTGCCAGCCGGAGAGGTCGGCCAGCCGGGGATCGTTCGAGAACATCTCGACGATGGGCACCTTGAGTCCGATCCGAGTCTGGATGCGCTCAACGTCGAGGATCTGGTTCCACTGCACGAGGCTCACGACGAGCCCGGCCTCGCCGGCCCGAGCCGTCCGACCCGAGCGGTGGAGATACGCCTTGTGATCTTCGGGGGGGTCGAAGTGGATGACCACGTCCACGGCGTCGATGTCGAGGCCACGAGCCGCGACGTCGGTGGCGACCAGGGTGGGAAGCTTGCCGTCGGCGAATTCGCGGAGGGTCTTCTCGCGGTGGACCTGGCGCCGGTCACCGTGGGTGGCACCCGCCTTCACGCCTTCTTTCCGCAACTGCTCGACCAGCCGTTCGGCGCCGTGCTTCGTGCGCACGAACACCAGGGTCTTGGTCGTGTTTCGGCAAATGGCGGCGCACACCTTGACCCGGTCCATCTGGTGGACCTGGAGGAAACGGTGCTCCATGGCCTCGACCGTGGTGCGGGGCGAGGCCACGGCGTGCCTGATCGGGTCGTTCATGTAGCGGCTTACCAGCCGGTCGACGGCGCCATCGAGCGTGGCCGAGAAGAGCAGCGTTTGGTGCTCCCGCTCGAGGCGGCGCAGCACCCATTCGACCTGGGGCATGAAGCCCATGTCGGCCATGCGGTCGGCCTCGTCGAGCACCAAGGTCTCGATGTCGGCCACCGAGACCTCGCCGCGGTCGCCGAGGTCGATGAGCCGCCCCGGTGTGGCGATGACCACGTCGACCCCACGGCGCAGCTTCTTGATCTGACGGTCCATGTCGGCACCGCCGTAGACGGCGACGGTGCGAAGGCCGGCTCGGGCAGCCAACGGTTGGAGAACCTCGGCCACCTGCAGGGCGAGCTCACGGGTGGGGACGAGGACGAGGGCTCGCGGGCGCCCCGGGACGGTGGACGGCGACGCCATCGTCCGCTGCAGGAGTGGCACCCCGAAGGCGAGCGTCTTGCCCGAGCCCGTCTTGGCCTTGCCGCACACGTCGCGGCCGGACAGGCCGTCGGCCGTCGTCATGGCCTGGATGGGGAAGGGCTTGGTGATGCCCTGCTCGGTCAGGGCCTCGACCAGGACGGGGTCGACGCCCAGGTCGGCGAAGGAAGTGGGCGGAAGGGCGGCCTCGGTCTCGGCGTCCGCAGGATCTGCGACGGGCAGCTCCTCGAGGGCGCGGTCCGGCGGATCGCTCACGGTGGTCATGTGTGGGGTTGCTCTCTCTCGTGATCCGGGACGGCCACCGCAAGGGCGATCCGTCTACGTCCTTGGCCACGCTGATCGTGGCCAGAGGCGGGCCCGCCTCGGGCGCCTTGGCGGCCGCGGACGGCTGCCGGACGGGATTGAGGAAGGCCCCACGGCCAGGCACCCGCCTGGCTCGCGACCCCCACTATAGCGCTCCGGGCCGTCTGACCAGGTCAATCGCCCGCCGGACAGCCGGCCGGCGGGGGGTTCAGGTCGGCTGCGGCTGGCGGTAGAGGCTGGCCCCGCCCTTTCGGAACTCGGCCGCCTTCTCCTTGAGGCCGATCTCGACGGCCGCCGACAGGTCGGTGCCATGGGCCGCTGCGTAGTCGCGGACGTCTTGGCTGATGCGCATCGAGCAGAACTTCGGACCGCACATCGAGCAGAAATGGGCCGTCTTGGCCGGCTCGGCCGGGAGGGTCTCGTCGTGGTAGGAGCGGGCCAGCTCAGGGTCCATGGACAGCTCGAACTGGTCCTCCCATCGGAACTCGAAGCGGGCCTTGGACAGGGCGTCGTCCCACTCCTGAGCTCCGGGATGGCCCTTGGCCAGATCGGCGGCGTGAGCGGCGATCTTGTAGGCGATCATGCCCTGCTTCACATCATCGAGGTCGGGTAGCCCCAGGTGCTCCTTCGGGGTGACGTAGCAGAGCATGGCCGTGCCGAACATGCCGATGGTGGCCGCGCCGATGGCCGAGGTGATGTGGTCGTAGCCGGGGGCCACGTCGGTCGTGAGGGGCCCGAGCGTATAGAAGGGCGCGTCGTGACAGACCTCCTGCTGAAGCGCCACGTTCTCCGGCACCTTGTGCAGGGGCACGTGCCCCGGGCCCTCGATCATGACCTGAACCCCGTGTCCCCAGGCGATGTCGGTGAGCTCACCCAGGGTTCGGAGCTCGGCGAACTGGGCCTCGTCGTTGGCGTCGGCGATCGACCCGGGACGGAGCCCGTCACCGAGCGAGAAGGCCACGTCGTAAGCGGCCATGATCTCGCAGATCTCTTCGAAGTGGGCGTAGAGGAAGCTCTCGGTGTGGTGGGCGAGGCACCAGGCGGCCATGATCGATCCACCCCGGCTCACGATGCCAGTGGTGCGGCGGGCGGTGAGGGGCACGTAGCGCAGGAGCACGCCGGCGTGGATGGTGAAGTAGTCGACCCCCTGCTCGGCCTGCTCGACAAGGGTGTCCCGGTAGAGGTCCCAGGTGAGCTCCTCGGGGGCGCCGTCCACTTTCTCGAGGGCCTGGTAGATGGGCACCGTGCCGATCGGGACGGGCGAGTTGCGCAAGATCCACTCTCTCGTCGTGTGGATGTCCGGCCCGGTCGAGAGGTCCATGACCGTGTCCGCCCCCCAGCGGGTGGCCCAGGTGAGCTTGGCCACCTCCTCGTCGATGGAAGAGGTCACCGCCGAGTTGCCGATGTTGGCGTTGACCTTCACGAGGAATCGCCGGCCGATGACCATCGGCTCGGACTCGGGGTGGTTCACGTTGGCCGGCAGGATGGCCCGCCCATCGGCGAGCTCCTGGCGCACGACCTCGGGGTCGACGCCCTCACGCGTGGCGGCAAAGGCCATCTCCTCGGTGATGCGGCCCTGCCGGGCGTAGTGCAGCTGGGTCACTGGGTCGCCCACGGATCGTCGGGGTCGGGGGCGCGATCCGGGGAAGGCAGCGGGTCCACCATCCGCCCGCCGGACGGCGGCCCGGCCGTCGTCCCGTGGGACGACGGTGCGCCCCTCATATGTCTCGACGTCGCCCCGGGCGCTGATCCACGGCTCGCGAACGGGCGGCAGGCCGTCGGTCGGGGTCGAGCCCGGCCCCGAAGTGTCGTAGAGCCGCACCGGCGGGTTGGGCACGGGGCCCTCCGCCCCAGGAGAGGGGCCGAGGGGCACCTCCACGAACGGGACCCGGAGGCCGCCCGGGCCCTCGACGTAGACCTTCGTCCGACGGAGGTTGGCAGCAGATGGAGCGTGTTCGCGCAACTCGGTCATGGCCCTGTCCCTTCTGGCCTTTTGGCTTGTTCGAGCCGAGTCTTCCACGGCCCTCCATGGCCGTCGTCCCGGAGGGACGGACCCGGCGCCTCGACCCAGACCTGTGTCATCGTGTGCCGGTCGATACCCAGCCCGACGAGGCAGAAAGGAACACCATGGCCAAGCTCGCCCCCGGTGACAAGGCGCCGACCTTCAGCCTGCCCGACCAGAACGGGAAGAAGGTCTCACTCCGTGACTTCAAGGGCCAGCCGGTGGTCGTCTACTTCTACCCTCGCGACGACACCCCGGGTTGCACCAAGGAAGCGTGCCAGTTCAACGACAACCTGCGAGCCTTCTCTCGGGCCAAGGTAGCCGTCGTCGGAATCTCGGCCGACAGCGCCGCCAAGCATCAGGCGTTCCGGGCCAAGTACGGCCTCAAGTTCCCGCTCCTCACCGACGCCGACCATTCGGTCGGCGAGGCCTACGGCGCCTGGGGTGAGAAGACCCTCTATGGGAAGAAGTCCGTCGGCGTCATCCGTTCCACGTTCCTCATCGGTGGCGACGGCAAGGTCCAGCGGGCCTGGTACAGCGTGAAAGCGGACGGCCACGCGGCGAAGGTGCTCGAAGAAGTGAGCTGAGCGCCGTCAGGCCCGGGAGCGATCAGTAGCTCTGGGCCGACTTGATCTTCGGTCGGATCACACCGAGGTAGACGAGGCCGATGATCCCCCCGATGAAGCCGAACAGGAACAGACCGACGATGGGAAGAATGATCCAGAGCACCTTGTTCTGCCCGGCCGCCTGGAAAGCCATCGTCGGCCGGATGGCGGCATCGATGAGCGCCCACACCACCACGAAGAAGGACGCCACGCCGAGTAGAACGAACAGCGTGCCGAATGCCCCAGCGAATACATCAGCGACCATGGTCACCACCTCGGCTTAAAGACTAGGGCATCGCCGGGCGCATCGGACCGCGCCCCCCAGGAAACGGATGGGCGCCGAGGGACGACTGTGCCGCAGGGTCAGGTTTGATGGACGGGGCACCACCACGTGGTGCGCCCCCCAATGGTGGCCTGTACGAGCGCGGCTCCATCGCGCGGGCACCGGCCGCCAGGCCGGCGGTGCTCCATGATGGACGTGAGGTGGGATCCGCCCCGGCCCAACAGGCGTGCGATCGTGCGGGTGATCTGCCCCCGGAGGCGTCGGACCTCGGTGTCGCTGAGCGACCCAGCAGGCCGCTCTGGGGACAAGCCGGCCCGCCACAGCACCTCGTCGGCGATGAGGTTGCCCACCCCGCTCACACGCGACTGGTCGAGCAGGCGCGCCTTGAGCGGCGCCGACGAGCCCTGCAGCGCCCCCGCCAGCTGACCGGTGGTCAGGGTGGCGGCGTCGGGCCCGAGTCGTGACACATCGGGGTCGAGGAGGACGCCCCCGAGACGACGTGGGTCGTTGACCACGAGAGAGCCGCCGTCATCGAAGAAGACGGCCCAACGGTCCCAGGCCGAGTTGTGACGGCGCGGGGCGTCGCCGAGCTGATCGACGCCGGTTACGTCGTCCACGACCAGGTTGCCCGTCATCCCGAACCGGAGGCCGACCGTGGGACCGCCGTCGACGTCGAGAAGGAGGAGCTTCCCGATGCGACGGGCGTCGGTGAACGTGCGGCCGACGAGCGCCCCGCCCACGGCGGCAGCGTCGATGCCACCCTTGAGGAACCACGCGTCGGGCGAGTGCACGTCGGAGATGACCCGGCCGAGGGCCCCAGTGGCCAGGCGGCGGTAGATCTCGACCTCGGTCAGCTCGGGCACCGTCGAAGGGTAGCGACGCCCGTCGCCGGCGGACGGCGCCAGCGGGCGCAGGCAGCGGGGAGCCGACAGCGACCGGCCGTGCCTTGCCAGGGCCGACAGGGGCATCGCTAGGGTGGGGGCGCATGCCCCCCGAGAAGCCCCAGTGGGCCGAGCTGTTCACCGAGGTCGTGACGTCGGGCCTGTGCACCGGATGCGCGGCCTGCATCATCGCCTGCCCCTACGACGTCCTCTCCTACGACGACGCCGGCGGGCGTTACAAGCCGTTCCACATCGACGCCGACGGCGGTCCCGAAGACTGCACCCACGGCATCAAGGGCTGCACCATGTGCACACGCGCCTGCCCGCGATTCCGCCTGTGGGAGCCCGAGATCGATCAGCACCTCTTCGGCCGGGAGCGGCGCGACGACGAGGTGGCCGGGGTGTCGTCCGACACGCTGCTCGTACGAGCCACGGATCCCGAGGTCCACGATCTCGGTCAGGACGGTGGCCTGGTGTCGGCCATCCTCATCTGGGCGCTCGAGCACGACGTGATCGATGCCGCTCTCGTCTCCTACCTCGAAGGTGACGGCTCCACATGGAAGGCGGTGCCAGGGGTGGCCACCACCCGTGAGGAGGTTCTGGCCGCTGCCGGCTCCCGGTACACCTACTCGGCCAACCCCCTCGCCTACCCACAGGCCATCGAGCGCGGGGCCGAGCGCATCGCCCTCGTGGGAATGGGGTGCCAGTCCTCGGCGCCGGGAGTGATGCAGGCGCGCAAGGCGGGCAAGGTCGCCCGCCGGCTGTCGCTGTCCATCGGGCTCATGTGCTCGAAGACCTTCGACGACGCCATCTTCCCGGAGCTCTTCGAGGCCAAGTACGGCATCGCCCGGGTCGACATCGCCAAGATGAACATCAAGGGCGTCTTCCAGGTGTGGACCCGTGACGGCGTGTATCACGAGATCCCTCTCAAGGAGGCCCATGCCTGGACACGCGAGGGCTGCACGCAGTGCCCCGACTTCGCCGCCGAGCACGCCGACATCGCCACCGGCGGGATTGGCGCATTCCACGACTGGACGCTCACGATGGTGCGGACGGACAATGGCCGCGAAGTGCTCGACGGCATGATCAAGGACGGCGTCGTCGAAACTCGCCCCGGTGACGACGACCCCGGCGCCATCGCCCTCCTGCACCGGCTGGCCCGGGTCAGCCGCCGACGCTGGCCCGAGACGGCGGTCCCCATGCCACGTCGGCTGCCAGCTCCTAGCTGACCGACCGCCGACCGCCGACTGCCGCCCCCCACCGCCCACCGGCCTTTTCCCTGAAAATCGCCTAAATATCCGACCTCCGGGGTCCCGCCGCCTATTGCGTCACCAACCTCGAACATAAGCTTCAACCGGTTACTCGGTGCCGCCGTCCTCCTGGCCGGACTCGAGGCCAAGCCGCAACGAGGCGGCCATGACAACCCGGGAGGACAACTTCGTTGTTCGCCGCCCTCGGTCGGTTCAGCGTTCGCCACCGCTTCGCCATCATCTTCGGATGGGTGGTCGTCGCCGTGCTGGCAGCAACGTTCCTCCCGTCGATCGCCAGCGTCGAGCGCGGCTCAAACTCCCAGTTCCTGCCGTCCAGCGCGCCGAGCTCCCGGGCCTCCGTCCTCGCCGCACCGTTCCAGTCCGACTCGAGCTCACAGGCGACCTTCGTGGCTGCGACCAAGGACCGCAGGCCGCTGACCGTCGCCGACGACGCTGCCATCGGGCGCGCCGAGATCGCCATGCGCCGCGTGCCCAAGGTCTCCGGTGTCGTCGACCTCGGTCCTTCGCCCAACGGGCGGGCCCGCAGCGCACTGGTGGAGGTTGACTTTTCCACCTCGCACGGCGGCAAGGAGATCACGACGGCGGTGTCCGACTTGCGGGCCGCCTTCGCCACGGCCGGCGCGCCCGCTGGGTTGGCCATGCACCTGACCGGGTCACTGGCCCAGTCGGCCGACGAGCAGAGCCAGTCGAGCCACATCCAAACGCTGACCGAGGTGCTCTCCATCGTCTTCATCGTGGTGCTACTGCTCATCACGTTCCGGGCACTGCTCGCTCCGGTTATCGCTCTCTTGCCTTCCATCGTGGCCCTGTTCGTCGCCGGGCCGGTGGTCGCCCTTTCGTCGCACATCGGTGTCCAGGTCTCCGACCTGACACCCATCCTCCTCACCGTGCTGATGCTGGGGGCGGGAACCGATTACGGACTCTTCCTCATCTTCCGGTTGCGTGAAGAGTTACGTCGCGGGCGAACCGTGCACGACGGGGTGGCTGTGGCTCTGTGCAAGGTCGGTGAGTCGATCACCTTCTCTGGCTTCACGGTGATGGCCGCGCTGGCCGCCGTGGTCGTCTCGGCCTTCGGCCTCTACCAGGGGCTCGGGCCGGCGCTGGCCATCGGCATCGGCGTGGCCCTGGCGGCCAACCTGACCCTCCTTCCGGCCCTGCTCGCCGTCTTCGGAGGGGCGACCTTCTGGCCCCGGACGCCGGTGCCCGGCCCGGCGCGCCACGGTGCGTGGGGGCGCATCGCGGCACGAGTGGTAGCCCGCCCCATCGCCACGCTGGTCATCGGCGTCGTGATCTTCGGGGGCCTTTCCCTCACCATGTTCGCCTACACGCCGACCGGCTTCGGCGACCAGAGTGCGCCGAGAACCTCCGACTCGGCCCGAGGGCAGGCCCTCCTCACCGCCAATTACCCCTCGGCGCAGTCGAACCCCACCTCCGTCCTCCTCCGGCTCCCGACCTCGATCTGGGCGGACCCAACGCTTCTCACCCGCATCCAGACCGATCTGCAGCGCACCGGTGAGTTCCGGCAGGTCGAGGGGCCACTCGACTTCAACGGCCACTCGGTCACCCCAACGGCCCTCGCCGCCGCCCACGATGCGCTGTCGACGCGGGGACCGGCGGCCGACCTCCCCCTACAACCGCCGCGGGGCACCGCTATCTCGGCCCTGGTCTACGACGCCTACCGGTCGACGGCCCAGACCATCAGCCCTAATGGGCGTACCCTTCAGTACGAGACCGAGCTCGCAGCCGGTCGCGCCCTCTCGCCGGCGGCAGCGGCGGCCGTTCCCGCAGTGCGCGCCGCCGTGGCCGGCGTGGCCAGGTCGGTCGGGGCCAGTGCCAGCGGGGTCAACGGTTACGCGGCCACCGCGGCCGATGTGGGCAGTATCTCGACCAGTGACCTCAAGCACATCGTCCCGATTGTTCTCCTGGTCTTGGCCCTCCTGCTCGCCATCGTGCTGCGCAGCCTCATAGCCCCGCTCTATCTGGTGGCCAGCGTCGGCTTGTCCTATCTCGCCTCGCTCGGGCTCTGCGTGCTCGTCTTCCAGTTGGGCAAAGGGCAGTCCGGCATCAATTTCGTCCTGCCGTTCTTCATGTTCATCTTCATCCTGGCGCTGGGGCAGGACTACAACATCCTCGTGATGACGCGCATCCGCGAGGAGGCGCAGCGCGCCCCTCTCCGGGTCGCGGTGAGCCGAGCGGTCGAAGCCACCGGCACCACCGTGACGTCGGCCGGCCTCATCCTGGCCGGCACCTTCGGGGTGCTGACCGCCACCGGCGACACCCAGGTCCAGGAGATCGGACTCGGTTTGGCCGCCGGCATCCTCCTCGACACCTTCTTCGTCCGCACCCTTCTCGTGCCGTCGGTGGTCGTGCTTCTGGGTCGTTGGAACTGGTGGCCGAGCGCGCTGGCCCGGCAGGGCGGTGCCTCGACGGCAGACGAAGAGGTCGAAGTCGGTCGTCCCCGTCCGGAGCCCGGCGGCCTGATCCTGCCTGGGGCCGGGACCACCGTCTTGTCGCCGGCGGCGCGATCGGAGCCCCTTCGTCACTGAGCCGCCCCGTGCGTGTGCTCGGGTTCGACAGGGCATAGGGACATGGGCACCGCGGGCTCGGCGGCGGCGTTGCACGATCAGGCGTCGAGAGAGGACGGGCTACGGTGGCAACCCTGTGGCCAAGCGACGGACCGTCGATCGTCCGACCGTCATCCTCCTGGTACGCCACGGGCGAACCCCCACTACCGGCACTGTGCTCCCCGGTCGCGCACCGGGCCTCCACCTGTCCGAGGACGGCCGCGCCCAGGCTGAGTCGGTGGCCGCCCGCATCGCCGCTCTGGGCACGAGCGGACGGCGCCCACCGGCGGCCGTCTACGCCTCGCCGCTCGAGCGCACCATGGAGACAGCCGCTCCGATCGCCCGGGCCCTCGGCGTGCGGGTGCGCCGCGACCGTGGCCTGCTCGAGTGCGACTTCGGTCAGTGGACCGGCTCGCGCCTTGCCGTCCTGGCCCGCAAGCGCGAATGGAACCAGGTCCAGCGCTGGCCGAGCGGGTTCCGGTTCCCGGGGGGTGAATCCTTCACCGAGATGCAAACCCGCGTGACCGACACCCTGGCCAAGCTGTCCGACCGCCACCGGGGCGAGACCATCGTGGCCGTGTCCCACGCCGATCCGATCAAGGCGGCGGTGGCCAGTGCGGCCGGCACCCCCCTTGACCTCTTCCAGCGCTTCACCGTGGCGCCGTGCTCGGTGTCCTCGTTGGCCTACACGCCGTCGGGCCCCTACCTCCTCACGGTCAATTCGACGGCGGCCCTCACCGAGCTGGCCATCGCGTGAGCGACGGTTACGACCTCACGGCCGAGCGGTTGGTGGTCGGCACGGTCGGGCCGGTCGGCGAGCGGCTCTTCCTCGTCCAGTGCCGGGAGGGGGCGACGCTTCTCACCCTCAAGATGGAGAAGCAACAGGTGGCGGTCGTGGCCGACTACCTGGCCCGCATCGTGAAGGACCAGGCCCGGCCCGAGCGGTTGCCCGACGCCCTCCCCCTCGAGGAGCCGAACGAGCCGGACTGGATCGTGGGCACGATCGGGGTTTCCTACGACGAGGCCGAGGACCGCATCGTCCTCGTCGTCGAGGAGCGCGTCGAAGAAGGCGAGACCGGAGCCATCGCCCGGCTGTCGGTGACCCGGGAGCAGGCCGCCGTCTTCGCCATCGAGGCCACCCGCCTGGTCGAGTCGGGCCGCCCGCCGTGCCCGCTCTGCGGCTCCCCACTCGACCCATCGGGCCACGAGTGCCCGCGCACCAACGGTCACCGGCCTCCGGTCGTGTGACCGGGTGGAGCCCGGAGACCGGTCGTGATCTCGCCGAGACGACGGACCGGCTCCGAGAAGGAGACCTGAGCGTCGAGGGCCGGCTCCCCTGGAGCTCCAACCTCACCTTCCTCGTGGAGGTGGGCGCGAGGTCGAACCAACCCGACGACGACCGCCCGCTGTTCGCTGTGTACAAGCCCGGGCGCGGCGAGCGCTCGCTCTGGGACTTCCCCGACGGCCTCTACCGGCGGGAGGTCGCCGCCTACGAGCTCTCCGAGCTACTCGGGTGGGGACTGGTGCCACCGACCCTGCTCCGTGACGACGGCCCGTTCGGACCCGGTTGCGTGCAGCTGTTCGTCGAGGCCGACTACGAGCAGCACTACTTCACGTTGCTCGACGCCGGTGGTCACGAAGACGTCCTGCAAACCATCTGTCTCTTCGACGTGGTGGCCAACAACGCCGACCGCAAGAGTGGCCACGTCCTCGTCGGCCCGGACGGTCGGCTGTGGGCCATCGACCACGGCTTGTGCTTTCACCGCCAACCGAAGCTGCGCACCGTCATCTGGGAGTTCGCCGGCGACCGGATCCCGAACCGACTGCGATCCGCCCTCGAGCGCCTGTGCGACCCGGATGCCGAGCGCTTCGACGGTCTCCTCAGCGACGCCGAGGTCGAAGCCGTCGGGCATCGAGCCCGTCATCTCCTCACCACAGGGGTGTTTCCGGAGCCGGTGGGCGGCGATCGGCCGCCCTATCCCTGGCCGCTCGTCTGAGCGCCTGTCCCGCAGCCGTCACGTGGGAAGGTCAATGCGGAGGTCGGCGCGAATAGCGGCGATGACCGCCTGTGAGAGACGCTCGGCACCTCCCGGAGCGAGGTGGATCCCGTCGGTCGTTCTCACGTTGATGACCCCCGAGGGTGTGGTCAGGTAGGCGGTGAAGTTCCCTTGCGCGTCGCCGAGAACGGGAACCGACGAGAGGTAGACCGCCTTGCCGGGCACCTTGGCCACCTGCGCCTGCACGATGCCGTTGATCTGGTCGAGCTCGGCGTTGAGCAGCGGGTTGGCCATGGGTGGCATCCCGACCCACAGCACGTGCGCTCCACCGGCGTTGGCCTCTTGGATGAAGGAGAGGACCCGGCGGCCGTACGCCGTCGTCCATGCCGGCGTCCCGTAGGCCACGGCGCCCGAGCTGTCCACCAGCGGCTGAGCGTCATTGGCGCCGATCATCACCACGATGAGGTTGGGATGCGAGTTGGTGATGTCGATCTGTAGTTCGGCGGGCCAGTTGAAGTAGTCCGGCCGGGAGAGCCCGGTGTCGACCCGGCCGTCGAGCACCGGAACTACCACTCCCGTATTGGCCAGGTCGGCCACCAGTGCCTGGCCCAGGTCGAGGCCGACCGAGTCGCCGACCACCAGCACGTGCAGCGGGTCCTCACCCGTCGGTCGGGTGTCGAGAGCGGGGAACGTCGTGGTCGTCGTGGTCGACGGTCCGGTGGGTGTGTCCGACACCGGGGTGCCGCGACGGGCTGCCGGCGAGGGCGTGACGACGGCGAGGGTGGGGCCGCCGCCCGGGGTGCGGCCGAAGAGCTCGTCGGTCCAGCCGACCACGTGGGAGAGCCCGAGACCTCGGCTGAGGGCGGCAATGGGACCGACGACGTCGAGGGAGACGGTCCGGCGTGTGCCGACGGGGGCCTCCTGGGCCGAGCGTTGGAGGCTCGGCGCGTCGAGCACGAGCCAGACGGCGAAGCAAACGACGCCGAGGAACAACATGCGGGTCCAGGGAATGCCCGGTGTGCTGGACGACCACCAAGCGGCCCGCCGGCCGCCGCCCGCCGGCTGGGCGTCCTCCTCCACCGGGCCGGGTCCCTCGCCGGGATCGTCGTCGCTCGGCGAGCGGTCCACCACCGCCGGGGCCGGCCTGCCTGGCGCCGACGGAGGCCGCGAACCGGCTGGCGACGACGGGCGACCGGGGGTGGGATTGCCGGCCGGGGCCGCGTCCCCGTCGCGCCGGCCCGGATTCGGCGGGCGGTTTGGACGAGATGACGGGGCCATGGTCAGAACCGGTAGTAGATGAAGGGAGCGACCCCCTGGGGCCCGAAGGTCGTGATGGCCAGCAGGACCAGGCCCAGTATGCCGCCCTGTACCAGCGGGCGGCGGGCGGCGAAGACATGCTGGACGCGCCCGAGCCAGTCATCGGGCACGTACTGGATGCCGATGCCGCTGGCGATGGCGAGGACGGCGAGCGGGGTCACGAGCGGCGAGGGTCCCCAGCCGACGAAGAGGCGCGACAGCATCTCCCCGGCGTTGCCCATGGTGGTGGCCCGGAAGAACAGCCATCCGACGCAGACGAGCTGGAAGGTCACGAACCGGGCCCAGGCGATCCGGCCGCGGGTCTGCGGCTCGACGGGCAGTCCGCGCCCTTCGCGCACGCGGCGGCGCTGTCGGCCGACGACCTGGCCGATGCCATGGAAGAGGCCCCAGGCCACGAACGTCCATGCTGCTCCGTGCCAGAGGCCACCGAGCAGCATGGTGATGAGGATGTTGACCGAGATTCGCCACTCCGGGCCGCGGTTGCCGCCCAGCGGGATGTAGAGGTAATCCCGGAGCCAGAACGAGAGGGTCATGTGCCAGCGCCGCCAGAAGTCCTGGAGGGAGATGGCCGTGTACGGCCGGCGGAAGTTCTGCGGAAACTGGAACCCCATGAGAAGGGCGAGGCCGATGGCCATGTCGGTGTACCCGCTGAAGTCGGCGTAGATCTGCACGGCGTAGCCGTACACGGCGAAGAGCACCTCGAGGGCCGAGTGCTGGCGAGGGTCGGCGAAGACCGGGTCGACGACATAGGTGGAGAGATAGGAGGAGAGGACCACCTTCTTGGCCAGGCCCACCATGATCAACCAGCAGGCCTCGACGTACTGGACGTCCCGCGGGTTCCGGCGGCGACGGATCTGGGGCAGCAGCTCGGTGCCCCGGACGATGGGGCCGGCCACGAGGTGCGGGAAGAAGGAAAGGTAGACGGTCACATCGATGCCGCGTGCCGGGGCCAACGTCCGGCGGTAGACGTCGACGACGTAGCTCACCGCCATGAAGGTGAAGAAGGAGATGCCCACCGGGAGGGTGATGTTGAGGAGCGGCATCGGCCGGCCCAGCCCGACGGTGTGCAGGAGGTTGTCGAGGTTGACGGCGACGAACCCGTAGTACTTGAACCAGGCGAGGAGGCCGAGAAGACCGCAGAGCGTCGTCCACAACGCCACCCGTCGGGGGGTGCCCTCCAGTGGGCTCAGGATCTTCGCCCCGAAATGGGCGATCGTCGTCGACGCGGCCAGAAGGAAGATGAACCGCCAGTCCCACCAGGCGTAGAACACGTAGCTGGCGAGCACCATGAACGCCTTCCACGGCCCCGCATACGGATTGAGCAGCCACTGCCCCACGTAGACGATGGCAAAGAAGATGGCGAAGTCGGTGGTGGGAAAGAGCAAGCCCCGCTCCGGTTGATAGACCTCGTGCGCCCGCCAGTGACGCTCGGCCGGACACTATCGCTCAGCTCTTACGCCGAGCGGCACCCAAAACGGCGATCGTCAGGGTCGTCCGAGCACGGCTAGATCCGGGACGGTGATCGCCGGATGGTGGTCACCGTTGTCGTCGCCCCGGATCCAGCCGGCCGGGTGCGGCATGACCTGGTGTCCGAAGTGCCAACAGGCCTCGGGTCCCGGCTGACCCCTCCGTGAGGCCTCGTGAGCCGGTCAGCCGGCGGTCGTCAACCCCGCGCCTTGAGGGCGTCGATGAGGTTGGGCAGCACCTTGTGGACATCGCCGACCACGCCCAGGTCGGCCACCGAGAAAATGGGCGCGTCCTGGTCCTTGTTGATGGCCACGATGTTCTTCGAGTTCTTCATACCGACCAGGTGCTGGGTGGCGCCGGAGATGCCGCAGGCCACATAGACCGTCGGCTTGACCGTCTTGCCCGTCTGACCGACCTGGTGGGAGTACGGCACCCACCCGGCGTCGACGATGGCCCGGCTGGCGCCCGCCGCTCCGTGGAGCAGCGAGGCCAGCTCCTCGATCATGGCGTAACTCTCCTTGTCGCCGAGGCCCCGGCCACCGGAGACGACGACGTCGGCCTCGTCGAGCTTCGGTCCGGCCCGTTCCTCGACATGCCGGTCGAGGACCTTGGCCGCGCCGGTGGCGCCGAGGTCGGGAACAGCGGCGGCCACGACCTCGGCCGCTCCCCCGCCCGAAGCCTCGGCGGCGAACGACTTGGCCCGGATGACGAAGAGGGCCGGTCCCCCGCCGGTGAAGCGGGCGTTCGCCATCTGGCTGCCACCGAAGATGGCGTGCGTGCTGACCAGGCCACCCTCGCCCTCGTCGAGGTCGACCACGTTGGTGAGGACCGGCCGGTCGATCCTCACCGACAGGCGTCCAGCGATGTCCCGGCCGTCGTAGGTGGCCGGGAAGAGGATGGCGTCGGGCGCGCTTCCCCCTCGACAGCGGCGGCCATGGCGGCGGCAACCGGGCTGCCCGGCAGGCTGCCACTCAGGTCACCCACGTCGTGGACGGTCGTCACCCCGTACTCGCCGAGGGTCGCCGCCGCCTGCTCCGTACCGTCCCCCCAGGTCCACGCCTCGACCGTCCCCGCCAGCTGGCGGGCCCGGGTGGCGAGCTCGAGAGAGATCGTGGTGGGGGCGCCCTCGGCCTTCTCGGCCAGCACCCAGATCGTTCCGACAGACATGTGTACTTCGCTCCTGCTCTGCGACTCGGCCGTTGCGACTCGGCCGCTGCGACTCGGCCTAGATGACCTTCAGCTGTTCCAGGAAGGCGATGACCCGCTCGTAGCCATCGCCCTCGTCGACGACGATCTCGCCCGAACCACGGGCCTCGGCGTCGGCCACGCCAATGATCTCCTGACGGGCTCCCGCCGCACCCACCGCGGCTGCGTCAACCCCGAGGTCGGCGACGGTCAGCGTCTCGACCGGCTTCGACTTGGCCGCCATGATCCCCTTGAACGAGGGATAGCGCGGCTCGACCACGCCGGCCGTGACCGTGACCACCGCCGGCAGCGGGCTCTCCACGTCGTCGTAGCCGGCCTCCGTCTGGCGCTCGACCTTGACGGTGCCCTCGGCGACCTCGACCTTCTTGGCGAAGGTCACCGACGGGAAGCCGAGGAGCTCGGCCACCTGCACGGGGGTCGTCCCCGTGTAGCCGTCGGTCGACTCGGTGGCGGCCAGCACGAGGTCCGGCTCAGCCCGTTTGATGGCCGCGGCAAGCACCTTGGCCGTGCCCAGGGCATCGGTGCCAGCCAGGCTGTCGTCACTGATGAGGATGGCCTTGGCCGCGCCCATGGCGAGCGCCGTCCGCAGCCCGGAGGTCTCACCGTTCGGCGCCATCGACACGAGCGTGACCTCCCCGCCCCCAGCCTGCTCGGCCAGCTGCAGGGCCATCTCCACCCCGTAGGCGTCCGAGTCGTCGAGGATGAGCTTCCCCTCTCTGACCAGGGTCTTCGTCGCCGGGTCGAGGGCCGGCGGGGCGGCCGGGTCAGGGATCTGCTTCACGCATACAACGACGTTCATGGCCCCGCATTGTTGACGAAATTCGTCGCGCCGACCAATCGAGTTGCGGGCCAGGCAGCCCCAAGGCCGGCGCCGGGACCGCTCGAGGCCGGTCGGTCGGAGACGAAGGGAAGCCGTTCAGCGCCGGGCACCGAGAACGCCCCGAGCCAACAGCACGTCGTCGGTGATCACCGTGTCGACCTCGAGCACCTGAGCCGCGGCCAGCCAGTCCCGATCGTTGACCGTCCAGGCACAGACGGCGAGGCCGGCGCCGTGGGCAGCCACGACCAGATCGTCGGTGACCAGGTCGGCGGCGGGATGCAGCGCCGAGCAGCCTCGGTCGAGCGCAGCGCTTACCGCCGCCTCGGGTGCCATGGCTCGTGCGTAGAGCAAGCCGGTGACGACATCAGGGTGGACGGCCCGGGCCGCGGTGAGCGCCGAGGGCCAGAACGACGAGACGATCACCTGGCGTCCGGGCTCGAGGGCGGCCACGAGCTCGCCCACGGCTCGTGCCAGGTGGTCGTCGGGGTCGAAACCCGGCTCGTTCGGGAGGTTCTTCACCTCGATGTTGACCGAAAGGCCATCGCATGCCTCGAGGGCCGGCCCGAGCAGGGGCACGTCGCCGGGAAGCTGCTTGGTCCGCAGCCGGCTGATCGGCCCGAGGCCGGCGATGACGGCGTCGTGGTGCACGGCGATGGCGCCGTCGGAGGTCATCCGGACGTCGAGCTCGATGCCATCGGCGCCGAGGTCACGGGCCCTCCGGAAGGCGGCGATCGTGTTCTCGGCGATCCCCTCCTCCGGGTCGGGCGCCCCCCGGTGGGCGACGACGCAGGTCACGGATATGGCCTACCCGGTCTGCGGCGGGCCATCCCGGTTCTCTGTCCCCGCATGCCACCTCGCCTCCCGGGCCCGCCAGCCCGGGGCCGTTACGCTCGCTCACCTGGGACGACGGGTAGACCTCCGACCGGACGTCCCGGTCACCCCTACGGCCCGCAAGTCCCTTGCAACCCACCCGCTGCGCCGTTAACCTATGACCGAATCCTGAACAGCCGGTATCGATTCGGCTACCGGCTTATGTGAAAAGGTTCACAAAAGCTCTCCCAGGGTAGGGGTCACCCGGACGGGTCATGGGGGCGGAAGCGGAGGAGTAGTCGTGGCGCTGCAGTGGAACCGCACGATCGATTGGGACGAAGGTGATTGGCGCCAGCTGGCCGCCTGTCGCAGCGCGGAGCCCGAACTCTTCTTTCCCATCGGCACCACCGGGCCCGCCGTCGACCAGATCGAGGCGGCCAAGCGGGTGTGTCGGGGCTGCGAGGCCCAGGAGCCTTGCCTCGACTTTGCCCTGGCTACCAACCAGGAGTCCGGCGTGTGGGGAGCGACCTCCGAGGAGGAGCGGCGAGTGCTGCGCAAGGCCTGGCTGGCGGCCCGGCGTCGCGCCTCTTAGTAGCTCGACAACCGAATCGCTCGGCCGCTGAGTCGCAGGTCGATTCGCAGTAGGTCGATTCGCAGTAGGTCGATTCGCAGTAGTGCCCATACCCGGGCAACCGACTTGGCCCGTTCGAAAATCCCTCTTCGCCCGCCGGGCTTTGCCCGACCAGCTTTCGTCGTCCGACGGGCAACCTTCAGAGGCCGATGGGCCGGACCTCAGGAATGGGCAGGGTGATCGTCACCGTCGTGCCGTCCTGATCGTCGTCGCGGCGGTTGTGCATGGTGATGGTCCCCTCCAGCTGACTGCGAACCAAGTCGCGCACGATCGACAGGCCGAGGCTCTGGCTTTCGTCGAGGTCGAAGCCCTCTGGCAGGCCGGCGCCGTCGTCACAGACTTCGAGACGCAGCACGGTGCCGTCGTTCTCGAGTCGCACGCTGATCGTTCCCGGCTCCGTCCGTTCGCTCGAGCCTTCGTCGGCCTCGAAATCGGCGAAGGCGTGCTCGATGGCGTTCTGCACGAGCTCGGCCAGGACCACGCTGAGTGGGGTCGCCACCTCGGCGGGTACCTCGCCGAGGTGACCGGTCACCTCGAATTGGAGGCGACGCGACACCACCACCGAGTCCTCGGCCATCTTGATGAGCGAAGTAACGATCTCGTCGAAGGGGACCTGGTCGCCGGGCTCCCGGGAGAGGATCTCGTGCACGATGGCGATGGAGCGGACGCGCCGCTCGGCTTCGAAGAGAGCCACGCGCCCTCCCCCCGGCGGTAGGCGGCGGGCCTGGAGGCGCAACAGGGCCGAGATGGTCTGCAGGTTGTTCTTCACTCGATGGTGCACCTCGCGGATGGCCGCGTCCTTGGAGAGGAGGAGGCGATCGAGCCGGCGCACGTCGGTCACGTCTCGCAGGAGCACGAGGCATCCGGTGACCCGCTGGCGCTCGATGAGCGGGATGCAGTGGAACAGCACAGTGACGTCGGGCCGGCGCTCGACCTCCTCGACGACGGGAAGGCCGGAGGCGAGCGCCCATTCGATGGCCGACTCCTCGATGCCGAGGTCGGAGAGGCGCTGGCCCTCGACCTGGGTGTAGAGCCCCATGCGGTGCAGGGCGTTGGTGGCGTTGGGTGACGCGTAGCGGACTCGGCCGGCCTCGTCGGTGAGGACCACGCCATCGCCGACGCGGGGCGCCTCCTCGGTGGCCACTTCCTCACCTGGGAAGGGGAACGTCGACTCGGACAACATGATGGCGAAGCGGTCGAAGACGTTGAGATAGGTGCGCTCGAGGTGCCCGGGGCGCCGGCCGGCGGACGACGACAGCCGGACGAGTACGGCCACGAGGACGTTCTCGCAGCGCACGGGGATGGCCTGCATGCGCACCGGGCCTTCGTCGGGGTCGCGCACGACCTCGCCATTCGACGCCTCCCCGGTGGCGAGGGCATCGACGACCGCCGACCAGTCGTCTGCCGCCGCCACCTCACCGACGAGGTCGTCCTGGACGACGGTGGGCGCGTTCGAGGGACGCATCTGGCCGAGCACCACCATCTCGTCGTCGCCACCACCACCCGTGGCCATCGGCGTCATGAGCAGGAGGTCCGAGAAGGAGAGGTCGGCCAGGACCCCCCAGGTGCCGAGCAGGCGCTGGAGGTGGGCCAGCTGGACCTCGTCGAGAGTGGTGCGGTCGAAAGCCAGTTCCGCCGGGGTGGTCACGTCAACCGTCCACGGTTGCGGCCACCTCGACAACGTGCGGTTGGCGGCCACGGAAGGCGCAGAGCTCGGTCACGCCGGCCGACACGAGGAGGCCCCGTAGTGCATCTGCTCGATCGGCCACGTCGGGCAGAGTGTGGGCATCAGAGGCAGTGGTGAGAGGCACCCCTCGCTCGACGAAGCGACGCAGCAGCGGTGGCGCCGGGTACTCCTCACCCATCGGCTTGCGCCAGCCGGCCGACGACAGTTCGGCGGCCATGCCCGAGGCAGCCGCAGCTTCGGCGATGCGGTCGTAGCACTCGTCGGGGACGGCGGGCCGCCGGCCGGCCACCTTCACGAGGTCGGGATGGGCCAGGACGTCGCAGGTGCGAGAGGCAGCGAGCTCCTCCATGGCCCGGGTGTACGTGTCCCATACGCCGTCGACGTCGCGCGCCTCCCACTCGGCCATGGTGAGCGGGTCGTCGAGCACGTCGAAGCGCCAGGCACCGAGCCAGTGCACCGAGCCGAGGAGCACGTCGAAGGGGTAACCGATGAGCAGGTCGGCCACCTCGTCCATGCGCCCCTCGTAGTAGTCGACCTCGAGACCGCAGACCACGGGGAGCCCAGCGCCCTTGACCGCCTCGACCACCTCGACGTAGCTGTCCAGGTCCACGTGAGCATGGTGATCCCAGTAGGCGGCCATCCCCGCATGCAAGGCAGCGTCCGGGTCGTCTTTCCAGAACCCCCAAAGGAGGTCACGAGCCTGGGTGAAGCGGAACAGGTGCTCGGTCACCGCGATCTCCGTGACGCCGGCCGCGGCTGCCCGCTCGCAGTAGGCAGCCACCTGCTCGACGGTGGCCTCGGCCTCCCGCTGGGTGTGGGGCCACAGATGCAGGTGGTAGTCGAGCACAGGCGCCCGCTCGGTCGAGTGACGGTGGGAGGCGGGCGCGCCTCAGCCGGCCCGACGGACGAGGGTGACCCCGTCGCGCACGGGGGTCTGGACGACCACCACTCGCTGGTCTCGGGCCAGGTCGTCGTTGAACTGCCGAAGGGCGACAGTGTCGGGTGACGTGTCGTTGGCATCGAGGATGCGACCGCTCCAGAGGGTGTTGTCGACGGCGATGAGACCTCGGTCTGACAGCTTGGGCAGGACGGCATCGAAGTAGCCCGCGTACCCGGTCTTATCGGCGTCGATGAAGACGAAGTCGAAGGGGCCGTCGAGACCGGCGATGGTGTCGGCGGCCGGCCCGACCACGACCTCGATGCGATCGGCGTAGGGACTGGCGGCGATGTGACGGCGGGCGAACTCGGCGTGGACCTCGTTGATCTCGCAGGTCGTTATCCGCCCACCGGGGGGAAGACCGGCGGCCATGGCCAGCGACGAATAGCCACCGAAGGTGCCGATCTCGAGGACCCGCTGGGCACCGAGGGCGAAGACCAAAGTCTCGAGGAAACGACCTTCGAGCGGACCAACCATCATCCCCGGGAAGTCGAGGGTGGCGATCAGGTCGGCGGCCAGCTCGTCGAGGTGGGCCGGCGGCGGGGTCGAGTGGGCGGTGGCGTAGGCCTCGATCTCGGGGTCGGTGATATTCGCCATGCCCTGATCGTACGGCAGCGCCGGAGGCCCGCCGGCTGCGGCCGGGCCGAGTCGTTGCCCCGCCTCAATCCCAGATCTGCTCTCCGAGTCGCACGAGACCGGCGAGGTCGTAGATGTCGGTGTCGAAGAAGGGCACCGTGGCCAGCACGTCGGGCACCACCGAGAGGCTCTGGCGCTCCTCCATCTCCCGACGCGCCACCACCTGGAAGTTGAGGAAGCTGGCAGCCACCTCCGAGAGGACCCGGGTGATCTGATCGGCGTCGCCGAGCTCGGGTGTGACGGCGGCGAGGCCGGGGGCGAGCTTCTTGCCGAGCTCGGCGGATCGCTCGCGCATGGCCTCGGCCACCGCCCCGCCGTCGGACCTCAAGAGATAGTCGGGCAGCACCTTGTTGAGGACAATGGCCCCGAGATGCAGCCGCCGGGCAGTGAGCTGCTCGGCGAAGAACTCTGCCTCTCGCAAGGGCACGGCCTCGAGAGTCGAGACGACCATGAACGTCGTGCGGCGATCGGCTAACAGTCGCTCGACGGCCTCGGAGCGCTCCATGAACCCGGCGTGCATGGACTGGAAGAGGACGAAGAACTCGGCGATGTCCGAGAGGAACTCCGAGCCCAGGATGCGGTCGGCAACCTGGTAGAAGGGCCGGGTGGCGGCGTTCACGAATCGCGACCGATACGGGACGATGAGCCAGCGCAAGAGGCGCGAGGAGAAGAACTCGGCCACCCGTTTCGGAGCGTCGAGGAAGTCGAGCGCATTACGGGTGGGCGGCGTGTCGACGACGATGAGGTCGTAGTCGCGCTCGGAATGGATCTCATAGAGGCGCTCCATGGCGATGTAGTCATGGCTCTGGACGAACCGTCCCGAGATGTTGCGATACAGGGGGTTGGCCAAGATCTCATCGCGGGTGCGCCGGTCGGGGGCGTGGCGCCGAATCAGGGCGTCCCACGACTCCTTCATGTCGAGCATGGCCGCCCACAGCTCACCCCGGGGACGCAGCCCGGCTGCCCGGAAGGCGTCATCGGGCACGCGGTGCTCGTCGTTGCCGATCCCGCTCAGGCCCAGAGCGTCGGCCAGCCGGCGGGCGGGGTCCACGGTGAGGACGAGCACCTTGCTGCCGTGGCGTTGCGCAGCCAGTAGGCCGGCAGCCGCCGCGGTGGTCGTCTTTCCCACGCCGCCCGGACCACAGCAGACGACGATCTCCTTGGCCGCCAGCAAGCTGTCGAGCGTGCCCCGCCCGTCGGGCGATCGCGAGCGCGACCGACGCCGGGCATTACCGTCCCCCTCGGGCCGCCCCCCTCGGGTTGTCCCCCCTCGGGTCGCCGTCTCCGTTCGGCCATCAGTAACCGAGCTCCTCGCCCAGTGAGGCGGCCACCTGCCGGGTGGTACGCAAGCCGTGCAACTTGGTGAAGAGGTACGGCAGGTAGAGCATGGGCACGGACTGGTCGATGCGGTCCCGAAGGTGCTCGAGATGGGCGGAGCGGGTCCGGCGCATGGTCACGGCCAGCCGGGCGGCGTCCAACACCGGAACGCTGTCCCCGCCCACCAGCCGGTCCAGGTCGGCGAGGGGCCCGGGGGCGGCGAGGGCGTCGAAGACCCGCTCCTCCTGGCGGCCGAACAGCTCGGGCAGGACGCGGTTGACCACCACCGCCGAGAGCTCGACGGTGGTCTCGGTGCGCACTCGTTCGGCGAGCTCGATGGTCTCGGTGACCGGCATTTCCTCGGGCGTGCACACGGCCACCAACCCGGTGGTCTGGTGGTCGGAGAGCATCTCGACCATCCAGTCGGTCTGAGAGCGGATGAGTCCCACTTTGACCAGGCTGTTGATGGCCTGGGGCGCGGACAGCAGCCCGACGACATGGCCCGAGGCGGGGGCGTCGACCACCACCAGGTCGTAGTTGCGCTCGCGGACCTCGTAACAGAGCTTGCCGACAGTCAGGATCTCCCGGACCCCGGGGGCGGCGGTGGCCACGAAGTCGAAGGCCTTGGCCAAAGGCCCGATGCGGCCGATCACCGGGATGCGCAGCTGCAACTTCAGGTACTCCCGCAAGGACGCCTCGGTGTCCATGGTCATGGCGAACAACCCCGGCAAGAGCTCCTTCTCGGCGAAGCCGGTAGGGGGCGACTCGTAGAAGCCGGCGACGTCGCCCTTGGCGTCGACTTCGCAGATCAGCACCCGCTGCCCTCTTGTCGAGGCGAACAGGGCGAGGGCGGAGGCCACCGTGGTCTTGCCCGTGCCGCCCTTGCCCGTGACGAAGAGCAGACGGTGTTCGAGGAGGCTGGTCATCGTGACGGATCGGTGGTCAACCGTCGCCTCGGTCTTTGAGATGGCGGGGTGGCGAGATGGCGAGATGGCGGGGTGGCGGGATGGCGAGATGGCGACACTGACGGCGGGTGGCCCCGTGTCGCGCCAGCGATCGCCGGCCGCCCACAGCGGGCCGCCGGCCGGTGCGCGGTGCCCGTCCGATCAGGAGATCCCGAAGCCCACGCGCCGGTCGGAAGTCGGCGGGTCGACCTCGACGTAGGCCACCTTGCCCACCGGCACGCCGACTTGGCGACCTTTTCGGTCGGTGAGCCAGAGGATGGTGCCGTCGGCGGAGAGCGCAGTCTCGATGTCGGCGAGCACCTTCTCGCGGTCCGCGTCCTCCGGCAGCTCGATGTCGAGCTCCTTCATCGACTGCACGATTCCGATCCGAACGTCCACCGGGTCTGCTCCCTTAGATCCCACCACGGCGACGGCGGCCGGGCCCCACCGACGATACAAGGTCGCCCGGGCACCACCTCCATGCCTGGAGGATGGGGTTCGGCCGATTCAGCGATCTGTCGCACTGCCCACTGCCTGCGACGGGGCTATTGGGCTTTTTGCCACCAGCCGTCACGGCGGTGGGGCACACTGGCATCGTGCCACCTGAGGCCGAATCAGAGGGCCGCCGGGCCAGACCGGCCGATCGATCGGAAGGCCGGGTACCCGACGAAGGCGCCGAGGATGTGAGCGAGCGCGGCCGCCGGTGGGCGTCGACCATGGCCGGCCGCCACGCCAACGGCCTCACGGTGGCCCACGCCGACAGTCGGGCATCTGTCCGCCCGGCGGCGGGCCTCGATCGCCAGGCACGCGAGGAGCGTGAGGAGGCATGGCTGGTCGAGGGCGCGACCCGGGCCGAAGGAGCCGGCCATCGCCGTCGTCCCGAGGACCCCGACGCCTGGCGCACGTGCTTCGAACGAGATCGCGACCGCATCCTCCACTCGGCCGCCTTCCGGCGGCTCGCCGGCAAGACCCAGGTCTTCGTCTTCCCCGACGACCACCAGCGCACCCGTTTGACCCACGCGCTCGAGGTGGCCCAAGTGGCGACGGGTGTAGCCCGCGCCTGCCGGCTGAACGTCGCCCTGGTCGAGGCCATCGCCCTCGGCCACGACTGCGGACACGGGCCGGGCGGTCACGCCAGCGAGGACGCGCTCTCGCCGTACCTGGCCGGAGGGTTCGACCATGCCCCCTGGGGGGCCGACGTATCCCTCACCGCCCTCAACCTCTGTGAGGAGACGCTGGACGGCATCCGCAACCATTCATGGTCACGGCCGGCGCCGAGCACACCCGAAGGCGAGGTGGTGAGCTGGGCCGACCGCATCGCCTATGTGTGCCACGACTTCGAAGACGCCGTCCGCAGCGGCATCGTGACCCCCGCCTCCCTGCCGGCACTGGTGCGGGAGCGTTGCGGCGACCGGCGGAGTCAGCAGCTCGGCACCTTCATCGACGCCATGGTCGACACCATCCTCACCACCGGGCGGATCGGCATGACCGACCCCGAGGCCGAGGCTCTGGCCGCCTTCCGGGCCAGCAACTACGAGCACGTCTACCTCCGGCCGAGCTCCGTCGAGCAGGGGAGGTCGGTCATGGCCGTGCTGCGCGCCCTCGTCGACTACTACAGCGACCGGCCGCACCTCATCCCGGGCACGCCGACCGACGGTGCCCAGGGCGAGATGACCGGGGGTGAGCCAGCCGCCGTGCGGGCCGCCGTCGCATACGTAGCCGGCATGACCGACAGATTCGCCTTCGGTCAGGCGGTCGCCCTCCTCGACTGGGACCCGGCCAAGCTCCCGGCCGGGATCGGGGTGACCCCCCGGCGCTGAGCCCCGGAGGTCGCCGACGCCCACCGGCGCGGCTGTGGCCGTGCTGGTCAGCGGACGGTGAGCTCCCGGCGGTACACACGGGCCGGCCCGAGCCCGGCCACCAGGTTGGCCAGCTCGGTGAAGGCGCCCGCTGCCTCGCTGTCCGGCTCCGCCACCACCAGCGGTACCCCGCGGTCCGCCCCCTCGCGGAGCGCAGGCACGAGAGGAAGCTGGGCCAGGAGCGGCACGCCGAGATCGGCGGCCAGTCGCGATCCGCCGCCTTGCCCGAACAGCTCGTAGCGAACGCCGTCGTCGCCGGTGAACCAGCTCATGTTCTCGATCACACCGCGCACGGACAGCTTCAGCTTGCGGGCGGCGTAGGCAGATCGCTGGGCCACCCGTTGGGCGGCCGGTTGCGGGGTGGTGACCACGAACACCTCTGTCTTCGTGAGGTACTGGCCGAGGGAGAGGGTGACGTCGCCGGTGCCGGGCGGCATGTCGATGAGAAGGAAGTCGGGCTCGCCCCAGTAGGCGTCCACCAGGAACTGCTCGAGCGCTTTGTGCAGCATGGGGCCGCGCCATATGACAGGCGTCTCCTCGGAGACGAAGTAGCCCATGGAAAGGCAACGCACTCCGTTGGCCACCGGGGGAACGACGAGGTCGCCGATGATCAGCGGGTCGTCGTGCACGCCGAGCATGGCCGGGACCGAGAAGCCGTAGACATCGGCATCGAGGATGGCGACGTCGTGACCCTCCCGGGCCAGGGCGACAGCCAGGTTCACGGTGACCGACGACTTGCCCACTCCTCCTTTCCCCGACGAGATGCCGAGGACCCGCGTCTTCGAGCGGGGTGCCATGAACGAGTTCGGACGTCCCTCTTCGTGGCCCAGGGCTGCGTGGGAGTGATCGGCATGATCCGAATGGCCGCCATCGACGGGGCCGCCGCGGAGGAGGGCGCGCAAGTGGGCCTTGACCTCCTCGCCCATGGCCGCGGTCGTGACCGTCAGCTCATCCGCCCCGTCCACCGCCGAAACGGCGGCTCGCACCCGCTCGGTCAGCTCGTCGACCCCCGGGTAATCGGCCACCGGGACGTCTACCTCGACCGACACCCGCCGCCGGCGGGCGTGGACGGACCCGACCATGCCCAGCTGACCGAGGGTGAGCCGCAGAGTCGGGTCGACCACCGCTTCAGCGGCGGCGCGGACCTCGGACTCGTCGACGGACATGCGGCACTCCCTGCAGAATTGCCCCCCCGGTACACTATGGGGCGTGCCCGAAGACGCCGACAGCCACTTCGCGGCAGCCGTCACCTCAGTGACGGCGGCATTTGGCGATCCGACCCGCCGCGAGATCTACCTCTATCTCCGGGCCAACCCGGGAGCGACGGCCAACGAGGTGGCAACCCACTTCTCCCTCCACCCCAACGTGGCTCGTCACCATCTCGAGCGCCTGGCCACGAGTGGCTACCTCGAGGTGACCATGGGCCGGGTCGACGGGCAGGGCGCGGGCCGGCCGGCCAAGCGCTTCCGGGCTGTGGGCAACGACCCCACCCTCGACCTCCTCACCCGACGCGATGACCTTCTCGTGCTCCTCCTGCAGGAAGCCCTGCAGTTGCTCGGGCCGGAGGCGGCCGAAGAGATGGCCGAACGGGTCGGCGAGCAGTACGGCCGGACGCTGGCCAACCAGATGTCGCCGGGCGAGGGCCAGCGGTCGTTGCGCGTGGCCATGCACGCCATCGCCGAGACCCTTACGGCCCACGGATTCTCGGCCCACGCCGAGGACAACGCCACGACGACCACGGTGGTCGCCGATAACTGCCCGTTCGGCGACGCCGCCAACCAGTACCCGGTGCTCTGCGCCGTCGACCGGGGCATGGTCAATGGGCTCCTGGCCGGGCTGTGCGGCGAAGCGGACGGGGCTGTCCCCGTCGTGCTGTCGTCGTCGCGGGCTCGCGGTGACGACGCCTGCGCCGCGGTGGTCTGAGCAACGCCGCATCCGGTGAATCCGGTGACCTCCCACCGGCAGTGACGTCGCGGGCCGGAGTCGGGGCCGGGGCCCGGGCCGGGGGCCACTGTCGGTGAGCCGTCACTACCTCGACTGCGCCTCCACGGTGCCACTGCGGCCCGAGGCGAGGGCGGCGATGGACGAGTGGGCGGCGAGCGGGGTCACCGCCGACCCAAGCCGAGTGCACACCGAGGGCCGCATCGCCCGCGCCACCCTCGAGGAAGCCCGCGACGCCGTGGCTGCCCTGTTCCGTGTGCGCCCACGACAGATCGTGTTCACCTCGGGTGGGACCGAGGCCGTTAACGCAGCCGTCTGGGGCGCCACCGCCGCTGTTGGCGAAGGCGACCCCGGTCCCATCGTGCTGGCCGCCGTCGAGCACTCAGCAGTGCGTGATGCGTCGGTTCGGGCCGGCCCCTGCGTCACCGTCCCCGTGGACCGGACCGGGCGCATCGAGCCCGGCACCGTGGAGAACGCCCTGGCCCGCACGCAGGCTGAGTTCGGTCGCGGTGCGGTCCTCGTTCACTGCCAGTGGGCCAACCACGAGGTCGGCACGATGCAGCCGGTGGCCGAGGTGGCGGAGGTGTGCCGGCGAGCCGGAGTCCGCCTGCACGTCGACGCAGCGGCCGCTGCCGGACACGTGTCGGTCGACCTCGGGGAGCTCGACGCCGACATGGTCTCCGTCTCGGCCCACAAGCTCGGCGGTCCTCCCGGCATCGGCGCGTTGATCGTGCGCCGCGGGCTTCGCATCGAGCCGTTCCTGGTGGGCGGCGCTCAGGAAAGGGCCCGCCGGGCCGGCCTCGAGAACCTTCCTGCCGCCATCGGGTTCGGCGCGGCGGCCGCTGCCATCGACGCACCGGGTGTCTTGGACCGCGAGACGTCAGTGGCTTGGCGGCACACAACCCGCCTGCTCGAGGTGGCGACAGCTGTACCGGAGGTGGAGGTGTTTGGCGATGCCAACGACCGCCTCCCCCAACTGATCTGCGTCGGTGTCCGTGGCGTCGAGGCGGAGCCCGTTCTCCTCGGCCTCGACCAGGCGGGCATCGCTGCCCACTCGGGATCGTCCTGTTCCTCCGAGGTGCTCGAGCCGTCTCCAGTGCTCGAGGCCATGGGCGTGGACGCCGAAAGGTCGCTGCGACTCTCGGTCGGATGGTCGACGACCGACGCCGACGTCAACGCCTTCGCCGGAGCCTTCGGGCCCGTCGTGGAGGACCTCCGGGCGCTCCGAAGCTGAAGAGCCGCCGGAGGATCCTCCCTGTTTTATTTTTTTTCGGCCCGTTTTGTCAGTTAAACCTGACGGTTGTCAGTTAAACCTGACGACTGGCTCTGAAATCTTGAGTGACCTTGTCCTGGCCACGCCCTCGGCGGCCGTTGATAGGTTCGCCTGCCATGCGTGCCGTCGTCTGCCGTGAGCTGGGCCCGCTCAAGAACCTCGCACTCGAGGACCTGCCCGACCCCGACCCCCGGCCGGACCAGGTGGTGGTGGATGTAAAGGCAGCCGGCGTGAACTACGTCGATGGCTTGATCTGCCAGGGGCGTTACCAGATCAAGCCGCAAACCCCATTCGTGCCGGGCAGCGAGATCGCCGGCGAGGTGATCGCCACCGGCAGCGAGGTCACCGGTTGGGACGCCGGCGACCGGGTGATCGCCTTCTGCGGTTTCGGCGCCTTCGCCGACCGGTCGGTCGTCCCTGCCCTCTCTCTCGTGCGGCTACCCGACGGCCTGGACGTCATCACAGCGGCCACGCTCATCCAGAGCTACGCCACCGTGCTCTTCACCCTGACCCGGCGGACGACAGTGGACGAGGGTGAATGGGTGCTCGTGTTGGGCGCCGGTGGTGGGGTGGGTCTCGCCGCCGTCGACGTGGCCACCGCACTGGGCGCCCGGGTCATCGCTGCCGCCTCCAGTCCCGAGAAGAGGGAGGCGGCCACGGCCGCAGGTGCGGTTGCCACCATCGACTACGAGAACGAAGACCTCAAAGCGCGGGCACGCGAGATCTCAGGTGGTGGGGTGGACGTCGTTATCGACCCCGTCGGCGGTCGGCATAGCGAGCCGGCGCTACGGGCTCTCCACCATCTCGGGCGCTTCTGTGTGCTCGGGTTCGCGGCCGGAGACATCGCCTCCATCCCACTCAACCAAGTGCTGCTCAACAACCGCACCGTTGTCGGCGTCGATTGGGGTGGGTGGACGTTCCGCGATCCGTCGGGCAACCGCGAGCTCCTCGGCCAGATCACGGCCATGTGGGCCGATGGACGGCTGCATCCCACTCGCCCGCGGTCCTACGGCTTGGCCGAGGCCGCCACCGTGATGGAGGGCCTGCTCCAGCGATCGATCGCCGGAAAGGCCGTCCTCGTACCCTGAACGGCTCAGCGGCTCAGCTGCCCGCCGGCAGCCACGCCGGTACCGGGTCGCCCGCCGCGCTATAGGCCTGGCGGATGACCGATGCTGCCTGTGAGACGAGTGCAGCCGGAGGGCCGTCTGCGTGGAACAAGGCGAATTGGGTCACGGCGGCCGACGCATCACCATCTTGTTGGAGGAGGACGGTGCCGAGATAGAGGCGGGCGGCGTAATCCTGGGGGTCGAGCTTGACGGCACGGTCGAGCTTGGCCCGGGCGTCGGCGATGAGCGATCGGTCGCCGGTCTGGTGACCCGTCTCGAATTCGATCCATCCGAGTTGGGCGAGTGCCAACTCGTTGGCCGGATGCTGGTCGAGGACGTCCTGGTAGAGGGAGGCGGCCTGCTCGACCTGTCCCTGGTCCTCGTCGGAGGCCGCCTGGGTCAGCGTCTCCTCGGTCTGCTGCGAAGGCGAGAGGCTCACGCTGCCGGTCGGGGTTTGGCCGGGGAGCCGGTTGGAGGAGAACTGGGTGACGGCCACGATCAAGGCAACGGTAAAGGCGGCCACTGCGCCGGCTAGGAACCACCAGCTGCGCCGGCCGCGGCGTGGCCGGTCGGCGGTTGCCGCCGATGTCGCCGATGTCGCCGGTGCCCCCGGTGCCGCGGTAGCTGCAGTTGCCGCCGACGAAGTCGCGGCCGTGGCGACGGCCGGGCCGGCCGCCGACGGCACCGCCGGTGTTTCCGGTCCCGGCGGCGCGCTCGAGCTATCGGCGTCGAGCGCGGCCAGCCGCTGCATGTCACGGCGTCGAAGCGCGAGGTAGTCACGGTCGGAGAGGTCGCCGGCCAGATACTCGGCATCTGCGTCGGAGAGCGAGCGGACGAGGAACGCCCGCCGGTCGGCCAACCGGTCAGGGTCGATCGGAAGTTTCGCGTCATCGCCCACCGGGCCATCGTCGCCTCCTGCCGCGTTGCCGATGACGGCGAGGTGACGACGAACGAGCACGGTCGTGACCACCGCCAGGCCGCCCACTCCGGCGAGGACCGGCACCAGCCACACGAGCAGGGACCACCCGCTCGCTGGCGGGTCGAGCTCGATGGAGGCGCCGTAGCGAGATATCAGGTAGGCCTCGATCTGCTGGTCGCTACGCCCCTCGGCGATCTGACGTTGGACGGTGGTCCGGACGGCGACGGCCGTCGGGGCGCTGGACTGGGCGACCGACAGGTCCTCGCAGCTCGGACAGCGGATGTTCGTCTCGATGGCCACTGCCCGCTGTCCTGCGGTCGGCGCCGACGAACCGAGCACGCCGCTCCCGATCACGAGCGCGACGACGGCCACAACCCCAAAGAGCGTCCACCAGGGGAACCGCCGCTTCCGCGTTCCGTCACTCGTGCGTCGTGCCGTCGCGTCGGCGCCGGGCGTGAGGATCGTGCTCACGGCCGGCTCGATTGCGCCTGGGCGATGAGGTGGTCGAGGTCGGCGGCCGTCACCGGCGCGATCACGTAGGCCACCAACCGACCGTCGGGCGCGATCAGATACGTCGACGGCGGTGCCCGGACTCCGTAACGAAGGGCGATCGAGCTGCCTTGGTCGTCGAGTGTGGGCCAGGTGGCACCGAGCTGCTCCTGGTAGGCGCGGGCTGCGCTGTCCGTGTCGTCGAAGACCACGCTCACGAGTTGGGCGTCATGCGTTCGGCTCTGCTCGAAGGCGAACCTGACGAGCTGTGGCCCCTCCTGCTGGCAGGGACCGCACCAGCTGGCGAAGAAATTGACCACGACGTAGCGCCCCGGCCGCGACGGCAACACGAAATGCTCCCCGGTGAGGGTGGTGCCGGAGAGGGCGGGCGCCGGCTTGCCGACGAGCGGGCTCTCGACCTCGGCGACACTGGCGGGAGGGCGGGTAGCGAGCACGGCGACCAGCCCGGCCACGATGACCAGCACGAAGCCGGCGATCCAGCGGACCGGATGACGGGCTCTCGGCCGGGCCGGTCGCTCCTCCGGAGAGGTCATGGCCCGTCGCCGTCGCCACTCCGCGGGCCCACGGCCACCGGCTCGAGGGGCGCCGGGCGTCGCGTCCCGCCGACCGGCGCGACAGTGGAATCCGCCTCGGAGCCGTCACCGCGTCGTGCCGGCGATGCCCCGACCACCGGCGAAGAGATCGGATCGGTCGGTCGCCGGCGACGCCCCGGAACGGCGGCCAACACGGACCCGAACGCCACCAGCCCGGCGCCGATCCACAGCCACATGACGAGCGGTTGCTCGACGACACCGAAGGTCCACCTCGAACCCTTGCCGGGGATCGAGTCGATGGTCAGGTAGAGGTCGCCGCGCCAGCTCGAGTCGATGGCCGGAGTGCCGACCGCCTGGCTGTTTCCGTCGAACTGGCTGATTGCCGGGAAGAACGTGCCGTGATCCACACGCAGCACAGCCTCGAGGGCAGTGTGCGACGGGGTGGTGACGGTGCGCTGGCCCACGAAGGTCACGTCGTGGCCGTAGTACGTGGCCGTTTGTCCGGGCCGGAGGAGGAGCTCGCCGCGGTGGATGAAGGAGGTGGCCGCAGCCAGCCCGACGGCGACGACGACCACGCCGACGTGGACGACCATGCCCCCGTTCGCCCGCCCCACCAGTCCACGCCAGCCAGACAGAAGGCCCCGGACGGGACCGGCACCGCCACGGCGGGCCAGCTGCCAGGCAGCGCGCACCGAGAGGAAGAGGGCACGAAGCGCCGAGGCGGCGGCAAAGGCACCGAGCCCGAAGGCGGCCAGGGGCTCGACCCCCCGCACTCCGGCCGCCACGCAGGCAACGACCACGACCACGCCGGCACCCGCCGGCACGGTCAGACGGGAGCGCACGACCTCGAGCGAGGCCTTTCGCCAGGGCAGAGCCGGGGCGACGGCCATGAGGAACAAGAGGCCGAGGCCGACCGGCACGAAGAAACGGTTGAAGTACGGGGCGCCCACGCTGAGCTCGTCCCCGTTGAGCGCCTGATAGAGGAGGGGGAAGACAGTGCCGAGCAGCACCACGAAGGCGAAGGCCACGAACAGCAAATTGTTGACGAGGAAGGCTCCCTCGCGGCTCACCGCCGCGTCGATGCCGCCGGCCGAGCGCAGCCGGTCACCTCGCCAGGCGATGAGCCCGACACCGGTCACGAGCACCACGCAGAAGAAACCGAGCAGCAGCGGGCCGATGGTGGACTCGGAGAACGAGTGGACCGACTGGATGACCCCGGACCGGGTCAGGAAGGTGCCGAGGATGGTGAGGCTGAAGGCGGCGACCACGAGCGACAGGTTCCAGATCCGCAGGAGTCCGCGTCGCTCCTGGACCATCACCGAGTGGAGGTACGCCGTGCCCACCAGCCACGGCATGAGTGCGGCATTCTCGACCGGGTCCCAACTCCAGAACCCGCCCCACCCGAGCACCTCGTAGCTCCACCACGCCCCGAGGATGATGCCCATGGTGAGGAAGGCCCAGGCGAACAGCGTCCAGCGGCGAGTCTCGCCCTGCCAGTCCTCGTCCACCCTCCCGGTGGCGAGTGTGGCGATGGCGAAGGCGAAGGGAAGGGTGAAGCCCACGAAACCGAGGTAGAGCATCGGCGGGTGGATGAGGACGAGCGGGTTGTCCTGCAACAGGGTGTTGGGCCCGAGACCGTTGTGGGGCACGGCGCCGACGACGTGGCTGAAGGGGTTGGCCGGGCCGAGCATGAGCCCGAAGAAGAAGGCGGCGACCACGTAGACCACCAGGGTCGCCCACCCGACGAGCGGGTCGCTGGCCCGCCGGCGGAAGCGCCACACCATGATCGAGGCGTAGCCGCCGAGGACGACGGCCCACAACAGGATCGAACCGGCCAGAGCCGACCACAGACCCGTGATCGAGTACAGCGCGGGCGTGGACCGGCTGTTGTTGTCGGCCACGTAGGTGAGCGAGAAGTCGTGGGTGAGGAGGGCGTGCTCCATGGCCACGACGGCCACCAGCCCGCCGAGCAGGATGAGCGGGGCGTAGGCCTGGCCCCCGCGCAGGGTCGACTCTCGGTGGCGGACGAGTCCGGTGGCGATGACCACGATGCCCACCACGGCGGCGCAGAAGCCGAGGAGGACGCCTGTATAGCCGAGAGCGCCGTTCACCGAGCCAGCTCCCACCACGACCGGCGGGTGCCGGCGGTCACCGCTTGGTCCCGTTGGGGGCGGTGACCCGGCCGGGGTGGGCAGCGATGTAGGTGGCGGTGTGCTTGACCAGGATCTGGTCGGAGATGAACCCCGCCCCGGCGAAATGGCCGACGGCGATCACCGGGATGTCCGCCTGGAAGAGCTGCGGGGGGCTGCCGGAGTTGTCGACCTGCACGCGGGTCCCTCCCGAGGTGAGCACGAAGTCGACCCCGCTGGTGGTTCCGTGGATCGACCCCGGCTGGACCAGGCCCTCGAGGTTGAAGGTCCGCCCGGCGAGCCGGGCCCGCTGGGCCACAGCCTGGTTGGCCGGGAGGTAGAAGTTGAGGGAAGAGCCAAGCCCCTTCACCAGCAGGAACACGAAGGCACCGGCGAGCACGGCCCCGACCACGATGTAGCGGAGGCGCCGGCGTTCGCCGCGCTCCTCACCCACCGACGGCGGCAGAGATCGGCTCGACGCCGACGGGCGAGCCTCTCCGGGCCGGTCGCCATCGGTCGGCGCGGCCGGGTCGGTGATGGCGCGGTCGCCGGTGGGGGCGGTCGGCGTGGTGGTCATCGGCCGTCACGCCGCAGGCCCGGCTCCCCCTGTTCGGCCAGGCGGGCGGCGAGCCGCTCGAGCCGGCGACGTCGCCAGAACAGCGAGCCGGCGTAGCAGGCGAGGACCCCGAGCACGATGGTGTACCCGGCGTCGATGTAGCTCATCGTGCTGCTCCCCTCACCTGACGGTCTCGCGCACCGGGGCACCGGACACGGCCGGCGGTGTCACTGGTACGAGCGAGTCGGGGCTGTGGCCGTTGCCATTCGGCGTCACCGGTGCGTCCTCGGATCTCCGCTCGGCCAGTGCGGCGTCGAGCTCGCGGCCGGCCGTCCAGTCCTCGAGGGCGCCGATGCGATAGCGCACGAGCAGCATCCAGACGAAGACGAGGGTGAGGGCGACGAAGCCGAGCAGGAGCGTCCACGCCATCGATCCGTGGATCTTCGTCTGGAAGTCGGGAGTGAGCACCGTTGCCCCCTGATGCAGCGTGTTCCACCACAGCACCGAGAAGTGCACGATGGGCACGTCGCAGGCCGCGATCAAGGCGGCGATGGCGCTGCGCTTGGCCCGGGTCTCGGGTGCGGCCGGCACCCGGCGCAGGGCGAGGTAGCCGAGGAACAGCACGAGGAGGATGGCCGTGCTCGTGAGGCGGGCGTCCCACGCCCACCAGACGCCCCAAGTCGGTCGGCCCCAGATCGACCCGGAGATCAGGGTCAAGGCGATGAAGACCACCCCGACCTCCACGGCGGCCGCGGCCAGGCGGTCCCAGAACAAGGCGCGCGTCCTCGGCCAGAGGTAGAGGAGGCTGGCGCCGGCGGCCAAGCCGAAGGCGAGATAGAGGGCGACCCAGGCCACGCCGGGGTGGATGTAGACGAGGCGCACCAGATTTCCCTGGATCTGGTCGGGCGGGGTGACCCACAGCCCGAGCCAGACGGTGAAGCCGGTGCCGATGACGGCGGCCAGGCCGATGATCCGTTCGATCCGCCGGGCGCGGGCGGATCCGAGCGGCGGCCGGTCGTCACCGGTCGTGGTGGAAAGAGGTGCGGTGATCATGCCGACTCCTGGATAGGACCGAAGATGACGACGCCCAAGGCCAGGTACACGGCATCGAAGACGAGGAGCAAACGGAGCCAGTCGGTGCCGGACGAGGGCACGCCGCCGACGGCGGCCGCCTCCCACATCCGGGTGCCGGCCAGCAACACGGGAGCGACGATGGGAAGCAGGAGGAACGGCAACAGCGTCTCCTTGACGCGGAGTCCCGCCGACAGCGCACCGTAGAGGGTGCCGGTGGCCGCCAAGCCGACGGCAGCCAACAGGCAGGAGAGGGCCAGTAACCACACGAGGTGCACGCGGGCGCCGAAGAGGAAGACGACGCCGACCCCGAGGACGAGCTCGACGATCAGAAGTTGGGCGCACAGCGCCGCCGCCTTGCCCATGAACAGGCCGGCCGGGTCGAGGCCGGAGAGACGCAGGCCGTCGCGCACCCCGTCGGAAGCCTCCACGGACACGCTGCGCTGGGTGGCAAGCACGGTGGCGAAGAGAACGGCGACCCAGAAGAGTCCGGGGGCGGCCTGCATCATGAGCGACCGATCGGGCCCGAGGGCAAAGGCGAAGAGTCCGAGGGCGACGACGCCGAAGGGGACGATCTGGGACAGGCCCACCCGCGAGCGGGCTTCGATGCGCAGGTCCTTGGCCGCGACCAGGGCGGCGTCACGCCACATGGATCACCGGCGCCGGAGTGCCTGCGGCCGTGCCGCTCACCGCTCGTGGCCGACCGGGGCGCTGTCCTGTGACCCGCCCGCCCTGCAGGGTCACCACCCGCGCCGCCCGCCCTTCGACGGCACCCGTCTCGTGGGAGGCGATGAGGACCGTGGCCCCACTGGCCGCCACCTCGTCGAGCAGCTCGTCGAGGAGACGGCGGGCGGCGGCGTCGAGCCCGGCGTGGGGCTCGTCCAACAGCCAGACCTCCGGCCAGCGGGCGCACATGGCGGCGAGGGCCACCCGCCTCCGCTGCCCGGCCGACAGCCGCCCGGCGCTGGATCGGGCCAGCCGGCCGACGAGCCCCCACCGTTCGGCGGCGGCGTCAACCCGGCTCACGTCCCCGGCTGCCGCCCGGACGGCGAAGCGCAGGTTCTCGGTGACGGTCAGGTCGTCGTAGAGGTGGGTGGCGTGGGCCAGAAGGCCGACCCGGCGTCGCAGGCGTGTGCGCTGGCGGACCGGATCGAGCCCGAGAATGCGGACCCGCCCCGAGGCCAACGGCACGAGGCCGGCGCACACCCGCAGCAGGCTCGTCTTGCCGGCGCCGTTGGCGCCTTCCAGCAGCGCCGTCTCACCGTGCGCGACCTCGAGGTCACAGCCGGCGAGCAGCGGATAACGCCCAGCGAGCGCCACCGCATCCTGCAGCGACACGGCCGGGCCGGAGGTGGGTATGGCGCCCATAACCAGGGCCTCATGCTACGAGCGGGGCGTCCAGCGGGCCAGACGGGGCCAGGGGTGCCATGGCCACCCGCCGGCCCACACCCGCTGACTCCCCCACCCATACCGTCAGCTGGTCGACAACCGCCCGAGGTGCAGGTCCCGCAACCAGGTCCCGATGGTGGAGGAGATCACGTCGACGTGGCCGGTGGCCAGAAGCAGCCCGAAGACCACGAGCACCACCCCGCCCAGGACCTCGACGGCGTGCAGCCGGTGCCGGACCCGCCCGAGGGCATCGGTCATACGGCCGAAGGCGAGTCCGCACAGGAGGAACGGAACACCGAGCCCCAACGAATAAGCCGTCAACAGCACGACCCCGCCGAGCGCCGAGCCACCGGTGCCGGCGGCCAGGGCCAGCACGCTGCCGAGCACCGGCCCGATGCACGGTGTCCAGGCGAAGGCGAAGGCCATGCCCATGATCGGCGGGGCGAACGAGCCGAGCACCGACGGTCGCACCGCCAGCCTTCGCTCGCCGACTACGAAGGCGGGCAGACGTAGCCCGGCGGCCAGGGCCACGAGGATGGCGCCCAGAGCCACGATGAGGACGCCGGAGGCGACCTCGAGTGAGCGCTGGTGGATGAGCAGCAGCCGACCGACAGCCGACGCCGACGCTCCGAGGGCCACGAACACCAGAGTGAAGCCCCCGATGAAGGCGAGGATGCCGCCGAGTAACCGGGCTCTGGCCCGGGCGAGAGACGCCGGCGAGAGGGCGCCGCCATCGGCTCGGCCCTCGGCCGGCTGCGAACCAATCGAACTGATCGCACCGGGAGTCCCGGGTGCGCGAGGTACGCCGGGCAGGCCGCCCACCGGGGCGAGCGCGGGTGCACCCACCGCTGCCACTTCGGGAACCGGAAGGCGAGGGGTGGTGCCGTTGCCGGAAGGCGATCGAAGGGCGTCGAGCTCGGCCGCCGAGAGGCCCGAGACCATCGAGAGGTAGCCGGGCACGAGCGGGAGGACGCAGGGCGAGAGGAAGGAGAGCATCCCGGCGCCGAAGGCCACCAGAATGCCGAGAGGGTCGGCGTGAATGTCGGCCGGGCCCAGCGGGAACACGCCCCTCACCTCCGCCGGACGCTCAGCCCATCTGGCTGGCGACGAGGTCCAGATCGGCCTCGACCATCATCTGCACGAGCGCCGGGAAGTCGACCTCGCGCCGCCAGCTCAGTGTCTCGAGGGCCTTGGTGGGCTTGCCGACCAGCAGGTCGACCTCGGCCGGCCGCAGGAAGCGCTCGTCGATGAACACGTGCTGCTCCCAGTCGAGGTCGACGGCGCCGAAGGCCAGCTCGACCAGCTCCTTGACCGAGTGAGTCACGCCCGTGGCCACCACGTAGTCGTCCGGCTTGTCCTGCTGGAGCATCAACCACATGGCCCGCACGTAGTCGGCGGCGTAGCCCCAGTCACGTTGGGCGTCGAGGTTGCCGAGGGGAAGCTTCTCGTCGAGCCCGAGCTTGATACGGGCCACGCCATGGGTCACCTTGCGGGTCACGAACTCGAGGCCGCGTCGGGGCGACTCGTGATTGAAGAGAATGCCCGATGTGGCGTGCAGTCCGTAGCTCTCGCGGTAGTTCACGGTGATCCAGTGCCCGTAGACCTTGGCCACCCCGTAGGGGCTGCGCGGGTAGAAGGGGGTGGTCTCGACCTGGGGCACCTCCCGCACCTTGCCGAACATCTCCGAAGAGCTCGCCTGGTAGAAGCGGATCTCGGGGTCGACGATGCGGATGGCGTCGAGCAACCGGGTGACCCCGAGAGCAGTGGTCTCGCCGGTGAGGACGGGCTGGCTCCACGACGTCTGGACGAACGACTGGGCGGCCAGGTTGTAGACCTCGTTCGGCCGCATGTCTCGCAGGATGTTGATCATCGAGACCTCGTCGAGGAGGTCGCCGGCCACGAGCGAGATGCGGTCCTGGATGTGGGCGATGCGCTCGAAATTGAGCGTGCTCGACCGCCGCACCATCCCGCACACCTCGTAGCCCTGATCGAGAAGGAACTCGGCCAGGTACGAGCCGTCCTGTCCGGTGACGCCGGTGATGAGTGCTCGCTTGGACATACGTGCGACTCCTCGCTTCAGGATGGGTGGGGAACGGTCGGGGTGGGCACCTGCCATGACGGCGGGCGCTTCTCGGCGAAGGCAGCGATCCCCTCAGCCGCCTCGCCTGTCTGACTTGTGACGGTCAACAGAGCGTGCAGGTAGGGCAACGCCGCCGATGCCGCCGAATCGACCACAGCGTAGAACGAATCCCGGCCCAGCTTCATCACACCCGGTGGCTTCGAGGCGAGCACGTCGCACAGCCTGGAGATGGCGGCATCGAGCTCGTCCGGTGCCACCACCTGGTTCACGAAGCCGATGCGCTCAGCCTCCGCCGCGTCCACCACCCGAGAGGTCAGCATGAGCTCGAGCGCCCGCTTCGGTGTCATCGACCGCAAAAGGGGGACGGTCACCATGTAGGGCCACAGGCCCACGTTGAGCTCGGGCGCCCCGAAGCGGGCCCGTTCCGACGCCACCACCATGTCGCAGGCCAGGGCGAGGCCGAAGCCCCCGGCCATGGCCCACCCCTGCACCCTGGCCACCGTTGGCTTGCCCAACTGCCAGAGCTCCTCGAAGAGGGCGGCCAGCCAACCCCGGGCCCGGTGGTGGTCGCTGAAGGCGTCGTCACCCGCCTCCCCTCGGCCCGGAACCATCCCCGAGAGGTCGGCGCCGGCACAGAACGCCTCCTCGCCCGCCCCGGTCAGGACCACGACCCGCACCTCGGGGTCGTCCTTGGCCCGGGCGATCCCGTCCCGCAGGCCAGCGATGACGTCCCAGGTCATGGCGTTGCGACGGGCCGGCCGGTTGATGGTCAGGGTCAGCACCGGGCCGCGTCGCCCAACCAGCACCTCGTCGTCGCCGGACACCTCGGCAGCCTCGGGCACCACGATGACGGTAGTCGGATCTCCCCACGCTCCCCGGGCCATGGGGGAACGGCCGGCCCGGTACCGTGTCCGCATTCCGACCGCCGTGCTGCTCTCCTTCCGCCTGGGCGGGTCGGACGGTGTGGCCGTCGAGGCGGCCAAATGGCAGTCGGCCCTGTCGACCCTCGGCTTCGACACCCGCACGGTGGCCGGCGGCGGGCGGGCCGATCGTCTGCTCCCCGGGCTCGCGGCCGACGCCCCCGAGCCCTCGACGGAAGCAGAGCTCTCCGCCGCGCTCGACGACGCCGACCTGGTCGTCATCGAGAACCTGTGCTCACTCCCCCTCAACCCGGGCGCCAGCCAGGCCGTGGCCGCCGTCCTGGCCGGCCGGCCGGCCGTGCTCCATCATCACGACCTTCCCTGGCAGCGCCCGCGTTTCGTCGGCTATCCGCCTCCTCCGACCGACCGCCTCTGGCGTCACGTCACCGTCAACGAGCTTTCCCGCCGACAGCTGGCCGAACGCGGCATCGACGCCACCACCGTGTACAACGCCTTCGCCGCGCCCGACTCGTCCATCCCTTTCGACACCGAGGGCAGCGACTCGGCGGCACTGCGAGCGGCGCTCGATGTCGGTCCTTCCGAGCGATTGGTGCTCCAACCCACCCGGGCCTTGCCCCGCAAGAACGTCAGCGGCGGGATGGCCGCTTCCGCCGCCATCGACGCCGTCTACTGGTTGCTCGGCCCGGCCGAGGACGGCTACGACGACGAGCTGGCCCACCTGGTGGAGGTGGCCCCGTGCCCGGTCCGACTCGGTGCGCCACCCGGGTTCGAGGGTCCCGGGGCGGACGAGGCCTATAGAGCCTGCGACGTCGTGGCCCTGCCCTCCACGTGGGAGGGGTTCGGCAATCCCAGCGTCGAGTCGGCCGTCCATCGCCGGCCGCTTCTCATCGGTCCCTACCCGGTGGCGGCCGAGCTCGCCGACTTCGGCTTCCGCTGGTTCGGTCTCGACGAGACCGGGCAGTTGAGGCAGTGGCTGGCCGACCCTGACCCGGCGCTTCTCGACCACAACCTGGCGGTTGCCGCCCGCCACTTCTCCCTCCGAGACCTCCCCGACCGGATTGCCGCCGTCCTCCCGCCACTCTGAGCAGCGGTGATGACACGCCACTCCGGCGCCGGCCCCAGGACCGGCCGCCGGCCCATCGGTACCATGGGGTTATGACGGGAGCCGTGACCACCGGGCTCGGCGGCGACGGAGCGGGGACGGGAGAGCCGGGCCCCGGGCGACGACTCACCGCCGATGCCCGACGCCGACAGCTGTTCGCGACAGCGCTGCGCCTCTTCGCCGAGCGCGGCTACGCGGCGGCGACCATGGACGACATCGCCGAGGCCGCCGGCGTCACCAAGCCGCTCCTCTACCAGCACTTCGAGTCCAAGCGCGCCCTCTACCTCGAGCTCATGGACGTCTTCGCCGGCGTCGTGGTCAACCGCATCGTGGAGGCCACGGCCAGCGCCGACGGCCCCCGCCAGGAGGTGGAGCGAGGCTTCGCCGCCTACTTCGCCCTGATGGTCGAGAACGAGGCGGCCTTCCGGCTGCTCTACGGGCGCGAGGCACCGGCCGACGCGGAGCTCAGCGAGGCGAGGCGCCGGGTGGAGGAGACCATCGCCCAGGCCATCGACCCCCTGATCGACGCTGGGCTCGAGCCGGGGCACCGGCTGCTCCTCGCCCACTCGGTGGTGGGAATGGCCGAGGGGGCGGGCCGGCACTGGCTCGACGCCCGTCAGCAGCGAGCGGCCGACACCGGCCAGGCCACCGCGCCGATCGACCCGGCGGAAGAAGCAGCCCGTCTCGCCATGCGCCTGGCCGACCTGGCCTGGGCCGGCCTCCGGCAGGTCCACCGGATCTGAGACGACGCATCCGGTTCAGGCGGCGACGGCTCCTTCGACGACCGGGGTGCCGCTCGGGGTGACCGCCCCTCCGGCGCGCTCATCGGTGACGGCGAAGCCACGTAGGCCCCCGTGCCCGGCGGCGCTGAAGGGCACAACGCCCGGGGCCCTCCCGAGGAGGCCGAGGGAGACGCTCCGTCCGCCCACCATCCCCCACAGCTGGTACGTGCGGCCGGTGGGCAGAGCGGTGAGGTCGTCACCGACGACAAAGCCGGTCCCCGAGCTCGTGAGCACGACGGTCACCGTCGTGGCCGAGGACACGGCCGACGGTGGGCGGAGATCGACCCGTTCGGTCGACGGCTGAGCCAGGGCCGACTGCTCGGCCCGGGTGAGCGCGGGCGTGTTGAGCTGGTGCTGCAGGTGGTCGACCTGAACGCCGAGCACCACGGCCACGGCCACCGCCGCCGCCGCCACCAAGCCCCCGGCCATGGCCAGACGCCCTCTGCGGGCGCTGGCCATCGGGATGACGCGGGCCCCCCCGCCGCCGCCGTCGGCCGCCGGCTCACCGTCTCCCAACCGGGCCGCCAGACGGTCCCACGACGGCGGCTCTGATCCCTCGAGGCGGTCGGCGATGCCGTCCCACAGGTGGGGAGGGGCCTCCCCACCGGAATTGGCCAAGAGACCGGCCACCTCGTGGTGGTGGGCCACCTCGGTGGCGCACTTGACGCAGGTCAGAAGATGCCGCTCGACCAACGCCGTCTCCTGGGGGTCGGTGGCGTCGAGGGCGTAGGCACCGAGCAGCGCCTCGATCTCGGCATGGTTGGGTTCGGGTGGCAGGCCGGTCACAGATCTGCTCCTGCAGGGGCCACGCCGCGCTCGGCCAGGCTGGCACGCAGCCGCTTGAGGCCCGAACGGATCCGGCTCTTCACCGTGCCCTCGGGCTCCTCGAGCATCTCGGCCACCTCTCGGTAGGTGCGGCCACCAAAGTAGGCGAGCTCGATGGGCACCCGGAGGTCGTCGGGCAGGCTGCGCAGCGCCTCTTTGACCTGATCGGCGACGGCCATGTCCCACACCTCGCGGTCGATGTCGTAGCCGGCCGAGACGATCTCGCGGGAGGTGCGGTCCTCGCGGGCCCGCCGAGCGATCTCCGCCCGCACGAAGTCGACCGACTTCCCGTGGGTCCGAGCGAGGAGGTAGGACCGGAGCGTGCCGCGTTGGGGGTCGAATCGCTCGGGCCCACGCCACAGGTCGAGGAAGACCTCTTGGGTGACCTCCTCGGCCGCCGGGTCGCTGCGGATCACCCGTCGGGCCAAGGCGTGCACGGCCCCGGCGTGGCGCCGGTAGATCTCGGCGAGGGCGGACTGATGCCAGCGGGCGACCGCGAGCACCAGGGTGGCGTCGCTCGCCTGTGGATCATCCACGGCCACGCACTGTATTCGGGCAACCCCATGGGCCCGGATGAGTAAGAAAGCGATTCGCGCTCAGGACAGGCGGGGGGCGAGGTCGCCGCAGAGCTCGAACAACTGCTTGGCACAGGCCACGTAGTCCTCGTCGTCGCCTCCAGCCGGATCGTCCACGTCCTCCCAGGGCTCGACGTCGACGGCGGCGAGGCCAAGGGCCCCGACGCGCTCGGTGAGCGGCACCGGGCCCCCGCCGAGATCCCGACAGAGGCGCTTGATGGTGCCCGTCTTGGCCGCCGCTTCCGGATGCGTGCGCCGCACATAGCCCACATGGTCACCGGCCATGGCCACGATCAGGGTGGCCGCCTCGACGTCGGCCGGGTTGAGCTGATGACTGCGATGGTGGGCGGCGCCTACACCGACCGCTTCGAGCGCGGCCCGGGTGCGGCGGCTCATGGGCTGACCCTCGACGACATGGGTGCCGGCGGTCACGAGGCGCACGTGCTCCTCGGACGGCGTGCCGTTGGCCAACACGGCCCCGGCCATCACCGAGCGGGCGGCGTTACCGGTGCAGAGAAGGACGACGAGCGGTCGCCGGTCCGAGAGTGCAGGAGCCACCCCGCCGGCGGCGTCGCTCATTTGGCTCGGCTCAGGGGATGTGGACGCCGGAGATGGCCCGAGCGATGATGAGCCGCTGGATCTCCGAGGTCCCTTCGAAGATCGTGTAGATCTTGGAGTCGCGGTGCCAGCGCTCGACCGGGTGGTCGCGAATGTAGCCGTAGCCGCCCATGATCTGGATGGCCTGCTCGGTCACCCATACCGCCGTCTCGCCGGCGTAGAGCTTCGACATCGATCCCTCGCCGGAGGTGAAGTCCTTGCCGTTGCGGGCCATCCACGAGGCTCGCCACACGAGGAGACGAGAGGCATCGATGCGGGTCTTCATGTCGGCCAGCTTGAAGGCGATGCCCTGGTTCTCGATGATCGTCCGGCCGAACGCCTTGCGTTCCTTGGCGTAGTCGAGTGAATACTCGTAGGCGGCGCGGGCGATACCCAGCGCCTGGGCGCCGACCGCCGGCCGAGATCCCTCGAAGGTCTTCATGGCCGCCTGGCTGTTGGAGCGCTTGCCCTCGCGGGCCCGGGCCAGCTTCTCGTCGAGCTTGTCCTTGCCACCGAGCAGGCACCGCCCGGGGACACGCACGTCCTCCAGGAGCACCTCGGCCGTGTGCGAGGCTCGAATGCCCATCTTCTTGAACTTCTGGCCCTGGCTGAGTCCCGGCGTCCCCGGCGGGACGATGAAGCTTGCCTGGCCCCGTGACTTGAGCTCGGGGTCCACGGAGGCCACCACCACATGCAGGTTGGCGAGACCCCCGTTTGTGATGAAGGTCTTCGTGCCGTTGATGACCCACTCGTCCTTGGCCTCGTCGTAGACCGCCCGGGTGCGCAGCGAGGACACGTCGGACCCGGCGTCAGCCTCGGACACGGCGAAGGCGGCGATCTGAATCTTGTCCGGCGTGCCGAAGCACTGTGGCCCCCACTCGACGAGTTGCTCCGGCGTGCCATTGGCGGCAATGCCGGCCAATCCCAGCGTGCTGCCGAAGATGGCGAGGGCGATACCGGCGTCGCCCCAGGACAGCTCCTCGTTGGCGATGGGCAGCAGCAAGCCGGCCTCGTCGAAGAAGCACTGGGTGATGAAGTCGAAGGAGTAGAGCCCGATCCGAGCTGCTTCCTCGATGATGGGGAACGGCGTCTCTTCGCGCTCATCCCACTCGTGACCGGCCGGTCGCACTACCGACTCGGCGAAGTCGTGGACCCACTTCTGGATCTGGAGTTGGTCCTCGTTGAGGTCCAGTGAGAATCCGGCCATCTACCCTGCTCCGTTCCGGCCCGGCGGCCTTTCCACGTGCGGTCCGGCGGGGCCCGGCGGAACCCGGACCACCCGCTCACCCGTGCCTAGTTACTCTACAGTAACTACTCCGGGAGTGACAACCGCGGGCGGATGACAGCTCGAGGTGGCTCGGAGCCTGACGACACCTGGCGGCAAGCGGCGCCGGTCAGCGTCTCCATGGGGGTTTGGCCAGTGCCAGCCGGACACGGGCGCACCGGCAAACAAAGCGCGGCCCTGCGGGCGCGTGCCAATGGCCCGAGTGACGGGAGGTGTCCGGAACGGAGCGGCGGGCCCGGCGTCGGCGTGAACCCGCCGGGTGATGTCAGTTCAGGCGGGCTGGACCAAGCGCACGTCGACGGCCTGCAGGCCCTTCGGGCCCTCCTGCAGGTCGAACTCCACTGCCTGGCCCTCCTCGAGCGAGCGGAACCCGCTCATCTGGATGGCCGAGTGGTGCACGAAGACGTCGGCACCACCGTCGGGCTGCGAGATGAACCCGAAACCCTTCTCGGCGTTGAACCACTTGACTGTTCCGGAAGCCACTGTGGCTTTCCCCTTTCCTTCAATTGCGATGTGCACGAGAACACACCGGGGAATCCTCAGCCACGGAGGGATGAGCCCCCATGCGGGTGCCCTTCCACTCACCGATGGGGAATCTCCGGGCCAAAACGCTAGCAGCCTCGGACCGGAAGGCAACTGCCAGCGCCCGTGCCCGACGGGGTATTCACATGGCGTTCATCGACGCCGTACCCGGGTACCGCTCGAGCTGTCCTCGACCAGCCAACCGGCGGCCTGCAATTCGTCGCGGAGCGCGTCGGCCTGAGCCCAGTCGGCGGCCGCCCGCGCCTCGTCACGCCGGCGAACGCGGTCGGCTGTCTCGACGTCGAGCTCCTCGTCGGAGCCGCCTCCGAGAGCGAGCCCCAGGACCCCGCACAGAAGGCGCACAGTGGCCGCGGCACGAAGGGCGCGCCCGTCGTCACCGGCATCGGCAGCCGAGTTGGCCTCACGAACGAGCTCGAATATGCCGGCCATCGCATTCGGCGTGTCGAGGTCGTCGTCCATCCGCTCGCGGAATCGGGACACGGCGTCCGTATCGATGTCCTCCGACCCGGTACCGGCTCCGGCCGTCGGGTCGACGACAGCGGGGACCACGACTCTCGGGTCATCAGTGGCTGGGAGCAGGCGCCGGGCCATCTCGTCGAGGCGGTCCAGTGCCCCTTCGGCCTGGGCAATCGTCTCCTGCGTGACCTCGACCGGCGAACGGTAGTGGGCCTGCAGGGTGAGCAAGCGATAGGCCCGAGGATCACGCTGCTCGATCAAATCGGAGAGAGACGTGAAGTTGCCCAGCGACTTGGACATCTTCTCTCCACCGGTCATCAGGAAACCGTTGTGCATCCAGTGCCGGGCGAAGGAGTGGCCGGCAGCGACCGCCTGGGCCCGCTCGTTCTCGTGATGCGGGAAGGCGAGGTCGAATCCGCCGCCGTGGATCTCGAAGCCGTCCCCCAGCAGATCGAGTGACATGACGACGCACTCGGTATGCCAGCCCGGCCGTCCCGGGCCGAAAGGGGATGGCCAGGTCGGCTCGCCGGCTTTGGCCTTCTTCCAGAGAACGAAGTCGAGTGGCGAGCGCTTCTCCTCGTCGATCTCGACGCGGGCGCCGGCCAGCAGGGAGTGCAACGGCTGATGGGCGAGCAGTCCGTATCCGGGCACCGCGTCCACGGAAAGGTAGACGCCGTCGTTCGTCTCGTAGGCCACTCCCCTCTCGACGAGCTCCTCGATGAAAGAGACCATGCGTTCGATGAAGGCGGTGGCGTGCGGGACCTCGTCGGGCCGGAGGATGCCGAGCGCGTCGACCGCGTCCCACCACACCTGCTCGTAGATCGCCGCGAGCTCCCCTTCACTCAGCCCCTGCTCCCGAGAACGGTTGATGATCTGGTCGTCAACGTCGGTGATGTTCGAGACATGGGTGACGTCGAGCCCGCTGAAGATCAGGTAACGGCGCAGGATGTCGAAGACCATGGCGGGTCGGCCGTTGCCGAGATGGGGAACGTCATAGACGGTCAGACCACAGACATAAATGGCCACGCGCCCGGGTTCCCGCAGCTCCAGGGGCGTGACGGTGCCGGTAGCGGTGTCGTGGAGCCGCAGCACGCACGGTACGGTAACCCGATCATGCAGGCGCACGGGGACGGACCGACCGGCGGATCGGCCGGGGCGCCGCAGGTTCCCGACAAGCCCGGGCTCGAGGGGCTCGAAGCCAAGTGGTCGGCCCGCTGGGAGGCGGAGCGGACCTATGCCTTCGACCGCAGCAGGCCCCGTTCCGAGGTCTACGCCATCGACACCCCGCCACCCACCGTGTCGGGGTCCCTCCACATGGGTCACGTGTTCTCCTACACGCAGACCGACACCATTGCCCGCTTCTGGCGTATGCGGGGCAAGGACGTCTTCTATCCCATGGGATGGGACGACAACGGGCTACCCACCGAGCGCCGGGTCCAGAACTACTACGGCGTGCGCTGTGACCCTTCACTCCCCTACGACCCCGAGTTCGTGCCGCCCGAGACCCCGCCGGATCCGCCCGTCTCCGTCTCACGCCGGAACTTCGTGGAGCTCTGTCACCGCCAGACGGCCGCGGACGAGCAGGTCTTCGAGCGTCTCTGGCGAACGGTAGGGCTCTCCGTCGACTGGGAGCAGCACTACACCACCATCTCCGACCGGGCCCAGCGCGCCTCCCAGCGCGGATTCCTCCGCTTGGTGCAAGAGGGCGAGGTCTACGCCCGCACGGCGCCCACCCTCTGGGACGTCGACTTCAAGACGGCTGTGTCCAACGCTGAGCTCGAAGAACGGGAGCGGCCCGGTGCCTACCACCGTGTCCGGTTCGTGCGGGCCGAGAGATCGGACGGGGTCGACATCGAGACGACCCGACCCGAGCTGCTGCCCGCCTGCGTGGCCCTCGTCGCCCACCCCGACGACTCCCGCTACCAGCCGCTCTTCGGCACCGACGTCGTCACCCCACTCTTCGGGGCCAGGGTTCCGGTGGTCGCCCACGAGCTCGCCGACCCCGAGAAGGGGTCGGGCATCGCCATGATCTGCACGTTCGGCGACACCACCGACGTCGTCTGGTGGCGCGAGCTCTCCCTCGCCACGCGGGTGATCGTCGGGCGTGACGGCCGTCTGCTCCCGGTCGAGTGGGGATCGCCAGGTTGGGAGTCGGAGGACCCGGCGGCCGCCGGCGAGCGCTACGGGCAACTCGAGGGCCGCACCATCAACCAAGCGCAGCGCCGTGTCGTCGAGTTGCTGGGCGAAGCCGGCGCCCTGGTGGGTGGTCCCACCCCCATCACCCACGCGGTCAAGTTCTACGAGAGGGGCGAGCGGCCGCTCGAGATCGTGACCTCCCGTCAGTGGTTCGTGCGCACCCTCGAGCACCGCCAGCGCCTGCTCGCCCGCGGGGACGAGCTGCGCTGGCACCCGCCGCACATGGCCCAGCGCTACCGATCCTGGGTCGAGGGCCTCAACACAGACTGGAACATCAGCCGCCAGCGCTTCTTCGGAGTCCCCTTCCCGGTGTGGTACCCGGTGGGTGATGCCGGCGACCCCGACTTCCACGCGCCCCTCTTCGCCCCTGAGGACCGCCTGCCGGTTGACCCTTCGGTCGACGTGCCGACCGGGTTCGACGAGAGCCAGCGCGGACGGCCGGGCGGATTCATCGGTGATCCCGACGTCATGGACACATGGGCCACCTCCTCGCTCACGCCGCAGATCGCCGGCCGGTGGGGGGACGACCCCGACCTCTTCGACCGCGTGTTCCCCATGGACCTCCGACCCCAGGCCTCCGAGATCATCCGCACCTGGCTGTTCACGACCATCGTGCGTGCCGAGCTCGAGCACGGCGCGCTGCCGTGGTCGGACGCGGCCATCGCCGGCTGGGTCCTCGATCCCGACCGCAAGAAGATGTCGAAGTCGAAGGGGGAGGTCGTGACCCCCATGCCGCTCCTCGAGCAGCACGGGGCCGACGCCGTGCGCTACTGGGCCGCCAGCGGACGGCCCGGGACGGACACCGCCATCGAAGAGGCCCAGATCAAGGTGGGCCGCCGGCTGGCCATCAAGGTCCTCAACGCCTCGCGCTTCGCCCTCGGCCGCATCGCCGGACCCGAGGGCTCGGCCGCCCCACCGTCGGCGGGCGCCGTCTCTGCCCCGCTCGATGTGGCCGTGCTCAGTCGGCTGGCCTTCGTCGTCGAGGAGTCGATCACCGCCTTCGAGGACTACGACTACGCACGAGCCCTCGAACGGACGGAGGCGTTCTTCTGGTCGTTCTGCGACGACTACCTCGAACTGGTCAAGGCCCGCGCCTACGGTCCGCCCGACGACGTGGGGCCGGCGTCCGCCCGGGCCGCCCTCGCCCTCGCCCTGGCCACCGTCCTGCGGTTGTTCGCGCCGTTCCTGCCGTATGTGTGCGAGGAGGTCTGGTCGTGGTGGCAGGACGGATCCATCCACCGAGCGGCGTGGCCGGCGGTGTCCGAGCTGGTCGTCGCCACCGGCTCAGATAGGAGTGGGGGCGACCATGTTCTCGCCGCCGCCGCCGAGGTGCTGGGCGCCGTTCGGCGGGAGAAGACGAAGGCCAAGCGGTCGATGCGCTGGCCGGTCGACCAGCTGGTGGTCACCGGGCCGGCCGACTACCTCGAGGCCGTGCGCACCGCCGAGGAGGACCTGCGCGAGGCAGCCGGCCTGCAGGGCAAGCTCGAGCTCGTCGAAGCCGAGGAGCCCGGCGTTCGGGTGACTCTGGCCGACGACGAATGAGCCACGGCGCCTCGACGGATCAGTGACGACCTTCGGTCAGGAGAGGTAGGCGCCGAGGGCGGCATCGGCCATCTCGTCCGGTGCCCCCTCCCGGTCGATGCGACCGTGGATCATGATGGCCGCCCGGTTGGCCACGGCCAGAGCGGTGGTCACGAACTGTTCGACCAGGACGATGGTCATGCCCTCGGACGAGAGCTGTCCGACCAGCTGGTAGAGCTCCTGGACCACCAGCGGGGCAAGGCCCATGGACAACTCGTCGAGCAGCAGCACGCGGGGCCGGGTCACGATGGCACGCGAGATGGCCAGCATCTGCTGCTCACCACCGGAGAGGGTGCCGGCCATCTGCCGACGACGTTCCTTGAGGCGCGGGAAGGTGGAAAAGGTGCGCTCCTCGACCTCGGCGGCACTGATCCCGCCGCAGTAGGTCCAGATGCGCAGGTTCTCGCGAACCGTGAGGTTGGGAAAGATGCCGCGTCCTTCGGGGACTGCGCAGAGCCCGTCTCGGGCCAGCCGCTCGGGTGACGTCCGCCCGACGGGCTCGTCGCCGATCCGCACCTGTCCGGCAGTCGGCCGGAGTCGGGCGCTCATGACTTTGAGCAGGGTCGACTTGCCGGCCCCGTTCGGACCGAGGAGGGCGAACACGCTGCCCGCCGGCACGACGAGGTCAACCCCGTGCAGTACTTCGATACGACCGTAGGCGGCCCGCAATCCCTCGATGGAGATGGACGGCGGAAGGCGCACGGCGGCGGCGTCGTCGCTCGCCCGACCGTCGGCCACACCGGTGACGTCGCTCATCTCACCGTCCCTTGGCGATCGGGTCACCGTGCTCCGCCCCGAGGTAGGCGGCCTGCACCATGGGATCGGCTCGGATCTCGTCCGGCGTGCCGGCGGCGATGACATCGCCGAAGTCGAGGACGTAGATGTACTCGCAGATCCGCATGACCAGCTCCATGTCGTGCTCGACGAGGAGGACGGCCATCCCCCCCTCGGCCAGCCCGCGCAGCAGCCGGCCAAGGGCTTGGGACTCGGCGTCGTCGAGGCCGGAGCCCGGCTCGTCGAGCAGGAGGAGCTTGGGCTCGATGGCGAGGGCCCGGGCCAGCTCGACCATCCGGGCCGACCCGGTGGACATGGCGCTCACCTGCTCGTGCCCGTGGCCGGCGAGGCCGACCCGCTCGAGCAGGAGCTCGCAGCGCGAGGCGATCGACAGGTGCGCCCCGTTGTCGGCTGGGCCGGCCACGCCCTCGCCCCAGCGGCGGACGACCGGGAGCGAACGGCGGAGGTGATGACGGGTCCACCAGTGGACCGATGATTCGACCCCGACCCGGACGTTGTCGGCGGCGGTGAGCGACCCGAACAGTTCGAGCCGCTGGAATGTGCGGGCCAGTCCGAGGCGGGCCCGCCGGCTGGGGTGCATGCCCGTCACTTCGTTGTCGAACAGGTGGACCGTGCCCCGGTCCGGCGCCTGGAGCCCGCTGATGACGTTGAACAGCGTCGTCTTGCCGGCCCCATTCGGCCCGATGAGGCCGGTCACGCGGCCCGGATGGACCCGCAGGCTGGCGTTGGCCAGAGCCGCCACCCCGCCGAATTGGACGGCAACCTCCGAGACGGTCAGGGCCGTGCCGGCCCCCTCAGCTGGCGGCACGGCTCCCGCTCCCGATGACGGCGCCTTCCAGCGACACCTCTGCGTGGCCGGCGCCGTCATCGCCCGCCGCTCTCCTGGTCCAAGGCAGCGGGAACTGGAAGACCTCGAGGCCGAGTATGCCGCCGGCGGCACGACCGATCAGGATGATGCCGGCCCCGGCAAACAGTCCGAACCCGTTGGGCGACCACTGGTTGAGAACGGTGAAGGTGACGGCGGCGAGGAAGGCGCCGGTCACGGTGCGGATCGACCAGATGGTCACGAACAGCACGAAGATGATGCCGTAGAAGAAGTCGAAGTCGGTGATGCCGACGACCTGTTGGACGGTGCCGTAGAGGGCCCCGGCCAACCCGGCCATCCCAGCGGCAATGGCGAACACCGCCACCTTGGTGGCCCCGATGTTGAGGCCCACGGTGGCATAGGCGGCGGGTGAGTCGTTCACCGCCACCAGCCGGCGGCCGAACATGCTCCGCCGGATGGCCAGCACGATCCAGGCGCAGACCACGAAGAAGACGGTCACGAGCAGGAATTCGGCGGCATCTCCCCCGAAGGACAGGCCGGGCAGGACGATGCGTCCGACGGTCAACCCGCCGCTGCCGTAGATGTGAGTGTCGTTGAAGAACCCGTTGTAGACGGCATCGGCGAAGGCGAAGGTGGCGAGAGCCAGGTAGAGGTCGCGGAGCCGGATGGTGGGCAGGGCCACGAGCGCTCCTACCCCTGCGCAGATGACCGTGGCGGCCACCAACCCGATCAGCGAGCCGCCCCCGGCCACCTTCCCCATGATGAAGGCGCCGATGCCCATGAAGGAGAACTGGCAGAGCGAGACCTGTCCCGAGTAGCCGGTCAAGAGCACGAGTGAGAGGCCCACGATGCCAAGGGTCATGATCACCCCGCCGAGGGTGAGAACGGTGGTGCCCCGGAAAGGGGTGTTGTCGAAGACGGCGGCCAGCAAGGCGGCGACGGCGAGGAAGACGACCCCGGCCACGAGAGACTGGCCGGCGGTCGCCACCCGCGGCGGCCGCAACGTGGTCAGTCGGCCCACGGCCCGGATGCGGACCGAGGGGAGGGTCACCAGGGCGATGAAGAGGAAGACCATGGGCAGGGCCAAGGTGATGTCGGGCACCAGGTCCTGCGGCACGTGTGGGAGCACGTAGCTGATGACGTAGTTCTCGGCCAGGCCGATGCCGATGGCGGCCAGGAAGGTGGCGGTGATGTTGCGGAGGCGCCCGACGATGGCCGCGGCGTAGCCGTTGACCACGAGCAGGGTCATGGCCGGGATGGAGATGCCGGTCGTCTGGGTGGGGGCCAAGAGGACGCCGGCCAGGGCGGCCATGAAGAACCCGAGGATCCAGCCCAGCTGGCTCATCCGGTTGGGCGAGGCACCCGACATAGCCAGAAGGTCGGGGTCGTCGACCACGGCGCGGAGGCCGAAACCCGTGCGTGTCCGGGTGAAGAAGATGCGGAGGCCGACGGCCACGGCCGCCGCCACCCCGATGAGCAGGACCTCTTGGTACTGGATGTTGATGCCGGCGAAGCCGAACTGGCCCGAGATCATGTTGGACACGGAGCGCTCGGTTCCCGGGTTCCAGATCTCGGTGGCGAGACCGGTCAGGATGACCATGAGGCCGAGGGTCACGAGCACCGGGCGTTCGGCCGAGGCGCCGTGGAGCCGGCGCATGAAGACTCGTTCGACGACGCCCCCGGCCAGGGTGGCCCCGAGCACGAGCACGATGAGCAGGGCGACCACCACGGGGAGGCCGTTGGCCACCACCAGCTCCCAGTAGCAGAAGGCGGCGATCATGCCCACCGCGCCCTGGGCGAAGTTGAAGACGCCGGACGTGGTGTAGGTGACCACCAGGCCGGTGGCGGCGATGGCGTAGCCGGCGCCGAGCATCACCCCGAAGACGGTGTACTGGATGAATTCGGTCATCTGTTCGTCACCGTCACGGCTCCCCCGGCAGCCCCGCCCTGCCCGCTCGAACTAGCCGGGAGGAACATGGCCCCGGCCGTCCCTACTTTCGTCCTGCGGTCGTCCCTGGGTTCGGGCTCAGGATGGTGGCGTCACGTACGAGTAGTTGCAACGGTAGCCGTAAGTCGGGCTGCTGACCGGTGGGTCGCCGACCCGCTGGAATGTTCCGTTGGCTATCTCGCCGATGAGGTAGCAGTTGCTGGTCGTCTTGGCCGCCGGGTCGGAAGTGGTGACGATGTGGTCGCCGTTGAAGGAGGTGATCTTGGACAGTGCCGTGAGCAGCGAGCCCCGGCTCGGGTCGCTGCCGGCGTTGCGCAGCGCCTGGGTGAACAACTCCCCCGACAGCCAGCCGTAGAGGGTGAAGAGGTCGGGGTGGAACCCGGGAGAGGCGATGTTGACCCAGTGGAGGAAGCTCGACACGGCCGGGACGTTCGACGCGTCCTCCCCGAGGTAGAGGGAGGCATTCTGCTCGAGCAGGGAGCCGTCGATGTTGGCCGCGCCCCCGGATGCCGAGACCAGCTGCGTCGAGTAGGCGGCGGCACCGAAGATGATCTGGGGATGGTAGTTCTGCTGGGCCAGGTCCGTGAGCAGGGACCCGGCGTAGTTCTCGGGCATCTGCTCGAGGAAGAGGATCTTGACCCCGGCGTTGCGCATGGCAATGACGTTCTGGGTGAAGTCGGTCTGTGTGATGGGGAACACGGGGTCGTAGACGACGTGGAAGCCGACTTTCTCGAGCACGTACTTCTCGCCGACCCAGGCGGCCTCGGAGGCAGGCTCGTTGCCGATCATGGCCCCCGCCGTGACGTCGTTCGGGAACCGGCTCTTGAAGTACTGAACGGCTCCCTCCTCCCAGCCTCCCTGGAGCGGGACCGGGCTGAAGACGTTGGGCAGATTGCTCGTGGCCAGGTCCAGCACGTTGGAGATGTCGGGCATGCCCGGGTTCTTGGCCAGGAGCGTGCCGCCAAAGCTGTCCTGGAGGGAGAACTCACCCACGATGGCGAGGTCGCTGTTGATGGCGCTCTGCGTGAGCTGCAGGTTGACCGCGCCCTGGTTCTGGTCGTCACCGGAGTCGACGACGATCTTGCGGCCACCCACACCGCCGGTGGAGTTCACATAGTCGAAGTAGGCCTGGGTGCCGACGTCGGCCCCCTTGAACAGGCCGCCGGGGGTCAAGGTGGCGATGTTGGCGACGTGGATCGTGCTCGAGGTGACCCCGGTGTGGTCGCTCATGGCGCTCTGCGGGATCTTGGACGAGGTGTGCCCTGTTGCCGACGTCGAGGTGGTGGTGGACGACGAGTTCGTCGAGCTGCACGCCGCCAGCACCACCGACGCCAGGACGAGAACGCCGAGACCTCCGAGGCGCTTCCTCCACGAAGCTGCAGAACTCAAGGCTCCCCCTTGTCTCGTTTCGTGCTGGCCCGGATCCGTCAGCCCAGGTCAGCGGCTAGCTGACTGTACGTCAGAAACTTGCTGACTCTACGTCAGATCCAGGCGCAGGTGTCCATCGCTGGCCGGTTGCGCCGTCGGCGGCGGCTTCGGCCGGCCCCGACCCGTCCACCTGGTCCCCGACGGCTGCTTGGGCCCGGCGGCGGACGGTGTCGAGGAACCGAACCGCGGCGAGGGTCGTGTGTCGAGTGCGGATGCTGGCCAGCACCTCGTAGGCGTGCTGGGCCAGGGGGAGCTCGGCGTAGACCACCGGGGCCTTCGAGACAGAACGGAGCTGATCGACGAAGTGACGGGCCACGACCACCGGTACGAGCGTGTCGTTCGACCCGTGGGCAACGAAGAAGGGCGGTGCCGACGCCGTGACCCGGCGGTCCGGCGACGCCGCCTCGAAGAGGGACGGGTCGTCGGCGGAGGACGCCTTCATGACCCGCCGCTCGAGCAGCTTGAGCAGGCCACGGCCGTAGGCGCCCATGAGGTCGGGGTCGCCCCTCATGTCGTAGACGCCGTAGAACGGGAGGCAGGCGTCGACCGAGGTGTCGGCCTCCTCGAAGCCGGGCTGCCACTCCGGACAACCGGGGGTGAGGGCCACCAGCGCGGCCAGGTGCCCGCCGGCCGAGCCGCCGGAGACCGCGATGCAGCCCGGGTCGCCGCCGTACTCGGCGATGTGCTCCCGCACCCAGGACAGCGCCTTCTTGCAGTCGACGATGTGGGCGGGCCAGGTCGCCCGCGGGCTCAGTCGGTAGTTGATGGCGACGCACACCCAGCCGCGCTGGACGAGCTCGTGCATGAGGGGGATGCCTTGCTCGCGCTTGTCGCCTATCACCCACGCCCCGCCGTGGATGTAGACGAGCACCGGAGCTCCTTCGGGCGTGACCGAACGTCGGTTGAGGATGTCGAGCTTGTGCCGGTAGTTGCCATCACCCCAGTAGTCGACGTTGCGGACGCGAGTGATGCCCGGCCAACGGAAGGGCACGGCGACCACCAGGCGCCAGCCCCGCAGCCAGGCCGGGCGTATCCGGGGTGGCGCCTCGGCCCCGAAGGTGTCGAGGAGAGCCTCGTCCACCACCCGGCCGGCCCGGGCCGCGACCACGGCCAGCCGGCAGAGCCCGGCCAGCGCCGCCACCGACAACGCCAGTCCGGTCCACCCCGGCCATCCCGAGATGGCCCCGGCGGTGGCGAAGGCGATCGTGCCGCCCACGGCCAGGACGGCGAAATGGACGGGCAGCTCGCTCGGGGTCCAGCCCAGGACGAAGCTGAGCGTGGTCGCGGGCTCACGCCGGATGGGCGCGTAGGCGTTGACCACGAGTACCGCGGCGGCCAAGCTGACGGCGAAGTAGGCCCACGTCATCCCACCATGAAACACCGTCGGCGACCCCGAGTTCGGGACGGCGTGGGATCGGGTGAGAGTGGGATCGGGTGAGATAGGAGGGTCGGGTGGAACGACTGAGCGGGCTCGACTCCACCTTCCTCTACCTCGAGACGCCGAGCCTCCACATGCATGTGGCCATGACGATGGTCTTCGACCCACGCACGGTGCCGGGCGGCTACCGCTTCGAACGGGTCCGCGACCTCATCGCCGCCCGCATCAAGGCCGAGCCCGTCTTCCGGCGTCGGTTGGTCGAGGTGCCGTTCCGCCTCGGACATCCCGTGTGGGTCGACGACGCCGATTTCGACATCGACTACCACGTGCGCCGGGCGGCCGTCCCAAGCCCGGGCGGGCTGCGCGAGCTCGGCGACCTGGCCGGCGACATCGCCGGTCAGCAGCTCGACCGCAGCAAGCCAATGTGGGAGATCTGGGTGGTCGAGGGTGTGCTCGGTGGCCGCATCGCCCTCATCGCCAAGATGCACCACTCGACGGTGGACGGTGTCTCCGGTGCGGCGCTGCTCTCGGTGCTCTTCGACCTCGAAGCCGATCCCGCCGAGCGGCCACCTCCTGACCCGGCCCTGGTCGACGAGCGGGTGCCCTCCGGCGTCGAGCTGGTGGCCAGCGCTCTGGTGACCGGTGCCATCCGACCCGTGGAGATGGCGCTCGACGTGGTGCGCACGGGTTTTCGAATCTTCGACGTCCGTCGGGTCCGCCAGCGGCACGACGAGCACTCATCGGGGCCGAAGGCCGCCCTCCCCCTCTCGGCGCCCCGCACCTCGTTCAACGCCGCCATCAGCCGCCGGCGCCGGGTGGCCTTCTCGGCCATCCGGCTCGACGACGTGAAGCGGCTGAAGAACGCCATGGGGACGACCGTGAACGACGTGGTCCTGGCCGTCTGTGCCGGGGCGCTCCGCCGCTTCCTCCAGGACGGCGACGAGCTGCCGGATCGCCCCCTGGTGGCGGTGGTGCCGGTCTCCGTCCGTCCCGACGGTGTGGCCAAGGGCTCGAACCAGGTCTCGTCCATGTTCGTCCAGCTCCCCTCCCACCTCGACGGCCCCCTCGAGCGGCTCGCCGCCATCCGCGAGGGAACGAAGAGCGCCAAGGAGGAGCACCGGGCGCTGGGCGCCGACCTGTTGCTCAACTGGGCCGAGCACGCCGCGCCCAGCGTGTTCGCCAGCGCAGCCCGCTTCTACACGGGCATGGGCCTGGCCAACCGCCATCGGCCGATCGCCAACGTCGTCGTCTCCAACGTGCCCGGCCCCGACTTCCCCCTCTACCTGAGTGGCGCCGAGCTCGAAGCCAACTTCCCCCTCGGCCCGGTCATGGACGGCATGGGCGTCAACATCACCATCATGAGCTACCGGGGTGTCCTCTATTGGGGCTTCATCGCCTGCCCGGAGGTCATGCCCAGGGTCTGGGATCTGGCCGGCGCGGTGCCGGCGGCCCTCGACGAGCTCATGGCCGCGGCCGAGCTCGACCCGGCCACACCGGTCCCGGCCCTCGGGGGCACAACCGGCTAGGACGCGGGCCCGGGCGCTCACGAGTCACGGCGCGGAGGCCACCGCCATCGACGAGGCACCCGAGCACACCGGGATCGGGCGGCCGAAGGCCTGGGGGGTCGGCTCGAAGGGGACCACGGCATCGAACCCGTCGACGATGAACGTGCCGACCTTCCCCGGGCCGGACACGATGTCGGTCGGGTGCTGCGTGCCGGTGATGGCCGCCTTCCCCGGTTGGCTGGGCAGCCGAACCGGCGGCGGCGGATCGGAGAAGCTGCCGAGTGGGACAGAGTTGACCCAGTTGTTGGCCGCGTCCACCACCAGGACGTCGCCGTCGGCCACCGTCAGCGCGGCGGGATCGGCGATGCCGAAACGGTCGAAGCCCGCCTCGGGCAGCAGTGCACCGGTGGCGGCCTCGATGGGCACGACCCGGCCGCCGTAGTCGGCACCGCCCTGGCCGGCGACGTAGATGGTGGTGCCGTCCGCGCTGGCCACGATGCCGTGCGGGGAATAGACGGACGAGACGGCGAGCCCGGTCAGAATCTCCGGCTGCACGGTGTCGCGGACCATGTCGACCGGGATCACGCCGTCGGGCACCAGGGCGTAGAGCACGGTGCCGGACGGGTCGAGGGCCATTCCGAAGACGGCGTGACTGGTGCCGAGGTCGATGGGTGTCCCGACGGTGCCGGAGGCGGGGTCGACCGGGACGATCGACGACCCGTCGGCCACGAGCACCGTCCGCCCGTCGGGCAGGGCCACCACGGCGTGGCTACCCCCCTGGCCGGGCAGGAGGATGGGAGCGAGCGCCCTCTGGGTCACGAGGTCGACGGGGATGAGGACGTTGCGCACGCCACCGACGGGTGCGTGACCCGCGTTGGTGGCGCCCGTCCCTCGGGGGGAGGAGGACGTCGGCACCGAGCCGGCGACCCCGTCGGTGGTGGCCACGTAGGCCCATCGGCCGTCGGGCGAGGTGGCGATGGCGAAGGAGCCGAGGACGGGCGTGCCGTGGAGCGGCAAGGGGATGGGGGCTTCGGCCGTGCGGGTGTCGAGCTCTACCGGCGTCACCGCCGTCGGGCACACCACGTAGCCCACGGTCCCGGCAGGAGCCAGCGAGGTGGCATCCAGCACCCGAGCGGTAGTCGGCGCCGCCACCAGCGCTCCGGCCGCAGCCACGAGCACGGCGGCGGCCACGATGACGAAAAGAGGGCTCCGCTGTCCCGTGTCCTTCGTTCGACGATGACGGTGACGCTGACGCTGACGGTGACGCGGGGCCATAGGGTTCCGCGACGATAGCCAGGGGGCCGCATCCCCGTCATTGGCGGACCGCCCGCTCTCTGGTCGGAGGGCCCTGTCCGGTCGGAGGGCCCTGTCCGGTCGGAGGGTGCCGGGTCAGCTCACCCCACGTGTCGCCGAGCTCCTCGAGTCACGAGTGGGAGAAGGAGGGAGCCTCCTCGACCTCGAACGCCGTCTCGTCCAGGTAGCACCACCACCAGTCCTCGCCGGGCTCGAAGGATTGGATGACCGGATGGCTGCTGTCCCGGAAGTGGGCGGTGGCATGACGGTTGGGCGAGCTGTCGCAGCAGCCCACGTGGCCACAGACCACGCACATCCGGAGATGCAACCAGTGGCCTCCCGTGCGCAGGCAGTCCTCGCACCCGTCGGCCGACGGGATGACCTCACCGACCTCGTCGAGATGGGTGCACGGCACTGCGGTTCCGCTCATGGTGTCGTCCTCCGCCCGGGAACAGTCTCGGCCTCCTCGGCCTCCTCGCCGTCCGGGCCCGGGCGAGCGTAACGGTCGTGCGCCGCCAACGGGCCGGGGAGGGAGCGCCTGGGCATCCGGGCTCAGACGGCCACCTCGGCCACTGGTGCGCCGAACCTCGCCACCAGGTCCTCCTCCGACACGTCGTCGGCCGGAGTGGGCGGCAGATCCGCCGGAGTGGGCGGTAGATCCGCCGGCCCCACCTGTGGCCGCCCGCTGGCCAGGTCCTCCAAAACCGGTGCCTTCGAGATCAGTGTTCTCTCCTCGAAGCACCGATCACCGAGTGGCACGATGAGGGCGTGGTAGCCGGAACCGGCTTGCGGGCCCCTGTGCCGGCCGCCCTCTCCGTCCGTACCGTGACCAGGTCCCCGGTCAGGAGTAAGCGGAAGGGGGCCGTCGAGGGATTGGGGCCGTGGCCAGCTTGACGGTCGAGGGCGACCGGCTGCTCCTCCGGCTGCGGCCGCTCGAACGGCTGGAAAGCGTCCACGGCGACATCTCGGTGCCGCTGTCCGCCGTGCGAGCCGTCCGCGTCGCCGAGGACGTCTGGGCCGAGCTGCGAGGGATCCGGGCCCCGGGTACCGGGCTACCCGGGGTGATCGCGGTGGGCACCCGAAGGGGCTCGTTCGGAAAGGACTTCACCGCCGTGCACGGGCGTGGGCGCGGAGTCGTCGTCGAGACCGAAGATTGCCCGTTCCGCCGACTCATCGTCACCGTTTCCGACCCCGACGCCGTGGCCGCCGAGGTGACAGCCGCCCTCCGTTGAGCACCGGAGGGGGCGGGCATGGCCGGCTGATCGACTCGGGAGTCTCGAAAGCCAACGCCCACCGGTCACGGCGGAGGCGCCGGCGTCATCGGCACGGGCGTCGTCGAAGCCCGGACCGGCAGGAACGGCCCAAGGAAACATTAAAGAAATCCCGGGAGTTGACCTGTACGAAGGCGTGCACGCGCGTCATCATGGAGACCGTGGTGCGCATGTCGGATGCTCACGACGAGGGGCTGAGGGAATGGGGTCAGCATGACGATCGAACAGGCAAAGCTGCCGGACGGTGAACTGGACGAAGTAGTCGAGGCGGCAACGACGGTCGACCCGCACCGACGCCTCGACCAGCTGGCACCTCTGATCCACGAGCTCATTGCCTGGGAGCTCGTCTACCGAGACAACTCGGGCACGTTCGTGCTCCACGAGGACGTCCAGCGCCGGCTCTCCGAGGTGAACGCCCTTCGGCCCCAGTCGATCGCCCAGGTGTACGTGGGCCGTCAGTGTGAGCACTGCGGGGTGGTCGGCGTGACCAGGCTGATCGACGGTCTTCGGACCTGCGCCTCGTGCAGCCGAGCGGCCAAGGAGACCGACGCCGAGCCTGCCTTCGAAAAGCCGGTGGTACGACACCGCTCGCGCTGGCACCGTAAGGCCGGTTGAGACTCACTCCCACGCATCGACTGCCTTCGGCAGGCCATCGAGGGCGGTAGCCAGCCCTACGCCCTACAGCGCGGTCGTGGCCGTGCCGCTGTGGTTCTGCCGGCTGGTGACGGTCGGCGCGAAGTACTGCTGGATGGCGAGGTCGATGCCCCGGGCCATGACCATCTGGCCCTTACTGGATGAGGCGATGGTCGCTTCGAACGGGTCGGTGATGAAGAGCGGCTCGATGAGGGCACCGGGCATCGTGCTCGGCGTGGTGAAGTACCCGGCCATGGCCGGGCCGAGCAGCAGAACGTGCCCGTAGTTGGCCGCGGCCACGGCCAAGGGGCTGTCCGACGAGGTCGGGACGAGCGAGCCCTCTTGTGAGTCCTGCGTGACTCCCGCGTTCGGTATGCCCCAGCCCTGGTTGTTCATGGCCGAGAGCACGTCCTGCTGCACCAGGTCGGCCAAGCGCAGGTTGGCGGCGGCGAAGGGCCGGGCGGCGTCGTAGGTCGTGAGGCTTCCGGCATTGTCAGGTGACCCTCCGCTGTCGAAGTAGATGCCCACCAGCGCCTGGGCGCCGCCTTTGTCGGCACAGATGTCCCGGGCGGCGACATCGTCGTGAGCTCCCTGGAGGCTGAGGACACCCTCGTCGACGTCGACTGCGTCCAACCGGGCGACGGAACTGTCGGTCGTGCGGGACACCACGACCCGATAACCCTGGTCACGGAGTTGGGTGGCCGCATCCAGCTCCACGGGCAGCGTGTCGGCGGCCTCCTCCACGGTCGCCCCGGCGGTGGTCGTGCCCACCGCCCCAGGGTCGATGCCGCCGTGGCCGGCGTCGAGGAAGACCGTATGCCCGTTGTCACCTCGTGTCGGGGGCAGGGCCTGGCACGCGGTCGCCGAGAACTCGGCGGGGTCGACGGCCACGGCTCCGTCGAACTTCCCGGAGGGACGAGCGGCAGGTGCGAGGGCGAATGATCCGGCGACGATGGCGACGACAGCGACGACGGCGACGACGACCAGGAGACCGAACGAGCGCCTGAGCAGACGGTGAGGGGGGCGTCGAGTCGAGACGCGGCTGCGTCCCCGGCTCGTCGCAGCGGTTGCCACCCGTTCATTGAACCAACGGAACGGTCGCGAGTGGCGGCGCCCGGCAACGATTCTCAGCCATCCTTCAGGCCACAGGCGGTCGGTGGCCGGTGCCAGGAGCGCCCCGCCGCCCGTGCCTACTGTCTGATCCATGTCCCGGTCCCCCGTCCGACCAGCGTGGACCGTCGGGGGTGGGATCGTCGGCCGAGGTGAACGATGAGCGATCGGTCGGGCTCGGCCGGACGCCCCCTGCAGCTCTACCACTGGAGCGACGGACCGATCGTCGCCCTCCTCTTCGTGAGCCTGGCTTCGGGGTTCGGCCAGTTCGGGGTGGTGGCCGCGTTGGGCGACGTGGCCAAGACCTTCGGCAACGCCACCCACGGCACGACCATCGCCGAACAGGCCGGGCTGTCGGGGACGGTGCTCGGCGTGGGCCTGGCCATCATCCGGGTGGCGTCGCTGGGTGCGCTGCCCCTGTGTGGCCTGGCCGACCGTTTCGGGCGCCGGACCATGCTGCTCGTCACCGTGGGCGTGGGCCTGGCCTTCACCGTGGTGGCGTCGGCCAGTCCCGGCTACTGGTGGTTCGTCGCGCTGTTCGCCCTTGGACGACCGTTCCTCACCGCCACCAACGGGCTGGCCCAGGTGGCGGCGGCCGAGGAGACGGCATCACCGGACCGGGCGTCAGCGGTGGCGCTCGTGGTCGCCGGTTACGGCATCGGCGCCGGCGCGCTCGCCATCCTCCACAGCTTGGCCTCGGGGACGCTCGGGTTCCGAGGGCTCTTCGCCCTCGCCTTGGTGCCGCTCGTCGCGCTCCCCGTCATCGCCCGATCGCTGCGGGAGCCGGATCGATTCACCGTGGCGCGAGCTGGCGACACTCCGGCCATACCGGTGTTGGGTGCGGTGGCACCGCGTTTCCGGAGGCGCTTGGCCGTCGTGGTGGCCCTTGCCTTCGCCGTCTCCGTCATTACCGGGCCGGCTGACACCTTCGTGTTCCTCTACGCCCAGAACATCGTCCACTTGAGCGGTCTCATCACGGCGGCGATGGTGGCCGGGGCCGGGGTCACCGGGCTGGGGGGGCTCTTGGCCGGCCGATGGCTGGCCGACCATGTCGGTCGGCGGCCGACCGGAGCGCTCGGCATGGTGGGCATCGCCGTCTGCGGGGTCGTCACCTACAGCGGACCGAAGACCCTGCTGGTGGCCGGCTACGTGCTCGGCATCTTCGCCGGCGCCCTCCTCGGCCCGGCCGGCGGCGCCCTCCTCAACGAGTTGTTCCCCACCTCCGTGCGAGCGTCGGTGGCCGGCTGGTGGCTGCTGTCGGGGGTCGTGGGCGCCGTCGTGGGGCTGCTCCTCTTCGGCGCCGTGGCCGACATCGGGAACCGCTTCAGCCTGGCCGCCGACGTCATCTTCCTGCCCGTGGCGCTGGCCGCCGCCCTATTCTGGGCCGTCCCCGAAACGAGAGGCCGGGAGCCGGAGGAGTTGTGGCCGGACCTGTGAGCCGATAGCGCCCACCCTCTGTCCGTAGCGGGTACTCGACAAAGGACGGCGTCAGGAGAAGTGGGTCTTCGGGCGGACGAGGCGGCGGCCGTCGACCGTCAGGTCGACGCGTTCGTTGTAGAAGGCGACGAGCCCGGCGATGGGCAGGAGCTCACGGGTCGGAAAGCCGTAGGCCCAGGCGACGTCGGGGTACTGGCGACCGCCCGCCTCGGCCGCCCAATAGCCAGTGGTCGTCCCCTTGTAGGGGCATCGGGTGACCGTGGCACTCGGGACCAGATGGGTCTCGTCGATCTCCGTGGGGTTCAGGTAGTACCGGGTGGGCAAGCCGGTCTCGAAGACCAGCACCGGCGAGGACGACTCGGCCAACACGACGCCGTCGAGCTCGACCCGCACGACGCGCGTGGAACGAAGGGCGTCGACCCGGGTGTAGGGGTTGCGCGGATGGACGAAGATCTCCTCGTCCTCCTCGAACCAGTGGTCCATGGCCTCCCAGTCGAAGCGGACGGTGCCGGTGAGCCCGGGCACCTTGGCCTCGGTGTAGAGGTATGCGCTGCCCGGACGCTCGACCTCGCCCACCCGCAAGCCGTAGCGCTGGGCGCGGCCCCGTTTGAGGTCCGGGCTGCGACCTTCGTCGACCAAGGTGTCACGGTCGACGTCGCCGATCGGGATGTAGTACTGCGGGTGGAACGGCCATTCGAAGACGTACAGAGCATCGAGCGTGTCGAAGACGGTCGTGTTGCCGAGCGCCCCCCGCACCCGTCTCGGCGCGGGCTCGACGTGGTCGGCGGGGACGATCGCGCCGGGAAAGTCATCCATCGGGCCGGGAGTCCTTCCTCTTCGCCTGTCGGGACGGTGCGCCACCCGGGTATGGGTGGTGCGCTCACGGTATGGGCAAACAGGGGCCGTTCGAGCGCCGGCATCGTCTTGACTCTTCAGCGCCTGGCCCCGTGTCAGTCGCCGAGCTCGGCCCACACCACCTTTCCGCCCGCCGACAGCGGCCGGATGCCCCAGTTCGTGGCCACTCGGTCGACGATGACCAGCCCCCTCCCACTCTGGGACTCCGAGGACACCGCGCAGGGTTGGACCGGCCCGGCATGCTCGTCGCACACCTCGATCGAGACCCTTCGCCCGTGAACACTAAGGGAGACGGTGAAGGGTGTGTGCCCGTGCACGACGGCGTTGGCGGCCAGCTCACCGACGACGAGCGCCAGGTCGTTCGGCGCCACGCCCCATTGACTGGCGGTGTCGAGAGCAAACCGGCGCGCCGCACCCACGGAGCGGAGCTCGGGATCGAACTGGCAGCTGGCACCGTTCGGAATGCTCACCACGGCTCGGCCAGAGGGCAGCGGCGCGGCCCCGTCAACGGGTACCACTTCGTCATCGACGCTCTCTGCCGCAGGAACGCCTCGCTGGTTGAAACGATCTGGCGACACGAAGCCTCGAACCGACCCGCCACCGTGCCCATTTGACTGTGCACGGTCGCTACCCGGCCCATCGGGAAGGGAAACGCCATTTCTCACCGGCTGGCGAAGTCCTTCATCTCAACGTGTCCGTCGTGACTGCCAGGTAACGACGCGGATGAGGACGGCCGGCGACACGTCGGCGGGGTACGGCTATCCCGGAGTATCCGGCACTGCGCTTGGGCGGCCACGGTCGAGCCGCCCGAGGCAACTCCGGCGGACGTCAGCCCTTGCTCTTCTTGGTCACCCGAGAATCGAGGATGAGCGAGAGGGCGATGCCCAGCATCCAGACGTCCTTGGCCAACGCGGTGCCCTGTTGGGACGGTCGGATGCTTCCTTCCTCTCGCATCCCCGGGGTTCGCAGGTAGAGGCCCATGAGGCCGGCTGAGAAGACGGCCAGGCCCAGGCCGGCGAGGCGACTCGGGATGATGGGGAGGATGAGGGCGCCGCCGAGGGCAACCTCCGAGGCACCGAGCAGCTTGGTAAACGTCTCGGGGTCGACGTTGCCCAACGCCGGATAGACGTTCGCCGCCATCTCGTGCACCCGCTTGGACCTCTCGGCGTCACTGCTGAGCTTGCCGAAGCCGGCGTTCAGGATGAAGACGCCGGTGGTCAGCCGGCCGGGTAGGTGCCGCAGCTTGACGCGTTCTCCCATGGTTCCTCTCCTTACCCCTCGCCGGGACTGCGCAAGCCTTCAGCCTGGCACCGGATGACGGCGTCCACGACGAGCGGGCGGCGATGGCCCCCTCGCCCAAACATGTGTTCGGACCTGGGACCTCGTCGGAAACGACGGCACCGGGGCGCAGCCGGTGCACGCGGCTACCGTTCGGGCGTGAGCACTCCCCGGATCACCATCGTCGGCGGGGGCAGCACCCACTGGACGCCCACCCTCCTCGTCGACTTCGCCAACACCGAGTCGCTGCAGGACGCGGACGTAACCCTCATGGACGTGGCCGCAGAATCGTTGCCGCCCATGGTGGAGGTCGCCGAGCACATCGCCAAGTCACGTCAGATCGGGCTCTCGGTCGAGACGACCACCGATCTCGACCGTGCCCTCGAAGGCGCCGAGGCGGTCATCGTCGCCTTGTCGGTCGGAGGGTTCGCCAGCATGCGCCACGACCTCGAGATCCCGGCCCGCTACGGCATCCGCCAACCGGTCGGCGACAGCGTCGGCCCGGGCGGGATCGCTCGCGCCCTGCGCAGCGTCCCGGTGGTGGCGAAGGTGGCCAGAGCCGCAGAGCGCTGTTGCCCCGACGCCCTCCTTGTCAATGTGAGCAATCCGCTCACCGCTCTCTGCCGGGCCGCCTCCCGCGAGTCGCGGATGCAGGTGGTGGGCCTCTGCAACGAGCTCGTGGGCCTGAAATTCTCGATGAGTCTGCTGTTCGATGCGCCCATGCACTCGGTCGACCCGGTCGCCGGCGGCGTCAACCACCTGCCCTTGGTGACGGCCCTAGGCATCGGCGAGACCGACGGTTTCGACCGGCTCCGCCAGATGCTCGACGAGCCGTCGGCCCACGGAAACGAGCCAATCTGGATGGCACCGGTCGAGTCGATGCACTGGGTCAAGGCGTCGGATGGCGACGAGTGGACCAAGGCGGATGTGATGGCCAACAACCGCATCAAGTTGGAGCTCTTCCGGCGGTTCGGCGTCCTCCCGGGTTCTTCCGACACCCATGTCTCGGAGTTCTTCGCCGGGTTCGTGACCCCGGCATCCGACTTCGGCCGTGATTGGGGCGTCTTCCACTATGGCCTGGGCGGTCATAAGCGGGACAAGGCGGCCGACGACCGCAGCCTCGCCGAGCTGCTGGCCAACGACGAGATCTCGCCATGGCCTTCGGGCGAGCTGGTCGCCGAGCTGCTGGACGGGATGGTGACGGGAACCGAGCGCCACCTACCCATGAACCTGCCCAATACGGGTCAGGTCGAGAACCTGCCCGCCGGGGTCGTCGTCGAGTGCATCGGCGCCACGGGGCCCGACGGCCCCCGCCCCCGCGACGTGACCCACGTCGACTCGGTCCTCGGGGAGCACCTACGCCGCGTCGTGGCCGCACAGGAGCTGACGGTCGACGCCGCCCTTACCGGTGACCGGACCCGGGTGATCGAGGCCATGTTCGCCGATCCGATGGCCGGAAAACTGCCCTTCGAGCACCTGGTGGCCATGACCGACGAGCTGCTGGCCGCCACCTCGCCGTGGCTCCCCCAGTTCGCCACGGGGTAACCCGGACGGTCGCCCGCCGACCTCCTACCAGTAACCGTCCATGAGCTCGGTAGCCCACGCCGGCTCGCGCACCGGCCCCCTCGGGTCGAATCCGGACATGTGGGGCTTGATGTCCAACACCGGTGTGCCATCGACGGCGTCGAGCCCCCGCACCTCGAGGGCGTAGCCGTCCACACCGACGAGCTCACAGGTGGTCACCCCGATTCGGTTGGGCCGATCCTTGGCCCGCTGGGCCAGGACGCCCACCGACGGCCAGTCGCTCCGGCCCCGCGGGTGGCGCTCGCTGGTGCAGACCCGCGACGGGTCGACCCGGTCGAAGACGTAGATCACCTCCACGTGGGAGAAGCCCTCGAGGCCGGCGGTCGCCGTCTCCTCCAGCTCGTCGGGGTCGAGCTCGATGCGGCTCGTGACCGCGGCCCAGTCATCGTCGGTCGGCTCGGACCGCGCGCTGCGAACCGTCCCGACGGGTCGCATCACGTAGTCGCCGTCTCGTGCCGCCATCGAACGGGGGTGCCCGGTCCGCTCAGGTCGTCGCCGCGTCGGGCGGGAGGTCGTAGGCCGTCGCGTGCCTCGGCTGGTATAAGCCCATCGAACCGGCGCCCGGAATGCGGAAGGAGGTCACGAGGCCGAAGCCCTGGTTGTCGACCGGCCCTGTGAACTCGACGCCCACCGCCTGCAGGTCGTCCACCGTCTTCTCGATGTCGTCGCACATGAGGTAGAGCTCGTGGTGGCCGCTCGGGGCCCCGGGCTCGGAGGCAGGGTGGACACCCAGCTCTCCCGGGGGCAGCTGGAAGATGAGCCACCCGCCGTGGGCGTCGACATTGGCCAGGCCCAGGACGTCACGGAAGAACGCTCGGGCTGCGTCGGCGTCCTCGGCGTAGACGATGGTGTGGACGGCGGTGATCATGGGAGCAGTATTGACCACATCCCGACCGACCCCACACCCGCCGCCCTCCATCGCCCAGGACGGCCGAGATGGTCCCTCCATTCCTCGATGTCGGACCGGCTGTCGCGGGCGGGTTGCGTGGCCGCCGACGAGGAGGCGGACGAATTGTTGGCCGGCGCCCACGACGGGGCGACGCTCGAGGCATGGATCGTGCGGCGCGAGCAAGGTGAGCCACTGGCCTGGATCACGGGATCCCAACGGTTCTGTGGTCGACAGATCCGGGTCGATGCGGGCGTCTACGTCCCGCGGCCACAGTCCGAGGAGCTCGCCCGGCGGGCGGCCGACGCCCTCGGCGGCGACGGTGGCCCGGCACTGGATCTCTGCACGGGCTCAGGAGCGGTCGCCCACCACCTGACGGCCACAGCACCCAAGGCGACAGTGGTGGCGACGGACATCGATCGCCGCGCCGTCCTCTGCGCTCGGTCGAACGGCGTGCGCGCCGTCCAGGCCGACTTGGCCGGTCCCTTCGGCGACGGCACCTTCGGGATGGTGACGGCCGTGGCCCCGTACGTGCCCACCTCCGCGCTCGCCCTGCTTCCCGCCGACGTGCAGCGCTACGAGCCGCGTCGGGCACTCGATGGCGGCCCCGACGGGCTCCAGGTGGTCCGGCGCATCGCCGGGTCGGCCCGGCGCGTGCTCCGCCCGGGCGGCTGGCTGTTCCTCGAGCTGGGCGGCGAGCAGGGCCCGGCCACGGCGTTGGCCCTCGCCGACTCCGGATGGCGAGAGGTGTCGATGTGGACGGACGAGGAGGGCGACCTGCGCGGTCTGTCGGCCCGATTGACGGCTGCTCGGACCTGAGCGGAGTGCGGTCTTCCGGGCCTGGTTGGCGTCCGCGAGAGTTGCCTGCCCGTGACCGGGCACCAGTGTGGCCCGGTGTCGGTGTGACACTTCGAATCAGGCTCGTTCGGGCAACAGACCTCGACACCTCGGCCTGTGGACAGACTCGTCCCGGTGCCCGATCAGCGGGTGAGGCGCCAGGAGGCGGAGGGTCCCGAGAGCGCAGCCGTACTCTTCAATGCCGCGGTGGTGACATGGGAACCCTGGCGTACCTGAAGAGCACCCACGATGAACCCGGCCGCCAGGGGTTCGGTGAGCTTGTTGAGCCGTGCCGTCATCGGGACGCTCAGCCCGGGCCAGGCGAGGACGGTTACCGGCTCGGTCACGACGACCGGCGCCGACGCACCCCAGGGAGCGGCGAGCTCACCGACAACGTGTCCGGCCGGCAAGACCGGAACGGCGGTGATGGCAGGGAGGGCAGCCCTCACCAGCGCGTCGCCAGCGTTGACCGCCGCGGTGTCGGGGCCGCTCGGACCGGACTGGCCGAGCACCGCCCCATAGAGGGTGACGGTCTGCCCGTTCACCGTCTTCTGGGCGGCGAAGAGGAAGCAGCCGTTCGTGGCCGTGTCCGACCCGGCCGCGATCCCGACGATGCCATCCTGGCCCAAGTCGAAATTGGGGTTGTAGCGGAGGCCGGCCAAGGGCAGGGTCGTCTCGCCGAGCGACACGATCTGGCTGAAGACGGGAATCCCCATGGCTGCCTGGCCGAGGCGAATGAGGTCGGTCGGAGTGCTGACGGTGCCGGGATCGGCCCCGCTCGGATCGGTGATGTTGGTGTGGCTGAGCCCGAGGGAGAGCGCCGTGAGGTTCATCTTGGCCACGAAGGCCGATTTGGTTCCCGCGTCCCAGTCGGCGAGGAGCGTGGCCATGTCGTTGCCCGAGTCGATCAGGAGCCCCTCCAGCGCGTTCAGCTCCGTCAGGGTCTCGCCGGCGGCCACGGGGACCTCGGGCTCCCCTGCCGCATTTCCGGCCGCATAGGCGGTGAGCGTCTCGGGCGTCACCGAGATGTTGGGTCCGGTGTCGCCGCCGGGGGAGATGGGGTGGTCCTTCAAGACGACATAGGCCGTGAGCACTCCGGCGAGTCCGGCAATGGGTGCCGGCTGGGTGTCTCGGAGTTGGGCGAAGGTGCCCAAACCCTGCACCGCCAGCGCCGCCTCGCCGGTAGAGGGCCATGGCAACGGAGGAACTGACCCTGGTATGCGCATCGGCGTTGTCAACCCTTCCAGCGAGGGCTGGGACACCGGCCGAAGCCATTGCACCGCTGCGCCGACCCCGAGGACAAGGACAAGGAGGACCACGCAACTCACGGCCAGACGTCGCGTCAGGCGCGCAGCGCGGTCCGCAGCCATGACCTTGCGGTCCGCCTCGCTCGGCGGTGGAAGTCGCCGCCCAAGCTCGGCTAAGCGCTGCTCAGTGGCCCGGCTGAACGGGTGCCGTCGAGCACGAGCCGGACGTCGTTGTTTGCCAGGCAGGTCACTTCCGACCATCGGTCCGGACTCTATGGCCGCCCAATTCGAATGTCGGCGCGCCTCAGGGCATCACCAGGCACGACCATTTTGCGGGAGGACGAGAGAACGACCTCGGCCACGAACGGCGAAGGTTGGCGCCCTCCCGAGCTGTGTCCTCGCGTGCCGAGGATGTCCCCGTACGGCGCACGCCCCCGCCGTCACTCCTCGCTCGCCGGGACCGTCGCACAAATCGCCGTATCAGCCCGGGCGGCGACGAGCACCGAGTGGGTTCAGCCCGACGAGGTCCGCAGGTTGAACCGAGCCCCGGTCGGGTCGATCAAGGCGGCCAGCTGCCCGTAGGGGGTGTTCTGGGCGTCCGACACGACCGAGGCGCCCAGGCCCGTGGCCCGGACCGTCGCCGCCGCCGCGTCGTCCACCTCCCAGTACACGTACCAGCTGGTCGGCTCGTCGGGGCCCATGAATCGGGCGCCGTCCATGATCCCGGCCAGGACCCCCTCGCCCGCGGGGTCGCGCAATGTCGTATACCGGAACTCGTCGGTGTCGCCTTCGACGTTCGTCTCCCAGCCGAACACCGTTCGGTAGAAGTTGACCGACCCGGCGTGGTCTCGGGTGTGAAGTTCGAACCAGCTGGGCGCACCGTGCTCGTTGAGCACGGTGAAGCCCGGGAAAGTGCCGGCCTGCCATGCGCCGACGGTGGCACCGGCCGAGTCGACGAGCACGGCTTGGCGTCCGAGGTCGGCGACGTCACCGGCCGGGGCGAGGATCTGCGCCCCGTTGGCTTCGGCGACCTCGAGTGTCTTGGTGATGTCGTCGGTGGCCAGATAGACCTTCCACCGGTTGTCAGCCCGCATGTCTCCCATGGGGCCCATCCCTCCGGCCACCGGTACCCCGTCGCGGGTGAACATGAAGTAGCCGCCGAACTCGGGATTGGGCGGGAGCGCCTCCCAGCCGAACAGCTCCGCGTAGAAGGCCCGGCTTCTCTCGACGTCGGACGTCCACAGGTCGGCCCAACAGGGCACTCCAGCCGGCGCGTGGTCTCGGATGGTCATGGTTCACTCTCCTTGGTCGGCGGCGGAGCCGAGCGGTTGTCGAATGGTGGACGGGGCGGTGCCCCCGGATTCATCGGCGCGGGGCCGGGCAGAGCAGTGGGCCAGTCGGTCGAGTCGCGGGCCGGCGGTCGATGACTTCGACCCACGCCGGCCGTCCACCCCATGATGCCCGACTGGCAATGCTGGTGCCGGATCCGGACCGTCGATCGAGACGGCACCTTGGGGGATGCCGGAACCTTCGGGGGCACGGGGTCGCCCGACCTCGAGGCCGTTGACCGCCTGGCGCGGTGTCTGGTCACCCTTCGGCACCATGACGAGCGCCCCTTCCTCGTCGCCGTGGATGCCCACCTCGCCGAGCTGCTCGAGCTGGTCGGGCTGACCGACCTAGTCGTCGAGGTGCAGGGGGAGGCCGAAGGTGGGAAAGAGCCGCTCCGGGTCGAGGAGGGCGAGGAACAAGCTCATGTGGCTGATGGCCCCGCCTGAGATCTCGAGCACTTGGACGGCCCACGGCGCGTAACCGCCGACCGGATCGATCTTGTACTGCCCGAAGGCGGGGCACCCGTTGGCGCTGGTGGGCAGCAGCCGGGAACCCCGGCAGGCACTCGGCCCGGGCTGGACCATGAAGGCGGCGATGTCCTGCGGCCCGCGGACCCACATGGCGAAAGGCGGCATGGACTGCACGGCATCGTCGTGCAGCAGGGTGACCAGGCGCTCGAGGTCGTATCGCTGGAAAGCGTCGACGTAGCGCTCGAGCAGCACGGCGTCCGGTTCGTCGAGTGGAGCGGGCGACGCGTCGGGCAGGGAAGAGAGGGTGGCCCGGGCCCGTTGCAGGGCACTGTTCACCGCGGCCGTGCTCGTCTCCAGAAGATCGGCCACCTCGGCCGCCGGCCAGCGCAGGACGTCGCACAGCACCAAGGCGGCCCGCTGTCGGGCGGGGAGGTGTTGGAGGGCAGTGACGAAGGCGAGACGGATCGACTCTCGGTACTCGGCGATCTCCGCCGGGTCGGCGAGGTCAGGGGAGACGCGACCGTCGGGGACGGGCGTCACCCACGTGGCCTCGGGCAGCAGCGGACCGAGGTGCGACTCGTCGGGCGGTGATGGCGGCCCCATCTCCATGGGCCGGGCCCGGCGCTGCACCTGGCGCTGCATGTCGATACAGACGTTGGTGGCGATGCGGTAGAGCCAGGAGCGAAGGCTCGAGCGGCCCTCGAAGCGCTCCGCGTTGCGCCAGGCCCGCACCATGGTCTCCTGGACGGCGTCCTCGGCCTCGAAACCGGAGCCCAACATCCGGTAGCAGTAGCCGTTCAGCTCGCGCCGGAAGGACTCGAGGTCGAGGTCCGTTCCCGAGTCGCGGACGGTCACAGCCTTGGATGCTACCGATCGGCGCTCGAGGACGGCTTCGGCCACACCTGTTCGACGGACCGTCGGCCGGGAATTCATCGGCGCCGTCTACGAGCCGTCTCGGCCATGAGCCGGGTCCGAGACCACCGTCATGCGGCGATGATTCGGCGACACTATTGCCGTCCATAGGGTGACGGGCAAAGCCCGGCTCGGAGCGGCCGAGGGCCGTCCGACGAGACCAGTGGGCCAAGTCGAACCCGCCATCAGAAGGCCCTGCCATCAGAAGGCCCTGCCATCAGAAGGCCCTGCCATCAGAAGGCCCTGCCATCAGAAGGCCCTGCCATCAGAAGAGGAGGATTCATGCTCGATCTCGAACCCGCCACCAGCACCCTCGCCCGACTGGTCGAGGGAGTAGCCGACGATCAGCTCGATCGGCCCACTCCCTGCGCGAAGACGTCACTGGCCGCCCTACTCGACCACGTCGACGGGCTGGTACTGGGGTTCACCGAGGCCGCGGAAAAGACCGGCGGTGACCAGGCGCCGTCGGCCGACGGTTCCCGGCTGGGAGACGACTGGCGTGCCCGCATCGCCGGCCGGTTGGCCACCCTCGCCGAGGTTTGGCGAGACCCGTCGGCATGGACCGGCATGACCCGCATCGCCGGCCTCGACCTGCCTGCGGAGGTCGCCGGTGCGGTGGCCGTCGACGAGGTCATCGTGCATGGCTGGGACATCGCCGTGTCCAGCGGGCAGACCGGCGACTGGCCCCCCGAGCTGATCGACGCGGCCATCGGGTTCGTCGCGCCCATGGCGTCGCAGAACCCCGAAGGGGTACCCGGCATGTTCGGACCCGTCGTCGTAGTCGGAGACGACGCCACCGCTCTCGACCATCTTCTCGGCCTTACCGGTCGCGATCCCAACTGGCGAGCCGAGAGCCATCCCTGATCCCTTGCGTACAGAGGGGATCCTCGTGACTGCGTGTGAATTGTCGCTACACAGCGTGCTGGATCCGTCGCTCCGGGAAGGGCTCTCGTCGGCGTCCGCCCTCGACGCCGAGCCCGCTCCCCCGGCAACGGCCCGGGCATCGTGGGGGGCGCCGCGGGTCGTTGTTGAAGTAGCAGTGGACCTGTTCGTGCTGCCAGGCCGAAGTGCCGTTGACGACGGTCATGGCGCCGGGTCGAGCAGACCACCTGTAGTCATGGCAAACATGGCCTCGTCGTCGGACCGTCGCCAGATGTCGACCAGCCCGTCGGACAGCGGGTCGCAACCGTGTCGCATCCGGCCGGTGTCCTCGAGGATGGCGTCCGCGATGCGAGCCGCCGCCGCCATGGGGTCGGCGACCATCGGATCGGCACTCTCCGCCCGCAGCCGCGAGGCCCGTTCAGCCATCGCCCGATAGCGCTCGAAACGGGCTGCCGGTGGCTTTCCCTGGCTGAGACGGAACATGTCGGTGTCGATAGGGCCGGGCATGATCTCGACGACGCGGATCCCGGAGGGCGCGAGCTCGATCCGGAGCGTGTCCGACAGGGCGGAGACGGCCGCCTTGGTGGCCCGGTAGGCCGAGTAGAAGGGAACGGTGGCGAGGATCGACGACGAGGTCACGTTGCAGATGACGGCCGGTCGGTTCGAGCGAAGAGTGGGAATGGCCGCCTTGGTGAGGGCCACCACCCCAAGGACATTGGTCTCGAAGAGTGCTCGCCAATCGTCGAGGTCCGAGTGCTCGACCGGCAGGTACTCGGAGTCCACGCCGGCGTTGTTGACCAGCACCCGGAGATCGTCGGGCAGGTCGTAGGTGGCCGGGTCGGTGACGTCCAGGCGGGCCACCCGGAGGCGGCCCGATGACGCCTCCACCAAGCCGGCCCCGCCGTCCGGATCCCGCATGGTGGCAACAACCTCGAAGCCCCGGTCGGCGAGCTCGACCGCCACCGCCCGGCCGATGCCTCTGCTGGCCCCGGTGACCAGGGCGCTTCCTTTGATGTCCACGGCGTTGCTCCTTCCCGGGTCCTAAGGGACCGACATCATCCCCGCATCCAAGGGTCGGCGGCGCCGGCGTCATGACACCGGCGCCCTGGTCCGATCAACCGACAAGTTGTAGTAGACGCCTGACGAGCACCGGGGTCGTGCCATTGAGACGGCCGTCATGCCGAGCCGGCGGACTGAGCGTCTCCCCGCTACGAAACGACGGAGAGCTCGACTGAGGCGCCCAAAGCTGGCGCCGGCCGCGCCTCGGCGGGCGCCCCATGGCCCAGCCGGGAGCTGTTCCAGACCACGAAGCCCGAGGACAGGGCCATGGCTGCCGCCGCGATCAGCGGATCGAGGAGCCCGAGGGCAGCCAGTGGGATGGCGACGACGTTGTAACAAAAGGCCCACACGAGGTTGGAGCGGATGGTGCGCAGGGTGCGCCGGGCCAGATCGATGGCGGCAGGAACGGCCCGGAGGTCATCCCGCACGATGACCATCTCGGCGGCACCCATGGCCACGTCGGTCCCCGACCCGACGGCGATGCCGAGGTCGGCGGCGGCCAGCGCCGGGCCGTCGTTGACACCGTCGCCGACCATGGCGACCGAGCAGCCCTCATCCTGAAGATGCCGGACGACCGCCACCTTGTCCGACGGGAGGGCCCCGGCCACCACCTCCTCGATCCCGAGCGTCCGGGCCATGGCTCGGGCCGCGCCCTCGTGGTCGCCGCTCAAGAGGACGCAGCGCAGGCCGAGAGCGCGCAACTGGCCCACGGCGAGCGCCGCCGTGGTCCGCAGCGAGTCGGACGCGGTCAGGACGCCGGCCACCGCGCCGTCCCGACTGAGGACGACCACCGCCTTCCCCTCTGCCTCCCATGCAGTGCAGCGGCCGGCCAGCTCGGGCGGAAGCTCCCCGGACAGCGACGAGCGAGAGCCGATGGTCACGGCGTGGCCGTCCACCGTGCCACTCACACCGAGCCCGGGGGTGGCCACAAACGACGTGAGCTCCCCGAGGCGACCGCTCTCTTCACGAGCCCTCGCGGCCAAGGCCTGCCCGATCGGATGCTCCGACGCCTGTTCCAGCGTGCCGGCCCACATCAGCAGCTGGCCCACGTCCACGGCCTCGACGCCGGCCACGTCGGTCACCACCATGCGACCCTCGGTGAGCGTTCCCGTCTTGTCGAGGACGACCGTGTCGATCTGTCGCGAGGACTCGAAGGCCCGATAGCCCTTGAAGAAGATGCCGGTGCGGGCCCCGACCCCGGCCGCCACGACCAGCGCCGCCGGAGTGGCCAGACCGAGCGCGCAGGGACAGGCGATGATGAGGACGGACAGCGCCGCGCTGACTGCCTGTCCGGAGGTGGCACCGGCAAGGAGCCAGCCCGACAGCGTGGCTATTGCCGCCAGCAGCACGATCGGGACGAAGACGGCCGAGATCCGATCGGCCAGACGCTGGGCGGCGGCCTTCTCGTCCTGAGCCCGCTCGACGAGCCGCACCATCTCGGCTAACTGGGTGTCGTCGCCCACGTGCCTGGCGGTGACGACCAGCCGGCCCCCGACCGAGACCGTGCCCCCCTGCACCGCCTGGCCGGGACCGACGTCGACCGGGATCGACTCGCCGGTCATGGCGCTGCGGTCCATCGACGACGAGCCGGCCAGCACGACGCCGTCGGCCGCTACCCTCTCGCCCGGCCGGACCACGAAACGATCGCCGACGGCGAGCTCTGAGATCGGGCGGCGGCGCTCGGCGCCGTCCTCCTCGAGCACGCAGACGTCCTTGGTCGACAAGCCGGCGAGGGCTCGGAGGGCGCGCCCGGCACGTCGCCGCGACGTCGCTTCGAAGTAGCGGCCAGCCAGGAGGAAGGTGGTCACCCCGGCAGCCACGTCGATGTAGATGGAGCCACCGTTCCCGTGCGACAACACGAACAGGACCGACTGGTGGGCGCGGCCCAGATCCCGCCAGAACATGGCGTAGAGGGACCAGCCGACCGACGCCAGGATGCCGATGGAGACGAGGGTGTCCATCGTCATCGTGCGATGGCGGGCACTGCGGACAGCGCCGACGTAGAAGGGCCATGCCGCCCACCCGACGACGGGAGCGGCCAGGGCGATGACCAGCCACTGCCACCCCGGGAAGCGGACGGTGGGCACCAGCCAGAAGGCGATCGAGAGGTCGCACAGTGGCATGAACAGCGCCGCGGCCACGACCAGGCGGCGCCCGAGGGACCGGGCCCGGCGCTCGAGCTCGTCATCGGTGACGGCGGCGGAGCCCGACTCCCCGACCGGCCGCGCCGAGTACCCGGCTGCCGCCACCTCGTCGATGACCCGATCGACCGGGACGCGACCGTCGATCACCAACGCGGCCCGCTCGCTCGCCAGGTTGACCCGGGCCGACACGCCGTCCATCCGATTGAGGCGTCGCTCGATGCGGGCAGCGCAAGCGCCACAGGTCATGCCACCCACAGCCAGGGTGACCTCGACGGGGTCGGCTACGGCACCCCTCGGCCGGCGTTCGGTGACCGTCACCGCCCCATCTTCCCGCACCCAGCCCACCTGCCCGGAACCGCGGTCGGTTGCCTCATGGTCTCGGGTCCTCGAGCGTCTGGGCCTGGGCGCCGCCGCCTTCTGGTCCACGGGCCGACTGCCGCTGAGCCTCGTCGAGCTGTCGGTCGAGCTCGACCCCACGCCGCTCTTCGTAGCGCACCCACAGCACGGCGACGGGCGCCATCCCGAGGAACATCAGCGTGTCCCCGCCGACCCACATGATGTCGCCCCCGATATGCAGGTCCAAGACCGGTGAAGGGCCCCACGAGCGGTGCTGGGCCAAGTAGGCCGAGAACACCTCGTGGGACGTCGAGGCCAGGGTCAGGCCGGTGAAGGTGTCGACCGGGACGGCCAGCGCCAAGAAGACGAGCCGGACTCCGGGATGGAGACGATGGCGGCTCGGCTCGATGGCCACGACGTGGCGCCAGAACAGGTAGCCCACGACGAGGAACATCACGTGCTCGAAGAACTGGACCGTCGGGTGCTCCAGGGTGAGGTTGAAGAAGTTGGTGAGATGACAGAGGGGGATGAGGAAGGCGTAGAGGACGAAGTCGACGACGGGATGGGCGACCACCTCGGCCACCTTGGAGGACAGCCAACGATCGACGATCCGATGCGCCTCGCCGGTGGTGGAACGCTCGAGCAGTTCGGCCGGCGCACCCATGGCCAGCAGGGGGGCGGCCACCATGATGAGCAGCAGGTGCTGGATCATGTGGTCGTAGAAGAGGACACCCTCGTAGACGCCGAGGATGGAGTCGGTGGCCACCAGCACGCCGACGAGGCCACCGATGAAGGCCACCGTTCGCCGCCTCGACCAGGGCTGGTCGGGGTCGAGCCTGGCGACCCGCCGAGCGGAGGTGACGTAGAGCGCCCCGGCCACGATGACCAGCGGGAGGAACAGGTCGAGGCGAACGTCGCCCAGTCGTCCCCACCCGATGGGCGGCAGGACCGAGTCGAGGACAAGAGGCATGGACGTCATCGGCCCAGGAGGTAGCAGGAGCCACAGCCGTCATCCACCTCGGACGCCGGTGTCCGGTCGGCGCGGGTGAAGGTTGGCACGTCGGTTTCCATCGGATCGCCGTCCCGATCGTCGGGGGCAGGCCCTCCCTATCGCCGCACCGGTGCGATCGTCAAGGTGGGTTCAGACCGCGGTGGCCAGAAGACGGACCTCGGCCGAGGTCACCGCCTGACCGCTCACCGTCACCCGGTCGCCCTCTCGCCGCATGCCCACGACACCGCCCCGAGCCGAGGCCTGCTCACCGACCAGAGTGTCGACTCCGAGGCGAGGACCCCAGAACTCGGCCAGCGTGCAGTGGGCAGATCCGGTTGCCGGGTCCTCGGGAATCCCCGACTGGGGCGCGAAGAAGCGGCTCACGCAATGGATCCCCGGACGGTCACCGGCGGCGGTCACGATCAGGCCTCGGACGGGCAGTGCGGCAATGGCGCCGAGGTCCGGCTCGAGATCCCGGACGATGTCCGCGCTCGACAGCTGCACGAGCGCATCCGCACGCCCCACCCCGTACCACTGCACACCGGGAAGCTCCAGAGTGTCGGGAAGGTCGGACTCGACCGGCACGTCGGCAGGCATGTCCATGGCGATCCATTCACCGTCCGGCCGGCACGTGAGCAGGCCGCTGCGAGTATTGAACCGGGCCGCGCCTCCGAGGACGTGAGCGGCAGCCAGGGTGGCGTGGCCGCACAAGTCGACCTCGGTGGTCGGGGTGAACCACCGGAGGTCGTAGTCGCCGTCGGCGCGAGGGACGACGAAGGCCGTCTCGGACAGGTTCATCTCCCGGGCGATGGCCTGCATCTGCCGGTCCTCGGGGAAGGCGTCGACCACGGCCACGGCCGCCGGGTTCCCGTGGAACGGTTGGTCGGTGAAGGAATCGACCACGACGAGCTGCACCTCAGCCACCGCTCCCGTAGGGCCTGGTGATGATCTCGAGCAGGTGCCCGTCGGGATCGCGGAAGTACACGCCACGCCCACCGTCGTTGTCGTTGACCTCCCCGGCACGGCTGAGCCCGGGATCGGCCCAGTAGTCCTGCCGTTCACGGACGCGCCCGACGATCTCGTCGAACTCCTGCTCGGAGGCGAGGAAGGCGTAGTGCTGCGATGCGATCTCGGTGTCGGGAGTCGTGTCGTGGAAGTCGAGTGAGACACCGTTGTCCATCTCGACGACCAGGAACGGGCCGAAGGCCGCCGGCTCGCCGAGGCCGAGGGTGTCGGTCAGGTAGGCAGCCGAGGCCTTCTTGTCGTGGCACCAGACGATGGTGTGGTTGAGCGATGGCGGCATGAGGCCTCCCTCGTCGTTGTCTCGTGCGGCGGACCGAAGCCGGTGCCGCTCGAATGATTATCGTCCCCGAGACCGACCTTCCGACGGCCGAGCCCAGACGGTGTCCGAGCGGCCTGGTCTACTCTCCGCCGGTGACGCCACGACGGGAGCGATGGGGCCAGGTGACCTGCATCGTGGCCGGGCTCGTGGTGGCGCTCTCGACCGCCGCATGCTCCGGCGCGTCGACCGCCGCCCCCCCATCGAGACCGGCACTCGAAACGTACGCCGTCGGCACGCTCACCGACACCTTCGTCGACACCAGCCGGCCCACCGCGGCCTGGGGCCCGAATCCGGCGCGCCCCTCGCGCACGCTGGTCACGACCGTCTGGTACCCGGCCACCGGCAGGCCTGGCACCTCGCCCAAGGTGGGGGCGGCACCCGACCGGCAGAGCGCCCCCTATCCGCTGATCGTCTTCGGCCACGGGCTCGGGGCCACGCCACAGACCTACGGGAAGCTGCTGGCGAGTTGGGCGGCCGCCGGGTACGTGGTGGCGGCACCCCTCTTCCCCCTCTCGAGCGGCAGGACGCCGGGCGGCCCTGACGGGGGCGACATCGGTAACCAACCGGGCGACATGAGCTACGTCATCAGCGCCGTCCTCCGGGTCAGTGGCACGCGCGGCGGCACGCTGTCGGGCCTCGTCGACCCCCACGAGGTCGGTGCAGCCGGGCACTCGAACGGTGCCATCACCACCCTCGGGCTCGTGGCCAACACCTGCTGCTTGGACCCGCGGGTGAAGGCAGCGGTGGTGATGGCGGGGACGACCGAGGGCTTCCCCACCGGCCGCTACGTGCTGCCCGAGGCACCGCCCCTCCTACTCGTGCACGGAACCGACGACGACTTCGTCCCCTACCAGGACGCCGTCCTCGTCTTCAACCAGGCCCGTGGCCCCAAGGGGCTGCTCACCATCCACGGGGGCAGCCACGCGTCGGCGGCGGCGTTGGCGGCGCCGTCGGCGGCAAGCGTCATCCGGGCCACCACCGACTTCTTCGACGCCTACCTCCGCCACGATCCCGGCGCCATCGACCACCTCGAGGGTGACGCACGCCCGCGAGTCACGACCGTCGACTTCGTTCCCACCGTGGGATCCACCGCCAAGCTGCCGGTACCCCCCCTTCCCGTCGTCCGTCTCCACGCCTCCGTCACCCCGAGCACGAACCTGACCAACGGGCAGCCGGTCACCGTCCGGTGGAGTGGCTATACGGCCGGCAAGGTGGTCAACGTGCTCGAGTGCTCACACGTGGACCTGGCCAGCGCCGACTCGTCCGGCTGTGACTTCTCCAACGCAGCCATCCTGCACATCGACCTGTCGGGCAGCGGCTCCCTCACCATGAAGGTGGCGACCGGAGCGGTCGGCAACGGCGTCTGCGACGCCGCCCACCCCTGCCACATCGTCGTCAACGACGCCAGCTCGACCGTGCCCTCCTACAGCCGTGAGCTGCCCATCACCTTCGCCGCTCAGCCCTGACCGACGACGGGAGCGCTGCGGGTGGAATCCCTCCAAGTGGAGACCGACGTGAACCGGGCACCCGGAGGACCCGAGGGAGAGAGACGTTCAGGCCAGGAGCGCCCGGGCGTTTCGGATGGCCAGCGCCACCAGTGTGAGCGTCGGCCCGTAGCCGGCACTGGTCGGGAACGGGGACGAGTCGCAGATGATCACGTTCGGCACGGAATGGACCCGGCCCCAAGGGTCGCAGACCGACGTGGCCGGGTCGGTCCCCATCCGGGTCGTGCCCATCACGTGACGTGACACCGGGATGCGGCCGAGCTTGCCCCGCGAGCTGCTGCGCGTGCTGCCGACGTCGGGGGAGGTAACCGACCTGGCCCACGTGGCCCCGGCCTCGGCCAGGATGGCCTCGAGCTTCGGGGCGTAGAAGGCGGAGGCGACCAGCTCGTGTTGGTGCGGGTGATAGGTCGTCCGGGCCACGGGCAGCCCGTGGACGTCCTTGACCTGTGGGTCGAGCTCGATGCGATTGGTGGGCAGCGGCAGGTCCTCCCCCTGCATGGTGAACCCGACCAGGTGGTCGCGCATGGGAGAGGTGCGCATCAGCTCCTTGTGGGTCGAGCCCCAGGGATAGAACTTCGCCTCGAGCATCGGGTGGGCCGCGCCCCCATGCTCGACCAGCCCGCCCTTGATCCACGGCAGGCCGGCGTCGCGAGCCGCGGCCCGGGCTTCGTCGCTCACGATGATGTGATCGTCGTGCACGTGGGTCACGGCCCTTCCCTTGTGAGCGTGGATCCGCTCCGGGAGGTGGCCGAAGGTCAGCGTCTGGAAGTGGAACATCAGGTTGCGACCGATCACCGGGTGGTCGAAGCCGGAGAGCAAGAGGAGGCGGGGGGTCTCCATGGCCCCGCCGGCCAGGACGACGGTGTCGGCCGTCTCGGTGCGGCGCTCCCCCTCGGCGTCGATCCACTCGACGCCGGTGGCGCGGCCGCCCTGGACCAGGATGCGGGACACGAACGAGTCCGGCCGCAGCTCGGCCCGACCGGTAAGGAGGGCCCGCTGGAGCAAGGCCACCGGGTCCCCCTTGGCGTGAATGGGGCATCCGTAATAGGCGCAGAACCCGCAGTTGTTGCAGGCCGGCCGGCCGTCGTAGGGGACCGAATTGCATCCGGTGGGGGCCGGGTAGGGGTGGTAGCCGAGCCGCTCGGCGGCTGCGCTGGTGAGGACCGCGCAGTACATCGGGGCCCCGGGGGGCATGGGATAGGGGCCGGAGCGCCGGGCGGCGAAGGGGTTGGCGCCAGCCTCGCCGGCTACGCCGACCAGCCGCTCGGCCTCGGTGTAGTACGGCTCGAGCTCGTCGTAGCCGAACGGCCAGTCGGCGACCGACGCACCCTCGATGGGTCCGAGCTCGGAGAGCTCGTAGAAGTCGTCCTCCCGAAAGCGCGGGAGCTTGCCGTCGGCGTGGACCCCGCCGCCGCCCACAGTGGCCGGCAGGTTGTTGACATCCCCCACGTGCAACCGGTCGCCGTCCTCCTCGCTCATCCGGAAGGTCCGTGGCTCGAGCCAGGGGTCGGGCCCGAGGAAGTGGCGGCCCCAGAACTTGATCTCGTCGTTCGAGTACTCCCCGAGCAGGCGCTCGGGGTTGTCGAGGTCGATCAGGCGGTTGCGGCCCCGCTCGAAGATCACTACCGACCGGCCACCAGCCGTGAGGACGTCAGCCGCCGTCGACCCTCCGGGCCCGGAACCGATCACGATCACGTCGAACTCGCGGCTCATGGTTCGCTCACCTCGGCGTCGCTGTAGCCCCGCGGCTGCACGTCGCCGGCGAAGTCGATGTTGCGCCAACCTACGAGCCCCTGGTTCCCGCCGTACTCGGGCGCGCCGTACATGCCCTCACAGGCGTGCTCGTAGAGGAGGGCGGTGAACGCGTGGTGGTGGCGGAGTCGTTTGTCCTGCTCCTCCCCCGCCACCTCAGAGAAGTCGGCGCCGAGGTCGGCGATGCCCTCGGCGTAGCGCTCCTGGAGGCCGACGACGGGTCCGAGGCGCTCTCGCTCGGGGATCCCGCGGGAGCCCTCGATCCGGGTCCGCCAGGCCAGCTCCTCCCGGGACGTGAGGCGATGGAAGTCGGTAAAGCCCGCCTCTCCTCCGAACCGCCCCGAGAACGGGCCACCGGCCCAGATACGCGGCGGGTCGCTTTGGAAGGCGCCGAGCAGCCCGTCGATGTAGTCGGCGACGCGTGCCTCTCGGGCGCCAGGGTCCTCGTCGGTGGGGATGAGCCGTGCACAGGCCGCCTCGACCACTGCGTAGTCGTGTTGGTCCAAGTAGCGGGGCACGGCCGGCGAGTGTAGGCGGCTGCGGATGGACGCTCTTCGGATGGACGCTCTTCGGATGGACGCTCTTCGGATGGACGCTCTTCGGATGGACGCTCTTCGGATGGACGCTCTTCGGATGGAGGCCCTTCGGATGGAGGCTCTTCGGATGGAGGCCCTTAGAGGAAGGCCACCGCCACCACCAATCCCACCGGGAGCGTCAGCCATCCCCACCGGGCGGCGGCATTGACCGTGGCCGTGCGGTACCGGTAGAGCACGGCGAGCTGGACCGGATTGAAGGCCGGTGCCCCGAGCGCGGACAGGACGGCGACCACAGCCACGTCCCGTGAGCGGGTGATCACGGCGATGGGCAACAGCCACGCCATCCGCACCCCGCTCAGGAACAGCCAACGCCAGAGCCCGGTTTTCGTCCGGCCCGTGTCCACGTTGTGTGGGTGGAGGACAGAGCCGGTGAAGAGGGCAGCACCCACGAAGGCGAGAAGGGGGCCAGAGACGACGAGGACCCACCGCGACCAGTGCGGCGCCGGCCCGGCCAGATGGAGGAACAGCCCGATGACCAGCGCCACCAGCGCCGACTGGTCGACCCAGCTGGTGGCCACCCGTTGTGGATGGGGCGCGTCCCGGCGCAGGAAGTGGATGGAGGCGGCATTGGGAATGGCGTAGAGCGCATTGGAGATCGCAGCGATGGCGCTGGCGCCCGTGCCCACCAGCGCGCCGGCGACCGGGAGGACCCAGAAGGCGCCGTTGGGGTAGGCCGACCACGCATCGAGGTAGGCGACGCCGACCGGCTGTCCACCTCGGGTCAAGAGGGCAACGGCCACGATGGCGAAGCTCACCCCGGTGATGGCGATCGATGGGACGGCCTGCAGCGGATCGGTGAGCCGCCAGGCGGCCACGAGACCCAACAACGCGGCGGTGGCCACGAACTGCAGGCGCAGATAGACCGGCCAGTCACGGCGGACGCGCGGCCCGGAGCGGTCAGCGGCCAGCCCGAGTGCCGCCCCGGTTGCATACGCGATCAGCGTGTAGACCATGGTGGCCGAGCAGGGTAGACGCGGTCACTGGCATCGTCGGCGGGCCGCTCGCCGCCGAACCAGCCAACCCTCAGTCCGGCTCGGCGTCGAGGAGGTGTCGAGCCTGATCGATCACCGCCAACTTGTCGTCGTCAACGGGTGGGATCCGTAGGTCGAGCCCGTCGATGGCGTCGACGATGATGCCGCCCACGAGGGCCCGCATAGCCGGCTTGTGATCAGCAGGAACCACGTACCAAGGGGCCCAAGGCGTGGAGGTAGCCGTGATCATCTCCTCGTAGGCGTCCTGAAAGGCGTCGAAGAACGGCCGATCCCTGAGGTCGGACAACGAGAACTTCCATTGCTTGGCCGGATCGTCGAGGCGTTTGAGGAACCGTCGTCGCTGCTCGTCCTTCGACAGGTGCAAGAAGACCTTGACTACCCGAGTGCCGTTGCGGACGAGGTGGCGCTCGAATCCGTTGATGTCCTCGAAGCGCTCCTCCCAGAGGAGATGGCCCAACGGCTTCTCGGGCGGCAATCGGTGCGCATCCAGTAGCTCCGGGTGAACGCGCACGACGAGGACATCCTCGTAGTACGAGCGGTTGAAGATACCGATTCGGCCACGTTCGGGGAGTGCCCGGACACAACGCCAGAGGTAGTCGTGCTGTAGCTCGACCGCCGACGGCTCGCCGAAGGCCACGATCTGGCATCCCTGGGGGTTGACCCCGGACAGGACGTGCTTGATGGTGCCGTCCTTGCCGGATGCGTCGAGCCCCTGGAGGACCACGAGGACGGCCCAGTTGTCACTGGCGTAGAGCAACTCCTGAGCCGGCCCCAGCTCCCGCTTGAACTCTTCCAGATCGCGCTCGGCGATCTCCTTGGCACTGGCCCGTTCCGTCGGTCCGAAACGGTCGAGGTCGGTCCCCGACGTGCTCCTGGCCGCCAGCCGGGCCTTCGAGCCAGGCCGGACGACGAGCTCCCCGATGACCTTCTTGGGCAGCTTCATGGGCGACCGGGACCGCCGCCAACCTCGGCATCCCTACGGCTGGCGATCTGGATACACGTCATCTCGGGCCTCCCGTCTAACTCCGAGACGATGACCGTAACCAATCGAACGCTCATCGGTCGCCCGTGAGGGTCACGACATGCGCTCCCTGGCGCTGCTCCCGCGGCTCGATCTCGGGGCCGGCCTGCCCCCGCGGTCACAGGATCTCTTACGCTGCCGACATGGCGTTTCGAGGATGGCCCGACGATGCCATCGAGTTCTTCGAGGGGCTCGAGGCGGACAACTCCAAGTCGTACTGGAGAGCCCACAAGGACGTCTACGAAGACTGCGTCCGAGCGCCGATGGCCGATCTGGTGGACGAGCTGTCGGCGGACTTCGGTGAAGGGAAGATCTTCCGCCCGTACCGGGACGTCCGGTTCAGCCAGGACAAGTCGCCCTACAAGACGAACGTGGCCGCGACTATGAGCAGAGGAGGCTACATCCAGCTGACGGCCGACGCCCTGGGGGTCGGTAGCGGCATGTACATGCCGTCCCCGGAACTTCTGGCCCGTTACCGGCAGGCGGTGGACAACGATCGGGCGGCAACCAAACTCCAACAGATCATCGCCGCCCTGGAGAAAAAGGGAATCAGCGTGTCCAGCCACGAGGTTCTCAAGACCGCCCCCCGTGGCTACCCGAAGGACCATCCCCGCATCGACCTCCTGCGCAACAAGAATCTGGTCTGCTGGCAGGAGTGGCCGGTGGGTCCGTGGCTGGCCACGACCAAGCCCAAGCAACGGATCGTGCAGTTCTTCCGAGCCACCGCGCCGCTCAACGATTGGCTGGCCACCCAGGTCGGCTCTTCGCCGCCCGCACGCTGAGCGGGCCGGTCTCGGCAGGTCAGGCCAGTGCCGAGCGCCTATTCGTCCCGATGCAGACGGTAGGGCATGCGGGCCACCTTCACGTCGGTATGCCGGCGCAGCTGGTTGGTGAGCACGATACCCCGCTGGTTCTGGAGCAGCTTGTGGCGCAACTTGCTGGGCTCCAGCTCGGGGATGAGCACCAGCACCTCGGGAAGATTCGAGATGGGCGGCGAACAGAGGTAGTCGAGCATGGGCTCTGAGATCGAGCGTGTTTCTGAGCGGAGGATCCGCAGTTGGACGCCGGGAGACCACCGATCCCAGTCGGCCTGAAGCGCATCAGCCCGATCGTCGTCGAACTGGACGCTGACGGCGATCACCTCGTCGCCCAGGGAGAGCCCGGCGGCCACCGCCGCCTCGGTCATGAGCGACACTCCGACGGCCACCATCACGATGACCAGGCTCTTCTTTGCCGTCGGCTTGTCCGGTATCGAGCCAAGCCTCAGCTCGGCGCCGACATCCGAGTAATAGCGGGAGATGCGGCTGAAGAGCAGGATGAGAAGAGGGATAGTGATGACCACCACCCACGCACCAGCGGCGAATTTGGTGACCACGAAGATGACGGTGGCGACAGCGGTCATGACCGCGCCGATGCTGTTGAGAGCGGCCCGACGCTGCCAGCCTGGAGGCCGCAGCGAGTGCCAATGGCGGACGAGACCGGTCTGCGACAGCGTGAACCCGGTGAACACCCCGATGGCGTACAGCGGGATGAGCGAATTGGTGTTGGCGTCCACGGCGACGAGCAGCCCGCCGGCCAGAACGGCCAGCACGACCACTCCGTAGCGGTAGACCTGCCGATCGGCACGCAGCCCGAAGACGTGCGGCAGGAGGTTGTCGCCGGCCAACAGGCTGGCCAGCACGGGCAGGCCGCCGAAGGAGGTGTTGGCGGCAATGGCCAAGATGACCGTGGTCGACAGGTCGACCACGTAATAGACGCCGCCCCGCCCGACCGAGGCACTGGTGATCTGGCTCAGCACCGTCTGGTGGGCGGACGGGGCGATGTGGAACCGGACGGTGAGGACCGAAAGCCCGAGCAGCATGGTCCCGAGCAGCCCGCCGAGCATGAGCTCCGTCCGCTGAGCCTGCCGCACCCGCGGGTTCCGGAAGGCGGGCACGTCGTTGGCGATGGCCTCGACCCCGGTGAGGGCGCTACACCCGGCGGCGAACGCCTTGAGGAGGAGCAGGACACCCAACGTCGCCGTGGTCTTGGGCAGGAGATGGGCGGGCAAGGCGGCGTTGGCCGCCGGATGGCTGCGGAGGAGGCCGGCGGCGATGACCACGTAGATGCCGACGATGAACACGGCCGTCGGGGCCAGCAACGCACGGGCGCTGGTGGCGATGCCCTGAAGGTTGAGCGCAGTGAGAAGAGCCAGGATCCCGAGGCCGATGGCCAGGCTCTCGGAGCTCAGCGAGGGGAAGGCGGAAACGAGGGCGCCGACCCCGGCGGCGATGGAGACGGCCACCGTCAGGACGTAGTCGATGATCAGGGAGGCGCCGGCCAGGTGGCTGGCCCTTCGGCCCAGGTTGTCCTTGGACACCGCGTAGGCGCCGCCACCATTGGGATAGGCGGCGATCACCTGGCGATACGAGAGCACCAGGATGACCAGCAGGACCACGATGGCCACCGTGATCGGCTCGATCTTGGTCAGCGCGCCGGTACCGGCCGTGGCCAGGACGACCAACATCGCCTCGGGCCCGTAAGCCACCGAGCTGATGGCGTCGAGGGACAGCGCCGGGATGCCCTCGAACGAGGTGATGGTGCCGCGACCTCCGGCCTCGATCTCGCGCCCGGACGACGACGCTCCGTTCACCGGGCCGGCAGTGCCGGCGCCGGCGGTGTCGGCGTCTGGTTCGGTCATCGGGTCGTCACCCGGGCCGTCGCCGGCCCCGTTTGGTTCGAGTGCAGGTCACTACCCCGAAGGGGAAGAACCAAGTGGGCATGGATGGGGATGTCGGCGAGTCAGGCCCCGGACCAAGACCGGTGGCCCTCATCTCTCCGGGAGGGCAGCCGCCGGCAGTGGATGGGCTTACGCCGCGGACGCCGCCGATTCACGCTCGTCGAGGAACTCCCACCACGCCTGCGCCGACCGACCGACGGCGTCAGCCACCTCAGTCGAGGGAACGTCGAGAAGGCAGAGCGCCTCGATGGACCAATCGGCATGCCGAGCCTCCAGCGCACCGTGGGTGTCCCAGAACCACGTGCCGAGCCCATCGATCCCGTAGTGGCAGCGCAGTCCGTCGGCTTTCGAGATGGCGATTTCCGCGGCCTGGCACTCGTAGGCGGCAAGGTTGGCGATGCCGTCGGCCGGCGAGTGGAACGCCGCCTTCCGCTGGAGGCCGACGAGTCGGGCCGTGGCCGGCTCCGCCTCTACGCCTTGCCGGGCCCCGACCCGTGCGGCAAAGGCATCGAACATGAAAAGGTGGGCCACCGGCACGCTCCGCTCGTCACGGAGGTTCTCCTCGACGAGCGTCTTCGGCCGGCCGTCGGTGAGGCCGTCGGCGATCGTCTCCAGCACATCGGGCAAGGCCGCTTCGACGTGCCGGTACTGCTCGGCATAGCCGCTCAGCTCGGCCGGCCCGAGCTCTCCCGCCTCCCAACGTCGGTAGAAGGGATGGCGCAGCAGGCCCCGGGGGCCGACCGCGTCGAGGACCATCTGGCGCATGCGATCGTTGTCCATGGCGGCGGACTTTACTGCCGACGCCCGTTGGTCACCGGGACGCCCGGCCGGCGGATCACCGGCGCCGGCCAACCACCTGCTCCGGCCGCCGACAGGACCCTCCGGGTGGCAGGTCGTGGGCGTCGAGCCGCCATCCTGGTAGCGAGCCACTCAGGCGGCGCCCATGCCCACGATGGGCTTGTTGAGATGGATGGCCCCGGTGGAACCGTCGAAGGGTGCGTCGCCGTAGGCGAAGATGCCGCCGTCCGCCGCCACCAGCCAGTAGCCGCGGCCGTCGGGTGTGGCGGCCACGCCCACCACCGGCTGGTTGAGGTGCATCCCCCCCGTCGACCCGTAGAAGCCGGCGTCGCCGAAGCTGAAGATGCCACCGTCTCTGGCCACCAGCCAATAGCCGCGACCGTCGGGTGTGGCGGCCATGCCCACCACCGGCTGGTTGAGGTGCATCCCCCCCGTCGACCCGTAGAAGCCGGCGTCGCCGTAGGCGAACATGCCGCCGTCCGCCGCCACCAGCCAGTAGCCGCGACCGTCGGGTGTGGCGGCCATGCCCACCACCGGCTGGTTGAGGTGCATCCCCCCCGTCGACCCGTAGAAGCCGGCGTCGCCGAAGCTGAAGATGCCACCGTCGCTGGCCACCAGCCAATAGCCGCCCCCGTCGGGTGTGGCGGCCATGCCGACCACGGGTTGGTTGAGTGGCCGGCCGCCCATCGAGCCGTCGAACCCGGCGTCACCGAAGGCGAAGATGCCGCCGTCACGGGCCACTGTCCAGTAGCCACCCCCGTCGGCCACCGACGCCATGCCCACCACCGGCTGGTTCAGGGTGATGGACCCGGTCGAGCCACAGAAGGGGAGGTTGCCGAAGTCGAAGATGCCACCGTCGCTGGCCACCGTCCGGTAGCCGGCCGGTTCGCCAGGGGGCGGGTGGCAGGGGACGACGAGATCGTTGCTGAGGTCGATGGGCGCCACGTAGAGCTGGCGCACATCCCCGCCGCAGGAGGCGCCACACGACTGTGCCCATGCCGCGTAGGCCAGCCACCAGTTGCCGGCGGCATCCTGGAAGAGCGCACCGCCGCCTGGGCCGAAGGCGGACCCGTAAGTCGCAAGAAACGGCCCGGCCGGCTGCGCGCAGGGGCCGAGGGGGCCGGCACAGGTGGTGAGCGCTTCGTCGTAGGTCGTGCTCTGGAAGTCCCCGCCGGAGAACAAGAGGTCGTAGGCGCCGTCGGCGAGAACCATCTGCGGGTCATCGGTGGTCGTCTCCCAGGGATGGGCCGGTTGGTCCACGGTCAAGAGGACGGTGGGTGTGCCGACGATGGCCGTCCCATTGCCGCTCAGCTGGGCCGACCAGATCTGGGAGGCAGTCGACGAGCTGCCGTCGTTCGACTTCCACAACAAGTAGGCCACGCCGCTGGCCGGGTCGACGAACGGGCTGGGATCGAGAACGCCGACACTGGGGGTTCCGCAATAGAGGGGTCCGCTCGAAGTGTCCGAGAAGGTCGGGGCACTCGGCGTGAGCGCCGATGTGGTGGCCACCGACAGACAGCTGTAACCCGAGTCCTCCGGATGACCGTTGCGGGAGGCATCGTAGAACATGACCCAGTGCCCGCCATAGAAGAACACGCCGGGCGACGTCTGGCTGTTGGCCTCCTCCCAGGCCGGCGGTGTCGGCAAGGCGGTCGAGCCGTACTCCGTGCCGGAGTAAGAGCGCCAGCCCGATGCCGGTGTGCCCGAGGTGTCGATGAGGGCCTGGAGGTTGTTGCCGAGCGTCGTGCCGGTAGTGAAGGCGTAGTAGGTGCCGGCGGAATAGACGACGTCAGGATCGGGCGCGTCGCCGGCGAAGGCCGGTGTCGCACTACCGGAGAAAGAGAAGTGGCTCTCCATCGGGGGCGAGGTTGCGGCGGCGACCGCCGGTGACGCAGCCACCGCCGTGGTCCCTGCGACGAGGAGAACGCACACCACGAGGGCCGACCAATCCGACGCGGAATGCCTGCGGACCGTTTGGGCGCCACCTCTCAACCCGCGGTTAGGGGCCAACTCCCTCCTCTGGGGCGGACCTGGTGGAACAGATCGGATCGGATGGTCGGCGTGCTCCTCAAGGTGTCGTCGGCGACCATCGCCACCTTGAGCGGTTTCCCTATCCGGGCCTCGTGGAACCCGCACCCAGTCGTTGATGCGACGACGCGCCCCAAGGGCAAACGGTGCTGTTTGACCGTATCCCGGACACCGCCGATCGGAACTCGTCATCAGCGTCTCTGTCGTGGCCGACCCGGGGTCAGCGCGACAGTCCGGCGACGTTCTGCGCCGTCGACGAGATCTGTCGGAAGGAGAGCCCGACGGGGACCGGCGTGAGCTGGAAGCGAGCGCTGCCACCGGTCCCGAGTTGGCCGGCATCGTTGCGGCCCCACGCCCAGAGTCTTCCGGAGGTGTCGATGGCGTAGGAGGCGAAGCCGCCCGAGGCGACACTGGCCGCTCTCGCTCCCGACGGGAGGGTGATGGCGATGGGCGTGGTCGATCCGGCCCTGCTCCGGTTGCCGAGCTGTCCCCATTGCCCGTTCCCCCACGCCCACAGAGACCCGTCGGCCAAGATGGTGAGCGTCTGGCCGTTCTTGGCACCACTGCCCCCCTGGAAGACCTGGACGACCGAGGCCGGCAGGGAGACATGGACGGGGACCGAGCTGTTGGTGGTGGTCCCGTTTCCGAGCTGTCCGGCGGCGTTGTAGCCCCAGTCGTAGTACGAGCCGTCACCCATCAGAGCACCGGAGCCTCCCCATGACGAGGTCAGCGCCGTGACGCTGCCGTCGGGCAGACCGACGACGGGGGTGGGCGTCGGGCTGCTGGCCGTGCTGCCGTTCCCGAGCTCGCCGAACTCGCCATCGCCGCAGGCAACGACGGTGCCGTTGGCGTCGAACAGCGAATGGGTGCGGGCACCCGTGGCTGCGGTGACATCGGACAGAGGGATCTTCGTGGGCCGAAGCACCACCAGCCCGGCGGCAAGGCACAGATCGTGAGACGCGTTGAGGCCCCACCCCCATGCGTCACCGGTGGAGTCGACGGCCAGGCCGCCGTCGAAGGGCATGGGGTTCGGGAGAGAGGCGATCTTTACCCCCGCCGGGAAGTCCACCTTCACCGCGGTGCGCACGTACAACGGTGTCGAGCCGTTGCCCAGCTGGCCGCTGCTGCCGACTCCCCACGCCCAGACCGTGCCGGTCGAGGTCAGCGCGTAGGTGGTGGAGTTGGACGTGGCGATCTGTGTGACCGTTCCCACGATGCCGCCGATCGGAGTGGGCGTCTCGTGCTGGGTCTGGGCAACCTTCCCGGCAGTGCCGGCGACCCCGAAGGTGAAGACGACGGCGTGGCCGGAGGTCGTACCCGTTGCCGTCGGCTGGCTGGCGGGACTGGCCCCACCGCAGGCTGCCAACCCGAGGACGGCCATCGAAGCCACGGCGACCAGCGACTTCCTCCGGCGTCGCATCACGCGAATCGGTCTCCGTGCTCTTCGGTCACGACGTCCAGTACAACACCCGATGGTTCGGGGGATACGTGCAGTCCGTGTTGATTCCATGAGGGCTTCACCAGTCGGGCTCGTTCAACTGCCGTTCGACACTGCCAACAGGCCGGCTTGGACGGCGTGCCGCTGGAATTGCTCGACCACCCCCGGCTCGAAGTCGGCTTCGTAACGAGCGAGCTCGGGCGGAGCCATGGCCGGGGGGTCGTCACCACCGACCACGGCCCACGCTGCCTGGCGGGCCGCGCCGTCGGCCACGTACTCAGAGGGTCGCGGGACGAGCACCGGGCGTCCGAAGACGGTGGGGGCGATGCGGCGGACCGCCTCTGATGCGGCTCCCCCACCGGTGAGCACCAACCGGCCGGATACCGATGCGCCGCCGCGGGAGCGGAGGGCGGCGGCACCGGCGACGAGCCCGCAGAGCACGCCCTCGACCGCCGCCCGGGCCAGGCACCCAGGTGTGAGGTTGGCGTGTCGCATGCCCACGAGGGAGCCGGAGGCATCGGGGAGGTTGGGCGTGCGCTCGCCGTCGAGGTAGGGGACCAGGCAAAGACCAGCGGCTCCGGGAGGAGCGGCACATGCCAGCTCGGCGAAGGCATCGGGGTCGGTCCCGAGCAAGCGGGCGATCGTGTCCAGCACGGTGGCCGCGTTGAGAGTGCACACGAGCGGCAGGAACAGGTTGGTGGCATCGGCGAAGCCGGCAACCGTGCCCGTCGGGTCGGCGCTGGGTGCCTCCGACACCGCTGACACCACCCCCGAGGTGCCGACGGAGACGACCATGTCGCCGGGGAGCGCACTCAACCCGAGGGCGGCGGCCATGTTGTCGCCGGTGCCGGCGCCGACCGTCGGGCCGGCCGGCATCTCCCCCGCTGGATCCTGCGCTCGGAGCACGCGGGGTACGACCAGGGGGCGGCCGAACGCCCGCTCGAGGAGATCCGTCCGGTAGGTCCCGGTCGACGGTGACCAGTAGCCGGTGCCGCTGGCGTCGCCCCGGTCGGTGACCAGCGACTCGATCCCCGGCGCACCCAGGAGCTTCCAGGTGAGCCAGTCGTGCGGCAGGCACACGGCCGCCACCCGTCCGGCCGAGTCCGGCTCGCACTCGGCCAGCCAACGCAGCTTGGCCACCGTGAACGAGGCAAGCGGCACCGAGCCGACCGCCTCCGCCCACGCCTCGGCCCCGAGCTCGGCCACCAACTCATCGGCCTGCCGAGCCGACCGCACGTCGTTCCAGAGGAGCGCCGGTCGCACCACCTCGCCTCGGTCGTCGAGGCAGACCATGCCGTGCTGTTGGGCAGCCACCGACACGGCGGCCACGTCGGCCCATCCACCAGCCGACTCGACGGCGCGTTCGAGCGCCCGCCACCAAACGTCGGGGTCCACCTCGGTGCCGGGCTGGTGGTCGGCACGGCCCTGGCGCACCAGCCGGCCGGAATCGAGATCCCGGATCACCACCTTGCAGGACTGGGTCGAGGAGTCGATCCCCGCCACCAGGCCGGCCGTCATGCGGGCAGGCAGCAGCCGCGGCGTCGACTCAGCGGACGCCGAGGATCAGCTCGGTGACGAGCTGGTCGAGGCGCTCATGGCCGTACCCGCGCCCGGCCAACCCAGCGACGTCGAACTCGGCCCGCCGCAGCTCGTCGAGGGCCTCGGGACCGAGCCCTCCCGGCGACGTCGACACGGTGAGCCCCTCGACCATGGCCGCGTCCAGCGCGTCCTTGATCACGGGGTCGGTGTGGAACCGGGCCGCCTTCTCGCGCAGGATCAGGTAGGTGCGCATGCAGCCGCGGGCGAAGTCCCAGACGCCGTCGTCATCCTCGGTGCGGTAGGCGTGGGCGTCGAAGTGACGGGGGCCGGCGTACCCTGCGTCCTCGAGCAATTTGACCAGGTAGAAGGCGTCGCGGATGCCTTCGCTTCCGAAGCGGAAGTCCTGGTCGTAGCGGCCGATGCGCTGCGCGTTGAGGTCGATGTGGAAGAGCTTCCCGTGCCACAGCGTCTGGGCCACCGCCTGGTGGAAGGAGAGCCCGGACATCGTCTCGTGGGCGAACTCGGGGTTGAGCCCGACCATGTCCGGCCACTCGAGCGCGCCGATGAAGGCCAGCGCATGGCCCACCGTCGGCAGGAGGATGTCGCCCCGGGGCTCGTTGGGCTTGGGCTCGATGGCGAACCGCAGCGTGTACCCCCGCTGACGGACGTGGGCGCAGCACAGGTCGATCGCCTCTTTGTAACGGTCGAGGGCGGCGCGCACGTCCTTGGCCGCGTCGGCCTCACACCCCTCGCGGCCGCCCCAGAGCACGTACGTCGTGGCGCCGAGCTCGACGCCGAGGTCGATGGCCTCGAACGTCTTCTTGACGGCCAGGCGGCGGACCTCGGGGTCGTTGGCGGTGAAGGCGCCCTCTTTGAAGGTGGGGTTCGAGAACAGGTTGGTGGTGGCCATGGGAACGACGAGGCCGGTCTCGTCCAGGGCCTGACGGAAGCGCTTCACGATCTCGTGTCGCTCGGCCGCCGGCGTTCCTGGTGGCACGAGGTCGTCGTCATGGAAGGAGACGCCGTAGGCACCGAGGTCGGCCAGGCGGCGCACCGTCTCCGTCGGGTCGAGCCGGGCTCGGGTCTCGAAGCCGAAGGGGTCGCGTCCCCGGTTGCCGACCGTCCAGAGGCCGAAGGTGAACTTGTCGTCGCGGGTTGGCTGGTAGTCGCTCATCTCGATGTCTGATCATCCCATGCCACGAGGTCGCCTTCACCGAGGACGGGGCGGCCCACCACGATGCCGGACTTCAGGCCGGGAGGTCGATGGTCATGCAGACGCCGTGGGGCTTGTCGGCGTACTCGCCAAAGGGGGGACAGGGCCGGAATCCTGCCTCTTCGTAGAGGGCGCGAGCAGGGCCGAAGGCATCCATTGCCCCCGTCTCGAGGCTGACTCGTTCATGACCCCGGGCAGCCGCCACCGACAGCAGGTGGTCGACCATGGCCCGCCCGACTCCCTGCCGTCGGGCGGCCGCCGCGGTGTGCATCGACTTGAGCTCGGCGTGGCCGACCTCGATCCGCCGGAGAGCCGCGGTGCCGACCAGCACTCCCCCTCGCCGGGCGCTGAAGAGGGTGACGTCGGAGTCGAGGAGGCCCTCTTCGTCGAGGGCGTGCACCTGGTTTCGAGGTGTGACGGAACGGCTGAAGGAAAGGTGCTCCTCCAGCAGTGCCCGCACGTCCGCCCGCAGGGGGTCGTCGGCGGCGATGACCAGGTCTCCGATTCGTTCCTCCCGCTGCCGGCCGGTGGCTTCGAACACGCGGCGGGCCGGGCGAGGTGATCGGCCCGGCCGCGGTCAGGCCTCAGAGCCTGACGGGCACCAACGGGAAATCGTTGCCGGTCAACCAGTGCCGCCCGACCTCCTTGTGGGCGGCCCAGGCAGCCACGGCAGCGGCATCGTCGGTCTGGCCCAAGCTCTCCGGAGTGACGCCGAGACGCTCGGCCGTCGGGCGCAGGGAGTCGACATCGAACCCGTAGACCTCGGCGGCGGCCTCGCCGATCATCCGGCGGGTCTCGGCGACGGGCACGTCGTGGTAGGTCTTGGCCAACCACTCCTTGGACCGTGGCCACGTCCCCTCCGGGTGCGGGAAGTCGTTGCCCCACAGCATGTTGTCGATCCCGATCTCGTAGCGCATGCCGATCTCACGGCGCTTGGTGTTGGAGGCGCCGATGAAGCAGTTGCGGTCGATGAGCTCGCTCGGCAGGGTGTCGATGCCCATCGACGCCAGCTTCTCGGCGCCCTTCTGGCCGAGGAACAGCCGGTCCCAGAACCACAGCAACTGGGGCAGCCACCAACATCCCGCCTCGGTCACACCGAAGCGAAGCCCAGGGAATCGCTCGAAGACGCCCGACCACAGCATGAACCAGAGAGGCCGGGCCGGCCACCACACGACCTCGGTGACGTAGATGCCGAGGTTGTTGTCGTAGGAATCGCGGTCGGCCGGGCCGGAATGGGTGACGACCGGCATCTCGAGCTCCTGGCAGAGGCGCCACACCGGGTCGTAGTGCTGGGAGTGGTACGGCGTCTGTGACATCCACATGGCCGGGATCATGACGGCGGACAGTCCCGACTCCTTGGCCCGCCGGATCTCGACCAGCACGTCGTCCTGCGGCGCGGTGATCTGGACCAAGGCCGCGCCTCGGCGGCGCTCGGGTGCCTCGGCACACATCTCGGCCAGCCACCGGTTGTGCGCACGGGAGCCGGCCAGGCCGAGCTCGGGGTCGTGATCACCGGACAGCCCGAGGCCCGTGCCGAAGGGTGCGCACGTGCCGCTCTCCACGGCGTCGGCGTCAGGAAAGATGACCTCGGCGCTGATGCCGTCGGCGTCCATCTCCTTGTCCCGGCGCTCGGCATCCCAGCCACCCTCGAGGCCTTCGGCGTTCTCCTCGAACCACCTCTTGGCGAATTGTTCGTCGGAGACGCCCGACTTGCGCAGCTCGGCGAGAGCCTGTGGGCGGCCGGCCAGGAAGTCGTCGAAGGCCGGCCAATACTTGCGCTCGAGGTACTGGCGGTAGAGCTCGGTGGGCAGGCCGGCATGGCTGTCGGCCGAGATCACCACGTAGGGCTGCTTCGCGTCCTTGCCGTGGTTGCCCGCGTTTGGTGTGGCGCTGCTCATCGACTGCCTCCTTTGGCTGCGTCGGCCCCTTTGGCCCTCTTGGCCCCGGGCAGGGCGTCGAGGTAGGTGGGATTCGCCCGGGCCAGCATGGAGTCGGCCCGGGCCCGGATGGTGGCGTCGCTGTGCTCGCTCTCGGGGAGGATCCAGAACGTGTCGTTCCGGAGCGCGTCCACCACCCTCGCCGCCACCTCGGCCGGCTCCGTGTAGTTCGGTTCGATGCCGGCCGCCCGCATCTGCTCCTCCAACTGCTCGACGGTGACGTAAGGGGTTACGCGCGGCCGTGTCTTGGCGAAGCGCTCAGGCCTCGTGCGCCACGACTCGAACAGCCCGGTGCGCAGGATGTGCGGCCCGGGGAAGAGCACCGACGCGCTGACCAGATCGCCCGCCGCCCGAAGCTGGGCGTAGAGGCACTCGGTCAAGGTCACGACGGCGGCCTTGGTCACCGCGTACTGCGGGGTCGAGGGCAACGGGGCAAGACCGCCGTTGCCCGACGAGGTGTTGACCACATGGCCCTCGTCGCCCTGGGCCAAGAGTGTCGGCACGAAGGTGGTGATCCCGTGGATGACCCCCCAGATGTTGACGGCCAGTGCCCACTCCCAGTCTCGCTCCTCGTGCTCCCACATCGGGCCCTCGGCCCCCGCTCCGATGCCGGCGTTGTTGCAGACGACGTGGACGGCCCCGTACTGCTTGATGGTCGAGTCGTGAAGGGCGTGCACCGAGGCCACGTCGGCCACGTCACACGCCACTCCGAGGGCGTCGATGTCCGCCGCCGCCAGCTCGGCGGTGGCCGCCTCGAGCCGCTCGCCACCCAGGTCGGCCACGACGACCTTCATGCCGGCGTCGCCGAGGGCGCGACCGAGGGCCAGCCCGATGCCACCGGCGCCACCGGTGACCACGGCCACCCGGTCCTCGAGGCGCTTCATGCCCGGCTCTCGTCAGCCTTCGGTCTCGGCGGTTTCGGCCGTTTCAGCGGTTTCGGCCCCGAGCGGGGAGAGATCGTCGTAGCGCTGGTGGGCGAAGGGCGCGATCCAATCGGCGGGCAGGTGGGCAACGACCTCGCCCGTCTGGAGGCTGGTCCGCTCGGCCAGCTCGATGTCGACGAGCTGGCGCACGGGCAGGTCCACCACCGGGTCGAAGCGCGACTCGCGCAGGATGACCTCGCCTCGGACCCGCCACTGATGCCGGGTGCGCTCACGGCGCTGGACGTGCACGAGCAACGGATCCCCGTCGAAGCCCTTCCCGGTCGGCGACGGAAGGAACTTGAGGTAGAAGCTCGACCGCACCCGGTCGGGGGCCGGCTCGACCTCGGACTCGATCTCGCCGGCGACCTCGAGGAAGGTCGTCCCCATCCGGGTGAACGCTCCCCGCACCTTGTCGCCGTCGCGGTCGAGCACGATGTCGGCGATCTTCTTGGGCTCACCGAAGGTCTCACGGCCGCCGATCGTCGCCTGCTCGGTGGTCATGGGCATCACCAGGGCGTAGTCGCCGTCGGTGTCCTCGTAGCGGCAGTGGACGGCGAAGGTCCCGGCACCGAAGATGCCATAGCCCCGGCCCACGTCGACGGTGGCCACGGTGACCCGGACCAGCGGTTCGGCCGGGGCGACGAGCGGCGGTGGCAGGACGGCGGCCACGGCCTCGGGGTCGGATTGGTAGGTCGCCACCAAGGTGGTGGCCCAGGTGTCGACGGAGGTGGCCTCGACCTCGCGGTTGGTCATCTCGGCCAAGGACCGTGCGCCGTAGCGGACTCGGGTCATGTGTCTCTCCTTGCGTAGCCGATCAGTGCCGGGCACTTCTGGGCGTCTGCCGGCAGCGAGGCCAGCGGCAGCGGGTCGTCGACCTCGGCGACGGTCGGGCCGACCTTGTCGGCCAGCTCCCGCAACGCATCGACGTCGAAGTCGTAGACCTCGGCCGCGTTCCCCCCGAGCATGGCGGCCACTTCGGGCGGCTCCACCCCGGCGAAGCTGGCCCGGAGATGGTCGCGGGTATAGGGGTGGCAACCCTCTTTGTGCGGGTAGTCGCTCCCCCACATGATGCGGTCCACCCCGACCTGGTGGCGGAGGGCAACCTCGGCCGGCCGGATGAAGGACGAGCCCACGTGGCACTGGCGGGCCCAGTACTCGCTGGGCCGGAGGCTGAGGCGCCCGGTGACCACCTGCCCCCATTCGATCTCCTGTGAGGCGGTGGCGCCCGACATCCGTTCGAAGAAGAAGTCGAGCCGGGTGAGCTCCTCGGGCAGCCAGGCCGTGCCCTGCTCGGTCAGCACCAGCTGAAGGCCGGGGTGGCGCTCGAAGGCACCCGACACCAGCAGGTGGGTGAAGGTCCGATGGGCCCACCAGGTGACCTCGAGCAGCAGCACCACCTTGTCCTCGGGCTCCTCGCCGATGGCCGGCGCGGCGGAGCCGCTGTGGTGGTTGACCGGCATGCCGAGCTCCTCGCACACCCGCCAGAGCGGCTCGTAGTAGTTCGGGTGGTAGAGGGGCACGAGCCCTGATCCGGGAGGGGCACCGGGCAAGAGCACGCCGCCGCGCAGGCCGGCGTCCTTTGCCCATCGCACCTCGGCGGTGGCCGCGTCGATGTCGTCGAGCATGATCTGGACCATGCCGGCCCGCCGCCCGGGGGCATCGGCACAGAAGTCGGCCATCCAACGGTTGTGGGCCTGCAACCCCGCCCATCTGGCGTCGCGCTCGGCGGCGCTGTCCGGCGGGGGCTGGTCGGTCAGGGAGGCCGTGGCGAAGAAGGGCGGGATGGTGTTCGGGAAGACGACCTCGGCCACGATCCCCTCGGACTCGAGCTCGGCCAGCCGACGGCCGTTGTCCCAGTTGCGGTCGGCGTCGGGGCCCTTCAGGTCCTCGTAGGGAATCTCGTAGGTGGCGGCCCAGGCGTCGAAGTCGTCGTGGTAACGGCTCGGCAGGTAGGGGCGGTAGTCGAGCAGGCCTCCTCCGCCGTGGCAGTCGGCCGAGATCAGGAGGTAATGGTCGGCCGAGCCCATCCCCCGCCTCTGTAACGCAGTTACACTGATGACCATCACAGTAGGGACCGGCTCCGGAGGTGTCAAGGGCCGGCCCCCGTCCAAGGGAGTCAGGACCGACCAGGTGGCCCGCAGCACGACGTCGCGCACACGTCCCGGGAAGCCACCCGCCCCCGCCGGGGGCTCGGGCATCACCGGCGCCGACATCGTCGACGCCGCCCTCCGCATCGTCGAGCGGGAGGGCGCGGCGGCCCTCACCATGCGCCGGTTGGCCGACGAGCTGGGCGCGGCCGTGACCGCCATCTATTGGCACGTGGGAAACCGTGACGCGTTGGTCAACCTGCTCGTCGAGCGCCTCATCGAGGACATGGGCGACGTCCACGCCGCCGGCCGCACTCCCCGATCACGAGTTGCCGGCCTGGCCCACGAGCTGCGGGCCCGACTCCTGGCCCGCCCCCACCTCATCGCCCTGGCCGACCAACGCGGCATGACGGCGGCCATGTTCCAACCGGTGCAGGCGGCGCTGGCCGAGGAGCTGGCCGCGGTGGGGATCACCGGTCGACGGGCCGGCAAGGTCATCCAGGTCCTGCAGTGCCACGTCGTCGCCTCGGTCGTCCTGGCCCGCGCCGTCGATCGGAGCCACGCCCACGACACGACGGAGCCGACGGTGTGGGAGGGTCGAACGTCCGATCCCGAGCTCGTCGAGGCCCTTGCCACGGAGCCGGACCTCGACGCCGCCTTCGTCTTCGGTCTCGACGCCCTGCTCGACCGGCTACTCGAGACAGAAGACGCCGCCACGTCGCCCGAGCGCTGAACCGACGCCGTCCGGGCGGGCGGCCGGTCGGTCGGTGGTGTGGCGGCTCGTGCTGTGGCGGCGGCGTGCTCTTGTGCGGCGAGTGCTGTGGTCGGCCAGGATGTCAGCGTGCGGGTGCACCTGGTCGACGGGACCTACGAGCTGTTCCGCCACTTCTACGCGGTCCCCTCCCACCGGACGGCGGCCGGTGCCGAGGTGGCGGCGGCACGGGGGGTGCTCCAGTCGGTCATTCGCATGCTGAGCGAGGGCGCCACCCACGTTGGTGTGGCCACCGACCACGTCATCGAGTCCTTCCGCAACGAGCTCTGGGCCGGTTACAAGACGGGAGAGGGCATCGACCCGAACCTTTGGTCCCAGTTCTGGCCCCTCGAGGAGGCACTCGCCGCCATGGGCGTCGTGGTCTGGCCCATGGTCGACCTGGAGGCGGACGACGCCATGGCCAGCGGGGCGGCCGTCGCCGACGACGATCCGGCCGTCGAGCAGGTCCTTATCTGCACACCGGACAAGGACCTCGGGCAGTGCGTCCGCGGCGACCGAGTGGTGCAGCTCGACCGGCGCAAGGGAGTGACCCTCGACGAAGCCGCGGTGACGGCCAAGTTCGGCGTCCCACCCACCTCCATCCCCGACTACCTGGCCCTGGTCGGCGACGCGGCCGACGGTCTGCCCGGCCTGCCGGGCTGGGGGGCCAAGACGACCGGCGCCGTCCTGGCCCGCTTCGGCCACATCGAGGACATCCCGGGTGACCCGAGTCGCTGGGAGGTACCGGTGCGGAGCGCCCCTACCCTCTCCGTCACCCTGCGCGACCAGTACGACAACGCCCTGCTCTTCAGGCACCTGGCCACGCTCCGAGTCGACCGGTCGCTCCTCACATCGGTCGACGAGCTCCGGTGGCAGGGCCCGACCGCCGACTTCCCGGCCGTGTGCGACGTCCTCGATGCGCCCCGGCTGGCCTCACAGGCCGAAGCGCTCGCCGCCTCCCGCAACGGGTGAGCCGTCACCGGCCGGCGAGCGGATCACTCGGGGGCGCAGGGCGACGAACACCAACTCCAAGGCGGGACGGTCCGGCGCATCCCGCACGCCGTCGATCACGAAGCCTGCCCTTTCGAGCGCACGTACGACCTCGTCCCGGTGGCGGAATCGCAACGTCGACGACGAGGTCAACGTCCGGGAATCGGACCCGAAGACGAAGTGGGTGTCGAAGCTGACCATGGGGAGCTCGACTGCCGTCAGCTCCACCCATGTCTCCACCGGCCCGACCTTCGGCAGATCGAGGAGCCGGTAGCTCCGCTCCCGGGTCCATTCCCCCCAGGCCTCCTTCGCCGGGTCCCGGACTTCGAAGACCAGGCGGCCGCCGGGCACGAGCGTCGAATGAGACGCGCCCAGTGCGTCGTCCCACTCGCCATCGCTCAGGAACACCTGGGCAACGTTGCCGGTCATGGTCACCAGGTCCACCTGGGCGGGAGGAATCGAGCGGGCGTCGCCGACGATCCACCGCACCCGTTCGGCTCCCGGCTTCTCTTGGGCGACGGCAATGGAGGCGGCAGCCGGGTCCAGCCCGATCACCTGCACGCCGGCGAGCGCCAGCCGAACGGCCAGGGTGCCCGTCCCACAGCCCACATCGAGCACCGTCTCGGACCCGAACTCCTGCACCATGGCGACATAGGCATCGAGGTCGCTCCGGTCGCCCTCGACGTCGTCGTAGATGCCGGCCAACCGAGGCACGGCAAAGTGCGCATCGGGCACGACGGATCCTGCGCCCAATGACGGCCCGCGGACGGGCCCGGGGACAGAGGGGTCGATGGTCATGGTGATCAGCGGTTGAAGAACGGCAGTGCCGCGCCGTAGACGACCAAGAGCACCACCGCCTCGGTGCGGACGAGGACCCGGCCGCGCATCATGCTCGACCACGACCCGACCACGACCGCCATCATCAACCACAGCGGCAAGGCGGTCACAGTGCCGGCACCGTGCCGAGACAAAAGCCCGGTGACGGCCCCGCCCGCCAGCGCGATGAAGAGGTTCCCACCCAGCACGTTGCCGACCACGAGATCGTGCTCGCCCCGCCGCGCCCCCTGGATGGACGAGGCGATGAGGGGAGCGGAGGTGCCGATGCCAACGAGGGTGACCCCGGCGAAGCTCTGAGCCCAACCGAGACGGTCGGCCAGCGAGATGGTGGAGCGGACCATCAGCTCGGCGCCGCCGAGCATCAAGGCCAGGCTCACGAGTGCCCGTACGAACTCGCGCCGCGGTCGCAACACGTTCCGCTCGACGAACTCGGTGAACTCGATCCCCACCTCCTCCTCGCCCCCTTCCCGGCGACCGCTCAGCACGAGTGCAGCCACGACGGGCACAACCGCCACCAGAAGGACGACTCCCTTGCCGAAGGTGATCCCCCCGATGGTGAGGAGGGCGAAGAGGCCGACCGAGGCAACGCTGAGGGGCGCCTCGCGCCGCAAGGTGGACGAGTCGACCCGTATCGGCGCGATCAGTGCGGCGATGGCGAGAGCCAAGCAGACGTTGGCGACGATGGACCCGACCAGGCTGCCGACAGCCAGGTCGGACGACCCCCGGACGGAGGCGAGGGCAGCGACGATGAGCTCGACGATGCTCGTGCCCAGGCCGCCCACCAGGGCGCCGACGATGGTCGGGCGCATCTCGAGCAAGGCGGCAATGGAGGAGATGGCGATGATGAACTGATCGCCGGCGACGGCGAGCACGATGAGGCTGACGATGACGCCGAGAACGTCGAGGCTCACGCCGAGGCTTCCGCCCGAGGTCCGCTCGTCGAGTTGCCGACCAGTCTTCCCGGCACACCAACATCGATGAGGATCGCCGCACTCTACTGGTGGTCGGTGACCCAAGGGCCGTCGAGGGGAGGCCGCCCAGTTGCTGAACGGCTGAACGAGTGATGCGGTCGGGGTCACGGCGCGGACGGCGCCGCGCCGCAGGCAATCAGCCGGCGATCGGCCAGCGCTCCGGGTGGTCCCCGGCCGGGGCCGGTGGCTCGGACAGAGCTGTGCCGAGCTCCCCCAGGCGGTGGCGGAAGCGCTCGATGCCCCGACGCTTCACGTCCTCGTACCCACGCACCTCTTCGGCACTGGCGGCAATGGCAGCCACCATGGCCGCGTTGTCGGGTCGGAGTTGGCGGACGGCCTCGGTGACGGCCCGGCGGTACTCGCCCACCAGCGCCCGTTCGGTGCGGCGCATGGCCGTCTGCCCGAAGGGGTCGAAGGGCGTGCCCCGCAGATGGCGAGCCGACCGGAGAGCAGTGAAGGCGGGGCGGGCCAGTCGGCCGATCCGGATCTTCCGGCGGAGGCCGAGGGCGACGAGGAGTGGCGGTCGCAGCAGCACCTCAGTGCGGGCACCCGGTCCAAACTCGGCTTCGAGGGCGGCGCGCTGCGCCGCGTCGAGGTGGAGCCGAGCCACCTCGTACTCGTCCTTGTAGGCCCAGAGCTTGTGCAGACCAGTGGCGTAGGCGGTGGCCACCGGATGGAAGGGGTCACCCGTACGCTCGGCCTCCTGGCGGGCAATGGCCAACACGTCCTCGACGTAGCGGCGGGCGACCCGGGTGCTCTGCCAACCGGCCAGGTCGGCCGCCCGGCGCACGAGCACCGGACCGACGGCGGTCGGGACCGATTCGAGTAGTCGCTCGAGGGCCGGCGGCGCCACCGGTGGTGCCGGGAGCGCGGGGCGGAGTGCAGCCCGGACCGCCTCGGGGTCGGCGGCTGTGGCCCGCCCCCACCGGAACGCAGCTCGGTTGACAGGCACGGCCGTGCCGTTGAGCTCGATGGCGCGCTCGACCGACTCAGGGGTGATGGGGAGGCAGCCGTGCTGCACGGCTGCTCCGAGCATGACCATGTTGGCCGGCAGATGGTCGGCGAAGAGGCGCTCGGCGATCCACTGGCCGTCGAGATAGAGATTCTCGGTCCGGCGGGTGCTCCGCTCGATCCGCGTCACGTCGGCCGGGAAGCCGACCGACCCGTCGAGCACCATCGCCGCGGTGGCAACCTCGGCGGTGTTGACGACGGCGACAGTGCGGTCTGGATGGAAGGTCTCGAGGCTTTCCTCGTTGGCCGCACCGAGAATGTCGAGGCCGAGAAGGAGGTCGACCGACTTCGTGCCCGCTCGCACCGCCCCCTCGATGGGGCGGTGCGAGATCCGCACGTCGGAGATCACGGGACCGCCCTTTTGGGCCAGCCCCGTCTGGTCCAGCCCGGCGGCGTAGAGCCCGTCGAGGTGGGCGGCCATCTGGACGATGCGCGAGACGGTGACGACCCCGGTGCCCCCAATCCCGGGCATGCGCACGAGGGCCTCGGTCCCGACCCGGAGGGGGTCGGGGTCACCCAGGGTGACCGGTAGCTCCGGGAGGTCCGAGGTCGCCTCCACGTCCGCTTTCCGGCGGCGCCGATGACGGCGGGCGGGAGTGACCATCACGAACGAGGGGCAATCGCCCTTCAGACACGACCGGTCGTGATTGCACGAGCCCTGATGGATGCGTGTCTTGTGCCCGAACTCGGTCTCGACCGGCACCACCGACAGGCACGTCGACTTCTCACCGCAGTCGCCACAGCCCTCGCAGACCCGTTCGTTGATCCAAACCCGGTCAGCTGGCTCGGAGAGCTTCCCCCGGTGGCGGAGCCGCCGCTCCTCGGCCGCGCACCGGTCGTCGTGGATGACGACGGTCACACCACCCACCTTCTCCAGCTCGGCCATCACCTCGGGGAGGTCGTCGCGGTGGCGCACCTCGGCCACCGAGTCGAGGGAGACCCTCCGGTACTGCTCGGGCTCGGGAGTGGTCACCACCACCTTGCGCACTCCCTCGATGGCAAGGAGCCGGGTGAGCTCGGGCACGGCCATCCGTCCGAGCGGCTCCTGGCCGCCCGTCATGGCCACGGCGCCGTTGTAGAGAAGGCGGTAGGTGATGTCGACACCGGCCGCCACCGCCGCCCGCACGGCCAGCGAGCCGGAGTGGAAGAAGGTGCCATCGCCCAGGTTCTGGATGTAGTGACGGCCCCCGGCGAACGGCGCCAGGCCGATCCATTGGGCACCCTCGCCTCCCATCTGGGTGAGACCCACGTGGTGGCCCCGGCCGTGCTCGTCGAAGGCGGCCATGATGTGACAGCCGATGCCGAGCCCGACGAGCTGCTCGTCGGTCGCCCGGGTCGAGACGTTGTGTGGGCACCCCGAGCAGAAATACGGGGTCCGCGACGGCAGCGGAGCCAGGCGGAGCCGCCGGCGGGGGCCGGTCGAGAGCTCGGCCATTCGGTGGGCAGCGGAGGGCGGCAGCCGGTCCTCTCCGAGGCGGCGGACGAGGGCCCGAGCCACGGTGTCGGAGGTGACGGTGCCGGTGCCCGGGATGAGCTCACGCCCGTCGGGGTCGGACTTCCCGGTGATCCGAGGAGCGCCGGTGCGGCCGTAGAGTGCCTCCTTCAACTGTGACTCGATGAAGGGCGCCTTGTCCTCGACCACCAGCACCTCGTCGAGCCCGGCGGTGAGCCGGGCCAGCTCGTCACCGTCGAGCGGCCACGGAAGGTCGACGCGGATGAGACGCAGCCCGAGGTCGGCCGCGGCCGCCGCGGGACGGTCGATCCCGAGGTCCTCGACGGCTCGGCGGACGGCGGCGAAGGCGGTGCCGGACGCCACCACGGCCAGGCGCGGGTTCGGCGCGTCGGCCACCACCGTCGTGAGCCCGGCGGCCCGGGCGTAGTCGAGCACGGCGGGAAGCCGGACCGAGAACAGGTCGGTCTCGGCCTCGAGGGCGGTCGGCCCGACCAACAGCCGGGCTTTCGGAGGACGCGCCGTGACGACGCTGGCAACGGGCTCTGCCATGGACAAGTCCACGACGGCCGAACCGTCGGCTACGTCGGTCACGATCTGCAGCCCGGCCCACACCCCCGTGGCCCGCGACAAGGCGACGGCGTGCAGGCCGAGTCGCACGACGTCGGCCACCGTCCCGGGGGCGAGGAGCGGCAGGCTCAGGCTCTTGGCCATGGCCCACGACGAGCTCGGGAGTGTCGACGACTTGCACGCCGGGTCGTCGCCGATCAGGGCGACCACTCCACCCAGGGGTGCCGTGCCGGCATAGTTGCCGTGGCGAATGGCGTCCGCCGCCCGGTCCAGGCCCGGGTTCTTCCCGTACCACCAGCCGGTGACGCCCTGGTGGCGGTGGCCGGGGACCTCGTCGAGGAGCTGCGTTCCGGCCACCGCGGTGGCGGCCAGCTCCTCGTTCAAGCCGGGACGGAAGACCACGCCTGCGGCATCCAGATGGGCGGATGCCCGCCCGAGCTCGAGGTCGAGGCCGCCGAGCGGCGACCCCTCGTAGCCGCTCACGAACGCTCCGGTGTCGAGGCCACGCTGTCGGTCGAGACGCCGCTGGTCGATGATGACCCGCACGATGGCCTGGATGCCGGACATGAGGGCCCGCGATGGGCCGTCAGGTGTGGCCTCGACGTAGACGTCGTCGAGAGACACCGGGCCCGGTCGCCGGCCGGCCTCGGGGGGAGGCACCCCAACCGAAGTCCGCATCCGGCGGCCGCTGCTCCTAGTCGGGCAGGGCGATCAGTCGCCCCAGCCGGTCAGAAGCCATCGACTCGGCGACGGCCACCGGTGTTCGCCCGCTGCGCGCCGCATCGCGGAGGATGCGACGGACGCGGTCACCGATGGCCAGCAACGAGCCTTCGAGCTTGTCGGCCCCCCAACCGGACCGGAGAGCGTGAATGTGGATGACGCCGCCGGCGTTGACGACAAAGTCGGGGACATAGACGATGCCCCGGTTGGCGAGCCCGTCAGCCAGGTCGGGTTCGGCCAGGATGTCGTTGGCCGCGCCGGCCACGATCTGACAGCGGAGCCCATCGAGCGTCGCCCGGTCGATCACCCGGGCGGCCGCGCAGGGAGCCAAGACATCGCACTCGGTGTCGAGCGCGGCGGCGGGATCCACCATGGTGCCGCCGACCTGCCCAGCCACCATTCCGGCGCGGACCTCGTCGACGTCGGCTACCAGCACCTGACAGCCGGCGGCACCGAGATGACGGGCCAACGCCGCCCCCACGTGGCCGGTACCCTGCACCAGCACTCGGGTGCCCGCCAGTGAGCTGCCGCCGGTCTCGACGGCGGCGCGAATGCCGGCGAAGACACCGAGGGCGGTCATGGGCGAGGGATCTTGGTGGTCGCATGACACATCGGGCACGACACCCCCGATCACGGCCAGGTCGTCGACCGTGGTGCCCATGTCGACCCCGGGGACGTAGGCACCGTCCAGGCGGGCCACGAAGTGCCCGAAGGCCTCGAGGTCGGCGACGCGCTCGTTGCCGGCGGCCGGCGGGCCGTCGGGCCCGGCGCAGATAACCGATTTCGCTCCCCCGTAGGGAAGGTCGGCGCACGCGTTCTTCAGCGTCATGACCCGGGCCAACCGCCGGGCCTCGGTGGCGGCGGTGGCCAGGTCCGGATAGTGATGCCAACGGATTCCGCCGAGGCCCGGACCGAGGGTGGTGTCGTCGACGGCGATGACCGCCTGGAGGCCGGTGGCACGGTCCTGACAGAGGTTCAACTCTTCCGTATCACCCAGCTCCATGCACACATCCACTGCTCCATTCAAGCTCCTCTAGGCGATATTTCGAAGCAGAATGTCGAAGATTGCCGTGAGAATGCAATAAAATTGCGTCATGACGGTAAGTGACGCAACGGCAGTCGGCGAGGCTCATCCGGATCTCGACCCCCTCGATCGGGCCATCGTCTCGCTGCTCGAAGAGAACGCCCGGCGGTCCTTCGGGGATGTCGGCGAACGGGTCGGACTGTCCGCCTCGGCGGTCAAGCGCCGGGTCGACCGCCTCGAGGAGTCCGGCGTCATCACCGGCTACACGGTGGTGGTCGACCACGCCAAAGCCGGTCGGCCCATCCAGGCCTTCACCGAGGTCCGCTTCGCCGGGACCGCCGACATCGGCGAGATCCGCTCGGCCGCCGTCCGCCTTCCCGAGGTGCAGGCCGTGTTCACCACCGCCGGGGACCCCGACGCTCTCGTGTGGCTGCGGGTCCCCGACGTCAGCCACCTGGGCCGAGTGATCGAGCAGCTGCGGCACTCGGGCCGGGTGACGGGCACGAAGACACTCATCGTCCTCGACACCTGGACTCGTCACCGGCTCCTGGGCGCCGACTTCGACACCCCTTGAGAGACGGAGGCGGAACGAAGTCTGGCGGTCGATTAGGCGACGGCCAGCCCGCCGAAGTGGAGCAGGATGGTCTGCGGATCAGCGTCGGGCGGCGATTGGAGCTTGGCTGCGAATCCGTCCGGTCGGCGTATGGCAGCGTCCAGCGGTTCCAGGAACTCCATGGCCTTTGCCACCGCTTGGGGATCGAGGGGCTCGTCCCGACCGGTGGCCCGAGCAAGATCCCAAGTGTGGAAAAGGGTGTCCGAACACAAGAGCCGATTGGCGATCGACTCGAAGGACTGGTCCCCGAATGAGCCACCGACGATCGGCGACGCCCGTTCGGTATCAGCCAAAGAGGCGCGGCTCGGTCGCCACACTCCAACGGGCGGCAGCGTCAGAATCCGGCTCGTCTTCTGACGGTGTGGATCCCGTCACCATCGAAACAACCCGAAGTTGGGTGTCGATCACGTGTTCCACCAAGGCCCGGACCTCCCACTCGGTACACGGTGTGGGATCGTCCCACTGGTCGGATCCGACCGCGCCAGACGCGACCTGAAACAGTCCGCCATTCGTGCGTCGCGATCGCTGACCTCGGACACACTCGGCACCGTGTCCCGAAGGACAAGGGCGGAGGGGGGCCGAACGGTTGCCCGTGGGCCCCACGTGTCGGCTGTCGTCCGCTCGCCCCTCAAGGAGCGCTGTCCGACTCCGGCTTTTCGTGGGGTCGCGTGATGTAGAAGCGATTCCCGTCAAGGTCTCGGACGAGAAACGAAAGATAATTGGGCGAACTTACGAGTTCGCCACACGGCACCCCGCGGTCGACGAGATCCTCTCGGACCTGGTTGGGATCTCTGTCGACGATCAGGTTGACCGTGGTTGTCTCCGGACCAGGGTCGGCCGGCTCGAGTGCGGCTTCACGCGGCTCGAGCACCACCAAGGCGCTCCCCATCAAATACGAGGCATAGCGGTGGCCATCCGTTCCCACCATGGCGGGTCGAAGGCCGAAATTGTTCTCGTACCAGCTGACGGCGGCGTCGACGTCAGCCACGTAGAACGAGGTGGCGGCCAGCTCGATCTTCCCCAGCGGGCTTTCGTGGTCGGCCATGCCCGTCACCTCCCCTTCGAATGCCCGAGCGACACTACACGGGCCTTCTGCGAGCCCGTCAGTGACCATCGGCCTGTTCGATCAGAGCTCGTCGACGTACCGGTCGGTTCCGATCACCGTCCGGACGAATGGCGCAGCCAGGAGGAGCTTGGCCTGGGCGGCCGCTTCGACGTCATTGGTGTAGTCCCGAACCCGGTCGACAACCGACGCCGGGTCGGTGGCAACGAAGAGGAGTTGCACGAGGCGGTCGGTGCCGCCGGGAGGCGAGCCGAGATCCATCGGGGCGTTTTCGTTCACCTGACCAGGTGTCGACGGCACCCACGAGGAAGCGATCTCGATGGGAGAGCCGGCCAGTAGCTCGTCGACAGGGCCGGCCGCCAGCTGCGCGTGCAAGTCTTGTCCGGTCCCCGTTGTGGCGTCCCACCAAAGGGCGAAGATTCCTTCGTAGCCGCGGTCGAGCGCGAGCTCGACGGGAACGGGATCTTCGTCCCGGTACACCGATCCGACGTAAAAGAACATCGAGGTGTGCACGTGGGTCCGCTCGGTGAACCCGCGGCCGTTCACGTAGAGGTCGCGGACCTGGCGGATGGACCATTCGTTGAAGTGCTCGTCGTGGTGCCCTTCCTCCACCCAGTAGATGGCCACGTAGCTGCCGGCGTCGGTCGGCCGGGCCACGGTGCTCTCCGACGGCCACCGCAAGTCCTTCAAACGCCGGGGCGCCACCCAGCGGCTGCCGGCGAAGAGCCAGGGGCCGACCATGCAGCCGGCGTAGTAATGGTCCCGCTCGTACCACCGGTTGTAGGCGCGCTCGAACCCCTCGTTCGGGTCCACCAAGGTGAGCAGCATGCTGCCGACCTTGACCGGATAGTCATCGACCCCACCGACATCGAGCGGATAAGCCATGGCCGATGAGCATACGGAGGACCCATCACCGGCGAAAGACGAGTGGGCGCAGGACAGGTCAGGCGGGCCGGTTCAGCTCGGGCCGGAGGCATTCTCCTCGAAGGGCGCGTCGCGTTCCCGAACGGCCTGGCGTAGGCCCGCCTCGGCGGCACGCTGGCCGAATGACCGCGCCTCGCTCGAGCGGTGGGCCACGGCGTCGTTGAGGGCGGCGAAGGACTGGAGCTGCGAGCGACCCATGAGCTCGACCCCTTGGTTGACCACCCGCTTGTTGGCGACGAGCAGGTCGCGCCCGACGAGCGCAATGCGCTGGGCCAAGGCCAGCACATAGCCGTCGAGATCCGGAGCTGGGACGGCCGCCTGGACCAGGCCGATGGACGCGGCCTCCTCGCCGCTCACGGTGTCGCCGGTAAAGAGCAGGCGCTTGGTCCATTGCGGACCCAGGTGGTAGAGCCACATGTTGGTGGGGGGCACGCCCATGGACCGAACCGGCGGGAAGCCGAGTTGGGCGTCGCCGGCGGCCACGACAATGTCGCAATGGAGGGCCAGGTCGGTGCCGCCGGCCAGGCAGCGTCCGTGCACCTCCGCCACCACGGGGATGGGGCAATCCCAGATGCGAGCCCATCCGGCGGCGAGGTCGAGCATGGCGGTCACGTCGCCTTCGATGCCGGAGGCGCCGTCGGCGTCACCCGGCTCGATGTCGTCGGGCAGGATGCCGTAGCCGGACGAGAACGACGGCCCGCTCCCTCGGATCACGACGACGCGGACGTCACGATCGCGGGCCGCTTCGTCGACACCAGCGAGGAGCTCCCGGATGCAGCGCGGAGTGAGCGGGTTGTGAAACCGAGGGCGATTGAGGGTGAGGCGGCGCACCGCGCCCATTCGCTCGGTCAGGACCGGCGGTTCGGGGCTGCTCATGGCGACGGAGCGAGACCGGGAAGATCAGCTCGCACCACCTTGCCGGACGCGTTTCGGGGAAGCTCGTCGACCATGTGTACGGCCCTCGGCACCTTGTAGTCAGCCAATCGCTCGAGCATGAACGATCGGAGGTCGCTATCGGTAGCCACTGAGGTTTCCCGTAGCACGACCCACGTTGCCACATCTTCTCCGAGCACGGGGTGGGGGACGCCGACGACAACGGCGTCCACGACGTCGGGGTGCGACAGGAGAACCTCCTCGACGTCACGGGGCGCGATGTTGTGCCCGCCGCGGATGATGACGTCCTTGGCCCGGCCGGTAATCCAGAGGAAGCCGTCCGCATCGAGGTGGCCGAGGTCGCCGGTGTGCAACCAGCCGTCGCGCCACGTCTGCTCGGTGGCCTCGTCGTCCTTGTAATACCGCCGCGCCGGCCACAATCCCCTGACGGTGACCTCGCCGACGAGACCGGGTCGGGCCTCAGCGCCGTCTCGACCGATAACCCGCACCTCCACACCTTCGAGGGGCCGCCCAACCGAGCCGAGGTGGCGGCTGGCATCGCCCGACGGAGTGCGCGACACCGCGCCGAACTCGGTCAAGCCGTAACCAACGAGCACGTCGGCCCCGGGCAATCGTTCGGTGAGACGCAGGAGCGTGGCACGGGCCATGGGAGCACCACCGAAGGTCAGCGCGGCCAGGCTGCTGAGATCGGCGTCGACAAAGCGTGGATGGGCTACGAGCAGCTGGGCCATGGCCGGCACCAAGAAGGCGACGATGGGACGGTGCCGCTCGACGAGCTCGAGCCAACGACCGGCGTCGAAGCGGGGCAGGTACCACCCGCTCATGCCGCTCCGCAGCGGGCCGTCGACCAAGAGGATGCCGCTGGTCGTGGCAAAGGGCGAGCAGGTTAAGAAGCCGAGGCCGTTCCAGCGGGCCGGCCGCTCGGACGGGGCCCCCGGCGGGGCGCCGATCCCGGCACGGGCCACGACGGCCTTGGGTACGCCGGTCGTCCCCGACGTGTACATGAGGTCAAGCGGGTCCGGAGTGTCGGCGGCGTCGGCGGGGGCGGGTCGGAGCGGTGACGGGTCGTCGTCGAGGAGGACGTTCCAGCCCACATGCTCTGGGCCCGGTTCCTCGGCGACCCGTGGCCCGGCGCCTGCCTCTAGAACAAGGGCAGCCTCGGCATGCCGGATGACCGCGCTGAGTTCGGGCGGAGCCAGCCGGGTGTTGATCGGCACGGCGGTGGCCCGAGCCCGGTGCACGCCTACATAGGTGACGAGCCAGGGGAACGGATCATCCGGTCCGATCTGGATGACCACCCGGTCGCCGGAATCGACGCCCCTCCTCGAGAGACCGCGGGCCAGCCGGTCAGCAGCATCGTTCCACTGGCCGAGCGTCAATTCCGTGTCGTCATCGAGGTTGCGCCAGGCCACGCCGTCAGGGTTGGAAGAAGCGGCCAGGGCCAGGATGTCGGCGGTCACCGGATGTCAGTAGGGCGCACAGCCCTCGAGGATCCGCCGGGGGTTGTCCACCATCATCGTTCGAATGTCCTCCTCACTGATGCCGGCCGCCAGCATGGTCGGGAGGACGTCGTCGGGGATGTGCGTCCAGCGCCATTCCTTCCACGCACCCGCCATCGCCGGGGGAAACCAGTCGCAGTGGCACATGGCGTCGTGGGAGAGGACGATCCGCCCGGCATGACCGCGCTCGCACAGCACCCGCACAGACTCGACCCTGTCGGCCAGCGGGATCGTGGCGATGCCGAAGTGGTCGAAGCCCAGGAACGAACCGTTGTCGATGAGCGCCTCGTGGTACCCGATGTCGAGAGTCCCGCCCGAATGGCCGATGACCACCTTGGAGAGGTCCACGCCCTCCTCGACAAAGATCCGTTGCTGTTCGAGCCCCCAGGGTTGGGGCGGCGTCGGAGTGTGGGTAGTGATCGGGACGCCGGTTTGGCGATGCGCCTGAGCAACGGCGCGAAGAACCCGCTCGACTCCGGGGGTGATACCTGGTCGGTCAGTGGCGCACTTGAGGATTGCCGCCCGGACGCCGGTATCCCCGATGCCCTCCTGGATCTCGCGCACGAAGAGCTCGGTCATGGGCTCCGGTCCCCCGAGGAGCGCACCCGGGCCCCGGAAGTGGAAGTACATCGGCACCTCGTTGTAGGTGTACACGCCGGTGGCCGCCACGATGTTGATGTCCGGAACCTGGTCGGCCACTGCTGCGATACGGGCCATGTTGCGCCCGAGCCCGATGACGGTCAGATCGACGATCGTGTCGATCCCGTGCTCCTTGAGCTCCTGGAGGCGGGTCACGGCTAGGGCCCGGGCCCTTTCCTCGTCCCATTCCGCCGCGGTCTTCTCGATCTCCGGGCTCAGGACGAACACGTGCTCGTGCATGAGGGTGGACCCGAGCCGACGGCTGTCGATCGGTCCTCGCACGGTGTTCACATTCGCCATGATGTTCTCACCCCTCCCCCTGACCGGACGACCCGGGATGGTAGTGGCGGACCATGTCGGGATTTCGAGGTGACCGCGCTTGTCGCCCGTGGGGGTCCCGTTGGGGTCCTGTTGGTGCCTGCCGGCGTTTCTGGGTGTCGGTCGGCGGCCCGCCCGAGCCGCCGGCCCGAGCCGTTGCGGTGTCCGTTTGGCATCATTCCCAAATGCGTGAACACCGGTACTCGTTCGAGATGCCTCATTCGGCCGCCCGAATATGGGCGCTTTTTCAGGACTATGACCGGTGGACCGACTATGCCCCGATGGTGATCCGGGTCGAGGTCATCTATCCCGGGGACGAGCACCACAACGGACGGCTCCGACGGGTGATCTTCAAGATGCCATTCGGTCGGGAAGGGGCGGCGCTCGAGCTCGTGACCGACGTCGAGCCCGAACGCGGCTACACCTACACCATGATCTCGGCCAAGCCCGGAAACGACCAGATCGGCCACGTGCGCCTGGAGCCCCTGGCCGCGAACCGAACCCGCTTCGAGTTCGACGAGCGGTACAACCTGACGTCCTGGCCCTACCACTGGTTCGAGGCGCCGATCTATCGCTTCATCAACAAGAACAACGAGGACTCGATGCGTCGGGCGTCGCAGTGGCTCAGCACTCATCCCGAGTACCGACCCGAGCTCGTCGACTCCTGATCGCCGTGTGGTCAGCACCCAGGGCCGAAGGCGGCTCTCGGCTACCCCGGAAGCGTGTTCGTCGCGCCTACACCTGTCGTGGGGCTCCTCCGTGGCGTCCTCCGCCAGATCCGAATTCTTGGAAGGGCGCGGCACATTGGAATTTTTGAAAGGGTTTTGTCAGTATAGGCTGACAAACGTCAGTATAGGCTGACAAATTCGCCATACAAAAAAATAAAAAACTGTGTCCTCCGAGAGACAAATCGGCTCGAGCAACCGCCTCTCGGCCCGACAGGCACGCTTGGTGGCCATCGCCGCCCAGGGCTTGGGCACCCCGCGACCGTCGCGTCCCGCCGGTCGGGCAAGCCTGTGCAAGGTGCTCGACCGCATCGGCACCATCCAGCTCGACGCCGTCAACGTCCTGTCCCGAACGCAGTACCTGGTCTGCTTCAGCCGGATCGGCGGGTTCGACCGCTCGACCATGGAGGCATTGAGCCAGCCGGGCGGACCCTGGTTCGAATACTGGGGGCATGCCGCGTCACTGCTGCCGGTCGAGCTCCACCCGCTGTTCCGCTGGAAGATGGAGCGTTGGCGCGACGACCAGGTCGACAGCCCCCAGGTGCAGGCCCGCCGACGGGTCTGGCGGGAAGCCCACCAGGACTACCTCCAACGAGTGCTCGACGAGATCACCGACCGGGGCCCTCTGGCCGCCTCGCAGTTGAGCGAGCCTCGGCGGCGTGCCGGCGAGTGGTGGGGCCGGCGGAGTGACGGGCGCCGCGCTCTCGAGCTGCTCTTCGGCGACGGCGTGCTGGCGGCTTGGAGGTCGTCGACCTTCGAACGGGTCTACGACCTCACCGATCGGGTCATCCCCGCAGACGTGCTCGGCATTCCCACGCCCTCGGCAGAAGAAGCGCAGCGCGAGCTCATCCTGCTCGCTGCCCGGTACGCGGGCGTGGGCACGGCAGCCGACCTGGCCGACTATTTCTGGATCAAGACGCCGGCGGCGCGACTCCGGATCGCCGAGCTCGTCGAGGACGGGCGCCTCAGTGAGATCGAGGTCGAAGGCTGGGGCAAACCGGCCTACGCCCTGCCCGGACGCCTGGAGAAGCGGCTACGGCGGAAAGAGGCCACGCTCCTGTCCCCGTTCGACTCCCTCATCTGGACCCGCGACCGAGCCGAGCGGCTCTTCGGCTTCCGCTATCGCATCGAAATCTACGTGCCGTCCCATCGTCGTACCCACGGCTACTACGTGCTCCCCCTGCTGCTCGGCGACACGCTCGTCGGGCGCCTCGACCTCAAGGCCGACCGCGCCGCTCGAACCCTGCGAGTCGTCGGTGCCTTCGCCGAACCGGACTCCGATGCAGAGTCCGTCGTCGTGCCGCTTCTCGACGAGCTCGCCCGACTTCGGAACTGGCTCAACCTGGACCGTCTGGCGATAGATCGCCGTGGCAACCTGGCGGCGGCCATTCGGCGATCCCATCGTGCCGCTACCCCATAGGCCCCACCCAGGCCGAGGCCGAGGCGGAAGAGGCCGAGGCGGAAGTCGACAGATCAACAACATCCAACAGACTGGACCAGAGAGCGCCGGACCCGGATCCATGAAGGTCACCGAACACATCACCGCCCTGAAAGGGGCCGGGGAACGGCTGGCCCTGGCGGCCTCGTCGGCCGGCCTCGATCGCCCGGTCCCCACGTGCCCGGAGTGGCTCGTGCGCGACCTGTTACGCCACATCAGCGGTGTTCATCGCTGGGCGGCGTCCTTCGTCGCGACTGGGCGGGAACGGATGACGACCGACGAAGAGGATGCCGACTACTTCGGCACCGTGCCCGACGGCGAGTTGCTCTCTTGGTATCGGGACGGGCTCGCCTCGCTGGTGGGGGCATTGTCCACTGCTCAACCTGACCTCCGGTGCTGGACCTTCCTCGATGCACCATCACCGCTCGCCTTCTGGGCCCGGCGCCAGTCACACGAGACGGCCATCCACTTCGCCGACGCCGAGGCATCGGCGGGCGCATCGTCGAGATTCGACTGCCAGTTCGCCGCCGACGGGATCGACGAGTTGCTCAGTTGCTTCGTCACGCGCCCGGACGGGCGCCTCGTTGCCGACCCGCCGTTGGCGCTCGGGATCCGAGCCACCGACGCCGACCAGGCATGGACGGTCCGGATCGAGGCCGGACGACGGGTGGTGAGCGCCGGCGCCGCCGACAGCGACTGTCAACTGTCCGGCCCGGCTAGTGACCTCTACCTCCTCCTGTGGAACCGGAGGGATCCGGACCTGCCGATCCGCGTCGATGGCGACGCTGCCGTGTGGGACCTGTGGCACTCCACCGCGACCATCAAGTGGAGCTGACCCCGAATCCCCGGGGTCGAATCAGCGAAAAACTCCCGGTCAGGGCGACTTCCCTGTCCGTCCTTGTTCGTTGGGCAAGTGATTGCAGCCGCGGGCCGAGCTCGCCTCGTCGCCCACTGCACGCCAATGCCTTGATGCTGACGGCCCCTGCGGCGGTACGGTGCAGAGCATGCCGTCGCTGGACGACGTTGCCCGAGTAGCGCTCGAGCTCCCCGAAGTCGCGGAGGCGGAGCGACACGGCAACCGAACCTGGTTCGTCGCCGGGAAGGCTTTCGCTTGGGAGCGCCCGTTCACCAAGGCCGATCTCAAGCGGTTCGGCAATGTGCGGGCGCCCGACGGGCCGATCCTCGCCGTGCGGGTCCCCGATCTCGACGAGAAGGACGTGCTCCTGGCGGCCAATCCCCGAGCCTTCTTCACGATCCCGCACTTCGACGGGTTCTCGGCTGTGCTCATCCAACTAAGGAAGGTGAGTGGACGAGCACTCACTGAAGCGCTCTTCGACGGGTGGCAATCGTGTGCTCCCGATCGCCTTCGGAAGGCCCATGCCATGTCCGATGCCCGATGACCACATCATCGGGAGGGGACGAGGTCGTCGACCGGCCAGACGAGAACCGACTCGTCTTCGAGGCGGGTGGCGAGATCGCCGAGCTCATCTACAGGCGGGAAGGGAACCACCTCGTCCTCGTGCACACCGGGGTTCCCGACGCGCTCGGAGGGAGGGGGATTGGCGGCCGGCTGGTCAAGGCAGCCGTCGAAAAGGCGGCGGCCGAAGGCCTGGTCGTCGAGGCGTGGTGCCCCTTCGCCCGGACGTGGCTCCGAACGCACCCTGAAGTCGCACCCTGAAGCCACCGACGCCAGCCCGACCGCTCATCCTCGCAGTCGGATTCCAACGGATAGGAACGAAGTCGAAGTCGATCGGTCAGGCAGAGGAGTCGGCACCGGGGACATAGCGCGCCGCCGGCGTTCCCGGAGGGTTCGACGCCCCAGGTACCGCATCGGGATTGGCCACGCACACCTCACCCTCCAGGCCGTCGGGATCCCGGAAGAACATCGACAGCACGGGCCCGAAGTCGGTTACGAACTCGTCGGCCGCCCCCCGCTCGATGAGGCGGCGGCGGATCTCCTCGAAGGCAGGTAATGACGCGGCCTGCAGGCCGAGATGGTCGATGCGACCACGACCGAACATCGGGATCTGGCGCTCGGCCTCGGTGTTGCCCCGCACTTCGAAGAGGTTGATCTCGGACTGCCTCCCGACCCGAACGAAGGTGAGTGTGCCCTCGCCGCCCATGTCCTGGCTGCCGATCACCTCGGCGCCGAAGACGTCGCGGTAGAACCCGACGAAACGAGCCGTGTCACCCGTGAGGATGGCCACATGGTTGAACCCGTCCAAGAGCATCGGTCCTCCACTCATCTCGGCCGCAGGTCGGTGCAGGCGCGGCCCGGAACCACATTACGGAGCCTCAGGTCCGCGTGCCCATGCGGCTGACGATCAGGAGGCGGGCGGGGTGGCGGGACGGAAGACCACCTTGATCGCTCCTGACCGACTGCGGTCGATGGCCGTCTCGATGGCCTGGCGATAGGCCTCGAGCCCGAACTCGTGGGTCACGACCACATCGGGCAGCAACCCGGCGGCCAGGATGTCGATGGCCCGGTCGACCGAATGACGGTCCGGGCCACCGGCCAGACCGGGAGCCACCGACGAATCGACGCCATGGTCGATCGAACCCACCAGCGAGATCTCCTTGTACCAGATCGGCGTGAGGTCGACCTCGCTGATCCCGGCCGCACCGAGCAGCAGCGCCGTGCCGTGGTGGGCCACCGCTCGCAGGGCCTCGGTGACCGACTGCGCCGAGCCCACCGCTTCGACCACGTAGGGGAATCCCCCCATGAGCATGAGGTGTCGCTTGTAGCCGACCACGCGCGCACCCACGAGGTCGGCCAGCTCCTCGAAGTGGCCCCCGTCGGCATCCCAGAGGACAACATGGTCCGCTCCGCACTGCCGGGCGGCGGTCGCCTGATGGTCGTGGCGGACCAGCACAGTGATCGGGCATGCCGGCACCAGCCCCCGCACTGCAGCCACGGTGGCCAACCCGATGACCCCGGCCCCGACGACGAGCACCGGCTCGCCGTCCGTAGGCAGCGATCGGAGCAGGCCGTGGCACGCAATCGAGACGGGCTCGTAGAGGCTGGAGGTGCGATCGGAGACGCTGTCCGGAAGGGGATGCAGCATCGACTCATGGGCCAGAACCTGGTCGCTCCACCCTCCACCCAGGCCCTGGGTGTAGCCGAGCGTCCGCCCGGTGCTGACCACCCGGCTGTCCAGGTTGAGACAGGAGGACGTCCATCCGCGGGCGCAGTTGGCGCAGGGCGGGTCGATGGCGCGGGCCGCGCACGGGATGCAGGGGTCGACGGCCACTCGTTGCCCGACCACTTGTTTGCAGTCCGGTCCGGTCTCGATCACCCGGCCTCCGATCTCGTGGCCAAGGACGAAGGGGATCGATCCCATGGAGGCGAGAGTCGGGGACGGGCCGGTGTTGTGCGAGAACAGATGGAGGTCGCTGCCACAGATCCCGCCGGTCGTGACCGCCACCCGGGCCCAATCCCTGCCCGGCAACTCCGGCTCGGGCAGATCCACGAGGGACACCGGGAACGCCCGATCGGCCATGTCGAACTGGACAGCGCGCATGACGGCGAGCGTAGGCGCGTCGGGCGCTCGCCCCCTGAGGCCATCAACTCCAGAGGCGCTTGCTCCTGAGGCGCTCGCCTAGTGTCGACGCGGTGCGTGTGTCGGAGGTTGCGCTGGCAGAAGTGCGCGAGCGCGGGTTCACCCTCGTCGAGGGGTTCCTCGCTCCCGAGGAGTTGATCGCCGCGCAGCAAGCGCTCCAGCTCCACTTCCCCACCCCCGAGGACTACTTCGCCGACACGGCGAGCTATGCCGACTACGCCAGGAGCCAGTTCGCCGGGGTGGAGGAGTTCCCCTACCGCTCGTGGGACCTCAACCGTCTCGCCTTTCACCCTGATCTCGTCGACGCCGCCGAGCGGTATCTCGGGACCCACCAGCTCCACCTCTACAAGGTCGAGCTCTGGGCCAAGTACGCAGGAGCCATCGACTACACCCAACCGCTCCACCGCGATTACGGCAGCCACAGCTTGGTCGTGCCGCGGCCAGAGGCCCACTACCAGCAGATCACCTCGTTCATCTTCCTGTCCGACGTGACCGGAGAGGACGGGCCGACCCACATCGTCCCGTACGACAACGGGAAGGACGTCCCCTACACCCCGCTCTACCTCGAGCTCGGCGCGCTCGCCGACGTCGAGTTCGAGGCGGTCGGGCCCGCAGGAAGCCTCTTCATGTACCGGACCGACATCTTGCACCGGGGATCGGACTTCACCGGTGCAAGCCGGTCGCGCTTCTCCTTGCTGGCCGACTACCAGGTTCGGGGAACGACCTGGGGCGGGAAGATGGCGTGGCCCAAGCAATCGCCGCAACGCTGGGCCAAGCTCATGCCGCGCTGCAGCGTGCGCGAGCGTGACCTCTTCGGCTTCCCCCGACCCGGCGACGCCTACTGGAACGAGCAGACGCTGGCCGACGTGGCCGCTCGCTATCCGGGGATGGACATGGAGCCCTACCACAAGCCGGATCTGCAGTTCTCCTGATCCCCGGGCTTCTGACTGGTCAGACCTCTTCGTAGAGTGCTTCTCCCCGTCGGAGGCGGCGGGCGATGCGCACGACCTGGGACAGCTCCCGACGGGTCGGCGTGTGGGCAGCCAAGAAGCGAGCCGCGCCGACAAGGATCAGGGCCGACTCCTCCGATCCCTCGGGCCAGGCGGCGGACTGGCGGACGGCGGCCTCGTAGGTCTGGAACCAATGGAACTCGGCATCTTCGGTGAGCAGCGCCGAGCCCAGGGCGGCCCACACGCCAGCACGCTCGCCGCCGGCACGCAGCCACTCGAACACGATCGACCCGGCATCGTCCACCAGGCCCTCCTGATCCCAGCAAACCTGGAGGTCCGCCAGGTCGGGAGGCCCTGCTGACGGGGACCGCTGGGATGGAAGACGGGCCGCCGGCACGTTGAGGAAACGGTCGAGGTAGACGCGCATGGCCCCCTGGTACACGCCGCGACGAAGCTCGGGTGTAGGAGCCCGGAGGGCCATCTGATGGACGGCGTTGGCCGATGTGAACCCGTGGTGGACGACGTCCCAGTCCCCGTGGTCGTTCTGCGTATGGAAGCGGACGAGGCGAAGGGCGGCAGCGTAGGCGACGGCTCGGGCCATCTCTTCGGTGCTGGCCCCGCGGCCTGCGGCCTCGTCCAACGCGGAGAGCACGTCGGCCGGCTCCTCGCCCAACATCGACCACGCCAGGGCGGCCACGTCCTCGTCACCGTCGAAGGACCGCTCGGTCGCTCCCTCCGGGCCGCTCGGTTGAGCCTGAACCTTGGCGAGCAGCCGGGGCAGGTCGAAGGGATGGCGCCACTCCCCGGACTCCTCCGACCGGGACGCGCCGGCGGTCTGGTGGGCCAGGGACGTGAGCACCGACTCGGCCTGGTCCCACCCGAGATGGTCCAACGCTTCGAAGGCCTTGTTGGTGAAGTCGATGGTGTGGCCGCCGTCCACGAAGAGATGGTCGGTGACGGCGGCCGCCATGAGGTCGGCGACGTCGGACCGGTCCATCCCCGAAGCGACAGCCGTGGCCAGCACGCGCTCGGCGGCGTCGCCGTTCCGGGTGTCGACGAAGCGGCGGTACCAGGTCGCCACTCGTTCGGCCGGCATGGGACGGTCGAGAGGGGTGAGGGGGAAGCGTGGCGGCCGACCCCGGGTGTCGCCGGAGACGAAGGCGAGGCCGTGCACGAGGGCCAGGCCAAGGTCGTCCGGATCGAGGGACGGCAGGACATTGGCCATGGCGGTGAGGACCGTCAGACCTGCCCCCCAACCTGCTGCCCGATTGGCAATCCCGAAGGCCACGCCGGCCCGCAGGGCGGCGGTCGCACCCTCGCCCGGACCCAGCACCTCGATGAGACCGAGCACGGCCTTGGCCGTGACCAACGTCAGGCCCTGCTCCAAGCCTTCCTCGAGCCTGCGGAGATGGTGGGCGGCGGCGTCGGTGACCGGACGAAGGACCACGATCACGTCGTCACCGTCGATCTCGACGTCGTGGGCCCGTACGTCGTCGGCGAAGGGGTCGAGGGTCCCACCGGATGCCAGGTCGAAGCGGGCATGGTGCCAGTGACACGTCAAGAGCCCGTTCTCGACCGTGCCCCGGTGCAGCGGGAAGCCCATGTGCGGGCACCGGTCGTCGACGGCGTAGGCCTGTCCGTCGGAATAGAAGACGCACACCGGCTGGGAGCCGACCTTTCCCGGCAGACAGCCTCTCTTCTGCAGCTCCTCGACGGTCCCGATCCTCGCTCGCTCTGCTGCCATGCCTCTCTCACCTCTCTGTGCTGCGCCTCTCGGCCATCGGGTCTGCGTCCAACCTTAAGAGCTCAACTGCAGTTGAGGTCAAGGGGTCGACCTCAGCCGGCGAGGAGATCCCGCTCCTCGGCATCGTGGTCCGGCATATACCCGATGGCCTGGTAGATGGCGTTCGACGTGGGATTGGACAGGTCGGTGTAGAGCACGACGTGAGCGGCACCGCGATCCATGCCGGCTCCGCTGGCGAGGGCCGCAACCGCCGATCCGTAGCCCCGTCCTCGCCGTTGTCCCGGGGTGTAGACCGGCCCCACCCGGGCCACGCCGGCGGCGGGCGGGTGCACCCCGGCGACCGACACCGGTTCGCCTCCGTCCTCCCACAGCCAGAACTGACCGTCGGCCAACCGTCGGCCGGCCACCCCGTCGATGTCGGCGTCGTGGGAGACGTTGTCGGTCTCGGCGAAGAAGGCGTGCAGCCAACCGATGAGGAGGTCAGCGTCAGCTCCTACGGCCTGTCGTCCGTGGCCCGCCATCCCTTCCGGCGGCCGCAGAGTCCCGAGCACGTACATCCTGGTCCGGACCCGGACGCACGAGCCCGCTCCGCCGAGGGCCCCCCAGGCCCCGACGAAGCGCTGCACGGTGACGGCCTCACCGCTCACCCCCGGGAACCGGTGACCGCCGCTCCACAGCGCGCCAGCCACGGCTTCAGGCACCCCGACCCCCAGCTTCGGGAGGAAGAGGTTGAACGGTGGTGTGTGCATGGCGACGCCCACCAGCTGGCCCCGCTCCTCGATGAGGATCCACCGTGATCCTGGGTGGAGGGACCGTTGCCCGCTCATCACGCCGTCGACCTCGACGGCGATGACATTGGCCGTGAACGGCTCCGACCGGAGGAAGGGCTCGGCAATGGTGGCGAACTCGCCGACATCATCGGTGAGGTGGACGACCATGGCCCATCGTACGACGGCCCGGCTCGCCGTCGGCCGCCTCTGGGGACCCACACGGCGGGTGCGTCGTGGTCCAGTTGACCTGCGGTTACCGGCCCGTGGATGGCGTCCATCATGGGTAGAGTCGTGACGATGGCGACGACCGGAACTCGGGGGGACCAGGGTCGTCTGGCGGCGTGGGCCGAGGTCCTGCGCACGACCAACCCGCCCGAGGGTCGCTCCCTCGACTTCGTCTCGCGGTGGCTCGTCCTCACGAGGGCCGCGGTGCTGCCGATGACCCTGACGGCGGGAGCGATCGCCGCGCTGCTGGCCGTTCGACGGCCGGGCTTCGACACCTGGCTCCTCGTGCTGGCCATCGTCGGCATCACCTTCGCCCACGTTTCCAACAACCTGATGAACGACCTCTTCGACGCCGAGGTGGGGGCGGACACGGCCGACTACCCGCGCGCCCTCTATGCCCCCCACCCGGTGCTGTCCGGCATGATCTCGACTCGTCGTCTGGCCGCCGCCTCGCTGGCCGTCAACCTGGTCGACCTCGGCATCCTCATCGTCCTCACCCTCTTCCGGGGCTGGCCCATCTTGGCCTTCGGCCTCGGCGGCTTCCTCTTGAGCTTCGCCTACACCGCCCCCCCACTGCGGCTCAAGAAGCGAGGGCTGGGCGAGCCGGACGTGTTCATCGTGTGGGGTCCCCTCATGGTGTGCGGCACCTACTTCGCGGCCGTGGGGAACGTCACGTGGGAGGTGGCGCTGGCCTCGATTCCCTATGGACTCCTGTGCACGGCCGTGCTCATGGGGAAGCACATCGACAAGGCGACCTACGACGAGCCGCTCGGCATCCGTACCCTGCCCGTTCGCTTGGGCGAGGCCCGTTCGCGACAGGTCACGAAAGCAATGATGGTGGCCTTCTATGCGCTCGTGATCCTGTGCGTGGCCGTCCGGGCCCTGCCGTGGCCGTCACTCGTCGCCCTGTTGGCAGTGCCCACCCTGGTCAAGGTCTGGCGGCCGTTCAGCCAAGTGAAACCCGACGCCCCGCCTGAGCGCTGGCCCATCTGGCCGCTGTGGTTCGCCGGCATCGCCTTCCTCCACACCCGTCGGGCCGGGGCCTTGCTCGTGCTCGGCCTGATCATCGCGGCAGCCGCCAACATTCGCTGACGGCCCGCACCCTCCCACCCGACACCCCACACCCCGGCTCCGGCCATGGCGCTGAGAGGCCGGGGGTCCGTGGAAACCCGGGCACGGCCGATCCCCCCGTCCGATTGGCTCCCATCTGAGTGGGTACAGATCGAGCCGCCAAACCGCCTCGGGCCTGGTCAGGGCCCGGTCGACGCCGGAAATGGGGTTTTCATGCGTCAGCGACTCATCGTCGCCGGCCTGGCCGTCGCCGCCGGGTCCTTCGTGATCACCGGGTTCGCGCCGTCGGCTCACGCCGGCGCTCGGGCTCAGGCCGGTCACGGCGACGGGCAAGCCCTGGTCAAGACCACTCGGACGAGGTCCTGCCCGTCCATGGCGGCACCGTCGACAGCCTGAACTGGTCCGGATACGCGGTCACGCCCGCAACCGACGGCATCACCGCGGTCACATCGACCTTCGTGGTGCCGACGGCGGCCGCCGCGCCACCGGGCTTTGCCGCCACGTGGGCCGGCATCGGCGGGTACAGCACTTCCGACCTCATCCAGGCCGGCGTGTCCGAAAACTCGACCCCGAACAACGGGGTCAGCGGGAACCAATACGGAGCCTGGTACGAGTTGCTGCCCAAGTCGGAGACAGCACTCACGAAGTGCAAGGGCAAGAACAGTTGTCCGGTCGAGCCGGGCGACGACGTGAGCGTGAGCATTGCCGAGGTCTCCGCCAACCATTGGACGATCGACCTGGCCGACCCGACCGAAGGATGGACATGGTCGAAGACGGTCAAGTACACGTCGTCCGAGTCGTCGGCCGAGTGGATCCTCGAGGCGCCGACGGTGGAGGCGCAGACGACCCTGGCCGATGTGGGCACTGTTCACTTCGGGCCCACTTCGACCTACACCGCCGGTGGGCAGACCAACACCATGGCCGAGGGTGATCCCACCGAGATCGTCCTGTCGCCCAGTGGTGGCGTCGACGAGGCCACTCCCTCGGCCATCGCCGCCAACGGGCAGTCCTTCAACGACTGCGCGTACTCCTCCACCTGCGCGGCGCCGTAGACCGCCGCCAGACCGGCGTCCGGGAATCGACGCCCCGAGACCAATCCTCAGAGGAAACGCCCGTCGAGCTGGCCCACGGGACGGCGTCGCAACAGCGCCCGTCCCGTCGGATTGCCCGGCCGCCGTCATGACCCAGGCGACGGGTGGCAGCCCCGGCCACCGTCGGGCACCTGTGTGAACAATCGGGGAATTTAATGTGACACCAGCGGCGGTGTGGCCCATAATGGCGGGGTGCCGGTGCCGGCGGGGACCGGCACCTTGGGCGTAACCGGACGGCCGTAGGGCCCTGGCCGTTTCGACCGGGCCGCCCCGCACCGAACCTCCCCCGTCCCCACACCGAGCGTGGAGGTCCCCGTGGCAGACGGCGCCGACAGCCCGAGGGTCCCGGGGTTCGAGCCGATCTTCCGTCACCTGAGCGATGCCGACGTCCCGTGGCAGCAGGTACGCGCCATCCGCCGGGCCGACGGCACGGTGGCGTCCGTGTGGGAGAAGTGGTTGGCATTCTCGCCCGATCCGCTCTACCTGTCCCTCTACGCCAAGTGGGACCCAGGCGTCATCCAGCGCCGTCACGGGCACCTGAGCCCGCACGTGCTCATGGTGCTCGAGGGGGAGATCCGCTGCGGCGATCGACCCTGCCCGGCGGGGACACACATCGAGCTCCCCATGGGTGCGGCTTTCGGCCCCTTCGTCGCCGGGCCCGGGGGCGCCGTCCTCTTCGAGGTCATGATGGGCGACCCGCGTGGCTGGGGTGACGACCCGGGCTCCTTCGAAGAGATGCTGCGGCTTCATGGCGCCGAGGCGCTCCCGGACCCTTCCATCGAACTGCCCGGTTGGCTCGAGGACCTCCGGGGCCGGTGGGCGCCCGACGAGGCTGGCTAAGGGCTCTCGACCTCGACGGTCGTGCCCTGGCGGGCCGAGCGGCGAGCCGCGTCGAGGACCATCATCTGGGCGACGCCGTCGACGAAGGTGGCCGCCCGTGGTTCCGGGGGGACCTCCTTTCCCAGCATGCGATCACGCAGCACCTCGGCGAGGCGTGTGTACGGCCCGAAGTCCATCCCGTGACTGATCATGCGTTCGTACATGGTGGTCACGATCCCCTGCGGCAATGGCGGGGGTATTGCGTCGAACTTTAGGTCGTCGGGAATGGGGACCGTCCGGATCCCGTCCCGATCGGACACCTTCACCTCGGCGCCGGCTCCCTCCACCCAGGCAGCGCCGCGCGTCCCGGACAGGCGGGTCACCATCATCGGGGGGCCCCAGTCCCCCGATGTGCTCTGCAGGGTGCCGACCGCGCCCGATTGCATGGTGAAGTGCACGACGAAGCCGTCCTCGGCCAAAAGGTCGGGGCGGCCGGACACGCGCGGCAGCGAGACGCTCACCGACGCGAACTCGCCCAAGGTCACGCGGATCTGATCGATGACTTGCGATCCGTGCGCGCCCAACCAGCCGCCGCCTTCGGACGGGTCGGACCACCAGGCCGGCACTTCGGCCGAGCTGTCGGCGAGGAGTGGGACGTGGAGGAGAAAGGTGGCCAGCCGGGGCTCGCCGATGCTGCCGTCACGCACCGTCCGGGCCAACAGCGCTTGGCCAGGGTCCCAGCGGAATTCACAGCCCAACAGGTGCACGATGCCGGCCGCTTCGGCCGCCTCGAGCATGACCCGGGCCTCCTTCGCATCACGTGCGAACGGCTTCTCGCAGATCACGTGCTTGCCGGCCCCGATGGCGGCCAACGTGATCTCGGCATGGGTGTGGGGCGGGGTGGCGATTGTCACCGCGTCGACGCCCTCCACCGCAAGGGCCTCGTCCACCGAGGCCAGGCCCAGAGGGATGTCGAAGAGCTTGGCCCGCTCCGCCGTCTTATGCGGATCCCGCCCCACGAGGGCTCGGACCTCGAAGCCGGCGGCGCGGAGCGCACGCACGTGGGTCACGCAGCCGAAGCCGGTCCCGACGACGACGACACCGGAGCTCACGTGGCTTGCCGGATGACGCGTCTCGTGGCCGAAGCCGCCCGCTGCGCTGCCTCGGACGGCCCTGCGCCATGGAGGGCGTCGGAGAAGACCTCTACCCCGATGGGGGCGGTGGCGCCGATGTCCCGCAACGCCTGCAACAGCGCCACCAGATCGAACTCACCCTCTCCGGGCAGAGCCCGGTCGTGCAGGGTGGCGTGCATGAGGTCGGCTTCGGCAGCAGCCGGACCGTCGTCGAGCTGCACACCGAGGACCAGCTCGCCGGGAACCTTCCGCAGCTCGTCGATGGTGGTTCCGGACCGGACGAAGTGCCAGGCATCCACGTTGATCCCACCGTTTTCGGCCCCCGCCGCCTGCACGACCTCGAGGGCGGAACCGAGGTCAGGGATCCGCGACCACGGCAACCATTCGATGTGGACGAGCAGGCCGTGCTCAGCCGCCCGCCCGCAGAGTCCGGCGAAGGCTTCGGCCGCCTGGTCGGCGCTCCAGTTCCCCCCGAAGACGTCGACGGCGTTGAGGGAGCGCGCCCCGACGGCGTCGGCCAGGGCGAAGATCTCCGGTTCGCCGAACCGGAAGACGTCCATGGAGTCGACCTCGGGCGGGATGTGGACCTCGGCCGCTCCCGGCAACCACCACCACGCCGGGTCCACCTCTCCCACCACCAGACCGTGATCGGCCAGCATGCTCCGCAGGTCGGCATCCGAGAGCCCGCCGTCCCTGGCCGCCTGGTAGTCGCGGCCCCAGAGCGAGATGGCCGAGAAGCCGGCGGCCGAGGCGGCGGCCAGGCGCTCGTCAAACGTCGTACGACGCGGAAGGGTCCCCGAGCAGAGGACGAGGTCGATGGCGGAGAGCGCCATCAGCCGGCTCCGACTGGCACAGCCGACCTCTTCACGCCGGCACGAGGAACTGGCCCATGGGAAGGCCGACCTGTCCGACCACGGCGATGGCCGGTACGGACGATGTCAGCTGGACCCCCCGGATCGCCGATGCCGGTCACCACGAGCTCCCTTCCACGCTGCTCCTGTCAGGAGCCTGATCCACAACGAAGTCCTGAGACCGAAGGACATTGTTCTGCATCCACTTGTTGCCCGCCGACTGCAGCATCCGACGATGGCTGGCCGCTCTCAACCTGTCATACGCTGGACGAAGCGATGGCTCTATTGGGATCTGCCGCACAGGGCGCCGAACTCCGGGATGTGCTGAGCGGTTCCGGACCTATCTGCGAGAGGATCCTCGCCACACTGCCCTCGTGGTTCGGGGTGCCGGAGTCAGTCCGGGAGTACGTGGAGGCGGCCGACCGGTCACCGGCCGTCGTCGCCTCGGTGGCCGACGAGGATGTCGGCATTCTCGTGCTGGCCATCCACGGACCCTACGCCGCCGAGGTCGAGGTCATGGCCGTCGTGCCCGACCTCCATCGTCGAGGCATCGGTCGTTCGATGCTCGCTCACGCCGAGGCGGCGCTGGCTCATGCCGGCATCGAGTTCCTTCAGGTCAAGACCCTGAGCCCCCGCAAGCCGGACGAGGGTTACGAGAAGACGCGGGCCTTCTACTTCGCCTACGGATTTCGGCCGCTTCAGGAGCTCCCGAACCTGTGGGGCCCCGACAACCCGGCGCTGCAGATGATCAAGACGGTGGGTGATCCGACCAACTCGGGCACTCTCGGTCAGCGGTGGTCACTCAGGTGGTGACGTCGATCGGTGAGCCCTTCCCCCGGAGACGGACGGCCGGCGGGCTTCGGATCCGTTGCCGATCAGCTGCTCGATCAGCAGCCGGCGCTGCACCTGCCCGGTGACCGGCGTGCAGGGCAGGGCGCCGCGCTCACGTTCGGGATCTGTGCCGGACTGTCCGATGCCAGACCACCACGCCGATGACGACCAGTAACAGCCAGGGGACGTGGACCAGCGGGAAGGTCACCGTCGCAGCCACGGCCACGAACAACACGACGAGTAGCACGGGAACGATCCGCCGACGCCGCGGACGTAGGGGGGCCTCGGTGGCCAAGGGGGGCAGGTCGTCGAACAGGCCCTCGAGATCGCCGCGAGTGGTCGCCCCCATGGCCCGGTCGAGCCGGGCCTTGAACTCGGGCTGGTCGAGACGGCCGTCGGTGAAATGGCGCGAGAGTCGCTCGGCCACGTCGTTCCGCTCGGCGTCCGAGGCCCGGAGGTGCGAGTCGGCGTACGAAGCCGACCGGCGTCCACTGCTCGGGTACATGGGATCCCATCGGTAGCGCATGCGTTCTCCTCTCGGATGGGGGCGACGGGTAGCGGGCGACTCAGCGAGCCCGCTCACGGGCAAGCAGCTCTTCGGCCACGGTCGGGCCCCCGTCTTCGTCGGGGATCACGAGCCACCCGGCGAGGTAGAGGGGGACGGCCAGGCCTCCCATGAAGGCAAGGGCGACGAAGCCGAGCCGCACCAATGTCGGATCGACGCCCAGGTAGTCGGCCAGCCCGGCGGCCACACCGGCCAGCATCCGGCCCTGGCGAGAGCGGTGGAGCCGCTCGTCCGGCGTCGGTGGGGCGACAGGTCCAGGGGTGGGCTGCCATTGGTTGTCGGTGGGATCGCGTTCGGTGCTCGTGGAGCTATCGGGTTCCATATCACCAGCGTGAAGCGTCAGCGCCGACGAGAACATCGGGCATGACCCGGATCGCACCCTGAGGGGAGCTTCGTTCGGTCAGGGTTCTCCCTGATGCCCGGGCCCTCCCCCTGCGCGATCATCGGGTATCCCCGAATGGAACCTCTCCGCCCCCGCTGACGTCGGCCCCGCGCCCGTCCCCCCGCCGTGCCAGTCGGCCAACCCGGGCAGGTCACCGGACGACAGCCGCTGGGAGGGCCCGCCGTGGGGGCCCGCCACCTGGGGGTCACACCGATACGGCCTCCACCGGCACCGCCGGCGACTGCGCGGCCCCCTCCGGCGCAGCTCGGATACCCGCGTCGTGGCCGGAGTGTGTGGAGGCCTCTCCCGGGCCACCGGCATCGACGTGACCCTGGTCCGGGTCGCCTTCGTACTCCTGGCCCTGGGCAGCGGCGTGGGCATCTTCGCCTATGCGCTCGCCTGGCTCGTCCTCCCTCTGGATGGCGAGAGCACCAACATCCTCTCCCGTTCCTTCGAGGACAAGCGCGGGCTGCGACTCGTCATCGCCATCGTCCCGGTCGTGATCGTCGTGCAACTGGTGACGACCTCACTGCACGTCGGCTTCGCCGGAACACTCGGTTGGCCACTGCTGGCAGCCGTCGGTGCCTTCATCCTCATTCGACGGAACGCCAGCGAGACCGAGCGGACATGGATCAACGAGGAGCTCTTGCCAATCCTGCACACCGGCAGGCATCGGCGACGCTGGACGACCATTGCTCGGGTCGGGCTCGGGCTGGTGCTGACGGCCGGTGGGCTCTCCATCCTCATCTTCGGTCACTCGAAGCGTGGGGACCTGTGGCCCGTCATCGGCGCGTTGGTCGTCATCGCGGCACTGGTGGTCGTGTTCGGTCCGTGGTGGCTCAGCCTCCTGCGCGATCTCATGGCGGAGCGGCAGGCCCGGGCCATGGCCGAGGAGCGAGCTGAGATGGCCGCCCACGTGCACGACTCCGTGCTCCAGACGTTGGCGCTCATCCAACGGTCGGCGGGGGATCCTCAGAACGTCATCCGACTGGCACGGGCGCAGGAACGGGAGCTGCGCTCGTGGCTATTCGAGGGCAGGTCGCCGGGGACCATCGGTGACGAGGCGAGCACCTTGGCCGAGGGCGTCGCCGTCATCCAGTCGGGGGTCGAGGCCAAGGCCGGTATCGAGGTCCAGACGGTGGTCGTCGGCGACTGTGGCCTCGACGACCGGCTCCGGGGGCTGCTCGACGCCGCCCGCGAAGCGACGGTGAACGCGGCCAAGTGGTCCGGCGCCACCGAGGTCTCCCTCTATGCCGAGATGGAGGGCGACAAGGTGACGGTGTACGTGCGCGACCGGGGATGTGGCTTCGATCCGGAGGCCGTCTCGTCCGACCGTCAGGGCATCGCCCAGTCGATCCGCGCCCGCATGGCCCGCTTGGGCGGTTCGTCGGCTATCCGATCGGCTCCAGGACGTGGGACCGAAGTCGAACTGTCCATATCCCGGGCCCCTGCGTCGGCCTGAACCACGATGCCAGCCGTTAGCCGACCCCGCGTCTTCATGGTGGACGACCATGCCCTCGTCCGGGCCGGGGTTCGAGCCGAGCTGGGGGATGCCGTCACGTTCGCGGGCGAGGCCGACGAGGTGGAGGCGGCCGTCGAGATGATCAATGAGCGGGTCCCCGACGTGGTCCTCCTCGACGTCCACCTCCCCGGGGGAGGAGGACAGGCCGTGATCTCCGGTGTCGCCCCCCTCCATCCGGAGGTGCGGTTTCTCGCACTGTCGGTGTCGGATGCACCCGAGGACGTGATCGCGGTGATCCGGGCCGGCGCCCGCGGATATGTGACCAAGACCATCTCCGGAGAGGAGCTGCTGCGGGCCGTGTACACCGTGGCCGCCGGAGACGTCGTCTTCTCCCCCCGCCTGGCCGGCTTCGTGCTCGACGCCTTCGCCGCTGATGGCGGGGAAGCCACGGCTGCGGCCGGCCTCGATCCCGAGCTCGACCAGCTCTCCCCGCGTGAACGCGAGGTCCTACGGCTCATCGCCCGCGGTTACACGTACAAGGAAGTGGCCCGCGACCTCGTTATCTCGGTCAAGACCGTGGAGTCACACGTCTCGTCGGTGCTCCGAAAGCTGCAGCTGTCGACCCGGCACGAGCTGGCACGGTGGGCCAGCGACCGGCGGTTGGTTTAGGACCGGCACATGACAACGATCCCCTGACCGACGCACGTCGCGGAGGCTGCGTCTTCGGGCTGCTGAGCCGGTCGATGGCACCCGCCCCCACCGCCGCCGGGGCGGCTGAGACGACGATCCGCCTCATCCGCAGACCCCATGCTTAGGGTGGCGCTGATGCCCTGCTACGGGCAACACGGCATGGAGGGCGATGACTCTTTCGCTGTTCGTCTTCGGGGTCCTCGGGATCGCCGCCACTGCGGTTGCCTTCGTCGGCAACCGGCACCTCTTCACCGGAACCGCCGCCGGCCGCGTCTCGGCGCTTGAAGGCCTCTACTACCTCATCGCCATCTGCGCGGTGGTCCTCGGTTGGTACTTCAACGTTCGCTACACCCACCAGTACGGCCACCGTGCCAACTACGTCAACTACACGAAGATGCTGTTCACCAACTGGGCCGCCGACTCAGCCGCCCAGGACTACATCATCGTGAACGTGGTCCTTCTGCCGCTGTGGACGATTATCGACGGTCGGAGACGGGGCTTGCGCGTCGCCTGGATCTTCTTCGTCATGAGCCTCTTCACCAGCCTGGCCTTCGCCGTCGCCATGTTCTTGGCGTTCATCGAGCGACAGCTCCGCTACAACCGAGTAGCGGCGTCGTCCAACACGGCATAGCCGCAGTTGTAGCCGGGGATGAATGTCACACCCGGCCCACCGTGGCAGCCTGCGCCGCACAGGTACAGCCCATCGATCGGGATCGGGTTGTCGGGCCAACCTCTCGGCCCCGGTCGGAACGGCCCCATGAACTCGGGCTGTAGGAGCCCGTGGGTGAAGTCGCCGCCCGTGCATCCGAACATCAGCTCGTAGGTGTACGCGGGATAATTCAGTTGGCGGTCGATCAGATCGGGGAAGTTGGGCGCCGCCTTGGCGATCCGCTCCACCATGCGTCCCGCCATCTCGTCGCGAAGTCGAGCCTGCTCCTTTCGGTCGGCGCCGATCGGGAAGTAGAAGGCGAAACTGCTGGCCGCATGTTTGCCCGGCGGAGCCAGGCTTGGGTCGTGCAGCGTCGAGATGTGCAAGTTGAAGGAGGGTGAATCGGGCACTCGCCCACGGACGCAGTCCTCGTAGTCGCGTTGCATCTGCTCCGCCGTCCCGAAAAAGGTCACGTTGGCCGACTGCTCACCTTTGCCGATGCTCTCGTACGGGCTCACATACTCAGGTAGCCCATTGAGCGCAAAATGCACTTGGAAGTAGGCGGCCCGATGATCGATCGCCCCCACGCGGTCGCGGAACGCCTCGGGCAGGTGCTCGGAGTTCACGAGCTGGGAGAACGTGGCGGTGGGGTCCAGATTGGAGACGACGACAGGGGCGGTGGCCACCTCTCCGTCGGCCAGGCGTACGCCACGGACACCGCTGCCCTCCACCTCGATCGACTCGACCTTGACATGACGACGGAGCTGGCCCCCGTGCTCCTCGAAAATGCGTCGGACGTGCTCGGAGATCGTGCCGATGCCCCCCTCCACCTTCGACATGGTGGCGTCCCCTGGTGACGCCAGGGCGAAAGCCACGCACAGTGCGCTCCCCGGCGTGTACGGGCCCCGGTAGGTCGAGTTGACGGCGAGGAAGCTCAACATGCTCCGCACCGGGGCATGGCGCTCCTTGTCGGGGAGATAGCGATCGACGACGTCCATGATGCTGCCGAAGAGCGCCATGCGGATCGCCTCACGCTCCTTCTCGTTGGCGGCCACGGCCCACATCTCATCCAAGGACTTCGGCGGCTTGCGCACGTCGAAGCGTCCGATGGCTCGTGCCGGCGCGTCGGCCCACGCCGCCACCTCGGCCATCCCGAAGAGGGCATCCACCCCGAGTGACTCGCCCAGGTGCTCGAGGAGTCGATCGGTGTCCGAATAGAGGAAGATCGGCGGTCGGCCGTCTTCTCCGATGCTGACCGACTGCACCTCGGGCTCGTAGATGGGGCATGCCCCGAACCCCAGGTCCTCGAAGATCTCGTTGGGGATGGGGAACTGGACGGACCCGGCCAGCTCGAAGCGGTAGCCCCGGATCAGCTCGACGGTGGACGCCATTCCGCCGATGAAGTGGTTCTTCTCGAGGCAGAGGACCCGCATTCCGCCCCGGGCCATGACGGCCGCCGCCGTCAACCCGTTGTGGCCTGCGCCGATGACGATGGCGTCGTAGTCGCTCATCGAGTCCCTAGGGACACCGGCTGACCCTCGTCGAGGACGACGAACTGGCGGTCAGGAGCATCGGCGGGAATCCGCTGTCGCTCGCCCGCCGTATCCCAGGCGATGACGGCGGCCCCGAACGGCGCGTATTGGACGATGTAGGCCTTACGGACATCGCTGGTCCGGTTCGGCCCCGTGCAGTGCGGGGTGAGCGAGGAGAACACCACCATCCCCCCGGCGTCGACGGGCGCGGGAACGGCACCATCCGGACCATCGAAGCACACGAGGCCGGTCTCAGAGACACGATGGGCCAGCGTTCCCATCTTGTGGACCCCCGGCACCACCCATGGGCACCCGTTCTCCTCGGTGGCATCGGTCAAGGCAATCCAGCAGGTCAGATACTGCTGTGGCTCGAGGAAGGCATAGCCGTTGTCTTGGTGCCAGGGAAACGAGGCCACGGTGTCGGGCTTCTTGTAGACGGCCTGGTCCCAGTACAAGCGGACGTCTGGTCCTATGAGGTCGGCGCAGATCTCGACCAGCGGAGAGCCGGCCACGAACCGCCGCAGCCGGCTCGAGCGGCTGACCAGGTGGATCGAGAAAGTGATCTCGTCGGCCCGAGCGATGAACGCCCTCTTTCCTTCCATCTCGCGCAGTCGGGACTCGAATTCCGCCTCGATGGGATCGATCTCTTCCAAGAGTTCGGACACGGTCGCCGGGTCCAGCGCATCGGGTAGGACGAAATAGCCCCGTTCGTCGAACTCGGATGCTCGATCCTCCGAGATCCACCGGAAGGGAGGGGCACAGGCGGACCAGGCGAAGTCCTCGTTGAGTGGATGACGCTCGATCACCGTCACCGTGTCAGCGTACGTGGGCGAAGGGCGAAGGGGCGACGGGGCGACGGGGCGACGGCGTGACTACCGAGTGACTCGGTAGTCGATGAAGGTGGCAAATGGCGACTGACGAACGCCTCGATGCTCGAGCTCGAGCGACTGGGTGAACCCGTCGAACAGCCGCTTTCCACTGCCGAGGACGACCGGGGCGACGATGATCGTCAGCTCATCGACGAGCCCGTCGCCGAGAGCCTGGCGGATGATGTCGGCGCCGCCCATGATGTGGACGTCCTTCCGCCCGGCCGCCGCCGTGGACCGGTCGACGGCCTCGGGAAGGCTTCCCACGAAGACGAAGTCGTCACCCGGTGGCTGCTCCTCGGGCCGATGGGTCACCACGAAGAACGGTATCCCGAACGGATTGGTGTCGCCCCAGTGCCCGGCCGCCTCGTAGGTGCCCCGGCCACCGATGACGGCCCCGTTCCCGGCCATGGTCTCGTCGAGCCACGCCTTGTCGACGCCGGTCGGCTCCCCCCGCCCCGGCGAGTCGTAGCTCCAGGGGCCACCGAACACCCAGTAGTGGAGGCGCTCACCACCGACGCCGAGACCGCAGCCAGGGCCGTCGTTCGGCCCGGTGACGTAGCCGTCCACCGACACCGTGATCCCCGCGATGACCTTGCTCACCGGTCTCTCCTTCCTTGCCACCCACACCCACTCTGAGTCGACCCGGTCGGTTCGCTCTCTGGACTGACGGTTCCGACCTCCACAACTCATCGCTGTCGGCACGGAGAACGGTGTGTTGAAATTATCTCCGCTCGTCTAGCCTTGGCGTGAGAAGGCGGACGAAGGGGGAGCGGTGACCACCGAGAACGTCACGGTGCTCTTCACCGACCTAGTGGGCTCGACCGAACTGGCCTCGTCCCTGACACCTCAGGAAGGCGACGAGGTTCGCCGGGGCCACTTCTCCGCCCTTCGCCAGGCCATCGCCGAAGCCGGTGGCACCGAGGTCAAGTCCTTGGGTGACGGGCTCATGGTCGTGTTCCCCACGGCTTCGGCGGCCGTATCGTGCGCCGTGGCGATGCAACAAGCCGTGGACCGTGACAACCGAAGTGCGCAGCACCCATTGGGCTTGCGTGTGGGTCTCAGTGCCGGCGAAGTGACAAGAGAGGGTGACGACTACTTCGGCGAACCAGTGATCGAGGCGGCCAGGCTCTGCGCCCGGTCGAGTGACGGGCAAATCCTCGTCACGGATCTCGTGAGGGCGATGGGTGGTCGGCGCAGCCCTCATGCTTTCTCGGCGGTCGGAGAACTCGAGCTCAAAGGTCTGCCCAAAGCCGTCGAGACGGATGAGGTCGACTGGGAACCACTCGGCGATATCGCCTCGGCGACAACCGTCGTGCCATTACCGGCCCGCCTCGAGGTGAGGCCGGCCACCGGCGTCATCGGACGGGACACAGAGGCAGCCTTGCTGGCCGACGCTTTCAAGCGGGCGGCGATGGGTGATGGCCGTGAGATCGCCCTGGTCTCCGGCGAGGCAGGCGTGGGCAAGACGACGCTCGCCAGCGAGGTGGCACGCTCGGCCTTCGATGCAGGCGGGGTTGTGCTACTGGGACGATGCGACGAGGACCTTGGTGCACCTTACGGGCCATTCGTAGAAGCGCTCCAGCACTATGTCAGCCATGCGCCTGAAGAACTCCTACGTTCGCACGTGCAATTGCATGGAGGCGAGTTGGGCGAGATCGTTCCCGCTCTCCGACAACGATTGGGACAGCTACCGGCACCCCAGAGCGCCGACCCCGACACCGAGCGCTATCTGCTCTTTAGCGCGGTAATAGGACTTCTCGCACAGGTGTCCGAGGCTGAGCCACTGGTCATCATGTTCGACGACCTCCAGTCGGCCGACAAGGGCAGCCTGCTCCTCCTTCGTCATCTTGCGACTTCCGAGCAGGCAATGCGGTTGCTGGTGCTCGTGACCTACCGGGACACCGAGCTGTCACGTTCACACCCACTGACTGAGACCCTGGCCGGTCTGCGCTACCTGAACGGGGTGACGCGCATCGAGCTCGCTGGGCTGGACGACACCGGGGTGGTGGCGTTCTTCGAGGCCGCCGCTGGTCAGATGATGGACGATGCCGGGGTGGGTCTGGCCCATGCCGTGTACCGAGAGACCGATGGCAACCCGTTCTTCGTGAGCGAAGTGCTGCGCCATCTTGCCGAGACCCGGGCCATCTACCAAGATGCCAGTGGACGGTGGATCTCGGACGGCTCCTTAGAGCACTTGACGCTGCCCGACAGCGTGCGACAGGTCATCGGGGCTCGGGTCGGACGACTCGGAAAGAGTGCCGAGCGAGTGCTGTCGATGGCCGCGGTCATCGGTCGGGACTTCGACCTCGATGTCTTGGCCCGAGTCACGAAGACATCGGAGGACGACCTTCTCGACACTCTCGATGCTGCAGCATCCGTCGCCTTGGTTCGAGAGGTTGCCAACATTCCTGGTCGCTACAACTTCGCCCACGCCCTCATCCAGCACACCCTCTACGAGGACCTCGGACCCACTCGCAGGGCACACGCTCACCGCCAGGTGGGCGAGGTCTTGGAAGAGCTCTGCGGAGATCGGCCCGGTGATCGAGTCGGCGAACTGGCCCGCCACTGGACGTGTGCCACCCAGACAATCGACGTCGCCAGAGCCATCCTCTACAACCGTCAAGCCGGCGAGGCCGCCCTCGCTGCGCTGGCCCCCGCCGATGCCCTTCGGTACTACGCTCCGGCGCTCGACCTTTTCGCCCAGGCTCATGCGTCGGATGTCGCCCTGGGCGTCGACCTCGCCATCGGCCTTGGCACCGCCCAACGCCAAACGGGGGACCCGGCCTTTCGCGACACCCTCCTCGATGCGGCTCACCGAGCAGCTGACCTCGGTGACACGCAGCGATTGGTGGCCGCCGCCCTGGCCAACGACCGAGGCTGGTTCAGCGTGTTCGGCACCATCGACACGAAAAAGGTCGAGGTCCTCGAGATGGCCCTTGACCGCCTGGCCACCAACCATCCCGACCGGGCGCTGGTACTTGCCACCTTGTGCTCGGAACTCGCCATAGGAGCACCGCTGGACCGTCGCCAGGCCCTCGCCGACGAGGCCGTGGCCTTCACCGAGTCTTCTTCTGACGACGCCCTCACCGTGCGTGTCCTCAACCATGTCCTTGTCCCGCTCATGGTGCCTCCGCTGCTGGGGCAGTCATTGGCATGGACGGCTGACGCTCTCACTCGCGCCGAGCGGGTGGGCGACCCGGTTCTCCTCTTCTCTGCGGCCCAGTGGCGCTCGTTCGCCGCCTCCCGTGCAGGGGATATCGACGAGATGGATCGATGCTGCGAGGTCACCGGCACGTTGGCCGAGCAACTCGACCAAGCTATTTTCAAATGGGCACACAATCTCGGGCTCACCACGCGAGCACTGATCGCCGGAGATACCGACCGGGCACAAGAGTTGGCCACGGATGGCCTGCAGCTCGGCACCGACGCCGGGTTGGCCGACGCCCCGCTGTTCTACGGCGCGCAGTTCATCATGGTGAACTTCCGACGCGGAACCATGGGCGACCTGATCCCACTCATCGAGCAGCTGAGCGCCGGGAGCCCCGACGTCTCACCGGCATTTCTCGCCTCGATCCTCGCCGTCGCCCACACACAGGCGGATCGCATAGACGACGCTCGTCATCTGCTGGAGCAGTTCGCGAATGCAGGCTTCGATCTTCCCTTGGACGTCCTTTGGCTGCCGGCGATGATCGCCTACTCGGACGCAGCCATCGCCTGCCGGGACCCCAGATTCGCCGGTCCGCTGTTCGACCGGCTCGCTCCTTGGGCTGATCAGTGGTCCACGACCGGGGCAACAGCTGAGGGCCCGGTCAGCAATCATCTTGGCGGCCTGGCCACGATCCTCGGCCGATACGGTGAGGCGGACTCGTATTTCGCCAACTCCGCGAAATCAAGCGAGCGGGTAGGGGCAAGGTTCTTCGCTGCTCGAACGCACCTCCTTTGGGGAGAAATGCTGATGGAACGCAGCGGCCACGGCGATAGGGAAAAGGCTCGGGATCTTCTCTCCAACGCGCAGGGCATCGCCGCGGCCAACGGGTACGCGGATGTGGAGCGGCACGCCAGCGAAGGATTGCAATTATTGGGCTCGTAGGGGGCGAGGCGTCGATCGCGCCGTGCTCGCAGTACGGCCGGTAGAACGCGAGCTCAGTGGCCGGTGCGGGCCAGGACGAGAGCGATTCCGAGTGCGGCAATCGACCACGACATGGCGACGAGGGCCTGTTCAAGTGGTCGGATCAAGGTGGCCCGTGAGATTGCCTGCCGGTTCCCGTCGACATCGATGCGCTCACCGTCCACCGACTGCACGCGCCGTCGAAGCTGGCGGGCATCGGTGCTCAGCACTCTCTGCGCCCTAGAGGTGCCGAATGCAAAGACGGCACCGGCCACGGCGGGGAGACGGATCGTTCCTGCCTGCGCGTAGTAGGCGGTCAGCACCGGGAACGCTCCCCAGGCCAGGGCGAAGACGGTGCCGTTGTGGAGCCTCCCATGCCACAGCTCGAGGTTGTAGGCGACGACGAAGATGATGCCGAGCACCACAAGGATGCCGAGCCCCCATCCGACTCGCCGCATACCGAGGACACCGAGCGCCGCCGCGCCGGAGAGGGAGACGCAGGCCACGACCACGAGAACTGGGGACGAGATGGAGGTGCCGAGGGGGCGACCTCGGAGCTCGTCGAGGGCGTGGGCGGCGACGCCGACGGCGAGGGCGAAGGCGAGGAGGGTGCCGAGCAGCCGCCCGAGGCCGAAGACCGGGGCCAGACCGGCTCCAATGAGGACATAGGCCAGGTGCCAGGATGTATAGGGAAGGTGTAGGACCGTGATCCAGTCCCGCCAGGTCCCTGGGGACGCCGCGTACCACGCCGGTCGCTCGATCTTCACGCCGTCAGGCATCTCTCCCGGCCTTGCGCCCCCACATGACGACCCCCCCGCCGAGGCTCATCGTCCGGGCTTCAACGCCCTCGATCCCGGCGTCCTGCCAGGCTCGCACGTGCCATTCGAGCGGATAGTGCCGATAGTGCTCCGTGATCGATGGGCCGAGGAACCGGCCGACCTCGAACCACTCCGGACCTCCGCTCACGTATCCGGCGGCCGGAAGGATGACCCTGGTGTAGAGGATCCAGAGAGGGTGCCACACCCGGCCCTCCGGGACACAGAACTCGAGATTGGCCATGACCCCGCCAGGCTTTATGACCCGGGCCAGCTCGGCGATGGTCGCCGCAGGGTCGGTCACGTACCGAAGGAGATAGGTGAAGGTGAGGGCGTCGAAGGTCTCGTCTGGAAAGGGAAGGTCCTCGCCGCGGCCGGCGACCAGGCTGATCCGTCCCGCCTGCTCGCTCGCCAGGACCCGCTCCTGGCCGGCGCGAAGCATCTGCCGGGTGAGGTCGATACCGACGACGTCGGCGCCGGTACGCCGGGTAAGCGCAATGGCCACACCGGCCGTGCCCGTGGCCACATCGAGCACCGTGTCAGGCGGAGGACCCGAAGCCACCGCAGCGACCATGGCCGAACGCCAACGGCGGTTCTGACCGAGGGACAGAATCTCGGCCAAGCGGTCGTAGCGCTTCGGGAGCCCGGCAAAGAGCCCCTGGGCGAACCGGTTCGGCTGCTGGCGGGACTCGACGACGCTCACGGGCCGCTCCTCTGGTGGACTGGGCTGCGCTGCCGATACCATGATGCCCGAGATCCGAAAGTGACGAACCTTGCCCGATACGACGTCGCCGTCGTTGGCGCCGGGCCGGCCGGAAGCATCGCTGCACTCGTCCTCGCCCGCGCCGGTGCACGCGTGGCGCTTGTGGACAAGGCGTCCTTCCCTCGCCACAAGGCCTGTGGCGACCTCGTCGGGCCTCGTGGAGTCCGCATCCTCAGCGATCTCGGGGTTCTCCCTCGTGGCCGTCGGCTGGGTGACATGGAGGTCGTGGGCCCAACGGGACGGGTCGTCGTCTTGCACGCCACGCCTGGGACCACCTATCCCGGATTCGCCCTCAGCATCCCGAGGAAGATCCTTGACGCCGGGCTACGAGACGCCGCCCTCGATGCGGGAGCCGACGGCTACACCGGCCGGGCGGCCGCTCCTCATTTCGCCACGGATGGCGAGCTCGAGGGCTTCCAACTCGATGGCGGTGCCGACGACAGCCACAACGTGCGCGCCGATGTCGTCATTGGCGCCGACGGTGCCCTGAGCCGTGTCGCGGCGGTGGCCAGACTGGTCGACGAGTCGAAGGCGCTCTGGGGTTTCGCCGTGCGCGCTTACGGTGACGCTGGACCGGACCTGCTCCGGGTCATCTTCTGGGAACCGTCGGCGTGGTCCGGCTATCCCGGTTACGGCTGGGAGTTTCCCGGTGTCGAGGGCACGAGCAACGTCGGTCTGGGCGCAGCGGCACGGGGTGGACGTCACTTCGCCGCCCAGGTGACTCGGGACCTCGATGGATACGTCGCCTCCTTGCCGTCCGCGTCGTCATTGCACGAGAAGCTCGGCGGATGGCTCAAGCTGGGCATCGTCGGGACCGTCTCCGCCCGCGGCCGCACGCTGCTCGTCGGAGACGCCGCCGGTCTCGTGAACCCCCTCCAGGGCGAAGGCATCTCCCAGGCACTGGCCAGTGGCCAAGCCGCGGCCGAGGCCATCCTCTCCGCCGGTCCCTCCGGCGCGGCGGGTCGGTACCGGCAAGAGCTTGGGAGGCGGTACGGCCCTTATTTCTCCGCGACGGCCCCGGTCACCGCGCTCCTCATGCGCCGACCTCGCCTGACCGCAGGCGTCGGACGCTTGCTCACCGCCCCTGGGCTCGGCAGGGCGTGCGCCGGGGCGTGGGCGCTCTACTGGAACGACCTCATCGAAGGGGCACCACCCGGCGGGCGTCGTTTGGGTGCGTCCACCGCCGATCTGCTGGCCCGCTTGACCACCAGTCGCAGCCGCGACGCTCGCGCCATCCGGGAGTCGTTCACCGAGGAGCCAGCCAATCAGCCACAAAACCACGGTGCCGGCCATCGACCTCTTGCCCGGGTCGAAGCCCCATAGGTCAGGTCGTCGCCACGACGTAAACGGTCACCACACGAAGGGAACGAGCCGCTTGTGGGTGGCGGCGTAGTTGCGATAGTTGTCACCAAGGTCCGCCAGCAAAGCTCGCTCCTCCACCCGGATTCGGTAGACGAGACCCGACGCGAACGCCACGACCAGGCAGAGCAGCGACACCCAGTTTCCGACCAAGAGCCCGATGCCGGTCACGGCGACGAGGATGGCGGCATAGCCGGGGTGCCGCACGAACCGGTAGGGCCCGTCGGTTATCACCGGCTGGCTACCGCTTGTCTGGACGGTGAAGGTGAAGTAGCGGCCGAGTGTGTGGAAGCTCCAGAAGCGGAGGGCGATGCCACACCAGAGGACGACGAGCCCGATCCAGGCGGTGACGACCCGCGACCCGAAGTCGGCAGCCGGCACCCCTCTCACCGCCGCGAAGGACAGGACGACTCCGACCACATAGGCGATGCGCAGCACCATCCGGCTGCCCCCGTCGGCCTTGGTCGCCTCGGGCCGATTGGTGGCGCCCTGGCGGACCTCCATCACCAACCAGATAACGACAGTGACCAGCACGAGCCCGCGAGCGGCGGGGGAAAGGGCGGCCGAGTGCACCAGCCCACGCTAGGTGCCGCGCCATGCGCCCCTCCGCAACAGCCGGCGCTGCGCTGGGCCCTGTCGATCGGGCACTGGCTACCGAAGTGGCGCCTCGGGCTCCGGGCCCGCACGTTTTGGCCCGGCATACTTGGTCCGACCATGTGCGACAGCCTGTGCGTCCTCGCGCCGGAGGGGACGCTCTTCGCCAAGAACTCGGACCGTCCGCCGGGAGAGCTCCAGTTGCCGGAGGTGCACGGCCACCGGCCGGCCGGTGGTCGGGTGCGCACCCAATACTTGGACATCGACGACGAAGGGGCATACGCCGTGCTGTTGTCGCGGCCCGACTGGCTGTGGGGTGCGGAGCACGGGGTCAACGAGCACGGTGTGGCCATCGGGAACGAGAAGGTCGACACCCGAAGTGGGGTGGACCGCGCCCCGCCGGCGTTGATCGGCATGGACCTCGTTCGGCTCGGCCTCGAGCGGGCCGTCGGCGCCGAACAAGCCGTGGAGGTGATGACCGCCCTGCTCGAGCGGCACGGCCAAGGGGGGATCGCCGACGAGGCCAACGAGGTGGCCTACGACTCGTCGTTCCTGGTAGCCGACGGCTCCTCCGCGTGGGTGCTGGAGACGGCCGGACGGACCTGGGCGGCAGAGCCGGTGGCGGCCAACGGAGTTGCCGCCCTCTCGAACCGCTTGACCATCCGACGGGACTGGACCCGCGCCTCGGCCGACGTGCCCGCCGGAGCCGATTTCGATAGCTGGCGTGACCCGGTCGTCGACGCTGCCTACGCCGACGTGCGGCTGGTGGCCAGCCGGAAGTTCCTTGGCGGTGGTCGGTCGAGCGATCCCGGGCCCGACCGGACCCCGACCCCCCGGCACGTCGTCGGCCACCTGCGCGACCACGGCACTGGCCCGTGGGGCGAGCCGGGCACGGCGTCCGCGCCGGCGAGTACCGCCACGGTCGTTCCACCGCCGTCGGAGATCCGAGCCGACGGGACCGGCGTCACCATCTGCATGCATGCGGGCCGGCACATGGCCACCACCGCGTCCATGGTGGCGTATCTGCCGCGCCCGAACACCGGTCCTCTCCGCTCCTGGGTGGCGGCCGGCAGTCCGTGCGTCTCCGTCTTCGTGCCGACCTTCGGCATGCCCGACCGGGCAGGAATGGTCGAGGCCCGACTGTGGCACGCCGGCGCCGAGCTGCGACGTCGGGTGGAGGAAGACGGTGACGAACTGTCGGCCGTACGTGAGGTGCTGGACCCGCTGGAAGCCGAGCTGTGGGCCGAGGCTGACGAGCTGGTCGATCAACCGGCGCAGTGGGGCCGCTTCCACGTCGATGCCTGGCGGCGGGTGGAAGTTGCCGTCGACCGGTTGACCGGCCGCTGCTGAATCCGCGGCCGCTTTTCGGCACGTGTCGCTTGCATTCTATTATGCAACCCACTAGCGTTGCCGGGGTATGGAGCGCCGGAGCTTCGCCGACATGCACTGCTCGGTGGCCCAGTGCCTCGAGGTCGTGGGCGAGTGGTGGTCGCTGCTGGTCCTCCGCGACGTCTTCTTGGGGATCAGCCGCTTCGACCAGTTCCACGAACGCCTCGGGATCTCGCGCAACATTCTGAATCAGCGGCTCAACCGACTGGTCGAGGCCGGCGTCCTCACGAAGGTCCCCTACCAGGAGCACCCGCCTCGCTACGACTACCGGCTCACCGACAAGGGCCGGGACCTATGGCCGGTGCTCAATGCCATGCGCCAATGGGGGGACAAGTACGAGGCGCCCGACGGTCCCCCGTTGGTCGTCACCCACAAGACCTGCGGCCACGTCACTCAGGCGGTTCTCACGTGTTCGGCCTGTGGCGAGCCCATCGGCCCGAGAGACGTCCGAGCGGCCGCCGGCCCCGGAGCGGTCGAGCCCCTCATCGAAACGTCCAGGAGGGTCGGGTGACCATCGAAGCCCCGACCGTCGGACGTCGCACCTTCTCCGAGGTCAGCGCGATCGTGCCCCGCGGGCCCGGGCGATTCCACGCCGAGGTCGATCCGGAATGGACCATCGGCGGCAAGCCCAACGGGGGCTACTTGCTCTCGATGCTGGGCAAGGCCGCGTCCTCGGTGGGTGACCACCATCACGTGGTGGCGGCCAGCGCCCACTATCTCCGCTCACCCGAGCCGGGGCCCGTTGTCATCGAGGCCCAACTCCTGCGGGGCGGGCGAACGGCCAGCCAGGTCCGAGCATCCATGAGCCAGGGAGACGAGGACTGCGTGGAGGCGCTCATCACCACGTCGCATCTCGACCCCGCCACCGTCCCCTATTGGGAGGCCGGCCTACCCGAGCGGTCACCGTCCTCCTTCGAGGACTGCCCGGTGCTGGTGCCCGACAATCCCGATGGCCTGCGGGTGGCCATCCTGGAACAGGTCGAGGTCCGTCTCGACCCTGAGTCGATGACGTCGGTGACCGGCCGGGCCAGTGGCCGGGGCCAGCTCCGCGGATGGCTCGCCCTCCCCGCCGGCGAGGCGTTCGACCCGAGCTCGCTGCTCTTCGCCGTCGACGCCTTTCCCCCCGCCACCTTCGACATCGAGCGGGCCGGATGGGTCCCCACCTTGGAGCTCACGGCCTACGTCCGCGCCCTCCCGGCTGCCGGCCCCGTGCGGGTCCTGCAGCGAGCGCAGCTCATCGACGCCCGGCGGGTCGACGAGTCCTGCTTCGTCTGGGACACGACCGGTCGCTTGGTCGCCCAAGGGACCCAACTTGCCGGAATCCACCTCGGATGATGCCGTGCGGCAGCATGCCGATTCCATGACCTCCGGCGACAGCGTCACCGCCGCCCCCCGGCTCGACCGTGCGTCCCTCGAAAGCGCCAGCGCCTTCGTGAAGGGTGCCGGGCTCGTCCTCGACGAGATCACCGGTTCGAAGGTGAGGGGCCACGTCCAACTCGGTGCCGACCATCACACCCCGTGGGGCATCGTCCACGGCGGCGTCTATGCCACCGCCATCGAGAGCGCGGCGAGCATCGGGGCGAGCACGGCGGTTCTCGAGCGGGGCCAAGTGGCGGTGGGGCTGACCAACACCACCCATTTCTTGCGAGCATTGAGCGCCGGAACGGTGAAGGTCGAGGCGCTCGCCGTCTACCAGGGACGCACCCACCAGCTCTGGCGCGTCGACATCACCGATGAGTCGAACCGCCTCGTCGCCCACGGTGAGGTGCGTCTCCAGAACGTCGACCCCAAACCGGCACAGTCGCCCGCCTAGGCGGTTCGGACACCGGCCGGCCGTCCTCTGGGCGGGCGCCGCGGCCGTCGGTCGTGGCTACGAAGGAGCCCGGAGTCCGTCGAGGATCATGGCCAGAAGCCGTGTGCCCTGGTCCTCGGTGACCGACGCATTGGTGCACATCGGCATGACCAGCTGGATCAGGTCGCCGCTACCGACATCGGTGCGGATGACCCCGGCCCGCTGGGCCCGGTGGATGACGAGCTCCATGGCGTCGTCGATCCGTTCCCGACAGAGCGACCGCAGTTCGGGGTTTTTGTCGAACGCCTCACGAAGCTCGTTGAGGAACGTCCGCTTCCTCTGGGCGTAGCGCACGAACGCCTCGAGGAAGGCGACGACGGCCGGCCACGGCTCGAGGTCGGCGACCGCCTCTTCGGCCGCCCGAACCAACTCGTCCACGTCGTCGAGATAGACGGCTTCGACGATGTCGATGCGTTGGGGGAAGTGCCGGTAGAGGGTCCCGACCCCCACCCCGGCCTGGCGGGCGATGGCCTCCATGGATGCACCGCCACCCTCCTCGGCGAAGACCTGACGGGCTGAGGTGACCAGCCGTTCCCGATTGCGCCGGGCGTCGGCCCGCTGCGGGCGCCCGACCGCGCTCTCCGGCTGCTCCAGCTCGCCCTCGTCTGCGGGGGCCACGACGGCTCTTCCCTGGTCAACCATTCTTTTCATGCCTCGAGGGACGACGACTTGCTAACCGGAGGCACCCTCCGTATACTAACCGGAGGAAGCTTCCGCTTGTTCACAGTAGCAGCGGAAAGGTCGTTGTCAATGCCCCTCACCCTCTTCAAGTCGCGCCTCGCCGCGGCCGCCGCCCCCTCCGAAGGCCGGCCGGGAACCCTCCGTGGGCTCCTCGGCCATCCTTCGGTGTTCCTCTTCGTCATCCTCACGGCCCAGCTCATGGTGGTGCTCGACGCCACCATCGTGAACGTCGCTCTGCCGAACATCCAACGCGGCCTCGGCTTTTCCGGCAGCGGCCTCTCGTGGGTGATCAACGCCTACATCCTCACCTTCGGCGGGCTCCTCCTCCTCGGTGCCCGGGCCGGGGACCTGCTCGGCCGCCGGCGCGTGTTCCTGACCGGCATCGCCATCTTCTCGATGAGCTCGCTGGTCGGTGGACTGGCCGTCAGCGGTTGGATGCTGCTCGCCGCCCGGGCTGTCCAGGGCATCGGGGCGGCGCTGGCCGCACCCTCGGCGCTGTCACTGCTCACGACTGTCTTCGCCGATGGGCCGGCACGCCTCCGCGCCATCGGGCTCTACACCACGGTGTCGGCCGCCGGCGGAGCAATGGGCCTGGTGGCCGGTGGGCTACTGACCGAGCTCGTGTCCTGGCGGTGGGTGATGTTCGTCAACGTTCCCATCGGGGTCGCCGTGTGGCTCCTGGGCCGGGTCGTGATCGTCGAGACCGAGCGGCGACGCGGACGATTCGACCTGGCGGGGGCCCTGACATCGACGTTGGGGATGGGCGGAATCGTGTTCGGTCTCATCCAGGCCGGGACGGACGGCTGGACCGCCCCGGTGACGGTGGCCAGCTTCGTCATCGGGATCTCGCTGCTCGGGCTGTTCGTCCACAACGAGAGAAAAGTGGAAGAGCCCATCCTGCCGCTGCGGTTGCTGCGAAGCGCCACTCGGTCGGTGGCCAATGCCAGTCGCGGCCTCGTCTACGCCGGCATGTACGGGATGTTCTTCTTCATGTCGCTCTTCTTCCAGGACGTCCAGCACTACTCACCGCTGCGGGCCGGCATCGCCTTCCTGCCCCTTCCCGCCGCCGTGTTCCTGTCGTCCCAGCTGACGAGCCGCGTCCTTTCGGGCCGCCTCCCCCAGAAGGTCGTCATGATGTTGGGGATCTCGCTCGCCGCACTCAGCCTGTTGCTCGCCACCCGGGTGCAGGCGGGAAGCCCGTACGCCCAGATCTTGGTGCCCCTCGTCTTGCTCGGGATGGGATCCGGCATCTGCTTCGTGAGCCTCACATCCGCTTCCCTGGCCGATGTGGAGCCGGCCGACGCCGGTGCGGCCTCGGGGTTGACCAACGTGGCCCAGCAACTGGGTGCGGCCCTCGGCCTCGCCGTGCTGGTCAGCGTGTTCGGGGTGACAACCCGTCATGCCCAGATCGGTGCACAGGTCAGCCCCGCCAACCTGGCCCGGGCCGATGGCCTGCTCGTCCACGGCCTGCACGAGGTGTTCGGTGCGGGCAGCGTCTTCATCATTGCCGCGCTCGTGACCGTGGCCGTGTTCATCCGACCGGCCCCCGCACGGGCGCCCACTATGGCTGTCGAAATGGAGGTGGCCGAATTGGACGAGGACCTCTCGTTGCTGACCGAGCGCCAGGACGAGGTCGTCGCCGCAGCCAGCTAGCCCTGACGCCGACGGCCGGACCGCCCTCTGGTCACCAAACGTGCACGATATGTTCACCGGGCGTTCGAACTCCGGTGACGTCGGATGGGTAGGGAGCGGTCCGGACCTCTCGGCGACCACGCCACCGAGCAAAGGACGACGGCATGACGGACTCATTGGAACCCCTGGATCGGCGCGGCGCGCCGACCATGAGCCGTCGGTCGTTCTTGGCCGCCAGCACGGCGGCGGCCGGGCTCGCCGCCATTGGCTCCAATGCCGGACGGCTGATCGAAGCGGCCGCCGCCGTCGAGCCGTCGACCAGCCGTGGGATCAAGGAGATCGACCACGTGGTGATCCTCATGCAGGAGAACCGGTCGTTCGATCACTACTTCGGCACCCTCTCCGGCACGCGCGGCTTTTCCGATGGTCGGGCGCTCAGACAACGCGTGGGCGGCGAGCGGTACCCGATCTTCGACCAGTTCGGCTACGCGCCGGGGGTCGGAGTCGATCCCACCCGGTTCCTCCAGCCGTTTCATCTCGAGAGCGACCCTCCGACCGAGAACGGCGACACCACCAACGACATCACCCACGCCTGGGCCCCCCAGCACCAGAGTTGGGACAACGGGGCCATGGACGCCTTCGTCTCGACCCACATCGCCACGGCCAACGACGGGCCGGACAACGGCTTCGTCACCATGGGCTACTACACGCGTGACGATCTGGCCTTCTACTACGCACTGGCCGACGCCTTCTGTATCTGTGACGGGTACCACTGCTCGGTGCTCGGCCCGACCGACCCCAACCGGGTGATGTCGATCTCCGCTTCCATCGACCCGGCCGGCGTGGCCGGCGGGCCCGTCGTGGAGACCTACAGCGATCGTGCGGAGTACTACGGCGCCTTCAGCTGGAAGACGATGCCCGAAGCCCTCACGGCCGGCGGCGTCAGCTGGAAGGTCTACAACGACCCCACCGCCCTCTTCGAGCTGAGCCCGTTCCCCTACTTCTCGCAGTACTGGGGCGCCTCGGCCCAACCCGAGCTGGTGGCCAACGCCATTACGCCAACCTATCCCACGTCCTTCGTAGCCGACGTCGCAGCCGGCACCCTGCCGTCGGTCTCCTGGATCATGTCGCCATTGGCGGAGTGCGAGCACCCGGCCGCGCCGCCCGAGTACGGGGAGTACTTCACCAGTCAGGTCCTCCAGACCCTCGTCGCCAACCCCGACGTCTGGGCAACGACAGCCCTGTTCATCACCTACGACGAGAACGGCGGTTTCTTCGACCACGTGCCGCCGCCGACCGCTCCGGAGGGCACGCCGGGCGAGTACCTCACCGTCTCGCCCCTCCCGTCGGCAGCCAGCAACATCGCCGGTCCCATCGGCCTCGGCTTCCGGGTGCCGTGCCTGGTGGTGTCGCCGTTCAGCGCCGGCGGTTGGTACTGCCCGCAGACCTTCGACCACACCTCGCTGCTGCGGTTCATCGAGACCCGCTTCGGAGTCGAGGTCCCCAACCTGACCGCCTGGCGACGGAGCGTGACCGGCGATCTCACTCAGGCCCTGCCCTTGGCCAACCCCAACACGTCGGTGCCGAGCCTCCCGGCCACGTCGCTCGGTGAGACATCGGTCGCCGAGCAGGCCGTCATCAATGCCCTGGCCGGCACCGAGGACGTGGGCATTCCCTATCCCCCACCGACGGTCAACTCCATGCCCGCCCAAGAGACGAGCCCAGCTCGGAAGCGGACGGGCTGAGGGCTGAGGGCTGAGGACTGAGGACTGAGCCTGCCTGCGACAAACGGACGGCGGGGAGTGAGGGCGGCCCGTCGATGGCGGGCCTATTCGATGGACGAGACGACGGCTACCCGTCGTGGCGACGGAGCCCGTCGAAGACGACGTTCGTCATCCGTTTCTGTGCCGCGCCGTCCAGACCATGCTGCTGCGCAGCCATGCAGGAGCCGATGATGAGACCGAACAGCTCGGAGCCGGAGATGTCGCCTCGGATGGCGCCGGCCTTCTGGGCCCGGTCGATCAGCTTCTGCACGTTGTCCTGCAGTTCGTCCATCACGTCGCCGCCCACCCCGGCCACCTCGGCCTTGATGTCGACACCGGCCTCGGCCAGGGCATCGGTCAGATCACGCTTGCCGGCGATCTGTTCGGCCAGGAGTTCGGCGAAGCCGAAGAAAGCCGCACCGGGATCGGAAGCCTCGAGAAGCGACATCGACTCGTCGCGCAGCTGTTCTATGCGAGTGGCGACGACAGCGACGAACAACGCCTCTTTGGTCGGGAAGTGACGGTAGAGGGTCCCGACGCCGACGCCAGCCCGCTGGGCAACGTCGTCGATGGGGACCGAGACACCCCGCTCGGCGAAGACCTCCTCGGCGGCGGCGAGCAGCCGGGCTCGGTTCTTGCGGGCGTCGGCCCGTAGGGGACGACAGCCGCCCTCTGTCCCCTCCTCCACCGAGGCCTGAACCTCCTGGCTCCTCGACACGACTGCCATTCCTCCCCGCCTCCCCCGCCACCGGCCGCCATCGGCGACGGCACACCGGTTGACAACCGGAACGAGCGTTCCGTATAGTCTCAACCGGAGGAGACGTTCCGATTGTATGCCCCCCGAGGGGCCTTGCGCCACGGTCCGATCCCTGCCCCGAGAGGAGTGCCCATGACCATGACCCTGGAAAGCGCCGCAGCCGAGGCCGACGCCGGGCCCGACCCGAAGCGGTTCCGGGCCCTCTTCTTCCTGGCCCTGGCCCAGCTCATGGTGGTGCTCGATGCGTCGGTGGTCATCGTGGCCCTGCCCTCGGCCCAGCGGGCGCTGCACATCTCCATCGCCGACCGCCAGTGGGTGGTGACCGCCTACACGCTGGCCTTTGGGAGCCTGCTGCTGCTCGGGGGTCGGATCGCCGACTACATGGGGCGCCGCCGGATGTTCATCGTCGGCCTCATCGGCTTCGCTGCCGCCTCGGCGCTGGGTGGTCTCGCACAGGACTCGGCCATGCTCTTCGGTGCCCGGGCCTTACAGGGTGCTTTTGCCGCCATCATGGCGCCGGCGGCACTCTCGCTTTTGACCACGACCTTCGTCGAGCCCAAAGAACGGGCCCGCGCCTTCGGCGTCTACGGGGGCATCGCCGGGGGTGGGGCCGCCATCGGGCTCATCCTCGGAGGGACGCTGACCCAGCTGGCGTCATGGCGTTGGACGCTCTTGATCAACGTGCCCATCGCCCTCCTGGCGGTCATCGGCGCCGTTCGCGTCCTGCGCGAGAGCCGGGCCCCGGTCCGCGGCCGCTACGACATCATCGGCACCGTGGCTGCCACCGCCGGGCTGTTCGTGTTGGTCTACGGATTCACCACGGCCGACACCCACGGCTGGACGGCGCCGCTCACGATCTCCTTGCTCGTCGGCGCGGTGATCCTCCTCAGCGGCTTCGTGGTCCGGGAACGCCATACCCGTCACCCGCTCCTCCCGTTACGGGTCGTCCTCGATCGCAATCGCGGTGGTTCCTACCTTGCCGCGCTCCTGGTCGGCAGTGCCATGTTGGGGACGTTCCTCTTCCTCACCTACTTCTTCCAAGGGACGCTCGGTTACTCGGCCCTGCGCACCGGCTTCGCCTTCCTGCCCTTCTCCGGCGGCATCATCGTCGGTGCCGCCATCTCGAGCCGATTCCTCCCCCGTGTGGGGCCGCGGGCCCTCATGGTCACGGGATTGCTCATGGGCATGGGCGGGCTGATCTGGTTCACCCAGCTCACCCCGGCCAGCTCCTACCTCGCCCATGTGGTGGGGGCCGAAATCCTCACCAGCCTGGGCATGGGGATGGCGTTCGTTCCCATGAGCAGCTCCGCCCTCATCGGCGTGGACCCGTCCGACGCCGGTGTGGCCAGCGCCCTCGTGAACACCACTCAGCAGGTCGGCAGCTCCCTCGGCACCGCGCTGCTCAACACCTTGGCGGCCACGGCCACGGCCACGTACCTGGCCGCCCACTTCGGTACATCGGGAGCGGCCCGGGCGGCGGCCGTCCACGGCTACACGACCGGGTTCACCCTGAGCGCCGTGTTGTTGGGGCTGGCCGCCTTGGCCACGGCCGTCCTGGTACGGGCGTCACGTTCCGAAGTCGAGTCGGTGCCCGAGGGGGCGGCGCTCATCGAGGTCGAGGCCCTGCCGGTCGACCTCATCGCCCTCGAACCAGAGGTCGCCTGACCCCGGTTCAGCCCCTGAGGGCCTGGCGATGCCCGGCCAGGTCCTCGGCAATGCCGGCCAGCACCGAGCGGGCACCGTCGTCCGTCTGCTCCGAAGCGGCCAGGGTCAGATGGTCGGCCAACCGATCCAGGTGCTCGAGGAGGACGCGGCGCACCTCGTCGTCGGGGGTCGGGCCGGGGAAGAGGTTCAGAGGCGTGCGACCGGCCGCGCTCGGCATGCGGCCCAGAGGTGACGCCCCGAGCTCCTCGTCCTCGTCCATGAGGAGCTTGGCCCACTTCCGCAGGTTGTCGACGAGCCGATCCAGTTCGTCGTGCAACTCGTGGTTGTCGGAGATCTTGCGGAAGGCCTGCTTCACGTCGGCCACGACGTCGACCACCTCGCTCAAGACGTCGGTGAGAGCCGCAGTGGGGTCGTGCGAACCCGATGCTGGAGTCAACGGACCTGCCGATCAGTGGGCGAAGGCGAGGTGTTGGTGGACGGAACTTATGCAGGCCGAACCCTCGCCGACGGCGGCCGCCACCCGCTTGGTGGAGCCCGAGCGAACGTCACCGGCGGCGAAGAGGCCCGGCTGGCTGGTCTCGAAAGGCAGTGGAGTTCGGCCCAGCGCCTCCCACCGGTCGTCGAGGTGCTCGGACCGCAGGGATCGGTCGGTGACCACGAAGCCGCGCTCGTCGAGCACCGCGCATCCGGACACCCATTGCGAAGCCGGGTCGGCGCCGATGAAGGAGAACAGGGCAGCGCAACGGACCGTCGTGTCCCCGTCGGCACCGGCAATGTGGACGGTGGAGAGCGACCCGTCGCCGTCGAGGCCGACGATCTCCGATTTCGTCCGCACCTCGACCTGCGGGTGCGCCTCGATCCGATCGACGAGGTAGCGAGACATGCTGGCGCCGAGGTCGGGCCCGCGGATGACAATGGTGACCGGGCTACCGCTATCAGCCAGGAACATGGCCGCCTGGCCGGCCGAGTTGCCTCCACCGACGATGACCACCGGGGCCGCCGAGCAGAGACGGGCCTCGATCTCCGTCGCCGCGTAGTAGACGCCCTTGCCTTCGAACTCCCCGAGGCGAGCGACGTCGAGCCGGCGGTACCGGGCGCCACTGGTGATGACGACCGCCCGACCGGCCACCACGGATCCGTCGGAGAGGGCGACGATGAGATGGCCCGCCTCCTCGCGCAGTGATTTGGCCTCGCACGGGTTGGAGAGGCGAGCGCCGAACTTCTCGGCCTGGATCTCGGCCCTCTGGGTGAGGTCGGCGCCCGAGATCCCGATCGGGAAACCCAGGTAATTGTCGATCCGCGTGCTCGACCCGGCCTGCCCACCAACGCTGAACTTCTCGACGGTCAGCGTCGTCAGCCCCTCGGATGCCCCGTAGACGGCGGCAGCCAAACCGGCCGGGCCGCCTCCCACGACGACGAGGTCGAAGCAGCGCCCGGGAAGGCTCTCCACCGTGAGCCCGAGGTACTCGGCCAAGGTGCCGAGGGTGGGGTGGCGCAGGACGGTACCGGAGACGATGACGACGGGCAGCTCGCTCGGGTCGATCCCGAACTCGCGAAGGACGACGTCCACGTCGGCATCACGATCGGGGTCGAGCCATTCGCTCGGGATGCGGCTCCTGGCCAGGAACTCCCGAACCCGGAGCGACTCGGGAGAGAAGCCCGAGCCGATGATGCGGATGGAGGAGGCCGCCCCGGTCATCAGGATGGCCCGCCGAGCCATGAAGGCGGCGAGGATGACGTCGCCCAGGCCGGGCCGGGTGGAAATGATCCCCCGTAGGTCGTCCCTCGGTACGACCAGGACCTCGCCGGGCTCGACCACACGGGCGGAGACGAACACCCGTAGCCCGGTCAGGAGGTTGAGCTCGCCCAGAAAGCGCCCGGGACCGTGGCGGGCGATGACCCTTTCCGTGCCGCCGGACGTGCTCACTGCCTCGACCGCGCCCGAGACGACGACGAAGAAGTCGTAGGTGACGTCGCCCTCTCGGTAGAGGTACTCGCCCTTGGCGATGGGACGCCGGGTCCCGAGCTCGGCGATGGCCGCCATGTCGGCCGCAGAGAGGGTTGGGAACGCTACAGCGTCGTCGGCCATCGGCGAATCCCCTTCCTTGTGCTTGTGACACCCTATGCGTTGCCTGATCGGCCCGAGCCGGCCGGCGCCGAAAGAGAAGGAGCACCAGATGGCGAGTCCGATCGACGCATCCGGCACGTTCCGGCTCGGGTCTCTCGAGGTCCGCCGCCTCGGCTACGGCGCCATGCAGCTGACCGGGCCCGGCATCTGGGGCCCGCCGGCCGACCCCGACGAAGCCCGCAACGTCCTCCGGCGGGCGGCCGAACTCGGCGTCGACTTCATCGACACCGCCGACTCCTACGGCCCCTACATTTCCGAAGAGCTGATCCGCGAAACCCTCCACCCTTATCGGGGCATCACCGTGGCCACCAAGGCCGGGCTGGTGCGGACCGGGCCTGGCCGCTGGCATCCCCTGGGCCGGCCCGAGTACCTACGCCAGGAGTGCGAGATGAGCCTGCGCCGCCTCGGCACAGAGCAGATCGACCTGTTCCAGCTCCACCGCATCGACCCAGAGGTGCCGGCCGACGAGCAGTTCGGGCTCCTGGCCGAGCTCCGCCGTGAAGGCAAGGTCGCCGAGGTGGGCCTCTCGGAGGTGTCGATCGGCGACATCGAGGCGGCCAGAGCCATCGTTCCGTTGGTGAGCGTGCAAAACCTCTACAACCTGTCGAACCGAGGGGCGGAGGGCGTGCTCGAGCACTGCCAGGCGCACGGCATCGGCTTCATCCCCTGGTTCCCAATAGCCAGCGGCAAGCTGGCGAACAAGGGCGGCCCGCTGCGGCGGGTGGCCGCCACCCTGGGAGCGAGCCCGGCCCAGGTGGCACTGGCCTGGCTGCTGCACAAGTCACCGGTCATGCTTCCCATCCCCGGCACCTCGACACGGTCACACCTCGAAGAGAACTGCGCGGCGGCCGAGTTGGAGCTGGACGACTTGCAGATGGCACTGCTCGACGGCGCGGTGGCATAGAGGCGCGGAGGCGTCGGCATGGCACGAACGTGGAGTGCAGATGCCGCCAGGTCGTCCTCGCTACTCTCGCCGGTGGCGACGGTCGCCAGCGAAGGAGGCAGCAGATGCAGATGAGCGGCGCGGCCGCGGGCGGCCGATCGAGGAACCTCGTCCTGGCCGCGATGATCTTCGCCGTCTCGATGACCTTCATCGACCAGACGATCGTGTCGATCGCCGCCCCGCAGATCCAGCACGAACTCGGTCTCACCGGTACCGGTGTCCAGTGGGTCATCAACGCCTACCTGCTGTCGCTGGCCGCCCTGTTCGCCTTCGGCGGACGCCTGGCCGACACCGTCGGGCACCGCCGGATGGTGGTGCTCGGCGTCATCGTCTTCGCCGGGTCCTCTGCCATGTGCGGCCTTACGCCCAAGGGCACGTTCAGCGAGGCATGGATCGTCGCCTTCCGCGTCCTCCAGGGGGCCGGCGGGGCCATCATGTTCCCGGCCGCCCTGGCCATCGTGGTGGCCACCTTCCCCTTGCGGGATCGCGGCAAGGCGCTGGCCATCTTCTTCGGCATCGCCGGTGGGCTGACGGCCGTCGGGCCCGTGCTCGGTGGCTACCTCACCCAATGGACGTGGCGGGCCATCTTCTGGGTCAACATCCCGGTCGCCCTCATCGCCCTCGTCCTCGTCGTCATCTCGCGGCCGCAGTCCGAGTACCGGCCCGCCCGCATGGACTATCGCGGCCTGGTGCTGATCGCCGCCGGTGTGGGCTTGAGCGTGTTCGGCTTCCAGCAGTCGAGCATCTGGGGTTGGCACAACCCCGCCATCGGCATCTGCATCGCGGCGGGCGCGATTCTGCTGGTCGTCTTCGCCCGGGTCGAGCTGCGCACCGACTCGCCACTCATGCAGATGCGGATCTTCCGCATCCGCCCGTTCCTGGTGGAGAACCTGGTGCTGGGCATCGCCATGCTCACCTTCATCCCTGTCTTCTTCTTCGCCAGCGAGTATGCCCAGATCGCGCTGGGCAAGTCGTCGGCCAACGCCGGCATCTACCTGCTGTTCTTCTTCATCGGCTTCGCCGTGGCCGCACAGGTCGGTGGCCGCATGCTCGACCGCATCGGCGCCAAGCGGCCGGTGATGCTCGGATGCGCCATCGCCGCCGTGGGCTTCTACCTGTGGGCGGGCAAGGCCACGGACCTCAGCCTGAGTGCCCAGGAGTGGTACGTGGTACTGGCCGGAGCGGGCATGGGCATGATGCTCGGGCCGGCCAGCACCGACGCCGTGAACCGGGCCAGCCGGCTGTCCTATGGGGAAGCAACCGGCATCACCCAGACGGTTCGAAACTATGCCGCCAGCCTGGGGCTGGCCGTGCTCGGGACCATCCTCCTCGACCGGTTCCGATCCGAGCTCACCGCGTCGTTCATCGGCCAGGGAGTGCCGGCTACCAAAGCGTCACAGGCGGCCTCGACCGCCGCCCAGGGAGGCCAGGGCGGGGGCGTCGGGGCCATCCCGCACTTCGCTCGCGTCGACTTCGCCCACGCCACCCAGTCGGTGCTCTACGTGATGGCCGGCATCATGGCCGCAGCCGCTGTTGTCGCCCTGCTCGGCCTGCGTGCCGGTGCCCAAGAGGAGGTCGTCGAGCCGCCCGACGAGGCCCTGGCCGGCCCCGCCCAGGCTCGCTCGGCCAGCCCCGCAGACCCGGCCCCGTAATGCCCGCTGCCTACTGGGTGGCGCATGCCGGCCGGGCGCCGGTCCCGAGGTGGAGGACATGGACGGCCGAGACGCGGACACGCTCGGGGAGGGTGACCGTGAGCCCTCGATCGGAGGCGCCCCACAGGAGAGCCTGGTCGAGGCCGAGCAACCGGACGTCGGTGACCAGTCCAGCGTCGATCCCAGGGACCGAGAAGGTGCCAGAGCCCGGGAGGCCCAGGAGCAACGCGTAGACGGCCCCTTGGCGCTGGGTGAAGCGCACCGGGGTGCCCTCCGAGGTGGTCGATTGGGCCATGTCCCACGGCCGGCTGCCGATGATGGCCTCGCCGTTCACCGACATCCACTCCCCCAGGCCGCGGAGCGGCACCTGTTGCTCCTCTGGAAAGGTTCCGTCCGGGCGCGGGCCGATACCGATGAGCAGGTTCCCGTTCTTGCTGACGATGTCGACGAAGGAGCGGATGAGGTCCGTGGCGTTCACCATGTCCTCCGGGCGCTCGTTCCGGTTGGCTCCGAACGAATGGCCGATGCCCCGGGTCGCCTCCCATTTCTTCGTGACGATGTCATCGAACCGGGTGTACTCGGGGGTGGTGAAGTCGTAGTGATGGGCAGCCGGGAAGGTCAGCGTCTTCCGTCTCTCCGGGAGTACGGGCCACAGCCACTCGATCACCGCACCCGCGCCCCGAACAACGCCGTCCGTGATGCGGTTGCGGGGAAGGGCGGATTCCATCCAGCGGTCGTTCACCAGCCCGTCGTCGACGGTGTTGTAGTAATGGGCGAAGAGCTCGGCCAGGTTGCCGCCACTCGGCCAGCCGATGTCGTTCCAGAGCACCGAGGGCCGGTAGTGGTCGATGAGCTCGCGGAGCTGGCCGGAGGCGTACCGCCGGTAAGCATCATCGTGGGGGACGGCCAAAACGGCGTCCGCAGCACTGGAGAGAACCACGCCGTTGAAGGGCCAGTCATAACCCCCCGAGTAGTAGAGGCCCATCCGCATGCCGGCGGCCCGCACCGATACCGCCAGCTCCCCGACCAGGTCTCGACGGCTGTGGTACCGGCCCTTGACCGGGTGGTCGAGAGCCGAGGGCCACAGCGCGTAGCCGTCGTGGTGCTTGGTGGTCAGCACCACATAGCCTGCGCCGGCTTGGCGGCAGATCCGGCTCAGTCCGTCGAGGTTGGCCGCCGACGACTCGTCATCGAAGGTGATGGCGAAGTTGTCGTAGGGGAAGTCGGCACCGTAGGTCTCGCGGTGGTGCCGCCAGGTAGAGCTTCCCCTGATCTGCATGCTGTTGAGGTACCACTCGGCGTAGGGGTTCTCGCGCAGCATCACCCTCGGGCCGCGCGACCTCAACAGCTGTTGTATGTCCTCGACCTGAGGTGCCCAGCCGGGGACCGAGTACGGGCCCCAGTGCAGGAAGACCCCGAGCTTCGCATCGTCGTACCAGGCCGGTAGGGCATGGGTGGCGAGCGAGTCCCACGAGGACTCGAACACTTGTGGGGGCGCCTACGTCGCCCGCACGTTCTGTGCTTCGGGCCCCTTGCGCCCGTCGGCCACGTCGAACTCGACCGATTGGCCTTCGTCGAGGCTCTTGAAGCCGTCTCCCGAGATGTTCGAGTAGTGGACGAAGACGTCTTTGCCGCCGTCGGAGGGAGTGATGAACCCAAAACCCTTATCGCTGTTGAAGAACTTCACCGTTCCTGTTGCCATGATTTTGATCTGCTCTCGTTTCTTTCTTGTCTAGTGCGCGGTTGCGCTCTTTTTTTCTCGTGCCGTTCGAAGAACGGACACTAGTGCTTCAGCTCCTTGAAGGCCTTTCCGCACGCCGAGGCTTCACCGGCCTCGCCAAACACCCGGCATCGCTCGTCGTCACACCATCCCAGAGTCCGGTGGCGGTCCACGACCTCCTCGGCATGCTCATCGCACAGCACCACGTCGGGCAAGACGGCGATGACGGAGAACGACGGGTCTCCTGAGTCGGCTCCCCGGGCCAGCGTGCGCCGGGGCGGGTCCATCGTCACGGAGCCCTCCTCGCCGCAGATGATGCAGGTCGAGATGGTCGTGGTTTCGTCGTCGGTCACGGGAGGGGCGCTCGCAATCTCACCGTCGCCCGGATCATCAGTTCGGAGCTCATTTGGCGAGCCGCTCGATCTGCTCGAGTTGCTTGCGAATGTGCTCGCGCCGCTCTTCGGACTCCTCGAGCGAGAGGCGACCGGCTTCGACGGCGCCATGGAGTGCGGCCAGCTCTTCGATGAGCTCGGCCTCGCTCACGTCGACGGGCTCGGTGCTCTCGTCGGGCTCGACGGCCCGTCGGGCCGCCCGCCGCTCCTCCTTCGCTCGGGCCTTCTCCCGCTTCTGCTGTTGGACGTTGCGTTTTCCAATGGTCGTGCGCGGGCGAGTCATCCATGTCCTCCTGTGGCTCCGAGCAGGCGTCGTGACGTTGACGGGCTGCTCATGGTGCGGAGCGCCGGGCCAGCTGCGCAGGTGACGGCCACCGGACGTGCCACGCCCAGCCCAATCCCTCGAACACTCGCAGCACTTCGGCCGAGGGGTCCAATTGGCCGCGGTCGCACCCATGTCGGGCAAGGGCGGGGAAGGCGTGATGTGAGTTGTGCCAGGAATCACCGAAGCTCACGATGGACAGCCACGAGACGTTGCCGCTGTGATCGCCCGTTCGGTACGGCCTCTTGCCGAACATGTGACCTAGGGAGTTGACACTCCAGGTCACATGGTGCAACAAGGCGATGCGCACCGCGCCTGCCCAGATGAGAGCCAGGAAGGCACCGGCCAGGGTGCGGGTCACCGCCCATCCGAGCCCGAAGGGCACGGCCAGTGACACCACCATCCACAACGGCACCAGCCTCGATATCGTCACCACGTCCGGGTCGGCAAGAAGGTCACGGCTCCAACGGGCAGGGCTGGATTCTGGGGCCGAGAAGAGCCACCCCACGTGGGCGTGAAACAACCCGCGCAAGTGCTGGAAGGCGCCAGGGTCCGTATTCCACGGCGAATGCGGGTCGCCCGGCCGGTCGGCGTAGAGGTGGTGACGGCGATGGTGGGAGACCCAGCTGACCACCGAGCCCTCCCAAGCCAGGGAGCCGGCAACCGCCAGCGCGATCCGCAGACCGCGCCGGGCACGAAAGCTCCGGTGGGTGAACAGGCGATGGAACCCAAGGGAGATGCCCAGTCCCGTGACGACGTAGAGGGTCACTCCCAGGCCGAGGTCGAACCACCCGATCCCGTGATGCCAGTACCGTCCGGCGGCCAACACCAGGGCCACCAGCGGAACAACCACGACGACAATGGTGAGCAAACGATCCCACCACCGCGTCACCGCGACCGGGTCGGGCTGGGCCGCCGGCGCCGAGGTGTCCGACTCGAGGATGGTGCCGGCCGTCATTGCGGCACCCGGTCCACGAGGTCCAGGTGGCCACCATGATCCACGATCGAATGGGGTCGGGCAGGCGGGAAGGTGCTGTCGAAAGCGTCGGTGCGCCGGGCAATTGGCGCGCAAACCCCTACATCGAAAAAGGGAGGGATTGCCGGAACTCCGTTCGAGTTGCAGGAGGCCAACTCGGTCACTAACTCGAACGGGCCACGCCGGCTGCGTGCCGACTGTCACAACCAATCTACCACGGGAACGGTGATTCCCCATGCCGTGCCGCTCTTGGTCCACCTTGGACGAGTGTGCCCTGCTCACGCGGTGAGATCGCCCGATCGCTTCAGATCCCAGCCGGGCACGACTCGTCGGCGGCTCAGGTCCCGCACCATCCTCAAGCCGTCACCCGTCCAGGAGGTCGTGAGCGCTGTTGGCCACGCTCGGGTGTCGCAGTTTCGACATGGCTTTGGCCTCGATCTGGCGGATCCGCTCTCGAGTGAGATGGAAGCGCTCGCCGATCTCCTCCAGCGTCTGAGGCTCACCCTGATCGAGTCCGAACCGAAGACGGAGAACGGCCGTCTCGCGGTCGTCGAGGGGTTCCAGCAACCGACCGACCTCGTCAGACATCACGCTGGCAAGAGCATGATCAAACGGCGAAACTGCGTTGGCGTCAGCCAGGACGATGTCACCCAGCGAGCTGTCACTGTCCTCGGCGAGCGGGGCGGACAAAGACAGCGGCTCGAAACGCCATTCCATTGCTTCGACCAACTCGCTCCGCGACATCATGGACTCGGCGGCCAGCTCGTCCAAGGTCGGCGCACGCCCCAGTCGCACCGCCAGGAACGATTGCGCATGCCGGATCCTCACCAATTTGTCGGTGGCGTTGACGGGGAGCCGGATAGTTCGTCCGGCGTTGGCGATGCCGCGGTTGATGGCCTGGCGGATCCACCAAGTCGCATACGTCGAGAACTTGAACCCCTTGCGCCACTCGAACTTCTCGACGGCGTGGATCAATCCCATGTTGCCGTCTTGGACGAGGTCGAGCAGTGACAGGCCGGGTGCCTGATAGCGCCGGGCGATGGAGACCACGAGTCGCAGGTTGGCTCGGACGAAAGCCTGGCGCGCTTCGTCGCCCTCGAGCACGAGCCGACGCCATTCGTTCCGCTTGGCGCGGGACGTCCGGCGCGTCGCCTGCTCCAAAGAGGTCGCCGCCTCGCAACCGACTTCGATGGCCTTGGCCAGGCGGACCTCGTCGTCTTTGGTGAGGAGAGAGTACGACCCGATCTCGGAGAGGTAGACCTTTACGATGTCGTCGTCAGCGGCGGCTGGACGGCTCTGTGCCATTGCCTCGATCGTCGACGATCATGAGTGGACGTGGCCGTCTTGGGAAACGGCGGTTTGGCGTACGACACGATCATTCGATCGTGTCCGGGCTCCGGATTCAGACGCCACGCACGGATTTCGCTTGAGGTCCCTTGGCGCCGCTCTCGGACTCGAACTGCACACGTTGCCCTTCGGCAAGTTCCCGATATCCTGCACCGTCGATCGCCGAGAAGTGGACGAAGACGTCAGGGGTCTCGTCATCCGGCGCGATGAAGCCGTAGCCCTTCGACGCATTGAACCATTTAACGGTTCCCTCGGGCACGATGTTGCCTCGTTTCTCCACGCAAATATGCTTCTTGCGGAAGACAAGGTGTCAGCCGGCAACGACGTACGGCCTGCGTGATGCGCCGAGCGTTCGACACCAGCCTACACCCCACCTGGAAGGATGCCGCCCAAGCTGCCGGCCTTCACGACGACAGATTGGGAGCCAGCGCACGTCTCCTGTGCCGGTCGCGACGACTGCTGTAGTACGGTCCGGGTTGCTCGGTTCGATCACGCAGATCGAGCTTCCGACGATTCGCATCGGATGGCCGGTACGCGAATGCGTGGCAGGAAAGGCCCTCCATGTCGTCCGCACACCCACGCGGTCCGTCGCCCCGAGCCGGGCATCGTCGGACCGGAACACCGACCTGCGTCGGCGCCGATTCTCCACTCGACTCCCTCGCTCTGGCCCGTTCATCGAGAGATTCCGGCACCGAAGCTCGAGAGAAAGCCCCGTTCAGGGCCAAGCCCGAGCCCCGGGTGGCGGTCCACAATGGCTAAGGGCGGCGGCTCGAGGAAGCGGTCCACCAACAGTCACTCCGAACCACGGGCGCCTCGGGAGCGATCGGAGCATCGCCGCCCCAAGTCGGGTGCCACCGTCGACCGGGAAGCGCTCGAGCTCCGAGAACGGGGCGCCTCGTACTCGGCAATCGCCCGGAGTCTGGAGCTGCGCCGCGCCGTCGATGCGCACCGTGCCTTCATCCGGGCGTTGCAGGGCATGAGCGGTGAAGAGCGCGTCCGGCTGACCGGGAACGAAGAGCGCCGACTCGACGAGCTCGAGACCCGCATCCGGGAGCGAGACGCCGGCAAACCCGAGAAGATCGCCCGTCGCATCGAGGCGGTCGGCCAACTGCGTGCCGCCTTGCAGCCGGCGGCCGGAGCCGACCTGCCCTAGCCGGCCGACATCCTCCGGGCTCGGACGCTCTGCGCCGGAGCCACGTCCGACTCAGTCGCCGTCGACGATACGAATGTGGGAGCGGCTGGACGCCCGGACCACCTCGTCGTCGGTCAACCGGTGGGGTTGGGACCGGATCAGGGGCATGCCGAGTGGTGTGGTCGGTCGAGAGGCCGCCAGATAGGCCTTCACTCGGAGGACAAGATCAGCCAGCTGCCGTCCGTCTTCGTCGTCGTCGCAGGCGTTCGAGGCCCCTTCCAGCACTGCGGCCACCTCTCGTAGGAGATCGAGACCGGTCGTTCCTCCGGAGGGCGTCATCGAAGGACGGCCGGCTCGGAGCGCCTGGCGCTCGGGTCCGACGGCAGGAGCGGATGATGCGATCTCAGGATGGCCGGCCGCGGAATCGCCCATGGGAAAAGGCCATGCTGCGGAGCTCGGTGTGGTCCCATGTCGGGACACTCGGTCCTGTCCCCGTCAGCGGAGACGCTAGGTCCAAGGTGAACCGGGGCCAGGCTACACACCACCCTGTCCGCGGCCAGTGCGGCCCGTGGGTAGTGCGGCCGGGGGCCGGTTCCCGATGATGAGCGCCGGGCCAGGCGCCGGTGTCGTCCCCGCCAGAGGGACCTCACCCCGGGGTAACCCATGGGTAAGTGGCTTCTGGCCAACGAGCGTCAGGCGGCCCCGGCCCTGGTGGCCGGCCCCGGTGGCTAAGGAAGGGGCTGCTCATGCCGATATTGACCTGGTGAGGTCCATCGCACCCGACCCCGAAGGGCCTCCGCCGGACAACGGGTCCCATCGGCTCCTCGACCTCGACGGCGTCGCCTACGGCTCCGAACAGAACCTCTGGCGCCGGCACCTGCACATGGGCATCACCTCGTTCGTGATCGGCGGCCTGCTGCTCCTCGTCTATCTCGCCATCACGCCCAACCATCCCAACCGCCACGTCTTGATGATCGTGGACGTCGCCGCCATCGTCGTCTCTCTCCTCGTCATCGGCCCTCTGGGCACTCATGCGCTCACGACACCGTGGCGCGGCACGTTCTTCTTCGCATGGTCACTCGGCACCGTCGGCGTCATCGCCGTGGGACTGGGGCTCGACGGTGGGGCTGGGAGCCCCATCGCCGGATTGCTCGTGCTGCCCGTCCTCTTCGGCGGTCTTCTCTATCGCCTCCGGGCGGTCATCGGCCTTGCCGTTGCCGCGTTGGCCACCTTCGGCCTGATCTTCTTCTTCGGCCAGCCGGGAGACGGGGACCGGGCATTGCTCACCGCAGTCATGATCGGTGTGGCCGGCGGCATCTCGGCCACGGCGGCCATGAACCGCAACATCTGGCAACATGAGCTCACCGATCTCACCGAGCGGCTTCATGGCTTGGCCACTCACGACGGACTGACCGGCTGCCTCAACTACCAGGCATTCCAAGAGGCGCTGGCCACCGAATCCAACCGGGCCAATCGCTACGGGCGCCAATTCAGTGTGGTCATCGTCGACCTCGACGGCTTCAAGGCCATCAACGACCGATATGGACACGCGGTCGGAGATGCGGCATTGACCAGTGTGGCCGACGCCATGCTCAGCGGAGTCCGGGGCACGGACCTCGTCGGGCGCGTCGGCGGTGACGAGTTCGCCGTCCTCTTCCCGGAGACGGCGACCGACGAAGTGCGCTGGCTGGTCGAGCGGATTCAGGCGGAGGCTCGCACGAGAGTCACCCCCGCCGTCGTCACCCTGAGCTTCGGTGTCTCATTCTGGCTGGGACAGGGCGACTCGCCCGGTGAGCTTCTCCGGCGAGCGGACTCGGCCCTGTACAAGGCAAAGCGAAGCGGACGGAACCAGGTCGTCGTCTGGGGCGAGCCACCGTCGCTCGGCGCCTTGCAGTAGTGGGGACACAACCTTCCCCTGCCTCCTTCTGCCCGACGAAAGAGGGCACTCAGCCTTCGAGGGCTTTCATGAACCGCTTGGCGAACAGATACGCATCGCCCGGCCATCGCGCCGAGACGTAATTGCCGTCCTCGACGCAGAAGGCGGGGCCATCGTCGACGTCGGTCCCGCGGTTGGACAGCACTCGAGGTCCTGGCAGGAAGTCCGCCGGGTCGCGCAGGGCACCCCGAACCTCGTCCTCGACGTAGGCAGGATAGGTCCGGTAGTAGCGCCCCAGCCGCCAGGCAGTCGCCAGGAACGCTGACCGCTCCATGTACTTCGGAAGACAGGTGGTCCGACGCCCGTACAGGACGCTGCGACCGGTGATCGGGTCGGAGGTCCGAGCGAGAACGAGCACTCCGTGACAGATGGCGCCGACCGGCCGGCCAAGCGCCCAGAAGGCAGCGACCTTGCTTCGAAGCAATCCGTCTCCCAAGTACTGACGCATGCCCGGTGCGTGGCCGCCGGGCAGAATCAGGCCGTCGAACTCGTCGGGTTTGACGTCTGCCCAGGCGATAGGCACCCGGAACTCGTCATCTCCCTGCATCTCTCGATAGAACGCCTTCGGCTCCGCCGCTGCTCCGAGCTGACCGAAGATGACGCCGTCGAGCAGTCGCTGATCGGCGGCGGGGGCGGTGTCGCCGTGCTCTGTGGCGAATCGCACGTTGTGTCCCTGTCGTGTGAGCAGGCGCCACGGGACGGCGACCTCGGTGACATCGAAGTCATGGTCAGGAAGAGGTACGAGAACCGTTGCCATCACTCGAACCTAGCCCTCGGCCCTTCTCCGTCACCGGGGCTTCGCCGCTCTCCTCGGCCAGGTGGCGATCCAGGGCCGCAGCCCTCTCGCAGTCCTCATAGTCCTCTTGACTCCGGATCTTCCCCCACGACGAGCGGACCATGAGCACCGCCCGATTCGTATAGAGGTCGCGCCCGTCGCGACCCTGGATCCAGACGTGGGAACGAACGGCGATTCTGGTGCTCCACGGAGGGCCGTTGACCAGGATGTCCTCGACCTCCATCTGAATGCGGTTGTCGACGTAGGCGCGCAGGAAGGTCTCGATCTGGTCGCGCCCGCGATGGGTCGGGAACGGCTCACGACCCGGCTGTGGCGCCCGGAACTGCCGGGCCCATGAGTTGTCCCCCGGGAAGGTCAACTCAGCCCCCTCCCCGAACATGGCCAGGGCCGGCCGGTAGTCCCCGTCGTTGAGGGCTCGGATGTTGCGACGAACGAGATACCGGATGGTGGCCTTGTACATCGGGATCTCCTTCTCGTGGACAGATTCGAACGAGCCGGATCGTTGTGCCGACCCGAGCTTGCACCTCGGGCGGGGGCGGCGACCAGTCCTCGATCGCTCGACTCCGTGCACCCCCCGACCGGCGCTCCGCCCAGGCCGCCCAGTTGGGTATAGCTAGCCCCGACCCCTACTTTGGGGTCGACAGCGGGTCCGGCACAGAGACTGGAGGTTGCAATGACGACCCTGCCCCACCGATCGAACACCGCCCTGCTCGTCATCGACGTCCAGAACGGGGTGGTCGGCAACGCCTATGACCGGGACGGCGTGATCAAGAACATCAACACCCTGATCGAGAAGGCTCGCGCCGAGGACGTGCCCGTGATCTGGGTGCAGCACTCCGACGACGAGCTTCTGCGGGACAGTGAAAGCTGGCAGTACGTTCCGGAGCTGACCCGAAACGATTCGGAGCCTCTCGTCCACAAGACCTACTTCGACTCGTTCGAGGACACCGAGCTCGAGAGGCTGCTGGCCGAGCGTGGGGTTGGTGAGCTCGTCGTCACCGGCGCCCAGACGGACGCGTGCATCCGCTCGACAATGCACGGAGCCTTTGTTCGCGGCTACGACGTGACGTTGGTCAAGGACGCGCACACGACCGAAGACCTGAGCAAGTACGGAGCGCCCAGTCCGGAGCAGGTGATCGCCCATACCAATCTCTACTGGGGGTGGCAGAGCGCACCCGGCCGCCACGGGGCGACGGTGGAGACGGCGGAGGTCACGTTCGCCGCCGCCGACGTCGGCTGAGCACGTCCCGGTTCAGCCTGGTCAAGGTGGAGGGGGACGACGGCAGCGCCGCGTCGCCACCGCGGTGTCGCCCACGTTCTCGATCGCCTCCTGTGGCATCGTCTGCACGGTCGGTACCGTCGCCGTGGGCCGGCTCCTGCCCGCCTTCCGCCGATTCGGTCAACCCCTCAGCGAATCGTGACGACCCACCCGGAAGGCACGTTCCGAGAGAGTCGCCAACCACCGGCACTCCATGTGCCGGACAGTGAGCAAGTTGGCCCCCGGTTCGGTGCGGGATTCCTGAGGATCAGACTCGGAACAGGGCTGTCCGCCCAACGGGCGCGGCAACGGCCTGGATGCGGCCTGCTTGTCGTCCAAGACGCGGCTTGACAGCGAGCAGGGCCGCGATTGATCATGTGGAGTCCGAAGATTCGGGTAGCCTAAGAAAGTTTCATAGATGGCCCTACTCAATTGCCTCGACCGGTCAAGGGGAACGGCTTCCCCCAAGCCACATTTTCGGACTGGAACACGCAGGTTTCGGGATCCAGCCCTCGTCGGGATCGGGGCCACTGCGTTGCTGGCCGGCCTCCTCTCCGGCTGCGGATCGGGCGCTTCCGCCCAGCCTCCGACGCAGAGCCCGGCGATCAGGACCACCTGCCAACAGGTAAGCGCCGAGCTCAGTGACGGGCCGGATCCGGGAGCGGACCCCGTCGGCTATGCGCTGGCCCAGATACTCCCGCTTCAGCAGATTCATACAAGTGACAGTGCCCTGCAGGCCGACGTCGATGACCTGGCCACCGCCTACCAGGAGTTCTACAGCTCCAACGGCGACAAGGTGGCGTCCAAGGCCGTGAGCAAGGCCAGCGACAAGGTCAACGCCATCTGTCCTGGCGCGGCCTCATGACCAGCGATGGCCTTTGTCCTTCGGCTGACGAACCAACACACGGCGACCGGTCGTCGAGAGCCGCCTGTCCGACGAGCCGGGAGATGCCGACGACGAGCAGGGTTCCTAGGCGACGACTGGGCTGCCTGATTGCCGCCATGGCCGTGGCCGGTGGGCTGTTGGCCGCGTGCGGGGGGTCGTCCAACGCTTCCGCACCCTCGATCACCCTCTACAACGGACAGCACGAACAGACCACCGACTCACTGGTTGCCGGCTTCGAGAAGGCAACCGGAATCCAGGTCAACGTGCGCAACGATGACGAGGACACCTTGGCCGACGAGATCGTCACCGAGGGTTCCCACTCGCCGGCTGACGTCATCTACACGGAGAACACTCCGGCGGTGCAGTACCTCCAGAACAAGGGACTGCTGGCCAAGGTAGATGCCTCGACACTGGCCAACACCCCGAGCAAGTACAACTCGGATCAGGGCGACTGGGTGGGGATATCGGCGCGGGTCAGCGTGCTCATCTACAACCCGGGCCTGATCGCCAAGAGCGCCCTCCCGACGTCAGTGCTGCAATTGGCCGACCCGAGATACAACGGGCTGCTGGCCTTCGCTGCCGGCGAGACCGATTTCCAACCGATCGTGACCTCCGTGGCCCACACCTATGGAAAGGCTGCCGCCCTCAAGTGGCTGGACGGCATCAAATCGAACGCCGGTGACCACATCTATCCCGACAACGAGACCATTGCCGACGAGGTCAACCGGGGCGCGGTCGCGTTCGGAGTCGTCAACCAGTACTACTGGTACCGGATGAGGGCCGAGATCGGCGCGTCCAACGTCAAGGCGCAGATCACCTACTTTGCGCCCGGCGATCCCGGTTATGTCCTCGATGTATCGCCGGCGGCGATCCTGAAGTCGAGTACCCACCAAGCCGCCGCGCAGAAGTTCCTGGCCTTCATCACCTCCAAGCAGGGTCAGGAGATCATCGCCCACTCGATCAGCTTCGAGTACCCGATCGCCTCGGGCGTGACCACCGCGCAACCCGAGACTCCGTTCGATCAACTTCGCCCCAATTCCATCACCCTTGCTCAGCTTGGTGATGGTTCGACGGCCATCTCGCTACTCAAGGAGGCCGGGCTTCTGTGATTCACCATCGCCCGGTGCCTCCCCGAAAGAGTCGACGCGGCTGCTGCCTGTCCCTCCCCGGGCCCCCGCCAGAGTGACGTCGCTGCCGGCAGCCACGGCGACGCCGGATCCCGCCCCTTTGGCGCTGCCCCCGGCCGTGCACTCCCGCCGGCCGACCCGACCGCGGGTGCTCCTCGCCACCAGCGGTCTCGTCGCAGTCGTTTTGCTCACCCCCTTGGTTTTTCTGTTGTTACAGGCGCACGGGGCCGGTCCGTCGACGGTCTTCCATCTCATCTTTCGTTCGTTGACGCGAAGTCTGCTCTGGAACACGATCCGCCTCACCGTGGTGGTCACTGTCCTGTGCGCCATCATCGGCACAACGGCGGCGTGGTGCGTCGAGCGGACCAACCTTCCCGGTCGGAGGGTGTGGGCCGTGTTGGTGGTCGTGCCGCTCGCCATCCCCGACTTCGTGGTGAGCTTCGGCTGGGCCTCGTTGACCACGTGGATCCAGGGCTTCCGGGGTGCAGTGGTGGTCATGACCCTGGCGGTCTACCCACTCGTCTACCTGCCGGTTGCGGCCAGTCTGCGCGGCGCTGACCCGGAGCAAGAGGACGTCGCTCGTAGCTTGGGCGTCGGTCGTGTCCGGACGTTCTTCCGGATCACCATCGGCCAGGCACGGGGTGCCATCGCCGGAGGTTGCGTCCTCGTCGCCTTGGTCCTGCTGGCCGAGTATGGAGCGTTCGAAATCCTGGGCTACCAGACGTTCACCACCGAGATCTTCACCGAGTCCCAGGTGTCGTTCAACGTCCCGGCCGCTTCGGCCCTTTCATTGGTGCTGGTGCTCCTCAGCATTGTCGTGCTGGTCAGTGATGCCCTGTTCCGTGGTCGCCGCCGGGTGGTGCGCATCGGTCCCCAGGCCCAGCGGCTGGCCCGCCGCCATCGGCTCGGGCGGACCACGGTGCCAGTGCTGGTCGCCTTCGTGTCTCTGGTCGTGCTCGCGCTCGGCGTCCCCGTCGGGGCCAGCGTCTACTGGATGTTCGAAGGCGGCGCTCACTCGCTCGGTGGCGTTTCGATCTTCGACGCGGCCTGGCATACCGCTCTCTACAGCGGCGTGGCCGCGGCCTTGGCCACCGTGATGGCGCTGCCGGTGGCCCTCCTGGCTGTCCGCCATCCAGGACGAACCGGTCACCTCCTCGAGAGGAGCACCTACATGGTGCTGGCCATTCCCGGTCTCATCATCGCCCTGGCTCTCAGCTACTTCAGCGTGCACTACGCCGACTCGTTCGGATATCAGAGCGCTCCGCTGCTCATTCTGGCGTATGCCATTCTCTTCTTTCCCCTGGCCTTGGTGGGAGTGCGGGCGTCGGTGGCCTTCGCCCCGGTCGGACTCGAAGAGATGGCTCGCTCGCTCGGCTACCGGCGGCTCGCCGTGTTGGTTCGTGTCACCTTGCCCCTGGTCGGTCCTGGCCTTGCCGCGGCCTTCTGTCTTGTCTTCCTGGCTGCGGTGACCGAGCTGACTGCCACCCTCATCCTGGTGCCAACCGGGGTTCAGACCCTTTCCACCCAGTTCTGGGCGTATCAGCAGAACCTCTCGTACGGACAGGCCGCCCCCTTTGCCCTGGTCATCATCGCCATCGCCGCGGTGCCCAGCTACGTGCTCGGTCGATTCTTCGACCGATTGCCAGGCCGAGCCGCGGCCCCGTCCTGACATCCGGTCCGGTGGCAGTGGCGCGAGTTCAAGCAGAGACTTTCGAAGCTCAGGAGGTCCCATCAGCGAAAGGAACGGCGAAGTCGCAGTCCGGCGCGCTGTCGTCCGTTCTCGGCGGTGGCGCCAGGTAGGTGATGCGAACTCCCAGGTCGTTGGGTTCCACCCCTCGCTCCTAACCCCATGTGTGGAGAGATTCCGAGACGAGCTGCCACTGGGCAACGCTCGTCTGGCCACCCGGACCGATGTTGACGAACGCCTCGCGATGTGCTGGTTCGGTGCGGAGGGAAAATTCGGGGAACTGCGTTACCAGGATCTCGGCTCTCTGGTCGGGCACCGGCCGGCACCATTCGAGCGGGCCGTCGCTGTCGTCACTGACCTCACTCCAGTAGATGCAGAAGGTGGCACCAGCTCTTCCTTCCATGTGCGGCAGGCTGCGCTCTTTGAGGATTCCTACGAACTCCTTGCCGAGCGCCCAGGCGCCGGCCTCTCCGTCAACATTACGCTTCAGACACAACAGGCTGCGGCTGGGAATCTCTCTCGTCTCTACCTCGTACATGACGGACCTCTTTCCCTGTAGTCGTTTGACGACGAAGTCGGCCAAGTCCCGTCGGGTTACGTGCTCAGCCTCTAGTCCCGACCAGTAGTCGGCGATCTGATCGGCGGCCGCCTCCGGCTCGGAATCGAGGACGATCTTGATCTCGGCCAGCGGGATCCCTAGCTGGCGCAGGGCGGCGATGAGGCGGGCCGGCTCGATCTGGTCGGTCCCGTAAAACCGATAGCCGGTGACCCCGTCGACCCGAGCCGGCGGCAGCAACCCCATCTCGTCGTAGAGGCGCAAGGCCTTGGGTGACAGGCGGGAGCGCCGAGCGAACTCGCTGATGCCCATGGACTCCATGGCCGACTCCTTCGTTACCGGAGCATCTGTCCGATGAGTCCAGTGTGCGGGTTCCCCCAAGGTGAAGGTCAAGTCGGTGATTCGACACGGGACAAGAACGTCCGTCGAGTGCCGCCTACCGCACCGCCAACGCACTGCCAACTCCTGACCGTTCTTCCATCGGCGTGGTCGGGGGTGATCATCTCGTGGCCGCCTCTGGGCTTGCCGGCTCGACGTCGAGAATGTCGATGCCGCGTCGTCGGGCATCGGCGATGACGACGAGGCTCGCGGTCGAAGAGAGACGGACTCGTTGAGCGGCATTCAGGCCGGCGACGAGAGCTTCGATCTCGGCCTCGAAGGCGGCCGTCGCCCGGTCGACGAGCTTCCGGCCGGCGGTGGTGAGGGTCACCTGCACGCTACGACGATCGAAGGGCGAGGCACTCCGCTCGACGAGGCCGCGTTCTTGGGCGCGGTCGACCAGGCCGGTGACGCTCGATTTGTCCAGCTGCAGGAACCTGGCCAGTTCCATGATGGTGGGTGATCGGTCACGCAGAATCCCGAGCAACCTGGCCTGGACGATCGACAGGTCGTGGGCGGCGGCGATCCGTCCGAGCGTGCCCTGCACAGCAAAGCTCAGCTGAGCCAGCGCGTCCACCAGACCCAGGTCTCCCTCCCCGGGCAGGGGGGTCAGGACCGGGTGGCGGACTGTCAGGGGCATGCCCCACTGTAGCCATTTATAGTTGGTGTCACCAACTATAGTAGGTGGTACCACGAACTACTCCTGCGCCAGCGAGTGCGGGAGCCAGACAGGAGACCAAGCCACATGAGCATGCACGCCGCCGTGGTGCGATCGTTCGACCACCCTCCCCGCTACGAGACCTTCGACACCCCCGAACCGGACACAGCGGATGAGGCGCTCGTTGATGTCCTGGCCGTGGGGCTACACCCCCGGGTGCGCACGGGGGCGTCTGGCCGCCACTACACGAGCACCGGCACCCTGCCCATGATCCCGGGCATCGACGGGATCGGTCGCCTGGCCGACGGCCGGCGGGTCTACTTCGCATCATCCGATGACACATGGGGCTCCATGGCCGAGCGGGCCGTCGTCGACCTGCGCCAAGTCGTCCCCCTGCCCGAGGACGTCGACGTGGCCAGGGTGGCGGCGGCCATGAACCCAGCCATGTCCGCCTGGGTTGCGCTGCGCCGCCGGGTTCCCCTCCGGCCGGGCCAGTGGGTCCTGGTCCTCGGGGCCACCGGCAACGCCGGAGGGATGGCCGTGCAGGTGGCCAAACGCCTGGGTGCCGCCCGAGTCGTCGGTGCCGGCCGTAACCCGGAACGCCTCGCCGAGCTACCGGCTCTCGGGGCCGACGAGGTCGTGGCCCTGGCCGACGACCCCGCCGTCACGGGCGAACGCCTGGCCGCGGCGGCCGCAGAGGTGGACGTCGTGATCGACTACCTGTGGGGCGAACCGACCACCGTTGCCATCATGGCTCTGCTCAAGGCCCGAGCCGATCGCAGCCGGGCCATGGACTGGATCCAGATCGGTGCCATCGCCGGCCCCACCATCGAGTTGCCGTCAGTGGCGCTCCGCTCGGCCAACCTCCGGCTCCAGGGCACCGGGCAAGGTGCGGTATCGCTCGACGTCTATCTGGCCGAACTGCCCTCGCTCGTGGAAGAGATCGACGCCGGAACCATTGACGTGAACACCTCTTCAGTAGCACTCGCCGACGTCGAGGCAACCTGGAACACCCCCGAGGCGCCCGGCGTTCGCACCGTCCTGATCCCCTAGCTGGCCGAGGTGATGGGTCAGCTGGGGGAATCGCCCGAGAAGGACGGCCTCTCGTTTGTCAAAGGCTCTCTCGCCGTCACATCGGGCGGTAGTAGTGGTCCTCCTCGAGGTCCTCGAGCAGGCTGGGCCCGGTCGGCTCCCAGGCGAGCAGCTCCCGGGTGACGGCGGCGGTGGCGGGACTGTCCAGGGCGACGAAGCGGCCCAGATGGGCAAAATGCTCGGCGACGTCGGCGGGGGCCACCGACGCGGTGGGGATGCCAAGGTGACGGCCCGTCGCCTCGGCGATCTCGCGGAAGGGGACGCCTTCGTCGGCGACTGCGTGCACGACCGAGCCGGCGGGGGCGGCCTCGACGGCCAGGCGGGCCAGGCGGGCGGCGTCGGAGCGGTGCACCGCCGGCCAACGGTTGGTGCCGTCCCCCACGTATCCGGCCACGCCCCGCTGGCGGGCGATGCCGACGAGAGTGGCCACGAACCCGTGGTCGCCATCCCCGTGGACTGTCGGGGGGAAACGCAGCACCGACGAGCGAACACCTACGCCCCTCAGGGACAGCGTGAGCAGGGCGGTGGCCGACCGGCCCCCGGCGGGATTGGCCCGAACCTCGGCGCCGGGCACGAGCCCGTCGTCCTCGGTGGCCACTCGACTGGTCGTCAACCCGAGCACTCCCGAGGCGAGCACGAAAGGCCGGTCGGAGTGGGCCAGGGCCGCGCCCATGGCCTCCACGGCCCGCCGGTCGGCGGCCGCCGCGGCGGCGAAGTTGCCGCTCCAAGCCACCTCGTGCTGGAACGCCAGGTGGATCACTCCGTCGGCGTCGGCGGCTGCCTTGGCCAGGCCGTCGGGGTCGTCGACGTCGCCCTGTTGAACCATGGCGCCGGCCGCTTCCAGCCGCTGGGCCGACCCCTCGGAACGGGCCAGGCCGACCACCTCGTGGCCGGCTCCGAGCAGCTCGGGCACGACGGCCGATCCGATCCACCCTGATGCGCCGGTGACAAAGATCCTCATGATGAACCTCCCGAGAAACGATTGATGTCAGTAACTGCCATCCAACATAAACCTGATGTCAGTAACTGTCAACGGTAGGATCGAGGTCGTGGGTCGCTGGCAGCCGGACAGTCGCGGACGACTGCAGGAAGCGGCGCTCGCGCTCTACTCAGAGCGGGGTTTCGACCAGACCACAGCCGCCCAGATCGCCGCCCGAGCCGGCCTGACCGAGCGCACCTTCTTCCGGCACTTCGCCGACAAGCGAGAGGTGCTCTTCGGTGGGTCTGCCCTCCTCCAGGAGCGGATCGTGGCCGGCGTGGCCGGCGCCCCAGCAGCCGACGGCCCCCTCGACGCCGTTTCCCGGGGACTCGACGCCGCCGCCACCATGCTGGGCGAATCTCGCCGAGACCTCTCCCGCCAGCGCCAGTCCGTGATCGCCGCCAACCCCGAACTGCACGAGCGCGAACTCGCCAAGCTGGCCCAGTACGCCGCAGCGGTCGCCGCCGCCCTGAGGCAGCGGGGTGTGAGCGAGCCGCAGGCGACCTTGGCCGCCGAATCCGGCATGACCGTGCTACATGTGGCCATGGACCGGTGGGCCGGCAAAGACGACGGGCGAGACCTGGCCACCATCATGCGCGACTCCGTCGCCGAACTGCGAGCGGTGGCAGCTAGCGGCTGAGCCCAGTCAACGTCGAGGCTGGTCCCTGGGGTTGATGGCAGTCGGTCGAGAAGCCGTCAACCGAGATACTTGCGAATGAGCTTCGCAGGAGCGGTATATGACGAGCCGGACAGGATCGCCGTGTTCGACCCTGCCGCGGAGGGCAGACTCTTGTCGAGGTCGAGCACCGGATCCAAGATCCCGTCGGTCCCGCAATTGTCGGTTCCCGGCACGGCGAACGAATTGTCGACCAGTGTCATATCGGTGATCGTGATCAGACCCTTCGGCGTGCTCGACAGCGTCCCGGGTGCCCCGGTGATCGGCGTGTTCGGCGATGGTGGGTTCGTCGTGCCCGTCGTCAGGTTGAGGGTGATGGGGTCGGCCGCGTCACCGATGGTGCAGTCGGGCCCGAGCAGTCCTGTTGGGGTGCTGACCAGCACGTCGAGCGGCAGGGTCAAACCCGGTGCGCTGGCGTTCAGGAGATTGCCCAGGTCGACAGTCGGAAGCCCGACCAGCTGTGGTGTAACGGTGACGGCAAGGTCACCTCCGTCGAGCCCGGAAATGCCGGTCAACCCGCCGGGAAGGGGAATAGCGGGCGATTGCAGGGCCTGGGTGCCGTCAGTGGGCAGCACGGCCACGGCCTGATCCGAGATGTAGCTGAGGCCGAGCGAGAGTGTCGTTGGACTCGAGGACGTGACGGTGGTGGAGCCGATGTCGAAGGTCGTGCTGGTGGTCGACGAGTAGAGACACGTCGCCACTCCCGGGGCGTTGACCGGGCAGTGGGCGAACTTGGCCAGGCTGGCCGGAAGGCCCTTCGACTTGGCGGCAGCCACTCCCGGCGTGAACGCCATGAACAGCGATACACCGGCAAGCGATACTGCTCCTGCACAGGCCGGAAGTCTCCGGCGGCCTCTCCAGGTCAACCGGCTCTGGCCACCATGCTTCGGCAAGGCCCCCACCCCCTGTTTCCACCCCTCAATCGGCCGGTCGGCCCTCATGGCCGGCTCTATTTGGCCGCTTGGCACCTACCCACCGGTAACTTCGGTCAAACATCCCCCGGCGGCGAGCAGTCCCAGCCGGTGATGAGGGTCAGAGCAATGTCACCTGATCGATCAGCCACCTTCCACCCGAGCTCACCAAGGTGATCTCGACCTGGCTCCTGTCGGTCGTCGCCGCCTTCTGTGTGGAGTTCGCGATTTGCTGGTCGAGAAAGATCAGAACGAGAGCCCGGGAGGTGCTGGCCGAGACGAGCCCTGCCGACACCACGGTGGCCTTGGCGGTTGCGTGGTACTGAGTAAGGGTCGACTTCAGGGCGTCGCTTGATTCGGTGAAGCTGCGACGGAAAGAGGGCGTCGAGTTGGCGGCCACCGTGGCGAAGTCGTGGTTGAGATCGCGATAGTTGTAGCTGGCCAGCTGGACGGCGTACGTTCGGGAGGCGGCGAGGGCGCTCGTCCTCGAGCTGGCAACAGAGCTGTCGTTGCCCAGCGCCAACAAGCTCAGAGTCAAGGCAACCGCCAAGGCAACGACAATCGCTCCCACCACGAGGAGCACAGCGGCCGGGGCTGTCCAACGTCGCGTTGACGACCGTGCTCGAGTGCCGGGGCCGGGCGCCTCGGCAGAATCGGTTTGGCTGCCATTGGCTTCGGCGGCGATGGCGGAATCCGGCGCCTCGTACGGTTGGCCGGCGACGACGGAATCGGACGTGTCGTACGGTTGGCCGGTGACGACGATCGTGGGCCCTTCTCCACTAGTGACGTCGTCGCTGGCTCGTTGCTCCCGCTGGTGGTAGCCGTTGTCGGCGACGATGGCAGCGGCCGATACGAAGAGGTCTGGTCCCTCCCCGGAGGCCGCGGGTGGCTCTGGGGCATCGCGGGACACCGAAGCGATCCGCTCGCCGACAACGCCGTTGGCCTTCGCCGATTTCCCTTTTGTCTTCTTGCTCGCTTTTCCCTTGGCCGACTTCCCTTTCGAGGACCGGGCGCCGTTTGGCTCGCCCTCCACGGGGGGGAGCGAGGCGCCAGGGCCACGGGTCGCAGCGTCGTCCCCGTCGGCCAGGTCACCATTGGTTGGTTTCACGGGGCACGACCCGAGACCGGCTGCTGGTCCATGACGAGCGTGTCCGGACCGTCGGCAACTCCATCGGTTTCCTTGGCATGTCGGGATGCGATGTCGCTCAACGATGGCACCGGCGGCGGGATCCCGGGCGGAGTGGGCTGACCGTCTTCAGTACTGATCTGTTCCTCCACCGCGTCGGCCATCTCGTCCATGCCGATCGGTCCCTCGGGTCGACCAGAGAGAAATTGTTCGATGACGGGGACCCTCGAAGTCGTCATCTCCTCCTTGGTACCGAACCCGACCAGCTTCGTACGGAAGAGCAACCCGAGATAATGAGCCGTTCTCTTGACCGACTCGATGTTGTGGCTGATGATGAAGAAGGTCGCCCCTGTCTCTTCGTGGACGTTGTTGATGAGGCCGTCGAGGTAGGCGACTCTGACCGGGTCAAGGCCTGAATCCGGTTCGTCGAAGAAGAGGATCTGCGGCTCGAGGACCAGCGCCCGAGCCAGGCCGGCCCGCTTGCGCATTCCTCCGGACACCTCGCCCGGAAGCTTGTGGAGGTGACTGACCAGCCCGACGAGCTCGGATTTTTGGAGGACGACGTTCCGGACTTCCTTTTCGGTCTTGTTGGTGTGCTCGATCAAGGGGAAGGCGATGTTGTCGAACAGGTTCAGCGAACCGAACAGGGCGCCGTCCTGGAAGAGCACCCCGATCTTGCGTCGGATGCGCAAGACCTCCTTCTCGCGGACGCCGACGATGGGCTCCCCGTCGATGTACACCTGGCCGGCCTCGGGCGGGAGCAGCCCGATAACCACCTTCAGCAATACGGATTTTCCCGTGCCCGATGGACCGAGGATGGCGGACGTCTTACCCCGCGGCACGTCGAAGGAGATGTCCTGGAGGACGACGTGGTTTCCGAACCGCTTGGAGACCCCCTGGATGGAGATCACCGGGTCAGAGGCGGCAGGGACAGGAAGCTCCAGTGTTGGCGACAAAGACTCGCCCTCTCGGATCACGATCTCCTTCCTTCCCAACTCTCCCTCCTCTTCTATGAGGGTAACCAGCATCTACGGGCAGCGGGCGTCAAAGATTAAAGCCCGGTGGGGGCCCCGTGGGAAGTCCAAGGGTGACGACGGTCGTGGTAGCCGTGAACTGCGCCCAACCGGGCTCGGCGGCAATCGGGTTGGTACCACCATCGATGTAGTAGAGACCCTCACCCTGGTCCTTGTAGACCGCATTCCACCCGCCGGAATAGGTGTTGAGGCTGTCGGCCAGGAACTCCGAGCACGGGCTGCCTGAGGGGCTCGGGAAGAAGGCGGGTATGGCAAAGTCGTTGCTGGCCACGGTGCTCACCGAACTGTCCAAGGGCCCGGTCAGCGGGAGTGGCGGGGTCTGGAGAGACCGGTAGTCCGTGTTCGGAGGCGTCGGCGCGGGAGGCGCCGTGGCCGGCAGCCCGGTTGCCTGCGTCGACAGTGTGACGGTGGCGGGAGCGGTCTGGCAGGTAAATGAGGTGGAAGGCGAAGGAAACTCGCTCACCGTCGTCACCGCCGAGGTCGTCACCTTGGCGTCGAGAGCGCCGTCAGGCTCGACATCGGTCACGCTGAGCGAAGTCGTCCCATAGGGCTCCAAGCTCACGACGTAGGGAAAGCACTCGAAGGTCGGCGTCGCGTAGCCGATGCAGGCGGTGCCTTCAGGGTGAGCGCTCCCGATCGCCGGCGGTGGGATCGGACTGGCCGGCGACGGACCGTACTGGGCTTCGATCTGGATGCACTCACCGGCTGGCCAGTCGGCCGACAGGCAGCTCGACCCACCCTGGTTGTCACAGAACACGACGTCCTGCGGCGGGATCTCCGCCGTCAGGCTGGGGAGCTGGAGCAGCCCCGTCACCCATCCCGTGATGTCATAGATCTTCGACTGCCACGGGTACAGGTCGAAGGTCATCTTGTCCTTTTTCCAGACCAGGTTGTTGGCTGTCCACTCGTCATAGCCGGCCAGCACTTGGCCATTGGTGATGGCGGCGAGGAACGGGACGCCGTAACTGTTGCCGGGTGGATAGGTTGCAGCCGGAACCGGCGGCGGTGCGCAGGCCGGCATACCCGGCTGGTCCGTCAACGCCGCCGTCCAGTCGTCGGTGCTCCCCCCGGTGCGGGAAAGGTCTGCCACCACGGCCCTGACGCGGGACACGTCGACGCGCCTGACTGACGAGTCCGGTCGGGCCCCCGCCCCGGTGGCGCGGCCCGCCTGGGTGGAGCCTCGACCGGACGAGGCCAGGCTTGCTGCGGTGGGGACAGCGACGGCCGCCGTAACCATGATGCCGAGCGCGGCCAACCACCGCAGGCTTGCCGTCCGCTTCACGTAGTTGATCCCCCCGCGCTCCCATCCTGCAGCGTGGGTGGGCGGTGGCTCCTGCACCGCCCACCCACCTTCACGCACTTCATGTGATCGCGCGCCTAGCGGCTGCACGCGATCGACGCCCCTGTTGGCGGATTACCACGGAGGCGCCCCCGGAGCCGGGCTGAGGACGATGGTGCCCGAGGCCGTGGCCGTGGTGCTGGTGCACCCGGAGCCCTTGGTCTTGATCTTGGCATTCGTGTCGGTGGCCGTGTTCGAGCCGTTGTACTTGCCCTTTATGCTCCCGGCCTTCGTCGGGAAAGCCGTGATCGTGCAAGAGGGCAGAACGCTGGACTTGAACGTGGCGCCGGCCTTCGGGGCCCCGAGGGTCATCTTCGTCTTGGCAATGGTCGCCGTCCAGGTCCCGGTCGTCGTGATCGTGTCAGTTCCACCCGATGAATCGGTGCAGCCACTGATGGAGGGTGGAGATGACAGTTTCATGGTGTCCGAAGCTGGGCTCGGGACTTTGCCGGTGACGGTAAAGGTGGTGCACGTCACCGTTATCGGGACCGAGTCGATATCACCCTTGAAGGTGAGATTGGTTCCCGACTTCAGGTTTCCGGTCACAGTCGTGCCCGCTGCCAACGATGCATAGGCAGCCGTGGCGAGGCCGAAAACGAGCCCCCCGGTCGCTACGACCGCAACGATGGTCTTGGTTAGTTTCGACATGCGTTACTTGAACCTCCTTGTTGGTTGTTTTGTTGGTTGTTTTTCTGGCATTTGCACTTCTGCCGTCGTCATCGACTTTCGACCCGGTTCGGTGGCTGGCTGATCCGGTTAGGTGGCTGGTTGATAGAGCGAAGCATTCACGGGCAAGGTGGCGCTGCCCCGGCCTGGCGGCAGCGGCAAGCCGGCGATGGCGTCGATGTTGGCTGCCACCCCACTCGGGCACGTGGGCGAGGCCTGCACTGCCGGCACGGTGAAGTCATTGCTGGTCAAGGTGGCGGCCGTGGAGGTGAGCGGCCCGGTGACGGCACCGGAGAGCGGGATGGTCACGGGGCCGATGGTGCAGGACACGCCGAACAACGGCGCGGTGCTGCCGCTGACGATGGCGTTGAGGGCGACGGCCAATCCGTTTTGGGAAGAGCCGCAACCGAAGCCTCCGGAGATCGTCCCCGGGTTGGCAACGAAACCGATCGTCGGCGTCATCCCGGGGACGAGTGTGAGGGCGACCGACAGGGGCCCGAACACCTGGCCATCGGTCGGCGAGTCGACGCTGCCGGTCACCCCGCAGGGCGGGGTGCCATTGACCAGGTTCACAGTGCCGCAGAACTTGACATCGATGCCGGAAACCGTTGTCGAGCCAGTGGCCAGGGCTCCGTTGGTCAGAGTTCCCACCAGTCCCAGCTGGTAGGGAGCGGTCGGTGGGCCAGCCGGGTTGGGCACACAGTCAGCGGGCAGATCGTCGGCGGCCACCGTGACTGCGGTTGGCGCGCTCGGCACCGTCCGCACCGCGTCCAGCGATCGGATCACCGAGGCCGCGCTGTGGAGGTTGGCCTGACGAGCAATCCCTCCCGGCGCCTTCTCGGACTCCGGCCCCCGACCGGGCGACATCGTGACGGCCACACAGGCGACGGCCACAACCATCGACAAACCGATCACCGCTTTCCATCCGTACCCGCGCCACACAGATGAGCCCCGAGGCCGTGACCTCTCAAGCCTTGCTCGCACCTCCCCCCTTTCCAGCCCTGCGCTCATCGTTTCGGCCGAGCACTGTGGTTTGGTCGGTTATTACCGGTCGGTAGGAATTCAAAACCTGGCTCCCGGTTCCGGACTCCAGGCGATGACTCTTCACACCAGTGGACGGTCGCATTCCCGAGGCCATCGAACATGCGCTCAGCCGCCCGGGAGGTTCGGGATGCTGTCAGCACCCCGCTCGAGCATGCCGGGAGTGGTCGAGGAGCAGGTGTTGGACAGTGACGGAAGGCTCACTGCCTGCGTCGGCCCCGGTACCTGACTCCCCGGGATGTAGGAGCAGATCGGATCGGCGGTATTGACCTCGAGCTCCCCGTGCACGCTTCCGTTGCCCACCACCGATGCCAAGTCCCTGGAGACGACGGGGAGCAGGGCGAAGACTGCCTGGACGTCCTGTGGGCTCTCGTCGGTCGCCTGCGAATCGACCGACAGGCTGGATACGAGCGATGCGATCTGGGCACTGTTGGCGGCCAAGAATGGGTTGAGCTGCTGCTCCGCGGCCTGGCTGTTCTGGATCAGCGCCTGTATGTCGGCGTTCGAGGCGCGCAACTGCCCGGTCAACGACGCCAGGCCTTGCGTGAACGTTCCTAGATCGCCGTCGGTCGCCTCCAGCGTTTGCAGGTCGGTCTGTCCGTCGACGACGAGGTTCACCGTCTCTGGCTGGGCCGCGACCAGCGCATCGAACAATCGTTGACCGGTCACGACGATGGTTCGCAGGTCCGGGCCCGTGCCGATGAAGGCGCTGGCCAAAAAGTTCTCATCGGTCTGCAGGTCCTGTGTATTGACGCTCTTGAGCATGGAGTTGAGATCCACCAGCGCAGACCCGATGGGCGTGGGAAGGATGACCCTGTTGGCGGGTATGACGCTCCCGGAACGGAGGTCGGGCCCCGCCTTGCTGATCGGCTGCAGGTCGAGATACTGCTCGCCCAAGGCAGAAAGCTCCTTGACACGGACGGCTCCGTTGTCGGGAATCTGTTGCCCGGCATCGATTCCGACCTTGACGGCCACGTTCCGGGCGCCGAGGTCGAGAGCCGTGACCGTTCCCACTTGCACCCCTCGGTAGGTGACGTCGGCCCCCGAGTACAGGCCCCCGGCACTCGGCATCAGGACAGTGACCGGGAACGGTTGCGACGCGATGCGGTACTGCATGATGTCGAAGACGATGTAGTAGACGCCGACGACGACGACCACCGCCAGGGCGATCATCTGGGGCAGGAGATTCTTCTTCATCGTTCTCGTGTCATCCCAGGCTGGCCACGAGGAGATTGGAGACAGCTTGCGCTCCCTGCAACGGCTGGGATCCGGTCGGGGTCCGGGGGTCGGAGGACATCGCCGTGTCCAGCGAGGTGGGCTCGAAGCCCCCGGCGGGCAGGAGCACGTTGACGACGGCGTTCGCCTGCAAGTAATCGCCTGGTGCGATCTTGGGCGTCTCGGCCTCGAACCGAGCCAACGCGTTCAGATCGGGGGCGAGCTGATCGGAGACCGAGTCGAGCTGCTGCACCACCGGTAATAGTTCATGGGTGTCATCGACTGCGTTCTGACCGCTTTGTTCAGCAATTTGGGTTCCGGTCGCACCGAGATTCGATAGTTGGGTGAGAAGACCGGAGATCTGATTGTTCTCGCTTGCCAGCACGCCGATGGCCGGCGCCAACGTGGCGACGCCGTTGCTGATCGTGGTGCGACCTCCGTTCAGCTTGTTGCTCAGGTTCGAGATGGAAGCGAGGGCGTCGTCAATGGCTGTCCTTCCGCCGGACAACGAGCTCACGCCGTTGTCGATCGTCGTCAGGAACGATCGGATCGGCACCTGGTTGCCGTTGAACGTGTCGTTGAGCTGGCTGATGATGGTCTGAAGCTGGTTGATCCCCCCTCCGTTCAGGACCAGGGACAGGGCGCCCAACGTGTCCTCGACGCTGGGGGCGGTGCTGGTCGAGGTCTCGGGGATGTGAGCACCGGCAGCGAGGAACTGACTGGGGGGGTCCCCGTCGGCGGTGGTGGACACGGTCGGCGGCGCCTGCAGGAGGATGTACTCGTCGCCCAGCGGATCGTCGAAGCGAACCTGGGCGGTGGTTCCGTCCGGCAACTGAACGGACCTCTTGATGTCCAGGGTCAGGTCGGCCTGGTAATCCTTCGTGGATATGGCGCCGACCTGTCCGACGACCTGCGCACCGATCCGAACCTGAGCGTCGTCAGGCAGGTTGAGGACGTTGGAGAACGTCGCGTAGACGGGATAGGTGGGAGCGCTGATGCCGCTCACCTTGGGAAGGGACTGCAGGCTGAGCGCGCAACCGCCGAGGGCAACCGCGGTGGCCAGCGTGAGCGCCAACGCCAGTGACCTTCTCGATCGGCGACCCCACCCGGCCAGGCGCTCGTGCCGGCCACTTTCGTCGGAACCGCGGCTGCGGACATGGGAGCCCGCCATCGTGGGGAGGCCCTCGCTCATGACTGGCCTCCGACCAACGCGCTCACCGACAGGTTCGGCCCTGATGACGCACCCGGCGGGGTGGGGAGGTTGGCCAGCAAGCCGTTCACCCCACAGTCGAGGTCGACATTCGGGTCCTTGTCCTGGGATTTGTCGATGGAGAGGAGAAGAAGCCGGAGCAGGGCGTTGCCGCACACCGACTGCGAGAACCCCGCCGAGTCACCCGTCGGGTCGAGCCGAGCCCGCAGGGCGGCGCCTCCCGCCGCGCTCGGGTCGACGGCCTGGGAGATGTTCTCGAGCGTGGTGGGGAGCACTTGGAAGGCCTGGGCCAGCGCCTGCTGTTTGGCGGCCACGGCACCGGCGAACGCGTCGAGGTTGGTGACGCTGCTCCCGAGGGACGACGCGTTGGTGGCGGTGAACTGGGCCAGCGCACCCAATGCCTTTTGAAGGTTGGCCAAGGTACCCCCGATCTGGCTGTCGTCGGCCGCCAGATCGGTGCTGACTGCGGCCAGGTTGTTGGCGAAGGCCTGGTACGTGCCCGTGTACTGGGATGCCACCTGGCTGAGGTTCCCCAGGTTGTCGAACAGGGCGGTCAGCTGAGGGCTCTTGGTGGAGAGTGCATTCAGGGCCTGTCCCAGGGACGTCAGGGTCGAGTGCAGCGCGTTGCCGTCGCCGCCGAAGGCGTGCGCGGAACCGGCCACGAACGCCGACAGCGCACCGTGGGCGTTGGCTCCATTGGGGCCGAGCGCCCTGGCTAACTGGTCGAGGTTGTCGATGATCCCATCCACCGAGATCGGCACCGCGGTGCTCGACATCGGGATAACGGCACCGTTCTGCATCCGGGGCCCGCCGCTGTAGGCCGGGTTGAGCTGCACGTAGCGGTCGTTCACCACCTGGGGAGCCATGATGAGTGCCTCGGCCCCAGCCGGGATGGGCGTGGTGGCGGGCACCCGCATCACCACCGTGACGAACGTCGGCCCCGGCGTCACCTTGGTCACGCTCCCGACCGGCAGGCCGAGGACTTCGACCGCGTTACCCGGGTAGAGGCCTGGAGCAGTGGCGAATCTGGCCGAGATGGTCATTTGGGCCGGGCCTCTGGTGACGACGCCGACGATCGCTCCGATCACCAGGGCGCCGAGCATGACCGCCGTGGCCACCACGCGACGGCGGGGGGAGATTCGCCGAAGCGCCGCCACCGGCCTGACCGTCCGCAACGAGTGGAGCCGTCGGGTCATGGCCGGCATCCCACTTCCGGGTTGCTGCTCGGATAGCTCCCCGGCGCGGCGCACTGGACGGCAAGGTTGTCGGGAACGAGCAGGGTGGGCACCGACACGTCGAGGAAGGCGCCCGAACCGGTGGCGTTGGCCGAGTAGCGGCTGAAGGAAGCGAGGATGGGGATCGCCTGTCCGAAGTCGTTGCTGTCCTTAGCGAGGATTGCCGACACCGATTGGAGGCTCTGGAGCAACGTGGTCAGCACTGGCCGGTTGACGGACAGGATCGAGGTGATCTGCTGGCTCAGCGTCGATGTTGCCGTGAAGAGCTGGTTGATGGCCGCCCGCCGCTGCTGGAGCACGGACAGCACCAGGTCGCTCTGGCCGAAGAGGTCGAAGAGCTGATGGCTCCGCTGCGACAAGACGCCGGTCAGCTTCGCTCCCTGGGTGACGATGGTCGCCAAAGCCGTTCCCTCGTTGCCGATCACCCGCGAGATGTTCGCCAGACCTTGAAAGGCGCTGGTCGTCTCGCTCACCTGCGTGCCGTTCAAGTCTTGGCTGCCGACGTCGAGTGCCTGCTCGATCTGAGCGATGTTGTAGTGCCCGATCTCGGAGCCGAGCCCCGAGAGGGCAGTCACCAAGTTGTAGGGAACGCTCGTACGGGAAAGAGGAATCGGCCCGTCCATCGAGCCGTCTCCCGATGGAGAGACGGCCATGTACTCGGTGCCGGTGGGGCTGAGCACCTCTGCGGCTGCCGACGAGGTCGGTCCGAGGCTGACGCCGGATACCGCGAAGGTGACCCGCACCACGTCACCGTCGAGGGCCATGCCCGTGATGGATCCCACCTTCACACCGTCGACGGTGACGATGTCACCGTTGGCCAGCCCTCCGGCATTGGCGAAGTCGGCCTGGTAGATGGTGTTGTCGTGGATGAGGGGGAGGTTCTGGAACTGCAGCGCTCCCACAATGAGACAGGCGACGATGGCGACGCCCACCGCGCCGGTGAGCGCTCTGTTGCGTTCGCGGAAGCGCTTCACGAGCAACTCGCAGTGTGGTCGGCCTGATCACCGATCGGCCCGGATGGCAGGGTGACCGGATTCGGGTACTCATCGGTGGGGCTCACGCCCGGCACGAGAGAGACGTCCAGCTCGCCCGACACGTTGATGGTCAGGTTGCACAGGTAGACGTTGACCCAGCTGCCCGTGCTCTGGATCTTCGTGAGCGTGTTGACCAGACCAGGGAAGCCATTGAGGACGCCGTCGAGTCCGGCCTGGTTGGCCGACAGGGACTGGACCGCCGAAGACAGCCCGCTGATGTCCTGGTTGAGGGCGGGCTGCGCCTGGTTGACCAAGCCACTGGTCGTGCTCTCCGCCGTGGCCAGGTTGTCGATGGCCGAGCCGAGCTGGGTCCGTGATCCGGCCAGGCCCGTCATGAGGGTGTCGAAGTTCCCGATCAGCTGGCCCAACTGCGTGTCGTGGACTCCCACGGTGTTGAGAAGGCTCGACAAGCTGGTGAGGAGGGTGTCGATCACCTGCTGGCGATCGGCGAGGTTGTTGGTCAGTGTCGCCGTCTCCGCCACGACGTTGGAGATGGTTCCCGACTCGCCCTGGAACACGTCGACGATCGACCCAGCCAGCTCGTTCACTTGATCGGGTGAGAGCGCCGAGAACAAGGGCTCGAAGCCGTCGAACACCGCCGTCAGGTTCAGCGCCGGAGTGGTCCGCGACATGGGGATGAGCCCTCCCGGAGGCAACGGTCTGCCACCCGACCGCCCGGGGAGAATGGCGAGAAAGCGCTGGCCGAGAAGGTTTTCAAAGTGGATGGCGGCAAGGGATGTGGTCGTGAGCTGCTGTGAGTTGTCGACGCTGAAGGACACGTCGGCATGGTTCTGTTGCAAGGTCACGGCGCCGACTTTTCCGACCTCGACACCGGCAATGCGGACGGTGTCGCCAGGCTGTAGCCCAGACGCATTGGAGAACTGGGCGACATAGCCGGTCGCGGCCTGTGTGTTCACGTCGAGCAATGTGGAGATCACGATCGATGTCAGGATGACCGAGACAATGACGAAGACGACCAACTTCGCCACCGTGCGCGAGAGCCCGGGATGGGGGTGGCGCGATCTCACGATCGGGTGACCAGACCTTCGAGGACGGGCGAGAGCAACAGGGTCGAGACGGCCGACGAAGAAGGCGCCGAACCACTCATGGCGGTGACGATCTGTGCGACCGCCTGCGCCTGCGCCGGCTCGGCGACCACCGGGGCCTGGGCCGCGGCCGACGTCTGACTGGCAACCGACCCGTCGGCAACCGAAACGTCGTCGTCAGAGACGGACGTGGCCGCGGAGGAGTAGGTCGGCGGGTTGACGTATCCGGGGCCCAACCCGGCAGAGAGATAGGCGGCTGCCTGTGGCCCACCCAGCACGGCCAGCCCGAGGTCGGCCGGATTGGCCACCACCTGGTTCTGGGTCAAGTCGAGGTACGGCCCCGAGGCCTCGGCCGCGATCCAGGCGTTGGCCCAGGCGTCGAGGCCCTGGAGCAGCTGCGAGATCTCGGTCGGGCTCTGGGAGACGGCCCTCAGGAACGGGCCGGAGTCAGCGGTCAGGACGGCGAAAGGCTGCTGGACAGCGCTCAGGAGCTGCGCTGCGTGACCGGTGAGAACCTCGCCACCGCCGATGGCCTGGCGGACTCCCGAGGCCTGGTCGTTGACGGTGGTGGCGGTCGTCGTCTGGTTGGCCAGGATCTGCAGGATGTTCGGCGTGGATGCCGCGAATTGGTTTGCGACCGGCACCAGGGTGTTCAGGTTGGACACGACGGTGGGCCACAGCGGCAACATCTGCTCGAAGTAGGTGTTGCCCCTGACCAGATTGTGGCCCAGAGATGTTCCATTGCCCTGCAGCGAGCTGGCCAGAGCGGTCAGGGCGGCGTCGAGCTCGCCGGGCTGGAGCTTGATGAGGAGCGTGTCGAGACTCCCGAGTGTCGCCTGCAGCGATCCCGTCTGACCGACCTGCAGGGCACGAATCGTCGTGCCGGGGCGAAGCCGGGCGCTTCCGGGTCGGGAGGGTGGCACGAGCTCGACGTAGGCGTCCCCGAAGAAGGAGACCGGCGTCTCTGTCGCCCGCACCCCGGCGGGGATCAGGTGCAACATCGGACGTTGCAGGTGAAGGGTGACTTCGACGAACCCACCGGGCACCGAATTCCCCTGGCTGGCCACAGAGCCGACGGTGACGTTGCGGTATTCCACGGGCGCCCCCAGCGCCACAGCCGTCGACGACGCCGGAAGCTGCGCCTCGGCCACGGCGTAGGTCGAGAAGGCGCCGCCGAAGGACTCGAGCACGACGGCCACAACGGACGCGATCAACACCACGAGGACGACACCAAGCGCCAAAAGACGCCACGACCAGCTGCGAGGTGCGTCGATGACTTCGGCCGGGGCCGCCTCCCGCCCCGGAGCAGGGGGGGCGGCGAGGCTCAACCCGTCACCTTCAGCGGGACCGACACCCCCCAGAACAGGAGGGTCATGAGCATGTCGGAGATGGCGATGATCACCGTGCTGGTCCGGACGGCACGACCAACGGCTCGCCCGACGCCCTCCGGCCCTCCCGATGCGGTCATCCCGTAGTAGGTGTGGATGATCGTGACCAGGACGGCGAAGACCACCACCTTCAGCACCGAGTACAGGACGTCGCGCCGATTGAGGAAGAGATAGAAGTAGTGAAGATAGGTTCCAGAGCCTTGACGGGCGATGGTCAGCACGGCGAACTGGGTCGCCAGGTACGCACCGGACAGGGCCAACAGGTACAGCGGGATGACGGCAACCAACGCGGCCAGGAGTCGGGTGGTGACGAGATAGGGGATCGAAGGTATGGACATGACCTCGAGGGCATCGATCTCCTCGTTCACCCGCATGGCGCCGAGCTGGGCGGTGAATTTGCAACCCATCACGGCCGCCAACCCGTAACCGGCCAGGAGCGGTGACAGCTCACGGGTGTTGGCAAAGGCCGAGAGCAAGCCGGCAAGGGGGGCGAGGCCGATGATGTTGAGCCCCTGGAGACCTTCGATCCCGAGTTGCACCCCCACGACGGACGCAAGTAGGGCGGAGACGAGGATGGTACTGGCGGCGATGGCAAGGATCCCACCACCGAACGTCACCTCTCCGATCAGGCGCCACATCTCCCCGCGGTGGTGGCGCAGCACGGTCGGCACGGCGCGGACCACCTTGACGATGAACAGCATCAGTTCCCCGAGCCAGACGACCCGGTTGCGGAAGCGGAACCCGAGGTTGACGATGGAGTAGCCAACCCGGTCCGTCACCGCGGCGGCGGTTCGTCGGGCCAGCTGCCTTTCGACAGTCGGAAGCCCGTCGCTCACCAGGGCCCCATCAGAGAATCCTCGGCGGAACGATGGCCAGGAAGACGTCGGTCACCAGCAAGTTCAGGAGGAACAGTCCGATACCGGTGATGACGACGGCGCGGTTGACGGCCTCACCCACTCCCGCCGGGCCCCGCTTGGCGTTGAGGCCCTGGTGGGAAGCGACCACCGCCGCGAACAGGCCGAACAGGCCGGCCTTGAACATCGATTCGATGGCATCGGCCGGCTGGGCGAATGAGCTGAACGAGTTGAGGAACCCGCCCGAGCTCGTATGGAGGATGAACACGGCCGCCAGATAGCCGCTCATGATGCCGGCAAACGCCACGATGCCGTTGAGCAGCAACGCCACCACGACGGTGGCAAGCACCCGGGGGGCGACCAATCGTTCAATCGGGTCCACGGCCATGACCCACATGGCCGATATCTCGTCTCGCATCGTCCGCGATCCGAGGTCGGAACAGATGGCCGAGCCGCCTGCCCCCGACAGGATGATCGCGGTGATGACCGGAGCCGCCTCTCGCACGATGCCGATGGCGTCGACCGCGCCCACGATGGCCGTGGCGCCGATCTGTACAGCGAGCCCTCCCACCTCCAACACCAATACGAGGCCGAAGGGGATGGCGATCAGGACCGTTGGCAGCACGGTGACCGAGATCAAGAACCAGCTCTGCTCGGCGAACTCTGCCCACGAGAACCGCCGGTGGACAACCGCACTGACCGTCGACCACACGGCATCGCAGAGCATGGCGAAGAGGTCCCCGAAGATCGCGAATGCGGCGACCACCTTGCCACCGACCCTCTGGAGCTCCTCGAGATCCCAAACCGAGGCGCCGGCGTCCGACAGCTCCCCCCTGTTGTCGCCGATCACCAACTTCTCGCCCCAGCGTCGACACGCGGGCTCATGAGTCCACCCCCTAAAGGCCCCGGCGTCGTACCCAATGAGCCGCGCCCTCAAACGTGCTCCCGAACAGCGACGACAGAGCGCCAGCCCATCACCACTGACCGCGCCGAGACATCACCGATCGCCTGCTTGTCCCCGAGGGCTCCCCAGTGCACGAGCACCCGCGATCGGAGAACGCCCCGAACGCTCGTCGTGGACGCTGCGTGGACGCTGCGTGGACGCTGCGTGGCCGCGACGCGCCGACCAGCGTTTCAATGGTGGCGGGAGTTCACGGCCATCGAGCGCCTTGGGGCCTCAAACCCGACGAGGCCGCTGGTCACGGCACCTGCTCTTGCACGCCCGGGGCTTGCCCTGCTCGATGCTCGGTCCGGCTATCCCGCGTCCCGAGAGACTCCCCACCAGCTGACAGGCTCCTTAGTCCCCTCCCACTGCGGGCGCGGCGAGTAGGGACGCGGCGGCGCGCTTGGCGTTGGCAAGGTGACTCACCTGCGCGCTCACCCGGGTCAGGAGCAATGCCCCCTCGATGAGGGCAAGAGCCGCCGAGGCCGCCTCCGTGGCCGAATCCTCTGGCCATCCGTCAACCCGAAGCCGCGCCGCGATAAGGCCTTCCCACTGGTCGAAACACCGCGCCGCAGCCGCTCGTAGGCGTGGGCTGATGATGGGTGACTCGAGTGCGGTGGGTGCGACCGGGCAGCCCGGGCAGGGGTCCCCGGTAACCGGTCCTGCCGCCATGTCGAAGAACCGGGTGACGCCAAGTGCCGCGTTGGGCGCCCCGTCCAACGCGTCGCGGAGGGCGTCGGCCACGGCTTGGCCGGACGCCTCCAACGCAGCTTCGGCCAGCTCTTCCATGCCCCCGGGAAAGTGGTGGTACAGCGACCCGTTGGACACGCCGCTCTCGGCCAGCAGCTGCGCGCGCCCAGTGGCTGTATATCCCTGATCGCGCAGCAGGCGCGCCATCGTCTGGACCAAGTCGGCCCGTGTGTCACGGCCGCGGACCATCCCCTTGACTCTACTGGAGCGAATGGTCTAGAAAACCTGGAGCGATCGCTCTAGTGAGCGGGTCGCGACTCGGGGAATCGACGGATCGGAGGGAGATCATGAGCACACAGCCGACGGTAGTGCTGGTGCACGGTGCATTCGCGGACGCGTCGGGGTTTGCCGGTGTGATCCGGAATTTGCAGGCGCAAGGGGTGCCCGTGAGGGCCCCGATGAACCCGCTCCGTGGTCTGGCGTCCGACGCCGAGGCCATTCGGCGCTACACCACCACGATCGAGGGGCCCATCGTCCTTGTCGGCCACTCGTACGGCGGCGCCGTCATCTCGGAGGCCGCGCCCACGGTGAAGGACGTCCGCGCCCTCGTATTCCTGTCCGCCTTTGCCCTCGACGAGGGAGAGACCTGCGTCAGCGTAATGGAGCCGTTCCCGCCCTCGATGCTTGCGACCAACAACGTGCCCAGCCCCTACGACGCGCCGGGAGCCGCAGGCGGCCCGGATCTGTTCATCAAGATCGAGCAGTTCCAGGAGGTCTTCTGCGCTGATCTCAGCGAGGACGTCGCCGGGCCGATGGCAGTCAGCCAGCGCCCTCTCGCCGCGGCTGCGTTCACCGAGCCAGCATCAGCCGTCGGCTGGCAGGACCTTCCCAGTTGGTACCTGGTGTCCGACCACGACAACGCGATCCCGCCCGACTGCGAACGCTTCATGGCTCAGCGGATGAACGCCGTCATTGAGCCTGTGGACGGTTCTCACGTCGCCTTCATCGCCCAGCCCGACGTCGCGGCCGGATTGATCCTCAAAGCGCTCGCATCCGTATGACGCGGGGGCGGAGGTTGTCGCCGGACGCCGGGCGTTGGAGCGGGGAAACTGTGACACCGACGAGGAGGAGAACCTTGTGCCGATGATCGATGTGTACGCGACAGCGGGCACCTTCACCGACCCGCACCAGCTGGCCGCCGACCTGGCCCGGACGCTGATGAGCATCGAAGGGGTTCCCGACATCCCGATGTTCAGGCAGAACACCGCCGGATTCGTCCATGCGCTGCCCGATGGCGCCATGTCCAACGTCGATGGTGAGAGCACGTACGTCAGGGTTCAGGTACTCACCAACGCTGGCGCCCTCGACCGAGACAAGCAGCTCGCCGTGGTCAGCCAGTTCACCGAGCTGATCACAGCTGCGGCCGGAGACACCTCCATATCGAACAGGACGTGGGTCCTACTCACCGAAGCGGTGGATGGAGGTTGGGGTCTGGCCGGTCACGCACACACCAACGCCGAACTGGCCGAGGCAGCTCGCGCCCAGATCGCCGAGCTGAGCTCCAAGCAGGCAGACGGGAAGTGAGGGCGGCTCCGCATTCGGAGGACTTCGCTCATCAATGATCGCCGCCGGTGTGGCCAGAGAGAAGAGGGGACCCGGTCGCTACTCGACTCGCTGGCCGCCAGATTGCTCGGAAGCACATCGTGAGGAAGCAGGTTCTGAAGCTCCCCGTCTCGGCGAACGGCGACTGCGATGGATCCACCAGAGCCAGCGTGGATTGATGTAGTCAGGTTGCGAGGAACGGTAGGAACTTGGCGAAAAACAGGTCCGGAAACTCCAGATGTGGGATGTGGCCGCAGTCGGGTATGACCACCCGTTGTGCACGGGGTATGGCACGCGCAGCTTGTTTGGAAAGAGCCTTGAAGTCGCCGAGCCGGGCGGCGTCTTCAGGCTTGGCGTACTGGCCCAGTGGGACGACGTGATCCTTTGCCCCGACGATCAGCAGCGTCGGAGGGGCGATCAGGTGATACTCATGGCGGACGGGCTGCTGGTAGATCATCTGGAAGGTGAGAGCCGCAGCCCGAGCCCACCTCGGGTAGTCCGGGCTCAAGGTGACACGCACCAGGATGTCGGCCAACGGCTCGTACACCTTGGGGTCGGGGTGGACGAAGTACCCGGCGACGTAGGCGTGGATAACGGTCGGGTCGGTCCAGTTGACTTCGTGCTGATAGAGGGTTTCCTCGGATTGCGGGGGTATGCCCATCCGATAGTCGGCGAGGCCGAGCGGATCTTCGAGGGCGAGGCGCGTGACACGGTCCGGATGCATGAGGGTGAAGCGCACTGCGGTCATACCGCCGGTGGAATGACCGAGGACAGCGGCCTTCCCCACGCCCAGGTGGTCAAGCAAGGCTGCGGTGTTGGCAGCCAGCAGCTGGAAGCTGTAGTGGATGTCTGGCTTGGGCGACTTCCCCCAACCAATCTGGTCCGGGGCTACGACGCGGTAGCCAGATCTCGTCAATGCCTCGATCACGTTGTGGAAGTAGTAACCGCCGAAGGCCTTCCCATGGAAGAGGACGACCGTCTTCCCGTTGGGATCCTTTTGCGGCGGGACATCCATGTACGCCATCTTCAGTGGCTGGAGGTCACTGGTAATGGGAAGGAACTGAACTGGATACGGATACTCGTAGTCCTCGAGGCAAATTCCAAGAGCCGGCAACGATGTGGGCATTTGGTTCGTCATGATCCTCCTCTTGAGGCTGTTCTACAAGGATCCCGATGAGATGGAGCGGGGCCGACGCTGAAGTCCGAGCGAACTCGGCTTGACACGACCACCTCGCGCCCAACCTCCGCGGAGCGAACGGCAGCAACGAAAGCATCGAGCCGGGCACGCTCGACACGGCGACCGACTAGCGGCCTCGACTTGGCGGGGGAAGCTGTCGCCACATTTGGCTGAGGCTTAGGATGGTGAGTGACCACGGGGGAGGTGCTGAATGTTGATCGTGCGAGGTGACGCTCAGACCCTGCCGTCGAAACTGAACAAGGCGGCCACCGGCGAGGTGTGGTTCGATCCGATCCTTCCCAAGACCGACGGTGTGGACGTCGCTACCGTCGTGTTCTCACCGAATGGACGGACAGTCTGGCATCAGCATGAGCAGGGACAGTTGCTCCAGAACACGTCAGCCTACGGGTTCGTCTGCAAGGAAGGCGAGCACGCTCTGAGGGTGCGAGCCGGCGACACGGTATGGATCGCGCCCAACGAGCGCCACTGGCACGGCGCCACCTCTAGCACCCTGATGTCGCACACCACGACCACGATCGGCGCGACTGAGTTCCACTTGGCGGTCACGGAGGCCGAGCACGTCGCAGCAAACGCCACGCCGCGCCCCTAACCGTTGGCAGACAGTAAGGACAGTAAGAGGGCGGAAAATGACCACGGTCGTATCGACCACCAGTACCCTGTACGTCGCAGGCATCGGCCCCGTTGAGCTGACCGCAGAGCAGCGAGGCGAAGGGCAACCCTTTCTGGTACTGCATGGCGGGGCCGGTCCGCAGTCAGTCGCAGCGTTCGCGCAGCTGCTCGCCGAGGAGGGCGGCAACCGGGTACTCACGCCTACCCATCCGGGCTTTGGCGGCACTCCGCGGCCGGACGGGTTGAACAGCGTGGCCGGGCTCGCCGCCCTCTACAGCGGCTTGCTCGACGACCTCGGAGTGGAGGGCGTGACGGTCATCGGGAACTCCGTCGGCGGCTGGATCGCCACCGAGATGGCCCTGCTGGGCTCACCGCGTATCAGCCGCATCGTGCTCCTCGATGCAGTCGGCATCGAAGTGGAAGGCCACCCAGTCGCCGACGTCTCCGGACTATCCGTTCCCGAGATCCAGGCACTCTCGTTCCACGACCCGAGGCCCTTCCGTATCGATCCCGCCGCCATCCCCGATGCTCAAAGGGCCATCCTGGCTGCCAACGGCACAGCCTTGGCGGGTCTATGCCGGGTCTCCGGCGATGGCCGACCCTTCGCTTCTCGGGCGCCTCGGCCACGTCGCTATCCCGACCCTGGTGCTGTGGGGCGAGAGCGATCAGATCGTCGAGCCTGCCTACGGCCAGGCCTATGCCGCTGCCATTCACGGGGCGCGCTTCGAGGTGCTGCCGGGCACCGGACACGTGCCCCAGATGGAGGCTCCCGATCTCGTGCTGCGAAAGATCTACATCTAGGACTCGACCGAAGCCCATTACAACGGGTCACCCGGTCAGCGACCGGCGCATCATGGACAGCGAGTGGTCCGCATCCGAGCACCCGGTCTGGGCTCCCTACCCGCCTTGCCATTCGACGCTGAAGTCGCCATGGTCACGGGCCAGTCGATTGGCTCAACGACATCACTCCAGTAGGGCAGCGACTTCGATGACGTTTACGGGGAGGTTCAAAGACGCGCCTGAGGGGTAAGGAGGCCCGATGGCCCTCACCCGCGGCACCCAGATAAGGAAACGCTCTGTAACGAGACGAACGGCGCCTGCGGTTGCAATCACTATCAGCGTTTGGTTAGCCGTCGGTTTTCTGACGGGCACGCCCACCTCGGCGTCGACGCCCAGCTTCGATGCGGTCGGGAGCGCGGAGCAGGTGTACGTAACCGGTCTGGCACCCGACGCGCAGGCGTCCCTGATTACGTCCAAGGGAAACACGCTCTATACCCAGACAGCCGATTCGCTCGGTGGTCTTCTCTTTTCCAACGTTCCGCCGGGGCGGGGGTACGAGGTGCTCCTGACGTCCAGCGGGGGGGAGTCGGCACCGCTCACGGTGCACTCGGACGCGGCAGCGCCATGGGATCCGAGTATCTACGACCAAACGATCACGGACAACGGGTACCAGTACCTCACCACCCGCGACGGGACGAAGCTCGCTATCGATGTGCACCCGCCGACCGACCCCGCCGGCGAGCCGGGACTGCCGCCTGGCACTCCCCTGCCGTCGGGCCCCACTGACTACCTTCCTCCCTACCCAACGCTTATCGAATATTCGGGCTATGGGTATGCGGATCCTGCCGGACCGGAGAACGGAATCGCCATTCTCGCCAATCTCATGGGCTTCGCGGTCGTCGACGTCAATATGCGAGGGACGGGTTGCTCGGGTGGGGCCTTCAACTTCTTCGAACCGCTGCAGAACCTAGATGGGTACGACGTCATAGAGACGATCGCCCACCAACCGTGGGTCCTTGACCACAAGGTCGGGATGATGGGCATCTCATACGGCGCCATCAGTCAGCTGTTCGTATCGCAACTCGATCCGCCCGCCCTCGAAGCGATCTCGCCGCTGTCGACCATCGATGCGACAGCGTCCACGCTGTATCCCGGTGGCATCCTGAACACAGGGTTTGCAGTCGCCTGGGCCGAGCAGCGACAAGACGACGCCGAGCCGGCCGGACCCGATAGCGGACAGGCGTGGGCATATCAGCAGATCCAAGACGGCGACACCACCTGTGCGGCCAACCAAGTCCTTCACGGTGAAGCGAGCAACCTCCTATCCGAGATCGACGCCAACTCGTACTACGACCCAGCAGTGGCGAACCCCTTGGACCCGGACACCTTCGTCAACAAGATCAAGGTCCCCGTCTTCATGGCATGCCAATGGGAAGACGAGCAGACGGGTGGGCACTGTCCGGAATTGGTCTCGCACTTCACCGGGACGAGCGAGAAGTGGTTCACCTTCACCAACGGAGCCCACATCGACTCGCTGGATCCCGCCACTTTCGACCGATGGTACGACTTCCTCGAGTTGTTCGTCGCTCACCAAGCGCCAATCGTGAATTCGGCCATCATCCGAGCCGCAGCACCGGTCATCTACGAGGACGCCATGGGAATTCCGGATACGGATCCACTGACGCTGCCCCTCGACCCGATCCAGACGATCCCGACGTACAACGCCGCACTTTCTGCCTTCGAACAACTACCAGAGATCCGGGTGCTTTTCGACAATGGCGCCGGCTCCTCGCCCACTGAAACCTCGAGTGCCGGCGACCCCTACCCTGGCTTCGAGGAGGACTTCTCGTCGTTCCCCATTCCGGGAACAACCGCCCAAACCTGGTACCTCGGCCCAAATGGGACGCTCGCCGACCAGCCACCTGCGGAACAGGGCATCAACTGGTACACCTCGAACGCAAGCACACTCCCGCTAACCGACTTCGGGAGCAACACTGGTAGCGGTGGTTTGTGGGGCAACGCATCGCAGTGGCAATGGGACTGGGAGCAGTACCCGTCGGGCTCTGCGGTCTCTTATGTATCGGCCCCGTTGACGACGAATACAACAGTGATCGGTGGCGGCGCGGTGCACGTCTGGGTGCGTTCGTCGACTCCCGATGTCGACCTTCAAGCAACGGTCAGCGAGGTCCGCCCGGATGGGAACGAGACGTTCGTCCAGAACGGTTGGATACAGGCGAGCGAGCGCAAGCTGTCCACCGGCTCCAACAACGAATTCGATACGCCGAGCACAACGCTCGACCCGATCCCCAGTTTCAAGAAGGCCGACGTTTCGCCCATGCCGGCCGGCAAGTTCGTCGAGGTGGCCATTCCCCTGTATTACGAGGGGCACGTCTACCGTGCGGGATCGCGCATTCGGGTGACGATTTCTGCGCCCAACGGCACCCAGCCCGTGTGGTCGTTCGGTCAAACGGTTCCCAATGGAACGGCGACCGTATCGATCGCCTTCTCCACCTCCATGCCGTCGAACCTCATCCTCCCGGTCGTTCCAGGCGTTCAGGTACCCACATCTCTGCCAGCGTGCCCGAGCCTCCGCAACGAGCCGTGCAGGTCATATGAACCCATCGTGAACAATATGGCCAGCCAATGAAAGGAACGTGACGACGACAGCGCATGGGCTGGACCCATGCTCGACCGGTCGAGCACGCCGATCTCAGGGCGACGCCAGTGACGGCACGAACTCCGGCACGAACTCCTGCACGAACGGGCTCTCGTGCTGCTCTCTGGCCACGGCGACCGCCAAGCCTCAATCAGGCCTGGGCGATGCGGACGAGGTTGCCCGAGGGATCTCGTACGGCGCAGTCTCGGACGCCCCAGGGCCGGTCCGCCGGCTCTTCGAGGATTTCGGCGCCGGAGGCCCTCACCTGCTCGAAGGTGGCGCCGAGGTCGTCGGAGCGGAAGATGGCGGCCTGGAGGGAGCCCTGCAGTACGAGGGAGAGGAGGGCATCCCCCTCGGGCTGTGCGCGACCACCGTGCGGCTGGAACAGGACGATGTCGACGTCTTGGTCGGGGGCGCCGACGGTGACCCACCGGAAGCCGCCGTTCGACACGTCGACCCGGACCTCGAGGCCGAGGGCGTCGCGGTAGAAGCCGAGAGCGGCGTCGGGGTCCTCGACCGGGATGAACATTGCGGAGACGGTGACTGTCATGCCGAGCAGCGTACGAGTTCCGACCCCTCGATTGCTTCTCCGATCCTGCTCGGTTGGGAGCCAGCCGGTCGCACTCCTTGGGTGACTCAGACTGCGGCGGGAGCTCGTCGTGGTCGGGTTGCGTACATGCTCACGCAGGATGGGACGATCTCGAGATCGCGGTGGTCGCGGACGCGGTATTGCGACGGGGTCTCGCCGACGATCTCGGTGAAGCGCGAGCTGAACGAGCCGAGCGAGGTGCAACCTATGGCGAAACACGTCTCGGTGACCGACATCCCGTTGCGCAGGAACGCCTTGGCCCGCTCGATGCGTCGGGTCATGAGGTAGGAGTACGGCGTCTCGCCGTAGGCCGTCCGGAACTTGCGCGAGAAGTGAGCGGTCGACATGAGCGCCGTCCGAGCCATGGCGGACACGTCGAGGGGCCGGGCGTATTCGCGGTCCACGAGGTCCCGAGCCCGGCGCAGGTGTACGAGGTCGGCCATCTCCTCGGGCGTCACGGTGTCGAAGCGTAGCCACCGGCGCCGGGCAAGCGGGCCGACCCCCTGTGGCTCGATCCTCGCACGGCTGTCGCTTTGGGAGGCAGTGCAGCCACGCTCCGGCGCTTCCTCGAGCCACGAGTCGGGCGGCTCTGTCCCGGACGTAGCGGAGTTCGTGGACGCGCTCGTCTGCGATGAGCTGAGGGCGTTGCACGATCTGTAGCGGGCCGGGTACCGGCGGTGAGAGGAGCACTCTCGCGCCGGTAAAGCGAAAATACTCCCCCGCGAGCGCATAACGTGGGCAACTTGACTGCTCCTCCACGAGGGCGACGACGGACGACCGTCGCTGTCTTCACGGCGTTCCTTCTGATCGGGACGATTGCGGGATGTTCGGAGTCGAAGAACACAGCCGCGACAACAACGAGCAAGCGGGCGACAGCCAACAAGGCTGCCAATCCCGGCGCTGGGTCACATACTGCGAAGGGTGCGCCCACATCAGAGTCCTCGTCGGCCACGCCTACAAGCTCACCAACGGCCTCTGCGCCTAGCTGGTCGCTGGTCACTGAGCCGAATGACGGCATGCAGCCGATCTACTCGTTGATGTCGAGCGCACGGGGCACCCTGGACATGACGATGTACGAGCTGGCCGACCCCGCCACCGTCGGCATCCTCGAAGCCGATGCCCGGCGAGGAGTGCGGGTGCGAGTCCTGTTGGACCAGGACTATTCGGGATACTCGATCAACCAGCCCGATTTTTCGCAGCTCGCCTCGAACGGAGTACAGGTCCGCTGGGCGCCTGCCGGCACGATCTTCCACCAAAAGACGATCACGGTCGACGATCGAACCTCGGCAATCATGACGCTGAATCTGACGAGCGAGTACTACCCGACGACACGCGACTTTGCCGTGATCACCACGGACCAACCCGACGTCGTCGCCATCGAGCAGGTCTTTGACGCGGACTGGACCAATTCTGGTGCGCCGGCGCCTGGACCGACCGGCCAGAACCTGGTGTGGTCACCGGGAGCCGAAGCCGCGCTCGTCTCGCTGATCGATTCGGCGAAGCACTCGCTGTTGGTAGAGAACGAGGAGATGGACGACTCAGACATCACGGACGCCTTGGAATCAGCTGCTCGACGGGGCGTGGATGTGGATGTGGTGATGACCTATTCGTCGTCATGGGCCGAGGCATTCGATGATCTGACGAGCGCTGGGGTGCATGTGAGAACGTACTCTTCCGACGCGTCGCTATACATCCACGCCAAGGTGGTGGTTGCCGACGGGGCGACGTTGTTTCTCGGCAGCCAGAACTTCTCGGCATCGAGCCTGGATTACAACCGTGAGCTCGGCATCATCACGACGGATACTTCTCTGGTCGGGCACGTTTACCAGACGGTGACGTCCGACTTTGCCGGGGCCACGGTCTTCACGTCACCGACATCGGCGCCGGCAACCTCCTCAACCTCGCCGTATGGGACTGCGTCTCCCCCGACGCCAGCCTCGGGTGCCTCGTGCCAGGCCAGCGCCTCACCGGCAGACGATGGCTACAGCGGTGACTACGACGTCGACATCACATCCAGCCTGCCGTACACGGAGGCGACAGCTTCCGACTCCACTGACAAATGGTCCGACGAGACCAACGGCTCGGGAGACGTCGTCATCAGGCTTTACTACACCAGCCCAGGCGAATCCATCACAGTGGCGATCGGGGCAGTTACTTGCTCGACTACGGCGTAACCGCGGATGGTCGCCGACGATGGCAACGGGAGAATTCGCTTCACCATCTACGTTGTTCTCGACGGCGTGGTGGCCAGAACGGCGCGGGCGTAGACGGCTGGTAATCGGGGTTGCGGCCCCGGTTCCTTGGACAGATTCTCCGACTATCACGCGGCAACCTGAGCTGTCGCTTCGTTGAACGCCTCCCGCGGTGTGCGATGGCCCAGGCGTTCGATGAGCCACTCGTTGTTGTAGGTCTCGATGAAGGTGGCAACGGCTTGGCGGAGGTCGTCGACATCGTCACAGGGCCGAGCCCACAGGCATTGCTCCTTCAGGGTGCGGATGAAGCGCTCCCCCACACCGTTGCCCTGGGGCTCTCCGACGAAGGCGGCATCGTCCTCGATGCCCAGCCAGCTGAGGGATCCCTGGAAGTGATGGGCTCGGTATTGACTGCCCCAGTCGTGACGCAGCTTGATGCCTCTGGCGATGTTCGGTCCGAGGCGGCCGAAGCGATCGATGACGGCGTCATAGACGGGCTGGAGGGCGGCGAAGCGGTTCCCCACCTTGGCCACATGGGCCCAGGCCTCGTCGGTGTAGTGATCGACCAGGACGAAGACCCACACCCAGCCGTCCTCTCTCGTCCAGGCCATGGTGGCGTCCGTCCTCCAGCGCAGGTTCGGGGCATCGGTGATGACCTTGCCGTCGTGCATCCGAGGAGGACGGCGCTTGGCCACCCGCTGGGGAGCGAGCACACTGGCGTTGCCCATGAGGCGCAGCACCCGGTTCTTGCCTACGCGCAGCTGCTGTTCTCGGCGCCGGTGGGCCCCGCACCTTTCGATGTCCCTCGCCGGCAAAGGAGCACTCGGTGATCACCCCTCGGATCCGCTCGGTGAGCTCGTCGTCGCTCACCAGGGTCTTCGGACCGGGCCGGACCCCGAGCGCATCACCCCGGCAGCGCCGGTGATAGATCGTCGAGCGGGGAGCGCCGGTCACCCGGCAGACGGTGGCCAGGGGAATCTCCATCTCGGTGCTCACCGCGGCCGCTTCTGCGGCGGCATCTGGAGCCTCCTTTTTTCGGCCACCTTCTTCCAGATCTCGTTCTCCAAGGTCAGCTCGCCGATCTTGCGCTCGGCGTCTCGGAGCCTTCGGTCCTCCTCGGTGGTGGCCCGCTTTCCCTTCAAGCCCTCCTTCCCAGCGTCCAAGAACTCGTCTCGCCAGGCAGCCAGTCGGTGGGCGTCGACTCCCACCTCCCGGCTCACCTCCTCGAGCTCTCGCCCCGCAGGAGGCGGAGGCCTACGTCGAGCTTCTTGTGCGCTGACCACCGGTTGTTCGACCGGAAGTCAGCCCCACCCCGTCGTTCACCGTCATGAGAGCCATCTTGGCTCCTCTCTATTCGGTGTCCGACGAACCCGGGTGCGCGCCAGCACGAAGTTGCAGACAAGAGAATCCGAATCCGTGGGATTTTCGTGGGATGTCGAGGAGCCAGTTCGGTACGACCCGTTTTTCGGGTGTGCCGGGTAATGCAGTCCGAAACTTCGGCGGTGGCGATGGCCGTCATGCCACTCTCCATGAGACCGACGATCGCCCCGCCGACCTCCGCCGAGGCGGACTCCAGCGAGGGCGTCCAGTCGGATCCGAACGACAGCGCAGCCTTCGCGTTGACGACCTGCTGCCTCGGACTGGTGTAGGGGAGCCTCCAAACAGGGTGCCAGGCGAACTATTGACTGGATATATACACTCAGAGTATTCTCTTAGGTATGAGCGTCCCCATGGCCCTGCTCGGCCTCCTCGATCGCGAACCGAGCCACGGCTACGACCTGAAGCGCGATTACGACACCTACTTCGGGCGCGGCCGGCCGCTGCCCTACGGCCAGGTGTATGCCACGCTCTCCCGCCTGGCGAGAGACGGTAAGGCGATCGTCGGCGACGCCGAGCCAGGAGCGGGTCCCGAGCGCAAGCGGTACAACATCACCGAGACCGGCCGGAGTGAGGTCGAGGCGTGGCTCTCCGAGCCCATCCCCGCCGAGCCCCACCTGCAGACCGATCTGTTCGTGAAGGTCGTCCTGTCGCTGATGCTCGGTCGCCCGGCCGAGGAGTACCTGGACGCCCAGCGCGCTGCACACCTGCACCGGATGCGCGAGCTCACAGAACTCAAGCAAAAAGGAACCCTGATCGATTCGCTCCTCGCCGACCACGGTCTGTTCCACCTCGAGGCCGACCTCCGCTGGATCGACCTCACGACGGATCGCCTCACCGCACTCGCCACGGAGGTTGCCTCATGAACACGCCCAACGGTTCTGCCCTCATCCCGCCCGGTGGCACCATCATCGAGGCGAAGGACCTCGTGCTCTCTTTCGGCGAGACCCCGGCGCTGCGCGACGCTAGCCTGTCCGTGCAGCGGGGCGAGATCGTGGCCGTCATGGGCCCGAGCGGATCGGGCAAGTCGACGCTGCTCTTCTGCCTCGCCGGCATCCTGGCCCCCGCGTCGGGCCGAGTGATCTTCGACGGGCAGCGCATCGACGCGCTGCGCGAGGAGCAGCGAAGCCGACTCCGCCGAGACCGTTTCGGCTTCGTCTTCCAGTTCGGCCAGCTCGTCCCGGAGCTCACAGCCGAGGAAAACGTCGCCCTCCCACTCCTTCTGGGCGGGATGCGCCGCCAACAGGCCCTGGCCCGAGCGCGGAGCTGGTTCGCCCGGCTCGAGCTCGACGGGCTGGAAAGCCACCGGGCGGGCGAGATGTCAGGGGGCCAGGCCCAGCGGGTCGCCCTCGCCCGGGGCATGGTCGCGCAGCCCGACGTGCTGTTCGCCGACGAGCCCACCGGCTCGCTTGACTCCCTGACCGGTGAGCTCGTCATGAACTTGATGACCAGCGTGGCCCGCGAGGAGGGGATCACGGTCGTCCTCGTCACCCACGAACCCCGCGTCGCCGCCTACGCCGACCGCGAGGTGATCGTGCGCGACGGCCGGATCGCCAGCCCAGTGGCGGTCGGTGCATGATCCGGCTCGGCCTCCGGCTGACCTTGGGGAGTGGTCGTGAAGCCCTCCTGCGGGTCCTCGTCACCGCTGCTGCGGTCGCCCTCGGCGTCGGCTTGTTGCTGGCCGCCTTGGCCGGGATCAATGGTCTCCACGCCCAGAGCGATCGGGGTGCCTGGCTGAACTCGGCGGTGCAGCCGACACCGCCGACCTCGCACGCCAGCGGCCTGTGGTGGGAACCGAGCACCGACTCGTTCGGAGGTCAGCTCATCGACCAGATCGACGTCGCGGCGGCCGGGCCGGGCGCGCCCATCCCTCCCGGAATGTCCCGCCTGCCTGGTCCGGGCCAGTACTTCGCCTCGCCCGAGCTGGTGAGCCTGCTTCGCTCCCAGCCCGCCGACGAGCTGCGTGATCGATACCCCGGTCGGCTGGTGGGCACCATCGGCAGCGCGGGACTGCCGTCGCCGAACTCTTTGATCATCGTCATCGGTCACAGCGTCGGCCAGCTCTCGATGCAGCCGGCTGCCATCGAGATCGGGGCGATCCACCGCGACCTGGCCAATTGCTATGGCTGCCAGAGCGTGGCCGGGAGCGGGCCAGTTCTGGAATTCATCCTGGTCGGCGGGGCCGTGGCGCTCGTGCTGCCGGTTGTGATCCTGATTGCGACGGCGAGCCGACTGTCCGACGTCCGGCGCGAAGAGCGCTTCGCCTCTATGCGGCTGGTCGGCGCCACTCCTCGCCAGATCTCGACGATTTCGGCCGTCGAAGCCGTCATCGCGGCCCTCGCCGGAGTCGTCCTCGGATTCGGACTCTTCTTCGCAGTCCGACCACTGCTGTACCACGTGCCGTTCACCGGGGCCCCGATGGCGCAGGGTGACCTGTCCCTTCACGCCGTCGACATCCTCATCGCGGTGGTCGGAGTCCCCATCGCCGCCGTCGTCACCTCACGTCTCGCGCTCCGCCGGGTACAGATTTCGCCGCTAGGAGTGACGCGACGGGTCAGCAGGCGCCCACCGGGGATCGCCAGGATCGTTCCCTTGTTGGCAGGTATCGCCTTCCTCGCCTACTTCGACGCGGCCGGAAAGCCCGGCGCCATCGGTAGCCAGCTCCTCGAGCCCCTCATTGGATTCGCGCTGCTGATCGTGGGTCTGGTTCTGGCCGGGCCGTGGTTCACAACGGCTGGGTCGCGGATCATGGTCAAAAGAGCGAGTCGCCCCGCCACGCTCATCGCCGGTCGACACCTCCTCGACAATCCCAAGGCTGCCTTCCGCTTTGTCAGTGGCCTCGTCATTGCCCTCTTCGTCGCCAGCGCGGCGATCGGTGCCCTCAGCTCGGTGACGCAAGTAACCGGAGGGGGCAGCGCCAACTCCAGTCTGAGTACCATCGCTGACCCGTTCTGCACCTATTCGACCACCGACTGCCCCACGGCGTCCGTGGTGGCTTCCATCCCTCCCTCGGTCCTTAACGAACTCCGGGCGACGCCGGGGGTGCATGGGGTGGCGTTGGTCCATGAGGCTCCCAACCAGACGCAAGAGGGGCGATCGTTCGGGGTCGTCGCGTGTGACGAACTCGCCAAGACTCCAGCCATCGGCCGATGCGCACCGCGGGTCACCGTGGCGTCCGTCGGATACTTCCTCTCGAAGGTCCTGGGGCACACCGCCAACGCGCCGACCACGACCTGGCCCTCTTGGAACCTGTCGGCGACGCAGCTCGCATCCCTCCCCGTGAGCGCGGTCGTCGTCGCGACGAACGGGTCTTCGGGTGCAATCGAAAGGGTACGAACGGAGCTCGAGCGCGCATTCCCGCTCCAAGGCACACCAGTGACCGTGGAGGCACTCGATCCCTCGACGGCGCGCCTGCTGACCATGATCCAAGCCATGACCGACGTGATCATCGTGGCCAGTCTGATCATCGCTGCGTGCAGCCTGGCCGTGAACATCGCGGCCGGTCTCACTGAGCGGAGGCGGCCATTCAGCCTGCTCAGACTTACGGGGGTCCCGCGAAAACTCCTGCACCGGGTCGTGACGCTGGAGAGTGCGCTGCCCCTGCTCGTCGTGGCTGCGGTCTCCATCGTCGTCGGGCTGCTGGCGGCCGCCCTTTACCTGCACTCGCAGGTAGGTCTCGCCTTCAGCCTTCCGGGATTCTCCTACTGGACCACGGTGATCGGAGGGCTGGCCGCGTCGATGGCGATCATCGCCGCGACGTTCCCCATCCTCGATCGGATCACGGGGCCCGAGGTCGCCCGGAACGAGTGATCACAATGGCCAAACCGAAGAGTGCCGTTCGTCGGGCCCAATTGACCGTCCTCACGGCACTCGCAGCACTCTGTGCGGGGGTGTCGTTGGCCGGCTGTTCGTCGCCTCCGGACAAGGGAACCCTTGACGGCACACTCCAGGCTGTCGCTGGTCCGGCTGGGACGGGGCCGCTACCGCTCAGCGGCTCCGTCACGTTCCATGGGTCGGACGGAAACATCGCCACCATCGATCTCTCCGCCAATGGCCGGTTCTCAGCCCATCTGCCCGTCGGTCGCTACACCGTCGCAGGGCGGAGTCCCCAGTTCAAAGGGGGTGCCGGCGAGTGTCAGGCACCAGGACCGGTCACCGTGACCAACGACGTCACGAGCCGCGTAGAGATCGATTGCCAGGAGAGCTAGGGCCGTTCACGGGTTAGGTAACCCGCCCGCGACTCCCTGACCCGGGACCGTGCCAAGTGCCGACCGCTGATGCCCGCGACGGTCGCCGCGGGAATCAGCCCTGGAGCGTGATCACGACGCCGGTGTCCGCATAGGGAAAGGGGCCCTTGCCCAGATGTCGCACACTGTCCAGCAGCCGGGTGATCGGCACCATCAGGCCGTACTTGGCCTTCACCGTGGACGTGATCGCCTCGAAGTCCGGACCGGAGGTCACCAGCTCAACGGTGCCGGTCACCGGCGTGGTGCCGGCTTTGACCCGGCCTCGGACGTCGCTCGGCTGCAGTGTCACGCTCGGGTTGTTCCGTAGCCGCTTGGCCTTGCCGGAGGCCGAGGACGTCAAGAGGCCGACCCGGCCGCCGTCGAGCGGGACGGTCCAGGTCGCCGTCGCGACCGCCACCCCGGTCTTGCGGAAGGTGGCCACGGACACGTACTTCTCCTGCGAGATCGTCTGTTCGGCGTTGCTGCCAGTCATCTGCTTCTCCTCTCCAATGTGATCTCCGAGATCGGGATCTGCCTTTGGTGAGAGGACGAACGGCGAAACCAGTAGAGGACACCTGCGCCCCTGGAATCTGTCAGGTGGGGTCCGGCCTCACGTCGAGGAGACGGGACAGAAGCAGACGTCGTTCGCCCTCGGTGGGCGCCAACGAGGCAGCGGTTTCCAGCTCTCCGGCAGCCTCTGCCGTCCGGCCAAGCCGTCGGAGATTGTCGGCCAGAGCGGCGTGCCAGAGATGGGAAAGTTCCAGCCCGACGATGGCCTCCAGCGCCGCAAGCCCGTGTTCGGGCCCGTCGCGCTCAGTCACCGCAACGGCCCGGTTGAGCGCCACGACCGGGTTGGCCCCGGCCGACCCGAGCAGGTCGTACAGCCCGATGATCCGGTCCCAGTCGGTCTCGGACCAGCGTGTAGCGGTGGAATGGGCCGCCGCCAAGTGAGCCTGAAGTTGGTAGAGCCCAGCCGTACCGCCCGACAAGATGACGACCCTAGACAACCACCGCGATCCCTCCGCAATCGCCTCCCGGTTCCATCGACCGCGGTCCTGGTCGGCAAGGGTCGCGACGTGGCCCTGGTCGTCGCTTCGCGCCGGAGTGCGAGCTGAGGTGAACAACAACAGAGCCAGCAAAGACAGCACCTCGGGCTCGTCGGGCATCAACTCCACCAACAAGCGGGCCAGGCGGACGGCCTCGGCCTCCAGATCCACCCGGGCGACCGCGTTCCCGCCGGTCGGGGCGTGGGCCTCGGTGGCGATCAGGTACACCACGGCCAGCACCGCGGCCAGACGATCGGGGAGCTCCGCGTCGGAAGGAATTGCATAAGGGATGTGGGCGGTGGCGATCTTGGACCTCGCCCGTACCAGGCGCTTGGCCATGGTGGCCTCGGGTACCAAGAAGGCTCGGGCGATGGCATCCACTTCGAGGCGGGCCAGCGTGCGCAAGGCCAAGGCCACCTGGGCCTCTCGGCTGAGAGCGGGGTGGCAACAGGTGAAGATCAAGCGCAGCATGTCGTCTCGCAACTGGCTCTCGGTCTCCATCGCGTCGATCACCTCCTCCATCTGGTCTTTCGCGCGCTCCGTTCCCCCTCGGAACGCCGCCGTCTCCTTGTCGGTTCTGGTCGACTCCCGTCTCAGGAGATCGAGCGCCTTGCGCCGAGCCACCACGGTCAGCCACGCTCGGGGGTTGTCCGGGATCCCCGACCCTGGCCAGGCGCCCAAGGCAGCGATCGTGGCCTCAGAGAGCGCGTCTTCGGCCACCGGCAAGTCGCCGAGCTGGCGCACCAGGGCGGCCAGCACTCTCGGGCCTTCCTCCCTGAGCACTTCGACCAGGGCGGCGCTGGCGTCCACGGCCGGACGCCTAGGCGTGGTGTGGCGCGATCGGGCGGAGTTCGATCTTGCCCCTCCAAGCGGCCGGGATCTGGACCGCCCAGGCGATCGCCTCGTCAAGATCCGCCGTCTCCAGCACGAAGTAGCCGGCCAGGACTTCTTTTGCCTCCGCGTACGGACCGTCTGTCAACATCACGTCGCCACCCCTGCCGCCCGAAACGGTGATGGTGGTCGACATGGTCACCGGGTGAAGCGCCTCACCGGCCCGCATCACTCCCGCTTCGGTGGCCCGCCGGGCGAACTCCGTATATTCGGGAGAGAACTCGGTCTCGGGAGGCTCGTCCCAGTACCGGTCTCGGTCGTAGTAACACAAAGCCACATACAGCGCCATCGTCAGAACTTCCTTCCTCTACTTCGCGGACATCTAACGTCTACTCGACGATCAAGGCTGTACCAGGAGGACAGGGCGTTTCGGCCGAATCCCACTCGCGACCGTAACTCGATCCGGCCAGGTCCCCCGGGCGCGAGTCGGCTTCCCACTGAACTCGGGAAGCCGCCTCGTACCCCGATCGCTAGTTCGCGGCGCTGTAGTGGTAGGCCGCGACAAGCCAGCGGCCGTCGCGCTTGGCCAGCACCCAGGTGGCCCGAACCGTGGCCTCGCTCGGCACAGCGTTCTGTCCGGGAAAAACGATCCCGCCCTCGCTGATCACGATGGCCGTGTCCTCGTTGAGGAACCGGACGTCTCGAGGTTGGTCGATCACCCGCGATCCCTTGAGCGGACCCGCGAACCCACCGGCCATGGTGCTCTGGATCTCTCGCCGGTCCTTCTTGTAGACGCCGGGCTGGACCACGCTGGCATCGTCGAGGTAGTCGGCCACGAACGCCTCGGCGTCGTTCGCCTCCCACGCTTCGTACACGCCCTTGAGGACGCCCAGAACGGCCTGCTGATCTGCCTTTGATCCAATTGTCTTACTTGTCATGGATTTCCTCGTTTCACTCCTCGGAGTGGCGACCGCCACTCGTCTGATAGACGGACAGGCCCGGTGGTAGAGGACACCAGCCTCGAAGGAACCCTCGTAGACCTCGACTTCGTGTCCAGGGTCCGTCTGCTTGACGGGCGTCGTCGGCCGGGGGCGAGTGACGACGCAGGGAGCCATTGCGGTCGTTCGACGGCCTCGCCGAGTGCGTTGATGGCGCTTATCTGAGTCTGGCCAGACCTGCTCACTGAAAATCCCCAGCCTGTGGCTGCTGTCGGCGTGTCCGCCGGTGATCTGGTTGAGGCCCCTCCGAGGCTCCGCGGGAGCAGGACGCGGAAGTTCATGCACTACATGCGCGGGGCTGGACGATCAGTGCGATCGCCCGGCACCTCGGGCACGACCGCAAGACCGCAAGACCGCAAGACCGCAAGACCGCAAGACCGCAAGACCGCAAGACCGCAAGACCATCAGGGCCTATCTCGATGGGAGGGTGGCCGGCCAGCGCCGGCGGTTGGTGCCGGACCCGTTCAGGGTGTTCGTCGACTAGTGCCGGCGAGGCTGAGGACCCGCATCTGTCGGCGCTGTTCGACGGGTCACCGCGCTCGGCTACCGAGGGTCCTAAGGGAGACCTGGGTTGTTTCGATCAACTTCCTCATACAGACTCCGTCCGGTGCTGTGCCCGAGATCGGGATGGCGAAAGTAGGCCGTCGATCTGTCCGATCGCCTGGGCCATGCCTTCCTGCATGCCCATGCCGAGAAGCATCTCCATCTGTTCGACATCGACGAAGCGGGTTACGGCCGTCATGCGCGTCCCAGTTCCCACCGCCTCCAACGTCATGAACGCGGACGTCGGTTCCAGACCTGGGACAGGTTCACCATCATCGCCTGCGAGCCCGTTGGCGAAGTCGAGCCGACGTGGTCGGTCGATTGCGTCTATACGCCACCATCCTCGCGGAGTCTCACCTTCAGGTCCGGTCATGAGGTAGCGAGACTCACCTCCGACGACGAATTCGTGCCGGGTGAATGTGGCAGGGAACGACGGTGGTCCCCACCATCGTTCAAGCTTGCGCGGATCCTCCCAGACATCCCAGACGTGCTCAGGGGTCGCGTCGAATTCGGCGACGACGGTGAGCGTGAGGTTCTCCGCGTCCTTGTGCGTGCTGATCACGGTCATTTCGGTTCTCCTTCTGTGCTGGTGAGGATGTCGGTGACCTGGTCGACTCGTTGAATCCAGAGCTGCTCATAGGCGTCGAGGAGTGTCATCGCTTCGCGCACTGTCACTCTGTTGGCATGCACGATCTGCTCGCGACCGCTTCGTTCCTTTGTGACGAGCTCGGCCCGTTCCAGCACCGCCACATGCTTCTGCACAGCGGCGAAGCTCATCTCGTAATGACGGGAGAGGGCCGACACCGACTCGCCACCTTGGATTGCCCTCCTGAGAATGTCGCGCCGCGTCGAATCTGCCAGCGCCTGGAAGATGCGATCGACACCCTCTTCCTTCAGCGAGCTTCGTACAACCATATGGTTGTAGTTTAGAGGGACGGCGAGGAGAGCGCAAGTGAAGCGCGACCCATCCCTTAAGGTGCCTTGGGGGTCACCGGCGGACAGATCGACACACCGAAACAACGAGCTGAGGCAAGTGGGCACCGTGCCCGATCGACGGCTATCGCGTCCCTGGCAGGTCGGTCGACGTGGGTCAGCTGGGCCTCCCATTGAGAGAACCGCCACCGCGCAACCAGGTGGGCCGGGCGCTGGACAAATGAGCAGGAGAGACAAATGAGCAGGAGAGAAGGCGGAGTGTCCGTAGGACCCCTCGTTAACAACCTCGGGACGCAGGCGTCGATTGGGACAGTCGACACGAGGCTTGTCCTTGCGTCCCACCGGTGAACGCCGCCAAGAGGTTGAGTAGGGCAAATGCACAGGGCATGCACAGTGCTGCCCTATGCACCGCCACCTCGACCGGAGGCTCAGCCGCAAAACCGCAGCGTACGATCCGCGTGCGGGGCCCCCACCCTGCATAGGGCTGCAGAGGGCAAGCGTGAGTAGGTCCCGAGAAAAAGCCCCGAGAAATCCCGATCTTCGACCTCAGCCCGAACGCGAAACCGCTGGCCAGGCGCCTGTGCCCTATGCACGAGACGCGCCAGCCAGCGTATGGATGGTGGCGGGGGCGGGATTTGAACCCGCGACCTTCGGGTTATGAGCCCGACGAGCTACCAGACTGCTCCACCCCGCGGCGAGGCTTGACAATGTAGCACCGGTCGATCGCTGGTCATCCACGAGCCTGCTTCGTAGCGGCTTTCATCGCTCGCCGTCGGCTGCGACCAACATCCCGGCGAAGAGGCTCAGCCAGCCGAGTCCGGCTACGACGGCGATGCGCTGGTACGTGCCGGCGCGGGCTTCCAACGGCTGCTTGCCGGCAAACCCAGCGCCCGCCAGCGTGGCCGCCGCCATCGACACGACTCCCCCGTTCATCGAGACGGCAGCCAACACGCCGTGACCCTCGGCGGCAAAGCGGTAGGCGCTGATCATGCAGGCCGTCGGCAGTCCGACGAAGAACGGCACCGCCGAGGCAACGTGCAGCGCTCCCCGAAGGCTAAGGCCGTCCCGTGCCGTCTCCTCGGCCAGGTCCGTGGCGAAGACACCCGCTCCGAGGAGTCCGACTCCCACCGCGGCAACCACCATAGGGATGGACCGCTTGCCGATCCCGGCAGGGAGGGCGCGACGGATGCCGACCGATCCAGCCAAGGTGAGGCTGCCACTCACAATGAAGTTCAGGGTCTGGATCCAGCCCACCTCCGCACGGGCCAGCACGCTCACTGGATCACGACGTCGGTCGTAGCCGCTCAGTCGACGGCCCGTCACCGTGTAGGTCCCGACGAAGACGGGACCGGCCAGAGCACCGAGCCGGAGCAACGAGCGTGTCCGCACTCTGGTCTGTCTATCGCAGGCTCACCGCCCAGGCTGTCGCGGTCGCGGTGGGCGGTAGAGGTGGTCCGAAGGTCGTCGGGTGCCCACTGAGTGACCGGTACCGTCAGGGACGTGGAGGAGGCGGCCATCGAGTTCCGCCCCCTCCGTCGCTCGGACTTCCAGGTCGTCGGGCAATGGTTGTCCGCGCCTCATGTCGAGCTCTGGTGGCGTCAGGCGTACGATCCGGCCTCGATCGAGGCGGCCTACGGGCCGGCCGTCGACGGCCAGGACCCGACCGAGTTGTTCGTCGTATTGCGAGGCGGCCATCCCATCGGCCTCGTGCAGCGCTACCTCATCGACGACAACCCCGACTGGAAGCAGGCCCTCGAGCCGGCCACCGTCCCGGAGCCGGCAGTCGGCATCGACTACTTGATCGGGCCGGCCGGGCTCATCGGGAAGGGTGTCGGCCCCGTCATCATCGATCGGTTCGTCGATGACACATGGCGTCGCCACCCGGGGGTGGTCGCCGCAGTGGCCAACGTCCAGCAGGCCAACAGGCGCTCGTGGCGCGCCCTCGAGAAGTCAGGCTTTCGACGGGCGTGGGCCGGTGTGCTCGTCTCGAATGACCCGAGCGACGACGGTCCTGCCTACGTCTACGTGCGGATGCGCGACTGAGGCGCTCGCTGATCGTCACCCCGGGCGCTCCTCGTCGGCCACCGGGACGAGATCCGCACGGCACCACCGGACGTGCGCTGGACGACGACGGATCAGCTGGGATTGATCGGGTTGGTGGTCGTGGTCGTGGTCGTGTTCACTGCGCCACCGGTCAGCTGGGCGACCTCATTCAGATCGCTCTCGAGGTTGTTGATGTCGGTTTGATAGGCCCCGAGATTGCCCGCCTTGAGGTCGACCTGCGACTGCTGATATTGGTGCTGGGCGTCGGTGAGCAAGGCCCGGACCTCCGGTGACAGCTGGCCCGGGCCGGTGACGTTGCTGGGAGTGACGGCGATAGTGGAGTTGAAGACCTGGGACAATGCCTGGGACAGCGTCGGGCCGATGCCGGCCGGCTGATTCTTCCCGTAGACGGCGATCACGTCTTGCAGTGTGGGGATCGGGTTGCGCGACGAGGCCACGTAGAGAGGCTGGATGTAGAGCAGAGAGTCGGCCACCGGGACCATGAGGACGTTGCCCAGCAGCACGTTCGACCCCTCCTGGTTGAGCAGTGAGATCTGTTGGGACACCGACTTTGTCGAGTCGATCTGGGAAGCGACGATGGACGGCCCGTAGGCAGGGTTGTCCCGCGGGGTCACGTACATCGTGAGCTTGCCGTAGACCCCGGGGTCACAGCCGGCAATCATGAAGCCGGACAGCGTCTGGATTGAGCTCGTCGAGGAGACCGGCACGAACGCGTCGAGCAGGGAGAACGACTGCTGCGTCTGGCCCGGCGCCTGGAACTCCTGGTAGATGGGGGCCATTCGCACCAGCTGGCCAGTGGAGACCTGCTCACCTTGAGCGTTGGTGGTGTAGAGGGTCTGCAGGGCTTGGTCGGGCGAGCCCGACCCGGGCGAGGGCGACAATGCCCAGGCGTCGGCCGCGCTGTAGAAGCTGTTGGCGTTGGTGATGTGGTAGCGCCCGTACATGCTGGCCTGGACGGCGAACAGGTCCTCGGGATAGCGCAGATGTGCTCGTAGCTCGGGGCTCATCTTGGATGCCGACGTGAACATCGAGGGGAACGCCTTGCGCCACGTCTCGATGATGGGGTCGTTGGGGTCCTGCACGTAGAACGTCATCTTGCCGGTGTAGGCGTTGACGAGGACCTTCACCGAGTTGCGAACGTAGTTGAAGGTGCCCGACAACCCGCTCCCCGGGGCCACCACCGTGCTGTTGGCGTTCTCCGCGTAGGGATAGTTGTCGGTGGTGGTGTATGCGTCCTGGACCCAGTCGATCTGGCCGTTGAGGACGACCGGATACGGATCGGCATCGAGAGCGAGGAACGGCGCGGCCATGGAGATCCGGGCTTGAAGGCCCCGCTCGAACATGATGCGTGACTGCGGGGTGATCTCGTTGGAGATGAGGAGGTTGAGCGAGCCGAACCGGATGGCGAACATGGCCTGCTTGAACAACGACGAGAGCTGCACGCCGCCGTCGCCCGCGTAATGCGTCTCGACATTGCTCCCGTCGGCAAGCTGGTAGTCGATCTCGGGCTGCTTGGAGTTGGCCACCACATAACCGGAGTTGTCGAGGCCGAAGTACACGGCGGGCTGAGTGATGACCGGAGCTCCGCCGGTCGACTCGGGCGGAACATTGCTGACGTCGTAGACGGGGTACCCCGCACTGGTCACCTGTGTGGACGGCGAGATGATCATCCCGTCGCCATGGGTGTACTGCAAGGTCGTGTTCACCCACGAGCTGGAAGTCGCGGGCAGGTCGGCGTCGTTGATCTCGCGAACGCCCACGATCACCGGCGTTTCCTGGCCGTTGAGCTTGTAGCGGTCGATGGAGAGCGTATTGAACTGGTAGTAGCTCCGGATTTGCTGCCGATCGAATGTCTGTCCTGTCTGGGTGGGATCCCACAACCGGACGTTGGCCAAGGTGTTGCCGTTGGCATCCAGCTGGGTCGGCGAGAGGTTGGACGAAGCAGGATAGGAGACCTGCTGGACGTTGTTGATCCCCATGGCTGCCCGCGTGGCGTTGATGTTGCGTTGGATGTACGGGCGCTCGAGCGAGTTCTGCGCGGGGTTGACCCGCAAGGCCTGGACGACCGCCGGGTAAATGGTCCCGGCACTCAGGGCGACGAGGAACCAGAGGCCCACACCGAGGATGGGGAGGGCCCAGCCCTGCCGGCGGATGTTGTAGATGAGCAGGACGGCGGCGGCCAAAGAAACCAGGATCAACAACTCGAGGGCAGGCAAGCGGGCGTGGACGTCGGTGTAGCCGGCCCCCTGCACGTAGCCGTTGCTCGAGAGGTCGAGGTTGAACCGGGCCAGGTAGTAGCCGACCGCTTTGACCAGGGCCACCAGCCCGAGCAAGACGGAGATGTGGGCCTTGACGGCGGGCAACACGCGCGGTCGCGGGCCCTGGAGCCGGATCCCGCCGTTCAGGTAGTGGCTCAGTGCGGTGACGATGAGCACGACCACGAGCGCCACCAGCGACCAGTGCACCAGGAACTGCTGGAAGGGCAGGACGAAGACGTAGTAGCTGACGTCGCGGTGGAACTGCGGGTCGGTGATGTGGAACGGAGTTGAGTTGCGGTAGAGGATCCAGTTCTGCCATTGGCCGACCGCCTGTGAGCCCACGATGAGCGAAAGCCCGGCAATGACCACTACACGTAACCACCGCGCGTAGGGGCCGATGATCTCGCGGTAGCGCTTCACGAACTCGTCCTCGGCGTCGAGGGCCGGGCCACGCGGCGCCAGTCGTTCGGCGACCAGCAGGCTGACCGTGAGGAGCGCGGCGAAAATGAGGGAGAACGCCACGAAGAGGCCAGCCTTGACCTCGAAGAGCTGGAGCCAGACGGCGTGGAGGTTGACCGAGGAGAACCACAGGGCATTGGTGTAGAAGACGGCGAAGGTTCGTAGCGAGGCGATGACGACGATCAGGATGACGACGATGGCGATGATCCAACGTCGGCGGCGGAGGTGCGGACGACGGGCAGGCCGCGTCGAGGAAGGCATGTCGCTCGGGGTGCGCACGGGACGAGCCTACGATGCAACCGGCGCGACGAGGCATCGACACCCTGAGTGGGCGGGAGGATGTCGATGTCCAGTCGGGAATTCGTCCCCCGGCGGCTGGGGACCGGCCAGCCCGTTGTCCTCGCAGTCGGGGCAGGGCGCGTCACCCGATCCGGGGACGGAGACCCACTCGAGCCGACCGTCGCGGTCGCGCTGGACGGCCGTAACCGACCCGAGCGAGAAGGCAGCCACCACATAGTCACCGGCCAGGCGCTCGATCCGGGGACCCCGCCATTCACGGAAGGCCGCGCCCACGTGCTCGACGGCAGCCGCCTCCCCCGCTTCTGTGACTCCCCCATCGGCTGACAGCCGTCGGCGCAACGGGCCCACCACCTCTTCGGCCAGCCCGTGGGCGATGGCAACGATGGCGTTTGTCGAGGGCGTGGCGGACTGGGCGCCAGCGAAGGACACCCCGGCCTCGGCCGCCTCCTCCAGCACAGGGAGGACAGCCGTGGTCAAGCCATCGACCTGCTCGGTCTCTACGGGAAGGACGGCCGCTGACCACTGCGAACCGTTGGAGCGCAGGTGGTCGAGCATGTCGTTCTGAGTGTCCTGCAACGTCCGCTTGAGTCGCCTCGACAGCGTGGTCACCACCGGAGCGATGAGCTCGTCGCGCTGGACGACCGCCGGGGGTCGGTCGGCAGGCGGCCCCGAGCCGTTTTCGTCGGCACCGTCAGCCATTTCGTCGCCGATGTCCACGCCGGCCTCGAGGTCGACGGCGGTCTCGGGCGGGCCGGTTTCGGGCATGTCGGTGGAGCCGGCGGCCGCCGAGGGCCCGGGTCCCGACTCGGCCGCTCCAGGGCCCTCCCCTTCCGGTTCCTCGCCATCGTGGCCGGCTCGCAGCTTGGCGAAGAGGGCGTCGACCTTGCCCGTCGGCGCGGCCGTATCCTCGTGGCCGGCGACCTCGGCCTCCGGCGAAGCGTTCGCCTCCTGATCGTTCGCCTCGGCTGCGACGTCGACGTCGACTTCGATTTCGACGTCGGTGGCGTTGGCGACGGCGCGCAGGAGCTCGGTGAGGTCGTCAGGTGGCTCGTCGTCGGCCCGTGCGGCTGCGGCCCGGCCGGCCACCTCGGCCGCCTCGCGGGCGTTGTCCTCTGCGGTGAAAAGGTCCTCGGCGATCCCGTCGACCGAGCGGCGGACACCGTCGATCGTCTCGGCCAGGCGTTCACGTCCGGCTCGGAGCTGCTCGATCTGCGCGTGCAACAGTCGGCGACGACTGGTCAGGTCGGCGAGGACCCGGGCTCGAAGTTGCTGCGCCTCGTCGACCATGGAGCGGCATTCCTCTTTGGCCCGAGTCCGGAGCTCGTCGCCTTCGCGCTCCGCCCCCTCGATCAACGCGGAGGAGCGCTCGGTGGCCTCGGCGACGAGCCGTTCACACTCGGCCTCGATGGCAGCCATTCGCTCCGTGGCTTCGGACTCGGCCGAGGCGCGAGCCGCCTGGGCCTGCTCAGTAGCGTCCGACACCAGCCGCTCCGCCTCCTCCTTGGCCTTGGTCATCTGCTCGTCGGCGACCTCGTGGGCGCTGTGGAGAACCCGCGCCGTCTGCTGACCGAGGGCGGCCACGAGGGTGGCCTCGTCGAGAACCGGGTTCTGTGCCCGCCGCTCGGTGGAAGCCAGGTCCTCGAGCAGTTCGTGCTCACGTTCGGCCAGCGAGGTCAGGCCGTGGGCCAGCGACTCGAGGTACGAGCGCACCTCTTTGGGGTCGAAGCCCCGCCGCACGGTCGTGAAGGTGTGCCGGGCGACGTCATCGGGGGCCAGGAGAGGCGACGACGTGATGGCCATCCGGCGTTCCTCTGCCATGCCCGAGAGCCTACGACTGCCGCCTGGGCCAGCTGGTCATAGGTAACCGGCTCGACGTGCGCGACCCGGGCGCAGCGCCCCCTCGACCAGCGAGTCTTCGACCGTCAGCCTCCCGCCGCAACCGGAGCGGATACGGGCACAGCCGGGATGTGGCCGCCGTGGGCCGCGAGCACGGCCAGGGCCTGGTTGAGGGTTGTGACCGCGTAGACCTTGAGCCCGGGCCGGTCTTTCGACAGGGCGGCACCGTAGTTCCCATCGCCCTTGGGGACGAGGAAGATGCTCGCCCCGGCATTCTCGACCGCCACCGTCTTCTGAGCAACGCCGCCGACTGCCCCGACGTCCCCATCGGCGGCGATGGTGCCGGTGGCGGCAACCGTATGGCCGCCGGTGATCGACCCGTCGGTGAGGGCGTCCATCACCCCGAGGGTCATGGCCAGTCCCGCCGATGGACCGCCGATGTTGGTGACGTTGATGTTGACCGGGAACGGATACCGGTAGTCGACCTGGTCCTCGGGCTCGATGCCCAGGTTGAGGGTCGTGTACTGACCGAAACCGAGGTCGACGCGCGTGGCTCGGAGGGTCACGGGGACCGGTCGTGGTGGCCCGTTCCCGCCGCGGCGTACCGACATGGTGATGGCCTGACCCGAGTGGTAGTGATCGAGGACCTGGGTCAGGTCCTTGGCCGAGGTAACGGGCGTGCCGTCCACCGCGGTGATGACGTCGCCCACCTGCAATGTCGACGCCGCCGGCGTGCCGGCGAAGGTCCCGAAGATGACGGCGCCGGCCGCGCTGGCCGTGACGTGGTACCCGAGCCGGGTGAGCGCAGCTGTCTTGGCTGCCGCCTCGGCCTGCGACATCTCGAGATTGCCTTCGGCGATCAGCTGCGAGGGCGGGAGGGGGCCGACAACCGACGACACCGACTCGAGGTCGGTATCGCTCTGCAACTTGAAGAAAAGGTACGAGAGCGCTGTCACCCGGCCGATCTCCACGTCGGTGAGGAGGACGGGATGGTGCACAGAGTGGCTGCGGTGGGCCGGCACGGTGATGAACTGCTGCACCGACTGGGCCACGCCGGGCTGGATGGCGTAATAGTTGAGGTTCACGCGCGAGGCGACGGCGATGGCGACCACCAGGACGATGAACACCGCCCATAACCACCAGTGGCGGCGGCGGCGCCTCGCCATTCGTCCTCCTCCGGACACCGGGCCGGGCCCGGCAGCCCACGAAGGCTCGCCCACTGGGGGTGCGTCCTCGTGGGTCGGCACCCCGGGGGCCGGAAGCCCGGGGGCCGTCTCCGCCGAGGCGCGGGACCATTCCGTCGCGTTGGGATCGACTGTGGGCGATGTGGGTGGCGCCTCGGGCACCGGAGGCAGGGACGGGAGCCCGTCGTTGTGTGCCGTCATAGTGGTGACATGCAGCCTGCCACGGAGCCTCCTGACCGCCAGGTCACCGAACGGCGCCGCCGGGCTGCCCTGGCCGGCCACGGCGACGACGTGGAAACGGCCCGCCGTGCTCTGGCCGACGAGGCGGCTTCGGTGCGGGCCACGGCTCTCGGAGCCCTCGACCGGCTCGGCGCACTGCTCGACGAAGAGGTCGCCGCGGCCCTGACTGATCCGGAAGCCGAGGTGCGGCGACGGGCCTGCGAGCTCGCCGCCCGGCGACATCGCCTCGACTGCGCCGCCGCCTTGTCGGACCCCGATCCGGGCGTCGTCGAGGTGGCCGCTTGGGCGGCCGGAGAGCGAGGCGACCCGGCGGCCGTCGACACCTTGAGCCGTCTGGCCGTGCCGGCGACCGGGCACGCTGATCCACTCTGCCGAGAGGCGGCCGTCGCCGCCCTCGGTGCCATCGGCGACCCGTCGGGCCTTGCTGCCGTCCTGGCGGCACTGGACGACAAACCGGCCATCCGTCGTCGAGCCGCGCTGTCACTGGCTGCTTTCTCGGGCCCGGAGGTCGACGCCGCGCTCGACCGCTGTCTGACCGACCGCGACTGGCAGGTCCGCCAGATCGCCGAAGACCTACAGTCCGATGATTGACGCAGAAGTACGCGGGTGGCCGCTCAGAGCTCGGCGGCGGCAAAGATCGGTCGGTGGTCGTCGAAGGAGTCCAGGCACTCTCCGGCCCCGACGACCACGCACTCGAGGGGCGTCGGGACCAGGTGGACGGGCACGCCCGTCTCGTCAGCCAGCCGGTTGGCCAGGCCACGGAGCAGTGCACCTCCACCCACGAGGTGAATGCCGTCATAGATCACGTCCTGGGCCAGCTCCGGTGGGGACTCGGCCAGGCACTCGAGCACCGTCTCCACGATGAGGTCGACCTGGTCGCGGATGGCGAAGCGGACCTCTTCGGGTGTCAGCAAGACCGTGCGTGGCAACCCCGTTGCCACTTCCCGCCCCCGAACCTCGGCCTTCATTTCGTCGGCATAGGGAAGGGCCGACCCGATGGCCATCTTCACGTCCTCGCCGGTGCGCTCGCCGATGGCCACACCGTGCTCGCGACGCACGTAGACCTGGATGGCCGCGTCCATATCGAATCCCCCGCAGCGGATGGCACGGGAGACGACGATCCCACCGAGTGAGATCAGTGCCGTTTCGGTGGTTCCGCCCCCGACGTCCACGACCATGTTTCCCACCGGCTCGTTGATGGGAAGACCAGCACCGATGGCCGCTGCCAACGGTTGCTCGATCAGGTGGGCTGCTGAGGCACCGGCCCGCCGAGCCGCTTCCTTGACCGCCCGACGCTCGACCGAGGTGATGGCCGACGGGACGCAAATGAGCACGCGCGTGCGGTTGAACTTGTTGACACCGGCGCGACGCAAGAGAAGCCGGATCATGCGCTCGGTTATGTCGAAGTCGGTGATGGCGCCCTCGCGCAGGGGACGCTCGGCCACGATGTAACCGGGGGTCCGACCGATCATCTGCCAGGCCTCGTTGCCGACGGCCAGCACTTCGTGCGTCCGCGTGTTGAGCGCGATCACCGTGGGCTGGTTGAGGATGATGCCGTGGCCTCGGGCGTAGATCAGGGTGTTCGCCGTGCCCAGGTCGATGGCGAGGTCACGAGACACTGCCGTCATCGTAGGACGCTGTCCGAGCCTCTCGGGGAGGCGGTGGCGGCAGAACGCTTGCAACCGCGTCACCTCGGGCGATGCCCGCTCCGGGGGTCCCGTCAGTAACCTTTGGCCGTGGCCGGAGACGATCCAGGGTCTGGCGGCGATCGCGACGACGACAATTCGGACATCAACGATGGCGACTGGATGCGCGGGTGGATCCATCCGGACGACCGGCTCTGGCGTCACCCGTCGGAGCGCGCTCCGAGCCGCCACGGCGCGACCGCCGGAGACCACATCGGCAGTATCACGAGTGGCAGCCTCGGACGCCGTGGGGCCGCGCCCTGGCTGATCTGCGGGTCACTTTGCATCGCCCTCGCCGTTGCCGCCGTCGCGGTCATCGTGGCCGACACGGGTCAGGACCCCACGAACGCCGTCACCACCTCGCTCTCCCTCGTCCGCAGCGCGCCCACCACCGAGCCCGGCCCGGTGAACGTCCTGAGCGGCGACCAGGTCGACAATGTCGTGGCCAGCGTCCGTCCCTCGACCGTCGTCTTGCGCGTCGTCCGGACCGGACATGTGGCGACGGTCATGGGACTCGTGGTTGAGGCGGGCGGCATCGTGGTGACGACTGCCCGGGCCGTCACCGACGCCACCCGGATCACCGTCGTCGAGCCGGATGGGAGCCGGCAGCCGGCCGAGTTCGTCGGGATCGACAGCCGTTCGAACCTGGCCGTGTTCCACATCGCCGACGATCTCCCCGCCGCCACCTTCGACGACGAGGACCCCACCACCGGTTCGGTGGCCATGGCCGTGACCATGCGGCCGCGGCGAAAGGCGCAGCCAGCGCCCCTCGTCTACGCCGGCACCGTGCTTTCGAGCGGGGTTGCGGTGCCCGGCGACCCAGTCACGGCCACCTTCGCGGCCACCGCGGTCCGTACCCCGCTCGATGCCGACGACCTCGGTTGCCCGCTGGTCGACGACCAGGGTCATGTGGTCGGCATGCTCGAGTACACCACGCGACTGGGTACGTCGAAGGTGGCGGTGTTCCTTCCCGGCGCATTGGTTGCCGGCGTTGCCCGCCAGCTCGTCGCCTCCGGCGAGGTCGATCACGGATGGCTCGGTGTGGAAGGACCGGCCTCCGCCGCCACCCCAGCGTCGTCCGCTCTCGTCACCACTCCGGCGTCCGCCTTGCAGTCGTCCGGCGCCCTGCTGGGGGCCGTCGTCAAGGACAGCCCAGCCGCCCTGGCCGGATTGGCCGCGGGTGACGTGGTCATGGCCGTAGACGGCGCGCCCGTGCACTCGATGTCCGAGCTCATGACCCGCCTGTACCCCGACCCACCGGGGATGTCCGTCGAAGTGACCTTCGAGCGGTGGCAAGCGACCGAGACCGTCGACGTGCAGCTGGCCGAACCGGACGCGGAGTGACGGGAGCGCCCCCGCCGTAGATTGGGGACATGCCCCAAGGTGATCCGGGGAACGCCGGCAACCCCTTCCAATCGCTGCTCGGTGACCTCCTCAACGTCCTGGGCTCGTCCGGTGCCCCCGATCAGTGGACCATGACCCGTTCGTTCGCGGTCAACGTCGCCACCGGAGGCGAGCCCGAGCCCAACGTCGAGCCCGTGCTCCGCATCCAGCTCGAGCAGCTAGCCCGGGTGGCCGAGCTCAACGTGATAGAGGCGACCGGACTGCCGGTCGCCCCCGACGGTCGTCGTCTGACGTGTGTGGCCGTGGGTCGCTCCGACTGGACCATGCGGGCGCTCGACTCGTGGCGGCCCATCCTGAGCGCCATGGCCGGGCCGTCGAGTCGCACGCCAGGCGGGCCTGCCGCGGCGACAGACGTCTCGAGTGTCGACGACGTCGACGATCTCTCCGGCCTGCTGGGACAGTGGGCGAACGTCATCGGACCCCTGTTCTTCGGGTTGCAGGTCGGTTCGGTGGTCGGGCACCTGGCCCAGCGGGCCCTCGGCCAGTACCCGCTGGCTCTGCCCTGGGCACCCTCGGACGAGCTGCTCGTCGCCCCCGCCAACGTTGCCGCCTTCGCCCGCGACTGGAGCCTCCCGGAGGAGGAGGCACTGCTCTGGGTGTGCGCCCGTGAGCTGGCCTCGAACGCCGTGCTCACCCGACCGGCCGTTCGCAGCCGGATACTCGACCAGGTCACTAACCTGGCCAACTCGTCGGCCGCGGCCCAGGTCGACCTGGCCGACCGGCTCGGCGGAATGTTCGGCCAAGCCGGCCTCGAGGGGGGCACGGGCACGGACCTCGAGTCGATCCAGGGCATGTTCGGCGATCCCGAGCAGCTCCTGGGCGAGCTGCTTACACCCGAGTCCCGTCGCACCTCGGACGAGCTCACCTCGCTGGCCGTGGTCGTCGACGCCTATGCCGACCACATTGCCGACGTCGTCGGCCGCAAGCTGGTGAGCTCGTCGGGCCAGCTGGCCGAGGCCTGGTACCGCCGACGGATCGAACGGGGCAAGGGCGAGGAGGCAGCCGGCGCACTCTTCGGACTCGACCTCGACCGCGCTCAGGTCGACCGCGGGCGGGCCTTCGTGGCCGGAGTGCTCGACCGGTCCGGCGACGAAGGGTTGGGCCGCTTGTGGTCGTCGGCACGGACGCTGCCGACCCCGTCCGAGGTTGACGCTCCTGGGCTGTGGCTCGAACGGATCAGCCTGCCCGACCTCGACAACGAGGATGGAGAGGATGGCGCCGGCGGATCTGGTGGAGCTGATGGAGACGAAGGTCGAGGTGACGGGGGCGGGACCGGTTCCGCCGGACCGAACGGACCGCCGGCGGCCTGAGCGAGGAAGCGGACGTCAGCCGGCGGGCGCCTCGGAGGTGTCGCCCGACGCAGCCTCGGGGGCTTGCGCCGCCTCCTCTTCCTCCGGGAGGCCGAGATCCCAATCGAGGAGGATGTTCTCGCGCTCGGCGTCGCGGATGACCCGCTCGCGGTTGCGCCGGTACTGCGGGTCGTGGGGCGGGAGGAGCACCAGACGGGCCATCGTCCGACGGCGGAATTCTTCGACCAGGGCAGCGTCACCGAAATCGGATCGCACGTCCCAATGGGGGGCTACCGGGCCGAGGTAGACGACGCGGACGTGAGCAACCGGTGGCTGTGGCTCGCCCTCCTCCTCGGGCGCCAGCGGTTCGTCGGGGTAGGGGGTCATCTTCTGCTCCTCTTCGGACGGGCGCGGGCATCCTAATGGGCGGCCCAACGGAGGGCCGCTGTCCGGGACCTTGGCCTGCAGGCGTCGCCTCAACCACCGGCTGAGCCGTTCGATGGGTTTGTCGGGCCTGTCGCAGTGGCACACAATTGGCATGGGGCCCGGCTGGTATGGGGCCCGGCGTCGGCGTGCGTGCTCGGTGGGTGCTGGCACCCGGCATCCGTGGCCGAGAAGCCCTCCGGGGACCAATCCGATCCTCTCCCTCCCGACGTATAAGAAGGGCCAGGTCTTGGATAAGAAAATCATGAGGATTGGGTCAAGACCACCCGAAAACACGTGACTTTGGATCCCGGGGCGCGACACTGGGACCTGACGGGACGTCGGCGGTCCCAGGGTCACCAGTAGGACCGGCCGCCGGAGGATCCTCAACACGGACGGAGGAATGATGGACACCGAGTGGATGAGCCTGGGGAAGTGCAATGACCTCTCCCCGTCCATCTTCTTCCCGAGCGACGGTGTCGGGGTGCAGGCTGCCCAGCGGATCTGTGCGGAGTGCCCGGTCGCCGAGGAGTGCCTCCGTTACGCGCTCGAGGAGCGGGTCGACCACGGCGTGTGGGGCGGCAAGTCCGAGCGGGAGCGCCGGCGGATCCTTCGCCGCCGCCGGGTGGCCCGCATCGTCTCCGTCTGATCCGTCTGATCCGTCTGATCCGTCTGATCCGTCTGGTCCGTCCGATCCGTCTGACCCGGCGGCTTCAGGCTGAGCCTCGGCCGTTCTGACCTCGGCATCCAGCGGCCGGCCTGACCAATCCGGGGAGGGCGTACTGACCGACCGCCTCCCCGAGGCCGAGTGCGTGGTCAATGTGAGCGAAGGCCGCGAGCGCGCCGTCATCGCCGCCATTGCGAACGCGGGCGGCGACGCTGTCCTCGACGTGCATGCCGACCCCGACCATCACCGGTCGGTGATCACTTTGGGCGGCGACCTGTCGCGGGTCGAAGCCGCGGCCCGCGAGGTGGTGGCGGCCGCCGTGGCCCGCATCGATCTCGCTGGTCACCGCGGTGTGCACCCGCGCTTCGGTGCAGCCGACGTCGTTCCCGTGGTGCCCCTCCGCGGAGGAGAGGCGGCGTGGAGGTTCGCCGTCGAGGCCCGGGACCAGCTCGCCCAATGGATCGGCACCGAGCTGTTGGTGCCGTGCTTCCTTTACGGTCCTGAGCGGACGTTGCCCGAGGTCCGTCGCGCTGCCTTCCGTGGACTCGATCCCGACACCGGGCCTGGCACCCCGCATCCCACGGCCGGTGCCACTGCCGTTGGCGTCCGTCGGCCGATGATCGCCTACAACCTCTGGCTCGAGGCCAGCGACCCCGGGCAACCTGACCGGTCCCGCACCGACGTCGTCAGCGTGGCTCGGGACGTGGCCGCCCGGGTGCGGAGCCCGGGCGTGCGGGCCCTGGGCCTCGCCGTTCATGGGGGGGCTCAGGTCAGCTGCAACCTGCTCGTCCCCTCGGGCCAGGAGATGGAGAGCCTTTTCGACGATGTCGCTAGGGCGGCGAACCCCTACGGGTGCCGGCTGTTGCGGGCAGAGGTGGTCGGCCTGATCCCGGGATCGACCCTGGCCGACATCCCCCGCCGCCGCTGGCAGGAGCTCGGAGTCGAGGAGAACCTGACCATCGAGGCCCGATGGACGAACCCGGAGCTACGTCGGGGCTGGTTCGGTCATCCGCCGGATCGGATCCGACGGGAAGGTCGGCCGCCCGGCTGACCCGCCGGCGACGGCTCGGCGATCAGGAGGCGTTGGCTGCCCGTCGCTGCATGGCGCGCTGCCGGCGGAGCCGGCGTCGCTCACGCTCGGACAGCCCGCCCCAGATCCCAAACTTCTCACCGTTGGCCAAGGCGTACTCGAGGCAATCGTCCCGCACCACGCACCCGCGGCACACCTCCTTGGCCTCACGCGTGGAGGCACCCCGCTCAGGGAAGAACAGATCGGGGTCCACCCCCATGCAGTTGGCCTTGTTCTGCCACGTTCGCTCTTGGGGTCCGTAGAGCGCTGACGTCAGATCCATCGACCCGGCCTCCCTCCCACTGGCGCTAACGGCCCGAATTGTCGCGGCCGCATGGCACCGATGTAACTACAGATATGTCATCCTTCACCATCGTTTGGCGAAAGGCAAGAAGAAATTCCGATTGGAGCCGCTTCTCGCCCGTCACCTGGGACGACGGAAGTGGAAAACCTGTTGATGGCATCGTGCAGCGGTCGTCGACGGCTCAGAAATCAGCGTTGTGAGGGCCGGTCGAGTACGCCATCGAAGATGGGGTGTGACCGAAGAGTGGCGCAGGTATGGCAGGTATGGCAGGTATGGCGGGAATCGAGTGAACGACAACCGACCGACCTGGCCGACGATTTTGCTCAGCCGGCGCGTCGGCCCCTCGCCCGCAACATCGTCTTGTGGCGCAGGAAGTCCACCAGCACGTAGTCGCCGAGCTCGTCGGGTGAGGTGGCAAAGGTCCGGCCCCGGTTGATGCGGGTCAACTGCTCGATAAAGCCCTGCAACCCGCGGTCAGGGTCGAGCAGAAAGGTGTTGATGGTGATGCCCGCCTTGGTGCAGCGCATGACCTCGGCCAGGGTGACCTCGAGCGTCTCGGGCACCGGCGGGTAGTTGAAGAAGACGTCGAAGCCGAGCCCATTGTGGTCGGGCACGATGTGCGCCGTCGGCTCGCCGTCGGTCACGAGGATCACCTGTTTGGTCCCCTGCTGATGGGCCAGCATCTTGCGGGCGAGCATCAGCCCGTGCTGCAGGTTGGTGCCGTAGACGTAGTCCCAACTGACCGTGGGCAGGTCCTCGGCTTCGATCACGCGCGCCACCTCGGAGAAGCCGACGAGGCCGAGGAAGTCACGCGGGAACCTCGAGGCGATGAGGGTGTGCAGCGCGAGAGCCATTTTCTTGGCCGGCACGAAGTTGTCGCGCATGGGCATGGACAACGAGAGGTCGAGCAGGAGGACGGTGGCCGACCGCGTGAGCGCCTCGGTCTCGATGACCTCGAAGTCGACAGGAGCGAGACGAACCGGCACTCCGCTCCCCGCCCGGCGCACCGCGTTGTGCACCGTGCGCGACAGGTCGAGGTTGAACGGATCACCGAATTCGTAGGGCTTGGTGGTCTCCTCGCGATCGTGCCCGGTGCCCGTCCAGGTGGTGCGGTGGGATCCCACCCGGTCCTTGGTCAGCTGCGAGAAGAGGTCGGCCAGGGCTTGGTGACCGAGCCGGCGGATGCCTTGCGGTGTGAGCTCGAAGCGTCCCTCACGGGTGTCGATGAGCCCGGCCTCGGTCAGTTGCTTGGTGAGGCTGCCCAGCCGTTCGAGTGAACGGGCCGCATCCTCCCCGAGGTGCTGTCGCACCTTGTCCAGGTCGACCTCGGCAATGGAGGCCGGAGACTGCGTCGAGCGTAGAAAGTTCTCCATGTCGTCGAGGTCTCGCAGCCGCTCGACGGCGTCCGTGGCGTCCCCGAGGCCCATGGGCTCGGTGCCCCGGAAGTTGTACCCCTGCCCCCAACCCTCGGCCGGGAAGGCCTTCTGAAGGTTGCCGGCCAGCCGGTCGACCTGCCACCGAAGGTCCATGTCCTCGAGCAGGCTGTCGGCCAGTCCCTTCAGCTGGGCCCGCTGCTCGGGCGACATCGACATCCACATGGCCTGGGCCGCGGCCATGCGGGCCGCCATCTGCTCGAGCAGCTCGTCGAGGTTCTTCGGATTGCCCGGGAACATGTCCCCGTACTGCTCCATGAAGGACTCGAAGCTGGGATCGAGCGGCTCGCCGGCCTCGCGTTGCTCGATCATCCGGTTGAGGGCGTCGAACGCGTTGCGCATCCGTTCGAGCATCTCGGGGTCCGGGTTGGCAAGCGCCTCGGACATGTTCTCGAAGTACGTGTGGGCGACCTCCTCGCGCAGCCGCTCCATGAGCTCCTCGAAGTGTTGACGGGCCTCGGGGGAGACGAACTCGTAGCTCTGCAGGCTCCGCACCATGCCGGCAAGGTCCGGCGGCAGAAGGTCGAGCTGCATGCGGCGCTCGGCCACCACCTGGTCGGTGACCTCCTCACGACGCTGGTCGCCGGAGGCGGCAGCATCGGCCTCGAGCTGCTCGATTCCCAACCGCTCCTCGGTCACGACCTCGGAGAGCTCCTCGGCGATCTCGCGATAGGTACCGCCCAGGTCACCACGTTCGAGCGTCTCCTCCCGCTCGAGCCGGATCCGGTCGAGGAGGTCGCGCAGGCCTTCCACGCGTCGGCCGTCCGGCGTCCGCCAACCCCGGTTGAGCATGCGCTGGAGCGCCTCGTGCAGGTCGCCGTTGGCCAGCAGGTCGTCGGTGAGCTGCGAGAGGACGGCGTCGGTGTCGTCGACGAGCTCGTCCTGGGTGCCGTCCCACCGCCGGTAGGCGAACCGCCAGGTCATCCGCGACCCCGGTAGACAGCGCGGCCCCCGCTGGCGTCCTTGTTGAGCCGCTTGGTGAGGTGCAACCCTTCGAGGAGGAACTCGAGCGCGCTGGCCACCAGACCCGGGTCCTCGGAACCACCGGTCAGGAAGTTCACCGGCGCCGAGAGGTCGGGTAGCTGGGCGAGGGTCGTCGCATAGGCCGACGCCGGCAGGTCGTCCCCGGCATGGACGACGGTCTCGGCCGTGAAGGCGGCGACCACGGCGCGGGGGTCCTCGAGGGTGACCCGTCGGCGGAACACGAGGAGCACGGCCGCATTGACCAGCTGTCCGAGGATGACCTCCTCGCGGCCCTCCTCGAGCGTTTCGATCTCGATCTTGCCCTGGGTCGACGACACGAGTGACTGCAAGTCGGAGACGCGGGGCACGGCCTCGTCCTCCCCGTTGCGCAGGGCGCGGCGGGTGGCGTTGGCCAGCAGTGTCTCGTAGTTGGCAATGGTGAGCCGCACCGAGACCCCGGAGCGCTGGTTGAGGTGAGGGCTCTGACGAGCCAGCTGGCTGAGCTCGGCGACGACCTCGGCCATGAAGACCGGCATCTCGACGCGGGGGCCGGAGTCGGTGTGACGGGCCGCGGCGCCGACCTGTCCGGGCAGATCGGCCTCCATCTCGGCGATCTGAAGCTCGACGTCGGCGTCCGGCGGGTAGTGCGTGCGGATCTGGGCGCCGAAGCGGTCCTTCAACGGGGTGATGATCCGGCCCCGGTTGGTGTAGTCCTCGGGGTTGGCCGTCGCCAGCAGCACGATGTCGAGCGGGAGCCGGACCCGGTGCCCGCGGATCTGCACGTCGCGCTCCTCGAGCACGTTGAGCAGGCCCACCTGAATGCGCTCGGCCAGGTCGGGTAGCTCGTTGACGGCGAAGATGCCGCGGTTGAGGCGAGGCACGAGGCCGTAGTGGATGGTCAGCTCGTCAGAGAGATAGCGACCCTCGGCCACGCGGATGGGATCGACCTCGCCGATGAGGTCGGCGATCGAAGTGTCCGGGGTGGCCAACTTCTCGCCGTAGCGGTCGCTGCGGTGGACCCAGGCGATGGGCGTGTCGTCGCCCTTCTCGGACAGGAGATCTTTGGCGAAGCGGGAGATCGGGTGGTACGGGTCGTCGTTGATCTCAGAATGGGCCACCGCCGGCACCCACTCGTCCAGCAGGCCGACGAGCGAACGGATGATCCTCGTCTTGGCCTGTCCCCGCTCCCCCAGGAGGATCACGTCGTGCCCGGCCAGCACCGCGTTCTCGAGCTGAGGCAGGACCGAATCCTCGAAACCGAGGACTCCCGAGACGAGCGGCCGGCCGGCGGCGATGCGCGCCGACGCGTTGCACCGGATCTCCTCGGCCACCGGGATCGAGCGCCAACCCGTCTCCCGCAGCCGGCCCAGGGTGGTGATGTCGGGAGGAGGCGTCAACCGGGCATTCGGATCGACGTCCCCGTCGGGGACCTCAGTGTGTTCGGGGGCTTCGGGCGAGCTCATGGCCCGAGCCTACGCGGGGCGGCTCCGGGGCCGGAATCGGGATCGGGTGCCGTCGAGGACGGGCAGTGGTCGAGTGGTGAACTGCCGATGGGGATGGCGGGCTCTCGGGCGGGGTGCCGGGGGCATCGGCCTCCGCTCACCGGAACAGCCGCATCCCCTGGGGCATCGGTCCCGGCCACCCGTCGGTCGCGATTCCGTCGGTGAAGGCGGTAGCCAGCGCCTCCGCGGCGCGAGAAGGCGCCCGGTCATCCCGGTGGACAAGGGCGATCGTTCGTGTGGGCGCCGGCGGCTTGAACCTCGTGACCCGCAACCGGTCCGTCACCGAGGTCACGATGCCGGGCACCACGGCGGCCCCGAGGCCTGCGGCAACGAGGGCGAGCACGCTCCCCATCTCTCCGCCCTCGACGGCGACGGTCGGCTCGACGCCGTGAGCGGCGAACGCGTCGATAGTGGCCGTACGCAGGTCGTAACCCGGACGGAACATGACCAGCGGATGGCCCGCCAGCTCCGGGACGGTTATCGAACGCCGAGCGGAGAGGAGGTGATCGGGTGGCGTGACCACGACCAGCTCCTCCTCGGCCAAGGGCACACTGGCCAGCCCCCTCGAGGAAACGGGGGCGATGGCCAGGGCCAGGTCCAGCGTTCCTCCCAACAGCTCCTCGAGCAGCTGCGGTGATCCCTGCTCCGAGACGCGGATCACCACGCCCGGGTAGAGGCGATGAAAGCGGCCGAGCACGCTCGGCAGCAACGTCGCCGAGAGGCTCGGTGTGGCGCCGACGGCCACGTGACCGCGGAGGAGGGCGTCGAGCCCGGAGAGCTCGTCGTCGATGGACGCCAGGTCGGCGACGACGCGGCGGGCGATCGGGAGTAGGGCTGCGCCGGCGTCGGTCAGGGTGACCGGGCCCGGACCCCGGTGGAAGAGCTCCGTCCGGAGCATGGACTCCAGACGGCGGATCTGGGCGCTCACCGAAGGCTGGGCCACCTGCAGTCGCTCGGCGGCCCGTGTGAACTGGCCCTCCTCGGCCACCGCCAGGAAATAGCGCAGCTGCGGGACGGAGGGGAGCATAGGACAAGACTATGAGATCAAGACGATATATGTCTTCGACTTCTGCGATGGGACTGGCTACCCTGGCCGGCGATGACCGTCCGGTCCTTCGTCAACCACCGGGGTAACGGCCGATACAAGGAGTGCGTGCGTTGACCACAGTCGAGGACGCCACCGTCACGCCGGTCGTTTTGGGAGGTGTCCGGGGCGGGCCGTCGGTGACCACGCTCCGCCGGGACCGATGGTGGCTGCCCCCGCTGGTCACGGTCACCGTGCTGACCGCCTTCGTCGGCTATTCGACCTGGGCCGCCTTCGTCAACAAGGACTACTACGTGGGCGCCGGCGCCCACCGGAACCTGATCTCACCGTTCTATTCGCCGTGTATCGCCGAGCACTGCGTGCCCGGCAGCAACCCGTGGGCGGCCTTCAGCTGGTGGCCGTTCTCTCCGGCGTTGCTCATCCTCATCGTCCCGCTCGGGTTCCGGTTGACCTGCTACTACTACCGCAAGGCCTACTACCGGGGGTTCTGGCTAGCCCCCCCGGCCTGCGCCGTGGCCGACGCCCACGCCGCCTACTCCGGTGAGAGTCGGCTGCCGCTCGTTCTGCAGAACATCCACCGCTACTTCTTCTATTTGGGCTTCGCCCTCAACGTGGTCCTGACCATCGACGCGGTGATGGCCTTCGACCAGCCCGGAGTGGGTATCGGTATCAGCGTCGGCACCGTGGTGCTCTGCATCAACGCCGGGCTGCTGTGGATGTACACGCTCAGCTGCCATGCCTGCCGGCACCTGTGCGGTGGCGGGGTCAAGCAGTTCTCGGCTGCCCCCATCCGCCACCGGATCTGGAAGACACTGACCCCGCTCAACGCCCGGCACATGCTCATCGCCTGGATGAGCCTCTGCTTCGTGGCCTTCACCGACTTCTACGTGCGGCTGGTGGCGAGCGGAACCATCCACGACTACGGCTTCCACTTCTAAGGGCGGACGTGCACATGGCCGACCACGAGTCCCACGACTTCGACGTCGTCATCATCGGCGCCGGGGGTGCCGGGATACGGGCGGCCATCGAGGCCAAGTCCCGCGGCTTGCGCACCGCCCTCGTGTGCAAGTCGCTCTTCGGCAAGGCCCACACGGTCATGGCCGAGGGAGGGATCGCGGCCGCTCTCGGCAACGTCTACCCCGACGACAACTGGGAGGTGCACTTCCGGGACACCATGCGGGGCGGGAAGATGCTCAACAACTGGCGCATGGCCGAGCTCCATGCCCAAGAAGCGCCCGACCGTGTCCGCGAGCTCGAAGAGTGGGGGGCCCTCTTCGACCGCACCGCCGATGGGCTCATCCTCCAGCGTGACTTCGGAGGCCACCGCTACGCCCGGCTGGCCCACGTGGGCGATCGCACCGGCCTCGAGATGATCCGGACCCTGCAGCAGAAGGCAGTAGCCGACGGCATCGAGGTGTTCATGGAGCTCAAGGTGCTCCGCCTGCTTCACGACGACGGCGGCACCGTCTCCGGCCTGGTCGGCTACTGGCGGCCGAGCGGAGAGTTCGTGGTCATCACGGCAAAGTCCACCGTCCTTGCCACTGGCGGGGTGGGAAAGAGCTGGCTCTACACCTCCAACTCGTGGGAGTCGACGGGTGATGGCCATGCCATGGCTCTGTGGGCCGGCGCCGACCTCATCGACATGGAGTTCGTCCAGTTCCACCCGACGGGAATGGTCTGGCCGCTCTCCGTCCGGGGGATCCTGGTGACCGAAGGAGTGCGCGGCGATGGCGGAGTGCTGCGCAATTCCGAGGGCCGGCGCTTCATGTTCGACTACATCCCGCCCATGTTCGCGGCCGAGACGGCTGACTCCGAGGACGAGGCGGACAAGTGGTACGCCGACCACTCGGCCGGTCGGCGCCCACCCGAACTCCTGCCCCGCGACGAGGTCGCCCGCTCCATCAACACCGAGGTCAAGGCCGGACGGGGCAGCCCCCATGGCGGCGTCTTCCTCGACATCGCCACTCGCCGCACCCCGGCCGAGATCCGCCGTCGCCTCCCGTCGATGTACCACCAGTTCATGGAGCTGGCCGGCGTGGACATCACGGCCGAGGCCATGGAGGTCGGGCCTACCTGCCACTACATCATGGGCGGCGTGCGCGTGGATGCGGACTCCACGGCCACGACCGCCCCCGGGCTCTTCGCGGCGGGGGAAGTCGCCGCCGGCATGCACGGCGCGAACCGGCTCGGCGGCAATTCGCTCTCCGACCTCCTGGTCTTCGGCCGGCGGGCCGGGGAGGCGGCCGCCGAGTACGCCCTCGGTCGCAGTGATCCCGTCCGAGTGGACGAGGCCCAGGTGGAGGCGGCGGTTGGAGCAGCCACTGCGCCCTTCGAACTGGACGACGGCGAGAACCCCTACACCGTCCACCACGACCTACAGACGACGATGCAGGAGCTCGTGGGCATCATCCGCACCGGTGACGAGCTGAACGAAGCGATGGTGCGCCTCGACGAGCTCGAGGACCGCGCCCGACGGGTGGCTCTGTCAGGAGGTCGTCGTTACAACCCGGGCTGGAACCTGGTCACCGACCTGCCGGCCATGTTGTCCGTGTCGCGCTCGACGGCGCAGGGGGCCATCAACCGCACCGAGAGCCGCGGTGGCCACACCCGCGACGACTATCCGAAGCCATCGGAGGAGATGGGGCGGGTCAACTTCGTCCAACGGGTCCGTGACCGCTCCGAGGCCGACGGCGTGTGCGGCACTCCCTCGATCCGCCACATCGACGTCAGCCCCGAGCCGTTGCCGACAATGCCCGACGAGCTGCGGGCCCTGTTGGAGGAGGCGACCTGATGGCCATCGAGGACCCGGTGGCCCCCGTGAGCGACGAGATGGCACCATCCAACGACGAGTCGTCTCCGGCCGCCGACGGCGTGGGCCAACTCCCGGGGACGGTGACCATGCGCGTGTGGCGCGGCGACGAAGAAGGCGGCGACTTCGCCGAGTACCAGTTGCCGGCCCAGGAAGGCGAAGTCGTCCTCGACGTCATCCACCGCATCCAGGCCACCACCGCGCCGGATCTGGCTTGCCGATGGAATTGCAAGGCGGGCAAGTGCGGGTCGTGCTCGGCCGAGATCAACGGGCGACCCGCCCTCATGTGCATGACCCGCGTGGACGCCTTGCCCCCGGGCGAGACGGTGACGGTCGCCCCCATGCGCACCTTTCCTATCCTCCGCGATCTGGTCACCGATGTCTCCTTCAACTACGAGGTGGCCAAGCGCGTCCCGTCGTTCACCCCACGACCCCGCACGGCGGACGAGGTCGAGGCCGGCGGCTACCGCATGCAGCAGATCGACGTCGAGCGGAGCCAGGAGTTCCGCAAGTGCATCGAGTGCTTCCTCTGCCAAGACGTCTGCCACGTCATGCGCGACCACGAGGAGAACAAGACGTCGTATGCCGGTCCGCGCTTCTTCATCCGGTCGGCCGAGCTCGAGATGCACCCACTCGACACCAACGATCGCCGCGAGCTGCTCCAGCACAACCAGGGCCTGGGCATGTGCAACATCACCAAGTGCTGCACCGAGGTCTGCCCCGAGCACATCAAGATCACCGACAACGCCATCATCCCCCTGAAGGAGCGCGTCGTCGACGCCTCCTACGATCCGATCGCCTGGCTCGGCCGCAAGATCCGCAACCGCCGGGCTCCCCGGACGCCGTCCGAGGCCGCCGCCACCGCGCCGGCCACCGGACCGGCCGCGGTGCAGTCCTCGCCCGAGGCCTACGGGATCCCGGAGCCGGGAGCGGAGCCGGACGTAGACGCGGGGACCCAGCCTTACTGGGAGGCCGGCCCGACCGATGCGCACACTCCGGCACCGGCGGCTGCGGCCTCGGACGGCCCCGCGGCTGTGCCCGAGGGCCCCATGGACGTTCCCGGCGAAACGGCAGACGGTGGCGACCACGTCAACGGCTGACGGCGCCGACGGCGCTCGCCGTCGGCGCGGCTGAATCTCACGGCGCGTTCGGCGTGCCCCAATTCCTGACGTCGGCCTGGGTGGAAGCCTTCAACGGGGCCATGGCCAGCGTGTCCGTTCCCGCCCCCGGGGCCGACGCGGGGCTCGTGCCGCAGTCGGGGGTGTTCGTCGTCGCCCAGGAGATCCGCGGCACCGCTAGTGGTGACGTCACCCTCCTGCTCCGGTTCGACGACGGGAAATTGGAGCTGGCGCTTGTGCCCGGAGAGGACGGGAAGGGTGAGATGGGCGTCGAACGCGAGCCCAACGTGACCATTGCCCTCTCCTATGACGACGCCGTGGCTATGGCCAAAGGCGAGCTCAGCCCGGCCGAGGCCCTGACCGCCGGCCGTGTCCGGGTCCGGGGAGACCTTGCCGTGCTGATCGCCGGTCACGATCTGATGGCGGAGGCCCGTCGCCACACCGGCTCGTTGGCGGCCGATACCACCTACTGAGAGGCCTCGAGGCCGCGGCCCCGCCTACTCGCCCGTGGCCCCGTCCACTGACTCCCGGATCAGATCGGCGTGACCGTTGTGACGTGCGTACTCCTCGATCATGTGGCAGAGGATCCAGCGCAGGCTCGGTGTCTGGCCGTCGGCCCAGGCACGGGAGCTTGGCCGGTCCAGCCCGCCGTCGGTCAACGCCTCGGCAACGAGATTTCGGGAGCGGTCCACGCTCTCCTGCCACAGCCCCCGCAACCTCTCAGGGGAGTCTCCGGCAGCCGAGTGCCACTCCCAGTCGGGGTCGGCGGACCAGTCAACCGCGTCCCAGGGTGACGCTGGGGGTCGCCCGTATAGCGACCGGGAGAACCACCATTCTTCGACGTGGGCCATGTGCTTGAGCATCCCGCCCAGGGTCATCGACGAAACGCCGACGGTCGCCTGTAGGCCAGCTGCGTCCAGGCCTGCGCATTTCCAGGCAAAGGTGGCTCGCTGGTAGTCCAGGAAGCCGAGGAGTGTGTCCGTTTCATCGGCCGCGGCGGGCGGCTCCGGACGACCGTGGTCGTCGATCACCGTCATGGGCGGAATTTACCGATGTCGGCCTCGGCTGCGGGCGGTTGCGGGCGCCGCGGGCGCCGCTGGCGCTGCGGGCGTTGCGGGCGCTGCTGGCGCCACGCCCGGCACGCATGGCAGCGTGGGCGGGCATCGACACAGTGACCACGGAGAGGAGGACGGGATGGAGGTGGTGACCAGTCGGACCATCGTCCACCCGGCCGACATCGGGCGTTCGCTCGCCTTCTACGGTGAGGTCCTCGACCTACCCGTGGTCCGTGAATTCGGAGCGGGGGCCGCCCGTGGCGTGGTCTTCGCTGCCGGTGGCGGGTTCATCGAGGTGGTGGCGGGTGCCGGCGCCGGCCACGGCGAGGTGGATGCCGACCGCACACCCCTGCGGGCCTCCGGTCACGACGCGTCGCTCGCCCTCTGGCTCCAGGTGCGATCGGCGCCGGGTGCACTGGCCGAAGTCGAGGGCCGCGGCGCCACTGTGCTCCGCCAGCCGGTGCTCGAGCCCTGGGGCCTCGTCGAGGCGTGGATCGAAGACCCCGACGGGCTCCGCATCCACCTGGTCGAGGTGCCCGACGACCATCCCCTCCGACAGGACCAGCGCGGCCTGCCCGGACCGGCTGCGATGGGAGACTCGGCATCTCCAGCCGGGGCCGAGAAGGGAGGCGAGCAATGAGCGAGGCAACCGACTCGAAGGCTCGGGTGCGGGGCGTCGACCACGTGCAGCTGGCCATGCCGCCCGGAGACGAAGCCGAAGCCCGGGCCGAGGCGTTCTTCAGCGGGCTGCTCGGCATCCCCCGGGTGCCGAAGCCACCCGAGTTGGCGGCGCGCGGCGGATGCTGGTTCGAGGACGGCTCGATGAAGCTCCACCTCGGCGTGGAGGAGGACTTCCGCCCGGCCCGCAAGGCTCATCCCGCACTGGTCGTCGAACACCTCGAGGAGCTCTGCCAGCGCCTTGACGACGCCGGTTATCCCACCCGGATGGCCGAGGACGTGCCCGGCCGGCCACAGTGGTACGTCGACGACCCCTTCGGGAATCGGATCGAGCTCATACCGCTCTCGTAGGCCCAGGACCGCCACCGCGGCGCCCGGTCACGGGAAGGTCGTGCGTCTCCAGGGTGTCCGGCACGCTGTGCCGCCCGTGGAGCTAACGACCGGCCCATTTTAAAAAGAAAAAATGCGGAGGCCAGCCCTTGGCCAAGGCCCGACCACCACTGGCCTCCCTCGACAGCCAGACAAGATTGCCGGGATTACGGCAGCAAGTCGGCGACCTCTGCCCGCTCGGCGACCAGTTCCTCGGTGGTAATGCGGATCCGGTCCGAGGCGAACTCGTCGTGGGACAGCCCTTCGACGATCGTCCACCCGTGCTCCGGATGGACGCGCACCGGGAACCCGAATTGCAGGCCGGCGGGGGTCCGATACTCCCCGTGAGACACGACGGCCACCGACGTCCATTCCTCGCCCGGTGTACCCGTGTGGAGAGCGTTCACGGTGTCGACCACGGCATTGGCTGCCGAAGCGGCCGAGGAGAGGCCGCGGGCGTCGATGATGGCCGCTCCCCGCTTCTGCACCGTCGTGAGGAAGTCGCCGCGCAGCCATTCCTCGTCGGCGATGACCTCGGGCGCCGGCTTCCCCTCGATGAGAGTGTGGGCAGCGTCAGGGAACTGGGTGGCCGAGTGGTTCCCCCAGACAGCCAGGTTGGTCACCGAGGAGACGGGCGTGCCGGCCTTCTTGGCCAGCTGCGACTTCGCCCGATTCTCGTCAAGCCGGGTCATGGCGAACCATCGATCGGCCGGGACCTCGGGCGCGTTGGCCCGGGCGATGAGACAGTTCGTGTTGCACGGATTGCCGACGACGAGCACCCGCACGTTGCTCGCCGCGTTGGCCTGGATGGCCTGGCCCTGAGGACCGAAGATGCCGCCGTTGACCGTCAGCAGATCGCCGCGCTCCATGCCCGCCTTGCGGGGGATGGAACCGACCAGCAGGGCCCACGACGTGCCGCCGAAAGCGGTGTGTAGGTCGGAGGTGCTGACGATGTCAGTCACCAGTGGGAAGGCACAGTCATCGATCTCCATGACGACGCCCTCGAGCGCCTTCATGGCCGGCTCGATCTCGAGGAGACGGAGGACGACGGGCTGGTCGGGGCCGAAGAGCTGACCGGAACCGATGCGGAACAGCAACGAATAGCCGATCTGTCCTGCGGCACCGGTGACCGTGACGTGGATGGGTGGGCGGGGTGACATGTTGGCCGAGGCTAATGGATCGGTCGTGGCCCCTTCGAGGTCAGAGGCCCTCGATCAGGCCGCCATTGGGTGCGTGCATGCCCGACGAGCCTCATTCCTGGAGGCCCCACCGTCGGCCGGTGTCCGGTCCCTACCCGGCCCGCCGCCCTACCTCAGAGACGGTCGGCGATCGCCGCGGCGAACTCCGAGCACTTGACCTCCGTCGCCCCGTCCATCAAGCGGGCGAAGTCGTAGGTCACGATCTTCTCCGCGATGGTTGCCTCGAGGGCACGGACGATATCCTTGGCCTCTTCGGTCCACCCGAGGTGCTCGTACATCATGACGCCGGAGAGGAGCACCGACCCAGGGTTGACCTTGTCAAGGCCGGCATATTTCGGCGCGGTGCCGTGGGTCGCCTCAAAGACGCCGTGGCCCGTCACGTAGTTGATGTTGCCGCCCGGGGCGATACCGATCCCGCCGACCTGGGCGGCCAGTGCGTCGGACAGGTAGTCGCCGTTGAGGTTGGTGGTGGCGATGACGTCGAAGTCGTCGGGGCGGGTCAGCACCTGTTGCAGGGTGATGTCGGCGATGTTGTCCTTCACGAGCAGCTTGTCACCCGGCTTGCCGTCGCAGTCGTCCCATCCGACGGCCACATCGGCGAACTCCTCACGCACGAGCTCATAGCCCCAGTTGCGGAAGGCGCCTTCGGTGAACTTCTGGATGTTGCCCTTATGCACGAGGGTCACGCTGCGGCGTCCGTGAGCCAATGCATAATTGATCGCCGCCCGGATGAGTCGTTTGGATCCGAATTCGGAGATCGGCTTGATGCCGATGCCGGAGCCCTCGCGGATCTGCCAGCCCATTCCGTCCCGGAGGAAAGCCGCCAGCTTGGCTGCCTCGGGGGTGCCGGCCTCCACCTCCAAGCCGGCATAGATGTCCTCGGTGTTCTCCCGAAAGATCACCATGTCGACCTTCTCGGGATGAAGGACGGGTGAGGGGACGCCAGGAAACCACCGAACCGGCCGCAGGCACACGTAGAGGTCGAGGATCTGGCGCAGGGCCACGTTGAGCGAGCGAAAGCCGCCCCCCACCGGGGTAGTGAGCGGCCCCTTGATGCCGATGAGGTGGCTGCGGAAGGCTTCGACGGTCTCGTCGGGCAGCCAGTTGCCGGTCTCATCGAAGGCCTTCTGGCCGGCCAGGACCTCCTTCCACGCCACCTTCTTGTTGTGCTTGGCCGCCGCCGTGTCCAGCACGAGCTTGGCCGCCGGCCAGATGTCGACGCCGGTGCCGTCGCCCTCGATGAACGGGATGATCGGCTCGTCGGAGACGTTCAGCCCGCCGTCGGGCCCCTGGGTGATGAGGTCAGCCATTCGGCGGAGCCTACTGCCGGATCACGAGAGGCTCGTCCGCCGCAAGGCACGGATCCGGGCTGAGGGTTGGCGCTCGGACGGTGGTGGCGGCGGCAGCGTCTGGGGTCAGGCGTCGGCCAAACCGAGGGCGGCGTAGATCTCCCGGGTCGCGGTCGACCGGTTCAACGTGTAGAAGTGCAACCCGGGCACTCCGGCGTCGAGGAGCTGTTGGCAGAGCTCGGTGGCGATGGCCACTCCTTCGCGGTGTACCGACTCCTTGCCTCCGCGGACATCGGCTGCCTGGAGCCGCTCCACCATCCACACCGGCACCCCCGCGCCCATGGTGGCCATGCGTGGGATCGAGGACAGACGGTCGACCGGCATGATGCCGGGCAGCACGGGCTTCTCCACTCCTCGTTCGGCGAGCTCGCCGACGAGGTTGGTGTACTCGGCGGCCTCGAAGAAGAACTGGGTCACGCCGAAGTCGGCGAGCCGGAGCTTGGCGGCCAGGTTGTCACGATCGGTCTTGCGATCGTCCGACTGCGGGTGTCCGGCCGGTTGGGCGGCCACACCGATCGAGAAGCCGCCGATGGCCATGGCCAGCTCGACCAGCTCCGACGCAAACCGGAGCTCGCCCACGCCGGCGTCGGGGTCCTCGGGCGGGTCCCCGCCAAGAGCCATGAGGTTCTCAACACCGGCCATGCGATAGGCGACGAGGATGTCGGCCAGCTCGAGGCGAGTGTGCGCGGCGCAAATGAGATGGGCCATGGGGACGAGCGTGGTCGTACGCAGCATGCCGGTGACGAGATCGAAGGTCCGCTGCCGTGACTCGGCCCCGCCCCGGTAGGTGACGGACACGAACGACGGCTCGAGCGGCTCGAGGGCCCGAAGCGTCCTGACCAGCAATGCCTGCTCGGCATCGGTCTTCGGGGGGAAGAACTCGAAGGAGTAGGTCCGGCCCTTGGCCAGGAGGTCGGCGATGCGGGTCACCCATTCAACCCTACCGGTGACCGCCCTCGCCGGCCATGAGCGGGTCATCGTTCAGTCGGCGACACCACTCAAATGAACGTGCCGCCACGGACTCAGGACCGGCCGCGTGTGGGTCACCGGTGCGTCAGCGAGCCGGGTTCTTACCGCCTTGTCCGACGCGGGCCGTCAGGCGGGCGATGGCGCGGTCCAGCTCGGCACCGCGGTCGCGCCGGGCCAAGTCGGCCTCGGCCAGCTGGGTACCGCTCGGCGCGTTGGCACCGTGATGGAGGAGCCGGTCGGCCTCGATGGCAAAGGCCAACCCGCGCAGCGAGCTCGCCACCGAACGGACAGCGTCGGCGTCTTCGGGTTCCGGGGCACGGTCAACCGTCTCCTCGAGGGCGGTGGCGGCTCGCTCGACCTGGAGTCGCACGTCGGCGCGCAGCCGCTCGTCATCGGACTCGGCGTTCCCGGACAAGAGCGCGTCTCTGGCCAGGCGAGCGTCGCTCAGCGCCGGAACCACCGCCCGACGCCAGGTCCCCTGACGGACTCGAGCGCGCCGGACGACGAGCAGCACGGTGACGAGGATGATGGCAAGAACGAGGACCGCGATGAGAGCGACGAGGCCCCACGGCGTGCTCGTCGTCTGGTGGTGGGACACCACTGGCTTGGTGGTGGTCGTCGTGGTGGTGGGATGGGTCGTCGTCGTCGCGTGGGGCGGCCGTGTCGTCGTAGTCGGTGACGTTGTGGTGGTGGTGGTCGTCGTCGGGGCGGTCGTCGAGGTCGTCGTGGTCGAGGTGTCCGGAACAGTCGACGTTGTCGTCGTCGACCCGCTGGGCGCGGGCAGCGCCAGATTGGCGGGCAACGACAGATAGGTGGTGCTCATGCCGCGGCCAGGCCCCGTCGCCGAAGGGCGGCCCGCAGGGCGTTGCGCAGGAGCATGGCCCGGGTCATGGGACCGACCCCGCCGATCCTCGGGGTCATCCAACCAGCCACCTCGGCCACCGACTCATCGACGTCAGAAAGGAGCTTGCGGCCCGACCAGGACGTCCCGGCACCGACCACCGCGGCGCCGGGCTTGACCATGTGCGGGGTCACGAGCCCGGCCCGGCCGGCCGCGGCCACTACCACGTCTCCCTGACGGACCAAGCCGGCCAGGTCGTCGACGCCGGTGTGGACGACGGTGACGGCCGCGTTGCAGCCCGGGCGCTTGCTGGCGAGCAGGAGGGCGAGCGGCCGGCCGATGGTCAGGCCCCGCCCGATGATCACCACGTGCTTCCCCTCGACCGGCACCTTGTTGGCCGCCAGCAACTCGACGATGCCGGCCGGGGTGCAGGGGAGCGGCCCGTCCGCCCCCATGACCAGGCGACCGAGGTTGACCGGGTGGAGGCCGTCCACGTCCTTGTCCGGGTCCACGGCGAGGAGGACCCGCTCCTCGTCGATGTGGGGCGGGAGGGGGAGCTGCACGAGGTAGGCATCGATCGCCGGGTCGGCGTTGAAGCGGGCCACGACCGATTCGAGCTCCGCCTGGGTCACATCGGCCGGGAGGTGCTCGTGGATCGAGGACATGCCCACCTCGGCGCAGTCCTCGTGCTTCATGGCTACATAGCGGGCGCTCGGCCCGTCGTCCCCGACCAGGATCGTGCCGAGACCGGCCACCTGCCCCTCCTGGCGGAATGCGCGCAGACGTTCGGCCACCTCGGCCCGGATGGCGGAGGCGAGCGCCTCTCCGTCGAGCAACGCCGCCGTCATGGGCGCCTCGAGATCAGGAATTCGGGGGCCGATGGGGTCAATGGCGGAAGTGCCGTTCGCCGCCGGCCATCACCATGGCGATGCCGGCCTCGTCGGCCGCAGCAACGATCTCGCCGTCTTTGATCGACCCGCCGGGCTGGATGACGGCGGCCACGCCCGCGGTAGCCAGGACAAGCAGGCCGTCGGGGAAGGGGAAGAAGGCGTCGCTGGCCGCTGCCGCGCCGACCGCCCGGTCGCCGGCCTTGGCCACCGCGATCTCGGCGGCTACCACCCGTGACTGCTGGCCGGCACCCACACCCACGGCCTGGCGGTCGGTAACCACGGCGATGGCATTCGACGTGGTCCGGGCGCACACGGTCCAGGCCATGGCCAGGTCGAGCCACTGCGCCTCGGTCGGCGCCGCCTTGGTGGCGACCTCCCACTGCGAGCGGTCGACGAGGAACCGGTCGCCGTCTTGGACCAACAGGCTCGCCCCGAGCCCTCGGTACTGCCGCTCGATGGGCTCGGGAGTGGGACCGGACAAGAGGCGGGTGGCCCTGCGCTTTTTCACCAGTCGGTCACGGGCCGCGTCGGTGAAGGCGGCGGCCACGATGACGTCGGCCTGCGGGCCTTCGGCGATGGCCGCGGCCACCTCCTCGTCCACCGGACCACCCACGGCCACGACGCCCCCGAAAGCCGACAGTTCGTCGCACTCGAGGGCCTTGCGGTAGGCGGTCGGAAGGTCAGCCGCCACCGCCGCCCCACACGGGTTGGCGTGCTTGATGATGGCCACCGCATACCCGCCGACCGGGACGCGGATCAGCCAGATCAGCCAGCTCGTGGACGAGGCGCCAGGCGGCGTCGGCGTCGAAGACGTTGAGATACGAGAGCTCGGTGCCCGCGTGCTGGACGACCTGATCCCACCACGAGGATTGGCCGGCGATGCGGTAGCGGGCCCCCCGCTGGTGCGGGTTCTCGCCGTAGCGCATGGAGCTGGCCCGCTCCAGAGTGAGCTCGATGGTGGGGGGCAGCAACTCCGCTTCCGACTCGACGACCGACCCGACGACCGACCCGACGACCGACCCGGGGCCGTCCGGGGCGCCGGATCCGCCGGGGCCATTGGGACCGTCGAACCAGTCGAGGATGGCGGCGTCGTACTCGGCCACGTGGGCGAAGGCGTCGCGGGCAAGCTCGCGCCGGGTGTCGAAGCTGAGCGTGCCGGCGTCGCGTAGCTCGGCGAGGACCGCCGGGTAGCCCCGCGGGTCGACCACCACCCCCACCGAATCGAAGTTCTTGGCCGCCGCCCGCACCATGGTGGGGCCCCCGATGTCGATCATCTCGACCGACGGCTCGGAGCGGAAGGGATAGAGGTTGCAGACCACGAGATCGACGGGCTCGATGCCCCGCGCCTCGAGGTCCGCTATGTGCTCCGGGTTGCTACGGTCGGCCAGGATTCCGCCGGCGATGGTGGGGTGCAGGGTCTTGACTCGGCCGCCCAGCATCTCGGGCGCACCGGTGACGTCGGCCACCTCGCGGTGGGGGATGCCGGCGGCGCCGAGCGCGGCCGAGGTCTTGCCGCTCGCCACCAGCTCCCATCCGAGCTCGCTGAGGCCGCGGGCCAGATGCTCCAGCCCGCTCTTGTCGTAGACGGACAGCAGCGCTCTCACTCGGCGACCTCCTGTCGAGATCCTCGCCCATCGGGGTGGGACGCCGCCAACCTTGCCAGGAAGTCGCGAATGGTGTCCGGGTAGAGCCGGCGCTCCACTTCCTTGATGCGCTCGTGGAGACTGTCCTCGGTGTCGCCCGGCTCGACCCGCACTGCGGCCTGAGCGAGGATCGGGCCGGCGTCCATCTCGAGAGTGGCGACGTGCACGGTGGTGCCGGTCGTGGCCACCCCGGCAGCCAAGGCATCGCGCACCGCGTGCCAACCGGGGAAGGCTGGGAGCAGGGCCGGGTGCGTGTTGAGGATGCGCCCGGGGAAGGCGGTATGGATGGCCGGGCCGAGGACGGTCCCAAATCCGGCCATGGCCACAACGACCACACCGGCGTCGACGAGCACGGCCGTGAGCGCCTCGGTGTAGAGCTCACGGTTGAAGCCCGGGCCGAACCCCCCGAAGTCGGCCCGGTCCACGAGCGTGGTCGGTCGCCCAGCCATACGTCCGACGTCCAGGGCTCGACAGGGGCGGTCGGCGACAACCAGCTCCACGGGCAGATCGGCCTCGAGGATGGACTCGAGGATGGTCCCGCTACCCGAGGCGAGCACGGCGAGAGGGACGTCCATGGTGGAACCGCCTCGACCCACGCCGCGCACGCTACCAGTGGGCTCTTGCCGGACGACCGGGGCGACGTAGCCCGCAGCCGGCCTGCCACCGGTGCGGGAACTACGTCGCTCGGTCCCCTGCCCAGGGAATTGCCCCTCGCAATCGTGATATCGGCACCGCCGCGTCACTTCCGAAGGGGCAATTTCACCTGGCCTTCAGCCTTGCCAGGTCCACCCCACCCTTCAGCCTCACCCGGCCTTCAGCTGGCCGTCAGCCGGCCGTCAGCTGGCCTTCACCCGGCCTTCAGCCGGCCGTCAGCTGGCCTCACGTGGATGGGTCCGCACCGGACAGACGGCCCAACAGATCGGAGTCGAACTCCTCCAGTGAGTCGAGGCAGGCGTCGCAGAAGCCCCACCGTGGCGAAGCCCGGGTGGCGGGCTCGGGGACCACGACGACCCGCATCCGCGCCGCCTTGGCGGCGATGGCCCCATTGAACGAGTCTTCGACGGCCAGGCAGTCGAGGGGGTCGAGGCCGAGCTTGGCCGCCGTCGTGAGGTAGGCGCCGGGGTGGGGCTTCCCGTAAGGCTCGAACTCGGCCGAGTGCCATGCCGAGATGTCCGACTCGAGACCCAGGCGTCGCAGGGCGGCGACCATCACCACCTCAGAGGAGCCCGAGCAGACGGCCACCGGGATCGTCGCCCGCACACACAAGGTCACGGCCTCGAGGGCACCGGGCATGGGACGGCCCTCGGCGGTGACGAGCTCGGCCACCCGGGCGGTGATGCGAGCGGCGACGTCGGCCGGGGTCCGCGCCGCCCAGGGGAAGCGCTCCCACCAGTGACGGACCGCCTCGTCGATGCGCAGGCCCATGGTCTCGCGCACGTCATCGTCCGTGAGCTCGAGGCCCAGGCCACCGAAGATCTCGATCTCGGCCTGGCGCCAGATGGGCTCCGAGTCGACGAGCAGGCCATCGAGGTCGAAGATGACGCCGGCGATCGGCCGATCGGACAAGGCGCGGGCCGACGGCGGCTCGCGGTTGCTCAGTCGAGCTTCCGCACGACGTCGACCATGGCCTCACCGGCTTCGGTCGGATTGAGGGCGACGGTGGCGCCGGCTGAAGAAAGCGCCTCCATCTTGGCCTGGGCTGTGCCCTTGGAGCCCGAGATGATGGCCCCGGCGTGTCCCATCTTGCGGCCAGGCGGGGCCGTGACCCCGGCGACGTAACACACCACTGGCTTCGACACCGAGGTCCCGATGAACTCGGCCGCTTCTTCTTCGGCCGAGCCGCCGATCTCGCCGATCATCATGATGGCCTTGGTGTCGGAGTCGGCCTCGAAAGCGGCCAGGCAGTCGATGAAGCTCGTGCCGGGCACCGGGTCCCCGCCAATGCCCACGCAGGTCGTCTGGCCCACGCCCTGCTGGCTGAGCTCGTGGAGGGCTTGGTAAGTGAGGGTCCCCGACCGGCTCACGATCCCCACCGGGCCGCCGGGCATGGCGATGTCGCCCGAGGTGATGCCGATGTTGCACTTGCCCGGCGAGATGACGCCCGGGCAGTTGGGCCCCAGCAGGCGGGTCGTGGGGAAGTCGCGGACCAGTCGGTTGTAGGCCAGGGCTTCATCCTGGGCGGGGATGCCCTCGGTGATGCACACTACGAAGGGCACGCCGGCGGCCGCGGCCTCCAAAATGGCCTCGGCCGCGAACGGCGGCGGCACCGAGATGAACGAGGCGTTGGCCCCGGTGGCCTCGACGGCCTGGCGCACGGTGGCGAAGACGGGGATTCCCTCGATCTCCTCTCCGCCCCGCTTGGGGTTGGTGCCGGCCACCACTTTCGTTCCGTAGGCGCGGTTGCGCAGCCCGTGGTAGAGGCCCTGGCTGGTCGGGCTGACCCCCTGGATCACGACCTTGGTCGTCTCGTCCACGAAGATGCTCACGACTCACCTCCGGCGAAGGCGACCGCCCGCCGGGCGGCGTCGAGCATGGTCGGCTCGGCCACCAGGCGGTCGGAAAGATGGGGGGCGAGGATGGCCCGGCCGGCTTCGGCATTGGTCCCGTCCAGGCGCAGCACGATGGGTGCGGCGATGTCGACCCGACCCAGGGCCTCGAGAACACCGTTCGCCACCTCGTCCACCCGGGTGATGCCGCCGAAGATGTTGACGAAGATCGAGCGCACGGCGGGGTCGGAGTTGATGACCTCGAGGGCAGCGGACATCACATCGGCGTTGGCACCGCCCCCGATGTCGAGAAAGTTGGCCGCTGAACCCCCGCACTGGTTCACGACATCGAGGGTGCTCATGGCCAGACCCGCCCCGTTGGCGATGATGCCGACGGTCCCGTCGAGGCCGATGTAGTTGAGCCCCCGCTCCTTGGCCAGGGCCTCGCGCTCGTCCTCGGTCTCGGTGGCGGTGAACTCCTCCCACTCGGGGTGGCGGAACTCGGCGTTGTCGTCGAGGGTGACCTTGGCGTCGAGGGCGTGGACCCGGTCGTCGGGGGTGAGGATCAGCGGGTTGACCTCGGCCAGGTCACAGTCCCCCTCCGTATAGCAGCGGTAGAGCTCGACGAGGAGGTCGGCCGCCTGCTCGCGAGCCACCTCGTCGAGAGCGGCTCGGTCCACCCATTCGGCGGCCTGCTCACGACTCAGTCCGTCGATCGGATTGACGTGGAGCAGGGCAATGGCGTCGGGGTTGGTGGCCGCCACCTCCTCGATCTCGACACCGCCCTCGGCCGACAGCATGCCGAGGTGCTTCTTGGCACTGCGGTCGAGGGTGAAGCTGGCGTAGTACTCACGCTCGATGTCCGAGGCGTGCTCGATCCAGAGCCGCTTCACGACGTGGCCTTTGATGTCGAGGCCGAGGATGTTGGCGGCGTGGTGGCGGACCTCCTCGGCGTCGGCGGCCAGCTTCACGCCGCCGGCCTTGCCCCGGCCGCCCACCTTCACCTGCGCCTTGACCACGACCGGATAGCCCGCGTTGTCGGCCTGGGCCACGGCCTCCTCGACAGTGTCGGCCACCCCGCCTTTGGAGATGGCGATACCGAAGCGGGCGAAGTACTGCTTACCCTGGTATTCGAAGAGATCCACCGGATCTGCTCCTCCTCTGCTGCATGGCTTGTTGCATGGCTTGTTGCATGGCTTGTTGCATCCCTTCGCCCGGTTGCGTCGGTTCGATCGGTGCTGGCTGTCGCTGCTTCTCGGCGGGGGCCACGGACGCAGGCCTCGGTCGCGTCATCGGAAGTGGAGCCTGCTCGATCGGCCCCGTCATGCGCCAAACGGGCCCGGGGCCGCGGCCCGGGACAGGTTCCGGCCCCTGGGCGGGTCAGCCCGGGGCGGCCTCCCCCCGCTCTCGCTCGTCCAGCGCCTCGCCTAACCAGGTGCCGATGGCCGGTAGCGGCGCGCCCGGGGTGAAGACCTCGGCCACGCCCATCTCCTTCAGGGTCGGGATGTCAGCCTCGGGGATGATCCCGCCCACGATGAACAGCACGTCACCCCGACCGCTGGCCTGGAGGCCTTCGATGACCCGCGGGACGAGGGTGAGGTGGGCACCTGAGAGCAGGGAGAGCCCGACGGCGTCGGCGTCCTCTTGGATCACCGCCTGCACGACCTGCTCGGGCGTCTGGTGAAGGCCGGTGTAGATGACCTCGAATCCCGCGTCACGCAGGGCACGAGCGATGACCTTGGCTCCCCGGTCGTGACCGTCGAGGCCGGGCTTCGCCACCACTACGCGGTACGGCCGTATCACGGGCGCAGATACTAAGAGGCCTGGTGAGGGGCGTCGAATGACGCAACCTCGTATCCCCTGTCTGACCGGCCGCCGGCAAGCAGCCAACGGGCCACCGTGGCCACCAGTGACGGGCCGATGAGGACGAAGTGCCACGGCAGGACCTAGCCTTTGAACCATGTCAGCGGCGCCGGCAGCCGTCCCGGCGTCTTCGGCAGCGAGGGGGGCACATGAATTCATCGGCTGAAGCGTTCGAGGAACCCGACGACCAGAAAAAAGCCGTGCCCCTCTCCCCGCCAGCGGCGGCCAGGGCCGGCGGGTCCAGCCGGGTCGCCGAGTGGCATGCCTTCTTCCGCCTGGCCCGGCCCCGCCAGTGGGTCAAGAACCTGTTGGTGTTCGTGGCCCCCGCCGCCGCCGGCTCGCTGTTGCACGCCGGAGTCATCGGCCGTGCCGGTGCCGTCTTCGGCATCTTCTGCCTGGCCGCCTCCGGGACGTACTTCATCAACGACGCCATCGACGCCCCGGCCGACCGCCTCCACCCGATCAAGCGGTTGCGCCCGGTTGCCTCCGGACAGGTCCCCGTTCCCGCCGCCCTGGCCATCGGCGCCACCATGGTCGCCGCCGCCGTCGGGTTGGCCGGTTGGCTGGCTGGGGGGGAGCTGGCGGCCGTCATGGGGATCTACGGGGCGGTGAACGTCGCCTACAGCCTGGGGCTGCGCAACGAGCCCATCGTCGACCTGGCTCTCGTGAGCGCCGGTTTCGTCCTCCGAGCCATCGCCGGCGGCGTGGCTACCGGCGTCCCTCTCTCCGACTGGTTCCTGATCGTCGCCTCCTTCGGCTCGCTACTCGTGGTCACCGGGAAGCGCTCGGGAGAGATGACCCTCCTCGCCGAGCATGGTTCCGACCACAACAACATCCGTGAGACGCTCGGGCTCTACACCCCGAGCTTCCTCCGGACGGTTCGCACGTTCTCGGCTGCCGTCACCGTCACCGCCTACTGCCTATGGAGCTTCGAGCGGGCGGCCGAGATCCACCCGGGACATCACCCGATCTGGTTCCAGCTCACGATCGTGCCCTTCGTGCTCGGCGTCCTCCACGTTCTGCGGTTGCTCGACTCGGGAGCGGGGGCAGCCCCCGAGGAGCTGGCCCTCCATGACCGGCACGTGCAGATCTACGGACTGTGCTGGGCCGCCCTCTTCATGATCGGGGTCTACGCCCGGTGAACGCCGACGCTGGTCCGGGGTCGGCCGATGTGGCGTCGGCCGTGCCGCGGATGCTGACCGGATGGGGACGCACGGCGCCCAGCCGGGGCGAGCTCGTCACCCCGGTCGACCTGGACATGGTCGAACGGACGATGGCCGCCGCTGTCCGAGGTGAGGGAGCGGCAGGCCGCGGTGTGGTCGCCCGTGGCCTGGGGCGGAGCTACGGCGACGCCGCCCAGAACGCCGGCGGCCTCGTGCTGGACGTCACCGGGCTCGATGGGCTGCACCGGGCCGACCTCGCCACCGGCGAAGTCGAGGTCGGGGCTGGGATCAGCCTGCAGACGCTCATGGAGCGGCTGGTCCCCTTGGGTTGGTTCGTGCCGGTCACGCCCGGCACCCGCTACGTGACGGTGGGCGGCGCGGTGGCGGCGGACATCCACGGCAAGAACCACCACGTCGACGGCAGCTTCTGCGGTCACGTGCAAGAGCTCCGGCTCATCACGCCCACCGGCACGGTGGACATCTCCCCGGACCGCGATACCGAGCTGTTCTGGGCGACGGCAGGAGGGATGGGACTCACTGGCCTCATAACCCGGGCCACCCTGCAGATGATCCCGGTCGAGACCAGCTACATCCTGGTCGACACGGAACGGGCCCCCGACCTCGACGCGGCCATGGCCATGATGGTCTCGGGTGATGACGCCTATCGGTACTCGGTGGCCTGGATCGATTGTCAGGCCGGGGGGAGCCGGCTGGGCCGCTCGGTTCTCACCCGGGGCGACCACGCCCGCCAGGAGGACCTGCCCGCTCGTCTCCGGGGCCACCGAGCGCGGGCCTTCGAGGCCCGGCAGCTCCTGCGAGTGCCGTTCACAACCCCTTCGGGAGTACTCAATCCCTTGACGGTCGCTGCCTTCAACGAGCTTTGGTTCCGCAAGGCCCCGAAACGGCAGATCGGCAAGCCCCACACGATGGCCTCCTTCTTCCACCCGCTCGATGGGATCCGGGACTGGAACCGCCTCTATGGGAGCAGCGGGTTCGTGCAGTACCAGTTCGTGGTGGGTGACGAGGCCGCAGAGACGGTGCGCAGAGTTCTCGAACGGCTGTCGGCGGCCCGGCTCGGGTCGTTCCTTGGCGTGCTCAAGCGCTTCGGCCCTGGCGACCCCGGTCCGCTCTCCTTCCCGCTGCCGGGCTGGACCCTGGCGCTCGACCTGCCGGCTGGGCGAGCCCCGCTCGGACAGCTGCTCGACGAGCTCGACGAGGAGGTGGTGGCAGCGGGCGGGCGCGTCTACCTGGCCAAGGATTCGCGGCTCTCACCGGAGCGCTTCCGAGCCATGTACCCGCGGGTCGACGAGTGGCTGGCCGTACGCAGGCGGGTGGATCCCGAGGGACTACTGCGCTCAGACCTTGGACGGCGCCTCGGCCTCAGTCCCGATCCGACATCGTCGAGCCCTCCGGCCACCAGGGCATCGAGACGCAAAGGCACGCCGCCGGCCAGGAAGGCCACGACCGCATCGACCAACGGGCGTGCTCAACCGGAAGCCGAAACGACTGCGCAACCAGGTCGACCCCCAACGAACCGGACGAACCGGACGAACCGCCGCACGACGCCAAGGAGGTCGGAGACATGATCGACGCAACGGGCGAACCACAGTCCGTGCTGGTCCTCGGGGGGTCGTCCGAGATCGCACAGGCCTTCGTCGATCGGCTGGTCGAGGGCGGGCGTTGCCATACCGTGGTCCTGGCGGGACGACCGAGCCCGCGGCTCACCGAGGCGGCCCGGCGGGCAGAGAGCCACGGGGCCAAAACGGTCGAGGCCGTGGACTTCGACGTCATCGACGTCGAGCGCCACCAGGCGTTTGTGGATAACACCTTCGACCGTTTCGGGGATCTCGACCTCGTCGTGATGGCCGCCGGGCAGCTCGGCGACCAGGAAGAGCTCGAGCGCGACCCCGAGAAGACGGGTGCGCTGATCACGGCCAACTTCGCGGGACCGGCAAGCGCCCTGGCGGCGGCGGCCAACCGGCTGCGCCGGCAGGGCTACGGCCAGATCATCGTGCTCTCCTCGGTGGCTGGCGATCGACCAAGGCGGGCCAACTTCATCTACGGGTCGTCGAAGTCCGGGCTCGATGCGTTCGCTCGCGGTCTCGGAGACTCGCTGGTCGGCACCGGCGTGGGTGTGACGGTGGTCCGTCCGGGATTCGTCGTGGGTCGCATGACCGCGGGCATGCAACCTGCTCCTTTTCCGACCACGCCCGAAGCAGTCGCCGACGCGATGGTGGTCGCTGTCCGGCGCCGGTCCGAGATCGTGTACGTGCCGCCGCTCCTGCGATGGGTGTTCGCCATCATGCGGCTGCTCCCCCAGGCGCTCTGGCGACGGATGCCCGGCTGAGTCCCGATCCTCGGCGACTCCATTGGGACTGATAGACGGGATTCTTGGTGCAGGGCCGTCACTTTGGGCCCGTGCCGCCTCACTGCTCGTGGTGAAAAACGAGACAGTTCTGCGACCGCATGTGGAAATCCATGTGCTTCGGTTATCCGACGTTGACCCTGGGAACGTTCTCAGGCCATGGGGGCACGGACCGTTGCTCGATGGGCTATTCGAGGTGCCCTCGCAGCCCTAGCTGGCATCCTGCTCCTCCTGCTGTTCCGGGGGGAGGCGTCGGCCAGCACCCTTCCCGTGTCGACGAGTTCGGTGACGGCGGCGGCGGCGAAGGCGCTCTCCGCGGCAGTACCTAAGGCCCCCAAGGTGACTTCGCCTAAGGCGTCCAAGGTGGCGTCGCCCAAGGCGTCCAAGGTGACGTCGGCGGCGGCCTCTACGGCCTCTACGGCCTCTACGGCCTCTACGGCCTCTACGGCCTCTACGGCCTCCCAGGTCGCCAAGGCGGAAGCGCCCACCGAGCCTGCATCGAGCGTCTCCTCGACCGCAACCAAGATCGTGTCGACGGAAACCTCGCCCGCGACCCCGGCGTCACCGAGTCCGAACACAGGGATCTTGGCAACGGTCACCTCGACGGAGAACTCCACCGTTTCGACCGTCACGTCGAGTGCCTCAGCGGAGGCCATCGGTTCCGTGGTTTCGCCAACAGCCAAGGCTGGGGCTCCGGTCGTTTCGACTGCAACGAAGTCGGCCACTTTGGACAGCTTGGGCAATGCCGCCGCAACAGCTCCGGCCGTCTCGACGGTTGCCCCGGCCGTCTCTGCAGTAGCCCCGGCCGCCTCTGCGGTAGCCCCGGCCGTGTCTGCGGTGGCCACGGCGGTGACTCCCACCGTCTCCGCGGTGGCCACGGCGGTGGCTCCTGCCGTGTGGGCTGCGGCTCCGGTCGTCTCGGCGGTGGCTCCGGTCGTCTCGGCGGTGGCTCCGGTCGTCTCCACGGTGACCTCGGCGGTGGCTCCGGTCGTCTCCACGGTGACCTCGGCGGTGGCTCCGGTCGTCTCGGCGGTGACCACGGCGGTGGCTCCGGTCGTCTCGGCGGTGACCTCGGCGGTGGCTCCGGTCGTCTCCACGGTGACCTCGGCGGTGGCTCCGGTCGTCTCCACGGTGACCTCGGCGGTGGCTCCGGTCGTCTCCACGGTGACCTCGGCGGTGGCTCCGGTCGTCTCCACGGTGACCTCGGCGGTGGCTCCGGTCGTCTCCACGGTGACCTCGGCGGTGGCTCCGGTCGTCTCGGCGGTGACCACGGCGGTGGCTCCGGTCGTCTCGGCGGTGACCACGGCGGTGGCTCCGGTCGTGTCCGCGGTGACCACGGCGGTCGCTCCGGTCGTCTCGGCGGTGACCACGGCGGTCGCTCCGGTCGTGTCTGCGGTGGTGACCACGGTCGTCGCTCCGGTCGTGTCTGCGGTGACCACGGCGGTGGCCCCAGCGGTCTCTGCCGTAACGAACCACTCCGCCGACACGCCGGGTGGGTCTCTGGTGGGCGCTTCGCCGCGGTCCTCGAGTGAGCTCTCTTCGCAAGCTGCCGTTGGCGTGCCCACCGGCTCGGAGCGTTCCGCCGCTCTCCCCAGCCCGGGTGGCCTCGGGGTCGGTCCGACAGGGTTCGCCGCTTCGCCGTCGGCTCGGTACGGGCTCGCCCCCGCCAGTGCTGCTGTATCGGGCGGCCGCAACCGAAGTGAGGGCACAACATTCGGCTGGAGCGGGGTGGCAAACGGTGTTTTCCCGGGCACCCCAGCAAGTCCGCTCGGTCCCCTTCCGGCGCCGCCTCCTGGGCCGAGGCTCGCCGGTTGCTCCTCCTCCACCGGATTGACCGGCAGCACGCAACTCTTCAGCGGGGTCGCCGCCGCGTCCACTCTGGACGTCTTGGGCTGGCGGCGGGCCCCGCACGACCGGGCTGATTACCGGTCGTTCCGATTCCTCCTCACCCTCGACCGCCCCGGGTAGGACCCCCCCCACAGCGCCTCTACGAGGTCGCGCAGGGCACACGTGCCGCGGGCCGCTCCTTCGAGCTTCCTTGGCGACGGAGCATCCCCGCCAATCACGCAACCTGCGATCAGTGGTTCGGCATCGGATTCGCCGACGATCTGTCCTCAAGGTGAAGGTCCAACGGGCTAACGGTTCGCCTCGCCCTTCGGCCTCTCCCGAGAGGATCGGGTCAGGTCACGGCGCCGGGTTCTGCTTCCGTGTGGACGCCACGGAGGCCTGCACCCAAGGCCGTTGCCAATGATCCGCTCTCTCGGTGGTGAGGGGTCGCAGGACCAAGGGTTCTCGCCGTCCGTCGCATCTCACACTGGAGAGGATCGGATCTAGGCACAACTCCGGGTCCGCTTCCGTCGTGGACGCAACGGAAGCCACCGGCACATCCGAGCCCAAACCGCACCGATCGCAATGGTTCCTGTGCGTGCCGTATCGGAAGAGGCGGTGAGAGCCCAAGCGGGTTGGATGCCTCATGCTCCCGGCATTTTCCGGGTTGTAAGTGGGCAGCACATCTGACTCTGGATCACCCAATCCATACGCCGGGCTTTCCCATCTCTCTCCGACGTGAACCTGACGGCAAGTCCAGGTCCTCCCTCGTAGAAGCGCAAATGCGGGGTCGATCCCAACAAATCTCCGCCAAATGGCGGCTATATCGCCGCGCCATTTTTTATGTAAATGAAATTCTCGGAATTAATCCAAATAGCTGGTTTAGACCCCCCCTTGGAGGCGGGAAGAGTGACAGCGAGGGCCAGTCGGCTCTCGGGTCCCAAAGGAGCCCCCTCCCGCGGGATCCCCGTAGCAACAGAAAGGGAAAAACATATGAGCAAGGGACTTTCGGTCTCCGAGCTGGACATGGAGCAGGCGACCCACCTGCCTCCGCGTGAGGTCATGTGGGGATGCCGCGCCAACGCCGGTGGCTCGCATGTCAACGTGAACTACACCACCGGCAGCTACGACGGAAACGGTGATGGCAACACATCGCAGTACGGGCTCATCAACGTTTCCGCGCTCAATGGCAACTTCGACGGTGACGGCAACGGCAGCTCCTTCCTGAATCTCTAGGAATGAGCTGCACTTCACCTCGAAGTGATCGTGCTGGGGGGGCGGCCTTGGGGCCGCCCCCCCAGTCACACCCCTCGGAGCCGGCGTCGGACGCCGGCCCTTCGGTCGCGTCCAACGATCCCTCCACCGCCTGCCCTTCGGGCCCCACCCATGAGCCCTTCCGGCTCCGGGCCGGGACTCACCTGCTCGGCCGCTACGAAGGCTCGGCCTACGAGCAGCCCACCTACCTGGTCCGTCGGGACGACGGCCAGGTCATCCACCTCTCCCACCTGCTCTACCTGGTCGCCGAGCTGCTCGACGGCGAGCGGGACCTCCCCGACATCGCCGAGGAGCTGAGCCTCGAGCTCGGTCGACCGGTCGTGGCCGACAACGTCGAGTACCTGGTCGAGAAAAAGCTGCGCCCATCCGGCCTCATCGCTGCCGAGTCCGACGTGGAGGAGGCCCTGCCCAGGTCCCTCCCCCTCCTTGCCCTGCGCTACCGAAGGCGGGTCATCCCGGCCCGGTTGCACCGGGGGGTCACGACGGCCCTGCAACCGCTCTTCTGGCCGCCCCTCGTCCTCCTCGTTCTCGCCGGCCTCGTGACCGTCAACGTCTGTCTCTTCGGCACCGACCACGCGTCCCTCCTGCGGGCTGCCCGCCAGCTGCCGTTCCACCCCAACCTGTTCCTACTCGTGACTGTCCTCGTGATCTTTTCGGGGTTCTTCCACGAGCTCGGCCACGCCACGGCCACGAGGTACGGCGGGGGCTCCCCGGGCGTCATGGGAGTGGGCATCTACATTGCCTGGCCCGCCTTCTACACCGACCTCACCGACTCCTACCGCCTCAACCGGACCGGCCGGCTGCGGGCGGACCTGGGCGGCGTCTACTTCAACGCCGTCCTCATCGTGGCCGCGGGCGTCGCATACCTCATGACCGGCTTCGGGCCCCTCGCCGTCGCCATCGTGGTTTCACAGGCCATGGCCATGTACCAGTTCCTGCCCTTCATCCGGTTGGACGGCTACTACATCATGAGCGACCTGGTCGGCGTGCCCAACCTCTTCGATTACCTCGGTCCCGTGCTGGCCAGCATGTTCCGGCGGCCCGACCCGGTGATGAGCGCCCGGCTGCACCTGCTGAAGCCCCGAGCCCGGCTCGCCATCAAGGTGTGGTCGGTCGTGACCGTCGCCTTCCTGGCCTTCAACTTCGGATTCATCGCCATCCTCGCCCCGATCATGATCCCGGCCGAGTGGACCTCTATCCGCCTGCAGGCCCAGGCCATGGCCATGGCCTTCGCCCGGGGGAACGTGGCCGTGGGGATCAACGACTTCGTCGACCTGCTGCTCATCGCTATCGCCCCGGTGGGCCTGGTGCTCATCGCCGGCCTCTTGTCCCGTCGTGCCGTTCAGGCCATCAAGAAGTGGTGGCCGACCCGTCCCAAGGTGGCCGCAGCCCTGGCCGTCTTGCTGGTTGGCGTGATCTTGTTCCAGGGCCAGGGCTTGGTCTCCCGGCTGGCGGCATCCCCCGGCCCTTCCAAAGCGCCGGCCGTGGCCAAAGGAGCCCGTCCCACCTCGCCGGTGGCTCACGCCCCTGGCTCGGACGACGTGATCCCGGCCCTAGCGTCCTCGGCCGCCCCACTCGTCGCCTACTCGGTGGCGAACCAGGTCTACGTGGTCCAACCCGGTGACACCCTGTGGGGCATCGCCGACCAACACCTGGGCGACCCCGAGCGGTGGACGGCCATCTTCGACCTCAACGCCGGGGTTCCCCAACCGGACGGGCGCACCCTGGTCGACCCCGACCTCATCTACCCGGGGTGGAAGCTCGAGCTCCCTGGCTCCCAACCGACCGCCGCCATTGTTCCCACCCCGAGCCCGCCGGTGGGCCAGACCACGACCGACCTCATTCCTGCGTCCCTATCCCCAACGGAGCGAACCGCGGCCAGCACGAGCCCTGCCGGCAGCCCTCCTCCGCCACCCTTACCCGCTCCCACCGCGGTGAGTCCGGTCGTGGCGGGCGGCCAACCTGCGACGACCGCGGCGGCCGGCCCAAGCTCGGCGGGCGCGGCCCCGGCGGCCACGGCGGCCACGCCGGCCACGACGGGGGGAGCGACGACGGGGGGCGCCACGCTGGGTAGGACAACGACGGCCGGGGCCGGCGGCGGGGGGAGGGTGAGTGCCGTCAAGGGGCAGTCCCCCACCACGACCGAGCCGTCGACGGCAACGAAGGGGTGTGCCCCGAGCCCAGGGGCGTGTCCTTCTGACCCTGAGGTCTCGGCGCCGAGGCCGACGTGGCCACCGGCGACCACCCCGCGGTGGGTGCCACCCTTGGCCCCCTCGGCGTCCTCTCCCCAGGGCAGCCCCGGGCGGCAATGGCAGCCCGGGGACGACGGTGGGGACCCGGACGCGGGGAGCGGGCACGTACCGATCGGTGTGCCCGACGAAAGGAGCCCGCCTGGCCTTCATTGAGAGGTGACCCACGAGGACTTCAGCACGAACGGCAGCCCAATCTGCCCGCGGCTGAATGGGATCAACCCAAGCGATCTCCCGCCTGCGTCCCCGGGAGCCAGCGATTGGAACGACCCCATCCACCTAGCGGTTCTGAGACGTCGAGCCTCAGGGCTGGAACCCCGCTCGAGGGGTGCGGTCCTTGACGAGCAGTCGGTCAGGCCCGCTCGAGTGGAGCCATACGCAGCAGCAGGCGTTTGGTGCCGACCGAGGGGAACTGGACGACCGCCTCGGCGTCATCACCGTCGCCGGCCGTCTCGACCACGGCTCCAGCGCCCCACGTGCGGTGAACGACCTGGTCGCCCGCGACCAGGCTCAAGAGTTGCGCGCCCGTGGACGCCGGCCGCCGGTTGACCCGATGGGGCAGGTCCTCGTCGGACTCGGACGACGGGCTGCCACGACCGAATACCGTCAGACCAGGCGTGCCGCCAGCATCCTCGTCGCTGTCACCCCGGCGTCCCGGACCGCGACGGGGGAGATAGGCAGCGCCCACGTCTCGGACCAGGGCGTCGGGGATCTCGTTCAGGAACCGGCTCGGGATATTGCTGGTCGACGAGCCGAACAGGAACCGGCTCCAAGCATGCGAGAGGTACAGCCGGTGCTCCGCTCGGGTGATGCCCACGTAACAGAGCCGTCGCTCTTCCTCGAGCTCCACCGGATCCCCGAGTGACCGGAGGTGGGGGAAGATCCCGTCCTCCATGCCGACGAGAAAGACGGCCGGGAATTCCAGCCCCTTGGCGATGTGCATGGTCATGAGCGAGACGGTCGTGCCATCGGCGTCGAGTTGGTCAGCGTCGGTGATGAGGGAGGCGGCCTCGAGGAAGGCGGCCACTGTGGCGTGCTCCCCGGCCACCCCGGCCAGCTCGTCGACGTTCTCCACCCGGCCCAGGGCCTCGATCGTCCCGCCGGCCAACAGTTCGTTGCGGTAACCGGTGCGCTCGACCACGGCCACGACCACGTCGCCCGGGCCCAGCTGCCCCGCCGGCACGCCGTCCCCGTCCGCAGCCGGCGCCACCAGTGGCCCGAACGCGTCGTCCTCGGCTTCTTCGGGAGTGGGTCGGGCCATCTCGGCCCGGAGCTCGTCGAGCAGGGCCACGAGGTCGGCGAGACCTCGGGCGGCTTTGGCCCCCACCCCCGCCTCCTCGGCCCGGGCCACCGCCTCACCGAAGGAGATCCCGTTCGTCCCGGCCCACCCGGCCAACCGGGCCACCGAGGTCTCGCCCACGCCCCGCTTGGGGACGTTCACGATGCGCCGCCAGCTCACCTCGTCGTCCGGGTTCACCAGCACCCGCAGGTAGGCCATGACGTCGCGGACCTCGCGCCGATCGTAGAAGCGGGTGCCGCCCACCACCCGGTAGGGCACCCCCGCCCGCACCAGCGACTCCTCGAGGGCCCGGCTCTGGGCGTTGGTCCGGTAGAAGACGGCGACGTCGCCCCACCGAAGGCCGTCCTCTCGGTGGAGGCGAGAGACCTCGTGGGCCACCCACTCGGCCTCGTCCGTCTCGTCGTCGGCCCGGTAGCGAACGATCTCCTCGCCGGCACCACCGTCGGTCCACAGCGTCTTCGGCTTGCGGCCCACGTTGTTGGCGATGACGGCATTGGCCGCGTCGAGGATGGTCTGGGTGGAACGGAAGTTCTGGTCGAGGGTGACCACGGTGGCGTCGGGGAAGGCCTCCTCGAATTCCAAGATGTTGGTGATGTCCGCGCCCCGGAACCGATAGACGGACTGGTCGCTGTCCCCCACAACGCAGATGTTGCGGTGCCCACTGGCGAGCAGCATGGCTAGCTCGTTCTGGACGGCGTTCGTGTCCTGAAACTCGTCGATGAGGACATGGGCGAACCGGGCCCGGTAGTGCTCGAGCACATCGGGGTGGGCCTTGAACAGGATCACGGCATTGAGCAGCAAGTCGTCGAAGTCCATGGCGTTGGCCTCGACCATTCGCTGCTGGTAGAGGTCGAACACGTCGGCCGCCCGCCGGTCGAAGATCGAGGAGGCGGCCTGGCGGAACTCGGCCGGTCCCTGTTGGGACGACTTGGCCTGACTGATCAAACCGAGGATCTGCCGCGGCGGGAGTCGTTTCGTGTCGATGTCGAGCTCGCGGCAGATGATCTCCACCAGCCGGCGGGCATCGAGATCGTCGTAGATGGTGAACGAGCCGCGGTAGCCGAGCCGGTCGGCGTTGGCCCGAAGGATGCGCACGCAGGCCGAGTGGAAGGTGGAGACCCACATACGAGCCGCCCGTGGGCCGACGAGCTCGGCCACCCGGCTGCGCATCTCGTCGGCCGCCTTGTTGGTGAAGGTGATGGCCAGGATCTGCCAGGGGGCGGCGTCCCCGGTGGCGATGAGGTGGGCGATCCTCCGGGTGAGGACCCGGGTCTTGCCCGAGCCGGCGCCGGCCACCACCAGCAACGGGCCCCCGCGGTGGACGACGGCCTGGCGTTGGGGCGGGGTCAGGCCCTCGAGGAGCTTCTCGGCCAGGGCAGAGCGGTCCGGTCGCTCCCTCGGAGCGCCGCCCCACGGTCCGTCCATCCGCTCCGCTCCGACCGGCGCGTCTTCTCCGGTGGGCGCGGCCTCGCCCGGGCGGCCCTGCGGCTCGCTCACTCCCACTCGATGGTGCCGGGCGGCTTCGAGGTGATGTCGAGGGCCACCCGATTGACCCCGTCGACCTCGTTGATGATGCGCGACGAGAGTCGCTCGAGGAGGTCGTAAGGGAGGCGGGCCCAATCCGCGGTCATGGCATCGTCACTGTTCACGGCTCGGATCACGACCGGATAGGCGTAGGTCCGGCCGTCACCCATGACCCCCACGGTGCGCACCACGGGCAGGACGGCGAAGCACTGCCAGAGGTCGCGGTAGAGGCCGGCCCGGCGGATCTCCTCGACCACGATGGCGTCGGCCGCTCGCAGGATGGCCGCCCGGTCGGGGGTGACCTCGCCGATGATGCGCACGGCCAGGCCCGGCCCCGGGAAGGGGTGGCGCCACACGATCTCCGGCGGCAGCCCGAGCTCCTCGCCCACCGCCCGGACCTCGTCCTTGAACAGGAGCCGGAGGGGCTCGACGAGATCGAAGGCCAGGTCGTCGGGTAGGCCGCCCACGTTGTGGTGCGACTTGATGGTGGCCGCCGAATCGGACCCGGACTCGATGACGTCGGGGTAGAGGGTGCCTTGGACGAGGTAGCCGACGGCGCCGTCGTCCGGAGCGGCGCTGGACAAGCCGACGGCGGCGGTGCCCACCCGCTCCGAGCGCTCCGAGCCTTCCGAGCGCTCCGAGCTTTCGATGACCAAGTCGCGGGCCACCTCCTCGAAGATCCGGATGAACAACTCGCCGATGATCTTGCGCTTCTCCTCGGGCTCGGTCACCCCGGCCAGGGCCTCGAAGAAGCGGTCGGCTGCCTTCACGTGGACGAGGTCGATGTGGAACTGGCGACGGAAGGTCTCCTCGACCTGCTCGCTCTCGGTGGCCCGCATGAGCCCGGTGTCGACGTAGACACAGGTGAGTTGGTCACCGATGGCCTTGTGCACCAAGGCGGCGGCCACCGCCGAATCGACCCCACCGGACAGGGCGCAGAGCACCGGTGCTTCGCCCACCTGTGCCCGGATGGCCTCAACCTGCGATTCGATGATGGAGGTGTGGGTCCAGCTCGGGGGGCAACGGCACACGTCGTAGAGGAATCGCTCGAGGAGGTCGCGGCCCCGCTCTGTGTGGACGACCTCAGGGTGGAACTGCACGCCGTAGATGGCGCGCTCCGGGTCGCCGAGGCCGGCGACGGGGGCGTCGGGGCTCGAGGCGGTGGCCAGGAATCCGTCGGGCACGGACGTGATGGCATCGGCGTGGCTCATCCACACCTCGGCCTCGGGCGGCCAGTCGGTGAACAGTAGGGAAGGACCGGTCACCGTCAGCCGGGTGCGCCCGTACTCGCCACGTCCGGTCCGGGCCACCTCCCCGCCCAGTTGTTGGGTGAGCATCTGGGCGCCGTAGCAGATGCCGAGGATGGGGATGCCGGCGTCGTAGATGGCCGGGTCGACGCTCGGGGCGGGGGTGTCGTAGACCGACTTCGGGCCGCCCGAGAGGATGATGCCGGCCGGTTGGCGAGCCCGCAGCTCGTCGGCGGTCGCGCTGTGGGGGACGATCTCCGAGTACACGTGGGCCTCGCGGACCCGGCGAGCGATGAGCTGGGCGTACTGGGCACCGAAGTCGACGACGAGGACCGGGCCCTCTCCCGGGCCGCCGGCTCCGACGTCCGTCGGTGTCAATGGCCCATGCCGACACCCTGCGAGCGCTGCAGGTCCTTGCCCTCTGTCTGCAGGGCCGGAGCCACCATGACCTCGGCCTTCTGGAACTCCTTCACCGTCTCGTAGCCGCAGGTGGCCATGGCCGTGCGCAGGGCCCCGAACAGGTTCATGCGGCCGTCGTTCTCGTGGGCCGGCCCGAGCAGGATCTCCTTCAGAGTCCCCCGGGTGGTGGTCTGGACGCGTGCGCCTCGGGGAAGGGTGGGGTGGAAGGTGGCCATGCCCCAGTGGAAGCCGCGAGCCGGCGCCTCGACGGCCGACGACAACGGCGAACCGAGCATGACGGCGTCGGCCCCACAGGCGATGGCCTTGGCCACGTCCCCTCCCTTGGCCATGCCCCCGTCGGCGATCACCTGGCAGTAGACCCCGGTCTCGTCCAGGTGGCGCATGCGGGCCCCGGCCACGTCGGCGATGGCCGTGGCCTGGGGCACGCCAATGCCGAGCACGCCCCGGGTGGTGCAGGCGTTGCCCGGGCCCACGCCCACGAGCACGCCTACCGCGCCGGTGCGCATGAGGTGGAGGGCGGCCTGGTAGGAAGAGCAGCCGCCCACGATCACGGGGATCTCGAACTCACGAATGAAGCGCTTGAGGTTGAGCGGCTCGCTGGTCTTGGACACGTGCTCGGCCGAGACCACCGTGCCCTGGATGACGAGGAGGTCGAGCTCGGCGGCCAACACAGCCGGGGCGAACGACGTGGTGCGCTGAGGGGTGACCGAGGCGGCCGTCGTGATACCCGACGACTTGATGTCGCGGATGCGCTGGGTGACCAGATCGAGCTGGACGGGCTCGGCGTACATCTGCTGCATTCGGGCGGTGGCCTTCTCGGCCGGCAGCTCGCGGATCTCGTCGAAGAGCGCGGTGGGGTCCTCGTAGCGGGTCCAGAGCCCCTCGAGGTTGAGCACGGCCAGGCCACCGAGGCGCCCGATCTCGACGGCAGTTGGCGGGCTGACCACTCCGTCCATGGCCGCGGCCATGAGCGGCAGCTCGAAGCGATAGGCGTCGATCTCCCAGGTGATGTCCACGTCCTCGGGGTCCCGAGTGCGCCGGCTGGGGACGATGGCGATGTCGTCGAAGCCGTAAGCCCGCCGTCCCGACTTGAAGATGCCAATCTCGATGTCAGCCACCTGCACCGTCCTCCGCGTCTTCGCCCGATGTGACCACCGGCGAGGACCCCGACTCGGCATCGACGGTGGTCCCTACGATACCGGCTCGGAAGGTGCCCGCCGGCGCTTCGAAAACGCCGAGCCGAAGGCCCGGACGCGTGCGTCAGCGGGCACAGACGAAAGCGGCGACACCCTCCTTGACCCCTTCCTCGCTTCGCATTCCCTGGCCCCATGCTCGTCAGGGCGGGTCTCTGCCAACGACCAAAGGAAGGGCGGAGACGGATCCCACGCTCGGAGCTCACCTCCATCACTGCATCAGTGCGATCAGTGCGCACCTGACGACGGCCAGAATCGCGAAGAGGGCATCCGCCATGCCCATGGGCGATGGCAACTGATTCGGTGGACCTTCAGGTTCGTGCCCGGTCGACGGTGTCGGACACAGACAGTCCGAGCACCACGCAGCAGAGCTCGAAGAGCGCACGCGCCGTGGCCCCCCAGATGGTCTCGCCGCCCGCCGCGAAGAACCAGACCGGGAACTCGGCGCCCTCGACGCCCCCGACACCGACACGGCCGGGTACGGCCCACAGCTCCTCGTGGAAGACGCCGTCGGCCAGCAGGTCGGCGAGGGCCACGTCGAAGATCCGGTCGACCTCTGCCGGATGGGCGGCGAGCCGCGGCCGGCGCGCGAGGGTGGCGACCACCGGCGTCATGATCGAGTACGAGACGGCGGTCGTTCTGGTCGTCAGCTGTCCGACGACTGTGACGGTGGCCGGGTCGAGGCCGATCTCCTCGGATGCCTCCCGCAGGGCTGCGTCCACCACGTCCTCGCCCGCCTCGAGTCGGCCGCCAGGGAAGGCCACCTCGCCGCGGTGTGACCGGAGATGGCTCGAGCGCACGGTCAGGACCACCCGCGCCTCGCCCGCCTCCTCGAACAGCGGGACGAGGACTGCCGCCGGCCGGGGTGGCCGGCCCTCGACCAGGAGCGCGGGCCACGGCTCGGGAAGGACGTGGGCAGCGTCGCTTCGCTGCACGGCGGCGACGACCCGGTCGAGGCCGATGTCCCGCCGCTTATCGGCAGGGAGGCTCTGCCAGGGCGCGGGCGCACCGAGGCGATGGTGAGCCGGTCGGGGAAGGGGCAGTCGCGGCGCCGTCGCCTCATCGCCAGCGCTGCTGGTTCCGCTGCTGGTTCCGCTGCCAGTGCTGCTGCCGCTCATGTCGTCCTCAGGCTATGGCGCCATTCGTGCCCGCCACGTCACGGCCACATCACCGCCACGTCACGCTCGGAAAAATCGGCCCGAGGCTCCCCGCTCAGGTGCCGTCGCCCCTCGAGTCGGTGGCGCCGGCGGTCCGCCCCGGGGCAGGAAGGAGCAGTCACGACCGGGGCGAGTGCGACGGCACCGCAGTTCCGTGACGCGGTCGTAGGTTGGTTCGACGCTGGCGTGAAGAACGGGATGGCTCGCCCGAAGAGCATCGGCACCGGGAAGAGGAAGATCTCGTCGACACGGCAAGCGGTGCACAGTTGTCGAGCCACGCCCGCCGTCCTTGCTCGCCGTCGGGCGAGAACTCACTGTTCGGGTCCGGACGCGAAGCCGGCCGGGCCGCTGCACGACCCGACCGACCTCCTACGTACGACGACCGCCAGAGGCAGCCGGAGTTCCTTACATCATCCCGCCCATGCCGCCCATGCCACCCATGCCGCCCATGCCACCACCCATGGCCGCTGCGGCCGCAGCTGCCGCGGCTGGATCCGCCTTCTCGGGCTTGTCGGCCACCAGGGCCTCGGTGGTGAGCAGCAGGCCGGCGATCGATGCCGCGTTCTGCAATGCAGAACGGGTGACCTTGGCCGGGTCGATGACGCCGGCCTTGACGAGGTCGACGATCTGGCCGGTCTCGGCATTGAGGCCGATCGTGCCCGACTCGGCTTCGACTTGACGCACCGATACCGTGCCCTCCAAGCCGGCGTTGTTGGCAATGGCCTCGAGGGGGGCGGAGAGCGACCTGGCGACAATGGATGCGCCCGTGGCTTCGTCACCGTCCAGCGAGTCGACCACCGATTCGACGGCGGAACGAGCCCGCAGCAGCGCGGTACCGCCTCCGGCCACGATGCCCTCCTCGACTGCGGCTCGGGTGGCCGACAGTGCGTCCTCGATGCGGTGCTTCTTCTCCTTGAGCTCGACCTCGGTTGCCGCACCCACCTTGACGACCGCTACACCGCCAGCCAGCTTGGCCAGCCGCTCCTGGAGCTTCTCGCGGTCCCAGTCGGAGTCGGTGTCCTCGATCTCGCGCTTGATCTGGGCGATGCGGCCCTTGACCTCGTCCTCGGAGCCACCACCTTCGACGATGGTGGTGTCGTCCTTGGTCACGATGATCCGACGGGCTCGGCCCAGCAGGTCGACCGTGGTCGTGTCCAGCTTGAGCCCGATCTCCTCGGAGATGACCTGTGCTCCGGTCAGGATGGCCATGTCCTGGAGCATCGCCTTGCGACGCTCACCGAAGCCGGGGGCCTTGACGGCCACCGAGGTGAACGTGCCGCGGATCTTGTTCACGACCAGGGTAGCGAGAGCCTCACCCTCGACGTCCTCGGCCACGATCAGGAGTGGCTTGCCGGTTTGCATGACCTTCTCGAGCACGGGCACGAGGTCGTGCACGGCGCTGATCTTCTGGTTGGCGAAGAGGATCAGCGGCTCGTCGAGGACCGCCTCCTGACGCTCGGGATCGGTCACGAAGTACGGCGACAGGAAGCCCTTGTCGAACTGCATGCCCTCCGTGAACTCGAGCTCGATGCCGAAGGTGTTCGACTCCTCGACGGTCACCGTGCCGTCCTTGCCGACACGGTCGATGGCGTCGGCCAGCACATCGCCGATGGCGTTGTCGGCAGCCGAGATGGCGGCCACCTGGGCGATCTCCTTCTTCGAGTCGATGTCCTTGGCCTGCTTCTGGATGGACCCGACGGCCGCATCCACGGCCCGGTCGATCCCCTTGCGCAGCACCATGGGATTGGCACCGGCGGCCACATTGCGCAGGCCCTGCTTGATGAGGGCCTGAGCCAACACGGTGGCCGTGGTCGTCCCATCACCGGCGATGTCGTTGGTCTTGGTGGCGACCTCCTTGACCAACTGGGCGCCCATGTTCTCGAAGACGTCGTCCAGCTCGACCTCGCGGGCGATGGACACACCGTCGTTGGTGATGGTCGGGGCACCGAACTTCTTCTCGATGACGACGTTGCGGCCCTTCGGTCCGAGCGTGACCTTGACCGTGTCGGCCAGCTTGTTCACGCCGGCCTCGAGACCGCGGCGGGCGGCCTCGTCGAATTTGAGGATCTTTGGCATTACTTGGTCACCTTGGCCAGTACGTCACGGCTGGAGAGGATGAGCAGGTCCTCACCGTCCTGGGTGATCTCGGTCCCGCCGTACTTCGAGTAGACGACGGTGTCGCCCACGGCGAGGTCGAGGGGGATGATCTCGCCGGTCGACTCGGCACGACGACCCGGACCGACGGCCAGCACCTCACCCTGCTGTGGCTTCTCTTTAGCGGTGTCCGGGATGACCAGGCCCGAGGCCGTGGTCTCCTCCGATTCACCGGGGCGGACGACGATCCGATCGTCAAGGGGCTGCAGACTCATGGGGGCCTCCTGTGGCAGGCGTTAGCACTCGACGGTTTCGAGTGCCAACATACCGGTCGCGGCCCCGGTTGGCAACCGGGGGTGGAGACTGCCAGCCAGTCGGTGGCGCTCAGGCGGCAGCGACCAGTGCCAAGTTGGGGTCGGCCCCTAGGGTCAGCGGGCTCGCGCCTCGGTTGGCCAGTCCCCAGGCGCCCGCCGCCGCCACCATGGCCGCGTTGTCCGTGCACAGGGCCCGGCTGGGCAGGAAGGACTGGAGGCCGGCCGCCTGGCACTCCTCCTCGATGGTCGACCGGAGCAGGGCGTTGGCGGCCACCCCCCCGGCCAGGCACACGGAGCGGGCCCCGATGGACCCGGCCGCGTCGAGCGTCCGAGTGACCAGCACGTCGACCACGGCCTGGCGGAACGAGGCGGCCACGTCTTCGGTGGCGGCGTCGGGATGGCGGCGGACGGCGTTGACCACGGCCGTTTTGAGACCGCTGAACGAGAGGTCGAACCCGTCGCCCGGCAAAGAGCGCGGGAAGGCGAAGGCAGTCGGATCCCCGTCGGGTGCCACTTGGTCGATGGCGGGGCCTCCCGGGTAGTCGAGCCCGAGGAAGCGGGCCACCTTGTCGAAGGCCTCGCCGGCGGCGTCGTCGATGGTCCCGCCCAACAGCCGGTAACAGCCGGGCGCGGTGACCTCGATGACCAAGCTGTGGCCTCCGGAGACGAGCAGGGTGGCCGCCGGCCACTCGAGGTCGGGCCGCTCGAGCAGTGAGGCGAACAGATGGGCCTCGAGGTGGTTGACGCCGACAAGCGGCACCTGCCAGGCCAGGGCCAGGGCCTTGGCCTCGGCCAGGCCCACGAGCAGCGAGCCGATGAGCCCCGGCCCGTAGGTCACGGCCACGGCGTCGATGCCCTCACCGGACGCATCGGTCCCAGCCTGGACGAGCGCGTCGGCCAGCACCGGGGTGAGCAGCTCGAGGTGGGCCCGCCCGGCCAGCTCGGGCACGACCCCGCCGTAGCGGGCATGAACGTCGATCTGGCTGCTCACGACCGAAGAGACGATGACCGAGCCACCGTCGACGACCGCCGCCGCGGTCTCATCGCACGACGTCTCGATGCCGAGGACACGGCCGGCGGGGGCATTGGTCATGGCGATCGAGGCTAGCCAGTGCCCTGTCGGGGCCGGTCAGCTCCGTGTCGTGACCGAGACACGAGCCCGTACCTCGCTGTCGATGGCGTCCAGCCGCCCCTGGTAATCGTCGGTGTCGATGTCCCGGGCCCACATGATGAGGGCGTCCTCGCCTCCCGGGTAGTAGTGGGGACGCACACCGACAGGGGCGAACCCGAACCGGGTGTAGAGGGCGAGGGCGGGCTGGTTGTCGGCTCGAACCTCGAGGGTGAGGTGATGAGCCTGGCGCTCGAGGGCCCGCCGAGCCAAGTCGGAGAGGAGCACACGGCCGATCCCGCGGCCCACAAGGTCGGGGTCGACGGCGATGTTGTTCACGTGCGCTTCGTCGTCGACCAGCATGAGGCCGCCGAAGCCGACGATGCGGCGACCCCTCCACGCCACCCGGTAGACGCGGGTGCGCTGAACCAGCTCCTCGACGAACAACCGGCGCGACCATGGCACGTCGAAGCTGGCCTGCTCGATGCGCAGTACACCGGCCAGATCCTTGGTTCGCATGGGGGCGAGGACCAGTTCGAGGGGGGCCTCGGTGCGGAGGGCTGGACGGGTCATCGGTCTTCGGTTCCCCCGTCGGTGGCCGCTCCCGCCTCCGGCCACTCCGCCGGCTCTGGCCGCTCTGGCCGCTCTGCCCGCTGCTCCCAGTTGATGCGGACATCGGCCGGTCGGCGGTAGTCGGCGACGATCTCCTCGGGGGCAGCGGCAACCGCCCCCCTAGCGAGACGGTCGACCGCCAGGCGGGCGAGCACGGTGGGGGGCGGGGCGGACAGCGACGATGCCCAGCCGAGGTCGAGCGCGGGGTCTTCGCTCAGCTGTCGGAGGTAGCGCACGGCACCATCGCCCACCACGAGGACGGACCCCGGCCCCGCGGTCAGCCCCGAGAGCCACGGCACCAGGTCTTCGGGGGGAACCGCGCCAGGCCAGTCGTCGACGGCGACGGCGACGTCCACGAACAGGGCACCGTCCGCTGCCGTCCCCCGAGCCGCGGGCGTGGGGGCGGGCCTCGCATTTTCCATGCGGTAGGCGGCGGTGAACACCTCGCCGCGCCGGGCGTCGACCACCGGGACCACCATCTCGACGCGGTCGAGGCCGGTGGCGAGCGCCCGCCCGGCGGCCGCTGCCGCCAGCACGTCGAGGCTGCCGAGGCCGATGATGCCGAGCCCCCGGGCCTGAGCCAGCGCCTTGGCCGTGGCTACGCCGACGCGGAGGCCGGTGAAAAGGCCCGGGCCTACGTCCACCGCCACCGCATCGACGGAGTCCAGCGGGCAGCCCGCTGCGGCGCAGACCTCCTCGATCATGGGAACCAGCCGCTCGGCGTGCTGGCGCCCACCCACGTGGACGCGCTCGGTCGCCCCACCGTCGTGGCGCACGAGCGCGGCGCCCACGGTGTCGGTGGCGGTCTCGATGGCGAGCAGGTTCATCGACGGTAGCGCCATGGTCGCAGAGCAGTCTCGACCGCCGCCCAGCGTTCAGGCCAGCTCCCGCCGTGGGGTGTGACCCGGATCGTCCGACCCGTCTCGGCGCCGTTCGCCTCGAAGCCGAGATCGATCCGGAGCCAGTCATCACCGAGAACGGGCTCCGCCGCCTCACCCCACTCGACCACGGCCACTCCCTGTTCGACCAGCTCCCCGATCCCGAGGTCGGCGACCTCATGCTGGTGTGAGAGGCGGTAGAGGTCGGCGTGAACGAACTGACGGACCCGGGTGTGGCGGCCAGCCGATGCCGCGTCGTCGGGCCTCGCCACCTCGGGAAGCGCGTACTGGCGCACGAGAGTGAAGGTGGGGCTGACAATGGGCTCGACGACCCCAAGTGCCTTCCCGAACCCTTGGGCGAAAGTCGTCTTGCCGGCGCCGAGGTCTCCGATCAGCAGCACGACGTCCCCGACGCGGCACTGGGTGGCGAGGGCTGCGGCCACGCCTCGGGTGGCGGTAGGAGATTCCGTGTGCAGCTCGATGCGTGGTGCGGTCACGACCATCCGAGCAGCTGCTTTGCCCGGATGAGGTCGGCGCGCATCTGGGCCAGGACCACCCCGCCCGATCGCAGCGCAGCTGCCGGGTGGTACGTGGGCACGAGGTTCCACCCGTCCATCGGGTAGGCCTTTCCTCGCACCGAGGTGATGCCGGACTCCGTCCCGAGCAGCGCCTTGGTGGCGAAGTTGCCCAGGGTCACCACCACGGTGGGGGCGATGAGGCGTAGTTGCTCGTCGAGATATGGACGACAGGCGGCAATCTCGTCGGCTTTGGGGTCACGGTTGTCGGGTGGCCGGCACTTGACCACGTTGGCGATGTAGCAGCGGCTCCGGTCGATGCCCAGCTCCTCCCCGAGCAGGCGATCGAGCAGACGGCCCGACTTGCCGACGAACGGCTCGCCTTGGAGGTCCTCCTCTCGGCCGGGGCCCTCCCCCACGAACATGAGGTCGGCCGCGGGGTTCCCGACTCCGAAGACCACCTGGGTACGCCCGGCGGCCAGGCCGCACCGGGTGCAGGTCGAGGCTTGCCGAGCGAGTTCGGCGAGCTCGGCGGCCGGTTCCACGGCCGAATCGTAGTGGCGGTCCTGGTCAGCCGGTCAGGGGTTTTGGGGGCGGCGACCGTTGGCCCCTGCGGGGCGGTGGCCCCTCGGAAGGGTGCAAGAGCCGTCGCCGGCATTGTTTTTTTTTCGAAGTGCCGAATTTGTCAGCTTAACCTGACGGCTGTCAGGGTAGGCTGACGAAATGGCGGAATTTAAAAAATGAAAATGGCGCCCGGGCTTGCACAGCGCTGGATCCCGCCTGAAACCGGCGACCTATCCGAAGGGATGCCGGGGCACCCGGGGGCCGATGCCGCAGAGCACCTCGTAGCTGATGGTGCCCAAACGTCCAGCCCACTCGTCGGCCGTGATCTCCTGGTCTCCCTGGCGGCCAAGAAGCACGACCTCGTCCCCGACACCGACAGCGGCCTCGTCGGGCGGACCACAGTCGATGACGATCTGGTCCATCGTGACGACACCAGCGAGAGGTCGTCGCTGACCGCCGATGAGCACCTCGCCCCCCTGGTCGAACAAACGCCGCGGGACGCCGTCGGCGTATCCGATGGGGGCGGTCACCACTGTCGCCGTCCTTGGTAGCGGGCGACGGCGGCCATAGGAGGGGCGGGCGCCCGCCTCGAGGTTGCGCACGTAGGTCACTCGCGTGCGCAACGAGAGCACTGGACGCAACTGTCCCCCCCCGGTGATGTCGGCCAAAGTGTCGGCCAGGGCAGGGGTGGGGGCGACGCCGTAGACGGCGATGCCGCAGCGGACGAGGTCCCGACGTGATCCGGCAAAGGCGATAGCTCCGGCCGAGTTGGCCACGTGGGTGAGCGGTGGCGAGTGCCCCACAGAAGCCAGCGCACCAACGGCGCCGTCGAAGCGCTCGAGCTGCAACCGCGTGAACTCGGCGTCCCCGGCGACCTCCCCGTCGGCCACGGCCAGATGCGTCCAGAGGGCGCCGAGCCGAAGGGGACCGGCTTCGGCGATGGCGTCGGCCAGTCCGACGATGTCGTCAAGCGCTGCGCCCACCCGATGCATCCCGGTGTCGACCTTGAGATGCACGTCGACCGCGGTCAGGCCCCCGGCCGCAGCGGCTTTGGCCAGCTCGTCGATGCACGGCCGGGTGTACACGGTGGGTACGAGCTGTCGACCGATGGCCTCGGTCATGCCGTCGACGGGCGGCTCGGAGAGGAGGAGGATCGGGACCTCGAGGCCGGCGTCGCGGAGGGCGATCCCCTCCTCGACCAGGGCGACAGCCAACCAGCTAGCCCCACCCTCGACGGCTGCCCGAGCCACCGACACCGCGCCATGGCCGTAGCCGTCGGCCTTCACCACCGCGCACAGGCCGGCCGGAGCCACCGCCGCTCGGAGCACGCCGGCGTTGTGTCGCACCGCCGCCAGGTCGATGTCGGCCCAAGCCGGCCGCCAGCGTTCGGCCGTCCGGCGATCGACGATCCGATCGTCCGTCATCGCCCTTCTCCTTGATCGGCCTCGGCCTCGGCCTCGGCCTCGGCATCACCGTCAGCGCCGGGGCCGGCCGCCGACACCCGGAAATCGGAGAGGACCCCGGCCACGAGCTCGGGAAGATCGCCGGCGACCAGTCCCTCGGCGTGCCCCCGCCGTGCAGCCTGCCCGTGCACGTGGGCGGCGAGCGCCGCGGCCTCGAATGGCAGCACGCCGCGGGCCACCATCGCCCCGATGATCCCCGACAACACGTCGCCGGTGCCTGCCGTGGCCAGTTGCGGCGTTCCCGTCCGCCCGAGCAGTACCCGGCCGCCGGGGCCGCCGGGCCCGGGGCCACCGGCTCCGCCCGGTTCGGCCACCGCCGTGGTCGGGCCCTTCAGCAGCGACACCGCCCCCGCGGCCGATGCCAGCCGGCGGGCGGCGGCGATCCGGTCGGGCCCGGGCGACTCCCCGACCAGGCGGGCGAACTCACCGTCGTGCGGGGTGAGCGCCACTCTTGAGCGGCTGTCGGCCAGTCTCCCGCCCTCGAGTCGGCCGAGGGCGTAAAGGCCGTCGGCGTCGACCACCACCGGCACCGGCGAGTCGGCGACCAGGCGGGCCACCTCCGTCGCCGTGCCGTCGGCTCGGCCGAGTCCGGGCCCGACCACCACGGCCGCGCACCGCTCGGCCACCTCCAGGGCATCCTTGGCCCACCCTTCCGTCGGCAGCTCGACGGCCACTGCCTCGCTAGCCGGGAGCTCGGCGAGCGGGGCGCCGGGAACTCCGAGACGGACCATGCCCGCTCCCGCCCGGTAGGCGGCGGCGGCCACGAACGAGGCGGCGCCGGTCATCCCCGGCGATCCGGCCACCACCAGCACGGCGGCCGACCACTTGTTCCCACCGTGCGCACGGGGCGGGAACAGCCGCACCACATCGGCGTCCTCCACTACCGAGATGCCGGCCGGACCGTACGCCAGACCGATGTCGGCCACCAGCACCTCGCCGGCCAGCTCGGCGCCGTCTCCCTGCACGAGCCCGGGCTTCAGGGCCACGAAGGTGACCGTGCGGGTGGCGGCCCACGGCGACCCAGACGCGGCACCGGTGTCGCCCACGACACCCGAAGGGATGTCGACGGCCAGCACCGAGGTGCCGGGGGCGAGGGGCGGCGGTGTGTACTCGCCGCGGAACCCGGTGCCGTAGGCAGCGTCGATGACCAGGTCGGTCGGGCCAACCTCATCGTCCGAGCCCGCCTCGATGACCCGGACCTGTGCCCCGCGTCCTTGGAGGATCCCTGCCGCCGTGCGACCGTCGGCCCCGTTGTTGCCTCGTCCCGCCACCACCACGATCCGGCGGCCGTAGGCGCCGCCGAGGAGGTCGAGCGCGGCCATCGCCACCGCCCTACCGGCCCGGCCGACGAGCACGTCGAGGGAGACCGACTCGAGTCCCCGCCGGTCGACCTCGTTCATCTCGGCCACGGTCAAGACCGGCTGCATGTCGCCCGCTCCTCGGCTATCCGGTGGGCCGGCCACCGGCCGATGCCGACCCCTCGGCCAGGACCACGGCCATGGCCACCCGGTCGGTGTGGCTCAGTGAGACGTGCCAACGACCAACGCCGGCCGATGTGGCGAGGGCGGCCGCCCTTCCGTGCAGCGACAGGCCGGGGGCCCGGTCGCCACCGCCCACCACCTCGACGTCGTGCAGGGCGACGGCGCCGAGGCCGACGCCGAGGGCCTTCCACGCCGCCTCCTTGGCCGCGAACCGGGTGGACAGCCGGGCCACGGGGTCCGCTCCCCGCCGGGCGCAGTCGCGCTCGGCCGGTGTGAACATCCGCTCGGCCAGTCGGGGGCGACGGGCCAGCACCTTTCCGAACCGCTGCGGGTCCACAGCGTCGACCCCGATACCCACGACCGGTCCGCGCAGAGCATTGGCCATGCGCCCGAGGGCCGCTCCGCCGGCGCCGGCCGACCACGCCGCGCCCGACGGCCGTGTCACTCGACGGTGACCACCTTGGCCAGGTTGCGCGGGCGGTCGACGTCGTGGCCGAGCAGACGGGCAAGCGAGTAAGCGAAGATCTGCAGCGGTACCACGTCGACCACCGGAGCGAAGAGATGCTCGGTCCGCGGCACCCAGAGGACGTAGTCGGCGTGCCGGGCGGTGTCCTCGTCACCGTCGTTGGCCACGAGCACCACCGTGGCCCCGCGGGCCTTCACCTCGGCCACGTTGAGCAGGATCTTGTCCAGCACCGGGGTACGGGTGGCCACGCCGATGACCACCGTGCCCGGCTCGACGAGGGCGATGGGGCCGTGCTTGAGCTCGCCGCCGGGGAAGCCTTCGGCCCGCACGTAGGAAAGCTCCTTGAGCTTGAGCGCGCCCTCGAGGGCCACCGGGTAGCCGACGTTCCGGCCGACGAAGAGGAAGGACGACGAGTCGCGGAGGTCCGCCGCCACCCGAGCCACGTCATCGAAGCGCTCGAGGACGGTGGCCACGTTGGCGGGGAGGGCGCCCATGGCCGCTAGCAAGGCGCGGCCGTCGGCAGCCGAGAGGGTGCCGCGCACCTCACCCAGATAGAGGGCGAGGATGTCGAGCGCGGTGATCTGGGCAATGTGGGTCTTGGTGGCGGCCACACAGATTTCCGGACCAGCCCGGGTGTAGAGCACGGCGTCGCTCTCGCGGGCCATCGACGAGTCGACCACGTTGCAGATCACGAGCACCTTGGCCCCGAGACGGCGGGCCTCTCGGATGGCCTCGCACGTGTCGGTGGTCTCCCCGGATTGGCTCACCCCGATCACCAGGGTGCGTTCGTCGAGGACGGGCTGGCGGTAGCGGAACTCACTCGAGATGTCGATCTCGACCGGGAGCCGGGCCCAGTGCTCGATGGCGTACTTGGCCATCAGCCCGGCGTGATAGCTCGATCCGCAGGCCACGATGAACACCTTGTTGAAGGCCCGGAACTCGTCGGGCGTGATGTGCACCTCGTCGAGGGTGAGGGTGCCGTCGGGCAGGAGCCGATCGAGCAGGGTGTCGGCCACCGCCCGGGGCTGCTCGTGGATCTCCTTGCTCATGAAGTCGTCGTAACCGTCCTTGCGGGCGGCCTCGAGGTCCCAATCCACTGAGATCCGGGTCGGCTCGACCTCCGTGCCGTCGAGACGGGTGACCCGCACCGACCCAGGCCGCAGCTCGGCCACTTGGTCGTCCTCGATGACGGAGAAGTCGCGGGTCAGGCCCAGGATGGCCGGGATGTCGGAGGCGAGGAACGTGGCCGACTCGGTCGTGCCCACGAGCAGAGGTGACACCCGTCGGGCGGCCACGATCAGGTCGGGCTCGTCGGCCGACACCACGGCCACCGAGAAAGTGCCGCGGATGCGGCCGACGGCTGCCCGGACGGCACCGGCCAAGCCTGCGGTGGGGTCAGCGACCAGATTCGCCTCGATGAGGTGGGCCAGAACCTCGGTGTCGGTCTCCGACTCGAAGGTGTGACCGGCGGCCTGCAACTCGTCGGTCAACTCGGCGTGGTTCTCGATGATGCCGTTGTGGATGATGGCGATCCGCCCCGTGCAGTCGACATGGGGATGGGCGTTCTCGTCGGACGGCCGACCGTGTGTCGCCCAGCGGGTGTGGCCGATGCCGGCGGACATGCCCGTCGGGGCCTTCTCGACCCGCTTGATGAGGTCGTCGAGCGATCGGGTGCCGTTGGCGGCCCGGGCCCGCCAGACCCCGCCTCCTCCGGGGGCGACGAGCGCGACCCCGGCTGAGTCGTAGCCCCGGTACTCGAGCCGGCCGAGCCCCTCGAGCAGCACATCGAGCACCTCACGGGTCCCCTCGGCTCCAGACGCCCCGTCCGAGGCGACGCCATCCGCCCCTGCGCCAGCCGTGCTGGTAGTGATGCCGATGATGCCGCACATGTGCCTCGAGGCTATCCGCGCCCTGCCCGGACCCAGGTGGAGCGGAGCGGGACTGGCCTCCAGGCGAAGGACTGTCTTGCTCCAGGCTGCCCATCGACGGTGCCGCCCGGCCGATCTAACGTGGGGAGAGGTGTCCGGCCTCGCTGGGGTGGCTCTGGTCGGGCCGGAACGAAGCGGCTGCTCGCTGGCGGTTCGGGCCACGGCTGAGGGGGACCATGAAGAGGCTCAGGCACTGCCGCCGCTCGCTGCTCGCCCTCGTGCCGTCACCGCCGCCCCTCTGCCGTGGGCTCGGCGCGCGCTCCATTGCGGCGGCGACGCTCGTGATGGTGGTGGGCGCGACGGCGGCGATCGTGCCGCTCGGTTCTGCGACCGGCGCGACCACGCAGGCGGCCATGCGGGTCGGCCGTCCGCCGCGGCTGCCGGCCGGCGCCGTGCCCGGCTCATCACTTCCCTCCTCTGCGCCACTCGACGTCGATGTCGTCCTCACCCCGCGCGATCCGGCGGCCCTCACCGCCTTCGCCCGCGCCGTCACCACCGTGGGATCACCGGTCCAGGGCCGGTTCCTCCGCCCCGGCGAGTTCGCAACCCGCTTCGGCGCCACCCCGTCGGCCATCGCCGCGGTGACGGCGGCACTGCGGACGGCCGGCCTCCACCCCGGGCGGGTGACCAGCAACGGTCTCAGCATCCCGGTGCGAGCCACCGAGGGAGCAATCAGCAAGGCCTTTGCCACCGGCTTCCGTCAGTACCGGCTGCGCGACGACCGCACCGTGTTCGCCAACACCGCCGCCCCGCTCGTGCCGGCCAGTGCTGCTCCCGACGTACAGGCCGTCATCGGTCTCGACAACCTGGCCGTGCCCGTCCCGGCCCTCCGCCTGGCACCGGCCGGCCCGGCACCGGCCGGCCCGGCACTGTCCAGCCCGACAACACCGTCCGGCCCGGCGACGACGCAGGCGGCGGCAGGCCGCGCCGAGCCCCAAGGCGGTGACAGTGGACCACAGGCCTGCTCGACGGCCGACAGCAAGGGGGCGTCGGACGACGCCGAGACGACCGACCAGGTGGCGACGGCCTACGGCTTCCCCGACGTCTACGCCCAGGGCGATCTCGGGTCGGGCGTCACCGTCGCCCTCTACGAGCTCCAGGGCTACGGCAGCGGCGACATCGCCGCCTACCAGTCCTGCTACGGCACCCACTCGTCGGTGGCCACGGTGGACGTCGACGGGGGACCGAGCAGGGGCTCGGGAGTGGGCGAGGCCGACGTGGACATCGAACAGATCGTCGGGCTCGCCCCCGGTGCCAACGTCCTCGTCTACGAAGGGCCCAACACGGACGCCGGCGCCTACGACACCTACAACGCCATCGTGAGCTCTGACGACGCCCCCATCGTCTCCACTTCGTGGGGACTGTGCGAGACCGAGGAGGGCATCGAGGCGGCCAACGCCGAGGACGTCCTCTTCGAGGAGGCCGCTGCACAAGGCCAGGGGATCTTCGCCGCGGCCGGCGACCAAGGCTCGGAGGACTGCGTGTCGAGCGGCTACTCCGACGACTTCCTGGCCGTCGACGATCCGTCCAGCCAGCCGTTCGTCACCGGGGTCGGGGGCACGTCGTGGGTGGCCGCCGGCACCCCCCCGGACGAGACAGCCTGGAACGACGGCCCGACCTGTTGCTGGGGAGCCGGTGGTGGCGGCCTCTCGACCTTCTGGACCATGCCCTCCTACCAGAGCGACTCGACCGTCGCCGGTGTGCTCTCGCCCTACTCGTCGAGCACGCCGTGCGCGACGACCACGACCGGCGGCGCCGACTGCCGCGAGTCACCCGACGTGTCCGCCTTGGCCGGCCCCTATCCCTACCTCCAGTACGTGAGCGGTCACTGGGGCGCATGGGGAGGCACGAGCCTGGCTGCGCCGTTGTGGGCGGCCCTCACCGCGCTGGCCGACGACTCCTCGGCGTGCACCGGGCGCAACGTCGGCTTCGCCAACCCCGCCCTCTACCAGGCAGCAGCCAGCGACCCCTCGGCCTTCAACGACGTGACGGTGGGCAACAACGACCTGACCGGCGACAACGGCGGGCTCTACCCGGCGGGGACGGGCTACGACATGGCCACCGGCCTCGGCACCCCGAACGCCGGGCCGTTGGTCGACGCCCTGTGCGCGGCCAGCGCGCCGAGCCCGGTGACCGTGGACAACCCGGGCAGGCAGAGCTCACTGGTCGGCTCGAACACCTCGCTCCAGATCACGGCCAACGACTCGACGTCGGGACAGACCCTCACCTACCGGGCCACCGGGCTCCCGGCGGGATTGTCCATCGGCTCGAGCAACGGATTGATCAGCGGCCAGCCCGCCACCGCGGGGACCTCGGTCGCGACCGTCACGGCCAAGGACGGCAACGGGGCGTCGGGCTGGACGAGCTTCGAGTGGTCGGTGACCGACGCCATCACCAGCCCGTCGGAGGCCACCGCCACCATCGGGCAGCGGTTCTCCTTCACCTTCGCGGCCACCGGTCACCCCACCTCGATGACCGTGAAGGGGACCCGGCCGAAGGGGATCAAGCGCGACCAGTCGGACGGGTCGGCCGGCCTCTCTGGGACCCCGTCCTCCAAGGACAGCCCGGGCGACTACCCGCTGACGGTGACCGCCACCTACGGGAAAGGCAAGTCCGCCACCACCGCCACCCAGTCCTTCAGCCTGGTCCTGCAGGCGGCCTGACCGAGGGTCCGGCCGGATCCTAGAACCCAGAACCTCCTCAGCCGGGGCCCAACCACCGACGGCCGAACGACCGGCGAGGGATCACCTCACGCCCCTTCGGCCGCCGCGGCCGCGGCGGCGGCCGCAGACAGCTCGAATCCCACCAACGCACCCAACCGTTCGGCGATGGCGTCGGCCACCCCGTCGCCCACCGCTTCGACCATGACCCGGACCATGGGCTCGGTGCCGCTCGGCCGCAGCACCACCCGGCCGGTCTCCCCGAGCCGTCCCTGCTCCTCGGCAACCGCCGACCACACCGCAGTGGCGCCGGTCAGGAGCTCGGTGTCGGGTACAGGCACGTTGACGAGCCGCTGGGGGACAGGAGTGACGAGCCCGTCGAGCATGGTGGCGAGCGTCTCGCCCCGCCGAGCCATCAGGTCGGCGAGCACGAGGCCGGTCATGAGACCGTCGCCGGTCGTGGCCATGCGGCGGAAGATGATGTGGCCGGACTGCTCCCCTCCGAGCGAGTACCCGCCGTCGTCGAGGGCGGCCAGCACATGACGGTCACCGACCGGCGTCTCCTTGACCACGATGCCGTGCTTCTCCATGGCCAGGCGGAAGCCCAGATTGGTCATGACCGTGACCACCACCGTGTGCCCGGATAGCTGTCCGCGCTGGGCCAGGTCGAGGGCGAAGAGGGCCAGCAACTGGTCACCGTTGGCCTGCCGGCCGGTGGCGTCGACGGCCAGCAGGCGGTCGGCGTCACCATCGAGGGCGAGCCCGAGGTCGGCGCCGGACTCGACCACCGCGGCCGAGAGCGCATCGGTCGACGTCGACCCCACGCCGTCGTTGATGTTGGTGCCGTCGGGCTCACAGCCGATGGCCGTGACCTCGGCTCCCAGCTGGCGATAGACGGAGGCGGCCAAGGCCGACGCGGCGCCGTGGGCGCTGTCCACGACGAGACGCAGCCCGTCGAGCCGCCGGCCCTCGGTCACCGAGCCCAGGTGGGCCACATAGGCCTCGCCGAGCCCTTGTTCCTGCCGCAGTCGCCCCACACCGTGTCCCTCGAGGTGCCGGGGGCCGCGCACCTGCGAGTCCTGGACGCGCTCGAGCTCAGTCTCGATGGCCGCCTCGATCGACTCGCTGAGCTTCAAGCCACCGGCGGCGAAGACCTTGATCCCGTTGTCGGCGAACGGGTTGTGGGAGGCGGAGACGACGACGGCGGGCACCCCCCGCTCGGCCGACAGCCAGGCCAGTGCGGGTGTGGGCAACTCGCCCACATCGATCACGTCGGCCCCCTCGCTGGCCACGCCGGCCGAGAAGGCCGCCTGCAATAGCGGCCCCGACCGGCGGGTGTCCCGCCCCACGACGAAGTCGGTGGCAGCGATGGTGCGGGCGACCGCCCGCCCGAGGGCGAGGACGAATTCGGGGGTGAGGTCGACGTTGGCGACACCCCGTACGCCATCGGTGCCGAACCTGGCTCGGGCCACTGACCGTCCGACCGGCGCTACCGCTTGGAGTACTGGGGCGCCTTGCGAGCCTTCTTCAGGCCGTACTTCTTCGACTCCTTCTCGCGGGCGTCGCGGGTGAGGAAGCCGGCCTTCTTCAGCTGCGGGCGAAGCTCGGGGTTGAGCTCGCACAGGGCTCGAGCGATGCCCAGCCGGAAGGCACCCGCCTGACCCGAGATCCCGCCGCCGGCGATGGTCACGTCGATGTCCCACGAGGACACGTTGTCGGTCAGGCGCAGTGGCGCGGTCACGATCATGCGGTGGGTGGCGGAGGTGAAGTAGCTCTCGAAGGTGTGCGAGTTGACGGTGACTGTCCCCTGCCCGGGACGGACACGGACCCGGGCCACCGCACCCTTGCGCCGGCCGGTGGCCTGTATGGCGGCGGCAGTGGTGGTGGTCTTGGCGGTCGTGGTCGTGGTCGTGGCGGCGGCGGCGGCGGCGGTAGCGGTAGCGGTAGTGGCCGCGTCGGCGCTCATGCCCCGCTCCGGGCCGAGGCCCGGCGCCGGGCGCCGGGGATCTCGAGCGGTGTGGGCGACTGGGCCTCGTGCGGATGATCGGGCCCGGCATAGACCTTGAGCTTGGTCACGAGGTGGCGACCCAGGCGGTTCTTCGGCAGCATCCCGCGAACGGCGTTGCGCACCACTTCCTCGGGGCGGGTCTCGAGTAGGTCCCGGTAGCGGGTGGCGGTCAACCCGCCCGGATACCCGCTGTGCCGGTAGGCCAACTTCTGGTCGGCCTTGCCCGACGTCAGCACCACCTTGGCGGCGTTGACCACGATCACGTGGTCGCCGACGTCGGCATGGGGGGCGAACTGGGGCTTGTGCTTTCCGCGAAGCACCGAGGCCACCGTCGTGGCCAAGCGGCCCAGGACGAGGCCGTCGGCATCCACGATGTGCCAGGCGTGGATGACCTCGTCGGGCTTCGGTGAGTAGGTCCGCACGATGTTCCTTCTTGTTCCTTCGTCTGTGGGCGATCGTCGCCCTCGGTTGCTGATGGCCGCTCGGTCGGCCCCGGGGTTCGTGCCGGTCGGCTGTCGTGCCCGTCCCCGGGCACGCCGGCGCGTCCCGACTGGTCGGCGGTCCCCTCGGTGACTGCCTTGTCGGGCAGAGAAGCCCGAATGGCAGGCACAACAGAATAGGCGTCCCGGGGCACCGGCGGCAAACCGTCCCGTGGACGCGCTCCGGTCAATAGTGCACCCCGACCAGGGCCAATCCGTGAGGCGGGGCCGGTTGAGAGGCCTGGCTCCGGTCGCACGAGCGCAGGATCCACACCACGTCGGATGCCCGCCGTCGGCCTCGCCCGACGTCGACCAGGGTGCCCACCAGCGAGCGGACCATCCGGTGGCAGAAGGCGTTGGCCTTGATCTCGAAGGAAAGGAGGTCGCCGACCGCGGGAGCGAGGGGCGGGGCGGTGCCCGGGTCATTGGTCGCCCCGCTCGGCGGCCGGGTCGGGTCTCCGAGCCGCGACCAGCGGGCGTCAATGACGCGGCGGACGAGGGGCACGTCCGGGGCCGTTCCCGGGGGCCGCCGGCAGAAGGCCCGGAAGTCATGCTCGCCGATCAAGGCGTCGGCCCCGGCGGCCATGGCTCGCAGGTCGAGGGGATCGCTCACGTGCCAGGCCAGATGGGCGAGGAGGGGGTCGGCCACCGGGGCGTTGACCACCAGGTAGCGATAGCAGCGGGAGCGGGCTGAACGACGGGCGTCAAAGCCGGGCTCGGCCACCTGCGCCTCGCGCACCACGATGGCCGGCGCCAACTGGCTGTTGCACGACCGGACCAGGGCCGCCGGCTCGAGCCGGTCACTGGCCTCGGCCGCCAGGTCGAAGTGGACCACCTGGTCGAGGGCATGCACGCCGCTGTCGGTGCGCCCGGCACAGGTGAGGGCGACCGGTGCCCGGGCCACCCGGGCGAGGGCCTGGCTGAGCGTCCCGGCCACCGTGCGTGTGCCGTCATTGTCGGCGAAGCCGTGGAACCCCGTCCCGTCGTAGGCCAACCGCAGGCGCCACCGCACGGTCCCGGCGCCGGGCCCCCCGGCGTCGGGGGGCGAGCTCACACCAGTTCGATGCGGGCCATCGGGGCGTTGTCGCCCGGACGCGGGCCGAGCTTGAGGATGCGGGTGTAGCCCCCGGGCCGGTCGACATAGCGAGGCCCGATCTCCTCGAACAACCGGTGGGCCATGTCCTTGTCCCGGATCAGGGCCACCACCTGGCGTTGACGGGCGACCCCACCTTTGGCGGCCGCAGTGATGACCTTCTCGGCCACCGGCCGCAGCGCCTTGGCCTTGGCCTCGGTGGTCACCAGGTACTCGGCGGCGATCAACGACGCCACCAGGTTGCCCATCATGGCCTTCTGGTGGGCGGCGCTCCCACCCATCCGCCGGCCCTTCTTCGGGATGCCGAGCACGAGCCCGCCCCTTAGTCCTTGACCCGCAGCGAGAGGCCGCGCTCGTCGAGCTTCTGGAGCACCTCGTCGAGCGACTTCTGGCCGAAGTTGGTGATGTTGAGCAGGTCGTCGAGGGTGCGGTCGACCAGCTCGCCGATGGTGTTGATCTGCGCCCGCTTGAGGCAGTTGCGCGGGCGCTCGGTCAAGTCGAGGTCCTCGATGCGCAAGTCGAGGTCGGGTGAGCCGGTGCCCACCGTGCCGACCTCACCGAGCTCGAGGCCCATGGGCTCTTCCTCGAGGTCGGCCACCAGGCCGACCAGCGTGCGCAGCGTGTCGCCGGCCGAGGCCAGGGCCTCGCGGGGGGAAACGGACCCGTCGGTCTCGATGTCGAGGACCAGTCGGTCGAAGTCGGTCGACTGCTCGACCCGGACCGGCTCCACGGTGAAGGCCACCCGCCGCACGGGCGAGAAGATGGCGTCGACCGGGATGACCCCGATGGTGCTCGAGCGCTTGTTCTTGTCGGCCGACAGGTAGCCGCGGCCCCGCTCCACGGTGAGGTCGACGGCCAGGCGTCCTTTGGAGTTGAGCGACGCGATGTGCTGGGCCGGGTTGAGCACCTCGACGTCCGCGGTGACCTGCAGGTCGCCGGCGGTCACGTCGCCCGGGCCGCGCTTGTCGATACGGACGGTGACCGGCTCGTCGGCGTGCACCCGCAGGAGCACGTCCTTCAGGTTGAGGATGAGGTCGGTCACATCCTCTTTGACCCCCGGCAGGGTCGTGAACTCGTGGAGGGCTTCATCGAAGCGGACCTGGGTGATGGCGGCGCCGGGGATGGAGGAGAGGAGCGTGCGCCGCAGCGAGTTCCCCAGGGTGTGGCCGAAGCCGGGATCGAGCGGGCCCACGGCGAACTGCTGCCGGTTGTCCTCCTCCTCGGTGACGGTCTCGACGGTCGGTCGCTGGATGATGAGCATGGCGATCCTTGCTTCCTCGGGCTGTTGGGCAGTCGTCTCGGTGCGAGTGCGGTGTGCGGGTGTGCGGTTGTCGGTCTGGGGTCGAACGTCTCGGGCCGTCCGGGGCGCACCGTGCGCCGCCGGGCCGGTGTGGCCAGGAGCTACTTCGAGTAGAGCTCCACGATGAGCTGCTCCTGGACAGGCTCGTCGATGTGCTCCCGCAGCGGGAGCGAGAACACCTTGACCTCGAAGGGGTCCCCCACCCTCTCCAACCAGGGCGGGAGCTGCCGGTCGAGGGTGTCCATGTTACGGCGGACGTGGAAGATCTCCCGCGCCGAGGGCTTGAGGGTGACCACGTCACCCTGCCGTAGGCGGTAGCTCGGGATGGTCACCCGCTTGCCGTTGACGAGCACGTGGCCGTGCCGTACCAGCTGGCGGGCCTGGGCCCGGCTGGCGCCCCAACCGGTCCGGAAGGTCACGTTGTCGAGGCGCAGCTCCAGCATGCGCAGCAGGTTCTCGCCGGTGATGCCCGGGGCCCGGCTGGCCTCGACGTAGAGGTTGTGGAACTGGCGCTCGAGCAGGCCGTAGATGCGGCGGGCCTTCTGCTTCTCGCGCAGCTGCCCCAGGTACTCCGAGCCTTGGCGCATGCGGTCGCGGCCGTGCTCGCCTGGCGGATAGGCCCGGCTGTGACGGTCGGTGACCGCCTCGGAGACGGGGCACTTCATGGAGTAGCAGCGCTCGCCCTTCAAGAAGAGCTTGGTGCGCTCACGCCGGCAGAGCCGGCAAACGGGTCCGGTGTAGCGGGCCATGGTTCCTCGAGTCCCCTTCGCCTAGACCCGGCGCCGCTTCTTGGGGCGGCAGCCGTTGTGCGGGATGGGGGTCACGTCCTTGATGCCGGCCACCTCGATGCCGGCAGCGGCGAGGGACCGAATGGCCGTCTCCCGACCGGAGCCGGGGCCCCGGACGAGTACGTCGACCCGGCGCACGCCGTGCTCCATGGCCTTGCGGGCGCACTGCTCGGCGGCCAGCTGGGCGGCGAAGGGGGTCGACTTGCGCGATCCCTTGAAGCCCACGTTGCCGGCCGACGCCCAGGCCAGCACGTTCCCCTCCGGATCGGAGATGGTCACGATGGTGTTGTTGAACGAGCTCTTGATGTGGGCCACCCCGAAGCTCACGTTCTTGCGCTCGCGCTTGCGGGGACGACGGGCGGCACCGCCCGCCTTGGTGGGCTTGGGCATCTACTTGCGCACCTTCTTCTTGCCGGCCACCGTCTTCTTCGGGCCCTTGCGGGTCCGGGCGTTGGTGTGGGTTCGCTGGCCGTGGACGGGCAGGCCCTTGCGATGGCGGATGCCCTGGTAGCAGCCGATCTCCATCTTGCGCTTGATGTCCTGGGAGACGTCGCGGCGGAGGTCTCCCTCAACCTGCAGGTTCGAGTCGATGTAGTTGCGCAGACGCGTCACCTCCTCGTCGGTGAGGTCACGCACCCGCGTGTCGGGGCTCGTGCTGGTAGCGGCGCACACCCGCTGGGCGGTAGTGCGGCCGATGCCGAAGATGTAGGTGAGGGAGATCTCCAGTCGCTTCTCGCGCGGGATGTCCACACCGGAGATGCGGGCCATGCGTGGGGTCCTTTACTTTCCTGTGCTCGGTCCTGGGTACTGATTGGTGATCGAGGTCATGGGGGCGCCGCCGGTCCTCAACCCTGGCGCTGCTTGTGGCGCGGGTTCTCGCAGATGACAAGGATCCGCCGGTTGCGGCGGATGACCTTGCACTTCTCGCACATCGGCTTCACGCTCGGTCGCACCTTCATCGTCTCGTCCTGTTCTCTCCTGCGGTTGCTGCCATTGCCTTCGGACCATCCCGGCCCGACGCCCGCCGTCTCTCCGCCCCCGCCCTGCGCCTCACTTGTAGCGGTAGGTGATCCGCCCACGAGCCAGGTCGTAGGGGGTGATCTCCACCTGCACCCGGTCGCCCGGCAGGATGCGAATGCGGTGCATCCGCATCTTCCCCGAGCTGTGGGCCAGAACCTTGTGGCCGTTCTCCAGCTCGACTCGGAACATGGCGTTGGGCAGGGGTTCGACCACCGTTCCTTCCAGCACGATGGCGTCTTCCTTGGGCTTGGGCAGGTGATTCTCCTCGATCGATCTCGTTCTTCAGCCGGGGCTGAACCGGCGCCCGTCCACCGGACGAGCCGGCGGCGTGCGGGTCGCCCACGGGGCACACCAGAGGAGCGCCACGGAGAGCGGGGTCAGCCGCCACCGCACAGCCGTGGCAACCGGCAGACCATTGTAGCTGCCTGGGCGGCGATTGCCACCCCACTTGGCGCCGGGCCCGCCACCGTCCGCCCTGGTCAGAGCACGGTGAACACTTCGGGGCCGTCGTCGGTCACCGCGATGGTGTGCTCGAAGTGGGCCGACAGCCTCCCGTCGGCCGTGACCACGCTCCAGCCGTCGTCGAGGAGGCGGGTGCCCGGACCGCCGGCGTTGACCATCGGCTCGACGGCAAAGACCATGCCCGACTTGAGCGTGGGACCCGGCGTCCCCGGCCAGTAATTCGGGACCTGGGGCTCCTCGTGCATGGCCGTGCCGATGCCGTGGCCCACGTACTCCCGCACGACCGAGAAGCCGGCCCCCTCGGCCACCTCCTGGACGGCCCGGCCGACCTCGTGGAGCCGGTTGCCCGGCCGCAGCTGCTCGATGCCGGCGGCCAGGCTGGCCTCGGTGGCGGCCATGAGGCGGACGGCCTCATCGGAGACCTCCCCCACCCCCACCGTGTAGGCGGCGTCCCCGTGGTAGCCCTCGACGATGGCCCCGCAGTCGACCGAGATGATGTCCCCCTCCTCCAGGACGACGTCGTCGGCGGGGATGCCGTGGACGATCATGGAGTTGGGCGACGTGCACACCGTGGCCGGGAAGCCGTGGTAGTTGAGGAAGTTGGAGGCGGCCCCCCGGCGGGCCAGCACCTCCCGGGCCACCCGGTCGATGTCCATGGTCGTCGCCCCCGGCTTGATGACGGCCCGGGTGGCCTCGTGGATCTCGGCCACCACCCGCCCGGCCTTGCGCATCTTGGCCAGCTCACCCGGGTTTCGCCTCATAGCCCCACCTGCCTCTGCCGCCGCTGCTCGATGGCCCTGATCATCCGGCGGGTGACGGCGTCGGGCGTCCCGGTGCCGGCCACCTTGGCCAGTTGGCTGCGCTCCTCGTACCAGGCGATGAGGGGGGCGGTCTGGCGCTCGTAGAGCTCGAGCCGGCGGGAGATGGCCTCTACCGAGTCGTCCTCCCGCTGGATGACCTCGCCGCCGCAGACGTCGCAACTCCAGTTGATGAGCGGGGGGTTGGACGTCGAGTAGTTGGCCCCGCAGTCGACACACACCCGACGGGCGGCCAGGCGTCGCAGGACGATCCTGGTGTCGATCTCGATGTCGATGGCCAGGTCGAGGTCGAGGGGGCCGATGATCTTGGCCAAGCGCTCGGCCTGGCCCACCGTGCGCGGGCAGCCGTCGAGCACGAACCCTCGGGCCCGGACGTCGCTCTCCTGGAGTCGCTCGGTCACCATCTCCATGATCAGGTCGTCGCCCAACAGCTCACCTCGATCCATGATGTCCTTGGCCTTCTCACCGAGGGCCGTCCCCTCCTTGACGGCAGCCCGCAGCATGTCCCCGGTCGAGACGTGGGGAACGACGTAATGGTGCGACAGGCGCACGCACTGGGTGCCCTTCCCCGCCCCTTGCTTGCCGAGGACGACGAGCCTCGCTCCTGGTACCACCTACTTGAGAAAGCCCTCGTAGTTCCGCATCATGAGCTGACTGTCGATCTGCTTCATGGTCTCGAGGGCCACACCGGTGGCAATGAGCAGGGTGGTCCCGAAGTAGGGGTAGCCGGTGATGTGCCAGGCGGACATGAGCAGCGACGGCACGACAGCCACCCCGCCGAGGAACAAGGCACCCGGCCAGGTGATCCGGTTGAGGATGTGGGCGAGATAGCGCTCGGTGGGCGGCCCGGGCCGGATGCCCGGGATGTAGCCACCCTGTTTTCGGATGATGTCGGCCTGCTGGTGGGGGTCGAAGGCCACGTACACATAGAAGAAGGTGAAGAGCAGGATGAAGAAGAAGTACACGAAGATGTAGAAGAGGCTGGTCGGCGTCACGTTGTTGTTGACCCAGAGCCGGAAGGTGGACGACGGGATCACGTTCGACAAGAGAATCGGGATGTAGAGCACCGAGCTGGCGAAGATGATCGGGATCACGCCCGACTGGTTGACCTTGAGCGGGATGTAGGTGCTCGATCCCCCGTACATCTTCCGTCCCACCACTCGCTTGGCGAATGTGACCGGGATCCTCCGCTGGCCTTGGTCCACGAAGACGATGGTCACGAGCAGGACCAGCGAGACGAAGAGGATGACCCCGAAGCGGAGCCGGCCTCCCTCTTGGAGGACGATGTTCATGCCGTTCGGGATGCCGGCCACCACGTTGGCGAAGATGAGGATGGACATCCCCTGGCCGATGCCCCGCTGGGTGATGAGCTCGGCTAGCCACATGACGAAGGCCGTCCCGGCGGTCAGGGTCATGACGATGAAAGCCGCCCGCCACAGCGAGTAGTTGAGGATGAGGTCCGGCGTCGTGTTCGAGCCGAACAGGCCGCCACCACCCTTGTGGAACAGGTAGACGAGCCCGGTCGACTGCATGAGGGCGAGAGCGACGGTGAGGTAGCGGGTCGTCTGGGTCAGCTTCTTCTGCCCGATCGCCCCCTGGTCGCGCCACTCCTCGAGCTTGGGGATCACCGTGGCCAGCAGCTGGATGATGATGCTCGAGGTGATGTACGGCATGATCCCGAGGCCGAAGACGGCCATCCGGGTCAGCGCCCCGCCGGAGAAGAGGTTGAGGAAGCCGAGAACGCCCGAGGATTTCGCCGCCGCCGTGAGCTGAGCCACCTTGGTGAAGTTGACGAACGGCACCGGCACGTTGGCGCCGAACTGATAGAGGGCGATGATGGTAAGGGTGAACAGGACCTTCTTGCGGAGGTCGGGGATCCGGAAGATGTTGGCCAGGCTGGCGAGCATGGGTCTCCTCGACGCCGCGGAGGCTGCCGATGCTACCGGTTGGTGAGGGCGTTGCCCTTGGCCGGCGGGCGCCCGCCACCGAAGGGTGGCGGCACGACAACCGTCGTTCCGCCGGCGCCACGGATGCCCGCTTCGGCCGTCTTGGAAAAGGCGTGCGCATGCACGGTGAGGGCCTTCGTCAGCGTCCCTCCACCCAGCACTTTGACCAGTTCGCCCCGCTTGGCCAGCCCATTCTTGGCGTATCCGTCGATGTCGACGACGTTGTCCTCGAGCTGCTCGAGGGCGGACAGGTTGACCGGGGTGTACTCGACCCGGAAGGGGTTCTTGAACCCCCGGAGCTTGGGGATACGTTGCATGAGCTGCAACTGCCCGCCTTCGAACCCCATCGGGATGGTGTCGCGGGCACCCTGGCCCTTCGATCCCCGGCCTGCGGTCTTGCCGCCCTTGCCGCCGATGCCGCGCCCGACACGGCGCCGGGGCTTGGTCGAACCCCGGGGGGGTCGGAGGTCGTGGACCTTCATCGCTGGATCAGCCTTTCTCGGGCTCGGTGGCCGGGGTCACGTCGACCAGGTGCGGGACGCGGGCCAGCATCCCACGGATCTCCGGGCGATCGGGTAGCACGTTGGTGCGTCCGATCCCCCGCAGCCCGAGGGCTCGCAGCGTCCCGCGGTGCTTGGGCTTGGTCCCGATGGCCGATCGCACCTGTGTGACCTTGAGCCAGGTGACGTCGTCCTTGGCCGGCGTGCGGCGCGGCACTCAGCTCACCTCCGTGAACACATCGCCCTCGCGTCGGCGCTCGCGGTAGGCGCGCAGCACCGACGGAGGCACGATCTCATCGGCCGGCTTGCCCCGCAGCCGGGCGATCTCGTCGGGTCGCTTCAGGTCCTTCAGCCCGGCGATGGTGGCGTGGGCCACGTTGATGCCATTGGACGAGCCGAGCGACTTGGCCAGGATGTCGCGGATGCCGGCCATCTCGAGGATGGCTCGGGCCGCACCGCCGGCGATCACCCCTGTCCCGGGAGCGGCCGGCTTGAGCAGCACTCGGCCGGCGCCACTCTCGCCCATCACCGGGTGGGTGATGGTCGACCCGGCCAGGGGCACGTCGAACATGTTCTTGCGCGCCTCCTCGATGCCCTTCTGGACGGCCAGACCGGCCTCTTTGGCCTTGCCGTAGCCGAGCCCGACGCGGCCGTTGCCATCGCCCACCACCATGAGAGCGGCGAAGGAGAACCGGCGGCCGCCCTTCACCACCTTGGACACCCGGTTGACCCGGATGGTCCGCTCCTCGAACTGCATGTCGTTGCCAGCCATGTCTAGAACTCCAGTCCTTTGTCCCGGGCGGCGTCGGCCAGGGCGGCCACCCGTCCGTGGTAGGCGAACCCGCCCCGATCGAAGACCACGGTGGCGATGCCGGCCTCTTTGGCCCGGTTGGCGACGAGGACGCCGACCGCCTTCGCCCCCTCCACATTGGCCCCACCGGTCGTGCGCAACGACTCTTCCACCGACGAGGCGGCGACCACCGTGCGGCCGCTGGCGTCGTCGATGAGCTGGGCCGAGATGTGCTTGTTGGAGCGGAAGACCGACAGCCGCGGCCGCTCAGCCGTGCCCACCACCCGCCGGCGGACACGGGCGTGGCGCCGCCGGCGCAGCTCGAGCTTGTGTGCGGTGCGTCCCATTATTTGGCTGCCTTTCCGGCCTTGCGCACGACCCGCTCGCCGGAATAGCGGATGCCCTTGCCCTTGTAGGGCTCGGGCTTGCGCAGCTTGCGGATGTCGGCGGCTACCTGGCCCACCTTCTCCTTGTCGATGCCCCGGACCACGATCCGAGTGGGCGTCGGCACCTCGAAGGTCACGCCGTCGGGCGCCGTGACCGGCACCGAGTGCGAGAAGCCGAGAGCGAGCTCGATGGAATTCGGCCCTCGCGCCTGGGCCCGGTACCCGACCCCCACGATCTCGAGCTCCTTGCTGAACCCCTCGGTCACTCCTGAGACCATGTTGGCCACGAGCGAGCGGGTGAGGCCGTGAAGGGCGCGGTTCTGACGCTGGTCGTCGGGGCGCTCGACGACCAAGATGTCCCCGTCCTGGCGCACGGTGATCATGGCTGGCAGGCTGCGGGCCAGCTCCCCCTGGGGGCCCTTTACCGTGACCGTGTTCTGGTCCCCGAAGGAGACCGACACGCCGCTCGGCACGGGAATGGGGGAGCGTCCGATGCGTGACATCAGCGACCACCTCGCTCACCACACATAGCAGAGCACCTCCCCGCCCATGCGCTTCTGGCGCGCTTCGCGGTCGGTCATGAGTCCTTTGGAAGTGGAGACCACGGCCACCCCGAGACCACCGAGCACGCGCGGAATCTTGTCCGCCCGGGCGTAGATGCGTAACCCCGGCTTGGAGACACGCTTGATGCCGGAGATGGTGCGCTCGCGTTCAGGGGTGTACTTCATGGTGATCTCGAGTGTCTTGCCCGGCTTGCCCGGCTCCTCGCCCACGTGGTAACCGGCGATGTAACCCTCGGACGCCAGGATGCTGGCCAGCGACTCCTTGAGCTTCGACCCGGGCATGCGCACCGTCTCGAAGTGGGCGACATTGGCGTTGCGGATGCGAGTCAGCATGTCGGCAATGGGGTCGGTCATGGTCATCGGTGGCCGCCTCCCCTCACCAGCTGGCCTTGGTGACGCCGGGAACCTCGCCGGCGTGCACCATCACCCGAAGGCAGATTCGGCAAAGCCCGAACTTGCGGTAGACGGACTTGGGCCGTCCGCACCGCCGGCACCGGGTGTAGCCCCGGACCTTGAACTTGGGTGTGCGCTGCTGCTTCTCGATGAGTGCCTTCTTCGCCATGGTGCTATTGGTTCTCCTGTCGGAATGGAAACCCGAACGCAGCGAGGAAGGCGCGGGCCTGCTCGTCGGTGCGGGCGGTGGTGACGATGGTGATGTCCATGCCCCGGGTGGTGTCGATGCTGTCGTAGTCGACCTCGGGGAAGATGAGCTGCTCGGTCACGCCGAACGTGTAGTTGCCGTGGCCGTCGAACGACTTGGGCGAGAGGCCTCGGAAGTCGCGGATCCGGGGGATGGCCATGGCCAGCAGACGGTCTAGGAACTCCCAGGCCCGATCGCCCCGGAGGGTGACCTTGACCCCGATTTCCTGGCCCTCGCGAAGCTTGAAGTTGGCGATGGACTTCTTGGCCCGAGTGACGATTGGCTTCTGGGCGGCAATGGTCTCGAGGTCGCGCACGGCCCCCTCGATGAGCGACTTCTGTTGGGTGGCCTTGCCCACCCCCATGTTGATGACGATCTTCTCGAGGCGAGGTATCTCCATGATGTTGGCGAGACCCAGCGTCTCCTTCAGCTCGGCTCGCAGCTGCGAGTCGTAGCGCTCCTTCAGCCGGGGCTTGGTGCGGGTGGGGGCAGTGGTCACAGGTCCGCTCCGCACTTCCGGCAGACCCGCAGCTTGCGGCCCTGCTCGTCGATCCGCATGCCGATCCGGCTCGGCCCGCAGTTGGGGCAGACGATGGCCACCGAGGAGACGGACACTGGCTGGAACTTGTCGATGACGCCACCCTGCATGGTGGCGCGCGTCGGCTTGGCGTGGCGCTTGCTCACGTGCACGCCCTCGACGATGACCTTGCCCTCGGACGGGATGGCGCGGGACACCTCGGCCCGCTTGCCCTTGTCCTTGCCCGATATGACCTGGACCCGGTCACCTTTTCTGATCTTCATTTTCGCCATCTAGAGCACCTCCGGGGCGAGCGAGATGATCCGCATGAAGCGCTTGTCCCGCAGCTCACGGCCGACCGGGCCGAAGATGCGGGTCCCGCGCGGTTGCTGTTGGTCGTTGATGAGCACGGCGGCGTTCTCGTCGAAGCGGATGTAGCTGCCGTCGGGGCGGCGCTTCTCCTTCTTGGTGCGGACGACGACGCACTTGACCACGTCGCCCTTCTTCACGGCGGCCCCGGGGAGGGCGTCCTTGACCGTGGCCACGAAGATGTCGCCGATGGACGCGTAACGCCGACGGGAGCCCCCGAGCACCTTGATGCAGAGGACCTCCCGGGCCCCGGAGTTGTCGGCCACCCGAAGGCGTGACTCCTGTTGGATCACCGGGCACGCTCCAGGATGTCGGCCAGGCGCCAGCGCTTGAGCTTGGACAGCGGCCGCGTCTCGACCACCCGCACCCGGTCGCCGATGTGGGCCGCGTTGTCGGCATTGTGCACGTAAAGCTTCTTGGTGCGCTGCACGGTCTTGCCGTAACGGGCGTGGCGGACCCGCTCGATGACCGCCACCACCACCGTCTCGTTCATGCGGTCGGAGACGACCAGGCCCTCGCGCACCTTGCGGGCGTTGGCTCGGGGGCCGGCTGACCCGTCGACGGCGGCGGCGGTCGACGCCGGCTTGGACGCGGCCGGCTTGGCCTCTGCCTCAGCCTCGGTCTCAGCCTCTGTCTCTGCCTCCGGCTCGGCGGCAACGGCCGGGTCGGCCACCGGTGCCTCTGTCGCGTCGGTCGATTCGACCGGCTGCTCATCGGCCATCACTTGCTCCCGTCCTCGTCGTCATTGTCATCGGGCTCGAGGTCGCCGATGGCCTCGCCCATGCCGTCGTCGTCGGCTCGGCCGATCTCCTCGTCGTCGCCGTCGTCGCCGTTCCCGTCCTCGTCGGCATCGGCCAGGTCGTCGACCCCGTCGGCGTCGTCGGCGTCGCCGGCTTCGGCCTCCTCCTCGGCGGCGCGGGCTGCGGCCCGGCGCTCGGCCGGTGTCGATCGTTCACGACCGAGGGCCTCGTCCTCGCTGCGGCGGCGGGCGGCGGCCACATGGGCCGGCATCTGGTCGAGGGCTAGCCCCTCGGCCTCGGCGATCTCGCGGTTGCGCAGCTCGGTGAGCATACGGGCGATGTCCTTCTTGACCTCCCCGAGCCGGGTCGGGTTGTCCAGCTGGCCGGTAGCCAGTTGGAAGCGGAGGTTGAACAACTCACGCCGGGTCTCGTTGAGCTGGCGCTCCAGCTCCTCGATGTCGTACTCGGCGATCTCGGTGGAGGTAACCATCAGATCTGTATCTCCGGGACGCCGTGGGTGCCGGGACGGATGACGAAGCGCGCCTTGAAGGGCAGCTTCTGGATGGCCCGCTCCATGGCCGCCCGGGCCAGCTCGGTGTCGACCCCGGCCAGCTCGAAGAGGATGCGACCGGGCTTGACCACGGCCACCCAGTGTTCGGGGTTGCCCTTGCCCGAGCCCATGCGGGTCTCGGCCGGCTTCTGGGTCACTGGCCGGTCGGGGAAGACTCGGATCCAGATCTTGCCGCCTCGCTTGACGTGACGGGTCATGGCAATACGAGCGGCTTCGATCTGGCGGGCGGTGAGCCAGCCCGGCTCCATGGCCTGGATACCGAAGTCACCGAAGGTCACCTCACTGCCACCCTTGGCCGCGCCAGTCAGGCGACCGCGCTGTTGCTTGCGGTGCTTGACCTTGCGGGGCATGAGCATGTCAGTCCACCTCCTTGCGGAAGTGGGGCGTCTCGTGATGCTCGCGGGTGCGCCGCTCGATCTCCTCTTCTTCGGACAGCATGCGCTCGAGCTCGTCGGGCTCGGCCGGTGGGGCGACGATGTCGGCCGGCTGACGGTCGGAGAGCGCCTCCTGGTCCTGGGCGTCACCCTCGCCACCCTCGCCACCATCATCTTCTGCGGGGACCACGCTGCCGGGCTCGCCCTGCTCGGCTCGGCGGCGCCCACCGCCGGCGGTGATGAGACGACGCGGTGCCTCGCCCTGGCCTGAGGTCTCCCCCACGGCCATGGCCGCCTCGCGGGAAATCTTGTCGTCGATCGAGATCTTGTAGGGGAGGATGTCGCCCTTGTAGATCCAGACCTTGACCCCGATGCGGCCGAAGGTGGTCTTGGCCTCGCGGAATCCGTAGTCGATGTCGGCCCGGAGTGTATGTAGGGGGACACGCCCCTCGCGGTAGGACTCCTTGCGGGACATTTCCGAGCCGCCGAGCCGTCCCGCGCACTGGACGCGGACGCCGAGGGCGCCGGCCTTCTGGACGGTCTGGATTGACCGCTTCATGGCCCGCCGGAATGCGACCCGCCGGGCCAGCTGGTCACAGATCCCCTGGGCGATGAGGGCGGCGTCGAGCTCGGGTTGCTTGATCTCCTGGATGTTGAGCTGGATGCGGTTGGACAGCCCGGTGATCTCCTCGATGCGCTTCTTCAGGCGGTCGGCCTCCGCTCCCCGGCGCCCGATCACGATGCCGGGACGGGCCGTGTGGATGTCCACCCGCAGGCGGTCACGGGTGCGCTCGATCTCGATGCGGCTGACCGCGGCCGACTCGAGCTGGGACATCAGGTAGTCGCGGATCTGCCAGTCCTCGACCACGCAGTCCTGGTAATTGCGCTCCTCGAACCACCGTGACTTCCAGTCCGTGGTGACGCCGAGTCGAAACCCGTAGGGGTTGACCTTCTGGCCCATCTAGCTGTCCTCCTCGTCGCCGGCGTCGGCGTGTTCGCCGGCGTCGTCATCACCGGCGTCGTCATCACCGGCACTGTCATGGTCCGCCTCGTCGTCGACCTCATCGTCGACTTCGTCGCCGGTGTCGTCGTCGGTGACGTCCTCGTCGTCGACCCGGTCATCGACGTCGGCGCCCTCGTCTCCCTCGTCGAACTCCTCGAGCTCGTCGGCCGCGGTCGTGGGCTCAGCCTCCGCCTCGGTGCGGTCCGTCGTGGTCGCCTCCTCGGCACGGGCCTGGCGCCGACGCGAGCCGGCCACTCGACGAGACCGCTGCGAGCCGGCCGCCGCCCGCTGGGCCCGCCGGCGGGCGATGCGCTCGTCCGGCATGCGGCTCACGATGATGGTCACGTGCGAAGTCCGCTTGCGGATGCGGGTGGCCCGGCCTCGCGCCCTCGGACGCCAGCGCTTGAGGGTGGCGCCCTCGTCGGCGAAACAGGCCGACACGTAGAGGTCCTCGGCGTCGAGCCCGTCGTTGTGGACGGCGTTGGTCACGGCCGAGTGGAGCAGCTTGCCCACGATCCGGGCCGCCTCGCGCTCGGTCAGAGCCAAGGTCTCGGCTGCCCGGTCGACGTCCTGGCCGCGGATGAGGTCGAGAACCTGGCGGACCTTGTACGCCGAGACACGGCTGTGGCGCAGGACGGCACGCGTCCCCGGTCGCTCGTTGGTCTTGACCCCGGGCACGTCAGCGCCTCCCGGCCCGCTCTTGGCCGGCGTGGAACTTGAACGTGCGGGTCGGGGCGAACTCGCCCAGCTTGTGGCCGACCATCGATTCGGTCACGTATACCGGGATGTGCTTGCGCCCGTCGTGGACGGCCATGGTGTGGCCGACCATGTCCGGGATGATGGTCGAGCGACGAGACCACGTCTTGATGACTTTCTTCTCGCCGCTGGCGTTGAGGGCGTCCACCTTCTTCAGCAGGTGGTCGTCCACGAACGGTCCTTTCTTGAGGCTGCGGGGCATCGGTCTCTCTGTCTTCCCTAGCGACGGGCCCCGCGAGTGCGGCGGCGGCGGACGATCATGGCGTTGGACTTCTTGTCGCGGGCGCGGGTGCGCCCCTCGGGCTGACCCCAGGGTGAGACGGGGTGGCGGCCGCCCGAGCTCTTGCCCTCGCCGCCGCCCAATGGGTGGTCGACCGGGTTCATGGCCACACCCCGGGTCTGCGGACGCTTGCCGCGCCAGCGGTTGCGGCCGGCCTTGCCCTGCTTGATCAGCTCCGCCTCGGAGTTCCCGACCACACCGAGCGTGGCCCGGCAGTCGATGGCCACCCGGCGCATCTCGGTGGACGGCAGCCGCAGGGTGGCGAAGGCACCCTCCTTGGCCACCACCTGGACGCTCATCCCGGCGCCACGGGCGAGCTTGCCGCCGCCCCCCGGGCGCAGCTCGACACAGTGGACGACCGAGCCCACCGGGATGTACCGAAGAGGTAGGGCATTGCCCGCCCGGATCTCGGCCCCCTGGCCGGACTGGAGGCGGTCGCCCACCCGCACCTGGGAGGGGGCGAGGATGTAGCGCTTCTCACCGTCGACGTAGTGGAGCAAGGCGATACGGGCGTTGCGGTTGGGGTCGTACTCGATGGCGGCCACCTTGGCCGGCACCCCGTCCTTGCTCCGGCGGAAGTCGACCTGGCGGTACTGCTGCTTGTGACCGCCGCCGCGGTGGCGGGACGTCTTGCGCCCGTAACTGTTGCGACCACCCGAGGACGGCTTCGGCCCGATGAGCGACTTCTCCGGGCGGCTGCGGGTGATGTCGGAGAAGTCCGACACCGTCTGGAAGCGGCGGCCGGCGCTGGTCGGCTTGCGTGCGCGCAGTGGCATGGTCGGTTCCGCTCCCCTCAGCCTTCGAAGAGGTCGATCGAGTCACCCTGGTGGAGGGTGACGATGGCCCGCTTGATGTCGGGGCGGTGACCCACGGTGTTGCTGCGGCGGTTGTGCCGGGTCTTGCCCTTGCGGTTGAGGGTGTTCACCTTGTCCACCCGCACGTTGAACGCTTGCTCGACAGCCCGGCGTACGTCGATCTTGTTGGCCGACGGGTCGACCACGAACACGTAGACGTTGTTCTCCATCAACGAGTACGACTTCTCCGAGACGACCGGCCGGATGAGGATGCGGTGGGGCTCGGTCATGACTCCTCCTCCTCCTCCGTCGCCGGCTCGTCGGACCCGGCGTCGTCGTCGGTGTCGTCGTCCGCCGTGTCGTCGTCCGCCCCGGAATCGGTCTCGGTCTCGGTCGCCGCCTCGGTTGTGGCCACCGGGGTGGCCGTCCCCGGCAGCGTCTCGTCGGTGAACACGATCCAGTCGTTGACCAGCACCTCGTAGGCGGTGAGCTCGCCGGTGGTGATCGACCGCACCTCTTGGAGGTTGGCGAAGGACCGCTCGGCGTAGCCGTCGCCGTCGCCGAGAACGAGGAGCACACGACCCGGGATCCCGAGGGCCTCGAGCACGGCGATGGCGTCCTTGGTCCGGGGCACGTCGAAGGACCAGGCGTCGATGACCACCACCCGACCAGAGACGGCCCGGTCGGACAGGGCCGAGTGCAAGGCCAGGCGCACCATCTTCTTGGGCGTCTTCTGGGTGTAGGACCGCGGCTTGGGCCCGAGAGCCACGCCGCCCCCGATGAACTGCGGCGACCGAGTCGAGCCCTGCCGGGCCCGGCCCGTCCCCTTCTGCCGGTAGGGCTTGGCCCCGCCTCCCCTGACCTCGGCCCGTGTCTTCGTCGACTGGGTCCCAGCGCGGGCCGCGGCCAGCTGGGCCGTCACCACCTGGTGGAGGACGGCTCCGTTCGGCTCGATGCCGAAGATCTGGGGGTCGAGCTCGACCTCACCGAGCTCGGTGCCGTCCATCGAGCGCCGGGTGGCGATGCGGGTGACGGGCTCGGGGCGGGCCAGGCGCCGGGTGGCGGCCGGACCGGCGTCGGCCGTTTCGATCACGTCGGAGGTGGCCGTCACGAGCTACCACCCCCTTTCACGAGGGGCGCCTTGACGGCGTCGCGCAGGACGACCATCCCGCCCCGGGGCCCGGGCACCGCCCCCTTGACCAAGATGATCTGGCGCTCGGGGTCGGACTGGACGATCTCGAGGTTGAGGGTGGTCACCTGCTGGGCCCCCATGCGGCCGGCCATCTTGGTTCCCTTGAACACCCGCGAGGGCGTGGCGCATGCCCCGATGGAGCCCGGCGCCCGGTGCATCTTGTGGTTGCCGTGGGAGGCGCCCTGGCCCTTGAAGTTGTGCCGCTTCATGGCGCCGGCGAACCCCTTGCCCTTGGACACGGCGGTGGCGTCGACCAGCTCGCCGGCTTGCATGATCTCGGCGGTCAGCTCCTGGCCGACCTCGTAGGCCGACGTGTCGTCGATCCGCAGCTCGACCAGGCGGCGGCCGGCATCGACGCCGGCCGCGTCGTAGTGGCCACGCTGGGGCTTGTTGAGGGTGGAGGACCGTCGGTGGCCCCAGGTCACCTGCAGGGCGTCGTAGCCTTCCTGCTCCCTGGTCTTCACCTGGACGACCCGGACGGGGGAGACGCGCAGGACCGTGACCGGCACCGACCGGTGCTGGTCGTCCCAGATCTGGGTCATCCCCACTTTCTCGCCCACGATCGCCTTGCTGGCCACTCGAGCCTCTTCCGTCTCTTTCCGTGCGTCACGCTTGTCGTTGCTCGGGCCGGGCGCTGGTGCGCGCCGACCCCTCTCCTTCGTCCTGCCCTGGATGCGACCGCCGGAGCGGTGCGCTCTCCCGTGCCAATCCGGCTGGCACGCAGACGCTCCGCCCGGACGAACCGAGCGGAGCGCTCGCCTGTTGCGGTCCGGGGTCCCCGCGGCCTGCGGGCGCTCGGACACGTCTTGCTGTGTGGTGCTCTACGGGCCGACCCCCGCGCGAGCCGACCGATCACTATATACCGCCAGGCCGGAGCCCGAAAGCCGGGCCAGGGGAGCCCGGTGGCTAGACGGTCTGGATCTTGATCTCGATGTCCACCCCCGCCGGCAGGTCGAGCCGCTGCAGCGAGTCGACCGTCTTCGGCGTGTGCTCCACGATGTCGACCAGCCGCTTGTGCACCCGCATCTCGAAGTGCTCGCGGCTGTCCTTGTACTTATGGGGCGAGCGCACCACGGTGTAGCGGTGCTTCTCGGTGGGCAGGGGCACGGGCCCGAGCACCTTGGCCTGTGTCCGACGAACCGTCTGGACGATCTTCTCCGTCGACTGGTCGAGGATCTCGTGGTCATAGGCCTTGAGCCGGATCCGGATCTTCTGGCTAGGGCCGTCGGCCATGTGTGGGGTTCCTCTCGCTGTCGGGTCGGTCGGTGGCGGTTCGGGTGCCGCTACTCGAGGATCTTTACGACCCGGCCGGAGGCAACCGTGCGGCCACCCTCACGGATGGCGAAGCGCAGGCCCTCGTCCATGGCGATGGGCTTGCCCAGCTCGACGACCATGTCGGTGTTGTCCCCGGGCATGACCATCTCGGTGCCCTCGGGCAGGGAGATGGTGCCGGTCACATCCGTGGTCCGGAAGTAGAACTGCGGCCGGTAGTTGGTGAAGAACGGCTTGTGTCGGCCACCCTCGTCCTTGTTGAGGACGTAGACGGCGGCCTCGAACTTGGTGTGCGGGGTGATCGAGCCCGGCTTGCAGAGGACCTGCCCGCGCTCGACCTCCTCCTTCTTCGTGCCCCGCAGCAACGCGCCGATGTTGTCACCGGCCTGGCCCTGGTCGAGCAGCTTGCGGAACATCTCCACACCCGTGACGGTGGTCTTCTGGGTGGGTCGGAGGCCGACGACCTCGACCTCGTCGCCGACCTTGACGATGCCCTGCTCGATCTTGCCCGTGACCACGGTGCCGCGACCGGTGATGGACATGACGTCTTCCACCGACATGAGGAAGGGCTTCTCGATGTCGCGCTCGGGCTCGGGGATGTAGCTATCGACCGCCTCCATGAGCTCGAGGATCCTGCCCGTCCACTCGGGGTCGCCCTCCAGGGCCTTGGTGGCGGAGACCCGCACGATGGGCGTGTCGTCGCCCGGGAACTCGTAGGAGTCGAGCAGCTCGCGGATCTCGAGCTCGACCAGCTCGAGCAGCTCCTCGTCGTCGACGGTGTCGGACTTGTTGAGGGCGACCACGATGTAGGGCACGCCCACCTGCCGGGCGAGCAGCACGTGCTCCCGGGTCTGTTGCATGGGCCCGTCGGCGGCCGAGACCACGAGGATGGCCCCGTCCACCTGGGCCGCACCCGTGATCATGTTCTTGATGTAGTCGGCGTGGCCCGGCATGTCGACGTGTGCGTAGTGCCGATTGGCCGTCTCGTACTCGACGTGGGCAATGGTGATGGTGATGCCCCGCTGCTTCTCTTCGGGGGCCTTATCGATCTCCTCGAAGGGGGTGTAGTTCGTCGTCGGATCGGCGTCGTGCAGCACCTTGGTGATGGCCGCGGTCAAGGTCGTCTTGCCGTGGTCGATGTGGCCCATCGTTCCCACGTTCACGTGGGGCTTGGTGCGCTCGAACTTCTTCTTGGCCATGGTCGGGGCGATGCTCCCTGGTCTCGGGCGGAACCCCCTCGGGCCCGCCACGACGGCGGCCGATGGCCGTCGTCACTGTGTCTCTGTTGATTGTCTGGTGGTTGCGTCTGTGTCGGTTCTCGCTAGCGGACTGGCGCAGCCCGAGTGCTGGCCGTCCGCCTACTCCCCGCGCGCCTTGGCGATGATCTCCTTGGCGATCGACTCGGGAACCTCGCTGTAAGCATGGAACTGCATCGAGTACGTGGCCCGCCCCTGCGTGCGAGAACGCAGGTCGGTAGCGTAGCCGAACATGTCGGAGAGCGGTACCTGTGCTCGCACGATCTGGCTCGTCCCCCGCTGCTCCATCCCCTCGACCTTGCCCCGGCGGGCCGACAGGTCGCCGATCACGTCGCCCATGTAGTCCTCGGGGGTGATGACCTCGACGGCCATGACCGGCTCGAGGAGGACCGGGCTGGCCATGTTGGCGGCCTTCTTGAAGGCCATCGAGCCGGCGATCTTGAAGGCCATCTCCGAGGAGTCGACGTCGTGGAAGGACCCGTAGGTGAGGGTCACCTTGATGTCGACGGTGGGATAGCCGGCCAGGACGCCCGAGGTCATCGACTCCCGGATGCCGGCATCGACCGAGGGGATGTACTCCCGGGGGATGACTCCACCGGAGATCTTGTCCACGAACTCGTAGCCCTTGCCCGGGTTCGGCTCGAGGTCGATGACGACGTGCCCGTACTGGCCGCGGCCACCGGTCTGGCGGATGTGGCGGTACTCGACCTTCTCCACCTTCTTGCGAATGGTCTCACGGTAGGCCACCTGCGGCTTGCCCACGTTGGCGTCCACGCTGAACTCGCGCAGCATCCGGTCGACCAGGACCTCGAGGTGCAACTCGCCCATCCCGGAGATGACCGTCTGTCCCGTCTCCTCGTCCGTCGCCACCCGGAAGGTCGGGTCCTCCTCGGACAGGGCGAAGAGGGCCTTGCCCAGCTTGTCCTGGTCCGCCTTGGTCTTGGGCTCGACGGCCACGTGGATGACGGGCTCGGGGAAGGTGAGCGACTCGAGGACCACGGGGGAGCCCGGGTCGCACAGGGTGTCGCCGGTGGTGGTCTGCTTGAGGCCGACCACGGCCACGATGTCCCCGGCGAAGATGGCTTCGAGGTCCTCCCGCGTGTTGGCGTGCATCTGGAGGATGCGCCCGACCCGCTCCTTCCTGTCCTTCGTCGAGTTGAGCACGCCCGAGCCCTTGGTGAGGGTGCCCGAATAGACGCGCAGGTAGGTGAGCTTGCCCACATAGGGGTCGGTCATGATCTTGAAGGCCAGGGCGGCAAAGGGAGCGTCGTCCTCGGCCGGCCGCTCGACCACCTCGTCCTCCTTGCGGGGGAGATGGCCGGTGGTCGGCGGGATGTCGAGGGGACTCGGCAGGTAGTCGACCACCGCGTCGAGCAGGGGCTGAACGCCCTTGTTCTTGAAGGCCGACCCGCACAGGACGGGCACGGCGTGGCCGCCCAGGGTCACCGTGCGCAGTCCTCGCCGGAGGTCCTCGGCGGTGATCTCGTGGTCGTGGAGATACTTCTCGAGGATGGTGTCGTCGTGGGTGGAGACCACGTCGATGAGCTGGTGGCGCGCCCCCTCGGCCAACTCGGCCATCTCGGCGGGGATCTCCTCCTCGGTCCACTCCTCGCCCATCCCGTCTTCCCAGACGAGTGCCTTCATGGCGACGAGGTCGATGACGCCCTTGAAGCCCGACTCCACTCCGAGGGGCAGCTGGGTGACGGCGGGGAGGGCGTCGAGGCGGTTGCGGATCATCTGCACCGCTTGGTCGAAGTTCGCGCCGGTGCGGTCCATCTTGTTGATGAAGCAGATGCGAGGGACGCCGTACTTGTCGGCTTGGCGCCACACCGTCTCGGTCTGGGGCTCGACGCCGGCCACGGCGTCGAAGACGGCGACGGCCCCGTCGAGCACTCGCAGCGATCGCTCGACCTCGACGGTGAAGTCGACGTGGCCCGGGGTGTCGATGATGTTGATGGTGGTGTCGTGCCACTGGGCGGTGGTGGCGGCCGAGGTGATGGTGATGCCGCGCTCTTGCTCCTGGACCATCCAGTCCATGGTGGCGGCGCCTTCGTGGACCTCGCCGATCTTGTAGTTCTTCCCCGTGTAATAGAGGATCCGCTCGGTCGTCGTGGTCTTGCCCGCGTCGATATGGGCCATGATCCCGATGTTGCGGGTCTTGTCCAGCGGGTGGTTTCTCTTGGCGGTGTCAACAGCCATCGTCGGTCAGCTCTTCAGTCGTGTTGGGTTCGTTGGGTTCGTTGTTGTTGGTTGGTCGTCTTGGCTTTGTGGCTCTCGTTGCTTCGTCGGTCTTCGTTGGTCGGCTCTTGAATTCTGTGTGCTGCGGTCCCGTTGCACGGGGATACCGGTGATCCGTCGCCCGTCCTCGGTAGGAGGGCACGCCGGCGCCCGCAGGGCGCCGCACCGCCGCTTACCAGCGGTAGTGGGCGAAGGCTCGGTTGGACTCGGCCATCTTGTGCAGGTCCTCGCGGCGCTTGGCCGCCGCCCCGATGCCGTTGGCAGCGTCCCGAATTTCGTTGGACAGGCGTTCGGCCATCGTCTTCTCCCGGCGCTCTTTGGCGTAGCCGACCAGCCACCGGATGGAAAGGGTGGTGGCCCGGCGTGGTCGCACCTCGACGGGGACCTGGTAGGTGGCGCCGCCCACCCGGCGGGGCCGGACCTCGACTTCGGGGCGGGTGTTCTCCACGGCCTTCTTGAGCACCGACACCGGGTCGTTGCCCGTCTTCTCGCCCACGTCGGTCAGCGCGTCGTAGACGATCTGCTCGGCCAGCGTCCGCTTCCCCCGGCTCAGCACCTTGTTGACCACCTGGGTCACCAACACGGAGTGGTACACCGGGTCGGGGAGCAGCTCCCGGCGTGCGGCCGGGCCCTTGCGCGGCATCTCAGGACTCCTTCTTGGCGCCGTAACGGCTTCGGGCCTGATTGCGCTCCCGCACGCCGGAGGCGTCGAGGGTGCCGCGGATGACCTTGTAGCGAACGCCGGGAAGGTCCTTCACCCGACCGCCGCGGACGAGGACGATCGAGTGCTCCTGGAGGTTGTGCCCCTCGCCGGGGATGTAGGCCGTGACCTCGAGACCGCTCGTCAGGCGGACTCGGGCTACCTTGCGCAGCGCCGAGTTGGGCTTCTTGGGTGTGTGGGTGTACACGCGGGTGCACACCCCCCGCCGCTGGGGCGCGCCTCGCAGCGCCGGGGTCTTCGACTTCGTCTGCTTGGTCGCCCGGCCCTTCCGGACCAGCTGCGAGATCGTGGGCACGCGTTTCCTCTGGGATGAACTACGGGATGCTCGGCGCCTGGAGCGCTCGACCGAGAGGCCTGACACTCCGTGCACCACCGGTGATCCGGTTGCCAGGCTGGTCGGTGCGCAGGACTCACCGACACGGCGCCGGCCGCACGGCGGACCATGCTACGGCAACCCCCAGCTTACGGGCAAGGACGCCCACGTCGTGCGTACGGGCCGGCCGAGCCGGGAGGCCCGGCGCAGGCTCGGCGCCGCTCGTGAGCCCGGCTGCTCAGGCGCCGGCTTCGATGGTCCCCTCCTCGGCCGGCCGGGCCGCCAGCACGTCTCCGTCGTCGGCCGCCGGTACGGCCCCGAGCCAGCTGGCGTCGATATCGGAGCTGAACCCGCCGAGCGACGAGTCGCCACCGGTGTCCCGCAGCCAGGCGGCCAGGTCCTCGGTGCCGGCATCGCCGTCGCTGCCGAGCGCCCAGAACGGGAGCGCCTCGGCGCCGGGCATGTCGACCTCGATGTCCCGGTAACGCTCCATGCCCGAACCGGCCGGGATGAGCTTGCCGATGATGATGTTCTCCTTCAGCCCGTACAGCTGGTCCGAGCGGCCTTCGATGGCGGCCTCGGTGAGCACCCGGGTCGTCTCCTGGAACGAGGCGGCCGACAGCCAGCTGTCGGTGGCGAGGGAGGCCTTGGTGATGCCCATCAGCTCGGGCCGGCCCTCGGCCGGACGCTTCCCCTCCTGGACCAGTTCGCGGTTGACCTCGGCGTAGGCCCGCGAGTCCACCCGCTCGCCGGGCAGGAAGGTGGCGTCTCCCGGCTCGGCCACCAGCACCCGGCGCAGCATCTGGCGCACGATGAGCTCGATGTGCTTGTCGTGGATGGACACGCCCTGGTCGCGGTAGACCTTCTGGACCTCCTCGACCAGGTACTGCTGGGTCTCGCGGATGCCCTTGACCTCGAGCAGCTCCTTCGGGTCCTTCGGGCCCTCGACGAGGGCGTCGCCGGCACTGACCTCTTGGCCGTCTTGGACCTCGAGGTGGGCGCGAGGGGCGACGAGCATGGTGTGCTCCTCGCCGTCGTCGGCCACCACCGTGATGTGGCGCCCCGACTCGTCCTCGTCGATGCGGACCACGCCCGAGTGACGGGCCAGGACGGCCGCGCCCTTCGGGGTGCGGGCCTCGAAGAGCTCGACCACCCGGGGCAGGCCGTGGGTGATGTCCTCGCCCACGATGCCGCCGGTATGGAAGGTCCGCATGGTGAGCTGGGTCCCCGGCTCGCCGATGGACTGGGCGGCGATCACGCCGACCGCCTCGCCGAGCTCGATCATCCCGCCGGTGGCCAGCGACTGGCCGTAGCAGGCGGAGCAGATGCCCTGTTCGGCCTCGCAGGTGAGCACCGAGCGCACCCGCACCCGGGCAACCCCGGGGTCGTCACGCAGCTGGTTGACGTGGTCCTCGGTGAGCAGGGTGCCGGCGTCGATCTTGCTCTTGTCGGCCAAGGTGACCGGCTCGGCCAGCACCCGGCCGTAGGCGCGGGTCTCGAGATAGGAGCGCGTGCCCGGGCTGTCCGGGACGACGTCCTCGATCCAGATCCCCCGCGACGACCCGCAGTCGTCCTCACGGACGATGAGCTCCTGGGCCACGTCGACGAGCCGGCGGGTCAGGTACCCGGAGTCGGCCGTGCGCAGAGCGGTGTCGGCCAGGCCCTTGCGGGCGCCGTGGGTCGAGATGAAGTACTCGAGGACGGACAGGCCCTCCCGGAAGGAGGACTTGATCGGCCGGGGGATCATCTCGCCCCGCGGGTTCGACACCAGGCCCTTCATGCCGGCGATCTGCCGGATCTGCTGGCTGTTCCCCCGGGCACCGGAGTCGACCATCATGTCGAGCGGGTTGAAGGCGATGGTGGAGAGGGACGCCTCCATGGCCTTCCCCACCTCGGAGTTGGCCGACGTCCAGATCTCGATCTCCTTCTGGCGACGCTCGTCGTCGGTGATGATGCCCCGCTTGAACTGAGTCTCGGCCTTGTCGGCCTCCTTCTCGTAACGGTCCAGGATCGACTGCTTGTCCGGCGGCGTGCGCACGTCGTCGATCGAGATGGTGAGGCCCGACTGGGCGGCGTAGCGGAAGCCCAGGTCCTTGATTCGGTCGAGGCTGGCCGCCACCTCCGCCTTGGTGAAGTTGGCCGCCACCTCCTCGACGATGGCGCCGATGGGCGTGTTGCGCTTGCCCACGATGTCGTTCACGTAGCGGTAGCCGGCCGGCAGGGCGCCGTTGAAGAAGAGGCGCCCGGGCGTCGTCTCGATGGCGGTGGGAAGAGCGCCGTCGACCTCGTCTTCGCCGTGGCCGTCGCTCGTCGGGACCACCGGGCTGCCGTCGTCGTCGACCTCCGCCCCCAGGGCCAGCAGGATGGAACGGGCCAGGTCGGAGCCCGGCTCGGGCCGCACGAAAATCTTGGCCTGCAGGTCGATGTCCCCGGCGTCGAAGGCGGCCTCGACCTCATAGGCGTGTCGGAAGGCCCGGCCCTCGCCCTTCGCCCCGTCGACGACAAGGGTCAGGTAGTAGATGCCGAAGACCATGTCCTGGGTGGGCACGGTGATGGGCCGTCCCGTGGCCGGCGAGAGGATGTTGTTGGCCGACAGCATCAGCACCCGGGCCTCGGCCTGGGCCTCGGCCGAGAGCGGCAGGTGCACGGCCATCTGGTCGCCGTCGAAGTCGGCGTTGAAGGCGGTGCAGACCAAGGGGTGGACCTGGATGGCCTTGCCCTCGACCAGCACCGGCTCGAAGGCCTGGATACCCAGGCGGTGCAGGGTGGGCGCCCGGTTGAGCAACACCGGGTGCTCCTTGATGACGCCTTCGAGCACGTCCCACACCTGGGGCCGGCGACGCTCCACCATGCGCTTGGCCGACTTGATGTTCTGGGCGTACTCGGCGTCGACCAGCCGCTTCATGACGAAGGGCTTGAACAGCTCGAGGGCCATGAGCTTGGGCAGGCCGCACTGGTGGAGCTGCAGGGTCGGGCCGATGACGATGACCGAGCGGCCCGAGTAGTCGACCCGCTTGCCCAGCAGGTTCTGGCGGAACCGGCCCTGCTTGCCCTTCAGCATGTCGGAGAGGCTCTTGAGCGGGCGGTTGCCCGGACCGGTGACCGGACGGCCCCGTCGGCCGTTGTCGAACAGGGCGTCGACCGCCTCTTGGAGCATGCGCTTCTCGTTGTTGATGATGATCTCGGGCGCGCCGAGGTCGAGCAGGCGCTTGAGCCGGTTGTTGCGGTTGATGACCCGGCGGTACAGGTCGTTCAGGTCGGAGGTGGCGAACCGGCCACCGTCCAGCTGGACCATGGGCCGCAGGTCAGGGGGGATGACCGGGACCGAGTCGAGGATCATGGCCCGGGGGTCGTTGATCCGCCGGCCGTTCTCGTCGCGGCGGTTGAAGGCGGTCACGATCTTGAGCCGCTTGATGACCTTCTGGCGGCGCTGAGCCGAGAGGGGCTTGCGCCCGTCGGCGGCGTCGATCATTTCCCGGAGCTTCGTCTCCTCGGTGTCGAGGTCGATGCGGTCGATGAGCCGCGAGATGGTCTCGGCGCCCATGCCACCCTCGAAGTAGTCCTCGTAGCGGATGCGCAGCTCGCGCCAGAGCAGCTCGTCCTCGAGGATCTTGCGCGAGTGCAGGCTCTTGAACTCGTCGAAGGCCCGCTGGGCGAGCTCGATGTCGTCCTGGTAGCGCTCGCGGACGCTGGCGATCTCCTTGTCGGCGTTGCGCTGGCGGGCCTTGATCTCGGCGTCCTTCGCCCCCTCCTTCTCGAGGTCGGCGAGCTCAGTCTCGAGCGCCTTGAACCGCCGGTCGATGTCGAGGTCGCGGTCTTTCTCGATCTTGGCGATCTCGTCCCTCAGCTCGGACTCGAGCTCGGGCAGGTCCTCGTGGCGCTTGGCCTCGTCCACCCAGGTGACCAGGTTGGCGGCGAAGTAGATGACCTTCTCCAGCTGCTTGGCCTTGAGCTCCTCGCGGGCTTCGGTGCCCATGAGCAGGTAGGCCAGCCAGCTGCGGGTGCCCCGCAGGTACCAGATGTGGACCACGGGAGCGGCCAGCTCGATGTGGCCCATCCGCTCGCGGCGGACCTTCGAACGGGTGACCTCGACACCGCACCGCTCGCAGATGATCCCGCGGAAGCGCACGCGCTTGTACTTGCCGCAGTAGCACTCCCAGTCCTTGGTCGGGCCGAAGATCTTCTCGCAGAAGAGGCCGTCCTTCTCAGGGCGGAGGGTGCGGTAGTTGATGGTCTCCGGCTTCTTGACCTCGCCGTTCGACCACCCGCGGATCGAGTCGGCAGTGGCAAGCCCGATTCGCAGCTGGTCGAAATCGTTCACGTCGAGCATCAGAATCCCCTTTCCGCGGCACGTCGGGCATCCTCCTCGTCCGAGCCACGCTCGGGCCGGCTGATGTCAATGCCGAGTTCTTCAGCGGTGCGGAAGACGTCCTCGTCGAGCTCCCGCATCTCGATCTCCTCCCCGCCCGGTGCCAGCACCTCGACGTCGAGGCACAGCGACTGCATCTCCTTGATGAGCACCTTGAAGCTCTCCGGGATGCCTGGCTCGGGGATATTCTCGCCCTTCACGATGGCCTCGTAGACCTTCACCCGGCCGAGCACGTCGTCCGACTTGATGGTCAGCAGCTCCTGGAGGGCGTAGGCGGCGCCGAAGGCCTCGAGGGCCCAGACCTCCATCTCCCCGAAACGCTGGCCGCCGAACTGGGCCTTGCCGCCCAAGGGCTGCTGGGTGATCATCGAGTAAGGCCCGGTGGAGCGGGCGTGGATCTTGTCGTCCACCAGGTGGTGGAGCTTCATGATGTAGACGTAGCCCACCGACACCGGATTGTCGTAGCGCTCACCCGTCCGCCCATTCCAGAGGACGGCCTTGCCGTCGTCGGACACCTGGACGGTGCCGTCGACGCCGTCCGGATTGAGCTTGCGGAATAGCTCCTTGATGGTCGGGTGGCGCCCGGCGTCCTTCGTCTCGTCCCAGTGGGCCCCGTCGAAGACCGGGGTGGACACCCACACGGCCGGGTCGGTGCGCGGCCGGGTCTTCGTCTCGGTACCGGTGACCGGAGCTCGGCTGGTGCCGTTTTCGGAGTCACCCTCCCACCCCCAGCGGGCGGCGTAGCCGAGATGGGACTCGAGCACCTGGCCCACGTTCATCCGGCTGGGCACGCCCAGGGGGTTCAGGATGATGTCGACCGGGGTGCCGTCGGCCAGGAAGGGCATGTCCTCCACGGGGAGGATCTTCGAGATCACGCCCTTGTTGCCGTGGCGACCGGCCAGCTTGTCGCCCTCGGAGATCTTGCGCTTCTGGGCCACGTAGACGCGGACCAGCTGCTCGACCCCGGGGGGCAGCTCGTGTTGATCGTCGCGGGAGAAGACCCGCACGTCGATGACCGTTCCCTGCTCACCGTGGGGGACCTTGAGGGAGGTGTCGCGCACCTCACGGGCCTTCTCGCCGAAGATGGCCCGGAGCAGCCGCTCCTCGGGCGTCTGCTCGGTCTCGCCCTTCGGGGTGACCTTGCCGACCAGCACGTCGCCCGCTCCGACTTCGGCCCCGATGCGGATGATGCCCCGCTCGTCGAGGTCGGCCAGGATCTCCTCCGACAGGTTGGGGATGTCGCGGGTGATCTCCTCGGCACCCAGCTTGGTGTCGCGGGCGTCGACCTCGTGCTCCTCGATGTGGATGGAGGTGAGGACGTCGTCCTTCACCAGTCGCTCGGAGAGGATGATGGCGTCCTCGTAATTGAAGCCCTCCCAGGGCATGAAGGCGACGAGCAGGTTCTTGCCCAGGGCCAACTCGCCGTTGTGGGTGGCCGGCCCGTCGGCCAGCACGTCACCCTTCGTCACCTTCTGGCCCTCTTCCACGATGGCCTTCTGGTTGATGGCCGTGTTCTGGTTCGAGCGGCGGAACTTGGCCAGTCGGTACACCTTGGTCCCGAGGACCCTTCCCGCCTCGTCCTTGACCCCGGCCCGGTACTCCACGGTGATCTGGTCGCCGGAGAGATCGGTGATGGTGCCCTCCCCTTCCGAGAGGATCACGTCGCCGGCATCGCGGGCCGCCCTGGCCTCGACTCCGGTCCCGATATACGGGGCCTCGGGCACGATGAGCGGCACGGCCTGCTTCTGCATGTTGGCGCCCATGAGGGCCCGGTTGGCGTCGTCGTGCTCGACGAAGGGGATGAGCGCGGTCGACACCGACACGATCTGCTTGGGGGAGACGTCCATGAGGTCGACCTCGGCGGGAGAGACGAAGTCGATCTCCGAGGTGGTGCCATAGGAAGTCGTGGCCACCCCCACCCGGACGCCGGTGCCCTGTGGGCCGCGCCGGACGAGCACCTTCTCTTCCGTGAAGCGGCCGTTGTCGTCCAGGGCGGCCGAAGCCTGGGCGATGACGTGCTCCTCCTCCTCGTCGGCAGCCAGATAGAGGACCTCCTTGCTCACCTTGCCGTCGGCCACCTTGCGGTACGGGGTCTCGATGAACCCGTACTCGTTGACCCGGGCGTACGTGGCGAGGGACCCGATGAGGCCGATGTTCGGGCCCTCGGGCGTCTCGATCGGGCACATGCGGCCGTAGTGGGAGGTGTGCACGTCACGGACTTCGAAGCCGGCCCGCTCGCGGGAGAGGCCGCCCGGCCCGAGGGCCGACAGACGGCGCTTGTGGGCCAGCCCCGACAGCGGGTTGTTCTGGTCCATGAACTGGCTCAGCTGGCTGGTCCCGAAGAATTCCTTGACGGCGGCCACCACCGGCCGGATGTTGATGAGCGTCTGGGGCGTGATGGCCTCGACGTCCTGGGTGGTCATGCGCTCGCGCACCACCCGCTCCATGCGGGACAGGCCCACCCGGACCTGGTTCTGGATCAGCTCGCCGACCGAGCGGATGCGGCGGTTGGCGAAATGGTCCTGGTCGTCGATGCGGTAGGCCGACTCGCCGTCGGCCATGTGCTTGGCCAGATGCAGCATGTACGTGGCCGAAGCCAGGATCTCCGAGGGGCTGAGCACCCCCTGGTTGGGCCGTGGGCGTTCGAGATCGATGTTGAACAGCTCAGAGATGCGCTCGATCTCGGGGCCGAGCTTGCGGTTGAGCTTGTAGCGGCCGACCCGGGTGAGGTCGTAACGCTTCGGGTTGAAGAAGGCGTTCTCGAAGTACTGACGGGCGGCCTCCACCGACAGCGGCTCGCCGGGGCGGGCCCGCTTGTAGATCTCGAGCAGGGCCTCCTCCCGGGTGGGGGCCAGGCTCTGCTCCTTCTCCCATTGGCCTTCGAGGAAGTCGAAGTGCCGGACGAAGCGCTCGAGAAAGGCGTCCTCGCCGTAGCCGAGGGCGCGCAGCAGAACGAAGAGCGAGAGCCGGCGCTTGCGGGCCACCCTGGCCCCGGCCGTCACGTCCTTCGAGGGCTTGGCCTCCACGTCGAACTCGATCCACTCGCCGCGGTAGGGATGGATGGTGCCGGTGAAGACGGTCTTGGCATCACGACCGGGCTGGAAGATGACCCCCGGGGAGCGGACGAGCTGGGAGACGACCACCCGCTCGGTGCCGTTGACGATGAAGGTCCCCTTGTCCGTCATCACCGGAAAGTCCCCCATGAAGACTGTCTGCTCTTTGATCTCGCCCGTCTGCGCGTTCATGAACCGGGCCCGCACGAACACCGGCGCGGCGTAGGTCATGTCCTTCTCTTTGCACTCCTCCACCGAGAACTTGGGGGGCGGGCGAAGGTCGGGGTCGGTGGGATCGAACTCGAGTTCGAGGCTCAGCTGACCGGTGAAGTCCTCGATGGGGCTGATGTCGCCGAACGTCTCGGCCAGCCCGCGGTCGAGAAACCACTGGAACGAATCGCGCTGAATGGCCACCAGATCAGGTAGCGGCAGCGCCTCGTCGAGGTTGGCGAATGAAAAACGTTCCGGGCTGTTGGACCGAGGGGACAACGGCCTACTCCTCCCGATAGCGGGCCAGTGGGGCAAAGACGGGACTGCGGTGTTGCGGGTACTGCGGGTGATACGAGGACTGTGGGTACTGCGTGGAACTTCGAAGACGACTGAGCGTCAAAGAGCGCCTGCGGAGGGCGCTTCGTCGAGCCCGCAGGGGTCGACGACTTCCGCCGAAGATGTCGAAAAGTAGGTCGGAGGGCGCGTCAAATCAGCCGAAACGGCAGAAGTGAGCGACTGGGCTGGGCACGGCAACCAACAATCATAACCGGAAGCGCCATCCAATACAACCCAGGGACGGCCGAGGCCATCCAGGCCACGACAGGGTAAGGGACCGGGCCGTCCCCGTCAAGGATGCGGGGACTCGCCGGCCTCGGTCACGATGGCCTTCCTTCCTGGGACTCCTGAGCCTCTTCGGGCTCGGGTGGCCACGCCGATCGGGCCCTCGGTTCGCCCTCCATCGCCGAGGGTCGTGCGAGAACTCCGCAATATTGAGTTTCGGGTTCGTCGTCCTGCCCGAATACAAACCGACTATCGGTTTGTATTCGGGCAGCGTGTCCTTTCGAAAAAGTCCGAAGGGACGCTCTAGGTGAGCTCGACAGTGCCTCCGGCTGCCTCGAGCTGGGCCTTCGCCTTGTCGGCGTCTTCTTTGTTGACCCTCTCGAGCACCGGCTTCGGCGCGCTCTCGACCAGGTCCTTGGCCTCCTTCAGGCCCAGGCTGGTGAGGGAACGGACCTCTTTGATGACCTGGATCTTCTTGTCACCGGCGGAGGTCAGGACGACGTTGAACTCGCTCTTCTCCTCCTCGGCGGCCGGTGCGTCGGCCCCGCCGCCGGCCGGAGCGGCGGCCACTGCCACTGGCGCGGCGGCGGTCACGCCGAAGCGGTCCTCGAACTCCTTCAGCAGCTCGCTGAGCTCGATCACAGTGAGCTCGGCGATGCCGTCGATGATCTGGTCCTTGGTCAGGCTCTTGGTTGGCATGGTGGTTGTGGTTCCTTCCTGGTCGTAGTCGTGTTGTCTCGATCGTCCGGGCGCCGGCGCTACTCGCCACCCTCTGGCGCAGCGGTCTCGCTGTCCTCGGGCTCGGATACTTCAGGCTCGGGGCTCGCCGTTTCTGTCTCGGTCGACTCGCCGGCATCGTCGGAAACCTCGGCGGCGGTTGCTTCGGGGGCGGCTCCGCTTTCCTCGGGGGCGGCCTCCGCGACCCCGCCATCCGTGCCCGCCGCGGCGGCCTCGCCGGCCTCGCCGGCCTCACCCGCCTCACGACGCTGGTCGGCCAAGGCGGCCAACCCATAGGCCAGGTTGCGGGGCAGCGCCTGCAACAGCCCGGCCAGCTGCTGGAGCGGGGCCGAGAGGGCACCGGCGAACTGGGCCAGCAGGGTGTCTCGGGGCGGGAGGGCGGCCAGGGCCGAAATGTCGGCTGCGCTCAGCACTCCGTCGCCGACCATCCCGCCCTTGATGACCAGGCTGGGGTTGTCGCGAGAGAAATTGCGCAGGGCCTTGGCCACCGCGCTCACGTCGCCCTGGACAAAGGCGATGGCGGTGGGGCCAACCAGGAGGTCGGTCAACTCGGACTGGGGGCCGTCGGCCACCGCCAGGCGGACCAGCGTGTTCTTGTAGATCTTGTAGTCGCTGCCGGCGGCCGTGAGCTCACGGCGGAGGGCGGCCAGTTCGCCCACGGTCAGGCCCCGGTACTCGGTCAGCACGGCCCCGTCGGCCGCGGCCAGGCGGTCGCGAACCTCGTCGACCACCGCAACCTTGGTGGGCCTCGGGTTGTCCATGGGTTCCTCCACCGAGCCGAAGCTCGGTTCCGGGCCGTAGACACCCCACGCGCGACGCTGCCAGCGACGGCTTGCAGCAACGCCTCGTCAGGCGGACCCTTTGGTCCCTTCGGTGCCGGGCGACCGGCACACCGGAGTTCTACGGCGGTTGATTCGTGTACGGAAGGATCGCGACTCTAGCGCGCTCCCGGTGACCCGGGCTCAGCGCTCGTCAGGCGGTGGCGGCCAGCTCCTCGTCGGTCGCCGACCTGGCCAGCTGCGGGTCGACGTGGACGCCGGGGCCCATGGTCGTCGACAGCGTCACCGCTCGCACGTAACGACCCTTGGCCGAGGCGGGCTTTGCCCGGTGGATCTCGTCCATCACCGCCTGCAGGTTCTCGAGCAGCTTCTTGCGGTCGAAGGAGGCCTTGCCGATCCCGAGATGGATGTTGCCCACTTTGTCGGTCCGGTACTCGACCCTTCCGCCCTTGAAGTCGGTCACGGCCCGCTCGACGTCGTCGGTAACCGTTCCCGTCTTGGGGTTGGGCATGAGGCCACGTGGGCCGAGGATCCGGCCGAGGGCTCCGACCTGACCCATGAGGTCCGGGGTGGCGATGGCCACGTCGAAGTCGAGGAAGCCCTCATCTCGCACCCGGGCCACCAGGTCATCGGCCCCGACCACATCGGCGCCCGCCGCCCGGGCCTCATTCGCCTTCTCGCCGGCCGCGAACACCGCCACCCGTGCCGTCCTGCCCGTGCCCGCCGGGAGGGAGAGCGTGCCCCGCACGATCTGGTCGGCCTTGCGGGGGTCGACACCGAGCCGTAGGGCCACTTCCACCGTCTCGTCGAAGCCGGCCTTGGCCGTCGTCTTCACCAGGTCAACCGCCTCTCCTGGCGTGTACTGGTGCTGGCGGTCGATGGCCTCGAGGCTCGCCGTGTACTTCTTCCCTTTCACAGGGGACATGTCTCGCTCTCCGTTTTCGTCGGTGTTGTGCCGGTTGTGCGTCGGCGTGGGCGGTGGCCGGCTCAGCCGGAGACGGCGATGCCCATCGACCGGGCCGTCCCGGCCACCTGCTTCTTGGCCGCCTCGAGATCGTCGGTGTTGAGATCGGGCAGCTTGACCGTGGCGATCTGGGCGATCTGGGCGTCGGTCACCGTCCCCACTTGCTCGCGCCCGGTGGTGGCGGCCCCCTTCTCCAGCCCGGCCGCCTCGCGCAGCAAGGCCGCCGCCGGCGGCGTCTTCAGGATGAAAGAGAAGGTCCGGTCCTCGTAGATGGAGATCTCGACGGGGACGATGGACCCCCGCTGGTTCTCGGTCGCGGCGTTGTACTGCTTGCAGAATTCCATGGTCTGGACACCATGGGGCCCGAGCGCCGTCCCGACCGGGGGCGCGGGCGTGGCGCCGCCGGCAGGCAGCTGGATCTTGACGATGGCAGCGATCTTCTTCTTCTTGGGGGGCATCAGTGGGTCTCCTGGAGGCGTGCGACAGTCAGAGCTTCGCCACTTGGCTGAACTCGAGCTCGACCGGCGTCTCCCGGCCGAAGATGTTGACCAGCACCTTGAGCTTGAGCTGGTCCTCGTTGATCTCGGCGATCTGGCCCGAGAAATCGGCGAACGGCCCTTCCTTGACCCTGACCGTCTCGCCCACCTCGTGCTCGAGCCGCGGGCGGCTGCGCTTGGTCGGCGCCTCGACGCCCTCGACCTTGACCTGGAGGATGCTCTCGACCTCACGTCGGGACAGCGGCGTCGGCTTGGTCCCCGGTCCCACGAACCCGGTCACGCCCGGCGTGTTGCGGATGACCGACCAGCTGTCGTCATCGAGCTCGCAACGGCAGAGCAGGTAGCCGGGGAACACCTTCTTCTGGACGACGACCTTCTTGCCTCCCTTGAACTCGACCACGTCCTCCATGGGGATGACCACCTCGTAGATGCGGTCCTCCATGTTCATGGAGACGGCCCGGGAGTGGAGGTTGGACTTGACCTTGTTCTCGTAGCCGGCGTAGGTGTGCACGACGTACCAGCGGCCGGGCTGGTCATACGGGCTGACGACGAAGGGCTCGTCCCCGTCCTCGTCATCGTCCCCGTCGATCTCGTCGAGCAGGTCCTCCGCCTCGGACTCGGCCGCCTCGGCGGCGACCTCCGGCTGGATCAGATCCGCCGCCCCAGTCGTGGTGGCCGCTTCCGCTGCCGTTGCGGCGACCACGGTCTCGGCATCGGGGAGCTCTGCCTCTGGCGATGAAAGCTCCTCGGTGGCCTCGGGGGCCTCGGGGGCCTCGGGGGCCTCGGTGACTTCGGCAGCCGGGGCAAGCGCGTCGGACCCACCGGCGCCGTCGGTATTGCCGACCGGCTCGGCCGGGCCACTGGATTCGTTATCGGTCACGGTCAAGTCGGTCATGAGTTGAAGAGCCAGAGCACCCCGTGGGCGAAGGCGTAGTTGAGCACGAAGATCAAAACCATCAGGCTGAGCAGGGTGACCAAGGTCACGGTCGTGTAGTTGACGACCTCGGCCCGGTTCGGCCAGGCCACCTGGCGCAACTCTGATCGTACCTCCCGCAGGAACTGTCCGATCCGGAACGGCTCCCGCTTGGGCGGCCGACGTGGCTGCGGAGCGTTGCGCCGGGGTGGGGCGACCCCTTCGGGGTCTTGTCCCGCCCGTTGCATCTGTCGCTTCTGTTCTCGGTTCACCAGTCGTCCTTGGCCGATACCGGAGGTGGGAGCAGGGCAGGAGGGACTCGAACCCCCAACCTTCGGTTTTGGAGACCGATGCTCTGCCAGTTGAGCTACTGCCCTCTGTCGACACGCCGGGCCGGCGGGCGGCCGGCCGAATCGCAGGGGCGGTGAGTCAGGCTACCACCGAGGGTCTCGCCCGTCCCAAGCGGCGGGGGTCGAAGTCCAGGTCAGCGGCGGGGCGGCCAGCGATCGGTCAGCGGGTCTCCTTGTGAAGGGTGTGCTGGCGGTCCCACCGGCAGTACTTCTTCATCTCGATGCGCTCGCGGTCGTTCACCTTGTTCTTGGTGGTGATGTAGTTGCGGCGCTTGCATACCTCGCAGGCCAGGGTCACCTGGACGCGCTTCTCGTTCTTCGTCCTTGCCATGTCGCCTCCTCAGGCCGGGCCCTCGTCCCGGGATGTCCCTGTCTATTTCTATCGCTGGCTGGTAGCGGCGGCCGGACTCGAACCGGCGACCCCACGATTATGAGCCGTGTGCTCTGACCAACTGAGCTACGCCGCCACGGTGAGCCCCCTGTCGGAATCGAACCGACGACACCAGCCTTACCATGGCTGTGCTCTGCCGACTGAGCTAAGGGGGCGGTGCGGCTCGACGAGCAAGCAGCCGCTCGATGTTACCCGGTGGTCCGGCCCCCGATCGCCTGGGGTGGGCTGGTTACCATCGGCCGATGCAGCTGCGCGTGGCCCGCCCGGCGGACGCAGAGCCCATCCTCGACATCTACAACGAGGCCGTCCTGCGCTCGACGGCCACCTTCGATCTCGTCCCCCGCACCGAAGACGAGCAAGCCCGATGGATGGCCGAACACCGGGGCCCCCACCCGGCCATCGTGGCCACCGTCGACGCCACGACCGTGGGGTTCGCCGCCCTTTCCCCCTACCGGGACAAGCACGCCTACGCCACCACTGTCGAGAACTCGGTCTACGTCCATGTCGACTATCGGGGCCAGGGCATCGGGCGAGCCCTCCTCGAGGAGCTCGTCCGCCTGGCCGGGCGACACGGATTCCACAGCATCATCGCCCGCATCGGTGAGAACAACACGGCCTCGATCGGCCTGCATACGGCCTGCGGGTTCGAGCTCGTGGGGGTCGAGCGGGAGGTCGGGCGCAAGTTCAACCGCTGGCTCGACGTCTCCGTCCTGCAGCGCCTGGTCTAAAGGGCCGGGCCGGGCCGGGCGACGACCGCCGGTCGGCCGCCGGTCACCCCACTCTCAGGAGCCGACCAGCGCAGCCCGCCCCTGGTCGGCCGGCAGGTCGACGGATGACGGTTGGTCATTGCCGGCGAGCGGCACCGTGAGGACGACGAGCAGCCACAGCAGGGTGAGGACGATGAGCAGCGGGTCACCGGTGATCAGCGTCTTGAACAGGCTGGACCCACCCGGCAGCTGGAGGAAGGCCGTCACCATCGAGAGAACGATGATGGTCGAGCGCAGCCGGCCGAGGGCCACTGGCGCCAGCAGGATGAGCCCCCACGACAGGTACCAGGGCTGGACCACCGGGCCGAGGATCACGATCAAGAGGAGGGTGATGCCGAGTGCCTTCAGGGTGCCCACCCGGTCGCTGTTGAACAACAGCCATACCCCGGCCACGCCGGCGATGAGCAGGCCCACGAACCGCGTCCCGGTGAGCACTCCCCCGAGGCCGACGCCGATGTGTGCGACGTGGGCCATCCCGGTGATGGCGAGAGCCAGCGAGGTAGTCGGTGCCGTCCACGAACGCACCGCACCGGGCGTGCCGAGGATGGTGACCCAGCCCCAGCCGAGCCCGCTCACGTAGGAGAAGAAGCCGAGCACCCCGGTCCCGATCAGCAACGAGGTGACGAGCGGTCGAATCCGGTCGCGTACCGAGGCCTCCGGCCCGAGCCAGCTCCATCCCACGTACACGATGCCCAGGGCGGCCGGTGCCTTGATGGCCGCGGCCAGCCCGCAGAGAACTACGGCGATGACCGGACGCTTCTCCTTGGCCATGGTCAGCCCGGCGACGAGCAGCCCGAGCATGAGGGCGTCGTTGTGGGCGCCGCCGATGAAGTGGAAGATGGTGACCGGGTTGAGGACCATGAGGGTGAACAGCTCGGCCCCGTCCCGCTTGTAGAGGCGGGCCAGACGAGGCACGCAGACGGCGATGAGGATGACGCCGACGAAGGCCAAAAGGCGCAGGAGCACGATGGTGGCCAGCTCGTTGTGCATGGTGATTCGGGCGAAGAACCCGTCGAGCTGCAAGAACAAGGGTCCGTAAGGAGCGGGGGCGTTCTCCCACAGCTTGTCGACCGGCAACGTGTAGGCGTTGTTGCCGAGCTGGTTGGGCCCATAGAGGTAGGGGCTGATGTGGTGGCTGACCATCTCGCCCTGGGCGGCGTAGGAGTAGGCGTCTCGGCTGAACAGCGGGGCGATGACCAGCATGGGCAGCGACCAGAGGGCGAATACCCACTTCATCTGCCGCACGGGTACGCCCGGGCGGTTGTGGTACAGCCGGGTCATCCACCACCACACCCGCCCGAAGAGCACCAACCCCCCGTAGACGGCAGCCAGGGTGAAGTAGACGCCCCAGTTGGACCCGTCCGGCGTTGACGGCACGCCGAAGAACCAGACACCGGGCATCTCCAGCTTGAACGGCGAGCTCGGCAGCGACGCTCCGATGGCCACGGCCAGGACGGCCACGAACCCGAGGATGGCCGGGCGCACCACCAGGCTGCGCCGCTCGGCCGGATCGACGACCCCCGTCCCCTCACCGAGGAGACGATCGGAGGGCGAGAACTGAGCTCGCAAGACCTGCCAGCCCTCGACGAGGATGCGAGGTCCGTCGGCGGCCGCCGTTGCCACGAGGGACCGGAGGCGGCGGCCAGTGGGCTGCGGAGGGGAAGTCGGTCCGCCGGCGGGTGCGGCGGGCGGGGCTTCGGACACCATGAAGTGGGCTTCTCCCAGATCGAACGCGTGCTCTACCCCGGCCATCGACTCTGGGTGCCCACCCCGACACCCCGGCGCCGACCTCGCCGCGTGACGATGACCGCAGTCATTCCGTAACGCCATTGTAACGATGGACCGCCCCCCGGCAAGTACGCCCCCCTCGGAATTCCCTGGGGAAGTGGTTCGGGCCGGGTAGAGGGTGGGCCGTCGTCCCGAACATTCTCGCCCACGCCAGGCGTCTCACATGTGCAGCCAGATCGCGGTGGACTGCGTCCACGTCGAAAGGAGCCCGACATGCCCGCCATCACCCCCTGCCTGTGGTTCGACACCGAGGGCCACGACGCCGCCGAGTTCTACGTGTCGATCTTCGACAATTCGCGCATCACCGACGTCACCCACTACGGCGAGACCGGGCCTCGGCCGGCCGGCACCGTGCTGAGCGTGGCCTTCGAGCTCGACGGGACGCCCTTCCTCGCCCTCAACGGCGGTCCCGAGCACCGCGGCTTCACCGAGGCCATCTCCTTCCAGGTGCACTGCCCGACCCAGCGCGAAGTCGACCGGCTCTGGGAGGAGCTCGGTGCCGACGGAGAACCGGGGCCGTGCGGGTGGCTCAAGGATCGCTTCGGCCTGTCCTGGCAGATCGTCCCCGACGAGCTCCCCACCCTTCTCGGAGATCCCGACCCGGCGCGGGCCGAGCGAGCCATGAAGGCGATGCTCGGCATGGGCAAGCTCGACGTCGACGCCATCCGCCGGGCCGCCGACAGCTGACGTCGACAGCGCCGGCCGATGGCGGCTGAGACGCCGACCACGCGCACATCCCGCGGTTGTACTTGTGGGCCGGGAAGGATTCGAACCTTCGAAGGCTGAGCCGGCAGATTTACAGTCTGCTCCCTTTGGCCGCTCGGGCACCGACCCGCGGGCCCGAAGGTTACCCGGGGCCCGGCACTACTGTTTCGACATGCCCACCTTCGACATCGTCTCCGAGGTCGACATCCAGGAGGTTCGCAACGCCGTCGACCAGGCCAACCGCGAGGCGGCCAACCGGTTCGACTTCAAGGGCACCGATTCCGAGATCGAGATGACCGACAAGGAGCTCCTGCTCAAGTCGTCGACGCCCGACCGCCTCCGCGCCCTCTACCAGGTCCTCCAAGAGAAGCTCGTCCGCCGCCAGGTCTCGCTCAAGGCCTTCGACGTCGGTCAGGTCGAGGAGGCGTCGCGAGGCGCGGCGCGCCAGCGACTCGGCATCCGGGCCGGCATCTCTTCCGACCATGCCAAGAAGCTCAACAAGTTCATCAAGGACCTCGGCCTCAAGGGCGTGAGCTCACAGACCCAAGGCGACCAGTTGCGGGTCAACGGCAAGAAGCGCGACGACCTCCAGGCTGTCATCGCCGCCTGCAAGGCCGAGGACTTCGGCATCCCCTTGCAGTTCGAGAACTTCCGCGACTGACCGCCAGCGCCGCGCATCACGACCAAAGGGCCGATCTGCTCAGGCCGCCTCGACCAGCTCGTCGAGCTCCTCCACCGGGTGCACATGGAAGAGCCGGTTGTAGAGCATGAACTTGAGCACCCAGAAGAGGCCGAACGAGATCAGGTTGGCGGCCAGAACCACGATGGTCAGCCCGAAGTGGCTGAGGTGGAAGGACTCTCCGATGTGGCGAGCGACGGCCGCGCCCCCGATCGAGACCACGATGCCGGCCGCAGACATCACCCAGAACGGGATGACCTCCTTGACCAGGTGGGAACGGCCACCCTTGCCCCACACCCACATGCGATTGAGGTAATAGGACGGGATGGTGGCGATGACGTTGGCCACCACCGTGCTCGTGATGACGCCGAACCAGTGCCCTACGCCGAAGATGATCGCTAGAGCGACGAAGGAGACAATGGTCGAGACCACTGACACCATCGAGTAGCGAATCAGCTTTGTCCCCTCGGGCGTGTGGCGGCGTTCCCACACATGCACGAGGCGAAGGCGCAGACCCCCCATCGACCCCACCTTAGCCGTGGCCAAATGCCCGCTCAGGTCGGGCGGCGCCTGCCCCAGCGGGAATTGAGGCGATTCACAGCCGGTTGGCACGAGCCACACCACCCAAGAAGGCAGCGCTGCGTTTGGGCCGTCGTTCGAAGGTCGTCCGGTCCACCTCGACGAGGCCGAACGTCGGCACATAGCCGAGCACCCATTCGAAATTGTCGAGCAGGCTCCAGTAGAAGTAGCCGCGGACGTCGAGGCCGTCCTCGAGGCAGCGGCGCACCCCGTCGAGCGCCCGGGTGACGTACTCGATGCGCTGGGCGTCGTCGACCGTGCCGATGCCGTTCTCGGTGACGTAGATGGGCACGCCTCGGGTCCGGTCGACCGCCCGGCGGATGGTGTGCTCGAGCGCTGCGGGCCAGAACTCGTAGCCCATCTGGGTCACCGCAACCCCCGCTTCGGGGCCGAGCGGCCCGTCGGGGCCCACCCGCATGCGCGTGTAGGTCTGGACGCCGACGAAGTCGTCGCCCCCGGTAGCGTCGAGGAACACGTCCTCGGATGGCCCGCGCAACCGCTCGACCCATGCCTCCCCGCCCGGCTCGAGCTGGTAGTCGGTCATCGACAGAGTGAGCCCGACCTGCGCCTCCCCGGGGCCAGAGCGAATGGCCTCGCACCCCTTGCGGTGGGCGGCGACCAGCGCCTCGTTGACCGCGGCGCGACGTGTCCGATCGCGCACGCCCGGTGGAAACAGGCCGTGGCGCCAGCCCATGGTGGCCACCACGTTCGGCTCGTTCAGGGTGCACGCCATGCCAAGGAGGTCGCCCAGATGCTCGGTCGTCCGCCCGCAGAACCGGGCGAAGCGGTCGGGAGCCTCCGGTGCTTCCCAGGTGCCCATGGCCGCCAGCCAGCGCGGATGAGTGAAGTGGTGGAAGGTGACGACCGGAGCGAGGCCCCGTTCGAGACAGGTGGCCACCATCCGCCGGTAGTGGTCGAGGGCCACCCGAGAGAACTCCCCTTCCTCGGGCTCGATCCGGCTCCACTCGAGCGAGAACCGGTAGGCCCCGAGACCGAGGCCGGCGACCAGGTCGATGTCCTCGGGGTAGCGGTTGAACGAGTCGCAGGCGTCACCGCTCGACTCGGCGCAGAGCGACCCCGGCGCATGCTCGAAGGCCCACCAGTCGTTGTTGACGTTCCCGCCTTCGATCTGGTGGGCGGCCGTGGCCGTGCCCCACAGGAACCCGTCGGGGAAGGAATCCGGCACGCCGTGCACGGTATCCGGGCGAGCCGGGCCTCCGACAACCCACCCGTCGCCTCCACAGGGAACCGGGGGCCAAACTGACAGGATGGAGACGTGAGCGAAGACCTCGACCTGCTCGTCGACCTACTCGACCTCGAGACCATCGAGGTCAACATCTTCCGCGGCCTGAGCCCCGACGAAGACCGTCAGCGGGTCTTCGGCGGCCAGGTGGCGGCTCAGTCGCTCATGGCCGCGGGGCGAACGATCGGTCCCGACCGGCGACCCCATTCGCTGCACGCCTACTTCCTGCGGCCGGGCGATCCCAACGCGCCGATCCTCTACGAGGTCGACCGCATCCGGGACGGGAGCTCCTTCACCACCCGACGGGTGGTGGCCATCCAGCACGGGCGGGCCATCTTCAACCTGTCGACGTCATTCCACGTGGAGGAGACGGGTCTCAGCCACCAGTTCCCCATGCCCGAGGCACCCGACCCCGAGAGCCTCCCGAGCCTGGCCGACCAGCTCGAGCCCTACCGCGACGCGCTCGAAGGGTGGTTCGAACGCCCCCATCCCATCGACCAGCGCTTCATCGGCGGCCTCCCCTTCTCCCCGAATGCCAGTCATGAGCCCACGCAGCGACTGTGGATCCGGGCCGATGGGACACTTCCCGACGATCCGCTCCTGCACGCCTGCATCGCCACTTACGCCTCGGACATGTCCCTCTTCGACTCCATGCTCGCGCCTCACCAGGTCAAATGGGACGACGTGAACTTCATGGGGGCGAGCCTGGACCACTGCATGTGGTTCCATCGGCCGTTCCGAGCCGACGAGTGGTTGCTCTTCGACTCCGACAGCCCGTCGGCCTACGGAGCCCGGGGGATCGCCCGCGGGTTGATGTTCACCCGCCGCGGTGATCTCGTCGTGTCGATGGTCCAGGAAGGCCTGATGCGGGTGATCGGCTGACCGGCACCGGTGCCGGCGCCCGAGGTGGGGCTCGCTGAAGGTCAGCGAGCGGCCATCGTCGTGTAGTCCCGACTTTCGGCGCCGATGTAGAGCTGGCGGGGACGGGCGATCTTCGAGTCCTGGTCGAGCATCTCCTGCCAGTGGGCGAGCCACCCGGCCGTCCGGGGGATGGCGAAGAGGACCGGGAACATCTCGAGCGGGAAACCCATGGCCTGGTAGATGAGGCCGGAGTAGAAGTCGACGTTGGGGTAGAGCTTCCTCGAGGTGAAGTACTCGTCCGAAAGGGCGATCTCCTCGAGCTTGAGGGCGATGTCGAGCAGCGGGTTCTTGCCGGTGACGGTGAAGACCTCGTCCGCCGTCTTCTTGATGATCGTGGCCCGCGGGTCGTAGCTCTTGTACACCCGGTGCCCGAATCCCTGCAGGCGACCGGCCGAGCCCTCCTTCACGGAGGCGATGAAGGGCTCGACGTTGTCGATGGAGCCGATCTCCGTGAGCATGCGGATGACCTGTTCGTTGGCCCCACCGTGGCGTGGGCCGTAGAGAGCGGCGGCGGCGGCGGCGGTGGCCGAGTAGGGGTCGGCGTGCGAGGAGCCCACCACCCGCATGGCCGTGGTCGAGCAGTTCTGCTCGTGGTCGGCGTGGAGGATGAAGAGGACGTCGAGGGCTCGGGCCAGGATGGGGTTGGCGTCGAAACGGGGCTCGGCGATCTTCCACATCATCGAGAGGAAGTTGGAGGTGAAGGGCAGCGAGTTGTCGGGGTAGACGAAGGGCATGCCCACGCTGAACCGGTGGGCGGCCGCCGCCAGGGTCGGCATCTTGGCGATCAGGCGGATGATCTGCTTGTTGCGGGATTCGGCGTCGAAGATGTCCTTGGCGTCGAGGTAGAAGGTGGACAGGGCGGCGACCGCCGATACCAGCATCCCCATGGGGTGGGCGTCGTAGTGGAAGCCCTCGAGGAACCTCTTTCGGACGTTCTCGTGGATGAAGGTGTGGTTGGTGATCTCGTGGCGCCACTCGTCGAACTGGGCCTCGGTGGGCAGCTCGCCGTAGAGCAGGAGATAGGCAACCTCGAGGTAGGTCGACTTCTCGGCCAGTTGCTCGATGGGGTAGCCGCGGTAGCGAAGGATGCCCAAGTCGCCGTCGAGGTAGGTGATCGAGCTCTCGCAGGCGGCGGTCGAGACGAAGCCGGGATCGTAGAACCAGATCCCCGGGAGGACCTTCGACCACTGGGTGGCCGAGACACCGCCGTTGTCGATCGGGATCTCGAGGGACTCACCGCTGCGGTTGTCGGTGATCGTGATGCTCTCGGCCACGGACCTCTACCCTCCCGTCCTGCGTCTGGGGTGCTTCACCAATCCTAGATCGGTGACCCTCACCCTCGACCAGTCGGAACCGGGTTGCCGGCGAGACCGGTCACCCTCGTTACGGTCTCGGTCACCGGGTGATCTGCACCAGGAATTGCTGGGTCGAACCTTGCGGCTGTAGCTGCTGCCCGACCGGGATGGCGATGGATACGGTCACGACGTAGCGGTGGCCATTGGCCACGGCGAAAGGACCGAAGACGAGGCCGGTGGCACCACCCGATCGAAGAGTGACCGACGTCTTTTGGGCCCCGCCCCGGGCGCGGAGCGGCGGTGGGGCCGTGCCGGGCAGGTCGAGGAGCGCCACGGTGGCCGTCACGGCAATATCCGACTCGGCCACCGTCCCGCAGTTGGTCACCGTGGCCTTGACCGTGAGGGTGGGCGTGGGGGGCAGGACGGTCGGCGCCGCACCCGGTGGGATGGACTGGGCGTTGCCGCAGGACACGCCGATGACTCCCGATGCGGCGTTGGGCGCTCCGGGGTTGGGGGGCACGGCCGGTGGCTCGAGGCCGGCGGCCGTGACCACCAGGTGATGGAAGGGCTGCAGGGCGACCGAGGAGGCCAAGGCCGGGGCGGTGGCGTCGAGTTGCACCGCTCCGAGCGGTGCGGCCGATTGAGGCGCCGGCACCCACACCGAATTCGGTAGCGAGAGGTGGTAGCGGTGGCGTCGGATGTCGGCCAACAAGCCGCGGTAGCGCGCATCGGCCTGCTCGAACGTCGCTCCGGCCGCCCCCATGGCGACCGAGGCTGTCGTGGGCGAGAGGAGTGGACCATTGGGCGGGGCCACGGTCGACACCGGGGCGCCGGCCACCGGCAACGGAGTCATGCCCAGCAGCTGGTCGATGGTCGAGCGCAGATGCTCGGTGGCGGATGCCCGTTCCCCCATAACGGCCGAAAACTGGACGGCCATCGTGCCGGACGGTGTGGGGGTGGCGATGGCCTGGGCCTGCGCCGACTGCGCGCTGGTCGCGCTGACCGCCTCGTCGAGCCCCTGCTCGAGCTGGGCTCGAGCGGTGAACGGCAGCCCTCCGTTGGTCTCCGTGGGCGCTTTGGCCATCAACGTGGCCAGGGCAGCACCCGTCCGGTTCGACGCCTGGACGACGCTCGTGGCCAGCGTCCCATAGCTCTGGTCGGTCGACGCCCGGTACGAAGCGGATCGGGCCCCGACGTCGGCCAGTGCGCCGACGAGCAGACCGACGACGACGGCGGCCACCAGCGCGAGCGGCAACCAGCGAAAGGCATGGCGGAGCCCGGACGGCCGACGGCGTCGACGGCGGCCGCCGGGGCGCAACATTCCGACGACGTTACCGCCGCGACCAGGAGGGACCCGGGGGCGAGGGACTTGGGCGGCCAGTCGGTTCGCGCCATACCGACGTGGCGGCGCGGCCCGACGGCGCCGACGTGGTCAGTGCGAGATTCAGGGAGTGGTCAGTCGGCCGGACCTGGGGGGCAGCCCCTCATCGGCCCGACGCCAGAGATCAGTTCAGACGACCGACGTGTCGAGCGGCTCGCTGAAGCTCGACCCCGAGGTGGGCAGGGTGCTGGAGGTGGCCTGCCACTCGACGGTGGGCAGGATGGCCTCGACGTTGACGTTGCGCTTGTGGTGCTCGCAAACAGCCAACATGGACTTCAGCACCGATGACGAGAGCAGATGAGGAACCAAGCCCAGGTCGAGCAGCTTGGTGTGTGCCGCCCGGTAGTAGTGCTCCTGCTTCTCCACCCGCGGATCGTCACAGTGCTCGATGACCGCGTCGCCCTCGAACTCCTCGACCACCAGGTCCGCCAGCTGGCCCACCGAGTACGACTCGGTGAACTGGTTGAAGACCCGGAACTCACCTCGCTCGGCCGGGGTATGGAGGGCCAGCTCCACACAGGCGAGCGTGTCGAGGATGTTGAGCATGCCCCGGGTCTGACCGCCTTGGCCGTACACGGTGAGCGGATGACCCATCACGGCTTGCACACAGAACCGGTTGAGCACCGTTCCGAACACCCCGTCGTAGTCGAACCGGGTAGCCAGTTCCGGGTGCAGGTCGGTCTCCTCGGTCGAATGCCCGTACACGATCCCCTGGTTGAGGTCGGTGGCACGGAGGTCCCAGATGCGACAGGCGAACATGATGTTGTGGCTGTCGTGCACCTTGGACAGGTGGTAGAAGGAGCCCGGTTGCTTCGGGTACGGGAGCACGTCGGTACGGCCACGATGGTTGATCTCGATGTAGCCCTCTTCGATGTCGATGTTGGGCGTGCCGTACTCCCCCATGGTCCCGAGCTTCACCAGGTGGATGTCCCGGTTCTGCTCGGCGATGGCGTAGAGGAGATTGAGCGTGCCGACGACGTTGTTGACCTGTGAGTAGACGGCGTGCGCGCGGTCGATCATCGAGTATGGAGCCGACCGCTGCTCGGCGAAGTGAACCACTGCGTCGGGACGGAAGGAGGCGATCGTGTCCTGCACGAAGGTCGCGTCCGTGAGATCGCCCACGTAGACATCCATGGTGAGGTCGGAAAGGTCCTTCCAACGGCGGACGCGCTGCTGAAGGCTCACGATGGGGACCAGGCTCTCGACCCCCATCTCGAAGTCGTATCCCCGGCGGGCAAAGTTGTCGACGACACCGACCCGGTGTCCGCGTCGCGAGAGGTACAAGGCCGTTGGCCAACCGAGGTACCCATCACCTCCGAGGACCAGAATGTTCACGTCTCACCCTCCAGTCGAATCGACGATCTCGCGACCACCGGGTTCCCGTACCGGGGCGGAGGCAAGGGGCATCGTAATCATTTTCCCTTGGAAACACCTAAGAACAGGTGGATATGAGGGCTCGATCCGACCAAGATGCAACCGCCGATTGCGCTGTCTGACCAGCACCTTTGGGAATGCTCCGGTGAGCGCCCATGCGGGCCAGGCCGTGCACTCCGGGCTGCGGCTACGTAGGACAACGGGTGTCGAAGTCGACACCCTCGGTGATCATGTCGATGGGATCCTCGAGCGCCAGCATCGGCAATTCTCCGACGAGATCCGCTGACTGCAGAGCGCGGGGGACGGTATCGACCGTCGGCGGGCAGGCGAGCGTCTTTCCGGCGCTCCCGACCACGCCCATGTCGGCCATCCGCCGGGCGGTGACGAGGACCCGGCCCTCGAGCGAGCCGACGGCCTTGTTGTAGGCGGACACCGCCCCCGACAACCCCTTGCCCACACCGGCCACGTGGTCGGCCAGGACGCACAGCCGCTGGTAGAGCTCGCTGCCGCTGCGCTGTACCTCGCGGGCGTTCTCGGCCAGGGCGTCCTGTTGCCAGCCGTAGGCCACGGCCCGCAGCAGGGCGATCAGCGACGTGGGTGTGGCCAACAACACGTTGTTGGCCACGGCGTACTCCATGAGCCCCGGCTCCTGTTCGAGCGCGGCGGTGAGCAACGAGTCACCGGGGATGAAGGCCACCACGAACTCGGGGGAGGGATCGATCCGCTTCCAGTACTCCTTTTTGGCCAAGCCGTCGATATGCGCCTTGACCTGCCGACCGTGAGCAGCCAGGTGAGCTCGACGCTCGACCTCGTCGTCGGCGTCGTTGGCGTCGAGGAACGCCTGCAACGGGACCTTGGCGTCGACAGCGACATTCTTCGCCCCCGGCAGGTGGATCACCACGTCCGGTCGGAGTCGTCCGGAGTCACCATCCGTCGTCACCTGCTCGTCGAAGTCACAGTGCTCGATCATGCCGGCCATCTCCACGACGCGGCGCAGTTGCATCTCGCCCCAACGGCCCCGGGTCTGCGGAGATCGGAGAGCCGTGACCAGATTGCGGGTCTCGCGCTGCAGTTGGTCGTGCGATGTGGAGAGGCGCTCCATCTGCTCGGTCAGGCTGGTGTAGGCCCTCTGCCGTTCCACCTCGAGGCGTTGGGCGCTCTCCTCATAGCGGCCGAGCTGGATGCCGAGCGGCTTGAGCAGCTGTTCGAAGGACTCCTGTCGGCGAGCCAGCTCGCCGTCGGCCGCCTGCCGGCTCTCCTTGAGCCGCGACTCGGCCAGCTCGAGGAACTGGCTGTTGTTCTGCTGCAGCGCGTCCCGCGACAGGCGGGCGAACTCGCCGGCCAGCTGTTCGCGCATGGCCTCGAGATCGGCCGTGCGCTCCTCGCCCGCCCGCCGCTCGTGGTCGAGCTCGACGCGCAACCGGACCAGATCCTGCTCGGCGGTGGCCAGACGGGCGCGCTCACCCGCGAGCTCGCCGCGGAGGCTGTCCGCCTCGGCCGCCAAGCACAGGCTCCGGTTGGCGGCATCCGCCAGCCGCGCCTCCGCCGCCCGAGACGCCGCCGTCTGCGAGGCACGGGCCCATAGGCCAATGACTACCCCGAAAGCGGCTCCGACCAGGAGACCGAGCGCGAGTCCGATTGCCATGGTGCGACCTCCTCAGCGGCCATCGTCGGCCCGCGGGCCAGGGTACCGAGCCGGTGTCACAGATCCGGGGAGCCTCGACCCCGGGTCGGCCGTGCCTTCGGCGGCAGGCAGGAGGTCCCGGCCGTTGTGCGAGCATGGGCCGGTGCACCGCGTGGTGATCGTGGGCGCGGGATTCGGCGGGCTGTCCGCCGCCCGGACCTTGATCGGTCAGCCGGTCGACGTCACCATCGTCGACCAGCACAACTTCCACACCTTTCAGCCGCTGCTCTACGAGGTCGCCACCGCCGGGCTCGACACCGGCGATGTCGCGTACCCGGTCCGAGCCATCTTCGGCCGAGCCAGCAATGTCCACTTCCACTTCGGCATGGTGACCGGGGTCGACTGGGAGAAGGGTCAGGTGCAGGTGGGCACTGACGACACGCTCGCCTTCGACTCGCTCATCGTGGCCAGCGGTGCGACGGCCAAGTTCTTCGGCATCCCCGGTGCCGCTGAGCACAGCCTGCCGCTCTACACGCTCACCGACGCTCGCCACCTCCGTGATCACATCCTCCGCCGCTTGGAGACGGCGGACAGGAACTCGGACAGCATCGACGACGGCGAGCTGACCTTCGCGGTAATCGGCGGCGGCCCCACCGGGGTCGAGGTGTCGGGGGCGCTGGCCGAGCTGCTCGACGTCGCCGTCCGCCACGACGGCTTCGGCTTCGACCGTAACGCGGTACGCATCCTGCTCATCGACGGCCTCGACCGGCTACTCAGCCCGTTCAAGGAGTCGGCGGCGGCGTACGCGGCGCGCACGTTGGCGGGACGCGACATCGACCTCCGGCTCGGCCGCATGGTCAAGGCCGTCACCGACTCGTGGGTGGAGCTCGAGGACGGCGAGAAGATCCCCACCCGGACCGTCATCTGGGCCGGAGGCGTGACGGTGGAGGGCACGGTGGCCGATCTGCTCGGCACACCCACCGCCAAGGCCGGCCGAGTCGTCGTGCAGGCCGACCTCTCGCTGCCGGGCCGTGCGCACGTCTTCGGTGTGGGTGACGCCGCCGCCGTCCCCTGGGGTCCCGGCGCCGACGCCGATCGCACCTGCCCGCAGCTGGCCCAGGTCGCCATCCAGTCCGGACGGCACGCGGCCCGCCAGATCCTGCGACAGATCGGCGGTCGCCCCACCGTCCCGTTCCATTACAAGGACAAGGGCATCATGGCCACCATCGGTCGCCGGGCAGCCGTCACCCAGTTCCCGAGTGGCCTCATCGTGCGGGGGACTCCCGGGTGGCTGGCCTGGCTTGGCCTCCACCTCATCTACCTGATCGGCTTTCGCAACCGCGTGATCGTCCTCGTCAACTGGTCGTGGCGCTACCTCTCGTGGGGATCGGGCCCCCGCGTCATCGTTGGCGACGAGCTCACCTCGGAAAACCAGCCGCCGGACCACCAGCCGCCGGACCACCAGCCGACGGACGACCAGCCGCTCGACAAGCAGCCGCCGTCCAAGCAACCGACCGGGCCCTGATTGCCCGAGGCGCCGCCCGGCCACGGCGACGGTACGGTGAACGTGATGGAAAGCCCGCTCGATCAGATCGACAAGATGATGCTCCAGCTCTTCGCCCTGGTCGGCGAGTCGGTGGCGGGAGCAACCCACTCCCTGCTGTCCGGCGACCGAGAGGCGGCCCGGTCACTGGCCGACCGCGACGAGGTCGTCGACACCCTCTATCACGACATCGAGGAGCTCACCCTCCAGCAGCTGACTCAGGCCGGGGCCAACTCGTCCCAGGACCTGCGCTACCTGGTCACCGTGATCCGCATGCTGCCGGACCTCGAGCGCAACGGCGACCTCGCCGAGCACGTCGCTCGACGGGCCGTCCGCGGGCTCGGTACCGAGCTGACGGCGCGCAGCCGCGGTCTCGTGGAGCGCATGGGGGAAGTGGCCATCCGGATGTGGCGGGCCACCACCGACGCCTACGCCGAGCGCCTCCCGGCCGGTGCGCTCCAGGTCGACAGCCTCGACGATGAGATGGACGACCTACACGTGAGCCTCACCGTCGAGGTGGTAGCGGGCACCATGCCCTTGCCGGTGGCCGTCGAGCTGGCCATGGTGGCCCGGTTCTACGAGCGTTTCGGTGATCACGCCGTCAACCTGGCCAAGCGGGTGGCGGCGTTGTCGGCGACTCCTGCGGCCTCTCTCTGACCCGAGGTCAGGCAGCGAGGCCACGCTCGAGGAGCGCCTCGGCAATCTGAACGGCGTTGAGGGCGGCGCCCTTGCGCAGATTGTCACCGCTCACGAACAGCGAGAGCCCGTGGCGGACGCCCTCGGCCCGACGGACACGCCCGACGAGCGACGGATCGGTGCCGGCCGCCAGCAGCGGTTGGGGGATGTCGACCACCCGAACCCCGGGCGATTGCTCGAGAATTGCGACCGCCCGCTCCGGACTGAGGTCGTCACGGAAGGACGCGGTGATGGCCAACGAGTGGCCGCAAAAGACCGGCACGCGCACGCAGGTGCAGCTGACCGGGAGCTCGGGCAGGCCGAGGATCTTCCGGCTCTCCTGGCGCCATTTCTGCTCCTCGCTGGTCTCGCCCGAGCCGTCACCGACCAGGCTCCCGGCCATGGGCAGCACGTTGTGGGCGATGGTGTCGGGGAACACCGACGGAGGCGGGAAGCTGATGGCCCGGCCGTCGAAGGTCAGGGCGGCGGCGCTTTCGACCGACTTCCGCAACTGCTCGTCGAGCTCGGCCACGCCGGCCAGTCCTCCACCGGAGACGGACTGATAGGTAGCCACCACAACCGAGACGAGCCCGGCCGCGTCGTGGAGGGGCTTGAGCACGGGCATCCCGACCATGGTCGTGCAGTTGGGATTGGCCACGATCCCCTTCGGCATCCGAGCCAGGTCGTCGGCGTTCACCTCAGGAACGACCAGGGGCACGTCCGGGTCCATGCGCCAGGCGGATGAGTTGTCCACCACCACCGCGCCGGTGGCCACGAACCGGGGCGCCAGCTCGCGGGACGCCGTAGAGCCAACCGAGAAGAGAGCGAGGTCGATGCCGGCGGGGTCGGCGGTGGCGGCATCCTCAACCTCGACCGTTCGGCCGTCGAAGTCGAGACGGCGTCCGGCCGAGCGCTCCGAAGCGAAGAGGCGCACGTCGGAGAATGGGAAGGCGCGCTCGACGAGGACGGTGCGCATCACCGCCCCGACCTGCCCAGTTGCTCCGACCACGGCCACCCGCATAGGGGCCGAGTCTACGGCAGCCCCTCCCGGCCACAGCCCACCCGGAACGGGGCAGGCAACCCTCTGGGCGGCGCCATCGGCCCGGGCTCGACCTCGACCGTCAGCCGAGCTCGAACGCCTCGTGCAGGGCGCGCACTGCCGTCTCGGCGGCCTTGGCCCGGATCACACATGAGATCCGGATGGTCGACGTCGAGATCATCTCGATGTTGATGCCGTTATTGGCCAGGGTCTCGAAGGTGAGGGCGGTCACCCCCGGTGTCGACTTCATGCCCGCCCCGACCAAGGAGACGCGGGCCACGTCGGCGTCGGTCGTCACGCCGGTGGCACCGAGCTCCGGTACCAGGGCCTCGCAGACCTCGGTACTGGCGGGCAGGTCGGGAGTGGGAACGGTGAACGAGATGTCAGTTGTCCCGTGCACCGATGTGTTCTGCACGATCATGTCGACGTTGACATGTCGGTCGGCGAGGCCGCGGAAGAGTCGTGCGGCCAGACCCGGGCGGTCGGGCACGCCCATCACCGTGACCTTGGCCTCCGACTCGTCGTGGGTGACCGCGGTCACCACTGCCTGTTCCATCCCTTCCTCCTCTTCGCCGACCCAGGTACCCGGCTCCCAGGTGAAACTCGACCGGACATGCAGAGCGACGCCGTGGTTACGAGCGAACTCGACGGCCCGCAGGTTGAGCACTCGCCCGCCGGTGGCCGACATCTCGAGCATCTCCTCGAAACTGACACGGGGCAGCTTGCGAGCGCTGGGGACGACCCGCGGGTCGGCACTGAACACCCCGGGCACGTCGGTGTAGATCTCGCAGACATCGGCACCGAGGACGGCGGCCAGGGCTACGGCGGTCGTGTCCGAGCCGCCCCGGCCCAGGGTGGTCACGTCCCGCTCGATCGAAACGCCCTGAAAGCCGGCCACCACCGGGACGCCACCGCCCTCGATGGTGGACCGCAGCCGGTCGGCCCGGACCTCGACGATCTTGGCCCTGGTGTGAGCGGCGTCGGTGATGATCCCCGCCTGGCTCCCGGTATACGAGGTCGCCTCGATCCCGCGCTCGGCCAGGGCCATGCACACGAGGGCCATCGAGATCCGCTCGCCGGCGCTGAGGAGCATGTCGACCTCGCGACGGGGCTGGACGGCGCTCACGTCGTCGGCCAGTCGGACGAGATCGTCGGTCATCTTGCCCATGGCGCTCACCACGACGACGACTTCGCCGCCGTCGCGCCGGGAACGGGCGATGTGGTCGGCCACAGCCCGGATCCGATCGGCGTCACCCACGGAGGTGCCGCCGAACTTCTGCACCACCAGGGACACGATGCCGAGGCTACTGCGGGTGCCCATCGCCTCGGCGCGACGCACGAGGTGAGCGCCGTCGCGACGCCGGCGCGCAAAGGGCGACCGGCTACCCTGTGCCCTCGTGCCCACCGAGAAGCGTCAGCGTCAGAAGGCCGGCCGTCAGGAGCGTCTGGCGGCGGAGCAGAAGGTACGCAAGCGCCGCCTGGCCATCCGCCGGGTCGCGCTCGCAGCCGTGATCATCGCCGCCGTCGTCGGCATCTCCTATGCGCTGTTCTCGAACAACAGCAAAAAGACGAACGCAACGTCGACCACGTCGACCACCAGCCATTCGTCCACGACGACGTCCACCCAGCCAGTGCCGGCGGGCGGCTCAGGCAACAAGTCCCCGTCTGCCATCACCACCTCGGCCGATTGCCCGTCCAGCTTCTCGGCCACTCTCAACAAGCCGTCGTACACATCGGTCCCGCCCACGACGATCGACCCCTCCAAGACGTACACAGCCACGGTGACCACCGACGTCGGGGCGTTCACCATCAAGCTCGACCCGGCCACCGCGCCCATCGCCACCAACAGCTTCGTCTTCTTGGCCGAGCACCACTTCTACGACTGCGTCATCTTCCACCGGGTCATCCCCGGCTTCGTCGACCAGACCGGTGACCCGACCGGCACGGGCACCGGCGGTCCCGGCTACGAGTACGCCGAGCCTGGGCCGGCCACGGCCAGTCCTCAGTACCCGCTCGGCTCAGTGGCCATGGCCAACTCGAACCAACCGTCGACCACCGACCCGAACACCAACGGGAGCCAGTTCTTCATCGTGACCGGCACCTCGGGCGAGACCCTCCCGCCCGATTACACCCTCTTCGGCCAGGTGACCTCCGGGATGAGCGTCGTCCAGAAGATCAACGCCGACGGCGCCACCTCCGGCACGCCGAAGGTGCTGCACCGGATGGTCTCGGTCACCGTCAGCGAGTCCTAGCCTCGGCCCCGCACCCCCTCGCCGGTCACGGGGCGCCCCGCTCCACCCTCCCCCGCCCACCACCGATCGACCGACCGACCGGCGCAGACGCGCCATTCACAGAGTTCGCAGAGTCCACAGAGGAGACCCCATGACGCCTGATATCCCCGCCCCCGACGGCTCCAGCCCGAAGACCCAGCGGTTCGACAGCTCGCCCCCCACCGTCATCGACCCGACCAAGCGCTACGTGGCCACGATGACCACCAACAAGGGGACCATGACCATCGCCCTCGATGCGGCTGCCGCGCCGAAGACGGTCAACAACTTCGTGTTCCTCTCCCGCTACCACTACTACGACGGCGTCGTGTTCCACCGCATCATCCCGGGGTTCATGTGCCAGGGCGGGGACCCCGAAGGCTCCGGCCGAGGGGGTCCCGGCTACCGGTTCGAGGACGAGCTGCCGGGGCCGGGTCGCTACGAGGTCGGTTCGGTGGCCATGGCCAACGCCGGCCCCAACACCAACGGCAGCCAGTTCTTCATCGTGAGCGGCCCCGACGGTGTCGGCCTGCCGCCGAGCTACTCACTGTTCGGCAAGGTCGTCAAGGGACTCGACGTGGTCTCGGCCATCGAGGCGGTGGGGAGCCGGTCGGGGGCGCCGGGCGAGGACGTAGTCATCGAGTCGGTGATCGTCACCGAATCCGACTGAAGGGCCCAGGAAGCCGGTCCCTCGGCGCTCGGCCCTCGCCGCTCGGCGGCGCTCGACGCGCCTCAGGCAGGTAGGGCGTCGAGGCCGGAGGAAGCCCGGGCTCCGTTCACGAAGACGGCCACCCGGCCGACCCCGGCGTCGTGCCATTTGCCGTTCCGCTCGCGGATGAGGGCGGTGCGCTCCGGGACGCCGGCCACGGGGGTGCCCGCCGGAGCGAGCAGCACGGCCCGATGCAGCTTCTCCCCGTGGACGTCCTCGGCGACGTCGCCAAAGTGGGGCACGACGGCCACCCCGCCGAGAAGGCCGAGGCCGATAGTCAGCCCACCACCACGGGCGTCGACCATGGGGTCGGTGAGGGCCATGGCCGCTCCCGAGGACCCGGTCACGACGGCGCCGTCCCGCCAGGCCGCCACCAGCGCATCCCACACCTTGGAGTGCTTGAGCACGCTGCGCAGATGCATCGGCGAGCTGCCGGCCAGGTAGACGAACCGGCTACGGCGCATGACGGCGGCCATGCCCTCGTCCTGGGCGTCCGGACGAGCGAGGACCATGAGCCCCTCGACCTTGGCCCCTAGCGGGCCGAACCATTCGCCGGCGCGGGCCACCAGCCGCTCGGGATGCTCATAGGCGGCGGCGGTCGGAAGCACGAGGACCTCGTCGGTGCCGGCGGCAGCCAACAGGTCGGTGTCGAAGGAGCAGCCGGGCTCGAATTCGCCCCCGCCCACGAGGGCCAGCACGCCGGGGTCGGAAGGCATCGTGAAACTGTACGGGCTGGGCCGGTGGGCGGCGGTCAGGCGGCGACCGCGTCGGCCGCGGCGCGGACCATGTGACCCATGGTGTCGAACACCTCGATGGTCAGCGCCAGTGTGTCCGGGACGATGCCCATCGAGATGAAGCCGTGCACCTGGTCGTCGTAGCAGCGGTAGGTGACCGGCACCCCTCCGTTACGGAGGGCATCGGCGTAGGCGGTCCCCTCGTCCCGCAGTGGGTCGAAACCGGCGGTGACCACCAGGGCAGGGGGCAGCCCTCGGTGGTCGTCGGCCAAGAGCGGGGACGCCTCCGGGGACGTCCAGTCACTGCGGTCGGGCAGGTAGCAGCTACGGAACCAGTCCATGCCGTCGCGGGTGAGGATGTAGTCCACGCTCAGAGTGCGGTGGGTCTCGGTGTTCATGTGAGCGTCCACCGCCGGGTAGACGAGGCCCTGCACGATGGGCGGCGGCACGTCAGGGGCCGAACCACGACCACCGGGCCGCGTCAAGAGGGAGATGACCGCGGCCAGGTTGCCGCCGGCGCTGTCCCCCATGACCGCCACCTGCCCGGCGGCCACACCCAGCTCGTCGGTGTGTCGCTGCACCCACTGGTAAGCAGCCAACGAATCATCCACCGCGGCCGGGAAGGGGTGCTCGGGGGCGAGCCGGTAGTCGACGGAGATCACCGTGCACCGGGTGACGGCGGCCAGCATCCGGCAGTGCCGCTCATATCCCTCGACGTCACCCACCACCCATCCACCACCGTGGTAGAAGACGATGGCCGGCGGCAGCGGTCGCGGGGCCATGGGGAAGGCGCCAAATCGTCGGTAGATGCGCAGCGGGATGGGTGGGGCGCCGTCGGGTCCGGGGATGACCCGGCCGCTCGAGTAGACATCCGTGCGGAGCGGCAGCAGAAAGCCGGCCGATTGGCGCATCCGGCGCCGGGCCAACTCCACGTCGGCGCCAGGGCCCCAGGCGGCTGCGTCGGCCCCGGGCAGGCGCTGGAGAAGCCCGAGGGCGGCCTGCACGCCCCGACTCAGCACGCGTCCGTCGTTCTCGACCGGAGACGGCGAACCAAGGGCCGAGAGGATCCAGTCCGGCCGGCCAAAGAGCCACGACGCGGCGCGAGACACCGCCGACCACTGCTCGGCTCGGCGCTGTGTGCCTCGGTCGTAGATGCCGCGCAGGGACCGTCCCCGGCCCGGCCATGGGCGGCGCCATTCACCCGATGCCGCGACCTCGCTGCCGGCCGGTTCCGTGGGCCCGCCCTGGGTGCCGTCCCGTCTCCGCGGGCGCGTCCGGGACGGCGGTGCCGGATCCTCTGGGGAACCGGCCTGCGCCTTGGCCGAGGCCGGTGCCGGAGACCGTGCGGCTCGGGACGTCGACCTGCGTGTGGTCGATGACCCGGGTGCCTTGGCTGCCGATCGTGCCGGCGTGGGACGCTTCGGGGTCCCGTTGCCGGGCGCCGCCGGATCGGGAGCGGGTGTCGTCATGGCCAACAATGGTGTCGGTAGGGTCACGCCGAGGCAAGCGCAACCCCACTTGACGAGGAAGATCGGATGAGATCGAGCGAACGGACCCAACGTCTGCGTGCCCACTTCGCCGGCTCGTCCGCCCTGGTGACCGGGGCCGGGTCCGGGATCGGCCGGGCGCTGGCTACCGAGCTCGTGGGCCGGGGCGCCAACGTCATGGTCACCGACCTCGACGGTGAGGCGGCGGCAGCCGTTGCCGAGAACCTGCGGCGCCCGGCATCCACCGGGAACGGACGGTCCGGCCGGAGCCCCATGGTCGCCTGGGCCGAGCTCGACGTGACCGACCCGGCAGCCGTGGAGGAGGCCGTGGGCCGGTTCACTCTCGAGCGCGGCGGTCTCGGCTTCATCTTCAACAACGCCGGCATCGGCGTCGGCGGCCCGGTCGAGGCCCTCACCGCCGACCACTGGCGGAAGGTCGTGGACGTGAACCTCTACGGCGTCGTGCACGGCGTTGCCGCCGCCTACCCGCGCATGGTCGAGCAGCGTCGCGGGCACATCGTGAACACGGCCTCGTTGGCCGGCCTCCTGCCGAGCCCGGGTCTCGTTCCCTATTCCCTCACCAAACACGCCGTCGTCGGGCTGAGCGTCGGGCTCCGGTTGGAAGCGGCGGCCCACGGTGTGCGAGTGAGCGTGGTCTGCCCTGGGCTCATCGAGACACCGCTTCTCGACAAGGGCAATGCCGTCGACGTGCCGGGGACGCCTGACATCGACATCCGGGCCACGCTCAGGGCGGTGATGGGCAAGCCGTATCCGGCGGCATCGCTGGCCGTCGACGTGTTGAACGGTGTAGCCCAGAACCGGCCGATCATCGTCTCCCCACTCAAAGCCCACCCACTCTGGCTGCTCTACCGGTTGTCACCCGCGCTGTTCATACGCTTGGCCACCTTGCGAGGGCCCTTCGCGGTCGACGATCCGGCGGAGCAGCCGGCGCGATGAAAACTGGAGCGCGACGAACGGCGCGACCTCGAACGGAAGTGCCGGCTCCGGCGGGTACGCGGGCCGACCGCTACGATGTGCGCCCATGTCGGTCAAACGAGTGGGCATCGTCGGGTCAGGGATCATGGGGTCGGGCATCGCCGAGACGGCGGCCACCAGCGGGTTCGAGGTCGTCCTCCGGTCCCGCCAAGCGGCCACGGCCGAGGCCTCGGTGGCGGCCATGGAGAAGTCGCTCAACCGCCAGGTCGAGAAAGGCAAGTGCAGCGCCGAGGACCGCGACGTTGCGCTGGCCCGGGTTACCCCGACGTCCGAGCTCGAGGCGTTGAAGGATGTCGACCTGATAATCGAGTCGGTGATCGAGGACCTCGACATCAAGAAGGAGATCTTCACCGAGCTCGACCGCATCACGGGAGACGACGCCATCCTCGCCACCAACACGTCGACCCTGCCCGTCGTCGAGTTGGCCATGCACACCGGCCGTCCCGAGAAGGTGCTCGGCATCCACTTCTTCAACCCGGCACCGGTCATGTCCCTCGTCGAGCTGGTCCGGCCGCTGACGGCGGCCGACGAGACGATCTCGGCGGCGCGGGCCTTCGCCGAGGCCTGCGGCAAGACGCCGGTCGAGGTCAAGGACCAGGCCGGCTTCATCGTCAACGCCCTCCTCTTCCCCTACCTCAACAACGCCGTCCGGCTCTACGAACAGGGCGTGGCCTCCATCGAGGACATCGATGTGGCCATGAAGGGTGGGTGTGGGTTCCCCATGGGCCCGTTCGCCCTTCTCGACCTAGTGGGGCTCGACACCTCGCTCGCCATACTCGACGCCCTCTACGACGAGTTCCGGGACCCCAACTACGCCGCCGTGCCGTTGCTCCGCCGCATGGTGGCGGCCGAGCGGCTGGGCCGGAAGTCCGGCCGAGGCTTCCTCGACTACCACAAGTAACTGGGCCGGAGGGCGTCCGCCGCCCCGGTCCGACCCGTCGGGACCGTCGGGCCCGTCGGGACCGTCAAGACCTCGGGATGAGCTTCCCCAGGCTGGCCCGGCGCGGGCCAGCGCACCTCCGTCGCATCGGTAGGCCGTGGGCGGCAACAATGGAGCCATGACCGACGCGGTCACCGACGGCCCGAGCGGTCGGAACGGTCAGACTCCGGCACCGGCCCAGAGCGATGGTGCTACCGCCCCACCCCGTCGCGACCAGCCCTGGGTCATGCGCACCTACTCGGGTCATTCGACGGCCAAGGCCTCGAATGAGCTCTACCGGACGAACCTGGCCAAGGGCCAGACCGGGCTCTCCATCGCCTTCGACCTGCCCACCCAGATCGGCTATGACCCCGACGCGCCGGAGGCGGCCGGCGAAGTCGGCAAGGTCGGTGTGCCCGTGGCCCACCTCGGGCACATGGCCGAGCTGCTCGACGGCATCCCGGTCGAGTCCATGAACACGTCGATGACCATCAACGCCACCGCCGCCTGGCTCCTCGGGCTGTACATAGCCAACGCCGAGGACCGTGGCGTCGACCCGGCCGTCCTCTCGGGGACGACCCAGAACGACATCATGAAGGAATACCTGTCGCGGGGGACGTTCATCTTTCCGCCGGAGCCGAGTCGCCGGCTGACAATGGACGTCATCACCCACACCGTGCGTCACGTTCCCAAGTGGAACCCCATCAACGTGTGCAGCTACCACCTTCAGGAAGCGGGGGCCACGCCTTTCCAAGAGGTGGCCTACGCCCTGGCCACGGCCATCGGCGTCCTCGACGCGGTGCGCGATTCGGGCCAGATCCCTGCGGACGACCTCCCGACGGTGGTGGGACGCATCTCCTTCTTCGTGAACGCCGGGGTCCGGTTCATCGAGGAGACGTGCAAGATGCGGGCCTTCACCGCGCTGTGGGACCGTATCTGTGCCGAGCGCTACGGCGTGGCCGACCCGAAGCTCCGCCGGATGCGCTATGGGGTGCAGGTCAATTCGCTCGGCCTCACTGAGGCCCAACCCGAGAACAACGTGCCCCGCATCGTCCTCGAAGCCCTCGGGGTCACCCTCTCCAAGCAGGCCCGGGCCCGGGCCATGCAGCTGCCGGCCTGGAACGAAGCGCTGGGGCTCCCCCGGCCCTGGGACCAGCAGTGGTCACTGCGCATCCAGCAGATCCTGGCCTACGAAACGGACCTGCTCGAATACGAGGACATCTTCGAGGGATCGGTCGTCATCGAACGGAAGACGGACGAGCTCGCCGGGGCAGCCTGGGCCGAGCTCGAGGACGTGCTGGCCCTCGGCGGCGCCTTCGAGGCCATCGACGACCTCAAGTCGCGCCTCGTGGCCAGCCAGGCCGACCGGGTCCGGCGCATCGAGACGGGTGAACTCAAGGTGGTCGGGGTCAACTGCTTCACCGAGACGGCGCCCTCGCCCCTGCTCGGCCCGGAGGGCGACACCGGCGAGGGTGGCGTCACCTCCGTCCTGCGGGTCGACCCGGCCGTCGAGGCGGAGCTCCGGGCCGACGTAGTCCGGTGGCGCGTCGAACGGGACAACGACGCCGTGCGCCGCGCCGTCGACGAACTCCGCCGGGCGGCCGAGGGGACCGACAACGTCATGCCGGCCACCATCGCCCTGGCCCATGCCGGTGGGACCACCGGCGAGTGGGCCGATTGCTTGCGGGAGGTCTTCGGCGAGTACCGGGCGCCGACCGGGGTCAGTGGTGGCGTCGGTCACCGCGGCAAGACGTTCGCCGCCCTGGCTGCCCGCTCCAAGGCCATGGCCGAGGCGACCGGCGGCCCGCCCCGACTGCTGGTGGCCAAGCCGGGGCTCGACGGCCACTCCAACGGAGCCGAGCAGATCGCCGTCGCCGCCCGTGACGCCGGGTTCGAGGTCATCTACCAGGGCATTCGGCTGACCCCGGCCCAGATCGCGGCGGCCGCCCGTGACGAGGACGTCGACGTGGTCGGCCTCTCCATCCTGTCGGGCAGCCACATGGAGCTGGTGCCCGAGGTCCTCGACCGGTTGCGCGAGGCCGGTGTCGACGCGCCGGTGGTGGTGGGCGGCATCATCCCCCCGGAGGACGCCGCCCTCCTCATGGACAAGGGCGTGGCCCGCGTCTTCACCCCGAAGGACTACGAGGTCGAGCACATCATGGAGGACATCGCCGACCTCGCTGACCGTCATCGGGCGGCTCTGGCCGGCTGAGGGCCGACGGCACGGAGGTGGTCGGGAGCCACCGTGCGTGCCCGGGGTGCCGCCGCGTTCAGATCCGAGGCCGCACGCGGCGGCTGGTGGCCGGCCGCGACCACCAACGACCGGAGAAGCGCCAGGCGCGCACGCGATCGAGGTCGGGCGCCACCGGTCGCTTCGGCCGAGGCCAGACGGCATCGACAGCAGCCACCAGAGCGGCCATGACCGCCGGGTCGACGTCGCCGGCGACTTCGACGAGTGGCGAGTCCGGGCTCGCCGCCCTGCCGTCGGGGGCCAGCTGGCCGGTGGTCACAGCGGCATGTTCCCGTGCTTGCGCTTGGGCAGGTCCTCGCGTTTGGAGGTGAGCAGGTCGAGGCTGCGAATCAGCACCTTGCGGGTGTCGGCCGGGTCGATGACGTCGTCCACGTAGCCGCGCTCGGCCGCCGCGTAGGGGTTGGCGTAGCGCTCGGTGTACTCCTCGACCAGCTCCTTGCGACGGGCGACCGGGTCGAGAGCCTCGGCCAGATCGCGCCGGTAGACGATCTCGACCGCGCCCTCGGGGCCCATGACGGCGAGCTCGGCCGACGGCCAGGCATAGGCCAGGTCGGCGCCGATCGACTTCGAATTCATGACCACGTAGGCCCCGCCGTAGGCCTTGCGGGTGATGATCTGCACCCGAGGCACGGTGGACTCGCAGTAGGCGTAGAGGAGCTTCGCCCCGTGGCGGATGATGCCGCCGTACTCCTGGTCGGTGCCGGGCATGAAACCGGGGACGTCGACGAAGGTGATCAGCGGGATGTTGAAGGCGTCGCAGGTGCGGACGAACCGGGCGCCCTTCTCGGAGGCGTCGATGTTGAGGACCCCGGCCAGCATCTGGGGCTGGTTGCCCACGATGCCCACGGCCCGCCCGTCGAGGCGGGCGAATCCACACACCAGGTTCATGGCCCAGTGGTGGTTCACCTCGAAGAAGTCGCCGTCGTCGACCACCGCCTCGATGACCTTGATCATGTCGTAAGGCTGGTTGGGCGAGGCAGGCATGAGCTCGATGAGCTCGGGCGTCGACCGGTCGGGGTCGTCGCCGCTCTCCACCAGGGGCGCCTCCTCGAGGTTGTTGGAAGGGAGGAAGCTGAGCAGGTACCGCACGTCGTCGAGGCAGGCCTTCTCGTCGGGAGCCACGAAGGTGGCCACCCCCGACTTTGTGGCATGGCTCATGGCCCCGCCCAGCTCCTCGAGGGTCACGTCCTCACCGGTGACCGTCTTCACCACATCGGGCCCGGTGATGAACATGTGGCTCGTGCCCTGGACCATGAAGATGAAGTCGGTCATGGCCGGGCTGTAGACGGCGCCGCCCGCGCAGGGCCCGAGGATCACACTGACCTGGGGGATGACGCCGGACGCCTGGGCGTTCCGGTAGAAGATGCCGCCGTAGGAGTGGAGGGAGACGACGCCCTCCTGGATGCGGGCCCCGGCCCCGTCGTTGAGCCCGATCATGGGCACCCCGATGGAGGTGGCGAGATCCATGACCTTGTGGATCTTCTCGGCGAACACCTCGCCGAGGGCGCCGCCGAAGACGGTGAAGTCTTGGCTGAAGACGCACACCCGGCGGCCGTCGATGGTTCCGAATCCGGTGATGACCCCGTCGGTGTACGGCCGCTGCTCCTCGAGGCCCATGCCGTGGGCCCGGTGGCGAGCCAGCATGTCGAGCTCCTGGAAGGAACCGTCGTCGAGCAGGTAGTCGATGCGCTCCCGCGCCGTCATCTTCCCCTTGGCGTGGTGCTTCTCGATCGCCTTGGGTGACCCGGCGTTGAGCGCCATCCGCCGGCGCTCGGCCAACTCGGCCAAGCGCCGCGACATCGGGTGATCCATGGCCGCGAGGCTACCGGACGAGCTGGGCGTCTCCGGTGGTCTGGGCGGTCGAGCGGACCGTCACTCGCCTACTCCTGGACCAGCTCGATGAGGGTGCCGAACGCGCCCTTGGGATGGACGAAGGCGACGGTCGTTCCCCGCGACCCGGGGCGTGGCGCCTCGTCGATGACCCGCCCGCCGTGGTCCTTGACCGACTGCAGGGCGGACGCACAGTCCGCTACCCGATAGCCCACGTGGTGAAGGCCCTCCCCCTTCTTCTGGAGGAAGCCGGCCACCGGCGAGTCCTCCGAGATCGGGGTGAGCAACTGGATGTAGCTGTCGGCCACTTTTAGCAGCGCCTCTTCGACCCCGTCCGACTCGACGCGTTCGCGGTGGGTAACCGTGGCCCCGAAGGTCTCGGCGTAGTAGTCGATGGCCGCCTCGAGGTCGTTGACGGCGATGGCCACGTGGTCGATCTCGGTGAGCTGCGGCGCCGTCATGATATTGGGGTCGTCCTCAGGCGCCGTGGCGCCGGAACAGGGTGATGCGGTCCTCGCCGACGGCGGCCCGCAGTTGGCGATCCTCGATCCCGAGGCCCTCCTCGGGAGCCAGGCAGAGGACGCCGATCTTGCCCTCGTGCAGGTTCTGGTGGACCTGATAGGCGGCGTCTCCCACCTCCTCCAGGGGGTAGACGGCAGAGAGTGGCGGCAGGATCCGGCCCTCGCACACGAGTTGGTTGGCGGCCCAGGCTTCGCGGTAGTTGGCGAAGTGGGATCCCTTGATGGTCTTGAGCTTCATCCAGAGGTGACGGTTGTCGTACTCGATCATGTAGCCCGAGGTCGCCGCGCAGGTCACGACGATGCCGCCCCGCTTGGCGGCGAAGACGGACGCGCCCATGGTCTGGCGTCCCGGGTGCTCGAACACGATGTCGACGTCGTCCCCGACCAAGGCTCGGATGTCCTTCCCGAGCCGCCGCCACTCGGACTCGTCCTGGGTGTGCTCGTCCTTCCAGAATCGGTAGTTGGCCGCCTTGCGGTCGATCACCGCAGCTACCCCGAGGTCGTGGAGAAGGTCCACCTTCTCGGGAGAGGACACCACGCCGACGGGAATGCCCCCACCGTTCATCACGTACTGGACGGCGAAGGAGCCGAGCCCCCCGGAGGCGCCCCAGACGAGGACGCGGTCGCCCTGGTGCATGGCTGCACCGTTCTTCGACACCAGCATCCGGTACGAGGTCGAATTGCACAGCGCGTTGATGGCCGCCTCCTCCCACGAGAGGTGGCGGGGCTTGGGCATGAGCTGGTTGGCCTTGACCAACCCGATATCGGCCAGCCCTCCGAAGTTCGACTCGAAGCCCCAGATCCGCTGATTGTCGGCCAGCATCGAGTCGTCGTGGGCGGAGGGACTCTGGTCGTCGACGTAGTTGCAGTGCACGGTGACCCGGTCACCCGGTCGCCAGTTGCGGACGGCCGAGCCGACCCGAAGCACCACGCCGGCGGCGTCCGAGCCCACGACGTGGTAGTCGAGCGCGTGGCGCTTTCCCCACGCGCTCTCCTTGCCCAGCCGGTCCAGGAAAGCGAAGGTGGGCAACGGCTCGAAGATCGCGGTCCACACCGTGTTGAAGTTGATGGAGCTGGCCATCACGGCGATGTAGGCCTCGTCGGGAGCGAGCTCGGGGAGCGGCACCTCGTCGACGTGCAATGACTTGCGCGGGTCCTTGTCGGCCGAGGCCAGGCCTGCGAACATGTCGACCTCGTCCCGGCGGACGAATGCGGCGCGGTAGGACTCGGGCAGCGGGATGGCGGCCAGCTCCTCACCGCTGGCGCCCGACTCGATGGCCGCAAGGATTGGCTGCATGGCGTCAGACGACATGGCCGGAGGATAGTCCGACCCATTCCCGCTCCTCCCGGCCGTCCGCCCCCCGGCTGGACCTCGGCGTGGCCTCGGCGTGGCCTCGGCGTGACCTCGGCGTGCCCAGCGCCGGCCCACTCCGAGTGCCCGTATCATGTGAGCCTGTCGTCGCGGCGCACCCGGGCGCATCGTCGTAGGGGCGTCGCCAGAACAGCCGCAAAGGCTCGGAGGTCGTGATGTCAGGGTCCATCATCGTCGCAGGTGCCCGCACCCCCATTGGCAAGCTGTCGGGCGCGTTGGGCGGCTTCACCGCCATGGAACTCGGCGGCTTCGCCATCGCCGCGGCGCTCGAGCGCGCCGGTGTCGCACCCGAGCGGGTCGACTACGTGCTCATGGGTCAGGTTCTCCAAGCCGGCGCCGGCCAGATCACGGCCCGTCAGGCGGCGGCCAACGCCGGCATCCCACTCACGGTGCCGGCGACCACGCTGAACAAGGTGTGCCTGTCCGGGTTGAACGCCATCTACCTGGCCGACCTGCTCATCAACGCCGGCGAAGCCGACATCGTGGTGGCCGGCGGCATGGAGTCGATGACCCAGGCGCCCTACCTCCTGCCCGGGGCCCGCGCCGGCTACCGCCTCGGCGACGGCACGCTGGTCGACTCGATGATGTACGACGGCCTGTTCGACGCCTTCGACAAAGTGGCCATGGGACTTGGGACCGAGCGGTACAACGGGGCCGACGGCGTCTCCCGCGAGCGCCAGGACCAGTTCGCGGCGGCGTCCCACGAGCGGGCGGCCGCGGCCATCAAGGACGGGAAGTTCGCCGACGAGATCGTCGCGGTGTCCGTGCCCCAGCGAAAGGGTGATCCGCTGATCGTGGACACCGACGAGGGCGTACGCCCGGAGACGACGGTCGAGTCGCTGTCCAAGCTGCGACCGGCCTTCGACCCGAACGGAACCATCACGGCCGGCAACGCCTCGCAGATCTCCGACGGCGGCGCAGCCGTGATCGTGACGTCTGCGGCCACCGCCGAGAAGCTGGGCGTGGAGCCGTTGGGCGAGCTCGTGAGCTACGGGCAGGTGGCTGGCCCGACGCCATCGCTCCTGCACCAGCCCTCGAACGCCATCCGGGCGGCGTTGAAGCGCAGTGGGCTGGAGCTCGACGCCATCGACATCTTCGAGATCAACGAGGCCTTCGCCGCCGTCGGCATTGCCTCGTCCGACGACCTCGGCATCTCGTCAGATGTGGTCAACGTGAACGGTGGGGCAATTGCCCTCGGGCACCCAGTCGGCATGTCCGGCACCCGGGTGGCGCTCACCGCGCTGCTCGAGCTCAAGCGCCGAGGCGGTGGCACGGCCGCCGTCGCTCTGTGCGGTGGTGGCGGCCAGGGTGACGCCGCCATCTTGCGCACCATCTGACCTGCGCACCGCCTGATCTGCGCACTCGTCAGTCGGGCTGACGTGCAGTCGGGCAGTCGACAGTCGGGCCGTCGGGCCGTCGGGCCGTCCGTAAGGAAGGGCCTCAGTAGGGCGGCGTGAAGAGGCCCTGCAGCTCGGCGATCCCGCCGCTTGCGTCGCTCCATCGATCGATGGGCAGGTAGAGAGCGGCCAGGGCACAGGTCGGGAACTCGTGGGCCTCAAGGGCTTCGCGCCCGCGCCGAGCAGCAAATCCGTTTGTGGCTTGGTCGCCGCCCTCGACCAGAAGCTCGAGGGCGAGGCGGTACATGGTCGGGTTGTGCCCGACCAGGAGGGCGCTGGAGACCTCGTCGTCGATCTCTCGGAGCTCGTCCATGGCCGTATCGATGTCCGCCTCGTAGAGGGAACGTCGCTCCTCGACGGGGAGAACCTCACCGCTCGCCTCAACGAGAAGGGCGGCGGTTTGCCGGGTCCGGACGGCTGCCGAGCACACGACCACCTCGGGGATAAGGACGCCCTCGGTGCCGAACGGCCCCTCGCCGGTGGCCAGCGCCTTCCCGAGGGCAGTGGCGTCTCGCCGCCCTCTGGCCGTGAGCGGCCGTTCCCGGTCGCCACCCCCCAAGGGCGCATCGGACGCGGCCTTGCCGTGGCGAAGTATCCACAGGTACCTACCTCGGGCTTCCGCCCGTCCCGACATGCCCTCATCGTGCCTCAACGGGGCGTCGGGTGCGTTGTGCGGGCTGGCGCCGCGCGGCGGCGGGGGAACGGCGACAAGGCCCTGGGCCTCGAAGGCTGGGCGAGCCGTCGAAGTGCTGTTGAGGCGCCGTCGAGGCCCGCGTGGAGCCTCACCAATTTAAATTTTAATTTGGAAACGGCCAATTTGTCAGCTTAGGCTGACGAATCGGGGCTCGAAGAAAACGAACCTGCCCGCCCCCGGCCACGCCACGTGCGCCGTCAGGCGTCGACCTCGCGGCGACCCTCGAGGGCCCGGCCCAGGGTGAGCTCGTCGGCGTATTCGAGATCGCCACCGACCGGGAGGCCGCTGGCGATGCGGGTGACCGTGAGCCCCATGGGCTTGAGCAGGCGGGCCAGGTACATAGCTGTAGCTTCGCCCTCGAGGTTGGGGTTGGTACAGAGGATCACCTCTTTGATGCCCTCGCCGTCGACCCGGTCCAGGAGCTCGCGGACTCGCAGCTGGTCGGGCCCGGTCCCCTCGATCGGGTTCAGCGCGCCTTGGAGCACGTGGTAGCGACCGTCGAACTCACCCGTCTTCTCGACCGAGACGATGTCTCTCGGGTCCTCGACCACGCAGACCGAGGTGGCGTCCCGGCGGTCGTCGAGGCAGATCGAGCACAGCTCGCCCTCGGCCACGTTGAAGCAGCGCGTGCATAGGGTCATGCGCTCCTTCACCGCCACGATGGCATCAGCCAGGCGCAGCGCGTCCTCTGGCGCCACCTTGAGAAGGTGAAAGGTGATGCGTTGGGCCGATTTCGGACCGATGCCCGGCAACCGGCCGAGCTCGTCGATCAAGGCCTGGAGCGGGCCCGAGAAGATGGCCACTCAGCGGACCTCTTCGGCGCCCGGAAAGGCCTGCAGGAGCCGCTCCTCGGCCAGGTTCCCCACGTCGGCGACCTCGCCGAGCTGCGATTCGTCGAAGTAGACGGTTTCGTCCTCTTCCTCATCGACATCGGCCGTCGTGGGTCCGGCATTGCCAGCGCCCGGCGACCGGCCGGCGCCCCCTTGGGACGACGAGGTGGGCGCGACCGAACTGGCGCGGCGGACCGGCCGGTCGAGGGCCGGATCGGCGCCGGGGTCGGTGACCAGGACCAGCGGGATCGGACGACCGAAGTGGTCCGCCAGCGCCCCCTCGACCTCACCGCGCATGTCCTCGCACCGGGTGCGGTGGGTCTCGTTGGGCAGCCCGTAAACGGCGTGGTCGCCGTCCACGCCGACGAACCGGCCGGCCTGGAACAGCGCCTTGGCCTTGGGCCGCAAGGTGCTGATCACCTGGTCGCCCCAGGCCTGGACAAGCTGGTCGCGACTCGGCAGTCCTTCTGCGGTCGATGAGTCGGGCGGGGTGGCGGCGGGTGCCGGAGTGTCATCCACTGCATCCGGCCCGCCGGGCGGGGTTTGACCTTCGGGCGCAGCGATCGCCTCGGGCGCCGCTACCGCCGGGGGGGACGATTCTGCACTGGGCTCCGGGCCGGAGGCGTCCGCGCTCGTGGCCGCGGCCCGATCGGCCGCGTTGCGACGCCGGATGGCCCCGAGAGCCGGGCGGTCGGTGCCCTTCGGGCGTTCGGACGATTCTGGTTCTGCCGCGGCTGGCTCCCCCTCGACTGGCTGGTCAGTGGGCGGCTGGGCGGCGACCGAACCGGGACCGATCCGTTCCCTCAAAGCCGATGGGCCCGATCGCGCCGGACGGCTCGGCGTCGTCCCGCCCCCGCCCCCGGCGGGGGAAATGGGAGAGCCGCCCCCGGCCCCGGCGTCTCGCGACTTCACCTCCAATCGCTCGATGCGCGCCAGCAACGCCGTCGGTGAATCGTCGACTTCGGGATGGGCGAGGCGGACGAGGGCGACTTCGAGGTTCACCCGGGGATCGGGTGCGTCGCGCATGGCCACCTGGGCGAGGCCCAGCTCCTCCATGGCGCGCACCAGGGAGGCGAGCCCCATGCGCTCGGCCTGTGACCGGCGCGCCTCGCGCTCGGCCTCGGACACGGCGACCAGGTCGGGCGCGACCAAGGTCAGGAAGCGCTGCCGCAGATGGTCGACGAGGTCGCCGGCCAGCTGTTGGGGACCGAACCCAGCCCCCGTGAGCTGGGCGATGGCGACGAGGGCCCGACCGGCGTCCCGCTCGGCGAGCGCTTCGACGACCTCATCGAGTTCCGGGATGTCGTCGTCGACCGTCTCCGACGCCGACACCTGGTCGAGCACCGACAGGGCGTCACGGGCCGAGCCCCGTCCGCGGCGCACGGCCAGGTCGATGGCTTGGTCGGGGACCTCGAGATGGGCCTGGTCGCGAACGTGCGAGAGCAACTCGCCGAGCACGTCGGGTCCAAGGAGGCGGAACTCGAAGTGCTGGGTCCGGCTCCGGATGGTGGGGAGCACCTTTTGGGGGTCGGTTGTGGCCAGCACGAACACGACGTGGGAGGGGGGCTCCTCGAGCGTCTTGAGCAGGGCGTTGGACGCCGGGGTGGAGAGCATGTGGACCTCGTCCACGATGTAGACCTTCTGGCGGCCGGGGGTGCCCAACGCCGCCCGGGCCACGAGGTCGCGCATGGCCTCCACTCCGTTGTTGGACGCGGCGTCGAGCTCGTGGACGTCGAGTGATGTCCCCTTGGTGATCTCGACGCAGGAGGTGCAGACCCCGCATGGCTCACCGTCGCGGAGGTCGGTGCAATTGAGCGCTTTGGCCAGCACCCGGGCCGTCGTGGTCTTGCCGGTGCCCCGGGGTCCGCTGAACAGGTAGGCATGCGCCACCCGGCCGTCACGCACCGCGTTACGGAGGGCGAGGACGATGTGGTCCTGGCCACGGATCTCCGAGAAGGTGGCGGGCCGGAACCGACGGTAGAGGGACTGGTAGGGCTCGTCGGGGATGTCGGCCATGTGGGCGGAGCCTACCGTCCGGCCATCTCAGGGCAGTGGGCCTGCCGACCGTCAGTGTGGGCCCGAAAACCCCTTCGACCACTCCAGGTACCGTTTGGCCATGACGCCCCTGCGGGAATCCGCAGAGACGACGTTGGCCTGGGGGCGGGGCAACCGGATGGCCGTGGTCGGTCTTGCGTTGGCCCTGGTTGCTGTGCCCACCTTCGCCAGCCTGTTTCCCGGATTCATCGATCGAACACCGCGGCCCTACCGCGTTGCCGTCATGGTCGGATGGCTGGGAGTGGCCGCAATGGTGACCATCGCCAGCCGGCAACGCGAAACCGCCGAGGGTTCCATGACTCGGGCGAACCAGCAGGTCGTGCTGCGTCATTTCCTGGCCCTCGTCCTTGGGCCTCACACCGGCTTGCCGACCCACTACCGGTTCTCCCTCTACCGGATTGATGGGACGGGCAACTTCCTTCTTCCCTGGTATCCCGACCAGTCAGTGAACCCCAACGACCCATCCGTGCTCCGGGTTGGCCAGGGTGCCACTGGCTACGCCTATGCACACCGGGAGATGGTGTTTGCCGTCGGCACCGACGTGTCGAGTCCCGAGTTCGGCCTTTCCCCTACCCAACAAGACCTTTTCTCTGGTGATGTGATGGTCGGAGCCGTACCCATCCGGCTCGCGACCAACGAGCTGGTCGGCGCGCTCAGCGTGACGAGCCACCTCAACGACGGTTACTTCGTCTCCGAAACCAACGACGTTCACCCCGACGGGGTTGCGCTGCTTCAACGCCTCGCCGACGAGATCGGAGACCTGCTCAGCGTCGAAGGAATGGAAATGGATTGGTGAGCGAGACCGTGAAACGGACGGAGTCGGGATGCCCGACGGAACTAGGTCGCCAATCGGTGTCCGCCCGCGGGAGGACGACTCGGTAGGGCCATCGTCCGGCTCGTCCGGCCCGTCCGGAATAATGCTGGGCAGGGCATCCAAAGCCCGATGCTCGGTGCGACGGCCAGATTGGCTGCGGCACACGCCCAGACCCGCTGAGAGCTGCTGCCTTCCGACCCTGACTCGATTCACAGGAAGACGTTGCGCAGGACCCAGCCGTCGCACCCAGCATCGGGGCGTTTCGACTTTACCCGCTCGTCCCTTACGCCGTTAGCCTGTCGAGTCTGCGAACGCACCCGCCAACGGGATGCGGGCGTGCAAACCGGAGGCGTGCGAGAGCGGCCGAATCGGCACGATTGGAAATCGTGTGTGGGGAAACTCACCGTGGGTTCAAATCCCACCGCCTCCGCTCATGACCGTACCGACGACTGGCATCGACGACGACGACGCCATGGGCCTGGCCCTGGCCGAGGCGGCCAAGGCCCCTGAGCACGGCGACGTGCCGGTGGGCGCGGTGGCCGTCCGGGGAGGAGTGGTGATTGCCGCCCGCCACAACGAGCGGGAACAGCGGGCTGATCCGACGGCTCACGCCGAGCTACTCGCCCTCGCCGATGCCGCCCGGGCTACCGGTGGGTGGCGCCTCAGCGGCGTGACTCTGTTCGTGACCTTGGAACCGTGCCCGATGTGCGCCGGCGGGCTCGTCGCGGCGAGGGTCAGTCGGCTGGTCTTCGGCGCTGCCGATCCCAAAGCCGGAGCGTGCGGATCGCTCTACAACCTGTGCGTCGATCCTCGTCTCAACCACGAGGTCGCCGTCGAATCAGGGATGCGGGACGCCGAGTCAGCCACACTGCTAACCCAGTTCTTCGCCGGCCGGCGTGACGGGTAGCCTCTCCGGCGGAGGGATGCGAGAGTGGCCGAATCGGACGGTCTCGAAAACCGTTGTGCCCGTTTGGGTACCGTGGGTTCGAATCCCACTCCCTCCGCTCGGCACCAAGTTACCAAGTAGGTGCAGGTCAGTCCGGGCGCCGTCTGTCGGATCGCCCAGTCATGGAAGCGCGGCGTTTCGAACCCGCGGACCTTGAGTATCCGGTTCGGACACCATGTCCTGCGATGTCGTCAGCGAGTTTCGTCCCCGGCCAGGTGTTCAGCCATCGCACGATGCAGCTGCTCGGAGATCCCGGGATCGACCTCGAGGAGTGCGGAGAATTCGCGCCGACCGATCACATCGATAACGACATCGGTCTTGGCCAAGACCGTGGCTGTGCGCCGCCGATCGCTGAGAAGCGCAATCTCGCCGAAACACGAGCCGGCACTGCAGGTGTTGACCACCTCGCCATCGATGATCACATCTACTGTGCCGTCCAGGACCACGATGAACTCGTGGCCTATCCCACCCTGCTGGGTCAGCTCCCGACCTTCGCCAAGCTCGAGTCTCGTGGTCAGGTTCGACACCCGCTCGAGTTGTTTTCTGGATAGACCAGCGAACAAGGGAACCTCGGCAAGTAGCTCGGCAGTGGTTTTAAAGGCCATCTGGTGCCCTCCTTCGACAGTCCCAGTCTGCCCCGACGGCGCCGATGGCGCTCTGCGTCGGCCCCAATGACGAACTGCATCGTCCTGTCGGCGAGCACTGATCAGGCAGAGGGTCGAGGTTGGCAACACCGCGTCGAAGAGCCGCCCTCATCGTGGACAGCGCACTGGCCCACCATCATGGTAGGAAGGGTGGCCGCCTCCCGAGGAGGGTCCGAAGGAAGTCCGATGCTTTCTGCTCTGGGCCGACTGTCTGGTGCCACCGGATGGCCACCGTGACCTGGTTCCGCGGTCATCGAGACGAGATCGCCTTCGCCGCTGCGCTGCTGGCACCCCTCGCCGTCGCCGCCGCCCTCGTCCCGTTTCGCACGAGTTTCGCCAACACGGCCTCGGCCCTCGTCCTCGTTGCCGTCGTTGTGGCCGTCGCCGCCAACGGTCGGCGCATTCCCGGCTTCATCGCCGCCGTGTCGGCCAGCCTGTGGTTCGACTTCTTCCTCACGCAGCCCTACGAGCGGTTCTCCATCACCCACCGGTCCGACATCGAGACGACCATCAGCCTCTTCGTCGTGGGGATCGCCGTGACCGAGATCGCCGTTCGCAACCGCTTCCATCGCGGGGTCGCCCAAGAGGAGTCGAGTTACGTCGGCCTCATCTACCGACTCTCCGAGCTCGTCGCCGGTGGTGCACCGGCGGACCGGGTCATCGAGGTGGCGACCGACGTATTGATCGAATTGCTCTACCTTCGGAGCTGTCGGTTCGTCGAAGGTGCGTCCCGGCAGCGGCTGGGCCGGATCGAGCACGACGGCACGGTCCACCTCGGGGCGTTTCGTTGGGGAGCCCATCAGATGGGACTGCCCGGGCGAGAGCTCGAACTGCAGGTCTACAGCCAGGGTCGTCAGCTCGGACGGTTCCTCATGGAGCCCACACCCGGATCGCCCATCTCCCTCGAGCGCCGGGTCGTCGCCGTGGCCATCGCCGACCAGGTGGGGTCGGCGCTGCTCCCGGATCTCCGTCTTGCCTGAGCACCGGGCCGCGGGCCTTACTCCGTCGTCCGCTTCCTGAAGAAGTAGGAAGCCAGGGGCGCGGCTACGGCCAGGATCACCACTGACCACAGCAATGCTGCTTCCACCGGGTGCTGCATGGGCCAGGCCGAGATGGTGGCCGAGGGGTTGGGGTTGCCCCAGAGGTGCCGGGCCCCGGCGGTGACGGCACTCACCGGATTCCAATCCGCCACCGTCTGCAGCCAGGTGGGCATGTGCTGAGTCGGCACCATGGCGTTGGACACGAAGGCCAGCGGGAACAGCACGATGAACCCGAAGGAGCCGGCTGACTCCGGGCTCTTGCTGTTGAGCCCGACAATGGCGGCAACCCACGAGAGGGCGTAGGCGAAGAAGAGCACGAGGGCGAAGCCACCGACGATCGACACAGGGCTGCTGTCGGAGCGCCAACCGACGGCGAGGCCGGTCAGGGCCACGATCAACGCGCACAAGCAGGAGGTCATGAGGTCGGCGATGGATCGGCCGACGAGGACCGCAGCCCGCCACATGGGCAAAGCGCGGACTCGGTCGATCATCCCCTCGTGCAGGTCGGTGCTCAGCCCGATGGCCGTTCCCATCGTCGAGGTGACCAGGTTCAAGGCCAACAGTCCGGCCAGGACGAAGTCCTTGTAGCTGCCGCCACCGGGGATGGGAATGCCGCCTCCGAAGATGTAGATGAACAGCACCGTGAAAAGGACCGGCTGGATGGTGACGTCGGAGAGCTGCATGGGCTCCCGGGAGATGTGCACCAGATTGCGCCACGTCATCGACCACACGTTCCGGATGGGGCTCCCGGCCTTGGCCACCAGCCCCTGGGCGGTACGTTCGTCGGGGCGAGTGGCCAGGGTCGTCGCCGTCGTCGTCATCGTGCTCATACGGTGGCTCCTTCGAGCTCGTCGGGGCCGGGGGCGGCCGCTTGCGCCGCCGAGACATCGCCCGGCGTCTCGTCCTCCTCGATGCGACCGTCCTCCTCGATGTGACCGCCCGTCAGCGCGAAGAAGACGTCGTCCAGCGAGGGCTTACGGATCTCGATGTCGTCGACCAGAGCCCCCGCCGCGTCCAGCGCCCGCACGACCAAGGTCCCCAAGCCGGGCCGGTGGTCCACGCCCGCGCTGAGCCGTCGACCGTCGTCGCTCACGCTGACCGTGCCGTTGACCAGTGAGGCGATGGCGGCGGCGGCACCCTGATGCGATTCGGACAGGGTCACCTCCAGCCGTGCGCTCCGGCTGGCCTCTTTCAATTCCAGTGGCGTGCCGTCGGCGATGACCTGACCGTGGTCGACGACGACGATTCGGTGGGCCAGCGCGTCCGCCTCCTCGAGATACTGGGTGGTGAGCAGCACCGTGACCCCCTCGGCGATCAAGTGCCGGATGGCCTCCCACACTCGTTGGCGACTGGTCGGGTCCAATCCGGTGGTCGGCTCGTCCAAGAAGAGCACCGGTGGCCGGGTCATCATGCTGGCGGCCAGGTCGAGCCGCCGTCGCATGCCGCCCGAATAGCCCTTGACGACGCGGTCGGCGGCATCGGTCAGCTCGAACTGCTCGAGCAGCTCGGTCGCTCGGGCCTGGGACGTCGACCGCCCCATGTCGCTCAGCTCCCCCACCAGGACCAGGTTCTGCCGTCCGGTGAGGAGGCCATCGAGGGTGGCGTCCTGGGCGGCGACCCCGATGTGCCGGCGCACATCGGCGGGGCGGGCGACCACGTCGATGCCGGCGACGGCGGCCCGCCCCGCGTCCGGCCGGGCCAGGGTGGTGAGGATCCTCACCGCCGTCGTCTTCCCCGCTCCGTTCGGACCGAGGAGGCCGAGGATCGTCCCGGCTGGTACGGAGAAGCCGACGCCGGCCAGAGCTCGGGTCGGCCCGTAGCTCTTGACCAGTCCGTCGGCCTCGATCATCACGTCGGTGGCCATCGCTCGCTTCTCCTGCTCCGGGCGTCGGGTAGCATTACTTACCGGTCGGATAGTAGGGGATCTACTTACCGGCCGTCAAGTAGAAGGACCCATGTCGAAGATGAGGGAGGACACGAGCGTGGCCGGACCCGTCAGGACCCGGACTGTTGTCGCCGGCCACGAGCCGGAGGGGGATGCCGCGCCCGATGAAATCGTCTCCACCCGGACACGCATTCTCGACGTCGCCCTCGACCTCTTCGTCGAGAAGGGCTTCGACGGGACCTCGCTCCGCGAGATCGCCGAAAAGTTGGGCATCACCAAGGCGGCGATCTACTACCACTTCGCTTCCAAGGACGACATCCTCATGGCGCTGCACCTGCGCCTCCATGAGTTCGGCAAAGAGGCGCTCAAACGGATGGTCGGGGCCCCGGTGAGCCTGCAGCTATGGGGCTCGCTGCTCGACGAGGTGCTCGGCCAGATGCTGATCCAGCGCAAGATCTTCCTCCTGCACGAGCGGAACCAGGCCGCGTTCGAGAAACTGCACCGCGACGAAGCGCACGAGGCTGAGCATGACGACTTCCAGAACGCCTTCCGCCGGGTCCTGGCCGATCCCGAGGTCCCGGTGCCAGACCGGGTCCGCATGGCCAGCGCCCTAGGCGCCGTGTTTGCCGGACTGTTCATGGCCGGCGATGCCTTTGCCGCCGTGCCCGACGACGAGCTTGGCGGGCTCCTTCGCGACATCGTTCACGACGTGCTGCACGACTGACCCGACGCCGCGGCCGACGGCCGCAGGCGCCGGCGCCGGCGCCGGCTACGCGGACGTACTGGGCGGAGCGCCGGCTCTTCGTGACCGAAGGTTCCGGTTCTTCACCCTGTTGCCGCACACGGACATGTCGCACCAGGTTCCGCGGCGCGCGTGGGAGCGGTCATAGAACGCCCAACGGCACTCGGAGTTGCGGCACGCCTTCAAGCGTTCCCATGTTCCGTCGTGTTGCGCGTCACGGATGATGACGACCAGACGGCCCAGGGCCAAACGGTCTCCGCCACCCTCGAGCTCGAGCTCCACTGCCCCATCGGAGGAGATGGCCGGTTGGATCCAACTACCGCGAGCGACGGTTCGCAGCGCCGCCAACTCGGCCGCCGTCGGTGCAGGCCCACCGCCGTTGTGAATCAGCAGGCACCGGATGCTCTCCCGTAGCGCCCGAGCCAGGTTGAGGTCCTCGTCGGTCAGCCTCGCCCCCACCCCGAGCAGCCCGGTTTCGGTCAGCCAGTCGCGGGCAGAGGTGATCTCGCTCAGGATGTCGGTGCCCGAATCGCCCTCCCATGTGTTCACGAATGACTGCACCAACACGGCGGGCATGGGGGCCGGCTTGGTCTCCTCGGGGGAAACCCAGGGTGGCATCGTCATTAGGCCAGCTTAGCCCTGGTGACCTTCAAAACAGCTTGACTGGTCTGACCATGACCGATATAGTTATTTTGGTAGTCACTAACCGGCAAAACACGTGGTGAGGTGGCGAATCCCTGGAAGGGGGAGGAGCACAAATGATCGTGATCCTGGAGCAAGGCGCCGGCCTGGCCGTCCATCGGGTCGGATGTCTCGAGCGGTTGCGAACTCGGATGAGGGCGTCCCGTCTCGATCGCAAACTGGCCGACGGTGCCTCCCCCGAGGGGAGCGTCGCCTTGGCCATCCGTGCCCGGGTGCTCGCCCAGCCTTCGGAGGGGGCTCGGCTGGCCGACGCCCTCGAGCGGATCGTTGGGGCTGCCGACCCCTCGAGCTCCTCCCGCCTCAAGGTCCCGGTCAACCGGCAGGCGGTGCGTGCCGCCGGCACGGAGCTTCGAGCCATCATCGACCTCCTCCGCTCCGGGCCCGTGGACGTGCGCACCATCGCCACGATCCGGAACCTCGTCGCACAGGGAAACAGCCCGCTCTACCGCCTGGACACGACGGGCGACCTCCGAGCCGAACTTCTTGCATGTGTGCCCGCCGCCACTTCGTGACCATTTCGTGACGAACCGCGAAGCGTAGGAGACAGGCGACGTCGGGATTCATGCCCGTCGAGCGGGGGTCGAGCAGTGTCGTGCCTCCCAACCTGGCTGCCCGAGCCACCGGGGTGACGGCCGTCAGAGGACCGGGGAACCGTACATCTCGCCGAGTGGATCGCTGATGAGCTCGAGGCGCGCCGCGTCCGGGTCCCGGAAGTAGAGGGAGGACCCATCGACGTGCTGGCACGCAATACCGGCCGCCTCGAGGTTCGACCGCAGCCGCTCCCAGCGCTGAGGCTCCACCGAGATGGCCAGATGGTGAAGCCCACCCAGCACCTCCTCATAGGGGGCGAGGTCGAGCCCCGGGAGATCGAAGAAGGCCAACGCGTTGCCCTTCCCGATGTCGAAGAAGAAATGGGTCGAGCCGCCGTAGTCGCGGTTCTCGAAGATCTCGGTGAGCGGGAACTCGAGGATGCCCTGGTAGAAATTGATCGTTCGCTCGACATCGGCCACGAGCAGCGCCACGTGGTGGACACCGCGAGCGGAGGAGGCCGGCCGAACGTCTCGTGACGTGAGGTAACGGTCGGCGAGCTTTTTGCGCCGGACGGCGGCCGCTTCTTTGTCCTCGCCCTGCAAGCCGGCCATTGACGTGGCGTCGTTCATGTCGGAGAAGGGTACGCCCGGACGGAGCTTGCCACCCTTCGTTGCCGCGCCCTCTCAGGCGGCGGCCGTGGCCCGGGTGGCGTTGGCGACGATGGCTTCCACCACCTGGTCCCAGACCTCCGGCGGCAGGCTGTGGCCCATGCCCGGGATGACGAGGAGCTCGGCTCCGGGAATGGCCGCGGCGGTGGCACGACCGCCGCTCACGTTGATCAGGGCGTCGTCCTCTCCGTGGATGACCAGCGCCGGGACGTGCACCGAGCCCAGGGCTTCGGTGCGGTCGGGCGAGGCGATGACGGCCGCCAGCTGCCGGGCCACTCCCTCCGGATAGAACGACCGGTCGAAGGCGGCCCCGGCCCGGCGGCGGACCTCGGTCTCGTCGAAGGGGAAGCCCGGCGACCCGATGACCTTCCAGGTCTCGACCTCGTGGTCACAGAAGGCCTCACGTTCCGTCGGCGGTGGGGTGAGGAGGACCTGCAGGGCCGCGTCGGACGGACGGCCGACCGACGGATCTCCGGTCGTGGACATGATCGAACACAGGCTCCGCACCAGATCGGGGCGGTCGATGGCCAGCTGCTGCACGATCATCCCGCCCATGGACACGCCGACCACATGGGCAGGGGCCAGCCCCAGCGCCTCGATGAGCCCGGCGGCATCGGCGGCCATGTCGGCCACCCGATAGGGCGCCGTCGACCGGTCGCCACTGAGGATGGCCGCAAGATCGGGTGTCGGCTTGTCGTCGAACTTGGTGGAGAGGCCGACGTCGCGGTTGTCGTAGCGGGTGACGGCGAACCCGCGGTCGCTGATCTTCCGGCACAGATCGTCAGCCCAGTCGATCAGCTGGCCGCCGAGGCCGTGAACCAAGAGCAGCGGATCACCCGACCCGATGGTCTCGTCGCAGAGGTCGATTCCGTTGGCGTGAACGGTGGGCATGGATCGACTGTAACCACCGGGCCGGAGCGTCGCCCTGAGATGCGACCGTCCTCCCCTCATTCCGGCGACGGCTCCGGAGGCGGAGTGGTGGGTGGCTCCGTCGGGAAGTCCCGCATGCCGGCCAGGGGCGAGGCGAGGAGCCACCCGATGGCCGACACGCCGCCCACGGCGCCGACCCAGAGGGTGGGCCGGAGGCCGACCTTCTGTCCGAGCACCCCACCGATGAGGGCGCCGATGGGCAGGACCCCCCAGACGATGAAGCGCATGGTCGCGTTCATGCGACCGAGGAGCGCCGGCGGACAGAGTCGCTGGCGGAAGCTCACCTGGTTGACGTTGTAGAGGACGACGCCGATGCCGGAGATGAACCAGCCGATGGAGAACAGCCAGGGTGCCGAGGCAGTGGTGCTGAGCGGCAGCAGCAGCAGGCTCACGCTGCAGGCGATGCCCACGATGGTGGCCCGGGCGCCGCCGATCCAGGCGCTAATCCTGGCGGCGGTGACGGCCCCGAGGACGCCGCCCGCACCCGCGCAGGCCAGGATCAGGCCGATGACCACCGGCTCGACGTGGACCACACGCACCAGGAACACAATCTCGATGGCGGCCACGATGCCCGAGAAGAAGTTGGAGGTGGCGGTTGTCTCCGCGATGGCCCGCAACAACCGATGGCCCCAGACGAACCGGAGCCCTTCGGCGATCTCGCGTCGCATCTCCCTGCGCTCCGGCACATGGAGCGGCGGCGTCCGCGCCCGGATGGCGGTGATGGCGACGGCCGAGAAGGCGAAGCTCACAGCATCGGCGGTCACGGCCACGGCACTCCCGAAGGCCTGCACGAGCCCACCGGCCACACTTGGACCTGCCACCTGCGCGACCTCGGCACTGGTGGTGAGCTTGGCGTTGCCCTCGGTCACGGCCTCGAGCCCGACGAGGCTCGGAAGGTACGACTGGTAGGCCACATCGAAGAAGACGGTGAACACGCCGGCAACGAGGGCGACCACGTAGAGCTGGGGCAACCCGAGCGATCCGAGGGCGTAGGCGATGGGGATGCTGATCATGGCCAGCAGGCGACCGATGTCGGCGGCGATCATCACCGAGCGGTGGGACAGGCGGTCGACCCACACGCCGGCCGGCAGCCCCACCAACAAGAAGGCGGCCGTCGACGAGGCGGTGAGCACCCCCATCTCGAACGGGCTGGCGTGCAGGACCCGCACGGCGAGGAGGGGGATGGCCACCAGGCTGACCTGGCTGCCGAGCTCGCTCACCGTCTCGCCGCCCCACAGCCGCCGGAAGTCGCGGTGGCGCCAGAGGGACATCAGATGGCCACGCCCGGACGCCGAGCTCCGCTCGTCTCGGAAATCCCCAGGATTTGCCCCTTGCGCTCCACAGCCGAACACATGTTCGATAGACGGTGCGTGGGACCGACCCGAAAGGAGCCCCACATGGGCACCATGCGAATCCTCGACTCGACGGGAGACACGCTCGTGGACTGGGAGATCGACGACCAGGCGGCGGTGCGGGAGGCCGAGGAGCTGTTCGCCCGGCTGTCGGCCGAGCGCCGGATCCCCTTCGCCCGAACCTCCGGGGCGACGGCGGAGGACGCCGAGCGGATCAGGGCCTTCGACCCCGGCGTCGAGGAGATCATCTGGGTCCGCCCCATCGCCGGCGGGTAGCCCGTGCCGAGCGTCGCCGTGCTCGAGGAGCTGGCGCCCGGCCGCACGCTCGTGCAGATCGTCGGGGGCACCCATGACGGCGAGATGGTCGTCGTCATGGGTGTCGGGGGCCGCCTGGGGGTACGGGCCCTCTCCTGGTATCTCGACGGGGACGCGCCGCCACCACTGCCGGCTGCGCCCCGGCCGCCACCACCCACACCACCGACCCCACCACCCGCACCGCGGCGCCGGGCGCCGACGCGGCGAGCGGAGGCCAAAGCCGGCGCCCTCTTGGAGTCACTGCTGTCGCCGCGGCAGCTCGAGGAGTGGCGCCGTGACCGTTGCTTCTGGGTGTCGACACCCGCCGGCTCGGTGCGCCTCGGCCGGCTCTACCAGTTGCACTTTCGGCCGCGACCGTCCGGTCGGGAGCTCCTCTTGTGTGTCGTTCCGGTGGAGCCGGAGCGACATCCGATGCCCGAGGCCGACGTGTGGGCCAACCTTCTTCTCATGCTGCACGACGATCCCGGGCGCTTCTTGGCCACGGCCAACTGGCGGTACGTCGACGGCGGCAGCTGGCAACGGGCACCGGCCCCGGTTCCAACAGCGGCAAGCCCGGGCCGTCGACCCGGTGAGCGTCCGGCGGCCCTCGCCGCCCGGGGTCGTTCGCCAGAGGCTCAGCTCGGGTAGCTCAGCGACGGGTACCAGTCGCCGCGACCCTGGGGAGTCAGGTCGAGAAGGTGCCAGACCGGCGACAGGAGGTCGACGCCCCGCTCTCTTACCTCCTCCGACATCCACGGATGACCGGTGTAGAAGTGGCGGACACTGCCGTCGGGGCCACGGGTGAAGACGGAGACGGTCGAGTCCTGGGTGCCGTCCTCGTCCTCGCTGTCGAGGTCGTACTTGAACGTGCTCGAGCCCCCGCTCAGCAACCGAAGGCGGTCCCAACCGCGGCTCCGGCCATATCCACGCAGGGTCGGGACGTCGGCGGCGGCAACGATCACGAAGTCGGCGTTCTGCGTCACGTGATCGACGATCCCGTTGTAGCCGTCGATCCACATCGTGCACATGGGGCAGGCGGACGTCTGCGCCTTCCCGTACATGAAGTGATAGACGATGAGTGGGCGCCCTTCGCCGCTGAACAGCTCACTGAGGCGAACCTGGCGGATCGGCTCATCGCCGGCACCCAGGTCACGCGGGCCCTCCTCGAAGACGTAGTCCTCCACGATCGGGCCGTCCGGAAGCTGTCGGCGCTGGAGGGCCACCCGCTCGCGCCACTCCATGAGCGCCATCTCGGATTTCCGGAGCTCCTGGCGGGCGGCAGCGTAGTCATCGGACTCCTTGGCCAGCCGGGTCAACTCGATGGTCATGAGATCTCCCTTCTCCCTCGAAGGACCGGGGCGGCAGGTGCGACGTCACCGGAGCCGGTCGACGACAACGTGTGCGTCTGTCTACTACTCCTCTTTCCGGACACGCCCCCTCCGACGCACATCCACGTCACGCCGCCAAAAAGCCACCCGACTGGTGCTCCCACAACCGGCGGTAGACGCCGGCGTCGGAGGAGGCCAGCAGGTCGGCGTGGGTGCCCTCCTCGACCACGCCGCCGCGTTCGAGGACGAGGATGCGGTCCAACTGGGCGATGGTGGCCAACCGATGGGCCACGACGAGCGCGGTCGAGCCCTCCATGAGCCGCCACAGCGCCTCTTGGACGAGGGACTCCGACTCCGAGTCGAGGGCGGAGGTGGCCTCGTCGAGGATGAGGTAGGGGGCGGCCTTGGCCATGGCCTGGGCGATGGCCACCCGCTGGCGCTGTCCGCCCGAGAGCTTGAGCCCGCGTTCCCCGACCACCGTGTCGTAGCCGTCGGGAAGGGCGCGTACGAACTCCTCGACATGGGCGGCCCTGCCCACCTCGCCGACGAGGTCCATGTCCGGGCGATCGAGCCCGGGCACGCCGTAGCAGATGTTCTCGGCGATAGTCCGGTGCAGCATCTGCGGGTCCTGTGGGACGTACGAGATGTGGTCGCGCAGCGACTGCTGGGTGACCTCGGCGATGTTCTGGCCGTCGAGCAGGATGGCACCCCCCTCGATGTCCATGAACCGCAGGATGAGCTTGGTCAGGGTCGTCTTACCCGACCCCGAGGAGCCGACCAGCCCCACGTGCTCACCCGGTTGGATGCGCACGTCGAGCCCGCCAAACAGTGGTGCGTCGGGTCGGTACGAGAAGCGCACGTCACAGAACTCGAGGCGGCCGTCGGTCACCCACAGGTCGGGCGCGCCGTGGGCATCGCGGATCTCCGGCTCGGTCTCGGCAATGCCGACGAATTTGGCGCAGCGCCCGAGCGCCCGTGAGATGACGCGCACGTACTCGAACGACTCCTCGAGCGAGTTGCCCACATAGGTGGCGTAGAACAGCACCAGATAGATGGCGGCGGCCGCCACCACGTGGTGGAGGGCGAGCACCAATCCGATGACGATGGCGGCCCAGTTGAGGACGGCCATCGACGACTCCATCTGTAGGCGCGTGGCCGAGAACACCCGGCGAGCCCGCAGGTCGGCCCGCACCGAGGCAGCCACCACGCCGGCCACGTGCGACTTCTCACGTTCCTCGGTGGCCTGGGTGCGCACGGTGGTGAGGTTGGCGATGGTGTCGGCGATGACGCCGGTCGCCTGTGAGTGGGTGTCGGAGAACTCTTGCTCGGCGGCGACCACCTTGCCCATACGGCGCCAGAGGACGCCGCCGAAGACGACGGCCAGGACGGCGAGGACGACGGCCACCGGCCAGACGAAGATGGCCAGCACGACCACGGCCCCGAGGACGGTCACCGCCACCCGGAGCAGGCCCCAGGTGACCATTTCGATGACCTCGACGAAGGCCCAGGAGAAGGTCTCGAGCGACGAGATGACCTCGCCGGATGGGCGATCGGTGTGCCAGCGGTGGCTCAGCTCGATGAGGTGGTCGTAGCCGTTGGTGATGGCCCGGGCAAAGGACCGAAGCGTCCCACCCCAGTTGAGCCAGCCGGCGGCGCGCGAGACGAGGGTCGAGACCACGAGGACGACGGCGTAGGCGATGACCAGGCCGCCGAAGCTCGACCAGTGGGCGGAGCGCCCCTGCAGAGTGGCGATCCGGCCCAGCAGGGTGGCGAAGATGAGGGGGGCGGCGACGGCGTTGGCCAGGGTGCTGACGGCGATGCCCACCCAGGCGGCGGAAAAAGGAACGCGGTCGGGTCGCATCTGTCGCCAGCAGTAGGCGAAGGTGGCTCTGGTCGAAGCCGGTGGGAAGAGTGTGCGATTTTCCATGGGAATTGCTCCGAAGGCATGGCAGTGGGATGCGAATGGGATGTGGGACCGGGTGGGCACCTGGCCCAGGCAGCCTGGTGAGCGGACCGGTCGGGCGACCAGGTCAGCGCAGGGGGCGGCCGGGACGGCCGATCGGGGCGGGGCTCTGACGGAGGGTCAGTAGGTGAGCGCCCCGAGGGCCGGCACCTCGCCGGCCGGGACCCGGGCGGCGACATTGCCACACGCCGGGCCGAAGGCGCGGGTGATCCCGTTCACGCTGCAGAATGCCATGCCTGCCATGCGGATCACCTCGCTTCCTTCCTCGGAAGCGCCCACTTTAGCTCAGTGACCAGGACGGGGCGCGACGAGGGGCGACGGCGGGCGCCCAAGGGATCAGTCGCCGGTCGTCGCCGGTTCCTTGCGCTTGAGCAACGGGCCGATGACGGGCAGCTCGGAGACCGACTCGGCCCGGGCGATGGCCAGGCCGCTGCGGGCGAGCGGCAGGAAGGGGCCGGTGACGACGTAGCGGGGGTTCCACCACGGGTCGTACTTCTTGTTGAACTGCCAGAGCGACTCGATCTGCATGGTGTCGCTGAAGTGGTGGAGCACCGAGCGCTCGAGGGACATCCACGGGCCCCCTTCCGTCTCGCCGGCCACCACCGCCCGCATGGTGGCGAAGTTGAGGCCGAGGCCGCGGAGCCCGCGCTCAGCCATCCAGGCGATGGTCTCGATGATCACGAAGTCGGTCAGCCCGTTCGGGGCGTCCTCGTCACTCGTGCGGCGCATGAGGTCGAGGGAGTACCCGTTGACCTCGGTGGCCGGGACGTACTGGTTGAAGGCGAGCGGCCGCCCCTCGGGGCCGAGGCACACAGCGAGCAGGAGCCCGGTGTCCCTCGGGTCGAAGATACGGCTGAGCGTCATCGAGTAGCCGCGCTCGGCCTCGCCCTGCCTGGTCTCGGTCATGAGCTCGAGCAGCTGATGACGCAAGTCCTCGGGGACCGCGCTCATGTCGTCGAAGCACTCGACCCGGCAGCCCTCCTTCTTTATCCGATTGTGCGCGCCACGTAGCGACTTCATCGACTTTCCCTGGAGGGAGAAGGTGGTGCAGTCGACGATGGCCTCGTCCCCGATGTAGTGGTCGACGAGCCCGGCCGCCCGGTAGATGGGCAGCCATGACTTGGAGGCGGCCAGCACCGACGGGACCCAGTTGTGCGACTGGGCGAAGTCCATGACGTCGGACCAGACCTCGGCCCGGTCTTCGGGCGGACCGATGGGGTCGGGTGAGATGAGCATGACCCCGTTGATGATGCTGTAGGCGGCGAACGAGGCGCCGGTGAAGAACCACGACTTGTCGTCTCGCAGCGCGAAGTAGTCCAGTGTGTCGCCGCCGTAGGCATCGATGATCCCCCGGGCCCGGGTGAAGGCCTCGACCCGGGCGGCGCCGGCCCGGCGTGACTCCCGGCTGGGCCGGGACACGACCAGGATGAGCAGGACGACGAGCACGAGGAAGATGAAGACGAAGTTGAACTGCTGCCGGTGTCCGTGTTGGAAGAGGGCGCCGACTCCGGCGGCCGCGGCCACGACCACCAGGCCGGTGGCGGCGAGCCACATGTACAGGCGGGAGACCCCGTCGGGGAACACCCGGAACTGCCGGTGCTCGAGGAGCAGCCACAAGGTGAAGACGAAGGCGATGGCCGACCCGATGGCCGAGTGACCCGTGACCAGGCGGTCCGTCGATGTGATGAGGAGGAGGACGATGGTCGCGACCCAGGCCGGCCGCAGGCCACGGCGTACCCCGATGGCCAGTCCGCAGAGGGCGAGGCCGGCCACGACGGCCTCGGTGACGGTCAGAGGGTGGACCCCGAAGGGCAGCCACGGGTCGACCGGACGGCTATCGGTCAGGTGCCACAACGCAGCGAAGACGACGTTGAGGACGCCGGCGGCGAACATGGCCCAGGCCGCGAATCGGCGGATCCGTCGGCGGTGCACCCAGCGGTCGAGGACCATCCGGTCGAGGGGCCAGGTCGGACCTTCCGGAAGGGCGGCGACCACCGACATGGCGGTCGTGTCGCTCTCGGGCGGGGCCAGGGCCAGCCGCTCGAGCAGGACCGGGCTGCGCAGCGGGATGTCCCGCAACCACAGCTTGACCTCGAGGACCACCCCGCCGTGCAGCTCGACATAGGAGAAGCGCTCCACGGGCAGGAACGGCTGGGGAAGGCGGTACCGGGAGCGGCGGCCGGTGACCGAGGTGGTGCCGCTGCCGGTGTTGGCGTAGAAGCCGTCGCCCACCACCGACAGCTCGGGCTCGTGGGTGTGGCCGGAGATCATGCCGGCGAATCCCTCGGTCACCAGGCGAGCGGCCTCGGCCCGGGCCGGGGCGTTGTGAGTGTGCGGATCCGACCGGGCGGACACCGCTGTCTCCCTGAGGGAACGGTTGACCCGCAGCAGGGTGGCGGCGGCGGCCACGCCGGCCACGATCACCATGAGCAATACCAGGATGCCGAAACCGATGAGCCAGCGAGCCGCATGCTGGTGCAGCAGGTGCCCGACACCGGGAAGGAACGAGAACAGGCGGAGCAGGAGAAGGGCGACGAACGGCACGGCCAGCAGCCATACCTTGCCGACGAGCTTCCGGTAGAAGAGCCGCGAACCGATGAACTCGGCGATGTCGCCGTCGAGGGACTGCACGTTCTCGAGCAGCGAGCCGGGTGATTGGCGGGATTCGAGCTGCGGGAGGATCTCGCGCACGATGTGGTGACCGAAGGGAGTGTCGACCGGCGACCAGGGGTCCTCGAAGGTGTTGTACGGGTCGGACTGGTTGCCGTGGACGACCCGCACACGCTGCCGGCCGTGGTCGGTGTCGATGACGAGGTCGCAGATGAGGGCGAAGTGTCCGGCGCCGATGCGCTGCTCGAGCACCCGCACCGAGTCACCGTCCCAGGCCAGCTGGCCGTCGTGGTTGCCGGAGAGGACGACGACCGAATGATCCTCGCCAGCCGCGAACTCGGCCACCGCCGCGGTGAACTGCGGATGGGCGTCGAGGATGCGGCCCACGTCGGGCGGACCGGCCAGCATCTCGAAGCCGTCGCCGGCGATGACGAAGACGCCGGGCCCGGACCACTGGTGCAGGACCCGGGCGATGTCGTCGGCCACGGCCGTGGAGTTGTCGGTGGCCACCACCGGTAGATGGAGGTCGCTGACCAGCATGGCGCGGCTCCCCTTGGGCAGCTCGACTTCCATGTGCGCGTTGCAATTGAACTTTGGGTGCTCCTCGGCATCGATGGCCACGGCCAGGTCGGAGACGTCGGCGGCCAGAGTCGACTCGTCGACCAGGGCCGTGTCGGTCAACTCCGTGGTGGTGGTGGCGTGGGCGGTGGCCTTGGCGGCGGCCGTGGCGGCCTCGGCCTCCGTGGTCACGACGAGGCCTCGGGGCGCATCATCGGGAAGAGGATCACGTCGCGGATGGCCTCGACCTCGGCCAGCAGCATGGCCAAGCGGTCGACGCCGACGCCGATGCCCGAGGTCGGCGGGAGCCCGTACTCGAGGGCACGGATGAAGGCGACGTCGGCCGGGTGGGCCTCGAGGTCGCCCCGAGCCACGGCTTTGGCCTCACCGACGAAACGCTCTTCCTGTTCCTCGGGGATGTTGAGCTCGCTGTAGCCGTTGGCAAACTCGCGACCGTCGATGCAGAGCTCGAACCGGTCGGCCAGGGTTGGGTCCTTGGCCGTGCGGCGGGCCAGGGGCGAGACCTCGATGGGGAAGCCGACTACGAAGACGGGATCGACGACGGTCGGGAGGATGACGTTGTCGTAGATCTCGAAGATGAGCTTCCCCGATCCCCATTCGGGCAGGAACTCGACGTCGTGCTGGTTGCACTGGGAGCGGACGTCCTCTACGGGGTCGTTCGGATGGAGCCGGGTACCGACCACCGCCTCGACCCAGTCGAGCAGGTCGTGTCTTGGCCAGGGGGGCGCCAGATTGATCTGTCGTCCGCCCACCTCGAACTTCATCCGGCCGGTGGCGGCCTCGGCCGCGCCCACGATGAGCCGTTCGGTGAGGTCCATCCCATCGTTGACGTCACCGAAGGCCCGGTAGGCCTCGAGAGCGGTGAACTCAGGGCTGTGGCGGGTGTCGATGCCCTCGTTGCGGAAGTTGCGGGCGATCTCGAAGACCCGCTCGTAGCCGCCCACCACCAGACGCTTCAAGTAGAGCTCGGGGGCGATGCGCAGGCTGAGGTCGATGTCGAGCGCGTTCGAATGCGTGAAGAATGGACGGGCCAGGGCCCCTCCGGCCTGGGGTTGGAGGATGGGCGTCTCGACCTCGACGAAGTGCTCCTCATCCAGCACCCTGCGCAATGACGAGACGGTCTTGAACCGGATGTCGAACGTCCGCCGGCTGTCGGGGTTGGCCATGAGGTCGACCTCGCGCTGGCGGTAGCGGATGTCGGTGGAACTGAGCCCGTGCCACTTGTCCGGCGGTGGCCGCAGCGCCTTCGAGAGGAGGGTGAGCTCGGCCACGTCCACCGACAGCTCGCCCCGCCGGCTGGTGATGACCTCTCCCTCGGCGCCCACCCAGTCCCCGAGATCGAGGTGGGCCAGCACCTCCTTGGACGGGTCGGACAGCACCGATACCTGCATGATGAGTTGGATCGACCCGGTCACGTCGGTCAGGGTGGCGAAGGACAGCTTGCCGTGGCCGCGCATGGCCATGACCCGGCCGGCCATCCGCACCGAGGTTCCCGTCGTGGCGTCGGGCTCGAGATCGCCGTAGCGCTCCTGCAGCTCGGCGGCGGTGGCCGTCCGGTCGTAGCGGAAGGGGTAGACGTCGACGCCCTCGGCAGCGAGCTCGTCGCGCTTCTTACGGCGTTCGGCGCTCAGCGCATCGAGGCTAGGAGCGTCGCTTCCTTCCTCATCCTCGTTCGGCGCGGGGTCGTCGCTCACAGCCCGGATCTCACCCTCACTTGCTCACCGCCTCTTCAACCCCTGCTGCGATCGACCCGGGTCTGGCGGCAGCCAGATAAAGCCCGTCTCGCGGGGATGCCGCTGTATCTTAGGCAAGCGGGTCATGGGAACTTTCGCCATCAACTTCAGCATCATCACCGGATGGTTCCCTTTGACGGTGATCATCGTCGCGCTGACGTCGGTGGTCCTGTCGGTCGGATGGGTGGACGGCGCCTGGAAATGGCAGCTGCCCCTCGGGATCCCGATCAGCTTCGTGCTCACGGTGCTCACCGCCCTGGCCATCCATTACTTCAAGCTGGTCCCGGACCAGTTCCCACGGTCGTTCTACCTCTGGGCCTGGCTCATCTGGTACTCGGTGGTCGTCGTCATCCTCGGATGGACCCGCGCTCACTGGCTGCTGCGGACCTTCTCGATCATCGCCATCGTGTTCAGCGTGATCGCCGCCTTCACGGTCATCAACCAGACCTACGACTACTACCCGACGCTGGCCCGTCTGTTCGGCAAGAACGCCGCCAACTTCACCAGCCTGCCCGGACTGCAGCAGATCCGCGACCAGGCCCGCCGGACAGGCAAGCTGCCACCCCAGGGCAGCACCATCGTCGTCACCATCCCACCGACCCATTCCAAGTTCCAGACCGGTCAGGCCTACGTCTACCTGCCACCGGCCTGGTTCAAGAGCCCCGAGCCCTCGTTGCCGGTGATCGAGCTCATCGCCGGCATCCCCGGCTCGCCGTCGGATTGGACCCGGGCGGGTTTCGCCGACACCTCCTCCACCGACTTCTCCACACATCACAACGGCATGTCGCCCATCCTGGTCATCCCCGACAACAACGGGTCGGTGCAGGACACCGAGTGCTCGAACACGACACTCGGAAAAGCTGAGACGTACCTCACCGTGGACGTCATCGACTACATGGTCTCGCAGTTCAATGCCGCCCCCGGCGCCCGGCACTGGGCCATCGCCGGCCTATCCGACGGCGGGGTGTGCGCCAGCATGCTCAGCCTTCGCAATCCCAAGATCTTCTCGACCTTCGCCGATTACTCGGGTTTCCTTTCACCCACCTACCTCGATGACAACGAGCAGCAGACCATTCAGACGCTCTACGGAGGGTCGAAGGCCGTCTACGAGGCCCACAACCCGATCCACCTCCTGACCAACGGCCAGAAGTACCCGACGCTCGCCGCTTGGTTCTCGGCCGGCAGCAGCGACACCCCGTCGGTGCAGGCCTCTCAGCAGCTGGCGGCGGCAGCCAAGCACGCCGGGTTCCGACAGGTCTGCCTCACCCTCCCGCCGGGCACGCACTCCTTCCAATTCTGGTCGGAGGCCTTCAAGGACTCGCTGCCATGGATGTCGTGGCAGATCGGCCTCACGCCGAAGCCGACATCGGAGCCGGCACACTGCGATCCGCCCGTGCGGTGACGAGGTCGCCGATCAACGATCACCGCCGACGAGCCGTGGTGATGGTCGGCTGTGCGGTGGAGGGACGGACGCCAACTCGTTGACGGTCGGTGGACCCCCCCTTATGCTGCCCGGGCGCCCCTAGCTCAACGGTAGAGCAGCAGGCTCTTAACCTGCAGGTTGGGTGGTTCGAGTCCCCCGGGGCGCACCAGAGACCACGCGCCGTGCTTACGACGTTTCGGGGATGACGGGGGGAGTAGCCGATGCCGTCGCCGCGCTTCCCACCGGTACCGGTCGGATAGAACGCTTGGGCCGAGCCGTCATGGACGGCGGCGCCCAAAGGGAGAGCAAGACGACGCCGGCGAACATCCCGGCCAGGCAGATGGCCTGGGCGGTGATGGCCCCCGGCGAGCTGTTGAGCTTCTCGTGGAAGAGCTCGATGCCGATGGCGATGCTGGCCAACGGGTCCACGATGAGCAGTGTCGACTGGGACGCGGAGAGCGGCCCGGCGGCGAAGGCGGCTTCGAGGAGCACGGTGCCCAACACCCCGGTGACCACCACGCCGTAGACCGGCCAGTGGAGGAAGAGACGCACGATGCCCTCGTGGCCGAGGATCTCGGTGGCCGTCTTGACCACGGCCGCGTCGATGGCCCACATGAGCCCGGCGGCTGCGCCGAGCAGGGCGGCCTTGCGGGCAGGCGACCCCCACCGGGCCAGGATGACGAGGACGACGATGAGGAGGCCTCGGCTGGACAGGGCGAAGGCCCACCCGCTGAGGGACGGGCGCCCGATCCCCTCCCTCGGATGGGCGGCGACGAGGAACCCGGCCAGGCCCGCGCACAGCAGGGCGGCCGCCGCCCATGTGCGACCGCTGATGCGGTCGTGCAGCCAGAGAGCACGGAGCGCCAACGTGAAGATGAGCTCGGTGACGAGGATCGGCTGGACGGTGGCCAGCTCCCCGAGATACAGGGCCACCGCAGTGAACACGAAGGTGCCCCCCATGGTGGCCATGCCGGCCAACCACATCGGCTGGCGAACGAGGTACTTGGTCGTCTGCCATCCCGACCGCTTGGCCTTGTGCTCGTCGCCCACATTGGCCAGGCGCTGGAGGACGGAAGTCAGCGCCTGGCTGAACCCGCCGAGGAGGGCGAAGAGGACGCTGAATGGTCGGCTCATGATCCACGAGGGCGCGTCGAACTCGGCGCGGCCGGCCGGTGCAGGTTCCCGTTCGTGGCCATGCCCCCATGCTCGCAGCCGATCGGCCGGATCACGGTGACTTGCACTGTGCCGGCTCGCTGGCCGGTTCGGGGATGAGCCCGAGACGCCACGAGAGCCAGGGGAAGGCATCGCGGAGAGCCTGGGTCCACAGGTCGAAGTCGTGGCCGCCCGGCCGGACCAGGATGCAGGTGGCCATGCCGGCCTTGAGGGCGGCGGGCTGCAGCGAGTGCGCAGCTTGCAGAGGTTCCGTGTCCTGGTTTCCCACCTCGAACCACCCGGCCAGGCCGCTGTAGTGGTTGGTCATGAGCAGCTGTGACGGATCGTGAGCGTCGAAGGCCTCCCGGGATCCTGCGAAGAGGATGTCGATGGTGTCGGCCTCGGTGTCCTCTTGGTACTGCGGCGAGGCGAACCCGGAGAAGGTGGCGAACGTCGGGTAGACCGTCGGATTGGTCAGGGCCAGCATGATCGAGCACGTGCCGCCGGCGGAGAGGCCGGCGATGGCCAGTGACCCGGGGGCGCGCGACGCGTTGAACCGGTCACGGGCGAAGGCGGGGACGTCCTTCAAGAGATAGGTCTCGGCCTTGCCGAACTGCGAGTTCACACACTCCGAGTCGACCGTCTTCACCCCATTGGGGTCGGGCATCACGATGATGGGGGCGACGCCGTGGTGGGCGCTGGCGAAGGCGTCGGCCGTCTCGTCGGCGTCCCCATCGTTCGACCAGTCGGCGGCGCTGCCCGGCTCACCGGGGAGCAGGACGAGCGTGGGTAGGTTGGGCGTCACCTTGGCGAACCATGCGGGGGGCAGGTACACGTACGCCGTCCGGGTGTCGAAGTGCGAGACGGTGGCCGGAATGGTCTCGGGGATGACCACACCCTGTGCGGGCAGATGCCCGCTCTTGGCCGCCTCCGACCGCAGCTGCTGCAGTTGCGGCGTGTCCACCACGTGTTCGGGATCGTCGGCGAACAGGCGTCCAAGGGTCGGAAAGGAATCGGCCCGGGCGTTGACTGTGCCCAAAGTGGCCGCCGCGGTGAGCACCACGGCCACGATGGCGGCCACGTGGCGGACCCACCGCTCGTCCGTCCACCCGGTCACGAGGACCCACAGTGAGAGGACGAAGACGAACCCCCAGAGATAGGCGAGTGGCGGGAAGTCCTCGGGAACCAGCGAACCGAGCTCGAGCACCAGGGCCACGGCCACGGTCACGACGGCGGCAATGGGGACCCCGATGAGCAGCTGCCGGCGCCAGCGCCCCGGCCGCCGCCCCAACCGTCCGAGGCCGGACCGACGCCGGCCCGACCGCCAGTCTACGGCCACCACCAGCGCGACCAGGGCCAGCACTTGGCCGATGACGGGTAGCCATCCGGAGACGAGGGAGATGTTCACGACCGCACCTCTCCGACGATGCCGCGGCATCGAGACAGTGTCGGCAAGAACGGACCCCGCCGTCGGTGCCCTTGGCGCATCTCCAGATCAAGCTAATCCGACAGAGGCTCCTCTATGCTGCCGCGCAGCGGACGACGCGGTGGGACGGTTTCGCAGGGGATCAGGACGGCTCGAACCCTGCCATTCGCCATGCCACCAAGGTGGGAGGCGTGATGTCGGAGACCGTGGCCGGAACCCCCGGGCCCCCGGTGGCGACCGTCAAAGGCGGTGTCGCTTCCGACGGGCTGAAGCGGGACGCCGGCTTCCTCGGCCTCCTGTTCACCTCCGAAGGCTCGATCATCGGCTCGGGATGGCTACTCGAGCGCGCTCGCCGTGTCCACCATCGGCGGCCCGGCGGCGGTCATCGCATGGCTCATCGGCTCGGTGGCCGTGATCCTCCTCGCCCTCGTCCATGCCGAGCTCGGCGGACTGTTCCCCGTGACCGGCGGGACGGCCAGGTTCCCTCACTACGCCTTCGGCAACCTGGCCGGAGCCTCGTTCGGATGGTTCAGCTGGCTGCAGGCGGCGGGGACGGCGCCCATCGAGGTCGAGGCGGCCATCCAGTACTCGGCCAACTACGTTCCCGGTCTCGCCCACAAGACCGGCGGGACCGTAGTGCTGACCGGCTGGGGTTACTTGGTGGCCGTCGCACTCATGGCCCTCTTCACGGTCTTGAACCTCTACGGCATCCGTCGGTTGCTGCAGGCCAACAACGCCATCACCGCCTGGAAGATCACGATCCCCACCCTCACCATCGTCGTCTTGTTGCTCACCCACTTCCATGGCAGCAACTTCACCAGTCACGGCTTCGCCCCCTACGGTTCGCGGGGGGTGCTCGAAGCCGTGAGCCTCGGCGGGGCGGTGTTCTCCCTCGTCGGCTTCGAACAGGCCGTCCAGCTCGGAGGCGAGAGCCGGAACCCACAACGCGACATCCCGCGGGCCGTCATCGGGTCGATGCTCATCGGCGCGGCGATCTACCTCCTGCTGCAGATCGTGTTCATCGCCGCGCTCCCGCACGGCGCGCTGGACCACGGCTGGCACGACGTGAACTACGCCGGCGACTTTGGTCCCTTCGCCGGGTTGGCCAAAATACTCGGCCTCGGATGGCTGGCCTACATCCTCTACGCCGACGCCATCATCGCTCCGATCGGCACCGGTCTCGTCTACACCACGACGAGTAGCCGGCTCACCTACGGGATGAGCAAGAACGGTCAGGTGCCGGCCTTGTTCGAGAAGACAACCAAGCGGACTCAGGTCCCCTACTACGGGTTGATCTTCGCGTTCTTAGTCGGCCTCCTGCTGTTCCTTCCTTTCCCCGGATGGCAGAAGCTGGTCGGCTTCATCACCTCGGCCACCGTGCTCATGTACGCGGGAGCGCCACTCGCCCTCGGGGCGATGCGCCACCAGAAGCCCGACTTGCCCCGGCCGTTCCGGCTGCGAGCGGCATGGTTCTGGGCCCCGGCCTCCTTCATCGCGGCCAACTGGATCATCTACTGGAGCGGGTGGGAGACCGACTGGAAGCTGTACGTGGCCGTGATCCTCGGCTACGTGCTCATGGGCATCTCGCGCCTGACCAATGCCAATCCGATCAAGCCACCCATGGACTGGGCGGCAGCCATCTGGCTCTGGCCCTATCTGGCCGGCATGGCCCTCATCTCATACCTCGGCCAGTTCGACGGCGGCCGGAACGTGATCCCCTTCTACTGGGACCTCGTGGTGGTGGCGGTCTGGAGCCTCATCGTCTACTTCGTCGCCCTGCGACTACGCCTTCCCCCGAGCCGGGTGGACGACTACGCCCGCGACGTCTACCCGGTGGAGGACTGAGCCGGCCCCGCATCTCGCGTCGAGAGCCAGCGGTGAAACCCGGCGGCGTTCGAGTGCACGCCGTTCATGACCTCGAGCTTCTGGCGATGCTCGGCCGGGACCCCCTCCATGTCCGAGGCGAAGGCGGCGACCAGGGCATCGGCGATGTCGAGCCCCTGTCGGAAGGCGGCCTCTGCCACCTCGGCCCACTGCCGGAGCCGGTCGGCGGCCTCGGCCAGCAGCTCGGCCGGCTGGGCGATCACGCCGTAGTGGGCCAGGGCCAGAGCCGTGGGCTGGCGCGCCGCAAACCGCTCCAATGAGTGCAGCGCCTGGTCGAGGTCGAAGTCGGGGGGCGGGGTCGAGGGTCGCAGCACGCCGGCGTCGGGCAGCTTGACGCCGACCGCGTCGCCGGCGAAGAGGAGCCCGCTCCTCGAGTCGTGCAGCCCGAGGTGGTGCTTGGCATGTCCAGGAGAGTCGACGGCGACCAACACCCGGTCGGAAGCGAGCCGGACCTCCTCGCCGTCGTCGAGGACGTGGATGCGTTCAGCGGGCGTGGGGTCGAGGCGGCCATAGAGGGAGTCGAGCAGGGGCCCGTAGACGCGTGCCGCCGACTCCACCAGTCGGGTCGGGTCGGCCAGGTGGCGCGCCCCCTTGGCATGCACGTAGACGGTGGCCCGCGGAAAGGCGCGAGCTACGTCACCGACGCCGCCGGCGTGGTCGAGATGGATGTGGGTGACGACCACTCCGGCCAGTTCGTCGGGGGCGACGCCGAGACCGGCCAGCTCGTCGAGGAGCACGGGCACCGAGCTCTGGCTTCCGGTCTCGATGAGGACGGGTGCGTCACCCTCGAGCAGGTAGCCGGCGGTCACCTTTTGCCAGCCCCCGAGCAATGTGTCGATCTCGATCACCCCATCGGCAACCCGCGTCCCGCCGCGTCGGCCGGGAGGCTGGTCGTGGTGGTGGCCCGGGTCGGGAGCGGTCACGAGCGGCGGGCCGGCGCCGTCGATTTCGTGGTGCTCTTCTTGGTCGGGGCACGGCCCGTTGTGGTGGGCGCGCTTTTGGCGCCCAGCGACTTCTTGGCGGTGGTCGCCGACTTGGTGGCCGAGCCGTTGGCCTTCTGAGAATCGGGGGCCTGCGCCGCCGCCTGCGCGTGCTTGGCCGGCTTCGTCGCCTTGACTGATTTGGCCGATTTGGCTGATTTGGCGGCCTTGGTCAGTTTCGCCGCCTTCTGTCCCTTCGACCCGGCCTTGGCCGCGGCCGCCTCCTTCGCTGCCGCCCCCGCCTTACCGGCTGGATCGGACGGCGCCCCACCCTTGGTGCCGGTGGCGGTCACAGCCCGCTTCAGGACGTGGGCGACGTCGTCGTCCTTGGTTCGGTCGCGGTGCTCCACGAGACGGGTCAACATCGATCGGGCCACGGGGTTGCTCATGTGCCGTCCGTCGGCGGGCCGGTGGCGACGGAAGGACTGACTGGCCAGGCCCAGAACCATGTGGTCGGCGGTGGGCTTCTCGTGGCCGCCAACCTTGGACGCCGAGTTGACCAGTGAGACGTGCGAGAAGGCCTGCGGGAAGTTGCCGACCAGGCGGCCGGCCACCGGGTCGTATTCCTCCGAGAGGAGGCCGAGGTCGTTGCGCAGGCCGATGAGGCGGTCGAGCATCTGCCGGGCGTCATGGTCTCGGCCGAGCAAGGTGAGGCAATCGCTGAGCCAGAACGAACAGGCGAGGAAGGCACCTTCCCGACCGGCGAGGCCGTCGACCTGGGCGGTCTGGTCGGTGTTGTAGCGCAGGACGAACCCTCCCTGGAGAAGCTCGCGCTCGATTGCCTCGATGGTGCCCCGCATCCTCGGGTCGTGAGCCGGCAGGAATCCGACGAGTGGGATCATGAGCAAGCTGGCGTCGAGGTTGCTCGACCCGTAGTACTGGGTAAACGAACCTTTGTCGGTGTTGAAGCCCTGGTCGCATACCTGATCGAAGATCTCCTGGCGTGTCTTGCGCCAGCGGTCGAGCGGGCCTTCGACGTGGTACTGCTCGATGGACTTAATGGCCCGGTCCATCGCCACCCAGGCCATGACCTTCGAGTGGGTGAAGTGCCGTCTCGGCCCGCGTACTTCCCATATCCCGTCGTCGGGCTCCCGCCAGCCTGACTCCAGGAAATCCATCAAGGAGGACTGGAACTGCCACGCCGACTCGTCGGAGGAGTTGGCCGGGTGGCACGACTCGTAAAGGGCGGACATGAGCTCGCCGTACACGTCGAGCTGGAACTGACCGGCGGCGGCGTTGCCGATCCGAACGGGCGTCGAGCTCTCGTAGCCGGTCAGCCAGTCGACCTCCCACTCGTCGAGCCGTCGCTCGCCGGCGGCGCCGTACATGATCTGGAGCTGGGAGGGATCTCCGGCCGCCGCCCGCAGCAACCAATTGCGCCAATCCATGGCTTCCTCGTAGTACCCGCCGCGCATGAGCGACTCGAGCGTGAGCGTTGCATCACGGATCCAGCAGAACCGGTAGTCCCAGTTGCGCATGCCGCCGAGCGTCTCGGGCAACGAGGTGGTGGCGGCGGCCACGATCCCGCCGGTCGGGGCGTAGGTCAGCGCCTTCAGGGTGATGAGAGAACGCATGACAGCTTCGCGGTGCTCGCCGGTATACGTGCACTGCGCCGACCAGTCGGTCCACCAGAGCTCGGTGTCCCGGACGGCGTAGTTGGCGTCGATCGGGCGGGGTGGATCCTCGTTGGCCGGGAACCAGCTGAGCGAGAACTGCCGTCGTTGCCCCTCGGACACCGAGAACTCGGCGATCGTCGACAGATCACGCCCCTTCGTCTCGATCGGGGTGAACAGCGAGAGGGCGTCAGGGCCGGCAGTGGCGGTGAGCAGGCCGTCGAGCCGACGGACCCACGGGACGACTTGGCCGTAATCGAAGCGGATGACCAGCTCCATGGCCATCGTGACCTTGCCCATGACGCCCTCGACCACACGGATGACCTCGGGATGCCGCTGGCGGATGGGCATGCAGTCGATGATCCGGACCGTGCCCTCGTCGGTGGTGAACTCGGTCTCGAGGACCAGCGAGTCGGCCCGGTAGTGGCGGTGTTTGGCAAGGCCGCCGCCCTTGGGTGCGATCTTCCAGTATCCGTTGGACTCGTCACCGAGAAGCTTGGCGAAGCAGGCGGCTGAGTCGAATCGGGGCAGGCACAGCCAGTCGATGGATCCGTCCCGCCCGACGAGCGCGGCAGTGTGGAGGTCGCCGATGATGCCGTAATCCTCGATGGGGAGCGCCATGGCACTTGTCTAGTCGCCTCAAGGCCGTCCCACGTCGGCAATGGCCACCGGGCCACTCGCCCATCCGCTCGTGCGGGACAGGGAAGGCTCGGCCGTCACCGGCCAGGCCCACCGGCGTCAATCGGCGATGCAGGGCCCTGTCCCGGTGGCCTGGTCCGAACTGCCGACCGACTGCACCCGGGACAGCACGCCGGGGGAGGCCAACGCGTAACCGATGGTGGCGTTGGTGGTCGAGCGGGAGAAGACCACGCCGATGACCTGGCCGTCGGGCTCGACCAACGGGCCGCCGGAGTTGCCGGGGCGCACGATGGCCTGGATCTCGTAGACGCTCCGCACGGTGAGCCCCTGCCCGTAGATGTCGCGGCCCTCGGCCTCGAACTGAGCCATGACACCGGCGGGATCGGCGGTGAAGGGGCCGCCACCGGGATAGCCGAGGACCGCCGCCTGGGTCCCGCGGCCGACATCGGCGGAGTCGAGGCTGAGCGGCGATTCGGTCAGTCCGCCGACTCGCAGGATGGCGAGGTCGAAGGACGGGTTGAAGTACACCACCCTGGTCGGGTGGAAACCGGCGTCGTCTTCCACCTGCGGGCGGGGGATGCCGGCGACCACGTGGGCGTTGGTCACCACCTCGCCGGGTGCGACGACGAACCCGGATCCCTCTTGGATCTGGCCGCACCCGACCCCCACGATCTTGACCGTCGAGGGCCCGGCCCGGTTCACGGCCGCCTGCAACTGGACGTTCCCGGGCAGCGACACGGGTCCGGCTGACGCCGGCGCCAGCTGGGCGAACACCGGCGGGAAGCCCTCGGCTGACAGGAAACTCTGCACCCGGGAGAAGACCGACGGCGGGGCGGGGAGCACGTTGTCGACGGCCCGCAGGATGCTGGACTGCGAGATGGCCGAGTTGAGCGCCAACGAGGAACTGTTGATCAAGGTGTTGGCCACCAGCCAGGCGGCGAGCAGGGTGGCGGCCACCGCCACCACGACACCGAGCCCAGAGTCCACCGTCCCGAGGACACCGCGATGGACCCGGTGAAAGGCCAACGTGCCCACCACCCTCCCGACGGTGGCGAAGAAGACGGCCACGCCCAGCATGGTTCCCAACGACACGAGCGTGCGGGCGGTCTGGCCGTGCACGTCGTGGACGGTCACCGACGCCAGGAGCGCACCGAGGAAGAGCCCGACCAGGAAGCCGCCGTAGGAGAGGATCTGGACTATGGCGCCCAGGCGGAGGCCATGGATGGCCGACAGGATGAGCAGGACGATGACCACGAGGTCGACGATGTTCATATCGGTCGGCGAGGCCTTGCGTACGGCTCCGGCCGGGTCAGCACGACGGGGCGGAGGGGGCCACCCGGCCACGGTAGACGGCCGTAGCCGGGAGCCGGCATCATCGCAGCTCGGCCAGCGTCGACGTGGCAAGATCGTGCCTGAGCATGGTTTTTGACCGTTCCGCCGCTGCCACCGGCCGACAGTTCGACGAGTCCGACCGGTGACCGACGTCACGCCACCCTCAGGCGGGACCGGCGACGAGTCCTCGGGCCCAGCCCCGCCGCCGCCGGCTGCCCCGCCTCCGCCGGCGCCGCCTCCGGGCGGCGCCCCGGCACCACCACCCTCCTATGGCTCGCCTCCCCCCGCTCCTCCGGCATATGGATACGGTTCGCCCGCCCCGCCTCCCGATCCCGCCTCCCCCTATGCCTACGGCCCATCCCCACAGCCGGTCGACAGTCAGGGACGTCCGCTCTCGGGCTGGTGGCTCCGCTTCGGCGCCATCCTCCTCGACGCCATCATCCTCAGCATCGTGCCCTACATCCTCACCAGGATCTTCGTACGCCACGAGACGTACGGGGGTCGACATCTGGGGGGCGGGGTCATCATCATCGGCCTCATCTTCTCGGTCGTCGACATTGTCTATTTCGCCTACCTGAACGGGAGCGATCGGGGCCAGACGCTCGGTCAGATGATGCTCGGCATTGCCGTCCGGGATGAGACGTCGGGAGGCGCCATCGGGCCTCAGCGAGCGGCGCTGCGCATCCTCGTGCTCACCCCGGGGCTCATCCTCGACTGGATCCCCCTGCTTGACATCCTGGCCTTCCTCTACACCATCGTCGCCGGCCTCTCCCCGCTGTGGGACAGTCGGAAGCAGGGCTTCCACGACAAGGCGGCCCACACCGTGGTCGTCAAGGTCCGCTGACCGCAGGGAGCTGATCGGGTGTCGACGGTGGGGCGATACGGGACCCAGTGGCGCGGCCCGGGATCGGGGACTCCGAGATGGAGGGGCTCCATCTTCCCGGTGGCCATGTTGGTGGTGCTGTCGACCTGCGCCTGCAGCTCGATGGTGCAGCACGACTCGGCCCCACCCGTCGGCCTGATCGCCACCACCACACCCTGGGCCGGCTCTTTCAACTCTGTCGACCTGCCGTTGCCGGTCAACTCCATCACTTCCGTCAGCTGTCCGACGAAATCGTCCTGTTGGGCCACGGGATCGACGGAGGGAGGCGGCGGCAACGCCCTCGGCGCCGCCATCCTGGCCACACGCAACGGGGGGGCGACCTGGACGCCGGAGAGCATCCCGAACACGATCGGCTACCTGTCGTCGATCTCGTGCCGTGACGCCAGCCACTGCGTCGCCGTCGGGGAGACGACCACGGCGTTGGGCATGGAGGGGGTGGCCCTCGTGACCAGCGATGGTGGGCGGGTGTGGGCCGGCCCACCGCCCATCGCCGGCACGACCGACATCACGGCCGTGACCTGCGGGCCGAGCGGCGGCTGCCTGGCCGTGGCCAGCGGATCGTCCGGTGCCGTCGCCGTCACCCTCGAGCCGGACGGGACCTGGCAGACCGTCGGTCCCCTGCCACCGGGCACGTCGGGTGCGACCGATGTCTCCTGTGCCGACGACGAGCACTGCTGGGTGACGGGAGCGACCACCGTCGGCGCCGACAACATCGTCGGTTCGGTCGCCTACACGACGGACTTCGGCGCCACGTGGACGGCGGTGCCGGTGCCCCCGGGCACGGGCATGCTGAACGGGTTGAGCTGCTCGAGCTCGGCCAAATCGGCCGGTTCCCTGCCGTTCGGGGCTACCTCGACGACCGTCCCTCCTGCTGGGACCACGACGACGGGGTCCGCACCGGGGGCGCCGTCAGGGGCGCCGTCGACCACGGTCGTACCGCCGACCACGACCACCACCCTCCCCGGTGTACCCGGGTTCGACTGCACGGCGGTGGGGACGACCTCCACCACGCTCGACGCGCCGCGGGCCGGACACGGCCTCATCCTCCGCACCACCAGCGGAGGCTCGACCTGGACCGCCGAGCGAGTGCCGGCCACGGCGGCCTCCTTCACCGACATCTCCTGCCCGACAGCCGGGTCGTGCGCGGCCGTCGGCACTTCGGTCGCCACCGCGCCCGAGGCCGGCCTCGTCGTGCTGACCGGAGACGGCAATATCTGGAAGCATGCGGCGACGGTTGCCGTGCCCCAGCCGGTGGCCGCCGTCAGCTGCGCCTCGGTGGGCCATTGCGTCATGGCCGGCGAGGCCGTCAGTGAATGGCTCGACGCCTCGTGAACGGCGTCGCCCCCAGAATCGGCGAGCCGGCCCGCCGACTCTGACATTCCTCGCTGCGGGATCCGCCCGCCGATAGCGTCTGTGCTCATGGACGGACAGGCGTGATCCGGCCCCTGTCACCGCCTTTTCGTAGGATCCCGGTCGTGCCCCAGGGTCAACCTCCCGCCCGGCTCGCCACCGCCGGGCCCACGTGAGCAACGTCGAGCCGGTCCGTCCTCCCCGGCGGCGACCCACCGCCACCTCCGCCTTCGGGGTCGGTCGCCGCGAGGCGCACGACGCGTCCACCTTCTATGCCCGCTTCACGCCGCCCCGGCTGTCGGATGACGCTCGGATCACCCCGGCGTCGGCACGCGACGAGATCTGGGTCGGTGACGCCCGTCATCCCGACCGTGACGGGCATATCGCCGACGGTTCCGTCGCCCTGGTCGTGACCTCGCCGCCGTACTTCGCCGGCAAGGAGTACGAAGCGGTACTGGGCGTCGGGCACGTGCCGGCCGACTACGCCGCCTATCTCGGAATGCTGCACGACGTGTTCCATCGCTGCTTCGAGAAGCTGGAGCCGGGCGGTCGCATCGCCGTCAACGTCGCCAACCTCGGCCGCAAGCCCTACCGATCCCTCTCCCGGGACACGATCGACATCCTCGAGCGCCTCGGGTTCCTCATGCGGGGCGAGATTATCTGGCAGAAGGGACACGCGGCCGGCGGATCCTGCGCCTGGGGCACCTACCAGCGACCGGCCAATCCCGTCCTCCGCGACATCACCGAACGGGTGGTGATCGCCTCCAAGGGCCGCTTCGACCGGGCCGTCGGGGCGGCCGACCGCCGCGCCGCCGGCCTGCCGGCCGAGGCCACGGTGACCAAGGACGAGTTTGTCGATGCCACCCTCGACCTGTGGGACATCCCGGCCGAGTCGGCCAGTCGCGTCGGTCATCCGGCTCCCTTCCCCGTCGAGCTGCCCCGTCGGTTGATCGAGCTGTACACGTATCGTGGCGACCTCGTCTACGACCCGTTCATGGGCTCGGGCACGACGGCCATCGCCGCCCTGCGCACCGATCGCCACTTCGTCGGCTTCGACACCGACGAGGGCTACGTGGTGCGAGCTCGTGAGCGCATCGCCGAAGAACGAGCCCGCCTGGACGGGCTGGCGACGGGAGACCCGGCCCGAGGGCAGGGCCGAGCGCCGGCGAAGGCGCCGGCGAAGGCGCCGACGAAGGCAAAGGCAAAGGCGCCGGCGAAGGGGCGACCTCGTGTGGCGACGCGGCCCGTCGTCGACCTCCGGGCGGCCACCAAGATGCGCGACGGCGGAGCCAAGGCCCTCGACGTGGCCGAGGCCATCCTCGAGGCGTGCGGGTTCTGCGACATCGAGGCCGGCGTCGCCCTGCGCAACCTCGGGCTGTCCGTCGACTTCCGGGCCCGGGATGCGGACGGCGCCTTCTGGCTGTTCGAATTGTGCGGCGCCTTCTCGGCGACGCTGTCCGGGGCTACGGCGCCCCGAAGTGTTGTGGCGGGCACTGGGCAAAGCCGCCGTCCTGCACGAGGCGCGGCGGCATGGCGGGCGAGGCGACCTCGGTCCGTTCGTCCTCCTCACGACCGATGCACCTCAGCCCGGGTCACCGACTCTTCGTACCCTCGCCACCGCCGCCGGCCCCGACGGCGACGGGCCCGTCCGGGACGTGGTCGTGATGTTCGACCCGATGGACAGCGAGCGACTGGCCGGCCATGCCGGTGTTGCCGGCCGTGCCCGTGTTCGGTCAGCGCGGCAGCCGCGCACGGGTGGACGGGGCTGAGCTGACCGCTCTGCGAGCGTCCCGGAGCTCGACGACAGGAGGGGACGGCAACCCCGGTGCCTGACGACCGGACGACCGTGACCGAGCTCGGCACCGCCCTCGGCATGCTCCCGTTCCCCGATCCCCGGGCCGCCATCGCCGCCCGGCCGGCCACGCTCCATATCGACGACCGCGTCTGGTCTCATCTCGACGCCATCTTCGACAGCGGTCAGTTGGGGACCGAGCTGGGCCGGTCCTTCGCCAACGGCCAGGCCTTCCTCGAATCGCCCGACGCCCTCCGGGGCCGACCGCCCATGGGCATCGAATGGACCGGGGGACGTCGACCGCCCGGCGACGAGGTCGCACCCATCGACCTGCGCATCGACCACGTGTACCTGGTCAGCTGCAAGTACGAGTCGGACATCCTGGCCAACGCGTCGCCCGGCCGTCTGTTCGAGGGCCTGCTCTCACCCACCGCCCGCTGGGACCGGACCGACTGGTACGAGGTCACTGCTCACGTCGAGCTCACCGAGCTCTACCACGCCTGCGTGGCGGCCGGCGGTCTCTCCGGCCTCCCCGACCGGCACTCGGAATGCACGAAGGACCAGCTGCAGACACTTCAGAAATCCGTGACCGGCCGTGCCTACCCCGACGCGGCGTCGCGTGACGCCTATCGGCGGCTGTGCCGACAGGTGGCCCGATCGTCCGCCGAGCGCTGGCAGCACCATCTCGAGGAGACCGGCACGGCCGCCGAGACCATGCTGTGGCGGCTGCTCCGGATCGGCAGCGCCCCCTACTTCGTGCTCGGCCAGGACCGGCGCAGCGAGCGGCCGGCGCGGTTCCGCATCGCCGACCCGTGGGACTGGCGCCGCCAGTTCGAGCTCACTGGGTTCTCGGTGGTGCCGGCCGAGGCCGGCCAACCGAGGGTGGACTGGTCCGCCGCCTACCGTCGTCGGTCCGACGGCGCCGCCGGATCAGTGGACGGTCATGTGGAGATCCGCTGGAGCCACGGACGCTTTGCCCAGCCGCCGGAGGCCAAGGTCTATCTCGACACGCCCATGTCCCGGCTCCCGGGGTACGAGCCGCTAACCGGGGTCGACGTGCCACAGCTCTCGCTGTTCCCTCCCACCGGGTGCGCATGAGCGGCGGCGGCGGCGAGGCGGCGAGTGGTGCCCGGTCCGGCGAAGGGTGGTCCGGCCAGCAGTACCAGGAGCGCTTCGACCAGCTGGCTGCCTCCGGTGTCGACGTCCACGGCGAGGCCGACTTCGTGGCCGCGCTCCGGCCCGGCTCCGTCCTCGATGCCGGTTGCGGCACGGGGCGGGTGGCCCGCGAGCTCGCCCGACGCGGGATGGACGTCGCCGGCGTCGACGCCGACGCGTCGATGATCGCCACCGCCCATCAGCTCGCCCCCGACCTCGACTGGCACCTCGGGGACATGGCCGTCCTCGACCTGGGCCACACCTTCGAGGTGGTGCTCATGGCCGGCAACGTCCCACTGTTCACGCCGCCGGCCAACCGGGGCCGTCTGGTGGCCGGGTGCGCGCGGCACCTGGCGCCCGACGGGGCACTCGTCACCGGGTTCCAGCTCGACCGCGGCTACACCCTCGAGGACTACGACGAGCACTGCCGCCAAGCTGGGCTCGTCGTTGCCGGGCGCTCTGCCACTTGGGCCGGCGACCCGTTCGGTGGCGGCGACTACGCCGTCTCGGTGCACGTGCTCGCCTCGGCGGAGGGCCCGGCCGGCCACTGACCCCCGCATCGGTGGTGGGCAGTCGTCGCCGGGTCATCTGCGAACATGGACGAGGAGGTGGAGATGCCCATGGGCAACCCGATGTTCGTCTACGACGAGAAGCTCACCGAGCTCATCTTCGACTACTGCCGGTGGCGCCTCTCCCTCGACCCTGTTCCTCTCGACTTCGGCGGGGCCAAGGCGTCGTCGCTCGAGGCGGTGCTCGACGGCCTCATCAACGCCGAGGGGACGGACGCCACCCGGGTCATGGAGATCTTCGACCATCACCTGGCCACCGCCGTGGTCTCCTGCGACAGCCCGCGATTCTTGTCCTTCATCCCGGCCGCGCCCACCAAGGCGGCGCTGCTCTTCGACATGGTGGTGGCCTGCTCGTCGCTGCAGGCGACGTCGTGGATAGAGGCGGCCGGTGCGGTGGCCGCCGAGAACCAGGCCCTCGGCGTCCTGGCCCAGGTGGCCGGCCTCCCGTCCACCGCCGGCGGCTGTTTCGTCTCGGGGGGCTCGGCCGGGAACCTCTCGGCCCTCATGGTGGCCCGCGACACGGCCGCCTACCGCCGGGGCAGGGCCGCCCCCGACCGGCCCCTCGTGGCCATCAGCGAGGAGGCCCACTCCTCGGTGGGCAAAGCCCTGCGGGTGCTGGGCGTCGAGTCCCTCCTCGTCCCCTGCGACGACCACCGCCTCACCGGGACCGGTCTGGCCGAGGCCATCGACCTCCACCGCCACGGCGCCGACGTGGTCGCAGTGGTGGCCACGGCGGGTACGACCAATGCCGGCCTCATCGACGATCTGGCCGGGGTGGCCGACGTCGCCGCAGAACGCTCACTGTGGTTCCACGTCGACGGCGCCTACGGGGCCGCCGCCCTCTTCGCCCCCTCGGTCCGCCACCGGTTCCGAGGCATCGAGCGGGCCGACTCCATCGTCGTCGACCCCCACAAATGGCTGTTCGCCCCGTTCGACTGCGCCGGGCTGATCTACCGGCAGCCCAACCTGGCCAAAGCCGTCCACACCCAGAACGCCGCCTACCTCGACATCATCCACGAGTCCGAGGAGTGGAACCCGAGCGACTACGCCTACCACCTCACCCGACGAGCCCGGGGGCTGCCGCTCTGGTTCTCACTGGCCACGAACGGCACCGACGCCTACCGCGATGCCATCGAGTCGGTGCTGGCCATGACTCGCCAGACCGCCATCATCATCGACGGTGCACCCCACCTCGATCTCATCCGCCGGCCTGAGCTGTCGATCGTCCTCTTCCGGCGGCGCGGATGGGAGTGGTCCGACTACGAGTCGTGGTCGGCACGACTGCTGGCCGACCAGGTGGCCTTCGCCGCCCCCACCATCTGGGAGGGGAAGCCCGTCGGCCGGCTGGCCTTGCTTCACCCGGACACGACGGCCGGCCTCATCGAGGAGATCGTTGCCTCCATGGTCTGAGCACGGCCCGCCAATCGAGGTCGTTCTCTTCGACCTCGGCGGCGTGCTCGTCGAGCTGCGTGGTGTCGAGGACATGCGACGGCTGTCGGGCATGGCCTCCGACGACGACATCATGCGGCGCTGGCTCGAGTGCCGATGGGTGCGTCAGTTCGAATCGGGCGCGTGTGCCGCCGACGAATTCGCGGCAGGGGTCGTCGCCGACTGGGGTCTGCCCGTCGGGACAGATGCCTTCCTCGAGTCGTTCATGGGCTGGCCCCGGTCGCTGTTCGAGGGGGCCACGGAACTGGTGGCGGACACGTCCGAGGCGTGTGCGGTGGCCTGCTTGAGCAACACCAATGCGTTGCACTGGGAGTCCCAGGTCGAGCGATGGGGTCTGGAGGACCTCTTCGACACGGTGTTCCTGTCCTATCGGCTGGGAATGGTGAAGCCGGATGGCGCCATCTTCCACCATGTCGTCGACGCGCTCGGCGTCCCTGCGGACCGGATCGTGCTGCTCGACGACAGTCAACTCAATGTCGACGGTGCCCGATCGGTGGGCCTGCAGGCCGCCCGGGTCCGGGGCCCCGAGGAGGCGAGGCGGGAGCTCGTTCGTCTCGGGGTCCTCGTGCCGTCAGCCGTCGCCCCCGTCGTCGCTCCACCCGTCGGTCGGAACGATGATGGTGGCGGTGGCGCCGTGAACGACGTCGGACCACGCTTCGGTCCGGGTTCCGGATCCGACAAGGAGCAGGTTGATGGCAGCTGAGATCCGAGGAGTCGTGGCCCTGGCCAGGGGGGAGCCGGTTCGTACGACCACGGTGATCGTCCCCGACCCGGGACCGGGCGAGGCGGTGGTGGCCGTGCAGGCCTGCGGCGTGTGCCACACCGATCTGCACTACCGCGAGGGCGGGATCAACGACGATTTTCCCTTCCTCCTCGGCCATGAGGCGGCCGGGAGGGTCGAGGCGGTGGGGCCCGACGTCACGTCGCTGGCCATCGGCGACTTTGTCGTCCTCAACTGGCGGGCAGTGTGCGGCCAGTGCCGGGCGTGTCGCCGAGGCCGCCCCTGGTACTGCTTCGACACCCGCAACGCCATCCAGCGGATGACCCTGGCCGACGGCACTCCCCTCACCCCGGCCCTCGGCATCGGCGCCTTCGCCGAGAAGACGCTGGTGGCCGCGGGCCAGTGCACCAAGGTGGATCCTTCGGCCCGGCCCGAGGCGGTCGGTCTCCTCGGATGCGGGGTGATGGCCGGGCTGGGGGCGGCCATGCACACGGGCGAGGTCGGAGTCGGCGACTCGGTGGCCGTCTTCGGCTGCGGTGGGGTCGGCTGCGCGGCCGTCGTCGGGGCACGACTGGTCGGCGCGTCGACCATCATCGCCGTCGACCTGGATGCGAGGAAGCTCGAACTGGCCCTCCAGTTCGGCGCCACCCACGTGGTCGACGCCTCGATCGAGGACCCGGTGGCCCGCATCCGCGAGCTCACCGGCGGCAATGGGGCCGACGTCTGCATCGAGGCGGTCGGGCATCCGTCGGTCATGGAACAGGCATTCTTCGCCCGGGACCTGGCCGGCACCCTGGTGCAGGTGGGAGTGCCCACCCCCGACATGCGCATCGACTTGCCCATGATCGAGTTCTTCGGGCGGGGCGGACGACTAGCGCCCAGCTGGTACGGCGACTGCCTTCCGTCCCGCGACTTCCCGGTGCTCGTCGACCTCTACCTGCAGGGGCGGCTCGACCTCGACCGCTTCGTCACCGAGACCATCGGCATCGACGACGTCGAGGAGGCGTTCGGCCGCATGCAACGGGGCGAGGTGCTGCGCTCCGTGGTCGTGATCTGAACAAGACCGGGTCGGCCGGGCATGGGCAGTACCGCCCCGAGCCGGGGCCGGGGCCGGCCTAAAGGCTCAACCACCCTGCCGGTCCTCGGCCAGGAGCAGGTGGTTGCCGTTGTTGTCCCGGAAGAAGAACAGCAGTGGCACGGTGCCGTCGCCGCCCAGGATCTGCTCGTCGACGTCGACCCCGTTCTCCTTGAGCTCGGCGTGGTCGGCACGGGGATCCGAGGACACGAGCCCGATGCCGGTCATGCGGCCCGGCGTGAACGCACCCTGGGGCGGCACGAGCGCCACATTGGTCGTTCCCCCGGGCGGGGCGACCTCCACCCAACGTGATCCCTCTCCGAAGGGGATGTCCGAGGCCAGGGTGAAGCCGAGCTTCTCCGTGTAGAACTTGATGGCTTCGTCCTGGTCCTCCACCGGGACGAGCACCCTTCCCACCTGCGTGATGTGCGGCACGTCCGCTCCTCTCTGTTGGTTGCGGGTTGCGTCGATCGATCCGACGGGTCTCCTACCCGAAATTCATCGCTTGGCCGGGGAGGCTGCGCCACGGTGCTCGGCGAAAGACCGCTCGAGGTCGGCCACGTCGTCGACGGTGAGGCGGCGCAGCGGCTGCCCTCGGACCGGACGCCAGAAGACGGGACCGTCCACCTGCCAGCTGTCGGCCCGAAGTGACTGCTTGTCGACCTTGTTGGTGGCGCCGACCGGAAGGGCTTCGATCACCCGCACGTAGCGTGGCGACCACTTCGTCCCGAGGTCGGGCTGCCTATCCAGGAAGGCGTCGAAGTCGCCCGGGTCGAAGGCCGCGGGGTCCGCCATCTCGAGCACGGCCATCACCTGGTCGTCGACCGTGCGCTCGTCGGGCACGCCGACCACGGCCACGCCGGTGATCGCTGGGTAACGGGTAAGGAGACGCTCGAGCGGGGCGGCGGCGAAGTTCTCACCGTCCACCCGCAGCCAGTCGACGGTGCGACCGGCGAAGTAGAAGACGCCGTCCTCGTCGCGGTAACCGAGGTCCCCCGTCCAGTACCAACCGTTCCGGGCCCGGGCCGCCTCCGCCTCGGGGTTGTTGTAGTAGCCCTCGAAGTAGCCGAGGGCGTTACGCCCCACGATCTCGCCGGTGGCGGCGGCAGCGTTGACCATCCGGCCGTCCCCGTCGAAGCGAGCGCGCTCGCATTCCTGACCGGTCTCGGCCGCCACCACGGCCACATCCAAGCCGCGGAGGGGCACCCCGAGAGCCTCGCGAGGCAGCCCCGGCTTGGGCACGAAGATCACCGCGTTCTCGCTCGAGCCGTAGCCGGCGATGACGGGGACCCCGAAGCGACGCTCGAAGCCCTCCATGTCGGCGACCGACGACTCGGGAGCGAGCACCACCTTGAGACGATGGTTGCGGTCGTCCGGGTCGGGCGGAGTGGCGAGGACGAAGGACAGGGCTCGGCCGATGGTGGCGAAGAACGTCGTCCCCGTGGCCCGGATCTCCGGCATCGTCGCCGATGCCGAAAATCGGCGGCGCAGCACGATCGTCGCCCCACAGCCCATGGCCGGCAGCACACTGGAGAAGAGGGCGTTGCCGTGAAAGAGCGGCATGGCGCAATAGAAGACGTCGGCGGCGCTGAAGCCGGCCCCGGTGCCCGAGCGCGCCAGCCGGCCCTGGGTCACCCGCACGGCCTTGGGCGTCCCGGTCGAGCCGGCGGTGAACAGCAGCAGAGCGAGGTCGTCGGCCGACGGCCGGGGCCGGGTCGGCGGCGGAGACGCCGGACCCCGAGGGCGCTCGGTCACGTCGACGACGGAGATGCCGCCGAGGTCGAGCCCGTCGAGGAGCGGGCGATGTTCGGCGTCGGTCACCACGACGGCGCAGTCCACATGGGCGATGTCGCCGGCCAGCTCGGCGCCCCGCCGTGTCGAATTGAGGCCGACGGTGACCGTCCCCCCGAGGAAACCGGCGCCGAGCAGGAAGAGGAACTCGGGGACGTTGTCGAGCAGGACGCCCACGTGGGGGGTGCGGCCCTCGGTGTAGGTGTCGAGCCAATGGGCGTAGTCGGTCATGGCTGCCGTCGCCTCGTCCCACGACCAGTGCCGCCCCTCGAAGATGACGCCCCCGCCGGAGTCTCCGACCCGCGAGGCGACGAGCTCGGCGGCCGTGGCCGGAGGGCTCGCATGGGTGGTGGAGCTCACGACTCGTCGGCCCGCCACTGCCGGCGCACGGCGTCGATGGCCCGGTCGGCGGCCAAGTGAGTGGCGGCCCGGACCTGGCGGCCCATACGGGCCAGGGTGGGCAGCCGGTTGGGATGTCGCACCAGATAGGAGAGGACGGCACGGGGGTTGGGGGTGCCGTCCTGGTTGCTCATGGCGAAGAGCTCCTGGTCGACCGAGCCGTCGTTGGCCCGGTCGCTGATCACCCGCACCACTGACCACGGGAGCCCTCGGGCGTCGCAGGCCGCACCGATGGCCGCCGTCTCCATGTCGAGTGCCACCACCCCCTGAGCCCGCAGCGATGCGATCCGTTCAGGGTCGGTGATGAGCTCGTCGGTCGTCCACATGATGCCGGCGTGGTCAGCGCCACCGAGTGGATGGGGGCGATAGGCGGTGCCCGTCGACCCGTCGATCACCTTGTCGGGAAGGACGACGGTGCCGATCGGCGTGTCGTCGACCGCTCCGGTGATGCCCACGACCACCACCCGCTCCCCCTCGACGGCCTGGAAGACTCGGTCGAGCCCCAGCCGGGCGAGCGCGGGTCCCATGCCCGTCGTGACCGCGGCCACGGGCTTGCCGTCGAGCACGCCGTCGAACAGCTGTGGCGGGCGGGAGTCACCGGTCCGCAGCGAGAGCCGCCGCCGTAGCGGCGCCATCTCCATGGGCATGGCGCAAACAAAGACGATGCGGCCGGTCATCGGGCCGCCGATGGTACCGGTGGGCCACCCCGGCCGCAGGTGTGCTCAGATCGGGGGGCGTGACCGACCCGGCGATCGACTTCGAGCGCGAACCACCGCCGCCCGAGGCGCCGGCCTGGTTCCACCGGGCCCTGGCCGTGCCGGCCACCGAGTTCGAGGTGGACGTCGGTGGCTGCTCCGTCCATGCGTTGGCCTTCGGACCGGCCGGAGCGCGGGGGCTGGTCTTCGTGCACGGCGGTGGGGCCCACGCCCACTGGTGGACGCACGTGGCGGCGACCTTCAGCGACGAGTTCCGCGTCGTGGCCCTCGACCTGTCCGGTCACGGCGACAGTGGCCACCGAAAGAGCTACTCGCTCGAGCAGTGGACCGACGAGGTGGTGGCCGTGGCCGCCGCCGGGGAGATGACCGGGCGCCCGGTGATCATCGGCCACAGCATGGGCGGTTTCGTGACCATCGCCACCGCCGCCCTGCACGAGGACGCGGTGAGCGGCGCCATCGTGTGTGACTCGCCGGTCACCGAGCCCGACCCCGAGATCGGCGCCTACCAATTGCGCCGGGCCTTCGGACGGCCGCGCCGGTATCCGACGTTGGCCGACGCCATCGCCCACTTCCGCACCGTGCCCGCCCAGGACAATTACCTCGACTACGTGATCGACCACGTGGCCCGGCACTCCGTTCGCCAGGTGGAAGGTGGCTGGCAGTGGAAGTTCGACCGCGGCATCTTCGCCCAGTTCGGCGCGGGCATCCGCAGCGTGGCGCTCCCCTACCTCTCCAAGGTGCGCTGCCGTTTCGCCCTCCTTCGCTCCGAGCACGGCCTCGTGACCGCCGACATCGGTCGTTCGATGTACGAGGCCCTGGGCCGGGTGGCCCCGGTCATCGTGCTCCCCGAGGCCGGCCACCACGCCATGCTCGACCAGCCCCTCATCCTGCTCACGGCGCTGCGCACGCTGCTTGGTGACTGGGACCACTCCGAACCCCACCGTCGCGAGCCGCCCCGGACGCCAGCTGACCGGTCGGGCTGACGAGTCGGGCTGACAAGTCGGGCTGACGAGCCCGGCCCTAGCCTTCGGCCCCTCCGGGGAGAGAGCGCAGGTCGAGGTCGGCCACCGCGCCCACCACCACGGTGGTCGGTGACTCGAGCTGCACCTGGCCCACGGAAACCAGGTCGGTGCGCACGACCTCCTGATGGCAGGTCGTGGCCCACCGCACCGCGGTCACGGGTGTCGTCGGGGCCAATCCGCCGGCCATCAGCCGTCGGGCGATCGTCCCCATCCGCGACGCACCCATCAGGATCACCAGCGTGGTCCCCGTGGCCGCCAACCTTTCCCAGTCGACCCCACCCGGTCCCATCTCGTCCTCGTGGCCGGTGACCACCGTGAAGGACAGGGAACGCTGACGCATGGTCACCGGGATGCCGGCAGCGGCCGGCGCGGCCAACGCGGCCGACACCCCGGGCACCACCTCGAAGGCAACCTGCGCCTCGAGGAGGGCGGCGGCCTCCTCGCCGCCACGCCCGAAGACGAAGGGGTCGCCACCCTTGAGCCGCACCACCCGCCGTCCAGTCCGGCCGTGCTCGACGAGGAGGGCATTGATCTGGTCCTGGGAGATGGGTGACCAACCGGCCGCCTTGCCGACGTCGATTCGCTGGCAACCGGTCGGCACCAGGTCCAGCACGTCCTCGCTGATGAGCCGATCGTGGACCACCACGTCGGCCGAGGCCAACAGCTCGGCGGCGCGCACGGTGAGCAGGCCGGGATGGCCTGGCCCGGCACCGACCAGGTAGACGGTCATGGCCCGGCGCGTGACGCGCCCATGGATCCCGTCTGGCGACGCGGGAGGCAGACCGCCCCTCGCCGCTTGCGTGCGCTCATGCCAACCTCGGATCGGTGACGGTCGCCGACGACCGTCACCCTCAATGATGGCAGTCGGTCGAGCCGCACCGGACCGGAGCGGCTGGAGCCCCGCTCAATTCCCGGAGGCCGTCCATTCGATGGGATGGAGGATGTCGCCGTTGTAACGGACACCCTGTGGGGTCTCGCCGGACGGGACCAGGAAGCTGATGTAGCCGCGCTGGCACTGGTTGGCCGGCCATTGCACCCCCGAATGCCACAGGCTCGGCGACTGACTGGTGACCTCGGTCTCTGCGGGCAGGAGGCTTCCGCCGGACATCTTGAGCAGGAAGAAGGCGAGGTGCTCGCTGACGTCGGGCATCCCGGCCGAGCCCACGCACACCTGCACGTCGGCGGCGGCGAACGTGCCGGGCAGGATGCCCGAGGTCTGCTGTCCATGGAGCCCGGTCGTGACCGAATACACGGTGACACTGGTGAAGCCGGTGATCCCGTCGTCGGTCGAGACGGTCTGGCCGTAGGGGTAGGTGGCGGCCACGACCGCGTTCTTGATGGCCAACGAGACGGCAACGGTCAGGATGAGCCCGAGCGCACCGATCACGAGGCCGGCGATGGCCCAGCCGCGGCCGCGCCGCGTCCCATGCGAGCGGCTGATGGTGACGAGGGCGATGATCCCGAAGATGACGGCGAGGAGCGACCCGAGGCCGACGATCCAGAGCAGCGAGAGGACGAAGGCGGCAATGGCCAGCCCGCTCGTCTTGGCGCGCCCCGCATACGGATAGCCGGCACCTTGCGGAGACGACCCGGGCGGAAAGGCGCCGGGTGGGTAGGCACCCGGTGGATAACCCCCGGCCGGCGGGTAGGCCGTCGGCGGCAGCGTGCCGACCGATGGGCCGGAGCTGCTCGATGCGAGTGGCGCCGTCGGAGGGAGCGTCCCGGTCGCCGGCAGCGTTCCTGGGTGGGACACGGCGCTCGGGGCGGTGGCGGGAACCGGTGCCGGCTCGTAGCCCGGCGCCTGCTCGGGTGAGTACCACTTGCCGTCGGAGGCGAGCCACCAACCGGGACCCTGGGACGTGTCACTCATCGTCGTCCTACCGTTCGTCCGGGGCCGACACTGCGGCCCCGCCCATGATGGTCCGCACGGCTGTGCCCAGAGCGGATCCCCGGCTTGGCCATGCACGAGCGACGCTCGCCTGGGCACGTCGTTACGGTCAGCGAAGCGGACGAAAGCCGAGACGGCTGCGCCGCTCAGCCGAAGGCTGCTGCACGATCTCGTCGAGCAACCCGTAGTCGAGCGCCTCGGTGGCGCTGAGGAAGCGCCCGCGCTGGAAGTCGGTCTCGACCTCGTCGACCGATCGGTGGGTGAAACCGGACACCCGGTCGCAGAAGATCCGCCACCGGTCGGCCCGGTGTTGCGCCCACCGTTGCTGGTCATGGGCCGACCCGGTGAACGAGTCGCCGGGGTCGCGCAGTAGCAGGCTGGTGGTCGCCGTGGCTTGACGACGGCCGGCGACGGCAAGGACCCCGATGGCCGCGCCGCCCACGCTGCCGATGCAGAGCGCCTCCACGGGAACGCCGACCAGCTCGATGACGTCCATGAGTGACAGCGCGGCATCGAGCTCACCGTCGGCGCTGCTCAGCTGAAGGCGGATCGGCTCGTCGCCATCGGCGTCGAGCGTCATGAGCTCGATGGCCGCCCGTCCGGCCACGGCTTGATCCAGTCGTCCGGTCAGAACGACCACCCGCTGCTCGAAGAGATGGTCGCGCAGGGTCCGACGAAACTCGGCAGTCCCGTCGTCGCCCCCGGGGCCGCCGGGCCAGCCGATGCTCATCGGGGCTCACCTCGGCCCGCGCTCAACGACCAGTCGAGCGACCGGCCGAGAGCAGCGGCGTAGCGTTCGACCGTCGACAGCCGGACATCGCCCGAGCCCGATTCGAGACGGGCGACCGCCGACTGGGATGTCCCCATCCGCGCCGCCACCTCGGTCTGCGACAGACCAAGGGCTCGACGGCCCTCGACCAGCTCGGCGGTGAGAGCTCGTCGCCGCTCGGCCATCTCCCGGAAGCCGGGGAACACCGTCTCGTGACGGCGCCCGCTCGTCACCAGGGCCACCGGGGCCGCGGCCGACAGGCGCCAGCGCCCCCAGCCGGATCACGGTGCGGTCGGACGTTCGCTGGTTGCACCACGGCCCGTTCACTATATCTCATATTCGAGATACCATGAAGGCGATGACGGCGCCCGCCGTCGAGGGTTCCGACCCCAAGGAGGTCAGCGTGGTGGCTGCGTCGCTCATCCCGACGGTCGTCCAGGAGTCACCGAGGGGTGACCGCGCCTTCGACATCTATTCACTCTTGCTCCGCGAGCGAATCGTCTTCCTGGGTCAAGAGGTCGACGACCAGATCGCCAACCTCATCGTGAGCCAGATGCTCTTCCTCGAAGCCCAGGACCCGGAGAAGGACATCTCGCTGTACATCAACTCGCCGGGGGGCATGGGCTATGCCGGCATGGCCATCTACGACGTCATGCAGCACGTGCGGCCCGAGGTGTCCACCATCTGTGTGGGCATGGGGATGTCGGCCGCGGCCATGATCCTGGCCGGCGGCGCGCCCGGAAAGCGACTGGCGCTGCCCAACTGCCGGATCATGATCCATCAGGGATCGGCGGGAACCCGCGGCGCACCCCGCGACATGGAGATCCAACTGCGGGAAGTTCTTGCCACCACGCGCCGGATGGCCGAGATCATCGCTCATCACAGCGGACGATCCATCGAGCAAGTCGAAGCCGACATCGACCGCGACAATTTCATGACGGCCGAAGAAGCCATGCACTACGGCCTCATCGACGACATCATCACTCCCCGTCGCGGACTTTCGGCGCTGCCGCTCGAACTGGCCACAACTCCCTGACCAGGATAAACGCAGCTTTTCCCCAGGCCACTCTTCGTGACCGACAGTGTGCTCGATTTCACAAGCGGCAAACCACACCGCTATGTTCCCGGGCTTCGCAGGCACTCCGCCGCCGCCGATCAACCATTGGCTCCGACGCACGTGCACCACCGTCCACAACGACCGGGGATTGCTCGACGTAACCACTCCTTGACGGACAACAGAACCCACTAGCACACCCGGCTCTTATAGCCAGGCCGTCACACCCTTCCCGGTGCTCGGCTGGGGCATTGAATGCACAGACGTGGGGTCCACCCAACCAGAAGAACGTCGGTACCGCCGCCATCGGCCGTGCCGACCGACCACGGAAAGGTCACCCCTTGCCATTCAGTGCTCCCTCTGTATTTCGACGTACCCGCGGCGATGTAACCGCCGCCGGCCCCTTGCCCGGGCTTGCGCCCAACGGCACCGGATCCGGTGACCGCCGCGCCAAGCGCGGGCATCGTGTCGTCGCACTTGTTTGCGCCGCGGCCATCACGTCGTTGTGGCTCGGGACGGCGGTGGCCGCCACTCCCGGTCCTGCGGCAGCCGCGTGGCCGACCGGCCAGGGTCTCGTTCTCAAGGCGCCGGTTGTGGACGTCGCCGCCACTCCCAGTGGCAACGGCTACTGGATGGTGGGAGCCGACGGGGGCATTTTCTCCTTTGGTGACGCCCCGTACTACGGGTCGGCGGCCTCCCTGCCGTTGGCCCGGCCCATCGTGGCCATGGCGCCGACGCCGAGTGGCCACGGCTACTGGTTGGTGGCCAGTGACGGCGGCGTCTTCGCCTTCGGCGACGCCGGGTTCTACGGATCAACCGGTGGGCTCGACCTGGACCAGCCGGTGGTCGGGCTCGAGCCCACCCCCGACGGTCACGGTTACTGGATCGTGGCCGCCGACGGCGGCGTCTTCGCCTTCGGCGACGCCGGGTACTACGGGTCGGCGGTCGGCCTGTCGCCGGGAAGCCCGATCGTGGGCCTGGCCCCGGCGGCCGGCGGTCTCGGCTATTGGGAGGCGGCGGCCGACGGGTCGGTGTTCGCCTTCGGCCAGGCCGGTTACGCCGGCGGGACCAACGGACTTCCGACGGCGGCCATCGGTGCCGACGGGTCCGGTTACCGCCTGCTCTTGACCAACGGGGGGGTGTTCACCTTCGGCGGGGCCTCCTTCCTGGGCTCGGCCGGTGCCGTCCCGCTCAACAAGCCGATGATCGCTCTCGACTCCTCCACCGTGGGCTACCTGGCCATCGCTTCCGATGGTGGCGTGTTCGCCTTCGGTGGTGACGGTTACTTCGGGTCACTGGCCAACAGCACCCTCGCTCCGGCCGTCGCCTCGGCCGACGGCTACGGGCTCACCCCCACCCAGATCGGCGCCTGGGAGCGGGTCAACCTCTGCGAGGAAGGGGGAAGGTGGAACGTCGAGGCCGGCGACTTCGGAGGCGGGCTGGGGTTCACCCGGGCCAACTGGGACGAGTTCAACACCTTCGGCTTCCCGGCTGACGCGGCCGACGCCACACCGTTGCAACAGATCCGGGTGGCCGTGGCCTTCGCCGCCGCCTATCTGGGTGGTCCCTTCGCCGCGCCCGACCAGGGCGGCTGCGCCGGCGGTTACTGAGCGCAAGGTGGCGGCCGGGTCGAACGGCGGGGTGGGACGGCCCAGGAGCGTCGGGGTCGGCGTTCGCCGATACTGGAGGCAGAGGGCCGGCATCGGCACGGACGCGGACGGACATGGCCACGAGCGCAGGCGACGAAACCGAGGGCAACGCCCCGGCTCTTGAAGAGCTGGCCACCGACCTCGCCGTCCTTCGGGCCCGCCTCGAACGAGCAGAAGGCGTGCTCGCCATCCAGGCGCTCAAAGCCCACTACGCCAAACTGGTCGACCGGCGCTACCGCAAGGGCGCGGTCGTCCCGGCCGAGGAGCTGGCGGCACTGGCCGACGAGGTGGCCCGACTGTTCACCGAGGACGGCGTGTGGGACGGCGGTCCGGCCCTGGGCCGGGCCGTGGGACGGGCGGCCATCGCCGAACGACTGCGGGACACGACCCTCGTCTTCGCCCGTCACCTCTTCATGTCACCGCGCATCGAGATCGATGACGACGGTGGTCGGGCCCGAGGCCGATGGGAGCTGCTCAGTCCATGCCGGACGGCGGAGGGGCGCGACATCTGGATGTGCGGCAGCGAGGACGACGAGTACGAGCGCGTCGCCGGGACGTGGCTCCACCGTTCCATGCGCCTCACGACCACGTTCGTGGCCCCCTACGACGAGGGCTGGACGACCATCCTCACCTGAGCGGCCCGTGGCCCAGCCATCGGCCGCCCAGCGCAGGCGTCAGCTGCAGTCGGCGCAACGTCCGAGGATGGCGAAGTGGCGCGGGTCGATCGAGAACCCGAGGTCGGACTTGGCCGACCGGGCCAAGCCGCGGAACATGGCATCGGGTGCTTCGATGCGGGCGCCGCACGACTCGCACACGAAGTGGGCGTGGGACAGCGACGCCAGTTGGTACGTGGCGGGACCGTGCCCGAGGTGCGAGTGGGCGACGACCCCCAGGCGCTCCAGGTCCTCGACGTTGCGGTAGATGGTGGAGACGTGCACGTCGGGGGCCCGGGACTGCACGGCGGCGGCGAGGTCCTCCACGCTCAGGTGGTCGGTGGCTTCGAACAGCACTTCGAGCAGGATCCGGCGCGACGAAGTCACCCGGCCGCCCCGGGCCCGTAGGAGGTCGAGCACCTCCTCGACCGAGCTCGGGGCCGGAGTCGGGGCGGCCACCTTCTTTCGCTCGCCGGCGGCATGCGATCTGGTCACGGCAGCCGCCCTGGTCACCAACCCACGATACCGTCGGGTCCTTCCTGCATATACCCCGTACTTGCAATCGGTTCGCATTTAGGACAGGGTAATGAGCGTGCTTTCCGACGGCACCGGGCCGGCCCGAAGCGTGATGCGCTCCTCGCGGCGATCGTCCCCGTCGGCCCAGGTTCGTCTGCGGCCGGGGGAATGGGCGGGTCTTTCGGGCATGGCCGTCACCGTCATCGGGCTGTTCGTCCTCGGCTTCGTCCTTCTTCTGGCCGCTGTCCCCCACCACTACCGGTTGTCGGGGACGGCCGTGTTCGGTGTCGGCACCGGCCTGCTCGCCCTGACCCTGGGCATGCGCCACGCCTTCGACGCCGATCACATCTCGGCCATCGACAACACCACGCGGAAGCTCATGGCCGAGGGAAAACGCCCGACGAGCGTGGGCTTCTGGTTCTCCCTCGGGCACTCGACCATCGTCTTCGCGCTCGCCGTGCTGCTCAATTTCGGCATCCGGGCCCTCGACGACCAGGTGCGCAACGGCGGATCGACCCTTCACAACGTGACCGGGATCATCGGCACCTCGGTGTCGGGCGCCTTCCTCTACGTCATCGCCGCCCTCAACATCATCATCCTGGTGTCGATGGCCAAGGCCTTCCGGGACCTGCGGAGCGGGCGATTCGACGAGGCCGAGCTGGAGCGACAACTCCAGCAACGCGGCCTCATGAACCGGTTCTTCGGACCGCTGGCCCGGCGGGTCGACCGCCCCTGGAAGATGTACCCGGTCGGCCTTCTCTTCGGCCTGGGCTTCGACACGGCCACCGAGGTCGCCCTGCTCGTGCTGTCGGGCACGGCCGTGAGCAGTGGGCTGCCGTTCTGGGCCATCCTCAGCCTGCCCCTCCTCTTCGCCGCCGGCATGAGCCTGTTCGACACCCTCGACGGGTGCTTCATGAACTTCGCCTACGGCTGGGCCTTCTCGAAGCCGGTGCGCAAGGTCTATTACAACATGGTCATCACCGGGCTCTCGGTGGCGATGGCCTTCTTCATCGGCTCCATCGAGTTGCTCGGCCTTTTCGGATCCGAGTTCGGCCTCCACGGCTCCTTCTGGGCGGCCATGGGCGACTTCAACATCAACACCGCCGGCTTCGCCATCGTCGGGCTGTTCGTCGTGACCTGGGTGGTGGCCGTGGCCGTTTGGCACCTGGGTGACCTCGAGGCTCGTTGGGAACGGGCGCCGAGCTCACCTTCCTCGCCCTCCCGCGACTTGGAGATCGTCGAGGCCTGAGGCGCGACGGCCGACAACCGCCGGCTGGTCCATCGACGCACCCCTTCCCCCGTGCCGCCACTGCTGGTCGGCTGGTCGGCTGCTCATAGCCAACAAATAGGATGGGCTTGGTCAAGTTTTGCCTGCGAGGCGGCAGATGGGAGAACAGCCCATGGCTACGGACAACGAGCTCGCCATCCCGACATCGGAATCCGAGAGCGGCCGGCCTCGCCCCTCCGACTCGGGCCTTTTCGGGTTCCCCCACCCGGTCAACGAGACCTCGGCCCGGGTCGTGGCCGGTGGCGTGGTGTCGATGGTCACGGCCACCATCGCTCTCGACCAGCCGTGGATCCTCTTCCCCCTGACCTACGGGTTCGCCGCCCGCGTCCTGACCGGACCGAAGCTCAGCCCCCTCGGACAGATCGCCACCCGGGTCGTCACCCCGCGACTCGCGGTCCACCACCGCTACTCGCCCGGACCACCCAAGCGCCTGGCTCAGGGCATGGGCCTCGTGCTGTCCGGCTCGTCCCTACTGCTGTACTACGGGCTCGGCCGCAAGCGCCTCGCCTATGGCCTCCTCGCCGCCCTCGGCGCCGCCGCCACCTTGGAATCGGTGGCCGGGGTGTGCCTGGCCTGCAAGATGTTCCCGACTCTCATGCGCTTGGGCATCGTCCCGCCGGACACGTGCGCCAAGTGCGTCGGGCCGGCGCCGGAGCCCGAGGCAGCCTCGGCTCGCCCCGCTGCCGACGGCGTCGGGTCGACGCACAGGGCGGACGACGGAACCGACCAGCACGGCGTGGCCGTCGCTGTCTAGAACGAGGGGACTTCCCCGCCTCCGGACGCGGAAGTCCGGCGATCGTGACCGCGCACTGGATGACCGACCGGGACGGCATGGGGCAGAGTGGTCCCGGTGAGAGCAGTGACCGAGGTTCTCGACCTGCTCCGCAACGTGGCCGGCCCCCACGTCATCGTCGACCCGGACGTGGTTGCCTCGTATACGACGGACTGGACGGGCCGGTTCGTCGGGCACAGCTCGGCCGTCGTACGGCCGGGCTCGACCGAGGAGGTGGCGGCGGTCGTCGAGACATGCCGTGACCTCGGCGTGGCCCTCGTCCCCCAGGGCGGCAACACCGGACTGGTCGGTGGTGGGGTGCCGCTCGGCGGCGAGGTCGTGCTCAGCCTTCGAGGGTTGCAACGGCTCGACCCCGTCGAGCCGTTGGCCGGCCAGCTCACGGCCGGGGCCGGCGTCACCATCGGCCAGGTCCACCAGGCGGCCGCGGCCGCCGGCTGGTCCTACGGCGTCGATCTCGGCAGCCGTGACTCGGCCACCGTCGGCGGCACCCTGGCCACCAATGCCGGGGGCATTCACATGATTCGCTACGGCGACACCAAGGCCCAGGTCGTCGGAGTCGAGGCCGTCCTCGGGACGGGTGCCGTCGTGTCCCACCTCGGCGGCCTCATCAAGGACAACACCGGCTACCATCTGCCCAGCCTGCTGTGCGGCAGCGAGGGCACGCTGGCCGTGATCACCTCGGCCCGACTGCGCCTCGTGCCGACCCTGGCGTGCCGCACGGTGGCCGTGGTTGCGTTCCCGTCGGTGGCCGGAGCCGTGTCCGCCACCGGCCTCTACCGGCGGTCGCTCACCACCCTCGAGGCTTGCGAGATGTTCCTCCAGCCCGGGCTCGAGCTGGTCTGCGCTGTCACCGGCCTCCGATCGCCGTTCGAGAGAGCACACGCGGCCTACCTGTTGGTCGAGGTGGCCGACCGCACCGACCCGACCGACGCACTGTCAGCCGTCACCGCCGCCGTCGTTGGGGCGGACGACGTGGTGGTGGCCACCGAGCCATGGCGACGAGCCGAGTTGTGGCGCTTCCGGGAGGGCCACACCGAAGCCGTCAACTCCCTCGGTCCACCTCACAAGCTGGACGTCACTCTCCCGGCCGGCGAGATGGCCGGTTTCGTCGACGCGGTGCCATCGGTGGTCGAGGCGACGGCACCGGGCGCCCGGACATGGTTGTTCGGTCATCTCGGCGACGGCAACATCCACGTCAACGTGACCGGCGTGGACCCTGATGACGACGGCGTGGACGCGGCGGTCTTCGGGCTCGTGGCCGAACTCGGCGGGAGCATCAGCGCCGAGCACGGCATCGGGACGGCCAAGCGCGCCTTCCTCCACCTGTCGCGCACGCCGTCTGAGATCGAGGCCTTCCGAGCCATAAAGTCGGCCCTCGACCCGGCCGGGATCCTCAACCCCAACGTGCTGCTGCCGGAAGCCAGTTGACCGTGTCGACAGGCGGTCTCGTCCGATCGCCGGCCGGCCAACGCTGTCACCGCCGTCCCGATGGAGGGAGTGAGCCACGGGCGACCAGAACCGTCTGACCCCGGGCCGGTTCACACTGGCTGACGACGTCCCCGTCGCCCACACCTCGGCGGGCGGCTACGGCGAGGCCATGCCGCCTCCCGTGCTGGCCGCCTGCACCGAGCCGCTGACGGATGGCGCACACCTTCGCGGAACGTGGCGAGTGGTCTCGGTTCTGGTCGACGGCGCTCAGGTGGTCGACCATCCCGCCGGCGGCCACGTCCAACGCATCGAGCAATGCGGCGACCGGCTGGTGGTCACCGCGGGCGGGGTGGTCCATGACATGCGCTGCGACGGGACCGAGGCCCACGGCGTCCACGACGTGGCCGAGTTCGACAAGACGACACCCATCACGGTCGTCGCCACCTACGAGGACGGCGTCCACGTGCTTCGCCCTGTCGGCCTACCCGGCATCGAGGTGACCCGTCGCCTGGAAGGTGAGCGCCTGATCTGGACCTATGTCGGCTTTGTGGCCATCCTCGAGCTGGCCACCGCCCGCACCGGCGCGACGTGAACGGCAGCCACCGGCCGATCGATGTCGTGCGCTCGGTGCACCGCATCCATTCGACCGTCTGCTAAGACCACGAGGTGACGGTCTTCGAAGCGGCGTGGCTGAACGGAGCCGACCAAACGTCGCAGGCGGCGGGAGTGACGGCAAGGGCTTTGCGGGACAGCCCGACATCCCTGGCTGTCTCCGACGATCCCTTGGTCCGTCTCGAGATGTGCTACAGCGCGTTCACCCAGATGCTGGCCACCTCGCGAGTGTCCGGGGTCCGGCGAGGTGAGTGCGTCCTCGCCGTGGCCGCGGCGGAGACGCCGGGGCACTGCGTCGCGTCGATGATTCCCCCCGAGGTGAGGGCCCTCGACCCACCCGGCCCGAAGGCGAACGACGCCGAGCGCTTCCTCCACCTGGGCTCGATCATGGCCGAGCACGATCTCCCCGAGCCCCATTGGCACGTCGGACCAGTGGGCGTCGAGCCCGGATTCCAAGGCATGGGGATGGGGAGGACGGCCATGAGACTCCTGTGCGACGAGTTCGACACCCACGGGCGGGTGGCCTGGCTGGAGACCGACAAGCCGGAGAACGTCCGCTTCTACATCGGCCTGGGGTTCGAAGTGGCCGACGAGGCTCCGATCCTTTCGGTGCCCAACTGGTTCATGCGACGCGACCCGCGCTGAGTCGGGCGACTCCGGCCAGCACTCGGCCGCCCCGGTAGATTCGCTGTCGATCAGCCCGGAGGCGACGACGGATACCGGCGAGAAGGGGGAACCCCGATGGCGAAGGTGCTGTGCGTGCTCTATGACGATCCGGTCGACGGATACCCGAACACCTATCCCAGAGACGACCTCCCCCGCATCACCTCCTACCCCGGGGGGCAGACGACCCCCTCGCCGCAGGCCATCGACTTCACACCCGGGGAGCTACTGGGCAGCGTCTCCGGGGAGCTCGGCTTGCGGCGCTTCCTCGAGCAGGGAGGCCACACCTTCGTCGTGACATCGGACAAGGACAGGCCCGACTCGGTCTTCGAGCGCGAGCTGGTCGACGCCGACGTCGTGATCTCTCAGCCGTTCTGGCCGGCCTACCTCACGGCCGAGCGGATGGCCACGGCATCGAACCTGAAGCTCGCCATCACGGCCGGCATCGGCTCGGACCACGTCGACCTCCAAGCGGCCATCGACCGCGGGATCACGGTCGCCGAGGTCACGTACTCCAACTCGATCAGTGTCTCCGAGCACGTCGTCATGATGGTCCTGGCCCTTGTGCGCAACTACATCCCGTCCTACGGGTGGGTCGTGCGGGGTGGCTGGAACATCGCCGACTGCGTCGAGCGTTCCTACGACCTCGAAGGCATGAAGGTGGGAACGGTGGCCGCCGGTCGCATCGGCCTGGCCGTCCTCCGGCGTCTCAAGCCCTTCGACGTCGAGCTGCACTACACCGATCGGCACCGCCTGTCACCGGAGATCGAGCAGGAGCTGGACCTGACCTTCCAGGAGACGGCGGCGGCCATGGTGCCCGACCTCGACGTCGTCACCATCAACGCGCCCCTCTACCCGGAGACGGAGGGGCTCTTCGACGACGAGCTGATCTCCACCATGAAGCGGGGGGCCTACCTCGTCAACACCGCCCGCGGGAAGATCTGCGACCGGGACGCGGTCGTGCGAGCGCTCGAGTCTGGTCAGCTGGCCGGGTATGCGGGGGACGTCTGGTTCCCTCAGCCGCCGCCCAAGGACCACCCGTGGCGAACCATGCCCCATCACGGCATGACCCCACACATCTCGGGGACATCACTGTCGGCGCAAGCCCGCTACGCGGCCGGGACGCGGGAGATCCTCGAGTGCTTCTTCGAGGGGCGGCCCATCCGCCAGGAATACCTCATCGTCGAAGGTGGACAACTGGCCGGGGCCGGCGCCCACTCCTACAGCGCCGGCAACGTCACCTCGGGATCGGAGGACGCAGCTCGCTTCAAGAGCTGAACGACCACGCGTAGGATGCGCGCGTGGCCGCGTCGGACCTCGCCCAACAGGAACGGAGGACCATCTCCGACCTGTTCGTTCAGCTCGGCCCCGATGCCCCGACCCTCTGTAGTGGATGGGTCACTGCCGACCTGGCCGCCCACCTGGTTGCCCGCGAGCGGCGGCCGGACAGCGGTCCCGGGCTCGTGTGGCCGCCCCTCGCCGCCCACACCGACAAGGTTCGTCGGTCGATCCGGGACAGGACTCCCTGGGAGCGACTGATCGCCTCCGTGCGCCAGGGACCGCCACTGCTCCTCCGCCCCTTCGACGGTCCGATGAACACCGTCGAGTTCTTCGTCCACGTCGAGGACGTGCGTCGGGCGCAGTCGGACTGGTACGTGCGGGCCGTCTCCAAGGAGATGGGCGATGCCCTCTGGGCACGGGTGGGAGCGGGGGGAATGGCGAAGAGGGTCCCGGCGACGATCGAGCTGGTCTCCGAAGGTCGCGAACCGAAGACCAAGGGCTCCGGGCCACGCATCGAGATCCGGGGTGACCCTGGAGAGCACATCCTGTTCGCCTCCGGGCGCCAGTCGGCGGCCAAAGTCGACATCGACGGGGACCCGGCGCTCGTGGCCCAGCTGCGATCGGCCCCTCTGGGCATCTAGCCCCACGGGACCGGAGGACCGGGCCTCGGTCACAACCTGACCGGTCGTCGGTGGGCGCCGAAGCCACCTCGCCGCGCCACCAGTACCGGAGATGACGGCGCCGCCGCCGGATGGGCAAACTGAGGCTATGGACCCTGTCGTTCGAAGGATCCGGCTGGAGGAGGGACCCGAGTTCCGGCGGTCGGTGATGGTTCCATTCCTCGATCCGTTTGCCGGTGACGCCGATCAACTCGCCGACGAGAACCTCTGGCAATCCAAGGCCGAGCTGGATCGGGCCTGGGTGGTCGACACCGGGGACCGTTTCGCCGGCAACGCCTGCGTCTACAGCATGGACGTCACTCTCCCGGCCCCACCGGGTCGTCCCTGTCCGACCATCGCCATGGCAGGGGTCAGCGCGGTCGGGATCCACCCGACCCACCGCCGGCGCGGCTTCCTGCGCCAGTTGATTGGCGCCATGCACGACGATGCCCGGGAGCGGGGTGAGGCCATCGCCGGGCTCGAAGCGTCGGAGTCGCTCATCTACGGGAGATTCGGGTACGGCCTGGCCGCCAATCTGGCCGAATACGCCATCGACAGCCGGGCCTCGGCGTTCGCCGTGCCTGCTCCCGACCTCGATCTTGATCTGGTGGACAAGGACGAGGCGGCCAAAGTCCTCCCCGACCTGTTCGACCGCCAGCGCCGTACCCGGGCCGGGGAGGCCAGCCGGAGCTCGGGTTACTGGGCCCAGGTCCTGGTCGACCGCCCGCACCACCGACGCGGGTCCGCCGCCCGCTTCCACGCCGTCTGCGACGAGGGGTACGTGCTGTACCGAGCCGTGTCCGAGGCGAACATGTTCCACGGGGAGCGCACCGCCATCTCCATCGACGAGCTCCGCGGCAACACCCCCGAGGTCGAAGCCGGCCTCTGGCGATTCGTGTTCGACCTCGATCTCGTGGGCCAGGTCAACTACCGGCGCGGCCCGGTGGACGAGCCGATCCGTTGGCGGTTGGCCGACCCGCGCCAATTGCGGACGGTCCACATCGAGGACCGGCTCTATGTGAGGATCCTTGACACATCGAAGGCATTCGAGGCCCGGGGCTATTCGGGCCAGGGCCGCCTGGTCCTCGATGTCCTGGCACCGGCTTCGTCCGAAGGGGAGGCCGACCCGGCGCCCGGGCGCTGGGTGCTCGAGGCCGGGCCGGACGGCTCCTCCTGCCGGCATGCCCGTCGCGGCGAAGACGCCGACCTCCGCCTGGACCTGGCCGCCCTCGGCTCCCTCTACATGGGTGGGTTCCCGGCGTCACTCCTGGCCGCCGGCGGGCGCGTCGAGGAGTTGCGGGCGTCGAGTCTGGCCAGAGCCGACGCCTTGCTCGTCACCCGCCCGTCCCCGAGGAGCGGCACGGCCTTCTGACACCGGGCTGCAGCACGGCACCCTCTGGCCACTGACCCGGCGGAGCCTGAGTCGGTCAGGAAGGGAACTGCACCTGTTCGGCTTGGGCGAGGAGCGAGCTTCGGTCGGCGGCCAGGAGGTAGCCGCCATTGATGGCCGTGTCCAAGCTGGCCTTGTAGTCGGCCAGGTAGCCGTTCTTGTCGTGGTACAGGCTGACCAAGGTGGCTGAGCTGAACGGGACCGCCGACCCGAACAAGGAGCAGATCACGCTGGTACCGGCCGGCGCCGCACCGCTGAGGGTCGACACGGGGACGTCGACGGCGGGGGTCCGGACGCCGCCGATGACGTTGCCATGGCTGTCCAGGGCCAAGGCCGCCGGCTTGGTGCTGGCCAGACGGAACGGTGGCGGCGACGGCGGCGGGGTCCCGTTGTCCACCCACCGGTTGAAGGCGGCGAAGGCGGCCTGGACGACGACGTGTTGCGGGCCGTCGTTGATGGGGGTGGTGCAGCCGAGGGCTCCGGCGGCCGAGCCGACGAGATAGGCGTCGGCGTGTGACGTACCCGCCACCTCCCACGTGCGGATCCGATCGGTGTTGGGCTGCTGAGCGGAGGCGTAGCCCAGCTCGATGAGGTCGGTCTGCGTCTCGAACATGAAGACAGGAACGCTGAGGTCGGTACGGATTCGCAGGCCGGTCGAGCCCTGACGGGAAGGGCTCGAGGGGATGGACACGCCGGTCAGGGTGGCGCCCGTACCGCCCCGACTGTGAATGAAGATCCCGTCGAAGGCATGAGTGACCGGTTGCAGCGCGTCGGCGAATGTCGTCAGATAGAAGGCGGACTGCGACTCACCCACTGCCACCACATGCCGGGGATGGAGTCCTCCGAGGACCTCAGACCCCTTCGCCGTCTGGAGGGCCCGCCCGATCTGGGCGAACATGTCCAGCGCGTACTGGTCACCGGGGTGATGGAGGGTTCCGTACCGGGCCGGCTCCTCGTGGATCAGGCCGCCGCTGGCTGCGGCCGACAGGGAACCGAGGAGCGGCGTGCCACCGTTGACGGCCAAGGCCTGGGCGGACACCCCCACATAGGCATACCCGTCTCTCATGAGCTCGGGATTGAGATAGTCCCAATCAGGATCCGACTCTCCGGCAGAGACGTTCAGCCATTCGACGACCACCGTGCCGTTGAACCGGGCCGGGTCGGTCGGCCGGCGGACCAGGATCCGCGTTCGATACGGAGCCGTTGTCGCCGGTGCGATGGTCCATTTGCCGTCATTGGGCGCCGATGTGGCCGTGAAGGCAGTCGCCGTCCCGGAGGCGAAGAACTCCTGCTCGACGTAGCCATTGGCGGCCAGGTCGAGAGGCAGGCCGGAGAGCGGCTCGACGACGTGGCCCACCGTGATGGGACCGGTCAGGGTGGCCTCGGCTGGATAGGTCGCCTTCGGAGGAGCCGAGATCGTTCCCGGCTGGGACGTGCTACTGGTGGAGCCCTGATCGCTGCCGCAGGCACCGGCCACAAGGACGACCACCGCGAACACCCCGAACATCGCGTAGGTGGTTCTGTTGGACGAGCTCACATGCGACTCGCAGTTGGGCGGATGGACGCGGTGATGTTACGCCGCGAGCTGATCTTGGGCTCATCCCCTGATCGGTCGAACGCCGCCAGCCGGGGAACACGGCGGTCGAGGCGTGGCTTGTCGCTGAAGGCCATCAGCTCCCCGAGGCAACCTCGATCTATGTTGCTGCCATGGGACGCCGTGGGGCTCGGACGGCGCTCGTCGCTGCCGCGCTGGTCGCCGTCTGTCTGGCGGGATGTGCCTCGGGCACGTCGATCACCGCCGCGCCACCTCCCTCCAACGACGCGTTCACAGCCGCTCCGCCGGAGGTGGTGTCGGCCGGGTCCAGCCAATGGCCGCTTCCGGGCCACGACTACGACAACACTCGTGACGCCGGTCGATCGCCCATCGATGCGCAATCGGTCGCTCGTCTGGCTCCGTCCTGGACGGTTGCGATGACCGGTGAGCTCACCACCGTGCCCATCATCCTTGGAGCCCGGATCTACGTCGAAGACGACAACGGTTCTGTGGTGTCGATCGACCGCTCGACCGGACGCGTCCTTTGGCGGAGCAAGCCGTTGGGCTTCTCCATCGGGCCCGACGGGGTGGCGGTCGGGTGGGGCAAGGTGTTCGCGGCCACGGGGAACGGGGTCGTGGCGCTCAGTGCCACCACCGGGTCGTCCGTCTGGTCCCGACGGCTGACGACGACACCCAGCGAAGGCGTCGATGACCAACCCACGGTGGCGGATGGACGAGTCTTCGTGGCCACCGTCCCCGTGAGCGCCGGCGGCATCTACAAGGGCGGCGACCGGGGATGGCTGTTCGCCCTCGACGCGTCCACAGGGAGGACCGACTGGTCGTTCGACACCGTCAAGTCGCCCGACATATGGGGCAACCCGGCCGTCAATTCCGGCGGCGGCGCCTGGTACCCACCATCGATCGACGTGGCGGCCAACCGGGTCTATTGGGGAACGGCCAACCCCGCCCCCTTCCCAGGCACCACCCAGTACCCGAATGGCTCGAGCCGGCCGGGCAGCAATCTCTACACCGATTCGACGCTGGCTCTCGACCTCAGATCGGGGCGGCTGGTCTGGTATCACCAGGCCACGGCGCACGACATCTTCGACCGGGATTTCGTCCACACGATGATCGTCAACATCCCGGGGGCGTCGCCGCGACAAGTGATCGTCGGGACGGGAAAGAGCGGATTCGTGCTCGGGTACGACCCGACGTCGGGTCGACTCCTCTGGCGCACACCCGTGGGCATGCACCACAACGGTGAGCTGACGGCGCTCTCCGGCCCCACGGTGGTGCTCCCCGGCACCTACGGCGGCGTGCTCACCCCGCCTGCATCGGCGAACGGAGTCGTCTACGCCGCCACCCTGAATGCGCCCGACACGCTCTACCCGGACCGGACCGCCTATTTCGGGGGCAAGCTCGGCACCTTTCCGGGGGACGTCGTCGCCATCAACGCTCTCACCGGCAAGGTCGTCTGGGACACCACGGTGCCCGGTGACCCGACGGGTGGTGCAACCGTCGTGAACAACCTGGTCCTGACGGCCACATACCAGGGGACCCTGGTGGCCATCGATCGCTCCACTGGGCGGATCGTCATGGAACGTGTCCTGCCCGGTGCCGTGAACGGCTGGATGGCCATCTCTGACAACCTCGTGGTCGTCCCCATCACCGGCAGTCACCCGAGCGAGGTGCTGGCCCTCCGTCTTCCTGGCGACCCACCCAGCCACTGAGCTGGGGTGACCGAAGCCCATGGCCGCGCCACCCACCTCCGCTCCCTGGATACAGTCATCGGCCATGGCCCCCGACCAGACTGCGACCCCAGAGATCTCTTTCCCCGACGGCTTCCTGTGGGGGACGGCGACGGCCGCTCACCAGATCGAGGGGGGCAACGTCAACAATGACTGGTGGTCCTGGGAGCACAACCCGGACTCCGGTTGTGCCGAGTCGAGCGGCGATGCCTGCGACTCGTTCCACCGATGGCCAGAGGACATCGAGCTGGTTGCCGCCATGGGACTCGGCGCCTACCGGTTCTCGCTCGAATGGAGCCGGATCGAGCCTGCTGAAGGCGAATTCTCCCTGGCCGCGCTCGACCATTACCGTCGCATGTGCGCGGCGTGTCGTGAACGGGGCATCGCCCCCGTCGTTACCTTCCACCACTTCACCACCCCTACCTGGCTCACCCACCGTGGTGGCTGGGAGGCAGCTGACGCGCCCGAAATGTTCGCTCGCTTTGTCTCGCGGGTCGGTGCTCATTTCGGCGATCTCATCGGATGGGCGTGCACGATCAACGAGATCAATCTCGTGGGTGTCATGGGTTACGGCCTCGGATCGTCGCCGCCTGGGGTGAAAGACGATTTTGTCCGTCACCTGGCCGTGAACGATGTCATGGCCCGAGCCCACCGCTTGGCCGTGGACGCCCTGCGGTCAGGACCCGGCGATATGCTCGTCGGCCTCACGTTGTCGATGGACGAGATGGTGGCCGACCCGGGCGGGGAGGCCATACTCGAGGCGGCCCAAGAGGTCCTCGAGGACAGGTTCATGCGGGCGACCGACGGCGACGACTTCATCGGGGTCCAGTGCTATTCGCGAGTGCACTTCGGCCCGGAAGGTCAGGCTCCCAATGACCCCGACGTACCCGTCACCCAGATGGGGTACGAGTACTGGCCCCAGGGGGTCGAGCACTGCGCCAGGAGAGCTGCGGCCATCACCGGCATACCCGTGCTCCTGACCGAGAGCGGGATCGCCACCGATGACGACACCGAGCGCGTCACCTATCTCGCCGAAGTCTTGCGGGGTGTACGGCGCGCGCTCGACGACGGCGTGGACATCCGCGGGTATTTCGTGTGGAGCCTGCTCGACAATTTCGAGTGGTCCCTCGGTTTCACTCCCAAATTCGGCCTCCACCGGGTCGATCCGCAGACCTTCGACCGACGGGCCAAGCCCAGTGCGTCATGGTTCGGAGCCGTCGCCCGGGCCAATGGGCTCGTGGCCACTCCGAGTTGAAAGTCGTTGCCGCATCTCCCAACCGGCATCCCTTGGCGCCGATCTGAGCGGGGTGAGTTGGGCTCTCGGCCACCATGCGGACGGCTTGCCCCATCCGCAGACGAGCCACCGGGCAATTCCCGGACTGCTGGAGGAAGCGACGGGCACGAGGGAGGTACGCTGAGTCGTCCGGTTCGATGTCCTCGAAGCCACCAGCGCCAACCGGAAAAGGGCCAACCATGAGACTCGCTCGGCGAATGTCTGTATTCGGGGTTCTGATGGCATTGGCCGTTGCCCTGGTCTTTGGCGTGGCGCCCACGGCGACGGCGGCGTCGGGGTCCAGTTCGGTCACCGACTGGGTGACGTTCTACGGGTGGGTGGACAATTCTCCACCCGGCGCCGGTATCGCCCATCCCTGCATCCACCAAGAGGCAGGCGGCGTGGGCACCTACTCCGATCCGGTCACCTTCGCCGAGCACATCGACCTGAAAGGGCCGTGGTGCCAGATCATCTACGTTCCGTTCTTGAAGAAGTACTTCATTCACGAGGATCAGTGCAACCCGTGCGGGGGTGTCAACAAGAACCACGTCGACCTCTGGATGGGTGGTGACGCCAACTCCAAGAAGCAACCGGAAAAGAAGGCATTGCTCGACTGCGAGGACGCGTGGACACAGCACGCCACCGTGATCGTCAACCCTCCGTCGACCGAACCCGTCGATACCACGCCGCTCTTCACCCCGCCGACCACCTGTCACGGTGGTCAGGGAGACTGATCCTCGACCGCCGGGACGAGACCACCGACACCACCAACACGCCCGTTATCGAGACTCTCGGGTCCGACAACGACGTGTGAGGACCACGCACGAAGGCCAGCAATGGGCGGCCGCGAGTACGCCCGACTCGGGCGTCGGTGACCGACGAACTAGTTCTTGTCGACCTTCTTGAGGGAGCCGTAGCCGCGTTCCATGGCCGAGACGATGATCGCCTCGAAGTCCTTGTCGGTCAGCACCTTCGGAGTTCCGAGCGTGGCCGAGCGCCAGTAGAGCTCGGCCAGCCACTCGAGAAGCTCCAGACGCTCAACCGCCTGGTCCATCGTGCTGCCATAGGCCACCGAACCGTGGTTCTGCATCATGGCTGCGTTGCGGCCCTCGAGCGCCTTGATCACGTTGTCGGCCAACTCTTGGGACCCGAAGGTGGCGTACGCCGCCGTCCGGGGAGCTCCTCCCAAGCTCAAGCAGCTGTAGTGCAGCGGTGGCAGCTCGTCGTGGGTGCAGGACAGCGCGGTGGAGGCCATGGCGTGGGCATGGGTGATGGCAAGGGCATTGGTGGCGCGATAGAGGCCGGTGTGGAGCGGAACCTCGGATGTGGGAGCAAGGTCGCCGTCCACCACATTGCCGTCCAGATCGATGACCGTCACCATCTCGGCTGTCACCGTGGCCAGGTCCGACCCGGTAGGAGTGACGGCGACGTGGTCCCCCTTGCGGGCGGAGATGTTGCCGGCTGTCCCGATGACCAATCCCTCCTCTGCCAGATGGCGGCTGGCGCTGGCAACGGCTTCTCGTTCATCGGCTAGGAGCAGGCCGCTCATGTCGGGTTCCTCTCGGTCTTGGGAGCAACGACCATGGTCGCATGCGCGTACCCAGCGGGGAAAGTTGAGGGCTGAGCGGCGATGACCATCCCGCCACGCGCGGCGTCGTCAGCTCTCGTCTGCCCCAAAACCGAGTTCGTCGGCCAACAGCAGAAGCACTCGATTCGGTAGCCGTTCGCCTCGCTCGAGGAGTTTCAGACAGCCATGGATGTAGGTGTCCCGAGCGCTCGCCACATCCCTCGGCTGTGCACGCCGAGGAGTCGGAGGGCGGATGCCGATGATGTCGGCGAGGTCCGTCCGCCGATCGTCCTCGTCATCCTCTACGAGCAGGGACTCGATCACCCGCAGCATGTACCGCCTCGGTGGAGAGCCCTGCTCCCAGCGAGCGACCGACTGCTGGGTCACGCCCAGCTGGTCGGCCAGTTCCCGCTGGGTCATCTCGCGCTTCTGGCGGTAGCCACGGATGCGGCCGGCGAGCACGTCGGTCGAATCAATTGAGTACTCGCTTGTATCCACTGCTTGTACAGGCTACGACAGGGCGTGTGGAGCCGACAAGGCCCGGGCGCCAGAGATTGTCGAACTACAAGGATGTAGTTCACACGCTGCGGGTATGCGTGTTGCCGGTCACCGCCGTTCAGCGTGGAGGAGCCACGAGACTAACCAGTTGAGTCACCCGATGGCGGCGGTCGCTCTGGAGTTTCGAGGCGAGCGGTCGTTTCGATAATCGGTCCTGATGGCGCCGGTCGTCCCGTCCCCCAGACGATGAAGGACCTCTGCAACTTGGCTCGCCGTTCTCGGCGCTTGGGGCTGATGGCCAAGACGAGCCGATCGACGGCGAGGGCTGCCAACCCGATCACCACAAGAGCAGCAAGGATGCCGAGGACGATCAGGCCGGCAAAGACGGCGTCGACCACGAGGGCGGCAAAGGCGATCACACCAAGAATGGAGGCGAGGCACCCGATCCCTCGTTGCCCTCTTGGTGCCATCATCCCTGGCCCACTCTCGCTTCCTCTAGCCCTCGTCTCAATCGATTGTAGGGCTGGCCAATTGCCGTCCGACCGCGGGTCTCGCACCTCGGATTGAGCCTCGCGTGGCAGCTTGCCGAGCCTCGCCCAACCCAGCCATCCGGTTGCCCCGGCCAGCGTGCCGGAGGCGTAAGTTGCGGTGAAGGTGCGCCCAGGTCCTGTCCTGATCCCAACCGGTTCCGAGTCGGATCGCGGCGACGCCGGCGTGCAGGTGACCGGTGCCAACCGAGGGAGGGCCAGCCGTCGACCGCACCGCTCCCAACTGCACTTCCTCGTCCCGCTGGCCGCGATCGCGCTTCTCGCTATCGGTCTTCGTCTGATCTACACGTTCACGGTCGGCGAGCACGTGAAGGAGGGCCTCGACACCATCTTCTACACCTTTGTCGGAGGCGAACTGGCCCGACACCAGGGTTACTCAGATCCAGGTCTGCTCTTCAACCACGGCATCACCAAGCCGACGGCCAACTTTCCTCCGCTCTACCCGCTCTTCATCGCAGGGCTGTACAAGGCCCACATCACAACGTTCCGTGGCTACCAAGTGGCGGGGGCGATCTGTGGCGGACTGTCGGTTGCCCTCACTGGCCTGCTCGGCCGCAGGATCACCGATCGAGAAGCCGTCGGATGGATCGGCGCCGCCTGTGTCGCACTCTGTCCCGCGCTCATTGCCAGCGACGGGTCGGCAATGGCAGAGACCCTGTCCGTGCCGTTGCTGGTCGGGATGCTGCTGGCTGTTTCTTGGGCCTCGTCGTCGCCGGCTTTTTCTCGATGGATCGTGGTCGGGCTCTTGGCTGGGCTAGAGGTACTCACTCGCAGCGAGGAGGTGCTCGTTGCCCTCGCTCTGGCTCCACTCGCCATATTGGTTATCCCCTCGTGGAGCGTGGTGCGACGACTCGGTGCCGTTGCCATCGTGCTGATCGTCGCGGGCGGCGTGGTCTCCCCTTGGATCATCCGTGACGTCGTCGTGTTCGACCCACCTATCCTGCTGTCGACAAATGGAGCCAAGACCTTGGCCGGGGCCAATTGCAATGCCACCTACCGTGGTCCCGAAATTGGCTACTGGGATTTCAACTGCCTGGATACTCAGAAACTCGACGCCCGCGGTGAGGCGGAGTTCGCCAGCGCCCTCGACCACAAGGGTGCCGACTACATCCGACAGAATGCCTCGCGAGCCCCGCTGGTCGCCGTCGTCCGGGTCTTGCGCGCCTGGGGGCTCTACAAGCCGACCCAAGAGGCGCACTTGGAAGCAGTCGAGACTCGGAGCATCGGCTGGGGTGAGCTCGCCACTCCGGTCTCGCTCGTGCTCCTGATCCTGGGCTCCGTCGGGATCTTCGCTGTCCGAAGGAACCGCACCGCGCTGGTAGTCCTAGGGGGACCGGTGCTGATCGCCACCCTCACCGTGGCCCTCACCTACGGCAACCAGCGCTTCATTCTGGGAGCGCTCCCGCCGCTCTGCATAGGGAGCGCCATCGCTGTCCTGGCCGCCGTCGATGCGATCGTCCATCGAGGCGGTCGAGGGGTCTCTCACGAGGACGCCCTGCCGTCATCCTCTCCCTGACGAGTCAGAAGACAGGAGGCTCCATGCCTGCTCACGAGACATGAGCACCGGGACTCCGGGCCATGCCGAAGTCCTCGACGGTTACGACTTTCGTCGACCGGTTGGGGTAAGGATCCGGATAATCGACCACTCGCACACGACCCGTGGGTCGGTAGCGTCCGCTGACGATGACCTCACGAGGAACGTACGGATCTTGACCCATGCTCCGAAACAGGCGGGAGGTCGGCTCCCAAATGCTGACCCGTTCGTGCCAACGCAAGCGATCCAGCTTGCGAAGGAGGATCATTAGGGTCACGAGGGTTCCGGCCAGCACCCCTGCAGCCAGAGCGCCCAAGACGGTCCCCCCGGGCAAGACGGTGATGAGAGCAATGAGCAGGAGCAGTAGCAGGAGCAGCCCAGTCCACTCCATGGGCGAGAGCTCCTGGCCGGTCACTGCCTCGATCAGCGTCCGGTCGGCGCTCATGTCGATGCCCAGCTTTATGAGCTCCTTGTAGGCAGTCTCTGCCTGGCGGGTCGTCGGGTTCAGGGCGTAGATGGCGTCAGTCAAATCGATGTGGCTCGCTGTGGAGAGATGCTTGTCGACCAGGCGGAAGTCAATTTGTTCAGTGAGTTGACGGTCGATGAGGGTACGAACCCGCCCCGTATCCTCCACATCGAAGACCGCCACGATTTGGTAGATCGAGAGCAGCGATGCATTGCCTTTGGCCACCAGATCCTGGATGAGGACCAGGCGATCGCGGGTCCGAGCGATGGTGAAGGCCAAGAGAACGCCGAAGAGAAAGGTGGTCAAACTGGCCAGTGCGACGTCGACTTCGACGTCGCCTCGCTTGGCACCGATCAAAAGCGAAACGATGACCACGAGCACACCGACGGCCACGGAAGGCCACACGATGAACTCGCCGTCGACAAAAGAGGCCCGCATCCACCGCCCCGTCCGCCGCACGGCGCAACGATAGTCACTTCGTTCCTCAACGACTACCGGGACTCGGCTGACCGAATCGGCAGCCGAACCGCGGCCAATCGACGGGCGGCGGGGGTCCGACGCCTCCAAGCCTTCGAGCCATCAGGTGCCCAGCAGCTCAGGATGAGGACGACGACAAGCCGTTCGAGAACCTCCTCCCGGCGGATCCCTCGCCGGTACGAACCCGCACCGAGTCGAGTCCGGGGATCGGTTCTGATGCCGTCGCCTGGGTCGCAGCGTCCCCGTTCGGCCTCGGCGTACCCAGGGTCGGCGGCGGCTTGACTACCGTGACCTGCAGTTTCGGGACGGCACCCCCACGGGCCCGACCGGACACAAACGGGCCGGTTATCTCAAGATTCCCCAGGTCGGGTCGATCTTCATTGCATGGAGAATCTCTCCGTCACGGCGGGCCGCCGAACTGGACCCCCGGTCGACCTCAATGCGGTGGCACTGGCCCTCGCTCAGGCCTACCCGGTGCCCGTCGACGTCCCGACCAGTCCGGCCGACCGCGAGGCAGCGGAAGAAGTCGACGTCGTCCTCGAGATCGAGGACGGCGACACCACCCTGTTCGAAGCAGCCATCGGCGCCTTCAACGCCGGAGAGTTCGGGCGGGCCGAGTCGCTCTTCCTCGAGGAAGCCGAACGAGCCCTGGACGTCGCCCCCCAGCGGGCCGCCATCGCTTTTCGCCAGGCGGCCCTGGCCGCCCAACGAAATGGCGACATGGACGGATCCGACCACTGGATGCGGTTGGCCGGGCGCGAGTACCTGCGGGTCTCGGAAGACACGCGGACTCCCTTGCCCTTCATCCGCGAAGCGGCAGTCATGGCGGCCAAGTGCTTCCTCAGTGTCGAGAACCTTCATGTGGCCACCAAGGGTCTGCGTCGGGCCCAAGCCATCGAATCCGTGCTCCGCGCCGACGACGACCTGATGGCATCTGGTACGGGCATCCCCTTCCGTCGGGCTGAGACCAGCGATTCCCGGCCGCCCGCTCCGGATGCCACCGGCGAAGACCTGCGTTCCGATGACCGGGATTCCGATCGTCGGGTGCCGGCTACCAGCGGAGCGCCGGAATTCCAGCTGATCCACACAGATGGCTCGCTCGGGAATCGGAAGATCCGCGAACGAAGGAGCGTCTGGGGCCGACGCCGGCGGGATCGCGTGGCCAACAACGACGTGGCCTGAGGGCTCCGTGACCTCGACCACCCTGCTCCAACAGCCCCCGCCGCGACACGAGGCGGAGACTCAACCGCGAGGCCTCGCCGTCGCGTCGGACGTCGACGTGCTGCTGACCACCGAGGGGACCTACCCCTTCGTGACCGGAGGGGTGAGCACCTGGGCGCACCAGCTGGTGACGGGCCTGGCCGACAAGCGCTTCGTCGTCTACTCCGTCGTGGCCAACACCAACATGGCCGTACGCTACGAGCCCCCACCCAACCTGGTCCACGTCGTCCAGGTTCCCCTGTGGGGCACCGAGGACAACGCCGAGTTCAACCCGCGGCCGGGCTGGATCTCTCGCCGGCTACGCCGGCCGGGCCGGCGCTTCGACAAGGAGTTCCTCCCCGCCTATGCGCAGCTGGTGGTGTCGGTGGCCTTGGGCGAAGGAGGTCCCACCGACCTGGTGGCCGCCCTCTGCGCCCTCTCCGAGTACTCGGAGCGCTACAGCCTGAAAGTGGCGATGCGGGACGGCCGGACCTGGCGTCTCTTCCGCGACGCACTGGCCGCACACCCTCTCTACCGGAAGCTGACCACCTACGAGGCCATCGATATGGCTCGTTCCGTCTATCGCTACCTGGCACCGCTCGACTACCCCCCGGAACTGCCCGGCGTGGTCCACGCCTCGGCGGCGGCTTTTTGCGCCATTCCTGCTGTCGTCCTGCGCGAGCGATTCGGGGTCCCGTTCCTCCTCACCGAGCACGGCGTCTACTACCGCGAGCGACTCCTCGCCCTCGGTCGCAACAAAGCCAACAGCCCGCACCGAGTGTTCCTCTCGAACTTCTACGCCGCCATCGTGGCCATGGCCTATTCCTGTGCCGACCTGGTGGCCCCGGTGGCGCGCTTCAACGCCTCCTGGGAGGCGCGGCTCGGGGTCGAGGAATCCAAGATCCACCCGATGCCGAACGGCGTCGACCCGGACCGGTTCCCCCTCGAGCGACCGGCCGGAAGCGGCGACGGCCCGCTCACTCTGGTGGCCGTAGCCCGTCTCGAACGCCTGAAGGACATCCACACGCTCCTGCGGGCATTTGCCATCGTCCGCGGCCGCATCGACGGAGTCCGCCTCTTGATCCACGGTCCGGAGAGCGACCCTGGCTACGCCCGAAGTTGCTATGCCTTGGCCGAGCAGCTTCAACTCGGTGACTCCTGTGAGTTCAAGGGCCCCACGGCGGACGTGGGTCGGGCGCTCAACGAGGGCGACATTGCCGTCCTGTCCAGCATCTCGGAAGGATTCCCCTTCGCCGCCGTCGAGGCGCTGATGGCCGGACGTCCCATGGTCGCCACCGAGGTGGGCGGTGTGCCCGAGGTCATCGTCCCGCCCTACGGCAAGTTGGTGGCCCCCGGTCGTCCGCTCGACCTGGCCGACGCCATCTGTGCCATGGCCGCCGATCGTGCCGGCCTGGCCCGTCTGGGCGAACTGGGGCGACAGGCGATGCTCAAGTCGTACACCTTGTCGGTCTTTCTCGACGGCTATCGGGCGCTCTACGACGAGGTAAGGGGCCGTGGCCCCCGTCGCTGACCCCCCCGTCGCTGACCCACCGGTCGCCGGGCCGACGGGTCGGGTCGCCGGCAACCTCAACGAATTGCGGTTGGAATCCTCGGTGTACGACGACCTTCATGTGGAAGCCCGTCGAGTGTTGGATCGCAACCCCGAGCCCCGCAACCTGCGCGACGTCGCCGTGGCCCTCGAATCGATGGGCTACACGACGACTGGGGCCCAAAAGCTGGGCTTCGACTCTGTCTTCGAACTGGCCATTGCCGTCTTCGACCTGACCTACCTCTACTACGTGCCGAGAGCCGAGAAAGTGCCCGAGCCTCGGCCTACCTGGCGGCGATTCGTCGACGACTACCTGGCCGGATCCTGGTACGGCGCCCCCTGGATCATGTCCATCATGGTGCTGTTCGTAGGTCGGGTGGCCCTGTGGTCGTCCCTCGACGCCACGCCCCAGGTGGCGGCCATCGTCTCGCTCGCCTTCTTCATCGCCGCAGTCGTGGCCGGCGCCAGTTCCCAGATGCTCGCTCGCCGCGGCACCTTCTACTTTCTGCAGAAGAACCACCCGCTGGTCCGGTGGGTGGTGACCCGGTTCCTCATCTATTCGATCGCTACGGCATTGCTTGTCATCGCCGCCACCTACGCCTTCTACGTGGTGCCGGTCTACGGGCTGCGCCTGGGTGAGATCTTCGTCGAGTTCGCCGTTGCCATCTTCGCGTTCCTGCTCAGTGCCGCCCCGCTCTACATGCTCCGGCGCTTCTACACCTTGGCTCTAGCCACCGGCTTGGCACTGGTCGTCACCCTGGCCGGCGCGCACCTCTTCACCGGCACCGCGGAGGGGATACGCCACGCGCAACTGCTGGGGCTGGCCGTCGGCTCCGGCGCCTTGGTCGTCATCGCCGCCAGCTACACGGCGATGCGGACCCACGTCGACTCCGGATTCGGTGACTCACTGGTCGTGGTCAAGCCACCCGTGCTGCGGGTCGTGCTCTGGCACTCGGCCCCATACGGCGTCTACGGCCTCGCCTACTTCGTCATGATCCTGGTCGGTCCGCTTGTGGTCGGCCTCGCCTACGGTCGGAGCCTCGGGGTCAGCCAGTACGTGTACCCCTCGGCATTCCAAGGCTCGGTGGCCATCGCCCTCCTCGAGCTGGTGGTCCTGCTCGGGCTGGTCAATGCCTCGGTCGAACGATTCGGGCGCCGACTCCTCCCCCTGCTCGAGCAGCACACCCTCGACTGCTGGGCGAGCACCCGAGCCGCCCTTCGACGTGAGTGGGTCCACAGCGTGGGAGTGGTGGTCATTGTGTCGGGCCTCGTGGCCTGGCTAATGCCCGGTCTGCTCATCCAGGTGTTGCCAGCCTCGCTGACGGCCGGAGTACACGCGCCGGGAGGCCTCCTCACCTTGAAGGCCTCGGCCTACGGGTTCGCCATGGTCCCCGTCGGCATGCTGTGCAGCCAGTACCTCTTCTTTCTCGGTCGCCCCACCCCTGCGCTCCTTGGCGCCGTGGGCGGCGCGCTGACGACGACGGTGGTCACGGCCGGACTGGTGCATGGGGGGGACCTGTCCCTCGGCGCCTGGGGCCTGTTGGCCGGAACCACCGTCTACGCCCTGATCACCGGCTTGGCGTCGTACCGGGCCCTGGCCGCCGGCGAGGAATCCTTCTATGCCTCGTTCTGAACCGCCGATGAGGGACGAAGGCGCCGTCAGCGAATCGATCATCCCGATCGACAGCCCAAAGGGCGACATCATCGGCGACCATGTGACCCCGCCGGCGTTGATCGACTCGTGGGACCCAGCTGACGACGAAACGGCTCCGGAGCAGCACCGTCCGGCCCAGTGGGATTGGCACGGCTACCCGTCCTGGGGCCGGAGGGCGGTGACTGCCTATCCGGTCCTTGCCCTGATGCTTGCCATCGGTCTCATCGTCGGCGCCACCATCTCGGCCCAGGGGGCCATCGCCCAAGTCCAGTCGGTCACCGGCACCGGGGGCGCCACCCTCCTGTCGGCCGTACCCCGGGGGGCCCAAGGCGGCCTCGCGCCCGAAAGCGGTGGGCCGGCCGACTATCGGGACGTCACCTTCCAAGTCCCGGGAGCGGCCGGCCGAACCATCGAGGGGAGCACCTCACTGGCCTTGCCCAATTACCCGGGATGGGTGGCCAACGGCAGCGCCGGACCGAGCAACGGTCTGGCTGCGGTCGGCGGCGGGTTGCTCCACGTCGGTCTGCGCCACCCGACCTCGGACTTCCGGGGTTGGTTCCTGACGGCGACGTCGGCCACCCCGGAGTCGTGTGCCTTCCAATTCTCGGCCGCCTCCCCGCCACCGGTTCGCGCCACCGACCCTCTGGCCGTGGGCGAACTGGTCATGGCCGTGCAGACCAGCCAGACGGTCGTCAACGGGGATATCAATTACGTCCTGGTCGCCGAAAACGTCTATCCCGACGGTCGACGCGACTTGATCGTGGGCTACTCGCTGGGACACCTGGACAATGCCGTCGAGCACGTTCTACGAGAAGTCCCCTGGTCGGTGGGTCCCTTGCACGTGGCCATCCAGACCAACGGGAACGATCGGCTCGACGTGTGGGTGGACGGACGGCCCTTCCTCTCGGCCGACGACCTGCACATGGGAATCACGCCCCCCTTCGAGCCTTACCTCGAGGTACAGGCGCGACGAACGGCCTACACGGTGGCATTCGACGGCTATTCGAGCGTGTGTCAGAACGACGTCGCCATCTCCGACGTTCCCGACGGCGGCGTCGCCCGGCTAGGGACTCTCACCGCCAACGCCCACGGCGGTTCCGCCGTACTCCCCCTGGCCATGCTCAGTGCTCCGATCACCGGTGACCTCTCGCTCTCGCTACCCGGTGACAGCAACCCCGTCCGGTTCACTCGCCACCGTTACTGGCCGGGGGATCGGTTCTCCTACGAACCGGGGACCTGATCGCCGCCAGCTGACGGAACCCGACGGCCACGTCCCCAGCGCGGCACAAGCTGAGGAAGCGTGGAGGTCGACCGGCTCGGATCAGTCACGAGTACGTGATCTTGAACACCGGATGATTCGGTGCGATCCGGGCAACCTCCTCATCCGACGACGATGCCGTCACGCCGTCGAAGAAGACGCCGACCTCCATTTTCCAACGCTTCAGATAGGACCGGATGACGGCGATCTTCTCGTCGTCAGGGAGTTCGTTGGCCGTGAATCGTTGCACCCGTCTCCCAAGCTTGAGCTCGCCCGCCAGTCCCACCCGGAGGTTTCGGACCCATTGAGTCTGACCACGAGCAGCCACGAGATAGTGCTGTCCCTCGAAGGTCAAAACATTGACGGGGTTCGAGCGCCATTCACCGCTGGTCCGACCCCGCACATTCAACGTCCGGGACCCCCACACGCTGATTCCAGCCTTGGTCAGCCCCGATATCAGCCCGTTGAAGATGTGCTTGGTGAACCAGCCGGGCGGCCGATAGTGATCATTCGGACTCAATTCGCTCATGGCCCAATTTTACGAGTCAGTCAATCCCTCCGGCCCGGTGCCAGGCCCAGGTCGGACGAGATCGGGGAGCACGATCGGCCCACGTCCTACCCCATTGTCTTGGCGCCATCGATGGATTCACGGATGATGTCGGCGTGCCCGGCATGTTGTGACGTCTCGGCGATGAGGTGCAGCAGTACTCGACGGGCCGACCAACGAGCCCCGGGCTCGAACCACGGCCGTTCGGGCAGAGGGTGGGAGTCGTCGAGGGATGACGCCGACTCGACCAGCTCGTCGGTTCGCATGGCCGCCTTCTGGTAGTCGGCCAGTAAGCCCTCGAGCGATTCGCCCTCCATCATGACGAAGCTCTCGGTCTGAGCTTTGAAGGTGTTCTCGTCCATGGGGCCATTGGCCGCGGGTCCTCTGAGAATGAAATCGGCCCACACAGACTCCACCCGAGTCAGGTGTTTGATGATCCCGCCGAGGCAGAGTTGGCTCGTCGTGGGCCGAAGGCGGGCCTGTTCGTCGCTCAGCCCTCGAGTTGTCTGACAGAGAAACCCGCGGCGTTGGGTCAGCGTGTCCAGGAGATCGGATCGCTCTGAGGACGCTGCGGCAGCGTGGTCGGAGTTCATCGGCGCACCCTTTCCTTGTTGGTCTAGGGTCACCCTATGATTCATAGCGGTCAGGATCTGTCCTAAATACCGGATTCGCTGAAAAAATGTCGGCGACCACCACCCGCGCCTTGCGCTTGCTGTCTCTCTTGCAGAACCGGCGCTACTGGCCCGGCACCGAGCTGGCGGCCCGGTTGGAGGTGTCGGCTCGGACCCTTCGCCGAGACGTCGAGCGGTTGCGAGAGATGGGCTATCCCGTCGAGGCTCAACGAGGAGTGGACGGGGGCTACCAGTTGGCCGCCGGAGCCGCCCTTCCTCCACTCGTCCTCAGCGATGAAGAGGCCGTGTCACTCGCCGTCGGCCTTCAGTCCGCCGTTCAGGCGGGCAGCGTCGTCGGCATCGAAGAGTCCTCCGTTCAGGCCCTGAGCAAGCTCATCCAGGTCATGCCACCAGGACTTCGTCAGCGAGTTGACGCTCTGGCGGCCATGACCGTGCCGGCCGTGTTCGGCGCCGATGCACCGAGTGCAGATTCCGGTGCGCTGTCGGCCATCGCCCAGGCATGTCGTGATTGCGAGCGCCTCACCTTCGAGTACACATCCCGGGAGGGCGATCCCAGCGAACGACACGTCGACCCCCACCGGCTGGTCTTGCTCGGCCGCCGTTGGTATCTGGTTGCCTGGGATCTCGACAGGTCCGACTGGCGGACCTTCCGTCTCGACCGCCTCACGAACCCTCACGGCACCGGAGGGCATTTTCCTTCACGCCAGCTGCCGACCGTTGACGCGGCCCAGTTCGTCCGGGACGCCATCGGCAGCATGCCGCGCCGATACGTCGTCGAGGTGATCATCCACGCTCCGGCAGAGGTGACCCGGCAGCGCATCGGCCGGTGGGCCGCCATCGAAGAGCTGTCCAAGGACCGGTGCCTCTTGCGGATCGCTTCCGAATCGCTGGACCGGCCCATGATGGCACTCAGCGCCACCGAGGCCGACTTCCAAGTGCTGTCGCCGCCCGAATTCATCGCCCATCTCAGGGAACGGAGCGACAGGTTCAACCGGGCTGTCGTGCCGCATGGTCAATGAGTCGCCACTGGCAAGGTCGTGACTGCCGTCGTGACTGCCGTCAACCTCGCCGCGTGAATCACCGGAGCGCGACCTGTCGTCTCGACCTCTTGACCTTGCGCCTCAGCACGTCCTGTCCCCGTCGGGCACAATGGCCATGTGTCGTCGACGCCACTCGGTGCTCCGAGAGGACCCCGTCTTTCCGACCAGGATCGTGAACGGGTCATCGAGGTTCTCAAGTCGTCGTGTGGTGAGGGTCGGCTCACTCTGGACGAGTTCTCCGAGCGCGTCGAGGCGACCTATCAGGCAGTGTCACTGAGCGACCTCCCTCCGATTCTCGCCGATTTGCCCCATCCTTTCGGCGCCGATCTGGCCGGTGTGCTCGATGGGGAAGTTGCCCACGCGCCAATAACCGCAGCACCCCGGGTTCCTGACAGCACGAGCCGTCGCAAGTCGACCCGCTGGACGGTCTCGATCATGGGTGGCTCCCGACGCAAAGGACGGTGGCGTCTGCGGGAAAAGACCAGCGCGGTGGCCATCATGGGCGGCTGTGTGCTCGACATTCGCAACGCGGAAGTCGAGGGTTCGGAGGTGGTGATCAACGCCATCGCCGTGATGGGCGGCATCGACATCATCGTCCCCGAGGGGATCGAGGTGGAACTGGGCGGCGTGGCCATCATGGGTGGCAAGGACGACCGGAGGCTGAAGAGCGTCCCTCCGCTTCCCGGATCACCAATGATCAGAGTCAGGGCATTCGCATTCTGGGGAGGGGTGAGCGTCCGCAGCAAGCGGTCCCACACCGATCTCCGCAGCGGGCAGGCCGACGGCCTCCCCCGTGACCTCGAATCTTCCCGTGGCTCGCCACCGAGTGCCGACCAGGTGGCAACGGGTCCGCGGTTGATCGACGTGGTGGCTGAGGAACCGGTCGATGCTGGGGACGAATTCAAGGTCGACGGCTTGCCCGAGGGCACGATCACCATCATGTTCAGTGACATCGAAGGCTTTGTGTCCATCACCGAGCGATTGGGCGATCGAGGCGCCATGGGCATTCTCCGGGAGCACAACGACATCATTCGCCGGCGCATCGCCGGCTGTGGTGGCCACGAGATCAAAGCTCAGGGGGACGGCTTCATGATCGCCTTTAGCGGCGCCAGCCACGCGTTGGAGTGCGCGGTAGGAATCCAGCGGGACTTCGCCGTTCGCAATGGCTCAAACCCTGAACTGCCGGTCAACGTTCGACTCGGTCTCCATTCCGGCGAAGCCGTGCGCGACGGTAACGACTTCTTGGGCGGCGCGGTCATCCTCGCCGCCCGCATCGCCCAACAAGCGCAGGGTGGCGAGATTCTGGTGTCATCGGTACTCAAGGAGCTCTGCGACTTGAGTGGCGAGTTTCAGTTCGCGAATGGGAGAGACGTCTATCTCAAGGGCCTGACCGAGCCTCGCCGGGTGTACTCGGTTACCGGATCAGGGATCGGCGACCAACTCGAATAGCGACGAAAGGTCGGATTTCGGGGTCTACCCAGGATCTGCATTGGCGCCCTCCAGGCGAGCATCAGTCCTCCGGTGCACAACGGCCGTGCGACACCGCATCCCGATGCCGGAGAGAGGAGCGACCGGGACGACCCTTAAGCGGCCGGTGGTGACGGGTCCCTGGCCGCCAGGCCGGCGTCCGTAAGCAGTCACCGACAGGAACCGGGCGGGGAAGCTCGTCAAGCTGGGCCAGCCCATGAGCATCCTCGCCGTCGAACTGGAAGGCACCAGGCTTCACCTGGTACTTCGCCCCGGCGTATCCATACATCATCCGTTCTTCCAACATCTAGGGGAGCTCGCTGCCGGGATGTAGGCCGAGGGGGGGAAGACTTCGTGGGGGGTCGGTACGTCTGAGGGCCATGGCTCCATCCGTTTTGGCAGGCCCAGGCATTGATCCGAGCCGCGGATAGCGGTGCCCGCTTCGGGTGCCGGGCCGGCTCAGCTCAGGTTCGGCTCCAGATCTCGTGAAGAGAGCCGCCGTGCTGGGTATGGCCATCCTGGGCGGCCGGAATCCGGCCGACGCTCCATTACCCAGTGCCTGACGGCGGCGGCAGGCGGTCGAGTCGAGGAGGCGAGACATCCGCCTATGAGACGTATCGATCCAGGTGGCACCCGGATGCGGGGGACACTGCCGGCCGGCGCGCTGGGCGATCGTGCCCTTGACGCCATGGCCAAGGCCGCTCGACGGGCCCGCCTGGCTGAGCAAGGCGCCACCACGGCTGTTGGGACTGAACCCCATCTGGCCGGCCGTGCAGGCACGGCCGGCCACGGGGACCTCAACGAAGACGATGCTCCGACCCCAATGGAGAGACCGGTGGCGCGGTCCGTACGAACCGGGGCCGAACCACCGATTGCATCTCCCGCAGCAGACCTCCGGCCACCGCGTCGCCGGGTGCCGCCAAAGGGGTTCGAGGACGTGCTTCGCGTCTGCGTGTTGGTCACCGCAGGTCTCGTCGTCGTGCTCGGTGCCCTCGCCCTCGGCTTCGGCCTGAGCGGTGGCCGAGATGCCTCCCCGACGCCAACTCACGCGGTTGTCGCCACTCGCTCGAACTCTCCGGAGGTGAAGCGCTCGGGCGCCAAGAGCCCAAAGAGCTCGGCTGGCAAGGTCGGTGTGGCCCAACAGAACTCCGGTCGGTCAGGCGCACCGACGTCGAGCGTGACCGGTCCGGCCACGGGGACCCCATCCGCGCCGAATCCATCGGCGTCCGGCCCGTCACCGGTTCTCAACGCCGTCACACCCGACGCCGGCGATGCAGGCCAGGTCGTCATGGTGAACGGGTCGAATCTCTTCAGCCCGGACCGGAACATTCAGGCGTCTTTCGGCGGACAGCCTGCCGACATCAGCTGTCCGACTCAGGCATCGTGCATGATGACGGTTCCACTGCTGGCCGCTCCCGCCGGAACTATCTCGATCACGGTGACGACCGAAGCCGGCACCTCGGATGCGATCCCATTCACCTATGGATTGGCGACGACCTCGTCGTGCGGACAGTGTCAATTGGGTGGCCCTCATCATCGGCCATCCGGGATACGGCCTCCCGGCTCACATTGACAGTCCTGAGCTGTCGAAGCTGAAGATACTCACGACCGATCAAGTGGTCCGGAGACCGCCGGCCGCCGACTGAGCTCGAATCTCGAGGTTCCCCAAGTCGCCTTGGCCTCCTTGCCATCGGCGCTGGCGGCGTTGAGGTTCCAGAAGCACGCACGCGTGCTGCATAGAGTCATCCTCAGTGCCACGCGTCACTGCAGCGAACCGGGGGAAGGAGCTAAGTGATGGATGCCATTCCAGGGATCCCTCAGGGAGGCAGCAACCATGGGCCAATCGGTTGGATCAAGCAGTTCATTCCCGAGGGAGTGGACGTCGAACAGCGCAAAGCGGACCACCGGCTGTATGGGAGTGCTAATCGAGTCAACGCATTCACGGACAAATGGCCTTGGCTGGGGCCGCTCGTGTTCATCCTGAGCGGTGTCTATTTCTTGATGCAAGTTGTCGTTGGTTGGGTATGGCACCCTCCCTACAGTTTCATCAGCAACACGATCAGCGACCTGGGCAACACTGCTTGCCATGCGAGCGAATACCCGAATGTGTGCTCACCCCGATGGTTTCTGATGGACGCGGCGTTCGTGTTCTTAGGCCTCGTGATGGCCATCGGCTCGCTGTTCATCTACCAAGAGTTCACCTTTCGGGACAAGCATGACCCGGAGCGGAAGGCAGCCTTTGCCGGGTTCACCCTCATGGCGATCGGCGGCGTCGGTTCCGCGCTCGTGGGACTGTTTCCAGAAAACACGATCGGATTCATGCACATAACCGGAGCCGCGATAGCAATCGGTGGTGGAAATCTAGGCATCTTGATTCTGGGACTTGCCCTCACACTTCCTGAAGGATTGCGAACATTTATGCGACTGTTCAGCCTCCTTTCCATCGTTGCCGCGATTTGCTTCGCCTGCGATCGGCACTTCGGTCTAGGAACCGGAGGTATCGAACGCATCGCTGCGTACCCGGAGACGGTTTGGCTCATTGTCTTCGGGATGTACATCTCTCGGACACACCGAGCGGTCGGGACTTCCGCTCAATTCGCCGGATCGGCTTGAACCAGGGTTCTCAGCGGTTGCTCCAGGCTGGCTCCGCCGACCAGCTGGAGTGACGTCTGTCAGTGGCTACCGCCTGAATCAGGTGCCCGGTGGTCGATAGCTGGTCTTTTTGGAAGCTGCCGCATCAGCTTCTTCGGCCGTAAGCAGCACCACGGTCCTCGCCGTTGCGCCGCCCCCGGCGGACACGGTCATAGCCGCAGCGGCCGCAGAGACGTTGTCAGGGAAGTCGGCGATGGCATAGACGTCGGTGGTGCCGAAGGCGAAATAGAAGGACTCCAACTTCCCGCCCAGGCCTTCGACCAACTCCTTGGCTGCCGCCACGCGGGATGAGCCGCCTTTGGCCAGGAGGCCCTTGGCGCCATCGATGGTGTAGCTCACTTCGAGCAGATACTTCGGCATGGTGCCTCCGCTTCCGCCCCTCGCGCCATGACGCTAGGACCGAAGGCCACGGCGCGCTCAGGCCGGGAACTCGTGCACTCAGCGGGCCCCGCTGAGTGCAGTCCGATGAGGACCGTCGCACCCGACCAATAGCTTCCCGAGCAGCGGACATCTCGCAGGGTGGTTCCCTGTCCCAGAAACTCATTCGAGCAACGGTCGTGTTCACGTGACGAAGGTCATGGCCCAGCGCCAAGGGAGCGACCTCGGTGCGCCCGGTGCGAAGGGCGAACCAGGGAAGACGAAGGTCGTATTCGGGGAGTACGCCGCCGATTGGCTGCGCAGCCGTATCTACCTTGCCGAGCGCACCGAGGAGCTGTACCGATGGCTCCTTCAACGACACATCGAGCCGACCTTTTCGAGACAACACCTCGACGAAATTGAGGCTCCGGACGTACGAGCCTGGTACGCCTCGGCGGCTCGGATTCATCCGACCACCGCAGCCAAGGCATATCGGCTCTTGTCATCCATCATGAGCGCCGCCGTATCGGACGAGATCATCCGCCGAAACCCGTGCCAGGTGCGAGGTGCCGCCGTTGAAAAGGCACCCGAGCGCCCAGTGGCAACCATCGCCGAGGTCGAGGCCCTCATGCAGGCGATGCCGACCCAGCTTCGTATCGCGGTGCTTCTGGCCGCCTGGTGTCAACTTCGCCGAGGGGAGGTCCGAGGTCTGCGGCGGTGTGACATCGACCTCGGCCACGGAACACTCTCGGTGAGCATCACGAAGACGACCTCCATGGCCGGACACACCATCATCAAGGAGCCGAAGACCCGAGCCGGGCGTCGCACGGTGACCATCCCGCCCCACATGATGGAGGCGCTGAGCCAGCATCTGGACAGGCACGTCGGCCCCACACCAGACGCCTTCGTGGTGGGGGCATCCGATCGATCTTTGAGTTCCGCCTGGAACCGGGCTCGCTCGATGTTGGATCGGGAAGATCTCAGATTCCACGATCTCCGACATTCCGGGCTTACGTGGTCCGCCGCCACCGGAGCCAGTGTCGCCGAGCTCATGCGGAGAGCCGGTCACGCGTCGCAGTCGGCGGCGTTGCGTTACCAGCACGCGACTGACGATCGAGATCGAGCTCTGGCCGACGCGCTGGCGCGACTGGCCGACGGCCACACGACCGAGGTCGACGGAGCCCGAGGCGTCTGACCTGAGGGCACTCGGAGCGAACCGCCTGGCACCATATTTGGTATCATAGAGGAGTGGATGCTGCAGTGCTTCTCCAGGAAGCCCGCCGTAGGAGTGGCCTCTCTCGGAGGCAGCTTGCCCGGCGCGGTGGTACGTCCGCCTCCACCTTGTCCGCCTATGAGTCGGGAGCTTCAGTCCCTTCCGTCGCCACTCTTTCCCGGCTGCTCCGGGCCGCCGGTTTTGAAGCCGAGGCCAATCTGAGGCCGATGCCGACGGCGGACGAGCAGCAACTGGCAGAAAAGCTCGAGGCCTTGTTCTCCTTCGTCGATGTCCTGCCACGAGGCAAGCGGGGGCCACTCAGGTTCCCCGTTTTCGGCGCAGCGAAGGCGGCCGGTCGATGAGGCCGATCCTCGATGCCATCGTCGATCTCCACGACGGATTGGATGCAGCCGGGATCCCTCACGCCTTCGGAGGCGCATTCGCTCTGCTGTGGTGCACGGGTGAGCCGAGGACGACGGTCGATATCGATCTCAACATCTTTGCCCCCCCGACCGAGACTCAGCGCGTTCTCGACGCGTTGCCGGCCGAGATGTTGGCGACCGATGAAGACGCCCAGAAATTGCTCAATGATGGCCAGCGCCGGCTGATGTTCGACGGAATTCCCGTCGACATCTTCTTGGACACAACTCGCTTTCACGACGATCTTCGGCTCCACATCGCCGAGCATCAGCTGGCCAGCAGGCGGCTCCCCTTCCTCGGTTGCAACGACCTTGCCGTTTTCAAGGCCTACTTCAATCGTCGCAAGGACTGGGCGGACATCGAGGAAATGCTTCGAGCGGGAAGCCTTGAGATCCCCTACGTCACTGGGATCCTGAGCGAGTATCTCGGACCTGATGATGAACGAATTCGTCAGCTGCACACCATCCGCGACGAGATCGTGAGTTCATCAGACCCGTGATCCGGGGCCCTCGGAGTCGCGGATCGAAATGCAACGCCATGACATGACAAGGGCAATCCAGGCAATACACTCCGGAAGCCCAAATGGTCTGGCTAGCTTTTCAGAAGAAATGTTGGGATGATTCGATGGCGCCACGAGATGTCGGTACAGCGGGCCAGCGGGTTGAAGCGTCTCGGTGGTGCTCAGGGGGAAGGCGGTGACGGAAAAGTCTGTGAGACGCAGTCGAGAAGAAATCCGTCAGTTGCTCCTCCGGATCGGTGGCGCCATCGTCTGTGAGGAGGGAGTCGACTCGTTGACCTTCGGGCGCGTCTTCCGCCGCCTGGAGGCAGAGACCAGCGTCCGCATCACCAACGGGTCCGTGATCGGGAGGGTTTGGGAGAACCAGGCCGACTTCCGAGCCGACGTCCTCGTCGCTGTCGCCCTGGAGAAGAACGAGATCGAAGTCGAGCAAACGGTGAGCTCCGTTTCTCCGGCTCTTGCCGACATCGATCTCTCCTCGGTCGAGTCTCGAGAGCGCGCCATGCGAGAGCTGTGCCGCCTTGGAGGAGCGGCCAACCTTCAGGTGATGCGGGAGGGCGGCAACTGGCCACTGTGGGTCGGCGCATGGCAGCTCGCCTTGTCCCAGGAGAACCCTGATTATCAAAAGAGAATCCAGACCGCTCTCGTCGAGGGTCAGGATGCCTTCAACGAGAAGATCGAAGAGGTCTACCTCGCAGTGGCGGACGCCCTCGGGTATCGCCTTCGCACACCGCTCACCCTCCGTCAGTTCACGGTCGCCGCGGATGCGCTCGGCCAAGGAATTGGGCTCCGCGACCAATTCGACAGCAGGCACATGGACTGCATCTGGCTGCCCACCGGCCCGGAGGGCGAGATGCAGGAGTGGACCCTTTTCGCCATCGGCTTCGATTGCCTCGTCCGGCGCTTCTTCGAGATCGATCCCGACTGGCGCCCACAGGGCCAAGAGCCCCAAAGCCAGCGATAGCGCAGCTGGGCGAGCTCACTCTCTTCAGATAGCGGATCCGCCAACGGATCAGCGTCTGTCGGCCAGGAGGAGAACGCCCTCTCCGGTGAGATCCGACTGGGCGCCTTTGCGCCCGCCCATGGCCAGGACCAGGGCAATCAGCGGGCCCGAGACTTCTGGGCCGTCTCCGTGGGCCCACTCGGCGTCGGTGGCCTCGAGCCGTAGGCCCGCGATCCGTCGTTTCGATCCGATCAGAAGGTTCGAGTTCTTCCAAGCATCGGCGACAGCCACAAGGGCCGCCTCAGGGGGCTGATGCTCCAGGCCAAGGGGCCGGCGGATGTCCTCGCCGTGGACGATGATCTCACCGAGCATTGCCATCACAGGAGCCGGTGGGTGGTTGGTTATCGCCGTTCGATCTTGAAGTCGGCGAACCAGCTCCGCTGGGTCGATGCCGCCAAGTCGCTTGGCCCCCCGATCGGCGAACACATTGAACCTGAATCCGGCTGCGACCAACTCCTTGTAGAAGTTCACTGGGGTTTGTTCGGCGGCGGCGAGAACGTGGCCGGCGGTGTCTTGGACCGACCAGCCCTCGCACCAGGACGCAGCGGCCCATTGGTTGGGAGACAACGTGGCCCAGGTTTCCGCCATATCGGCCCGTTCGGAGTGGATGTACTTCCAGGTTTCCTGCGATTTCATTCGGCTCTCCCTACCCTGCCGTGGGCTGAGGTGATTTCACCGGGGAAGCCACATCGAATGGCAAGGCCGGGATTCAGATAGGAGACGATGTCGGTGACAAGAACTTGCCCACCTCGGTCTCGCACCTCGAGGATTTGAAGGCCGTTCACGACCAAGGTTCCGGCAGCATCCGGCAGGTAGCTGGCAAAGGCCGGCTGAGAGTTGCACCACCCCGGTCGGAACGTGATGCCGCTTGGCCGGTGAGCAGCGAATATGACGTTCTCTGTGAACGCGGCGACGGCGATCAGGCCTTCGTACCATTCCCGAAGTGGCGGCATCGAGAGCCGGACGTCGTCGGAGACCACCTCGACGAACGCATCGATATCAGCGAGTTGCCATGCGCGTACGTAACGGTCAAGCAACTCCTGCATCCGGGGGTCCGATATCTCCACCAATGACCCGCCGCGGCCAAGACGAGTCGACTCGCGGGCTCGGAACAGCAGGCTGTTGACGCTCGAAGGGGTCATCTCGAGGGCTTCGGCCACCTCGGCCTGGGTGAAGCCGACGACATCATGGAGGAGCAGGCATGCCCGCTGGCGAGGTGCCAACCGCTGCAAGGCAGTGACGAACGCAAGAGTGATGTCTTCGCGCCCCACTATCTGATCCTGGGGGTCTGCAGATGTGCTGGCGCTCGTGATGGGCTCGACCCACTCGACTCCTGTGTCGGGAGCACCGGGCATCTTGTCGGAATCACTTGGCGGTCCCAGGGTCAAGGGGTCAACCCGGCCTTGCCGGGAACGCAAGACGTCAAGGCAGACGTTGGTGGCAATTCGATACAGCCATCCCCCGAATGCGCCGGTGGCGTCATAGGCCTCGAGACGGAGCCACGACCGGATGAGCGTCTCCTGGAGCGCGTCCTCGGCGTCGGGTCCCGCTCCGAGCATGCGGTAACAGTGGCGAAAGAGGGGACGCTCGTGCGGTGCAACAGCTGCTCCGAACGCAGCCTCATCACCCTGGATCGCACGAGCAATCGCCGCGTCGTCTTCAGCGGCTTCGTTGTTCACGACTCCATCGTCGCGGGTCGGCAACGAGTGATCAGGCGGTGGGGGTGGCGACACCCACGACCTGACCACTGGGGTCAGCCAGCAGGCCGAACCGGACACCGGGAGCATCGGTGGGAGGTTGCACGATCTTCCCGCCATTCGCCTCGGCCATGTTCAAGGCAGCAGCGACATCGGCCACACCGACGAAGAAGGTAACGATCGGCTCACCGCCCTGAAGTGGACTTATGCCACCAGGGATGGCGCCGTCGACGCCGGTCTCGACGTACGTGTAGCCGGGGAATCCACCCTCGGGGAAGGTCCAGCCGAACAGTTGGCCATAGAACTGGCGCGAGGCGTCTGGATTGGCCGAGCGGATTTCGAAGTGGACAACGGGAGCGGGCATAGAGCCTCCTCTTGTAGACCGGCGCGTCTTCTCAAGACTGACGAAACCGACACCTTGAATCTCGCGGTTTCGAGCCGAATGGGTCCGTGATCTGGCTTCTTCTAACGCTCCGAAGTCGTGTCGGAAGGCAATTCCCGGTACAAGCACTGTCCTCCGCCGGAAGCGAGCAGCTTGGCGTCTGTGGACCACACGCGGGCAGTCCAGCCGAAGAGCCCCCGGGTAGACAATGGTGCCGATCCGTCACAGAGCAACCACTCGTCTCCCGCAGCAGGTTGGTGAAACGCAACATTGAGGTCCAAGGTGGGGGCGATGAATGCGGGCTGACGCCAGGCATGGGCTCGGTGCGCGGAAGGCCAGCTCGGTAGATCGACCAGGATGAGAAGCCGAGCCGCATCGACCCATGGATCGGCGAACGTGGCCGTGGGAGTGAATCGAAGCCATTCCTGCCACACCGCAGGGCGGGGTCCGGTCGGAGGCCACACCGCTTCGAAGTTAATTGTCCGTGATTCGAGGTTGTCCCAGAACGGGTACGGCCGAACCAGGTCAGGAGGAGGCTCGGGGAGGTCATCCGGCCTCGGAACGTCGGGCGGGACCGTCTCGTCGTGCTCGAGGCCTGGACCTTCGGAGGTGCTCCACACCATGGCATCAAGGACCGTCCGTCCAGACTGGGTGACTTCGACTCGCTGGGACGTAGCAGCCCGCCCTTGGCGTCGGGCCTCGACCCTGATGTCGATCGGCTCGAACCGCGCAACTCCGAGGTAGTGACACGAGAACGAAGCCGGCAGGGGTTGGCTGCTGGCATCGCCCGCAGCACGGAGGGCACAGGCGGCGACGTACCCCCCCATCGGTCCCCAGATCTCCCAGTCCTGGCTCAGTGTCGCCCGATAGTGCCCGTCTTCGAGCTTCTCGACCGTCGTGTCCTTGCCGAGATCTCCCATCCCTTCATGCTGGCCGATCGTCGTTGGCCAATGCCATCGCTGGAGGCGACCAGGCCTCTTTGTTTCCTACACTCGGCTCTGTGGGCCTCTCCGATAGGTCGGGTCCAGCCGCCGGGAGGGAGCCTTGCGGGAGAACAGAAGGTCCGAGCGAGTCCTCTGCCGCATGGCGGGTGTGGTTGCGACGCTGCTCGTCGTCGTGACCGTCTCGTCCAGCAGCGTGTCCGGCGCCGCGGCCTCGGTCCCTGTCAGCTCCAACCTCACCGGCGCCGTTCGGGCCGCGGTCGGAGTGACACAACCCGTCGCCCTCGCCGCGCCCTACGAATACCTCGGTTGGGGAGATCCCCAACCACCCGCATACGTCCTGAGCACCACGAGCATCCACGACCTCACACTCGCTTTCATCCTGGCCCACAAGGGCTGCAACCCCGAATGGGACGGATCGCGACCTCTGCTCGGCGGCAGCGATGCGGCAGCCATCGCCGCCGTTCGCTCCGCGGGCGGGGACGTCGACGTTTCCTTCGGCGGATGGAGCGGTTCCAAACTCGGCACCGCCTGCAAGACAGTGGTCGCCCTGACGGCTGCCTACCAAGAGGTGGTTGATGATTACGGACTTTCCGCCATCGACATCGACATCGAGCACACCGAGTTCACAAAGACCGCCGTCCGTGAGCGAGTGGTCGAGGCGCTGGCCGACCTCCAAGATGTGGACCCGACGCTCGAGATATCGGTCACCTTTGGCACAAACGAGACAGGGCCGGATGCCGACGGCAGGGCCATGATCGAGCAGGCTGCGATGCTCGGGTTCCAGCCGTATGCATGGACGATCATGCCCTTCGACTTCGGGGCTCCGGTCAGCGACATGGGGACGGTGTCGATCCAGGCGGCGGAAGGCCTCGAGGCAGATGTCGCCGCCGCGTATGGAGAATCAGCCAGCACGGCCTATGGCCACATCGGCATCTCCTCGATGAATGGCGACACGGACGAGCCCGACGAGACCGTCTCACTGTCGGACTTCCAGCAGATCCTCACATTCGCGGAGTCAGAGCGCCTCGCCCGGCTGACGTTCTGGGCAGTCAACCGCGACCGGCCATGCTCGAGCGGGCTCTCCACGACGGCCGGAAGTTGCAGCGGGATCGATCAGGCGCCCTACGCCTTCACCGACCTGCTGAGCGAATACAGCCCTTAGTCGTAGGCCGCGGCGAGTCGCCTCGTCCACTGAGGCCGGAGATCAGCGCGAGTAACCAAGCTTTGCTGGGCGCCGACTCGCAACTCCCTTTCGACTCGGATGATGCCCTTTCCTGTGGATTCATGCCGGCCGATTGGCGAGGGGCGTGCCGAACGACACTGGCGTAATTGAAATCCCATGCAACGTCCCGACCTCCTCGGGCGTCTTAACGCGTGATGGGCAAATTAGGTGGCGTCGTCGATGCCGGCGACAACCTCGCAGTTGACGATGTTGCTCCCGCGACGCCTACCTCCCCCACCGCTCACACTGGCCTCACCGTCCCGGGTGCCCCGGCACGTTCGGCTGGGACAGAGAAGACGAGTTTTGGGGACTTCTACGCCAGCCACTATCCCGACCTGGTGCGCTTGGCCACCCTGCTGAGCGGATCCGCCGACTCTGCACCGGACCTGGTACAGGACTGCTTTGTCCGCTTGCACCGGCACTGGACAGCCGTGCACGACCCGCTTCCCTACGTCCGGCGCAGTGTCGTCCATGCCTGCGCATCGCACCACCGGAGCATCGCCCGTGGACGCCGCCTCGCTACTCCGGAAGCGAAGGACTCCGAACTCGGTGCCGACGAGTTGGAAGACGCCCTGGCCAAGCTCCCGGCCCGCCAGCGTGCCGCAGTGGTGCTGCGGTACTACGCCGACCTGCCCGACGCCGCTATTGCCCGAGCTCTGCGTTGTCAACCTGGCACCGTTCGTTCACTCATCCACCGGGCGCTGGCAGATCTGAGAGAGGTGATCACGCCATGAGCGACGCATTCGAGGACCGCCTTCGTACCCACCTCGCCGAAAAGGCAGCCCAGGTCCAGGCCAATCCTGACCCCGGTGCGCTGATGGAGCGCTCGGTCGGACGGTCCGGGCATCGGCGCCCCCTGACCATTGGCGCCCTGACCATCGCTGTGATTTTTGCCGGCTTTGGCGTCTTGGCCGGCGTGAACCTGATCGGCGGCAGAGCCACGGCCACACCCCCGGCCGCGGCGGCGTCGACGACCGTCCCTGGCCGGGCCGGTGCCTCTCTGGCACCCGGCCCCTCCGGGGCTTCGAACGTCCCCTCGATTGCCGTCCAGACGCCTTACACCTTCCTCTTCACCCGCACGACCTCGTCGGGCGTGACCATTCGTGCCTACGGATCCGGGAGCACCACGACCGGGGGATGCACGCAAGGACCACCTTGCCAACCAGTGGGCGTCGCGCCCGAGCCGACCCCGTGCCGGAAGAACGCCGTTTGCGAGCAGCCGCTGGTTCTTCCCCAAGCGCAAAGTGGTACCACCGGGAGCGGGAGCGTGTCGGCGGGCGCAGCCCCGTCGTCCGGCCCTGCGGTAGTCGGTCCTGCGCTAGTGGCGCCTAAGACTCGGTCAACCCCGCCCACCGGATCCGGCGGCACAGGGCCCGTGTCCGTCGGCACCGTGCCATTCCAACCCGCCGCCGAATGCGGGCAGTTGGTGGTCGAGCTGTCGACCGACAAAGCGGTCGGGACCGGTTCGGTGTCTCGGCCGACCATGACGGCACCCTCTCCAGCCACGGTCGACGTCCTGGGTATGGGCTCGTTCGGTACGGCAGAGGGCGCCCCGGTGGGCTGGGTCGCCGTCTGGGTCGGCAGCGGCGTGACATCGGTCCATCTGTCGTCGGGCGGCACTGTTGTCGACGCCATGTCACCGAATTCGGGCATCGCCGTGCTGGCGGTACAAGGTAACTCCGACCTGACCGGGGCGACGGTGACGGGCGTCGATCAGAGCGGAGCGGCCGTTGCCACAACGCCGGCCGACCAAGCGTCCGGACCCGACGCGGCAAACGCCTGCACGACCTTGCCCACCACACCTCCGACCACCACAACCACCACAACCACGACGGACCCGACGACCATGACCACTGTGCCTCCAACGACTACGACTACGACTACGGTGCCGCCGACGACCACGACCACGACGACGACCACGACCCCCCGGGCCACTTTGCCCACCCCGGCAAATACCTCCGTCACGTCGCCGAACCTTCGATAGACCGCATGGACTGGGGCTACGAACCGCGGAAGGCGTAACGCTGCGCGGCGCTCACTGCGAACGGGCACGTCACGACGAGATGGCGTGGCCTGCGCGTGCCGGAACGGGACAGACAAACGACCGCCCTTGGCTTGGCCCCCGAGGTCAGGATTAGGACCTCAGTCAGCTCCTACAAAATGAGCCCAGCCATCGCAGCTGAGACCCTGGTGAGGTGACGATGGAACCTCAGTGCCTGGCCTGGTGCGACTCCGGATCGCGGGGGCTACCCCCACCCTCGAGTCACCCGCTAGCCGCATTCCATCCGGGGTTTGGCTGACCTAGCCTCGATTCATGCTCGCAACCGGACATGCCCGATGAGTCTCACCATGTCCACAGTGACAGAAGGCCGCCGTGATTCGGAGAACCAGTGGGCCGTCGAGACCCACGGGCTGACCAAGCGGTTCGGCGAGAACATCGCGGTGAACGACGTCGAGCTCCTGGTACCTCGAGGCTGCGCATTCGGCTACCTGGGGCCTAATGGCGCTGGGAAGACAACCCTCATCCGGGTACTGCTCGGACTGACCCATGCTGACGCCGGCACGATGCAACTGCTCGGCCACTCCGTCCCCCGGCATCGGGCCGCCGCCCTGGCCAGGGTGGGGGCGATCGTCGACGAGCCTAGGTTCCACGGGCACCTGACCGGCAGGCAGAACCTCCAAATCCTGGCCGCGGCCCGGGAGGCGGAAGCCAAGCAGCGGATCGGGCCTTCCCTCGACCGCGTCGGGATGCTGCATCGGGCTGACGACAAGGTCTCGAAGTACTCGATGGGCATGCGGCAACGTCTCGGGGTAGCGGCATGCCTCATCGGTGAGCCGCAGCTCCTCATCCTGGACGAGCCGATGAACGGGCTGGACCCGGCCGGAATGCAGGACATGCGCGACATGATCCTTTCCCTGGTGGCCGAGGGCCGTACGGTCGTGCTCTCTTCCCACCTGCTGGACGAGGTCGAGAGGACCTGTGACGCGGTGGCCATCGTGGACCATGGGAAGGTCATCCGCCAGGGAGCGATCACCGACCTGCTGGCCGGGTCGTCCTTCGTCGTGGAAGTCGAATGTTCCGAGCCAGCTCGGGCCCGAGAATTGTTCAACGGCACTGCCATCGGTGGGCACGTCGAGATCGGGCCCCTGGGCCTGAGGATCACACTGCCGTCGGGAACGGGACGCGACGTCGTCGCCGAAGTCAACCGCCTCCTGGTGGGAGGCGGAATTTCGGTCTACCGGCTCCAGGAGATGCAGACCTCACTCGAGTCGTGGTTCCTGCAGGTCACCAGCCGATTGGGAGAATCCGAATGACCGCGACATCTGAAGTGATCCCGTCGGTGCCGGCTCCGATCCCCCTCGGTCACTCTCCCGACCGCCGGGGCTCGTGGATCCCGACCGGTGGGATGATCGCCACCCGGTTCATGGAGTTGCGGAAACGGCGTGGTCTCATGGCGGCCCTGATCTTCGTCACCATCGCCATCCCCACCGTCTTTCTCGTCATCCGCCTCCTGGCCCACGCCATTGCGCCGAAGTCCTATGGGCCGGCTGGCGGAGAGGACATCTTCAACTCGCTGGTGGCCGGCGTGATGTATGTCTTCGGCTTCATCGTGGCCGCCACCTTGGGCTGCACCGCCGGGTCTGTCGACCTGACCGAAGGAATGTTCCGCCATCTGGTGGTGACGGGCCGTTCGCGGTTGGCCCTCTACCTGGCTCGGATACCGGCCGGCCTGGCCATCGTGGTGCCGCTGCTGGCCATCGGGTTCACCATCGTCTGTGCGGTGTGCGTGTTCGCCGCACCTACCCAGATCAGCTATCAGGGCGTCAACATTCCCGCCGGACTGTCCCAGGTCGGCCTGCAGCACTGGGCCGCGGACCACCCGAACGAGGTCGTCTGCAACTTCAACTACCACGGGAGCCCGTCAACTCCCGCTGTCGTCAACCAGGTCCTCAGCAACCCGGCGGTGTGCGGAGGGCCGGGAGGCGGGCCCGGGAGCGGGCCCGTGGTCATCAAGGGCCCGGGCGGACCCACTGTGTCCACTCCGCCGACGCCGGCGATGATCAGAGCGGCGGCAGTGCAGGTCGCCGCACAGAACTATCGGCACTACTCCAATACCTTCCTGTCCCCGTCGGTCGGGCTCATGATCCGCACCGGCCTCTGGATAGAGCTCGAGGCCGTCGTCGGTTTCATCGTCGGGCTCGGGCTCGGATCTCTGCTCGGGCAGCGGACCGTGGCCGTGGTCTTGATGATCGTGCTCGAGATCGTCCTCACTCCCATCTTGTCGCGGGCCAACATCCCCCACTTGATCAATCTCCAGCGCTCGGTCGTCGGCCTGGCCGTAGCCCATCTGGAACCATCAGGTCTCGGATTCGTCTTCGGAGGGGGTGGCGGGCCCGGCGGCAACCAAGGCACCTCCCTTCTCGTGCCCGAGTCGAGGACGGCGGCCGTCTGCGTCGTCATCGCCTGGCTGGTCGGCTGGACGGCCCTCGGTGCCTGGCGGATGGTGAAGCGGGACGCATGAACGCGCTCTCGGACAATCACCATCAGCACTCCCGAACATCCCAGCACTGGCGCCGTGTTTGGATGTCCACCGGCCGCAGCTCCCGATCTGACAACAGACCGGACGCCTCGCCGATCAGGTCCCGAACGCGTCCCAGACGAGCGCGGACACGCCGTTGACGGTGTCGATCCCGTACTGCTCCGACGCGTTTCCGTTCGTCAGCACCGCGATCAGGTAGTCACGGCCGCCACCGCTGACCCAGCCGGTGGTGTTGATCTGCCACCCGTTGATGACGGCGAAACCGTTCTTGAGCGCCACCGTAACTCCCGGAGGTACGCCGCCCGTCGCCCCCCAGTCCTGCGAGGGCGTGATGTTCTCCATCAGGTCGAGGACGTAGGCCCGAGACGCATCCGTGAGCAATGGGTTGGGCTCCACCAGGGTCCGGATCATGGCCAGCCGGTCGAGTGCCGTGGTGGTCGTGGTTCCCCAGAGGCCATCGGTGGCCGGCACGGTCGAGGTCATACCCGCCTGGCGTTCGAACGCGCCGATGGCACCGGGCCCGAGGCTGGTCCACAAGGTGTCGGCCGCGCTGTCCAGGCTCTCCTCGATCATCGGAACCGCCAGGCTCTGCTCCTCGGGCGTGAGTGGGCGCCCGGCGGCCTGGGCCTGCGCCAACAGGGTGGCCAGGATGTCGACCTTCACCGTGCTCGCCGTGTTCTCGACCACTCCGGGCCGGAACTGGTAGATGTGGCCCGTCGCGAGGTCCTCCACGGCCACGGTCACGTTGTCCGCCCGCCCGGCGACATAGGCAGCGATCGCCGCGATCATCTCCGGCCCCGGATCGATGCCGTAGGCGATCCAGTACCCGCCTGGCCGACCGGCGATGCCGACTGCGACAGCCTGCTTCGGCGTGCCCCCGTCGGATCCCTCGAACGGGGCGTCCCCGAAAGCAAAAACCCCACCGTCGGCGGCGGCCAGCCAGTAGCCGAGCCCGTCGGGGGATGCGGCCATGCCGACCACCGGGGCGTTGAGGGACGAGCCGCCCATCGAACCCTCGAACGGGGCATCCCCGAAGGCAAAGATCCCCCCGTCGGCGGCAACCAGCCAATAGCCCTGACCTGTGGGGGATGCGGCCATCCCGACGACCGGTTGGTTGAGCGGACGGCCGCCCATGGAGCCGGCGAACACGGCGTCCCCGAAGGCGAAGACGCCCCCGTCGGCGGCAACCAGCCAGTAGCCGTGACCTGTGGGGGTGGCGGCCATCCCGACGACCGGTTGGTTGAGCGGACGGCCGCCCATGGAGCCGGCGAACACGGCGTCCCCGAAGGCGAAGACGCCGCCGTCGGCGGCAACCAGCCAGTAGCCGTGACCTGTTGGGGTGGCGGCCATTCCCACCACCGGAGCATTCAGGTGGATCCCGCCCGTGGATCCCTCGAAGGCAGCATCCCCGTAGGCGAAGATGCCGCCGTCCGCGGCCACCACCCAATACCCGAGTCCGTCCGGGGTGGCGGCCGCCCCCACAACAGGAGCGGCGAGACCCTGGAGGGTCGTCCCGGGCACAGCAGCGGCGGCACCGAAGGCGGTCACGGCATCGGGGCCGGGGGTACCGGACTCGACGTGTTCAGCCAGAGCAGAAGCAGGGGACGTCAGTACATCGATCGCAGTCGCGGCGCCGCCGCCGACCACCAGGACGAGCAGGCCCATGGCCGGCGCCACCGCGCGGCGCCAGCGTGGTGGGCGGGGCAAGGACTTCACGTCCCAAATGTACCGGCAGACCAATGACGAGTTCGGTGTCGTGTGTTCCTGGCATCCCGAGTTCACGAGAGAGCGGCTCGGGTGCCCGGGACCCGATTTGCCGATCCGTGATCCGACAACAGTGGGAGGGCTGCAGCTGAAGCTGAGGTCAGGTGGCATGGGAGCCCTCAGCTGCCCGAGCCGAGGACCTCCCTACGGTGACGCAGCTCGCTCGGCACGCTCGGCGACATCGGGCTCAAGGCACCCATCACCGGGCTGAGCGACCCCGCCTAACTGCCGCCGAGCCGTCGTCGTTCCCCACGCCGGCCACTCCGGGTGGGCGGAGAGACTCGGCGCCGTGCTGAGTTCGGAACCAGTGTTCAAGCCAACGGCGATGCACGACATCCCACTCCACACTGGGATCAGCAGCAGGACCATGTCGCCACTAGCGTGCCCAACATGGGTTTCGCATCGCTAGGAAAGTCCGGCTTGAAGGTATCGCCCGCGTGTCTAGGCACCATGACCTTCGGCAACACCGAATGGGGCACCGACGAACCCGAATCGAGACGGATCGTCGACACCTTCATTGACGCCGGACACAACTTCATCGATACCGCTGATGTGTACAACGCCGGCGTGTCCGAGGAGTTCGTCGGACGGGCCATCGCCAACAAACGTGACGGGGTTGTCCTGGCCACCAAGGGATACAACACCATGGGGGATGGGCCCAATGACCGCGGCTCATCCCGCATCCATCTGACGCGGGCGCTCGAGTCCAGTCTGCGTCGGCTCGGCACGGACTACATCGACCTCTATCAGCTGCACAACTGGGACCACGACACGCCGATCGAGGAGAGCATGGCCACTCTCGACGGCTTCGTCCGAACGGGAAAGGTCCGATATATCGGTTGCTCGAACTTCTATGGCAGTCAACTGGTCGAAGCCCAATGGGCCGCCGCTCGCCAGGGAGGGGCTCCTCTGGTCAGCCTGCAGCCCCAATATTCACTGATCTGGCGCGACATCGAGCTCGACATTCTCCCGACCGCCACCCGCCACAGCATGGGAGTCATCGTCTGGAGCCCGCTCGGAGGGGGAATGCTCACGGGTAAGTACACCAAACGCGATCAGCTCCCCGCCGACGGTCGATTGAGCAGGGGTTCGGATATGGAAGCTGAGGGGATGAGGATGCTTACCCTCACCGACCGCAACTTTGGGATCGTCGCCGAAGTCACCAAAGTCGCTCACGACCTCCATGCCACGCCGACTGCGGTGAGTCTCGCCTGGCTTCTCAACCGACCAGGCATCACTTCGATCATCATCGGTCCTCGGACGGTCGATCAGCTAGAAGAGAACTTGGCGGGATTCGAGCTGGCGTTGCCACGTGACTCAGCCAAAGGCTTGAGCAAGGTGTCACGGCCCCCAGTGAGCTATCCCTGGTACATGCAACTCCAGATGTGAGCTGCTCCGACTGAATTACCGACTCGGGCGCACGCCCTCAACGCTAAAGGCTGAGTCCAAAGTCATACTGTGACATCGAGCTGGTTGCGTTAGCTCAACGGCGCCACCGCCGCCGCCAATCAGTTCACGCGGCCCAAAGCCCGCCCTCCCTCCGCTCCATGACTGCCCTGTGGATGGTGCGATCATGTCCCTCCATTCGGGTCAGTCCTTTCGCTGGATGGCGCCTCGGCTCGAGGTATCCGATGTCCGGCAACAGTGCCGAACTCTTCCTGGTCGACCAGGACATTGGCCTGACATATGGTCTCGGTGTGGAGATCTTCAAGGAGTTCGCGTTCGAGGCCGCCCACCGACTCCCCAACGTTCCACCCGGTCACAAATGCTCCCGCTTACATGGACACTCGTTTCAGGTTGCCGTGCACGTCACCGGCCCGGTCGACGACCACACCGGCTGGGTCTGCGATTTCGGCGACATCAGCTGCGCGATGGCGCCCATACTCGAGATGCTCGATCACTACTACCTGAACGAGATCGACGGTCTTGAGAACCCGACCAGCGAGGTGCTCGCCCGCTGGCTATGGGGGCGGATCAGCGTTGCGCTGCCAGGCCTCTCCCAGGTGGTCGTTCGCGAGACGTGCAATTCGGGCTGCGTCTACCGGGGTGGGGCGCAGGAGCAGTGACGGCAGGGGACCCCGTCGCCGTCTTGGCTAGCGGCGGCCTCGACAGCGCCATTCTGGTCGCTCAGCTGGGGAGCCAGGGCCGGGACGTGAGGCCCATCTATGTACGCTTCGGCTTGGCGTGGGAGGACGTGGAGGTCCGCCATCTCGAGCAGTTCCTCGATTCGCTGCCGACCTCGAACGTCAAATCGCTCATCGTGCTCGACCTACCCGTCGCTGACCTCTACGACACGCACTGGAGCATGACCGGAGAGGGTGTTCCGGACGACGACTCGCCCGACGAAGCCGTATACCTGCCAGGCCGAAACCTGCTGCTGCTGGTGAAGTCGAGCGTATGGTGCGCGCTGAATGGAATACGGACCATTGCCCTCGGCACTCTGGCCGCCAATCCCTTTCCCGATGCCGAACCCGAGTTCTTTGCTGATTTCTCATTGTTGGCCGCTCGAGCGCTCGACTCCCCCCTCGAGGTGGTCACCCCGTTTTCCGGTCTGGCCAAGTACGAAGTCCTGGAGGCCGGGCGGGAGTTCGCTCTTGACCTCACCTTCTCGTGCATTGCTCCTCGCTCGGGGCGCCATTGTGGATGTTGCAACAAGTGCGCCGAGCGTCGCCTCGCCTTCAATAAACTGGGCATTGCCGACTCCACCCACTACGCCACGCCGTGAATAGCGTCCGGCGGCAATTCATTGCCCCGGTCTCGTTCGGCCTCGGAGACCTGGTCGTTTCCCTCCCGGTGGTGCAAGCAGCAGCGGGCGCTGGCGCGAACTCGGGAACCGAAACCTGGCTCGTGACCCGCTCGCAAAGCCAGGTGGGCCTCGCTGAACGGGTCAGTGGTCTCGCCGGGACGGTGCCCGAAGGTGACGCGGCCATCTCGTCGCCCGAGTCGCTCATCGACCTGCGCGACCACCCGCTGCAGCGTGACTACTGGTGGGGCTCGCCGGAGTTCGAAGCGGCTTACGGTCAACTCTCGATCAACGACATCATTGCCCGTATTGGAGCCGATCTTGGTGTGGTCGGCGACTTCTCCGCGCCCGCGCCCCTCGAATTCCGGGGCCGCCCGGATGCCGAAGGTCTCGTCCTATTGGTTGCCGATGCCGATGGCACGGCCAAGCAATGGGCAGCCGAGCGCTGGGTCGAGCTGGCGGCTGCGATCGGTCGTCGAGGGATGCCCGTCGCAGTCGTCACCCGTGGCGAAGGCCGCCATCAGCTGGTGGATCGAGGCATCGCCGGGCTGGTTGCCGCTACCCCCGGCGACGCGGTCGACGTGCTGAGCTCATGCCGCGCCGTCGTCGGCATTGATACGGGCCTGACCCACATCGCGGCCCAGCAAGGGACCCCAACGGTCACTCTGTGTCGGACGCCCGCCGTCTACTTCCGGGACTGGGACCACACCCGGCTGGTGGCTGGATCCACATGTGATCCGACGTGCAAGCGTGATGAAAGGGACTACGCCTACAACCATCGAGTCAACATTGCCACGCTGCACCCACGCCCACGCGTGTGCCGTGCAACGGTGGATTGTCTGGACACGATTGAAGTCGGGTCGGTGACGACGGCCCTCAGTGAGCTGTGTTGATGGATTCGCTCCCTATCAGTCGCGTGGCGAACTCTCAACCGGCCGGCATCGGGCGGGTCGTCTCCCTCGGCGGTGTGTGCGCCTGGAACAACCTGGGCCGCAATGTCGTCTTCGCAGACACCTCCCTGAACCCATTGGCCATCTTCGGGGACACCCTGTTCCCCGAAGACGACGAGGCATCGCAGTTCGATCTCGACGTCCACGCCATCGTCGAGCTTTCCGACACTGGCCAGATAGCCGTGCTGAACCACCTGGGCTCAGTGCGGATCTTTGAGCCCCCAATGTCTCCCAGTCCCGAACTCCTCGTCCGACCCGACCTCAAAGAGGCTCGGCGGCTCGAGTTTCTCGACGACATCGAGAGGGTGGTCGGACTTGGAAGCCGCCTGGTGACGTCGCAGCCTCGCGGTCAGCGCCTCGGCGGTGTGCTGATTACAGAGCCCGTCGCCCTCTCACGCCGGCGGCTCGATGCCGACCCGGCTCACGAGTCCTTTGGCTTCGTCACCGCTCTGGCGGCGAGCTCGACGCCCGATGACACCGGATGGGTCGCTCTCGGGGGCGAGGGGCGTGTCCGTCGGGTCGAAGTGGAGCAAGGGCAGCCCGGCGCGACCGAGTGGGAGGCGGAGGTCGATTTTCTCCCGGCAGTAATGGTGGAATGCGGGTCCTCGCTTTGGGTTGCGGGCAGCAGGTTGGGTGGTGCCGGACTCGACGATTACGACTGGGAGCAACTGCGGGGAGGCGGACTCGCCCAGCTCGATCTGGCCAGCGGAGCCGTTCTGGCTTCAGGACGCTTCGGCGACGATCTGGCGTGGGGAAGTGGCGGTGTGGCTCTGGTCGTCATCGACGGCGTACCTTGCGGTGTGGGCCGTCGGGGCGAGCTCCACGCGCTGACCCCCGGTGCTCGCCAGACTTCCCCGCTCACTCGTGAGCTGGCCCCACAGCCGCTGGGCATCGCCCACGCGGCAGCGATCGGAAGCCAACTCGTCATGGGCTTCAACCGCGGCGGGTACCGGCTGCACACGGTGCCGATACGCACCCTGAGTCAACTGGTCCGAGGGTCTTCGGGTCCGTAGAGCTTGAGGCTCTCGTGGACATGGAACCGCCGGGTTCCATGGGACAGGTCATCGAGCAACGAAGCGATCGCGCTCTCGAGCGCATCGAGTTGGCTTCGCAGGCGAGGAAGTCGTTCACTGTAGAGCTGTGCATCGCCTGCTCCCGAAGCCGCTCTGGCTTCCGTCGAGCCAAGTCGGAGCACGAGCACCGACAAGCGGTCGATTGCCACTCCCGGACTCTCGGTTACCAGCGGCGCCCCCGGCCGAAGGTCGATCGTGCACAGGATCGCGCGGTCGATGGCCTCGATGTAACCGTGACGGGCGAAGTTCAGGTGGTCAATGTCCCGTTTGGCGGCGGCAACTCGGGCGTCGTCCGAATTTTCCCTTCGAACGTCGTCCTCGCGATCCCACTGCTCGCAGTTGTTGCGGTGTAAGGCAACAATCGGATCCATGATCGCAGCCTGCGCATTCGATGGGCTCAGGCTGTCTGGCACCGGTGGATGCAGCAGTGCATCGAGGATGGACGCGGTCGAAGGGAGTCCCGACGAGGTCATGGACGGGGCTCGAGGGAACCAAGGATCGAGCGGGCGGCCAGCGATCCCTGGCCGATCGCCGTTGCGATGCGCGCGTAGGCGCCCTCAACCACATCCCCCGCAGCAAACGTCCGTGGATCCGAAGTGCGGAGATCGGCATCGACGGCGATTCCACCGTGGGCGCCCAGGTCCAAATGGCCCCGCACCAAGTCCACACACGGCTCCCGTCCGAGCTTGAGGACGACACCCTTCACGTCGAGCCGGCGCCGCTCGCTGGTACGGCCGTTCAACACTTCGACGCCTTGGAGGTCATCAGAACCAATGAGCGTGTCGAGGTCCCAGCCGGCCATCTCCGTAATGAGACTCTGTGAGCGGACGCGTTCGACGAGATCCTGTCTCGCCGTGAGGTGAGGCGACCGATGAACCAGCGTTACCGCAGACCCCTCGGCGGCAAGTGCGAGAGCGTCGAGGACGGCGCTGTCCCCACCGCCGAAGACCGCCATCGGCAGCCCGGCGAATTTGGCAAGATGCGGCTCAACCAGATAGGTGACATTTCCGCCGAACGAACCGTCGGGTGCCTGCTCGAGCTCGCGTCGACGCGACCCTGTGGCCACCAGCAAGCTCCGAGCACGGTAGCGGTGCGGGCCGGCCTCAACGAACCCATCCGCAGGGTCCAGCCGGGTTACCGCCTCACCCAGCCGCAGGCGATCACCGAGGGTTGCGGCATGGCGGGCGAGCGCGTCAACCACGGCTTCGTTGCCCTCATTTGCAACCGCCACGTTGCGCACCGTGTGGGGAATCTGGTCGATCTGGCCTCCGACCTCGGCGGCGGTCTCGAGCACCACGACGTCGAGCTGGATGTCGTAGCACTCGATGGCGGCACTCACACCCGCGGCGCCGGCTCCGATGACAACCACATCGCACCGATGATCGGGGGGCACGCCGCCCACACTATTGCTGATCCGACAGGTGATTGCCCGCTGCCATCGTGCACTCGCTTGGTACGTGGCGGACGTCGCGCTCAGTTGGACAAAGGTCGTCGTGGGGTCCGGCTGAAACAGTTGGAAGCCGGTCATCCGGATGGTGATCACCGCCACGAGGAGCGTGAGGCGAGCGACTTCGACGACTCCAGATGGCGCTGATATAGGCTCACCCGGCGTGGCGCTTTGGGACGACGAACTCGAGGCGCTCCGACCGAAGCTCAAAGAAGAGGCGGCGGCATTCATCGCCTCCGTCCCCTGGCACGAGACAGGTACGGAGACGCTCTCTCTCGAGGAGCGGGTGGCTGCACATCGTCGGGTGACTCTGGGGGGTCCGCCCTCCGACCGGGCGGTGGACCGCACCATTGCAGGCCCCGCGGGCCCGATTCGGCTTCGCACGTTCAAACATGAACAGCCAGAAGGCGTGCTCTTGCACATCCACGGCGGTGCATGGATGGCCGGCTCGCCCGAGATGATGGACATGCTCAACGAGATTCTCGTTGCCAAGTGCAACGTTGCCGTCGTGAGCGTTGACTACCGGCTGGCGCCCGAGCATCCATATCCGGCGGGCCCCGACGACTGTGAGACCGCCGCCTACTGGTTACTCGAGCACGCCTTCGACGAGTTCGGCTCTGATCGACTTCTCATCGCCGGCGAGTCCGCCGGCGCGCACCTCGCCGCCGTCACGTTGCTCCGAATGCGAGATAGGCACAGCGCCGCCGGTCACTTTCTCGGTGCAAACCTTGTGTTCGGAGCGTATGACCTTTCTCGGACGCCCAGCCAGCGTGGCGTGGGCATCGCCACCGGAACAGACATCCTCGACGGCACCGGTCTCCCGCTCGACCTCTATCTACCGGGCATGTCCGAGGAGCAGCGCCGGGACCCGGACGTTTCGCCGCTTTACGCTGACCTCAGCGGAATGCCTGCTGCGCTCTTCTCAGTGGGTACCAATGATCACCTCCTCGACGACACGCTCTTCATGGCGGCACGCTGGGAGGCGGCGGGCAATCAAACTGACCTGCTCGTCTACCCGGATACACCGCACGGATGTATCGCTTTGCCGTCGGTCGCTGCGCACTTCTTCCCGCGCCTCTTCGACTTCGTTCGCAACTGCCTACAGACGTAGCAGCCGAGAGCCCGTGGAGACAGAGCCGCCGAATTTCCGTGGGGATCCCGGTCCGACCGGCGCTTAGTGGACAATCCCGGAATCAGCTCGGGAATCCTGAGAAGGAAAGGCACGGAGGTGGCAGCTTCGGTGTCACCGACCACGAATCGATTGATCCCCACGGGGGGTCTACGCTGGTAACACCTTCAGGATGTCGAGGTTTGGGGGTGAAATCGTGACCACAGCGATTTTTGACGCCGACAGTCACTTGATGGAGACCGCGGACTGGCTGCGATCCTTTGCTGATCCTCAGGTCCGAGATCAGCTTTTGCCGCTCGAACTTGATGGTGCGGGTGCAAAAGCAGTCGAGCTCATGTCGAAGCTTCCAGCGTTGTGGGAAGAGCAGCGTCATCAAAGCATCGGCTCAGACGTCCTCTCCGGACCCAAGGGTTGGATGGCGCCGGGCGCACTCGACAGCCAGGTCCGCTCACGGGTGCTCGATGCCCTCGAGATCACGGCACAGTTGGTCTTCCCCACCTTCGCACTGGTGCAGTTCGCCCGGAGTGAAAATCTCGACATCCTTTATGGAGGCACCCAGGCACTCAATCGCGCCATGGCGGCGTTTTGCGCCCCTGACCCTCGCCTCAAGGCTGTTGGATTTCTGCCCCTCACGGATCCCGAGCGAGCCGTCCTGGCCCTCGAAGAGGCACTCAACGAGGGCGTGGCGGCGGTTTGGCTGCCCTCGGAGGCGCCAGGCGCCTTCTCCCCTGCGCATACGGATCTCGACCCGATGTGGGCCCGTCTCGCCGAGGCCGGCGTGCCATTCGTTCTTCATGTCGGAGGAGGGAAACTCCTACCGAAGGCTTTTCACAACAACGGCCTTCCCCGACCTCTCGACTGGCTGGGAGGTGGTGAGAACCTCCGCTCCAAGGACTTCCCAGTGGTGCACCACTCCCCCGAGCGGTTTCTGGCTTGCCTGGCCCTCGATGGCGTCTTTGAACGCCACCCAACGTTACGGGGAGCGGCGATCGAGCTCGGCGCGACGTGGGTGCCGGGAATGCTGAGAAACGTTGACTACGCCCACCGTTCGTTTTCGAAGTTCGAGCCAGCGTTGAAGGCACTTCCATTACTACCGTCGGACTATCTGCGGCGACAGGTACGTTTCACGCCGTTCCCTTTCGAGGACACTGCTTGGTTGCTCGAACAATGCGGACCTGAGCTGTTCATGTTCTCGACCGACTATCCCCATCCTGAAGGCGGTCGGCGACCGTTTGAGTCATTTCGTGATGCTGTATCGACATTCGATGACCAGACTCGTGACCGGTTTTTCTGGCGGAACGGAGCCGAGCTACTCGGATTGGTCTGACTCCAGACCTCAGCTATGCAGGCTGAGGACGCTGCTGCTCAAGCTGAGAACAATGCACAACATGAGTGGCAGGCCAACGCAAATCGGAAGCCACCGGTCGCGCTGCGTGCTTCGCCGCTCAGGCAGCGGCAATCCCACCGACGACAGACCCTACGAGTACGAGCGCACCTCCTACCAAGATGCCCAGCCACCCGAATTGGCCACTGTAGGTTAGCTTCATAAAGTCGCGAAGGCTCGGCCAGAAAGGCAGCTCTTGCTGGTTCTCTATGTGAGTCAAAGTGCACTCTGCTACCCGCACGCCACTGATGGATATGTCCCGATGACGCCTAACCTCTCGGTATCCCCTACGCGCCTGCACCCATGCGCCGATAAGGATGAAAAGGGCACCGATCGCGTTGAGAATGGCGGAGGCAAGTAACATTCCACGACTCTACGTCGCCCTTACCCTGGCCCTTCAGTCACAGCACCCAACCGCATCTCAATCGTCGCGATGGTCAAGAAGTGGCAGGCTCAACTTGTCGAGCCGAGCCATAGACGTTCCTCGCCCTTGAGACGCCACTGATCACCCAGTTGATTCAAGGACCGGCTCAACGGATTGACGGAGCTTCTCGTTTTGGCCAGGCGGCTGGCAGAATTCGGAATGATCCTGACGGTGTACGAAGATCACTCCTTTTCACGTCTTCTCGGCGCGCCAGAGAATCCGGCATTTGCACCCGTCTCACCTGCTCAGGTTGAGTACCAACAGACCCACCGCTTTCACCTTCTCTCGAGCTGCGTTACTCAGCCTTCGAACGTCGGTATCCGTCGACGCACCGGGGCTCAAAGGCCCTTACCTTGCACCCCGGTTCCACGGCTACCTCTTGACGATGGTGAGGGTAAGGGAAGCGCTCGAGTTGCTAGCCAGCGTGAAGAAATTTGTATCGGTGCCAGTCACATCGGAGCAGCCTCCTCCAACCCCACCCGGCGCGATCGGGGCGCCAAAGTCGCCTCCACCGTGCTGGGGCGTAAATTTAACCTGCTGACTGACTGAAGTCGTATTGGTGATGGTGTACGAGACCTTGGGGAGGTTGCAGTGGTTGAAGGCATGCTTCGACACCTTGTAGCCCGTCAGCGAAGTGAGGTTGAACACGTAGTGGCCAGACGACTGGACGATATTGACATTGGGCACGGTGTGCGAATGATTAGCGCTGATGGCGCCAGCCGAGGTCGCAGCACCAGCAGGAATCGTAAGAAGGCCCATTCCGCCAGCAGCGATAAAAACCACGGCTGTCATGCCCTTACGTAGAGAAAACATCCACCCTCCTCTCAAAACGCACCCCACACGAGGGCCGTTCGGGCGCTGCCCGCCAACGCCCCAGCAGCTTCGCACCTTGAATCGTGCTTGGCAACGGGTAGTCCGACCCGAATGGGGCTTCGGAGATCCAGCGAATCGATTGGAGGAAGTCGGTCGGTAACCGTCTTTGGTCTTACGGACCCCAGTTCGGTGGAACGACACAATCTCAGCTACTCAAGCTGAGGACCTCCCTAGTAAACTCAACCACGCAGGCTGAGACCTGGGATCATCCGACGAGTCTTACCGCACCGCGTTCCACTGATCCGCGATGTGTTCGCGAATAACAACGCAGTTTGCATGACAATCGACCAGCAGAACCGCGGGTGAGTTCACCTGGCCGGTGACTTGATGGCGGGGGCCGTATTCAACTTCTTCGCGCCGAGATCGATCTTCCGCTTGCCCTCTGATGCGACCCCTGAGGACCCCTGGGGGCTGTCCTCGGCCCGGCAACACAGGACAGGATGACCTCCTCCTCAGGTAGCCTGCGAATGAACCCCGCCGGGCCTTTTGAGACCAGTCGGAAACGCCCCTCGAGGCTAAAAGTTCCTACTCGAGGTACATCCTGCATACCGAGAGGAGGCCAATCGCATGACCATCCGTACCGATGCATCACGGTCAGCGAGAACCGCCGGCGGGAAAACGAACGGGCCGCCCGCTGACCACGAGGAGTTCGATACCAAGGCTCCTCTCCGAGACACTGGCCGTGTATTACCGGCCGCTGCCCAAAGCAGCATCGCCGAGGCGATGCAACCGTTGTTCGCCCTCTTGTTCGGCACCCAGTTACCTGTGTGCTTCGCCTTTTGGGATGGCAGTTCACTTGGCCCCACCGATGGGCCGGGGACGGTAAGGGTACGTTCCGCGGACGCGATCCGCAGGGTCGCGTGGGCGCCAGGGGAGCTCGGCGTCAGCCGGGCATTTGTGGCTGGCGATCTGGAAATTGAAGGGGACACGTTTGCCGTATTGCGAGCACTGCACGAGGGGGGAGCTCGAGACCTTCGGCGAATGGGAGTCCGGATGGTGCCGAAGCTGGCTCTGGCGGCTCGTCAGCTTGGTCTTGTGGATCGTCCGCCCCACCCCCCTCCCGAAGAGATACGTCCGGCATGGCGCCCACATTCCCCAAAACAAGACGTTCGGGCTGTTTCGCACCACTATGACGTCGGGAACGACTTCTATCGTTTGATCCTCGGCCCATCCATGACCTACTCGTGCGCCCGATTCGTGGATCAGTCGGCCAGTCTTGAGGACGCCCAGGAGGCCAAGCACGAACTGATATGTCGCAAGCTCGGACTTGATGCGCGACCAGGGTCGAGGCTCCTCGATGTCGGGTGTGGATGGGGATCCATGGCCCTCCATGCCTCCCTTCACCACGGTGCCCATGTGGTCGGCATCACCCTGAGCCAGGAACAGGTCCGTCTGGCTCAACAACGTGTCGCTGAAGCTGGAGTCGCGGACCGAGTCGAGATCCGATTGCAGGATTATCGGCAACTCGGCCATGAACGCTTCGATGCCATTTCGTCGGTCGGAATGTTCGAGCACGTCGGAAGGTCGCGGATCTCGGAGTATTTCGAGACGCTGTATAGGCTGCTCAATGAGCAAGGGCGCCTGCTCAACCACGCCATATCTACCCCGGGCGGATCGAAGATCGGTCGTCGGAGCTTCATGGGCCGCTACGTGTTTCCTGACGGCGAGTTAATCGACGTAGGAGAGGTTCTCGTTGCCATGCAGCGGGCGGGTTTCGAAGTTCGCGATGTCGAGTCGCTTCGAGAGCACTATGCGCGAACTCTTCACGCCTGGGTGGGGAACCTGAGGACGCACTGGGACCGGGCGGTCGATTCCGTCGGTCCTGCAAGGGCGCGCATCTGGAATGTCTATATGGCGGCGTCGGCCAACAGCTTCGACGACGGCGGCCTTGCCATTCATCAAGTGCTCGGTGTCAAACCCACTCGAGAGGGTCGGAGTGGTATGCCGGCTACCCGACGAAGCTGGAACTGAGCTGCCTGGATGTCGGGCCGTTAGACCTCAGCTGCTGAGGCCGAGGTCAGGTGCTACCCAGATTCCCGTCCCGGCTCACTAGGCCGCGCCGGCCGGCGATAGGTGCGCACTCCACCGGCAGGCTCCGGATTGACCGAGAGTTAGGCGAAGGGCTAACTGGCGTGGGACGAACCCTCCAGCTCATGCAACATATCATCTATCGCTTTGTGCACGGCGTGCATAGCGCGATTCGATAAGTAGGCACCACTCGCCAACGGAACGACAGGAAGCCAGTCGGCAGCGGCTCGAGCGAGTATCCGCACAGAAACTGCACGCACAAGTCGATGCACGGTCATTTCAGAGATGTCTCGAGCCCCTGGTGCAACCGCCGCGAGTAGTACTTGTCGGATGATGGCGGGATCCGAAATTCCCGCATCCCGGAGTCTCGTACTCACAACAGAGACTTCAACGTAGAACTCAACAAGTTGCGCACCAACCCCAATCAGCACGGCAACAGGAACACTTACTGCTAGGTCTGCAGCGCCGATGGGTGGGAATGCCATCGCAATCAGACCCAGCACTTCCGTCGCGTTTGCCGCTGCGGGGCCCGCGAGCCCAGTGAGCGTCACAATGACGTGCGATCTGTAGCGCTGGCGAAGTGGAAGGACCCCTCGATTGGCTGACTCGATAGCTCGCTCAATTATCGGATAGAGCTGCATCTCCAGCAGCGCCAGGAGGTCGCCATCTCGAAGTAGTGCTTTGAGATCCGCCGGCCTACGGACTTCCTTCAACTTCGGAAGCAGGGCCCTCAGAACCTCGAGCGTTAACTGCCGATACTCAGGCGCGAGCCTGTTAAGACGGTGCCTGAGTTTTCTATTTCCGAGGATCTCATCAGCCGTCGGATAACTCGTAGAGCCGGCAGGTTCCTCGGGCTGAGACCGTCTCCGGGGCACGCGCACCCGATCAAGAATGCCCGATCGGAGAGCGCGTTGCTCCGCGGGCAGTGCCGTTCTCAGCTACTCAAGCGCTGAGCGCTCTCAGATATCAGCTTGTGTTTTGACTAGCCGCTCAACGATGCCAATCTCTTCAGGAGCAAGTCCCTTTCGCGTCCGTTGCGAGCAATCGATGCCGCTCTCTGGAACTCAACACGCGCCTCCTCAGTTCGACCAAGACGCTCGAGGAGGTCTCCTCGGACACTGGGTAGCAGGTGATAGTCCCTGAGAGCCGGCTCAGATGCCAGCAAATCCACGAGCTCCAGACCTCTTGCTGGGCCTTCGGCCATCGAGACGGCCACCGCCCGATTTAATTCCACCACCGGGGAAGGAGTGAGCGTCGCCAGCCTTTCGTAGAACCTGGCGATGGTGGCCCAGTCAGTGTCTTCATACCGGATGGCGACGGCGTGGCAGCCGGCGATCGCTGCCTGGACGGAGTAGGAACCATCGCCGGCGAGCTCGAGCGCTCTGATGCCCCGATCGATGAGCATCCTGTTCCATCGGGAGCGGTCCTGGTCGGCGAGCAGCACCGGTTCACCGTGAGCATCGGTGCGAGTTGCGATTCGCGACGCCTGGAACTCCAGGAGTGCCTCCAACCCATGGACCTCCGGCTCAGCCGGCATCAGAGCTCCGAGCTGACGAGCCAAGCGAAGCGCGTCCTCACACAATCCCGGCCGTGTCAGGTCGTCGCCGGCCGTGGCCGAGTAGCCCTCATTGAAGATGAGATAGATAACCTCGAGGACCGACGAGACACGTTCGGCGCGGTCCGCTCCGTATGGGATCTCAAAAGGGACGTCAGCACTCGAGAGCCTTCGCTTCGCCCGAACGATCCGTTGAGCGACCGTCGACTCGGAAGTCAAGAAGGCCCGAGCGATTTCCTCTGTACCTAGCCCTCCCACCAACCGCAACGTCAGAGCGATCCGCGCCTCCGGCCTGAGAACGGGATGACAGGCGGTGAAGATCAATCGCAAGATGTCATCGTCGATGTCATCGGCATCAATCGGATCAGGTGGAAGCACGTCTGCAACGGTTCGCCCGACTTCGGTCAGCTTGCGAGCGTAGGTCTCCTTCCGGCGCACGAGATCGATGGCCCGGTGCTTGGCCGTCGCCATGAGCCAGGCACCTGGATTGTCCGGGATGCCCGACTTCGGCCAGACCTCAAGCGCAGTGACCAAACAATCCTGCGCCAGTTCCTCGGCGATTCCGACATCACGAACGATGTGAGCCACGCCAGCGATGATCCGGGCGTACTCAATCCGGAAGATCGTCTCAACTGATTCGTGAGTCCTCGGAGCCGTCACCGGTGCTCATCACACCAGTGGCCTCCGGGCAGGGTCAAGCCCTATCACTCACATCTCCGCGATCTCACGCAGCTCCGCGGTCACTGTCCAGGAATCGTCGTGGACCTGCAGGAATCGCTTCACCCATTCCAGCGCCTCCGCCTTGTCCTTGGCCTGCAGAATCGCGTATCCGCCGACCACTTCCTTGCTCTCGGTGAAGGGTCCATCGGTGTAGCTGAGTTTGCCCCCGGAGATCGTGACCCGGGTCCCGTCCGCGGTGGGTGTAAGTCCAGCCGTGTCCAACATCGCGCCGGCCTTCGTGATCTCTTCGAACAGTTTGCCCATCCGCTCTTGGGACTCGGGACTGAGGCCCTCAGCAGGGCGATTCTGCTCATCGACTCGGATCATGGAGAGGTAACGCGGCATGGAGCCTCCTTGTTCGTCGGCGGGCGATTCCCGCCTCGTACCCTTACGTCGAACGGGGGACCGCCGAATCGACAGTCCAACGGAAATTTTCTCTCAGGTCGCTGCCCACGAAAGGTGCGATCTGCGATAGTGGCTCGCCTCCTTGAAGCACAGCGAATTCTGGCCCTATCTCGACCTCAGCTACCCAAGCTGAGGGGAGTTGATGGCAATGGTCAACGGCGGCAGTTGCGGAATGGATCTCCAAAAGGCCTGGAGGTCTCGCAGAAGCCGCCTGGAGTTGGGCAAGACCGGGGCTTCAGTTCCCTGCAACGATTACTGGCGTGACACAACGGGACGCCGAGCTGACTGAACTGCTCAGGAGCCTGCGGGCGTGCACTGTTTGTGCACCGATGCTCCCTCTCGGTCCTCGACCGGTCGTTCAAGCCGGTTCCAATGCCCGCATCGTGATCATCGGCCAGGCCCCCGGAAGGAGGGTTCATTTGTCGGGCGTCCCCTGGGATGACCCGAGTGGGGCCACCTTACGAGGCTGGCTCGGGCTCACAGCTGAGGAGTTCTACGACTCCGCTCGAATCGCACTCGTCGGCATGGGATTCTGCTACCCAGGGTCCACCACCTCTGGTGACAAGCCCCCGAGGCCTGAATGTGCTCCTCTCTGGCACGACCGAATCCTGGCGGAGCTCTCGCGGGACCGTCTGGACGTCATCGTTGGCTCATACGCCCAGAAGCGCTACGTGCCGGACGGCTCGGAGTCAGTGACGGCGACCGTAGCCAGATGGGCTGACTACTTACCCACGAAGATCGTCTTACCCCATCCCTCGCCAAGGAACCGCGGCTGGCTTACGAGCAACGCCTGGTTCCAGGCTGAGACCTTGCCGGCCGTTCGAGAACGCGTACGGCAAGTCCTTGCAGACAGCGCATCCTGAGCGCGCATCGAGCAACGAAGGCACCCGATCTACCAGCAACTCACCTCAGCGGCTCAAAATGATGAGTGCAGGTCCAGCTACCGTTCTCCTGGGACGGCCGTCGTAAGGTCGAGGAACCGAGACGGCCTACGATCGGAGAGTGCTCTGTGACCGCGCATCGCATCGCCTCCTAAGCATCGAGTTGGGTTCTCCCTAGCCATGGTCATGTCGGATCGACCCGAGGTTGAGACCGCCTCATGGCCTATTGCTGCTGTTGACATCGCCGGCCTGGCCTCCAGCATGGTCGGCGCAATCGGACGGCTGCCGTTCCGCAGACCGTGGCGAGGTCCGAGCCACGTCCCTCGAAACATGGCGGTGTCCGCTACCCGTGAATTCGTGCGCTCCCTACTCGGATTCGCCTCGTCCTTACCTATCGATGAGTTCCGATCCTTGGAGCGGATTCTCGATGAGATCGCTGGTCTGGTCCTCCCCCCTTTCGTGGCTCTCCAAGGGGGCACGACCGAATCCGCCCACATTGGAGGCGTACCCGGTGTTTGGTTCAGGCCATCTCAGGATCTCGAGGTGTCGAGAGGCACTGGACGGCCCGGAACGATCGTCTACCTGCACGGCGGCGGCTACATCGGAACCTCGCCACGCATGTACAGCCTCTTCATATCCCATTTGGCTCGGGTCACGGGATGCTCACTGTTTGCGGCCGATTACCGGTTGGCACCGGAGTTTCCGTTTCCCGCTGCCGTGGACGATGCTTTGAGCGTCATTACGCACCTACGGGAAGGCGGGCTCGCTCCTGATCGGCTGTTCATCGCCGGCGATTCGGGAGGTGGCGGGCTGATCGGGACCGTCCTCCTCCGCATGAGAAAGGACAACCTCGGTCAACCGGCCGGCGCGCTGCTCTTCTCGCCCGAGGTCAGCCTGACACTCACCGAGGATTCTGTCACCGATAACGCAGCGCTGGACGTGCTTCCATGGAATATCCCCGTCAATCCCTATCTTCATGGCGTGGACCCTGATGACGACAGGGTCGATGTGCTCCTGGACGACTTGGCAGGATGGCCTCCGACCTTTCTCGTCTACGGAGGCGACGAAATGTTCCGGGACGCGATCCGGGAACTGGCACAGAAGCTCCGGAAAGCCAGGGTGCCTCATGTCGCCTCCGAGGTCGAAGGCATGTTTCACGTCTTCCCCTTCCTCGTGCCATGGGCCAAGGAGAGCCGCGATGTCTACGACCGAGCGGGACAATTCGTCAGATCCGTACTCGATCGACCTGGCTCGATTGAGAGCGAGTACCACGAACGTTCGCAGAACATCAGCTAGTCAAGCTGAGGACGCCGTCGGGGATCTGGTACCTAGGCATCGCCGGCCAGCTGCAACTTATGGTGACGATGTCGTCGTACGAAGAGCAAGGTCAGAAGTGCGGCCGAAGCGAGACCGACGACCAAGATCAAGATGTCCCTAGCCGATCGGTGTCCCGTTAGTACCCGCCCCACTCCGTAGGCAGTTGCGACAACCGAAACCGTAAAGGCGATCGAAGCGACCAAGTTCCAGACCGCGAACTGCCTTGACTTCATTCGAGCAGTTCCCGAGATGATGGCTGGAGTGAAGAAGACGGCGACGCGGCCCCACTTTGCATAGGCCTGCTCGCCCTTGTCCAGCAACTGTTGTCGCCCAGCCTGACGCTTTCCTGGGCGAGCCAGAAGCTGGTTACCCCAGCGAAAGCCGACTGAGTAGCCGACCAGTCCGCCCGTTTCGCCGGCGATCACAGAGACGACGATCACGGCAGCCAAGTTCAAGTTCCCTTGGCTTGCTCCGACTGCCGCCGCAGCAGCTGCAGCACTGCCAATCGCAGGTACGCCAGCCCAAGATGCCATCACCGCCATGAAGAGGCACACGTACTCCCATAAGTTGCTGCCTGCCCCCGACGATGTCGCCGTCGCGACGAAATGCATCCAATCTGTAAACATCACCGGCACCTTCCGCCCTTCTTATTCCAAGAATGAGGCGACCTCAGCCTTGCTCACGAGAAGGGAGCTTGGGGCTGACCACCAAGGTAAGCCAACTCTCCTCTGGGCATCGCAGTCCGATTGCCGGTAAAGCTGTCCGTTGGAGTCATCCCGACGCGATCTGCTCTCACGAACCGGGACTTCAGCTTTTCAATTAGTCCGCTGAGGACCTATTAGATGCGCTGCTTCACCCGATGAATGACTTGATGTTCTTGACGAGCTTGTCCTCGATCTCGACATTCCAAGCGGAGTCGGCCACGTCAACGACGAGAAACAGTTCAGAGATGAGCAACGTCTCGATCGCCGCCACACCTAGGTGCTCAAGCCACTTGCCGATGCCGACACGAACTGTGAAGTCCTCTGGGCTTCCGGCGATCGTGATGGTCAGCGCACGGTCTGCGTCAACAACCCCGCGGAGGAAGCCGCCCTTCTTGGCCTGGATGGCCACGCCCTTATCGCTCGGAGCCGAGCTCTGGACGGTGAAGCCGTCAGACTTCAGGTACTCCTCGATGTGGGACTGCAGAGATCCAAGGTCGGTTCCCTTGCCTTGGAAATGTTCCTCCTTGTCGCCGATCATGACGGCCTCCCTTGTTTCGTAGTTGTGTCGCCTAATCCCGCGAAATCATTTGCATGACCAACGATCCGCTGGTGCCATCTGATCACCGGAAAGGCCCTGGTATGCCAATGGCAAGCTAGTACCCGTGATTGCGCAGTGGCGATCGCCCACCACTCGCCCCTTCCTCGGTCCTCGCCCGCCATCTCAGCTGCCCAAGCTGAGGACAGCGCCTCGGCTCGGGGACGTCGGCAAAGGAGACTCGGCGGCGCAGTCACAGGTAAGCCACACTCTCGGACTCGCGAAGTCGAGTCGCCATCGAACTCAACAGTTTCTTCGCGATCGTAGGGGTCGAGTCCAACAGCTTGCTGAAATGGCGATATGAAAGAAGCAGAACGCCAACGTCGGTCTTACATTCGACGGATGCTGATCGTGGGTTCCGATCGAGCAGAGAGAGTTCGCCGAAGAAGTCCCCAGGATTCAGGGTCGCGACAGATCTACCCTGGCGCCTGACGACTGCGACGCCACTCACAAGAATGAAGAGGTAGGCGCCCATCTCACCCACTTCAACGAGCACCCGACCCTCGGGGACTTCAGCCTCGTGGAGAGCGCGGGCGATCTTCTTCAATTCGGAAGATGAGCAGCTAGAAAACAGCCAGATGTTCTTGAGATCGAGCGCCGTCTGGCCCGCCGCCATTCAAGGACTCTATCCACGGCGACAAGTGTCGTCCCTTGAAAAGGACCGACTGGAGAGGGCCAACCGGAGACGGAGGCGGCACTATAACGTGACGTTTCAGTGAATTCAGTGGCGATCGATCCGTGGGTTCTTCGCGACAGACGGCGCAATATTTGATTTGCCGGTTCAGAAGCGTCTGATGCGGGGTATCGGAGCGCTCCAAACAATCTCAGGCGGGCGACAGTCGAGTAGCTGTCGTACAACCGGCCTGCCGCCCGTGTCTGCTCAAGTGAGGGGCTCCCATGAACGACGTGGCCGATCTGATCCTCGGATTCGGTCCCACTCCGGCGTCGGGACGTCTCCAGGACCGCTGGCACCGGCACCCAAGATCTGCGGGAACTCCACAGTTCAACGAATTGAGGCTTGGATGAGCACACTCCTAACCACGGCTACCGGATCTTCCGTGGACGGGCGGCCGACCGGTCCTCCCGAGTTCGCGGCCTGGCGCACGAGCGTCTCGATTGGCGCGTCCACCGATCCCCAAACGCTTGCTCGCGCCTATCTCGACGAGAGCGAAGGGAATGCCTTTGCGGCCATGGACGGATCGGACCAAATCTCGTGGCTCCTCGGCCAGGTAGCAGCCAAAGACGCTGTCTGCAATCACCTCGTGAACCGGAGCTTCGCTGCGTTCGATCCCAAACGGATCGCGGTCGACTACGACGTCGAGGGCCGCCCCAGTGTGAGAGTCCAGGGTGCTCGTTTCTCGACCCGTGGTGTACAGGTTTCGATCGCCAACAAGCCGACGGTTGGCGTGGCGATCGCGGCCAGGGTCCCTCCGTTGTCGGTAAAGACGGGGGAAGTCGGGCCGAAGAAAGGGATCGGAATCCACGTGGAGTCGGTGGAATCGCGACCGCCCAGTTTCGAAGAGACGGTGTTGGCCCCGCCCGAGCGGTCGCTATGCGACGTCAGTTCCGACGATCGCGATACCTGGCTCACCCGGATGTGGGCCGTGAAGGAGGCGGCGGCCAAGGCGAGCGATCTGGGCCCACGTCGTCGTCCGAAGGATTTCGCGGTAGACGCTGTAGAGCAGAACCGACTGCGGTGCCTCGGACGTTGGATCGGCACCGAACCCCTCCGCACCCCCGGCGGAGAATTCATTGTCGCTTGGACTGAGACCCCGTGAGGCGAGCCGCGTAATCCCCGCCCCTCCTCGCGCACGCTCCGAGGTAACAGACCCGGCGCTCCTGGCAGGCCAAGAGGGCTTACCTCCTAGTTTCCGCCGCTCTCAGCTGTTCGACCTGAGGACGACCCTAAGCTCAGACCCCATGCCATCGAGCTGGGGCCCCACGGGGCAGACGATGTTCGATCTGAGTGGCAAGGTCGCAGTGGTGACCGGCGGAAGCCGAGGCATCGGACGCTCCGTGGCGGAGGGCCTGGCCGTGGCGGGTGCCGACGTTGTAATTGCCAGTCGAAAGATCGAGAACTGCGAGAAGGCAGCCCAGGAGATCCACACCGCAACAGGTCAGCGAGCCCTGCCCGTTGGATGCCATGTTGGTCGTTGGGAGGATTGTGACCAACTCGTCGATACCGTGTATCGCGAACTCGGACGCTGCGACGTGCTCGTGAACAACGCCGGCATGTCGCCGGCCTATGACGACTTAACCACCGTAACGAGGGACCTTTATGACAAGGTCCATGCCGTCAACGCCAGCGGACCTTTCCGTATCAGCGTGTTGATCGGAGGGCGGATGGCGAACGCCGACGGTGGGTCGATCATCAACATCTCGAGCGTGGGATCGCTACGCCCGACCGCCGGCGATCTGCCGTACGCAATGGCCAAGGCCGCTCTCAACGCGCTCACGATTGGGCTCGCGGATGCTTGGGCACCGAAAGTGAGAGCGAACCTCGTTCTCCCCAGCGCCAGCAATACCGACCTGACCGCGGCCTGGCCGGCTGAGACGAAAGCACGCATCGCTGAAACGAACCCGATGAAGCGCCTTGGTCAGCCCGAGGACATGGTCGGCGTCTGCGTCTTTCTGGCCAGCGACGCCTCGTCCTATGTCAACGGTGCCCAGATTCCCGTCGATGGCGGCCTGTATCGCTCGCTCTGAGCAGCCGAGATCTCTCGACTACTGGCCTGCGAGAAGAGCCAAGCGATCTCGCATGCTCCACGTCAGACGAAACGGAGCCTGATTCAGGCCACGACCGGTCACGCCCGCGTGAGGTACCGATCGATGACTCGATGCATATGCAGGATGTTGACCTCCTGCCGCCGGTTGAGCCGGATCGGCGGCCCAGCGGTCGACTTCATCCCGATCTGCACGTGCTCCATATTGGCGTAGTCCTGGTTCGTGATCTCGCCCCAGTCGCGTTCGGTCCAGTCAGCGAAGAAGCGACGATTGGCTCGCCTCGGAGGGCCGTCCTCGCGGGGCCATTCCAGGAACCACGTGTCCTTGACACAGCTGTCGGGATCGGTGCCGTTGGGCCGAACCCGGAAGAGGATGGCAGATCCCGGATAGATCGGTCCGACCATGTTGGGGAAGAAGTAGACGTCGTCGGCACTGGTCAACTGATCGTCGGAGAACCCATCCACCGCGACGCCGCGGGCGGCCAGCAGAGCCCGTCGGCCCTTCTGATAGCGGCCGAGCATGGTCGCGCCATCCATGGGTGTAGCGAGGATCTCGTCCACCAACGCCCGCTCCTCTTCGAGGAAGAGCCCGCCCAGACCCTGGATGAACTTCTCCAGGATCTCGGCCTCGTCGTACTCGCCCTCGGAGAGCCCTAAGCGTGGGCTCGGGCGCAACTGACGACGGGCGTTCGGTAACCGTCCGTAGTGCGAGTGAATCCCCAACGGTTCGTAGTCGAGGTTGACGTCATCGGTCCACGGCAGGATCTGCGGGTGCGTGCCTTGCACGTGGTAGCCCTCGTTGAAGGCGTCCACGGCGACCTTCCAGTTGGCAGGGAGCACGGTCGACAGCGAGGCACGGATGCGGAGTTGGTGAAGTTGGTACGGCGCCAACAACGTGGGCAGAGGGTCGAGGTAGTCGAGCAGTGGTGGAGCGGCAGCGTCGAAGTTGATCCAAACGAATCCTCCCCATCGCTCGACCTGAACGGCTCGAAGTGCCGCGTCCGACGGTATGGGGTCGAACTCGTCACGATCGACGACCTCGACGAGCTTCCCATCAAGGTCGTACCGCCACGCATGGTAACGACAGCGAATGCAACCGTCGCCAAAGAGACCGGCTCCATCGGCCAGCCGAGTGCCGCGGTGCAGGCAGGTGTTGTGGAAGGCACGAATGGCATCTGGGCTCGAGCGGACGACGAGCACCGACTGGTCGCCGATCGTGTACTCGTAGTACTCGCCGACCTCGGCGATCTCCTCCTCCCGGCAGGCCACCTGCCAGACGCTTGACCACAGGTGCTCGAACTCGAGCGCAGCAAAGTCGGCGCTTGTGTAGCGAGAACGCGGGATGTCCCCTTCCTCACCGATCAGCACGTTGTCGAGATCCGCTCCGCTCATGGGTAGTCACGGGAGCGCACCTGGTTCGTCGCCACCCTCGCCTCCTTCGCGATGCGCCGAGCCGTCGACTCTCATGTCGCCCAACAGCTCGGGTGTTGCCCATGCTAGGGCGCGGCGACAACCGACAATCTCCTCGATGCCGAGCGTGGGCCACCGGCACGACCACCCCGAACTCTCGCTGCGCCGACGGCTGCCGAGCCATCGCGGGATTCGGAGGCGCCCAGACTGCTGCCACCCGCCATCGATTCGGGCCGTCCGACTTGCACTTAGGACGCGGTGAATTGCGGCGTCGTATACTCCGGGCTCCCGCTCCGGAAACGAAGCTCGGGGGCTACGCGGGAGGGTGAGATCGTGACGCAGCCGGTGATCGTTGAGGCGGTGCGGACCCCGCTCGGGAAGCGCAACGGGATGCTGGCTGGCGTGCATCCTGCCCAATTGCTCGGCGCCGCCCAGGTAGAGCTCATCAAACGGACCAGGATCGACCCGTCGGAGGTCGAGCAGATCTTCGGCGGATGTGTCTCGCAAACAGGCGAACAGTCTTTCAATATCGCTCGCACAGCTTGGCTCAACCAAGGACTGCCGTTCGAGACCGCCGCCACCACCGTCGACTGCCAGTGCGGCTCTTCCCAGCAGGCGAATCATCTCGCCACCAACCTCATCTCCGCCGACGCCGTGGACGTCGCCATCGGCTGCGGTGTCGAGGCGATGAGCCGTGTCGGACTCGGCGCCAACGTTGTCAACGGCCCCGGGCGGCCTTTTCCACCTGACTGGCCGTGCGACATGCCGGATCAGTTCACATCGGCGGAACGCATCGCTCAGAAGTACTCGGTCTCCCGCTCCGATACCGACGCCCTGGGTCTGGCGTCTCAGCGCAAGGCGGCGGCGGCATGGGCCGAGGGCCGCTTCGATCGCGAAGTGTTCGCGGTCGAGGCACCCGTGCTGGGCCCCGACGGCCCCACCGGCGAGGTGCAGGTCGTAGAGCGAGACCAGGGCCTCCGGGAAACAACGGAGGAGGGTCTCGCCGCCCTGAAACCGGTGATGCCGGATGGGATCCACACGGCTGGCACGTCGTCGCAGATCTCCGATGGTGCCGCGGCAGTCCTCTGGATGTCCGACCGCAAGGCGAAAGCGCTCGGGCTTCGGCCACGCGCCCGGCTGGTCGCCCAGGTCCTGGTCGGCTCAGACCCCTACTACCAACTCGACGGACCCATCGCTGCCACCGCCAAGGTTCTGGGCAAGGCCGGCATGACCATCGGCGATATCGACCTCTTCGAGGTCAACGAAGCATTCGCCTCCGTGGTGTGCTCCTGGCAGAAGGCTCATGGCGTCGACGGGGACAAGATCAACGTCAACGGCGGTGCCATCGCCTTGGGCCACCCGGTCGGGGCCACCGGGAGCCGGCTCATCACGACGGCGCTGCACGAGCTCGAGCGCCGGGATGCCACGTTGGCGCTCGTTTCGATGTGCTGTGGCGGGGGCCTCGCCACCGGTACCGTTCTCGAGCGAATGTGACCTGGTGTTGACGGTCCTCGTGGCGGCGGCCGGCACAGCCGAAACTGGCTAGCAGGGTGGGCACACCCACTGACGACGTCGCAATGCCCAGCGCCCAAGATCCACCGACGTACGCTCCTCCACTCGCCGAGGTGCCCCTCCCGGCGTCAAATGCCGCTTCCCTCCTACGACGGAACGGCCTCGACGGACGCTACGCCAGCCGTCCAGCCCTTCGCTTCGGAGATCAGGTGTGGACGCACCAGGAGCTGCTCGCCGAAGCCGAGCGCTTCGCCGCACTCTTCCGGGCCCGGCTCGACGCCCGTCGCCCCCCACACGTCGGCATCCTCCTGGACAACACGCCCGACTACGTGTTCGCGCTCTGTGGCGCCGGGCTGATCGGAGCGGCCGTGGCTGGGCTCAATCCCACCCGGCGTGGCGAGCACTTGGCGCTCGACATCTCCCATACCGACGTCCAACTCGTCATCACCGAGCCCCGCCACCAGGCGCAGCTCGAGGCGGCCACCAGCCAGCTCGACCTGCCGGGTGGCGTCCTCGTCTCTGACCGGTTCGCCGACGGAGACGACCCGACTCCGGCAGGCGAGAGGCTCGAAGGGGCCCTCGAGGCGGCTTGGACGGACTACGGCGCCGGGGCGCCGGGGCAGGCCACTGAAGCCGAATCCGACGTGGACGTCCTCTGGGCGCTGCTGTTCACCTCCGGGACATCAGCCGCTCCCAAAGCCGTCCGCTGCACACAGCGTCGCTTGCTCACGACGGGCAGTCGTATGGCCATGATGCTCGAGCTTGGTCCCGACGACGTCGGGTACGCGGCCATGCCCTTGTTCCACACCAACTCGCTGATGGCGGGCCTCGCCCCGGCCCTCGTGGCCGGCGCCAACCTCTCGCTCGCTCGCCGGTTCAGTGCCTCCCGCTTCCTTACCGATGTGCGGCGCTACGGCGTCACGTGGTTCAACTACACCGGCAAGGTGCTCGCCTATCTGCTGGCCACGCCCGAGCGCGCCGACGACGCCGACAACACCTTGCGGGTGGCCTTCGGCAACGAGGGGTCGCCTCATGTCGTGGAAGCCGCCGTCGAACGCTTCGGGCTGAGGATCATCGACGTGTTCGGCTCGACAGAAGGTGCCATCGCCCTCGATCGAACCGGGAGCCGTCCCCGGAGCTCCATCGGACGGCTTCGCCAAGGGATCCTCGTCGTCAACGAAGAGGGTCATGAGGCCCCGCGGGCCCGATTCGACGGCGAGGGCCGTCTGGTCAATGCCGACCTCTGCGTGGGGGAGCTTGTCAACACCCTGGGCGTGGGTCCCTTCGAGGGCTACTACCGCAACGAGGAGGCGATGCGTCACACGACCAGGAACGGCTGGTACTGGAGCGGCGATCTTGGCTATGTGGACGATAAGGGTTGGGTCTACTTCGCCGGGCGAACCTCGGACTGGCTACGCGTCGATGGCGAGAATTTCCCGGCGGCACCGATCGAGGCGATCATCGCTCGCCATCCGGACGTGATGCTGGCATCGGTCTACGGAGTCCCCGACCCTGGCGCCGGCGATCAGGTGATGGTCGCCCTGGTCCTGGGTAATGGCGCCGCGTTCGATGGCTCGTCCTTAGCGTCGTGGCTGGACAGCCAGCCGGATCTCAGCCCCAAGTGGCAGCCGAGGTTCCTCCGACTTTCCACCACGCTTCCGGCCACCCCGACCAACAAGATCCTCACCCGCACCCTCGTCCACGAGAAATTCCGGTCGGACCGCGTGGGTGGGGATCCCGTGTATGTGCGCGAGCGCGGCACGGAGTCATTCCGCCGATTCAGCGCAGGGGACGAATCCGCGCTGTACCAGTCCTTCGAGCTGCACGGACGCCTTGCCGCCTGGGAATTGTGAGACGTCGAGCCGCAGCTTCCGGACAGGTCGGATTGGAAGCGGTTCTACCCTCAGTTACTCACGCTGAGGCCCGCATCAGAACGAGAGCACCTGGAGACGACCTGCGAGGACCAACGAGCCCCTGGCTGTGACAACACTGAGCAGGCCCTCGTCAATAGGATCTTCACATCACGCGCGCTCTCGGGGACCACACACTAGAGCTGCCCGATGGACGCACTCTTGGCTATTCCCTCTACGGCGACCCCAGCGGCTTACCAGTAGTCAACTGCCACGGCGGATTGATGAGTGGGCACGACGTGGCCCCGGCCGATGCGGATGCGCGTGCTCTGGCGCTCTGCATCATCTCACCAGATCGGCCGGGAGTCGGCCGCACTGACAGACTGCCGGGATACACCACATTGCCCTGGGTGCAGAGCGATTTGGTTCCGTTGCTCGATCATCTCGGTGTTGATCGATTCCAGGTAATGGGATGGTCCGAAGGCGGCCAGTACGCGTTGGCGGCCGCATTTGCTCTTAGCGAGCGGGCCGTGCGCTGTGCCGTCGTGGCCGGCTGCCTACCCCTCGACGGGAAGGCGACCCTCAAGGGGACCAACCTGCTCGATCGCTCTCTCATCGCACTGTCTCAGAGATACCCAGCCGGTGCCCGGGCTTGTTTCACAACGATGCATGTTCTTTCGAGGCACGCTCCTACCTTGGTCGTACGGGGTGCCATGCACGGGCTGCCCAGGGATGAAGCCAAAGCGATGAAGGCGCTCGGCCAATGGTTCCCGGTCCTATTAGGCGAGGGAACAACCGATTCGCGAGGGGGGGTCGATGAGTATTTAGCGATGAGTGCGCCTTGGGGATTCCTCCCTGAAGACGTGACCGTTCCTGTCCGAATATTCCAGGGGTCAGCGGACGCCCTCGTGCCTGAAGCTTGGGGACAGGAGCTGGCACGACGTATCCCAGGAGCGGATATCACGGTCTTCCCCAACGAAGGACATTTCATTGCCATTACGCGCAGGCACGAGGTGTTGGAGTACTTGATCGGTGAAGACCGGTAGGTGGGGCGATCAAGCCCTCCAGGAACCGCCCCCACATCAGCTTGCCAAGCTGAGGACAGTGCCGTTTGTTCGATTGCCGAAGCGCGCACCCATCACTCGAATAGACGAACCAATGCCGCCGGCTTGATGTCAGTCCCAAGTGACCGACCGCTGACGGACCTCAGGCCCGCACCGGAACGTCAATCGTCGACTTCAGAGATGGCCCGCTCTGGGCAATTGGCGATCGCCAGCCGGGCGCTCCCCTCGCGACCCGGTGGGACCGTCCCATCGCCAACCACCGACGACTGGCCGTAGTCGTCGATGTTGAACAGATCGGGAGCCAACGAATAGCAGCGAGCGTGACCTTGGCACCTCTCTTGGTCCACACAGATCTTCACGGGAACACCACCGGAATGGATCGAGGACCGCGGACTTGGCCACCTGCCCATGTGACCTCCGCATCGTTGGCCATATGGAAGGTCGGTATGCGAGTGAGCCATTCCTCAAGAGCAACCCTCAGCTCCATTCGAGCCAGGTTCGATCCGGCACACCGGTGGATTCCCGTCCCAAAGGCGATGTGGCGATTGACGGCGCGGTCGAGCACCACCTCGTCGGCCCGCTCGAAGGCGGCCGGATCGCGGTTGGCGGCGGGGAAGTTCAGGAGGACCTTGTCTCCCGCCTCCATAGGGCATCCATCGAACACGGCATCAGCCGTTACGACACGGGCCATTGTCACTGGCGAGTAAACCCGGAGGAACTCCTCGACCGCCGTGGCCAACAGGTCCGGCTCAGCAACCAGACGGGCAGTATCCTGGGGGTTACGGGCCAAGTGCCACAGCGTCGAACCGATCGCACTCCACGTCGTATCGATGCCGGCGATGAGAACGAGGCCGGCGATCCCCAGCACCAGGCTGTCCTCGATCGGCATGTCGTCATGGCTGGTATGGACCAGTTGGCTGATCAGATCGTCCTGCGGCTCCTCCTTGCGGAGTTGAAGTTGCTCGTGGAGCCACGTGAAGATGCCTACACCGCCTCGCCTCACGCGATCGGGTTCGTCAGCAAACTCGAGGACGTCTCGCACCCAGCCAGTAAAGGTGTCGGACAGGTCCTCAGGCACGCCGAGGATCTTGGCGATGACTCGCACCGGAATCTGTTGGGCGTAATCGGCTGCCGCGTCAGCGTGGCCGCTGCCAATGAATTCCTCGATCAACCGTTGGCAGAGGTCGCGGGTGATCGACTCATAGCCATCAACTCTCGAATGAGAGAACCAGGGCAGCAGAAGACGTCTGGTCCATGTGTGCAGTGGCGGGTCGGAGGATATTGGTGGAAGGCCATAGGGCAGGTGTTCTTCTCGTGACTCGTCTGACCCGTCGCCGGCAATGACCCCGACCTCGAGGGAACTGAACCTTTCGATGTCGTGAGCGACCTCGGTCACATCCGCATAGGTGGTGAGCAGCCAGGCACCTCCGCGGCGGCCCGTGTGGGCGATCGGGCAGGTCTTGCGCAGTTCGTCCCAGATCGAGAATGGATCCTCGATGTATGCCGGATCCAAGACGTCAAAGTCGGTCGTCCAGTCAGTGACCGGCGGTCGCTGCGTCATCGGCCCCTCCCCGTCGTGCTCAGCTCGCCTATGCATCCTCGCGCACATGGCCCAATGAACGGACGGAGTCGCCTTTTAGGAGGCGGCCTGCCCGTTTCCGACCGACATGGTCGCCGGACGTAGCGTCGTTCGAGGCGGGCACGTGGTGAAGACACCTCCGCGGCTAGGGAAGTACTCAGCTGGTCAAGCCGAGGACCCCGCCAGTTCAGGCACTTCGGACCTGACGGAGGCCCCATCCAAGCCAGAAGGTCTGTCGGCCGATCCCGGTGGCTGATTTCCTGGCACCAGGCGGCTCTTCAGCCGGAGACAGGGGCTTTCCACAAGACGCCAGGAGATCTCGGCGCAACCGAGTGTGGCAGCGAGAGCCAACACCACTCCGGTAAGGCCGAGCCCATGGAACCACGTCAGCCAGACGTAGTGCCACAAGTAGAGCGCGTATGAGCGGCGACCGAGGTACGTCAGCAGAGGATTGGCGAGCCACGAAGCGCCGGCTCCCCGGCGGTCGACTAGGGCGACCACGCTTACTGGCGCAAAGACGGAAACAAGAATCCAGGCGGTTGCGTAGGTTGACGCGGACACTTGATGGGCGAACACCCAACCGCACCATGCCAACACCGCCAGGGCCGACCGCCGCCACCGGAGTGCACACCTGGCTCCACCACGTGGCCAGAGCTCGGCGGTCCGACCAAAGGAGCCCTACTCCGCCACCGACGAGAAAGGCACCTGACCGGGTGTCTGTGCTGTAGAAGACCCACGGAGTCGTCGAGTGAGCGTGCTGCAGAACAACGACATCGACAAATGAGGCCGCAGCGAGAAGAAAGGCCGTTGCTGTCGCCACTCTCCGACGTACGGCGATGAGAACCACGAGAAGTGGTGCCCAGAGCAAGTAAAACTGCTCCTCCACGGCGAGCGACCACAGATGCCCAAGAGGCACGTAGCCACTGAAGATGTTGAAAAGCCCGCACCAGTTCGTCAAATAGGTAAGCGCCCCAACCGCTCCTTCGACGGCCACCGAGAAGGAGACTCCATTGGAGGCACCGCTGGACCCGGGCACTGTCGCCACCCAGCTTTCATGACCGAATATGGCGACCACGAGAACCCACACGGCGAGGAAGGCGACTAATGCCGGAACGAGCCGAAGGGCTCGCCGCGCATAGAACTTTCGGAGCCGGATGTGCCCGGTGCGAATTCGTTCGACCGAAAGAACGGTTGTAATGAGAAAGCCGCTTAGCCCAAAGAACACGAACATGGCGACCTGCCCGATCGCCAACCCAGGTGCGAGCCCGGCATGACCAAGGAAGACGGCGAACCAGGCCAACCCACGGACACCATCGAGTACAGGCTGGTGCTGAAAGAAGCGGGTGGAGTTGGACACTCCAGGCCGAGTCGGCTGCACCAGCCTCAGCCTCGACCACGCAACTGAGTCTCTGCTGAGAGAACGGATAGAGACCCATAAGTGGTCTGCCGTCATAGGGTGCTCACACTGGCACCAAACGCCGACCCGGCACCGGACCGTTGGCTTCCCGGAGTGGCGATTAGCTCGGATGACCTCGGCCCTGAGCCTTTACCTCCCTGGTCAGACGGGCAGTGGCCATCCCCGGCCTGTTCACCGGTGATCTCATCTATTGAGCTGAGCCTCCTCGTCATGTCCGGAGTGGATGAGGGCGCCGTCGACCTCACGACATCGCCACGGCACTCTGCGCCCACCGACATCCCCACGCAGCGTGGCGCCTTACCAAAAACCGTGTGCGACCTCGGCAACTTCGAGCCTTCGGAAGCGCCCGAAGCTCGCCGAAGCCGAATTGTCCGGCCCCGAGGTGCGCCCCCCTCAGCACCCCCTTCACTGGCGACGCCTGATCCGGGGGGCTTGGAGGAGTTTTCACTGTGTCGGAGGCGGCAGACGAACGAGTCACCCGCCAAACTCGACGACGACAAGCTGATTCCGTTGTGGATACTTCGGGTATCGTCGAATTGTCGGTCGGCGCCGGCCAGCGTCCGAGACCGGACCTTGGATGGGTATCGAAAGGACTGGCAACTCATTGGAGTATCACGATCTGCTGGCCCGCCAACAAGCGGCAGTGCAGGACGGTTACCTGCCCGCATCCCGGCGCCTGCGCTGGCCTGCCGAGCGCTTGGCCCAAGAGCGGGAGCGCCGATTGCGGGAGTTGCTGACGTGGTCGGTGAAGCGATCTCCGTTCCATCGGAGCAGGCTGAAGGATGTCGACGTCGCCAGCTTCACCGAAGCGGACTTGCCGACGCTGCCCATCATGACCAGGGCCGACTTAATGGGAGAGTTTGATCGGATCGTCACCGATCCCGAGCTCACCTTGGATGTGGTGAATGCTCACGTCGACGCCGTCGATGAAGACACCTATCTGCTCGACCAGTATCGGACTATCGCCACCAGCGGGACGACGGGCGTCCGAGCGATCTTCGTCTACGGCTGGGATGACTGGATTGCCTTCTACTTGCTCGCGACCCGGTGGCCGAGCCCCGACCACGGCGCTCAAGCTCCTCCTCCATCTCGCGAGTCAATGGCGACCATGTACGCCTCGAACACCCGACACATATCGGGCGCCCTGCACGCCTTTTCGCGCGGGATGGATGACCGAGGGACGCAGGTCACCCATCTACCGGCGACGCTGCCACTGCCCGATATCGTCACGGGTTTCAATGCCGCCCGACCGACGATCTTGCAGGGGTACCCGACAGCGATCCAGCTCCTGGCCCTCGAGGCGATCGACGGACGGTTACAGATAAGTCCGCGTAAAGTGCTCACTTGCGGAGAGCAGTGCACCGAGGAGATTCGCACTGCTGTCCGAGACGCCTGGGGTGTCGAAATCGACGACGCCTGGGGGTGCTCCGAGGGCGCTTACGCATTTCCCTGCACCGCCGGTCGGGCGATGCATCTCCCGGACGACTTCGCAATCATCGAACCCTGTGACCGGGAGGGCAACGTGCTGCCACCGGGCACGCCCGCGGAAAAGATCCTCCTCACCAATCTTTACAATCGCACACAGCCTCTCATCCGCTACGAGATCGCCGATGGAATGACGCTTCTCGACGGGGTGTGCGAATGCGGTTGTGCGCATCGCCGAATCGACGGGCTCTCCGGTCGCACGGACACCTTCTTCCGCTACAAGGACGGCGTTGCGGTCCACCCGATGGGGATGACGACCGCGCTGTTAGGAGGCGACGGCGTGGTGGAGTACCAGGTCAGCCAAACGTTGGGCGGCGCCGATGTTCGGGTTGTCTGCGACCACACGTGCGATCTCGAGCATTTGCGTATCAATCTGGTCGCCACGATGGAACAGGCGGGTCTCCGCCAGCCGCAGGTCACCATCGCCTCCGTCGACACCATCGAGCGCCTCTGGTCGGGCAAGCTCAAACAGTTCCATCCGCTCGCCACAGCCTGATGGTACGGGCGACGTACTGAAGTCGAGGAGCATCCCGGGGCCAGCGGTAGAGTCTGCCCGATGCCCATCGAAAAGAGGGTCTCGGACGAGGGCAAGGGTCATGGCCGCTGAGAGTCTGTTCATCAACGCTGCCGTCCATCGGACAGTTGATTCTGGCGATGTGATCTATTCCGAAGGTGACAGCGGAACCCATATGTTCGGCATCGTGTCCGGATCAGTGACGCTCCAAAAGGGCTCGGTGGTGGTTGCCACGCTCGGACCTGATGATGTCTTTGGTGAGCGCGCATTGATCGATCGCCTTCCTCGAAACCTAACGGCGATTTCTACCAGCACGACGACCCTGGCAGAGATCAATCGACGCGATTTTCTCTTTCTGGTTCACGAATCACCCACTTTCGCCCTTGGCATCATGAAGGCTCTCGCCAGCAGACTGCGCGATTATGACGAACTCTTCGGCGGTCAGTGAAAAGAAGATCCGGCTAACACCGGATCGACTTCCGGACACGATGCAGCCTTCAGACCTACAGACCGTCTCCGGTAGAACAACCTCACCCTGAGGGTGGATAGAGCGGAGTGAGGACGGCGAAGCCGTGGCACATACATGCCACCTCTTGCTTGTGAACGCCACTGTTGCTTCTGAAAGCCTCCATCCTCCTTGGCTCGCACCGACCAACACGACCTGACAAGGAGCCAATTGAAGACAACACGACCGAGACGGTCTGTCATCAGTTGACCGTGGGGATGACTGTCATCAGATAACCCTGGGATGGACCGTGACGTCCCCTCAATCACCCAGATGACGGATCACGCAACAGAAAGCGCAAGGACTCGAAGTGCTGACGCCTTGCCCCTCGGTTTTCCCCTCGAACCATTGAACTCAGGCAGTGGTACCTTGGCCACAGAGCGCGCTGACACAGCGACGACGAGGGGAATGGAGGCACCGTGAGACTTTCCTCGATCCGGTGTTCGTTCGCGATCGTGGTGGCCGTCGCCGCCGTCGTTCTTCTTGCCCCTGAGTTCGCCCAGGCGACCGACGCACCCGCATCGATCACGCCACAACAAGGATCGACTTGGTCTCCGGTGACAGTCCCAGAGCCAAGTGCCGACTTCTCCGGCAAGCTCCTAGGAGCGACATGCTCGGCCAACGCCAACTGCCTCGCAGTCGGATGGGGATCGACGACGGGCTCGTTGCTCTCGACGCTCGTCGAACACTGGAACGGGAAGGCATGGACACCACAAGCGAGCCCAAATCCAACCGGATCGGGAGACGTCTTCCCACAGCTGGATGCCGTTGCCTGCGTCACCGCTTCCGACTGCACCACAGTCGGCACGGACTTCACCACTTCGAACAACGCCAACACCGTGGCCGAACAATGGAATGGGACTGACTGGTCGGTGGCAACTACACCCGACGCGGCCGGTGCAACCACGAGCACCCTGACCGGAGTCTCGTGCTTCTCCAGCAGCTTCTGCATGGCCGTGGGCTCGGCAGGGACGACGTCACCGGACGTCATTTCCCTGGCTGAGCAATGGGATGGATCATCGTGGTCCATCGACACCACGCCCAACGTCGACGGCGCCATCCAGACATTCCTCACTTCGGTTGCCTGTCCATCGACGACCCAGTGCGTCGCAGTCGGCTACAGCTTGTCCTCGGCCGGCACCATCCCGATCGTTGAGCAGTGGAATGGGTCCAGCTGGACCCTCCTAAATCCGCCCGTTCCAACCGGGTCGGCCGACAATGAGCTCACCGGCATCAGTTGCCCGACTTCCTCGGCATGCTTCGCCACCGGGCGGACCTACCCCACTTCGTCGTCAGCGCCACTCACACTGGCTGAAGCGTGGAATGGCACGAATTGGTCCACGATGACCACCCCGAACCCGACTGGACTTGTCGGCGCCTTCTTCAACTCCGTGTCCTGCCTGAATTCCACGACCTGCGAGGCGGCCGGCGAAGGCCTGATCGACGAGTCCGGCGACACGCAAACCCTTGTCGAACGCCTGACGGCAGAGACCTGGGCTGTCGAAACCACCCCCAACGAAAGCGGCGTGACCACCAGCTTGCTTTCGGCACTCGCCTGTCCTCACGGGAGCTTCGACTGTGTGGCGGTCGGTCAGTACTTCACTCCAGACGAAAACCACCTTCTTGCCATCCACGAGAACAAATCGACGAGCCCTTGGCTCATCTCAGCCGTTCCCGGGTCAACGACGCCGGCCGCCACCTATCTCAATGCCGCGGCCTGCTCCACTGGCGGGTGTATCGGTGTCGGTGAATCCTTCCCGGCCAACAACTTCAACACATCCGCCGAGATCGAGGACTGGAACGGATCGAGCTGGTCGTTGGCCAAGAGCGCCGAACCGAGCGAGGCAGTGACGACCAACCTCTACGGTGCCGCCTGTCCGACCAGTAGCGCCTGTTACGCGGTGGGAGACGTCGGCCTTGGGACGGCCGGTGATGACGGCGACACCAATACTTTCGCCGAGAAATGGAACGGATCCAAGTGGTCGAGCCAGACGACTGCCAACCCGACCGGCAATCTCTTCAACGAGCTGACATCCGTGTCCTGCTCGAGCAGCACCTCGTGTGTCGCCGCCGGATACACCGAATCAGCCCCGAACGGGTCACCCACCCCCATCGCTGAGGTCCTCTCGAAGAAAACCTGGTCGCTCAAGGTGCCGCCCTCGCCGGCGGGCGCCCTCTCGACGAAGTTGACGGGGATCTCATGCTCCGGACCATCCGACTGCGTCGCCGTCGGCTCATCTGAGGACGCGTCTGACGTCACGCAGCCCCTAGCCGAGACCTGGAACGGCACAACCTGGACGGCGGCCATATTGCCCCAGCCAAGCGGCACGACGGGTAATACCCTGCTGGGGGTCTCCTGCTCGCTGCCAGGGACGTGCACCGCGGTCGGCGACTCCGATCTGGCCGACGGCACCGAACTCACACTCGCCGAACAGCTGACGGCGGGATCATGATCTGTCACAGCCAGCCAGAACCCGTCGGCCGGCACCGAGGAGGACGTCCTCACCGGCGTGGCGTGCCAGAGCGCTGATTCATGCACGGCCTCTGGCTACTTGGTCAATTCCGGAGGTGACGAAACCCTCCTCGAGGAATGGAGTGGCACGGCTTGGGCAGTGGTCACGACGGGCACCGTGAGTGGAGACTTCGCCACCGGACTAAACGGGATCGCCTGCATGCCAGCCGCCACGTGCACTGCCGCAGGTTCTGGTCCCGACGGCCTGGGACAGGATGACGCCCTCATCGAGCAGAACTGAGGTTTCTCAGCTCCTCAGCTGCATCAGCTGAGGACCAGAAGCGGTTTTCGAGAGCGCTCCAGACCGCATCCAGCTAGTGGTCGGGGGTTCTGACGACTCCACGAATAGTGTTTCGTCGATGACCTCGACCTTTGCTCCCTACGACCGACCCGTGCGAGCCGCGTTCATCGGGCTCGGACGCATCTACGACCTCAACGTGCGCGCCTACCTCGACAATCCCGGTGTCGACGTCGTGGCGCTCGTCGATCCGAGCGAAGAGAGGCGGGCCCAGAGACAGGCGGATTGGCCGGCCGCCCGCACGTTCGCATCCATCGCCGAGCTCGCCGCCAGCGGCGTGGAGGTCGACGCCGTCGAGGCACTGCTGCCCATTCCATTGCATGTCGAAGGAGTCACCGAGCTCTTCGGCCATGGCTGGCACGTCAATCTGCAGAAGCCGATGTGCAACGATCTTGCCAGCGCCCAGCAGCTGCTCGATGCCGCCGAGTCCACCGGCCGTCAGTTCCGAGTCATGGAGAACTACATCTTCTACGAGCCGCTGGTGCGCCTCAAGGAGATCGTCGAATCGGGCGAGATCGGCGAGGTCAGCGGCTACCACATGAAAATGGTGGGCAGTGGGCGGGGAGGCTGGGACGTCCCGGCAAGCAGCTACGAGTGGCAGTTCCAGCAGATGCGGAACGGACGGGGCATCTTCGTCTTCGACGACGGTTGGCACAAGCTGGCCACTGCAATCTGGCTCTTCGGCCCCATCAGGGAGGTGCGAGCCTGGATCGGGGCGACCGAGGTCGTACCCACGATCGAGATCGACGCACCTTCCACTCTCATATGGGAGCACGCCAGCGGTGTCCGCGGCGTCTGGGACATCACCCTTGCTCCCAGCATGTACCTCCGGTCCGACTACTACACCAACGATGAGCGCTGGGAGGTCACCGGTCACCGGGGCTACGCGCGAGTCAACCGGTGCACAGGCCGTGGCATCCAGCAGCCAAGCCTCGAGGTATACGCCGATGGAGAGATGCGTTCCTACCACGCACTGGACGACGACTGGGCCAGCAGCTTTCGGGATTCAGGGCGTCACTGGCTGCGCTGGCTGCATACCGGCGAAGGCCCATTGCTGTGGAGCGGCGAGGAGGCTGTCTCCGTGCTGCGCTTCGCTCTCGCCGCCTACGCCAGCAGCGCGGCCGGGAGTATCGGCGTGGATCCTGCCTCGGTCGAGTAGGCCCACGGCTGCACCGGCGAGAGCGTTCCCGCCGCGGTCAAGCCAGGCGGTTGACTTTCGGGGAGATGGCGCGTTGTTGTCCTCAGAGTTCGCACCACCGCGGGTTCACGCGGACGAGGTGAGGACTCCAAGACGGCGGAACGTGCTGACGTAATCGATGACGAGCGCGGGGTGGCCCCGCCACTCCTTGAGAGGATGGGTGCCGTATGAACCGACCCTTGCCAGCGTAGAGGGCGTCATCTGTTGGAACGCCGGTTCGGGGTCGTCGGTATCAAGTTCGTAGAGATGCAGATACCGGGGCGGGCCGGGTGCCCTGTTCTCATAGGGCGTGATCATGGTGAAGTGATCCGGAGACGCCGCGGCGATGTCTCGAATGTGGACAAAGTCAGCCCAGTCACGAAGCGCCTGACTCCCCTCGGGGGTGCGAGGGCTGATCAACACCAACTCGAGGCCGAGCGTCGGGCGAGCCGAGATGGTCCCCTGACCGGGCCGCCGGTAGTGGTCGAAGCAGAGCCCGGTGATGTCCGCCGGTGTGGCCTCACCATTCGGTGGTTTGAAACCGTGCTCGGCCTCATAGACGCCGAGCACGGCGAACTCGGGCAGAGTGCGGGGAAGATCGGTGCGGAAAAGAACGCAGTTCGTCCACCAGCTGCCCCTTTGGACTCCGGGAAGCCCGAGCACCTCCGGAACTCGCTGCTCGGCGTAGCGGTCGGCAGGTCGGTCCGTCATCTCCAGGTAGAGCACTGGAGTGATCCGGTCTTCCATCTTCAGTCCCCTCGTGCTTGACCGATCCAATATTCGCGTCGCCTCATGGTCGTCGGCGATGGTACCGAAGAAGCCAGGTCGGCCGAGAAAACCCCCAAACCCGGCGACGTATGAGATTGGGACCCTCTTCGCTGCCCGATCCTCGAGACCTCTCGCTGGATCAGCTGAAGACCTACCTCAAACGGGTGTCGGGCTGCACCTCTTGACTCTCAAGAGCCCTTCAGTTCGCCTTGGCCCCGCCGATATACCAGTCAGAAGCCTCTCGGTCCACGTCCCGAAGTGCGGCACAGCGAAGGAAGGCACATTGACCGGCTGGTCGAAGGTAGGAACTGCTGCCGTTGCCATGCTGGCGCTCGCCGCTACCGGTCTGACTCCGCCTGCTGGGGCTTCCCCTGCGCCGATGTCCATCACGTACGACCATCCAGGTACCTACAGCTTTACGATTCCCAGCGGAATGTTCGCGTTAGGCCTGGATCTCTACGGAGCTCAGGGCGGCGGCGGCGGTAAAGGCTCCGTTGGTGGCAAGGGTGGGCGAGCGGAGGTCAAGATCGCGACCCGACCCGGTGACACCTACTCCGTCGTCGTCGGAGGACGAGGAGGCCTCGGACCGGCTGACGGTGGGTCCAACGGTGGTGGATCTTCCCGAGGAGCGCGCTATTCGGAGGAAGAGGCGGGGTCGGGTGGCGGCGCTACCGAAGTGCGCCGCTCCGACGGCTCTCCGATCCTTGTGGCCGGAGGGGGCGGAGGCGGCGGTGGATGCACCGGCAGTGGAGTGCCTGGCGGCACCGGAGGGGGACAAGACGGTGGAATCGGCCACGGAGGCGATGCCCCGGGGAAAGGTGGCTCGCAGCAGGCCGGGGGAAGCGGGGGGCGCTCGGCCACGTGGGGCGCCGATGGCAAGCGTGGAATGGGCGGTAGCGGCGGTTCCCCCCAGAACAACTTGGTTGGATCTGGCGGCGGCGGTGGCGGTGGCTACTACGGGGGCGGAGGCGGAGGAGGTGGCAACTTCTTCGGAGGTGGCGCCGTTTGCTTCGGAGGCGGGCAAGACGGCGGTGGTGGCGGCGGGGGGTCTGGCTTTGGACCACACTCCGTCCTGTTCCAATCCGGAGTTCGAGCCGGAGAAGGGCTGGCCATCATCACCTTTCTTGCCGCTCTCCCCCCGGTCCCGACGGTCAAGCTCCGTGTTGAGCTCGACAAGCCGTCTTCGTCTGCCCAGCAGACCGTGAGCTGGTTCATCTTCGTGACCGCGTTGGACACCTACGGTGATCGGAATCCGACCTTCAGAGGCACGATTCGTTTCACTACGTCGGAGCGGAATATGGACCTTCCGAAGGAGTACACCTTCACGGCACGAGACGATGGGGCACACGTCTTCACCGCTTCCGCCAAGGTCGGACTGTTCAGCTCCGTAGATCTGAAATTCACGGTTAGTGACACGCACGACTCGGCCTTACAGACCTCCGCCACGGTGCCCGTCAGACCCACCGACGCGATACATCGTCCGTTGTGAGGAACACGTCCGTCGCGGCGGACGCCTTGGCTCTCCAGGTAGCTGGACTGACGTCTTGACCCTCAGCTGCGTCAGCTGAGGACTCATGGAGGCCCAGCTATGGCGAGACCTGGACTTCTGGAGGTGGCATCTCCCTCGAAGTCGCCCGCGTGCCGATCCCCCGACTTGGGTCGGAACAGCCGCCGCAACTTAGCGACAGATGAATCAGCGCGTGGCGACTCTGGAAGCCAGGATCGACGTTCCTCGTAGGCGGCTGGTTCCTATGACCTGGTCGCGTACCAAGTGCCGGTGTTGGTCTGCGATCCCTGACCGGTCTTGAACGTGGCGATGAACGTACCCGGTTTGTTGGCCGTTCCTAGGCCTTTCGAGGTTACTTTTCCGTCGAACAGCCACACGTCCCCGCCGCAGGTATCCGGATTGACCTCCAGCGCGAACTTCTTTCCGGAAAGCGTCCACAGTCCTGAGCAGGTGCCCTCGAACTGAACAGTACCGTTCGAGTTGAGAACCAGCGGTTCGGTTCCGCCCCCACCTCCGGTCACCGTCAAGTCAAGCATGTAGCTTCCGGCTACGGTCCTCGGCGAGGCCAGCGGCGCGAGAGCAGGACTAACGACAGCAGCGCCTGCAACACCACCGAAGACGATCCCCGCCATCGCCGTCGCTCCCGCAGCGGCGATGCCGATCCGGTTTCCGAACTTCATACCCCCTCCTCAAGTGCTCCTGTGTCGGTCAGTGAGCCCTTATGGACAAACCGACCGTAGCCGCGATCCAGGCCCCGGGGTCGGGTCGCGTCAGGTCGGGCTCCACGAGACGGCCCCGCACTCACGCCGTGCTTTCAGGGACTGGGGCCGAGTGGCGCCAACACGGCGGCGACGAGTCGGCCTTTTCTGAAGCATGCCCAACTGGCCGAGCCAACGGGACCGAATGAAACGAACCGGCTGGCTACCTTGCCTGTGGTTCGAGCTCGAATGGCGGATATTCGTCGGTGAGCAGCAGGTAGTAGGTCTGGACACGCAGATACCAACGCAGAACGTTGAGCACGAACGTTCGCATCCCTTCGGGCCACTGGCCGGTGAAGAGCACAACGAAGATAGCGATCACGGTCATGACGGTCGCGACCAGGTCCAGCACTAAGAGCACGATCAAGTGGGGAATGACAAGGATGATCCGGAAGGCGACGGTGAGACGGTTGCGATCAGTGAGTTGAGGCCGGAACTCGACCCGCACACGGGGGTCTTCACCACTGTCGGTCGGCGTCATGCCAAAAGCGAAGGGCGGGTATTCCTCACACATGAAGAGGTAGTACGTATACGTACGGAGCTCATATCGCATGTACATCGCTTGGATGTTGGCGAAGCTCTCCGGGAGCTCGCCTGTGAAGAGGATCACAAACCAAGAAATGATACCAACGACCTCGGCGAGGATCCGCAATCCGTACAGGATCACGAGGTGCGGGATGGAAAGCAGCCAGTTGACCAGCGGTCGCCAGTTGGCGACTTTCTCCGGGGCATTGAAGCTGAATTCCGCCGGGTAGGAGGAGTTCATTTCTTGCATGGCGCCTCCTCAGGTCGCGTCCCGTGAACGCTAGCTGCTGGGACCTGATGCCGGTTGGACGTCTCGCGTTGGACGAACGCGAACCGGAATCGGCGACCTGCGCTCCTCAGCTGGCTCAGCTGAGGACAGAGGACGAGTCCGGCAGAGTCACGCGCTGTCAAGCTATCCCTCCCAAGGCATGACCGAGCTGGAGCGGACCAGCCGGCGTATCGTCACGGCGTGATGATGAGCCTCGAAAGCGGCCGAGTGCTCGGGTGCCTGGTGGAGAAGCAACTCACCACGCCCCAGCAATATCCCCTCAGCTTGAACGCGTTGACACTGGCGTGCAATCAGACAACCAGCCGCGACCCAGTGATGAACCTGAGCGAGCAATCCGTGAGGTCCGTGCTCGACGATCTCAAAGCACTCCATGTCGTTCGGTTCGTCTTGCCATCCCACGGAAAATCGGTCACGCGTTACCGGCATGTCTTCGATGAGGCGTACGGACTGAAGTCCCCCCAAGTCGCGGTTCTCTCCGTCCTCCTTCTGAGAGGTCCCCAGACACCGGGAGAGCTCAGAGCGCACATCGGGCGGATGGCGACATTCGATTCGGTAGGCGCAATTCAAGTGGTCCTTGAAACGCTCTCCGAGCAACCCGAGCCCTTGGCCCGGTTACTGCCCCGAAGGCCAGGCCAGAAGGAAGAACGATGGCAGCAGCTCGTAGCGGCCGAGATCACAGAGGTGGAAGCGGCCAGGTCGGAACAGATGGAGATCAGTCAGCCAGAGATTCCCTCGGCCCCGTCAGTCGTCGCTCGCACAGTCGGCAGTGAAGACCACGCCGACATGAGTCAACACCGTGTCGATCTGGAGAAGCGCGTCGAGACGCTTCAGTCCGAGCTAGCCGCTCTCCGGGTTCAAGTCGCTGAGCTTGCCACCTTGCTCAACGCGTTGCGCGAGAGCCTCGGTGAATGACGCGCCAGTGAGTGCCAAGTGGCTGCCTCCCAAGTGATTGCGCTGCAGGGGAGCGAGAGCAGACGCAGCGCCATCGCTAGCCCACCGCTCGCGGCCGTAGCAGCACATTTTCGATCCGCAAACTGTCGCCCCATGCTTCAACAAGGGCCTGTACGTCATCCAAATCGGCGGGCAGGTCGCTTCCAGGCCCGATCAGGGCGCAGCCGTATCCACGATCTGTGAACCACCCGAGAAACTCGGCGAGGCCACTTCCACTGACCCTCGTCAACATCTCGTGACTCACCTCGGTCACGATGACCGGCTTGCACTCTTCTATGAGCGAGGCCAAGCCCGCGACCACGCGAGCTTCAGCGCCCTCCACATCCATCTTGATGACGTCGATCGGACCCTGCAGGACCGAATCCCCTCGCAACGTCGGCACAATCTGGCCCCAGCCACTCAGAGACTCCCTTGGGGAATGGCTGAGGCTGCCGTTGGATCCCAAATGGTTTACGAAGTAGGACCAACCAGTCTCTTCAGCCAACGCCACAGGGAAGATGGCCACGTTCGAATAGTGGTTGAGCTCCAGAGACCGCAGTATCAACCGGCAGTTCTCCGAGTTGGGCTCGATACCGATCACGCGACCGCCCGGGCCCACGATGCTTGCCCCCAAGAGCGAGTAGTATCCGACGTTTGCGCCGATATCGAGAAACGTCATCCCGGGACGGAGAAGTCGTCTCAGCACGTTCGTGATGTGCGGTTCATACTCGCGATCTCGAATCATCGGCTCCGAGACGGAGATGTCAGCACTGTCCAGGGCAATCGACATTCCCTCCAAATCGACTTCGACGACATCGCCGGGACTGAAGCGGACACTGATGGGCGAGGGGGCGCTGTGGTGGTCCAAGGTGGCCAGAACTCTTCGAATGGAACGAAGGTCGCGGATTCGATTGGAGCCAACTGCTCGGAAGGCCTTGAGCTCGAGGTCGAGGTCCCTTGGGAGGGCGCTGGGATAGAGCAGCCGCAACAGCTCCCTGACCGTCATCCTTGGGTGCCCGACCGCGGGTCGAATCCGCCAGCGTGTCACGAACCAGCGCTCACCGATCCGTCTTTTGACGCGCGCCCAGACCGACATTGAGCAGCGATATTACAGACGCCGCTACCGATGGCAGGTGGGATCAACTCGCGCGAAGTGACCTCTGTCAGAGGATGCTTGGACCTTCGCAGCCTTAGAGGACGCTCACCAGCAGCAGAAGAATCAGCCCCACGACGATGACGCCAACGATGATGAGTCGCCAGATCTGTCGGCGAGGCTGAGGGAAGTCATCGTCATCCCAATTCCAAAAGTCGGGATCATCTGGATCTGGCGGTACCGGACCAACCGGAGTCGGCATTGAGGCAGTGTAGGTAATGAACGCACTCGCGAAGGTCCGAGCGGACCGGCGATCTTATGCGATGTCGGCGTCAGCGCGTGGTGAACCGAGGCTGTTCGAGGAAGCCTCCGTCCCGACCCGCCTAGGTGCTGAGGACATTGAGGGCCGGCCGCAGGACTGGGGGGCTCGCTCCCTCGGTAGAGTCCATGGAGCCGAGAATTGGGTTCAAGGGAGGTCCTATGTCGATCGATGCTCGGACCCGGCTCAACAAGGACGTTCGCTCGCTCGAGCGTGATCTAGTGCTCGACTCGTTACTGCCTGACGCCGTGGCATTGCACGGGGAACTCGCTGGCCGAGGAGTTGAGTACAAGAAGCTGCCCGCACTCGGCCTTGACATCGACGGGACATGCGTGACGCTTCGTGTTTCGCGGGGTTCGCTGGCGGCCCAGGAAGGCATCGCCTACGCCGGCGTTGTCGCCACCTTGTCGGCTGACGCGCTCTCCGACCTGGTCCAGGATGTCCAATCCACGATGGGCCTGGCCATGACCTCGCGAGTGAAGATCACCTCAGGGAACATCAATGACTGGGTCGGTTGGGAGCCTGCACTGCGGGCGTTGTTTGACGGACGCAAGGTCCACGAGACTGGAGATGTGACTTTTACCGGCCTCGATGGACGTGCGCTTGATCTGGATCGCACCTTCACGCTTGGCGACGACCACGAGGAAATGACCCATTTCCTCGAGCAAGCCGGTTTCCTGCACATCCGTAAGGTGTTCGACGAGGACGAAATGGCAGCCATTGGTGACGACATCGACGAATGGATCGCCAAGGCGACCCCCGACGACGGTGAATCCTGGTGGGCGGTCGACGACCGTGGCGTGAGCCAGGCAGTGCGGGTGTTGTTCTTCTATGACAAATCGGCGGCGTTGCGCGATGCGGTCAATGACGATCGCTACGGGTGGATCGGTGATCTCACCGGTGACGGTCACCGGCACAGGGGCACCGCGGAAGGGCTCGTGAAACCACTTGGGATCGTGCGCGGACTCTCCGACCTCCCATGGCACAAGGACTGCGGGCAGGGCCGGCACTCCTACGACTGCAACGGGCTGACTTGTGGTATTTCGGTCACGGGAGCCGACCGGACGAGCGGTGCCCTCGGCGTGATCCCGGGAAGTCACCGCGCCAATACCATGGCGACGGGCCGCGATCCGAACCTCGATCTGCAGCCCTTGCTGCTGGAAACCGACACGGGTGACGTGACCGTGCATTGCAGCGACACGCTCCACCGTGCCCACCCACCGGTCCAGCAGCCCCGCAAGGTCGTCTATTCAGGCTTCGGGCTCCCGCCCCTTCCTGACGACGTTATCGAGCCGGATCCCCGCTATAGCCGCGAGGCCCGCGCCCAACTCACGAACGTCCAAGATCGGATCGAAGCTGCCGACAATGAGACGGATCGCCGCCGCTACCAGTCTCACTGAAAACACGGACGCCGGGCCCCGACGGCCTTGACACCGGTCCCATTTTTCCGTAGCTAAAGGCGGCGCCTTTCCGGTCGCCTAGAGTCGCAGGCATGGACGACCAACGAGCAGCGACGTTGCTATCGCGGGAACGCCAGCGCGTTGAACAGGCGTTACAGGATCTCCGCCGGGAAGGCGGCGAAAGCCGAGGCTCGGCGACCGAGGGCGGTGGGGACATCGCCGATCCTGCGCAGCCACTGACCGATGAGGAGATTGACGACGCGGTCTCGCAGGGGTTGCGAGATCGGCTGGCGGCAATCGATCGAGCCGAGGACCGGCTAAAGGCGGGCAACTTCGGTCGCTCCCTCGAGAGCGGGCTGCCCATCCCTGACGAGAGGCTTGAAGCGGACCCGGCGGCCGAACTCACCGCGGAGGAGGCCGGGGCGGTGGAGGCCCCAGTGGAGGATCCTCCGGAGTACTAGATCGGATCCATGTCCGATCAGGTGCACAACCACCCGGTGGACCGTCCCTCCATCTCGTGGAGATGGCTCGATGACTAAGTGTGCTTTCACCTCAGAAGAACGGCTTCGGTAGAAGGACGAGCAATACGACCGACGTGACGAGGATCATCGCCCCAAGGCCGATCATGCCGATCCGGGCCGCTCGCACCCGAAAATGGGCGGAGACGGCGACAAGGAATAGGACCGTCGCCAGGAAGACGGTCGTACGCACGTAGTTATCGGAGTTCCCCCCGTCGGCAACTCCTTGGGCATACAGCTTGTCAGCCTGGTTATCGAGGGCGGTGGCCTTGGCCTGGTCTGGCTGCACGTACTGGGGCATGTAGGTGGGACCCGGCGGTGCATGGGGGTTGGTGAACGGATCCGTGGCGATCCACGCCTTGAAGGCCACGTTGAAAGCGGGCCGAAAGCGCCGCTCGGCGACCATCGTCCCGGTTTGGTTGCCGGACAGATAGGCCGAGAACCACGCGTTGAACGTCAACCCATCGAAGTTCTTGGTGGACAAGCCCTCGAGATCCGCCCTGCTGGCGAAGTTCCGGACCGTGGCCGCCTTTGCCAGCGTCACGGACGATTCGGTTGCCCACTTGGCCGACGCAAACCCCGAGTACGCCGCCAGCACCGCCACGACGGCGAGCAGGCCCGCCTCCACGATGGTCAGAACTCGGCTTGAGCCGTGCTGCTCCTCCGTATCGGAGTCCGAGCCCTCATGGGCACGGTGCTGAGCAATCTCCTTGCCCACTTCCGCAGGGGGCAATGCCTCAGACATGAAACGGCGGCTCCAAGTCCAAGTCACCATCCTGGCGCGGAGGCGCCCGAGTTGCAGCGATAGTCGTCAGCCAGGGGTCAGCCGAGGTATGCGCAGCTCATTCATGAGTGTTGACCCCATGCACTCGTGGGCCAACGCCGGATTCGGGAGAACCAACGTCACCGTCCGGTTGCGCCATCGGTGAGCTCCCGCAAGATGTCGGCGTGACCCGCGTGGCGAGCGGTCTCCTCGAGGAGGTGAGCAAGAACCCAACGCAAGCTCACCGGAGGCTCCGACCCGGTCGTGGCACATAGCTCATCCAAATCGGCCGCCGCGGACAGCGTGGCGTCGGTACGTTCGGCTGCTCGACGGTACTCAGCCACGGCATGGTCCACCGTCCCAGTTGGAGCCGCGCCGGGGTCATCCGCCCGCGGCGATTCTCCCAAATAGCGGTGCGCGATCCACAGTGTCTCGGCAACGGCCATGTGCTGAACCAGCCAGAGCAAGGTGGTGCCGCTGGGCATCGAGACTGACGTCGCGCTTTGGTCGTCCAGACCGTCGACCTTTGCAATGAGCGACTCGCGCTGGAAGCTCAGCAGGGCGAGCATCGTTGTTCGCTCATCGGCGATGGGACGCGGAGGCTTGCGGTCGGCCACGAGTCGATCCTACGACCGCGACCCGGAGCTGCGCAGCTATGTGAAGCGCGCAGCGGACGACCGCCAACGAGCGCCGCTCAACCTTGAGCGACGATCAGGCCGCTCGGGCATTACCGGGTTTCGAGCAACACGTCCTTACCCGTCAACAAGCTCAAGTTCTCGTTCGGGTCGATGCAGACCGTCGCATAGAACATCCCTCTGATCAATTTGGCTGGGCCAGTACTTGCCGTCGCGTGTCCACTCAATGACCTCTCGGTAGAGCCAGCTGCACACTTCGACTTCCCGTGGATTTTTGTCTTGAAGGAGACCGTGGTGGTTCCGCCTCCGGCCCAGCTGAGGGTCATGGGACTCGTCAATGGCCCGGAGGTGACACCCGAGCCTCCGGTCGGGCCCGTGCACCCGCTGACCGTGATCGTCTGACCGGACAAGTTCAGTCCGCTCAGCGAGCTGCAGCTGGTGTAGTTCGTCGCGCCAGCGGTTTGCGCCATCGCCAACGAACCAATCGTTGAGGCGACGACCAGTGACGCCCCGACCAGAATTCGCACTGGCAGACGAGGACGCATGGGTTCCCTCCTTGCTCGACGAGGACGGCCGCAGCCGCCCACTGAGTGTACGACATCGACACAATCTCCGCAGTCGGGGGCTCGCACTCTCAGCTGGTCACGCTGAGGTACGAGAGACCGATCGGCAAGCTCAGTCAGTCGGTTCCGCCGCAGCTTCATCGTCCTGATCGGAGACAGGTCCTTTCAGCCAGTCGCCGAGCTTCTTGGCGAGATCTTGCATATCTCCAGCCGTGCGATCGAGGAACCGGGAGAACCGCTCCCGGTAGTGGGCGACTGCTGCCGTGAACTCAACCGAAGGCTCGGGCTCCTGCCCTCGCCGGGGATAGCTGCCGTTGACGATCCGGTCGTACTCCCCTGACTGGACCCACGCCATCAGCTCCTTCACACGTCGAACGGCAATCGGGTGGGTGAGGCTCAGTTCCACCCAGAAGCGGGAATGGCGAGAGAAGAGATCGTCCTCGGCTTCGTAGTCCGCAGCCTGCACCAGGAATGCGTCCAAGCTCATCCCTGGAAGCGCTCCGCCGGCGATGCGCATCAGGACCCGACAAGGGTCTAACGGATCGCCCATCACTAGCGCAGCCGCACGGTCGGCCGAGAGCTCCGCGGCGCGAGCCCACTCGAGGAGAGCCAGGTACATTCCACGAGCAGGGAGCCCCAAGAGGAGCGACCTCGGAAGCGCTCCGTCGAGGAACTGCTTCAGAAGAACGAGCGCAGTCGTGTAGTAGTAGTGCTCAGAGAGAACATGGCCCAGCTCGTGGCCAAGAACCGTCTTGGTCTCGTTGCTTTCGTACGATCCGACCAGCGAAGATCGAACGATCACGATGGGCTTCTTCGCTCCCACGGTCATAGCGTTGACCACCGGATCGTTCGTGACGTAGAGGTCCGGCACCTCAGGAAGATCAAGAATCGAGCTCGACAGGATGTAATCCGCCCACAGGTCAGGCATCTGCTCACTGCCAACACGGACTGCGTTTCCCATGACGATCTGGCGGAGGCGGCGTTCGTGGCCAAGGTCTGTGAGCCTCTTGATGACCTTGTCCAGCAGGGGCACCGAGTGAAGGGCTGAAGTGGCGGCCCGGTCAGCGGGGTGTTCGTACGCCTTGGCGCTGATCTGCTCGTAGCGATGGGCGAGCTCGATGGCCATGGCCACTCCTCCCGTTGCGCCGACCCAGCCTACGGGAAGTTCGGCCGATGCGGCACCGGCAGGTCAATCGTCCCGGGGCATTCGCCGCCAGTCATGATCGGTACTTGACTAAATACCTCCATAACCGTCCAATCTCGCACTCGAAGGAAGGAACCTCCATTGCCGCGATTGAGGCAGGTCCCTAAGGACGAGGCCACCGCGCCCATCGTGACAACGATGTACCAGTGGCTTTTCGAGGGCCGTGACCCCGTCTCCTCCCCGGGCACCTGGACGGGTGCTCCAGGCGATTGGTGGACTGTCTTCGCTCTCGTCCCTGACGTACTCGAGCACGCCGTGCAAGGATTCGGCTTGTATCAGAGCCCGAAGCGTCGCCTCGATCCCGTGCTGCGCGAGCTCGGACAGATCCGTGCAGGGTGGGCGGCCGGCAGCCAGTTCGTCTTCTCCCAGCATTGCAAATCGCTCAGAGACCTCGGGGTCGACGAGGACAAGATCCAGTCCATTCCTTTCTGGTCGACAGCCGATTGCTACGGCGATCTCGAACGACATGTGCTCGCCTACACCGACTGTCTCGTGTTGGAGCATGGCCGTGTCGCCGATGACCTCTTTTCCTCCCTCCAGGAACGGCTCAGTGACGAGGAGATCCTCGAGCTCACCTACATCACGACCATGTACTTTCAGCATGCGGTGATGTCACGGGCCTTGCGCACGGAATTCGATGACCGTGACGACCCAGTGTTCGAGGTCCCCGGCCCGCGAGGCGCCTCCGCCCTGCATCCCGGAGCGCCCGATGATCCAGCCCGGTGACGTGATTTGGTCATCGGGCCGCCGCGCTACTCAGCACCCCATTTTGAGTTCACACTGGGCGAGTGAACGAATCAGAGCGGTGGCGGCCTGATGAGGGTCATCCCAGCCGGCTTGCTTCCGGCGGGAACGTTCGTTGCCCTAGACCTGATCTCAGCGTTCTCAGCTAGCGAGGTTGAGGAGCAGTGGCAGGAGCCGCCGGCACGGCAGTCGTTGGTCGACGCTTCCAGGTATCCAGGCAGCCCGTTGAACAAAAGAGGACCTCACCGCCATTCAAGTCCTCTGTGGTTTCCTCCGCGGTTGTGTGAGAGAGGGGTAGACCACACACAGGGTCCCTGACGTGGCCTTTCCCGTCAATCAAGACATCGATGCTCGAGGCGGGAACCGGTTTCTCCAGACCGCGCAGCTCCACGTCCCGGTGTGCCGCCACGTGGCCCCACCGGGGCATGTCATCCAGCACTGAGCGCTGGACAAGCGCCTCACCACCTCGACTGAGGTCGCACAACCGGGCGGCCACGTTCACGCAGTGCCCCACATAGTCGTCCCCTTCCATCAGGATGACGTCGCCCGAGGTGACGCCGGAACGGATCGAGACGGTTTGACCCGGGCTCGCGTCCGGGCCCCAGGCGTAGTGCAACTCGAGCACTGCCGCGACCAAGGGAGCCGTCTCCACGCACACGAGCATGGCTCCGTCGCCTAACCACTTCACAATGCGAACACCGCGCCGCCCGCAGATGTCGCGTAACAGACAGCGAAACGTGGTGAGAACCTCGACGGCGTCTTCGTCGCCCTTGAGTTCGGTCAGCGCCGTGAAACCTGATACATCGACGAAGGCGAAGGTGCGACGCACTCGCATGGATCGATGGTGCCACGATTCCGATCCGTCGCCCCAATCGTTGGTCCCGAGGAGCCACCTGGCGTCGGCAGGCTCGTGCCGAGGTGCCAGAGAAATTTCCCTCCTCCTCGCCGTCTTAGGCGCCGGGGCTGACGCCCTGGTCCTTCGTGTGGCCGTCGCCGGAGACTTCCTAGGTGGCTGACAACGGTGTCAGTCGCTGTGACATCAGCGTGTGGCGAGTGACGAGCATTGGCATCTCGCCCCAAAAAGTGATATCTATTAGATATCACTTTTCATCCGAAGGAGCACGGACCATGAGCAACATCGAGTCGGCGCCCAACGCAGCGCCAGTAGGACATCAGGGTGTCCGGGTCGACATCAACGAGCGTCGCGCCCTGAGCATCAACGGCTGGCTGGGGGTAGTGGTGCTGGCGGGTTGTGTCGCCGGGATGGTGGAGGCCGGCCAACACGACAAGGGGATCCTGTGGCTACCCCTGGTGGTCTTCATCCTGGTCATCACGTCACTGGTCATCGTCCCACCGGGGCAGACCTCCGTGGTCCAGTTCTTCGGCCGTTACGTCGGCACCGTGCGCCGCCCTGGGTTCTGGTGGGTTCTACCCCTCACACTCCGCCGCCGAGTCAGCGTTCGGGTCCGTAACTTCGAGACAAACCACCTGAAGGTCAACGACGCCGACGGCAACCCCGTGGAGATCGCCGCCATCGTTGTCTGGCAGGTAGCCGACACGGCCAAGTCGACCTACGCGGTCGACAGCTACACGAACTTCGTCTCAGTCCAGGCCGAGTCCGCGCTGCGCCATGTCGCCACCACCCACCCTTATGACGACACGACCGGAGCCGGGACGTCACTGCGCGGTTCTACCGACATGGTCGCTGCCGAACTGGCCCGCGAGGTCGCGGAGCGGGTTTTAATCGCCGGTGTCGAGATCGTGGAGGTGCGGATCTCGCACCTCGCCTATGCCTCAGAGATCGCACAGGCCATGCTCCGGCGCCAACAGGCCAACGCCGTTGTCGCCGCCCGGTCGCGGATCGTCGAAGGCGCTTGCGGGATGGTCGAGATGGCGCTCAACCGTCTGAGCGAGGGTGGGGTGGTCTCGCTCGACGAAGAGAGGACCGCCAGCATGGTCAGCAACCTGATGGTGGTGCTCTGCGGAGACCAACCGCCGTCGCCGATCGTGAACGCCGGCTCACTCTATACGTGACCGAGCGCCGGCAGGTATTGCTCCGGGTCGATCCAGCGGTCCACGACGCGCTCACCCGCTGGGCCAACGACGAGTTCCGAAGTGTCAATGCCCAAGTGGAAATGTTGCTTCGCCGGGCACTCGTAGAAGCCGGACGGATGCCCACGAAAGCTGCGCCTCTACCTAAGCGGGGCCGTCCCCGAGTCAGTAAGTGATTGCCTCAACCGCTTCCGCTGAGGCATCAGTCCCACGAGGACCAGCGCCAAAGGCGTCCTAGTGGGAAGACTCCCTACGAACCGGTTCGAGCTCGAGTTGTGACAGCGTGGCTTCGAAAGGAAGACCCCGTCTCTGGCGCGGTCGGTCCTGGCCGACTGACACCGGATTCGCTCGAGGAACTACCTTCGGGTCCATGGACGAACGGATTGCGGTGCTCGTCGATCGTGTGGAGATCGATGACCTTCTGATTCGCTATGCCTCGGCCATCGACGGGCGCAACTGGGCTCTGTTGGACTCGGTCTTCGCGCCCGATGCCCATCTCGATTACCGCTCCGCCGGTGGGATCGCCGGCACCTTCACCGAGGTCCGCCAATGGCTGTCTGAGGTGCTCCCGATCTTCACTTGGACCCAGCACCTCGTCGTCAACCGCGTGATCGAGATCGACCCGAGTGGGACGACGGCTCGCTCTCGGTCCGTCTTTCAAAATCCAAACCAGCTACTGGTCGACAATGAGCCATGGCTGTTCACAGTCGGCGGTTGTTATCACGACAGGCTGCAGAAGTACCCGATTGGCTGGCGCATCTCGACCCGGGTCGAGGAGACCGTGTGGTGGGACCACCCGATGCCCGGATTGCCGCCGGTGCCGTATCCGTTGCCCGACGACGCGAGGATGTGACCGGATCATTCCCCGCCATCCGTCCCGATCAAGGAGGGTCATGAGTGGGCAGGTCCCGGCACGCGGCGGCCGCTCCTGGCCACCTCGACGAGCTTGGCTACCGTGATCGGGTGCCGCTGCGACATGGGGTGTACCTCCCGCCTTTCAACGAACTGTCCGATCCGCACGTCCTGATAGCGCTGGCCGAGCTCTCCGAACAGCGCAGCTGGGACGGCTTCTTTCTCTGGGACCACGTTCTGCGGCGTCCGGAGGAGGCGCCAACGGTGGCCGACGCGTGGATCAGCCTTGCCGGTGTGGCGTGCGCCACCGAGCGCCTGCGCCTCGGAGCGATGGTCACTCCCCTGGTCCGTCGACGGCCACAGGTATTCGTTCGACAGGCGGTCACCCTCGACCACTTGTCGTCCGGGCGCCTCGTGCTCGGCCTGGGCCTCGGCGTCGACTCGACAGGGGAGCTCAGCCGCTTCGGTGAGCTCGTCGACCCCGTCCTGCGTGGGGACCTGTTCGACGAGGGCGCAGAACTGGTGGTGCAGTTGATGTCGGGACAGGAGGTGATGCACCGGGGCCGGTACTTCACGTCCGACGGTGTCCGCTTCCTGCCCCGTCCCGTCCAGAAACCTCGGGTTCCCGTGTGGTGCGCCGCCGTGGGCCGAGTGGGCCGGACCGACGGCCGTGCCGGACCTTCGGCGCGGCCGGTACGGCGCGCCGCCAAGTACGACGGCCTATTTCTCATCGAAGCCGGACCGAAGGAGCTCGAACGCTCCATGGCCATCGTCTCGGCGGAGAGGGGAGGTGCCGTCAACGGTTTCGACGTTGCCGTCCTGGCCGAACCGACCCTGCCTCTCGAGGAGGCGGCAGCGCTCGGCGCCACCTGGAGAATGCTCAGTGTCGACCCCGGAATGCCCCTTGCCGAGGTGCGGGCTCGCATCGCGGACGGCCCGCCAGTCTGAGCAAGTTCCACCATGCCCGGGCCGCCCTGGCCTGGCGCGCCATCGACTCAAGTCAGCAGCTCAGACTGTCGATGGAGGGGAATGGACCGCCTACGGCGGCACCCGATCTGCGTCATGACCTGCTTGGGGTTGGCTGCGAGCCTCTGGGGTGTCCTGGCCGCTGCGCTCACGTCGCCGGCGCGTGCAGCAAACAAACGGTTTGACCATCGTGGTCGATATGACGTGGCGCTCGTTCCGCCGATCACTGCGGTGAGCGGCGCCGCGAGGCGATCCCGCCTCTCGCACTCGCCCAACGTCACTCGCCAGGGCCGCACCCGCACCCCGAAGGAGCCGTCTCTGACGCTCTGATCTTCGATGGTGGCTCGTCGATCGGCCTCCCGCAGTCGGAGAAGGACCCGACGTGGTCCCCCAATCTCGGGCAAGGGTGGATCCCTCTTTCGGCGCCTCCGGTCTTGATCATCGTGTCTCCATCCTTCAGGCGGTGGGCCGTCGCGGGCTCCGGACCACGTCCAAGGTGGCCAGCACGTCTGGGTCGACGATTCACTTGCTCGGGTGGGGCATTTACTTATATAATCTTCATTGTTATGGTTATACAATCGCCTGGGCGATTGGGCGTCGCTCCGAGCGAGTTGAGCCGCCCGCGACGCATCGGAGTCCTGCTCATCTGCTCGATGAGCCTGCTCATCGTCGGGCTCGATGTGACGATCGTGAACGTGGCCCTGCCCTCGATCGGGCGGGACTTCCACGCTTCCGTGTCGGGTCTCCAGTGGACGGTCGATGCCTACACCCTGGTGTTGGCCAGTCTCCTCATGCTTTCGGGCTCGACTGCCGACCGGCTCGGGCGCAAACGCACCTTCGTGGTCGGTCTGCTCGTCTTCTCGGGTGGCTCGCTCCTCTGCAGCCTGGCCCCGGATCTCACCCTGCTCGTCGTGTTCCGGATGGTGCAGGCGATCGGCGGGTCGATGCTCAACCCGGTGGCAATGTCCATCATCACCAACACCTTCACGGATGCGAGGGAACGGGCTCAGGCGGTCGGTGTATGGGCGGCAGTGGTCGGGATCAGCATGGCGCTCGGCCCACTCATCGGCGGCCTTCTGGTCGGGTCGGTTGGATGGCGTTCGATCTTCTGGATCAATCTGCCTGTCGGGTTGACTGCCATCGTCCTCACCCTTCGATACATTCCGGAATCGCGAGCTCCGAAGGCTCGGCGCGTCGATATCGTTGGACAGGGTCTGGTGATTGTGCTCCTGGCTTCATTGACCTACGGGATCATCGAAGCGCCCGCCCGGGGGTGGGGGGCGCCGGTCATCGTCGCTGCCTTCGCGCTGGCGATCGGCTCCCTCGTCAGTCTCATCACCTGGGAAGGTCGGCGGGAGGAACCGCTCATAGACCTGCGCTTCTTCCGATCGGTGCCGTTCTCGGGTGCGGCCGTGATTGCCGTGGCAGCCTTTGCCACGCTGGGCGGCTTCCTCTTCCTCAACACGCTCTATCTGCAGGAGGTCCGGGGCTTCTCCCCCCTTAGAGCGGGCGTCTACACGCTTCCCATGGCAGCAATGACGATGTTGCTCCCAGCTATCTCGGGCCGGATCGTCGGTGCTCGTGGACCACGAATTCCGTTGCTCATCGCCGGTAGTGCGCTCACGGTGAGCTGCCTCATGCTCACCCGGATCGGGCCCAACACGTCGATCGCTTGGCTGTTCGCTTGCTACATGGTGTTCGGGATCGGCTTCGGGTTCGTCAACGCCCCGATCACGAATGCTGCCGTCTCTGGCATGCCCCGAGCACAAGCCGGTGTGGCTTCCGCCATCGCCTCAACCTCGCGTCAGGTTGGGGCGACACTCGGCGTTGCCGTTGTCGGTGCCCTGGTCGTCTCGTCGCTTGGAGTGACCACCCACATCAGCTCGGCTTCCGCCTTCCACGCCGGCTGGTGGGTCCTGGCCGAGTGCGGGGTACTCGTGCTCGTGCTCGGTGAGGTGGTGTCGACCGGTTGGGCCAACCGAACGGCCGTGCAGACTGCCCACGACTTGAACCCCGAGTTCCTCGAGAGGCGCGCCTGATGGGGAAATCGAAGGCGGCACGGGTAGCGAAGGGCCCGGCGCCGAATCCGGCCGGCGACTCCGCCCGCCGGGCCTGGTCCGCCATGTGCGACCTCGTGCTCGACAACGAGCGGCGTCGAGAGGTCAGTGACGCCGTCGACCTGACCTTTGGGCGAATCCGGGCACTCCGTCGGATCGCCCGCACGCCGATGACAATGGGTGAGCTCGCCGGCAAACTCGGGATCGACGCTCCCTACGCCACACTTGTCGTCGACGAGCTGGAACGCCAGGGCCTCGTCGAACGCCGCCCGCACCCCTCGGACCGCAGGGCCAAGCTGGTGACGACGACGACGCGGGGTGCCTCCGTCGCCCTCGAAGCCGAGGAAATCATGAACCGGCCTCCGGTAGGCCTGACGAGCCTGTCCGGTTCTGAGCTGGAGTCGCTTGCGACGATCCTCGAGCACGCCCGAGCCGAGGCAAACATCGATCCGCGAACCTGATCGGGCGGGACGTTTCGGGCTGAAGAGCTCCCCCGTCCGTCCTGAGGGACCAAGCCAGTCAGCGTGCTGGCGGATGCTCACTCTCCGTCCAAATGCGGCCTGACTGAGCTCGCGCTCGAACCGATGGGCAATCACGCGTAGTGCGACCTCGTGGCACACCGACGCCCGCCCAACCTCGGCTGGCTATTCCTCGTTCATGCTTTCGGTGACCGATTGCCGGTGCGCCTTGACACTCAGTGCCTTCGGCTTCGTCGTTCCTAGACCGTCAGGTATTGAGGCTGATCGTCTTTCATCTCCAGGCGCTCATCGGCATTCCGTAAGCGGGCGCCGACGCCTTGCAACACCTTGTAGGCAACTGACGGATACTCCTTGCAGACGGTCCGGAACTCATTGATCGTGAGGACCAGCAGTCGCATTTCCGTCTCGGCGACGACCGACGCAGTTCGGGACTTGCCGTCGAGAAGCGCCAACTCTCCGAAGAAGTCGGTCGGCGCAAGGGTGGTCAGAAGCCGTCCGTTCCGCGTCGCTTGGGCCGAACCCTCGACAATGATGAAGAATTCCTGCCCCACGTCGCCTTGTTTCGCCAGGACCGTTCCCGCCGGCACGATGAGCTCCGTGGTGAGTGACGACAGCCGTCGCAGCTCATCCTTGCTACAGGCAGCGAAAATCTCTACGCCCTTGAACAGCGAGACTCGATCATCATTGCGAAGTCGGATTGGCATCTCCAGAACCGCCTCTCTGGCCGTTAATCGCCTGCAACGGACGCCGCCGATGGGCCGCCACTCCACATCATCTTCCGGGACCGACCAGAAATCAATCCTCAGCAATTGGGCCGACCAGCCGCGAGCGACTCGCATCGCATTTACCTGCGGAACTCCGCCCCACAGGGCGACGTCCTCGTGCGCCTGGACCCCCATCCCGGCTCCTCGGCATGGGGCAGGCCGGACTCCGAAGGGATCTGCTGATTCGGGCACAACTCCAATTGGGGAGTGGCCCCTCTGCCGCCCGGATGTGGGAGTTTCGATCGCCGAAGCCTGATCGCCGATGAGTAGCCTGAGGCCTGACCTCACTGGACACCGAACACGAACAACCCATTCGGCGAAAGGCTCTTCCATGTTTTCTACCATCGTGGTTGGGACCGACGGCTCAGAGACCGCCAACGAGGCGGTAGCCGTGGCCAAATACTTGGCTCGCCGGGACGGCGCCGTCGTGCACCTCGTCCACGTCATCAAGGCGTCACCCTCCGGTGCGCCCGTCTCGCAGGTTGGCTCATCCGTTGCGGTGAGAGGCGATGACGCAATGACCCGGGAGGTCCGAGACGCGGCAGACGCCATCCTCGAAGAGGCCGGCGCCGGCGATGGAGACCTGAACATCAAGACCCATATCGTCGCCGGCTCACCGGCCGACGCGCTGATCGAGATGGCAGACAGAGTCGGCGCCGATCTGATCGTGGTCGGTTCGAAGGGAATGAAGGGACCCCACCGACTCATCGGCTCAGTTCCAAACTCAATCGCCCACGGGGCCAACTGCAATGTTCTCATTGCCAAGACGACCTGAGGTCATCGACAAAGGCGTTACCCGTGCGGGCTCTCGGTAATGGAAGAGCACTTCGACATGGTCGTTGTCGGTGGCGGGCCGGCCGGAGAAAAGGCAGCGGCCCAAGCTGCGTACTTTGACAAGCGCGTCGTGGTCGTCGAACGAGCCTCGGAGCTGGGTGGAGCAATGACTTCGAGCGCAGTGACGACAAAGGCCATGCGAGAAGCAGCCCTGTATCTGACCGGCTTTCGCCGACGCGACATCTATGGCGAGAGCATCGACCTTCACCCACAGGCCGTCATCGATCGACTTCGTTTTCGCGCGGTCGATGTCGCCAAGATGCTGAACATTGCCGTACACGAAAACCTGCTTCGGCACGGCGTCGAATTGGTGACGGGTACGGCCGTCCTTGGTCCCGATCGTTGCGTCATCGTCACCGAGGCTGCCAACCAAACGAGGAGGGTCCTGCGAGCGCCGGTCGTGCTGATCGCCACTGGATCCCGACCGTTCCATCCACCCGGGGTCCCATTCAATGATCCCGATGTGCTGGATTCAGAAACAGCTCAGGATCTCGACCATCCGCTCGGCAGTCTGTTGGTCGTGGGAGGTGGTGCAGTGGCATGCGAGTACGCGTCGATCTTCATGGCGCTGGGTGCTGACGTGACGCTGGTGGATAGAGGTGAACGGTTGCTGCCATTTCTCGACGCCGAGTGCTCTGCGGAGGTCGCACGGTCCTTCCAGTCTTTCGGGATGACCATCCTGCACAAGGTCGGCGTGACCCATGTGACACGAGACCCAAGCGGATTGCGAATCGAGACGACTGAAGGCGCAGAGTTCCGACCGCAGAAGGTGATATTCGCTGCCGGCCGCATGGGCAATACCGAAGGACTTGACCTCCCTACTGCGGGTGTGGCCACTGATGAACGCGGACGAATTGTCGTCGACAGCCATTTTCAGACCACCGCCGAGGGCATCTATGCCGCAGGGGACGTCATCGGCCCTCCGGCATTGGCGTCGGCCTCGATGGAGCAGGGTCGGGTTGCCGCGTGTTACGCACTCGAGATTCCTTTCAAGAAGACGGTCGACCCCCTCACGCCGTTCGGTGTCTATTCGATTCCCGAATGCGCGATGGTGGGAACCACCGAGGAGGAAGCGATTTCACTGGGCATTCCCTATGTGGCTGGCACATCGCGATTTTCGTCCAATAGTCGAGCCGCGATCTCCGGCTTGACTGAAGGAATGCTCAAACTCGTTGTCGGCTCGGACGACCGACGCCTCCTCGGCGTCCACATCGTCGGTGAAGGAGCAACCGAACTTGTTCATCAAGGCCAAGCCGTCCTGCACTTCGGCGGAACCATCGACTATTTCATTCACGCCACGTTCGACGTGCCCACGCTGAGCGATGCCTACAAATACGCGGCCTACGACTGCCTGCAGCGTCTCCCTGCAATCGACGCTGCCACCTAACTTTTGCTCACCAACTCAGGCAGAGGATCTGCGAGAGACGCCTAGCTGTCGACGCTGCCACCTAACTTTTGCTCACCAACTCAGGCAGAGGATCTGCGAGAGACGCCTAGCTGACGACAGCGCCCCCATGGCGCAGTCCTCCGTTCCCCCGCCGGCCCAGTGGAGATGAAACCGCGAGTCGGCGCGTTATTCGGGATGGCGATTGCCCTTCGATCCCCCCTACGGATCGCCTCGACGGTTACCCTTTTCCCATGTCCGTTCCGCTACGCGACACCGCTCTCTTCTTCGACCTGGAGAACCTGCTGCATGGCTACAACGACGGATTGTCCACGCGTGTCCGAATGGTTTCCGTTCCAAGGATCGTGACTCTGATCAAAGAGGAAACACAGGAGACCGGATTGACGCACGAGTACGCGGTGAAGCGTGCGTACGCCAATTGGACGATGTCTCAATTGGGCCGCCTCCGACGCGATCTTGTCGACGAGGGAATCGAACCCCGCCAGACGTTCGCCTTCGGTGAGGGCGGCAAAGCCAACGCCGCCGACGTCGAACTCGTCATCGACGCTCTCGAGATTGCATACACCCTGCCGGCCGTCACAACGTTCGTGGTCGTATCAGGGGACGGCGGATTCGGAACTCTCGTCCGGAAGCTGCACGAATTCGGGAAAGCCGTCGTCGTCTGCGCCGACAAGCAGAAGACCTCCAAGAGCCTGCGGGCCGTCGCCGACTGCTTCGTGGATCTCGATCCCGTCGAGTCTGAGCGTCCGGAGAGCACTCCTCGGCCCCACTCAACGCCTCGGCGGAAGTCGAAACCGTCGACGAACGGGTCGGCACCGAAGGAGCCCGCCAGCGCATCAAGCACATAACACGGCTTGCTCGGCGGCCGCATTGTCATAAGCGCTGTCCACTAAACGGGGTCAAGGCCAGTTTGCGCGCTCGGAGGGATTCGAACCCCCAACCTTCTGATCCGTAGGGACCTGCATACCGTCTTTCTGGTGCGTTCCCGTAACGTTCTCCCAGGTCAAGAGCAGGATCGCAATCCATGAAGTCCAGCGAATTGGCACCTGTTTTCTCGCATAGAGGGCCATTTGGAGTGCCAAAGATCTCCTCTGAGTTCCGGCGCCAAACTATAAATCGCCGGCCGTCTCGATTGCGGCGCCGGCCCGCTGCGCACCGCCCGGCGACTCTCACAGGACCCCGATCGCCGCTCTCAGCTCGCCCTCCTGAACTCGTCGTAGCGAATCCTCAGCCGCTCCTGGTCCGGCTGGGCAGTTCGGCCCCTGGGAACAAGAAGCTCCGTCCCCTGCATGCTCTGCAGACCATGAGTGAGCATCGGCCCGTCGGACTCCCGAAGGAGTCGGGGCGTCACCTCCACCCTCAGGTCCGGCCGCACTCCGAGGAGGTTCACGTCGTAGGCGGCGTGATGGATCTTGCAGAGCGAGAGGCCATTCGGCACCACCGGATCGCCCTTCGGTTGGCCGTCGGGGATGATGTGCGCGGCGTCGAGCAGCTCCGCATGATGCAAGCGGCACATGGCGCAGCGCTCGTGGTACGCCCGGAGGACCCTGGCTCGGAAGACGGGCTGGTGCAGTCTGGCTCGAGTAATCCGCTCGACATACTCACGCTGCGGCTCAGGCAGGGCCGACAGATCCACGTGACGCTGGCCCTCGTCGACGGCCACCGCGAACTCATGGCGGGTGAGATCCTCGTCCACGAGCCACACTGGAAAGCGAGGCACGTAGACACCCCTCGCCACCCCCACGAAGTAGGTGAGGGGGAGCTCGCGGATCATGGCCTGCCGAAGTGCCCGGTTGTCGGAATGGTTGGGGTCGACACCCCGGTACTTGTAGTGGACGACCCCGCCCTCGACATCGTCGGTGTAGGGCGGAGGTTGGTTGGGAGGGGTGTACGTCGTGCGGATGGTGAGGGCAGCATCGAGACCGGCGGGCTTCCAGATACCGGCCTGCACGATGAGGCGGATCGGTCGGCCGTCGAACGTGAAACTGTTGATGGCAGAGGAAGGCAGGGAGCCATCCGGGCTGGTGGCGAGCAACCGATCGAGATGGTTGAACATGGCCGCCCGGAGCCGGGCGTCGGTCGGATCGGGCACCCTCAAACCGTCTTCGCCACGGGAGATCCTTCGAGGGCTATCCCGCACTGCTCGGCGAGGTGGATGTCCTTGGCAGCACCGCCGACCATTACGACCTCACGCTGCCTCTATCCCTTCGATGGCAAACCCAAGTGAGAGATATGTGATCATTCTCTTCGCGTGCATTCGTGAGAGAACGGGAACGTTCACGTCCACGTAGTCATGCACTTCGACCCTCGCTTTGGACGCTGTTGGCCGAAGTATCCGTCCGACGTATTGAACCACCCGTCCCTTGAAGGCCAACGGAAACGCCAGGAACAGCGTGTCCAACTCGGGAAAATCGAACCCCTCGCCGAGGAAGCTGCCCGTCGCGACAAGGACGAGACCTCCGACGGACGCCTTGGCCTGCATCTCGGCCGTCGCCGCAGCACGAGCCTTCTTTCCCATGCCCCCGCGCATCACGACCGTCTCCAAGCCGCGAGCCTTCAGCTCAGACGACAACCCCTCGACATGTTGTGTCCACTGTGCGAGGACCAAACAGTTACGCCCAGCCGAGGCTGCCCGATTGATGTCGTGGCAGATCTGGGCGGTTCGTTCGTCGTCCTCGACAATGGATCTGAAGACGTCTTGAATGCCGACCTCTGGCCCTCCACTTTGGTCGTGCTCCGTAGCGTGAGCGATCAGAACGCGCTCGATCTCGGAACCCGCAACTTCATTTGGGTTCATTCGGTGACGCTGCGGACCGCAGTACATGGTGATGAGGGTCTCGAGATGGTCCCGCCGGTATGGCGTTGCCGTCAGTCCGAGCCAGTGGCGAACCGGGATCTGGCGAACGACGCGCTCGAAGGTGACAGCCGGTACATGATGGCATTCATCGACGATGACCAACCCGTACCCGGAGGTGATCTCTGCCAGGTCCTCCCGGCGGGCGAGGCTCTGCGCCATGGCGATGTCGATGAACCCTTTGGCTCGATTGCGGCCACCGCCAAGTTGACCGATCTCCTTCGGAGTTATCCCAAGGTGGTCGCCCAACCGCTCGCGCCATTGCTCTACAAGCGGCTGGCGATCCACGATGACAAGAGTTGGGAGCTTTCGATGGGCGATGAGAGCACAGGCGATCACCGTCTTGCCAGAGCCCGGAGGCGCCACGAGCATTCCGAGATCATGGGGAACGAGCGCATCCAATGCCCGCTCTTGCCCGTCGGTAAGGTCGGTTTGAATCGAGACCTCGACAGGACCCGGGTTTCCACACGTGTCAACGACCTCGAGAGTGATCCCCGCTTCTGAGACCATCCGGCGTACCTGCTCTTGGATACCGCGAGGTAGAAGGAGGCAGTCGATCGTCTCGCCGTAGCAGCGCAAGAACCGCGGCGTGTTCCAAGTCGAGAACCGCAATCGCTCCTTCTCGTAATAATCCGGATTATGGAGAGATGCCAGGTGCTTAAGGGCGGCGAGGAAGGCCGGCGGCACACCGATTCGGTCGACCTCGAGCATGGCGCCCGAGGCAGCTCGGATTACTTTTGGCGGTTTCTCTTGACCACTCCCGGCTCGAGGCCGCCGGTATCTCACGTCATCGGGTCCGGCGACCACCGGAGGCAACGATTCTTCGAGAGCGGCCACGGCAGAAGGTGACATCCGGGGAACCGAAGACAGGAAGGCCCATTGGTCCTCGTGGGGCTCGAGCTTGGCTGGGTCGAGGAAGACGGTGGCGCTCCGTCGACGACACTCACCCTGGAGCGGCAGAGCGATGAGGTTCCCGAAGGATCCTTTCGGCATGAAGTCCTGGGTGGGGAACAGGCGGTCGTAGCTGGACAGGTCGAGTTCGGCCCTGGCTTCCATCGCCTGGCGAAGAATGTGCACGCCGAGACGCCGCCCAGAAGAGGCCGGTACCGGTCCGGAAAAGAAGGTCCAGGTGTGTGCCCCGTCGCCCGATCGGGACCGCTCGAGCGCCACCGGCACGCCGATCGCAGCCGCTGCGTCAAGGTAGGCCAATGCATCCAACGCCCACCCAGTCCCATCGAAATCACAGGCCAACAGGCGACACCCATCGCCACGCAGCAGCGGATAGATGCCCAAATGGGTGAGGCCGGAGAGGTGCGACTCGACCGCTTCTTCGTCGAGTGGGAGGAACTGGCGCCCGGGCTTCTTGGCGTTCGCCCAGCCACCAACTACTGCCGGGCTCCATCCTGTCTTGCCTGTCCGGGCGCTCTCCCAGCGGAGCGCGTAAACGTCCTCGCGGCCCATGAACAGGGAGCGGAAAAAGGCGAGCTTGAGCGCAGGGGGCGAACCGTTGTCCACCGCGTCGGCGGTGTTCTGCTGGCTGGACTGGGTGAAGAGAGTCGGCTCCCACGGTTGGGTGATCTGCTGCCGACTCGACTGATCGAGCCCGAGCAATGAGCGCAGCCGTTCATTCTCGACGCGAAGCGCCTGAAGCTCAGCCTCGAGTACTTCTCTCTTTGAATCGTCGGAGTCGCTCACTGAGACTCGATTTCCCAGCAATCAGCTGGCCAGTGGCTCGATGTCGGCGAGCTTTGAACGAAGTCGGTCCTTTTCGACCTCGATGTCGTAGTGGCTCTGAAGGTTCAGCCAGAACCCGTCACTCATTCCGAAGTACCGCGAGAGACGCAAGGCCGTGTCAGCGCTGATCCGACGAGTTCCGTGAACGATCTCGTTGATGCGCCGGGGAGGAACGCCGATGGCCTGCGCCAGCCGGTACTGGCTGACCCCAAGCGGATCCAAGAAGTCCTCTTTAAGCATCTCTCCCGGGTGCACCGGGGCCATCATCGGTCGCTCGGTCTTCGCCATCTTCCCTCCTCAGTGGTAATCGACGATCTCAACATCTCGGGGCCCGGTGGCGGACCACTTGAAGCAGATTCGGTATTGATCATTGACCCGAATGCTGTACTGACCAACCCGATCACCCTTCAACTTCTCGAGCCGGTTGCCCGGTGGAACGGCAAGGTCATCGATGCTCTCGGCAGCGTTCAGGTAGGCCAGCTTGCGCCAAGCGACCTTCTGCACAGCGGGTCCGAACTTCCGGACACCCAACCGCTGCCAGGCCTTCTTGGTGTCGCCATCCTTGAAGGAGGCGTCGCTCAGCATGAGCCATACTAACGCACTGCGTTATTATCGTCAACCGTTATGCCCACCTCCGCCGGGAACCGTGCCTCCAAAGTCAACATCTCGTCGATGTCGTCGGCCACCTGTGCGTCCTCCAGCGGCAACGCGTGGGCGTAGTTGCGCAACGTCGTCGAAGGGTCCCGGTGGCCCAGCCGCTGCTGGGCCCGCAAGAGTTCGCCCCTGCCGATGAGGTAGGTGGCCACGCTGTGGCGCAGTCGATGCAGGCTCGCCCCGGGTACGCCGGCCTCGGTCCGGAGCTCCGCGAACCAGTGGCCGAGACCGCCGGCCGTAAGCCGGACGTGGTGGGTGGGTTCGGCCGAGAAAACCCACTCACCGAGCTGCACTCCGTCCGGAAGCCGTTCCCGCCAGCCGTTGGCGGTCGACTCCCAGAGGGCAACCGTGCTGCGACCCAGGGTGAGCCGCCGGGTCCGCCCGGTCTTGGTCGGCCCCAGCTTTTCGCCGGACACGCCCCGCTCGATGGTGAGGACCCGTCCCTCGAGGTCGCCGAACCGGAGCGCTACCAGCTCGCCCCGCCTCGCGCCCGAGTCGGCAGCCAAGCGCACGAGCAGACGAAGCTGCTCGGCCTTGTGAAGCCGGGCCCGTCCCTTGCGGCTGTCATCGAGATCGCCGACCGCTTTCGCCACTCCCGTTTCAGAGCTCCGGAGCAGGCGCATCACCTCTTCCGCCCTGAGATGCAGCCGGGTCCCCGGTCGGGTTGGCCCGCGCATGCCTGTGAGCGGGTTCACGTCCACGATCCGTTCGACGTGCGCCCACCCGACGGCCGAGCGCAGGACCCGGAAACGTCCGGAGATCACGGCAACCGAGGTGCCGGCCGCCGTCCAGCAGGCCATGGCGGCCCGCACGACCTCGGGCGTCAGTGTCGTCACCCGGCGGCCGGCCAGCCGGTCCGCCCGCAGGGCCTTCACGTTGGAGCGGGCCGAGATCCAGGTAGCCGGACGCCAGTCATGGTGGGCGCCGAGCCATCGCTCGAGGAACTCCCCGACGGTCAGGAACGGAGCGGCGCGGCGGATGGCTCGGCGTTCAGCCCACTCGGCAGCAAGCTCTTGCCGGCGCGCATCGGCCTGATCGATGTCGCCGTGGAAGACGAAAGAGCGCTGTGTCGTGCGTCCCGAAACCGGATCGACCCCGACAGCGACACGGATCTCCCAGACGCGGGCCGCCGTTCCCGCATCGTGCCCTTCCCCCACGCCATAGCCGAAAAGTAGGGAGAGATGTAGGGATGGGTGGCGGATCCCCGCTTCCATGGAGTGGTCGTTTGTAGCTTCTAACCTGGAACTACGTCTTGCGCGCTCGGAGGGATTCGAACCCCCAACCTTCTGATCCGTAGTCAGATGCTCTAGTCCGTTGAGCTACGAGCGCCAGGTGCCTCGGAGCGCGCCAGGAACAACACCGAGATGGCGGCTCCGAAGGAGCGATCAGCCTACCTGACCAGGATCTGGCCTTGGCTCCCGACTCCCCGGCTCAAACGGTTCGAGCCGGGGCTGACGGACCGTCAGATATCGTCGGATGGACCTCATGCCGACCGACGCCCCGCTCAACGGGATCCGCATCCTCGAGTGCTCCGCCCTCGGGCCCGCCGCCATCACCATGCCGCTCGTCGACCTCGGCGCCGAGGTCATCAAGGTGGAGCCACCGTCTGGGGACTACATCCGCGAGATGACCTGGCCCATCGTAAATGGCGTCTCCTTGATGCACCTCCATGTCAATCGCGGCAAACGCTCGATCGTCATGGATCTCCGGCAGCCCGAGGACGTGGCCACCTTCAAACAATTGGCCGAGGTCTCCGACGTCGTCGTCGAGGCCATGCGGCCCGGTGGATTGGCCCGACGGGGAGTGGGCTACGACGACCTCCGGGCCATCAATCCACGCATCGTGTTCTGCACGATCTCTGGGTACGGGATGACCGGTCCCTACCGTGATCTCCCCTCTCATGGCATCGCCTTCGACACATGGGCCGGCATCGTCTCCCCCCAGGTCAACGAAGACGGTTTCGCCTATCTGCCCGAGCACGCCTCGATGGGCATCCATGCCGGCCCCCTCTTCGGTGCGCTGGGAATTGTGGCCGCCGTCCTGCGAGCCAAGACGACCGGCAACGGGTCCTTCCTCGAGATTGCCCAGTCGGATGCGGCCGCGGCCATGGACTGGTACCGGAGCGAGACCTGGAAGGCCTACGAGCGACCCGAGTCCGAGGTGACCGGCAACCAGGCCGACGACTTCGAACGCCGGGAGCCGGGGACGGCCGGCATGATCGAGGGCGTCCGCTACCAGGTCTATGAGGCCGAGGACGGTCGCTTCGTCCTGTTCATGGCCTCGGAGCAGGCCTTCTGGAAGAACTTCTGTGAGGCCGTCGACCGCACCGACCTCTTCGAGCGCTGGCCCGGTTCGAAGTACGCCGACCATGCCCGCGGCAACCTCGAGCTCCGCCGCCAGTTGCGTGACATCTTCTGCACCAAGACGGCCGGTGAGTGGATCGCCTTCGGGGTAACGGCCAACGTCCCCATCGCCCCGGTCAACTCCCCGAAGACCATCACCGACGATCCGCAATTCCAGGACCGCTTCCACTGGATCCCGACCGAACGCCTGGGCGCCGATCAGCTGCCCACCCCACTCAAGTTCGTCGACGAGCAGCTGCCCATGCCGGCCCACGCCCCGACCGTCGGTCAGCACACCGACGAGGTGCTCCGCGACGTCCTCGGCTGGGACGACACGAGGATCGCCGAGTCGCGGAGCAAGGGTGGCCTCGGCGCCGCATCGCGTTGAGGAGGCCGTCGCGGCAGATGCATGCCCGCGTCTGCCCCGGCGCATCCCGAGTCACCCAAGCTCGACATTCGGGTCGTCCGGTAGCCTCGGTGAGTGGCCACGGTGAAGACGAGGGTCCCGGCGGTCGAGGGCTGGTTCACGACCGACCCCCATCGCCCGGCGTTGCTCGGAAGCCGATGCTCGAGTTGCGGTACCTATGCCTTCCCACGTGAGCTCGTCTTCTGTCACAACCCGCAGTGTCGGAGCCGTGACTTCGAAGAGGTCGAGCTCAGTCGCACCGGGCGCATCTGGTCGTACACCGATGCCCGCTACCAACCCCCCGCTCCTTACGTGGCCACCACCGACTCGTATCAGCCCTTCGCCCTCGCCGCCGTCGAGCTGGTCCAAGAGAAGATGGTGGTGATGGGCCAGGTCTCGTCCGACATCGACGTCGCCGACCTGCGCATCGGCACCGAGGTCGAGGTCACTGTCGACACCCTCTACGAAGACGACGACCACGAGTACCTGGTCTGGAAGTGGCGCCCGCTCGGCGCCGCTCCTGGCACCGGGCCGGGAGGGACCGATGGCTGACGACAAGCGGATCGCCGTCCTCGGCGCCGGAATGCACCCATGGGGCAAATGGGGCCGCAGCTTCGTCGAGTACGGGCTCAGCGCGGCAACCGACGCGCTCGACGACGCCGGCCTCGAGTGGTCGGACATCCAGTACGTCGCGGGAGCCGACACCATCCGCAACGGCTATCCCGGCTTCGTGGCCGGCGCCACCTTCGCCCAGGCACTGGGGTGGACAGGGGCGCGGGTGTCCTCCGCCTATGCCGCCTGTGCATCAGGAGCCCAGGCCATCGCCAACGCCCGGGCCCAGATCCTGGCCGGCCTGTGCGACGTGGCCCTCGTGGTCGGAGCCGACACGACGCCCAAGGGCTTCTTCACTCCGGTCGGCGGCGACCGCAAGGACGATCCTGACTGGCTGCGCTTCCATCTCATGGGCGCCACCAACCCGACGTACTTCGCCCTTTACGCCCGCCGGCGCATGGAACTGCACGGCGCCACCGAGGCCGACTTCGCCCAAGTGAAGGTCAAGAACGCCCGCCACGGCCTCTCCAACCCCAACGCCCGCTACCGCAAGGAGGTCACCACCGAGGAGGTGCTGGCCTCCCCCATGGTGGCCGACCCCCTCCGCCTCCTCCACATCTGCGCCACCTCCGACGGGGGCGCCGCCCTCGTGCTGGCCAGCACGGACTTCGCCCGCCGGCATGCCGGCAAGGACGGCGTCGTCACCATCGACGCGGTGTCGACGGTCACCCCGCGCTTCCCGCAGACCACTATCGAGATGCCCAACTTCTCGACCGACTCGGCTGCCGCCGTCAGCCCTGTCGGCCCGGGATTCAAGGAGTCGGTGGTCCTCGCCGCCTACGACGAAGCCGGCATCGGTCCCGAGGACGTCGACCTGGCCGAGGTCTACGACCTCTCCTCCGCCCTCGAGCTCGACTGGTACGAGGACCTCGGGCTGTGCAAGCAGGGCGAGGCCGAGCAGCTGCTCCGCGACGGCGACACGACCATCGGTGGCCGGGTCCCGGTCAATCCCAGCGGTGGGCTCTCCTGCTTCGGCGAGGCCATCCCGGCCCAGGCCATCGCCCAGGTGTGCGAGCTCGTCTGGCAGCTACGAGGTGAGGCCGACGGCCGACAGGTCGAAGGGGCGAAGCTCGGCGTCACCGCCAACCAGGGTCTCTTCGGCCACGGTTCGTCGGTCGTCGTCTCCCGCTGAACCGCCGCTCAGAGGACGGTCGGACGGCTGGCCGTCGGCAGCTCAGGCGTTGGTGAGCACGATCTTGCCGAGCTTGCCGCCCGAGGCAAACCGCTCGTAGCCGGCCCGTGCCGCGGAGAGCGGGAAGCGGTCGACCACCGGTACCCGCACCGTGCCGGCAGCGAGGAGGGGAAGCACCCGGTCCTCGACCGCCTGGGTGACGGCAGCCTTCTCGGCCAAGGAGCGGGCCCGCAACATGGATCCCCCGAGCGTGGCCCGTGCGCCCATGAGCGAGAGCAGGTTGAGCTCGAGCGTGGCACCGGCTCCGACCCCGATGACCACGATCCGGGCACCGGTGGCGAGCGCCGGCAGGGTGGCGGCCACCCCGGGAGCGCCGACCAGCTCGAGGGAGACGTCGTAGGGGCCGGCTTTGGCCACACCGTCGGGCACGATGACCTCGGTCGCGCCCAGGTCGGCCACCGCCTGGTGCTGGTCCGGATTGCGGACCGAGGCGACCACGTGGGCACCGGCCGCCCGGGCCAGCTGCACGGCCGCTGTCCCCACTCCGCCGGCCGCCCCGGAGACGAGCACCCGCTCGCCGGCCAGCAGGCCGGCCTGGGTGAACAGCGCGTCATGGGCGGTGTAGAAGGCTTCGGGAAAACCGCCCGCCTCCTCCCAGGAAACACTCTCCGGCACGGGCAGGGCGGATCCCTCGGGCACCCGGCACAGCTCGGCCTGGGCCCCTCCCCCGACGATGGCGAAGACCCTGTCGCCCTCGGCATAGCGGTGGGTGCCCTCGCCGACCCCGACCACCACACCGGCCAGCTCCATCCCCGGGATGTCCTGGGGGTAGCCGGGAGGCGCCGGGTAAAGGCCCAGTCGCTGGAGTAGGTCGGCGGCGTTGATGCCGGCGGCCTCGACCGCTACCAGCAGCTCACCGAAGCCGGGGGTCGGGTCCTTGTGCCTGCGCCACTCGAGGTCCGAGTCGACAATGGTCACCGCATGCATCGGCCCAGCGTAGGGGCGACGCCTACGCAGGCGCCTACGACGACAGGCCCCCCGCCCCCCCCGTATCCTTAGCGTCGAGGAGGTGTCGGCAATGGCGATCGACCCAACGAGAGCCGAGGAGCGCGCCGGGCGGCCGTTGGCCGCCGCCCTGGCCGCGCTCCATCCGGACGACGTTGCGCCACCCGTCCACTCGGTAGCCGAGCCCACCGCGGCCATGGTCCTCCACCGGGTGTTGGCCATGGCCGCCCGCACCTTCCTCTTGAACGACCTCGGCGACGAGTTGCTCGATGAGCCCCAGCGCTACGCCACGGTCGACGCCCTGAGCCTGCGCATGGGCACCCGCCCGCTGTGGGCCCAGTCGGCGGCCGAAGCCCTGAACGGCACTCAGCGGCGCCATACCGAGGTCGAGCGCATCCACCAGAGCCGGGTCGCCCTCCGGCGCATCCGCTCCAACCTGCGCACCTTCCGGCTGGCGCTCGACCCGGCCTGGGGCACGGCGCTGCGCGCCGAGGCCGCCTGGTACGCCGACCTGTTGGGCCAGGCCCGCGACCTCCACATCATCGGCGAGATGATCACAGAGCACGGCCCCGAGGTCATCGGTGAAGAGCGCGTTCTCCAACTCGAGATCGAGCTGTCGGAGCGGACGGACATGGTCCTGGTCGAAATCCGCAACGAACGGGCCAAGCCCCGGCGCTTCCAGCTGACCGAGCAGATGATGGTCCTGTGGGACGGCCCGGAGTTCAAGCCCAAGGCTCAGCGACCGGCGGTCGAGGTGCTCCCTCGCCTGCTCCGTCGCTCCTGGAACGACCTGCGTGGCGCGGCCCGAATGGCCCGCAAGAACCCGAGCGACGTCAATCTGCACAACCTGCGCATCCGGCTGAAGGACCTCCGCTACGGCTGCGAGACGGTGGCCCTGGTCGAAGGAGGGCCGGCGCAGAAGACAGCCAAGGCCTGTGAGCGCATGACCACCAAACTCGGCGACCTGCACGACGCCAGCTACTCGATCGACTGGCTCGAGGCGCTGGCCGACGACCGGCCCGACCTGGCCGAGCCCATCGCCGCTCTCGTCGACCACCAGCGCGCCGCCGCCACCCAGTCCCGAAAGGGATGGAAGAAGGACCTGAAGGAGGTCGAGCGCCGCTGGCGGCGCTGGCACCGCGGATAAGCAGCCCTCGTCCGCAGGGCGGCGTCGCCCGGTCGTGGCCGTGCGCCATCACTGGAGCCCGACCAGGGCCTCCGCAGTAGCTTCGTCACCGTGCGATTCGCCACCGAGCTCGTGGTCAGCGGACCCAAGCGGGCACCCGTCCAGATGCTGGCCGACCAGATGGTCGACGACCACGCCAGCGTGCACGAAGGCGAGACGGCGGCGTCGCTCGGGCTGACCGGGGCACCCATCGAGGGCCCGACCCATTTCAGCCAGTTCGACCCCCTGACCGAGGCGCTCTGGGGCCAGGCGTGGTTCGAGCAGGGGTGCATCAGCTGCCATTTCCAGAACATGGTGATCGAAGGCGAGGAGGTTCAGGCCTCCCTCACGACGAGCGGTCCGGGGTCGGGCCAAATCGAGGCGCACAAGGCCGACGACACGCCGGTGCTGGCCGGGACGGCGTCGGTCGGCCCCGACCACCCCGAGACCGAGCTCGACGCCCGCCGGGCGAGGCAGGGCGAACCCGGGCAGCTGTTCGTGATCGACCGGCTCGAGGTGGGCATGCGCTCGGACGGCGACGAGCGAGTGGCCATGACCTTCGAGGAAGGGAACGGCGTCCTCTACCCGTTCTCGCTCAACGACAAGCTGGCTCGGATCACCGAGCCCCATCCGTGGTACACGGCCGAGGGCGGGCCCTCCACCCCGTGGGGCCGGGCCGTGGTTCCCATGGAGATGATCTCGGTGCTGGCCCACAAGTCGGGGCCGAGGTGGCCGGTACGGTCTCCGGCCGTGGGCCTGTTCCTCGACATGGAGATCCGCCTCTTGTCCGGGCCCGCCTTCGTCGGCCAGGAGTACTCGGTGCACCGCGAGATCGTCGGGCTCAGCCAGAGCCGACGAACCGAGTCGTACTGGACGAGGACCGTGCTGGCCGATGCCGAGACCGGCGAAGATGTCGTCTCGGTCCTCCTGCACGCCGGGATGTTCAAGGAGTCGTATCCCGGCTACCCGCGGGACCGGCTCACGGCCTGAGCCTCGCCCACAGCTGGTGAGGCTAAGGCGCCGTTCCTCAGTCCCCCGGGACGTTGACTCCCACGTGGTTGGCCTCCCAGAGCTTGATGCCACCGAGGATGCCCGCCGTGTTGTCCACGATGGTCACGTCGTCGGGGAGGTCGTCACGGACGACACGGCGGGAGTTCCCGCCTCCGATGTAGAGGTGGTCGAAGAAGAGAAGGGCCCGCAGGTTGTTGATGGCCTTGTGCACACGCTTGTTCCAGCGGGTCTCACCCACCTCCTTGCGGGTGGCCTCGCCCAGCTGGTCGTTGTAGGTCTCCCCCTTGCGGAAGGGCTGGTGGGCGACCTCGAGGTGGGGCATGAGCTGGCCGTCGTAGAAGAGGCCGGTCCCGAAGCCAGTGCCGAGGGTGATGACCACCTCGAGGCCTTTGCCCGAGACAACCGCCGCCCCCTGGATGTCGGCGTCGTTGGCCACCTTGGTGGGGATGCCGAAGGCCTTGGTCAGAGCGTCGGCCAACGGGAAGCGCGACCACAGCTTGGCCAGATGGGGATCGGTAGGGCTGCCCGGGCCGCCGTCGCACGAAAAGTGCGGGGCGGAAAGGACGAGCCCGTTGCGAACCATCCCTGGGAAGCCGACCGACGCCCGCTCGGCGGTCGGCAACGGGGCCACCAGCCGAGTGACCATGTCGAGGAACTTGTCCGGCGGCAGCGGATACGACGTGGGTACCCGTACCCGGTCGGCCACCATGGCCCCGTCGGCGCCGAGCACGGACGCCTTGAGCCCGGTCCCGCCGATGTCGAGTGACAGGGTGAAGGGGTGCCGGGGCTCCGGTCGCTCCCCGTTGCCATCCGGCGATTCGCCGGTCCCCGCGGGCGGTTGGCTGACGACGCTCATGCCTCCAAACTAGGTGCAGCCGAGGTGAGAGCCGGCGACAGTCGGTGGGGCCGCCTGCCCTACCCGTCGGCCGGGCCCTCGGCTGGTCAGCGACCGGACGGCATCCGACGGGCGAGTGCCACCCGTCCGTCGCCGATTGATCGCCGATCTCCGCATCGAGCACGGGCCGGGTCGGGCCTCGTGGGCGCCTCGCCGGGGCGGGGAGTAACTTCCTGCGACATGCCTAGTGACACCCCTTGGGCCGACGACGCCTGCTCGCTGGTCGACGCCTTCCGAGCCAAGACGCTCTCGCCGGTCGAGGCTCTCGATGCCTGCCTGACCGCCATCGACGCCTCGCCCCTCAACGCCTTCTCTCACCTCGACCGCGAGGCGGCCCGCGCCCAGGCAGCCGCCTCCGACGTGTCGCTGCCCTTCGGCGGTGTGCCGCTAGGGGTCAAGGAGCTCGAGGAGGTCAAGGGGTGGCCCTACACCGAGGCCTCCCTCGTGTTCAAGGACCGGACGGCCGAGTTCGACTCGACTCAGGTCGTGCGCCTGCGGGCGGCGGGCGCAGTGTTGGCCGGCCAGACCACGGCCTCCGAGTTCGGCGGGATCAACTGCACGAGCACCAAGCTGCACGGCACCACTCGCAATCCCTGGAACGAGGAGCGGACCCCGGGCGGCTCGTCGGGTGGCTCGGCGGCGGCGGTGGCCGGCGGCCTCGTGCCCCTGGCCAGCGGCAGCGACGGGGGCGGCTCCATCCGCATCCCGGCCGGGTTCTGTGGCCTCTTCGGTCTGAAATCGACGTTCGGGCGCATCCCGAAGGGCCCGAAGGTCACCCAGCCGCCGTTGACCGTCGTGGTCGGCTGCGTGTCGCGCTCGGTGCGGGACACGGCCCGCTGGTACGACGTCTGCAACGGCTTCGACGCCCGCGACACGCTCAGCCTGCCCCGGGTCGAGGGTTGGGAGGCCGGCCTCGACTCCTTCGACCTGAGCGACAAGCGGGCGGTCATCTCGGTCGACCTGGGAGCGGCCGTCGTCGAGCCCCGCTGCGCCGCATTGATCACCGAGGCAGCCGAGGCCCTCATCGCCGAAGCCGGGCTGCGCCAGGTGGGAGTGGTCGTCGACCTGCCGGAGGCGGGAATCGAATGGGCCGTGGCCAACGCCGTAGGCCTTGCCGGCACGCTGGGCGACCGCTACCCCGAGTGCGCCGACGACCTCACCCCCGAGATGAACTTCATCATGAACATCGCCACCCACCGCTTCGACCTCATGGGTGCGGGGCGCAACGAGCTGTTCCGGACGGCACTCAACGAGTCCGTGGCCGACCTCTTCGAACAGACCGACTTCATCTTCTGCGCGGCCAACCCCGACGTCGCCTTCGACGCGGCCGGTCCCATGCCCACCAAGGTCGGCGACGTCGACCTCATCGCCACCGTCGGATTGGACAGGGCGTTGGGCAACAACGGGGCTCTGACCATCCCCGCCAACCTGACCGGGAACCCGGCCGTGTCCATCCCCGTGGGTGCGGTCGACGGGCTGCCCGTGGGCCTGCAGGTCATCGGCCACCACCACGAGGATCAGCTGCTCCTCGACCTGGCCCGGATCGCCGAGCGCACCCGTCCCTGGCCGCTCATGGCCCCCGGCGCACCCGTCTGAGCGGGCCCGCCCGCTCGACTGCGTCCCCGCTGAATCGGAGCTCGACGTGCGCCTCGACCTTTGGCTGCCGACCGCCAACCCCTTCGCCACCCCGGAGGTCCTGTCGGCGGTGGCCGACGAGGCCGAGAGCCACGGCATCGGCACCATCTGGGTCGGTGAGCACGTGGTCGTCTTCGACGAGTACCGGTCCTCCTATCCCTACGCGGCGGACGGACGGATGCCCATCCCTCCCGAGTCCGGCCTGCTCGAACCGTTCACGACGCTTGCCTTTCTCGCCGCCCGCACCACCTCGGTCCGCCTGGGCACGGCCATGGTGCTCCTGCCGCAGCGCAATCCCGTGTATGTGGCCAAGGAGACCTCCACGCTCGACTGGCTGTCCAACGGCCGAGTCGACCTCGGGATCGGCGTCGGGTGGTTGGCCGAGGAGTTCGCCGCCCTTCAGGTCCCGTGGCCGCAGCGCGGCCGCCGGTGCGACGACTACGTCGAGGTGCTGCGGACGCTCTGGTGTGACGAGGTGTCCTCCTTCCACGGCGACTTCTACGACCTCGAGCCGTGCCGGATGAATCCGAAGCCGATCCAACGACCCCATCCACCCATCCACATCGGAGGCGAGAGCCGGGCCGCCCTGGACCGAGTGGCCCGCATCGGACAGGGCTGGCACACCTTCAACCGGACGCCTGAACAGCTGGCCGAGCCGCTCGGCCAGCTCGACCGTCTGCTCACCGAGGCCGGGCGGGACCGAAACGACGTCCGCATCACCGTCTGTCCGTACATGCAGCCGTTCGACGCCGAGCTGGCCGACCGCTATGCCGAGGCCGGCGCCGACGCGGTGGCCGCCCTCTTGCTCCCGCTCGGCGTGGACGGGGTAGGCGAAGGGTTCGGTCAGCTGGAGGCGACCATCGACCGACTGGCCCGGACCTGACCGAGCCGAGCCTCGGGCCGAGTGGCGGCCACCCGCCTCAGCCGTGCATGCGGACTGGGAGCGTCTCGAGCCCGCGCAGCACCACGTTGGTCTTGTAGGTGACTGCGCCTGTGCTGAGGGCGAGATCGGGAGCGCGCCGTACGAGCGAGCTGAGGGCGACCTGTGCCTCCATGCGGGCGAGGGGTGCGCCCAGGCAATGGTGGACGCCGAACCCGAAGCCGAGATGGTTGTTGGGGCTGCGGCCCAGATCCAGGCGCTCGGGATCCTCGAAGGTCTTGGCGTCGTGGTTGCCCGAAGCGATGAGCAGCATCACGAAGTCGCCGGCGTCGAAGGCCACCTCGCCGAGCTCGAAGCCCTCGGTCATGGCCCGGCCGGTGAGCTGGACCGGCGACACATAGCGCAAGAGCTCCTCGACGCCGGAGCGGGCCATCTCGGGATCGTCGCGCAGAAGCGCCAGCTGGCCGGGGTGCTGCAACAGGGCCAGTGTGCCCCCGGCGATGAGGTTGACCGTCGTTTCGTGCCCGGCCACCAACAAGAGGATGCAGGTCGACAGCAGCTCGGTCTCGGTGAGCACATTGCCTTCGTCCTCGGCCCGCACCAGTCCGCTCAACAGATCGTCACCCGGGTGGGCCCGCCGCTCGGCCAGGAGCTCGAAGAAGTACTGGGCGAACTGCAGGACGGCAACCCCCCGGGCGGCGATCACGTCGTCGCTGAGGAGGAAGTCGGGGTCGAGCCCGCGGGCCAGCGCGTGCGACCACTCCTTGAACCGGTCCTGGTCGTCGAGGGGCACGCCGAGCAGGTCGCAGATCACCCGCACCGGCAGCGGATAGGCGAAGGCGTCGACCAGGTCGATCTCGCCGGTCTGGAGTGCCGCGTCGATCAGCTCGTCGACGATGACCTGCGTCCGGTCCCGTAGGGACTCGATGACCCGCGGGGTGAAGGCCTTGGACACCAGGCCCCGCAGCCGCGTGTGATCGGGAGGGTCGCGGAACAGGAACGGCCGCATGGACTGCATGGCCTCGTCGATGCCGTCGGTACCGTCGGGCATCTGGCGAAAGCCCTCGGGCAACCGGTCGACGGCGATGTTCTGTCCGTCCGAGCTGGCCCGCCGGTCACGCAGGACGGCCAGACAGTCGTCATGTCGGGCCACGACCCAGAAGCCCATCTCGTTGCGATGAATGGGCGCCCGCTCCCGCAGCTCGGCGTAGAGAGGGAAGGGATCGCTCGCCCACTTCGGGTCGAAGGGATCGAAGACGGGCCGGTCGGAGGAGCGCGCGGTCGTGGGCGTCGGCACCGACATCGATGGTACCCACCGGAGTGAGCATCGGGCGAAGTGGGGGTGCCGTGCGTGGTGAATCGGCGGCTCCGTCGAAGAAAGCGGCGCGCCCGCCGATGGCCGGGAACGACCGCCGGTGAGCCACCACCGTTCGGGGTCGGTGGTCTATGGTGACCCGGCCCGGCCCGGCGGGACGTGGCGACCGGGGAGGTGCGCTTCGATGACCTGGTTCAAGAGGTTGGCCGACGGCGTGACGACCCACCCGTGGCTGGTCATCGGCGCCTGGATCGCCGCCGGGGTCATTGTCGTCGTCCTCTCGCCCCAGATCGTCACCTTCACCTCCAACAACAACTCGTCGTTCCTGCCCTCGAGCTACGAGTCGGTACAGGCCAGCCAAGTGGCGGCCAAGTACTTCCCGGCCCAGGCCCAAGCCTCGGGGATCATCGTGGTGAGCGCGCCCGACGGCAGGGTCCTCTCCAGCACCGACCAGCAGAAGGTGGCGGGCCTGGCCCAGACCCTCATGGCCGACAACATCCCCTCGGTCGAGACGGTGACGACCTCGCCCCTCTATCTGTCGAGCAACCAGAGGGTGCAACTGGTCCAAGTCGTCTTCAAGGGACAGGCTGGCGACGCCGGGCCCAACAGCGCAGTGGTGACGGTGCGGGACAAGACCAACCAGTACCTGACCGGCTCAGGACTGGTCGGCCAGCTGACGGGCAGCGCAGCCATCAGCGTCGACTCGACCAAGGCCTTCGACAGCGCCGAGAAGGTCATCACCATCGCCACCGTCGTGCTCATCCTGCTGCTGCTCGGCATCGTCTTTCGCAGCCTGCTCATCGCCCTCTTGCCCATCATCGTCATCGGCGCCGTGCACCAGATGGCCCAGGCCGTCACCGCCGACCTGGCCGACTGGTTCCATTTCGAGGTCGGGCCCGAGCTCGCCCCGCTGTTGGTGGTCGTCATGTTCGGGGTGGGCACCGACTACATCGTCTTCCTCCTGTTCCGATACCGCGAGCACCTGGCCAACGGCGAGCCACCCGGCCAGGCGCTGCGGACGTCACTGGCCAAGGTCGGCGAGGTCATCACTTCGGCGGCAGCCACCGTCATCGCCGCCTTCGCCGCCCTCCTCGTCGCCTCCTTGGAATCGCTGCGCACCCTCGCCCCCGGGCTCATCGTGGGCATTCTCCTCATGCTGCTGGCGGCCATGACCCTGGTGCCGGCCATCCTCAGCCTGCTGGGCACGAGGCTGTTCTGGCCGACCCACCCCCACCCTCGGACCTCGCCCCATCGCACCCGGTCGGAGCGCATCGGCGACATGGTCGCCCGGCACCCGGCCCGCGTCCTGTTGGTGTGGAGCCTCGTCCTCATCGCCCTCGCCTTGGGTGCACTCGGCTTCAAGACCACCTACAACCAGTTGGCTGAGCTCCCGTCGACGACGCCGTCACAGGTGGCCTTCAACACCATGGCCTCGGCCTTCCCGGCCGGCGCTCTCGGCCCGACCCAGGTCTACGTCGTCTCCAACACCACGACGCCGCTCAACGACGCCGACGTCTCGGCGCTCGCCACCACCCTGTCCAAGACCACCGGGGTGGCCACCGTGAATCCCCCGCAGTACACGGCCAACAAGGAACAGGCCTCGATCACCGTCCTGTTGAAGGACAACCCGTACTCGATCACGGCCATCGACAATGTCGCCGGACCGGTGCGCTCGGCGGCCTCCCCGAACGCGGTCAGCGGATCCACCACCTACGTCGGCGGCACCACGTCGCAGCTGGTCGACGTCCGCGACGCGCTGCGCCACGACGTCGAGCACGTCTTCCCACTGGCGCTCGCCATCGTGGCCATCATCCTCGCCCTGCTGCTGCGAGCCCTGATCGCCCCCATCTACTTGCTCATCGGCGTGGTGCTCACCTATGTGGCCACCCTCGGCATCATCACCCTGGTCTTCGTCGACGGGTTCGGCTTCGTGGGCCTCGACTTCACCATCCCCATCGTCGTCTACCTCTTCGTGATGGCCATCGGCACGGACTACAACATCCTCATCGCGTCGCGCCTGCGCGAGGGTTTCAGCGATGGTCTCAACCCGCGGGAGGCATCCCGCCTAGCCATCGTGCACGGGTCGCCGGCGGTGGCTGCCGCCTCGCTCATCCTGGCCGGAACCTTCGCCTCACTGCTGCTCACCGGCATCCAGCTGCTCGAGGAGATCGGCCTGGCCGTGGCCCTCGGCGTGCTTTTGGCGGCCAACGTGCTGGCCACCCGCATCGTGCCGACCCTGGCGGCCATGCGCGGTTTCCATTTCTGGTGGCCGCACCACCTGCACCAGCGCACGGCGGCGAGCCGGGAGGAGCTCTTGGGGCCGGCAACGGGCGACGGCGTCGACGACCGCCCGCTGGCCGATCACCCTTCGTAACCGCCGGTACCGCCGGTCCACGGGCGCAGAGTGAGCCGGGCGGGCGGGAGCCCGCCGTAGACGAGCAGGGCCTCGCCCGGGAGGATGCGGCGCACGCCGCTTGCCGTCACCAGCCGGCGGGTGGCCGGCGTCCGGGTGGTGCTGGGCCCGCCGCGGCCCCCCGAGGTGGTCGCCGGTAGGAACAGCTCCTCCTCGCCCATGAGATGGCTGGCGTAGTCGAGGGTCTGCGGATCGGAGATACCGGACAGGAAGAGCTTGGCCCGGTGGTTGTTCACCACCGTCGTGGCCCGGGCCCCGTAGCGGGCGGTGATCTGGGCGAGGTCGTGCCAGATGGTCACCAGCTGGACGCCGTGACCGGCGGCGGTGGCAGCCAGTCCGTCGAGATCGGACAGTGGCGCGATGTTGGCCGCCTCGTCGAGGACGACGAGAAGCGGCGGGTCGAGCGGACGACCGGTGGCCGCCACCCGCTCGTAGGCGTGTTCGATGGCGGCCCGGGTCACGGCGGCAAAGAGAGGCATCAGCCGGCGCTGGTCGTGAGCCGGCGCGCAGAGATAAAGCGTGCCGGCCCGGTCGACGAGCCCAGCCGGGTCGAGGAGCGGCCGCTCCCCCTCCCGTTGGTCGGCCAGGGGAGCGAGGACGGTCTCCACCGTGGTGTAGACCGAGCTGCGCTGGCGTTCCTCACGGGTGAAGCAGGCACGGGCGGCGTGCACCGCCTCGGGGACCCCGGCCGCCAGGAGCAGGTCGAGGACGTCGTCGGTCTCCTGAGTGTCGACCCACCGGATGACGTCGGCCGTCGTGCGGCGTCCGCAGGCCGCCGCGAACAGAAGCGGAGCGAGCAGCTTGGCCGACGCCGCGTACCAGAAGTCGCCGTCGGTCATGCTCCCGACCGACGCCCTGGCTCCCTGGCACAGTGCCGCGGCGGTGCGCCGGGCGGCCGGCCACGTCCGCGACGCCGGGAGAGGTGACCAGGGCGCCGAGTTATAGGCGGTCGCCCCGGCGGGGTCGAAGACCTCGACCGGACCAACTGTCTGCCGGTGGCGGGCGGTGTGGTCGACGAGGTCGGTCTTCACGCTGGTGGCGAGGACCGGGCCCTCCCAGCCGAGGATGGCGGGGACGGCCAGGCTGCTCGTCTTGCCCGACTGGGTAGGCCCGAAGACGACGACCGACTGACGGGCCTCGGCCGCCACCAGACGACGGCCGGCCCGCCCGAGCACCAGTCGCCCGGTAGTTGTCGAGACCGCGCCGGGCCAGTCCGCATCCGACGGAAGCAGCAGCCGCCGGAGGTCGTGACGGCCGGCCCAACGAGCCGAGCGCGGCACCCTCGAGGGCGCGCCGCCGAGCCGCCACCGACCGGTGACCGCTGCGAGGGAAGGCACCCGGCGCCCGGGAGGGGGAAGGGACGAGCGCCGGGTGCCCGAATGTGGGCCACCCCGTGTGGCATCGAGCCGTTCCGGGGTGGCCAAGAAGGCCGCGCCCAGGGCGAGGAGGGCGACGGCGTCGGTGGCGATGGTGGCGAGAGCGCTCATCCGAGCGAAGTCCGGTCGGCGTCGTTGCCGCTGCCGTTGTCGACCATGGCCTGGTCTGTGTCGGCGATCTCCCTCTCGGTCGAGGCCAACCGGTGCTCGACCAGGAACGAGCGCCGGCCCACCTTCCAGACGGCCGTTCCCCGCCGGAGCTGCGTGACGAGATCGCGTTCGGTCTCGGTCAGGCCGAGGAGCTCTGCGGTGGCGGCCGTCTCCCCCGGCGACTGCGCGAAGACGACCCGGGTCTCGGAGTCCGAGAGCAGACCCTCGGCCAGGTGTACCTGCTCGGAGCCGGCGTGGCCCACCCCTCGCAGATCGGAGAGCCGGTGGAGGACGGCGACATTGGCCACGCCGTGGGCCCGCGACAGCTTCCACGAGTTCTGCAGCCAGCGGGCCACGCCGAGGTTGCGCAGGATGGCCCAGGCCTCGTCGACCACCAGGATGATGCGGTGGTGGTGATGGGAGCGGATGGCCGTCTGGAGCCAGGCGGCCGCACAGGCCATGAGAACGCCGAGGGCCGGTGAGTGGTAGACGGCCGACAGGTCGAGGACGACCAGCGGCGCCTCCAGGGTGAGCCCCTCTGTCGTCGGGCCGTCGAACATGCCGCGCAGGTCGCCGTGCACCAGGCGGCGCAGCTCGAGGGCGGCGTCGCGCCCGTCCTCCACCAGGGCATTGCGGGTGGTGCGCAGGTCGGCCGGGGCATCGGCGTCGGGATCGAGAAGGGCCTCGACCACCTGCGGCAGCGTCGGGGCCACCCCACCGGCGCCGGCCTGTCGGGTGGCGGCACAGACCGCCGCATCGATGGCCGCCCGCTCGCGAGGGCGGAGCTCGCGCCCGAGGCAGGCTTCGGAGAGCGACGCGGTCAGGGCCACCCGGCGTCGACCGTCAGGCGAAGCCAACGGGTCGTCGGCCGCCGCACCGTGCGGGGCCACCGACCGATCGGTGTCGAGCGGGTTGAGGCGCACCATCCCACCCGGGCGCAGGGCAACTGGCACCACGTCCCAGGCGTCGGCCAACGGCCCATACTCGCCCTTTGGGTCGACCACCCAGGCGTGACGACCGAAGACGGCCTGACGCCAGAGGTAGGACTTGAGGAACGCGCTCTTGCCCCGACCGATCTGGCCGACCACCACCATGTTCGGGTTGGTCACCACTCCTTGCCGGTAGAGGGCGAATGGATCGTAGACGAAGGAACCACCGAGCACGTCACGGCCGATGAGCACGCCGTCGCCGCCCAGGCCGGCCTCGGTCACCAGCGGGTAAGCGGCGCACAGGTGCCGGGTGGTGGCCACGTGAGCGGCCAGGCGCGGGCCGAGCTTCACGACAACCCGCGTCCGAGTGGCAACGAGCAGGCGAAGGCCACGTCCTGTTGGCCGTAGAGGCGGCGCAGCTCGAGGTGCGACTGGCCGGCGAGTTGTTCGAGGCTCGTGGCCGCAGCTTGCAGTCCCGAGCGCGACTCGGCCGTCAGCGTGACGTAACCGGAGAAGCGGAACTGCCCGTGCCCGTCGGCCAGTTCGGCGTCCCGTTCCTCCACGCCATGGCGCTCCCGGTGCTGCCGGGCACTGACCAGGAAACCGCTCCGCCGGCGAAGCTCGCCGTCGGCGATATCGGCAGTGCGGGCCCGGGCCACCTGGCGGGCCGCCCGGGTCGGGCTCACCGGCTCCATGACCACGACCAGCGACCGCCGCAGCGGAGCGAAGAGCAGTGGGCCGAGGAAGTCGGGAGTGACGTCGACCCGCGGCCACTCGGCGATCCAGTAGGTGGCGTGCCACGTCCCGTCGGTTCGCGCTGCGTCCCATTCGGGGCGGACGGCCATTGGCCACGGCCACTCATGAGCTCCCTCGTGCGTGTCGGATCGGTCGCTGGCGTCGTGGCCGGCAGCGTCCTCGACGACGTCGTCGGAGCCAGTGCGCGCATCGGCGGACGCGCGACCGGAGTAGGCACGGCGGACGAACCGGGCCAGCGCACCCGGCCCGAGCACGCCGTCCACACCGACGTCGGCGCCGTCGAGGGCCTGGCACAGGGCCAGCACCTCACGTCCCAGCACCGCGCCGCACCCGTGGTCACCACCTCCGGCCGCACGAATGGCTCGGGCCGAGCGCGAGGTATGGACGGTGAGGCAGAGCAGCATCCGATGGCGTCGGGTGACCGGGGCGGCCTCGTCGAGCAGGGCGCGGTACGAGCGGGCGGCGGGCGACTCCGAGGCCAGCACGGCGTGGTCCACGAAGTGACGATGGACGGAGCCGCCGTCGTCGGGAAGGCACGACTCGATCCATTGAAGGCGGTGCACGGCCGAGCCCTCCCGGGCGAGCGAGGCCAGCACGCCGGCCCAGGCGGCCACCCGGGACTCCTGGTCGGTCATTGACAGCAGGGCGAAGCTGTGACCTCGTACGGCCAGCGCCACCGTCGCCGTGCGCGCCGGCCCGTCGATCACCACACCGGCCCGACGGTCACCCCCGTCGATCAGAAGCGGCAGCTCCTTCAGGCGGACCCCGTCGAACACGCCTCGGCGTCGCCGGCCCGCGACCAGGTCGATGGACGGCGAGGCGATTGGCGCCACCGCCGGCGTCCGGCTGGTCCCCGTTGGCCGGCCGACCACGTAGCCACGACCGGGCCCGGGAGCCACCTGGGTGCGCCCATCAGGGCCGGTCAGCGACCATCGGGTGACGAGCGGCAGCCATTGCTCGGGTGTGTGGCCCCGGACCGGCCAGAAGGCGACCGCCACCCCGCAACCGACGCTCGACACCGCGATCACGAGCCCACCGATCGTCGGTCTGGCCCGGAGCAGGATCACGGCGAGGACGAGCGACGTTGCCACCGCCGCGATCTGGCCTCCGCGCCAGCCGGCGATGATGCCGCGCCGCTCGAGCGGCGAGAACCGGTAGCGCACCGGCGTGGGACCCACCGGATCAGCCATCGGTTCCCGAGCCACGGGTAAGCGACCGGCTGACCAGGCGGACGCCGAGCTCATCGCGTTCGAGCCCGTCGACCAGTCGGACACCGGTCTGTCGAGGCAACGGGACCCGTCCGGGAGCCGGCGACGAAGCGCCGGTGGCCGGCCGGGGCAGACCGGCGGACGACGGAGCCGGGGCGCCGCCAACGGTGGCGACGGCCGGGATCGGCGCCGCCGCCCAGGCGTTGGATCGGCTCTCGAGGGTGCCCCCGGACGAATCGCCACTCGCCCCTGCCTCGTCGAGCTGCCAACGGCCAAGGACCTCTGACATCTCGGCGTCGGGCTGCCACCGCGGGATGCCCGCTCCCGGTCCGGAGAGCGGACCCCCGCTGTTGTCGGCGCCATCCCCGCCCGACGGGCCGCGCTCGGTCCAGTCCCCCACCCCGAGCCGCGCCCGCTCACCCTCGCCAGATCCCGGGCGGCCTGGCGGCCGACCCGGCGGTCGACCTTGCGGGCCGGCGGCCGAGCCCGTCGAACCGGTTGGTCCCGAAGCACCCACACCCGCACCGAGAAGCAGCCCGGACCCTCCCCCCACCGCCGCGGAGGTTGCCGCTCGCAGCGCGGTCTGGGCCAAGCCCCGGGTCGGGACGGTGGCCGCCCGGCGCGCCCGTTGCGAAAGCCCTTCGAGATGGGCGACGGCTCCGGCCTCGAGGAAAGGAAGGAGTCGGAAGAGAGCCCAAGGGGCGAACGCAGCCAACAGCAGCAGGGCCGCGCCCCCGAGCACGGCGGCGAAGCTCCCGCGGCCCTGTCCGCCGGTGCCCGTGCCCGTGCCGGTGCCGGCGTCGAGCGCGCTGGCGGCCAGGCTGAGCACCGAGACGATGACGAACTTGCCGAGAATGAGGGCGACCAGGGTGTCGACCAGCCGCCGGCACCAGTGGGCGATGGCCGGCCAAGCCAGGCTGGCCAACGCCAGCGGGAGGAAGAGGACGGCCACGTAGACGGCGGCGGCCCGGATGAGCAGCTCGATCCAGACCAGGAACGCGCCGACCACGACGACGAGGCCGCCGAGGAAGACGATGAAGGCGGGCACCGCCGGCTGGCTCGCCGCTCCACCGGACAGAGCGGTCGTGACCGCGGCCATGAAGTGTCCGGCGTCGAGACCGGCTCCCTGGGCCACGGCGGACGACAGCTCGTCGGTGACAGCCAGCCCCAACTGGACCAACTTGACGGCAACAGCGGTGAGAAGCATGGCGAGGGGCACGTTGACGAGCACGGACCTCAGGAGCATCGAAAGGTCCTGCCGGTAGATCGCCTGGATCACACCGAGGAGCAGCATGGGCAGTACGACGACGCCGCACAGCGCGGCCATGGTCTCGTAGTGCTCGGTGAACCACGAGGCCCCGAGGTCGATCGAGGTGGTGGAGGTCAGCACCGCCCCAACCTGGTCGAGCAGCCACACCGCACCCTCCGCCACCCAGCTGCCCAGGGCCCCGAGCACGCTGTCCACGCCGAAACCGGTGACCTGCGACGCGGCCGAGCCGGCCAGGCCGGCCACTCCCCCGACCACCTGACAGACGGATCCGAGGCCTCCCACCCCGAGCGCGCCCGCGCCGGGCGGGCACAGGCTTCCGCTTGCCGCCACTGCGGCCAACACCGGGATCAGTGGACGCCGGTGCCGGCGTGAAAGAAGAAGTTCACGATGGCCGGTCCCGCCCCGATGAGCAAGGCGGCGAGGCCCGAGACGAGGACGGCTTTCCGTCCCACGTAGGTCTGGTGGTAGTTCTGGCCGTGCGACCCGAGCGCCCACGCGGCGGCGCCGATCACGAGCCCGACAAGGGCCAGCGCCAGCCCCCATGCGCCGATCCCGTTGATGAGGTTCTGCAGCACCTGACCGCCCGGTAGGGCGTTGATGTCGGGGGTCATCTCGACGTCGGCCAGCACGGCGGCGGCGTGTACGGCGGGCACGACACTCGACCATGCCAACGGGCCGGCCGGCCATCCGGCCGGGACGAGGAGGACGGGCCAGAGGACTGCCGGCGGGAGGATCGAGGTCATGGCCGCAGAGTACGGTCGGCCGCTCCGGGGTTCAAGACCTTTCATGTAATTTCATGTCTTTTCACTCACCCGGCCGGCTCTTCCGAGAATCTTCCGTGGTCGTCGGAGGCCTGTCATGCTGGGGCGATGCAGGCCTGGGCCTACGGTTACATCGCGCTCGGCGTGGTCGCAGCCGCCGCCGTGGTCGTGGCCGCTCGTCTCGGACGGCGAGCGGGGAGGCGCAGCCTGCAGCAACGCCTCACCTCTCTTTCCAACCGCCTCGGGGTCGAGCCCCCGGACGAACGGGGCGTCGAGCCGGTCCTCAGCCACCTCGAGATGGCCACCGGCGAGGCGGCCGAGGCCGTCACCGAGTCCAGCGCCGATGCCATCCGCCTCCGCCGGGCCCTCGACACCCTGCCCCAGGGGGTCATCGTCTGTGACGAGAGTGGGGCGGTCGTCTTCCGCAACGCCCGGGCCATGGCCCTCATGCAGAACCGTCACGGTGACGCGCTGGCCGCCCAGGCGGTGACCGATCTTCTCGACAACGCGTGGCAGGACGGAACGGCCGAGCGCACCATCGATCTCTACGGACCACCGCGCCAGACGCTCATCGTGCGCACCCGGCTGATCGATGACGGGCGGCGCAACCTCGGGGTGATCGCCATCATCGAGGACGTCTCCGAGCGGCGCCGGCTCGAAGAGATCCGGCGCGACTTCGTAGCCAACGTGAGTCACGAGCTGAAGACGCCCATCGGGGCGCTCGGCCTGCTGGCCGAGACGCTGACCGTCGAGCCGGATGCCGCCGTGGCCCAACGACTCGCCTCTCGGATCAACACCGAGGCATTCCGGGTGAGCCGCATCATCGACGACCTGCTCGACCTGTCCCGTATCGAATCGGAAGAAGCGCCGCCCCGCGAACCGATCTACATCAACCTGGTCATGGCCGAGGCCGTCGAGCGGGTCAAGTCGGCCGCCGAGCAGCGTCGCATTACCATGCAGCTCGATGAGCCCGAACCGCCGATCCATGTGCTCGGCGATCGGCGCCAGCTCGTCTCCGCCATCCACAGCCTGCTCGAGAACGCGGTGACCTACTCGTACGAGGACAGCACCGTGAACGTGAAGGGCAGCCAGATCGACGGCCAGATCCGCCTGTCGGTCACCGACACCGGGGTGGGCATTCCCGCCCGCGACCTCGAGCGCATCTTCGAGCGCTTCTACCGGGTCGACCACGGCCGCAGCCGCACGTCAGGCGGGACCGGCCTCGGTTTGTCTATCGTCCGGCACGTGGCCAGCAACCATCAGGGGCACGTGGAGGTGGACTCCCGGGAGGGCGAGGGGTCAACGTTCACCCTCGTGCTGCCGGCACCCCCCGAGTACGCCGCCCTGAGCGAGGCATGAGCAAGAAGTCGTCCGCCTCGGCGCTCGAGGCCCCACCAGCCGAGGCAGAACAGCCGGCCCTCACCAAGGTGCTCCTGGCCGAGGACGATGAATCATTCATCGATGCTTTGGTCATCGGGCTCGCCCGCGAAGGGTTCGACGTCGCCGTGGCCCGCGACGGCAACGAGGCCCTGCGACTGTTCGCCGCCGACGAGCCTGACCTCGTGCTTCTCGATCTCATGCTGCCGCGGTTGTCGGGCATCGACGTGTGTCGCTCCATCCGGGCCCGGTCGTCGGTGCCCATCATCATGGTGACGGCCAAGGGCACTGAGATCGACACGGTCGTCGGCCTCGAGATCGGTGCCGACGACTACGTGACCAAGCCCTACCGGCTGCGTGAGTTGGTGGCTCGCATGCGTGCGGTGTTGCGGCGTACGCCGGCGACCGAGCCGGCCGCGGTTGGGGGACGCCGGGGGAGCGACGACCATTGGGCGGACAGTGCGCGTGGCCCCGCCCCGCGCAGCCCGGGCATCCTCGAAGCAGGCGGCGTTCGCCTCGATCCCGACCGGCACCTCGTCTTCGTCCGCGGTCTCGAGGTCCACCTGCGCCGCAAGGAATTCGAGCTGCTCGCCCTCCTCATGGAGAACAGCGGCCGCCTGCTCACCCGTGACGTGCTCATCGATCGGATCTGGGGATCGGACTACTTCGGGGACACGAAGACCCTGGACGTGCACATCAAACGACTGCGAAGCCACGTGGAGGAGGACCCCTCCTCACCCAAGCTCATCACCACCATCCGGGGTGTGGGCTACCGGTTCGACGCGCCCCGGGACTGACCCGCTACCCCAGACCGACGACCGTTCCCGCGCCTACGTCGATGAGCTCCGACTCGCTTCAGCCCGGAGCCTTGATCTGGATCTCGCCCCCGAAGTAGGGGCGGAGGACCTCGGGGAGCACCACCGAACCGTCCTCCTGACGACCGGTCTCGACGAGGGCAGCCCAGATGCGCGGCCAGGCCAGGGCCGACCCGTTGAGGGTGTGGACGAGAACCGGCTGGCCCCCGCCCTGCGGCCGGTAGCGGACGTTGGCCCGCCGGGCCTGGTAATCGGCGAACCAGCTGACCGAGGAAACCTCGAGCCACTGGTCGACGCCCGGCGAGTAGACCTCGAGGTCGAAGGTGCGTGCCGCGGAGTTGCCCAGGTCCCCGGTGCACAGATCAACCACCCGGTACTGCAGCTCGAGATCCCGGAGCATCGACTCGACCAGGGCCACCATCCGCTCGTGCAGCTCACCGGACTGCTCGGGGGTGGCGTAGGCGAAGATCTCGACCTTGTCGAACTCGTGGACCCGGAGAAGGCCACGGGTGTCGCGGCCGGCCGCACCGGCCTCGCGCCGGAAGCAGGCCGTCGCCGCCGTCAGCTTGAGGGGCAGGTCGACCTCGTCGATGATGTCGCCGCGCCACATCGAGGTGAGGGGCACCTCGGCCGTGGGAATGGCCCAGAGGTCGTCCCGCTCGACGTGGTAGGCCTCGTCCTCGAACTTGGGCAGGTGCCCGGTCGAGATCATCGTGTCGGTGAGCACCAGAGTCGGCGGTCGCACCTCCTCGAACTCGCCGGCATGGTGGTCGAGGGCGAAGCTCGTGAGAGCCCGCAACAGGCGGGCACCGGCGCCCCGGAACAGCGGGAACATGGAGCCGGACAGCTTGGCCCCGCGTTCCATGTCGAGCAGACGGAGCGCCGCCCCCACCTCCCAGTGCGGGACCCGCTGCGCCTCGGAGTAGGTGGGGGGTTGGGCCGGCCACGAACGGACGACCGGGTTGTCCTCCGGCCCGGCGCCGTCGGGGGCGTCGGTCGCCGGCAGGTTGGGCAACTGCAGCAGCGCCTGGCGGACGGCGACCTGCGCGGCGTCGGCGTCAGTGGCGGCGGCGTGCTCGTCGTCGCCGATGCGGCGGCTCTCGGTGGTGAGCTCCTCGGCCCGGTCGGTGTCCCCGGCCCGCCGTGCGTCACCGACTGCCTTGGAGAGGGCCTTGACCTGTGTCCGGAGGTCGTCACGTCGGCGGACGGCGCCCCGAGCCGCGCTGTCGAGCTCGACCAGAGCGTCGATCTCGGCCGGATCGACCCCACGGCGGGCCAGCGCACGGGCGACCGAGGCGGCGTCGTCCCGCACCAACCGGATGTCGATCATGTCGAGGACAACGGTAGCGTGACCGTCCGTGCGCGAGGCCGACGACCGGGCCGTTGAACGGGCCCGGCCGGAGGATGGCTCGCAGGATGGCGGCGATCGGGCCGTGCGCTGTGACGAGCTGGTCGTGCGCTACGGGCCGATCGTGGCCGTCCGTGGGCTGACCTTCCGCGCCGAGCGGGGCGAGATCGTGGCCCTGCTCGGCCCCAACGGAGCGGGGAAGACGAGCACGGTCGAGTGCCTGGAGGGTTACCGCCGAGCCGCGTCCGGTGCCGCCTCGGTCCTCGGTCTCGACCCGCGCCTTGACCGCCCGGCCGTCGTCGGTCGCCTGGGGGTCATGCTCCAACGGGGCGGCGTCTATCCCATGCTCGGCCCGATTCGCCTGCTCCACCTCTTCGCCGGCTACTACGACAAGCCGGCCGACCCGACCGAGCTGCTCGACCGGGTTGGCCTGGCCCGGGTGGCCCGCACTCCGTGGCGCCGACTGTCAGGGGGCGAGCAGCAACGGCTGTCCTTGGCGCTGGCCCTGGTCGGACGGCCCGAGGTCCTCTTCCTCGACGAGCCCACCGCCGGGGTCGACCCCGAAGGACGTCTGGCCGTGCGCGACATCGTCGAGGAGCAGCGGGCGTCGGGCGTGTGTGTGGTCCTCACCACCCACGAGCTCGGGGAGGCGGAGCGGCTGGCCGACCGAGTGGTCATCATCGACGGCGGCCGCAAGGTTGCCGAGGGCACCCCGGCCGGCCTCACCTCGTCGCCCGACGGCGGCGAGATCCGATTCGGCGCAGCCGCCGGCCTCTCGACCGTGGGGTTGGGCGAAGCGTTGGGCGAGGGGGCCGTGGTCGAAGAGGAGCAGGCCGGACGCTACCGGGTGGCCTTGCCGCCGTCGGTCAGCGAGCCGGACGGCGTAGCCCGGCTGACCGCATGGCTGGCCGAAGGGGAGCACCCGCTCGCCGATCTGCGGACCGGACGGTCGCTCGAGGAGGCCTACCTGGCCATCACCCGGGCGGCCAGCGAGCAGGCGACGCCGGAGCCGGCCGGCCCGCCAGCAGGGAGACCGTCGTCGGCGGAACGGCTGGGGGCGGGGCGGCGGCGGGCTGAGCCCCGCCTGTCGGGCATGAGATCCCGGCGGCACCCGTGGGGCGGCCGTCCGCTGCTCGCCCAGCTCCGAGCCGAGCTCTTCATGATGGCCACGAACGGCGAGACGCTTCTTCTCACTCTCGGCATCCCTGTCGTCTTCCTCCTCTTCTTCTCGACGGTGCGCGTCCTCCCGGTCGGGACCGAACATCCGGTCGACTTTTTGGTGCCCGGCATCCTGGCCCTGGCCGTCATGTCGACGGCCATGACTGCCCTCGGCATTGGCACGGGATTCGACCGCGGCTATGGCGTCCTCAAACGACTGGGCACGACCCCGCTCGGGCGGCCCCGTCTCCTTCTGGCCAAGATGACGACCGTCGCCGCCGTCGAGCTCGGGCAGGCGGCCGTGTTGGTGGCCGTCGGGTTCGGACTGGGTTGGGGCCCGGCCCATGGGAGCGCGGCCGCGGCCGGCGGGGCGGCGGCGGCCATGGTGCTCGGCACCGTCGCTTTCTGCGGCATCGGCCTGCTGCTGGCCGGAACGCTGCGGCCCCTCGTGAACCTGGCCGTGCTCAACACGCTCTTCGTGGTCTTCTTGCTGCTCGGTGGCATGCTCGTCCCGCTGTCCAAGCTTCCGGGTTGGCTGGCGGACGTCGCCCGGGCGCTCCCGGCCTCGGCGCTGGCCGACGCCCTCCACCGCACCCTCAGCGCCGGGACGGCCGTGTCGTCGCGCGACTGGCTCGTGCTCGGCATCTGGGCCATCGTCGCCCCGGCGACCGCGGCTTCGGCCTTCCGCTGGGAGTAGCCGGTCTCCAGTCGCTTCTTCGGTGTCCTCAGCTGATGGCGCTGAGGTCAGCTTCCAGCTCGGAGCGGTCGAGCTCCCCGAGCTTGTGGACGACCACGTGGCCGCTGGCGTCGAGGAAGAAGGTCTGCGGCTCGGCGTTCAGGCCGTAGCGCCCGGCGGTCACCCGGAGGTAGGCGTCGACCCCCACCGGGTAGGTCACACCGGCCTGTTGCACGAAGGCCTTGGCCTCAGTCGGCACGTCGGCGACGTCGACCCCGATGAACTGGACGGGTGAGTGGGTTCGCTGCTCGCGGCGAGCCACGCTGGCGATCAGCGGCGTTTCCTGACGGCACGGCACGCACCACGAGGCGAAGAAGTTGAGCACGACCGGCCGGTGCCGGTCGGGCCCGAGGGCGTCGAGACTGACCGGGGGGCCGCCGGTCAGGGAAGGAAGGACGAAAGCCGGGGCGACCGACCCGATGGGCACGACCTGGCCGGACTTCCCCCCGGCGCCGGTGCCGATAACGCCGAAGAGGATGAAGGCCAGAATGGCGGCGGCCACGATGCCGATGGCGAGCGACCGCAACTGACGAGCGCGCCGGGGGGCGGCGGCGTCCCCCGATGGCGATGCCGGCGTGGTCAGGGAGGGGGAGGCTGACGGAGCGGCGGTGGGGCCCGACTCGGGCTCCGGCGTCGGCGCCTCGGGGCGCGGCAGGGCCTCGCTCAATGCTTGCTGAAGATGTCGATCGCCATGACCACGAAGAGAAGGGTCAGGTAGGTGATCGAGAAGCGGAACAGCCGCATGGCCACCTTGGCGGTGGGCTGCATCCACAGCTCCACGGCCAGCGCGATGAAGAGGACGCCGAGCACCGAGGCACCGATCACGTACACCAATCCGAGCGACGCCACCGGGGCCAGGACCAGCGAGACGGCCACAAGGGCGACGCTGTAGGCCACGATCTGGCGGGCCGTCCCGGCCACGGTGGTCACCGCCGGCAGCATGGGAACTCCGGCCGCTCGGTAGTCGTCGCGGTACTTGACGGCCAGCGCCCAGAAGTGCGGCGGCGTCCACAGGAAGATGAGCGCGAAGAGCACGAGCGGAGTCCAGCTCAAGGTGCCGGTCACCGCCGCCCATCCGACCAGCACCGGCACGGCGCCTGCCGCCCCGCCAATGACGATGTTTTGGCTGCTCGTGCGCTTGAGCCACATCGTGTAGACGAAGACGTAGAACAAGGTGGCCGACGTGGCCAGCACGGCGGACAGGGGGTTGACGAACGCCCACAGCTCGGCGAAGGCCAACACTTCGAGGGCCAGGGCGAAGATGAGGCCGTTTCGGGGGTGGATCGCGCCCGTGACCAACGGTCGGTTCCGGGTGCGGTGCATGATCCGGTCGATGTCCCGGTCCACGTACATGTTGATGGCGTTGGCCCCACCCGCGGCCAAGGCTCCGCCGGCCAGGGTGGCGATGATCAGGCCAACGGAGGGCAGGCCTCGCTTGGCCACGATCATGGTGGGCAGGGTGGTGACGAGCAGCAGCTCGATGATCCGCGGCTTGGTCAGCGCCACGTAGGCGCCGACGCGGGCGCCGACGCGGCGCCGAACAGGGACGGCCACCGCGGAGAGCGCCATGGGCGGAAGGATACTGTTACCCCTTCGGGCAGCGACAGCCGGGGCAAACGGCTGACACGGCGCCGGATGCCGGCACCGAAGGCCGGGTCGTAACATGGTCGGGCGGTGTCCTCCCTGCGTATCAGCCCCAAAGCGTTCTTGCTCCTCTGCCGGATCACGCTCGCCGCCGTCGTCCTCAACGTGGTCACCGGAGCGGCGGTCCGCCTTTCTGACTCGGGACTCGGGTGCCCGGACTGGCCGACCTGCTCGCAGCACCACCTCACACCGCCGTTACGGCTCCATCCCCTCATCGAGTTCGGAAACCGGATGGTGGTGGGCCTGCTCGTGGTCGCGGCTGCGCTGACCGTGGTCGCCTCCTTCCGTCGCCAGCCTGCCCGGCGCGACCTGCGTTGGCTGGCCTTCGGCCTCGTCCTCGGCATCCTCGGCGAGGCGGTGGTCGGGGCCGTCGTCGTCTACAGCAAGCTCAACGCCTACGTGGTGGTGTGCCACTTTCTGGTGGGGATGGCCCTCCTGGCCACCGCCACTGTCCTCACCCTTCGAGCCGGGCACGCCGCGGGACGGGGAACGCCGGCCGTGTCGCCCGGCGTCCTCCGGGCCACTCGAGTGTTGCTGGCGGCCCTGGCCGCGGCCATCGTGGCCGGCGCGCTGACCACGGGCGCGGGTCCCCATGCCGGCGGCAAGGGAGCCAAGCGCATTCCGGTGCCACTGGTCGACATGACCCGCGTCCACGCCGAATTCGTCCTCGCCACTGTGGCCGTGCTCCTCGTCGTGGTCTGGATGCTGTGGCGGACCGACGCCCCGGGGCATGTGCAGAATGCGTCCCTGGTGCTGCTGGCCGTCATGGTGGCTCAGGGCATCATCGGCTACACGCAGTACTTCACCCACCTGCCGGCCGTGCTGGTCGGCATCCACGTCTTCGGTGCCTCGATGGTGGTGGCCACTGCTCTCTGGTTCCACCATGGCCTCTCCGACCATCTCGCCGTGGATGCGGATGCGGAACCCGGCCCGGGCCGTACCGCTCGGTTGGCGGACGAGATGCCGGCCATGTCGACGGCTACGTCCGGCGCCGAGTTACCGGTGGGCGTGGCAACAGGCAGTGAGGGGGCAAGCACGCCGACATCGGTCGACGTGGCACTGGGTGAGCCGGCGTGACCCCGGCCGTCACCTTCGTCGTCGCCCGGCAAGGAGGTGTCGCCCCGGCCGAGGTCGAGCGGCCGGACATCGAGGAGTCGCTGACCACTGCCCGGCCGTGGCTGGTGATCGTCTGGAACGACCCCATCAACCTGATGTCCTTCGTGACCTACGTGTTCCAGAAGCTGTTCGGCTACTCGAAGGAGAAGGCCACCAAGCTCATGTTGGACGTGCACTACAAGGGTCGAGCCGTCGTGTCCTCGGGGACGAGAGAGCGGGCCGAGCTCGACGTCTACCGCCTCCACGAGCACGGGCTGTGGGCGACCATGGAGCAGGAGGGATGAGCTCGACGTGAGCGCCCCCATCCGCAAGGGGAAAGACGGTCGCTATCGGGTCCGCATCGACGAGACGGCCCGTACCGTCCTCTGTGACCTGGCCCGCCAGCTCACGCCGGCCATCGCCACCCACGACCCCATGACCAAACGCCTCTTCCCCCCGGCCTACCCCGACCCGCAACTGGCCGACGTCGAGCGCGAGTACCGCGGCCTGGTCGAAACTGCCCTCGTTGCCCACCACCAACGGGCGCTCGAGACGCTGGCCTCGACGGCACAGGCCGACACGCTTTCCGAGGAGGAGGTCCACGACTGGCTGTCGGCCATCGAGTCGATGCGACTCGTACTGGGCACCCGCCTCGACGTCAGCGAGGACATGACCCCGCCGCGTCCTGACGACCCGGCCGCCGCCGAATACGCCCTCTACGAGTACCTGGGCGGACTGCAGTATCTGCTCATCGAGACGTTGGCCGCCGACCTCCCCGACGAGGGGCGACCCGAAGGCGAGTTCGACCCCCTCTGATAGTCTCGCCCGACCCTGATCGGGGTCGAGCCCCCATCGTCCAGCGGCCCAGGACGCCGCCCTTTCAAGGCGGTAACACGGGTTCGAATCCCGTTGGGGGTGCGTGGGCCGCCGCCGTGCAGCGTTGACGTTGCCCGGCCTGGCGTCGGTTCGCCACCACGCCGCATTTCACGTCGACAACAGGCGACGCACCGCTTGAGGCATCTGCCGGCCTCGTGCCGAGAAGGGCAGCCGCCGTGGGTCGCCCGACCGATTACCAGCCCTTCTGGGCTCGGGTCCGACACCACGCCACTGGTACAGTCGGTCCCCATCCTCGATGCTTGGGGGTGAGTGGGCCCCTACGGTTTCACGATCGGGGACCTGTGGTGCAGTTTGGAGTGCACGCCGGCCTGTCAAGCCGGAGGTCGCGGGTTCAAATCCCGTCAGGTCCGCTAGTCCGGTCCGCCGGGCGAGGTCGGGTAGCTCAGTTGGTAGAGCGCGCGCCTGAAAAGCGCGAGGTCCGCGGATCGATGCCGCGCCCGACCACCAAGCAGACTCGTAGCTCCGGGTACCGCTTCGGTTCGGAGTTCATGCCGCCTCTGGATTGTCGTCGCCGCCTCCGCGCCCTTTTGCTCAGCCACCACGCCGGCTCTCGAGATCGAGCGGGAACCTTGCGGCGTGGGAGGCCTGGCCGGTCGGCCCGGCGTCACCATCCACGTCTGCCCAAAAGCCGATCGTCTCTTCATCGACGGGAACGGGCCCTCAACGCCGGCCGACTACGAGCACCCGGGGCACGTGGACCCGCAGGTCATCTCCGACATCGCCAGCTGGGTCCGCTCGCACTGAGCACCGGCCGTGCGCGACCGGGCGGGGTGCGGCGACGGCTCGGTGACGCCATCGCCCAGGGGAGCGACCATTCGTGCCCTTGCGCACGCCGCCCCAGGCGCGTGGGAGCATCTGGCCAGGCCCGATGGCACGGGAGGAAGCGGGGAGCCATGCCGTACAGCGAGGGCAGAGTGGTCCACGACGCCGACGCCCACCTGATGGAGACACCCACCTGGTTGCGCGACCACGCCGACTCGAACCTCCGGGACCGCCTACCGGTGCTCCGCTACCCGGGGGGCAACGAGCTCCGGCAGACCGGCGACCCCGAGGAGCAGCAACGCGACCTCGAGGCCGCCTTCGATCAGCTGCGTCAGCGGCACGCCACCCCCGAGTGGCAGGCCGAGGACGAGGCCGAGATCATGCAGCGCAAGAACTTTGCCGCCACCGGCTCCTTCGTGGCCGAGGACCGACCCCGGGCCCTCGACCTTCTCGGCTTCGAGAGCCAACTCATCTTCAACACGTTCCACAACCGCCGTCTGCGCGACTGGGAGCACGGCGGCGACCTCGACCTCGCCTACGGGGCGGCGACCGCTCACAACCGTGGCATGGTCGAGTTCTGCTCAGTCGACCACCGGCTGCTGCCCACTTTGTATGTGCCGCTTTGCGACATGGGCCGCGCCGCGGTGGCGGCCGACCAGGCGCTGTCCATGGGCGCGGCCGCGCTCCTCGTGGCGTCGGGTTGCCCGCCCGGCCACTCCCACAGCCACATCGGGTTGGACCCGGTGTGGGCCCGCGCCGAGGAGGCTGGCGTCCCGGTCGTGTTCCACGTCGGAGGGACGGGCGACCTCATCGACCTCTCGTACTTCAAGAACGGGCTCCCCGTCCCACCCGACTTCCACGGCGGTGAGGAGAACTTCCGGTCGGTCGACTACATGGGCATCCCCGGCCCACCGGCGCAAACGCTCGCCACCATGATCTTCGACGGCGTCCTCGACCGGTTCCCGAGGATGAAGATAGGGGTCATCGAGCAGGGGGCGGTGTGGGTGCCGTCATGGTTGCGACAGATGGAGTCGGCCTTCGACGCCTTCTACCGGCACGAGGAACGCCTACGGCAGCTGTCCATGCGACCGGCCGACTATGTCCGCAGACAGGTGCGGTTCACGCCCTACCCGACGGAGGACGTCGGATGGATCATCGAGCAGGCCGGCTCTGAAGTGGTGCTCTTCTCCACCGACTACCCGCACGTGGAAGGGGGGCGCCGACCCATCGAACGGTTCGAGGCATCGCTCGGGGATGCTGTCGACGACGTCCGCCGGCGCTTCTACTGCGACAACTTCCTCGACCTGCTCGGTCCGACCGCAACCCGCTTCGACCTGGCCGCCTGAGACCGCAGGGCCCCGCCGTAGCGGGCCTCGCCGCCTCGCCACGGACGCGGCCGCCTCCCGCGGGATTGAACAGGGGGCCGACCGGGCACAAAAAATGGCCCGGAGCAATGCGGCGGGACATTGCTCAACGGGCCGTTGACTTTTGGATACCCAGCCCCTAGGAGGGCAAACCAATTTCCCTTGGATTTTTTTCGGTCTCGTCCCTCCCACCCGAATCAGGCGTGAGATTCGGCAAAATTAAGGCTCGTGGTTGCATCTTCGAGATATCTCGTTATAATGCCGATATATCGTTACCTATCGAGACCTGACAAATTTCGACACTAAGGAGAACAAATGTCTCATCGTTTGAATGGAGAGCCTGGCGATCGCCCTCGAGGTGGGCGTCAGTCCCGGGGGCCCGCCTGGCGCGGTGACCCTGTGGGGGAGCAGTCCCGTGGCCGCAGCGGCGGACGCGGCGGCGGTCGAGGCCGTGGCCGAGATCGGGACTGGGCCGAGTTCGGCGGCTTCGGCCGGCACCGTGGCCCTGGATCCGGCGGCGGAGCGGGATTCGGGGGCACCGGGTTCCGGCGTGGGGGAAGGGCGGGCCGGGGCGACATCCGGGCCGCCATCATCGCCCTGCTCGCCGAAGAGCCGATGCACGGCTACCAGATCATCACCGAGATCACCGACCGCAGCAGCGGTGTCTGGCGGCCGAGCCCCGGCTCGGTCTATCCGACTCTGCAGGCTCTGGAGGACCAGGGCCTGGTGAGCGCGGTCACCGCCGACGGGCGACGCGTCTTCAAGCTGACCGACACGGGGCGAGCCGAGGCCGACGCTATCGGCGACGGGCCGGCCCCTTGGCAGACGGCCGCCCGGCACGCCGACCGCTCCATGCACGACTTGGGCGGTCTTATGCACGAAGTGGGAGCGGCAATTGGCCAAGTCGGCCGCACCGGCAGCTCCGACCAGGTGGACGCGGTCAAAGAGATTCTGGCCGACACTCGGCGGCGGATCTATCTCCTCCTGGCGGACGGCCCGACCGGATCCGACGGTCCCGGCGCCGTCGGTGACGAGGACGGCGGGACGCATGCGACCGAAGAGGTCCGCACAGAGGGTCGTTAGTGGCAAGCCCCTCACCCCTCGAGAAGAAGCGACGGGCGGCGGCTGATCCCGACCGGCCCGGTCTCCGGTGCTCGGCACCAGGTGGCACGTGGTCGCCAGTCGTCGACCTGCGCCGTTGCGAGGGAAAGCGTGACTGCGTCGACGTCTGCCCCAACGACGTCTTCGAAGTCCGCCGAATCGACGACGAGGACTTCCAGTCCCTCGGGCTCGTCGGCCGGCTCCGGTCTCGGGCTCACGGGAGAGTCGCGGCCTACACCCCCAACGCCGACTCGTGCCGGGCGTGCGGGCTCTGCGTTGTCGCTTGCCCCGAGGACGCCATCACCCTCGTCGGCCCTGGCTGATTCGCTGACGGCAACGGCAACGGCAACGTGCCGGGTCAGCCGCCTTCGAACTCGAATCCCAGGTCCGGAGCGCTCAGCAGGGCCCGGAAGGGGATGTCCTCGGCCGCGGCCATCTCCGCCACCGTCCCTCCTCGGTCCACCACGGCGACGAGCAGGACCGGGGTTGCACCCGCATCTCGCACGACCCGGGCTGCCTCGAGGAGTGAGGTCCCTCGCGTCACTGCGTCTTCGGTAATCACGGCTTTGTCGCCGGGATCGAGCGCACCGGCGATGCGGCCGCCGCCGCCGTGGTCCTTGACCTCCTTGCGCACGCTGAAGGCCTTCAACATGCGGCCGCGGGTGGCAGCCACGCCGGCGGTGACGAAGGCGACCGGGTCGGCCCCCATGGTCAGCCCACCGATGGCCGTTGCGTCGTCCGGGATGAGCGACAGAATGCCCTCGGCCACCAACAACATCGCTTCCGGTCGGCATACGGTCTGCTTGGCGTCGATGAACCAGTTGCTCCGGCGACCGGACTTGAGGACGAAGTCACCCCGCTTTACGGCGTGCTCGAGCAGGTGCCGCCGCAGCCCATCGAAGTCGGTGGCCGGCAGGTCCACGAGCTCGTTCATAGGTCCTGTCCTCCGTCCTCGGGCCAGAACGTCGGGCCGACAAAGGCGAGCCTGCCCTCCGCCATCGCCTCACTACTGGGGGCTCCGGAACCCACCTCTCCGGATTCGGCCGACTCGATTCCGCCGACGACCCGGGCGTCGATCCCCACCGAGCGCGCCGCGGCCATGGCCTGGCCCTCGCTGCCCTGGGCGACCACCATCACCATGCCGAGGCCCAGGTTGAACACCCGGCTCATCTCCAACTCGCTCACGGCGCCCAACCGACGGATCTCCGAGAAGATGCCTGGCAACTCCCATGTGCTCCGGTCGAGCACGGCGCGGGTGTCGTCGGGAAGGATGCGGGGGATGTTGCCGGGGAACCCACCCCCGGTGATGTGGGCCACGGCGTGGACCTCTGACGCGCCGATCGCCGCTCGGACGGCCGGCGTGTAGATGACCGACGGACGCAGCAGCTCCTCACCCAAGGTGACGGTGGCACCGGGCCACGCAGGGCCCTCGAGGGGCAGGCCGGCCCGTTCACACAGCACATGCCGGGCCAGCGTGTAGCCGTTACAACGGAGACCCGGCGACGGGAGCCCGACGAGCACGTCCCCGACCCGAACTCGACCGGCACCCAGCACGTTGTCGCGCTCGACCACGCCCACGGCGAAGCCGGCGAGGTCGAACTCCCCCGGCTCCATGACGCCGGTGTGCTCGGCGGTCTCACCACCCAACAGGGCGGCGCCGGCCAGCCTGCACCCGTCGGCGACTCCGGTGACGAGGTCAACGACCTGGGCCGCGTCGAGATCGCCGACCGAGATGTAGTCGAGCATGAAGAGGGGCTCCGCTCCCTCGCACACCATGTCGTCGACACACATGGCCACGAGGTCGCGGCCCACCGTGTCGAAGCGGCCAAGCTGGTGGGCGACCACGCTTTTCGTGCCAATGCCGTCGGTGGAGGCCACGAGCACCGGCCGGCGGTACCGATCGGCGGCCAGCTCGAAGAGCCCGGCGAAGCCGCCGATACCGGCGAGGACCTCGGGGCGATGGGTGGACCGGGCCAGTGGCCCGATCAGCGCCATCGCTTTGTCGGCCGCGTCGAGGTCGACCCCGGCTGACTCGTAGGTCGCCGGGGAGCCGGGATGGCTCACGCCCGGGTCCTGCTGGGTGTGGCCTTCAGCTCGAGCCGACGACGGACCTCGTCGGAGTTGGGGACACGGACCGGGTAGTTGCCGGTCATGCAGGCGTCACAGAACCCGGCTCCGGGGGCGTTCACGGCTTCGAAGAGGTGCTCGATGGTGAGGTAGTCGAGCGAGTCGACGTTCAGGTACTCGGCCATTTCGGCACGAGACATCGTGGCCGCCAGCAGCTCGCTGCGATCGGGTGTGTCGATGCCGAAGAAGCACGGCCACTTGAACGGTGGGGAGGAGATCCGCAAGTGGACTTCGCGTGCTCCCGCCTCCCGCAGCATGGTGACCATGGCCCGCGGGGTGGTGCCCCGCACGATCGAGTCGTCCACGACGACCAGCCGCTTGCCGGCGATGTTTTCGCGCAGTGGGTTGAGCTTGCGGCGCACATTGATCGACCGCTCGGCTTGGGTGGGAGCGATGAACGTGCGCCCGATGTAGCGGTTCTTGACCAGGCCCTGGCCGTAGGTGATGCCAGACTCGAAGGCATAGCCCTCAGCCGCCGGCACGCCCGAATCGGGGACCCCCATCACCATGTCGGCCGACACCGGTGACTGAGTAGCGAGCAGGCGTCCCATGCGCCGACGGGCGCCGTGGACCTCGTTGCCGTAGAGGGTGGTGTCGGGACGGGCGAAGTAGACGAACTCGAAGATGCAGAGCTTGGGGTCGATGCGTTCCTCGGCGAAGGGCCGCCGCGAGGCCACACCGCTGGCGTCGATGACCACCATCTCGCCCGGCTCGAGCTCGCGGATGAAGGTGGCCCCGATGACATCGAGCGCCGGCGACTCCGAGGCCAGGACCCACCCGGCCGGCCATTCGGTGGTGCTTTCCAAGCGGCCCAGGCACATCGGCCGGAACCCGTTCGGGTCGCGCACGCCGATCACCCGGTCGGCGTCGAGGAGGACGAGCGAGAAGGCGCCTTCGAGAGTGGGCAGCACGGCGGTCAGCGCTCGTTCCAGGTCGTCGGGTTGGGCCACCGCCTGCGGGCCTTCGGGAGGGTAGGCCTGGGCCAGGAGCTCAGCGATGAGGTCGCTGTCGGACGACGCCATCCCCGGCAACATGCCGGCGGTTATGCCGAGGTCGGTGGTGTTGGTCAGGTTGCCGTTGTGGGCGAGGCCGAACCCGGCCCGACCGACTCCTCGGAAGACCGGTTGGGCGTGCTGCCAATCGCTCGACCCGGCCGTCGAGTACCGGGTGTGGCCGATGGCCAGGTGGCCGCGGAGCCCGGACAGGCGGCGCTCGTCGAAGACGGCCGTGACGAGACCCATGTCCTTCATCACGGTGATGGCCTCGCCGTCGCTCACCGCCATCCCGGCCGACTCCTGGCCACGGTGCTGGAGGGCGTAGATCCCGTCGAAGGTGAGATGGGCAACGGGCCGACCCGGGGCGTAGACCCCGAAGACTCCGCATGCTTCCCTGGCTTCCATCATGGGTGTGTCGCCGCTCGCCTCGGAATGGTGGCTTCCACTGGATGGTCGGGGACTCGCATTGCTCCCGAAACCCACTCTAACGGGGCGGACGGAGGCCGGCCTCCTGGCTCGGTTCCCGGCACTGCCGGCCAGGCTGGCCCGGCCGCGCTCTCGGCCCATGAGGTGCGGTGACAACGTCGCAGTAGCGTCGCCGGCGGTGATCGATCTGCACACCCACTCCCTCGTGTCGGACGGGACGGACCCTCCCGCTCGTATCGTCGAGCTGGCGTCCGAGGTCGGCTGCTCGGCCGTGGCCCTGACCGACCACGACTCGCTCGAGGGCCTGCCTGCCGCGGCAAGGCGGGCTGACGAACTCGGTCTTACGCTCGTGCCCGGTTGCGAGGTGTCCTGCGTGCCCCTCGGCACCGGCGGCCTCCACGTCCTCGTCTATCTCGTCCACGACCGAGACACTCCCCTCGGGGAGGAGCTCGACCGGCTGCGCGCCGACCGGCGCACACGCAACGCTCGTCTGGCCGAGCGCCTGATCGACCTCGGCGTTCCCATCTCCTACGAGGACGTGGTGGCCGAGGCGGGCAGCGAGGCCGGCGTCGGCCGTCCCCACTTCGCCGCGGCCATGGTCAAGGCCGGTGCCGTCGGCTCGATGGACGAAGCCTTCGACCGCTACCTGGCCAACGGACGGCTCGCCTATGTGAGCAAGGCCCGGGTCACGGCCTCCGATGTCATCGACCTGGCCCGCCGCTCCGGTGGTGTGGCCGTCATCGCCCACCCGCTCAGCTGCGGGCTCGAGTGGGACGAGCTGTCGGCGACCATCGGCCGGCTGGCCGCTGAGGGCCTCGGCGGGATCGAGTGCACCTACGGTCGCTATTCGCCCGACGAGCGCGCCCGCCTCGCCAACCTCGCCCAGCGCTTCGGCCTGGTCGCCACCGGCGGCTCCGACTACCACGGCACCCACAAGCCCGACCTGGCCGTCGGCACCGGAACCGGCGACCTGCGGGTGCCGGACCGAGTGCTCGACCAACTGGTCGAGCGGGCGGCCGCGGCCTGACTTGGGGCTCGGTGTCGGCGGCCGCGGCCTGACTCAGGGCTCGGTGTCGTCAGCCACGGCCGGGGCCAGCTCGTCGAGAACAGCGGGCAGTCGGCTCCGCCCGGCGTCGACCACGTCCCTGACCGAGAGGTCGACCAGTCCCTCGACTACGAGGCGGTCACCACCGGCCTCGCCCAGCACCCGGAAGCCAACGTCGGCCTCGGCCGCCCTCGAGACGAGCTCGTTGTGACGCGTCGTGCACACCACCACCCGGGATGGCGCCTCGGTGAACAGCTCGTGGTGGTCGGCCACACCGGCTACCCGGCAACCGATGCCAGAGCTCACCACCATCTCGGCCAAGGTGATGGCGAGGCCCCCACCGGAGACGTCGTGGATGCCGTCGATGAGCTCCTCACCACCGGCCAGCGTCTCGGCCACGAGACCCTGGACGAACTCCACCAACCGCGCATGGCCGACCAGGTCGAGCGCCGGCAACCGGCCGTTGCGGTGGCCCCGGCACTCGACGGCCCAGCGCGATCCGGCGAGTGAGGGCCGGCTCGACCGCCCGGTGGCGGTGGCGGTCGCTGACGCCGTCGAAGCGACGGCGCTGGCGTCCAGCAGTACCAGGGTGCCGCCGGCGACGAGGCCAACGCCGGGGGGCGGGGCGACAAGCCGGTCGATGAGCCCGAGGGCGCCGATGACCGGCGTGGGGTCGATGTCCCGTCCCGCGCTCTCGTTGTAGAGGCTTACATTGCCGCCGACGACGGGCAGGTCGAAGGCACTGCAGGCCCCGGCCATGCCGTCGATGGCCTCCGACAGCTGCCACATGACCTCGGGGTGCTCGGGATTGCCGAAGTTGAGGCAGTTGACGACGGCCACCGCCCGGCCTCCGGTGCAGGCCAGGTTGAGGGTCGACTCGGCCACCGTGGCGGCCGTGCCCGCTCGCGGGTCGATCGAACAAGCCGCCGGTTTTGAATCGGTGGTGAGTGCGAGGCCGCGCTCAGAAGTGGGGAGGCCGGGCGCGGCCAGACGGAGAACGGCAGCGTCGCCCCCCGGTGGCTCAACCGTGTTGAGGAACAGCTGGTGGTCGTACTGGCGATAGATCCAGGCGGGATCACTGAGCAACCCGAGCAGATCGGCCCCGCAGTCCGAGGGCGGCGCCAGACTGCCGGGGTCGTCGGCGGCGCGCGCCTCGTGGTCACCGGGGGGTTTGATCGGGCGGTGATAGAGGGGGGCGTCCTCGCTCAGGGCGGCGGCCGGCACGTCGGCCAGAACGGCACCGTCGAACCCGTCGAGCACCCGCAACCGGCCGGGCTCGCCACTTGCGGGCTCGGTGACCCGGCCGACCACCGCCGAGCGCACCTCCCACCGGCGGCACACCTCCTCCAGCTGGACCAGATTCTCCGGGGCGACGATGGCCAGCATCCGCTCCTGGCTCTCCGAGGTCATGACTTCGGCCGGCTCCATCCCCGGCTCCCGGCGGGGCACGGCCATCACATCGACGTCCATGCCCGTCCCACCCCGGGCGGCGGTCTCGCTGGTGGCGCAAGCCAGCCCGGCCCCGCCCAAGTCCTGAATGCCCACCACCAACCCGGCGTCGAGCAGCTCCAGGCACGCCTCGATGAGTCGCTTCTCCTCGAAGGGGTCCCCAACCTGGACGCTCGGTCGCTTGGCGGCCTCGGCGGCGCCGTCCGCTTCCTGACCGTCGCCGAAGCCGGCCGAGGCAAGCACGCTCACGCCACCGATCCCGTCGCGCCCGGTGGTCGATCCGAGCAGGACGGCCAGGTTGCCGACACCCGTTGCCCGAGCGAGCACCAGCCGCTCCTTGGGCAGGACGCCGAGACAGAGCACGTTCACAAGCGGATTGTGGGCATAGCACCGGTCGAAGGTGAGCTCGCCGCCCACCGTGGGCACGCCCACCGAGTTCCCGTAGCCGGAGATGCCGCTCACCACTCCTTCGATGAGCCACCGCTGGCGCGGCTCACGAACGTCGCCGAAGAAGAGCGGGTCCATGACGGCGATGGGTCGAGCCCCCATGGTGAAGATGTCTCGCAGGATGCCCCCTACGCCGGTGGCTGCCCCCTGGTATGGCTCGATGGCCGAGGGATGGTTGTGGCTCTCGATCCGCAGGGCTACGGCAATGCCGTCGCCGGCGTCGATGACGCCGGCATTTTCCCCGGGACCTACGAGCACGTGAGGCGCCTCGGTGGGAAGGCGTCGGAGATGAAGGCGGGACGACTTGTAGGAGCAGTGCTCGCTCCACATGACCCCGAAGAGGGCGAGCTCGAGCGGGTTGGGAGGTCGGCCCAGGACCGCTTCCACCTCGTCACGCTCGCCGTCGGTCAGGCCGAGGGCACGATGGAGGTCGTCGTCGAGCACGGTCGTCGCCACATCGGCCGATTTGCTTGCCTCCATATGCGGCCGAGCGTACCGGCCACCGCATCGTGCACCTCGGCCCCGGCCCCGCCCTTTGTCCGCTCGGGAGGATCCGCCGGCCTGCCATTGCCGGATGCCGGGCCGGCGGACAGCCCACAACCCACCACCGTCATCACGGCCTTGATGGCCGAGAGCGCGGGGGACCAGGCCGGCCATTGGACACCGCCTGACCGGCATCCTTTTTGGCTACCGGCGGCCGACTAGACCTCGCCGTTCGCATGTCTTCGGAGGGGATCGACTCAGGTGTCCACATCGATCGTCTCGCTCCTGGCGCGGGTCTCGACACCCGATGGATTCGACCCTCTCACGGGGATGCGATTGACCCACGTCGGCCGATGCCTGGAGGTGGAATGGCTGTGAGCTTGGGGTGTCCAAGGGAGCTGCCGATCCGCTCACGCCAATGGGCCGCCTGAAGATCCGACGCGCGGGGCCTTCTAATGGCACCGACGCCTCATCCATCAATCTGGCGAATGAGGACAAATGAGAAGGAATCAGGACGGCAAGTTGCCCAAAATCCTTCCGAGTGAAAGGCTCAGGGCATGTCCCCGAACACAGTGACGAAATCCCGTAAGAAGACGCAGATGTCCGAGTCTCACAAGGCGGCACTGGCCAAAGGCCGAGAAGAGGGGCGGATCGTGCGCCAGTACCTCGAGGCGCTGGAGTCGACCAAGCCACGGCGGGGCCGGAAGCGGACGCCGGACTCGATACGTCGCCGGCTCACCACCATCGAGACCAGCATGCCGACGGCCGACCCGCTGACGCGCCTCCACCTGGTGGAGGAGAAGCAGCGTCTCCAGTCAGAGCTGGCCCACACTGGCGACAAGGTCGACATCGGCGCCCTCGAGAAGGCGTTCGTCAAGGTCGCCCGCCCCTACGGCGAGCGCAAAGGCATCTCCTACTCAGCATGGCGGACCGTTGGCGTGAGCGCCTCCGTCCTCCAGAACGCCAAGATCCCTCGGACCCGCAGCTGAGCGGACGGTTCAGGCGGCCCCGACGTCGGTTGCGGCCCCGGCACCGACGGACGCCAGCAACGCGCCGAGCAGCACGTTGCCGTCGGCCGATCCCAGCAGCGGGTCCGACGCCCGCTCCGGGTGGGGCATGAGGCCGACAATGTTTCCGGCCTCGTTGCACACCCCGGCGATGTCGTCAACCGATCCATTGGGGTTGTCCACGTAGCGCAGCACCACGCGTCCGTCGGCCCGTAGCGCCGCCGCGGTGGCGTCGTCGCAGGTGTAGTTGCCCTCGAAGTGGTTGACCGGGATGCGCAGCTCGGTGCCGACGGAGACCCCGTCGGTGAGGACCGAACCGGTCGACTCCACCCGCACCGTGACCGTGGCGCACAGGAACCGCAGGCCGCGGTTCTTCTGCAGGGCTCCTGGCAGGAGGCCGGCCTCGCACAGGACCTGGAAGCCGTTGCAGATCCCGACCACCGGACCCCCGTCGGCGGCGAAACGGCCCACGGCCTCCATGACCGGGGAGAACCGGGCAATGGCCCCGGGGCGCACGTAGTCCCCGTGGGCGAACCCTCCGGGAAGGACCAGGGCGTCGTAACCGGACACCGAGGTCGCACCGTGCCAGACGAGCCCGGCATCGGCCCCCAGGCGGGAAAGAGCCAGGACGGCGTCGTGCTCGCAGTTCGATCCCGGGAAGACGACGACACCGACGCGGGCCATCAGGCGCCGTCCGCCGGCACATGAGTCCGACGTCGTCCGGTCACTTGTCGTCCGGTCACCCGGGGCCGCCGCCCTGCACGGTCACCGACGACTCCTCGATGACCGGATTGGCCAGCAGGCGATCGGCCAGCAGGCGGGCTCGGGACAGCGCCTCCTCCCGGTTGTCGGCATCGACGTCGAAGCGGAACGACTTGCCGGCCCGCACGCCACTCACCCCGCTCACCCCGAGCGCGGGCAGGGCCCGCTCGATGGTCGCGCCCTGGGGGTCGGCGATCCCGTGGCGCAGCTGCACTTCCACCGTCACCGAGAACCGGGCGGGCGGCATCCCTCAGGACCCGTACCAGTCGGCCAGCTGGCGACCACAGACTCGCTCGTAGGCGTCGACGTAGCGGCGCGAGGTGGCGACAACGATCTCGTCGGGGAGGGCCGGCGGCGGCGGCTTCTTGTCCCAGGGCTGCTTCTCCAGCCAGTCGCGCAGCGGCTGCTTGTCGAAGGACGGCGGGTTGGTGCCCGGCGCGCAGTCGTCGGCCGGCCAGAACCGGGAAGAGTCGGGGGTCAGCACCTCGTCGCACAGGGACAAGGCCCCGTCGATGTAGCCGAGCTCGAACTTCGTGTCACAGATGATGATGCCCTGCTCCTCGGCCCGGGCCGCCGCCCGGTTGTAGGCGGCGAGGCACAGCTCGGCGGCCGCCTCCGCCGCCCGGCGGCCGGCCAGTTCGGCCGCCTCTTCCATGCCGATGTTGACGTCGTGGCCGTCGGGCCCCGGGGCCTTGGTGGATGGAGTGAAGATGGGCTCGGGCAGCCGTTCGGCGTGGCGCAGGCCCTTGGGCATGGATACTCCGTGAACCGTGCCGTCACGCTCGTATTCCTTGTAGGCCGAACCGGCCAGGTAGCCGCGGACGATGCACTCGATGGGCAGCATCTCGGCCCGGCGCACGAGCATCGAACGGCCGGCCAGCGCCCCGAGCCCGCCGGGCAGGGCGGCCGCCCCCTCGGGGAACTCAGCCACATCGGCGGTGAGGAGATGGTTCGGGGCCAGGTCAGAGAGCGCCTCCAGCCAGTAGGCGGTCATGGCCGTGAGTACCCGACCCTTGTCGGGGATGGGCTCGTCCATGATCACGTCGAAGGCGGACATGCGGTCGGAGGCGACCATCAACAGACGATCGTCGCCGGCGTCGTAGAGCTCCCGGACCTTGCCCGTTCGGACGAGGGTCAGCGGTTCGTGGTGGGTTGCCGTCATGGTGCGAGCTCCTCCAAAGCGTCGGTGAACCGGTGCACGTGGCGCAGCGTACGCGCCAGGTCGAAGGCTTCGTCGAGCTCGGCGGCAGACAGCGTGACCTCCTCATCCTCCTCCAGCACCGACCGGAACGCCCGCCGCTCCTCGGAGGCGCGTCGGGCGTCGCGTTGGACGATGCGGTAGGCGTCGTCCCGGGACAGCCCGCCCGCCACCAGGGCGAGGAGCACCGACTGGCTGAAGACGAGGCCGAAGCTGCCGCCGGTGAGCGTCTCTTTGGCCCGTTCGGGATGGAGCACGAGACCTTCCACGAGATAGGCGGCCTTCTCCAGCACATAGAGGGCGAGCATGCTGGCGTCGGGCAGGACGATCCGCTCGACCGAGCTGTGGGAGATGTCCCGCTCGTGCCAGAGGGCCACGTCCTCGAGGCCGCTCACCAGGTAGCCGCGCAGAACCCGAGCGAGCCCGCACAGGCGCTCGGCCAAGACCGGGTTGCGCTTGTGGGGCATGGCCGAGCTGCCCTTCTGGCCGGGCTTGAACGGCTCCTCGACCTCGCCGACCTCGCTGCGGGCCAGGAGGCGGACCTCGGTGGCGATGGCCTCGACGGTGGCGCCGACCGAGGCGCAGGCCCAGAGGTACTCGGCGTGCCGGTCACGCGCCACCACCTGGGTGGCCGGTATCGGGACGAGGCCCAGAGCCCGGCAGACGTGAGCCTCGACCCGAGGGTCGATGTTCGAATAGGTCCCCACGGCTCCCGACAACTTCCCCACCGCCACCCTCACCCGGGCCGCCTCGAGGCGCTGGCGGTCGCGATCGGCCTGGAGGGCCCACAGGGCGAACTTGGTGCCGTAGGTGCTCGGTTCGGCGTGCATGCCGTGGGTGCGGCCCACGATGGGGAGGTCGATGCTCTCGGTGGCCCGCTGCCTGCACGCCGCCACCAGCCGCCTCGACGCCACCAACAACTGGTCGGCGGCCCGGGTGAGGGTGGCGCAGAGGGCGGTGTCGACCACGTCGGAGGAGGTGAGCCCGTAGTGGATCCACGAGCCTTCGGGCTGGCCGATGGCAGCCTGGACGACGTCGACGAAGGCGGCCACGTCGTGGTCGGTCGCCAGCTCCCGTTCGGCCACGGCCTCGACGAAGGCGGCGTCGACCTTGGGTGCCCGGCTGCGACAGGCCTCCGCCGCCGAACGCGGCACCTCCCCGATGTCGGCCCACCCCTCGGTGGCCAGCAGCTCGACTTCGAGCCAGCCAGCCAAGCGCGCCTCGTCGGTGAACAGCGCGGCCATGGCCGGTGGCGAGTAGCGCGGGATCATGGCGCAACCACCCACGCCCCCGTCGCCGTCGCCGTCGCCGCCGCCGCCGTCGCCGGTTCGGTAGCGGCCAGGGCAATGTCGGTCCGGTAGCGGGCACCGGGCCACCGGATGGACCCCACGCCGGCGTAGGCACGACGGCGAGCCTCGACCAATGTCGGCCCGACACCGGTCACGCCGAGGACCCGCCCCCCGGCCGTCACCAAACGGCCGGCGTCAAGGCCGGTGCCGGCGTGGAAGACCGTGACCCCGTCCAAGGACTGCGCCTCGGGCACGCCGCTGATGGGGTCACCCCGCCGCGGCGACCCCGGATAGCCCTCGGCGGCCATGACCACACACACCGCTGCCTGGTCTCTGATGGTGGGCACGGTGCGCAGGTCGCCAGACGCCACCTGGGCCAGGGTGGCCGTCAGGTCGCCGACGAAGCGGGGCAGGACGACCTGGGTCTCGGGGTCGCCGAAGCGCACGTTGAACTCGAGCACCTTCGGTCCCGAGGCGGTGAGCATGAGGCCGGCGTAGAGCACCCCGCGGTAGTCGATGCCGCGGCGGCGGAGCTCGGCCACGAGGGGGGCCACAGTCACCTCGGCCAGCGCCTCGGCCCCGGCGTCCTCCACGAAGGGCACCGGCGAGTAGGCGCCCATGCCCCCGGTGTTGGGCCCGGTGTCGCCGTCGCCCACCCGCTTGAAGTCCTGGGCCGGCGCCAGCGCGGCGATGCGGCTCCCGTCACACAGCACGAGCAAGGAGCACTCGACGCCGGTGAGCCCTTCCTCGACCACGATGCGCCGCCCAGCAGCGCCGAAGGCCCGGCCCGAGAGCTTGGCCTCGATGTCGGCCTCCGCCTCGGCCCGCGACGACGTGACGAGGACGCCCTTGCCGGCAGCCAGCCCGTCGGTCTTGATGACCCAGGGGCCAGGCTGGTCACGCAGATAGGAGCGGGCCGGTCCCGGTTCGTCGAAGACCTCGAAATGAGCAGTGGGGACCCCGGCCGCGGCCAGCACTTCCTTCATGAACGCCTTTGACCCCTCGAGGCGGGCGCCGTCGGCTCCGGGGCCGAACACCAGCCGGCCCTCGGCCCGCAGGCGGTCGGCCAGGCCGTCGACCAACGGGGCCTCGGGACCGATAACGAAGAGGTCGGCGTCCATCCGGGCAATGGCGCCGGCGTCGTCCACCGAGCCGGCCACCGATTCGAGGGTGTGCCCCTCCGGCGTCCGCCCCTCGATCCCCGGGTTACCAGGAATGACGACCACGTCCGCCGTCCGCCCGAGGGCGAGGGCGAGGGCGTGCTCACGGCCGCCCGACCCCACCACGCATGCCCGGCGGATGGTCCCCGCCGGTGTCCCGCCGTCGCCGCCGCTCATGCGGCGAAGTGCACGTACTGCTCGCGACCGGGACCAACCCCCACCAGACGCACGGGGACCCCGATCTGCTCGGCCAAGAAACGCACGTAGTCGCGGGCCGCCTGCGGCAGGTCACCGAGCTCGGTGGCTTCCGAGATGTCGGTCCGCCACCCGGGCAGCTCCTCGTAGATGGGAGTGATCCGGTGGAGCACCGACTGGTGGTAGGGGAGATAGGAGAAGCGCTCCCCGTCGAGCTCGTAGGCGGTACACACCTTGACCGTGTCGAAGGCGCCGAGCACGTCGAGCTTGGTCAGGGCAACCTCGGAGAGCGAGTTGAGGCGTACCGCTTGGCGCAGCATGACCGTGTCGAACCAACCGGGCCGGCGTCGCCGTCCCGTGTTGACCCCGTACTCGTGGCCGAGCTCGACGAGCGTGTCACCCACCTCGTCGGTGAGCTCGGTCGGGAACGGGCCGCTGCCCACCCGGGTCACGTACGCCTTGGCAATGCCCACCACGTCGCTGATGTAGCGCGGGCCGATCCCGGCGCCTGTACAGGCACCACCGGCCACGGGGTTGGACGAGGTCACGAAGGGATAGGTGCCGTGGTCGAGATCGAGGAAGGTGGCCTGGGCTCCCTCGAGCAGGACATGGGCTCCGCGGTCGAGAGCCTCGTGGACCAGGCCCACGGTATCGGCCACCATCGGCTCGATCCGGGGAGCGAGCTCGTCGAGGTAGCGGCGGCAGATGTCGTCAGCCGAGATGGGCAACCGGTTGTACACCTTGGCCAGGACGGCGTTCTTCTCCTTCAGGACGACGTCGAGCTTCTGGCGGAAGATCTTGGCGTCGAAGAGGTCCTGGACCCGCAGGCCGACCCGTGACGACTTGTCGGCGTAGGCCGGCCCGATGCCGCGTTTCGTCGTGCCCAGATTGTTCTTGCCCAAGTAGCGCTCGGTGAGGCGGTCGAGCTCCTGGTGGTAGGGCATGACCAGATGGGCGTTGCCCGACACCACGAGTCGCGAGGTATCGACGCCCTTTTGGGTCAGTGTGTCGAGCTCGTCCAGGAGCACCGTGGGATCGACGACCACCCCGTTGCCGATGACCGGCGTGATGTGGTCGTAGAGGATGCCGCTCGGCACGAGCTGGAGGGCGAAGACCTCGCCATTGACCACGATGGTGTGGCCGGCGTTGTGGCCGCCCTGGTAGCGGACGACCATCTCCATCTCCTTGGCCAGGAGATCCGACAGCTTGCCCTTGCCCTCGTCGCCCCACTGGGTCCCGACGACCACGGTTGCGGGCACGCGTCACTCCTCCGTCATGAAGCGGATTACGCACCAATGTACCCCGCCCCGTGGGAGGGCCCGCAGGGGCCGGAGTTTGCCACCCCAGCCCGTGGCACTCATGCCCACTTCTGGCGGCTTGCCCCTCCGATCAGAGGTCGGCTTCGACGAAGAGGGCCATCTCCGACTCGCCGGTCGGGTTGGGGTGGACCGATATCCCGCCTCCGCTCGGAATGATCGGGTTCACCCATCGCACGTTGGCCGACTTACAGGCGTCGTGCCCGATGGATGGGGTGAAGGTGTTCACGAAGGTGGCGCCGTTGGCCGCCGCCTGGGCGGCAAGCATCGAGTTGAGCTGCTCCTCCACCCCGTTCAGGTAGGCGGTGTCCCCGGTCGTGAGCGGGATCGTGGGATAGCAGTTCCCGCTCTGGGGCAGGATGTCCGGGTAGCCGACCATCAGTACCTTCGCCCCCGGTGCGAGGGCGTGGATCCCCTGGAGCACGCCGTCGATGGTGGGCGCGTCGCTCGTGATGTCGTTGGACCATGTGTTGCCGTAGACGGCCTTGCACGGCGCGCCGATGTTGAGGAAATCACCGACATCCAAGAGCGCGCAGTCGACGAGGGCGCTCACGAAGAGGTCGTTGTCGTTGCCGCCGATGCCCACGGTTACCACGTTGGTGGAGCTGGAGAGGGCGTTGAACTGCGGAGTCACACCGGGGTACTGCGAGGTGGTCATGTCGCCCGAGGTGGCCCCCGAGCAACTCACGTCGGTGAGGTTGTAGCCCTCGGCCGACGCCACCAGGTGTGGATAGTTCAGCGTCGTCTGCAGGCAGAGCGGCGAGATGCCCGGCGACAACGGCAGAATGCCGGCACCCGCCGTATAGGAGTCACCCAGCGACACGTAGTTCAATGATGCCGGTGCGGCCGGGCCACCGGTGGCGACCAGGGTCACCGTTGCCACCAGCATCGCCGCTACGGCCACGATGGTCAGCGCGGCCAGCCGAACGACAGGCCGGCTCCCGAAGCCCGCTGGTTGACGGCGTCGAAGGCCTACTCGACCGTTCATGAGGATCTCCATCCTTGGTCGCCGGGTTTCTCGGCGACGTTCATGTCAGTGGGCCGCCGGGTCGGTCAGAGCCCCGACGTGCCCCGTTCCGCGTTGATTGAAACACGTGGACCGCCGAGAGTGTCAACGTTCGCTTACGGGTGGCGATGGCCGGGGGATATCCGTCGTTGGAGGTGGTCCGAAGAGGCCAAGGCCGGCCTGCTCTCGCCGTTCCTGAGGAGGCGAAGGCACTTTTTTTTTACCGACCCTCGAATTTGTCAGCCTAAGCTGACGACTGTCAGCCTAATCTGACAAATTCGGCCTTTTCGAAAAAAAAATCTACGGAGCGCCTTCTGCTGAGGCGGCCGACGCCGCACGCCCGCCTTGCGTTTCATCGGCACACTCCGGCCCTGACTTGAGCAGAAATTCGAGAAATTCCACCCCTCGCGGAAATCCCTGGTCAGGTCCCCTTTCGGGTTGCGACACCCCGACGGGATGGCGCCGTTCAACCGAGGACGACCTCGCCGTCCCGCTCGTCGACGGTCACCGTCGAGCCCCCCGGATAGCGCCCTTCGAGGAGGGCCAGGGCCAAGGGGTCCTCGACCTGGCGCTGGATGGCCCGGCGGAGGGGTCGGGCGCCGAAGTCGGGGTTGTAGCCCACCTGGGCCAGCAGCTTCTCGGCCGCCGGGGTCACCTCGAGGGTCAGGCGCCGCTCAGCCAGACGGCTGCGCAGGTGTTGCAACTGGATCCCGACGATGCGCTCGAGGTCGCCTTCTGACAGCGCGTGGAACCGCACGATCTCATCGATGCGGTTGATGAACTCGGGCTTGAAGTACTCGATGGGCTCGCCCGGGATGTTCGACGTCATGATGAGCACGGTGTTGGTGAAGTCGACGGTCCGTCCCTGGCCGTCGGTCAGCCGGCCGTCCTCCAACACCTGGAGCAGGATGTTGAAGACGTCGGGATGGGCCTTCTCGAGCTCGTCGAGCAGAACCACGGCGTACGGACGGCGACGCACCGCCTCGGTGAGCTGGCCGCCCTCCTCGTAGCCGACGTAACCAGGTGGCGCACCGACCAGGCGAGCCACGGAATGGCGCTCCGAGTACTCGCTCATGTCGATGCGGACCATGGCCCGGCTGTCGTCGAAGAGGAACTCAGCCAGAGCTCGGGCCAGCTCGGTCTTGCCCACCCCCGTCGGCCCCATGAATAGGAACGAGCCGATGGGGCGGTCGGGATCGGACAGTCCGGCCCGACTGCGGCGGATGGCGTTCGACACCGCGGCCACGGCCTCGTCCTGGCCGACCACCCGGGCGTGGAGGGCGTCCTCCATGCGTACGAGTTTCTCGATCTCGCCTTCGAGCAGCCGGCTCACCGGCACGCCCGTCCAGCGGCTGACCACCTCGGCCACGTCCTCGGCGTCGACCTCCTCCTTGAGGAAACGCTGGGATTTCTGCAGCTCGTCGAGGCGGATCGTCGCCTCCTCGACCTGGCGCTCGAGATCGGGGATGACGCCGTAGGTGATCTCCGAGGAGCGGGCCAGTTCCCCGTCGCGGGCCAGTCGCTCAGCCTCGGTCCGATGTTGCTCGAGCTCGCCCTTCAGGCGCTGGATGGTAGCGATGGCCTCCTTTTCGGCCTGCCAGTGGGCAGTCATGGCGGCCGCCTCCTCCTTGAGGTTGGCCATCTCCTCGTCCAGCCGGGCCAGGCGCTCGGCCGAGGCCGTGTCCGTCTCCTTCTCGAGGGCCATGCGCTCGATCTCGAGCTGGCGGATCCGTCGGGTGACCACGTCGAGCTCGGTGGGCATCGAATCGATCTCGATACGCAGGCGACTGGCCGCCTCGTCCATGAGGTCGATGGCCTTGTCGGGCAGGAAACGGCCGGTCACGTAGCGATCGGACAGCACCGCCGCGGCCACGAGCGCCGCGTCCTGGATGCGGACCCCGTGGTGGACCTCGTAGCGCTCCTTCAGGCCGCGCAGGATGGCGATCGTGTCCTCGACCGACGGCGGGGCCACGAACACCTGCTGGAACCGCCGCTCGAGGGCCGCGTCCTTCTCGATGTACTGGCGGTACTCGTCGAGGGTGGTGGCCCCGATGAGGCGAAGCTCGCCGCGGGCCAGCATGGGCTTGACCATGTTGCCGGCGTCCATGGCCCCCTCCGAGCCGCCGCCCGCTCCCACCAGCGTGTGGAGCTCGTCGATGAAGGTGATGATCTCGCCCTCGGCATCGGTGATCTCCTTCAGGACGGCCTTCAGCCGCTCCTCGAACTCACCCCGATACTTGGCCCCGGCCACCATGGAACCGAGGTCGAGGCCGATGACCCGCTTGCCCTTGAGGCCCTCGGGGACGTCGCCCTCGACGATGCGTTGGGCCAGGCCCTCGACGATGGCCGTCTTGCCCACCCCCGGCTCTCCAATGAGCACCGGGTTGTTCTTGGTCCGGCGCGATAGCACCTGGATGATCCGGCGCACCTCCTCGTCCCGGCCGATGACCGGGTCCAATTTCCCCTGCCGGGCCAGGGCCGTGAGGTCCCGCCCGTATCGTTCGAGGGCCTGGAACGTCTCCTCCGGGTTCTGGTTCGTCACCCGGTGGCTGCCCCGCACGTCGCGCAAGGCGGAGAGCAACTGGTCGCGGTCAACCCCGAGTCGGTCGGCCATGGCCAGCAAGAGATGCTCGACCGAGAGGTATTCGTCGCCCATGTCGGTGCGCATCGAGTCGGCCTCGGTCAACACGTCGCGCAATGACGGGCTGATGCCGGGCTCGGCACCGCCCACCGCGTGGGGTAGCCGCGAGAGGTCGGCATCGATCCGGGCGCGAACGACCGAGGGCTCGACACCGAGGCGCTCGAGGATGGGCCCGGCGATCCCGTCCGGCTGGGCCAGCACCGCGGCGAGCACGTGGTCGGGCGTGACTTCGGGGTTGTTGGCCGCCCGGGCCCGCTCGACGGCGGTGGAGAAGGCCTCTTGGGTCTTGAGGGTCCAGCGGTCGGGGTTGATGGTCATGAGGAAGTTCCTCCTCGTCGTTCGGGGCTCCGTCGTTCGGGGCTCCGTCGTTCGGGGCTTCGTCGTTCGGGGCTCCGCCGGATAGGACCGGTGGTGGACAGGGGGATGGGTTGGAGAGGCACGAGCTCACGGCGGTGCTCGCGGTGGGTAGAGGCCACGGCCTCCCTGACCTCGGCCCGAGTCACCTCGAGCTCGACCTTCAGCCGTTCGATCTCGGCCTCGAGGTCGAGCACCCGGCGCACGCCTTCCAGGTTGAGGCCGCCGGCAGTCAGGTCTTGGATGCGGCGCAACCGAGCCAAGTCCTCGTCACTGAAACGTCGACTGCCGCCGCTTGTGCGGATGGGGTCGAGGAGGCCTTTGCGCTCGTAGACGCGCAGCGTCTGGGGGTGCACGCCGACAAGCTCGGCAGCCACCGAGATCACGTACACCGCCCGGCGCTGACGTTCGTCGGCCGTCATGACGCACCCGCCTCGGAAACCGCCCGGGCCGGCGGTTCGAGCACCTCGGTGAGCCGCTCAATGGCGGCACGCTGTTCCTTGGACAACTTGGCCGGGACCGCCACTTCGACGGTGACGAGCAGGTCACCACTGCCGCGCTTCTTGTCGCCGGGCACCCCCCGGCCCTTCACCCGGAAGGTCCGCCCCGACGGTGTACCGGCCGGCACCTTGAGGGTGACCGGGTCGCCCAGGGTGGGCACGGTGAGAGTGGTGCCCAGCGCGGCCTCGGCGAAGGCGACGGGCACAGTGAGCGTCAAGTTGCGGCCGCGTCGCCCGAAGGTGCTGTGGCCGGTGACGCGCACCACCACGTAGAGGTCGCCACTCGGCCCGCTGTTTCGCCCGGCTGCGCCCCGGCCCTTCACCCGGATGCGTTGACCGTTCTCGACGCCGGGTGGGATGCGTACCTTGACCGAGCGGTTGCGCCGCTCGTTCCCCGTCCCATGGCAGGTCGGGCAGGGGGTGCCGATGATCGTGCCCCGGCCCCCGCAACGGGGGCAGATCTGGCTGAGCGAGAACAGTCCCTGGTTGTCCTGGAGGGTGCCGGTGCCGCCGCATTGGGGACAGGTCATGGGCTGGGTCCCGGGAGCCGCCCCCGAACCGTGGCAGGTATGGCAGCGCACGTCGGTCGTCACGTTGACCGACGTGGTGATCCCCTTGACGGCGTCCTCGAAGGAGAGCTGCAGTTCTGCTTCTACATCGGCGCCGCGCTGGGGGCCGGTCCCACCGCCACCTCCACCTCCGCGGCGGCCCCGTCCGAACAAACCGCCAAAGAGGTCGCCCAGGTCGCCGACGTCGTCGACCCGGAAGGTGGTGCCGCCGCCACCACCGAAGCCGCCGGGAAAGCCACCAGCCATGGGGCCGAGGGCCCGAACCTCGTCGTACTCCTTACGCCGGTCGGCGTCACCGAGGACGTCATAGGCCGCGCTGATCTCCTTGAACGCTTCCTCTTTGCCGGGGTTGGTGTCCGGATGGTTCTTCTTGGCCAGCTTGCGGTAGGCGCTCGTGATCTCCTTGGCCGACGCCGTGTTCGGCACACCAAGGGTCTTGTAGTAGTCCTTCTCGAACCATTCACGCTGCGGCGCCACGGTGTGCCGTCCCTCGCCTTCGCCATCGTCCTTCAATCACGTCTTCGTGCCGAGCCGACCGGCCGGTACGGCCGGTGCCGGCGCCATCAAGCGGCATGGATCAGCCGCGGACCGTCACCATCGCCGGGCGGAGCACCGCCCCCTTCCACCGGTATCCCGGCCGCATCACCTGGGCCACCACCGGTTTGGGGACCGGGCCGTCCCCGTCGTCGTCCGCCGACTCCTCTTCGTCGGCGGGCACGTGTCCCACCGCCTCGTGGGCGTTGGGGTCGAACACCTCACCCAAAGGGTCGATGCGCTCGAGGCCCTCCTTGGCCAGGACCCCGTGGAGCTGGTTGCCGGAAGCCACGAGCGCCTTCCCGTCGGCCGAGTCCGCGTCACCGATGTGCTGCACGGCGAGGTCGAGGGTGTCGAGGACGGGCAGCAGCTTGTCCACGAGCAGCCCGGCGACACGCGCCGCCTGCTCGGCCTGTTGGCTCGTGACCCGCTTGCGGTAATTCTCGAACTCCGCCTGCAGTCGGCGAAGCGAATCGAGGTATTCGTCGCGCTCGGCGAGGGCCACATTCACGGGGTCCTCCTCCTCGACACTCTCTGGGTCGGGCTCTCCAGCGTCAGCGCCGGCGGGGGCGTCGCCGGCCACCAGGTCGGCAACATCGACGAGCGTGCCGTCCTCGTTTTCCTCGCCCGTGGCCCAGGCGGCAGCCGCCGGGCCAGCGGCGCCGCGACCAGCGACCGCCGCGTTGCCCGGCTGCGGTTCGATTGACTCCTCGGGCGATTCCCGATCGCGGCCGGCCATAGCCGGTTACGCCTGGTCGTCGACGATCTCGGCGTCAACCACCTCGTCGTCCGACCCCTCGTCGGCGCCACCGGCTGTCGTCGACCCGGCTGAGCCGGCATCCGCCTGGGACGCCTCCTCGTAGAGGCGCTGGCTGAACGACTGGCTGGCGGTGAGAAGCGTGTCGGTCGCCGTCTTGATGGCCTCGACATCGGAGCCGCCCAGGGCCTCCTTGAGGCTCGAGAGAGCGGACTCGACTTTGTCCTTCTCGTCGCCCTGGAACTTCTCGCCCTGTTCGCGGAGGAGCTTCTCGGTCTGGTACACCAGCGAGTCGGCGTTGTTGCGGACCTCGGCCTCATCGCGACGGCGGCGGTCGTCCTCGGCGTGGGCCTCGGCGTCCTTCACCATGCGCTCGATGTCGTCCTTGGGCAGCTGCGACTGGCCGGTGATGGTCATCGACTGCTCCTTGCCGGTGGCCCGATCCTTGGCCGAGACGTGGACGATTCCGTTGGCGTCGATGTCGAAAGTGACCTCGATCTGGGGCACGCCCCGGGGGGCGGGCGGCAGGTCGACGAGCTGGAACTTGCCCAACGTCTTGTTGTATTGAGCCATCTCGCGCTCACCCTGGAGCACGTGGACCTCTACGGACGGCTGGTTGTCGTCGGCGGTGGTGAACACCTCGCTCCGCTTGGTCGGGATAGTGGTGTTGCGCTCGATGAGCCGGTGCATGACACCGCCCTTGGTCTCGATGCCGAGCGACAGGGGGGTGACGTCGAGCAGCAGGACATCCTTGACCTCGCCCTTGAGCACGCCGGCCTGGACCGCCGCGCCCACAGCCACCACCTCGTCGGGGTTCACACCCTTGTGCGGCTCCTTGCCGGTCAGAGACTGCACCAGCTCCTGGATGACCGGCATGCGGGTCGACCCGCCCACCAGCACCACATGGTCGATGTCGCCCGTGGACAGTCCCGAGTCCTTGATGGCCTGCTCGAAGGGTCCCTTGCACTTCTCGACCAGATCGGCCGTGAGCTCGTTGAACTTGGCCCGCGTGAGCTTGATGTCGAGGTGCTTCGGGCCCTCGGAGGTGGCTGTGATGAAGGGCAGGTTGATCTGGGTCTCCTGCACCGAGGAGAGCTCGATCTTGGCCTTCTCGGCCGCTTCCTGCAGACGCTGGGTGGCCATCTTGTCGCCGGACAGATCGACACCCTCGGTGTTCTTGAACGTCGTCACCAGGTAGTCAACAATCCGCTGGTCCCAGTCGTCACCGCCCAACTGCGAGTTGCCGGCCGTCGCCTTGACCTCGAACACGCCGTCGCCGATGTCGAGCAACGAAACGTCGAAGGTGCCACCGCCGAGGTCGAAGACGAGCACCGTCTGGTCGGCACCTTCCTTGTCGAGGCCGTAGGCGAGCGCTGCCGCCGTGGGCTCGTTGATAATGCGCAGCACCTCGAGGCCGGCGATGGTCCCGGCCTCCTTGGTCGCCGTGCGTTGGGCGTCGTCGAAGTAGGCGGGGACGGTGATGACGGCCTGGTCGACGGTGTCGCCGAGGAACGACTCGGCGTCCCTCTTGAGCTTGCCGAGGATCCGGGCCGAAATCTCCTGGGGGGTGTACTTCTTGCCGTCGATGTCGATGGTCCAGGTGGTCCCCATATGGCGCTTCACCGACCGGATGGTCCGTTCGGGGTTGGTGATGGCCTGACGCTTGGCTACCTCGCCGACCAAGACCTCACCCGACTTTGCGAAAGCCACGACGGACGGCGTGGTGCGGCCCCCCTCGGCATTGGGGATAACGACGGGCTCGCCGCCCTCCAGCACGGACACGACCGAATTGGTGGTGCCCAGATCGATTCCGACGGCCTTGGCCATGGTGCCTCCTACATGCGCCCTCCGGCGCAATCGCTGGTCCGGTTCCTCTTTGATGCGTTTCTTGCGTTCTTGGCGGGCTCGGCAGCCTCTCCCGATGAGCCCCTGAGGCTCCACCCGCCCTTCCTACATCGTACAGTATAGCAAAGTTGAGTCCAATTGCTATAGCTTTTTGCCTCTTTAGCGCCTCACGAGCGTATCCGGACGACCGAAAATTGTGGGCGCGCCCCCAACAGGCCGTGGCCAATGCGCTCGGCCGGCGTTTCATGGGCCTGACCGGGGCGTCCTCTAGGAACCGACCTCGAGCTCAGCCCAGATCACCTTCCCTCCTCCGCCAGCTCGTACTCCCCAATCGCGGGAGAACGCCTCCACGATGACCAGCCCCCGTCCCTGAGGGTCGTCGTTCGCCGGTGTGCGGGTCTCCGGCAGGTTGGTGCTCGGGTCCGCCACCTCCACGATGAAGGCGCCGTGGTCCACGCAGAGGGAGAGTGTGAAGCGACCGCCGGCGTGGACGATGGCATTGACCACCAGCTCGGTGACGACGGAGGCCAGGCCGGCGGCGGTAACGCCCCACCGATTCGCCATTTCGAGGGCGTGCGACCGTGCCTCTTGTGCGCACTCTGGTTTGGCCGGGAACTCGCGATGGTCGCTGAGCAACTGGGGTCAACTCCTGTCCGCTGGACAGTCAATACCCCGAGATGGGTCGGAGCGCACATAACCGACCGATTTGGAGCGTGTCCCATGCACGCATCCCGTCCCCGCCCGTGCCCGCAGGCGTGCACCGAGGCGTGCACCCAGGGAGGAAGCGGTACCGGGAACCGAGGGAGCGATGCCGAGACCCAGGAAGCGGTCACGGTACGCTGCGGCGGTGCTCCGCCTGGTCCTCCTGCGGCACGGGCAGTCCACCTGGAATGCCGAGAACCTCTTCACCGGGTGGGTGGACGTGGACCTGTCTTCCCTGGGCGAGACCGAAGCGGAGCAGGCGGGACACCTCTTGGCCGCCGAGGGCGAGCAACTCGACCTCCGGGTCCTGCACACCTCGTTGCTCGTTCGGGCCATCCACACGGCCGAGATCACTCTGGCCGCGGCCGGACGCAGCTGGCTGCCCGTCCGGCGCCATTGGCGGCTCAACGAGCGTCACTACGGGGCGCTCCAGGGACTCAACAAGAAGGAGACGGCCGACCTCCACGGCGAGGAACAAGTCAAGCTCTGGCGGCGCAGCTACGACGTGCCTCCGCCCCCTGTGGAGCCCGGAAGCGAGCATCATCCCGTCACCGACCCGCGCTATCGGGACGTCCCGGCCGACGCCCTACCCCTCACCGAGTGCCTGGCCGACGTGGTGGAACGAGTCGTCCCCTACTGGGAGGACGCCATCGTGCCCGACTTACGAGCGGAGGGCCCCCGGGGGGGCGCCGTCTTCGTCGTGGCCCACGGGAACAGCCTGCGCGCCCTGTGCAAGCACATCGAGGGGATCAGCGACGAGGCCATCGTGGACCTCGACATCCCGACCGGCATCCCGTTCTCGTACGACCTGGGCGACGACCTGTCGGTTCAGTCACCGGACGGGTCGTTCCGCTACCTGGGCGATGCCGATGCGGCTCGGGCCGCGGCCGAGGCCGTGCGCAGTCAGGCCGGCTGAAGCAACTCGGGACGACGGCCAGGCGGCGGGTCCGGACATGGAGAAAGGTCGGCCCCGAAGGGCCGACCTTTCTTTCCACGGACGATCGGACCTCTCGCCGGTCAGGGGGAGGTGTTGACCGGCAACGGCCACGACCGCCGTTGTGGTGGGGGCTACAGCGCGTCCGTCCCGCGCTCCCCGGTCCGGACCCGTATGACCTCCTCCACCGGCAAGACCCAGACCTTGCCGTCGCCGATTTTCCCGGTTCCCGCTTTGTCCACGATCATGGCCGTCACCTCGTCCACTCGCGAGTCCTCGACCACGATCTCGAGCCGGATCTTGGGCACGAACTCGACCTCGTACTCGGCCCCTCGGTAGACCTCGGTGTGACCCCGCTGCCGACCGAATCCCTGAGCCTCGGTGAGGGTCAAGCCGTGGACCCCGAGGGTCTTCAGGCCTTCCTTCACATCATCCAGCTTGAACGGCTTCAGCACCGCTACGACGAGCTTCATGCTGGGTATTGCTCCTTTCTCTCGTAGTGGTCCTGTTAGCCCGGACTCGGATCGTCCGGCGATCGGGCCGACGTAGTTTCTGCACCCGCACCAGCCATCGAGAGTGCTCCCACCCGTTCGGCCAGCGTTTCGACGGGATAGGCCTCCTCGTCGTGGATGGCGACGTCGCCCACCTCGAGGATCTCGTCCTTGTAGCGATTACCACGCAGGACCAACCCGATGAGCTTCATCAATATGAACGTTATGAGCGCCGACCAGATTATGACGAAGATGGCGGCTCGGAACTGTTCCCACAGTTGGTGGAAGGACCCCGTGTACATCAGGCCGCTCACCGAGAAAGGCGTGCAACTGTGGGTGGTGGAGAGGTAGGTGGCGTTCGGCGTATTCACGACCTGCCCGGCCGAGTTCAGCGTGCCGCATCCGTACTCGACCATGTTCGGGTCGGCGAACACGCCGAGGAACAGGCCACCGAAGAAGCCGGCGATGCCGTGGGTGTAGACGACGCCGAGAGCGTCATCCACCTTGGAGAACGGCCGCACCTTGACCAGGTAGTTCCACGCAAACCAGACGATGATGGTGTCGAACGCCCCGACCATGATGGCACCCCAGCCGTTGACCCAACCGGCGCAAGGGGTGATGCCGACCAGGCCCACGATCATGCCGTTCACCCCGCCCAAGAAGGTCGGTTTCTTCGACTTGGAGAGCACCGCATCCATGGCCATCCAGGTGATGATGCCGCAGGCAGTGGCGATGTTGGTGTTGACCACGGCGGCCGACATGTCGACACCGGCGTAGTAGGGGTCACCACCGTTGAACCCGTTCCAACCCAACCACAGGATGCCGGCACCGACGGCGGCAATGAGGAGGTTGTTGGGCACGAAGTGTTGTCGGTCCCGCGCCAGCCGGGGCCCGAGGACCCAGGCAGCGACGAAGCCCGACACGCCGGCCGACATGTGGATGACGAACCCACCGGAGAAGTCGAGTGCGCCTTCCTGGGCGAGGTAGCCGCCGCCCCACAGCATGAAGGCGTCGACGCCGTAGACGAAGGTCGACCACAGCGGGCAGAGGATGCACCAGGCCAGGAACTTGATACGGCCGAGCACGCTCCCGATGAAGAGAAGGGGGGTGATGGCCGCGAAGACGAACTGGAAGTAGAGGAGCGAGTCAGTCGGGAAGTGGAAGGGGATGGCGGTGTTGGCCGCCGACACCGCCTGGCCCTGCTCGTTGAAGGCGTTGGTGACCTGGCCCGGTTTCCCGACGAAGTTTTCAAAGAAGTGTTTGAAGAACCCCCCGGTCGTCGGTTTCAGGTTCGCCGCGCATTGGGTTCCGCCCCCGACCCAGGTTTGACATCCGTTATGGACACCACCTCCTAGTGAGGTGGAGCCGAAGCCCATCTTGTAGCTCCACAGCACCCAGGCGATGAGGACCAAGGCGAACCCGGCGAACATCATGGCCAGCACGTTCACTGCCCACTTCTTGGGCACGACCGCCGCGTAGAGGACCGCGAGACCGGGGATGCTCTGAAGGGCGACAAACGTGGCGGCAGCGATCTGCCAGGTGTTGTCGCCCGTGTTCAGCCAACTGGGATACGGGACGGGAACTGCTCCCAAAAGCAGGTGCACGGCTCGAGCACTCCTCTCCTGCGCTCAGGCGCAGGAGAACGGCTTGGATCGGCCGCACACCTAACGCCGCGTATGCCAAGGCCGCAGCAGCGCCTCCGCCCTGGCACCGCTAACAATGCAAGGCGAGCATTACGTCAGGATCACGCCAGTGTTACCAACGCGTGAACTGGCCGCACCGTGTTACCAACGCGTTAACTCGTGTACCACTGCGAGCATCCCTGGCTACGATCTGCCAATTACTCCAGGCATCAGCAACTCGGCCGCTCAGCCGGCCCCGAGAGACGACACGCTCGACGACTCTGGCCAGCCGCTCACGACGTTGCGCGGTGCGAGCGTCGAGGTCGATCCTCGACGGGCCGCTCGTGTGGCCGTCGCCCTGTGCGTGGTTGCTCTGGCCGTTGTCGCCGTCAGCCTCTCCGTGGCCGGAGTGGACAAGAACGCGGAGATCACCGGTCTTCGGCAGCAAGGAACGCCGGTCGAGGTAACGGTGACGCGATGCTTCGGTCTGCTGGGGGGCAGTGGTAGCAACGGCGTCGGAAACCGTTGCCTCGGGACCTTCGTCCTCGACGGAATGCGGTATCACGGCACCATTCCCGGGAACGCACTGTGGGCTCCAGGTACGACGATCCGATTGGTCACCATCAAGGGTGACCCCGGGCTGCTGGCAACCAACCACCAGGTGGCCAGCGAGCACGCGTCGTGGAGGGTGTTCATTCTCCCGACGATGCTCTTCGTCGTGGCGACGGCCCTCGTGATCGCCATCATTGTCCGGCGCCGGCGACGCCCGGAAGCCGTCGGCTTAGTCGGCAGTCCGCCCGTTGGGGAGCTTCGGGGGCAGCCGCTTCCGGGATGAGGAAGGGGGTGTGTACCGGTCCGACGGCGGCGGTGTGAAACGCTTGTTCGGGCTGGTCAGACCGCTTTTCTCTGCCGGTCCGCCGAGGGTGGATTCCTTCAGGTTGCGGTGGAGGCGGTAGGCCCGCACCAGGTACCAGGCGCCAACCATGACAAAGGGCACCCCGAAACCCAAGTAGCCGGAATTGAAGATGGACAACCCGTACATGGCGGTCACGACCCCGAGCGGGAGTCGCTTGCGCCACATCGCCATGGCCGTGATCCCGAACGACAGGATGATGAGGGTCCAGAACAGCGGCTCATAGGTGGACGGGTTCACGTGCAACCTGTCGATTGCCCCATTGGCGAAGCGAGCGGGCGGATCGCTGGCCACTTTCAAGTGGACGATGAAGAAGGTGATGATCGTGGCCACCGGCCCGGCCAACAACCCGATGGCCCGTTCCTTGTCGTTGAGCTGCTTGGCCTCGACCTCGAGCTCCTCGCCCGAGAGCTCGTACGCACCCCGGGACCGAGAAGCCTTGTCGGGGTCCTCCGGCCTCAGGACGGCGGCGTTCAGCCGGTCCACGAGGCGGGGCTTCGGCTGACCGCTGTTCGTGGAGCGCGGCATACGCAAGCGGTTCCACGCGCTCACCTTGGGCGGCGTGTCACTCCCGGAACCCTCGGGGTCGACGGCGGCAGGCATCGACGAAGGCTAGCGCGGCGTTCGATCGACCATCGTCGGCCGTCCCCCGTCACGCCGGCCCAGGCCTTCAATCGAGACGTGGAGCCCCACCCATTGGTGTCGACACGCTCCTCCTCGAGCCGAGCGCACCGGGGTCTCCTGCTCTCGTGGCGGACCGGCCCGCCGAGCGCGGCGCGCTTGCCACCGACCTCGCCGCTCCGCTCCCCGATGCCTGGGCTGCCGCCGGCCAGGCATCCGCATTCGGGAGCCGAGCAGGGCAGGTGCGAAGCCGCCGTGTTACACGAGCTCTGCCCCGATCGGAGTCGGGACTCGGGTCGAGCACCTCACCCTTCTGCCTCGGTGTCGATGCGCTGGATCGAGCGATAGTAGGCCTGCTCCAGCGCCGACGCTCTGGGCCAACCCGCGTAGTAGGCGAAATGCAGGATGAACTCCTGCATCTCCTCTCGGGAGATGTCGCCGCTGGCGAGGGCGGCATAGACATGTTGTTCGATCGGGGTGTCGACGGCAGCAGCTCCGACACAGGCCAGCGTGACCCACCGTCGATCGCGTCGTGACAACCCGGATCGATCCCACAGTTCGCCGAACACCGAGTCGACGACACCCCGATCGAGATAGGGCGTCATCGGCGGGGGCGCATCCGACACCATCACCTCGCGATAGCGACGCCGGCCCGTCGCCGTGCGGGCTTCAGCAAGCTCACGCTGCACGCGCTCGTCGTCCTTCTCGTTCACTCCTCCTCCCCTTGGCCAAATGTCATCTCGCCGGACAACTGGTGGTTCATCGCCGCCACCAGACCCCCGTCGACACGGACGTCGCAGCCCGAGATGAAGGCGGCCCCCTCCGAGCACAAGAAGGCCACCACGTGTGCGATGTCGTCGGTGAGACCCGGAAGCACGACGTCGGCACCCGCCCGTCCCTGGCCCACCGGCGTGATGGCGGCCATCCACTTCTTGATCTCGTTCTTCTCCAGCTCGAGCCGCCCCATGCCCGTGTCGATGAGTCCGGGAGACACCGACACGACCCGGCCACCCCGCTCACCCCAGGTCAGGGCGGCTCGTTCACAGCACCGGACGACCGCACGCTTGGCCAGCCGATAGGTCGCACCCGAGTCGGGCTCGTCTCCCGCCAGGGTGCAGAACCGGGCGCCGAAATCGGCAGCCAGGGGCTCCTCGCACAGCGCGTCCATGGCGTGATCGAACGAGCCGATATGGCCCGACATCGAGGCCAGGCACACCGCCACACTCCCCGGCACGACAACCGGCAGAAACGAATCGAGCAGCAGCTGGACGGCGGCGAGATCGACGCGCAGGATCTCACGCCAGCCGGCCATCGCCGGAGACAGACCCGCCGTGTGCACGAGGGCACGCAGGTGGCCAAGCGAATCGACTCTTCCGGCGAGTTCTTGCACAAATCGGCCCTCACCGATGTCGCCAGGTATGGCGTCGGCCTTGACCGACGTCTCCCGTTCGACGCGCTCGGCGACTGCCTCGAGGCGCGGTTCGTCGATGTCGGTGAGCAGGATCATCTCGCTGCCCGAGGCCACCGCCAGCGCGCACGCCGCGCCCATGTCGCCGGCGGCGCCCGTCACCACGGAGACAGTGGTCATGCCACGATCTCTGATCCCAGCCGCTGACTCCGATTCGGATCGCCGATCGCGGCGCGTTGGCGGCGCAACGCCGGCTGGGCCTCCTCGGCGTGAGCGTCCCCCGGACGAGGTGGGAGTGCGAAGCCGCTGTAGGCCACTCGTCGCTCCTGGCTCCTGGGATGAGTGGAACGGTGCAACGTGCAGGACAGGTGCACCGTGAGGTCACCGCGGTCGGCGTTCAGTCTGACCACGGGCAGGTCGAGCGTGTCTTCGATCTGCGCCCGGGCGATGTTGGCCCGGTGGGAGCCGGCCATGACGTCCAGGCCGCCATGGGCCTCGTCCACGGGTGTGAGGCAAACGCCGATGGTGAGCCCTGAGCAGAACATGGAGTGCCCGCCTCGATCACAGTCCTTGTGCCAAGGCAGGCACGCCAGTCCTTCGACGGAGTCAACTCGCTTCAGGAGCCCTTCGGCCGTCACGTCGGCGAAGTGCTCACCGAAGGGATCTCCCGGCCGGTGACCGTCTCCCAGCAGGTCGCCGATGGCGGTGTACCGGTCATCGGCGACAAGCGCCCGCAGAGCCGGCGATTTCTCCGCGAAGTCGAGAATGCGACACGGGTATCTCTCGCCGGTGGCGGTTGCCGCCCACCAGGACGACCCGTCCTCGGGTCTGGCGGCATCGATGGCGCGCAAGAGGTCGGCGTCCACTGCGTCGATCTCCCTCTCGGAGAACACGCTGGTGAGGAGGAGGAAGCCGGCCTCGGCGAGAAAGTGCGCGGCCTCCGCTCTCCGCTCACCGGCTTTGAACTGCTGGTCAAGTCGAAGTGGCGATCCGTCCAGCGCACGCAGACGCATGTCGCCCGGCTGGTACACCGGGCGGTCGTCGAGGACGGAGCGCAACACCGGATCCCAGGCGCAGAAGGCGCCGCTCGAGGCGGCGTCACCGTCGACCCTGTCGCCGATGACGAGACCCAGCGCGGTGCGGCGTTCACAGATGAGGTCGGCAAAGGCAGCGCGGTTCAGCGTGACGCAGAGCTCCGTCTCCTTTTCCCCCCGGACGACGTCGATGGTGTTCGTTCCGGGCCGAAGCGTCCACACGTCGTCGTCCACCCGGATCGAAATTTGGCCAAGGCCGAGGCGGGCGGCGTCGGCTGCAGCACGGACACCATGACGGGCCACGGCATCGGGCCACACGCCATCGAAGAACGACGCGGGATCTGTCGGTCCCACTGCATTCATCGACCGTGATCGCATGTCGATACTCATGCGGGACCTCCTATCGGAAGCGAGCGCGGGTATCCAAGCAGCTCGACGAACCGATCCGCCGCCTGCAACAGTACGGCGCGTTGCGGCGCGTCATCCGTCTCATGGGCGAAGAGCCCCACGTCCTTCGACATGATTGGGCCGACCTGATCGGCGAACACGTCGAACGACCCCATGGCGATGTACACGTCGAGGGCGAAGCTACGGCCGCTGCCGTTCCGCAGCGCATCACCGAGGACGCCGGGATCGAGCCCGGCTTCGATGCCCAATACCATGACGTCGTGGGCCAGCGCGAATTGGGCGGCGTTCAACGCGTTGTTGAACAGCTTCACCCGCAGCCCCGCTCCGAGTTCTCCCAGGTGGAAGACAGGATCTCCATATGTCTCGAGCACAGGGCGGGCCCGGGCCACGGCGTCGAGCTCGCCGCCGAGATACACGGTCAGCTTGCCGACTGCGGCCGCAGCTCCCCCGCCACTGACCGGCGCGTCGATGACCGAGACGCCCCGGAGCGCGCCCGCATCCGCAACCTCGCGGCAGTCTTTGATGGCGATCGTGGAGTGAATAATGAGAACGCTTCCCTCTGCCATCCCGGCGAGCACTCCTTGCGGGCCGAGCGTCACCTCCCGCACCGCCTCGCCGTCGGTGACGCAAATTCCGACCACGTCACTCGCCGCTCCGAGTTCCGCAGGGTCGACGGCAAACGTTGCCTTCCCGACGAACTGTTCAAGCGTGGAGCGGTTCCGTGCCCACAAGGTGGTCGGGACTCGTTGCTCGATGATCCGTTGCGCCATGCCGGCGCCTTGGCTACCCAGCCCGATGAAACCGGCGGTGACCATCCCAACCCCCTGCGGCGTCGACCTGCCGCCCTACGCTAATCCAGGACATCACAACCGAACCCTGCGACCCGCGTGACCGGGCGATAGCCTGCGGGCGGCAGATCGACCCAGGAGCTCCGCATGGCCCGCCCCAAAGCCCTCGACCTGAAGTCCATCTGGTTGTTCTCCGGTTGCACGGGATCGGAGCTACGGCGCATCCGGAGCTCGCTCGACGAGGTTCAGGTACCCAAGGGAAAGGTCTTGGTCGAAGAGGGGCGCATCGGGCTCGAGCTCTTCCTCATCGTGGACGGTAAGGCCGTCGTCACCAGGAACGGACGGAAGGTGGCCAGCCTCGGCCCCGGCGACTACTTCGGCGAGCTCGCCCTGCTCGACCGGCGACCGCGGTCGGCGTCGGTCGTCTCCGAGACGGACATGGATCTCTTGGTGCTGTCCCAGCGCCAATTCAACGGGCTCCTCGAATCGGTGCCCACCATCTCCCGCAAGATGCTGGCGGCCATGGCCAACCGGCTGCGCGAGGCGGACGCCAAGGCCTACGGCTGAGTAATCAGCCAGCGGGTGGCTCGGTCGTGGTCACCGTGTCCGCCCGATCAGTCACCACTGGCAACAACCGGCGCGGGTGCGTGCCCGTTCGGCGATGAGGGCCCCATCGACTCCTCGAGGAGCTGGGAGACATCCACGACGCGCACGTCGTCCTCTTTGGCATTGGCCCGGACGGCGTCGTCCAGCATGATCATGCAGTAGGGACAGGCCGTCGAGACGACGTCGGCACCGGTGCCGAGGGCCTCTGCCGTCCGGTCCATGTTGATCCTCGTCCCTATGTTCTCCTCGAGCCACATGCGGGCCCCGCCCGCCCCGCAGCAGAACCCCTTCTCCCGGCAGCGGCGCATCTCGATCTTGGTAGCCCCGGGGATGGCGTCGATGACCGCCCGGGGTTCGTCGAAGATCCGGTTATGGCGACCCAGGTAGCAGGGGTCGTGATAGGTGACGGTGCCCTCGAAGCCCCCGCCGGGAGCCAATCGGCCGCTGCCGACCAGATGACCCAGCAACTGGCTGTGGTGGATGACCTCGAAATTCCCGCCCAGGGCCGGATACTCGTTGGCCAGGGAATTGAAGCAGTGGGGGCAGGAGGCGATGACCTTCTTGACGCCGGCGGCCTCGAGGGTGGCCACGTTGGCCCGTCCCTGCTCTTGGTAGAGGTACTCGTTCCCGAGCCGCCGGGCCGGATCACCGGTGCAGCTCTCCTTCGGACCCAGGATGGCGAAGGTGACGCCGGCCCGGTGGAGCATCCGGGCCGTGGCCTGGGCTGCTTTGCGGGCGCGCTCGTCGAGGGCCGAGGCGCAGCCCACCCAGTAGAGGTACTCCACGTCGTCGGGGATGGTGTCCTTGACCACCGGCACCTCGAAGTCGAGGGCGGCGAGCCAGTCGGTCCGCTTGGCTTTGCCGAGGCCCCACGGGTCCCCCTGGTTCTCGATGTTGCGCAGCATGAGTCCGGCCTCGGTCGGGAACCGCGACTCCATGAGGACCTCGTAGCGGCGCATGTCGATGATGGTGTCCACATGCTCGATGTCGACCGGGCACTCCTCGACGCAGGCCCCGCAGGTGGTGCACGACCACAGCACATCGGGATCGATGACCGAGGGCACGAGGGTCTCCACCTCGGTGCCGGCCGCCCGGTTCTTGGCCATCACCCGATCGGCGGAGGCGAACAGGTTGTCACGCAGGTCCATGATCACGAGCTTGGGGGAGAGGGGCTTGTCCGTGTTCCAGGCCGGACACTGGGACTGACAGCGCCCGCACTCCGTGCACGTGGCCATGTCGAGGAGCTGCTTCCAGGAGAAGTCCTCGACCCGACCGGCGCCGAAGACCACCTCGTCCTCCTCGCCCACGTCCTCCATGGTCATGTCCGGCGTCGAGGCGAGGGCGCCGAGGGCCCGTGGGCGCCGGGAGGTGGCCACGTTGATGGGGGCCAAGAAGATGTGCAGGTGCTTCGAATAGGACACGAAGACGAGGAAGCTCGTGATGATGGCGATGTTGGCAAGAATGGCCGTCGTCTCGATGACGCTGTTGGTGCCCTCGCCCAGGGGGGCCAGCCAACGGGCGATCTCGTGGGAGGCGAAGGCCCACCAGCCGTAGGGGAAGTCACCCGTGTTGACCTGGGCGGCCCGGTAGAGAAGGAGGGTGATCATCACCCCGCCGATCATGGCCAGCACGATCCATGCCGCCCCGGTGTGTGAGCCGAAGAACCGTGAGCGTCGCTCCTCACGGGCCGGGGAGTTCTTGATCCGGATGGCGGCGAAGACGCACAGCGAGACCAGAACGGCGACCGCCATGAAGTCCTCGATGAAGCCGAGGACGGCGGTGTGCCCGATGATTGGAATGTGGAAGTTGACCTCGAAGAGGTCGCCGTAGGCCTCGAGGATGGTGAACAGGAGAAGGGTGAAGCCCCAGAAGGTGAAGAAGTGAGCCAAACCCGGCACCGTCCACTGGAGGAGCTTGCGCTGGCCGCCGACTTCGACCAGCTCGGCTTCGGCTCGCTTGGGGACGTCCCGGAAGCGGTTCGGTGTGGCGGACTCGCCGGACGAGATGAGGCGGAACAACCAGAAGAACCTGCGGCCGGCGATGGCGAACATCACGGCCGTGATGCCGAGCCCTACGGCGAGTCTGAGGGGCACTGCGGGATTCCTCCTCCTTGGTTACTAGAGAGTAACAAAGTGCCGGCACCCGGCCGCAGTCCGGTGAACGGCCCGGCCGGCACGATCGTCAGCCATCCGGTCAGGCCCGGAAGTTCTCGGCATAGCGGCTCGGCGTAGGTCCCCATTGACCCTGGTACTTCGACTGCAGCCCATCCGAACCATAGGGGTGGTCAGCCGGGGTAGTCATCTGGAGGAAGCTGATCTGGCCGATCTTCATCCCCGGGTACACGGTGATGGGCAGGTTGGCCACGTTCGAGAGCTCGAGGGTGAGATGGCCGTTCCAACCGGCGTCGACGAACCCCGCCGTCGAGTGGATGAGGAGGCCGAGGCGGCCGAGGGAGGACTTGCCCTCCAGCCGGGCGACCAGGTCGTCGGGAAGGGACACCCTCTCGGTGGTTGAGCCGAGCACGAACTCCCCGGGGTGGAGGATGAGCGGGTCGTCACCGACGTCGACCAGCTCGGTCAGGTCCTCCTGGTCCTCACGGACGTCGATGACCCGACTCGAGTGGTTGCGGAAGAGCCGGAAGTAGCGGTCGACGTGGAGGTCGACCGACGACGGCTGCACGCACGACTCGTCGAACGGCTCGATACCGATCTGACCTGCTCGGATGGCCTCGAGAATGGACCGGTCGGAGAGCACCATGCGGCCCGCACGATACTGTTTGGCCGGCTCGCGGGCGTAGTTCAGCGGCAGAACATCAGCTTCCCAAGCTGAGAACGCGGGTTCGATTCCCGTCGCCCGCTCTCCAGCACCCTCGCTGGCCTTTTCGGTTCTCCCTGGTCGTCGGCGTCGCCCAGCGTCAACATGGGGGCTCCCCTCTATACCAATGCCGCGATTCATTCGCCGCGGCAACGCTCTGAAAAAGGCAGCATGCGACAGTTAACCGGCGGGACGACAAAGCCTGACGTCCTTGGAGGACCATGACCACCCCCCGAAGCCTCGCCGACCGCTACCACGAGGAATGGCTGGACGCTCATCCCTTCTTCGCCAGCGAGCTGGGCATCCCCGGGCGCGACGACCGGGTGCCCGACGACAGCGAGGAGGGCGAGGGTCGTCGTCGCGCCCAGGTCGAGGCGGTATTGGCCGATGCGCGGCGACTCCGTGACGCCCAACTCGCGCCGGACGACACGATCACCCTCGGCGCGGTGGTTTCGGCCGCCGAGCAGGAGCTCAGCGAGCTCGACCTGGCCCGCGCCGAGTTCACCATCACACCGATGCCCTTCGTCGGGCCGGCCTCGCTGCTGGCCGTCGCCGCCCGCACCGTCCTTCCCGACGCGCCGGCCGCTCGGAACTACCTCGCCCGCCTGCGGAACAGCGGTGCGTGGATCGACCAGCTCACCGAGCGGTTGCGGGCCGGCGCAGCCAAGGGACGGCTGCCCGTCGCCCACCTCTCCGAGGCAGCCATCGCTTGGACCAGCACCATCGTGGCCGTACCGGTCCCCGAGGCGCTGCGCGCCCCCCACCCACCGCCGGGTTGGGACGGCGCGGCGGCGTGGGCCGCTGAGCGCGATGCGGTGGCCGAGGAAGTTGTCCGTCCCGCCCTCATCCGCTGGTCGGACCAGGCACGGGAACTCCTCCCCCGCTCCCGGTCGTCCGCCGAGGTCGGCCTCGTTCACCTGCCCGGCGGTTCCGCCGACTACGACCGCGCCATTCTCGTCCACACCACACTGCCCCTGACAGCCGAAGACCTGCACCGCATCGGCCTCGAGGAGGTTGACAGGTTGGAGGAGCGCTGCCGGGGGCTCGGCGCCGAGCTCGGTCTCGACACGATCGGTGCCGTGCACGGTGCCCTGCGCGAATCGTCGGCCGGTGCCGATCCGGCGGACGCCATCACCGCCGCCGTGGCCGCCGTGCGTCGAGCCGAGCATGCTGCGGCGGGGTTCTTCCCGGCACCCCTGCCCCCTTCGTGCGACGTCGCCCCGATGCCTCCCGTCGTGGCCGAGAGCGGTATGGCCCCCCACTACACACCGCCCCGGCTGGACGGCACACGGGCGGGCACCTACTGGTTCAACACGGCACGACCGACAGCGGGGACGGGCTGGGACCTCGAAGGCGTGGCGTTCCATGAGACCGTGCCCGGGCATCACCTGCAGCTCTCCCGCATCCAGCGGCTGACCGAACTGCCGGACTTCCAGCGCCAGCGCAGCATCACGGTCTTCTCGGAAGGATGGGGCCTCTACGCCGAACAGCTGGCCGAGGAGATGGGGCTCTATTCCGACCATCGAGCGCTCCTCGGTGCCACCTCCAACGCGCTCATGCGCGGCGCCAGGCTGGTGGTCGACACCGGGCTGCACGCCCGCGGTTGGAGCCGCGATCGCGCTCTCGAGTACTACACCGCCCACGTGCCCATGCCCGAGGCCTTCCTGGCCAACGAGATCGACCGGTACATCGTCTGGCCCGGCCAGGCTCTTGCCTACCTCACCGGCAAGCGCGAGCTTCTACGCCTTCGAGAAGAGGCGGAACGGTCACTTGGAAGCGCCTTCTCGTTGCCGCAGTTCCACGCCGCGGTGCTCGACCACGGTTCGCTGCCCATGCCGGTGCTGGAACAGAGCCTGGGCTTCTGGATGGGCGGGGCGGAGGGCTAGACGAAGCGCCAGCGAGACGAAACCCCCGGTCGAGCCGGCAGGGATGGGTAGGGAACCTGGCCGGAAGTCGCTCACAATCTGTGGCCGGCTGACGAATGGCCGCCCCGGACCCCGGGGGGGTGGGGTCCGGGGCGGTTGGCTGGGTTCCCGCCGGCAAACACAGTGTGAACTGGTCGGCCTGGCGTGTCTGTCACCTCGGAGACAGATACCGGCCATTCGACCGGCTGGGCTCCGCCCGAGGAGGGCCCGTTGGTGCCGGCCATGGATCCGGCGTCGACCGAAGCAGGCTCGAGCCCCAGGTCAGAGGGAGAGGACGCGGGAAAGAGCGTCCCGATCGAGCACTCGCAAGCTCCGAGATTCGAGACTGATCCACCCTTGATCGTGGAACTCGCGGAGGCAGGCGTTCACGCGCTGGCGGCTGGCACCGATCTGGGCAGCCAGGTCGGATTGGGTCAATCGTCGCTGGACCGACCGGCTGCCGTCCAGGTCTCGGTTGAGGAGGTGCTTGGCCACACGTTGCCGCAAGTCGAGAAAGACGAGATCGCTGGCGAGATCCGTCGTCCGGCGCACCATGTGGGACAGCCGCTGCAGGAGCGCCACAGCCAGCCCCGGCCGCTGCGAGATGAGATCGATGATGACTGACTTCGGGAGGGCAAGGACAACGCTCGCTTCGGTGGCTTGGACGGTGGCCGACCGAGGGGTGCCCGACAGCACCCCCATCTCGCCGATGGTCTCTCCGGGCGTGACTGTGTTCACGATGAACTCCGCACCGTCTGCCGAATAGGTCACCACTTTCATGTAGCCCGAAACGAGCACGAAAACAGAATCTGAGACGGCACCTTCGGTGAACAGGATCTGCCCCTTGTCGAGCTGCTTCCGGCGGCCTCGTTCGGCCAGGAACCTCTGGTCGGGGGCCTCGAGGGCACCGAGGACCGCGGCACCGGCAAAGGGTTCGTCTTCGAGACCTGTCATCTCGCATCGGTGGGCGTCATGCTCATCGATGATTTTGGCCCGGTCGGGCCGGTCCGTGCTCACACGGGCAACTCGCACGTTGACCAGGGTGCGACAGTCGCTATCCCACCGCCGTCCTCACACCGCCGAATCAACAGGTTCGGGCTTCTTCACGTCCTGACACACGAGCGGGCGCCAGCTCAGCCCGTGCACGTCAGGTCGAGATCAGCCGAAGCTCATCCCAACGACCGGACGGTTGAGCCTGAGGGCCCCGGCTGAACCCTGGAAGGGCGCTCCGAAGGCGGAGATGCCGCCGTCGGAGGCCACTTCGTAGTAGCCGCCGGTGGCCGGGTCGAAGGCCATCCCCACGACCGGCTGGTTGAGTTGATGGCCACCCTCGGAGCCGTCGAAGGACGCGTTGTACGAGAACAGTCCTCCGTCAGAGGCCATCAGCCGGTAGCCGGAGGTGGCCGCCGGCGGCGGCGAGGGGGCCGGCGGCAGCGAAGGGGGCGGGGACGGCGGATTGGTCACGTCGGTCGGGGTCACGCCGATCGTACCCGAATAGGCAATCTTCAGGAGATGGCCGTTCGAATCGATGACCGTCCCCGGCGGGTCGCCGGCGAAGGCGCCGACCTCCGAGGCCGAGCCGGACAGTGAAACGACATCGAACACCGTCCCGAAGGAGGCGCTATAGGTGTCATCGACCGACAGAGTCGCCCCGGCCACGTCCACTTCTGAAGTGCTGTTGATGAGCTGGGTGTAGCCGCTCGGTGACCGGCTCATTGGCCCAGCCGACGCCGGGGTCGATCCCGCTCAGAAGCGATAGACGCGCTCTGCGTTGCTGGCGAAGAGCTTTTCCCGGCACTCGCTGTCGAGGCCGGCCGTCACGGCGCTGAAGGTCTCATAGAGGTCGTCGAAGGTGCCGTACATCGAGTCGACGGGAAAGTTGCTGGCGAACATGCAGTGATCGACGCCGAACGCTTCGATGGCGTATTCGAGCCAAGGAGCGAGGGCGTCGACACTCATGGACCCGAACGGCATGGCCAGACCCGAGAGCTTGCAGATGACGTTGTCGCCCAGGCAGGCCAGCGCGTCGATGCCGGCCTGCCAGAGGGCGCGCTCCTCGTCGGAGTTCGAGTGCGGCCACCCGGTGTGCTCGACGACGACCGTCAGGTCGTCGAACTCGCCGAGTTGCAACGCTGCCACCCCGAGCTGATCGGGATGGGTCATCAGCTCGAATACCAAGTTCCGCTCCGACAGCGCGTGGAGCACTCCGGCATCGGGGAGGGGCCCCTTGAAGGCGCCCATCGGGCGGACCCCACGGAAGCGTGACGCCGCCATCTGCCGGTCGATGAACTCGACGACCTCGGCCACCGTGTCGGCCGGAGGGAGGCCCCCGATAATGGCGTCGGGGCCGCCGTTGACAGAAGCGTTGGTGTCGAGCTCGATGGTTTCCTCCACCGAGTGGCCACCGGTGGCTGCGGCCACGTTGACGAACTTCTCCACGTTCCATCCGGCCGTCTCGGCTCGATAGGTGTCCACGTCGAAGCGTCGGTACATCTTCGACGTGTCACCCGAGCCACCCTCTGGAGGCCGTGAGAGGTACGGGTACCAGTCCGTGCGGGCGGGGTCCCACAGGTGCACGTGAGCGTCGACGACCCGGGTGGGACGATCGGCCATCAGCCCTCCTTCGACAACGGTTGGGCAGTGGCCCCGATGACCTCCCGAATCGGAGTGTCGAACCAATCGGGGACGGCGGGACCGCCGTAGGTGATGCTGCCGATCGGTCGAGGGTGACTGCGGAGGCCGATCCAGCCGGCACCGACGACCAGCTCCGCACCGGCGAGAGCCGTTGCATCGGCGTGAGCGAGCAGGTGGGCGACGAGCTCTCCGGCTGGTTGGGACGCAGTCTCCTCCGATGCCTCGATGCTCGCCGCGAAGGCGGTGACGCGCCCTTCCGTCGAACCGGCGGCAACTCGAGCGAACTGGGCGGAGGCCTGCGCCCGGCTGCGACCCCCGGCCGTGGCCGCGTCGGTGAGGGTCACCAGCCGGACCGGGCGGCCCGCGCTGGCGGCATAGTCGGCGGCGGCCCGGGCCCATCCGGCGTCGGTATGGATGTCCTCGGTGATCCCGCCGTGCTCGGCCAGCACCCGCTCCCAACCATCCGGCCGATTAGCGGTCGGCTTATGGCCGGCGGGGGCGAGGACGATGGCGTCGATGGGACCAGCGGCTTCGACGACGGAGCGCAGCCTGTCGGCGGCCTGGGTGAAGCCACGGGCGACCTCGAGGCGATGGCAGGAGACGGATCGGGCCTCGAGCGCGTTGATGAGCGACGCGGCCAGTTGCGGGCGATCGGTGACGACGGCGCAGGATCGCACCTCGTTCGATGCAAGATCAGCAGGAGCCGGCTCCTCGAAGATCGCCCCGAACCGGGGATTCCCGCCGCCGCCGCTGGCCTGGTTGGTCTCGGCCCTGGCCAAGGCACGGGGGACGACGGTCTCGAGCACGCCGGCGAGGGAGGTCGCCTCGTCGCTGCGCACCACCTCGAGGAGGCGGGGCTCCTCGATCACCGCCACCTCCGAGCCGCCGACGAACAGCGCCTGGCCGGAGCACCATCCGAACCCGTCACTGACGACGTGTGCGGCCAGGGGCCCCAGGTCCTCGGGGCCTGGCATCGAGTCGAAGAGTGAGAGCCCGCCACCGCTTCCGGTCATGCCCGCCTTACGAGCGCGCTCGGCGGCGGCCGCCACCATCCGCGTGGCCGCGATCGGAGAGATGGCGTTGACCGTCACGCCCGCCGGCGCCTGACGGCCCAGCAGCCATGTGAGGGACGCGACCGCCCGCTTGGCGCAGCTGTAGGCGCCGGCATCGACGGGGCGCCATCCCGATCCGGAGGTGACGCCCACCACGCGTCCGTGGCCGGCGGCGGCCATGAGCGGCAGCGCCGCGTCGAGGACGTTGAGGTAGCCCCCGAGGTGCACGGCCAGCACCGCCAGCCAGTCCTCTTCGGTGCCGTGGTTGAAGTAGGTCTGCCGGGTGATGCCGGCCACGTTGATCACGGCGTCGAGCCCACCGTGCTCGACGGCCAGCTCCCGGAACAAGGCGCGAACGGCATGGGCGTCGGTCACCGACGCCGCCGAGGCCCGGGCCGAGCCACCTGCGCCAATGATCCGGCCGGCGGTCGTCTCCTCCGGCTCCGGGAGCCGCTCGGTGCCCTCGAGGGTCACGAGGGGATCGACGGTGACGACGAACCAGCCGCCACGCCCGAGCTCCTCGGCGATCGCTCCTCCGATCCCGCCCCCGCCGCCAGTCACGACGGCGACCCGCTGACGTCCCTTCACGGCGCCGACGACCGGACCTCGATCTCCAGGCCCTCGAAGGTGCCGGCCTCGAGCCACTGCTCGAGTCGCTCGCGGTAGCCGAACCAGTCGCCCATCCCCCGGCCGTAGTTGCCGTTGCGGGGATTCATCGCCTCGGGGTGGCCCTCGTTGTTGATGCGCGACGGCGTGCAGGCGGACATGACGGCACTGCCGTCAACGAAGGAGTCGACGATCTTCTGCGTCCACGATTCCTCGGCCTCGGCGCTCACGTCGAACACTTCCACGCCCTTTTGCTCGAGCAGCCCGACGGCCCGGCCGACGAACTCGGCTCCGAGCACGGCCAGCTGTGTGTAATTAACGGTGACCACCGCCTGCTGTCCCGGCGCCGGCATGACGAACATGTTGGGGAAGCCACGGCTCATCATGCCGAACAGGCTGGCCGCCCCATCGGCCCACTTCTCGGCCAGGGTGACGCCGCCGCGACCGACGATGTCGTGACCCACGCGACGGTAGAGCGGGGTCAGCTCGGCCTCGAAGCCGGTGCCATAGATGATGCAGTCGACCTCGTACTGCTTCCCGTTGACGACGGGGCCCTGTTCGGTGATCCGCTCGATCCCGGCCGGGCAGTCGATCAGCGTGACGTTGGAGTTGTTGAAGGCCAGCAGGTACTCGTCATGGAAGCACGGCCGCTTGCAGAGGTACCGGTAGTAGGGCTTGAGGATCTCGGCTTGGGCCGGGTCGGCCACCAGCTCCTCGACCCGGCGTCGATGCGTCTCCATGATGGAGTAGTCGAGCTCCTCGGCACTGCGCAGGTACTCCTCGATCGTCATGCTCTTGTCGCGTGGGGGATGCTGGACGCGGGCCCAGTGGTGGGTCCACCCGTCGTCCACCATGTCGCGTTCCACGGACCGGCCCAGAATGATCGCCTGGAGGTTGTCCATACGGGCCCGCTGCCAGCCCGGCTCGAGGTCGTGGGCGAAGTCGGGATCGGTGGGCCGGTTGCCACGCTCGCCGATGGCCGACGGCGTGCGCTGGAACACATAAAGGCGCTCGGCCGATTCGGCCAGCGGCGGTACGCACTGGATGCCGCTTGCCCCGGTCCCGACCAGGGCGACCACCTTGTCGGCCAGGTTGCTGAGGGGCAGGTCCGATCCACCGCCGGTGTAGTCGTAGTCCCACCGTGCCGTGTGGAACGAATTGCCGGCGAAGTCCTCCATGCCCGGGATGACGGGCAACTTCATGAGGTTGAGGATCCCGACGGCCAGCACGTACCAGCGGCAGCTGACCTGGTCGCCACGGTCGGTGTGGATCCGCCACCGAGCCGCGTCCTCGTCCCACTCGGCCCGGGTCACCCCGGTGTGGAACAGGGCGTCGGCCTCGAGGTCGAACCGGTCGGCGATCGCCTCGAGGTGGCTCCGGATCTCCTCGCCGAAGGCGTAGCGCCGGGTGGGGACGTAGTCGAGCTCCTCGAGCATCGGCATGTAGCTGTACGACTCGATGTCGCACATCACGCCCGGGTAGCGATTCCAGTACCAGGTGCCTCCGATGCCTCCCGCCTGGTCGACGATGCGGATCCGCTCGACGCCGGCCGCTCGGAGATTGGCCCCGGCGAGGACCCCGGCGATCCCTCCACCCACGATCACGACATCGACCTCATCGGCCACCGGGTCGCGTTCGATGAACGGTGTGAAGGGGTCCTGGCGGTAGCCGGCGAAGTGCTCGTCAGTCCGCAGGTCGCGGATGTCGGCACGGCCGGGGACCAGCCGCTTGTCCCGTTCGGCCAGGTACTTGGCGCGCACGGCATCCGGGTCGTAGCTTGCGGCTCCGCCTCCAGGCATGGCCCAAACGCTACCGGCACCCGGGCGAGACATCGTCAGCCGGGGGCTCGTAGGCCACCCCACGCTGGGTCGGTTCGACCGGTCACGTACGCCGAGCGCAGGTTCTCGAGCCAGGAAAGGCTGTCCGGCAGCCCTCCCGGCCGGTTGCGCGCCAGCCAGAGCGCTCGGTAGCGGTCGATGAGGTCGTCGAGCTCAGCGGCCAAGGCGGAACGCGCCCCGTCCGAAACCGACTCGATGCGTCCGTCTGCCGCCAGTCGCTCACGTGCGTCGCCAACGAGAAGGCCGACGAGGTCGGCGCCGAAGACCGTCTCCTCGATGAGAAGGGCCCCGTCAGGACGCGTCGGCTGCGACTGGCGCGCCGCCTGACGCGAACGGTCGAGGCAACCGTCCACCTCGTCCAGCTCCTCTGCAGTGAGCCCCTGGGTCAGACCCCGTCCGACCGGCAATTGCGGATAGTACAGATTGGCCGTGAGGGCCGACATGTTGGGGAACTGGGGGGTGATCAGCCGGTGGGCGTCGCCGAGGTCGAGCACCGCCCTGGCCAACTGTCCGGTCTCCTCGGCGAAGACGTGCGCGCTCAGGGCCGAGGCCAGGTCGAGCTCCGCGTTCGAGGCCAGGCACCACGAGACGGCTGCGCCGTAGGCGAATGCCGGTTCGCTGACGATCGATTGCTGGAGGTGCCCCTGGTCCCCCCAGTCGGTGTTGAGGAAGCCGCCGGCCCGGTGGGCCAGGGCCGCCTCGGCAGCGTGGCGGCACGTCGAGACGGCGTTGGTGGTACGGCCCAGGATGCTGAGCCAGCTCGAGGTCCCGGGTGCGACCCAGAACGGCACCCCACTCTCTGCTGCCGTCGCGCACCGCTCGTCGAAGGGGTACCAGTCGTCGTAGCCCCATTCGCACACCGTGACCCCTGAGGGCAGCCGTCCGAGCAGGTCGGCTCGGCCCGAGACCATGTCCCCCCACATGAGCATCTCTCGCCCCTCGAGCTCGGGCAGGGCCCGAAGCCGCGTCACCCACTCGAGGTAGTCCTCGATGCGCTCGGCCGGGAGCTCCCAGGCCTCGTCGAGACCCACGTGCACTCGGTGGCTGCTGAACAACGGCAGGAGCTCGGCCATCAGCTCGCGCACCAGGTCGAGCGAGCCCGGATTGGCGGGCTCGATGGTCATGGCCGGCCGGGTGATGCCGTAGGGGTCGACGAAGCCGTCGGGAGCGATGGCCAGAGGCTGGTAGCGCTCGTGGGCGAGCCAGCGGTTCATATGACCGAGGCAGTTCTGGTTGGGGACGAGCTCGACGTGCCGTTGGCGGCAGAACTCGTCGAGGTCGGAGATCTCCCCGACAGTGAACGGGCTGGCCGCCTGGTGCACGTCCGGGTGTTTCTGGTAGGCGAAGGTGTGCTCGATGTAGAGCTGGACTTGATTGATCTTGCAGGAGGCCAGTCGATCCACAAGGGCACGGAGCGTGTCCAGGGTCGGCACCTTGTCGCGGGACACATCCAGCATCACTCCGCGCACGACCAGGTCCGGATGGTCGTGGATCGTCCCGACGGGAAGGGCTCCGTCATTGACCCGGGCCAGCTGGTCGAGCGTGGCCTGACCGTAGAAGAGCCCGGCGTCATCGGCACCGACCAGCTCGACGGCATCGGCGCTGAGGCGAAGGACGTACCCCTGAGCGGGAAGCGACGGGTCGATCCTCTGCTGCGGCGGGCGGGCGGGCACCAGCTCGTGGGTGAGCTCCATCGAACGGGGTAGCGGCAGCAGGTTCATCCGAGCCCTCATCGGAGCTCCTTGCGATGGACGAAGAAGACCTCGCCGGCCGACCCGCCGACGGCGGCGTAGGGGACGATCGGGCCCACCCAGGTGACCGCAACCACGTCACGGCCCCGTCGCCGGAGCTCGTGGAGGGCGCCGATGAGCACCGCCCGCCCCTGCCCGTGTCCCATGAGGTCGGGCCGAACCGCCACCGGGCCGAGGCGACCCCGCCGGTTGACCTCGAATGCGCAAAAGGCGGTGATCTCCCGGGCATCGTCGGTCGACCTCGACAACACCAGGTTGCCCTTGTCGCAGGCACGCCCCACCTCGGCCCGCCAGTTGCGCCAGTGGGTCCCGGTCCAGGTATCGATCTCGTCGCGGTCTTCGGGGCCGGCCAGGAGCCACCCACCAGGATCGTCGGGGATCCGGTGCAGGTCGACATTCACGTCGAAGTTGGTCTCCACCCGCAGGTAGCGCCGGCGCTCGAGGAGGCACAGCAGCCCGGTCTCGGTGATCGGGGCACCCGGCCAAAGGAAGTAGGGAGGGTCGGCCCCAGTCGTCAGGCTGGTGTGCCCGGCGTCGATGGCCCAGCGCTCGGCCGCGTCGAGCAGGGCGTGCCCGTGCCCCCGACCCCGTGCTTCCGGGTCGACCACGAGGAGGCGGACGTGGGCGCCATCCTCGCAATCGACCACGGCCACGACGGCGACCGACGGGTCACCGAAGACCATCGCCGGCTGGTCAGGGGCAACCAGCGCGCCCTCGAGCTCGGAGGCGTCGGGCGGATCGTGGAGCGAGCGGGCACAGAGCGCGGCCAAGGCGTCGAGGTCACCGGGGCCGAAGTTTCGAGTCTCGTCCAGGGGAACGCCCTCCCTCATTGGGGGGACACCGGCGCCGGCATCGAGGCCAGCAAATTGAGCTGCGTTCGTGCCCGATCGAAGTTGTGGCCCCGCCGTGTCGTCCGGAAATAGAGGTCGCCCACCAACCAGTCGGTGAGGAACCGGACGGCCTGCTCGAAGGCAGAGATCGCCCCCGCGGCCCGGGTAGCCTCGATCTCCTCGGCCGTGAGCAGGTTGTCAGGGACGGCATCGAGGTACCCGGCCACCACCGCGTCGTACAGGCGCCGGTCGGCGGCGGCCTGCGACGGGTCGGTCGTCTCCTCGGACACGTTGGCCGCCGCCGTGCGGAGGAGGTCGCCCAGGTCCCAGAACCAGGCACCGGGCATGACGGTGTCCAAGTCGACCAAACAGACGGCGCGTCGATCCCGAAACAGGACGTTGTCGAGCTTGCAGTCGAAGTGAGCGACCCGCACGGGAACACGCGACACGAGTTCTTCGGCCACGTCCACCAGTGGGTCGAGCCGGCGGATGCGATCGAGCTCCTCGGAAACGCCGGCGGCACGACCGCAGCAGTCGGCAACGACAGCCGCCTCCAAGTCGGCCCGGCGCCCCCGGAGGTCGTGGAAGCGAGGCAGCGTCACCACCATGCCCTTCGGATCCAACTCGGACACCTGGCCGTGGAACTGCCCGAGCAGGGCGCCGGCCGAGCGGGCCGTGGCCCTGTCCATGGGAACACCCATCACCTCCCCGGGGACCCGGCACCAGGCCCGCCATCGTTCGCCGTCGACGTCCACGACCCACTGTTCGGGCGCCGCCGCCACCGGCTGGGGGACCACGCCGGTCCCCACCGCTCCACACACCGAGAGGAGGTTCTTCGTGAGGCCCTCGATGTCACCGAAGACACTCTGGTTGAGCCGCTGGAGGACGAACTCACCGGCGGCGGTCGTGACGAAGAAGGAATCGTTGATGTTCCCCTGGCCGACCGGGGCGATGGTGACGCCGACCCATCCGAAACGATTTGCCGCCCGATGCAACGTCTCCGTCGGCAGTCCCGTCCTCCGGTCGCCCGGCACGAGCGGTCACACTACCGGGGTCGTCCAGCCGGTCCTCGACCACCGGCGCCAGCAGTGGCGTCCTGGCGTCGTTCCCCCTCGTTCTCATTGTGGCGCCTTCGCCTCCGACGCCCTTGGCCATGATCGACGACCGACGATCGATCACCGCGTGCCTCGGCTTCGTTGACCAAGTGGTGCGCCCGGTGCCGGCTCATCCCGAGGCGACGAGCCACCGTCGCCGGCGAGTCCGAGGCTCCGGCATCCTCCACGGCGCCGGCCGGCAACTCCGAGCGACGCCTGACCGCCGCCTGATCTCGTCGAGTGCCTCGGTGGCCAGCCAACAGCGGCCGACCGGATCGGCAACCACGGCCAGCCAAGCCACGAACCCGTCAGTGTCCGGGGGTTTGGCCGTGGTGGCGGGCGTCGGCCGAGGCCTGCCCTCGCCTCCGTCCGATGCCATAGGCGTCAACGGGGACCTTACAGTTGTTGGTCCTGACCACGCCGTACAATCCCGACGGCTCGAACGAGGTGCGACACCGATCAATTGGGTAAGAGAGAGGACCACCAATAGGTACGAGGAGGAATTGTGATCCGAGGCGAGGGTACGACGATCGCCCGCGGAGTCAGCCCGGAAGAGGCGTTCGACTTCGTGCTCGATCCCGCCCAGTACACCAAGGCGGACACCAAGATGGTCTGGGTGACCAAGGTGGCCGACACCCCCGACGGCATGATCGCCCGAGAGGACGGAAAGTTCATGGGCCGGTTCAAGGGCTCGGTCATCACCCGATACAGCTGGGTAAGGCCGACCCACATCGATGTCGTCCTGGAGCACGGTGTCCCCGAGGGCTTGCACGCCTGGTTCGACATCGAGGAAGTCGAGGGGGGTACCCGGATCCGCCACGTGGAAGAAATGCAGTTCGGGCACGGCCTTCTCGGGAAGCTGTACGACCTCGTGGCCAGAGACTGGTTCGCCAAGTCGGTGCGGGCCGAGGTCACCGAGATCGGCCGGCTGCTCGAGGCCGGCGAGCGCGGACGGCCCGATCACCTGACGAAGTCCGGAGCCGAACGAACGCCCTGACCGAATTCGGCGGTCCGAGTCGTCCTGGAGCAGGACCGGCCATCCAGCGCACGGCGGTTGGACGGGTAGCCCACGGATGGCGACCGATGTGACCGTCGCACCGACTGCCGCGCAACCGGCAGGCCGCGCTGGCGTTGCAACCCCAACCAGCCCTTCGGGGCCGACGTGGCCAGGCGACCGCTGGTTGCCGACAGTCTCGCGAGTCGCCGTTCACTGCGTGGTGTGGACGTCGGTACTCGTGCCTATCGTCATCGAGTTGTCCGACGGGGCTCGGCCGGTGCGGGACAACGCCGAGATCTCGATCAATGCCTACCAGGTCTTCTCGACCAACCCGCCCTTGGTCGGCCCCCTGTCCTTGGCATCGCAGGGGATACACCACACTCTCTTCGACCTGGGCCCGTTGCTCTTCTGGCTTCTGGCCGTTCCCGTGCATCTCGACCCGGGCCAGGGCTCTCTGTGGGGAGCCGCGCTGCTCTGTGGGTGCGCCCTGTCCGTTGCCGCCGAAGCCGCCTGGTCGGTCAAAGCCTGGCCCGCCGCCCTGGTTGTCGGGCTGGTGGTCGCCGATCTCGGGTGGCAAACCCTGATACTCGACAACCTCTCGTGGAACGCCTATTTCGGACTCGTCTTCCTCGTCGCAGGTCTGGCCACGTCCTGGGCGGTGGCCAGCGGTCGCTTCGGTTGGTTTCCCGCGGCCGTCTTCTTCTTGTCCGTCTCCGCCCAGTGCCACCTGATCTATGCCGTGCCCGCCATCGCCATCGGCGTCGGCGCACCTCTGATCGGGTGGATCGAGGGGCACCGTCCGACGCGCCACCGCTGGTGGATCGCCAGCCTGATCGTGGGCGCCGTGTGCTGGGCGCCGCCCGTCCTCCAAGAGATCTTCGGAAACCCGAAGAACCTCAGTCAGCTGATCGCTTCAAGGGGACTACGGCGCTCTGCCGGGCTCGCCTTCGGGCTCCACACGCTCGCCACCGCCGCCCTGCCCCACCCCATTTGGTTGACGCAGTTCCCTTATCTCATCTCCTTTGCCGGCCGCATGCCGGCCTACCTGCGCAGCCACTCGATCGTCTGGGCCCTCGGGGCCCTCTTCCTCATGATTGCGGTGGCTCTCGTGTCCGGGAGAGCCCGGCCGCAACTCTCGGCGCTCGCCGCCATCGCCTTCATCCTTTCCATAGGTGTGGTCTTCGGCTTCGCCGAGTTTCCCCAGGACGACCTGGCCCTCTCTGGCTACATCTCGGCCGTCCTGTGGCTGGTCGGCATGATCATCTGGGTCGTTCTGTCGTGGGCGGCCATCGAGCTGTCCGTCGCGGCGTGGAGTCGTTGGCAGCCCCACGGGCTGCACCCGGCTTGGACAAAGACGCTTCGACGGGTTGGGCAGGTGGCCGGCCTCGTCCTTCTCGTCGTCGCCGGCATTGCCGGGTTGCATGCACTCGTCCCGGGGTCGGCCGCGGAAGCGAGGGATGGGCAGCTGGACCGCACCATCGACCACAGGATCGCCACCGCGGTGGAGCGGCGTTCGCCGACGGGACCGGTGATCGTCGTCGTCCAGCCGTCGACGTTCTCATCGTCGAGGCTCGATGCCGACTTCGGTTTCTACGTCACCGACTACTGGGGCGTGGCCATGGAGCTTCTGGCGTCGGGACGGCTACCGAGGCTGTACGGCACCAATGGGACGGCAATCCACCTGTCCGTCCCACCCGGCTCCCGATGGCCAGAGGTCGTGGCCCACGTCGATCCGTCGACCTTGGCCGTCACTGCCGTTCGCCGTCGGTAGCCGTCGGCGGGGACGTGAACCGGCGGGGTCCTCGACTCGATCAGCCGCGCCAGCTGGTTCGGCGCCCGGTCGAGGGGGAAGCTCGGGTCCCCTGTCCCGAGGTTGAGCGGTCGGGTGTCGGCGGCCCCTCTGAGCAGCGCCTTTGTGAACCAATGCTCAAGACCGAGGCGTCGGCCGACGATCCATGAGCATGTTCTTCCGTCGGCGGTGTCTTCCTGTCTTCGCCATCGTGGCCGTCATCGTGATTGTCGGCGCCGGGGTCTTGACCGGGTTCACGCCGCCCGCTCGAGGGGCAACGACCGGTTGGACCATCATCAGTGGTGCACCCCCGGACACGCAGGCCAACCAGGTGCTCCTCAACACGACCTGCGCCAATGCCTGGGACTGCTGGTCGGTGGGGGCCATCGTCCCCGAGGTTCCGAACGCCAAGCCGCTGGCGCTGGCCGAGCACTGGAACGGCTCCTCGTGGTCCAACGTGGCCGGCGTCCAGCCCCAGGGCCAGCAGGCATCCGTGCTCTACGACGTGAGCTGCGTGACGGCCTCCGACTGCTGGGGCGTGGGCGGCCAGCAGACCCTGCTGGCCGGAAACGACCCGAAGGTTCTGATGGAGCACTGGGATGGCGCCCACTGGTCAGTGGCCCAGAGCCCTCCCACCGGCGGATTGCTCTTCTCGGTCGACTGCCCGGGGGCAGACGACTGCTGGGCGGTCGGCGCCACCGTCGATCCCGTCTCTGGGAACGTGGTGGGATCACTGGCCTTCTACTGGGACGGGTCGTCATGGACGCAGATCACGCTTCCGGCCTCCGGCCAGAGCAACGAGCAGGTTTCGTCGGTGAGCTGCACCGGCAGTTCGGACTGCTGGGCCGTCGGCACCGCGTCGCCCAACTCGATCTGGTCTGACCTGATTCCCAACCTCCTGTACAAGTCCCAGGGCGCCGAGCCCTGGCTTCTCCATTGGGACGGATCGACCTGGTCGGGCTCGACCGCACCCGATCCGCAGAGCCCCACGGGCGCATCGCTCTCCGGTGTGACCTGCGTCACGTCGTCGGAGTGCTGGGCAGTCGGGTCGACCATGGACGCCAACGGTCATTTCAGCGAGCCGCTCGTCGAGGGCTGGGACGGCGCCACGTGGTCCATCGCCCCCACCCCCTTGGCCGACCTCGGAGTGCTGGCCAACGTCACCTGTCTTTCGGACAGCGCCTGCTGGGCGGTTGGAGCGTCGTCCGTGGTCCAGCAGAATGGCTCGAGCCCTCAGGCGCTGATCGAGAGCTGGGACGGCAGTTCCTGGACGGTGGATCCGAGCCCCGACGTCACCGCCATCAGCGACCTCTACGGTGTGGCCTGCTCCCTGGGGGCCCAGTGCTTCGCCAGCGGTCTGGCCGAGACAAACCCCAACACCTCCACTCTGCAACCCCTCCTCGAGGAGACGACGTTGCCGTCCATGGGGCAGGGATTTGAGGCCACAGCCACCGACGGCGGGGTCTTCGCCTACGGTGACGCCGGTTTCTACGGATCCATGGGCGGACACCATCTCGACGCCCCCATCGTGGGCATGGCCACCACCCGCGACGGCGGGGGCTACTGGTTGGTGGCGGCCGACGGCGGGGTCTTCGCCTTCGGTGACGCCGCCTTCTACGGATCGATGGGTGGACACCACCTCGACGCCCCCATCGTGAGCATGGCTGCCACCCCCGACGGCGGGGGCTACTGGTTGGTGGCGGCCGACGGCGGGGTCTTCGCCTTCGGTGACGCCGCCTTCTTGGGATCGATGGGTGGACACCACCTCGACGCCTCCATCGTGAGCATGGCTGCCACCTCCGACGGCGGGGGCTACTGGTTGGTGGCGGCCGACGGCGGGGTCTTCGCCTTCGGCGACGCCGGCTTCTTCGGATCAATGGCCGGTGCCCTGGGTGGCAACCGGGCCGTCGCCATAGCCGGCACGCCCGACGGTGGTGGCTACTGGTTGCTCGGCCGGGACGGGGGCGTCTTCGCCTTCGGCGACGCCAGCTTCTTCGGCTCGGTGCCCGGACAGGGCCTCGTCGCCGACGCTCCCCTCACCGGCATCAGCGCTACTCCCGACGGCCACGGCTACTGGCTGGTCGCCGCCAACGGCAGCGTCTACGACTACGGCGACGCCAACTGGCTCGGGGGCCTTGGCCAGTTGCGGCTCAATGCGCCCATCGCCGGCGTCACCCAGGCCGGCTGATCGCCAGCTCGGCGTGCCGAGCCTGGCCGAATGTGAAAAGACTCAAGCGGACCGTCCCCCTAGACGACTGGTAGGCATGGGAAGTTGTCGGCGGCGCTGCCACATTCTCGCCGTCCTGATGGGCGGGCTGCTCGCCATCGTCGCCCTGGGCATCCTCCCGTCGCCGGCGTCGGGTGCCGACGCCAGCTGGACCAGCGTGCCCGTTGGCCCCCAGACTCCGGACAACCACATCCTGCTCGGAACCTCTTGTCCGAATGCGTGGTCGTGTTGGTCGGTCGGAGCCACCCTCCCCGTCGGTCAGGGCGGTCCGGACACCGAAGCCTTCGCCGAGCAGTGGAACGGCTCGTCGTGGTCGACCTTCCCCGTCGACTCCCCAGGCGCCAACGATGGATCCGTCCTCTACGACGTGAGCTGTGTCAGCTCATCCGACTGCTGGGCCGTCGGAGTTCAAAGCACCGGGGTGGGAGGTGAGCCCGAGGCCTTGGCCGAACACTGGGACGGAACCGCGTGGTCGATCGTGGGCATCCCCGCCCTGAGCGGCTATCTGTTCTCGGTGGCCTGTGTCAGCGGCAACGACTGTTGGGCGGTGGGAAGCAGCTTCGACCCCACCACCACCGATCCCCTGCACTCGTACGCACTCCACTGGAACGGGTCGGCGTGGGCCGTCGTCCCCATTCCCTCCTCGGGTCAGAACTACGACCTGCTCACCGGCATCACCTGCACCAACAGCTCCAACTGCTGGGCGGTGGGGGCGGCCGGACCTCAGCCCATCGACAGCGCGCTGATCCCGAACGTGTTTCCGGAGACCGAGGACAGTGACCCTTGGATCCTCCACTGGAACGGTGTGGCATGGTCCGGCGCGCCGACCCCCGATACCTCGAGCCCAAACGGCGCCATCTTGAGCGGGGTCACCTGTGCCACCGCGTCCGAGTGCTGGGCGGTGGGATCGACCATGGACGACAAGAGCCATCCCTTGGCACCACTCGTCGAGGAAGGGAACGGGGCCTCGTGGACCATCACGCCGGCGCCGACCATGGGCACCAACGCGCTGCTGTCCGAGGTCACCTGTGCCTCGAGCGCCGAGTGCTGGGCCGTCGGTGCGTACGCCGACGCCGGCGGTGAGATGCCGAACGGTCCGGGACTGATCGGGATCGCCGAGCAATGGGACGGTGCCTCATGGTCGATCGACCCGATGCCCAATGCCACCCCGACGAGCTATCTCTACGGGCTGGACTGCATCCCCGGAAGCTTTTGCGTGGGCACCGGATTCGGGGGTTCGACGGGAAACCCGGCCGACCTCCAACCGCTGATCGAAGTGACCCAGGCACCGGCGGCCGGCCCACAGGGATTCCTGGCCACCGCCACCGACGGCGGGGTGTTCACGTTGGGTGACGCCGGCTTCTACGGTTCGATGGGCGGCACCCATCTCCACGCGCCCGTCGTGGGAATGGCGGCCACCCCCGACAGCGGGGGCTATTGGCTGGTGGCGGCCGACGGGGGCGTCTTCGCCTTCGGTGACGCCAACTTCTACGGCTCGATGGGCGGCATCCATCTCGACGCGCCCATCGTGGGGATGGCGGCCACCCCCGACGGCGGGGGCTATTGGCTGGTGGCGGCCGACGGGGGCGTCTTCGCCTTCGGTGACGCCAACTTCTACGGCTCGATGGGCGGCACCCGTCTCCACGCGCCCATCGTGGGGATGTCGGCCACCGAGGACGGCGGGGGTTACTGGCTGGTGGCGGCAGACGGTGGCGTCTTCGCTTTCGGTGACGCCAACTTTTACGGCTCCATGAGCGGGGGCCATTTGGATGCGCCCATCGTGAGGATGGCGGCCACTCCCGACGACGGGGGCTACTGGCTGCTCGGGGCGGACGGGGGTGTCTTCGCTCTGGGCGATGCCGGCTTCTTCGGGTCGGTGCCCGCCCAGGGCCTGGTGGCGCCCGCAGCTGTCGTCGGGATCAGTGTCACCCCCGACGGCCGCGGCTACCGGCTGGTGGCGGCCAACGGCAGCGTCTACGGCTACGGCGACGCCAACGGGCTCGGGAGCCTCACCCACATGCGGCTCAACGCCCCGATCATCGCTGTGAGCCCGGCGGCGTAGCTCTCGCCTCAGGGTTGGCGCCGCACGGTTGGCGCCGCTCGGTTGGCGCCGCACGGTTGGGCAACTAGGCCGCGGCCTTCTCCAGGATGTGCACGCCGCAGGCCGAGCCCAAGCCGATGACATGGGCCAAGCCGACCTTGGCTCCTTCGATCTGGCGATCGCCCCCCTCGCCCCGCAGGTGCTGGCAGATCTCCCAGATGTTGGCGATGCCGGTGGCGGCGATGGGGTGGCCCTTCGACTCGAGGCCGCCGGAGACGTTGACCGGTTGCGAACCGTCCCGCCAGGTGGCTCCTGACTCGAAGTAGTCGACGGCGCCCCCTGGCTCGCACAGCTGAAGGTTGTCGTAATGGACGAGCTCGGCGGTGGCGAAACAGTCGTGGAGCTCGACCAGGTCGAGGTCCTCGGGTCCCACGCCGGCCTGCTCGTACGCCTGAGTGGCAGCGTTGCGGGTCAGGGTATTGACGTCGGGCAGTACCTGGCACGCCTCCTCCCACGGATCCGAGGTGAGGATGGACGCGGCCACCTTGACCGCCCGGCGCTGCTGCCCCTTCGACAGGGTCTTCAGCTTGGCGTCGCTCACCACCACGGCGGCGGCGGCACCGTCGCAGTTGGCCGAGCACATCGGTCGGGTGTTGGGGTAGGCGATCATCACGTCGCCCATGATCTGCTCGAGCGACATCTTCTTGGTGTAGGCGGCCAGCGGGTTGAGGGTGGAATGGGAGTGGTTCTTCTCGCTGATGCGGGCAAAGAGCTCGAAGGGCATCCCCGAGTACTGGTGCTCGAACAGGTACTGCATGCCTACCTGGGCGAAGACCCCGGGCATGGTCTCGGTGCCGATGCGGCCGTCGACCGGTACGACGGCGCCGTACCGGCCGTGGGGTGTGAAGGTGTCGTCTCCCTGCTTGCGGGTCCCACCGGAGAGGAGCCCGGCCCCGGCCAGCTTCTCGACCCCGACGGCGAGACCGAAGTCGGCTTCGCCCGCCTTGATGGCCATGACGGCTGTGCGCAGGGCGGTCGCCCCGGTGGCGCAGGCATTGGCCACGTTGAAGACGGGGATACCGGTCTGGCCGATCTGCTTCTGCAATTGCTGGCCGATGCCGGCCGCCGCGGCCATGAGGTTGCCGGCGGCCAGGACCCCCATGTCCCGCATCGTCACCTGGGCGTCGGACAGCGCCCCGAGGGCGGCCTCGGAGGCCAGGTCGACGGTGTCGAGCTCGGGGTGCTTCCCGAACTTGGTCATGTGGATCCCCAGGATCCAGACGTCGTCGCTCACCGGTGCGCCTCCTTGCTCTGTGTCATGTCACTCACACCACTCGCCTCACGCCGGCTCGAACCCGTAGCCGATGGCCTCGGTGCCCTCGGTGTCGGTGCCAATGGGGAACGTGGCCAGCTTGACCTTCATCCCGAGGATCACGTGCTCGGGGTCGGGCTCGACGTTGATCACGTTGCCTCGAACACTCGTTCCCTCGCAGTCCACGATACCGGCGACGAACGGAACCGGGACCCCGGGTGCGGCGAACGACACGATGGTGTAGGCCTCGAGCACCCCTTGGCTGGGGACGTCGACGGTCCGGAATTCGGTGCCACCACACGATGCACAGGCATTCCGCCGGTCGAAGAACCGGGCGCCGCACGAGGTGCACTCGTGGGCCACGAGATGGGGCTCGCCGTCGAGCACCAGGTAGTCGACCAGAGGGACCTGCACACCATCTCCGTTCGCTCGGCCGTGGGTGGGATAGCCGGCCGAGCCGCAGCCCGACCAGCGGGCGCCGATGGTAGGCGCGGGGTCGTGACGTCGGCGAACCCGGAGTCGGGCCCGGGGCCCGCCGCCATTTGCCCGTCCGGCTGGCGCAGGCGAGAGTCGGAGCCGTGACCGAACCACCCACCTACCGGGCATCGGTCGGCTCGCAGACCCTCGACCTCCCCATCGTCCCCTTGAGCGGCGAGCTGGCCATCGCCCTGCTCATCACCGTCGACCTCGGCGTCGAGTTCGCCCAGACGGCCGGAAGGGAGCTGGCCAAGGAGATCGCCGCCTTCGATCCCGAAGTGGTGATGTCGGTGGCCACCATGGGCATCCCCGTTGCCATCGAGGTCACCCGCGCCCTCGGCCTCGATGACTACGTCATCTTGCACAAGACGCCGAAGATCCATCTCGGGGACGCCTACGTCGAGCCGGTGCGTTCCATCACCACCGGTGCAGCCCAATCGCTCCGGCTCGACCCGGCCCGGGTGGAGGCCGTCCGCGGCCGGCGGGTTGCCGTTGTCGACGATGTGATCTCGACCGGGGCATCGATCCGGGCCGCCCTCGCCCTCGCCCGTCGGGTGGAGGCCGACCCGGTGGTCGTCGGTGTGCTGGTCACCGAGGGCTCGGAATGGCGTGGTGCCCTCGGCGATGACGCCGACGCCGTGCGCGCCCTCGGCTCCCTCCCCCTCTTCCACCGGGCGCCGGACGGCAAGCTCGAGGAGGACTGGACCTGAGCGGCCAACGGTGGCCGAGCCTCAAACACCGCTCGGCCGGGATCAGCTGGCCGGGCTGACCGTGCTCATGTTGAAGTCGGGGATGCGCAGCGGCGGCATGGCCGTGCGGTTCACGTACTCCCCGCTCTCCCGGCTGAGCGACCGCACCGTCGCCCCGACTTCGGTGGCCCGAGACAAGAGGTCCACCGGGCTCTCGTTGAACCGGAAGTTGGTCGTGGCTCCGGTCACCTTCCCGTCCTCGACCACGTAGACGCCGTCACGGGTGAGACCGGTGAGGAGGAGGGTGACCGGGTCGACTTCGCGGATGTACCAGAGGCAGGTGAGCAGCAGGCCGCGCTCGGTGCGCGCCACCATGTCGTCGAGGCTGGCGGTGGCACCCGGCACACCGAGCACCAGGTTGTCGATGTACGGGGCGGGCGCGACCCCCGAACGCGCCGCCCCGGCCCGGTGGTAGCGCAGGTGGTTCAACCGGCCCTGGCTGATCCACTCGGTCCGCTCGAGGGGCAGGCCGTTGTCGAACACCGAGGTGTCGCCGTCCGAGGCCGACGCCGTCAGGAAGGGCGAGCACTCGAGGCCCGGCTGGGCCGGGTCGCTCCACAGTGAGAAGGGGGTGGCGGCCAGCGCCTCGCCGACCCGGGTGCCGCCACCTGGCGCCGAGAACACTGTGCGCCCGTCCTCGGCGTCGCGCCCGCCGGCCGCGTAGATCACGTCGACCATGAGGTCGGACACGGCGTCGGGCGGCAGCAGGACCTCGTAACGCCCCGGCGACCACTCGAACCGAGTCCTCGACCAGGCCAGACGCTGGACCACCCGTTCTTCGAGGGCCTGGAAGGCGATGTCGTCGAAAGTGGCTGTGCCCACCCCGGCCCACGACGACGCCCGGCCGTCGGGAGTGCGGGCCACCAGGTGGAGGGCACCGGTCGGCTGCCGGTGAGCCAGGCGCACCCCCGTCGATGAGCCCAGGTAGGTGGTCGCCCGCCGGTGCTCGGCGAACCCGTAGAGGACGTGCCCGGCGGCAACTGCCCGTTCGAAGGCGCCCGAAAGCCCGGCCAGCACGGGGGCCAGCACCGACAGATCGGTCTCCTCCGGAGCCTCGGCATAACCCTCGGCCGCTCCCTCTCCGCCGGCCGGCCGAATGTCATCGGGTCCCAACAGCGGTGCCGCATCTTCTGCCGCCGGCGAACCGGCGGCGTCGGCCAGGGCCGCCCGCACCAGGTCGCCCACGTCGACGTCGCCCCCTCGGCGAGACGTGCCCGCAGCCAGGCCGCCGTTGGCCTGGCGGAAGCAAGCGACCGTGACCCGTCGGTCGCGGCGGTCCCCGTTGGTCGTCGTCGTGTTGTTGGCGAAGCGGACGTCCACTTCGCTCGAGTCCTCGACGATGACCACGCAACCGTCGCTGTCGGGGGCGGCCGCAGCCAGCGCGGTGTCGATCACGTCGTGGGCGGCCGGCAGGCCTCGAGTGGTCACGGCCTCAACGCCCCGATTGCTCGCGGGTGTTGAGGATGTTGACGTCGCGCACGAGCACGGCCGGGCAGCCGTGCGATACCGGCGCCACCTGGCCGGGCTGGCCCTTGCCGCAGTTGAAGGCGCCCCCGAGCAGGTACGTCGACCGCCCGCCGACGGCCTCCATGGCACCCCAGAAGTCGGTGGTGGTGGCCTGGTAGGCGACGTCCTTCACTTGACCGGCCAGTTGGCCGTCGCTGATCCGGAAGAAGCGCTGACCGGTGAACTGGAAGTTGTAGCGCTGCATGTCGATCGACCAGCTCTTGTCGCCCAGGATGTACAGGCCGTGGTCGACGCCGCCGATCAGCTCCTCGGTGGTCGGGCCAACTCCGGCGGCAGGCTGGAGCGAGACGTTGGCCATTCGCTGGATGGGAACGTGCATCGGCGAGTCGGCGAAGGCGCACCCGTTGGACGCGCCGAGACGGCTGATGGCGGCGATGTACCGGTCGAGTTGGTAGCCCACCAACACCCCGTCGCGGACGAGGTCGAAGGTCTGGGCCGGCACCCCCTCGTCGTCGACGGCCACCGTGGCCAGGCCATGAGGGGTGGTCCGGTCACCCGTGACGTGCATGACCGGCGAGCCATATTGCAAGGTGCCGAGACGGTCGAAGGTGGCGAAGGACGTCCCGGCATAGGCCGCCTCGTAGCCCATGGCCCGATCCAGCTCGGTGGCGTGGCCGATCGACTCGTGGATGGTCAGCCAGAGATTGGTGGGGTCGATGACCAGGTCGTAACGGCCGGCCTCGATGGACGGAGCGTGCAGCTTCTCGGCCAGCAGGCCCGGCAGGGCAGCGAGCTCGGCGTCCCAGTCCCAGCCCGTCCCGGTCAGGTACTCCCAGCCGCGGCCGGCCGGTGGGGCCAGCGTCCGCATGGTCTCCATGCCCCCGTCGGCATCGAGGGCCACGGCTTCGGCCACCGGACGGACCCGGACCCGACGTTGGGTGGCCTCCGTGCCCGACAGGGCGGCGAGGTACTTGTCCTCGCAGACAGCCAACACGGCGGCAGTGACGTGGTCCACGCCCTCGGCCCCGAGGAGCCGCTCGCTCCAGTCGACGAGGAGCGCCACCTTGTCGGCCAGGTCCACATCGGCCGGGTTGACCTCGTAGCGAGACGTCCACGACTGCGACCCCTGGTCCCCGGCCGGAGCCAGCTCGACCCGACGGCCGCCGGCAAGGGCAATGGTCCTCGCCGCATGGACGGCCCGCTGGGCCAGTCCGGCGGCGTCCTCGGGCGCCATAGCCACAGTGGCAGCGAAGCCGACGGCGCCGTCGACCACCACCCGCAGCCCCATCCCGACTTCCGTGTCGTCGACCGCGCCCTCCAGCTGCCCGTCGCGCAATGCCACCCGCTGCGAGAGGATGCGCTCGACCCGGAGCTCGGCGTGGGCACAGCCGAGGCCTTGGGCAGCACCGAGTGCCGCGTCCCGGAGAACCGAGAGTCGGTCGGCCTCGAGCGGACCGGGTGCCGGAGCCGGATCAGACATGGCTTGGCACCCTACCGGCCGAAAACGAGTGGGGCGGCGTCTCCTCCCCACTCACCAAACAGCCATTGGGGTCAACGTCGCAGCACGCGTCCCCGATGTCATCCAGGGGACCGTTCACACGTGAGCCGGGCTCACGCCGTCGGAGCCAGCTCGGTCGGCACCCCGTGGCGATAGCGAACCGTCTGGTGCAGTCGAGCGGGAACCCGGGGGCTCCCGAGCAGGTCGCCGGTGAGGTTGAGAGGGTCGGAGCCGGCCACCACCACCTCGGCACCCCGGTCGGGGTGGCCCCGCACCTCGCTCAGCAGCGCCGCCGCCTCCGGGGTGGCGTACTGCTCGCCGGACACGCCGGCCACGAAGCGGCCACCCAGGGCCTGGCCGCGGGCTTCGAGTCGGCGGAGGGCGCGGACGACCTCGCGCCAGGGAACCCGGTAGGACTCGTGCCCCCACAACTCCCAGAAGACCACGCCCCAGCGATCGAGCAACTGCCAGGCGACGGCCTCGGCCAGCTCCTCGGAGGCCGGGGCACTGTGGGGGCCGGCGCTCGTGGCGTCGGGTCGTGGCAGCAGCGACCAACGGCCCTCACCGGTACCGGAACCGACCGTGGTCCGCTGGCGGCCGAGGGCCGCCCGGCGGGTGGGCCGGCGCCGACCCGAGCGGGGTCGAGGCGTCCTCCGGGCGGCGAGCAACGAGCGCACCGCGGAAAAGGCATCGGCGGTGACGATGCCGCGCGCCACCAAATCCCAGAGGCCCTCGTCGACCTCGTCCGGGAACCGGCCGGTAGCGACCGGAAGCTCGGCCCGGAAGCACGCGCCTTGGGCCCGCAGGGCGGCGAGCACGTCGGCCGAGGCCCCCGCCTGCGGCTCGAGCACCTCTTGGTCGGCACGCACCGCGGCCAGCGTCCGGGCCAAATCCTCGCGGGCGACGAGGGCGAGCGGCGTGGCCGGCGACGGCGTCATCGACCCGCGGCGCAGGCTCTGGGGAAGATCTGGCCGGTCGGTGTGGCCCATGGCGCCGTTCCCGGCGATGCCGTCGCTCGATGTCTGCTCGGCGGCGCCGTCCGGATCGGCCTCGGTCAGGTCGGGCTCGGGTCGTGGAGTGAGGCGACCCCAGGCCACCTCGCCGGCCAAGCAAAGCTCGTCGAGCCAGCGCGGGTCGTAGCCGGCCACGCGGGCAGGAAGGACATGGTGTTCCCACTCACCGGCGGCGATCTCGAGGCCTTGCAGCTGCTGCACGAGCGACCGCAGGCCGGCACGACCCTCGAGGCGGTACCCGTCGGCGACGTGTTGCCAGCAGGCCAAGAAGCGCACGAAGTCGGAGATCGACGACGGCTCGACGTAGCGCCGACGGCGACTGCGGCTGGCCGCGTGCAACCGCACCAGGAGATGACGGGCACACCAACGGCCGTCGGGCAGCTCGATGGCCGATCCCTCGGCCTCGAGGCGGGCCAGCCCGGTGCGGGCTCGGGCCTCGGTGAGCGGCGCGCCCCGCAGGGGGCCACCGGCCAGCAGCTCGTCGGCGACCAGCTCGGCCACGGTGACCGGGCCACTGACCTCGAGGTGACCTCCGACGCACTCGGCCACCGCCGCGTCGGCGTCGACCTGGGCATCGGTCAGCGAGCGGAAGGCGGCCACGGCCAACTCCGCCCGCTCGGCGGCCGACCATCCCTCGCCCACCACCTGAACCCGGCCTTCGGCCTGCAACCGGTCGAAGTGGGCCGCCCACTCGGGCACCGGCCGGCACCAGAGAAGCGACAACAGCACGTCGTGCAGCTCGTCGGGGGTACGCGGCACCGGGCGCACCTGGTCGAGCACCTCGCCCACGGCGACCGGCTCGAGGGGTGCGAGCTCGGTGGCGTCGACCGGCAACCCGGGGGGCAGCCCGTCGGGTCCGAGCACCCCGAGGCCGCGCGGCACCGGCACCGCCCGCGTCCGCCGCTCCTCCAGGGGGGCGCCGTCGAGGTAGGTGTACGGCTTCCCGGTGAGGATGCCGTGGGCCAGCGGCGAGGGCTCGGCCGATTCGACGAGATGCACGCCGACCCGGCCCGACTCGAGGGACTCGAGCAGGGCCCGGAGTCCGTCGGCGTCGAGTGCCTCGGTGAGGCAATCGGTGACCGTCTGGCGCACGAGGACATGATCGGGGACGGCCACCGGACCGGGGCCGGCGTTGTCCTGGCAACCGGCCAGCGACGGCCAGGCCGCGGCGAGCAGGTCGTCGGCTTCCATACGCTGCAAATGGATGGGCCGTCGCTGCCCGCCCCGGGAGCGGGGCACGATCAGCGCCCGGTTGAGGTTCCACCGCCACCGGGCGGCGAGCATGGGGTGGGGCAGCACGGCCTGGGTCAGCACCTCGGTGACGGTGGCGCTCGAGAGCATCTTCGGCACCTGGCCGAGGGCGAAGCTGTGCTGGGGACCGAGGGAGAGCACCACCGTGTCGTCGTCGGCCGCCGCCTGCAGCTCGAAGTCGAAGGAGACACAGAAACGCTTGCGCAGGGCGAGGCCGAAGGCCCGGTTGATGCGGCCGCCGTAGGGGGCGTGCACGATGAGCTGCGCTCCCTCTGCCTCGTCGAAGACGCGCTCGATCACGATCCGGTCGTGGGTGGGGAGGGCACCGAGCGCGGCCAGGCCCGCCCCCAGGTAGGCGACCACCTGCTCCGCCACCTCGTCCGACACATCGGCGACGGCAATGACCGCGGCACGGGCTGCGGTGCCGTCGCCCGCGGCCAGGTGGGGCTCGAGGAGGGCCCGTAAGGCGCCCACCTCTGCCGACAGCTCGGCCGTCCGGGCCGGGGCCTCGCCCAACCAGAACGGGATGGTCGGCGGCATGTCGCGGGCGTCGTGCACGCGCACCGTCCCGGTCTCCACCTTGACCACCCGCCACGAGTGGGTCCCGAGGAGGAAGATGTCGCCCTGGGTGGCCTCGACGGCGAAGTCCTCGTGCACCGAGCCCACGGTCACGCCGTCCGGGTCGAGGACGACGCGATAGTCCCCCGTCTCGGGGATGGCACCACCACTGGTCAGGGCGGCGAGGCGCGCTCCCCGCCGGGCGCGAAGCCGTCCGTTGACCCCGTCGTGGTGGAGATGCGCGCCCCGGCGGCCGCGCCCGGTGCGAATGCCCCACGACACGAGGTCGACGACCTCGTCGAAGTCGTGCCGGCTGAGCTCGGCGTAGGGCGCAGCCCGCCGCACGAGGTCGTAGAGGGTGTCGACGTCGTACTCCTCCGCCGCTGCCACCTCGGCCACGAGCTGTTGGGCCAGCACGTCGAGGGGCGCCACCGGCGGCTCGAGCACGTCGAGATTCCCGGCTCGTACGCCGGCCAGAAGGGCGGTGCACTCCACGAGCTCGTCGCGGGTCAGGGGGTAGAGGCGGCCGGCGGGCGTGCCGTCGATGTGGTGGTTGGCGCGGCCGACCCGTTGCAGGAAGGTGCCGATGGCCCGAGGAGAGCCGATCTGACAGACGAGCTCGACGGGACCGACGTCGATCCCGAGCTCGAGCGAGGCGGTGGCGACGAGCGCCCTCAGGTCGCCGGCCCGGAGCCGCTGCTCGACCAGTCGCCGGCGGGCGGCCGACAGGCTGCCGTGGTGAGCGGCCACTTGCAGTGCGGCGTCGATCGGGTCGAGCGCCGGGGAGGCGCTCTCGTTCCCGTCCCCGTCCCGGTCCCCGTCGGCGACCTCGTCGGCGACCTCGTCGGCGACCTCGCCATCCTCTGGCCCCTCGGGCGCGGCGCCGAGCCGCTCGGCCAGGAGGTGGGCAACCCGCTCGGCATTCTTGCGGGTGTTGACGAAGACCAGCGTGGTCCGGTGTTCGAGCACGTGGGCGGCGATGCGGTCGAGGACGTCGGCCAGCTGGGCACCGCTGGCCACGGCCTCGAGCTCGGTGGACGGCAGTTCGATGGCCACGTCGATGTCGCGTTGATGGCCGCAGTCGATGACCGTGCACGTCGGGCGCGACGAGTCGGTGCCCGACAGCAGGCGGGCGACGACCGACAGCGGCCGTTGGGTCGCCGACAGCCCGATGCGTTGCAGGCGGCCGCCGGCCTGTTCGACCAGCGCAGTCAGGCGCTCGAGGGAAAGGGCGAGGTGCGATCCGCGCTTGTCGCGGGCCAGGGTGTGGACCTCGTCGACGATGACCGTGTGCACGCCTCGCAGCATCGACCGGGATGAGGGCGCGGTGAGAAGCAGGTACAGCGACTCGGGGGTGGTGACGAGCAGGTCGGGCGGATTACGGCGCATGGCCGTCCGTTCGGCCGCCGGCGTGTCGCCGGTGCGCACGGCCACCCGGAGGGCGGGCGCGGCAAGCCCGAGGCGCTCGGCCTCCTGTTCGATGCCGGCCAGCGGGACCTGAAGGTTCTCGTGCACGTCGGCGGCCAGGGCCCGCAAGGGCGAGACGTAGATGACACCGGGTCGCGGCTCCCCTTCGGCCGGACGTCCCGACGCCGTTGCCCGGTAGGCGGCGTCGATGGCCACGAGGAACCCCGTGAGCGTCTTGCCGGTGCCGGTGGGCGAGGCCACCAGCACATCGCCACCCTCGGCGATGGCCGGCCACGCCCGGTGCTGCGGCTCCGTCGGTCCGGCGGGAAAGCGTCGACGGAACCAGCTGGCCACCGCCGGGTGGAACGACCCCAGGATGTCGTCGGCGGCCGTTCGGGGATAAGGCACGTCGAGGTCACCGGCGGGCGGAGCGGACGGGGCGGGCGGAGCGGACGCGGCGGGCGGAGCGGACGGGGCGGGCGGCACGGCTCCATTCCACCACCCCGATGTCATGGACCGTACGGGTCCCGAGTCAGTGGGCCGAGTCGGTCTGCTCGTCGACCCAGCGGAGGTATGGCGGCCAGCCGCCCGTCACCGGCAGCTCGATGACCTCGGGTACGTCGTAGGGATGCTGCGCCTGGAGCGCCGCCATCAGCTCGGCTGACCGGGCCCGGCGGGTCTTGAGCAGCACCAACGTCTCCCGGTCCTCGACCAGCTCACCCTCCCAGCGGTAGAGGCTCTCGATGGGAACCCGCTGCGCGCAGGCCACCAGCCCACCCTCGACCAGGGATCGGCAGAGGGAGCGAGCCTCGTCGTCCGACCCCACCGTGGTCATCACCACGCAGTAGCCGGCGTCCGCCGAGTCACCCGCTTCTATGTGGACAGCGGCGTCGTCTCGACCAGAGGTGGGCACCACCTGTCCATCCTGCCGGTCAGCGCAAGACGAGGCCGCGCACCCGGCTCCGGCGCAGGGCGACGAGGCCGATGGCCCCGGCCACCAAGCACGAGAAGGCGCCCACCCCCAGACCCACCCGGGCGCCGGCGGTGGCGGTGATCCACCCGATCAACGGGCCGCCGATGGGCGTCGAGCCCAGGAAGGCGACCGACCACAGGGCCATGACCCGCCCCCGCATCCCCGGGTCGGTGGCCAATTGCAGGGTGGAGTTCCCCATGGACAGGAACGAGATGCTGGCGTACCCCACGAGGAGCAGGGCCAGGAACTCGCTGACGAGCACCGGTGCGGCCGCCGCGAAGGCGATGGCCGTGCCGAACACCAGAGAGGCGACGATCATCGACCGCATGCCCGTCTTGCCCCGGGTGGCGGTCACCAGACCGCCGGCCACGGCGCCCAGCCCCATGGCCGCCGTCATGATCCCGAACGTCTCCGATCCGCCGTGGAACACGCGTTGGGCGGCAACCGGCAGGGTCACTTGGAACTCGTAGGCCAGGCAGCCGACGAGAGCCATCATGAGGAGCGGGAAAAGCAGGTCCGGCGTGCGGGCCACGTAGCGGAGACCCTCGCGCACCTGGCCCTTGCTACGAACGGCGGGCGGCGCGGGCTGCAGCTTGGAAACGTCCATGGCCAGAAGGGAGCCGACCACGGCTCCGAAACTCGCCGCATTGAGAGCGAAGCACCAGCCTTCCCCCACGGTAGCGATGAGGACGCCGGCGACAGCCGGTCCGACGGCTCGGGCCACGTTGACCAGGGTCGAGTTGAGGCTCACGGCATTGCGCAGGTCGTCGGGGCCGACCATCTCGAGCACGAACGCTTGGCGCGACGGGTTCTCGAAGGCGTTGTTGATCCCGAGCAGCACGGCCAGGCCGCACACGTCGACGAACGTCACGACATGGGTGAAACAGAGGATGGCGAGCACCAACGCTTGGACGCCCATGAGCGACTGAAGGACCACCATGAGACGTCGCTTGTCCACCCGATCGGCGATCACCCCGCCATAGGGGCCGAGCAGGAGGACGGGCAGGGTCTGGAGGGCGACGACCAGTCCGAGCGAGGTGGCCGAGTGGGTGAGGGTGAGCACCAGCCATGCCTGGGCGGTGGTCTGCATCCAGGTTCCCACCAGAGACGTGGCCTGACCGAAGAAGTACTTCTTGTAGTTCGGGTTGGACAGGGACGAGAAGGTGCGCTGGGTGGTGTCGCGTAGCTTCACGGGCGACCGTCCTTCAGCAGTTCGGCCACGGCCTCGAGGGCCGGAAGGGCGGACGCCACCGCACGGCGATCACGGTCGCTGAGCCCGTCGAGGGCCAGGAGCAATGCGTCCGTGCGCTCGGCCCGGACCGCGGCGTGCAGACGGCGTCCGGCAGCGGTGATGGCGAGATGGGCGACACGACCGTCCTCTTGGTCCTGGGTCCGAGCCACGAGCCCTCCGGCCTCGAGCTTGGCCGCGATTCGCGACAGCATCGTCGGGTTGAGCCCCTCGGCCGCGGCCAGATCGGCGAACCGGATGGAGCCACTTCGGGCCACGGTGGCCAGCACCTCCCATTGGCTCGGGGACAGGCCCCGACGTGTTTCGACGTGCCGCAACCGGCGGCTGATGCGAGCCACCGCCGTCCGCAGGCGCCCGGCGACCTCGCCGTCGTTGGCGATCGAGGTGTTCCTCTCGGCGGTCTTGGCTGGCATGCGTCCACTCTAGTGGAAAGATGCTTGCTAGCAAGCAAGTAAACCCTGCGGGGTCCTCCGACGGCCTCCCGGCCGTGGCGACGGCGGTGCCGACCCGGACGCGGCCGAAGCCCCGGAGTCGCTCCGGCGTCGCTCCGGCGTCGCTCCGGAGTCGCTCCGGAGTCGCTCGGAGTCCGGGCAGGCAATGACGTCGGGCATGCGAGAATCGGACGTGCCCACCCCGGTTCCCGTCGTCGTCTGCCAAGGAGACGAGACCGGTCAGGAGTTGCTCGACCAGGCGCTCCGGGTCCTCCAACCGGAGGTCATCGGCTTCCCCGTCGACCTCAACCCCTTCGACCTCTCTCTCGAGGCCCGCCGGCGCACGGCCAACGGTGTCGTGCACGATGCCGCCGCGGCCATGCGGGAGACGGGGCTCGGGCTCAAGGCGGCCACCATCACGCCCCCCGGTGTCGGTGACGTCGGCTCCCCCAATCGGATCCTGCGCGAAGGGGTGGGCGGGTCGGTCATCCTGCGCACCGGACGGCGGATCCCCGGCGTGTCGCCCCTCGCTCCCATGGTCCATCCCGTGGCTGTCGTGCGGATGGCCACCGGTGACGCCTACGGCGCCGAGGAAGGCCGTCGCGGTGACGCGGGCACGGTCGACGAACGTGCCTACCGGACCGAGACGATCAGCCGGCGTTCATGCCGGCAGGTGGCCGAGTACGCCTTCCGGGTGGCGGCCCAGATGGCGGGGTCGGTGTATGGGGGGCCCAAATGGACCGTGTCCACCCGCTACGAAGCCATGCTCAAGGAGGAGATGGACGCGGCAGCCGCCCGCCACGCCGACGTCGACTACCGACCCGTCCTGATCGACGCCGCCTACGCCGGGTTGCTGACCGAGTCGGGCCGCGAGCCACTCGTGGTGCCCGCCCTCAACCGGGACGGGGACTGCCTGTCTGACCTCGTCCTCGCATTGTTCGGCTCCATTGCCGGTGCCGAATCGGTCCTCATGGCCTTCGACGACGGGTTGCGCACGGTCGTGGCCATGGCCGAGGCGCCTCACGGCACAGCTCCTTCTCTCCAGGGAAAGGACGTCGCCAACCCGATGGCCATGTTGCTCGCCTGCGCCGCCGTCCTCGAGCACGCCGCCGGGATTGGCTACGGAGCGGCCGGACCCGCCGCCGTGCGCCTCCGCGACGCCACTCTGGGGGCGGCGGCCGATGGCATCCGCACGTTCGATCTCGGCGGCCACGCCTCGACCAGCGAGGTGGTCGACGAGGTCATTCGCCGTATCCGGCAGGCCTCGTCCACGCCGTCGGGCTCGCGCTGAACGGGAAGACGGTCAGCCAAGCACCGGCACGAAGAGGCCGGCATCCCTCAGGACGAGGCGCCGACCACCGGAGCCGCCAGCCGGATCCCGGCCAGCGATCCGAGGAAGATGGCGTCCCCGTAGGTGTAGGTCGACCCGTCGGCGCCGACGAGCCAGTAGCCGCCGCCGCTCGGGGTGGCGGTCATGCCCACGACGGGCACCGTGGTCCGGATCCCCTGGCCCGGCACCGACCCCTCGAAGGTGGCGTTCCCGAAGGCGAAGACCCCACCGTCGGCCGCCACCTCCCAGTAGCCCCGGCCGTTGGGCGTGGCCACCATGCCCACGATGGGCTTGCCCAGCGAGGCACCGCCCATCGAGCCGTAGAAGGCGGCGCTCCCGAAGGCGAAGATGCCGCCGTCGGAGGCCACCTCCCAATAGCCCCGGCCGTCGGGGGCGGCCACCATGCCCACGATGGGCCTGTTGAGGTGGGTGCCGCCCATCGAGCCGAAGAAGTCGGCGTCCCCGAAGGAGAAGATGCCGCCGTCGGCCGCCACCTCCCAGTAGCCCTGGCCGTCGGGGGTCCTCGCCATGCCCACCACCGGGGCGTTCAAGGCTTGGCCGCCCATCGACCCGAAGTAGCTGGCGTCCCCGAAGGAGAAGATGCCGCCGTCGGCCGCCACCTCCCAGTAGCCGCCGTCGTCCGGGGTGGCGGCGATCCCGACGACGGGTCGGGCCAGGTGGGTGCCACCCATGGAGCCGAGGAAGGGGAACGCTCCGAAGCTGTAGACCCCGCCGTCGGACGAGGCGGCCACGAAGCCTTGGGTGCCATCCGGTGGGAGCACCATCTGCTCGACCAGGGGCACGAACTGCCCCCCGCCGGAGGCGATGATCGAGGATCCGATCGACCAGCAGGCATCACCGCGGACGCAGCTGACGCCGTCGAGGAAGCCGATCACGTTGTTGGGGCTCGGCTCGACCGACCAGGTGCTCCCGTTCCAGGCCTCGATGGCCGGGGAGGGATCGAAATTGTTGGTGTCGAGGGATCCGGCGACCGTCGCCCAGCATTGGTCGGGGCTCAGACAGGTGACGGCCATCATGATGGCGCTGGCGAGCGCAGCCGGCGCCGGCGATGTGGGCGTCGGCACCACCGACCACGTCGAGCCATTCCAGAACTGGGCGATGGTTCCGGTCGGGGAGCCACCACCGGCGCCCGTCGTCGAGCCGGTGGCCCAGCAATCCGTTTCGCTCACACAGGTGATCGCCGACAGGTATGCGCCGTTCGGCGGCGGCTCGATGGCGCTCGGGACGACCGACCAGGCACTCCCGTCGTAGTGCTCGATGAGACCTTGGTCGCCGGACGCCCCGGGGAAGATGGGCAGGAAGTTGTCGTTCTGCTGGTTGGGGCCGGCGTAGCCGACGGCCCAGCAGTCGGTGGCAGTCACGCAGTCGACGGAGTTGAGCTGGTCGTAGGTCTGTCCGGTCACCGCCGGGGTGCTGAGCGACCACGACGTGCCGTCCCAGTGGATGATGAGCGCGCCGGACGCCGTGTCGGTGTCGTCTTGCGTCTGGCCGACCGCCCAGCAGTCCGTGCTCGACACGCAACTCACGCTGTGCAGCAGCGCCCCGGTCGCGCCGGGCTCATCGGGCGTGGTCATGGCTGTCCATGAGCTCCCGTTCCACTGCTCAACCATCGGCGTGGGCGACCCGGCCGCGAACTTCTCGCCCCCGACGGCCCAGCAGTCCGACGACGAGACACAGGTGACACCCAGGAGGCCGCCGTTCGAGATGGCCGCCGAGGCCACGAACGACCAGCTCGATCCGTTCCATTCCTGGACGATCGGGGTGGAACCGGCAGGCGGCGCGTCGACCCCCACCGCCCAGCACTCCTGGGCGTTGGCGCAGGTGGTGCCCAACATGATGTCGTCACCACCGTCGGTCGTGGCCGGCGAGCTCACGATGTTCCATCCGGACGGAGCGCTGCCGTGACTGGTGGCCAGTGGCAGGGCGACCGCCGCGCCGACTGTGACGACGAGGACGGAGGCAACGATCGCCCGCCCGCTCCTCAGGGACCCCAGGCGCCACGGGGGCCTCGGGGACCTCGGGGACCGGCCAACGTCCGCCGAACAATGGTCAGATATGCTGTCAGATGCTCGCACGAGGTCGCCTTCCATCGGAGACTGAACGAGAGGCCGGCATCCCTCAGGACGAGGCGCCGACCACCGGAGCCGCCAGTCGGATCCCGGCCAGCGATCCGAGGAAGATGGCGTCCCCGTAGGTGTAGGTCGACCCGTCGGCGCCGACGAGCCAGTAGCCGCCGCCGCTCGGGGTGGCGGTCATGCCCACGACGGGCACCGTGGTCCGGATCCCCTGGCCCGGCACCGACCCCTCGAAGGTGGCGTTCCCGAAGGCGAAGACCCCACCGTCGGCCGCCACCTCCCAGTAGCCCCGGCCGTTGGGCGTGGCCACCATGCCCACGATGGGCTTGCCCAGCGAGGCACCGCCCATCGAGCCGTAGAAGGCGGCGCTCCCGAAGGCGAAGATGCCGCCGTCGGAGGCCACCTCCCAATAGCCCCGGCCGTCGGGGGCGGCCACCATTCCCACGATGGGCCTGTTGAGGTGGGTGCCGCCCATCGAGCCGAAGAAGTCGGCGTCCCCGAAGGAGAAGATGCCGCCGTCGGCCGCCACCTCCCAGTAGCCCTGGCCGTCGGGGGTCCTCGCCATGCCCACCACCGGGGCGTTCAAGGCTTGGCCGCCCATCGACCCGAAGTAGTCGGCGTCCCCGAAGGAGAAGATGCCGCCGTCGGCCGCCACCTCCCAGTAGCCGCCGTCGTCCGGGGTGGCGGCGATCCCGACGACGGGTCGGGCCAGGTGGGTGCCACCCATGGAGCCGAGGAAGGGGAACGCTCCGAAGCTGTAGACCCCGCCGTCGGACGAGGCGGCCACGAAGCCTTGGGTGCCATCCGGTGGGAGCACCATCTGCTCGACCAGGGGATTGAAGCCGGCCTGGTTGGCCCCGACGTTCACAACCGCAGATCCGACGGACCAGCAGGCGTCGCCTCGGGCGCACGTAATGGCGGTCAGAAAGGCGAGCGCGGTCACACTGGGCGACGGTTGGATCGACCAGATGCTGCCGTTCCACTCGTCGATCAATGGGTTGGCAACGGTGTTCCCACCACCCCCGATATTCCCACTCGATCCGGACGCCCAACACTGATCGGCGGAAAGGCAGGTGACCGATGACAGGATGCCGTTTCCTGTCGGCGCCGCCGGCGTCGGGACAACTGACCACGTCGACCCATCCCACTGCTGCATCAACGGCCCGCTCTGGCTCCCAGTGTCACCCGTCGTGGCGCCGGCTGCCCAGCAGTCGTCAGCGCTCACGCACATGACGCTCGAAACCCAGCCGCCATCGGGCGGCGAGGCGGCGAAGCTCGGGACGAGCGTCCAACTGGCCCCGTCCCAATGTTCGATGATCCCCTGGTCTCCGACTGCGCCCGGGAAGATGGGTAGGAAGTTGGGATTCTCCTGATTGGGGCCGGCGGCGCCCACCGCCCAGCAATTGTCGGCAGCCACGCAGGTGACGCCATTGAGCTGTTCGTCCGTCTGCCCGGTCGGCGCGGTGGGAACCATGGTCCAGGTGGTTCCGTCCCAGTGGAGGGCGATGCTGCCGAGGCCGGTGCCGGCGGCGTCGGTCGTGTCACCGACCGCCCAGCAGTCGGAGGCGGAGACACAACTCACGCTCTGCAGGACTGCCCCGGCCGCGCCGACCACGTCTGGCGTCGACACCACTGACCAGCTGGACCCGTCCCAGTTCTCGGCCAATGGCCCGGCCGGATTGCCTGTCGCTCCCAACAAAGCTCCGACCGACCAGCAGTCGGAGCTGGTCACACAGGTGACACTGAAGAACGCGCTGCCACTACCCGCCGTGGTCGGTGTGGCCACGAACGACCAGCTGCTGCCATCCCATTCCTGAACGATGGGGCTGGCGCCATTGCCTTGCGGCGGGAGGTCGGCGCCCACGGCCCAGCATTCCTGGGCGTTGGCACAGGTGGTGCCGAGAAGGATGTCGTCGCCGCCATCATTGGTGCTCGGGCTGTTCACGAGGTTCCATCCACCGGCGGGGGCGGCGCGGCCACTGGTCAACGGCAGGGCTATGGCCGCAGCCACGACGACGAGGCTTACGACAGCTCCGCTCACCACCGTGCGCCGTAGGAAGCGCGGCCTGTGCCAGTTCGGTAAAGAGACGGATCTCATGACAGATGCTTGTCTCGGGGCGGACAGCGGATGGTGGATGGTGGCCCCAAGCGCGAGCCGGGACAAAGGGGTCCGCGACCACCGGCCCCGCGGCCGGAAAGAACGGGCGATACCAGCGAGTCGCTCTGATGGTGGGTCACCGACCGGGCCTCAGGACGAGGCGCCGACCACCGGAGCCGCCAGTCGGATCCCGGCCAGCGATCCGAGGAAGATGGCGTCCCCGTAGGTGTAGGTCGACCCGTCGGCGCCGACGAGCCAGTAGCCGCCGCCGCTCGGGGTGGCGGTCATGCCCACGACGGGCACCGTGGTCCGGATCCCCTGGCCCGGCACCGACCCCTCGAAGGTGGCGTTCCCGAAGGCGAAGACCCCACCGTCGGCCGCCACCTCCCAGTAGCCCCGGCCGTTGGGCGTGGCCACCATGCCCACGATGGGCTTGCCCAGCGAGGCACCGCCCATCGAGCCGTAGAAGGCGGCGCTCCCGAAGGCGAAGATGCCGCCGTCGGAGGCCACCTCCCAATAGCCCCGGCCGTCGGGGGCGGCCACCATGCCCACGATGGGCCTGTTGAGGTGGGTGCCGCCCATCGAGCCGAAGAAGTCGGCGTCCCCGAAGGAGAAGATGCCGCCGTCGGCCGCCACCTCCCAGTAGCCCTGGCCGTCGGGGGTCCTCGCCATGCCCACCACCGGGGCGTTCAAGGCTTGGCCGCCCATCGACCCGAAGTAGCTGGCGTCCCCGAAGGAGAAGATGCCGCCGTCGGCCGCCACCTCCCAGTAGCCGCCGTCGTCCGGGGTGGCGGCGATCCCGACGACGGGTCGGGCCAGGTGGGTGCCACCCATGGAGCCGAGGAAGGGGAACGCTCCGAAGCTGTAGACCCCGCCGTCGGACGAGGCGGCCACGAAGCCTTGGGTGCCATCCGGTGGGAGCACCATCTGTTCGACCAGGGGATTGAAGCCGGCCTGGTTGGCCCCGAGGCTCACGACCGCCGATCCCACGGACCAGCAGGCGTCGCCCCGCACACAGGCGACCGAGGACAGGAGACCGAGACCGATCGCGTTCGGCGAAGGCTCGATCGACCAGGCACTCCCGTTCCACGCCTCGACAATCGGGACCGGGTTGTAGCTCTGCCCGCTTCCCGGCGTCCCGGTCGAGCCGACGGCCCAGCACTGCTGCGAGCTCAGACAGGTCAGCGACGAAAGGATTCCCTGGACGCCGGGCATGGGCGGCGTGGACACCACCGACCAAGAGGATCCGTTCCACCGTTGCATCAGGCTGCTACTCGGCAGGCCGTTGTCGTCGGTGATCGAACCCGACGCCCAGCAGTCGTCGGCCGACACACAGGTGAGGGCGGCGACGTAGCCGCCGTTGGGTGACGCCGCCACATAGCTCGGCACCAACGTCCACGACGCTCCGTCCCAGTGCTCGATGACGCTCTGGTCGCCGGGGACCGTCGGAAAGATGAAGAAGACGGAGTCCGACGGCTGTTGCGGACCGGTGGTGCCCGCTGTCCAGCAGTCCGAGGGGGAGACGCACGTCACCGCGTTGAGCTGCGTGAAGGGCTGGCCGGTGGGCGCCGCCGTCACCACCGACCATGCCGTTCCGTCCCATTGCTCGATGAGCGGGTCCAACGGGTCGCCGGCGGCGTCGGTCGTGTACCCCGCCGCCCAGCAGTCCGAGCTCGAGAGGCAGCTCACGCTGCGGAGATAGCCACCACCCGCTCCCGCCGGAGTCGGGGCTGCGACCACGGTCCAGGTGCTTCCGTCCCATTGTTCGGCCAGCGGGGCCACGTCGCCCATGTCGATCGGATTGGTGGCGCCCACCGACCAACAATCGGAGCTCGTCACACAGGTGACCGCGGTCAGAGCCGCGCCCTGGGTCGGGAGGGCAGGGGTGCTCACCAGTGACCAGCTCTGGCCGTCCCACTGCTCGACCAGGGGGTTCACGACGAGCCCGTTTTTGTTCAGCAGATCAAAGCCCACGGACCAGCAGTCCTGGGCATCGGGACAAGCCGTGCCGAGCACGATGTCGTAGCCGCCGTCGCCGGTGTTCGGAGCGCTCACCACGTTCCATCCGCTCGCCGACGCCGCGTGGGAGGTGGCGAGCGGCACGGTGATGGCCACGGTGACGGCCACGGCGATGGCCAGCACCGTGGCGGCCACGGGCGTCCGCCGTAACCACGCCGCCCGTCGTTCCCGGACTGAAGGACGGGCCGGTGGCATGCCACCTGATCGTCCCACCGACGGGCGCAGAAGTGGTGGAAAGCGGCGAGGTACCTATTGCCCTGACCTGGCGGTGGACCTGGCGAGGGGTCAACCGTCGTCAAGGGTTCGGTCAACCGCATCCCAGCTGGCGGCCGGATCGAGACCCGCCGCGAGGCCATGGGCCACGCCAACACTTTTCTGCTCTGTTCTGCTCTGTTCTGCCGCCGCGGCCGACCCCTTCATGGACACGGCCGAAGGAGCGAACCTATGGTCAGCGCGGTTGCCACATTGTTGGCGCGAAATGTGCTCCAGGCCGACAAAGCCCGGCGGTCCCGACAGATGCCTACGAGGGGAGCAAGGAATCCATGACGACGTACGAGGCCTTCGAGGGCACTATCGGGCGCACGGTGGCCGAGTCGACACCTTGGTGGTCGACGCCCGCCCATCCTGACGACGGCGCGCCGAATGTCGTCCTCATCCTGCTCGACGACACCGGTTTCTCACACTTCGGTTGTTTCGGCTCGGACTTGGTCACGCCGCACATCGATGCGCTGGCTGCCCGCGGCCTGCGCTACACGAACTTCCACGTGACGCCGCTGTGCTCCCCCACTCGTGCCGCCCTGCTCACCGGCCGCAATCACCACACCGTGGGTATGCGCTCGCTCTCCAACTTCGACAGTGGTTACCCGCACATGCGCGGATATGTGACGAACCACGCGGCCACCGTGGCCGAAGTCCTTCATGGTCGGGGCTATGCCACCTTCGCAGTGGGCAAGTGGCATCTCTGCCGCATGGAGGATGCATCGGCCGCCGGTCCGTACGACCAGTGGCCATGTCAACGCGGTTTCGACCGCTACTACGGCTTCCTCGAAGGTGAGACCGACCAGTTCCACCCTGAGCTCGTCTACGACAACCACTCGATCGAGCCGCCGGGCACACCCGAGGACGGCTATCACCTGAGCGAGGACCTGGTCGACCACGCCATCGGCTTCATCCACGACACGAAGTCGATCCGGCCCGACCGGCCGTTCTTCACCTACCTCGCATTTGGTGCCATGCACGCCCCCCATCAGGCGCCGGCCTCCTACCTCGAGCGCTACCGCGGCCGGTTCGACGACGGCTGGGACGCGGCCCGAGACCGGTGGTTCGCCCGACAGCGGGAGCTCGGCTTGCTCCCCGCCGACACCCGTCTTGCCCCGCGCAACCCCGGGGTCGAGCCCTGGGAGGGCCTCCCCGAGAACCAACGGCGCCTGGCGGCCCGGCTACAGGAGGCGTTCGCCGCCTTCCTCGAGCACACCGACGCGCAGATCGGTCGACTAGTCGCCGCGCTCGAGACGCTCGGGGAGATGGACAACACCCTCGTCCTGCTCCTGTCCGACAACGGGGCCAGCCAGGAGGGCGGCCCATTCGGCGTTCTCCACGAGATGAAGTACTTCAACTTCCTGGTCGAGAGCCCCGACGACGCCGTGGCCCGCCTCGACGACATCGGCGGGCCCCACAGCCACGCCAACTACCCGTGGGGATGGGCCCAGGCCGGCAACACCCCGTTCAAGTGGTACAAGCAGAACACCCACGAGGGTGGTGTCCACGTCCCCCTCATCGTGGCCTGGCCCGGGCACATCGACGACGCCGGCGGTCGCCGCGACCAGTTCCACTACGTGACCGACATCGTCCCCACCATCTTCGACTGTCTGGACATCGAGCTTCCCGGTACGTACCGGGGCTACGACCAGATCCCGCTGGCCGGCACCTCGCTGCGCTATTCGTTCGACGATGCCGCCGCCCCCGATGCCCGGCATGTGCAGTACTTCGAGATGATGGGTCACCGGGCCCTCTACGCCGACGGCTGGAAGGCGGTCACGAGGCACACCCCCGGGGCCCCCTTCGACGACGACGACTGGGAGCTGTACCACCTGACCGAGGACCGGTCCGAGTGCGTCAACCTGGCCGGCGAACGGCCGGAGCTGCTGGCCGAGCTCGTCGATCGATGGTGGCAGGAGGCCGAGAAGTACGGCGTCCTTCCTCTCGACGACCGCACCATCGAGCTGTTCATGACTCGCTACCGCGACGGTTCGCCCCATCCCCACGATCGGCGCTACCACTACTTCCCGCCCATGTCGCCCATGCCCGCCCAGGTGGCCCCGGCTCTCGGAGGCCGCGGCTGGAACCTGTCGGCTTCCGTCGACCGGCCCAAGGGTGCCGGCGGGGTTCTCTACGCCACCGGCACCGAGAACAGCGGCGTCAGCGTCTTCGTGGACGACGACCGGCTGCAGCTCGATTACAACTGCTTCGGCGACCACCATCTCGTCACCTCCACGCGAGCCGTGCCGGTTGGCCTATCAACCGTCGGCATTCGCTTCCGGCGGATGGGCAAGCGGGCCGAGGCCACACTGGTCGTGGACGGCGAGGACTCGGGAACGATGGAGGTTCCCTTCGCCATGACCATGATCTCGAGCGTTGGTCCAAGTGTCGGTTACGACCACGGTTCGGCCGTCAGTGACCGCTACCGCGGGCCGTTCCCGTTCGAGGGCACGCTCGAGCGCCTGGACATCGAGGTGCTGTCAGCCACGGCGGCCGACCGGCGCAACGGCGGCGCGGCCGACGGGCGCTCGGCCATGGCCCGCCAGTAGGGAACCGACACTCGGAACCATCCATCCAGGACTGGGCGTCTCGCCGCCGGAGCGCGGAGACGAGAAGGTGCGAATGGGTCAGCAGCCGCCTGGCTGGCCGCCGTCCCACTCCGAGAGCGGCGCGCAATGCCACTCCCATCCCTCTTGCCGGGCCCAGTCGGCGGTCGCGACGCGTCCGTTGGCCCAGAGCAGAGCCGTCCAGGGATCGTCCGGCCGGTCATCGGCATGCCAGGGGAACAGCCGGAGCAGCACGCGCTCGGCCAGGTCGCCATCCGGAGCGAACGGCAGCCCCAGGCCGCGGGCGGCGTCGTCGCCGTGAACGAGCACCTCGTCACAGGCCATCGCCGCGAACCCCTCGGGGTCGGCGGCGCCCGCCGGGTGAAAGCCACGGGTCGTGGGCGGAGCGGCGTCGACCGACGCAGCGCAGACCGCGGCCGCGGTCTGAAGGGTGTTCAGAAGGCTGCCGTTCTCTGCATCGGGTCGGACAGTGACCTCGTAGGCAGCGTCATCGGTCGGGCCTTCCCACAGATCGACGGCGTACCACAGGAGCGCCGAGGCGGCGTGGCCTACCACCGAGGCGACGGTGAAGTCGAGTCCCGGGACGGGCACTGACCAGTCGCGGTCGGCTGCCGGACGGAGCAAGTCCGTCACCGAGGCAGCGGCGGTGAGAACGTCCTCCCCGCCACACGTGATGGTGCTCGTCATGCAGTGAACCGGGCCGATGCCCCGGCGTCCACGTCGATCACCGACCCCGTGATGTACCGGGCGGCGTCGGAGGCCAGGAATACCACCGCGGCGGTCACATCCTCGGGCTCGACCCAGGGAACGGGTTGGGCGTGCAGCGAGGCCATCGGCCCGGCCACGTCCTCGCGCGTCGGGTGCTCGAGGTCCGGGCGCATCATCCGGTACAGGGTCTCGTTGTGGATCATGTCGGTGGACACATTCCCGGGGGCGACGGCGTTCACCGTCACACCGAAGCCGGCCAGCTCGAGGGCGACCGCCTTGGTGAGCCCGATGACACCCCACTTCGAAGCCACGTAGGCGGGGGCGCCGGGATTGGCCGAACGGCCCATCATCGACGAGATGGTGATGATCCGGCCGTAGCGTTGGCGCCGCATGTGGGGGGCTGCCGCCCGAATGGCGTTGAACACCCCGGTCAGGTTGACGTCGATGGTCTCCGACCAATCGGTGGCGGACATCAGGGTGACCGAGCCCACGGCGGCGACGCCGGCGTTGGCCACCAGCACGTCGACCGAGCCGAGGTCTTCGTGCACCCTGTCGACGAAGGACGTCAGCGCGTCCAGGTCGCGGACGTCGACCACCGCCGACCGACACCGCCGGCCCAAGGCGGTGACCTGTTCGACGGTCTCGGCCAGATCGCTCTCGGCGGCCATGGGATAGCCGACAGAGGGGATGTCGCGGCAGACGTCGCAGACGGCGATGTCCGCACCCAGCCGGGCGAGCTCGACGGCGTGGCTCCGGCCCTGGCCGCGGGCGCCGCCGGTGATCACCGCCACCTTTCCGGCGAACGCTCGGGCTGAATCCGACTCGGCCATGGGACCTCCCCCGCTCGTCCGCTAGCTCCCCGCGGTTCCGTTGTCCGGCTGTCCCGGACGGCCGGCCGATCCTAAGCGGCGACTCGGCGCCCACGCCGAAAGCCGCACGCCGGTTGACCGACCCGTCCACACCTCCGTCTCTGGCCGGCGCCGGCGCGCTATCGGGCGCGGCCCCAGGCGCGCAGGACCTCGCGATAGCGCTTGTCCCAACGGTCGTAGGCCCGGCGCAGTGCTGCGCCCGGCCAGGCGTGCGGCAGAAGCTCTGCGGGCAGGAGCGGGTCGGCCTGCAGATGGCGGAGGACCGAGGCCGACAACTCGAAGCCGGGGGCGAGATCGTCGGGCCCGGTGGTGGGCGAACCGGCCAGTCCCATTTGCAGCTGTTCGGCCCGGGCGGCCCACCCATCGAGGTCCCACAACTCGCCGGCCAGCCGCCTCGGGTCACCGGCTGGTTCGGCGACGAACACCTCGAGGTCCGGGTCATCGGCCGGGTCTGGTCGCAGCTCCAGGTTGTCCGGTCGCAGCCAGACTCCCTCTCGGCGCTCGGCCAGGCGGGCCTGGGCCAGGCGGTCGCGGCGAGCGGCCCGCTCCTCGGCCGAGCGGCCGGCAACCCGAACCACGGCCATCGCCCAGGGCCCGCTCCAGGAACGGGCCCGGCCCGTGCGGCTCTCGGTCTGGCGCATCTGGCGGTCCAGGAGGTGCCCGGCCAGGCGGTAGTTGCCCGAGCCGTCGGTCGACGCCTCCCCGGCGGCCACCATCCGGCTGAGGGCCACCCGGGCCCGGTTCTCGCCGACCCCGAACAGGGAGGCCATGTGCACCAGGTGAGCCACGGGCAGCTCCGGCGGGTCCTCCCCGAGCAGGGTGCTGGCCAGGACCGACCGGGCGGTGAAGCCTCTATTACCGTCTTGATTCACCTGTGAGATTTCCGTAATATACGGGCATGGCCCTCACCATGGTGCCCGACGCGGCCGCCCGGCCTGAGGTCCTGCCCACCGAGCGGCTCCTGCCCAACGGAGTTCCCCGGCCCGAGCTTCGGGGCGAGCTGCGACACATCGGCAATTTCCGCAACGCGGTCACCGTTGTCAGTGTGTGGGTCTACGCCGGCGTGCTCATCGGTGGTGCGGTCTGGATCGGCAACCCGTTGGCCTACCTCGCCGCCTTCGTGCTCATGGGCCCCCTCTACGCCCGCTTCGCCATCCTCATGCACGAGTCAGCCCACAAGCTGCTCTTCACCAACAAGCGGGCCAACGACTGGGTGGGGACCTGGCTCATCGCCTATCCGACCTTCACCCCCATCACCATCTACCGGCGCGGACACTTCGCCCACCACAAAGAGGAGTTCGGGCCGAAAGAGCCCGACATGGCCTTCTACGGCGGATACCGCTGTGATCGGCGAACCCTCGTCCGCCGGCTGGTACGGGACGCCGTGGGCATCTCCGGGTGGAAGAACTTCACCCCGCTGTTCAAGGGCTTGCGCAGCCCCGTCTACCGCAAGGTCTCCGCCTCCATCATCGGCACCCAGGTCGTCCTGTGGGCCGTCATCTGGGCGGCGACCGGCCGGTGGTGGATCTACCCCCTGCTGTGGTGGCTGCCCTGGATGACCCAGTGGCGGGTGCTCAACCGGCTCCGCTCCATCGCCGAGCACGGCGGACTCGAGAAGAGCCCCGATCGGCGGGCCACCACCCACAACGTGCACCAGGGCTTGCTGGCCCGCTTCTGGTTCGTGCCCTACAACACCGGTTGGCACCTGGCCCACCATGTCGACATGGGCATCCCGTGGCGCAACCTGCCCCGGTTCCACCAGGAGCTGGTCTGCGCCGGCTACATCACGGACGAGCTGACCTATCCGAACTACCTCGCCCTGTGGCGCGAGCTGTCCGCCGCTTGAGTGGTCTGACCTCGGCTGACCTCGGCTGGCCTCGGCTGGCCTCAGCTGGCCTCAGGTGGCCTCAAGTCGGCCGACCCCGTAGCCCGCGATAACGGCGGATGAGGCCGGCGGTAGAGCTGTCCTCGTGCGAGAGGTCGGGGGCCTTCTGGTCACTTAACAGCGGAGCCAGCTGGACGGCCATCACCTTGCCGAGCTCGACACCCCACTGGTCGAAGGAGTCGATGCCCCAGATGACTCCTTCGGTGAACACGGTGTGCTCGTAGAGGGCGACCAACTGCCCGAGCACCGAAGGGGTGAGTCGCGGGCCGATGATGGTGGAACTCGGTCGGTTGCCCGGCATGACCTTGTGGGGCACGAGCTCGGCCGGGGTCCCGTCCGCGGCCACCTCCTCAGCGGTGCGACCGAAGGCCAGCACCTTGGTCTGGGCGAAGCAGTTGGACATGAGCAGGTCCTGCTGGCTGCCCCGCCCGTGGGTGGACTCGGCGAAGCCGATGAAGTCGGCCGGGACCAGCTTCGTGCCCTGGTGAAGTAGCTGGTAGAAGGCGTGCTGGCCATTGGTGCCGGGCTCACCCCAGAAGATCTCGCCGGTCTGACCGAAGACAGGCGCACCGCTGCGCCGCACCGACTTCCCGTTCGACTCCATGGTCAGCTGCTGGAGATAGGCGGGGAACCGGGCCAGTCGCTGGCTGTAGGGCAGCACGGCGTGCGTCTCGGCGCCGAACAGGTTGTCGTACCAGACGTTGAGCATCCCTTGGATGACCGGCATGTTGACCTCGAGCGGAGCGGTGGCGAAATGGCCGTCCATGGCATGGAAGCCGGCCAGCATGTCGGCAAAGTCGGCCGGGCCGATGGCCACCATGAGCGAGAAGCCGATGGCCGAGTCGTAGGAGTAGCGGCCCCCGACCCAGTCCCAGAACTCGAACATGTTCTCGGGGTCGATGCCGAACTCTCGCACTCCTTGCTCGTTGGTCGAGACGGCCACGAAATGACGGGCCACGGCCTCCTCGCCGCACCCGAGCCCGGACAGCAGCCAGGCTCGCGCTGCACGGGCGTTGGTGAGGGTCTCGAGCGTCGTGAACGTCTTGGAGCTGACGACGAACAGGGTCTCGGCCGGGTCGAGGTCACCGGTCTTGGCGAACAGGTCGACGGGATCGATGTTGGAGACGAACCGGCACTGGATGAGGGGGTCGGCTGCATCCCGTAGCGCCTCATAGGCCATGGCCGGCCCGAGGTCGGACCCTCCGATACCGATGTTGACCACGGTGGTGATCCGCTTGCCGGTCTGACCTGTCCATTCACCCGATCGGATGCGTTCAGCGACCTCCCCCATGCGATCGAGCACGCGATGCACATCGTCCACCACGTGCTGGCCGTCCACCACCAGCTCCTCGTCCCGGGGCATCCTCAGGGCCACGTGCAGCACAGCCCGGTCCTCTGAGGTGTTGATGTGCTGGCCGGCGAACATGGCGTCGCGGTGTTGCTCGAGACCGGCTCGGCGAGCCACCGCGAAGAGAGCGTCGAGTCCCTGCTGATCGATGCGGTGCTTCGAGTAGTCGAGGAACAGGTCAGCGGCTGTCACGGTCATCCGCGACCCCCGGTCGCCATCCTCGGCGAAGAGGTCGCGTAGATGGCGCTGGTGGACGGCCTCGTAGCACTGGACCAGCCGCCGCCATTCGTCGGTCAGGGATACGTCGAGGTCGTCCATTGGCGTCTTTGCTTCGGCAGCCTCCATGGCGTCCTCCTGGCTCTTCGACAGATCGGCAGCTCGGCGCATCGGCAGCTCGGCGCCTCGGCAGCTCAGCGCCTCCGCAGCTCAGCGCCTCCGCAGTTCGTCCACCCAGGGCATTCGGCTCGGGCCTGCCGGCCACAACCGGCACGGCGTGGTGTACCACAACGCCGACCATGCGAGGCCAGTCAGAAGATAACCCACTGATTACCTTTCAGTGACGTCTCGATCGCGTCACGTTCACTCACTATCCGTAGGGTTTGAGCGATGGCTGCGAAACGAGGCTGGTGCTGCCCCCACACCCGGGCCGCGACTGCCCGGGGTCGGCTCTGTGATCCCCTCCGTTCGTTCCATCCAGGGGCCCGGCTGCCTCTGCCTCTCACGGCAATGCTGCAATCAGATGTGCTGTTGGTGGACATACCCATCCTTCCGGCAACACACCGACAGGTCGGCCGCGGTGATGGCCGGTGCGGCGCCCGGACGGAGCACGCCGCCCGCTGGCCACCGCTGTCCCGGAAAGCCACGGGGGGCGAATGACCCTGGCTTTCCGCGAAGTGGAGGAGGAAGGTGCGCCGCCGCTCGACGCCCACCACACCATCCTGATCATCGATGACGACCCCGCCATGCGCGAGACGCTGGCTGCCACCTTGTCGGTGGAGGGTTTCGACGTCGTCGTGGCCACCGACGGGGACGAGGGGGCGGATCTAGCCGGCACGGCACGCCCATCGCTCATCCTCCTCGACATGGAGGTGGCCGACACCCGCGGCCTCGCCCTTTTCCACCGCATCAATGCAAGGCTTCCCTCCGTCCCCGTCATCATGGTCACCGCCCGCGATGACGAGCTCGACGCCGTGCTGGCCCTCGAGGCCGGAGCTGCCGACCACATCACCAAGCCTCCCCGCCCGCGGGAGCTGACGGCCCGCATTCGTGCCGTCCTGCGCCGGATGGACGGCCCGGCCCAGGCCCTGGAGCCACCCCAGGTCGTCGGCGTCGTCACCTACGGTCCGGTCTGCCTCGACGCATCGGTCCGCGAGGTTGCCGTCCGGGGCCGCCCGGTCGAGCTCTCCCGCAAAGAGTTCGACCTGCTGGCTCTCCTCGCCTCGGAAGCCGGCCATGTGGTCACACGCAAACAGTGCATGGATCGCATCTGGCGCGACCGAAAGATGGGTGACAGCCGCACGCTCGACACCCACGTGAAGCGCCTACGCAAGAAGATCGAAGCCGACCCGGCCGATCCCCGACACATCATCACCGTGCGGGGCATTGGCTACCGCTTCAAGCCGTAAGAGTCCGCCTGACGCACCCCTCGTCCATGTCCTCCCCCATTGGTCGACCAAAGGTGTTGCGGGCGGACCCTCACGGCTTGAGGCACCGCAACGACGCCGGCCTCCGGAACCACCGTCCGGGGGCGCGGCTGGGCTTCCGGGCGCCAGCCGGGCACGCTCACCGACCTCACAACGTTTACCAAACGATCACCGATCGGACGCCCGACCGTTTTCTCCCGTTCACCTCGGCTTCATAGGGTCACCACGAGGGAGGTGCCAGCTGGTCGTGTTGGGCGGGAGCGTGAAGGTGCTGGTGGTGGAGGACGAGCCGTCCTACCGCGAGGCTCTCGCGTCCGGGCTCCGTCTCGAGGCGTTCGATGTCGAGGTGGCGGCGGACGGCTACGAGGCGCTGAACCTGCTGGAGAAGCTGCACCCGGACATCGTCCTCCTGGACATGCTGCTCCCCGGGATGCACGGCACCGAGGTCTGCCGGCGGATGCGGGCCATCTCGCAGGTTCCCATCGTCATGGTCAGCGCGGTGGACACCGAGCTCGACGTGGTGCTCGGACTGGAGCTCGGGGCAGCCGCCTACGTCACCAAGCCCTTCCGACTGCGTGAGCTGGTCGCCCGCATGCAAGCCATCCTGCGACGGGTGTCACCCCCGCCGGACCCGCTGACCACCCTCGAACCTTCACCCGACACCGACGAGGACTGGCCGGAGCCAGGTCAGGACCAACCGCCGCCGGAAGCCGCCTTCGGCTCGGTCACTGTCGACTTCCTCCGCCGGGAGGTCACCGTGGAGGGCCGCCAGACTCACCTCTCCCGCCGAGAGTTCGACCTCCTCGCCGTGCTCCTCTCGCCGGCACGGCGGGTGCGGACCCGTGACGAGCTCATCGACCTGCTCTGGCCGGACCGCTACCTGTCGGACTCCCGCACCCTCGACACCCACATCCACCGGCTCCGGTCCAAGCTGGAGCCAGACCCGACCGAGCCCGAGTACATCGTCACCGTGCGGGGCGTTGGCTTCCGCCTCGATCCCGAGGGCAGTCGCTCCATCGCTTGAGCCCGCCGCTCGGCTGGGCGGCGGCGACCAGGCCGCGCCGAGGTATCAGCCGAAACGGCCGTTCACGTAGTCGAGGGTGCGCGGATCGCTCGGCTTGGAGAAGAGCGTCTGCGTCGGCCCGAACTCGACGAGCTCGCCGGCCCGGTCCTGGGCCATGAGCAGGAAGGCACACTGGTCGGAGACGCGCAGGGCCTGCTGCATGTTGTGGGTCACGATGACGATCGTCACCCGGTCCTTGAGCTCACCCACGAGCTCCTCGATGCGGCTGGTGGCGACCGGGTCGAGGGCCGAGGTCGGCTCGTCCATGAGCAGCACCTCCGGCTCGACGGCGAGAGCCCGGGCGATGCAGAGCCGTTGCTGCTCGCCTCCGGAGAGGGTGCTGGCATGGGACTTCATGCGGTCGCGCACGCTGTCCCAAAGGGACGCGGCCACGAGGGCCGACTCGGCCGCCTCGTCGAGGAGCGACCTCTTGCGGACGCCGTTGAACCGGAGGCCGGCCACCGCGTTCTCGTAGATGCTCATGGTGGGGAAGGGGTTGGGGCGCTGGAAGACCATCCCCACACGGGACCGGAGCAACGTGGCGTCGGTCGACTGCCCGTAGATGTCGGTATCGCCCAGGTGCATCGTTCCCGACACGGAGGCCGAGCGCACGTTGTCGTGCATGCGGTTGAGGGCTCGCAGCAACGTGGTCTTGCCAGACCCCGATGGGCCGATGAGGGAGGTGATGGCACCGGCTCGCACGTCGAAGCTCACGTCCCGCACGGCCGGCCGGCCGCCGAAGGAGACGCTCACGTCCCGAAGGCTCATGACGACGTCGGTGCTGCCCGGGGTGCCGGTGGCGGTTCCGTGCATGGGAAGGTCGGTGTCGACCTCGGTCCTGGTGGTTGGATCGATGATCATGCTCGCTCCCGTCTCAGCCACGCGGCCAGCACCCGACTCCCGATGTTGAGCACAAGGACCACCACCACCAACAGGAGGGCGGCTCCCCACGCCAGTTGGATGAGGTCGGGATAGGGCTGGCTGCTGTTCTCGTAGATCACGAAGGGGATGGCGTTCATCGGCTGAGTGGGGTTCCACTCCAGGTACTGGCTGCCGAAGATGGTGAACAGGAGCGGCGCCGTCTCCCCCAGGCCCCGGGCCAGGGCCAGGAGGACGCCGGTGATGATGCCGGGCAGGGCGGCGGGAAGCACCGCCCGGCGGGCGACGGCGGCCCGCCGGCCGCCGAGGGCCATCCCGGCTTCGGACACGGTGGTGGGCACGCCCCGGATGGCCGTCTCGGCGGCGCGGGTGATGACGGGCAGCATGATGATGCCGATGGCGAAGGCGCCGGCCAGGCCGCTGTAGTGCTTGGTCGTGCTCACGATGGCAATGAAACCGAAGATGCCGATGGTGATGGACGGCATCCCGGTCATGACGTCGGCCATGAAGCGCACGGCGGCACCGATGCGCCCCTGCGACTCGGCCAGGAACAGCCCGCAGGCCAGACCGAAGGGGATGGTGGCGGCGATGGCGATGGCCCCGATGACGAGGGTCCCGACGATGGCGTTCCAGATCCCTCCGCCGGGTATTCCCTCGGGAACGGTCGAATGGATGAAGAAGTCGGTGCTCCAGGCCGGTAACCCCTTCACCACCACATAGACGATCACGGCCACGAGTGGGACGACGGCGATGCCCAGGGCCACCCAGCAGAGTCCGAGGGCGATCCGCGACGTGACCTTGCGACGTCCCAGTGACGCGGCGGCGGCGGCCCGCACCTGCCGGCGCCGTTCGAGAATCGGATCGGTGGTCGTGTCGAGGACGAGCGTGCTCATCTCAGGCCACCGCCACCGAGCTCACGCCCGATCGGGAGGTGGCTCGGACCAGCACCCGGGCTATCGAGTTCACGACCATGCCGATGACGAGCAGGACCAGGGCTGCCCCGAAGAGGGCGGCGAGCGTGGTCCCCGTGGCCTCCCCGAACGTGTTCACGATAAGGGCGGGGATGGTCACGCCCGTGGACTTGAGCGAGTGGGCGATGTAGGGGGAGTTTCCGATGACGAGGGCCACCGCCACCGTCTCACCCAGTGCCCGCCCGGTGGCCAGGGTGAAGGCGCCCAAAAGGCCGCCCCGAGCGGCCGGGACCACCACCTTGCGAAGGACCTGCCACCGGGTGGCGCCAAGCGCCATGGCCCCCTCCACCTGCTCGACGGGAACGACGGCCAGCACGTCGCGGGAGATGGCCACCATGGTGGGCAGCACCATGACGAAGAGGATGCAGCCGGCCAGCAACAGGCCGTTGCCGACGTCGGGACCGTTGAAGAGCGACGTCCATCCGAGCACGCTGGTGAGAAACGGCTCGACGGTGGATCGCCAGATGGGGGCAAGGGCGATCAGGCCCCACAGGCCGTAGACGACGCTGGGCACGGCGGCCAGCAGCTCGACGGCGGTCGAGAAGGGAGGGCGGAGGCGCTGCGGCAGCAGGTAGGCGAGGGCGATGGCCGTGCCCAGGCCGATGGGCAGGGCCAGCACCATGGCGATGGCCGTCGTCTCGAGCGTCCCCAGGATGGCAGGTAGCAGGCCGAAGTGCCCGTGGGTCGGGTCCCAGGTCTTCTGGAAGATCCAGGAGAAGCCGAGCGTCGAGAAGGCCGGCTGGGCCTTGGTCACGATGGCGACCACGAACCAGACGACCAGGGCCACAAACAGGACGACAACACTGGCCAGGGCCGTTCGGTAGACGCGATCGGGGAGGCCGGTCCGGCGAGCACCCATTCGCCCCCGCCCGACGGCCGGCTGATCGGCGACCATGGTCATGGAGGAGGATCGCGCCCCTCGAGCGAACTCACTTGGTGAGCAGCGCCTTCCCGGTGGGGCCGATCACCGAGGCCAGCTCGGTCCGGTCCTGGTTCTGAATGGCCGGCGGCAGCGCCACGTAATAGAGGCTGGCGGCCAGGTCCTGGCCGCCACCGGTGTGGGTCGTCCAGTCGAGCACCTTGACGGCCTGGGCCCCGGTGGTGGCGCTGGTCTGGTGCTGGAGCAGGATGGCCCAGCTGTAGCCGGCGATCGGGTAACTGGTGGCACCCGGCTCGTCCACGATGGAGAAGTTGGTCGGCGAGATACCCGTCTTCTGGTCGGCGTCGGCCGCGACGGTCGCCGGCGTCGGCGTCACATAGCTGCCGGCCGCGTTCTTGATGGCCGCGTAGGTGAAGTGGTTGGCGATGGCGTAGTCCAGTTCCACGTAGCCGATGGAGTACGGCGTCGACTTGATGCTGGCCGCCACCCCGGAGTTCTTGGGCGTCTGCACCGCGCTGGACGGCCAGGCGATGGTCTTCGACGCGCCCAGGGTCCAGACGCTCGGGGCGGCCGTCGTCAGGTAGTCGCTGAAGATGTACGTCGTACCCGAGCTGTCGGCCCGGACCTCGGGGATGATGGCATTGGAGGGGAGAGAGACGCCCGGATTGAGAGCCTTGATCTGGGACGCGTTCCAGGTCTTGATGCTGCCGTCGAAGATGCCGGCCAGGGTGGTCGAATCGAGGCGCAGCTGCTTGGTCACACCCGGCAGGTTGTAAGAGATGCTGACGCCGCCCAGAATGTCCGGGATCTGGATGACCGGACCGTCCGATGCCGGCACCTTGGCCAGGTCGGAGGCTGCCATGGGGACGTCGGAGGCGGCGAAGTCGACGGTGCCCGCCTCGAAGTCGGTGATCCCGTCGCCGCTGCCCACCCCCGAGTAGTTGACCTTCAGCCCGGAGTTCTTCCCGGTGTAGGCGTAGAAGGCGGCGTTGAAGAAGGGCTGGACGAAGGTCGACCCGGCCGCGATGAGGCTGCCGGCCGGTGCCGTGAGGTCGGCCGACAGATAGGCGGCGTTGCCACTGCTGAGCGACCCGCCGGGCGCCGCCGTGGTCGGCGGCGACGACGCCGGGGAACTGCTGCATGCGGCCAAGCCGATGCCGAGAACACCGACGGCTCCCATGGCAACAGCGGTGCGACGGAAGGACACGATGCTTCCACGCTTCATCCGGTTCCGACCTCCTGTGTCGTCGAACGTCGGCCGCCGGCGCGCACCGCCAGGCCGCCCACTGGAACGTAGCGGTGGCAGATGAACGGACAGCGAACGCAGGGCGAACTGCGGGCGAACGCTGGGGAAAATCAGGTCAGCCGTGCCGGCCTGGCCGTGGCCGGAGGCCTCCTGACCTGGCCACCGTCTGGTGCCCGGGCCGCGGGAATAGGCGGCGCCACCGGCTGTTGTGTACTCAAACAGTTGATTACACCGTTACGCTTCGGAGGACCCATGGAAACCCCCACCCAAAACCTGCCCCTTCTGCCCCTGACCTCGGGGGTCGTGCTCCCCGGCATGGTTTTCACCATGGCCCTCGAGTCGGACGAGGCCCGGGCGGCCACCGAGGCCGCCGAGGCGGCCGGCGGCCGGTTCGTGCTGGTCCCCTTCATCGAAGGGCGCTACGCCACGGTCGGCGTCCTGGCCGAGATAACCGAGAAGGGGGAGCTGCCCGGAGGGCTGCCGGCGGTGGTCGTCCACGGCCTCGAGCGGGTGCACCTCGGGACCGCCGTCCCTGGGACGGGACGCGCCCTGTGGGTGGAGGTGGAGCCGGCCCCTGACGGGCCGGCCACGGACGAAGAGCGCGAGCTGGCTCGCGAATACCGGGCCGTCCTCGAGAACATTTTGCTGGGCCGGGGTGCAGGTCGCCTGGCCGAGCGCCTGGCTGACATCACCGAGCCGGGCCGCATGGCCGACATGGCCGGCTACTCCCCCGACCTCACGCTGGACCAGAAGGTCCAGGTGCTGGAGACGACCGATGTCGGTGCCCGGTTGCGCCTGGTCGTCGACTGGGCCCGCGAAGTGCTGGCCGACCTTGCCCTGCGCCAGCGCATCAAGACCGACGTCGAAGAGGGCATGGAGAAGACGCAACGCGAGTTCCTTCTGCGTCGTCAGCTCGAATCCATCCGCAAGGAGCTCGGGCAGTTGAGCTCCGATGGCGACGCCACCGCAGGGGGCGATCCGGACGACTACCGGTCGCGGTTCGCGGAGCGTGCTCTGCCCGACGACGTGCGCAAGGCCGTCGACCGCGAGATCGACAAGCTCGAGCGCACGAGCGAGCAGAGCCCGGAGCAGGGATGGATCCGGACATGGCTGGACACCATCGAGGAGTTGCCGTGGGCTGTCGAGTCCGAGGACCGGCTGGACGTGGAGGAGGCGGGGCGCATCCTCGACGAGGACCATGACGGACTGCGTGACGTGAAGGATCGCATCCTCGAGCACCTCGCCGTGCGCAAGCTCCGTAACGAGCGCGGGCTGCAACCGGTGGCCGGCCGCGGCGCGGGCGCCATCCTGGCCCTGGTCGGTCCGCCGGGCGTGGGCAAGACCTCATTGGGCGAATCGGTGGCCCGCGCCCTCGGACGCTCGTTCGTCCGCGTCGCCCTCGGCGGCGTCCGCGACGAGGCCGAGATCCGCGGCCATCGCCGCACCTATGTCGGTGCCCAGCCCGGGCGCCTGGTGCGGGCCATCCGCGAGGCGGGCACGTTCAACCCCGTCATCGTGTTGGACGAGGTCGACAAGCTCGGCGCCGACTACCGCGGCGACCCGTCATCGGCACTGCTCGAGGTGCTCGACCCGGCGCAGAACCACACGTTCCGCGACCACTACCTCGAGGTGGAGCTCGACCTGTCCAAGGTCTTGTTCCTCGCCACCGCTAACATGGTGGACACCATCCCTGGTCCCTTGCTCGACCGCATGGAGGTCATCCGCCTCGACGGTTACACCGAGGACGAGAAGGTGGGCATCGCTCGTCACCACTTGCTCGCCCGTCAGCTCGAGCGCGCCGCGCTGGAAGCCGACGAGCTCGAGTTGGACGACGATGCCTTGCGAACGATCGTGGCCGACTACACCCGCGAGGCCGGGGTCCGCTCCCTCGAACGCGAGCTCGGACGGCTGGCCCGCAAGGTCGCATCCAAGGTGGCCGCGGGCGAGGCGGAGCCGCCGCTGCGCATCGGTGCCGACGACGTCGCCTCGTGGCTCGGCCGACCCCGGTTCTTCTTCGAGGCCGCCGATCGCACGGCCGTCCCTGGCGTGGCCACCGGTCTGGCGGTCACCGGCACCGGTGGCGACGTGCTCTATGTGGAGGCGTCGGTCATGGACGGGCCCGAGGGTCTGACTCTGACCGGTCAACTGGGCGACGTCATGAAGGAGTCTGCCGAGATCGCGCTGTCGTACGTGCGGTCGCACGCCGGCGACCTCGGCATCGACCCGGCCTCCTTCGTGGGGAAGCGATTCCACGTGCACGTTCCGGCTGGCGCCATCCCAAAGGACGGGCCGTCGGCTGGGGTCACCATGGTCACCGCGCTGGTGAGCCTGCTGCGCGACGTGCCCGTCTCGTCGCTCGTGGGCATGACTGGAGAGGTGACCCTGCAGGGCCGGGTCCTGCCCATCGGCGGTGTCCGCCAGAAGGTGTTGGCTGCCCACCGGGCCGGCTTGCGACATGTCGTGCTGCCGGCTCGTAACGGGCCCGACCTCGAGGACGTCCCCGAGGCTGTTCGCCAGGAGGTCGAGTTCCACTTGGCCGCCGAGGTCGCCGACGTCCTGTCGGTGGCCTTGGCCGTCGAGTCGGTTGACGCCCCCGAGGCGGCAAAGGAGCCGGCCCTGGCCGCAGCCTGAGCGGCTTATGGCCTATGGCCTATGGCCTATGGCCTATGGCCTATGGCACGAACGAGTCGATGATCCGGGCCAGCATCACCGGTTGATCACCCTGGATGCTGTGCCCGGCGTCGTCGACCACCACGACCTCGTCCGCCGGTCGGCGGCGGCGGAACTCGGCCACGTCGTCGTCGTCGACGACTGGGGAGCGGCTGCCCCGAGCAAGGAGGACGGGCACGGAGATCTCTTCGAGGTCGTCCCACTGGGTGGCGAAGTCCACCCGATCGATGTGCAACCCGGTCGTTCGGCTCGGACGGCCCAGCTGATGGCGCCATGTCCAGCTGCCGTCATCGCGTTGGACGGCGTTGTGCAGTACCCCCCGACGCAACGACGACACCGAACGCGTGGGATTGAAATCGATGGTCCGTTGCAAGATCTCGTCAAAGGTGGCGAACGACTCGGGACCGGCCAGGAAGGCTTGGATGTCCGAGCTCTTCTCGTGATTGACCCCGGGGGTGACGTCCACCAGCAGGAGACGCCGGACGAGCTCCGGGTGGCGCCTGGCCAACGCGATAGCCGTGATCCCTCCGAGCGACATGCCAACCACGGCCGACGCCTCGGGAGCCAGCCGGCGGATGACGACAGCCACGTCGTCGGCCATGGCGTTGGGGTCCAGCGATTCCACCGCCTCCGGCCAGTCGGAGTGACCATGGCCGGGGAGGTCGACGGCCAACAACGGCCGATCGAGGGCCAGCGCCACCGTGTCCCAGGTATGGGCGTTCTGCCCACCCCCGTGCAAGAGAACCAGTTCGGGGCGGAGCGAACCCCAGACCAGCGCACTGAGCCGTCGACCGGGTGCGACCTCCGTGGACTCCCGACGGACGGTCGGCGGCCCTTTCCACTCAAGCCCAGCCTCGTCGGCGTTCTCGGCAAGCATGGAGAACTCGTCGTAGGTCGCGGCCGGGCCGGGCGTCATGAGCAGAGCCTATTGAGGGCGGGAGGTCAGCCACTTGCACACCGGTCCGGATAGGCCGATGACACACTGGACCATTCCCGTCCTCGCCGTCCCGACGCCCCCTCGCACGCCGCGGCTTCCATGAAGCCGGCGCCCGTGAGCCCCTCGGTGCGCGGCTGACCGTGGAGTCGCTGACCCTCGCCACCTTCAACGTCCACCTCGGGATGGACGGCTGGGGTCGTCCCTATGACCTGAGCGCACAGTGTGCCGACCTCGATGCCGACGTGCTCGTGATGCAGGAGGTCTGGGCCCCCGACGCCGGAGGGCCGAGCACGGCCGAGCAGGTGGCCGACGACCTCGGCTACACGGTGGTGGCCGATCACGCTCTGGCCCACGGAGTGCGCTACTCCCCGGCGCCGGATGCCGACCATCGATGGGGACCGCCTCCCTGGCGGCACACCCGAGCTTTCCGGCTCGACCGCCACCGGCGGCCGCTCCGCCGTCCGACACGGGCACCGGCCCCGGGGCGCTGGTCGCTGGCCCTCCTCGCCCGCATCGCTGTGCGCGACGTAAGGGTGATCGCCCTCCCGCCCCTGCGGCACGACCCCGCTGACCGCGCCGTCATCTGCGTCTCGACCGACCTCGGCGGACGCGCGGCCACCCTCATGGGCACTCATATGTCCCACCTCACCGACTTCTCCCCGCTCCAGTACCGGCGGCTCGCCGCTCTCTTGCCATCCCCGGACACACCGGCCGCGCTGGCGGGGGACATGAACCTGTGGGGACCGCCGGTGAGCTCGTTCTTCCCGGCCTGGCGGCGGGCCGTGACCGGTCGCACCTGGCCGGCCCATCGGCCCCATAGCCAGCTGGACCACGTGCTCATCACCGCGTCGCTGCGGGTGGTCGAGGCGCGGATCGCCGAACACTCTGGGTCGGACCACCGGCCGGTTGTGGTCCGGCTGGCCCTGGCCTGACGTCGTCGACCCCTGCGCCACCGATCTCTGCACAGGTACTGTCGGCCGATGCCCTATGCGCTCGACGGCTTCGAGCGGAGTTCCTTCGTGGCCGACGGGGTGCCGCGCGCCGTGTACCGCCTCGGATCGGGTCCTGCCGTGGTGGTGATAAGCGAGATGCCGGGCATCACCCCCGAGGTTGCCGGCTTCGCCCGTAAGGTGGCCGGCGCCGGGCTCACGGCGGTCATGCCGCACCTTTTCGGCCACGACGGGCGACCGGCGACGGCCGGATACGCGCTGGCCACCATCGGCCGGGCCTGCGTCTCCCGCGAGTTCACCGTGCTCGCCACCGGGCGAACCAGCCCGATCATCTCTTGGCTGCGTGCGCTCGCCCGCGAGGAGCACGGGAAGTGCGGCGGCCCCGGGGTGGGAGCGGTGGGCATGTGCTTCACCGGCGGATTTGCGCTGGGGATGATGGTTGACGACACGGTCATCGCCCCAGTGCTTAGCCAGCCTTCCCTGCCGTTCCCCTTCGGCCGCCGGAGGAAGCAGGCCCTCGGCGTGTCGGAGGCGGATGCTCGACGGGTGACCGAGCGGGCGGCGGCCGGCACCTGCGTGCTCGGGCTGCGCTTCACCGGCGACAAGATGAGCCCCGGCGAGCGCTTTTCCCATCTGCGGGAGCTGTTAGGCGATCAGTTCGTGGGGGTCGAGCTCGACTCCGCGCCGGGCAACCCCCACGGCCACAAGCGGATGGCCCATTCAGTCCTCACCACTGACCTCGACGACCGGCCCGGAACCCCGACCCGGGCGGCGCTGGACCAGGTCATCGAGTTCTTCACGAGCCGCCTTCTCGTCTAGAGGGAGCTCGGCGGCTTCGGGAGGGCTTCGGGATGGGGTTTCTGGCCCGCACCGGGACGCCGGAGGCACCCGATCAAGAGCTGCGGGCGGCTTACAAAGCGACGGGGGGCTCCCATTAAAAATTTCGCAGGGGCCGATTTTGTCAGCTTAGCCTGACGGAGACGTCAGCTTATCCTGACAGTCGTCAGGCTACCCTGACATTTTTGCGTCGGTTCCAAAAAAACAATCGCAAAGCGCCGCCTTGTCCAACATGAAGGGCAGCCAGCACACGAGCCGGCGGGCGCCGATCAAGGGGTGGCCAGCACCTCGCCGTGGAGCACCGCGAACCAGCCGTCAAGGGCAGCCGCCCACCGACGAAAGGCAGCGGCGAAAGCGGCAAGATCGTCTCGGCTGGCTATGCCGTTTCCCGTCAACTGATCGGCCAGGTCGGAGTGGGTAAAGCGCTCTGCCCAAAGCTCGCCCCACCACGCGCGGTCGTCGGGAGTGGCGAAGCACCATGCTGACGCCGAAGGGACAATGTCGGTGAACCCAGCGGCCAGGGCCCACGAAAGCAACCGCCGCCCGGCGTCCCAGTTGGCGCCGTTGATCCGGGTGAGAGCGCCATAAGCCTCGAAGGCCCGGGCGATCGTGTCATCGGCAGGGAACCACGTCATCTTCGGATAGTCGCTGTCACGCACCGCCACCAGTCCCCCCGACCGGCACACCCGTCTCATCTCGACGAGGGCGGCGACCGGGTGGCCCAGGTGCTGGAGGACCTGATGGGCGTGGACCACGTCGAAGGTGTGGTCGGGGAAGGGAAGCGAGAACACGTCGGCGGCGGCGAAGCCGACGGGAGGTCGATCGCCGGACGCGGACAACACAGCTCCTTCGAGCACGCCGATCGAGGCGTCGACACCGACGACCGCGCCCAGCGACACGCGGTCAGCCAGGTCGACGGTGATCGTCCCCGGGCCACAGCCGACGTCGAGCAGTGCCAGCCCGGGCCGCAGATGCGGAACGAGATAGGCGGCGGAGTTGTCGGCGGTCCGCCAGCGGTGGGACCGAAGAACGCTCTCGTGGTGGCCATGTGTATACCGGACGTCGGGCACGCCACCCAGCATGACCGCCTTTTGAGGGGCACAACGGTGGCCGGGCTTACCAGATGGTGGATCAGATTCGACTCAACCCGACCCGATGGCTGGGAGAGGACGGCCGTCCTCAAGATAGATGGTGCCCCGCCGCTCGAGGCTGCGGTGGACGCGGCGACCTACCGGACCCGACAGCAGGCGGTTTGCCTCCTCGGGTGTCGCCCACCTGTACTCGGCGATCTCCTCAGCCTGTAGCACGATCGATTCGGTCGCCGCCGCGTCCAACACGCCGCAGTCGAAGACGAAGCGGAGGCCGCCGGGACGAGACGGACGGGGTCGGAGGAAGTCCACGCACGCCAGCTCGGCTCGGTCGACCACAAGGCCCGTCTCCTCGAGAACCTCGCGCCGGCACGCGTCCCAAGGGCTCTCACCGTCGGCCTCCATCTGGCCCCCAGGGATGGTCCAACCACCCTTGTAAGTGGGCTTGAGGATGAGCAGCCGGCCGGCTCCATCGACGATCAGCCCGCCGGCCGAAACCGGTACCCGGGGCAGCATGTAGGACACGGCCCATCATCACCGATCCACCGCAGATGGAGTGGGACGATCGGCACATGTCAACCCTGTACCAGTACATCCAGCATCCCTGGGTCCAAGAGCACAAGCTGCACGGTCCGGTCAAGGTCGAGGACCAACGTCCGCACGGCACCACGTGGCAACGGATCAACGCGGCGATCGGGCTGAGGATCACGGTGCTCGTCGGCACGATGTTGTGTGCCTACGTCTTTGCCGCCATCGCCCTCATCAGCCTGCCGTCCAACATCCACTCGACACAGACGCTGATCCTCTGGATATCGAGCAGCTTCCTCCAGCTCGTTCTGCTTCCGATCATCATCGTCGGGCAGAACATTCAAGCAAAGGCCTCCGACAAGCGGTCGGAGGACACCTACAACGACGCGGCTGCCATCCTCCACGAGGCGCTGCAGATTCAACACCACCTCGAAGCCCAGGACGAGGCCATCGAGCGCATCATTGGGTCGGTCGGAGCCATGAACCCCTCCTCGTCATCGGGCTCGACGACCCCGCCGACACCCATCTCGTCGGCCACCGACCCGCCAGCCACCGGCCCGCCGGTCACCGACCCGCCGCCGGTCACCGACCCGCCGCCGGCCACCGACCCACCGACCGCCGCACCCAGCTGACCGCCGCACCCAGCTGACCGCGGCACCGATCGAACCGTCGGGCTTCCAGGCGCGGTCTGGGATCGGACCGCCGCCAGTACCGTCGAGAGCGTGACCCAACCGTCCCCCGCCGTGCGCTCGCGCTCCTTCGGTCGAGTGGCGGAGGACTACGACCGCTACCGTCCAGCGCCGCCCATGGCGGCTGTGGAGTGGGTCCTGTCGGAGGTGTCCGGACCGGTACGGGCGTGTGACGTGGCCGCCGGGACCGGTGCGCTCACGCGACTGCTCGAGGCCCGGGTCGGGGAGCCAGTCCTGGCCGTCGAGCCCGACCCCCGCATGGTCGCCGTCCTTGTCTCCCGCATTCCGAACGCGCTGGCCGTGCGGGGACGCGGAGAGGCGCTGCCGTGGCGCGACGGCTCGCTCGACGCCGTCGTGATGGGATCGGCCTGGCACTGGATGGATCCGGTGCCGACGCTGCTAGAGATCGCCCGTGCCCTGCGACGGAACGGCGTCTTCGGCATCATTGGTAACGGGCCCGATCGAGAGGTTGGCTGGGTGGCCGAGCTCTTCGACCATCAGCCAACCCGTTCCGACCTCTGGGACATCCCTGACCGCGGCCGCCCAGACATCCCGAGCCGACCAGGCCGCAGGTCCGTGCCCGAGCTCCCGCCCGGCATGCCCTTTACCGTCCCGGAGGTCACCGTGATGCACTACTCGCGCCCGATGACCCGGCGTGAGTTGGTCGGCATGGCCGGGACGTTCAGCTCGGTGATCACGCTTCCGGAAGCGGCTCGGCGCGACCGGCTGTCCGCGGCCGAGCAGCTGGCGACCGACGCGGTGGGCGGTCCGGACGCGGACGAGGCGGCGACCGTCGATCTCCCCCTTCGGTGTCGTTGTTGGCGCACCGTCCGGGCCTGACGGCCCAGGTTGCGCTGAAAGCCTCCGGATAGGCTGCGCGGTCATGCCGCTCAGCCCCGACGCCGTCCGTCTCGACGGGCGGGTGGCGGTCGTGACTGGCGGGGGCTCGGGTATCGGACGCGGCATCGCCAATGGCCTGGCCGCCTTCGGGGCGCGGGTGGCCATCTGGGAGCGCGACGAGTCGACGGCGCAGGCGGCGGCGCAGGAGACCGGCGGGCTCGGGCTCACCGTCGACGTCCGCGAGGACGAGGCCGTCGATGAGGCCATCCGGCGCACCGAGGCCGAACTCGGCACCGTTCAGGTCCTCGTCAACAATGCTGGCGGCACCTTTACGGTGCCTTTCCTCGAGAGTCGTGGGAAGGGGTGGGACGCGCTCTACCGAGCCAACCTCCGCCACGTCTACCTCTGCACCCACCGAGTCGCGCGCGCCCTGGTGGCCGCCGAGCTACCGGGGAGCATCATCAACGTCACCTCCATCGAGGGGGTGCGGGCAGCTCCCGGCTATGCCGCCTACGCGGCGGCCAAGGCAGGGGTCATCTCCTTCACGAAGACGGTGGCTCTCGAGCTCGCTCCCCACGGCATCCGGGTCAACGCCCTCGCCCCCGACATCACCATGACCGAAGGGCTGGTGTCGGTGGCGCCGCCCGAGAGCGCTGCCCATTTCGGCTACGTGGTGCCGCTCGGCCGCGCCGGTCACGTCGACGAGATGGCCGGGGCCGCCGTGTTCCTCGCCTCCGACCTGTCCAGCTACCTGACCGGAGAGACCCTCCATGTGGACGGGGGAACGCACGCCGCCGGTGGCTGGTACCACCGGCCGGCCGACGGGCGCTACGTCCTCGGACCGGCCTGAGCCGATCAGACCCGCGCCATGTTGTCGAACCGGGCGTGATGGCCGATGAAAGCCAGTCGGGTGATCCCGGTCGGCCCGTTGCGGTGCTTGGCCACCAAGATCTCAGCCGTGCCCTGACTGTCGGGCGAATCGGGGTTGTAGATCTCGTCGCGGTAAATGAACAGCACCACGTCCGAGTCCTGCTCGATGGAGCCCGACTCGCGCAGGTCGGCCAGCATCGGACGCTTGTCTTGGCGGGCCTCGAGGCCCCGTGACAGCTGGGAGAGGGCGACAACCGGGACCTTGAGCTCGCGGGCCAGGATCTTGAGGCCACGGCTGATCTCCGACACTTCGACCTGGCGGTTCTCAGCCCGGTTCCTGCCCGTCATCAGCTGGAGGTAGTCGACCACGACCAGCGACAGGCCGCGCTGGGCCTTGAGGCGCCGAGCCCGGGCCCGGATGTCCATGACGGTGAGGTTCGGATTGTCGTCGATGAAGATCGGGGCTTCGCTCATCCGGCTGATGGCGTGACCGATCTTGGGCCAGTCGGTCTCCCGAAGCCGTCCGGTGCGCAACCGGCTGGCGTCGACCCGCGCCTCGGCGCAGAGCAGTCGCTGGGTCAGCTCGAGATGGCTCATCTCGAGAGAGAAGAGCAGCACCGGCTGGCCGAGGCGCACTCCGGCGTGGGCCACCATGCCGAGGGCCAGGCTCGTCTTCCCCATTGAGGGTCGGGCGCCGATCACGATGAGGTTGGAGGGCTGCAGCCCGGAGAGCTGCTCGTCGAGGTCCACGTAGCCGGTCTCGAGGCCGGTCACCGTCTCCTGTCGCTCGTAGAGCCGCTCAAGGTGGTCGAGGCTCTCGCTCAGGAGCTCCTGGAGGGGGGTCATGGTGTCGACGACCCGGCGCTCGCCGACCTCGAATACCAGGGTCTCGGCCCGGTCGATGACGTCGGCAACGTCGGAGGGCATGCTGTAGCCGAGCTCGGTGATCTGCCCGGCCACTGACACGAGCTCGCGCAGAAGGGCGTGCTCCTCGACGATCCGGGCGTAGTACTCGGCGTTGCCGGGCGACGGGGTGTTGGCCTGCAGCGAGACGAAGACGGACGGGTCGCCGATGGTTTCGAGGAGCTCTCTGCGCCGCAGCTCCTCGGTGACAGTCACCCAGTCAGCCGGCTCACCCCTCCCGTAGAGGCTGGTGATGGCCTCGAAGATGTGCCCGTGGGTGGATTTGTAGAAATCACTCGGCTGGCAGACCTCGACGGCGGCGGCAATGGCGTCCCGAGACAGCAGCATGGCGCCGAGCAGCGATTCCTCGGCCTCCAGGTTGTGTGGCGGAATTCGACCGCCCGGTGCGCCACGGTGTTCGAGTGCTTGCACCATGGTCGGTCAAATCTTGCCGACGCGGCCTGTGGACCGAAAGAGCTGCTTCTTGGTGAAATCAGCTCCCGCGAGTGTGGACGAGCGGTGGACGCCGCCGGTGATGCTGTGGACGCCGACGGGCAACCCGGCCTTCTCCATGGACGCCACTGTGGCAAGCGGTTGTCACGGAGTGGGGTATGCCCTGGGGATTTGGCACCCATGGTCGTGGTCGACGGGTGCCGCTAACGGTACCGAAACCGGTACCGAGCGGGCCGGTCAGGCCTGGGCGACCACCCGGACGGTGAGCTCGAAGACCACCCCGCCGACCAGCTCGACCGGGACCGTGTGATCGCCGACCGTCTTGATCGGATCGTGGAGCACGAGGTCGCTCCGGTCGATCACTGCGCCGGTCTGCTCCCGGACGTGGCGGACCACGTCAGCGGGCGACACCGATCCGAAAAGGCGATCTCCCGACGCCCGGGCGGTGATGGTGATGGCCGTGCCCACGAGGGCGCGGGCCACGGTCTCGGAGGACTCGCGGTCGCGGGCGTCGCGCAGGTCGCGCGAACGCCGCATGGCCTGGGCCTGGCGCTCGATGCCGTTGGTGGCTGGCACGGCCTTGCCTGCCGGCAACAGGTGATTCCGGGCGAACCCTTTGGCCACCTCGATGATGTCACCGCGCTTGCCCACCCCGTCGATGTCACTGCGCAGAAGGACCTTCATCCGTCATCGCCGCCAGACTCGGAGACGGAACCGGTGCCACCCTCGGCCACGACCTCGGACGCACCGGCGGGCTCGGCCCCGTTGCCGCCGTCCACGCCCGACTCCCCGACGTCCTCCACCTCCGACGCGGCGGCCTCAGTCGCGCCCACCTCGGCCGCGCCGGCCTCATCCCCGGCCCGAGCGGCCACCGGAGCCGTCCCGTCGCCGTCCCCGGGCCCGGTGGCGGCGGCTGCCGGCCTCCCCTCGCCAGCTGGACCCCGATCACCGTCACGGCCGCGCCGGCCGGGACCGGACGACCCGTAGCCACCGCCTCTGCCGCGGCCCCCCGGGCGCTCGGTGGTGGTCCGCTGCGTGTACGGCAGGAGTACGAGCTCACGGGCCGTCTTGATGGCGATGGCCACGTCGCGCTGGTGCTGTGTGCAGTTGCCCGATACCCGCCGGGCCCGGATCTTGCCGCGGTCGCTCATGTACTTCCGCAGCATGGCCACGTCCTTGTAGTCGACCCACTCGACGCGGTCTTTGCACAGCGCACACGGCTTCTTCTTGATCCGGCGTCCGGCGTCCTTCGGTGCGCGGCGGTTGCTGCCGCCCCGATCGTTGTTGCGTGCCATGGCTAGAAAGGCTCCTCGCTGTACCCGTATCCCTGCGGCTCGGGAGGCGGCCCACCCGACCCGCCGCGGCCCGATTGACCCTCACCCGGCGTCCGCCGCTCGTTCTTCGTCACCTGGGCGGTCGCCCAGCGGATGGACGGGCCGATCTCGTCGGCCGTCACTTCGACCTTTGACCGGCGATCACCCTCAGGGGTCTCCCAGCTCCGCTGGTCGAGACGGCCGGTCACAATGACCCGGGCCCCTCGGCTGAGGCTCTCGGCCGCGTTCTCGGCCATCTCGCGCCAGCAGACGATGTCGAAGAACGACGTCGCCTCCTCCCACTCCTGGGTCTGGCGGTTTTGCCACCGACGGTTCACGGCGAGCCCGAAGCTGGCCGTGGCCTGACCGGTGTTGGTGAAACGGAGCTCCGGATCCCGGGTGATGTTGCCGACCAGGGTCACGTTGTTGCCATTGGCCATTTGCTCACTCCTCCCCAGCCGCCGCGGTGGCCGCGGCCCGCCGACCGGCCACTTTGTCAGGCAGCCGTATCACCTTGTGGCGTAACACCTCGTCGGCCAGGACGAAGACCCGCTCCATCTCGGCGACGGCCTCCGGCTCGGCCAGCAGCTCGATGACCACGTAATAGCCCTCGCGCTTGTGCTGCACCTCGTAGGCGAAGGTCCGCCGGCCCCAGCGCTCGACGCGCCCGGGGTTCCCGCCTTTCGACCGGAGGGCCTCGAGGCCCCGCTCCAGCACGCCGGTCACCGCCGCCTCCTCGGCGCCGGTGTCGAAGATCACCATGGTCTCGTACGGCCGCATTGGCCGTTCACCTCCCTCTGGACCGGGCCGCAAGCGGCCCGGGCCCCGTGACACGGGGCAGGTCGGACATCGTCGGCTCGACAGGAAGGACCCGATCGTGGCCGGCGTGCACCGGACAGGCCGGTGCGGAACCCGCAGAGCTTACTCGCCGCTCAGTGGTACACCTCTGCGTCGGCCGGGAAGGCGCCCGACCGCACGTCAGCGGCGAAGGCGGACACAGCGGCGGTTGCCGCCTCGGCCAGCTCGGCGTAGCGCCGGACGAACTTGGGCGTCGACTGGTTGAAGCCGAGGAGGTCATGGAAGACGAGCACCTGGCCGTCACAGTCCGGTCCGGCCCCGATGCCGATGGTGGGCACCTCGAGCGACTCGGTCACCATGCGGCCCACCCTCTCGGGGACGCCCTCGAGGACCACGGCGAAGCATCCCGCCGCGGCCAGGGCCTTGGTGTCGGCAGCCAGGGCCGACGCCGCGTCGTCGGTGCGGGCTTGCACGCGATAGCCGCCCATGGCGTTGACCGACTGCGGCGTCAGACCGACATGGCCCATGACCGGGATCTCGGCCACGACCAAAGCCTCGACCATCGGCACGCGCACCGCGCCGCCCTCCAGCTTGACCGCCTGGGCCCCGGCTCGAATGAGCGTGGCCGCATTGCGGACCGTCTCCGTCGTCTCCAGGTGGTAGCTCATCCAGGGAAGGTCGGCCACCACCAGCGGTGACGGCCGGGCTCGGGCTACGGCCGCCGTGTGATGGGCCATGTCGGCCACGGTGACATGCAGCATGTCGTCGAAGCCGAGCACGTTGTTGGCCACCGAGTCGCCCACCAGGATGATGTCCACCCCGGCGGCATCGGCGATGCGGGCGCTCGGCGCGTCATAGGCCGTGACCATGACGAGCGGGGGATGCCCGTCGCGGCGTTTGGCGCGGCGGACGGACGGCACGGTGACCGGAGCGGAGCGGGGCTCTGGCATGACTTCCTCCTCCTCGACCGTCCAGCGCCCATCGGCTGCCGGCGGTACTCGGGCGGCATCGGGGCCACCGCCCACCAGACTACTGCGGCGGGACTCCGCCCGACGAGAGCGTTCGGGGGCGTTCGAGGGCGGAGCGAGACAGCTGCGAAACAGAGGAATCGTGGAACTCGCACCCGTGGCCGAACGAGGCCGACGGTGGCGACGACTCAGCGTCCTCGTGGACCCCGGGTGCCGGTGCCCAACCGCACGTGTGGAGAAGAGTCCACCCCGGCTCCGGTCGGGAACATCCGCAGCAGGTGGTTCCACGAGCAGCCCGTGCAAACCTCGACGACGTAGCAGACCACCGGGTCCTTCCGTCGCCGGAAACGAGCCAGCTCCGCCGGGGTGGCAATGCACCGGCCCCCCGACGGAAGGCGGGACCCGAACACGTACGTCACGTCGACGAGTGAGTCCTCTTCGCAGATAGGACACGGATCGGCCATCGATCGCCCCAGGTTGCGCGCCGCCCGCAGGAGCTCAGGATGCGCGTCGCACACGTCCAAGCGGGAGAGCCGGCCGCGACGGAACTCTCGGACGATGGCGTTGCGAGCCAGCTGGTACTCGACACGTCCTCCGGTCGGGACCGTCTGTATGCCCTGGAGCGCGCCAGGCCTGTAGCTCACGGATCAAGGGTACTTCCTCGGTTCTCCGAAGACGGCCTGCTCGGTTCCCCGAACGCGGCTGGTGCTGACCGGCGCGCCACGGCGCTCGGCGATGGCTCGCCACGGCGACTCTGGGTGGCGCGTTCACCTATTGCGGAAGGGTGTGGGCGACGACTGGACGACTGGTGGCCGACCCCGGCAGTCCCGAGCCCGGCAGTCCCGAGCAACCGGCAAAGGGGGTCCACCAGCCGGCCAGGAGCACCAAGACCGCCCGGCCAGCGGCCGATCCCGCTCGACCCGACGCCTTCGGCTGCACGTGGCTGTCTGCGGCTGGCATCCTCGGTGTGCGCCGCATATTGATTAGATATATCGAGTTGATATATCGTGTCGATGTGCTGCTCCCACTCTCACAGCCCCAACAGGCTGCCCCCACACCTCGGGAAGGGTCCTGACGTGCTCGAACTCGCCATCCTCGGCCTGCTCCAGGAGCAGGAGCGGCACGGCTACGAGATCCGGCGGCGCCTGCGCGACGAGCTCGGGCTCTTCGCCAACATCTCCTTCGGCTCTCTCTACCCTGCTCTCAGCCGCCTCGAGAAGGCCCAGGCGGTGAGCGTCGTCGAGTCCTCAGGGTCGGCCGCGCCGGCCCGTTCGATCCCGGCCACCGGCTCCTTGAGCGGCGAGCGAGCTGGGCTGCGGGCCCGGCGGGCCGGAAGCCCACGTGGACCGAAGCGGTCGCGGAAGGTCTACCGGATCACCGACCGCGGCCGCGAGCTGTTCGAGCAGCTGCTGGCCGACGAGGAGCCGTCCACCGCGGACGACGCCCACAGCTTCGGGCTCCGACTGGCCTTCGCCCGCTACCTGGCTCCGTCGGCCCGGCTGGCGCTGCTCGAACGGCGGCGCAGCCAACTGGCCCGACGCCTCGCCTCCGATCGGGTGCGGGCCGACGGTCCCGGCCTCGACGTCTACACCCGCTCGCTCGTCGAGCACAGCACCGAGTCCACCGCTCACGACATTGCCTGGTTGGACCGGCTCATCGAATTCGAACGACAGAGACAGGCCGCGGCTCGTTCCGAGCGGGCCGAAGGCCGCGATCCCCACTACGGGGAGGCCCTGACCACCAAGAAGGGAACCCATTCATGACCAAGATCCGCGTCGCCATCGCCGGGGTGGGGAACTGTGCCAGCTCACTCGTCCAGGGAGTCTCGTACTACGAGGACGCCGACCCGGCCGACACGGTGCCCGGGCTCATGCACGTCGTCCTCGGCGGCTACCACGTCCGCGACGTCGAATTCGTCGCCGCCTTCGACGTCGACGGAGCCAAGGTGGGCACCGACCTCGGCAAGGCCATCTTCGCCGGTCAGAACAACACCGTCCGCTTCGCCTCGGTAGGCGAGCTCGGGGTCACCGTCCAGCGAGGGCCCACCCTCGACGGTCTCGGCAAGTACTACCGCGAAACCATCGAGGAGTCGCTGGCCGAACCGGTGGACGTGGCCGCCGCCCTCCGCGACAGTCGAGCGGACGTCCTCGTGAGCTACCTGCCCGTCGGCTCGGAGGAGGCCCAGCGGGCGTACGCGCAAGCCTGCCTCGAGGCCAAGGTCGGCTTCGTGAACGCCATCCCCGTCTTCATCGCCTCCGACCCGGAATGGGCTGGTCGTTTCCGCGACGCCGGCTTGCCCATCATCGGGGACGACATCAAGAGCCAAGTCGGCTCCACCATCGTCCACCGCATCCTCACCCGCCTCTTCGAGGACCGAGGCCTCGCCCTCGACCACACCTACCAGCTCAACGTGGGCGGCAACATGGACTTCAAGAACATGCTGGAGCGCGACCGGCTGATGTCGAAGAAGGTGTCGAAGACTCAGGCGGTGACCAGCCAGATCGAGCACGGGGCGATGCCGACCGACGACGTGCACATCGGGCCGTCGGATCACGTGCCCTGGCTGCACGACCGCAAGTGGGCCTACATCCGCATGGAGGGCCGCAACTTCGGCGACGTGCCGCTCAACCTCGAGCTCAAGCTCGAGGTCTGGGACTCCCCCAATTCAGCCGGGGTGATCATCGACGCCGTTCGCTGCGCCAAGCTCGCCCTCGACCGTGGGCTCGGCGGCCCACTCCTTGGCCCATCGGCGTATTTCATGAAGTCGCCACCGGTCCAGTACCACGACGACGTCGCCCACCGGATGGTCGAATCCTTCGCCCAGGGTGTCGAGGGGGGCGAGGCCGAGCCCGCCCAGCCCGAGGGCTGACCGCCCTGCGCCCGCCGGTCCACCCTTCAGTCCCGCTCCTTCAGTCCCGCTCCTTCCACCAGGCGACGAGCCGGCGGCCGGCCTCCTCCTCGCCGAGAGGGCCTTCGTCGAGACGAAGCTCGAGGAGAAAGGCGAGGGCCCTACCCACGTCCCGCCCGGGAGCCAGTCCCAGCAGGTCCATGACCTGGTCGCCGTTGAGGTCGGGCCGGATGGCGTCGAGCTCCTCCTGGCGGCGGAGCTCCTCGATCCTGGCCTCGAGCTCATCCATGCGACGGGCGAGGGCTCGGGCCTTGGCCGGGTTCCGAGTCGTGCAGTCACACCGGGTCAGCTCGTTGAGGCGGGCGAGATGGGGACCGGCGTCGCGCACATAGCGGCGGACGGCGCGATCCGTCCATCCGAGCCGGTAGGTGTGGAAGCGCAAGTGCAGCTGGACGAGGTCCGTCACGGTGTCGATGTCCTCAGTCGGGTATCTCAGGGCCTGCATCCGTTGACGGGTCATGCGGGCGCCAACCACCTCATGATGATGAAAGGTGACCCCGCCCTCTGCGATCGAGCGCGTGCGCGGCTTGCCTACGTCGTGGAACAGCGCGGCCAGGCGGAGCAGCCGGTCGGGCGAGGTGTTGTCGACCACGGCCAACGTGTGAGCCAGGACGTCCTTGTGCCGATGGATGGGGTCCTGCTCGAGGGCGAGGGCGGGCAGCTCGGGCAGGAACTCACCGGCCAGTCCCGTGCGCACGACGAACCAGAGGGCCGCAGACGGCTGTGGCAGCACGACGATCTTGTCGAGCTCGTCGCGCACACGCTCGGGCGACACGATCCGCAGTCGTTCGTGGCCCGACCGGATGGCGTCGACGAGCGCCGGGTCGGGCTCGAGCCCCAGCTTGGCCGCGAACCGGGCGGCGCGGAGCATGCGCAGTGGGTCGTCGCCGAAGGAGACCTCCGGATCGAGTGGGGTCCGCAGGCGTCGGGCCGAGAGGTCGGCCAAACCAGCGTAGGGGTCGATGAGCTCGAGGTCGGGCAGCCGGAGAGCCATGGCGTTGACGGTGAAGTCCCGCCGGGCGAGGTCGTCCTCGACCCGGTCACCGAAGTCGACGGACGGCTTGCGGGAGTCGGGACGGTAGGCCTCGGCCCGATGGGTGGTGATCTCGTAGACACGGCCCCCGCGCCGGCAGCCGATGGTCCCGAATCGCCGCCCTTGTGTCCAGACAGCATCGGCCCAACCGTCGACCAAAGCCTCGATCTGGTCCGGCCGAGCGTCGGTCGTGAAGTCGAGATCGCTGTCGTGTGAGGTCGGTCCGTCGGCCCCGGCAACGATGGCGTCGCGCACCGACCCGCCTACCAAATAAAGGGTGTGGCCTGCCGCGACGAATCGCTCGGCGAGCGCCGAGGTGGCCTGCACCAACGGACGCAGCCGGTCGGGGAGCACGCCGCTCACGGTACTGCCACTGGCGTAGGCTCCCGTCCGAAGTGGACCGGGACCGACGCCGCCCGCGCCTGTTCGGCCCCCATCTTCGCGGCGCTGCGCCGCTGGGGACGGGCGCCCTCTGTGTCCTCATCGCCATGGCAACCGTGACGGCTGCGGTGGTGGCAACCGTGACAGCTGCGGTGGCGGTGACCGCTCCGGTTCCAACCGCGGCCGGGGCCACTGGCGGACAAACCGGCACCGCGCACGCACCCGGCGGGACGGGAACGACACAGGCGGTCGAGGCGTCGCACACCTCGGTCGCATCGGTCACATCGAGTGCGGGCGACGGACCGGCCCTCGACCTTCTCGCCCAGACCTCGTGGGTGACGCAGGGCCAGTCCTTCGATCTCCACCTACACGTGGCGACCGGACAGCGGAGCGCAAGCCAACTCGGCCTCGCCATTGATGTCTATCCCTGCCTCTCCAGCGTCTCGGACTTCGACCAGTCGGTCGCCGCCTCGGGACCGGGAGGCACGCCGTTCACCTCCAGCCAGCCAGTCCCGCTCGGGGGCCTGCCGTCGCTCGGGGCAGGGGATGTCAACCTCTCGATGCCCGTGGTCGTCGACGGCAACCCCGTGGCCGGTGCCCCCTTCACCATCGACCTGGTCCAGACGGCGGCACAGTGTCAGGCCTTCCCGGCGGGCGGCGTCTTCCCCGTCCGCGTGCAGCTCGTGAACGTCGCCGACGGCACCGTCCTCAGCTCCCTTGTGACCCACCTCGTCTACAGCGAGACCACGGCAGCCGATCAGCTGCGGGTGGCGGTCATCCTGCCGGTCCAGTTGGCCCTCACTGCCGGCCCGGCGACGACGGCCGAGCTGGCCACCCGGCCCTCGGCCGCGCTTCGTCCACCATCGACGACCGAGCTGGCCTCGGTGAGCGGCGTGGTGGGGGCCATGGCCAGTCATCCGACCGTCCCGGTCACCCTGTCGGTGAGCGGGCAGGCTCTCGAGACCCTCTCTGTCGCCGGGCGACAGACCACCCTCGATCAACTGGCCGCACTCGCCATCGACGCACCTGACCACCAAGTCCTGTTCGCGCCCTTCGTGCCCGTCGACGCCACCGCCCTGGTCGATGCCGGACTGTCCGACGAGCTGGCACTGCAAGTGGCGCGCGGAGCGCAAGTGGCCGCGCCGGTCACTCACCAGTCGCCGACACCCCAGACGACCGCTGGTCTCGGGACGTGGGTCACGAACGGGTCGCTCGACACCGGGACCGTCGACGCCCTCGATGCGGACGGCTACCGGCAGGTGGTGGTGCCACCCTCGGCCGTGAGCCAACCGCCGGCCAACGGCTCCACCGCCATCCCCTTCACCGTGTCGGGGAGCCGCGACAGCCAGCTCGTCGCCGTGGCCTCCAATCCCGATCTCACGGCACGATTCGCGGCCGCCTCCTCCGACCCGGTGCTCGCCGCCCACCAACTGGTGGCCGAGCTGGCGCAGATTTTCTTCGAAGCGCCCAACGCTGACACGCCGCGCGGCGTGGTCGTCGTCCCGCCCACCGACTGGTCCCCCAGCCCGGCGTTCACTGACGCACTGCTGGATGCCCTCGATGGCAACCCGCTTCTCGCCCCGGTCACTCTGGCCGGCCTCTTGGCTGCCGTCCCGGCGTCGACCTCGTGCCATGCTGACTGCCGCCTGACCCCCGCCTCGGCCAGCACGGCGTTGCCGAGTGCATCCATTGCCAACGAGCGCCGGAGGGTCAACGCCCTGTCCTCGGCCGTCGTCGGTGTCACCGGCCGCACACTGATCGCCCAGATCTCCGATCTGGTGCTGGCCGGCCAGTCCGACCTGTTGCACCCGGCGGAGCAGTCATCGGTCGAGGCGGCCGCGGGCCGAGCCATCGATGCGCAGCTCCAGCACGTGGTGGTGGCCGGCGGCCCGACCCTGACCCTCACCGCACAACAGAGCACCTTGCCCGTGACCGTCTCCTCCTCCGCGCCCTACGACGTCCACGCCACGCTGACCTTGAGCAGCGACAAGCTGCTCTTCCCCAACGGCACCACCCAATGGACACGGCCCGGGGTGGTCACCCTCCTGCCCGCTCCGCACACCAACGTGATCGACGTGCCCGTGCGCTCACGGGGGTCGGGCATCTTCACCGTCGACGTCGTCCTACGGACGCCGGACGGTGGACTCCAGATGTCGACGGGCAGCATCGACATCCGCTCCACCGCCGCTTCGGTCGTCGGCATCGCCCTCTCTATTGGTGCAGTGGTCGTCCTGGTCGTGTGGTGGATCCGCACGTCGCGTCGTCGTCGGACCGCACGTCGGCGCGAGGAGGCGACGGACGAGCCTCAGGTCCCCATCGGCGTGCCGTGAGCGGGCTCGAGATCGAGGGACCGACCCCCGTCCCCCGCGGCCGCCGGCTGGCCGGCGCCACCGCGGGGATGGCCGTGGGCACCGCGCTCTCGCGGATCACCGGTCTCGCCCGCGTGGTCGCCCAGACGGCCGCCCTCGGCGGCAGTGGCTTCGCCGATGCCTACAACCTGGCCAACACCACGCCCAACATCATCACCGACATCGTCATCGGCGGGGTCCTCTCGGCGACGTTCGTGCCCGTCTTCGTCGACCACCTCGCCACCCGCCGGAGCAAGGAAGCCTGGCAGGCCATCTCGGCCGTGGTCACCGTTACCGCCGCCGTGCTGATCGCGGCCACCGTCGTCTTCTTCGTCCTCACCCCCGACATCGTGCGCCTCTACACCGTGAGCAATCACAACCCGGACGTGGCCGCCCAGCAACGAGTGGCCACCTACCTCCTGCGTTGGTTCGTGCCCCAGCTCACCTGTTACGGGCTCATCGCCCTGTTCACCGCGCTGCTCAATGCCCGCAGCAAGTTCGCCATGCCGATGTTCGTCCCCATCGCCAACAACCTGGTCGTCATCGCCGTTCTGGCCTGGTTCCACACCCTCGTGCCCCACCCCACCCTGGCGTCGATCGACGCCCATCACCACGACCTCGTCCTGCTCGGCTTCGGCACCACGCTCGGGGTCATCGTCCAGGCCGTCCTGCTCGTACCGTCGCTGTTTCGGGCCGATCTCCACCTCGAGTTCCGCTGGCAGCCCAGCCACGAAGCGGTGCGCACCATCACCCGGTTGGCCGGTTGGACCTTTGGGTTCGTGTTGGCCAACCAGGTGGCCTTCTTCGTCGTGCTGGCGTTGGCCGATGGCGCCGCCCCGGGGTCGGTGTCGGCCTACACCTACGCCTACCAATTCTTCCTCTTGCCCTACGGCATCGTGGCCGTGTCGATCATGACGGCGGTCGCCCCGTCCCTGGCTGCCCGCTGGGCCCACCGGGACACCATGGCCTTCCGGCGCCGCATGACCTTCGGGCTGCGGGGCATCCTGGCCGTCGTCATCCCCTCAGCCGTGGGCCTCATCGTCCTCGCCCATCCGCTCATCGACCTCGTGTTGTTCCACGGTGCCGAGACGGCGTCGGCGGCCCAAGCCACCGGCGCCACGTTGGCCATGTTCGGGCTCGGCCTGCCGGGCTTCTGCACGTACCTCTACATGGTGCGTGTGCTGCAGTCCATGCAGGACACGAAGACCGCCTTCCGGCTCTACCTCGTCGAGAACGGGATCAACGTGGTGTTGGCCATCGCCCTCGTCGGACCCCTCGGTGTGCGCGGGCTGGCCCTGTCCGTGTCCGTCGCCTACACGGCCGCCGCCGTCGTGGCCATGGTCGTGATCCACCGGCGGATCGGAGGGCTCGGGCCCAGCGACCTCGGCCGGCCCCTGCAGCGCGTCGTCGTCGCCTCCGCGGTCATGGCCGTGGCCGCCGTCCTCGCCGTCAACGTCAGCGGGTCCATGTCCGACGCCGGTCTCCTGGCCCGGGTCGTCTTCGCCACGGTGGTGGGCGTCGCCGTCTATCTGGGCGCCATCGTCCTCCTCGGCCGCCGGGACGAGCGGGCTGAGGGAAGCGGCCCCGAGCCGGGCGACGACGACCATCCCGCTGGGTCGTCTCCGGCACTCGCACCCGTCCCCCCGGAGAACTCGACTGAGGAGGACGTGGAGGACGAGGCGGGCCCCCATGAGCCACTGGCCTCGGGAACGTCGACGACAGGGTTCCGTGGCAAACTCCACGACCGGATGGCCGGGACGCCACAGCCGCACCTGCAAGCGGTGACCGAAGGGTCCGACGGCGACGAGGAGGATCTCGATGGCCCCAGTCCGGGTGGTGACCGATAGCGCCTGCGACCTGTCCCCGGAACTGACCGAGGGCCGCGACCTCACCGTCGTCCCCCTCACCATCCGCTTCGGCGAGCAGGAATTCGTCGACCGTGTCGGGCTCACGCCGGCGGAGTTCTGGGCCCGCTGCGCCGACAGCCCGGTCCTGCCCGAGACAGCCGCACCGTCGCCCGGCGCCTTCCAGGAGGCCTTCGAGGCAGCCGCCGACGACGGCTGCGACGGCGTGTTGTGCCTGACCCTCTCGGCCGGAGTGTCGGCGACGTTCCAGGCGGCCCGGATGGCGGCGGACGCCATCGACGGCCGCATCCCCATTCGCGTCATCGACTCCCGCTCGCTCACCGTCGGGCTCGGGCTCCTCGTCATCGAGGCCACCGGTCTGGCCGCCGAGGGAGCCGGCCTCGAACAGATGGCCGACCGGATCGAGGCGCTCGTCCCTCACATGATCGTCTACGGGGTGGTCGACACCCTCGAACACCTGGAGAAGGGAGGGCGCATCGGCGGTGCCCGCGCCCTGTTGGGCTCGCTGCTCTCCATCAAGCCGGTCCTGGCCGTCGTCGACGGGGTCGTCGAAGAGGAGTCGAAGCAGCGGACCCGGAGCCGGTCGTTGCGCTATCTGGCCGACAAGGTCCGCACCGGGCCGCCGATCCGCCGGATGGCCGTGGCCAACGGCGCCGCTCCCGACATCGACGATTTCCTCACCCTGCTCGACGGGGTCAAGTCGGAGTTCCCGTTCGTCGTGACCGACCTCGGGCCGGTGGTGGGAACCCACTCGGGACCTCGCACGATCGGCGTCTGCATCCTGCCCGTCATCTGACCGGCTGGGCCGAGCGGTGGCGTTCGCCCAGGTCCACAAGGGGTGGCCCGCCGGCCTGCGGGTATCCTCTGGCCATGGACGACACCTCCGACGGGGCATCTCCGCGGGCCACCGACCCATTGGCCGACCTTCCGGTCCGGGCCACCGACTGGGTCGAGAGCCTCGTCACGCTGTTGCGCGACCGCACGGTGCGGCCGCTCACCCTGGTCGCCCGAGCCATCGTGTTCGGAATAATCGTCCTGGCCGCCAGCGTTGTCACCTTCGCATTGGTGGCCATCGCCGTCATTCGGCTGCTCACCGTCTACGTCTTCAGTGGGCGGGTGTGGCTGTCCGACCTGGTGGTGGGGGCCCTCTTTGTTGCTGTCGGCGCGGGTTCGTTCATATGGGGCCGCCGCTCCAACCGTGGCGCCGGCCACTAGGGAGAGAACGTGACCGAAACCCGGCAAGTCGTCATCGTGGGCTCCGGGCCGGCTGGCCTCACCGCCGCCATCTACTCGGCGCGGGCCCAGTTGCAGCCCCTCGTCCTCGAGGGTGAGCCGTCCTCGACCAGTGACCAGCCTGGTGGCCAGCTGATGCTCACGACGGACGTGGAGAACTATCCCGGCTTCGTCGACGGCATCATGGGACCGGAACTCATGGCCGCCTTCCGAAGCCAAGCGGCCCGGTTCGGAGCCGAGTACCTCACCCGCAAGGTCAGCCGGGTCGATCTCTCGAGCCGGCCGTTTGCCGTCTGGACGGACGACCCCGAGGCGCCGGAACCCGACTTCCTGGCCGACGCCCTCATCGTGGCCACGGGAGCCCAGTCACTCATGCTCGGCGTGCCCGGCGAGGACCGGCTGTTGGGCTACGGCGTCTCGACCTGCGCCACCTGTGACGGTTTCTTCTTCCGAGGCCGGGACATCGCCGTGATCGGCGGCGGCGACTCGGCGCTGGAAGAGGCCATCTTCCTCACCCGGTTCGCCGACTCGGTCACCGTCATCCACCGCCGCGACGAGCTCCGGGCCTCGAAGGTGATGCAGCAACGGGCTTTCGACAACCCCAAGATCTCGTTCCGCTGGAACGCCTCGGTCCTCGAGGTCAGCGGCGACCGATCGGTGGAAGAGGTGCGTTTGCGCGACAACCTGACTGGCGAAGAGTCGACCCTCGAGGTGGCCGGGGTGTTCGTGGCCATCGGCCATCAGCCCAATACCGCGCTGTTCAAGGGCCAACTCGAGATGGAGGACAACGCATACCTGCGGACCTTCGGCGGCACCCACACCAACGTCGAAGGTGTCTTCGCTGCCGGCGACGTCCAGGACCATACCTATCGCCAAGCCATCACGGCAGCCGGCTCGGGCTGCATGGCCGCCATCGACGCCGAGCGCTTCCTCGAAGACCAAGCTGCGTTGGCCGCCGCGGCGCGCTGAGCCGCTCCGAGGACGACGGGAATGCCAGCGGTAGACGGGACGTTGTAAGGCAGGCGGGCCGAGGAAGTCCGGTAACGGTCGGTACTCGACCAGGAGGAACCAGAATGAGCGATCAGATCAAGATCCTGAGCGACGCTAGCTTTGACGAGCATGTCAAGGCGTCGGACGTCCCCGTCCTGGTGGACTTCTGGGCCGAATGGTGCGGGCCATGCAAGATGATCGCTCCGGTGCTGGAGGAGATCGCCGGCGAGCAGGTCGGCAAGCTGAGCGTGGCCAAGCTCAACATCGACGACAACCTCGACGTCACCCGGCGCTTCGACGTGATGAGCATCCCGACCCTCATCCTCTTCAAAGAGGGCGAGCCCGCCACCCGCATCGTGGGGGCCAAGGGCAAGGCCCAGCTCCTACAAGAGATCTCGGCCTACCTCTAACCCCGGTAGAGCCGGACGCCGCTCGGCCCCGGGCCGGCCTCCGACCAGCACTTTCGACGGGGCGAGCGGCCAAATGCCGACCGGGGTGACCGAAGCCGAGCTGCACCTCGAGATGGGGGCCGAAGGCCCGCCTGTGGTCGACCTCCAGCGTCGGCTGGGGCGACTGCGTATCGCACGAGGCATGGACGCAGAGGGGTCCTTCGGGCCCGGGACCCGGGCGGCTGTAGAGGCCTTTCAACACCGACGAGGTCTGCGGGTGGACGGGATCTGCGGACCCCAGACTTGGTCGGCGCTGGTCGAGGCCGGGTGCCAGCTCGGCGACCGCTTCCTCTATCGGCGCTCCCCCATGCTCCGGGGTGACGACGTCGCCGAGCTTCAGCAACGTCTGAGCGCCCTCGGCTTCGACACCGGGCGGGTCGACGGCATCTTCGGCGACCAGACGTCGATGGCCCTCGGCGACTTCCAGCGCAACGTCGGCCTCCCGGTGGACCACATCGCCGGCGGCGCGACCATGCGTGAGCTCTTGCGCTTCGGCACACGCCACGACGACTCGTCCGAGCTCGTGACCGCGGTGCGCGACCGAGAGCACCTCCGCCAGGCGCCCCGGACCCTGTCCGGGCGCCGCGTGGCCATCGGTGAAGAAGGCGGGCTGTCGGCCGCTCTCGCCGCTCTGCGACGGCTGCTCGTGGCCCAGGGCTCGACCGTGTACCCCCTGGAGCACCCGGATGGCTCGACGTTGGCCGCGGAGGCCAACGCGGTGGAGGCGGAGGTCTATGTCGGGCTCCGCCTCGAGCAGGCCGGGAGTCGTTGCACGACTGCCTACTACGCCGGTTACCGGTACTCGTCACCGGGAGGCAGGCGGCTGGCCGAGCTCATCCAGCGGACCGTCTGCGAGTCACTCGGCCTGGTCGACGGCGGGAGCCACGGCATGGCCTTGCCCTTGCTGCGAGAGACGCGAATGCCGGCCGTCATCTGCGAGATCAGCCCGCCCGCCGTCCTTGTCGAACAGGCTCCGTCGGTCGCCCGGGCGGTGGTCGCCGCCTTGGCCGAGTGGGCCGCCACGGCCTGGGATTGACGGGCCAACACTCAATCAGCCCATGAGATCGAGCCCGGCCAACGGGCCACTATCCACAACCTCATGCACAGGTTGTGGATTATCTCGACACAGAGTTAACTCTTTTCACACTCTCTGTGGTGGTTTGCCTTGATTATGTCAAGTTCCTGCCACAGAAAGTAGCGTCGCTTAGGTCGAGGCTCTACCGGCGCCGGTCATCAGCTTGTAGATCCGCTCGAGGTCTTCGAGCGTGGCGAACTCGACCACCAGTCGCCCGCGCTTGGCGCTGGTGTCGACCTTGACCCGAGTGTTGAGGTGGTCCGAAAGCAGTTCCTCTAGCTCGACGATGCCGGCCGGTGGCAGGCGAGGAGCCGAGCGGCCTGCTGCGGCACCCGAGGCCAGGGGGCGAGGCGGACTGCCCTCCGGCGCGGCGCCATCCGGGGCTGGGGTTCCCACTCCGGCGCGACCGCGGACGATGTCCTCGACCGCCCGGACGGACAGACCCTCGGCGGCGATGGACCGGGCGAGATCCTCCTGAAAGCCGCGGTCGGGAGTGCCGAGGAGAGCCCTGGCGTGACCGGCGGTGATCTGGCCCTCGCTCAGCAGACGCTGGACGCCGGCCGGAAGCTGCAGGAGCCGGAGCGTGTTGGTCACCGCCACCCTGCTCTTGCCCACCCGCGCCGCCACCTGTTCATGGGTGTAGTCGAATTCGTCGATCAGCTGCTGGAAGGCGGCGGCCTCCTCGAGCACCCCGAGATCCTGTCGGTGGAGGTTCTCGACCAGCGCCTGCTCGAGGCTGTTGGCGTCGTCGGCCGTCTGCACGAGGACCGGGATCGTCTGCAGTCCGGCTCGCCGGGCCGCACGCCACCGACGTTCACCGGCGATCAACTCGAACTCGTCGTCCGTCCCGCTGAGCGATCGCACCAGCACGGGCTGGAGGACCCCGAGCTCCTTGATCGATGCGGCCAAGGTCGCCATGGTCTCGTCATCGAAGCTGACTCTGGGTTGACGAGGGTTTGGCGTGAGGCTGGCGATCGGAACCTCACGGAGGATCGACGAGCGATCGCCGGTCACCTCCGTCGGCATGAGTGCGCTCAGACCCCTCCCGAGGCCGCTACGGCGAGCCACCACTGACCTCCTTGGCGAGCTCCCGGTAGGCCACTGCACCCCGGGACGTGGGATCGAAGACGGTGATGGGCTGACCGAACGAGGGCGCCTCGGAGAGCCGGACGGTGCGGGGGATGACGATGCGGCAGACCTTCGACCCGAAGTGCTGCCGGACTTCGACGGCCACCTCGTCGGCCAGCTTGGTCCGAGCGTCGTACATGGTGAGAACGATGGTCGAGACATCGAGATCGGGATTGAGGCTGCTCGAGACCAGATGGACGTTCCGCATGAGCTGGCTCAGGCCTTCGAGGGCGTAGTACTCGCATTGGATCGGCACGAGGACCTCGTGGGCGGCAGCCAAGGCATTGACGGTGAGCAGCCCGAGGGAAGGAGGGCAATCGATGAGCACGTAGTCGAACTCGTCGATCACGCTCTCCAGGGCCTTCTTGAGCTTGAGCTCGCGGCTGAAGGCGGGGACGAGCTCGATCTCGGCCCCGGCCAGGTCGATGGTGGCCGGGGCCACGAACAGATTCTTGATGCTGGTCGGCTCGACGCAATCCTCCATCGACGTTTCGCGCATAAGGACGTCGTACATGGACAGCTCGAAGCTACGGGCCTCTACCCCGAGTCCGGTGGTGGCATTTCCCTGCGGGTCGAGATCGATGACCAGGACCCGAAACCCCAACTCGGCGATGGCCGCCCCGAGGTTGACCGAGGTCGTGGTCTTACCCACCCCGCCCTTCTGGTTGGCCACGGCCATGACCCGGGGCAGGGGGTTGAGAGACCCGGCCTGCGTCTGCCCTCGGCTGGGATCGGCCGATTCCTCCACGGAAGCGGTGGCGGACGGCGGGGTTGGTCGTTCGGTGGCCGGCACAGATGGTTCAGGCGAGATCGCAGGCCCGAGCGTCTCAACCGCAGGAGGAGGAGGTGAGGGCGGAGCCTCGACCGCCCCGACGACCGGCCCGGGAGTACCGGGTGGGGCCTCCACGGAGCCATTGGCGGCGGGCGCCTCTTCGGTCCGTACCCGGGCTCGTCGTCGTAGAACTGGTGTCATATGCGGCTCGTCAACCGTGGGAGTAGGCGGTGGGAGGACGTCGTCGAGCTCGGCGTGAGCCGTCGCCACATCCGACAGCAGGGCTTGGAGGGGAACGATGTTGGCCGGATGCCGCCGGGCCGCCGAGGCGGCCTCGGATGCCGGTGAGCGGCCGCGAGGATCTGCGTCGGCGTCCGCTGTGCTGCCGTCCGCCGGCGGTGTTGGCTGCGAGATAGCCGAACCGCTTGTTGATCCCTTCGGCTCCTTTGCGGGTGCCCGGTTCCGACGCCGGCGGCCACGCATGATCATGTGGTGCCCCCAGCAATCAAGGACCACATACTCGCCGCCGGGCCGGGGGCGGTCAAGTCTTTTCCTGCCGGTTTCACGTGGAACATGGAAGTCCCCTTCTCGCTTGCCGTCCCCACCGTGCCGCCGCAGCCGACTCCACTGGCACCACGTGCTTGCTGCCGAGGGCTGCCGCCCGCCTCAGGGCACCCTTCGAGACAACCACCCATGCCCGGTCAAGGTCGTCTCCGAAACCACCAATTTGGCCGTTTCACGTGGAACGTCGGCACCGCCGCGGATGCTCGGAATTTGGCCCGTTTCAAATGATACGTGGCAGCGGCAGCCGCCCACCTGGGGCCCGGCTGCTGCCCGGTCTTGCGCCCCCGTCGCCCGTCCATGGCCATTAGCACGGCCAAAACTAGAACAATGGGCGCTTGACAGGGATCCCCGGCCGGCGCGGATACCGAGCGGCTATGGGGGTCGCCTTGTCAATGACCCGGTACCCGAACCGACCGAACCGGACCATTCGAGGCCGGGCCAGCCCCAACCGGGCCAAACCCGCGGCAGGCCAGCGATCGTCGTCGGTGGCCCCATCCGGTGGCTCGGAGACCACCAGCCGGCCGTCGAGGGATAGGAAGGCGGAGCCGCATTCGGCCGTGACCGCGGGTCGCCCGAATGAGCGTCCCGTGACGCACTCGAAGGCTTCTCGCAGCTCCGGCTGGTGGCCCAGTGATTCCGCCCTGCCGGTGGCCACTTCGGCCGATTCGGCCACATCCAGACGGGCAAGTGAGTGCTGCAGGAACTCCGCACGACGGTGGTTGGCCTCGACCAGGACGGCGCGGGTGGTCGGCCAGCAGACGGCGAGCACCAACCCCGGCGGGCCGCCTCCGGAGCCGAGATCCAGCACCGACCCCGGTGCCTGCCCGAGCTCGGACTCGATGACCCCGACGAACCCCAGTGCGTGCTCCAGTTGTTCGGCCGCTGGCATGGGCCCGAGGAAGCCCAACCCCTTGGCGTGCTCGAGCTCCTCGGTGAGGCGTTCCTCGAGTTGAGGGTGACGCGGTTCGGTGCCCGGCGGCAATTCGTCGCCTGTGGTCATCTTCACCGCACCACTGCCCAGGACCCTGTCTGAACCTGGCCGCGGCCCCAACCCTCAACCAGCAGGGCGGCCGTCCGCCGACGGCAGCAGGGTCAGGATGCGACCGGCTGTATCACCACGTAGCGGGTGGGCTCGATGCCGTCGGAACGGGTGGCGACGCCCTCGATGTCCGTGACCGTGTCGTGGATGACCTTGCGGTCGGCGGGCGACATCGGCTCGAGCGCCCGCTCTTCTCCCGAAGCCTTGACCTCGTCGACAATGCCGAGGGTGAACCGCCTGAGGGCGCCAGCCCGCTTCTCGCGGTAGCCCCCCACATCGACGAGGATGCGGTCGGTTCGACTCTCGGACTGGCGCTGGACGAATGTGCGGGTCAAGTCCTGGACTGCCGCCAGGGTCGCGCCCCGTGGGCCCACCAACAACCCGAGGTCGTCGCCGGAGGCGGCTGCCTCGACGGTGTCCTCATCCAGGATCGAGACTGTCACATCCGCGTCGAGCCCGAACTCCTGGATGAGCCCACTCAGGAATTGGCGAGCAGCTTCACCTTGCTCCTCAAGGGTCAACGAGCGCTCCATGGTCTCCTCACTCTCTCCACTCGACCGCCTGGTCCGCCCGACGCTCGAGCCAACCTCTCCATGTTGCCCCGCTTCGGCCTTCGGCGCCCGTCCGTTGTCCTGGCCACCGTTCCGAGGGCGTCGGCGATTGGACCGACCCGACGAGGCTCCGGTCGAAGCTCCCGCTTTGGACCGGCCGCCGCTCGTCCGACTCCGGCCATCGTCTGCCGCGCTCGACCCTTCACCCCCGGCCGAGCTGCCGGTGCGGCTTCGATCGCGCTTGTCGGACCGCTGCCGCCGCCCCCGCTTCGGAGGCGGAACGACCGGGCGAACGCGAGCTTGGACCCGCGCCTCCCCGCGCAGGCGCCCAAAGAGTCCGGGTTTCGGTTCGCTCAGGATGACGAACTCGGCATCGTCCTCGGCCACCCCGAGTAGATCCAAAACCGTTTCCTTGGCCTCCGAAAGTGACTTGCCGCTGGCCTCGACCCATTCCACCTCTTACCGCGCCTTTCTCGCTCGCTTTGCCTTCGACCTCGGGTGTGGCTTGTCCACCTTTTCCGCTTCGGCATCACCGGCCGCCGTCCCACCGGACCGGGCCCGGTTCCCCGATGCCGGTCGGCCCCCACCCGAACGGGGCCGACTCCCCTGCGATGGACGCTTGCCGTTGGCCGGGCTGCCACTGGTGCGGGCACCGTTCGTTTTCGCCGCCGTACGGCCGTTCTCGGTGGCCGAAGCATCGACCACCTTGTCCACCTTGTCCACCTTGTCGGCGTTGCCGTTGGTCGCTGCCCGCTCGACCGGCTTCGGTCGGGCGGTGGACGAGCCACCGGCCCGCGGCAGCGCCTTCTCTCCCTGGGGTTTTCCTCCGGAGCCACCCTTGGCCGCGGGCTTGACTCCCGCCGAGGGTGCAGGCGGCCCGGCCACGATGCCCCTGCGGAACAACACTTCCTGGGTGGCGATGCGGATGGCGCTCGAGAAAATGAAATAGACGTTCAGAATAGCGGCCACATTTAGGTAAATGAGACCGAAGATGAGCGGCAGGTATTTCTGCATCATGGCCGCTTGAGGATTGGCCTGGTTCGCTTGCGGGTTCCGGGCGTTCAAGCGAGCCATCTGCAGGTACTGGAGGGCCACGGCTGCGAGGACCAAGAGGAGGTAGGGGATGCCCACCCAGAGCGAGCTGTGGTGGGAGAGGAGCTTGTCGGCGAAGTTCATGCCGAACGAGTTCAACTGGCCGTGCGCGGCCACGATGTCCTGGTACATCTTGGACGAGTGACTCAGATAGCGAGGCTCGGCCTTGACGATGGGTGGCAACGAGACTTTGTGGCCGTTCACCACCTTGGTCACGGGGATGGTCACCGTGTTGGTGATTCCACGAATGACGTTGTAGAGGATGATGAAGGCGGGGAACTGCAGGAGCATGGGAAGACAACCCGAGGCGGGGTTGACATTGTGCTCCTTATAGAGCTTCATCATTTCTTCGTTTAGCTGGGTCCGGTTCTCCGCTCCCTTATATTTCTGTTGGAGCTTCTTCATTTCCGGGCTCAGCGCCTGCATGGCCGCCATGTTCTTGGTGCTCTTGACGGTGAGCGGCGTCAGCAGCGCCATGATCACAATCGTCAGCAGGGCGACGTCGATGGGGTAGTTGGGCACCACCGCGAAGAAGAAGGCGAGGACGTCGGCCACCAGCTTGAGAAGCGGCTGGAAGATGGCGCCGATCTGGTGCACGATCGAGTTCTCGGCCAGAAGGCTGCGGATGACGGCGGTCACGGCGTCCTCCGTTCAGGCACCGGGTCGAACCCGTGACCCCCCCACGGCCGGCACCGCAACAACCGGCGGAGGGCCAGCCTGCCTCCGGACCAGATCCCGTGTGCCCCGATGGCCTCGATGGCATAGCTCGAGCAGGTGGGCGTAAACCGACAGCCCGTCGGGCGCCCCGCCCGTGCCAGCTGATAGGCACGGATGGCAGAGACGATGGCCTTCTTGGACGCCCCCTGGTCGCTCGTGCCTACCGTTGGGGTCGGAAACGGGCGCTCGGGTGAGGGTGCGGTCGTGGTGGTTGTGGGGGTGGTGTCCACGCTCATCCGGCTCTCACCTGGGCATTCCCTTCCCGCCCTTCCCGGCGGGCCAGCGCCTGTTGCGTCGCCCTGGTCACCGCCTCCCGAAGCTCCGAGGCGGCCACCATGGTGGCGCCGGGGGCGGCGCTGACCAGGTACGCCCCATCCTGGAGGCTCGGGGCCAAGTCGCGCATCACGGCACGTATCCGTCGCCGCAGACGGTTCCGGACGACGGCCCCGCCCACCCGTCGGCTCACGGCGAAGCCCACAAGCGGTCCTCCCGGCTCTGCGACCTGGGCAAACGATACACCGATGGGCCCGGATCGACCGCGCGCCGGAGCCTTTCGCAGAGCCGCGAAAACCCGTTGCGACCGGATTCGCCCGATCCGGGGCGTCAACGGGCTCGCCGTCAGACGGAAAGCCGGCGGCGCCCCTTGGCCCGTCGGGAACGGATGACCGCTCGGCCGGCTTTGGTCGACATTCGCTTGCGGAAACCGTGGGTCTTGGCGCGTTTGCGCACATTGGGCTGGTACGTCCGTTTCATACATCGACTTCCTTCCCCGGCCTGGACAGCAGGGAGAGAACGTTCCTCGTTGGCAAGGGGTCCCGTTCGTGGCGATCAGGACATTCCCGCACATCGTAGGCGAGATGGGCCGGCGCGCACACGTCGAAACGGCCGAGGCACGCGGCGTGGGCACGGTGTACCGTGCCAACACGGCAGGCTGCCCCGGGCTCGTCGGAGTGCCCCCGGGGGACCATCCACTCGACCGACCACCATCCACTTGGAGTGCCAGAACGAGCACTGCTCCTTCGGGCCACCCGGAGGGCGCAGGCCGCGATCACTTCTCGTCCACAGCTGTGGAAATCACTGTGGACCAAGCACACGCTGCGAAGGGCGGAGCCCCACGTGAACGACACCGAAGAGCTGTGGACATCTTGCTCGGAGATCCTGCGGAAGCAGGCCGGAGATGCGAGCTGGCGGACATGCCTCTCGGCCATCACGCCACTCGCCGTTCAGGACCGCGAGATCAGATTGGGGGTTCCCAACCGGTTGATCCGTGACCGGATCGCCGATCGATACCTCGGCCTGATCCAGCACACGGTGAGCACCACCCTGGGCCGCGACCTCTCTGTCGAGCTCGAGGTGACCGCTCCGGAGGAACTGATACCTGACGACGAGCCCATCGGAGCGTCATCCGAGCTCGACGGACAACGTAGCGCTCCCACGCCGTCATGGGGTGAGCCCGCCGCCCAGACGGACCGTTCCTCCCGCCCGCTGCCGGGCAACCCAGCAGCTCTCGATCGGCGCTACACGTTCGAGAACTTCGTCATCGCATCGTCCAACCGTTTCGCCCATGCGGCGGCACGGTCGGTCGCCGAGTCGCCCGGCCACTCCTACAACCCGCTGTTCATCTACGGCGACGCCGGCCTCGGAAAGACCCACATCCTTCACGCCATTGGCAACTACGTCCGCGAGAATTTCAGTGGCCGAAATGTCCGGTATGTCACCCTCGAGACGTACATGAACGAATTCGTGGTGGCCATCCGTACCAACGCCATGATCGCCTTCAAGCGGCGTTATCGGGAGTGCGACGTCCTCCTGATCGACGACGTGCAGTTCATGGAGCGAAAGGAGTCCCTGCAAGAGGAGTTCTTCCACACGTTCAATTCGCTCTATGGCTCATCCAGCCAGATCGTGCTCACTTCCGATCGACCACCCAAGTCCATCGCCACCCTCGAAGACCGTCTGCGCAGTCGCTTCCTCTCCGGGCTCATCACCGAGATCCAGCCGCCCGACCTCGAGACACGTCTCGCCATCCTGCAGACCAAAGCCCTCCTCGAGCGGGTCAACGTGCCCGATGACGTGCTCGAATTCATCGCTACCCATGTGAAGGACAACATCCGGGAGCTCGAAGGGGCCCTCATACGGGTCACGGCCTTTGCCAGCCTCTATGGGCAGCCACTGAGCCGAGAGCTTGCCGAAGAGGTCCTCTCCGACATCGTGGCGGCCGACAAACCCCGACCCATCACTCCCCAACTCATCCTGGCGGCCACGGCTGAGGCCTTCGGGTTCTCGGTCGAGGAGCTTCGAGGCCCGAATCGCCGGCGTCCGTTGGTCACGGCCCGCCAGGTCAGCATGTACGTCTTCCGCGAGCTCACCGAGTTCAGCTACCCGGCCATCGGGCGCGAGTTCGGCGGTCGGGATCACTCGACCGTCATCCACGCCGTCGAAAAGATCGCCGGCCTCATGAAGGAGCGCCAGCAGATCTACACCCAAGTCACCGATCTGATCGTGAGTATCCGGACCGGCACCACCGGCGCATCCACTTGATGACCGAGTCCTCTACCGGGCGCGACTTGTCCCGAAGTTGTGCACCATCTGTGGAAAGAGCGGCAAGCCGCGGTGGGTTATCTGTGAACTCTGGTGAACTTTTCCGGAACCGACCATCCTCCCGAAGCGTAAAGTTCGCTTCCCTCTGGACACGGGGGATGATCGGTGGACAGCCAAATGTGTCAGACGCTGGGACAACGACATGTCATCCCCAATCCACAGCCCTTACTACCATTACTAGAAGTATTTAAAGAATAAAGAAAAGAGTAGAAGACAATGCACGAGGACAGCCGGTGAAGTTCCGTTGCGAGCGCGACTCGCTCGTCGAAGCGCTATCCACGGCTGGGCGTGCCGTCAGTACCCGGTCGATGGCATCCATGGCCCTGAGCGGGATTCGGATCGAGGCCAGCGGGAACACCCTGACTGCGGTCGGGACCGACCTCGACCTCACCGTACATGTGAAATCCGAAGCCATCGGGATCAGCGATGGAGTGTGTGTGGCACCCGCCCGTCTGCTGGTGGACATCGTGCGATCGTTGGAGCCCGGAGCAGTGACGGTGGAGGCGGACACCGACAAAGTGGAGATCGGTGCGGCCCGATCACGATTCAGCTTGCGGACGTTCCCGGTCGAGGAGTTCCCGTCACTCCCGGCACCGCCCGAGCCGGTGACCTTCCTGCCTGCGTCCAGCCTGGCCGGAGCCCTCCGCCAAGTCGTACGGGCAGCCTCGAGTGATGACGCCCGACCACTGCTGACCGGTGTCCTCATCGCCCCGGAGGGCAAGGGGGTGCGGTTGGTGGCAACCGACTCCTACCGGCTGGCCATGCGGGACATCGACGGCACCGAGTCATTTTCCGATCAGACCCAAATCCTCGTCCCTGCCCGGGCTTTGGCCGAACTACAGCGGCTTTCCCTACTTTCCAGTGGGACGAAAGACACCGGTGAAGGCGACGAGACCGGTGCCGACGGCTTCGCCACCGTGGGTCTGGCCATGGGGGACCACGACGTGACCTTCGTGGCTGAAAATGTCCACGTGAGCACCCGGTTGATCGACGGCAGTTACCCGGACTACCGGCAACTCATCCCCGCCGATTATCCGAATCGGCTTCACGTCGGCAAGGACTCCCTCCTCGATGCGTTACGGAGGGTGCGGTTGCTCGTTCGGGACAACACCACCCCAGTGCGCTTGTCCATGCGTTCGGGCGGTGTCGACCTCACTGTGGTCTCCCAAGAGGTGGGGGATGCCAGCGAGACGGTGGACGCCGACTTCGACGGCGAGGAGCTCACCATCGCGTTCAACCCCACGTACCTCATCGACGGAGTCGAAGCCGTCAACGGCGACGAGGTGTTGCTCGAGACGGTGGACGCCACCAAGCCGGCCACTGTGAGGGCTGCCGAGCGGACGGACTATCGCTACCTCCTGATGCCGGTGCGGGTGTCGTGACACCGGGTCGGGACGCCCGGTGCACCTGATCTCGCTCTCCGTACTCGACTTTCGAAACATCGCCGCTGCCACGGTCGACTTCGACGCCGTCGGAACCACGGTGATCACCGGTCCGAACGGCGCCGGCAAGACAAATCTGCTCGAGGCCGTCGGTTACCTCGGCACCCTGCGATCGTTCCGTGGTGCCCCCCGAGAAGCCATGGTGCGCCAGGGCGCCACCACCGCAATCGTCCGAGCCGAGGTCGAGACCGGTCCTCGTTCGGTGACCATCGAAGCCGAGCTGCCCACCGAAGGACGTGCCCGGACGATGGTCAATCGGCAAGCCGTTCGTCGCCGGAGCGACCTGCACGACGCGCTTCGGTGCACGGTCTTCTCACCGCACGACATCACCATCGTCCAAGGTGGCCCCTCCGACCGCCGCCGGTTCCTCGACGAGACGCTCGAGATCGTCGACCCGAAGCTGGCCCGGGCGGCCGAGGACGTCGATCGCATCCTCCGCCAACGGGGCGCCCTGCTCAAGAACGCGCACCGGCAACCGGTCACTGACGTCGACAGCTCGCTCGTGGTCTGGGATCAGCGCCTGGATGATGCCGGCACCCTCCTGGCGGAGGCTCGCGAACAACTGCTCGAGCAACTGGCTCCTCGCCTAGCCGACCAGTACGGACGGCTGAGCGGCCAATCGCCGGCCCCTTCGGCCAGGTACGAGCGATCGTGGAACGGACGCCTGGCCGACGCCCTCGTCTCGCATCGAGCGGTGGACCTGGCTCGTGGGGTCACCTCCGTCGGTCCGCATCGTGACGACGTCGAGCTCCTGATCGGCGGGCTGCCGGCCCGCACGCACACCTCCCAGGGCGAGCAGCGGTCGTTGGCCCTGGCCCTGCGGTTGGCTGCCCATCAACTGGCCACCGAGCGTCTGGGGGAGCCGCCCATCCTCCTCCTCGACGACGTCTTCTCCGAGCTCGACGAAGCCCGGCGCAAGGCGCTCATGGCCGGCCTGGCCGGAGGCCAGACCCTCCTGACCACGGCCGTGCCGCCACCGCAAGAGGTGACGGTGGCCGAGGTCCTCGAAGTGGGGCCCGGCGGCGTCGTCCACGCACGGGAGGCGACGCCGTGAGGGACGGTACGAGTTGGCAGGACCGGGGCCCACGCCCGGTCGGCGCTTCGCTCGAGTCGATAGTCGGTGGGCTTGGATTGACCACCTCGGCCGGGTTCGGCCGCCTCTTCACGCGGTGGGGAGAGATCGTCGGGCCGACGATGGCCGCGCATGTGGACCCGGTGCGTCTCGATCCGGACCGGCTCGTCGTCCGGGTCGACCACCCGGCCTGGGCCACGCAGGTCCGCCACCTCGCCGACAGCCTCCTCGATCGCGTCGCCGATGTCGCCCAGGTCGACCGCCCGCCCCGTCTCGAGGTACGCATCCGCGGCTGAAAACTGCCTCGTTGCGAGAGGTCGGATCGGCCCGTCCGGACACACCGGACGGCTACAATGGAAGACGTAATCGGGGATCGATGCGACTGCGAAAGTCGCCCCTCCCGCACCGGAGACGAGCTTCGGAGGCGGACCCCGCTCGATCAGACGACGGTGAAAGGGCGCGCCTGTGGCGCTGAAAACGGAACAGGTTCGGCAACTGGACCAGGGCACGTACGAGGCCGAGGACATCACCGTTCTCGAGGGGCTCGACCCAGTTCGAAAGCGGCCGGGGATGTACATCGGGTCGACCGGCCCGACCGGCCTGCACCACCTGGTCTGGGAGGTCGTCGACAACTCGGTCGATGAGGCCATGGCCGGGTTCTGCACCCTTATCGAGGTCACCGTCCTGGCCGACGGTGGCGTCCGGGTCAGTGACAACGGACGCGGCATTCCCACCGGGCCCTTGAAGAAGCACAAGAACAAGAGCGCGGCAGAGATCGTGCTCACCACCCTCCATGCCGGGGGCAAATTCGGCGAAGGCGGCGGCTACAAGGTCTCGGGTGGCCTCCACGGCGTCGGGGTGTCGGTGGTGAACGCTCTCTCGCGCCGACTGGTGCTCGAGATCGATCGCGACGGCAAGCACCACGTGATGGAATTCACCGGCGGCGGCAAGCCAAAAGGACCGCTCAAGACGACCGGACCCGCGCCCCGGGGGCGGACGGGCACCACCATCACCTTCTGGCCGGATCCGGCGGTGTTCGAGGAGGTCGAGTTCCGGGCCCAGACGATCGTCGAGCGCCTGCAGGTCATGGCCTTCCTCAACCGGGGTCTCGAGATCCACTTCGTGGACGAGCGCGCCGACGCCAAACCGCCCCAGACGTTCAAGTACAAGGACGGGATCATCGACTACGTCCGCCACCTCAACGCGTCGAAAGAGGCGTTGTTCCGCAAGGTTGGCTCCTTTGAGCAGCGTGAGGATTCCATGGAGGTCGAGATCGCCCTTCAATGGAACACCGGCTTCTACGAGAGCATCCACTCCTTCGCCAACGGCATCTCCACCATCGACGGCGGCATGCACGAGGAGGGCTTCCGCAAGGCCCTGACCAACATCGTCAACAAGTACGCCCGTGGCAAGGGAGCCCTGAAGGAGAAGGACAAGAACATGGAAGGTGAGGACATCCGAGAGGGCCTCACCGCCATCATCTCCGTGCGGCTGCAGGACCCGCAGTTCGAGGGCCAGACCAAGGCCAAGCTCGGCAACGTGCCGGTCCGGTCACTCGTCGAGCGGGCCACCAACGAGAAGCTGGCCGACTGGTTCGAGGAGCATCCTCGAGAAGCCAATCAGATCGTCCAGAAGGGCCTCCTGGCCCAGCGGGCTCGGATCGCCGCCCGTTCGGCGCGGGACCTCACCCGTCGCAAGTCGGCCCTCGATGGCGCCGGCCTGCCCGGCAAGCTGGTCGACTGCTCGTCTCGTGACCCCCGTGAGAGCGAGCTGTTCATCGTGGAAGGCAACTCGGCCGGTGGCTCGGCCAAGGACGCCCGGGACCCACGAACCCAGGCCATCCTCCCCATCCGGGGCAAAATCCTCAACGTCGAGCGCGCCCGAGTCGACAAGATGCTCAAGAACACCGAGATCCAGGCGCTGATCTCGGCCATCGGCGCCGGGCTGGCCGACGACTTCGACCTGGCCAAGATTCGCTACCACAAAGTGATCATCCTGGCCGACGCCGATGTCGACGGCTCCCATATCCGCACTCTGCTGCTCACCTTCTTCTTCCGGCAGATGAAGCCGTTGGTCGAGAATGGCTTCGTCTACGTCGCCCAACCGCCCCTCTACTCGACGGTGGTGGGCAAGGAGAAGGTGTACTTGAAGGATGACGCGGCCAAGGCGGCGTTCATGGTCGAGCACCCGAACCACAAGAACGACTTCAACCGCTTGAAGGGCCTCGGCGAGATGAACTTCGACGAGCTCAAGGCCACGACCATGGACCCGGTCCAGCGGTCACTGTTGCAGGTGGCGGTCGAGACCGCGGCAGTGGCCGACGAGGTGTGCTCGGTGCTGATGGGGGAGGACGTCGAGTTGCGACGCCATTTCATCCAGACCAACGCCAAAGACGTGCGGTTCCTCGACATCTGAGGGACGGGACAGCACATGCCGAGATCGAGATCTGACAACAGCGGGAACGGCCGGACCCCGAATGAGGGCGCAGGCGACCAGGACGAGGTCCTGTCCGGGTTCATCGAGCCCATTGAGATCCAGGAGGAGATGGAGCGCTCCTTCCTCGAGTACTCCATGTCGGTCATCGTCTCGCGGGCCCTGCCCGATGTTCGCGACGGGCTGAAGCCCGTACACCGACGGATCCTCTACTCGATGTACGACCAGCGGCTCCTACCGGACCGCCCGCACTCGAAGTGCGCCAAGGTGGTGGGAGAGGTCATGGGCACCTATCACCCCCATGGCGACTCGGCCATCTACGAGGCCCTGGCCCGCATGGTCCAGGAGTTCTCCATGCGCCACCCGCTGATCGACGGCCACGGGAACTTCGGGGGCACCGGGCCGGACGAGGGGCCGGCGGCCATGCGCTACACGGAGTGCCGGCTCGGCCCGCTCGCTCTCGAGCTCATGGAGGGTATCGATCAGGAGACGGTCGACTTCGTCCCCAACTACGACGCCACGACCGAAGAGCCGACGGTCCTTCCCGCCCGGTTCCCCAACCTTCTGGTCAACGGCTCGCAGGGCATCGCGGTGGGCATGGCCACCAACATCCCCCCGCACAACTTGGGCGAAGTGATCGACGCCGCCGCCCACGTGCTCGAGCACCCCGACGCCACCTCGGACGACCTCATGGAGTTCGTGAAGGGTCCGGACTTCCCGACCGGGGCGCTCGTCCTCGGGCGACAGGGAATCCTCGACGCTTTCCGCACCGGTCGGGGGTCCATCAAGCTGCGGGCGGTGGCCGAGGTCGAGGAGGGTCGCGCCGGCGAGACCCGCATCATCGTCTCGGAGATGCCCTACCAGACGTCGATCGCGTCGGTCTCCAAGCGCATCGAGGATCTGGTGCGGTCGGGGGACCTCGACGGCATCGCCGAGGTGCAGGACGACTCCGCCGGCGGGAAGACCCGGCTCGTCATCCGGCTCAAGCGGGACGCCAATGCCAATGTCGTCCTCAACAACCTGTTCAAGCAGACGCCTTTGCAGACGTCGTTCGGGGTCAACGCGGTGGCCCTGGTCGACGGCGTGCCCCGCACGCTCAGCCTGGCCCAGATGCTGCGCCACTACGTCGACTACCAGAAGGAGGTCGTCACCCGGCGGTCGGAGTTCCTGCTCGGCAAAGCGCGGGCTCGCGCCCATGTCGTCGACGGGCTGCTGCGAGCCATCGACATGCTCGATGCCGTCATCGCCACCATCCGCGGATCGGACGACCGGCCAGCCGCCCTGGCGGCACTCCAAGCCGAGCCGTTCAGCTTCAGCGAGGAGCAGGCCAACCACATTCTGGACATGACCCTGGCCCGCCTCACTCGGCTGGGTCGCAGCAATCTGGAGGAGGAGCTGGCACGGTTGCAAGAGGAGATCGCCGAGCTCGAAGCGATCCTCCGCGATCCGGCCAAGCTTCGCTTGGTCGTCGCCGACGAGCTCGGAGAGATCCGGTCCAAGTACGCCAACCAACGCCGGACCATCATCACCCACGACCCGGGGGACATGGGCGTAGAGGACCTGGTCGACGACGAAGAGCTGGTCGTGACCATGAGCCGGGCCGGCTACGTGAAGGCGGTGTCCGCCGACGCGTTCCGGACCCAGGGTCGGGGAGGACGCGGCGTGCAAGGCGCCCGCCTGAAGGAAGAGGACCTCATCGATGACGTGGTCCACACCACGTCGCACTCCCACCTGCTCCTCTTCTCCAATCGGGGACGCGTGTTCCGCCTGCGCGCCTTCGAGATCCCCATGAAGGAGCGGACGGCACGGGGCACGGCCATCGTGAACCTCCTGCCCTTGGCCGGCGACGAGGTGATCCAGGCCATCATCGCCACGCGGGACTTCCCAGCGGACAACTTCCTCATGTTCAGCACGAAGCAAGGCCAGGTCAAGAAGACGGCATTCAGCGAGTACGACAAGTCGCGGCGAGAGGGGTTCATCGCCATCAACCTGCGTGCCGGTGACGAGCTCGTCCGGGTGGTCGAGACCCGCGGCGCCGACGACCTTTTCATCGTGACCCGGTTGGGCATGACCATCCGCTTCTCGGAGGAAGACGTCCGTCCCATGGGGCGTGACGCAGCCGGCGTGCGGGGCGTCCGCCTCAAGGCTGACGACGAGGTCGTCTCGTTGGACGTGGCCCGCGACGAGGCCGACATCCTCATCGTCACCGACGCCGGTTACGGGAAGCGGACCAAGGTCGAGCGGTTCCACCGCCAGACCCGGGGGGGTCAAGGCGTGCGCGGGATCCGCCTCACGGCCAAGCGGGGGAGGGTGGTCGGCGCCTTCATGACCGGGCTCGACGACGAGATCCTGCTGATCTCTACGAGCGGCATCGTGATCCGGACGGCGGTGCGGGAGATCGCCTCTCAGGGCCGCGACGCCACCGGCGTCCGGGTCATGAACCTCGACGATGGGGACGCGGTGGCTGCCGTGGCGCGGGTGGGAGCTGAGGCCGAGGAGCCGGTAACCGTCTGAGAAAGCAGGCGGGTCACGGGTGGGCGAGCGGGCGTCGGAAAGACGGCCGGCCGAGCGTTGGCCGGGCTGGCACTCGACCGAAGCGGCCGGCCGGACAAGGGACACGAGCACTGTGCCCTGACAAGACGGGTTCGAAGTGGGCACCTGCTGGGCCATGGGACAAGAGGGGTGGTGTAGCGTCCACAACCGGCTTCGGGGCTATAGCTCAGTTGGTTAGAGCGCAGCACTGATAATGCTGAGGTCGCAAGTTCGATTCTTGCTAGCCCCACCAACTTCTCCCTGGCCAGGCTCCTCGGTCAGATTGTTCGGGGACAAGAGTGCGAAGAACGTCTTCAGGTCCCTACTAGCGCTTCCTCGATGCGATTCCTCGATGCGATTCCTCGATGCGAACTGGCCGACTAGAGCGGCGGTCCACTCGGAGCGAACGGGTCGTGAAGACTTTTTGATCAGCGCACCTTTTGGAGCATCGCGTTCACGTCGCTCAGGTTGAACGAAGTCGGATCGAAGGGCCCACCCACCCAGTCGAGATAGTTCTTGTGCTCATCGTGGCTGGGATCGGCGACGGCCTCGAGGCAGTAGCCATAGCCGGCCGACCCACCCACGTCCTCGGGGGTGCACGCATTGGCACCATCGAGGCCCACCGCGTACTTCCGGACGACGGCGAGGCTCCGGTCCCGAGTTCGGGATCGACTCGCCCCCACCGACGACCAGTCCTAGCTGGTCAAAAAGCACGCCGGGGTCCCCGCCGCGGACTGCGACGAAGCGCAACCGCTCGCCCCCTTCACTCTCGCGAGCAATTCCGCGAGTCCTGTAAACGTTTCTCCTCAACAGTGTGACGGACACTGCCGATGAAAGGGCATGAGATTCCACTTAATGGCCTTGGCTTCGTCGCGTTGGTCGGTCCGGCTCGTCGGCGCGGCTCTCCTCGTTGTCGCTGGTTGGACGGTCTTGGGAGCGGCACCGCCGGCCGGAGCCACTACCAGCTGTGGGGCGCCGACCATCGTCGGTAACACGGCCACGGTGACCTGTCCGTACACGGGTGCCTCGACCACGTGGACCGTGCCAGCGGGAGTGACCAGCGTCACCGTCAACGCGTCCGGCGCCCAAGGTGGCGCCTCCGGTTATGGGGGCGGAGTCGGCGGGCAACTCACGGCCAGCTTCGACGTGACCTCCTTGGAGAATCTGAACGTTCTGGTCGGGGGACAGGGGGCAAACGGGTTTGAGTACGGGTCAGGTTCCGGCGGAGGGGGCGGGTCGTTCGTGTATACGTCGCCAGACCAGGGTGGGCTCCTGGTCGCGGCCGGCGGTGGAGGCGGCGCCGCCTCCAACAACGGTGGGAACTCGGCCACCCCGACGAGTTCGACTGGTGGGTCGGGAGCCTTCAGCGGCGGCGCTGGCGGGACGGACGGATCCGGTGGAGCGGCGACCAACGGCGGTGGCGGTGGCGGTGGTCTGCTCACTGACGGAACGACGCTCGGCGGGTCCGGCGGTAGTGGCGGCAGCTCGCTGGCCGACGGAGGGGCCGGGGGCGGCGGGGGTACCAACGGCGACCCGGGCGGCAACGGTGGCTTCGGCGGTGGTGGCGGTGGTGGCGCCGGTAATTCGTATGGCGGAGGCGGTGGCGGAGGTTACAGCGGTGGGGGTGGCGGCGGGTTCGACGGCTCCTCTGCTGGCGGCGGTGGGGGCGGCGGTTCCTACAGCGCCGTCACACCGACCGCGACGGGGACCAACGCCGGCAACGGCGTGGTCGTCATCTCGTACACCGTCCCTCCGCCCCCGACGACGACAACGACCACAACGACGACAACGACGACAACGACCCCTCCGACCACAACGCCCCCGCCGACCACTCCGCCAACCGAGTACTGGGAGGTCGCCTCGGACGGAGGTGTCTTCTCGTTCGGTGCCGCCCATTTCGAGGGTTCGATGGGGGGCAAGCGGCTCAACGCCCCAATCGTCGGGATGGCGGCCACACCTGATGGGGGTGGCTACTGGCTCGTGGCCTCCGACGGCGGTGTCTTCTCGTTCGGTGCCGCCCACTTCGAGGGTTCGATGGGCGGCAAGCGGCTCAACGCCCCGATCGTCGGGATGGCGGCCACACCTGATGGGGGTGGCTACTGGCTCGTGGCCAAGGACGGTGGCGTCTTTTCGTTCGGTGATGCTCGGTATTACGGATCGCTGGCCGGCCACGCGACGAGTTCCGTCACCGCTCTCACCGGTCTGTCCGGTGTCGGCGGTTACTGGCTGGTGGAGCAGAACGGCCAGGTGACGCCCTTCGGCGCGGCGAAGTCCTACGCGTCTCGCTACGGGAGTCCCTTCGTCGCACCGATGCTCAGCGCCGCTTCAACCAGCACCGGCCTTGGCTACTGGGAGTTAGCAAGCGACGGCGGCATCTTCTCCTACGGCGATGCCACCTTCCTGGGCTCGAACAGCGGTCATCGTCTGAGTGCCCCCGTGGTGGGCATGGCCAGAGCCGCGGTCGGAACCGGCTACTACGAGGTGGCGAGTGACGGCGGAATCTTCGCCTACGGCTCGGCGATCTTCAGCGGCTCGATGGGGGGCCACCATCTCGACGCACCGGTGGTCGGCATGGCCGTGCCGACCGGGCTGGCAACCTAGTTGACCTCCCCCAATCTCCAACCCTGAGGCCATCGCACCTCACCGGGACGACAGCGAGACCCGACCGGTGCCGTTGCACCGTTACGTGCTCGGTCGGTCTCTCAGGGCTGTTGCGGCGTGTGGGGGTGGTCCAAGGTGAGCTGGCCGGTGTTGACATCGAAGTCGAACAGCTCGCCGTACCGGCCCCAGTCGACCGCGATCCGAAGCTGCTGACGGGCCTCTTCTTCGGAGAACCCTCGGCGCAGGAGATCGAGGAAGAACCCCTCACCGAGGTTTCCGTCCTGCGTTTGCTCGAGCGCATTGCAAATGGCACGAACCAGTGGTGCACGCTGTCGGGCCTTCTCGGCAAAGATCTGTTTCGACTCCAGGATGTTGGCGGCGACGAACGTCCGGCCGTCGTCCGTCACGTGGAGGTCGGCGTCTTCGACTTCGGCCAGGCCCAGCACCTGGGACGCGTCCACAAGCGGGAGAAGATCGTCGACTTCGAAAGTCAACTCGTGGGCCAGCTGGGGCAGGTCTTCGCGCCCTCCGTGGGCGACCAGGATCTCCAGCAGGCCGGACATGCCGCCGACGCTGGCGTCGGGAAGCGGGGTGTCCGTGGGCGAGCCCTCGCCAGGTGTCGCCACCGTCCAGATGTGTGCTGGCGGACGGGTGTCGCGACCGGTCATCAGACCGTAGATCTCGTCAACCAGGGCCTGGAAGCTCTCGTCGTGGCGTTTGCGAGGCTGGGGAAGACCACAGTCGATCTCGGTGCGGATGCGACCTGGGTTGGCTCCGAGCACGAAGATCCGGTCGGCCAGGATCACCGCCTCTTCGATGTTGTGGGTGACGATGAGCATGGCGTTGGTCGGGAAGTCCTTCTCCCGCCAAAGGCGGAGGAGCTCGGCCCGCAAGTTCTGGGCAGTGAGAACGTCCAAGGCAGAGAATGGCTCGTCCATCAACAGGGCGTCGGGCTCGACGACCAGGGCCCGGGCGAACCCCACCCGCTGGCGCATTCCTCCCGAGAGCTCCTTGGGGTAGGCAGACTCGAAGCCGTCGAGGCCGATGGCGTCGATGGCCCGTTCCGCTTGCTCGTGGCGCTCCTTGGCCCCCACTCCCAGGGCTTCGAGTCCGATCTCCACGTTCTGGCGCACCGTCAACCACGGCAGCAACGCGAAACTCTGGAAGACCATGGCCACTCCGGGGTTGGCGCCATTCAGGGCCTGCCCGCGGTAGCTGACCTCCCCCGAGGTCGGGGCGATCAGACCGGCAATGCAGCGCAAGAGGGTGCTCTTGCCCGAGCCGGAACGGCCCAAGAGAGCCACGATCTCTCCCTCCCGGAGGTCGAGCGAGATGTCGTCGAGCACGGGAAGCGGGCTCCCGTCGGGTGAGACGAAGGTCTTCGTGACATGCGAGACCTCGATGATGATGGTCGGATCGGTGCTCGGTCGGGGGGCTGGCCGGTGGGTGGTCGTCATCGACAACCACCCTGTCGTGCTCGGTCCTCCCGGGTCAACGCCAGCCCGTTCACAGCGTGAACCGCGTCTCGGCCATGCGGTAAAGGCGTCGCCAGAACAATCGATTGACGATGACGACGAAGGCACTCATGACGATCCCGCCGGCGATCAGGAGCGCAAACTTTCCTTGAATCGAGGCGGTGGCGATGTAGTTGCCCAGCCCGTAGGCGTTGAGGGTGTGATGGTGCCAGCTGACCAGCTCGGCCACGATGGAGGCGTTCCAGGCCCCGCCGGCGGCGGTGATCCCCCCGGTGACATAGGCGGGGAAGATGGCGGGGAGGATGACCTGTTGCCAACGCTGGCGCCGGGTCAGGCGCATCGAGATCATCAACTCGCGAAGGTCATTGGGGATGGCGCTGGCCCCGGCGATGACGTTGAACAGGATGTACCACTGGGCTCCCAGCATCATCAGGAGGATCGCCCCGTAGTTCAGAGAGATCCCGAGGTCGATGAAGATCAGAGTGGCGAACGGAAAGAGCAATATGGCCGGGAAGCTGGCCAGGACCTGGACGACCGGCTGGGCGTAGCGCGACAGCCGGGCGCTCATCCCGATCTTCACCCCGACGGGCAACCAGATGAGGGTCGAGATGACCAACAGGATCACCACCCTGGCCAACGTGGCCGAGCCAAATCCGATGAGGCTGGGGAACCGGGCAAAGCCGAGGTGGGAGTTCAGGTAGATGAGCCCAAGGACTGCCACCGCCGCCGAAGCGCCGAGGATGACCGACCAGAAGATCACGTCGCCGATGTGGCGTCGGCGGACGTCGGTACGCAGCGGATACTCGGCCAGTCCGAAGGGCCGCGTGATCCGGTCCAGGGCCCGACCGATGGGACGGCTGACATGACCGGCCAGCCGGGGAAGCTCTGATCGCCGAAGAAGGTTCAGGATCACGCTCTTGGGCTTGTCCGCCGACTCGGATGTCTCCAGGCGGAACTTGTCGGACCAGGCCACGAGTGGGCGGAAGACGAAGAAGTTCGTTCCCACCACGAGAATGACCATCACCGCGATGGCAATGCCCACCTCCGAGTACGACCCGTGGGCGACGGCAGCAGCCATGTAGCTGCCGATGCCCGGAAGGCTCTCGGACAGGCCCTTGCCCTTGATGAAGACGGTGACCGCCTCGGATGCGGTAAGGAAGAACCACCCTCCCCCCATCGACATCATCATGTTCCAGACCAGCCCGATCATGGAGCTGGGCACGTCGAGCTTCCAGAACCGCTGCCACTTGGTCAGCCGGTACATTCGCGCCGCCTCGTCGAGCTCGGTGGGCTGGGTGATGAGCGAGTGATAGAAGCTGAACGTCATGTTCCAGGCCTGGGAGGTGAAGATCACGAAGATCGACGCCAGCTCGAGACCCAGGAGGTTGTTGGGGATCAAGGTGATGAAGAACGTCAAGGCGATGGGCAGGAAGACCAGGATGGGGATCGACTGAAGGATGTCGAGGATGGGGACGAGCACCTTCTCCGCTCGCCGCAGCCGCGCTGCGGCGGTCCCGTAGACCAGGGTGAAGATCGTCGAGAGGGCGAGAGCGATGAACATTCGCAGGAGCGATCGAGCCGCGTAGTAGGGCACGTTGGCGATGTCCGTCGAGATGGTCACGGGGGTCCGGCCGGGCGTGAAGTTGACGCTCATCGACTGACCCAGCCGGACCACCGCGTAGAGGATGGCGATGATCCCGGCGCCGACCACGGCGTCCGCCCAGCTGATCCTCCGTCCTCGCAGCACCTCGCGGATCGGGAGTGACTGGAGCGCGGGCAATGGAGTGACCTTCCGGAGCCGATGTCGGAGTGGCCAGCAATCTATCGGTGGTCACGAAACGGACCATGCACCTCTGACCGAGGGGCGATGCAGAAGCGACGAGGAGTGGCCCTTGCTTCCTCTGCCCCGGACCGTACCGATCATCGGTGGCCCAGCTGTTGGTCGGCGGGCCCGGCGCACTCTGCTGGCCGCGGCGTCGCACGTCGTAAGGTAGGCCCTCGTGGCTGCCTGCCGTGTGGCGATCGTTCCGCACTCCCATTGGGACCGCGAGTGGTACCGGTCCTATCAGGATTTCCGCCTGGATCTGGTGGAACTGTTCGACGCCCTGCTGACATTGCTCGAGTCAGATGTCAGCTATCCGTGCTTCATGTTGGACGGGCAAATGGCCGTCGTCGACGACTATCTAGAGGTGCGGCCCGAGAACGAGGAACGCCTCCGGGCCCTGGCCACCGCCGGCCGTATCACGATGGGGCCCTGGTACATCCTGATGGACGAGTTCCTGGCTTCGGGAGAGACGATCATCCGGAACCTACAGATGGGCCTGCTGCGGGCCGCTGCCTTCGGTGGCGCCATGGATGTGGGTTACCTGCCCGACATGTTCGGTCACATCGCCCAGATGCCGCAGATCCTTCGACTGACTGGGCTCGCGAACGCCGTTGTCTGGCGAGGCGTGCCGTCGGCCATCACGAAGAGCGGGTTCCTCTGGGAGGCGCCCGATGGATCGACGGTGCGGACCGAGTATCTTCCGACCGGCTACAGCAACGGCGCGATCCTCCCGGACGAGGCCAAGGCTCTGGTCGAGCGTGTTGCCGACTATTTCGCTGCGGTCAGTGGATTCTCGACGACCGACCTGCTGTACATGAACGGTTCCGACCATCTCATGCCCCAGCCTTGGCTCGGCCGAGTCGTTGCCGAGGCCAACGACCTTCAGGGCGATTTCAGCTTCGAGATCACATCGCTGTCCAAGTACCTGGGCACCGCGCCGGCCGAAGGCTTGCCGGGATGGAAGGGAGAGCTCCGTTCGGGGTTCCGAGCCGACATGTTGATGGGTGTCACGTCCAACCGTGTCGACGTGAAGCGGCTGGGTGAGCTGGCCGTGCGCGAATTGGAGCGTAGAGCCGAGCCTATGGCAGCGCTCTTCCAACCACCCCCGGAGTGGCCGAAGCCCCAGCTCGAGTTGGCTTGGAAGGAGATCGTACGCAACTCGGCTCACGACTCCATCTGTGCCTGCTCGATCGACGACGTCGTCGACGCCGTGCTGCACCGCTATGCAGAGGCTCGCACCATCGCCACGGGACTGGCCGGTCGAGCCAGGGAATCGTTAGCCCGATCGCTGGCTGAACCGGGCACCTACATCGTGAATCTGGCTCATCGCGCCCGCCCGGGCGTGGTCGAGTTGGTGGTCGAGGCGGTGGAACCTCCCCACAGTGATGTGCAGGTGGTTTCGGAGCGCACGGGCCATCCGGGAGCCATGGAGCTCGATGTGGATACAGCGAGGAACATTCTTGGGATGCTGCAGAGTCCTCAGATCGAGCACGACTCCTGGCTGCACGACATCCTGGTCGAAGAGGACGAAAGTGGCATCGCCATCAGGTTGTCGGTCGGATCCGAGGAACGTCATGACGTCGGCCTCGCCCAAGCCAAGCGGGACATCTACGCCCGTATGGAGGCGCGACCCGACGCGGTCATCCGATTCGGCTTGGACCAGGTTCCGACTCGACGAATCGCCGCTCGTGTGGCCCAGGTCGCGGGTTACGGATGGCAGTGGTTCGAACCTGTGGCCGTGGTGCACCCGGTGGTGACCAATGGATCTGGAAACCCGGTATCGCTTTCCAACGGACTGGTGTCGATCGAAATTGACGAAGCGCTCGGTACCTTCTCCCTGAACGGACGAGCTGGCTATGGCCAGTTGGTCGACGGGGGTGACCACGGAGACTCCTACAACTTCTCCCCTCCGCGCCACGACCGCATGGTGGACGCGCCCGTTGACGTGACGGTCCGTGTCACCGAGGAGGGTCCCGTACGCGGTCGAGCGATCATCACCTCCAGCTATCAGTGGCCGGATCACATCGAGGACAGTCGGAGTGCCCGGGTCGGGGAGCAATCGGTCGACATCGAGACCACGCTCGAGCTCCACGCTGACGAGCCAGCGGTTCGCGTCACCACATCCTTCGTCAATCCGAGTCGCGATCACCGCCTCCGGGTACACCTTCCGCTACCTGATCCAGCCCAGTCGTCCGAAGCAGAATCCGCGTTCGGCGTGGTCGAGCGGGGTCTTACGGCCGAAGGCCGGGCCGACGAATTCGGCCTGCCGACAGCCCCGGCACGTCGATTTGTGACGGCGGGGGGTTTGACCGTCGTCCATGATGGCGTCTGCGAGTACGAGCTCGTCGACGTGGCCAGCACCCCGAGTGGCGACCGCGCCACCAGCATGGCGTTAACCGTGCTGCGCTCGACGGGGATGCTGTCTCGGTCGGGCATGACCTATCGGCCGTTCCCGGCTGGTCCCACGACTCCGGTCGAGGGTCTTCAGATGGTTGGTCGGCGCATCTCGCTGCACTACGCCCTGGCAGTCGGTGTCGAGGACCCCTATGCGTTTGCCGATGACATCCTTCTGCCACTGGAGGTGCTGGTCAGCCGAGGAGGCGGTACCCGCCCGTCGTCGGGCAGCGAGCTGAGTGTCAGGGGCGCGGAGGTGAGCGCTCTGCGCCGGGAGGGTCCGGAGCGCGAGCTCCGTGTTTTCAATTGGAGATCCGAACCGACGACGGTGACCATCGAGGGAGAGAGCGGTTGGCTGGTCGACCTGCGCGGTTATCCCTTGAGCCCCTTCGAGGGGTCGTTTGAGCTCCGTCCCTTCGGACTGGCAACGGCCAGATTGAATAGTGACCAGGCCAGCGACTTGGTCGATCTCCGCTGACCGGCTGAGTGCCCTCCTCCCCTCCGCTGCCCCAGACGAAGTCACGCTCGTGTGGACTCGCGCACGGGCGGCGGCGGATGAGTCCGATGCAACGCATGGCGACGGACTCCTGGCAGTGGACGGCGATAGGGTACCGACGGTTACTCAGCACCTTCTGGGCGGAAGGCGGGCATCCGTGCTCGATGAGGTGCCGATAGGACGTGAGAAGGAGCGGTGCACACGGGCGGGCCACTTGGGTCCCCCTGGGGGAGGATTCGGGCGGTTGAGAAGTTTTTCGATTCGGCGTCCCCGATTCACCGGGATGAAATCGTTGGTGGTCGTCAGTGCTGTCATTGTCGGCACCGCGGCCTGTGGGGCGGCCAGTTCCTCGCCGCCGGCCACGAATTCCGGCTCCACGGCCCAGGCATCGGGTACGGCACCTTCTGCGGTGAGCACCGCGAGCACCTCCAGTCGCGGGGTGAGCAAGAACAACATCAACGTCGTCTTCCCCGTCGTGTCCCTCAACTCGCTGGCCGGACGTGAGGGGTTCGCCGAGGATGCCGAGTTCGGGGAGCAGACCAAGGCCATCAAGCTCTTCGTGAAGCAGGTCAACGACACCGGGGGAATCCACGGCCGAAAGATCATTCCCATCATCACCAGCTTCGATCCGACCAACGAGACGGAGATGCGGGCGCTTTGCAAGACATGGACGGAGGGGTCGCCGCCCGTCTTCGCTGTCCTCGACGGGTTGGGGGACTGGACGGGGGACGACGAGCTCTGCATCACTCAAGAGGGCCACACTCCCTTCATCGGGGCATGGACGACGGTGACCAACTGGACCAATTTGGGCTCGCCGTACCTATGGTGGCTCAACCCGGACCAATCGGCGATTCTTCAGGCCGTGGTCAACTGGGGACTCAGCGCCCACCTGATCGGACCCGGCATCAAGCTCGGTGTCATCGCCGGCAGTCGGGGCTCCGACCAGACGGCTCTCAACGATTACCTTTTGCCCGACCTGGCCCGGGCCGGTGTGACGCCGATCGTGAAGACAGTCGACGCCAACCCCGACGACACGGCCAACACCGACACGGAGGCGCCCTTGGTCGTCGAGCAGTTCCGTAGTGCGGGTGTCACCTCCGTCATCCCCCTCATTCCGTTCAACGTCTTCTACCCGGTACTGGGGGCCGAGACCACTCAGCAGTATTTCCCGCGGCTTCTCCTCAGCGACTACGAGTCGAGCATCACCTCGTCACTCGGGCTGATTCCTGTCCCCTATGGCAAGGCACTCAACGGGCAGGAGGGAGTGACCACCGAGACGTTGGGTGGGATCGATAGTCCCCGGCCCGAGAGCCAAGGGGGTTACGACCCCGGCTTGCGCACCTGCTGGGTGCTCTGGCACAAGGTCTACCCGCAGGTGCCGCCGGGGAACATGAACGACGTCATCGAGGAGCAAGGGCCCATCGCCGGCTGGTGCCAGGCCATCGCACTCTTCACCGAGGCGGCGAAGAACGCCGGGCCCGATCTCAACCGGCGGACCTTCGTGACCGCCCTTTCGAAGATCAAGAACTTCCCGGGAACCTGGTCGCCGGTGCTCAGCTACGGCCCCAACAAGCGCTATGGGCCGACGGAGTACCAGGTCGTCAAGCTGCGCGTCAACAGTCCTCCGTCATCGCTGTGCAAGACGACGCCAGGCAAACCTCCCCCCGGGACGTGCTGGGTCAGTGTCCGGCCCTGGCAACCGTTGCCTACTGGCTGAGTTAGGGCTTCGCCCTGGCGAACGCCGCCTGGGCCCGATCACGGTCCAGATAGGGCCAGGCCTCTTGTAGTGACCCGCTGCCGAGCAGGTCCTCTGCCGCCTGCACGAGCGCGCCGTAGGCGATCCGTGCCAGCGAGCTCCCCACCGAAAGGCGGCGAACCCCAATGCTCTCAAGTTCATCCCTCGACGGGCCGCCCGGCATCAAGAGAACGTTCACCGGAGCAGCTGTCTCGTCAACGATCCGTGCAATCGATCGGAGGTCGGTGAGGCCGGGCGCGTAGACGGCATGGGCGCCGGCATCTCTGTAAGCGCGGAGCCTTCGTACTGTGTCATCGACGTCGTCCACTCCTCGAAGGTGATTCTCGGCCCTCGCCGTCAGCACCATTCCGTGGCGATCGGCCTCGGCCGACGCAGCCCGAACCCGCTCACCGGCCACGCCCATGTCCTCGATCCGACCGGCTGCGGGATCCCAGTCTTCGACCGAGCAACCGGCGGCGCCGGCTTCGGCCAGCAACTCGACGGTAGCGACCACGCCGCCTGGGCTCTCCGGGAAGCACCGCTCTGCGTCGACGCTGATCGGAAGGTCGGTACTGGCAACGAGCGCGCTCACGTGGTCGACGAGTTCCACCCGACTGACGGTCATGTCCATTCGGCCCAGCGAGGCAGCAAACCCGCCGCTCGTCGTGGCCAGGGCTGGGAACCCGAGCGACGCCAAGAGCCGACATGAACCGACGTCATGTGGATTCGGGATGAGGAAGGTCCCTGACTCATGCAAGGTTCGGAAGCGGGAGCGGCGTTGGTCGAAGTTCATGTGCGCATCCTGGCTCACCGGGTCCGGGATTACCGGCGGAATTGCGACCTTGCGGTCGAGGTCAACATTTGGGACGTCCTCTGCCACCGCCGCAGGTGGCGACCTGGCCCCTTCGACCGGAACCGGAGCCGCCGGCGGAGCGATCGGTCGCTGCCCGGCGAACGTAGGATCGGGCCCTTGTATATCGCTCCACCTGATCGAACCTTCGGCGAGGAAGAGTGGCGTCCCTTCGTCGAGGCCCAGGCCTTCGGGCATTTCATCGCCCCCGGTGTCGGTCACTACCCGGTTGTCGCACCCACCCAGTTCGTGCTGGACGACGCCGAGGTCCTCGTCCACTTCGCCAAGCCGAATCCGGTCCTCGATGCGCTCGACGCCAATCCCCGGGCGCTGCTGTCCGTGGCCGGCGACTGGGCCTTCATCCCGTCGAGCTGGAAGGCGATCGGCGAGGAAGACGCCGCCCTTGGCATCCCCACGACCTATTACGCCGCCGTCCAACTCAAGGGTCGGGCCGAGGTGCGAGCCGATCCATCGGACGTTGCTGACGTCTTGCGTCGTCAACTGGCGGTGTTCCAGCCATCGACCCCGATCGCCGACCCACTGGTGGTCCACTCCGCCCGGCTCGGGAGCATCCGGGCAGTGGTGCTGACCGTCGAGGAGGTAGCGGCCAAGTTCAAGTACGGCGGGAACGTCGACGTCGAGCATCGGGCCGCGGTCATCGAACAACTGCGGTCGCGTGGCGGGCCCGGCGACCTTGCCGCTGCGTCGCACGCCGAGCGTCGACTCAGCCCCGGTCGCTGACAGTTTTTCAGGCTGAGTTCGCAGGCGGCGGATAGCCGTTGGGCAAGGGAAAGCCGATTTCGGTTACCGGGCGACGGGCTGAGCACAGGCTCATCCTTGGGTACTCGCGCCTTCCCTCACGCTGGAGCCACGCCTGGACCTGCCCTCGGACCTCGGTGGTCAAGTCCGACCAGCGCCATGCCGACAAAACCCTCATGGCGTGGAACAACGGCTCGGAGTCCGACGCGACTTCGGATCCGCCCGCCGACGCCCCATCCACATCGACGCCCAATGCTCACCGAGAGGCCGGCCGCAGCGGGCGGGGTCGCTGGCGGCCCCGGGTCCGCTCGGTGGTCACTCTGGTGGTCCTCGTGCCCCTTCTCACGACCGGGGTGCTGATCGCCTCATCGGCCGCCTCGGCGTGGCAGTCCAGCGATCGGGCCCAGCAGGTGTCCCGAGACGCCGACCAGCTCCGGACAGTTGCCCTCGCTCGGGCCGAGATGAACAGGCTGGAGGTGCCGTTGCTGGCCGTGTCCTATACGGAATCCGTCGGTATCAGCGAGAACCAGCTGGACGGCCTCCTTCATGCCAAGGTCCCCTTCCGAATCCAACTTGCCCGGGTGACGTCGCAGATCGCCGCCTATCCGACCTTCCAGTCGACGCCCGCACTCCGGGCCGACGTCGCCGAATTGCGCAACCTGGTACCGAAGGTGGCCGCCGACACCGTCTCGTACAACGTCGTCCAGCCGTTCGCCACCAAGATGGCCGCCGACGTCGACGACGTCTGGTATGGCGACTACGACCGGATGCAGGCCGACATCGGCGCGTGGCAGCCACCTGGTTCGTTCGAAGTTCACGCCGCCGCCCTCATGCAGACGTACCAAGCCTTCCTGGCCGGGGGTCACGAGATCGAAGGGGCCATCTACGTCCTCGAAGGGGTCGGCCCGGCCGGAGCCAAACAAGAGCTGATCCAGGCGGCGGGCGACTTCAACGCGGCAACCAATCAGTTCACCGGACATCTCAGCCCCAAGGCCCAGCAGGCCTGGGATCAGCTGCAATCCAGTCAGGCAGACCGCCAATTCGCTGCCACCATCCAACAGGGCCTGAATGTCGCCCTGAACGACCTGCGGCCGCCCTTCCTCGGAAACCTGACCTTTGCCGGTGACTCGATGGCTCCGGGGCTCCACTATCTGGCCGCCCTCAACCTCCTCGTCACCCAGGCCTCGGCCGACCTGCACGACACCGCCGCGGCTCAAGCGGCCGCCGCCAAGGGGCGGCTCATCGGCGAGCTCGCCTTCTTGGGGGCGCTGGCCGTCGTCTGTCTCGGCGGCGTGGTCGTGGCCAGCCGGGTGCTCACCCGGCCGCTCAAGAAGCTGTCCGACGCCGCCTACCGGATTCGAAGTGGCGATTTCGACACCGAGCGTCTCGAGGAGCGAGGGCCGCGGGAGATCGCCACCACCACCGGCGCGTTCAACGAGATGAGCTCGACATTGACGGCCGTCCAAGGCAAGGCCGTGGCCCTGGCCGAGGAGAACCTGTCCGATCCCGACCTGCTCACACCCTTGCCCGGGCGGACCGGGCAGGCCTTGCAGGCCTCGGTCGACCTTCTCGCCACGAGGATCCGAGAGCGCGAGCTCCAGCGGCAGCTGTTGAAAGAGGCTGCCACCCACGATGCCCTGACCGGGTTGCTCAACCGCGCCGCGGTGTTCCAGTTCCTCACTGAAGACGTCAGCCGCCGACGCGACGCCGGCGAGACGGTGGCCGTGCTCTTCATCGACCTGGACGGGCTCAAGCCGCTCAACGACCGGTACGGTCACGAAGTCGGCGACGCGGCCATTCTCACGACGGCCATGGCGCTGATGTTCGCCACCGATCCCTGTGACGTCGTCGGCCGCCTGGGTGGAGACGAGTTCCTGGTCGTGCTTTGCCACCACCACAGCTGCCAGAGCGACGAGGTGCTGGGCCGGATTCGCGACAGCATCTTCCAGCGCACCATCTCGGTGGACGGCCTCACACTGGCTTTGGAAGCCAGCGTGGGCATCGCCTTGGCGGAATGCGACCCCGACACCGATCCGATGGTGCTCGTGCGCCAAGCCGACGCGGCGATGTACGAAGCCAAGAAGGCGGCCCGAGCTATCCGCGACCGCTCGCTTCTCTCGTAGCCGGTCGCAGGACGGACCGGTGGCGGCACGGCCCAGCCTTGGCGGAATCACGGCCAGCGACCGCGGTCGGGATCGGTTCTGGACTCGATGGTGGGCTATCTGACCAGTCGTTAGTGTGTTCATTCGGCGTCGGCGACCGTCCGGTCAGGAGGATGCCGTGATCACAGACCTGCCTGAGTTCGTGGACGAGATGGTCGGTGGAGAGGTGCGGGATCCGTATCCCGAATTCGCCGACAAGCGCCGGCACGATTCCGTCTGGTTCGGCACGTTCCTCTCTCCGTCGATGCTCCCCGGCGGACTCGAGCCCCGGAGTGACTGGATGGTCTTCCGTTACGAGGATTGCTCCTATGTGCTTCGGGCCGCTCGCATCTTCAGCTCTGCCGGCTACACCGAGACCATCGGGCTGGTGTTCGGCCGGACCATGCTCGAGATGGACGACCCCGAGCACCGTCCCCACCGGAATCTGGTAGCCCAGGCTTTTCGAGAGCAGTCGCTCGCCCGGTGGAAGCCTGGCGTGATCGGGCCGGTCTGCCACGAGCTGATCGATCGCTTCGCCGACCGTGGGCATGCCGAGCTCGTCACCGAGCTCACGAGCCACTTCCCCGTGCGGGTCATCGCCCGGATCCTGGGACTGCCGGACGAGGACTTCGGCCAGTTCCACCGTTGGGCCAACCACCTCTTCGGCGTGGCCACGAATCCAGAGCAGGGGCTTCGGGCGTCGGCCCACCTACGTGACTACTTCAAGGAGATCGTCGCCGATCGGCGACGCACGCCGCGCGACGACCTGATCAGCGACCTGGTTGCTGCAGAGATCGACGGGGAACGCCTCGAGGACGAGGCCATCTACTCGTTTCTCCGCATCCTGCTCACCGGCGGCGCGGACACGACCTACCGGGCCTCGGGGAGCACGCTGTTCCTTCTCCTCACACACCCCATGCAGCTCGACGCGGTCAGGGCCGACCGAAGACTGGTGGGGGCGGCTATCGAGGAGTCCCTGCGGCTGGAGCCTCCGGCGGTCGGGATCTACCGGACGGCGACGAGGGACGTCGAGGTCGGCGGCGTCGTCATCCCGCAGGGGGCCAGCATCTACGTCGTTCTGGCCTCGGCTAATCACGACGAGACGCGGTGGCCGAATCCCGACCGGTTCGACATCTTCCGTCCCCCCCAACAACACTTGACCTTTGCCCAGGGCCCCCACATGTGTCTGGGAATGCACCTCGCCCGGATGGAGACGGCCGTCCTCCTCGACGTCGTGCTCGACCGGCTACCCGGCCTGCGCCTCGCTCCGGACGGCCAGGACCCTCATGTCCACGGGATCATCTTTCGCTCACCGACGTCGGTGCCCGTCACCTTCGAGCCACAACGACCGTGACCGAGGTCTATGTCCTCGGCGACGACCCGGAGGCACCGGACGTGCCAGCCGTCGTGATGCTGGACATGCCGCCGGGGTACGTGCTCTTCCGACACGCCCACATCTGCTACCGGTTCGAGGTCGTCGTAAAGGGATCGCTGGTGGCGGGTGATCGGACGCTTCGGCCGGGAGATGTGATGACGGCCCGGCCCGGTGAGTGGTACGGACCGCACATCGCCGGCCCCGAGGGCTGCACCACGGCCGAGGTGTTCGGGACGCTGGACGGAGTGTTTCGGGTCATGGCCGAGACCGGTGGCGGTGAGCGGGAGTTCGACTTCCGCCAGGGCGAGATCCCCCCCGACTACCAACCGCTCTTCTGAACCAGGCCTCGGGGACCCCCGGCGACCGAAGACCGAAGACCGGACCGACAGTTCGGAGCCGGGCTCCCGCCCAGTGGACAGCAGCCCGGTCCCGCAGCCGACGCGGCGGTGCTATGACCTCCCCACTGGTCCGAGGGAAGCGGGAGGGCGAATGGAGACACAGTCGTTCGAGGGCGTGATCGGCGACGACTGGCGGGAGTCGACACCGTGGTGGCCTGAAGTGCCCCGCCCGCCCGAGGGCGCCCCCAATGTCCTGCTCATCGTGCTCGACGACGTGGGCTTCGCCCAGTTGGGCTGCTACGGCTCCGACATCGCCACTCCGACGATCGACGGCCTGGCCCAGCGTGGCCTCCGGCTCACCAACTTCCACACCACCGCGCTGTGCTCGCCCACGCGGGCCTGCCTGCTCACGGGCCGCAACCACCACCGCAACGGCCTCGGCCGAGTGGCCGATCTGGCCATGGGCTATCCCGGCTACAACGGTGAGGTCCCCCGTGAGAACGGCTTCCTCTCGGAGATCCTGCGGGCTCAGGGCTACGCCACCTACGCGGTCGGCAAATGGCATCTCACACCCGACGACGAGACGAACATGGCCGCCCCGCGCCATTCGTGGCCCCTCGCCCGCGGCTTCGACCGCTGGTATGGGTTCCATGGCGGCGAGACCCACCAGTTCGTCCCCGCCCTCTACCACGACAACCATTCGGTCTTGCCGCCCCGCTCGATCGAGGAGGGCTATCACCTGAGCGCCGACCTGGCCGACCGAGCTATCGCAGATCTCGGTGATTTGCGCGCCGTTGACGTCGATCGGCCGTTTTTTCTCTACTTCTGCACGGGGGCGTGCCACTCGCCGCACCATGCCCCGAGGGAGTGGATCGAGCGCTATGGCGGTCACTTCGACGGAGGTTGGGACCGGTGGCGGGAGGCGACCTTTGCTCGCCAGCAGGCCGCCGGGTTCTTCCCACCGGGCACCGAGATGGCGCCTCGTCCCCACTGGGTCCCTGCCTGGGACGAGCTACCGGCCCGGGAACAGAGAGTGGCGGCCCGATTCATGGAGTGCTTCGCCGGCTTTCTCTCCTACACCGATGCCCAACTGGCCCGGCTCTTCACCTTTCTCGCGCAGACCGGGGACGTCGACAACACGCTCGTCCTGCTGGTGTCCGACAACGGGGCGAGCTCGGAGGGAGGGCCCAGCGGGTCGATCAACGACAACCGCCTGGAGAACATGGACCCCGCCGGGCCCGACGAGTTGGCCCGGCGCATCGACGAGCTCGGCGGCCCGAGCGCCCACAACAACTATCCATGGGGCTGGACCATGGCCGGCAACACGCCGTTCAAGCGGTGGAAGCGCGAGGTGCACGAAGGAGGAGTGGCCGATCCCTGCATCGTGAGCTGGCCCGATCGACTGGGCGGAAGTGGGGGGATCCGTCATCAATTCACCCATGCGGTGGACGTGCTCCCGACCGTTCTCGAGCTGATCGGGGTCGACCCGCCGCCCACTATCGAGTACGTCCCCCAGACGCCCCTCGACGGCATCAGCTTCGCCCCGCTGCTGGCGGCCGACGGCGAGGCGCTTCCCGGCCATCGGGCCACCCAGTACTTCGAGATGCTCGGCAGCCGGGCCATCTACCACGACGGCTGGAAGGCCGTTACCTACAAGCCGCTCGGCCCTCTCTACAACGACGGCCTCAGCTGGAACGCGCCGTTCGATGAGGACCGCTGGGAGCTCTACCGCGTGGCCGATGACCCGACCGAGGTCCACGATCTCGCCGAGCGCGAGCCCGCCCGGCTCGCCGACCTCGTCGAGCGGTGGTGGGTCGAGGCCCGCAACAACCAGGTGCTTCCCTTGGACAACCGCGTTCTCCACACCATCGTCCATCCCAAGCCGGACAGGAGGGCGCCGCGCCTCCGGTTCACGTACTACCCGGGCACCTCGTCGGTGCCGGAGACAGTGGCGGCCAACGTGAAGAACCGGAGCCACGTCATCGAGGCCGACCTCACCGTCGATGACGACGGGGTGGCAAACGGTGTGGTGTTGGCCCAGGGGTCGGTGCTCGGCGGCTTCTCCCTCTACCTCCTCGACAGCGTTCCCCGCTACGTGCACAACCTGTACGGCAAGGAGCGGCACGTGGTGGCGGCCACCGAGCCGATCCCGCCGGGCCGCCATCGTCTGTCGTATCGGTTCGAGCGGGCCGAGCGGGTCGGGGGCAGTGGAACGATCTCTCTCGATGGGCGGGTGGTGGCCGAGGCCGAGATACCGACCTTCACCGTCGCCTCCTTCAGTGCCACCGGATCCGGCCTCACCTGTGGGTACGAGGTCGGTCCGCCGGTGGGCGAGGGCTATGACGCGCCCTTCCGGTGCACGGCTGTCATCCACTCGGTCACCGTGACCCTGAGCGAACACGTCCCGGTCAACCCGATGGTCGAATTCGAGCGAATCATGGCCGAGCAGTAGGGGCGATGACCGACCGGTAGCGTCGAGGGCCGTGGCACAAGCGCGGGACCCGTTCGACTCGCCAGCCGAGCAGGAATGGCAGCGGGTGTCCCCGCGCCTGGCTCGCATGCGGCGCAGCGTACTGCTCGTGGTCGGCGTGCCCGTCGGTGGCGCCATCGTCTTCGGGGGCGCCTCGGCGGCGCCGGCGCTCGGCATCGTCCTGGGGGTGGCGGCCGCCTGCGCACTCGTGCTGGCGTGGATGTCCATTGGGCGGAACCTGCGCTCGTGGGGGTACGTCGAACGGGCGGACGATCTGGTCGTCACCCATGGCGCCCTGTTCAAGAAGCTCACCGTCGTCCCTTACGGCCGCATGCAGCTGGTGGACGTGGAGGCCGGCCCCATCGAACGGACCTTCGGGCTGGTCAGCGTCAAACTGCACACGGCCGCGGCCACCACCGACGCCAAAGTGTGCGGGCTCGTCCCCTCGGTTGCGACCGCCCTCCGCGATCGTCTCACCCAACTGGGCGAGGCCCACGCCAGTGGTCTCTGAGCAACCGGGGCCGCAACGGTCAACGGTCGACGACGGGCGCACGGCACCGCCGCCGGAGGCCCCCGAGGAGGTTTTCCGGCTCCACCCGCTCACCCCGGTGGCCCTCGGTGGCCGCGTCCTCGGCATTCTGATCGTCGTCATTCTCTTCAGCCTGGCCGGTCATCAGACCGGCGAGGACAGCGGGCCCAACCTCACCCTGATCGCCGTCTATGTCGGTCTCGCCCTCCTCGTGCTCATCCGGGGGGTCATCGCCGTGGCCGTCACCCGCTATCACTTACTCGGCGGCGAGCTGCGCATCGACAGCGGCCTGCTCAACAAGCAGTCGAAGCGGGTCCGGCTCAACCGGGTGCAGAGCGTGGACGTGCTCGAGCCGTTCTCCGCCCGCATCTTCGGCCTGGCCGAGGTACGGGTGACGACGGCCGGGACCGAGCGGTCGGCCGTCCGGTTGCGGTACCTCTCCCTGGCCACGGCGCAGAAACTACGGGCCGACCTCCTTAGCCGGTCCGGAGGAGGTGACGAGGGAGCACCCGAGGCGCCGGAACGCCCGGTGGTCTCGGTGCCGGACAGTCTGCTGGTGCGCTCCGTCCTGCTCGAGATGGTGTCCTGGCGGCTCGTCCTTCTCTTCGTCGGGCCGGCCCTCACATTGGTCGGCCACCACAACGGCCACCAGACCACAGCCGGCATCGGCATCGGGCTCTTCGTCTGGTTTGCCATCCTCATCGGTCATGCCATCTGGCGACGGGTGACCACCTTGTGGGATTTCACCATCACCGACTCCCCGGACGGCCTCCGCATCCGTCACGGGCTGCTCTCGACCAGCCGCCAGACCGTGCCCCCTCGACGGATTCAGGCGATCCTCATCCACCAGCCACTTGCCTGGCGCCTCTTCGGGTGGGCGCAGGTACGGATGAACGTGGCCGGCTATGCCGGCAACGCCAACTCGAGGTCGACGATGCTGCTGCCCGTCACCAGCCGGGCCTACGCGGAGGCGCTCGTGGGCTGGATCATGGGCGGTGTCGACCTTGGCGCCATCCCGCTCAGCCGGCCGCCCAGGCGGGCGGCCCTGCGCTCACCGTTGTGGTGGCGGGCCGAGCAGATGGGCTCCGACGACCGTGTCTTCGTCGTCCACCACGGTCTTTGGTCGCGCTCGGTCGAGGTGGTCCCCCACGAACGCACCCAGAGCCTGCGGTTGACTGCCGGCCCGTTGCAGCGAGCCCTCGGCCTCGCTACCGTGCACCTCGACTCGACGCGGGGCCCGGTCAAGATCGCGGCCGCCAATCGGGACGGCAGGGAGGCAAGGGCCACCCTCGACGCCCAGGTCGAACGGGCCAGGGTGGCCCGCCGGCGCGAGGTACCGATGTCGCCGGTCATCGGGTCGGCACCTCGAGATGACGAGCGGAGGGCGCCGGCGATCGGCGCCTCCTCCTGACCGACATCCGGTCCGGCGCTGGGCGGTGAAGGACGTCGTTACGCACCGACCGCATCGGAGCGACCCGTGGCGTTGGCGCAGGCGCGGCACGTCCCGAAGATCTCCAGTGTGTGGCGGACGTCGACGAACCCGTGGGTGTCGGCGACGTCGTCGGCCCACTGCTCGACCTCGGCTCCCTCGACCTCTTCGGTCCGGCCGCAGTGGCGACAGATGAGATGGTGATGATGTTGGGCGGTCTCGCATCTTCGGTAGAGGGTCTCGCCGTCGTCGGCGCGCAGTACGTCGACCTCGCCGCCTTCGGCCAAGGCCCGCAACTGGTTGTAGACGGTCGTGAGCCCCACGTTCTCGCCCCGGGACTGGAGGTCGCCGAACAACTCCTGGGCCGAACGGAACCCGTCTGACGCTTCGAGCACGGCAGCGAGGGCGCGCTTCTGCCGAGTCGACCGCTCCTGGCTCATGAGCAGGGAGGGTAGTGGGCACCGGCCAGAAAGATCCGGTGGTCACCGGCTGTCGCTGCGGCGCGCGGGGCAACGACGTGAGGTCCGCTCCCCTCGTCGGGGGTGTCGTCGTCGTGAATGGGGTCATGGTGGGCCTGCTCGGCCGCCCTGCCCTCCTCGGCCGGCCTCTTGGCCGGCCCCACCGAGGCGAGGGTGAGCTTAATTGCATCGGGAACCGTTACCGGTTAGGTTACCTGCAACCATTCCCAACTAAGGCAGGCCGACCGAGGCAGGCTGGCCGACCGCAAGTCCGTGCGGGACGAGAACCGCCGGTAAAGGAGAGACCCGAGGTGAACGTCGTTGTCCGGCGGGCTCGTCACGTCGGTTCCCGAAGGAATCGGGCCCACATCCCGGTCCTCGCCGTGGTCATGGCTGGGACGGCGTTGGCCGCCTGCGGGTCGGGGTCGACCACCAGCGTCTCGTCCTCCGGTGTGGTCTCGGTGGTCACCGCCGAGAACGAGTACGGCAACGTGGCCGAGCAGATCGGTGGTCGGTACGTGAGCGTGGTCTCCGTCGAGAGCAACCCGAACACCGACCCCCACACCTATGAGGTCAGTCCGAGCGTCGCCGGCGAGATCAGTCGGGCGGGGCTCGTGATCCAGAACGGCGTTGGCTACGACAGCTTCATGAACAAGATCGAGGCCGCATCGCCGGACTCCAACCGACGGGTCATCGACGTGCAGCAACTGCTCGGGCTGCCGGACGACACTCCCAACCCGCACCTCTGGTACAAGCCGGAGACCATGCCGGCGGCGGCCAAGGCCATGGGCAATGACCTTTCTGCCCTCGACCCCGCTCACGCCGCCTACTTCCGGGCCAACGTGGCCACGTTCGACGCCTCCCTCCAACCCTGGTTGCATGCCATCGCCGCCTTCCGGGCCAGCCACGCGGGGGCGACGGCGGCCACCACCGAGCCGGTGGCCGACTACCTGCTCCAAGCCATGGGCGTCGACAACCTGACGCCGTTCCAGTTCCAGGCGGACATCATGAACGGGACCGACCCGACCCCGCAGGATGTGACGCTCGAGAACGGCTTCTTCACCAAGCACATGGTGAAGGTCTTCGTCTACAACCAGCAGGTGGTCGACTCCCTTACTGAGTCGTTGCGGGCGAAGGCACAGAGCGTGGGCGTGCCCGTGGTCGGGGTCTACGAAACGATGCCGGTTCCGGGCTACAACTACCAATCGTGGATGCTGGCCGAGACCAAGGCCATCCAGAACGCCGTGGTCAACAAGACCTCGACCCTTCGTCTGTGACCGACCGTTTGCCCGCCACCGGAGCCGAGACCCTCGTCGTCGAGGGTGTCAGCGTGTCCTTGGGCGGGCGGCTCATCCTCGATGACGTCAGCTTTTCGGTGGGGCCGGGCCAGTTCACCGGGTTGATCGGATCGAACGGCGCCGGCAAGACGACGCTGCTGCGTGTCATCCTCGGCCTGCAGCGACCGACGTCGGGTCAGGTACGCATCGCCGGGCGGGCCAGCCGCAACCGGTCCGTGGGCTATGTCCCCCAAAAGGTGCTGCTCGACCCGGACATGCCGATGCGGGGCCGCGATCTCGTGGAGCTCGGGCTCGACGGCCAACGGCTCGGGTTACCGCTCCCGTCCAAGACCCGCCGGCGGGCCGTAGAAGAAATTCTGGACGCCGTCGACGCCACCACCTTCGCCGACACCCGGGTGGGCCGATTGTCCGGTGGTGAGCAGCAGCGAGTGCTGATCGCTCACGCCTTGATCTCCCAACCCGAGTTGCTGCTGTTGGACGAGCCCCTGGCCAATCTCGATCTGCGCAGCGGCCACGAGATCGTGGAGCTGCTCCACCGCATCACATGCGATCACGGGATCTCCGTGTTGCTCTCGGCCCACGAGATGAATCCGCTCCTTCCGGTGATGGACCGGCTCGTCTACCTGGCCGACGGCCGGGCGGCCACGGGGACCACCGACGAGGTGGTGCGGGGTGAGGTCCTTAGTCGGCTCTACGGCCACCACGTCGATGTCGTCAATGTGCACGGCCGCGTCCTCGTCGTCGTCGGGCCCAATCCCACCGACGACGATGCCAGCGCCCCCCACCCGGTCATCGAGGTCAGCTGATCTCGGTGAGCTGGCTCTTCGAACCCGGCTTCTTCTCCAGCCCGCAGGTGCACACCGCGCTGGTCATCGGGGGCGTCTCCGCCGTGGTGTCGGCCATTGTCGGGGTGTTCACCGTGGTCCGCGGTCAATCGTTCGCCGGCCACGCGTTGACCGATGCCTCGGCCACCGGTGGATCCGGGACCTTCCTCGTCGGGATCAATCCCCTCCTCGGCTTCATCTTCGGCGCGATGGCCGGCGCCGGAGCCATGGAGGCCATCGGTGTCCGCCATGTGCGAGGAAGGGATCTCGCCACCGGCATCGTCCTCGGTACCTCGATCGGCCTGGCCTCTTTGTTCTTGTACCTGACCACCAGCACCTCGACCACCACCGGGGCCACGCAGCAGATCCTTTTCGGCTCCATCTTCGCCACCGCTCCGTCGACCGTTCCCATCATGAGCGTGTTCAGCGTGGTGGCAGTGGGCACCATCGCCTTCGTCTACCGGCCGCTGCTCCTGTCGTCGGTCAACGACGACATTGCCGTGGCCAAGGGCATTCCCGTCCGAGCCATCGGCATGGCCTACATGCTGGCGCTGGCCGTGGCCGTGGGATTGTCGTCCATCGCCGTCGGGGCCATCCTCTCGACCGCCTTGCTCATCGGGCCGGCAGCCGCCGCCCTGCGCGTCACCCGGCGTATGAGGTCGGCCATGATCGCAGCGAGTGGGTTCGGCATCGGCGCCACCTGGGTCGGGGTGCTGCTGGCCTACGACAGTGCCGACTGGGGGTCGGGCCACGACGCTCTGCCCGTCAGCTTCTTCATCGTCGCTCTCGTCGTTGGCACCTACCTGATCTGCGGCGCGGTGGGCGGCCGTCGAGCGTCGAGACGGTCGGTTGACCGATCCGCCGCCGTTGGTATTCCCATCGAAATGGTGAGGGGCGTCGGGGGGCCTGGGGAATAGCCATGTTCTCGGGATTCATGACCAACACCTGGATCGTGGCCACCGTCATCGCCGTCATCGCCGGGGTCGTTGGCTTCTTCGTCGTCCTCCGTGGCTCTGCCTTCCCGGCCCACGCCATCCCCAACGGAGCCTTCGCCGGCGCGGCAGGGGCTTCCCTTCTGGGCATCAACACGCTGATCGGTCTGGGTACCTTCGCCGTGCTGGCCGCCGTCGGGATCGGGTGGCTCGGACGGCGCGGCCGCCACGACGTTGTGACCGCCCTGGCCCTCGTCATGATGCTGGCCCTCGGGGCCGCCTTCCTCAGCCGGACGACCGAATATTCGCCCGAGATCTTCGCCCTGCTCTTCGGCGAGCTCCTCGGCGTGAGCTCGATGGAGATCCTGCCCGTGGCCGCCCTTGGCATCGTGTGCCTAGCCGGCGTGGCCGTCCTGTACCGCCCGCTCCTCCTCTCGTCGATCATTCCCGATGTCGCCGAGGCGAAAGGGATCCGGGGCTACCGGATGGAGATGGCCTTCCTCGTCCTCCTGGCGCTGGCCACGGCCATGACCGTTCCCGTCGTCGGGGCCCTGTTGATCTTCAGCCTCATGGTGGGCCCGCCGGCCGCGGCTCGCGCCCTTTCCGCCCGCCCGCCCGTCGCCGTGGGCCTCTCGGTGGTGCTGGCGCTGGCCACGGTGTGGACAGCCATCGCCAGCTCCTATCTCACCAATTGGCCGATCGGATTCTTTGTCGGTGCCTTCAGCGCGTTCGTTTACGGGATTGGCCGCGCGTGGGCGGGCATCTGGTCGGCGCGAACGCAGAGTGCGGTCCCGTCACCACGTCCGCCCGTAGCGGTCGCGGTGGACGCGCTCTGACAGGGGGAGGCGTCGCGGGGCACTGAGCGACCGGGGCGGCCATCCGAGTGGGACCACGGCCATGGGACGGACGGTCGGCGGCAGGTCGAGCAGGTGCCGCAACTCGTGGCCGAAGACGGTGGCCAGCGTGGTCATGGCCGAGCCGAGGCCGAGCGCGGTGGCCGCCAACAGGAGGTTCTGGACGGCGGGGTAGACCGAGGCCGGCAGCGTCGCCTCGAGCCCGAGGCCGGCGTCGCCGCAGACCACGATGATGACCGGCGCCGTTCCCATTCCGACCTCGGCGCCGTGGTCCACTGCGGCCAGGAGGCCCGGGGCGAGCCGGCCCTCCGAGTATCGGCGGCCACCCTCGCGCCAGGCGCGCCGGGTGAGCTCGGAGAGGGCCTCCCGGACGGCAGGGTCGCGGACCACGACGAACTGCCACGGCTGCCGGTTCTCGGCACTCGGGGCGTGGACGGCGGCCTCGAGGCACCTCTGCAGCAACTCGTCGTCGACCGGGCGGTCGGTGAAGCGCCGGCAGGCGCGTTGGGCCAGTGCCACGGCGAAGAACCCGCGCTCGCCGGATGACTCGCCACCGGGCCCTAGGTCATCGTGCATCGAACGCTCCTCTCGACCACTGGCCGGCGACGTGGTCGCCCGAGCCATCGGCCGTTCGAGCCGCTACCGTAGGCCGCCACATCGAGGGAGGCCGGCGTTGCAGGACCATCGATTCGACTTCGTCGTCAACGGGACGCCCGAGGAGGTATGGGACGTGATCTGGGCCACCACGAGGGCCGGGGTCGACACGCCCACCTACAAGATCGAGATCTACCACCAAGGGGACGAGGCCGGGAATGGCCTCGTGCGGCACTGCGAGTTCCCCGTGCCCCGCTATCTGCTGTCCGGCGGCCGCGCCCAATCGTGGGAGTGGATCACCGAGTCCACCCGCCCGGTGTCCTGGCGCTACGACGCCATCGGCAAGCCACTGTGGTCGCGGGCGTCCGGATGGACGCGGCTCGAGGGCGCGGGCGAAGGGACGACGCGGGTCTTCTTCCGTGAGACCTATGAGGTGTTCAACCCCATCATGCGGGCACTCCTCGAGAAGCGCGTCCACGATTTCATCTCCCATGACAACGACAAGCTCATCGAGGCCTCGATTTCGCGATCCCTCGAGCGCCGTCGGCGCAAGAGCGCCGGGTCGTCGGCCGACGGCCGTCAGCCCGAGGTGTGATCGGGATGGGAGTCCTCGCCGGGCACCGGGCCATCGTGACCGGGGGTGGTTCGGGCATCGGGCGCGCCACCTGTCGCCGCATGGCGGCCGAGGGCGCGTCGGTGGCCGTGCTCGACATCGACGGGGACCGGGCCAAGGCGGTGGCCGACGAGGTGGGGGGGCCGGCCCTGGTGGCCGACGTGGGCGACCCCGAAGCTCTGCGAACGGCCGTCGACCAGGCGGTCACCGCCCTCGGCGGGCTGACCCTCCTTTTCAACAACGCCGGGACCGGCAACCAATCGCCGCTGCACGAGTGGGACCCGGCCGAGTGGGACCGGTTGCTCCGCATCAACCTGACCGGCGTCTACCTGGGCTTCCGGGCTGCCATCCCGCACATCAAGGCCTCGGGCGGGGGCAGCATCGTCTCGACGGCGTCGATCAGCGGGACCCGTCCGGCCGCGGGTGAGGCACCCTACGCCGCGGCCAAGGCGGCCGTCGCCGCCCTCACCGCCACCGCCGCCCTCGAGTACGGCCCGTCCATCCGGGTCAATGCCGTCTCCCCGGGCATGATCCGCACGGCCCTCACCGAGCCCTGGTTCCAGTTCCTTCCCCACGAGGTCGAGCGGTTCGAACGGTCGACTCCGGCCGGACGGATCGGTGAACCGGAGGACATCGCCGACGTGGTGGTGTTCCTGTGCTCCGATGCCGCCCGGTTCATCACCGGTCAGAACATCGTGGTCGACGGGGGCCTGACCCTGCATGGGTCGGGCGTCGACGGACTCTACGAGCAGTTGTTCGGTCCGCTCGGCTCACGCTGACGGCCACCATTTCCGGCAGAGCCGATGTGGGTGGCGTTCGACGTCAGTCGGACGACTCGACCGCGGCCTTCATACGCTCGAGCGTCGTTCGCATCCCGTTCTCGTTGGTCCGACCGCGCGCCCGTCCGGCGATGGCCCAGTACAGGCGGATGGCGGGGTTGTCGGCCAGCTCGAAGGACTCGGTCACGTCCGTGCCGCCGCCGGCCGGCGCCAAGCGATAGCGCCAGGTGTTGACCGCTTTCGAGCCCAGCCCGCCGACGGCGAACCCGAATTCCTGATCGGGCTCGCAGTCGGTGATCGTGCAGGTGGTCCAATAGACGGGGCCGCGCCCATTGCGCCGCACGTGGCCGCGGAACCGCACTCCGGTGGCCGGGGCGGTGGCGCCATCGAGCCATTCGGCTTCGAAGGTCTCCGGGCTGAACTCGCCCACGCGAGTGACGTCGCTGACCAGCCCCCACACCTTGTCGACCGGCGCGTCCATGTGGACAGTGACGGCGCCTCGCACGGGCCCGAGGATAGGTCGCCGCCCGGCCCGCCGCTCCTCGATTGCCGGCAGGCCGTCGACCTTCCCGACTTCCGTGCGATGGGGAGGTGCGGTCAACCGGCCTTGGGTGGCAGGAACGTGTAGTCGAACGGGGCCACCGACGGCTTGTTCAGGTAGGCGCTCTTGCCGTCGACAGTCACCCCGACGAGGACAGCCGAGGCGCCGACGATCACGGTCATGGTGCCGGTTGCCTTGTAGCGGAACACTTGGTTGGCACCTTGGACGCCATCGAGCAGCGGCACCGACGACCCGGAGCTCGTGATCTCGACCCAGCATCGGCCGGAGGTGGCAACCGTGACGGTGAAGTCGGCGGTGCGTACGAGGAAGGCGGCGCCGGTAGCACTGCCGGCCACCGGTTCGACGGCGGACTTCTGGTGGCTCACCGGGGACGGTGTCGAGGTGGGTGTCGTCGACTTGGCCGAAGCTCCCGGTTGGGTCGTCCGAAGAATGTGGGCCTGGATCAGCCAGTCCGGGCTCCAGGCGCGGACGGCCCAACCCCCTGCCACCACGAGAACGCAGAAGGCGGCCAGCCAGGTCAGAACCTTGAGCCAGGCGGGGGCGCGCAGACGGCGCCGGGCCCGAGCCAGGGCCCGCCGTCCTTCGCGCAGGTCCTGGCGGGGCAGAACGGGAAAGGTGCCCGTGGGCGGCCCCGCCCCGTTGCCGGCCGCCGGGCGCGGCGCCACACCGAAACGGGGTACCTCGCCCGTCTGGGTGAACGCTCGAAGGTGATCGGGAGGGGCGTCGACGCGTACGACCCTGGTCGTGGCCGAACCGGAAGGCTTGGTGCCTGAGCTTGGTGACGCCGGCACCACGCCCGTCTCGCCCTCGGTGGGCAAGGCTCCGTCCTTCCGGGCGGCGGACCAGGCGTCGGCCAGCTCTCCGGCCAGCAACCCTCCGTCCAGGCCCAGGAAGGTGGCGTAACGACGGATCGTCGAGACGGCGGCCTCGCGGTCGGGCAGCCGCTCCAGGTCCCCGTTCTCGAGGGCCTCGATATGGGTGATCGGTCGACTGAGCCGGTCGTGGACGGCGAGCAGGTCGAGCCCACGCTCCAACCTGGCGTTGCGCAGCAGCTGCCCGATCTCCTGGGCGGAGGGGCCCGACTGCTCCTGGTCCTCGCGCCGACGCGTTGCAGCGCCCCGTGGCCGGATCACCTGTCGTCTCCCGTCGATGTTTGCTGGGACAACAGTATCGGCTGACGTTGGCCCGACAGGATCCATTTGCCGCCACCATGGCGAGGGCGGGCGGCTGGGCGGCTGGGCGGCTGGGCGACCGGCCTCCGGTCGGGCATCGCACTGTCCGCCGTGCGGCCGTCGGGAGGGAATGTTGCGGACGCAAGTAGTGTTCAACAAAGGCACAGGAGGAAGGGAGGACGAAATATGCCAGCAGTGACGGTGGACGACATGCTCGTGCTTCCCCGCCTCGCCAGCGTTGACCGAACGGTGACGAAGACGAGGCCGGTGGTCTCGGTCACGACGGCACCCGCGGGACTCGAAGGAGAGGGCTTCCCCGTTCGCCGGGCTTTCGCCGGCGTCGACCGGGCGCTTCTCGATCCGTTCGTCCACATGGACCAGATGGGTGAGGTCGAATATGCCCCCGGTGAGCCGAAGGGCACACCTTGGCATCCCCATCGTGGTTTCGAGACTGTCACCTACATGATCGATGGCACGTTCCGGCACCAGGACTCCATCGGCGGCGGCGGCCTCATCACCAACGGCGACACCCAGTGGATGACGGCGGGAGCCGGCATCCTGCACATCGAAGCGCCGCCCGAGGAGCTCGTGGCAACCGGCGGCCTGTTCCATGGCATCCAACTGTGGGTCAACCTCCCCCGGGCCGAGAAGATGACCCCTCCCCGCTATCAGGACATCGGGGCGCCCAAGGTGGCGCTGGTGGCATCGCCCGACGGTGGTGCGCTCCTCCGGATCATTGCCGGAGAGGTCGGCGGATACGCCGGGCCCGGGTCGACCCACTCGCCGATGGCCATGGTGCATACCACCGTCAGCCCCGGGGCGCGGGTCGAGATCCCATGGCCGACGGAGTTCAACGCCCTCGTCTACGTCCTGGGTGGCGACGGCACGGTGGGTGACCCCGGTCGCCCTGTGACCACCGGCCAACTGGCCGTCTTCGGCCCCGGCGACAGCCTGGTGGTGGCGGCCGACAGCAGAACGCCGGCGCTCGACGTTCTCGTCCTCGGCGGGCGGCCGATCGGAGAGCCGGTCTATGCCTATGGGCCCTTCGTCATGAATACGAGAGCCGAGGTGGCCCAGGCGTTCGAGGACTACCAGGCCGGTCGCCTCGGCACCGTACCCGCCGAGCACATCGCCTAGCCGGCCGCGGACCCGGTTGTGGCCGCTGTCGCCGTGGCGGCGACGCCGGCGCCATTGGGTTGCCCAGGTGCGGTGTGGTCGAGTAGGTGCACGTCGCTTCCTCGGAGCCGCAGGGTGTCGTACCAGTAGCGGACCGTCCACGTCGGCCAGTTGTTGACCACCCGGCCGGAGGCGTCCTTGTACCAACTACGGCAACCAGCCACCCAGGCCGTGCCGGCCAGGCGCCGCTGGGTGCGCTCGTCGTCGGCTCGGTAGGCCACCGGGTCGACGTCGACCGACGCCCCACCGGTGTCACCACCGACCCCACCGACCCCACCTCTCTCCTCCGAAGCCAGTTGGAGAGCGAGTGCCTGCAGAACGAGGTTCACCTGACGCTCGACCATGAACAGGATCGAGTTGTGGCCGAGGTTGGTGTTGGGGCCATAGAGCAGGTAGCAGTTGGGGAAGCCGGCCACCATGGTGCCGAGGTAGGCGTGCGCACCGTCTTCCCACTCGTCCGCCAACTGTCGTCGCCCGAGGCCGCGGACCGGGATATGAGCGAGGAACTGGGTGGTGGCGAACCCGGTGGCGAAGACCAGGGCGTCGGCCGGGTGACGGGCGCCGTCGGCCGTGCGAACCGCGTCGGTCTCGACGCGTTCGATGGGAGAGTCGACCAACGTCACGTTGGGGCGCAACAGCGTCGGGTACCAATCGCTCGAGATGAGGACTCGCTTGCAGCCGATCGGGTAGTCGGGCAGGACGGCATCGGCCGGCAACCGGTCGCTCACCACTCCCTTTTGGATTCCCTTGGCGAACAGGCGGCTCGTCGTCCGGCTGGCCCAGCTGTCCTTGCGGAACCAGAGCCAGCGGGACTCGAGCGACCAGTAGATCCACCAGCGGTAGAGGAGCTCGACCGGCCGCACCCGCTTCAGCAGGGAATGGACGAGCGGCCCGTAGACGCGGTCGCGTTTCGGGGCCACGTAATTGGGGGTGCGCTGGAAGACGGTCACCTCCGCCGCTTGTGCGGCCACCGGCGGCACGAACTGGATGGCACTGGCCCCGTTGCCGATGACCGCCACCCGGGCCCCGGTGAGGTCGGTTGCGTGATCCCAACGGGCCGAATGCCAGCGGGGCCCGGCGAACGTGTCCAGGCCGGGCAGTTCGGGCACGTGGGGGCGGTTGAGCTGACCACAGGCGAAGACGAGGACGTCGGCGTCGATGACCTCGGGGCCGCCCTCGACGGTGATGCACTCGAGCGACCAACGCCGTCGGTTCTCGTCGAAGGTGGCCGCGTTCACCGTGGTGCGCAGCCGCAGGTGCGAGGAAAGCCCGTAATCGGCCACGCACTGCTCGGCATAGGAGAGGATCTCGGGCTGTTCGGCGAAGCGTCGGCTCCAGTCGCACTTGGGTGCGAACGAGAACGAGTAGAGATGAGAGGGCACGTCGCAGCCGCTGCCCGGGTAGGTGTTGTCGCGCCAGGTCCCGCCCACTCCGTCAGATTGCTCGAGGATGAGAAAGTCTCGGTGGCCGGCTCGGACCATCTGCATGGCCATGGCCAGCCCCGACAGCCCCGCGCCCACGATCACGACCTGGGGCAGAGCCCGGCCGGCGCGACGAGCAACGGTGACCCGGCGGGCGAGCTCCCGCCGCCCGATGTCGAGCGCCATGAGTGCCATGGTCCTCACCCTCCCTCGGTCGCGCCGGCCATCTGCTCGGCGTGGCCGGCGTGTTGTCGGGGAGAGGTTACCGACGTCGTTCGGCCGATCTATCGGCCGGGCCGCCGCCGACGGTGGTCAGGGCTCGACGATTGGCCGTGAGCACGTCCGGCCACGTCACGAGCAGCCCGAAGGTGCTTTCTTCGCCCGCCGATCTGCCGATGCCCGCAGCTGGGCGGTGGCATCGGGCGAGGCGCCGAGGGCATCGAGGGCCAACAACGCGGAGCCGAGAACGGGGGGAGCGCCAAGGCGGCGAAAGCGGGCGCCGGGCGCTACCGCCGAGACGAGCGCCTCGACGCGCCGAGCGAAACCGGCGTAGGCGCCGTCGAACAGACCTCCCCCGAGGACGACCTCGGGTTGTTCTCCCTCGACCCCGAGACGCCGCAGGATGGCGATGACCATGGCTGCGACTTCGTCCGCCAGTTGGGTGACAGCCTCGACCGATGCGTCGTCACCGCCGCCGGCCGCGTCGAGGCACACCCGAGCCAGCTCGAACAGGCGGCTGTAGGGAATCTCGCCGAGGTACACGCCGAGGAGCACCGACTCCGGGTCGGGTCGGTCGAAGTAGGCCGGGACGAGGTCGGTCAGTACGGTGGGTCCGCCTCGCCCATCGCGTGCTCGCAGGGCGAGACCGAGGGCCCGCACTCCGAGCCAGGCACCGCCCGGGGTGAAGTCGCCTGACAGCTCGGCCAGGCTCGGGAATCGTTCGACGCGACCGTCCGGGCCGAGGCCGACACAGTTGAGCCCACTGCCGCAGACGACGCCCACTCCCCATCCCGACTCGGCGCCGGCTCGGAGCACGGCCATGGTGTCGTTGCGGACCACGTCGGTCCGGCTCCAACCGCGAGTGGCGATGGCCTGGCCGAGCTTCTGCTCGTCGACGTCGAAGTCCACACCGGCCATGCAGTAGACGCCGATGTCGACCGGTCGGGTCGTTCCGTGGCCGGCGGCCTCGAGTGCGGCTCGCACGGTGACGTCGAGCGCGTCCATGGTCCCTTCCAACCCGACGAGCTGGTGGTTGGAGCCGGGCCCACGCGCCTGTCCGAGCAACCGGCCGTCGGCGTCCACGATCCACGCGTCGGTCTTCGAGGCGCCACCGTCCACGCCGAGCAGCCGCGCCCCCGTTCCTCCCATGCTCACCGACCGCCCCGAGGGCCGTTCATAGGCGGCGATGTTACGTTCGAGCCGTGGGCACGAAGGTGGCTGTCGTCGGCGGGGGGAGCACGTACACGCCCGAGCTGGTCGAGAGCCTCTGTCATCACGAGGACCGGTTGGTCGTCGACGAGCTCGTGCTGCTCGACCCCGATGCGGCGCGGCTCGAGGTCGTGGCCGGGCTGGCCGGTCGGATTCTCGGCGCCCAGGGGTGGCGGGGGCGACTGGTCACGACCGACGATCGCCGCCGGGCCATCGACGGCGCCGACTTCGTCATCGTGCAGCTTCGGGTCGGAGGACAGGCGGCCCGTCATCGGGACGAGACCATCCCGGTGGGCTTCGGGTGCATCGGTCAAGAGACCACGGGCCCGGGGGGACTGACCAAGGCCATGCGAACCGTCCCGGTCGTTCTCGACATCGCCGAGGAGACGGCGGCCTTCGGCGCCTCCGGTGCGTGGGTGGTCGACTTCACCAATCCCGTGGGCATCGTCACCCAAGCACTGCTCGACGACGGCCACCGAGCCGTCGGGCTGTGCAACGTGGCCATTCACACGCAGCGTCGGCTCGGTCATTATCTCGGGGTCGACCCCGACACCGTCGAGCTCGAGCATGTCGGGCTCAACCATCTGACCTGGGCTCGCTCGGCCAGCGTCGACGGTCGTGACCGGCTCCCGGAATTGCTCGAAGCATTCGGCGCCGAGCTTGAGCTCGAGAGCGGCGTGCCCATCGGGCTCAGCCGCTTGATCTGTGCTCTTCCCTCCTACTACCTCCACTACTACTACTGCCGGGACGAGGAGCTTCGTGAGCAGTCGGCGCCCGGTTACCGCTCCCGGGCCGAGGTGGTGGCCGACCTCGAGGTCGAGCTGTTGGCCGAGTACCGCGACCCGAACCTCACGACCAAGCCGGCCAAGCTGTCGTGGCGGGGCGGCGCGTTCTACTCGGAGGCGGCCGTGCGGCTCATTGCCTCCCTCCATGCCGGGACGGGCGACGAGCAGGTGGTCGACGTCCGCAACCACGGCGCCCTTCCCGGCTTGGCCGACGGCGACGTGGTCGAGCTGCCCTGCACGGTGGACCGCGCCGGGGCCCACCCCCTACCCCAGCGTGACCTCCTTCCCGAGATGGCGGCGCTCGTCGATCACGCAAAGTCCTACGAGCACTTGGCCGTGGCCGCCGCCCGATCCGGCAGCCGCGACCTCATGGTCCGCGCCCTCGTCGCCAACCCCCTGGTCGGTCAGTACCCGCAGGCCGAGGCCCTGGCCGATGCCCTGCTGGCGGCCAACCGCCAGTACCTGCCGAGATTCTTCGTCGACGGATGAGTGGACGGCGGGCCGGTCCATGGCCCTCCCGGCTACTGGACCAGGCGTCGCGTCCGCCGGCCGACCCGGCGGTCGTGGTGCGGGACAGCACCCCGGTGGTGTCCTTCGGCGACCCCCGTCGTGCGTCGGTGGTGACGCTCGGCATCAATCCGTCGAGCCGGCAGTTCGTGCGCCAGAACGGGGCCTTTCGGGAAGGAACAGCGCGGCGGTTGGCCACCTTGCCCTGGCTCGGGCTCTCGAGCTGGGAGGAGATGGATGCCGCGGCTGGGGCCAAGGTCCTGGCCGAGTGCGCCACGTACTTCCGGCCCGAAGGTGTGCCCTACCGGCGTTGGTTCGACCCCTTGGACGACGTGCTGCGGGCCGGTCTCGACGCGTCCTACTACGACGGCAGCGCGTGCCACCTCAATCTGGTGGCATGGGCCACCGATCCGGTGTGGGGCGGCCTGGACCGGACGGCGTGGCGCCGGCTCCTCGAGGCTGACCTGCCCGTCGTCGTCGAGCAGCTGGGGCAGGGCGGCTACCGGGTGGTGGTGGTCAACGGGCGCACGGCCATCTCCGAGGTGGCGGATGCTGGACTCGTCGAGTGGAGTGTCGATCACCGACTGGCCGGACCTCCGTCGGCAGACCTGTGCATCGGAGAGTCGGGCGGTACGCGCTACGTCGGCTGGACGTGCAACCTCCAGAACCAGCCCGGTGCGGCACGTCTGGCCGGTGACCTGGCCCGGTGGTTGCGATCGGCGGCGCCCAGTCCGGTCACCAGCCGCGCAAGTCGACGGGCAGCGTCTCTATGACGGCGTCACCGTCGGCGATGTGCAGGCGGTCGTGATAGGCGATGGTCGGATCGATGTGGGCGGGGATGACCCTGATGCGGTCGCCCACCCTGACCTTGTCGGTCGGGACGAAGGTCACGTGCTCGTCCGAGCACAAGAGCACCGCGGCGTTGTCGATGGATGGGTTCCCGTGGTCCATCCCGAGAGCCTTGAGCCCGCAGTCGGCCACCGCCCATTGGGCGGATACGGAGATCACCGTGGCCAGGACCGACAGTGCCTGGCCGAAGGGCAGTCCGAGCTGGCCGTAGGCCGTGTCCATGAGGAGGTAGGAGCCGGCCTGGATCTCGCTGGCCCAATGATTGAGGTCGTAGGTGCCGGTCCCTCCGGCCGAGACGACTTCACCGCCCACCTCGGCGGCCGCGCCGGAAAGAAGGCTCATGGAGGACTCGAGCAGCTCAGCTCGCCGGTCCCGCTCGGGTAGCCCCACGATGTGGCCCTCGTAGCCCATGACGCCGCGCACGACGAGCCCGCGCCGCCGGGCCACCTCCGCCAGTCGGCCGGCGTCCTCCGGTCGGCACCCACACCGGGGCAGCCCGACGTTGACGTCGATCAAAACCTCGGGCACGCCGGCGACGGCCGCCGCATCGATGATGGGCTCGGCGTCGACGGCCATGGTCACCCGCGCGCCGCCGCGCACGAGCTCGCCGAGGCGGGTGGCATCCACCACCTCGTTGGCCAGGAGCAGATCGTCGGACAGACCGACGCCGGCCATCCCCTCGACCTCGGCGATGGTGGCACAGGTGAAGGCGCGGTGGCCCGCCCCGGCCTGCAGGGCGGCGAGACCGGTGCACTTGTGCGCCTTGATGTGCGGGCGCAGGCGGTCGCCGGGGAGCGCGGCCGACATGGCCTCCTGGTTGGCTCGCAGCACGTTCTCTTCGACGACCAACGCCGGGGTGGTGAGGTCTCCGACCTTCACCGGGGCAGCGTACCCAGCCCTCGCCGGGACCCGGGAAGGTACCGTTGCCACCCATGACCGTCGGGGTGGGCCTGGTCGGCTGCGGGTCCATCGGCCAGATTCACGCAGTCGGGCTGGCTCAGCTGGTCGAGGACGGGGAGATCCAGGCGGTGGTGGCCGTCGACCCCTCACCCGAGGCCCGGGCCGCCGCCGATCGCAATTGCCACTTCGGCGAGCTGAGCAGCGAGCTCGAGGCGGCCATCTCCCACCCTGACGTCCAGGCAGTGGTGGTGGCCGGCCCGACGGTGACGCACCCGGAGGCGGTCCGCGCCGTCATCGGATCGGGGAAGGCCGTCCTCTGCGAGAAACCGCTGGCCACTGGATTCGGCGAGGTCGAACGACTGGTCGCCGACGTCGAGGCGTCCGGCGTGGTGGCCCAGGTGGGATTCCATTCGCGCTTCAACCCGCTGTTCGTCCGGCTGCGGCAGCTGGTCGACAGCGGCGAGCTCGGCGCACCGCTCGGCTACGTCCTGCGCGAGGACCAGTTCTGGCCGACAGGCTCGGTCGTGACCGGGCATTCGTCGTGGCGCTCCGATCCGCAGCAGGCGGGCGGGGGCGCCCTCCTCGAGCACACCATCCACGGCTGTGACCTCCTCGTGCACCTGTTCGGCCCGGCAACGTCGGTCTCGGCCCGGACCCGGTCCGTCTTCGGATTCGGAGTCGAGGACATCGCCACCGCCCAGGTCGAGCACGCCGATGGGACGATCGGGACCATCACCACCGTGTTCAACGGCGTGGTGGGTCGCGAGGAGCGCCGCCTCGAAGTCTTCTTCGAGCAGGCAACGGTCGAGACCACCGGTGACTTCATCATCGGTGCGCCCGAGGACTCGATGGCCATCCACCGACCGGGGTCCCCGGCGGAACGGCCCGACCTCGACAAACTCCGGCGATCGCACTTCGCGGTTGCCGGCGTCGTCCGGACGGACCTCCTCTTCTACCAGTACCTAGCCGACCGGTCCTTCGTCCGGGCGGTGCGGGCCGGCCGACCGGCCAGCCCCGGCTTCGCCGATGCCTGGCAGGCCCACGCTCTGGTCGACGCCGCCTACCGGTCGGCCTCGGCCGGGGGCATGCCGGCCGCGGTGCCGAGAAAGCCCAGCCCGGCCTGAGACGGACCGGCAGGAGGGCGAGGGTGGGGAGGCCTCGTTAGCGTTGTCCCGCAGATCGGGGAAAGGAGCTCGACGTTGCCGAAAGAGCATCGGATGCGGTCGGGCCCGGCGGTCGGTGCCGCCGGCCCGTCAGCGAAGGTCATCTGTTGATCGTCGAGGCGCTGGCCGACATCGTCGGTGCCGGCAACGTCGACGGGCCGGGCGCCATCGACGAGGACGCCACCCACGACGAGGCGCTCGGTGCCCCACACGTCTTCCCGATGGCCGTCGTGCGCCCCAACTCGACCGAGGAGGTGGTGGCCATCGTGAAGGCGGCCGTCTCCGAGCGCGTGCCGCTCGTCGCCCGTGGGTCGGGGACCGGGCTGTCCGGTGCCTGCATCCCGGTCGAGGGAAGCGTGGTCATCTCCTTCGAGCGGATGAACCGGATCCTCGAGATCGACCTGGCCAACCACGTGGCCGTCGTCGAGCCGGGGGTCACCCTGGCCCAACTGGACGAGGCGCTCCGCCCCGAGGGCCTCATCTACCCGGTGTTCCCCGGGGAGCAGTCGGCCAGCCTGGGTGGCAACGTGGCCACCAACGCCGGCGGCATGCGGGCGGTCAAGTACGGCGTGACCCGACACCACGTCCTCGGCATCGAGGCCGTGCTGGGCACGGGGGAGGTGGTCGTCTCGGGCGGGAAGTTCGTGAAATCGACCAGCGGCTACGACCTCACGCAGTTGGTCATCGGCTCGGAGGGAACCCTGGCCCTCGTCACCCAGGCCGTCCTGCGGCTCCATCCGCGACCCGAGCATCACAGCACCCTCCTTGCCCCGTTCCCGACCGTGCGCCGGATCGCCGAGGCCGTCCCCCGCATCGTGGGCGGGGGTATCTCCCCGCTGCTGGTGGAGTACATCGATCTTCTGTCGATGGCCGGGATCACCGCTGCCGCCGGTATCGACCTGGGCATCCCCGACGAGGTGCGTGCGCAGACGCTCGCCTACCTGGTCGTCGTGCTCGAGGACCACCACCTCACCCGGTTGGAGGAGGACACCCAAGTCCTGGCCGAGGAGATCGCCACCCTGGGTGCCCTCGACGTCTACGTCCTGCCCGACCAGGCCGGTGCCCAGCTCGTGGCGGCCCGCGAGCGAGCCTTCTGGGCGTCCAAGGCGAGTGGGGCGGACGACATCGTCGACGTTGTCGTGCCCCGAGCCTCCATCCCCGACTACCTCGAGTCGGTGGCCGAGCTGGCCACGGCCAGCGGCTCGCTGGTCGTCGGGTGCGGCCACGCCGGTGACGGCAACGTCCACCTCTCCGTCTGGCAGTCCGATCCCGACGCCCGTCACCGGTTGATCGGCGACATCATGGCTGCCGGGCGGTCGTTGGGCGGTGCCATCTCCGGCGAGCACGGGATCGGCAAGCTCAAGCGGCCCTACCTCGCCGCCCTCGAGGATCCGGCCAAGTTGGACCTCATGCGCCGCATCAAAGTCGCCTTCGACCCCTACGGCATCCTCAACCCCGAGACCATCTTGGAGGCCGGTGTCACCTCCGACCTGCGGGCGGAGGTGGCCCCGTGAACGGTGCCGAGGCGCTCATCCGCACGCTGGTGGCGCACGGGGTCGACCACTGCTTCATGAACCCCGGCACCTCCGAGATGCACTTCGTCGCTGCCCTCGACCAGGTCACCGACATGCATGGCGTCCTCGCCACCTTCGAGGGCGTCGCCACCGGCGCGGCCGACGGCTACGCGCGAATCTCCGGCCGGCCGGCGGCCACTCTGCTCCACCTCGGTCCAGGGTTGGGCAACGGCCTGGCCAACCTGCACAACGCCCGACGGGCCCGTAGCCCCGTGGTCAACATCGTCGGCGACCACGCTCTCTCGCACCAGCGCTACGACGCGCAGCTCCAGTCCGACATCGAGACCGTGGCCCGCAACGTGTCCACCTTCGTACGCTCGAGCCGGACGACGCTGGCCGTCGGCAGCGACGCGGCGGCGGCGGTGGCCGCGGCGGGCGGCCCGCCAGGGTCGGTGGCCACCCTCATCCTCCCGGCCGACGTCTCGTGGTCGGATGGCGGTCGCGTCCGCTCCCCCGGCGCGGTGTCGGCGGCATCGTCCCCACTCGGGCGCCCGCCCGACGACGCCATGGTCGACGAAGCAGCCAAGGCCTTGCGCGCCGGGGAGCCTGCCGCGTTGTTGATCGGCGGGCGGGCCTGCGTCGAGCCCGTGCTCGGTCAGGTGGCCGACCTGGCCGCAGCCACCGGGGCCAAGCTGCTGTGCGAGACGTTCCCGGCCCGGTTGGAACGCGGCGCCGGACGACCACCGGTGGAGCGCCTGGCCTACCTGGCCGAGTTCGTGGCCATGCAGCTCGACGGGCTCCGTCATCTCGTCCTGGTGGATTCGGCGTCGCCGGTGTCGTTCTTCGCCTACCCGGGCAAGGCCAGCGATCTGGTGCCCGACGGCTGCACCGTCCATCCGCTGGCCGCCGGTGAGGACGACCTGGCCGCCGCGGTGGGCGCCCTCACATCCCTCGTGGGCACCGGCGTGCCCGCCCCTCGACAGCCGCTCGCCCCGTCGGAGCTCCCTGACGGGCCGCTCACCGCCGAAGCCGTGTGCCGGGCCCTCGGCGCGCTGCTGCCCGAGGGAGCCATCGTCTCCGACGAAGGGAACACCGCCGGACTGTGGGCACCGGGGGCGACGGCCGGCGCGCCACCCCACGACTGGCTTTGTCTCACCGGAGGGGCCATCGGTCAGGGTCTGCCGGTGGCGGTGGGTGCGGCCAGCGCCGCCCGAGATCGCCGGGTGGTCGCCTTGGAGGCGGACGGCAGCGCGCTCTACACGCTGCAGTCGTGGTGGACAATGGCCCGCCAAGGTCTCGACGTGACCACCATCCTGCTCAACAACCAGTCCTACGCGGTGCTCAACATGGAGCTCGACCGGGTCGGGGCGGTGGCCGGACCCCGTGCTCGCGAGATGCTCGACCTCGGCGGGCCTTCCATCGACTTCGTCCGGTTGGCCTCCGGACTGGGCCTCTCCGCCACCCGGGCCGAGACGGCGGACGACTTCGGCGAGCAGCTGGCCCGCGCCCTCTCCACGCCGGGGCCGAACCTGGTCGAGGCGCGCCTCCCCGCCTTGCGATGAGCCCGCCGGTCGAAAGTCCCACCGACGACCTCGGCCGTCTGTGGGCGTGGTTCGCACGTCACCAGTTCCGCGGTTACTCACCCCTCTACGAGCGGATCGCCGAGGGGGTCTCGGTCGACGCCGACGTGCTGGGCCTCGTGCGGGAGGCGCCACCGGAGGCGCACCTGCCCCCGGTCCTCCTGGCCGCCGTCCACTACCGCCTCCTCGAGGGGCTCGACCACCCCCTGGCCGAGGTCTACGCCGGCCACTCTGCGGCCGACCCGGTGCCCCTCTTCCTCGAGATCTGCCGCGACCATGGCGATGAGATCGCCGCCCTGCTCGCCGTCCGGCGCGTCCAGACCAACGACTGCGGGCGGACCGGAATGCTCGGGCCCGGCCTCACCTGGATCGCCGCCCAGCGGCCGGGCGACCTCGCCCTCCTCGACGTGGGGGCGAGTGCCGGGCTCAATCTCGTTGGCGACCGCTACCGGCTCGACTATGGCCAATACGGTGCCACCGGGTCAGCCGACTCGCCGGTGCACGTCGACTGCCGGGTGATCGGCGGCTCACCGCCCATCGCGTCGCGGCTCCCCCCGTTCCTCTGGCGGGTGGGGTTGGATCGGGAGCCGGTCGACCTGGCCGACGGCGACGACGCCCGTTGGCTGCTCGCCTGCGTGTGGCCGGACAGCGGACGGTTGGACCGGACGGCGGCCTCCATTCGGCTCGCCCAAGAGTCGCCTCCTCCTGTCCGACGGGGCCAAGCCCTCACTGGGCTCGCCCGACTCTTGGACGAAGTGGACGAGCGGGCGCCGACGGCCACGGCCGTGGTCATGAACAGCTGGTCGTTCTCCTATTTCGGTCGGGAGGAGCGTGTGGCGTACATCACCCTCTTGTCGGAGGCCTCCCGCCGACGACCGATCGCCTGGTTGGTGGCCGATGACGCCGTCACCGTCGGGGAGATCCCCGCCCTGGACCACGGGGCGGTGGCCGGTGAGCACAGTCTCGGGGCCGTCTTCTTCGACGACGGCCGCCTGACCGCCGGACAGCCTCTTGCCTCCGTGCAACAGCACGGCGCCTGGATCGACTGGTGGGGCAAGGCGACCTGAGGGGGGCGAAGGGGGCAGGCGAAAAAGACGGTCAATCGACGGACCCGGTCGTCGCCGGGCCCCTGCTCGGCCACCCCTCACCACCACCGACAGGTGCCATTTCCCCGGAAGTGCCCGATGAGCCGCGAGCCGATGAGTACGGTTGCGCCCCATGAGCAGCGGCGCCGGGTGGGGGCGGGCTCCTGGTAGGGGCCGCCGGGGCCCCGTCCCCAACGAGGAAGGGCTGCGCGCCCTGGGCGACCAGCTGCCCGATGAGCCGCCGGCGCGGCGGGGCGGGGCCGTGCCCAATGAAGACGGGCTGGCTGCCCTCGGCCAGCAGATGCAGCGCCGGCCCGGAGCCCCTCGGGTGGCCAACGAGGCCGGGCTGGTGGCCCTCGAAGAGGAGATCCGGCGCCACCGCCGCTCGAACGGCGTCCGTCCGACGCCGTCCCTCCCCACGGCGTCGAACTCCAGCGGCACGTCCTCGGTGGTCACCGTCACCGACGGCTCGGGACACGACGGCCCGTCGTCCACCGAGGCCGAGGGTTTCGATCGCGACGGCGATCGGGCCCGTCATCGCCACGCCGTACACCGCCGACCGAAGTCGTGGGTGCGGAGGGGGGTGGTCATCGCTCTCTCCGTCCTGCTGGTTCTGGTAGCCGGCGGCGCCGGCTACACCTACTACCTGACCCACGACCTCCACCGAATCCGCGTGAACGGTCTGGTCGGAGCCCTGACCTCCGGCGAGGAGGCGGGCACCGAGAACATCCTGATGGTGGGATCCACCTCGCGGTGCTCACTGACCGTCCAGAACCCGGCCTACGGGCTGTGCTCGGAAGGAGTCAACGGAGTCAACAGCGACGTGATGATGATCCTCCACGTCGACCCCACCCACCACCGACTGGCCCTCCTGTCCATCCCCCGCGACCTGTTCGTGCCCAATGCCCGGGCAGAGGGCCCCAACAAGATCGACGCCGGCCTGTTCGAGGGGGTGAGCCAGGTGGTGGCAAGCATCGAAGAGGACTTCGGGATCCCCATCCAGCACACCGTCTCCCTCAATTTCGACCAGTTCGCCAACGTGGTCAACGCACTGGGCGGCATCAACATGTCCTTCCCCATGTCGGTGTACGACGCCGAGTCGGGGCTGAACGTCCAGGCGGCACGCTGTGTCCACCTCGACGGGACGCAGGCCCTCGCCGTCGTGCGGGCCCGGCACCTCCAGTACCAGGCGCCGGGCATCACGACCCCCTACGCCTATTACTGGCCCCAGGAGACCCTGAGCGACCTCGCCCGCATCCGGCGCGACCACGAGTTCCTTCGCGTCCTCGGTGCGACGGCGGCCAAACGCGGCCTTAGTAACCCGATCACCGACATCAATCTGATCAACTCGGTCAAAGCCGACCTCAGCTTCGACGAGAACTGGCCGGTGACGGACATGGCCGACCTCGTGCTCGACTTCCACTCGGTCAACCCCAACAGCGTCCCGCAGCTCACCCTCCCCGTCTCGGTTGTCACCGATCCCGACGGTGCCGGCGGCGGCCTGATCTACAAGGGATCCGGATACGGGGATGCCGAGTTCCCGGCCGAGGCCCAGGACCAGGCCACCATCGACCAGGTGCTCGGGATCGACGCGGCTACCGACTCCATGACCGGGGCACCATTGCCGTCCCCGGCCACGGTCACCGTGTCGGTGGTCAACGGGAGCGGCACCGACGACGCCGGGAGCGACACGAGCTCGGCGCTGGATGCGCTCGGGTTCCACACTGTCGGGATCGGCGAGGCGGAGCCGGTCGGGGATGTGGCCGAGACGGTCGTCTACTACGGGTCGCGGTCGCCGGCCACCGAAGCGGCGGCCGAGGCGGTGACTCGATCGATGACGGGGGCCGTCATCATGGCCTACAACCCCGGTCAGGTCATCGACGGGGCTCAGGTGACCGTCGTGACCGGCACCGACTTCGCCGTCAACCCACCTGCGCCCCCGACGTCGACCACCGCGCCTGGCACGAGTGCGCACACCAGCTCGTCGTCCCCCGCGGCACCGGCTCCGACCACCACGCCGACCACCGCGCCGGTCAGCACCTCCGAGGCATCCGGGGCCCTGGCTCCGGCGTCACCGTCGACGTCCAACCTCGAACCCTGGGATCCGCGGGCATGCCCGGCCGGCGCCATCCCGACCGTTCCTGTCGTCAACGAGATTGGCTGAGCCAGGGCCTTCCCCGCCTCGGAAAACGAAGGGGTCGAGGCACCGTCCGGGCCGCCGCGGGCCCCTGCCTGGACGACGCCACCGACGCCCTCTTGGCTTCGGTGGCCCGATTGACCATTACGATGTTGAACTGGTCGTCGATCACACTTCGGGGTGGGCTACTCGTCGCTCAGCTACCTGCGTCAGGTGGCGGTGACCGCGCTCAAGATCGACCGTTCGTTCGTGAGCAACTTGGCTGCCGACGCCGAAGCCAGGCCATCGTCGCCGCACTGATCCCTATGGCCCACATGCTCGAGCTCAAGGTGGTGGCGGGGGGGGTCGAGACCGAAGAGCACGCCCGTCTTCTCGAGGACCTCGGTTGCGACTTCGCCCAGGGCTACCTGTACGGACACCCCGCCCCCCTCGAGCGCGGCCAACGCCGGGCTGTTGGCCGACGGGTGGCCGAGGCGGCCCGAGCGTCGTAGCCGGCCGGGCTCTGTCTGGCCTTCCCTCAGCCGTGCGAGACCGGTCCCCGGGGCGCCCTTACCGACCGGTTGACCCCGACCACTCATGGTGGTGATCGCTCGCCGGTGGGTGTCAATGCAATGATTCGGCCACGGCGGCGTTCGGGCCGGCAATCCGATCGGGGCGCTGGCCCGTAGTTCCACCGAGCCGGCTGATTCCGACGTCTGTGGAGGAGCCGAGCCCAAACGGGGAGTGTGATCATGGCGCGGACACCGACACAGAGCAGGAGTGGGAAACCCCGGCGAGGAATGCGCCGGGTGGGAATCGGTCTTGCGCTCGTGACCGTCGGCATCGTGGCCGCCGCCTGCAGCAGTTCGCCGACGGCCAACAGCTCGACGACGACCACCACGTCATCGACCACCACGTCATCGACCGCTTCGGGCTCCACCGCGGTGGTCGACACGGCGGTCGTACCGGGGCTCGGCACCATCCTCGTCAACTCGTCGGGGCGGACGCTCTACCTGTTCACGACGGACAAGCAGTCGACCAACACATGCACCAGCTCGTGCGCCGCGGCCTGGCCAGCGCTCGTGGCCAGCGGCAACCCGACGGCCGGATCCGGGGTGAAGGCGTCACTGCTCGGTACGGTGCGCAACCCCGACGGGAGCACCCAGGTGACCTACAACCACTGGCCGCTCTACACCTTCATTGGCGACCGGGCGCCGGGCCAGGCCAACGGCCAGGGAAAGATCACGTTCGGCGGTTACTGGTGGGTCGTGGGCACGAACGGGATGGCCGTCGAAGCCAAGGCGTCGTCGACCACCAGTTCGACCTCGGCCGGTGGTAGCGGCGGCTATGGCTACTGATCCCGGCGCCGAGGCCTGACCGTACCGCCATGTCCGACGGCAACCGACCCGTCGGCCTCCCGGTGGAGCAGCTTCCCGACGAGACGTTGCTCGCCGGCTACGCGGCAGGAGAGGCCGAGTTGACCGTGGCCTTCGTCCGGCGCTTCCAGGCCAAGCTCTTCGGGGTGGCCCTGGCTGTGGTGGGCGAGGCTGGCATTGCCGAGGACGTGGCCCAGCAGGCCTTCGAGCGGGCCTGGTGCCACGGCCACGCCTACGACCAGCGGCGAGGCTCGGTGTCCGTCTGGCTGTCGGCCATCACGAGGAACCTGGCCATCGACGCCATGAGGGTCCGGCGTCCGTCCCCGGTCGACCCTGCGGTCCTCATGGCCCGGATCGGCGCCGGAGGGGACAGCCCCGAGCACCAGGCCGTGCTCGACGAGTCGGTGGGCGAACTCCGTGCCGCACTTCGCCGGCTGCCGGCCGAGCAGGCGCGGGCCATCGTGCTGGCCGGCATCGCGGGCATGTCGGCGTCGCAGGTGGCGAGCCGTGAGGGCATCCCGCTCGGGACGGCCAAGACCAGGATCCGCACCGCCATGCACCGGCTGCGGGACGTGCTCGTTCGAACAGGGGCAGACCATGAATGAGATGACGTGCGAACAATTCCACCAGCTCGAGGCCGAGGTTGCCCTCGGGGTGACCGACGCCCGCGACCGGACGACGGCGTTTGCCCATCTCCAGGACTGTCCAAGTTGCCGCCGCGAGCTGGGGCAGCTCAGCGACGTTGCCGACATGATGGCGGTGCTGGCCCCGGCGGTCGAGCCACCTGCCGGCTTCGAATCTCGGCTGCTCGCTCGGCTCGAGGAGGTGAAGGAGGGGCGACCGGCTCCGGTGCGCGTGGTGCACCGTCGACCGCTGTGGGCGGCTGCGGCCGCGGTGTTGGCCCTGGTGGTCGGCGCCGTCGGCTGGGCGATCGGTGAAGCGGGCGGTCCATCGACGGCGGTGGCCACAGGTCAGGTCGTGGTAGCCAAGCTGGCCGCCGATCGCCATCAGGTGGGACAGGTGGTCGTCGACACCGGATCCGATCCGTGGATCTCGATGGCGCTGGCCATCGGGCACGGTGACACCACGGTGCAGTGCCAGCTGCGGGCATCGGACGGACGGGTCATCACCGTGGGGCGGTTTTCGCTGTCCAAGGGATACGGCTATTGGGCCGCGCCCATCACTTTGTCGGCCGACGCGACGTTCGATGCGGCCCAAGTCTCCGACGCCGCCGGCCGTGTGCTGGCCACCGCAACCCTGCACGGCGTCCGGCTGACGGCTGCCAGCTCCACCTGACCAGCCCATCACCCGCAGGGCACCACCGGCCACAGGGCGAACGGGCGCGGCCAACCCGAGCTATCGGTCGGCGGCCACGGCCGAGGACGCCTGTCCGGTAAGGACCCGAGTCGTCCTTGTCCGGTAGAGGTCCTCGTCGGCCGGCGCGGGGTCAGACGATCCGGTAGGTCTGGATCCCTTGGGCGACGACCTTCCCCTCGGCGTCGGTGGCGGTGACCTCGGTGAAGATGAGATCGCGGCCCCGGCGCGTCACCCGGGCATGACAGAGAAGGTCGGACGTCTGACAGGCGCCGACGTACTGCACGGACATGGCCACCGTCGACGCTCGGGTGCCGCGGTCGAAGTCGTGGTTGGACCAGGCGGCGGCCGCTCCCGCGGTGTCGAGGACCGTGGCGATCACGCCACCGTGGTAGCGGACTCCGTCGTTGGTGAGGTCGTCGCGGAAGGGGAGGCGGACGGTCGCCTCGTCGGGCTCGTAGCGATCGATGACGATCCCGAGACTGGCCAGATAGGGGGTCTTGGGCATGAGGTCGCGTATGGCCAGCCGGCGAGTCGTTTGTTCCTCCGCGCTCAGGCTTCCGTTGCTCATGCTGACCTCCGCCTCCAAAGCCGACGAGCTTAGGCAGCTGGTCGACGGCGGGAGCGTAGGACGCCGAGGCGGCGGGAGGGTAAGCAGTTGGCGGGGGCTGGGTGGTGGTCGATGGTGTGCCTCGATGCGGCGAGGGCGGCAGATGGAGGAATCGACGGTCGAGTGAGGTGACGGCGATGGTGCAGGCGGTGGGCGAACAGCCCTGCCAATTCGAAGAGGTCGGCTGGTTCCTTGCCTCCGACGTGTTTTCGGCTGCCGAGTGTGACGAGATCGTCGGGCACCTCGAAGCGGCGCCGATCGAGCTCCCGCTGGGCAAACCTTCGGACGGTCCGCTTTCCTACCGGCCGATGCTGCACCTGGCCAGCGATCAACTCCGGTCGGTGGCCACCGACCCGCGGTGGGCCGGCATCGTCCTCCCCGTCGTCGGCCCATCGGCCCGCCTCTAGTGGGAGCAGGGCGTGGCCAAGCCACCACAAACGCGCACTGAGGCTTCCCTGGCACCAGGACAACGGCTACACGCCCCTCGAGCCCGAGGAGTACATGACGTGTTGGCTGGCCCTCGACGATGCCGATGAGTCGAACGGGTGCCTGTGGGTGGTCCCGGGGTCACACCGCTCCGGGACGATGGGCCACCACGGCGACGGCGACAGCCCGTTCCGGGTCGGCTACGACGGGGATGAGCCAGGCGTGGCCGCGCCCGTGCCCAAGGGGGGCGTGCTCGTCATCTCCTCGCTGTTGTTGCACCGGAGCGGGCCCAACACGACCGGCCGGCTCCGGCGAGCCTGGGTTATCCAGTTCTGCCCGGCGCAGGCGTGCTCGGCGTTGTCCGGCAACCTGGTGGTTGGAGGAGCTGGTCCGCCAGCGCGAGATCGACCTCGCGGCTTCCTGGCCAACTATGACAAGCGCTGAAGTGGACGCCTCGGCCGAAGGCGGCACGCCGGATACCGCTCAGCCGCAATAATCGCCACATGACGACGATTTACTACGAGACGGATGCCGACCCCGCGGCGCTCGCGGGCGAGCAGGTGGCCGTGATCGGCTACGGCAACCAGGGCCGCTCGTGGGCCCTCAACCTCCGGGACAGCGGGTGCGCGCCCTTGGTGTGCGTCCGCCGGGACGCCACCCGCGAGCGGGCCGAGGCGGACGGGTTCGAAGCCCATGACGTCGAGCGGGCCAACGACGCCGACGTCATCTGCGTGCTCGTGCCCGACGACGTGGTGCCGCTGATCGGGCTGCGGCCCGGCCCTTCGTCCTGCATCATCGTGGCGTCCGGTTACAACCTCGCCTTCGGGCGGCTGACGCCGGACGGCGATGCCGGGATGGTGGCGCCCCGCATGCTCGGGCCCGAGGTTCGACTTTGCTACGAGGAGGGCGTCGGATTCATCTCAGCCGTTGGCGTGCACCGGGATGTGACCGGGCGGGCTTGGCCGCGGGTGCTGGCCGTGGCCCGGGCCGTCGGTGCCCTCCGCCAGGGAGGGATCGAGCTCACGGCCATGCAGGAAGCCGTGCTCGACCTCGGGGTCGAGCAGGTGCTGTCGCCGGCGCTGACCGCCGTCAACAACGCCTTCGTGCAGACGATGGTCGAGCACGGGATCCCGATCGAGGCCATCGTCTGTGAGCTCGTACTCTCCGGCGAGGTCGAGCGCACCTACCGGCTGCTCCGCGAGGTCGGGTACGCCGTGCAGTCCGAGTTCCATTCACCGACCAGCCAGTACGGGCAGCTCAGCCGGCGTGGCCGCTATGACCACCTCGACGTGTCCTCGACCATGCGGGCCTTGTGCGACGACATCGAGAGTGGGCGGTTCGCCGACGAGTGGGACGCCGAACGGGACGCCGGCTATCCGAACCTCCAGATGCTGAAGGCACAGTACGCGGGGCCGGCAGTGCGTGACTACGAAGCCGAGTTGCGGACTCGGCTCGGCCCCGGAGTGGTGGCCGGCCCGGCGGGTGGAGCCGCCGGCGACGGGTGAACCGGCCGCGTTCGTCTCAGACGGCGTAGTTGCGCAACAGCCGCAGGGCGCGCTCGCCGTCAGGGCCGCTCGTCTCCAGACGTGAACGATCGGGGGTAAGGCGTTGGGCGCCGACGCGGCAGAAGTCGCCCGCCGGCCCCGAGACCCGCGAGCGGGCCGACTCCGGTCCGAACTCCCATCGCTCGTCCACCGGCCCGGTGAGCTCGCACCTCACGTCGACCGGTGTCACCCCGGCCAGGCTGAACGCGTAGGGAAGCGTGCGGTGGCCCAGCCAGGCGACGTGGCGTAGCCGCGCCGTGTCCTCGAGGTGGATGCCGAACGGCTCGGCGATGTCGAGGGCATGGGCCCAGTGCTCGGCCAATCGGGTGGTGGCCAGTGTGGCCGGCGAAAGCGGGTTCGTGGCCCAGGCAATCCGGGACGAGGGGTCTGCCTCAGACAACAGCTCGAGGGTGCTTCGCCGCGCCGCCCGCCAGCGTTCGAAGACCTTCTCCGGTTCGTCGCGCTCCGCCTCCACCATGGCCCCCATGATCTGGTCGAGAGTCTCGCCGGAGATTCCCTCCCGAAGATCGGAGACGAAGGACCGGGCGCTGGCCACTACCATCTCCTCGCTTTGGGCCAGGTGCAGGACGACGTCGGCCACCGACCACCCGGGCGCGGCGGAGGGATGCAACCAGGACTGGTGATCGAGGGCGGCGAGGATGCCCTCCAGCCGCTCTTCCTCGACCTCGAGGTCATCGAAGACGATCACCGTTCGACGCCGTCGAGTGTCAGGCATCCGCGCACGGCGGCCTCGGCGGCCAGCCGGGCGGCACGGCTCGTGTCGTGGGCCAGCCGGGTGAGCTTGTCGGCCAAGCCCGGGTCCTCGGCCAGCAGCCGGCGCATCTCCTCGGGATTGCCCGACCCGTCCGGGTTGGTCATGGCCAGGACCCGATCGTCGAGCAGACCGTCGAAGATTCGGTCACCGATGCAGCGGTAGGCGGACCAGGGACGGCCTTCTGCCTCGCAGACCTCAGCAACGGCCGCGGTCTCCATGTCCACGGCGATGCACCCGTGGTCGAAGAACCGCCGGCTGAGCTCGGGATCGAGCGTGGCCTGTTCGGTGGTGACGAGCTTGCCGGAAAGGGGTTCGTCACCGGGCGGCGTATGTCGGTAGGAGCTGCCGGTTGAGTGGTCGACGACCAGTTCCGGGTTGATCACGGTGCCCACCGGGAGGTCGGGGTCGAGCCCGCCGCAGATGCCGGCGATCATCACATGGTCGATGGGCACTCCGTCGTCGAGCATCCGGTGCAGGGCGTCCCGTGTGGCAGGCGGGCCCATGCCGGTATGGACAGCCGTGACCCGGGACTGCCCGACAGCTCCGACGCGGCGCCCGTCGTCCTCGTCCGTCGGGTGCAGCCCGAAGGCGGCCACGATGGCGTCCATCTCGAGGGGCATGGGGGCGAGGACAACGACGTGACGCACCGGTTGATCGGCCATGGCCACACTCTGCCACCGTCGGGATCACTGCACGTCGTCCGATGGTCGGCGCGGCCCACGGGCGGACGATCTCGACCGCCCCCGCTCACCGCCCCCGGCCTGGGCGGGTCCCGGTTCGACGACTTCGACGGTTGCGTGGCCCTGACCGCATCCGGGCCCCACCACATCGGAGCGAGCATGCCCACTGAGTGGGGCCGGGCGTCAGTGGGCGCGCTGGCGCATGGCCTTCTGGTAGGAGACAGGGGCGATCGTCCGACCGATCGGGGCGAGAAGAGGAAGGGCGGCGGCGTTGATCTCGATGCGCTTGCCACCCATGCGAGCCCGCACCAGCGCCGAGATCTGCTCCTCTGTCCGCCGCACCGCCTTCGGGGGCAGGTTCCCGCCATCTTCGTTTCCCGACATTCCCATGGCCGTCGGCACCCAGGCCGGGTAGAGCACGTGCACGTGGACCCCCTGTGCCGCCACCTCGTGGGCTACCGACTCGGTGAAGGCGGACACGGCCGCCTTGGATGCGGCGTAGGCGGAATGACCGGGCTCGGGTGCGCGACCCGAGTCCGAGGAGACGTTCACGATGATCCCCGACCGGCGGGCCAGCATGCCACCGAGCACGGTGAGCGTCCCGGTCACCACTCCGAAGAAGTTGACGTCGAAGATGCGACGGTAAGCCTCGGTCGGCCCGTCGGCGGCCGGCGTGAGCTGCTCGGTCCCGGCGTTGTTGATCAGGATGTCGATCTGTCCGAGGTCGCGCTCGACGTCGTGGAGGGCCGCCCGGAAGACGTCGCCGTCGGCCACGTCGCAGACCCGCGTCGAGCTCTTCGGTGAGCGTTTCTTGAGCTCGACATCGAGGTCGGCCAGCAGGTCGCCACGTCGGGCGAGGCCGACGACGATGGCACCGCTCTCGGCCAGGTCGACGGCCAGCCGCCGGCCGATGCCGGACGAGGCCCCGGTGACCACCGCCACCTCTCCGTCGTACCGCATGGGGGTCGACTGGCGGATCACGGTGGCGATGCTACGCCGGACACCTCACGAGCCGCGGTGGCCGACGAGGGTCGTGCCGATTACCCCGTCGGCCTCGAGTTGGCCGAGCTCCGTCGGTGTGAGGCCGATCCTGTCGCAGAGGACGGCCTCGTTGTCCTGGCCGAGGGTCGGGGCCGGACTGCGGAGCCAGTGGTCGATCCCGGCGAAGCGGAACGGGAGCGATGGGAGGGGCACCGGCCCCACCACGGGATGATCCGGTCGCTCGAAGTAGGCCCGGTGCCGGAGTTGCGGGTTCGTCTCGAAGAGGCGGGACGGGTCCGCCACCTCGGAGGCGCAGATGCCGAGGGCCCGGAGCTCACTTGCGAGCTCGGCCCGCCGGCGGGTGCGAGTCCACTCGGTGAGGTGGCCGTCGATGAGGTCGTGGGCGGCCAGCCGCCCGGACCGGGTGTCGAGGGCGGGGTCGGCGGCCCACCGGGGCTGGCCCAGTGCACCGCGGAGTGCCCGCCACTGGTCATCGGTGGCGACCGACAGGGCCAGCCATCCGGCGGTGGGGGAGCCCGTGTCGGCACATGGGTAGAGGCCCTGGGGGGCGGCCAACGCCGATCGGTTGCCCTGGCGGTCCATCCGGTTGCCGTAGGCGGTGAACTCGGCCACCGGCTCGGCGGCGACGTTGAGGGCGACCTCGGCCAGCGGGACTTCGACCTGGTGGCCGCGCCCCGATCGACGGCTGCGGACCAAGGTGACCAGGAGGGCGATGGCGCCGTGGACGCCGGCGATGGGATCGCCGGGCCCCCGGGGCACCCGGGGTTGGTCATCGGTGTGCCCCGTGATCCAGGCCAAGCCGGAGAGCTGCTCGATGGTCTGGGCGAAACCGGGACGATCGCGCCATGGTCCCGTGAGCCCGAAGGCCGGCATCCGCAGGAGCACGGCCCTCGGGTTGACCTTTTCGACCCATTCCCGACTGAGCCCGAAGTTGTCGAAGACGCGGGGGGTGAAGTTCTCGACCACCGCGTCGCACCAGCCGACCAGACGCTCGAGGATCTCCATGCCCTCCGTCGTGGTGAGGTCGAGCGTGATGCCCAGCTTGTTGCTATTGGCATAGAGGAAGTGCGGGCTCGCCTCCCACCATCTCGGGAAGTGGGGTGCCATCGGCCCCCCGATCATCCGCATGCCGTCAGGTCGCCTGGTCGACTCGACGTGGACGACCTCGGCGCCAAAGGTGGCGAGCAGATGGGTGGCGGCCGGTCCGGCCCACCAGGCCGTCAGGTCGAGGATCCGCAGCCCCGACAAGGGCAGAGCCGGGGCGTCAGGATCTGTCTGGCCCGTCGCCGGGTCGCCGGCCCGGTTGGCGAAGGCCACGGGTTGCCGGCCGGGCTCGGGCGAAGGAACCAGTGGGGGCGCTGGCCGGGGAGCGGGTGGTTCGGCGGCGTCGATGAGATAGGGCCGGCGAGGTCGCAGGAAGTGATCCCCGGCGTCGGGCCGGTAGACCCCCCGCGCCCGCAGTTGGTCGTGGGCGGTCACCGTCTCGCCGTTGCAGACCTGTGACACCGGGATGCGCAGCAGCCCCGCCTGCTCGCAGATCTCTTCGGTGGTTCGCGTCGAGCACCAGGCGTGGACGATGGCGGTCCACTCGGCAAAGCGCATGGCCCGGCCGGCCACGGTGCCGAGCTCTTCGTCGGCCAACAGGTCCGGCCGGTCGATGAGGACCAGGAAGTCGTTGAACTGCTGACGGGCGTTCGTGCAGAAGCCCACGTAGCCGTCGGCCGACGGCTCGATGGACGGCGTCTCCACGGAGGGGGCGAGCAAGGCGTGCTCGGGGCGGCCGGGCCCTCCGTTCAGGAGCCGGTTCATGGCCTCGGAGAAGTTGGTGAAGATGATGTTGGCCACTTCGAGGATGGAAAGGTCGACGTGCTCGCCCCGCCCACCTCGACGGGCTCCGGATCGCCCGGCCAGGGCAGCGAGGGCGCCGTAGGCGCCGGCCGCCCACTCGCTGATCCGCCCGCCGGCCTGGTAGGGCTCCCGGCCGGGGACGCCCCGGATGCCGATGGATCCGCACTCGGCCTGCAGGGTGAACTCGGTGGCGCGCCGTTCGTGCCACGGCCCGGTGAGCCCGTAAGGGGTGATGGAGACCACGACCAGACCGGGATGGCCGGCGCGCAGGGATGCGACGTCCAGGCGCTCGCCGTTGTCGGACTCGAGGCCGTGCCCCTCGATGACCACGTCGGCCTGCCCGACGAGGGCTTCCACGTGTGGCTCGGTGCTCGTGCCCACCACCGACTGCTTGCCGGCGTTCAGGAAGGTGAAAAGGGCCGAGTCCCGGCCACCGAGGTCGGCGCCGGTCGCCGACCACGTGCGCAGCGAGTCGCCTTCGGGTGGCTCGACCTTGATGACGTCCGCCCCCGCATCGAGGAGCAGCTTCGAGCAGTAGGGGCCGGCGATCTGGGTGGAGAAGTCGAGGACTCGGAGGCCGGCGAGGTCGTCGCCTGTCGCCGCGGCCGACGGCCCCGTTGCGGGCTCGCTCAAGCCAGCCGGACCGGCAGCTCCTGCATGGCCAGCAGGATCGGGTTGTAGATGCCGAGGGCGCTGTAGGTGGGGGGCCCGAGCACCTCTATCTCGCGGGTGCGGGCCAAGAGCTCCTCCAACAGGATGAGCATCTCCCTGCGGGCCAGGTTGGCACCCAGGCAGAAGTGGGCCCCGCCGCCCCCGAAGGCCACGTGCGGATTCGGCGTACGCCGGATGTCGAAGCGGAAGGGGTCGGCGAAGGTCTCCTCGTCGCGGTTGGCCGACGGGTACCAGAGGGAGACTCGGTCCCCCTCGGCGATGGACACGCCACGGACCTCGGTGTGGCGCGTGGCCCGCCGGGCGAAACAGGTGACCGGCGACGCCCAACGGAGGATCTCCTCGGTGGCGACAGGGAGGAGTCCCGGGTCCGCTCGGAGGTCCTGCAGTTGGTCGGGGTGGTCGAGGAGGGTCAAGAGGCCGAGGGAGAGGGCGTTGCGGGTCGTCTCACTGCCGGCTCCGACGAGGAGCAGGAAGAACATGTCGAGCTCGACCTGCGTGAGCGCCGTGCGGTTGCCGTCCTCGTCCTCGACCTCGACGGTCGAGAGGATCGTCCAGATGTCGTCCTGGGGGTCCGAGCGCTTGGCCTGGCCGAGCCGCTGCGCGTACTCGAACATCTCGACCTGCAGGGATAGCTGCTCTTCCGGGCTGACCGGCCACTCGGGGTCACCGGCGCGAAGGAAGTCGGTGGTGAGGGCGAACAACCACTCGCGGTCTTCGATCGGGATGCCGACGATGTCCGAGATCATGTGCATGGGGAGTTGGTAGGCGATGTCGTGGACGAAGTTGCAGGTCCCCATGGCCAGCGCGGCATCGACGATCTCGACGGCCCATGCCCGCGTCCGCTCGTCGAGCTTTCGGATCATCCGCGGTGTGAACCCGGCGTTGATGAGCCGGCGCATCCGGATGTGGTCGCTGCCGTCCATGCTCACCAGCATGGTGCCGCGCAGTTCGGACTGGAGGCTCAGCGTCGGACCGTCGTACGAGTTGAACAGGCCGTCGTCACGGCTGGCCGCCTGTACATCGTCATGGCGGGACAGGACCCAGAAGCCGGGGTCGTGGCGACCCGGGAAGGCGTCGGGAAAGGCCTGCCAGTGGACGGGGTCGTGGCGGCGGAGGTCGGTGAACACCTCGTGGGGGAAGCCGTGACGGTAGAGCTCGGCGTCGGTCAGGTCGACCTCGAGCTGCGGGTCGGTGGCGGTATCTGGCATCTAGTCCCTCGGGGTCGGGGCCTCACCCTCTCAGGCGATCTTGACAGGCGGCGATCCATTGGTCACGTCCGTCACGCCGGCGCTCGTTTCGGCTCCGACCGGCGCAGGGTTGAATCCGGGGCTTGGGGCCGGCGCCGTTACGACCACCGGCGCGTCCTACGAGATGGCCTTGGTGATGGTCACGGCGCCGGTGGCGAGAAGGAGGAGGTCGGCCGCCCAGATGAAGTGGGCGGTCTCCATCCGCGTGCTGATCCACGATCCGAGGGCGATTCCAATGAGGCACGGCACGAGCGAGGCGGCGGCCAAGGACAGATCCAAGGTGGTGACCAGCCCGGCCGCAGCCAGCAGCGGGAGGCCGATGACGTTCGAGATCACGAAAGCGGCGGAGATCGTGGCCCGAAAGCCGTCGTCGCGGAAACCGGAGCGGCGGAGCTCGTAGACGAGCGGCGGTCCGTTGGTGGCCAGGGACGTGTTGAGGACCCCGCTGGCCACGCCCAAGGCGACCGTCCGGGGCGCACGGGCGGTGAGCACCGGGCGGTTCGACCAGCGCGAGGAGATGATGATCCAGGCGGCCGCCACACATGTCACGACGCCGAGGGTCAGGCGAAGAGTCATGGCCGAGACCACGGTCAAGATGACGACCCCCGCCGGCGCGCCCACGACAGTGCCGGCTCCCAGCAGTCGGGTGGTGTGCCACTCGACCTGATGCCGGAGCCGGATCAACAACCAAGTGCTGGTGACGGTCCCGTTCAAGAAGACGATGACCACCGCGCTCTTGGTCGGGACCACGAAGGCCATGAGCGGCACCGCCAGCAGGGCGAAACCGAAGCCCACGGCACGCTGGAGCGCGGCGGCCACGAGGACGATGCACGATGTGGCGGCGATGGTCCCGAGGGTCACCATCCGTGTGACCCTAGGGCGGGGGACTCCGGTGACCGGGGGTGGTGAGCCAGCCCGGGGCAAAGCCCGGTCACGCAGCATTAGACAAGGGCGATTGGAGTGGATGCCGGCCTGGCCCGAGGGAGGGTGAAGGAATGACGGTTTCGGCCATCGTGGCCACGGAGGTCGACGGCTCTTCACGGGGTGCGCTCACCGAACTGGCCGACGACGACCTCCCCGAGGGCGACGTCACGGTGGCGGTCAAGTACTCGAGCCTCAATTACAAAGACGGGCTGGCCGTCACGGGCAAGGGCCGCATCGTCCGCCGGTTCCCCATGGTCTGTGGCGTGGACATGGCCGGGGTGGTCGAAGAGTCGGCGTCCGAGGCCTGGCAGCCGGGCGACGAGGTCCTCGTCACCGGGTGGGGGCTGTCGGAGTCCCACCCGGGAGGGTTCACCCAGCGCCAGCGCGTCCGTTCCGAGTGGGTGGTGCACCGCCCGGAGGGACTCAGCCTCCTTCAGTGCATGGCCGTCGGGACCGCCGGCCTCACCTCGATGCTGTGTGTGCTGGCCCTCGAGCACGAAGGCCTCACCCCGGGGGCCGAAGGACCCGTTCTCGTCACGGGGGCAGCCGGCGGTGTGGGGAGCATCGCCGTCGCCCTTTTGGCCCGGCTCGGCTACTCGGTGACGGCCTCGACCGGCCGAAGCGAGACGCACGAGTTCCTCCGGTCGCTCGGGGCGGCGGAGTTCGTCGACCGCGCCGAGCTGTCCACACCAAAGGGACGCCCGCTCGAATCGGAACGATGGGCTGCCGCCGTCGATGTGGTCGGTGGCGAGACGCTGGCCACCGTCCTCCGCCAGACCCGTTACGGCGGATCGGTGGCGGCCTGCGGCCTGGTCGGCAGCTCGGACCTGCCGACGACGGTGCTGCCCTTCATCCTCCGAGCGGTGCGGCTTCTCGGCGTCGAATCCGTGTCCTGCCCCACGGAGGTCCGCCGGCCGGCATGGGACCGCCTGGCCCGCGACCTGCCCCTCGACCTGCTCGACTCGCTCACGTCGGTCGAGCCCCTGGCCCGGGTGCCCGAGCTGGCCGGCGACATCGTGGCCGGCCGCATCCGCGGCCGGGTGGTGATCGACGTCAACCAGTAACCGAAATCGTCGCGCTCAGGGCCCGTCGTCCTTTGGTGGCCGGTGCGGGCGGGATGGGCAGCCCGGTGCGGGACCAGGAGGTATGTGTGAGTATGCGAAAGCAGGAGGTGGTCCAATGACTCAGCTCGACGAGAAGATCGAGTTCGACACGAGCGATGTCGACCGGTACATCGGCAAGCCGGTGGGAGGTGGCCAGCTGAAGGAGCCGGTCACCGTCACCGACATCCGCCGGTGGGTGCAGGGGATGCAGTATCCCAACCCGCTCCACTACGACGACGAGTACGCAGATCGGTCGGCTTTCGGCCGCATCGTCGCCCCGCAGTCGTTCACCATCTGCTGCGACGTGGGTCACGGGGCCGGTCCTGCCATTGTGGGCAATATTCCCGGCACGCACATGATCTTCGGCGGCGACGAATGGTGGTTTGGCGGTTCCCGCATCTATCCCGGCGACCATCTGACGATGCGCCGGCGGTTCGTCGACTACAAGGTATCGGACACCAAGTTTGCCGGTCCGACCATGTTCTCGAGGGGCGAGACCGTCTATGTCAACCAGCGCAGCGAGCGTGTGGCCCGGCAATGGTCGACGGCTGTGCGCTACCGGGCGGACGTGGCCCGCGATCGCGGGTTTTTCGAGCAGGCGGCGCCGGTGCCGACGTGGACGCCGCAGCAACTCGACGACATCGAGGCCAATCGCCGCCAGTGGATCCGGAGCCGGGCCGGCTCCGAGAGCCCCACCCTGGACTCTGTCAAGGCCGGAACGAAACTGCCGACCCGGCCCATCGGGCCCCACTCGCTTCCGAGCCTGGCCAGCGAATGGCGGGCCTACACCTTCACCGTCTGGGGATCGACGCTCCACGAAGGGCCGGACCACCTGAGCGAGGCCGGATGGCTGGAGGAGATGGACCGTGACCTGGAGGGCGCGGAGGAGGATCCCGAGCTGGGCGACGGGCTCTACCACGGACCGTCCCGCGGCCACACCGACGAAGAGCACGCTCGGCTCATCGGCATGCCTCGTGGCTACGGCTACGGCGCATCGATGGGCGCCTGGGTGTTGGACTACGTCGCCGCCTGGGCCGGTGACGGGGCGTACATCCGCCATTCGAACGTGCAGTACCGCTTCCCGGCGTTCGACGGGGACCTCACCCTGATCGACGCCGAGGTGACCGCCGCGCACCACGACGCCATGCTGGGCGCGCCGCTCGTCACGCTCGAAGTGACCATGACCAACCAGAACGGCTCGCTCATGGCCAAAGGCCCCGTCGAGGTCGAGCTACCGGGATGAGGCCTGCGGTGGGGACGTTCGCCGGCCCCCCGCCCGACAGCGAGGAGGGCATTGGCAGCCTGACCCTGGGTGGGCTCCTTCGCGAGGTCGCCGATCGCCACCGAGACCGGGAGGCGGTCGTCTGCCATGACGGCGACGGGGGCATCGTACGGTGGAGCTACGCCGACCTCGAGGCCGAGACGAGGGCGTTGGCCAAGGCACTCGTGGCCCTCGGTGTGGACAAGGGGAGTCGGGTCGGCCTGCTCATGGGCAATCGGCCGGAATGGGTGGCCTCCGCCTTTGCCGTCACGATGGTCGGGGGGGTACTCGTCCCGGTCAACACGTTCTTCGAGCGGCCGGAGATCGCCTACCTCCTCGCCCACTCCGATACGGCCGTCGTCCTCCACCAGGCGGAGCTGGGCAACCACGCCTACGACGAGCAGCTGGCCGGATTGGAGGCCGGTCTGGCTTACTTGCGACGCCGCCTGTGCCTCGGGACCCCCGACTTCGAATCGTTCCTGGCCGCCGGAAGGGACGTGTCCGACCGAGCGCTCGACGACCGGGCCGAGGCGGTGTCCCCCTTCGACGACGCCCTCGTGATCTACACCTCGGGCTCGACGGGGATGCCGAAGGGGGTCCTCCACGGGCATCGGGCTGCGGCCCTGCAGAGCTGGCGTTTCGCCCAGCAGCTGCGCCTCGATCCGAGGGTGCGGGTATGGAGTGCCTTCCCCTTCTTCTGGACGGCCGGCTTCTGCATGGTCATGGGGGCCACGTTGGCCGCGGGCGGCTGCCTCGTGCTCCAGGAGATGTTCGAGCCCGGCGCGGCGCTGTCCCTCCTCGAGTCGGAACGGGTGACCTCGCCGCACGCCTGGCCCCATCAGCTGGCCGCCCTGGAGACTCATCCACGTTGGCTGGACACCGATCTTTCTTCCCTTCGGCACGTGGTCGCCTTCACCAGCTTCGGTCGTCACCCCACGGTGTCGGTGGGCGACGTCTGGAGCCCGCGCGCCGCCTACGGGCTCACCGAGACGTTCACCATCATCAGCTCCTCACCGGCCGATACGCCGCCCACCGAACGCGACGGGAACGAAGGCAGCATCCTTCCGGGCAACGTGGTCCGCATTGTCGACCGGGAGACCGGCGAGGCGCTCGGTGTCGGCACTCCCGGCGAGATCCGGGTCAAGGGCACGACGCTGATGAGGGGGTACCTCAAGGTGGCGCCCGAGGACGTCTTCGACACCGACGGCTTCTTCGCCACCGGCGACGCCGGGTTCGTCGACGCCGACGGCAAGCTGCATTGGGTGGGAAGGACGAACGATCTCATCAAGACCGGCGGCGCCAACGTGTCTCCGGTGGAGATCGAGACCGAGCTGCTTCACCACCCCGACCTGCAGAGCGCCCAGGCCGTCGGCGTGCCCCACCAGACCCTCGGCGAGGTCGTGGTCGTCTGTGCCGTGGCCCAGGCGGGACGCGGGGTCGACGAGGCGAGCGTCCGCGACTTCCTACGTGGACGGATCGCCTCTTACAAGATCCCTCGGCACGTCTTCTTCTTCGACGAGAGCGAACTGGCCATGACGGGGAACGCCAAGATCAAGAGCGAGGACCTGCGACGGTTGGCCGCGGCGCGGTTGGAGACGGCGACGTCGATCTGAGTGGACGGCGCCGGAGCCTCGTGGTCGGGTTGAGGCGCACCGGCACCGGCGATCATCATTCGTAGTGGACCGTCACCGCCTTGTCGATCTCACACCGGACGTCCTCCAACGCATCGAGCGATGCGACCGAGCCGATGACGACGAGGACGAGCTCGTCCGTCCCGAGCCTCCAGTCCACTGGGTCACCGTCATTACGCAGCACCCCGACGCTCGTCACGCCGGGGAGGGAGCGAAGGACGTCGATGCCGTCGATGGATCGGACCCGGCGGGCCCAGGTGGGCGGCTGAACGTTGCTTCGGTAACCGATCCCTTCGCACGGGACAAGGTCGGTACCGGCCGGCGCACCCCCAAGTGCCACGCTCATGGTCGCTCGCAGGAGGGAAAACCCGCTCACCCCTGAGAGGACCTCGGGGATGGCGCCGGGCAGGCGCCCGTTCACCTCGATGATCCTCGGCCCACGAGGAGTGAGCTTCACCTCCGAGTGCACAGCGCCGACGGTGATGCCGACTGCGTTGATGGCGGCGGTGACCACCTCGAGGACTTTGGAGACCAGCGGCTGAGGCAGGTGGCTCGGGATGAAGTGGCCTGTCTCGCGAAATGGGTAGGCCAACGGGAATTTCCCCGTGACCGCCAGGTGCCGGAGCTGGCCGGCGGCGATGACGCTTTCGACGGAGACGAAGCTGGCGAAATTCGGCACCATCAGCTCTGGTACCCCGGGAAGGAACTCCTCGACGACGACGGAGGCGATGCCAGCGGAGCGGGCCCGCGTGATGAACGCCCGCACCGCTTGCTCGTTGCCGGCCAGGGTGGTCTGTCGGCTTCCTGCCCCGGTGTCGGGTTTGACGACGACGGGGAACTGCAGTCCGCCGAGGTCGGGCTGCACATCGGGGTCAGGCGGGACGAGTACCCAGTTGGGGCCGGGCAGCCCGGCACGCCGAAGGGCGCTGCGTTGCTCGTGCTTGTGGGTGAGATTCAGCGCGGTCTGAGGAGAGTGGAAGGGAAGGCCCAGCTCCGCGGCCAGATAAGCGGTACGGAGCAGATGGCGGTCCATGAAGGTGGTGATCCCGTCGGGCGCCAGCTGGAGCGTCGTTCTGGCCGCGTCCCCGTCGTCGAGACCGGTGATGTCGACAACCGGGCCGAGCCGGCCGAGCAGCCGACCGAGAGTCGGGTCACCATCCACGACGAAGGCGAGCCGGCAGGTTCCCCGTGCCGCCTCGGCCAGGTCGAACACTCCGAATGACCGGGTGCCGTACACCACGGCGAGCAACGGCAGGTCCTCCGAGTCATGCCCCCGAGTCGACCTCACGCCGATACTTCTTCCTCACGACGTCCACCCAATAACGGGCCGGGCGGACGACCCGATCCGCCGCTGGGGTCATGTCCGGCCCTCGGGTTCGCCCAGCCTAGTTGAGCGCCCCGAACCACCCTCTCGGTGTACCCCGACTCGTGGAGCCGCCTCACGCGTTGCCGTCGCCCGAGATTATGAACAGTCGATGAACAGGGCGCTGTGCATTAGGACTTCCGCTTTCCGACGGACTACACCTGTGCCAGGGATCGGGCCCGCGGGCGGCGAGAGCTGTTTCGAGGGCCTTTGAGCAAGGAGGCGTCGTGGAGGAGCGGAGCGCAGCAGGGGTCGTCAAGTTCGCGGCCGACCAGCAGGCGGAGATCGTCGACCTGAGGTTCTGTGATCTCCCGGGGCTGATGCAGCACTTCTCGGTTCCGGCCCACGAGCTGACCGAAGAGTCCATGCGCGACGGCTTCGGCTTCGATGGTTCGTCCATCCGTGGGTTCCAGCAGATCCACGAGTCCGACATGATCCTCCTTCCGGACCCGTCCACGGCCATCATCGACCCGTTCCGACAGCACAAGACGCTCAACATGAATTGCTTCGTGCACGACCCGGTCACCCTGGAGCCCTACACCCGTGACCCGCGGCATATCGCCAAGAAGGCAGAGGCCTACCTGAAGACGACGGGCATCGCCGACACCTCCTACTTCGGGCCCGAGGCGGAGTTCTTCATCTTCGACGACGTCCGGTTCTCCCAGGACCAGCATTCAGCCTTTTACCAGGTCGACTCCATAGAAGGCATCTGGAACTCGGCGAAGGACGAGGAGCCCAACCTCGGCTACAAGCCGCGCTACAAGGAGGGCTACTTCCCGGTGCCGCCCATGGACCACTTCCAAGACCTTCGTTCAGAGATGGTCCTGACCATGGAGAAGGTCGGGATCGAGATCGAAGTGCAGCACCACGAAGTGGGAACCGCCGGGCAGGCCGAGATCGACATGCGGTTCGACACGCTGCTCACCATGGCGGACAAGCTCATGCTCTACAAGTACATCGTGAAGAGCGTCGCACTCGACGCCGGGTACACGGCGACCTTCATGCCGAAGCCGCTCTTTCAGGACAACGGATCTGGCATGCACGTCCACCAGTCGCTCTGGCAAGGCGGCGAGCCACTCTTCTATTCGGAGTCGGGGTACGGCGGCTTGTCCGACATCGGACGTTGGTACATCGGTGGGATCTTGGCCCACGCCAGGTCGATCCTCGCCTTCGCGGCGCCGACCACCAACTCCTACAAGCGCCTCGTGCCCGGCTACGAAGCACCGGTCAATCTCGTCTACTCGCAGCGCAATCGGTCCGCGGCGTGCCGCATCCCGCTGTACTCCAAGAGCCCGAAGGCCAAGCGGATCGAATTCCGCTGTCCCGACCCGTCCTCGAACCCCTATCTCGCCTTCTCGGCGATGCTGATGGCCGGCCTCGACGGGGTGGCCAACAAGATCGAGCCGCCGTCACCCGTCGACGAGGACCTCTTCGAGCTCGCCCCTCAGGAGCTGGCGAAAATTGCTCAGGTCCCCGCCTCGCTGGACGAGGCACTCGATGCACTCGAGTCCGACCAGGCCTATCTCGTCCAAGGGAACGTGTTCACCGACGACCTCATCGAGACGTGGGTGCAGTACAAGAGACTGAACGAGATCGACGAGGTGCGGCTCCGCCCCCATCCGTGGGAGTTCATGCTCTACTACGACATCTGAGGCCTGGGCACTCACGACGACAGCGGGTGGCGCCCGGCATTCGCCGCAGCCTCCGTGCCCGAGAGGTCCCGCCATGCGGGACGGCGCTGGCCGTCGACGGCCTCAGGTCAGCGGCCCCACCGCTCCCATCAGGTCGACGTAGGACTTCTCGCCCATCGTCGTCCACATCTCCACCGCCGGAGGCGGCATGTGGGAGAGCATGTCGGCTCGTTGCTCGTCGGTCATTCGTTCACGGATGAGCCCGAGAATGAGCCACACCTTGTCTCCCTCGAACGAGCCGAGCGCGTGGCCGGGCAGGGCACCCCACTCCTGTTCGGTCAGATTCGTGGCGCACAGTGGCAGCAACTGCTGCTCTTCGTCATTGAGGTGCTCGGTCATACGCCCACCCAAGGCTCCGAGGGCCTGCGCACAGCGACCTTTGGCCACGGCGTCGCCACCCTCCCAACTCTTCAGCGCTTCGTCTGACTCGGCCACGAGCTGATCCACATCTCGGTGTTGGCCGGCAACCACATCGATCATCTCCAACTGGCCCGCGCATCGCTCTCGCAGAAGCGGAAACACCAGGATCTCCTCGCCGTGATGGTGCACGTGAAGGAAGGCCAGCACGTTGTCGTAGAAGTTGGAAATGAGCTCGCGTCGCTCACGATCTTCATCGTCCACCTCCGACACCAGGCGCGGGGCAGCCGCGAGCGTGTCGCGGAGCGTGCTGTGCACCGGGAACATGTCGCTCACGTCGATGGTGTTGTCAGTCAAGGACACAGGGGCTCCTTCGTTTCCCAGGCCACGCCGCTCGTGGTCCGCCGGCCTCATCATCGTTCAGGCCGGGGGTCGACGTCGACCGGCAATGGGGAGGGACACCTCGGCCGACCGGTTGCGGGCGGGAAGGGTCTCGTCGGTGATCGGGCGCCCGCCGGCCAGTTTTCATGGATCTCTTAGAAGGAATTTGGGTTCCGTTTACGAATCAACGGCATCATTTGAGGTGATCGCTACGAGTCGCCGGCTGAAGCCGGCGATCTGGATCGGGCGGCCTCGAGTGGGTCGAGGGAGGGCAGGAGGACCATGCAGAGCGGAGCCGAAGACACCGGGACCACGCGCTCGGACCGGTGGGGCAAGCTGACCTCCAGCCGGTCGTTTCGGGTGGCGTGTGGGTCGGCGCTCACACTTGGGCTGGCGGCGGGTGGCTACGGCATCGCCAATGCGGCGACCGGGCCCGTCTCGCCTCCGACGCAGAACGGCGCCCCCCGATTCGGACACTGGACCGGTGGTGCGAGGCCGGCGGCGGTGGGAGCGGTCGGCGTCGTGGGCACGAACACCTTCACCGTCAAAGGCCACAACGGGTCGACGACGACCGTGGACGTGACCTCCTCGACGACGTACAAGGACAACGGCGTCGCTCACCCGACCTTGGCCAACGTCAAAGCCGGAGAGTACGTGGCCGTTGCCGGGTCGAGCTCGTCGGGGACGGTGCATGCCACGTCGGTCATGATCGGTGGTCCGGGTGGCCCCGGTGGTCCGGCCGGTTTCGGTGGGTCCCATGGTTTCGGCGGCGGGACGCCGCCGGCGGCGGCGGGGACGGTCGGCAACGTGGGCACGAACACCTTCACCGTCAAGGGCCACAACGGGTCGACGACGACCGTGGACGTGACCTCCTCGACGACCTACAAGGACTACGGGGTCACCAGCCCGACCTTGGCCAACGTCAAAGCCGGAGAGTTCGTGGCCGTTGCCGGGTCGAGCTCGTCGGGGACGGTGCATGCCACGTCGGTCATGATCGGTGGTCCGGGTGGCCCCGGTGGTCCGGCCGGTTTCGGTGGGTCCCATGGTTTCGGCGGCGGGACGCCGCCGGCGGCGGCGGGGACGGTCGGCAACGTGGGCACGAACACCTTCACCGTCAAGGGCCACAACGGGTCGACGACGACCGTCGACGTGACCTCCTCGACGACCTACAAGGACTACGGGGTCACCAGCCCGACGTTGTCGAACCTGAAGGCCGGTGACTTCGTCGTCGTTGCCGGGTCGAGCTCTTCGGGGACGGTGCACGCCACCTCGGTCATGATCGGCGGACCGGGCGGCCCCGGCGGCGGAGGCGGCTACGGCGGCCCAGGCGGATTCGGCGGTCATGGTGCGTGGAACGGTGGACCCGGCCCGGGCGGCGGTCCCGGGCCAGGTTCGAGCGGCGGTCCCGGCTCAGGTTCGGGTGGCGGTGGCTACCCCAGCTTCTGACCGGGCTGGCCGTGGTCTCGACGGCTGACGTCGAAGATCCGGACGGGTCCCTCGAGCCCCCGGACGTCTTGTGGGTCCAGTTCCTCGACATTCCAACGATCCCCCAGGGAAGCCGCCGCCTCCGTGGTCGCCACCACCGTTCCCGGTCGCGCCACCTTGGTCAAGCGCGCCACCAGGTTGACCAGGGGCCCGAAGTAGTCGCCCTCCCTCGGCGTCACCTGTCCGTACCCGACCGCACCCCGAGCTGACGGCAGGGCGAGGTCGCGCTCGGCTGATCGGCACACCTCGACCGCGATCCAGCAGGCGGCATCGGCCGACGGCGCGGCGAAGAACACCTCGTCGCCGATCATCTTCACCACCCGGCCGCCGGCCTCCAACGCCGTCGCCCACGTCGCCGACTCGAACCGGGACAGGGCCAGGCTGTGGTCCCGCAGGCTGAGCCCTTCGGCCCATCCCGTCGAGTCGACCAGGTCGACGAAGCCCACCCCGATGACCTCGCTCGGCCCGGCCTCTACCGAAGAACGCGCTCCTTCACTCGATGCCGACCACCCGCGGCTCAGCGCCGCCCGACGTGACGCCCGATCGAACTGAGCCATCAGGAGGCGTGAGAGGACCTCGGGTACCTGGACGAAGGCCAGCATGGCCGCCTCTGAGGCATGGGCCCGGGCCATCTCGTCGGTACCTTCGTGCTCGGTTCCGGGGCCCATCTGGGCATAGAACAGGGCGACGGCTGCCTCGGCAATGGTGGTGGCCGCCGCCCCCAGCACACGGGTGAAGGCGAGCAGGCCTTCCTCTCCCATAAGCGCGGCGCCTTGGTCGAAGGCAGTGATCAACCGGTCCAGGTCGGCGGGTAGCTCCGTGTCGGACGCAACGGGCAAGCCGCTGGCCAGCAGGACGCGTTGGACCCGTTCAACGGGATTCCCACAACGCGCCGCCACCTCGTCCACCGAAAGGACGGTGCCGTCGCTCCCTCTGACCAGGTCGCCCGCCACCGCCGGCAGGTTTCCCAGGCGATGAGCCTCGACCATTTGTTCGACCGTTGCCCCTCGGTCGGTGAGGTGCTCGAGCAGGGCCCGCCGCTCAGTCGCCCCCGGGGCATCCGGGTCGTAGAGACCTGCCGCTTCCAACCGACGCTCGTCCATGGCTCGAGTGTGTCATGACGAACTGCCCGGCAGTCCCGAGAAGGGACTGCCGGGCAGATTGTTCGCATCTCGTGCGGAACGCGCTCTGAGTGCGCTCTAGAAGCTCTCCCTCGTCAGTTGACGGACAGCGCCACCCGGGCCAGCGCCTCGACCGGCGGCAGCGGGCCGGCGGATTGGGCAGCGACCAGGGTCCGGCTTGCGCTGGAATAGGCGTTGACGATGGAACGGCCGGCGATGGTCTGGCCGTACGCCCCGTCACCGACGCCGGAGATGGCGGGCATGGCCGGCTTCCCGGGCGCGTTTGCCACCTGCCCGGCGAAGACCGCAGCACTCCCGTGGGCAAAGATCACGACTTCGGCGTTCACGGCGCCGGCCCCGTTGTAGATGCAGATGATCGAACCACCCTGCGATGGATTGTGGACCAGAGTGGTGTAGGGCTGTCCGACCGCAGCACTTGCCTGGGCCACCGACGGGCAGGTGGACGTTGTCGAGCCAGTGGCCACCGCGGTCGTGGGCGGCGTGCTTGCCGGTGGTGTGGTCGTCGCCGAGTGCGACGCCTTGGCCAACGACGTCGACGTCGAGGTGGTCGAAGGACTGGCGCTGTTAGACCCGCAACCGGCCAGGACCAGGCCGATCACCATCAATGCGCCGACAGCCAGGGGCACTCGGTGCTTCGTGGCGACGAACTTGAGACTCTTTCCACCTTCGAACATCTGGGTCCACCTCCAGGGAGAGCATTTCGTTCCGGCGTTGTTGCCGTCGCAAATCACTGTGCGCCCGGGCGGTTACAGGCCGGTTGCATCCCGATAACATGCCTGCTCAGACGGGGTGTTCGGGTCCACCGCCGCCGCGGCACCCTTGGGGACCCATGTCGTCGACCCAGTTCGGGCTCGAGAGAGCCGGCCCTGGTCCAGGGTCACTGGGCGACAGGCTGGCAGGTCAGCCGTGCTGCCAGAACCGGCTGGAGAGGCTACGAATGCCGGGGAGGCCAGCCCGGTCCAGCCGGTCGACGTCTTCTTCGGTCAGCCGCCAGCCCAGGGCCCCCGCGTTCTCCTCGGCCTGGTGCCGGTTCTTGGCGCCGGGGATGGGGACGGCACCTTTCGCCATCACCCAGTTGAGGGCGACCTGGCTCGGCACCTTTCCCCCGTGCTGCTCACCGATGGCCCGTAGTTCGTCGACGATGTGGTCGACCACGGCCATGGGATGGTTGGAGAAGGTCCGCTTGCCGGGAGGAGGATGTGAGGCCGAGTACTTGCCGGTGAGTCGGCCTTGACCGATGGGCGAATAGGCGAGCGGCACCACTCCCAGCTCGGCGCAGGCCCGAAGAAGGCCACTTGTCTCCGGCGAACGTCGCAGGAGCGAGAACTCGATCTGGTTGGTGGCCAGGCGCATGCCGCGATTGCGGAGCTCCTCTGCCATCGACGTCGTCTCTTTCACCGAGTAATTGGACACGCCCACTGCCTTCACCAACCCCGCCTCGTGGGCAGCGGCCAGTGCATCGGCAAGCGCGGCGTGGGACCGGAGGCTGATGGGGCCATGGATCTGGTAGAGGTCCACGGTCGGAAGCCCGAGACGACCAAGCGAGCCGCGTAGGGCCTTGTGCAGCGCACCCCGTACCTGCAACTTCCACGGCGAGGGCATGAACTTGGTGGCGACCACTGCCGATGCTGCTCGCCCAGGATCCCCAGCCAATAACTCACCGATGATCCGCTCGCTCTCCCCCCGGCCATAGATCTCGGCGGTGTCGAACAGGGTCACCCCGGCATCGATGGATGCGTTCCACGCGTCCCGGATCGAGTCGCGGGTGAGGTCGGCGTCATAGCCGCCCATGCCCCAGGTGGACCGATCGCCCCAGGCCCAGGTGCCGACGCCGAGCGGCGAGATCGAGACGTCAGAGCCGGCCAAGGTGAATCGGTCAGCCGGCATCGGGCCACCGTACTTGGCAAGCGACGTACGACGTCCTCCCCGATCCCCGGGTCAGTGCACAGGGGGTACCGATGGCGCGGGGGTTGGGCCGGCGACGGTTTCGCCGGCCGCGTTCCCGTTGGCCACGTTCCCGTTGGCCGCGTTCCCGTTGGCGACGTTGCCGTTGGCCATGTTGCCGTTGGCCTCAACGCTCGGGGGCTGGTTGCCATCGGGGCTCGTCGTGGCCACGAACGCCGTCGTCCGAAGTGGGATCTCCTTGATGAGCCAGCTGAGGATGAAGCCGAGTATGACGAAGGGCAGGGCCACCACGAAGGCGGACTCGACCGAGTGGCTGAAGGCGCTGACCACGAAGGCGTGCTGGGCGGCGGGCAGGTGGTCGATCTGCGCTGGGTTGGCCGTCACGTTCGCACCACTCACCAACTTGAGCTCGGCCGCGGTGGCGTGGGCTTTGAGCCCTGCGACCAGCCGGCTGGCGAACACGGCACCCAGGACGGCCACACCGAAGGCCCCCCCGATGGTCCGGAAGAACGTCGAGGTGGCAGTGGCCACGCCCAAGGCGGAGTACGGCACCGCGTTCTGCACCGCCACGACCAGGACCTGCATGCACAGGCCGATGCCCATGCCGGTGATGAACATGAAGACGGCTGCCTCTCGGTACGAGGTGTGAGGGCCGAGCTGGGTGAGCAGACCGATGCCAAGAGCCAGGACAGCGGTGCCGCAGATGGGGAACACTTTGTAGCGCCCGGTGCGGGTGACCAGCTGTCCACTAATGATGAACGTGAGCAGCATCCCGCAGATCAGGGGAAGGAGCTCGAGGCCTGAGACGGTCGGCGAAGCTCCGTGGACGACCTGGAGATAGAGAGGCAGGTAGATGATGGCCCCGAACATCGAGAAACCGATGATGAAGCCGACGCCGGATGTGGCGGTGAACGTCCGGTTCTTGAAGAGCCAGAGCGGGATGATGGGCTCGGAGGCTTTGGTCTCGATCCAGCAGAAGATCAAGAGTGTCGCAAGCGCCAGCAGGCCGAGACCGATGATGGTGGGCGAGCCCCAGGCGTATTCGGAACCGGCCCAGGTGGTGAGCAGGATGATGGCGGTGACGCCCACCGACAGGAAGGCCGTTCCCCACCAGTCGATCTTGTGGGGTACTCGCTTGACCGGGATGTGCAGGACCGCGGCCACCACGAAGAGAGCGGCGATGCCGAGCGGAAGGTTGATATAGAAGATCCAGCGCCACGATAGGTGTTCGGTGAACAGTCCTCCGAGCAAGGGACCGGCCACGTTGGTGACGCCGAAGACGACGCCGAAGTAGCCCATGTAGCGCCCGCGCTGCCGGGCCGGGACGACGTCGCCCATGATGGCCTGGGCTCCGACCATCAAGCCGCCGGCCCCGATTCCCTGAACGGCTCGGAAGGCGATGAGCTCGACCATGGAATGGGACAGCCCGGACAGCATGGAGCCGACCAGGAAGATCACGATGGCCAGCTGGAAGAGGCTCTTGCGGCCGTAGAGGTCGCCGAGCTTTCCCCACAGCGGCGTGGAGATGCAGGTGGCCAACAGATAAGCGGTCACCACCCAGGAGAGGTGGTTGAGCCCGTGTAGGTCGCCGGCGATGGTCGGGAGCGCCGTGGCCACGATGGTCTGGTCCAGGGCGGCCAGAGCCATGCCCATCATGAGGGCGCCCAGGATCACCAGGATCCGGCGGTGTTCGGCGCTGTTGGCTTCTTCGTCGGCCGGAGCCGTCATCACATCAGTCACGGGCATCGTCCAGATCTCGTTCCAGGTCTTCGGCGAAGCGACCGAGCAGGTCGGCCAGAGTGGAGAGGTCGTCGTCCTCCCAACCCACCAACAGGTGCTCGAGCCAGGCCCGCCGGGCCTTCCATACCCGGTCGACGATCCGGCGCCCGGCGGGGGTGATGCGGATCCTCGAGGCTCGCCGGTCGTCGGGGTCGGTCTGACGGATCACCATCTGGTCCCGCTCGAGCTGCTGGACCTTCCGGGTCACCGTCGGGGTGTCCACGCCAAGCATCTCGGCCAGATCCGTCACCCGGAGTGAGTCGCCCCCCGCCGCCAGCTTGTGGAGCAGGGCCGCTCCGGAGCGATCGACCCGGACACCGGCCGCACGCAGGAGCTGCTCGTGCAGGCGGGGCTGAGTGATCGACCGAGCCACGATTTGGAGGGCCTCGGCGAACCGTTCGACGTGGCCGTCAGCCGGACCGGGAGGGACGTCGACCGCCGCCCCCGAGGTAGTTGCTTTCGGCATACAAGTACTATAGCCGACGCCGGTGACGGTCGGCCAGCGGCCAGTCGACCGGCGTCAGCGGCGCCCCATCTGGTCCGCCACTTTGCGGAGGCCGGCCCGGAAGTCGGGATGGGCGATGTCGACGAGGGCGTGCGCCCGCTCTCGCACCGTGAGCCCGGTGAGCTCGGCCGAGCCGTACTCGGTGACGACCACGCCCGTGTGATGGCGGGGGGTGGAAATGACCGAGCCTTCTGGTAGCCCGCCCACGATTCGAGAGGTCCGCTCTCCCGCCACCTCCACCGTCGAGTGGAGGCAGATGAGCGAGTGGGCGTCGAGCTGTGTCTCTGCTCCGGCCACGAAGTCCTCCTGGCCGCCGACACCCGAGATCTGCCGACCGCCGACGCTGTCGGCGACGATCTGACCGTAGAGGTCGACCGACAGGGCGCCGTTGATGGACACGAACCTGGCGTTCTGGCTGATGACGGTGGGGTCGTTCACCGTGCCCACGTCGAGGAAGGCGATGTCGTCGTTGGCATCGAGGAACTGATAGAGCTCGGCCGTCCCGAGGGCAAAGGTGGTGACGGAGACACCGTCGTAGATGCCCTTCCCCGTATTGGTCACCTTCCCCGCGGCGTGGAGGCGCATGAGCCCGTTGGTGAACATCTCGGAGTGGATGCCGAAGTCACCATGCGGACCGGTGGCGAGGGCGGAGGCGACCATGTTCGGCACGGCTCCGATCCCGATCTGGAGCGTGGCACCGTCGGCGACATAGCGCACCGCTTCTTCGGCCACGGCCGTATCAGTGGCATCCGGGACCTGGTCCTCGAGGGCGAAGGGCGTCCCGTCCGCCTCGACGAGCACGTCGATCAACTCAAGGGGGATGGTGTTGTCGAAGTCCGGCGGAAGGCTCTTCGTGCGGGGGAGGTTCGGGTTCACCTCGATCACGAGCAGGCGGTCCGGGTCCCGCCCGGCGAGCAGCAGCTCAGGCCGGGTGGCCCCGTAGTGTAGCGAGAGGTTGACGTTGCCCTGACTGTCGGGGGGCGCCGCCTGGGCCACCATGATGCGAGGTGCGAACCTGGCCAGGATGGGAGCGAACTGTCGGAACCCGCCGGGGACGTGCTCGATGTGGTGGCCCTCGGCCAAAAGGATCCGTTCCGCGGGTCCGAAGAACCCGCAGCGATAGGTCACCCCCGCCTTGGTGAAGACGTCGTAGTAGTTGAGGAGGAGCGCGCCGCCGACGACCAGGTTGCTCCAGTCGTCACGCGTGCCGAGGGCCGTCAGGAACGCATCCGGATTTGCCGGGCCTAGTCCCATGCCGACGGTGTCGGCCGGTCGCACATGGGCCACCGCCTCTTCGGGCGTGCAGACCGCAGTCATGGACGGCGCCGGCGGCCACCCCCGGCCACGGCCTCGGCGGCACCCCCCCGGCGAAACGGTGGCGGACCTCCGAAATGATCGTGGAGGACGGTGCGGGCCGCGTACATGCCGCACACGCCATGCACCCCACCACCTGGCGGCGTGGAGGCCGAGCACAGGTACACGCCATCGAGGGGAGTGCGATACGGGTTCCATCTCACCGTGGGCCGGAACAGGGTCTGGCGGAGCGTGGCGGCCCCGGCAGCGATGTCACCGCCCACGTAGTTGGGGTTGAGGCGCTCCTCGTCGGCGGCAGTCCTCGTGCTGCGAGCGAGGACCAAATCACGAAACCCGGGCGCGAATCGCTCGATCTGATCCTCGACGGCGGTCGTCATGTCCTGGGTGGACCCCGAGGGGACATGGCAGTAGCCCCACAGGGTGTCTCGTCCAGCTGGGGCCCGGGTGGGGTCGGCCACACCGGGCTGCACGATCAGGCAGAAAGGGCGCTCGGCGTGCCGTCGGGCAACGGTGGCCGCTTCGCTGGCTGCCACTTCGGCGAAGGTCCCACCCACATGTACCGTCCCGGCGCGTCGGCACTCCTCGGCCGACCACGGGACCGGCCCCGACAGCTCCCAATCCAGTTTGAACACGCCCGGCCCGTAGCGGAACCGGCGCAGGGCACGGGCATAGGCCAGGGGCAGCTGGCTGCCGGCCAGGTCGACAAGCCCCTTTGGCGAGGTGTCGAGAAGCACGGCCGTGGCCGGCGGCAGCTCCCGGAGCGAAGTGACCCACTGCCCGGTGGTCACGGCGCCCCCGTTCTTTTCGAGCTCGGCAACCAGCGCGTCGCTGATGGCCACCGATCCACCTTCCACGACCGGCCAGCCGTAGGCGTGGGCGGACATCAGCAGGACCAGGCCGAACGCTCCCGTGAGGGGCGCCGACAGCCGGTTCATCGAGTGGGCGCCAACACCGGCCAAGATGGCCCGGCCCTCGTCGGTCCGTAGCGGCCGGGCGAGCACGTCCATGGGCAGGAGGCCGGGTATGCCGAACCGAGCCAGTGACAACGGGTGACGGGGAATCGAGCGAAGGGGCGACAGCACCTCTTCGGTGATGTCGTCGGCATGGAAGGCGAGGGGGCCCAGCAGTCGCCGGTAGCGCGCCGCATCTGCGCCTAGCAACTCGGCCGTCTGGTCGACCGATCGGTGCACCACTGCCGCTCGACCACCGTCGAGCGGATGGGCGAAGGGGAACTCGGGCTGACGGAGGCGTTGTCGCAGCCCGTCGAAGGCAGCCCGACGGAAGAAAGGCGACGCCAACACCAAGGTCTGCACGGTGGAGCACTCGTCGTGACGGAACCCGGGCGCCGAGGTTGTGTCCGTCCGGCATCCGCCCCCCACGGTCTGCGCCCCCTCGATGACGGTCACCGACAAGCCGGCTTCGGCCAGCGTGAGCGCGGCGGCCAGGCCGTTGGGCCCCGACCCGACCACGACGGCGTCGACTGAGGCCCCCGCTCCGGGCCTCGAGGTGCTTGGCGCCGCGCTCACCGTGGCAGTCTCGCCCACGCCCGCCGAGCGCGCCTCATCATCGGCGGCCTTTGACTTCCCACCGGTCGCGGTGGCGGCCGCCCGGCTGGCGGCTTATCGTGACGCCGTGCGGGTTGAGGGATCGGTGACGTCTCTGTCGTGGATTCCGTCCGAGGCGGTGCGGGGCGGCACCCGGGTGGCCTTCGACGCGGGCGTGACCCATTACGACGAGCCACCACCGGACGTGATCAAGGACCTCGGAGCCCTCGAGGGTCTGCGAAAGGCCGATCGCTTCCGGTTCGCCAACCGGCTGGCGGCATGGGCCGAGTTCGACGCCTCGGGACAGCCGGTCGACGCCGGCTACCTGCACGGTGGGCTCATGGGGTCGACCACGGTCGCCGTGGGCTGGTTGCGCCGTGAGTTCGAGGCGATCGCCCTGCCCGACCTTCAGGAACCGCCCGAGAAGGGTGACGGATGGGTCCGGTTCACCCAGACCGCCGGCGGTCGAACGGGACTGCCGGCGCCCCGCCGGGTCCGCCGGCGCCCCTTCATCCAGTGGCAGGCCCCCCTGTGCTGGTCGACGCTCAAGTTGACCCTCTACCCCGACCGCCCGCCGAGCTTCGAGGTGCTCGGGGCGAGCCGGTTCCCGCGGCATTGGGTCTACGACCACGAGGGCAAGCTGGCGGCCAAGTCCGGCCTGACCGACTTCCGCGACTGGTACCGGAAGTCATTCGGCAAGCACACCCCGTGGGGCGAGACGGATTCGCCCGCATTGGTCACCGCCGTCGAGACGGCGCTCGAGCGGGCGTTGTCGGTGGAGATGATGGATCGCCGCTCGAAGCCCAGCTTTCGGAAGCTGCGAGAGGGTCAGACCCTCGTGAGCGAGGGTGACGAGGGCACCGATGTGTTTCTGGTCCTCGACGGCGTCATGCGGGTGGAGAAGGGCGGCGAACGGCTGGCCGAATACGGGCCTGGGGCCATCTTGGGGGAGCGGGCCGGCCTCGAGGCCGGCCGGCGCAACTCGACCCTGGTGGCGGTCACCCCCTGCCGGGTGGCCGTCGTCCCTCACGAGGTGCTCGATAAGGACCAGCTCCGGGAGTTGGCCAAGGGTCACGGAGGCGGCGCCGGCTCGCCTTGATGGCCGGGCCGCGGCGCCTGGAAACGGCTACCGGCTGCGCTGGTACGGGCGCTGACGGGCGCTGACGGGGTCAAAAGGCCGTCGACCGTTCGCATCGCGAGCCTGGCTGGCTTAGCCTGTCGGCACTCGGCGGGTGGCGTTGACTCGGGGCCAGAGGCTCCTACACCGGCCGAGCAGTGAATCGGCGAGGAGGGGTCCGATGTCGTTCGGAGTGAGGGAGGCCCGGCGGGCCTCATCCTGGGAAGCGTTGCGGTGCGCGGTGGCGGTGCTGCTGATGGCGGGGGCGGGCGTGCTCACGCCGATCGTCCTGGCCACGATCACCTCGAGCCCGGCTGCGGCGGAGAGCTTGACGGCGACGGTCAGCCTCGGGTTCTCACCGGTGGCCGTGGCCACCAATCCCGACGGCGACATCTTCGTGGCCGACCCCAACGGCAATATCGACGTCTGGTCTCCCACGTCCACGACGCTCTACGGGACAACGGTGCCGGCCGACACCGTGACCACACTCGTCGACGAGAGCCAGCCGACCGACTCGTTGACCTACCACGACGGTGACCTCTGGATCTCTTCCGCCGTCAACGGGTCGGGGTTCGTGCAGGTGCTCTCCGCCACCGGTGGCAACTACTTCGGGGTCACCGTGCCGGCGAACACCGCGACGACCGTCGTGAACGGCATCGGCTCCGAGGAGGTCGCCTTCGACGCGTCGGGGAACCTCTACATCGCCAACGGTGGATCCGAAACCTACAACGGCGGGGTCTACGTGCTGCCCGTCTCGAGCGGCCCCCTCTATGGTCAGTCGGTCACGGCCGACAACCTGACCCAGCTCACCACCGACCAAGCCTACGGGATCGCCATCAATTCCACGTCCGGCAACATCTACTACAGCACCGGGAACACCGCGCCGCAGGCCGTGTGGGCGCTCACCGACACGAGCGGGACCGTCTTCGGGGTGTCGGTCACCGCCGACACCCCGACCCAGCTCTTCGACAGTGTGGGCGGGCTGACCTTCCCGTACCAGGGCTTCAACCCCGACCAGATGACCCTCGACAGCGCCGGGAACCTATACGTGATCAACGCGTACACGGCGGTGATGGTCGACGCGGCGACCTCGGGTACCTACGTCGGCACGAGCGTGACGGCCGACCAACCGACTCAGTTGAACATGGCCGTCGACGCGTTGCAGGCCACCTTCGACGGCTCCGGCGACCTGCTCCTCGCCGATGTCAACGACGACGCCATCGTCACCGCCACCACCCCCACGGCGTCCATGAGCGCTCTTTACGTGACGGGCCCCCTCTCCAACCCGACGATCACCATCGACGGCTCCGGCTTCGGCAGCCAGCCGAGCGGCGTGGCGGCCGGCTGCAACGGGAGCGGGGACGACTACATGCTGAGCCAATTCATGCTGTGGGACGTCCAGCAAGGCTGGCAGGTCGGGTACCCCGGCGACTGCATCGGGATGCAGGTGTCCTCGTGGACGCCCACCCAGGTGGTCTTTAGCTTCGGCAGCTACTACTCCCAGTACAACCCGATCAGCGTGGGCGACACTCTGCTGGTTGGGCTACAAGGCGACTACGCCAACTTCCTCGTCGGGCCCGTGGTGAAGTCGGTGGTGCCCGACATCGGTCCCGATTCGGGCGGCACGACGGTGACCATCTCGGGCACCGGCTTCACCGGGGCCACGGCCGTCGACTTCGGTGCCGGCAACTCAGCCGGCTACACGGTGAACTCCGACACTTCCATCACCGCCACCTCGCCCGAAGGGGCGACGGGAACGGTGGACGTGACCGTCACCACCCCTGTCGGGACCTCGCCCACGAGCTCGGCCGACCAGTTCACCTACACGAACGACATCTCGTCCGGGTACACGTGCTCGGTGCCCGGCTTCGGCTCGGCCAGCTTCGGCGTCGACACCACCGAGTCACCGGCGCCGCCCACGTCGCAGGACGCCGGCGCCAGCTTCCAGGAGACGTTGGCCAGCCAGATGACCATCCCGGCACCGGTCGACGAGTACTACGCCAGCCTGGGGGCCACGTCCCTCACCCTCGAGTCCCAGTCGACCACCGAGAACGGGCTGGCGTCTCCGGACGGCTCGGTCAGCGGGGCGGTCGACCCCAGCTCGGAGACGGCTTCGGCGACGAACATGCCCCAGACGTTGAGTCCGCTCGGTAATGCGCCGATCACCTACTCGGCAGCCAACAATCCGGTGACCTGGCAGACGGGTCCCTCCACGGGGACCGTCTACCTGACCCCGGGTGACGTCAGCATCGTCCTGACCTATGTCGTGAGCGGCACTCCGACGACGTCGACCATCTCGTGCACGCCGCCGTCCAACGAGGGCACGCTGGACACGACCGTCGTAAACATGGCGGCGGCCCGCGCCACCGTCCAAGTACCCACGTCCACCCCACCGGTGCAGTCGAATGTCACGGCCGGCTCGGATGACGGGTGGAGCTTCACCGTGTCCAACACATCCCAAGCCAAGGTCACCGGATTGCAGACCCAGGTCACCATCAGTGACGGGAACCCCACACCCCCGTCCTTCGACACGGCGGCCATCACCGCTTCTGGGACGAACGGGTGCAGGGTGACGTCGCCCGGCGTGCTCACCTGCACGGAGAACAACTTGGCCGCCGGTGCCACGGACACCGTCAACGTACTGATCGACACCTCCGGGTTGGCGGATGGAGTTGCGGTCACCGGCTCGGTCGCGGTCACCTCCACCAACGCCGCCCCGGCCAGCGACAGCCTCGGGCAGTTCTCGCTGGTCACCGTCAACAACGGCTCCGACATAGTGGGCGTCCCGGGCATCCCGGTGACGTCCAGTACCGGCCCCTTGTCACAGACCGGTGGGAACGTGAAGCTGACCCTGCCCAAGAAGAAGATCCCGCCGATGGGGCCCATGGCCCAGGCCGTGACCTCGGAGGCCGGCGGCGGGACGGTCAAGCCGCCGCCGGTCGGGATGACCCTCGAGTCGCTGCCATCGTCGGACGAACCGGCGCTGTGCCCGCCGGCCGACCACTGTCCCGCCGACGTCATCGAGGTGGAGGGCAACTTCTCGTCCTACGTGAGCCAGGCCCATCCGGTCAGCGCCGTCATCAAGATCTACTTCGGCAGTTCCGTGCCCTCGGGCCTCAACATGTACATGCTCGAGTTCAGCGGGTCGGTGGTCAAGCTGCCCGCCTGCGTGAAGACGTCGGGCGATTACAACACGCCCTGCGTGAAGGGGAAGCAGAAGACGATCGGCTCCTCGGGCGACCTGTCGGTCCAGGACACCGTCCTCTTCACCGCCAATGACCCGGGATTCACCTTCCGCTGAGCCACCAGGACCACCCGGGACCGGCGGTGGGCCCAGGGGCTCCGGCGGCGTTGACGGCATCGGCCACGGTGAGGCGACCGGCGTCGGGCTGATCGGAAGCGAGACCGCGGCCCGGGCCGAGGACCTCCTCCCCTACCTCGCGGCCCCAGCCATCGAATGGGCCCGATCGGACGATCCCGAGGATGGAGTCGCCCGCTGGCAGGCCGTCGAAGGGACGATGGTCTTCGGCGACGTCTCCGGCTTCACCAACATGTCCGAGCGCCTGGCCCGGCACGGGAAGGTGGGTGCCGAGGAGGTGGCCGAAGGCATCAATACCTGCTTTGAGCAGCTCCTCGACGTTGCCCACGGACACGGGGGGACCCTCATCAAGTTCGGCGGTGACGCGCTGTTGCTCCTCTTCACCGGCGACGACCACGCGCACCGGGCGGCGCACGCGGCCATCGGCATGCGGGCTCGCTTGCGCTATGCCGGCCGCTTGCAGACGACCGCCGGCCAGGTGACGCTCCGCATCTCGATCGGGGTGCACAGCGGCACCTTCGACCTGTTTCTGGTGGGTGGCTCGCACCGAGAGCTCGTGGTGGCGGGTCCGGGGGCCACGGCCACGGTGGCCGCGGAGGGGGCGGCCACGGCCGGCGAGATCGTGATGAGCAAGGAGACCGCGGATCTCCTCCCCTCCCGGGCCCGGGGCCCGGAACGGCCGGGTGGCTTCTTGCTGCGCGCCCCGTCCGAGGCCAGGCTACCGACGAGTGTGACGCTCCCACCGGCGACCGACGCCGATCTGTCCCGCTACGTGCCGACGGCCATTCGCCGCCACCTGCTCGAGGGGGGCCGCGAGCCAGAGCACCGGACGGCCACGGTCGCCTTCCTGCACTTCGACGAGACCGACTCCATGGTGGCCGAGGTCGGCGGCCCGGGCCTGGCCGAGCGGCTCGACGCCGTCGTGCGGGCCGCACAGCGCGCCGCCGACGAGCACGGGGTCACCTTCCTCGGGACGGACATCGATCACGATGGCGGCAAGATCATCCTCACCGCCGGCGTCCCGCGGCGGGTGGGCGACGACGAGCAGCGAATGCTCCTCGCCTTGCGTCAGGTGGTCGACGAGCCACTTCCGCTCCGGCTTCGGGTCGGGGTCAACACCGGGCCGGTGTTCGCCGGCGACATCGGGACCCGGTTCCGGCGAACGTTCACGGTCATGGGCGACACGGTCAACCTTGCCGCTCGCCTGATGGCCCGCGCTGACCCCGACCAGGTGCTGTCCACGGCATCCGTGCTCGACCGCTCTTCTGCCGGCTTCGAGGTGATACCGCTCCTCCCCTTCACGGTCAAGGGAAAGAAACAGCCGGTGCGGGCCTTTGCCGTCGGCGCGGTTGGACGAGGGCACCGAGCACGGCGCGACCATCTCCCGCTGGCGGGAAGGGAGCACGAGCTGGCCGCCATGCGCGACGACCTCGATGCCGTCCGCGACGGCGCCGGGCGGGTCCTCGAGCTGGTCGGCGACCACGGCACGGGCAAGTCGCGACTAGCCGAGGTCTTCCTGTATGCGGCGGGCGACATGGAGTCGACCACCGTGGTGTGCGAGCGCTACGAGTCGACCACGCCGTACGCGACGTTCTGGATGCTCGGCCGGTGGCTGCTCGGCCTGGGTGTCGACGACCCGCCCGAGCTAGTCGGCCGGCGCCTGCAGGAGTACCTCGACCGACACGTGCCGACGCTCGCCCCGTTGATATCCCTGCTCGGAACGGTGCTCGACCTCGACATCCCCGACCCCCCGGCGTTGTCCGCCTTCGAGCCCGAGTTCCGTCGCCGCGCCGTCGCCGACACCGCGGCCCGATTCGTCCTGGAGGCCCTCTCACGACCGGTGGCGCTGGTCATCGAGGACGCGCACTTCATGGACCCGGCATCCCAAGACATCATGGCCCTCATCGCCCACGGCCTCGCCGAGCACCCGGGAGCTGTGTGCCTCACCCGGCGAGAGACCGGCGAGGGATTTGTCACCGAGGACGCCCCGCACACCCGTCGGCTGTCGCTCGGACCGCTCACCACGAGCCAGGCGGCGGAGGCCCTTATCGTGGCCGCCGACGAGAACCCCCTGCTCCCCTACGAGATCCGCCTACTGGCCGACCGCAGCATGGGCAATCCCCTCTTCCTCGAGGAGCTCTGGCGTGCGCACCGGGAGGGTGCCTCCGCCGAAGCCCTCCCCGACTCGGTCGAGGCGGCCGTCGGCGCGCAGATCGACCGGCTCGCTCCCCAGGATCGCCACCTCCTACGGTGTGCGGCCGTCCTCGGCACGACGTTCGTGGAGCGCGACCTCCAGGAGGTGCTGGCGCTCGAGGGCCAGCCGGCAGCAGCGGCACCGGTTCCGGGGCCGACCGGATTGCCGTCCGCACTCGGCGAGTTCCTGGCTGTCGACGACTTGGGCAACGTGCGCTTCCGGTCGGCTCTCGTCCGCGAGTGCGCCTACGAGGGGCTGCCGTACCGTCGCCGCCGGGAGCTCCATGGTCGGGCTGCCGAGACCCTCGAGTCCCGGGTCGGGGAGGAGGCCGAGGCGGCGCTCCTCTCGCTCCACTATTTCCATGCCCAGCGCTATCCGGAGGCCTGGCGGGGTGCGCGGCTCGCCGCCCAGCGGGCCGGCGAACTGTACGCCAACATCGAGGCCGCCACCCTCTACCAGCGGGCCCTGGCCTGTGTCCCCCGACTCCCCGACCTCGACCCGGTCGACGTGGCTTCGACTTGGGAGCTACTGGGCGATGCCCGCGAGAGGGCGGGGAATTTCGGGGGGGCGACACAGGCCTACCGCCGAGCCCGTCGCACCATCCCCGCCGATGTCGTTGCCCAGGCCGAGCTCTGTCTCAAGGAGGCCTGGATGGCCGAGCGGCGGGGACGGTATTCGGAGGCCATCCGCTGGATCGGCCGCGGTCTGCGCACCATCGAGGGCGCATCGGGGACGCTTGCCGGATGCAGGCGGGCCCAGCTGATGACCTGGTACGCGGCGATGCGGCAGGGTCAGGGACGAAGCACCGAGGCGGTCGAGTGGGGCGAGAGGGCGGTCACCGAGGCTCGGTCGTCAGGGGACCGCGATGCCGAGGCCCACGCGCTGTCCATCCTCGATTGGGCCTGGGTCACCCTGGGTCATCCCGAGCGCGCCGTCCATTCCGGCGACGCCCTGGCCATCTACCGGGAGCTGGGCGACCTCGGCGGCGAGGCGCATGTGCTCAACAACATGGGCGGATTCGCCTACTTCCGCGGGGAGTGGGACGACGCCATCTCCCTCTACGGTCAAGGGCGGGACATCCGAATGACGACGGGCAACGACGTCGTGGCGGCCATCGGCACCTTCAACATCGGCGAGATCCTCGCCGACCAGGGGCGCAACGACGAGGGTCGCGCCCAGCTGCGCGAGTCGCTTCAGGTCCTCCGGGCGGCCGGCTACCCCTGGGGCATCGCCTATGCGACCATGCTGCTCGGGCGCCTCGAAGCGAGGATGGGGGCCTTCGAGGACGCCCATCGGCATTTCGAGGCCGCTCGCCGTCAGTTCCTGGAAGCCGGAACCGAGGCCGCGGCCGTCGAGGTCCAGTCCATGACGGCCGAATGCCTGATCCTCGAAGGACGAGCCGACGATGCCCTCGAGCTTGCCGATCACCTTCTGGCCAAGGTGGTCGCCCACGGCTCGGGTCGCGGCACCGCCCTCATCGAGCGTGTCCGTGGGTATGCGTTGGCGCAGCATGGCGACGTGATCGGCGCCCGCGCCGCCTTCGAGGTCAGCCGGGCCAGCGCCGAGGCCCTGGACGCCGACTACGAGCTGGTACTGACCCTCGACGGGCTCCACGCCGTCGCCGTCTCGAGCGGTGACCAGTCGGCCGCCCTCGAACTGGGCGCCCGGATCGACGCGCTCACCGCCAAGCTCGGCATCGTGAGCCTTCCCGTCGTGCCCATGGAGGCGTCGGTGGCCGGCGACTCGGCCTCGGTGGTCGTCGGGGCCCCGGCATAGGAGCCTGCATCACCGGGGCCCGTCGATCCGATCCCGCCAATGTGGCCACGGCGACCGTGTTGTTGGTCAGACGACCTGCCAGAATCGGGGGGGCTCCGCAAGTGACACGGTGACGACCCTCGTCAGCTTCGGTGGCTGCAGTACCGGAACAATGCAGGGTAACGAGCAAGGGGGAGCGCGGTGACGACCCGGCGGACGGTGCCGCTCGACATATCCCTGTCGACGAACGGCGGGTCGCCGTCGAACGCCGCCGTGCGCGTCCGGGCCTTGACCGGACGGCGTTACGTGCCCATGGCCGCGGTCGGCGTCGCCGCATTCGGCGCCTTCCTGGCCTTCATGGACTCGACGGTCGTCAACGTCGCGTTCCCCAACATCCGGGCGTCCTTCCCCCATGCCTCCGTGAGCACGCTCTCGTGGGTGCTCAACGCCTACAACGTCGTCTTCGCCGGCCTGCTGGTCCTGTCCGGCCGCTTCGCCGACCTGCTCGGCCGGCGCCGGCTGTTCAAGGTGGGGCTGGCCGTTTTCGTCGTCACCTCGGCCCTTTGCGCCGCGTCCACGTCGATCGGGATGCTCATCGCGCTGCGCGCCCTGCAGGCTGTTGGCGCGGCGATGCTCGTGCCGGCCTCGCTCGGCATCGTGGTGCACGCCTCCTCGGCGGAGCGCCGCACGCAGTCGCTCAGCGTGTGGGCGGCCGCCGCCGCCCTCGCCGCCGGACTGGGCCCACCGATCGGCGGCGCCCTGGTCGACCTCTACAACTGGCGCCTGGTCTTCCTCATCAACGTTCCCCTCGGCTTGGTGGCCTGGTTCCTCTCCCGGCGAATGGTGATGGAGAGCCGGGCGCCCGGGAGCCGGGTCATGCCCGACCTTCGCGGCGCCCTGTTGCTGTCGGTGTGCCTCGGGTCGGCGACCTTGGGCATCGTGGAGGGGGGGACGTGGGGCTGGGGGAGCCCGGCCACCATCGCCCTTTTCGCCCTCGCCGGCGCCAGTGCGGTGCTCACGGTGCTCAGCTCACTGCACCATCGCTCGCCGGTGCTCGACCCCGAGCTGCTGCGCATCCGCGGCTTTCTGGTCTCGAACATCGTCACGGTGGCCGGCGGCCTCGGTCTGTACTGCTACCTGCTGGCCCACATCCTCTGGCTGCACTACGTCTGGCAGTACTCGCTGCTACGAGCCGGGCTGGCCGTCGCACCGGGAGCGGTGGTGGCCGCCCTCGTGTCGGTGCCGGCCGGCCGGGTGGCGGAGCGGTTCGGGCCCCGAGTCGTGGTCGTGCCCGGGGCGCTCATCTGGTCCGGGGCCTACGTCTGGTATGCCACCCGTGTCGGCCTGCATCCCGACTTCGTCGGGCAATGGCTGCCTGGGCAGGTCCTGAGCGGCATCGGCGTGGGTGCCACCCTGCCCGTGGCCTCTGCCGGTGGGCTCGCTACCGTGCCCGCCGGCCGCTACGCCACGGCTTCGGCCGTGAACTCCAGCGCGCGGCAATTCGGAGGGGTCCTCGGCATCGCCATCCTGACCGTCTTCATCTCCCACGCCACCCTCTTCACCTTTGCCGACGCCGTCCGCCACGGGTGGGAGCTGGCCGCGGCCAGTTTCGCCGTGGCCGCCGTGGTGGCCCTCTTCTTCGGCCGCATCCGGGAGTCGGGTGAGGCGGCCGACCTCTCTGCCGGCCTCCCCCTGCTCGACCGCCAGCTCGAACCGGAGGTGGCGGGGGCCGTCCAGGCCGACGACTCCGACTTCCTCGACCTATTGCCGGCCGATGTCCGGGCTCGCCTGCTCGACGCCGGTGAGGAGGTCCACCTGCGGGCCGGGGCCACGTTGTTCCGGGCCGGCGAGAAAGGCGACGACCTCTACGTGCTCCGCGCCGGGCGGCTGGAGCTGCGGCGACCCGACGGATCCGGACGCGAGTTCCACCCGGAGTCGACGCTCGGTGAGCTGGCCCTCCTGACCGACGCCCCGCGTTCGGGCACCGTGGTCGCCCGCCGGGACAGCACCCTCGTACGGGTGAGCCGGCAGCGCTTCGAGGGCCTCACTCGGACCGAGCCGGCGGTCATGAGAGCGGTGGCCGGAGGTCTCGCCGTCCGGCTGCAGAACAGCCGACCGATCGGCCCGCCCTCGTCGACAACCCCGAAGGTCATCTCGGTGGTGGGGGTCGACCCGGGTGCCCCGACGGACCGTGTCGGCAGGCTGATCGAGGCGGCCCTCGGCCAGAGCCTCCGCGTCGCCCGGCTGGGGTTGACGCCACCCGAGGGTCTCCAGCAGGCCGAGGCCGACAACGACCGGGTGGTGCTCGTGGCCGGCCCCGGTGGTGAGTGGGCCGACGCCTGCCTGCGCCAGGCCGACCGGGTCGTGCTGGTGGCGAGCGATCCCTCGGCTGTCGCCGTCCCGGGTCTGCCCGTTCCCTGTGACGTCGTGCTCGCCGGCTCCGTGCCGACCACAGCACAGATCGTCGATTGGCACGACCGCTGCGGCTGTCGCCGGCTGTACCTCCTCGGGGTCGACCCGGACGCCTGGGCGGCGCGTCTTCGTCCCCTTGTCGCCCGCTTGGCCGGCGAGTCGGTGGCGCTCGTGCTCGCCGGCGGCGGGGCGCGGTCGTTGGCCCACCTGGGCGTGCTCCATGCCCTCGAGGCAGAGGGCGTCACCGTGGACCGGGTGGCCGGCACCAGCATGGGCGCCTACGTCGCCTCGCTGTATGCCACCGGCGCCAATGCCGCCGACGTCGACGATCGCGTGTTCGAAGAGTTCGTGCGGCGAAACCCGTTCGGCGACTATCGGCCGTCGCTCACCAGTCTTGCCCGCGGCGAGCGGGGCACGGCCATGTTGCGACGCTGTTTCGGCGACACTCGTTTGGAGGAGCTGGAACGGGAGCTGGTGGTGGTCTCGACCGACCTCTATGAGCGCGTTCCCGTGTACCACCGCCGGGGACTCACCACAGAGGTGGTGGCCGCCTCCATGTCGCTGCCCGTGCTCTTTGCCCCCCGGCGTCTGGACGGGCGGGTGCTGGTCGACGGCACTCTGACGGACAACTGCCCGACGGAGCCGTTCTGCGAGCTCTTCGAGGGGCCGGTCGTGGCCGTCCGGATCGGCAGCGCCTCCTCACGGGCCAGTGCCATACGCACCCCTTCGCTGGGCGAGACCCTCATGCGCATCATGCAGATGGGCGACCGCCGGGACGGCCTCGACGGGTCACGCTCGGCCACGGTCACCGTGACACCGGACACCCGAGGGGTCGGCTTGCTCGAATTCCATCAGATCGATCGAGCCCGCGAGGCGGGCCGGCAGGCCGGTGAGGCGGCGGTGGCGGCGCTGGCGGCGCTGGCCGAGCACCGGTCGAGGGGGGCTAGGGGATCCCGATCAGCGGTCGCCACCGGCCAGGAGGTCAGCGGGTTGGGTGACGGCAGCGGCCACTGAGCCAGGCACCTGCGGCGGGCCATCGTGGGTGCCGGTCCTCATCCGGCCGCCCCTCCGTCTCCCACTCGTTCCGTCCACGCCCCCGCTTCGAGCTGGGTCATCGCTTCGCGGTAGCCGACGTCGATGAAGTGCAGTGCGCTCTTGAAGTCGAACATGCTGGCATCGGAGACGTCCGGGCGTAGGAGGAGGTCGGGCGGGTAGTCAGCCAGGATCTGCCGCTGGGCCCGGATGCCGGCCAGCTCCTTGGCCCGCATCATGACGTTCAAGGAGAGCGGCGGCGCGTGGGCACTGCGGTTCCGAAGGAGGCGTTCGGCCAGTAATGCCCAGCCCGACGGGGTCTCGCGGTACCTGGCGGGAGCCCCGACCTCCTCCTCGACGGAGAGGTCGACGGCGATCACCGAGGCGGGGCCAACTCGCTCCCGCATCACGTCTACGGGGAGGTTGTTGAGCACGCCGCCGTCGACCAGTAAGTCGGCTCCGTGGCGCACCGGGGGGAAGATGCCCGGGAGGGAGAGGCTGGCCCGCACAGCGGTGGCGAGCGGCCCCCGGTCGTGCACCACCACCTCGGCTCGGGTGAGGTTGGCCGACACGCAGAAGTAGGGCAGCCAGGTCTCCTCGATCATCCGGTCGCCGAAGTAGCCGGGGGATTCGAGCAACTGCCGCACCTTGCGAGCCGAGCTGAAGGAGAGCACAGGGAGGGTCGGCGGGAACAGGTTGCCACTTTCGACGAACCCGTCGAGTGCCCATTCCTCGCGGCTTTGAGCATCGAGGTCGAGGGCCCGGAAGGCACCCATGACCGCCCCGATGCTGGTGCCACCGATGGCGTCGACAGGGACGCCCGCCTCGTCCAGCGCCCGCATCACTCCCAGATGGGCGAAGCCTCGTGGCCCGCCTCCTCCGAGAACCAGTCCGCAGGCCCGCCCAGAAAGAAGGCGGGCACCCCGGGACAGGTCGCTGGCCCGACCCCGACGGATGTTGACGAGAGGGACGTCGCCCACGGTGGCTCGCCAGTCGATGGCTGCCCGCGGACGGGTGGCCCAGGGAGGGTGGACGATGAGAAGGCTGACGTTGCCGGCCCGCACCCGGGCTGGGAGCTCGTGGGCCAGGACAGGGGGCACCCGCCGCACGATGGCATCGGCGCCGGCCACCAACACGACCCGGTCGCAGTGTCCGAGGCACCACGTGATCCATGCGTCGTCGTCGGAACGACCGTCGTAGACGACGAACCGATGCGCGCTCTCGAGCTGGTGTGCCCACCGGGCCCGCTCTGAGCGTGGTGGCGCGTCCTGTTCCCCGCGCACCACGGTCGGACCACCGTCGGCGAGTTCGCCGGCGAGGCCCGACAACAGGTCACGGGCCCCTTCCAGCTCGCCGACGGTGAACACGCCCAGGGTGAGCACCCGCTCCCCGGCCGGCCGGCGATCGGGGACCACCAGCCGGTCGACCACGATCTGGGCCACCCGCCTGAGCCAGCCGGGCCGCTCTTCGGCCAGCCGGTCGAACTCGGCCGCCGGCAGGACGAGCAACTCGGTGTCGCGCACCGCCCGCACGCCGGCGGCACGGGGCTTTCCGGAGATCATCCCGATCTCGCCGAAGACGTGTCCCCGGGAGAGTTGGTCGCCGGGCTGGTCGTCGACGTAGACCTGGAGCCGTCCGTAGACGACGATGTAGAGCGCGTCGGACGGGTCGCCAGCCCGCACGCACCATGTGCCGGCGGGCGCGTACCCGGTCTGGCACCGCGCCACCAGATCGTCCAACTCGTCCGCAGTCAGCTCAGCGAAGAGGGGCATGGCTTGCACCACCTCGCGCTGCTCACGGGCACGGTCGTCCGACACCCCCGAAACCGTGGTCGCCACGCAACCTCCTGTCCCTGTTGGGTTGTCAGTCTGGCACTGGCCAATGGGCAGGTCGACAGGCGTCACCGCCGGCAGGCATGAATTCTCTCCGCCCGGACGGCGGCCACCCCTGTCGGCGCCTCGATGATCGACCTGGTTGCCGATGGCCCCGAGGGCCGGCCCACGACCTCAGGTGGCGGTGGCGCCGGCGCCTACCAGTGGGGAGACGGGCTCGTGACTTCTCTGACGGCTGATGCCGCCAGCTTCTTTTCAGGCCGCGGTGGCGGTCGGAGGGGCCGGCCGACGTACGGCCATCGCATCACGTCCCCCTCGGCCGCATATCGGCGGCGCGGTAGACGTCGTCGATGACGCGCATGTTGGCCACCCCGTCCTCGGGAGTGGTGACCATCGGGCGACCGCGCAGCACGGCGTCGCAGAAGGCGTCGAGCTGGTAGGCATAGGTGGGCCGTCGATCCGGGAATTCGGTCCGTCGGGCACCACCGGACCGGATTCTCATCCAGCTCAGGGCTTGGGGGGCGAACGGGTTGAACACCCGCATCTCTCCCTCGTCACCAGTGACCTTCACGGCGACGTGGAGGACGGACGACGACCACATCGAGCAGTGCACGCGGGCGACGTGACCGGCTGGGAACTCCAACAGCGCCCACATGGCCCGGTCCACGTCGGCGGACTGCAGCTTGGCCGTGGCCGACCGCACATCGGGCTCCTCGCCGCTCAACATGCGAACCATGTTGACCACATAGCAACCCATGTCCATCATGGCGCCACCGGCCAACGCGTACTGGTAGCGGATGTCGGACTTCTTGGGGATCGGTGCACACAGCCAGGCCTGGATCTCGCGCAGGCGACCGAGCTCACCACTCTCGACGACCTCGAGCATGCGGCGCGCCAGCGGGTGATAGCGGTAGTGAAACGCCTCGGCCACCACCAGTCCCGATTCCTCCGCCGCCCGCCGGGACGTGGCCGCCACCACTTCCGCCTCTTCGAGGTTGGCGGTCAGAGGCTTCTCGCACAGGACGTGCTTTCCGCCGGCCAGAGCGGCCAGCGTCCACTTGCTGTGCAGGCTGTTGGGCAGGGGGATGTACACCGCGTCGATCTCCGGGTCGGAGACGAGCCCCTGGTAGCTGTCGGCGACTCGGGGAATCCGGTGACGCTTGGCATAGGCACTCGCCCGCTCCCGATCGCGGGCCGCCACCGCATCCACGACAACCTCGACGTTCTTCCCCGCCGGCCGGATGAGCGCGGAAGGCGCGATTCGGGCCGCCCCGAGGATTCCGAACTTGATGACGCGCGTGGCCAAGGTGATCGTTCCTTTACCCCATCCGTGCTGGCTGATCCAGGCTCCAGCCACCATACTGATGCCGTGCGGCGGGGAATATGCGAGCTCTCAGCCGGGGGTCGTTGACCGACGTGGCAAGGGTTGTCTTGGCGAACGCCAACGTGTTGGACGGGGACAACCCGCCCCGAGCCAGCTCGACGGTGGTCGTGGAGGACAACCGGATCGTGTCGGTCGGCCCGGTGGCCGACGCCGAGCCCGGTGACGAGGTGATCGACCTCGCCGGCCGGACGTTGATGCCAGGCATGGTCAGCTGCCATTTCCATGCCACCTACCACGAGCTCGGAGCGAAGTCGGCACCGTTCGGTCTGGAGGAGCCGCCGGCACTCCAAGCGGTGCGCGCGGTCAGGAATCTCGAGGCAGCTCTGCGGGCCGGCTTCACCTCGGCGGTGAGCGCCGGGGCGCCCTTCGCCATCGATCCGGCTATGCGTCGGGCCATCGCCGAGGGTGCGGTGGCCGGCCCTCGCTTCGTGCCCGGAAGCCGCGACGTGAGCACGACGGGGCATGTGAACGACAGCGCGCCCTGGTACTGGGAGCTCGGGGCGGAAGGGGCTCTCCGGATCTGCGACGGTCCCGACGAATTTCGGCGGGGAGTGCGGGCCGAGATACGTGAAGGAGCCCGGATCATCAAGATGTTCGTGACCGGCGGTCACGGCACCATCGGCCCCGCCGAACGCACGGAGATGGGCCCGGCCGAGATGGAGGCCGCCATCGAGGCGGCTCACGAGAGAGGTGCGCGGGTTCGCGGGCACATCGCCAACCGTCATGCCATCGCCATGGCCCTTGACTGCGGTATCGACGTCATCGACCACGGCGACGGCATGGACGAGGAATGCATCGCCCGCATCGTCGAGACCCGAACCTGCGTGGCTCCATCCCAGTTCTTCCCGTACCGGCTTTGGCAGTCGCTGTCCGGTGGTCGGCTCGGGTTCACCGACTCCATCAAGGCCGATCTGGACGCCGCCTCTGCCTGGCTGCCCAAGGCCAACGAGGCCGGCATGCTGCTGGTGGTGGGAGACGACTACGGGGCGGTCGGCTTCCCTCACGGAATCTACGGCCAGGAGCTCGCCTTCTATGTCGACGTGGTCGGCATCCCTCCCCTCGACGTGCTGCGCTGGGCCACTCGCCACGGTGCCGAGCTGATGGGACGCGGTCACGAGCTCGGCACGATCGCTCCGGGCAAGCTGGCCGATCTCCTCGTCGTCGACGGCGACCCCTCGAAGGAGGTCGGGGTCTTGGCCGACCCAGCGAAGATGGTGGCGGTGATGAAGGACGGGCGCTTCATGACCGGGCCGTGGGCCCTATCCCACTGACCTCTGACCCGTCGGAGGCCTGGCGCTCCGATCTACGAGCCGTTCCCTCGGAGGACGAGGACCGGGCAATGGGCGTTCGAGACACAGTGCTCGCTCACCGAGCCGAGCAGCATGCCGGCGAACTCTCCGTGCCCCCGGCTCCCGACGACGACGAGATCGGCCCCACGGGAGGCATCGACCAGCACCGCGGCAGGGTGGCCCTCGACGACCTGTGACTCGATGGCGACGCCGGGATGCTTCTGGCGTACCGGCTCGAGGACGTCTTCGAGCATCTTCTCGGCATCCTGCTGGGGAAGTGTGGCGGGAGCGATGGCCATACCCCAACCCCAGCTGGTAGGGATGTGCCAGGCCACGACAACCAGTACAGAGGCATCTGTCAGTTGGGCCTGCCGGAGCGCCCAGTCGAGTGCCTCCATCGAGGACTCGGAACCGTCGAGGCCGACGACGATGTGATGACCGGAGACTTGACCGCTGTTCGACATGTCTCTCCTTTCGGGACGCAAGCCGTCTGCCGCGATTTGTTTGTGTGGTTCTGAGGCTACGGAGCGGTAGGACCAGGGTAGAAGGTCTCAACTGGCCAGGGAGGGGACATCACCCTCACGCCGGCCCCGATTACGACGTTACCGGTGTGCGCTCGTCGCAGGCCCATTCGACCCCATGGCTGGCCAGCAGGTCGAGGAACGGCTCGGGGGGCAATGCCTCGGGGCCGATCACCCCGTTGGCCGACCAGGCTCCCGAGTCGATGAGCTCCAGGGCCACGACGGGATTCATGGCCGTCTGCCACACGACGGCCTGCGATCCGAATTCGTTCATGCACCATGCGTTGTCGGCCACGTGGTACAGGTAGACCTCGCGGGGCGACCCGTCCGTACCGGTACCGGTCACCCACGTGCCGGCACAGGTCAAGCCGCTCATCCTGTCGCCGATCTGGGTCGGGTCGGGGAGGCAGGCGGCGACCACGTCCCGGGGCGAGACCTCGACGCCACCGACGCGCACGGGGGCGGTCGAGTCGAGGCCGAGCTGGTGGATGACCTTCAACACGTTGATGAACTCGTCGCCCAGCCCGTACTTGAAGGTCACGCGGCGGGCGTCGATCCAGCGGGGGATGAGGAGCACCTCTTCGTGCTCCACGTTCACGCACTCGACGGGTCCGATCTCGGCCGGGAAGACGAAGGTCTCTGGTTCGCTGAACGGCTCGGTCGTGAACCAGTCCCTTCCCTTCTCCCAGATGACCGGCGGGTTGAGGCACTCCTCGATGGTGGTCCAGATGGAGAAGGTGGGGCAGAAGTCATAGCCCTCGACGACGATGTTGGACCCGTCGCGGACGCCGATCTCGTCGATGGAGGAGAAGAGCTCATCCGACGCGTAACGGGCGAAGACGTCGGAGAGACCGGGCTCGACTCCGATACCGCACAGGGCCATGAGACCGCGCTCGGCCCACTGGTCGGCCACCGCGAACTGTTCGTCGCCCAGCTTGACCCCGGGGGTCCGGTAGGGATCGGCCGGATTCGGATGGGAGAGCGACATGGCCATGTCGAGGTAGATGACCCCGGCACTGAAGGCGGCCCGGAAGATGGGCATGACGAAGCGGGGGTCGACGGCGTTGAGCACTGCCTCGATGCGCTCCGCCTCGACGAGCTCCACGATGGCGCGCTCGTCCCCGGCGTCGACCTGGTAGGCGGCGAAGCGGTCGCCGAGCCCCACCACCGCCTGTTGCGCCCGGGTGAGGTCGTAGTCGGCCACCACCACCCGTTCGAACAGCTCCCATCGCGCCGCCGTCCGCACCGCGGCCGTCCCCACTCCTCCCGCTCCGATGACGAGAACCCTCATCTCTGCCCTCCCTGTCTGTACGGGGCGAGGCCCGTTCGAGTCAGTATGGAGGACGGCTCGGGATCAGACCAGGGCTCCGCCCACGGCGATGGGCTGGCCCTCGGAGGGCAGCCCGGGCCTTCAGGCTCTTCGCCGTTGGCCAAGCCCACCACCGGCTGGCACTACCGGCTGGTTGAGAGGCGAGCCGCCCTGTGAGCCGTAGAAGGCGGCATCCCCCCAGCCGAAGACGCCCCCGTCACGACACAGTTCCCAAAGGCTCTGGTCGGGCGATCATGGTAGGGCGCACCCTGGCGAGAACCAGGGATGCGACGGGGAACACCCACCGGACGATTGCGCGTCGAGGGACAGTCAGCACCTCCCCGTCACGGCCACGAGGTCACGGCCTCGATGTCGAGAGCCAACACCGGTCCTGGTATGGGGACGTCGCGGTACTGCGAGTACTTCTCCGTCAGCAGCCGCACGGCCGTGTCCCGCTCGTGCTCGTCGTCGACGATCCGGCCACGTCCGTCGACCCGTACCCACCACAATTCCGACCAATTCTCGTCATAGTGGTCCACAAGCAGCGTGAAGAAGCTGCGCGTCCGCAGGTTCACGACTCGCTGCAGCGCGCCTCCCGCCTTCGGCTTTCCGTCGATCCCCGAATAGATGACCTGGCCTGCCAGTGCGAAACAGCAGGGGACGAGATGGGGGCGATCTCGAGGCGTGAGGGTCGCCAATCGTGCGACCTTGGCCGTACGGAGTCGTTGCCGCGCCTCCTCTGCCCTCACGACCTCGACGCTATCGGCATCGAGATCACGAAGATGTGCCCGCTTGAGCCAGCACTCGCGCGACCTCTCCGAACCGCTGGAAGTCTTCAGCGGACCGGCGGAAGGCCATGCCGGCCATGTAGAGAACCAGGCGCACCTGACACGCCTGGAGTGAGGAACAGCGTTCGATGATGCGCCCCGGAAGCTCGGCCCAGTTTCCCTCGACCGTGAAATGGGAGAGCAGCTCATCGGGGACGGCACGCAACATGGCGGCCTGGTCTCCCGCCTTCTGAGCGTCGCGCAGGCGTTGCGTCGTGCCGGGGTAGCCGAGTTGATCGAAGATGAAGGCGTAGTTCGGGGTCGAGCCGTAGAAGGCCACCATCGTGCGGCACGCGTCCCGCCATCGCGTTCGCTCCGCCTCGTCGTCGCCCACGATGGTGAAGAGCGGAACGAAGAGCGATAGCGACGAGAGCCTTCGACCGGAGCGCTCTGCCCCGGCAGCCAGATTCGGCAGCAAGGTCGTCTCGTAGTAAGGGATCGTATTGAGCGGGTGGACGTGCACCCCGTCGGCCACGTCCCCGGCCATACGAAGCATCCAGGGATTCACGGCGGCAATGTCGATGGGCGGGTCAGCCACCTCGATCTGTCCGGGTGACCACATGGGCGGCAAGAAACTGAAGGTGTAGTACCGGCCCTCGAAGTCCAGTGGCGCCGTGCCTCGAAACGCCGTGAAGATGGCCTTCAGCGCGAGCACGTATTCCCGCATGCGCGGGCCCGGTGGGTCGAAGTCGGCCGAGTACCGTCGTTCGACGTGGGCCTTGACCTGTGGTCCGAGGCCGAGTCGGAAGCGACCTCCCGAGGCGTCGGCGAGCTCCCAGGCCACAGCGGCCGTGACCATGGGGCTCCGAGGAAAGGCGACGGCGATCCCGGTGGCCAGGTCGAGATCGGCACCGGAGAGCGCGGCTGCCGCGCAGGAGAGATAGGCGGTGCGTCCCGCTTCGGTGATCACGAGGCCGGAGAAGCCGGCGGTCGCGCAGCGGTGGGCAAAGCCCCCCACCTCGGGCAACCGCAAGCCGCCCGTCATCACGTCGGTCTTCACCTGGATCGCTCCAGCAACTGGCTGACCGGCCTCACCTCTGGGATGCCATTCGTCGTCGTGGCCATGGCCGCATGAACCTCAGGCTGCCGCGGTCGTACCGAACGTTGAGGTGACCGATGCGAGAGAGGGAGTGGATCCGCCCTTTCGGCTGTCTGATTCGTTCGCTCATGTGTCGTTCCCACCCTCCGGCAAGCTCGGCGACAACCCGTGATCACGATGCGGGATGATCCTCTAACTTCAGGTCACCTCAAACCCACTCCGCTCGTTGCGCAACCCCACCATCAAGTTGTCCACTGCACAGTGCGCCATCGCTCTCCTGGTCTCCATCGTCGCCGAGCCCATGTGGGGAAGGATGATTGTGTTTGGTGCGCGCAGCAGGGGATCATCGGGATGAGGTGGCTCGTCTTCGAGCACGTCCAAGGCGGCGCCGGCGATGGTTCCCTCCGTCAGGGCGGAGGTCAGGGCTGCTTGATCAACAACCCCACCCCGTGATGTGTTGACAAGGAAGGCGGTTGGCCTCATCAACTTGAATTCGTCTCGACTCATCATGTGCCGGGTCTTGGCATTCAGATCGACGTGAAGCGAAACGAAGTCCGCGTCCGGCAAACCGCTGGCCAGGTCGTGGACCCGGTCTACGTCATCGACAACCGCCAATCCGTTCCGGACGTCGACATACCGCACCTGCATCCTGGCGGCCAAGGCCCGCCTGGCCACGGCCTGACCGATACGGCCGAATCCCACGAGGAGCAGCTGTTTCCCCGCCAGGTCGGCCCCTAACAAGCCCTGGCTCCAGCCGCCGCTGGCGACGGCGTGCATCCCATCGCAGATGCGCCGGGCGAGCATGGTCATCAACGCCATCGTGAGGTCGGCGACTGCGTCGCTCAGCACCGGGGTGATGGTGACGACGATTCCCCGCTCCTTGGCGGCGTCGACATCGATGTGATCGAGTCCGACGCTCATGGTGCTGACCAGTCGGAGTTTCGGGGCTGACTCGATCACGCCCCGATCAACGATGACATTGGAACTCACCAGCAGGCCCTCGGCTTCCGCCAGTGCCAACTCGAAGACTCCATCTTCGGATCTGCCAGCCGGTAGAAAGGTGAGGTCATAGTCCGCCAGTCGGTCCAACAAGGACTGGGCCAGCGGCAGTGCGACCACAACCTTTGGACGCTCGGACACGGCAGTCACAGGTACGCAGTAGTTGTCTCGGGTCGAGCAGTTGGCCGAACTTGCTCCAGCGCATCTCGGGCAGCGAGACCCAACAGTCCGATGTCGGACGCGACTTCGACCAGTCGGAACCCTTGCTGCAATCGCTTTGGTGCGGTCGTCGCATTTCCAGCAATGCCGGGTACCACGTCGTGACGTCGGCAGGCATCGATGACCCGGGCCAGCGCGTCCTTAAAACTCTGGTCCGGCTGGTCCGGTGCAGGAGGCAGGCCCAAGGTCACACTCAAGTCCGCTGGGCCCACGTAGACGGCGTCGACCCCGGGTACGGAGACGATGTCGTCGAGGTTGTCGATGGCAACGCGAGTCTCCACCATCACGATGCAGGTCACCTCGTGGTTGGCACGAGCGAAGTAGTCAGGTCCGGCGTAGTAGTTCGCTCGGAGCGGTCCATAGCTTCGGCTGCCCGAAGGTGCATAACGACACGCAGAGACGGCGGCTCTCGCTTCTTCAGCCGAATTCACCATCGGCACGATGACTCCCCATGCACCTGCATCGAGGCACTTGCCAATGATGCCCTGCTCATTCCAGGGGACCCGGACGAGTGGCACCGTGTCCGTGGAGGAGATGCCCTGAAGCATGTGCACCATCTCGGAGTAGTCGATCAGGCCGTGCTGCATGTCGACGCAGACCCAGTCAAATCCGCAGTGCGACATGACCTCGGCGGACGCGCTGCTCGGAAACGTCAACCATCCGCCCAGGGCGGCGCCCTGTTCGCCCCAGATCGTTCGCAACGAGTTCTGACGCATTGTTCCCCTCCTCGCCGAGGGATCCTACGTGCAGCACCCGGCCGAAACCTGCGGGCTTGCCCACTCGGAGGGCCACATTGGAGTGTTGTGGGGTAGTCGGCGAACTCGACTGACGGGGAAGTCCATGATGGACGTCAGGTTTCTGAGCCTCACCATCCTGTACAGAGATGATTCACGACCAAGGCTGGACCCCGGTACCAGCGAAACCGGAACAAGGTCGCCAGATTCTGGCGCCCCACGGTGTCAACCAGCTCGGCCGTTCCCTCCCGTCGGTTGCCATCCGGCCAGAGGGAAGGCCACTTCGACGTCAAGCCCACCATCCGGGTTGGATCGAATGCTCAATCGAGCGTCGTGAGCCTCGGCGATAGCCAGAACGATCGAGAGACCCAAGCCCGAGCCCTCTCGCTGACCGGTGCGATCTGACCCCATGCGTTGGAAGGGCAGGAGGAGCCGGTCCAACTCCGTCGGTGGTACCACCGGCCCGGTATTGATCACCGAGACGACGGCTTGACCGTCCCGGCCCTGGGTGGAGACATCGACCCGCCCGTGCTCGACATTGTGACGGAGGGCATTGTCGATGAGGTTGGCCACCAGACGCTCGACCAGCCGTCCGTCACCCATGGCCCGGGCCGCCCGCAGGGTCGAGTGGACGTGGATCCCGCGATCCTCAGCCTCCGCCGTGCGGGCGAGCAGGACGACCTCGGTGACTGTCGCCAGATCGAGGAGCTCGCGCTGGTCGAGTCCAGCCTGACCCCTGGTCAGGGTCAGAAGCGCTTCGACCAACCGCTCCTCGTCCTCGCCGGATGCGAGAACGCTCTCGTGTGCTTCTCGGAGAGTGTCAGTGGTGGCGTGGGGATCGGCCAAAGCCACCTGCACGACAGTTCGCTGACGGGCGAGGGGCGTCCGCAGCTCATGCGAGGCGTTGGAGACGAACTGGCGCTGGGACTGGAACGACTTGTCGAGGCGTGCGAGCAAGTCGTCGAAGGTGTCACCGAGCTCCTTGAGCTCGTCGTTGGGACCGTCGAGATCGAGCCGCCGGTGCAGGTTGGTGGCCGAGATGTCTCGCACTGCCGAGGTCATCGTCCGGAGAGGCCGAAGGACCCGTCCCGCCATCAGCCAGCCGAGGGCGATGGAGACGACGGCCATGATGGCCAGGGCGATGCCGGACCTGATGAGCAGCTGGTGCAGCTCGTTGGCATTGAACTGGGCGGCCTCCACTTGGAGTTGGTGGGCCTGGGCGAGTGCCTGCTTCAAGGTGGGAGGCCGGGTTCCCCCTTTGATCTTGACTGCCACCTGGGAGGGTTGGGAGCCCTGGCTCAAGGAGCCGTGGCTCAGAAAGGTCCCGTGGGCGCTCAGTCCACCAGGTCCGTGACTGAAGGTAACGCTGCCGCTTCCCGTCGTGTCTCGGACGAGCACATAGGTGATGGCGAGGACAGCTGCTCCCGAGAGGAGGAACAGCCCGCCGTAGATCAGGGTCAGACGAAGACGGATCGTGTGCCGGACCCCTGGGGCTCGCCGGGCCGCGGCCTTGATCCCATCGGGTAGGGCCATGCTCAGATCCGGTATCCGGCCTTGGCCACCGTCTCGATCACGGGCGGGTCGCCGAGCTTGGTGCGAAGTCGGCTCACCGTCACCTTGACGGCATTGGTAAACGGGTCTGCGGCCTCGTCCCAGACCCGCTCGAGCAGCTCCTCGGCCGCCACCGTCCGGCCCCCTGAGGCGAGCAGGAGATGCAGTACGTCGAACTCCTTGGGCGTGAGATCGAGCGAGCGCCCGCCGCGGCAGGCGCGACGTTGGGCGGCGTCCAGTTCGAGGTCCCCTTGGCGCAGGACGGGGGGGATGGCCGGCTGGGATCGCCGGAAGAGGGCGCCGATGCGCGCCACGAGAACCGGGAAGTCGAACGGCTTGGGCAGATAGTCGTCTGCACCGAGAGCGAGCCCGTCGACGAGGTCGTCCATGGTGATGGCTGCGGTGAGCATGAGGACCCGGCTCCGGCAGCTGGCCTCCACTAGTTGGGAACAGATCTCGTCGCCGTGCAGCCCGGGCAGGTCACGGTCGAGCACGATGACGTCAAACTCGCCCTCCAGGGCTCGGGTCAGCCCGCCCGGCCCCTCGAAGACGACGTCCACCCTCATCCCTTCCCGGCGGAGGCCGACGCCGATGGCTTCCGCCATCTCCGCGTCGTCCTCGATGACGAGCACCCGCACGTCGCCTCCCTGCGAGCCTGGTCCTCCAGGCTCTTTCCCGCGCGTCGGCGCCGACGATGGCCGTTCCGCTCTCAACAGGATGCCCGACGCGGGGTTGCGGAAAGGTTTCAGGACGAAGGGCCTGCAGTGTGGGCTCTGGATCCTCTTATCAAATGCTTATGGACGAGGGGCCATCTCGGCGTCGATTGAAACCGTCCCGAAACCGCTGGTGTCGTACAACGGCAGGTGAAGCACCATCTCGCTCGAGGCAAAGGCAGGGCCCATGCACGACGTCGCCATCGACATCGACCAATCCGACTCACGAGGACGATTCCGGCTACGGCGCTCCGGCGCTGTCGTCGCCGTCCTCGTGACCACCGCTCTTATGGCGGCGGCTTGCTCCAGTGGCAGCGCCAGTCCGGGCGTCGCCAGTCTGGGGACGAGTCAGACCTCGGCCGACCATGGCGGCTCGTCTTCGGATCCGAGCGGAGCCGCGACCTCCGGCGCCCCGGGAGGTCCGGGGAGCCAGTCCGGGGGGGTGATCATCAGTGGTGGGTCCGGCTCGAGTTCGAACGGGCTGGCCTTCTCCCAGTGCATGCGGTCCCATGGCGTGGCCAGCTTCCCCGATCCCAACAGCCAGGGCCAGATCTCCTTCGGCTCCGGTAACGGGATCGACTCGCAATCGCCGCAGTTCCAGTCGGCCCAGCAGGCCTGCCAAAAGCTGCTGCCGAACGGAGGACAACCGACGCCCGCCCAACAGGCCCAGGCCCTGGCCGCCGCCCTCAAGATGTCCCAGTGCATGCGGGCCCACGGCATCACCGACTTCCCCGACCCGAGCACCAAAGGGGGCGGGATCCAGATCAAGCTCAACGGCGGCTCCGGCGGCGATCTCAATCCGCAGTCGCCGCTCTTCCAGTCGGCCCAGAAAGCGTGCGCCAAGGACCTGCCTGGCAAGATCGGCGCCGCCGGTACGCCTAAATCCTCCTTCAGTGCGGGCGCCCCATGAGCGAGGCCACGGCTGAGACGGTGGCCGTCGAGCCCCTCATCCCGGAACTCGGTCCCGACCGCCACCGAGGCCGTCGCTGGATCGGCGTCACCGCCGCCCTGGTGGTGGTAGTCGCCGTCGTCGTCGTCGTGCTCGCCGTCACCGACCCCTTCGGGGGCTCGAGCCCGTCGAGCACCGGCGTCACCGACAACGCCTATCCGACCTCGCTCTACACCGTCACCCAGCAACCGTTGACGTCGCAGACCGACGTGAGCGCCACCTTGGGCTATGCCGGGAGCTACTCGATCGTGAACCAGGCCCAGGGCACGATCACCTCACTGCCGTCCATCGGTCAGGTCGTCTCCCAGGGCCAAGTCCTCTACCAGGTGAACGGCAGCCCGGTCGTGCTCCTCTACGGCTCGACCCCGGCTTACCGGACCCTTTCCGAGGGGGCCTCGGCCTCCGACGTCACCGGCCTCGACGTCCAGGAGCTCAACGCCGACCTCGTAGCGCTGGGCTATGTGAGCAGCGCCGACCTCGACCCCACGTCGGACGAGTTCGGCTACTGGACCAAGGTCGGGGTGGAAGCGCTCCAGGCCGCGCTCGGGGTGACTCAGAACGGCACCCTCACGTTGGGCCAGGCCGTCTTCCTGCCCACCGCCGCCCGCATCACCGCGTTGGGAGGGACGGTCACCTTGGGCGCGCCCGCCCAGCCGGGATCGACCATCCTCTCGGCCAGCTCGACCGCCCGACTGGTGACCATCGACCTCGATGCCGACCAGCAGTCCGAGGTGGCCGTGGGCGACAAGGTGACCATCACCCTGCCCAACAACCAGACCACGCCGGGAGTCGTCTCCTCGGTGGGCACGGTGGCCACCTCCTCATCCTCGGCCTCGGGGAGTGGCGGTCCCACCATCACCGTTCTCGTCACGCCCACCGATGCGGCCGCCACCGGCAGTCTCGACCAGGCACCGGTCGAGGTGGCCATCACCACGGGCAGCGTGTCGAGCGCCCTCGTCGTCCCCGTCGACGCGCTGCTGGCCCTGGCCAGCGGCGGCTACGCCGTCGAGGTGGTCTCGACCTCGAATGCCCACCACTTGGTGGCGGTCAACCTCGGCCTCACCGACGACGCCAACGAGATGGTGCAGGTCACCGGAGCGGGGCTGGCCGCCGGTCAGCGGGTGGTGGTCCCCAACACATGAGCGTCGACACAACAGTCGATGTCGCTCCGGTGGCACCGGTGGGCGGCCTCGACGGGCCGGGTTGGAACCATGGCGGGGCGCCACCGGTCCTCGAGCTCGAATCGGTCACCAAGCGCTACGACACCCAACCACCGGTCGTCGCCCTGGGCGGGGTCAGCTTCACCGTCCGGCAAGGTGAGCTGGTGGGTGTGGTCGGACCGTCGGGCTCGGGCAAGTCGACCCTCCTCCATCTCATGGGCACCCTGGACCGGCCGACCTCGGGCACGGTGCGCATCACCGGCCTCGACGTCGCCCACCTGAGCGATCGCGAGCTCGCCGCCGTGCGGGCCACTCGCATCGGCTTCGTCTTCCAGCAGTTCTTTCTGGCCGAGCACGCCACCGCCCTCGAGAACGTGGCCGACGGCCTTCTCTATGCCGGCGTGGGGATCGCCGAGCGACGCCACAAGGCCCGGCAATCGCTGGCCCGGGTGGGGCTCGCCCATCGGGCCCATGCCCGTCCCACCCAGCTGTCGGGCGGCGAGCGCCAGCGGGTGGCCATCGCCCGCGCCCTGGTCGGTGAGCCGTCCATCGTGCTGGCCGACGAGCCGACCGGGAACCTCGACAGCGCCACCGGTCAGGCCATCCTGTCCCTCATGGAGGAACTCAACGCTGCCGGCGCCACCATCATCGTCATCACCCACGACCGCGACCTGGCCGCTCGGCTGCCACGTCGGGTCGAGATGCTCGACGGGAGGATCGTCGTCGACACCGGGAAGACCGGGAGGATCGGCGACTGGCCGCCTTCAGGTCGGGAGCCGACGTGAGCTGCGTTGTCCACGGAACCGCGACCGCCCCGGCACCTTCTGGCCATCGGTCCGGACCGGCTGGGGCAATCGTGCCAAGCCCCAAGCTCCGAGTTGCCTGCTCCTCCATGGCCATACTTCTCGGAGCAGTCGCATTCGTCGCCGGCGTCGGGCTCGCCGCCGCGTCACGCCTCATGCTGGTCCTCGCCAAGGACTTCGAAATCGGTGACGGCACCGTCGCGGCCGCTCCTGGCTATCGGCCACCTCCCCCGGGCAGAGCCGGGGGAAGCCGATGAGCACGACGACGACGCTGTCCCCGGCGGCCCTGCGACCGGGAGATCTGGCTCGTGTGGCCAGCATCGGACTGCGCACCCGGAAGTTGCGGGCGGCGCTGTCGGCCCTCGGGATTGCCATCGGTGTCGCGGCCATCGTGGCTGTGCTCGGCCTGTCGGCGTCGTCGCAGGCCGGGTTGCTGGCCGAGATCAACCAGCTGGGGACCAATTTGCTCACCGTGACCAACGGGCAGAGCTTTTTCGGTCAGACCGCCGAGCTCCCCGATGCCGCGCCGGCCATGATCGGTCGGATCGGCCCCGTCACCGACGTCCAGTTCACGGGCGCGACCAGCGCCGACGCCTACCGGAGCCCGCTGATCCCGACGGTCGACACCAACGCGCTCAGCGTGGATGCCACCAGCCTGGGGCTGCTCCGGGCCGTGGGCACCTCGGTGGTCCAGGGGCGCTTTCTCAACGCCGCCACGGCTAGGGAACCGGTGGCCGTCCTCGGCGCCGCCGCCGCCCAGCTCCTCGGGATCGATCGTGTCTATTCCGGCGAACGCATCTGGGTGGGTGGCCAATGGTTCTACGTGGCCGGGATCTTGAACCCAGCCGCGCTGACGCCGGAGATCGACAGCTCGGTGCTGGTGGGGTTCCCCGCCGCCGAGAAATACCTCGGCTTGGATGGCCACCCGTCGATCATCTACGTGCGATCCCAAACCGACGAGACCGCCGCCGTGCAGAACGTATTGGCGGCAACGGCCAACCCACAGTCCCCGAACGAGGTCGACGTGAGCCAACCCTCGGCCGCCCTGGTCGCCCAGGCCGACGCCCAGAGCGCGCTCAACGGCCTGTTCCTCGGCCTCGGGGCCGTGGCGCTGCTGGTCGGAGCGGTCGGCGTCGCCAACATCATGGTCATCTCGGTGCTCGAGCGTCGCAGCGAGATCGGCCTGCGTCGCGCCCTCGGGGCCACCAAGGGCAACGTTCGCACCCAATTCCTGACCGAGGCCGTCCTGCTGGCGCTGCTCGGGGGGGCGGTGGGAGTGGGGCTCGGCGCTCTGGCCACGGCCATCTATGCCTCGACCAAGGGCTGGGCCATCGTCATCCCGGTGCTGGCCTGGGCCGGTGGGCTCGGCGCGGCCGTCCTCATCGGCGCAGTAGCAGGGCTGCTCCCCGCCCTCCGGGCGGCCCGGATGTCACCCACCGACGCGCTCCGCACCGTCTGAGTAGCTACCGCTGCCGCATCGAACGGCAGGCCGATTAGCCGGATCGAGCAAGCGAGCCGTTCGTCGATGTCACGCTTGCCGTCCACTGCTACGCCGTCGCCAGGCCGCCGCGAAGACGGTCCCGGGTTCCTCGATCATCGTCGAGACCGGACCCGCCTTGGCTGAGTTCGGCCACTCGTTGGTGACCGCGTGGGACCCCAGCTCTACCCATCGCCAATCGACTACTCATTGGGTCCGTAGGAGTCGCATCCCATCGGTTCGACGCCTCCGCCACGGTCGTAGGCGTGCGGCAAGAACCTGATCGGGCTGGTGTAACCGCGATCGAAATCGACGGCATTCGCCACGCCCCACTGTTCACGATGTTGTTCCCGCCACCGATCACCGATAATCCCTGGTCAGCGTGGCCGATGAGTTTCGTGCACGGAGAGGCGGCGCCCTGCGCCCCGGGCGGATGCGGAGGCTGGTTGTGCCAGTCCTAGTCCTCAAGGTGTCAGGTCTCATGACGATATATGGGTGTGAACGAGATCGTAGGAAGCAGACGCGCGGGGCGAATCGTTCTGTGCGCGGGAGCCATGATTGTCGGGCTGTTGGTCCTCACATCGTCAGTACCAACCGCCCGTGCTGCCGGCGCTTCGGGATGGACCATCATGACCAGCCCGAGCACGGGTCCGTCGGAGAGCGACCTCCTGGTGGGAAGCACGTGCGTCAACGCCTGGGACTGCTGGGCGGTGGGCGGCGCCTTCTCCTCGCTCGGCAACAACTCCCAACCCGATGCCATGGTCGACCACTGGAACGGTTCGACGTGGTCAGTGGGTCCGAGCGCCGTTCCGGCCGGGTCCCAGGCCTCCCTTCTCTTCGACGTGACCTGCGTGACCGCGTCCGACTGCTGGGCGGTAGGGGCTCAAGGAACGGGCAATGGACAGCTTCCTGACCTTCTTGCAGAAAATTGGAACGGCTCGACATGGTCGGTCGTGCCGACGCCAGACGTCAACGGTTACCTGATGTCGGTCACCTGCACTGGCGCGTCGAGCTGCGTGGCCGTGGGCACTGACGTGGACGCTCAAAACAATCCGTTGGCCGGCATCATCGTCTCTTGGAACGGGTCAGAGTGGTCGCAGTCCACTCCGCAGGCTCCGAGCCAGCCGTACACCGGGTTCAACTCTGTGACCTGTGCCGGTACCGCGGATTGCTGGGCCGTCGGCTTCGCAGGGCCGAACCAGGTCCAGTACAACTTCCTTCCCGGGATGGCTCCCCAGGTGGCCGGGGCCAGCGCTCTGGTTGAGAGGTGGAACGGAACCCAGTGGTCGATCGTGCCCGCCCCGGCAGCGACGAGTCCGGAAGGTCAGTTCCTGAGCTCGATCACTTGCTCCAGCGTGTCGGATTGTTGGGCCACTGGGGCGACCATGGATTCACAGGGCAATCCGTCCACGACCCTGGTGGACCAATGGAACGGTACGGCGTGGGTGACCGTTCCGAGCCCGAATCCGTCCACGAGTGGAAGTGGCGGTGGCAGCATCCTCACCGCCGTGACCTGTGTCGACGCCGTGGAGTGCTGGGCCACGGGCGCCACCGGATGGACCAACAACGGCACTCCGGTTCCGTTCATCGAGAACTGGAATGGTTCGGCATGGTCAGTCGAGCCCAGCCCCAACGTCGTGGCCTTCGGCTATCTGAGCGGTGTGTCCTGTGTCCAAGGAACGGAGTGCTTCGCGACCGGTTTTTCGGCCACCAACTTCGACAACAACGACACGACGCTACAGACGCTCATCGAACAGCTGCAGGTCCCGGCATCCACCAGCCAGGGCATCTGGACGGCCGGGTCCGATGGGGGAGTCTTCTCATTCGGCACTGCCGGGTTCCACGGATCGGCGAGTGGCGTCCACATGAACGCACCGGTCGTGGGCATGGCGGCCACGCCCGACGGTGGCGGGTACTGGCTGGTCGCCTCGGACGGCGGGGTGTTCTCCTTCGGGGACGCCGACTTCCATGGTTCGACCGGGTCCATGGTCCTCAACAAGCCGGTCGTGGGCATGGCGGCCACGCCCGACGGTGGCGGGTACTGGCTGGTCGCCTCGGACGGCGGGGTGTTCTCCTTCGGGGACGCCGACTTCCATGGTTCGACCGGGTCCATGGTCCTCAACAAGCCGGTCGTGGGCATGGCGGCCACGCCCGACGGTGGCGGGTACTGGCTGGTCGCCTCGGACGGCGGGGTGTTCTCCTTCGGGGACGCCGACTTCCATGGTTCGACCGGGTCCATGGTCCTCAACAAGCCGATCGTGGGCATGGCGGCCACGCCCGACGGTGGCGGGTACTGGCTGGTCGCCTCGGACGGCGGGGTGTTCTCCTTCGGGGACGCCGACTTCTACGGATCTGTCCCGGGCCAAGGGATCGTCACCCCAGTTCCGGTCGACGGGATCGTCGCCACCCCCGACGGAGGTGGGTACTGGGTGGTGGGCAGGGATGGGGCGCTCTACGCCTACGGGGACGCCAGCTTCTTGGGGTCGCTGACCGGGTACGGCTTGGCCGCCCCGATCGTCGGCGCAGCTCCGAGCACCTGACCGCGCCATCCGCCGGACCAGTTGGCTCAGGCACTCGGTCGCGCCGTGATGTGTTGAAGCTCGATCATGAGTGGGATGAGGAACCCGATGTACGCATTGGTGAGGGTGTAATCCGAGGCCGTGCCGTGGGTGATTCGCTCGTCGACATCGATGATGTTCACCCGGGGGTCGGTCTCTCTGTACGACTTGGCGCGGTCCATGATGGCCACCAGCTCCGAGCGCGACGAGATCTCGAGACCGAAGTGGTCGAGATGGGGTGCGCGTAGGAACTCGCCGGTGGCCGGTAACAGGTAGAGGAACTGACGCATCTCACCTGTGTAGAGAATGAGCGGGTTGCCCGCCTCGGTGCTGTTGTCCCCCTCGGTCCAACCCAAAACCTGACCGAAGAAGTCGATCAAGTCGGTGCGCCCGGCATCGTCGAGCACGGAGGCGTCCACGCTGATAGCCACATGGTTGAAGATCGGCCGCAATTCCGGGGCCATCAGGAGGCCTGGGGACTGACCAACACTTTGGCCGCCATTTCGCCTCGGGAGAGCCTTCCCATGGCGTCCATTATCCCGGAAAGCGGCACGTCCTCGTTCTCGATGAGTAGATCGACGGGCAGAAGGCCAGAGTCGAGCAATTCGATGGCAGGGCCGAATCCCGCTGCGCTGTAGTTGTAGGCGCCGATCGCCTCGAGCTCCATGATGATCATGCGGTTGTGGTTCACCCGGGTCGGGTCGGATCCGGTCCCGACGAAAACCAGCGTCCCGGCGAAGTCGAGCTGGCCGAGGGCTTGCTCGGCGGCGGCGCCCCGGCCCGAGCACTCGAAGGCGACGGCATACGGGCGTTCGACGGCCCGCCCCATTTCCGGGTCCGCCAGCTGATCGGGAGCGACGGCAGCCGTAGCGCCCACGGCCAGGGCGCGGTGGCGCCTGAGGGCGACAGGCTCGCTCACGGATATGTCGGTGACTCCGAGTGAGCGAAGGACGGCGATGATGATGAGGCCGACCGGGCCGGCGCCGGTCACGAGGACACGGTCCTCCGTGGCCACCTCGGCGAGCTCGACTGCATGCAACACGATGGCGGTGGGCTCGGTCAGGGCTGCGGCGCGCATGTCGAGGGAGTCAGGGAGCCGGAGGACATTGGTGGACGGGACGGTCACGTATCGTGCGAAGGCCCCTCGCATGTCGCGCATGTCCGACATTGGCCGGAGCAGGCAGACCGAAGGCCGACCTCGGCGACAGGGGCGGCAGCGCCCACATCCCGGCGTCGGCTCGAAGACGACCCGGGCACCCGGATCCATAGGGGACGGGTCCCCCGCTACCACAAGGCCCGACCATTCGTGGCCGAGGACGGCGCCCGGCTTGGCGTACTTCTCGAGGACGAGATGGAGGTCAGAACCGCATACGCCACAAGCGGCGATCTCCACGAGCAGCTCCCCCGGTCCCGGCTCGGGGACCGGCACATCTTGTACTGCCAATCGACCGTCACCGACGTAGACAGCCGCCGCCATCAAGTCACGTCCCACTGAGTGCATGGTATGGCAGTGCCGTTTCGGCTGCGTCGGCGGGAGCATCACATCACCGAGCTCGCCCAGCGAGCATCGTCACGGATGGCGACGGGGGGCGTGAGTCCGAGGGACTCGTGTTTGGCGATACGAGAGCCGCTTTCATCAAGGTGACCATGGTTGAACCGCTGTTCCATCGAAGGGTGGCGATTCCTGAGTGTCCACCGCTCGGCAAGAGGGCAGAAGGCACCGGCTCTACGGGCTCCCGACCTCCGCCCGAGGTGGGGTGGGAGCAGGGACCATCGACCAACGAAGCAGGGAGCTGCCGTCCCGGTAGCGTGCCGATGATGATGGCGCTCGACGACCGCAGACGACGGCGTCTTGCCGAGGAATTGGAGGAGAGCGGGTTCCTCCTGGATGCGCCATCCTCGGCCCAGGGCCTCCTTCTCGAGGAGATCGACCGTGCCCTCCATCCGCCTGTTCACGAGCGGCGCGTTCCGAGCTCGGGAACGATCCTCGAGCCAGCACTGGCGCCAGATGCCTGGACCTCAGGGACGCAATTGGACATCACCCGGGGTCCGTTAGGGGGCCAGCCCCTCGACGCCGCTCGGCGCTTCGCCGACGGCTTCTCAAGCTGGCTCCTCCGTCGCGGTAGCGGCGAGAACGAGTGGATCATCTTCGATCGTCCGGCTGGATCGGAACGGGATCTTGTGGTGCTCGTGGCTGCATTCGGGGCGACGATCGTGCAGCGGCATCCCAGCGGATCGGTTCGAATAGCCGGCGGCTTCGGCGTCTGGCGGTGGGATGGGTTCCGCTGGCACCACGAGCCGCCGGTCCGAGATTGGGTCGACTCGCTTGCTTCTGTACCTGGTCATGGCGATCTCGAGGTCATCGAGTCGATGCTCCGGTTTGCCGTCCACGATCTCGGGTCCATGGGCATCGGAGCACTGCTCGTCTACCGCTCCAGCGCTGAACCGGGGCCACCGGTTGAGGAACAACTCAACGCGCCTCCACCCCTACGGATCCACGCCGTCCCCCATCTGGCGCCCCTCCGGCACGCGCTGAGTCAACTCGACGGTGCCGCCATCTTTGACGCCGGGGGCACTCTGCGACAGCTCGGTGTCCGTCTCCTGCCCAGCGGTAATTCCATCGACCTGGTCGAGGGCTTCCGGGGTACCCGGCACACCGCCGGCCGTCGCTACAGCTTCGACGATCCAGGCGCGACGGTGATCGTCGTCAGCGAAGACGGCCCAGTCACCGTGCTCCGGAGAGGCGCCGTCATCGACCGAAACGGGGGTTCGCTGACAGACGATCGTTCTCCACACCACGAGGCTTCACTCGAGGCCCAACTGCCGACTCAGGAATGAGTTGATCGCCGGTCGTGGCCCTGTGGTGTGGTCCACATCGTTGAAGTAACAACTCGTCAAGGAGAATCCCCGTTCAACGGTGCGTGGTGTTCGCGCCACCGCGATGAGCAAACTTTGGGGCGCAGGTCAGGCGGGCCGATCATCGAGGTCAGGTCACGGTCTCCGTTCCCCGCTTCCGGAAGCGATGAGCGGAGGGGGCAGGAGTCTGGGTCGTCTGATCCCCCTCCTGCCGATCCACCGACCTCTACGAGGTGAACGAAGTGAGGTGCTGCAGCGCTACATTTATTGCGGTCGAAGCCAGTCAGGACGCTTCAGGCAATGCGTCGACGTGCTTCCTTGGGTTCAAGCCCCTCTGCCCGTGAGCGAGAGTCGCCGAACTGGGCATCGATGCGCCAGCGATTGGCGGACCTGACGGCCCGGGCGGTCGATACGGAGTCCAAGGCAACCGCACATACTTCCATCGACTCATCACCGCTGGCCTTGGCGCAGGCGAAGCACATCGAGGCCAGGCGGTGCTCCAACGGATAAGACTGAGAGCGGGCGACGGGACGGCCACAATGGCAGGCAAGACGTTTGGGCATGAGACGATCCTGACAAATATGACCTGATTAGTCAACTTTGAATCCTGAACGAAGGGTCTGACACTGATGCCCGCTCCATCGACCGACTCGATGGGCTCTCTCGGACCGCACATGAATTCACCGGCAGGCTACCCGCACGCGGCAGATCTCGTGCTGGGGTTCATCACCGATGGCAAGGCCGGCCGTCGCCGCGGTCGGATATTGGGGCGCAAGAGACTCGAGGTTGCCCCGCTTGAGCACCAGCCCACCGACGACGGCTCCGCACACGAAGATCAAGGACGACCATAGGAATGCCGTCGTATAACTGTGCAGGGCAGCTGCCTCGAGGTTGGGCGGGTTAACCACCCGACCCACCAGGTAGGCGGTGGCAGCACCGGCGGCCAGCGTGTTGAGCAGCGACGTGCCGATCGAGCCGCCAACCTGTTGGGCCGTGTTGAGGGTGGCCGACCCCACGCCGGCATCCTGGGGCGCCAGACCGAGCGTGCCGGTGCTGAACGCCGGGGAGACGCTAAGGCCGAACCCGACACCCAACACGATGAGATAGGGAAGCACGTGGCTGACGTACGACGAGTGCAACCCAACCAGATGGAGTCCGAACATCGCCGCAGCAGCAGCGAGCAAGCCTATTGGAACGATCGGCTTGGGCCCGAATCTGGGCAAGAGTATGCGGTTGGACACCTGGGCCATGGTGACCAAGGCAGCCACCATGGGGAGGAACGCGACGCCGGTCTTCACCGGGCTGAACCTCAGAGTGTCCTGCAGGTAGTAGGTGAGGAACAAGAACACACCGAAGAGCCCGACGCTGGCGAACAGCATGGTCAAGATGGATCCGCCCCTGGTTCGGTTGATCACCACCCGGGGCGGGAGCAGAGGGTGCCGGGCCCTGGTTTCGAAATAGGCGAATCCCGCCAGGAGGATCACCCCGACGACCAGGAACCCGACTGTGTAGGGATCACTCCACGCGGTGGTCTCGGCGTGAGAGAAGCCGAAGACGAGGGAGAACAGCCCGCCGCCTACGAGGAATAGGCCGGGCAGGTCTAACGGGTCGTGGTCAGCGCCCGCGTCGTTCTTCAACCAGAGCAGGGCGCCGACGGTGGCGGTCGCCGCGAACGCGAGGTTCACGAAGAGCGTCCATCGCCACGACTCGTAGGACGTGAGGATGCCGCCGAGGAGCAGCCCCAGCGCGCCACCCGCACCGGCGATGGCGCCGTAGATTCCGAACGCCTTCCCGCGCTCAACCGGATCGCTGAAGGTGGTGGTCAAGAGGGCCAGCACCGAAGGCGCGAGCAACGCGCCGAACGCGCCCTGTACCGTTCGGGCGATGACCAGCATGATGAAGTCGACCGAGGCCCCACCGATGGCCGAGGCGATAGCGAAGCCGACCAGTCCGGTGATGAGGGCTCGCTTGCGTCCCACGATGTCGCCGATCCGCCCGCCGAGGAGGAGGAGGCTGCCGAAAGCAAGGGAGTAGGCGGTGACGATCCACTGCCGGTCGGCGTTGGAGAAGTGCAGATCGTGCTGAGCAGTGGGTAGGGCGATATTGACGATCGTGCTGTCGAGAATGACCATCAACTGGGCGACCCCCAGCACGGCGAGGATCCACCACCGCCTGGGATCGCCGGCGACACGGTCGGTGGCCACGTCTCCGCCCACCCGTTCCACCGTCATCAATGTGGTCATCAGATCCTCCGTCGATGCAGAGGGTAGGAATGTTCAGAATCTACTGGCGAGCGAGGCCAGGAGTCGTGTGGCGGATAGCGTCATGGCGCCAAGAGGGTTGTGACATCGATTGTCGAGCGCGGGTTTTCGGCTTTGGTCGGACGCACAGGTCAGATCACGAGCCGAGTTCATCAAAGGCCACCGTGATGGCTTGTCCGGGTCGTGTATCGACTCCAAGCTCAAAGTGCCCTCGACGAAGGCTGGCGGACGAGGGTGTGTGCCAAACCCCCGTGGCCTGGCCGAGGGGATGAGCATCATCAGTCGACTCGGTCGCCTGGAGAGAGTGCGGCCGGGACCATCGGTCGATACTCGAGTCCAACAGGTCCGCGTGGGATTCCGTACACGCCGTCAGTCACGGCGCCCGGTCGCCTGAGACTGCGCTAGCCAGTCGTCGGATCCCGTCGGCGAACGGAGGCGCTACGTACACGATGAGTCGATCGACATCCAGTTCTGCCCACTGCCGAGTCTGCTCGGGTACCGATCGGAGCGAGGCGGCAAGCAAGAATTGGTGCGGGTCGCGCCCTGCTCGCTCGTGCGCTTCTCGAGCAATTGTCGCGAGCTCGGGAAGCCTTGCGCCGGCCCGGACGCAGATGCCGTCGCCGATTCTGCCGGCCAGCTCGGCCATCTTGGGACCAAGTGCCGCGATCAAGATTGGCGGTAGTGGGGTCGGAGTCAAAAACCCGGCTTTTCCCGTCGCCCCGCCCGACCACACATCTCGCAGCGTCTCGACAGTCCGCTCGACAGCCCGCCGGCGCTCGGGGTCGCTTGCCACGGTGCGGCCCAGCGCTTCCTGCTCGAGCCCGTAGACAGTGCCCGACCGGCCGCCGGCGCCAATCCCCAGCACGAGACGGCCGCCGCTCACTTCCTGCAATGTCGCGGCCATGACCGCCAGAGTCCCGGCATCGCGATTGGCGACATTGAGCACAAGAGGTCCGAGCACCACCCGGGGAACCGTGCTGGCGAGGGCCGACAGGACCGTCCAGCATTCGAGGACGTGCGTTGCTCCCTGGACCAACCCGCTGAGATGGTCGTTCAGCCACACGCCGTCGAGACCGGCTTCTTCGGCGGCCTGGGCAGCGTGCCGGACATCAGTCCACCGCGTGCCAAAGCCGTCCAGGAGAACGTCGACGTCCATGCTCGAACTTAACCAGCTTCTGGACCACTTGGAAGTCGATGGAAATGGAGCGTAGGAGGGGCACGACGTCGTCGCCATCGGTCAAGGCCTTGGCGGCGTCAGCGTTGGTTGGTCAGAGTCAGGCCGTCAGTCAGTCAGTCAGTCAGTCAGTCAGTCAGTCAGTGGGCTTCCGACAAAACGCCTGCCACCTGGTGTTAGGGCTGCCGATCTGGCTCCACCTTTCACGCTATTGACCCGATTTTCCACATTGTTGTACGTGCAATTAAGCAACGAGAATCCCAGATCACTCGCGGATGATTTCTTGGCACCCGCAGGGTTCCGACCCGGTGGGCGACCAGCTGCACCCGTGAACCTCCGGTGCCTATCCACGGTCTCCTGCGGCAACACGAGCCCAACGGGGAGGCCTTCGGTCACGTGGACGCGGGCGGGCGTCGCCTTTGCCAACCACGGCGCCCGCGGTCGGCTGCGCCTTCGTCCGGAACCACCTCGAGAGTCAGGCCGTGCCCCTCTTGGGGGCCGCCCTCGTCGGAGGGCTTCATTGCTGTCTCGAATCTGCTACCACTGGTTGTGCGATGTACGCGGCACGACACGTCGAAAAGGATCCGGACAAGCCAGCCATCGTTATGGCCCGGAGCGGCGAGGTAGTGACCTTCGCCGAGTATGAGGCCGCTGCCAACCGGTTTGCCCACTTCCTGCGAGAGGTCGGTCTGCGCCGCGGCGACCACATGGCTGTCTTCATGGAGAACGACCCGCTCATGCTCATCGCCGAAGGCGGTGCGGAGCGGACAGGCCTCTACTACACGTGCGTGAACTCCTACCTCTCCCCCGAGGAGGTCGCCTACATCGTCAACGACTGCGAGGCACGGGTGGTGGTGACCTCGGCGGACAAGGCGGGGGTGGCCGCCGAGCTTCCTGCCATGTGCCCTCGTGTCGACCGATGGCTGATGACCGGGACTGACGGTGATCCGGAAGGTCCCTACCAGCGATGGGAGGAGGCGGTCGGTGGCCTTCCCGCCGAACCCGTCCCGGACGAGCAGCTGGGCACACCGATGCTCTACTCGTCGGGAACAACGGGACGCCCAAAGGGCATCCTCCGCCCCCTGCCCGACGCCCGTCCCGGCGACGAGCAACTCGCTTTCGCCCGGATCATCGCCCTCTGGCGGTTCCGGGAGGAAATGGTCTACCTGTCGCCCGCGCCGCTCTACCACTCGGCGCCGCAAATGAGTGTGGCCCTGACTCTCCGCCTCGGATCTACGGCCGTTGTCATGGAGCACTTCGATCCCGCCGAGTACCTCGAGCTGATCGACCGCCACCACGTCACGCACACACAGGTCGTGCCCACCATGTTCTCCCGCCTCCTCAAACTGCCGCAGGGTGTCCGCGAGGCCGCCGACCTTTCCTCGCTGGAGTACGTCATCCACGCCGCGGCGCCGTGCCCTGTCCCGGTGAAGGAGCAGATCATCGACTGGTTCGGCCCCGTCATCCTCGAGTACTACGCCGCCACCGAGGGTAACGGCTGCACGTTCTGCGACTCGGAGCAGTGGCTGGCGCACAAGGGGACGGTCGGTTTCCCCATCCTGGGCGAGGTCCTCATCCTCGACGAAGGGGGTCACCCTCGTCCGACCGGTACGGCCGGCACGGTCTGGTTCCGCGGCGCCACCCACTTCGAGTACTTCAACGATCCCATCCGGACCGCCGAAGCCAAGAACGCGATGGGTGACGCCAGCACGGTCGGGGACGTGGGCTACCTCGACGAGGATGGCTATCTCTACCTGACCGACCGCCAGACCCACATGATCATCTCGGGCGGCGTCAACGTCTATCCCCAGGAGGCCGAGAACCTCCTCGTCACCCACCCGAAGGTCATGGACGCCGCCGTCATCGGCGTGCCTGACGAGGACCTCGGCGAGGCAGTCATGGCCGTCGTGCAGCCCATGGATGGCATCGAACCCGGCCCCGACCTCGAACGCGAGCTCGTTGCCTTCTGCCGCGACCACATCGCCCACTTCAAGTGCCCGCGGACGGTCGACTTCGTGGACGAGCTGCCCCGGCTGCCGACGGGGAAGCTCTACAAGCGAGTGTTGCGCGACCGCTACTGGGCCGGCCACAACTCCCGCATCGTCTGATCCCGCCGTATCGGGGTGAGCCCGCACGTCGCCGGCTGGTGGCGGGCTCGGCCGGTCGGTGCCTGTAAGTAAGTGGGTCAGTCAGTTGGCTACCGACTAATCCCACCTATTCAGGGGTGATTGAGCGACCCCTGATATCCGATTTCCCATGCCGCTGCTCTCGCTTTCCCACTTCCTTATGGGCGCAACTAATGCGGAAAACATCCTGGTCAGCGCTTGACGGATGAGATTTTCGGCACCCACAAGGTGCCGGATGAGATTGTCGGCACCCACAATGTCGAATGCGGGCCTGGTCGAATGTGGGCCTGGCCGGCTGCCGGCGAGTGCCCCGCCATTGAGCCGTCCCGCTCCGCGCCACGAGGCGGGATGGGTGCAGCCGTCTGGTTAGCCCTCTAGGAGATGCCAGATGGTTTGGCGGTGGCTAGAGCATCCTCACGGAATCCGAGAGGTCGTCATCGTCGAGAAGCACACTTGACACAGAGGCGGCTGGCCGGAATGGCCTCCAATCGAGCCGGCGCAATCATCTCACCGCAGGACTCGCATCGTCCGTATGCGCCGCGGTCCAACTTCTCGATCGCCCCCTCTACGTCGTTGAGAGCGTCTTGCAGCTGCTCTCCTGTCGATCTCCCTTCGCCTCGCCATGCAACGACCTGGCTGGAGTCGAGCACTGCACTGACACCCGGTCGTTGATCTTTGATGACCCCGAGGTCGATCAGCTTCTCGACCAGCTCGGAACGCTCATTCAGGAGCAAGGATCTGTATTTTTCAAGGTCACAGTCATCCGACACGAGCTCAGGATAGCAAGATGGGTGTGTGTTCCTACGATAGATAAGTTGCTCAGGGCGAGGGGGGGTCGGGTCGGTATCTTCAGAGCCGGGGTCTCTTGCCCATCATCTCCGTTACGCCTCGCACATTTCATCCATCGCCCGCATGGGGCGCGGTAATCGGCAACACGCTGGCCGTACGGCCCAGCTCGGCTTGCGGCTCGGCGATCGCCTGGCCCCAATCTTCGGCCGCGTGTTGGTAGTGCAAGGCCGCCGCCGGTGACTTGTGACCCGCTCGTCGCATCAACTCGGTCACCGAGGCGCGGGAGGCGTGTCCAGCATGGCATCCAGTCCCAACGGCACCACTGTGGCCCAGGTGGCCGGACGTCGTGGATGGAGTTCCGCAGGTGCGGGCTGGCGGACAGCGACTCGTTGTCCGGGAAGACCGAAAGGGCATGCACTCGTTACCACGGCTTGGCGAATCCTTGGAGCGCACGCTGGAGGGCGGGGGCGAGTTCGCCGTCGACCGCATGGCTGTAGGAAATGAACGCCTGGTAGGCCCTCCGGCTCGGGGTCGAAGCGGTGGCCGTAGGCCGCGACCTCGTCGTTCGGGAGCGTGACCCACCGCTCGCGAGACCGCCATCGTCCAGTTCACTCGCCATTCCGTAAGCCCCCCGGCGGGCGACGCCACACGAGGGCCCGGCCGTTAACCAACCCGTTAGTCTTCGAGCAGTGGTGGAGGTCGCTGCTCTCAACAGGACAGTGGGCGGGTGAACCGGTGGTACGAATGCGGCTCGTCGATTCGTCGGACCCCGGGGCGATCAGCCGGGACGAGGCGGCACGAGTGCTCGTCGAGCGGGCCGTCCTGACGAGGCTCGTCATACGCGAGGTGGTTGAAGCGCCCGATCCACCGACCGGACGTCGAACGGCCACGGCCCTCGACCTTCTTCTCGATTGGGTGCGGCGGACGTACCCGGAGGCGGTTCGAGTCGAGCCCCGTCCCGGCGACGGTCTCGAACTCATGCACGTCCCCCCCGGGTTGGAGGCCATCCAGCGTGAGATCGAGGACGGTGCCCGTGTCTGCGACCTGTTGTTCATGGCGTTCACCGCCGACACGCGGCGGCAGCTCACGGGCGACGTGCAGCGCCTTCGGCAGGGCATCGACCACTACCTGACCGAACATCCCGATCCGATCCCGGTGAGCTGGAGGGTTTAGCACTTCTGGCGTGCTGCAGGGTCACAAGCAGGCCGACCACAGAGATCAGTCGAAGTGTCCGGTCAGGAAGAAGGTGAGCCGATGGTCCGTGCGGGTCGGGAATCGATGGCCGGAGTACCGGAGCGACCAGACCCGCTACTCGTGGATCCGCGATGATTCACCGTTCCCGTAGAGCCGCTCGTGCGGGCCGCCGATCTCGTGATACGGGTCCACCGCCGACTGGCACCGGGGGCACCTGGGATCGGACCTGCAGGCGTCGAGGGACACGACTCGGCCGCATCGCGGGCACTGGACCGGGAGCCAGCACCGATAGCGGAAGTCGGTCATGTTGGCGACGAACGGGACCTCCCGTTGCCGGAAGCCGCACGAGCACGCCGAACCCAGGAGCCCACTCGCAGATTGTGCTGGGTGAGTCGGACGGAGATCAGCCGGCCAAGGGTCGACTCAGAAGTGCGCGCTGCTCCAACCGCCCGAGAGCGTCGATCCGTCCGGCGGACCGTTGTCCGGGGCGTTGCAGGTGGTGGCCGCCCCGCTCTGGTGGCCGTACCACACCCCTGCCGACTGGATCCCCACTCCGTTGCTGAACGTCTCCGACCTCGAGCTGGCCACGTCGACCAGGTACCAGCAGGTGCCGGTGGTGGACACGGCCGCCAGGGTGACCGTCTGGTTCGTGTTGTCACCGCCATTGGAGACCCCGACCTGGTGCGCGCTCGGCACGGCATCGATGTCGGGCGCCAGCCAGGTTATGGACGTGGAAAACTGCTGGAGCTCGGCAGGGGCAGCCTGGCTGAAATCGTGCGTCTGCTGGTACTGGGTCTGGACTGCGCGAAGCGCCGTCTCGAGATCCGCCTGAGCTGCCTGATCCCCCGATGAGGTCTGGCCCTGCCCGCCGGAGGACCGGCCCTGCCCGCCGGAGGATCCCGAGGACGAGCCGCAGGCCGCGAGGCACAACGCCAATGACACGGCCAGAACAAACCCGACCCGCCTCGCCGCCACTCCGAGATGATAGGGCGCGCCACGAGGGCATGGCGGCGGTCCTCGGGAAGATGGTCCGCAGCTGTCCTTAGCTCGCGAGGAGCGCCCGGAGCTGGCGATGGGTCCGATGTCGCAGGACCCGGACTGCGGCCTCAGAGATCCCGAGTGCACCAGCCAGGTCACGTCCCCGGTAGATGCCCTCGAGCTCGAGGTCGATCAGCCGTCGCCGGTCGCCGCAGAGTTCGTCGATCCCTCGGCGGAGATCGTCGAGTTGTTGCTCCGACCACCGTTCCGGCTCGGTGTACCCGGGCCGGGTGTCGAGCCAGCGGCGGATGGCGCGGGCTTCGGACGCTTGGCGGCGCTGGCGGTCGCGCAGGGCGCTTCGCGAGGCCGCGTCCCAGTAGCCCTGGGGGTTGGTGAGAGCGCCCGGTTCCCGGCGCCCGACGACCCGTAGGAAGCCGTCTTGCACGGCATCGTCATCTCCGACCCGCCGACGCTGCTCCGGCAGACCCTGGGCCATTTCCTGTCGCTCGTCCGAATCCATCCGTCCTCGCCTTCCGGGCGCGTTCCAACGCCGCACCGAAAGCCGAGAAGGCGGATCTGTTACGTCACGTCCCCCAGTATGCCCGCTCATCGACGGGATGAAGCGTCGGGTAACGAAACGCGAGTCGGAGCGTCGTCCATGCAGGAGCCGGCAGGTCCCCGACGGCCAGCTCTCGCGAAGCCGGCCGGCCAACGGCCGGCCGGAGGCCTCGGTCCCTCCCCCGATCCCACGGGACACATCGAGAAAGACCCACCGAGAAACAGAGGAAGAGAAAAAAAGAGAAAGGAGCGTCCGACGCCCGAGATCACCACCATTCCTCCCGGCCCCGACGGCTGGGTCCCCCGAGCTCAATCGGCACTCGACGAGCTGTCCGCCACCCGGACGGTCTCGGAGGTGGAAGCTCGGTTCGGGACGGCCCGCCACGTCACCGAACAGATCCTGGGGTTTCCCCTCTCGGGCGGGCATGCCACTCGCCGCACCGTCCGTGCGGTCGGGCGGCTGCTAACCCACCGGCTGGGGCCGGCGCTTGCCGCCGAGGCCCTCACATGGTCGGCCACCCTCGGTCCGGCGGTCGAGACATCGACCATCGAGGACTTCCTGGAACGCGCCGCCCACGCCCGTGGCGCCCACCGCCCCTGGCGCCTCGACCATGCCCCAGCTGCTCTCGAAGCGGTCGCCCGCATCCCGCGGCCAGCGAGGCAGCGGCGCACCCTCGGTGCCCTCTGGCAACACACTCGGTCGCACCTGGACGAACCGGCGCCCAGCTCCTCGGTCGCCGCCGCGATACCACCCTTCGAGCTTGACGACGAGATCGAGGACCTGTCCCGGTGGCTCCGGGAATCGAGCCCAGAGTGGTACCCGGTGGACGTTCAGGCACTGCTCGTCATGCGGCCCGACGAGCAGCGACGGGTTGTCGAGCGCCTGAGCGACGGCGACATCGACTGGCTCGCCCGGCGCGAGGAGCTGTTCTTGATGGACGAGAGCGCGATCGGGACGTGCCTCCTGAGGGCCACTCGGTCCACGCTCGACAACGAAGCGTGCCCGGCCGGCTTACGGGACCTTGTCCGTCGACCCTACGACCTCGCCACCCTCGAGCTCGCCCTCCGGATGGGGCCCGGGTGGTCCGAACCAGGTCGCGTCCGCCGGATGCTCGCCGCCCTGGACTCGGAGTCGCTCGGTGCACTGGTCTCGGCCATTCCCGAACCGACGCTCGGAGGCATGCGGGAGGTCGGGCTGCTGTCGGCTGACGAACTCCTGACCGGCCGGCTCCGGCACCTCGACCTGGCGGATCCGTGTACTCGCCGTGCCGTGGTCGGTCAACGACTCGCCCCCGAGACGGTCGACCTGGTGGCGGCGCTCGCTCTCCGGCATCACCAGGGCACGGCGCTCGTCGGGATGATCGTCATGGCCGAGCGGGGCGTCCTCTCGCCGGAGATGGCCCGACGTCTGATCGACCATGGCGACCCCCCAATCGCCACCGCGGCCATGCGCCATCTACCCCTGGAGCTTCTAGTCCCGTCCGACCGCGAGTACGCAGTGGCGTGCGGGGTCGCCTGGTCGGCGGCCTGCCCGGGCCTGGCCGGCGACGAGCGCCCCCCAATCCCTGAGGAGCTGCTGGAGGACTGCCGCGCCGGCGAGCAGTCCATGGACCGGATCTGGTACCCGGATCTCGTCCGAATGCTCGATGGGGCGGCCTTCGCAGAGGCACCCGGATGGCGAGTGTCGCTGCCCTTGAGGGTCGCCGACATCCGGCACAACGCCAAGGTGATGCACAACTGCACTGCCGGGCTGGTCGGCGACGTCGTCGACGGCTCGCTCTTCCTCGTGATCGTCCACGATCCGAGTGGACGTCGCTACAACGTCGCTGTCGTCAAGGAAGGGGCACGCTTCTCGGTGGGTCACATCAACAGCTGGTCAAACGGTGGAGTCCGGCCCGCCTGGATCGGGCCGGCCTTCAACCGTCGAATGCGGGACGGGGAGCCCACTCCCTGGTGGGACGAGTTACCCGAGCCTGGTCGGCGACCGACCACGCACCGAGATCGACGGCGGGCACGGGCCAGTGCCGCTCGCCGGGCGCGCCGATGAACCTGCGCCCGCCCGGCGACGGTTCCGACACGCTTGTCCCACCGGCCAGGGGGACTGACCGCCGAGGGGCAAGGTCACCGTCAGTTCGTAGGCAAGGTCGCCCCTGACACTGACCGGTGCCGATCGCACAGGAACCAGGACGGACGCGCCGACGTTGCAGGACCCGTCTCAGAACCCGGCACTGATCCGAACGGAACACTTGCGTGGCCCGCCCGCCGTGGCCCTACCTCGGCGGTGCGGGACACGTGGGACCGAATGCGCCACGATGGTCCGGCGCCGCCCAGACACGGACATTCGGCAATCGCGCAGATACGATACCGGCCGTGAGCGTGAGCGAGAACTCCCTACTCTGCGATGCGGACGGATGTTCGACCGCTCCGTTCGCGGCCGTAGCGCCGGAGGACACAGCGCGAGGTGTCGTGCTCACCGAGAGCACGATCAGGGCCATGGCCGCCGAGTCCGGTTGGACGAGCCTCGGCGCCGAAGGAGTCAGGGGGGATCGCTGCCCGAGCCATTCGTCGGAGAGCTGAACGACGACCGATCATTCGACGAGGAGCTCGCGCAGCCGTGTTGCGCCACCACCTGCTCGCGAGCATGGACGCCGACTGCGTCACCGACGCGGAACTCTCGATGTTGTTCCCCGAGGACGTGCCCGAGCTTCGCCCAGGTAGCGGAAACAGAACCGTGCATACCTCTGAGCCGAGCGGATCGTTGGGATAACACCGCCAACCAACTCTGCTGCTCGCGTAGTCGAAACCGGAATGCTCGCCCGAGAACGGAAATCAAGTCGCAAAGAAGCCGTTTGTGCTCCCGGCGGCTTGAAGGCCGAAATAGAGTAAGAGCTCATTGGGATAGATCGACGGATCTGTTGAGTATCCGTTGATCTCGAAGATGGTCGACCACCGCTTCGAGGTTGCCATGATCTCGGGAACACGGCTCTTTCCGCTGCCACTGAAGTACTCCCACAGCTGGCCAAAAGGCTTACCATATGGCGAAACACAGTTGTTCATGAACTGCGTGTAGAGATTTTGCGCATTTTCCTTGCCGCAGGACCCCTGCATGTTCGGCGCCGGAATCAGCGAGCTGAACGCCCTGTTCATCGCCTTGTCGGTGGGATAAAGCGCATAGAAACCGTACCCTATTGGCCCAGAGGCGTTTAGGTAATCACACCGTTCCGCTGCTTCGGCGCCGCTCGGCCATGACGACGGGCTCTCCTGAATGCACTTCACGCCCGGGATAACCGGGATGATCGCTTGCAGATGGTCTGCAGGAGTAGGTGGGTGCAGCACTCGCCAAATGCCCAAACCGGCGAAACCGAGGCCCGTGGCGATGGCGAGGGTGAGGACGCAGGTCCCCAAGAGCCGGAGCACCCGCCTCACGCGCTGTCTCAGCTGTCTGGCGGTCTCGACCCCTTGGCGCCAGCCGAGGACGGCCGGGGCCAGCACGTCGTGGAAGATCTCGTACCTGGCACCGCCCTGGGCCCCCGCCGGCGGATCCACCTTCCGGAGCACCCGGGCGTCACCCATGGCCAGCCGTTCGAGCACCGTTTCGATCTCTTTGCTCGAGTGGTGGGTGTAATCGGCCAGGTCGGGCACGTTTTGTGCGATCTTGGCGCCCGAGGGCGTCACCAGGTGGTGGAGGACATCGGCGGCGACGTCGCGGTCTTTGGGCGGCAGCTCTCCGAGCGTGGCGGCCAGGTGGGCCCGCACGATCTGCTCGGCACCTCCCAGCTGGTCGAGGGTCGAGAGCCGCAGCATGCGTGGATTGCCAGGCTCCCAGGTCCTCTGCTCAGTCTCCCAGAGACGCGTCATGACCAACTGCAGGAACGGAGCCTCGATCGCGTCGGTCCCGTCGCGGCCATCGAGCGTGCCAAGGCCGGCGTTCTCGCGTGTGATTCGGCCCACACTGACCTGATTGAGGACCTTCTCCACCAGTGCCGGTTCGATGGCGACCGGTTGCTCGAGCTCGTGTAACTCGTTATAGCGCTCGATCGGCTTGAAGACCGCTTCCGTCGCGTTTTTTCGGCTGAGTTTGCTCAGACCGAGATAGTTGCCGTAGAGATTCGGGACTCGTCCTCTGAAGAGATCGCCCAGGCTGGCGTAGGCGTCCTCGCGGATCGAGATGAGGAAGTTGGCACGGATCTCGGGCTGGTTGATGGCATACGAGAGCTGCTCCAGTAGCAGACCTTGGCTGGGATCGCCCGGCCGATAGAGCGAGTACTCCTCGAACTGGTCCAGCATGATGAGGAGCTTGGCGTCGACAAGCTGCGATGCCGCCGTGATGGCGAGGTCGAGCCGCTGGGGCAGCACCGGCCTGTCCTCCTCTGAAAAGAAGGTGCCGATCGAGGTTTCGATCTGATGCACGAGCTCGACCACCGGGGTCTCCGTCCATGAGCTGCACACCACCGGGAGGTACCCTGCCGTACCGCGTTGGCGATAGTTCTGCTTCGCCAACTCACGAAGGCGGTGAGCGACCCCTGCTCGGAGCAGCGAGCTCTTGCCGGTACCGCTGACGGCGTGGAGCAGCGTCAGACGCGAGGCTCGAAGGTTGTTCATGATCGTTCTGCGCTCGGCATCCCGACCGAAGAAGAACGCTGCAGTCTGTTCCGTGAAGAAGGAGAGCTCGACGAATGGGCAGTCGGAGACGTGCGGCGGCTCGCTCTCCGCCTTCGTCGGGGCCGCCTCTTGGGTCACCATCTCGAGACCCGCTTCAGGACGTCGACGACTGGGACACGGCGGACAGCCCCGTCTCCAAGGCCTTGACGTAGTCAGCGAGGGGAGCATCGAGGAGCTCGACCTCGCCGGCATGATGCCAAAGCTCCTTTTCCAGCCGATCAGGGTCCTGCTCGATCGCCCACGACTTGGACCTAATCGACTCCGGCCAGATCCTCTTCAAGAAGACCCGCAGGTGCCAGTCGCGCATGGAGTATCCGAGGAAGAGGCAGTGGCTATCCTGAAGCTTCGCCAACAGCTGGGTCGGGATCAGCGCGCCGACGGCCTCGTTGCTCAGGTAATCGATGTACTCGTCCTCAGTGATGACGTAGTTCTCTTTCCATTGGAAGCTTCCCTCCCGACCGTCGACAGCCCCGTTGATCTTGACGATGAGGGTCCGCCGAAGCGTGAGGTCGTCGTTGAAGGGAAGATCCTCATAAAACTGTGGGAGAGCGATGATCTGGGGTTCGTCGTCGTCGTGGAAGTGCACGAATTTGCCCTTGGCCTGGCCGGACGCCATGTAGACGGCGAGGTCGTACGACTCGTCTGCCGCGGTGAACGCCTGCTCGAGTGCGTTGTCGTAGTTCGTCGTGACGATCATCTGGTAGCGCTCGGGCTGCTCGGCCAGCCGGGAAGGAAGAGAGGCAAGAAATCGGTGCATGCTGTTCGGGCCGTCCGTCGAACCGAGGAGCTGCTTCAGTCGTCGGTACAAGTCGGGTTTTCCCCGGGTCTCGCTCACGAATTGGGAAATCTCGGCGAGATCGTGGCCTTCTTCCTTTGCTTTGAACAGTTTGGCGAGCGCGGCAGCGAGCTCCAGGTCATTGGGAAGGGTTCCGGAATCGGGCTCCCAGGGCTCCGTTCGATCGCATGCATTGACCCGCGAACCGAGTAGCGGGACGAGGGTACCTTCCTCGGCGATCAGCTCGATGATGCGCGCATAGTGATCCGCGTCCGGTTTCCCGACGACCTTGCTCTGTGCAACGGCAACGCCGGACTCCTTCGGATCCGTGACGCGAGCGTTCTCTTCGGCTTGTCGCGCGGCCTCTTCGGCCTGCCGAGCGGCCTGCTCTTCAGCGATCTCGAGGATTCGTACGATGAGGCGGTCGACGTCGCCGTCCAATGTGTCGGGTCGGAGGCGCTCCACGTTCCGCGCGAAGAGCGGTCGTAGCGATTTCGGGAGTTCGTCCGCGGCCGGAGGCTCTAGGCCATCACCGACGATGACTGGTATCACCTGGATGCTCGAGCCCTTACTCAAGGCTGTCTCGATCTCGACCCTTACAATGTCCGGATCGGCGGCATCCGTTGTTTGGGCACGCTTCTGCAGGATGGGAAGCCAATGGTGCCCGACGACGACCAAGAAGACACCCGACCAGGCCGCGTGGGACTTGATCTCCTCGAGCCACTTCTGGCCGGCCTTGAGGTTGACGACGTCCAAGAAGACGTTGTCTCGCCCGAACGGCGACACGAGCCGCTCGTACAGCAAACGAGCGTCCCCGGACGCATCCTTGCGGCGATAGTTGATGAAGATCTTCGGCGCGCCCGTCGGGCTCGCCTTCGAGGTCGATCGAGCGATCCCCTCGGTGTTCGTGCTCATTCCGCCGGACCCCCTTGGCCGTTAGTTTTGCCGTTGCGAGACGGCATCGCAACCGGCCGTTGATCCACCGTCCTCGGACCTTTCGCCATACCTAGGTGCCACGATCCGGACCGCCGGCCTCAAGGGGTTCACTGCGAGCACTCCGCTACGTTCCGTGGTGCTTTGATGCCTCTCGGCTCCCCATGACCGGTCTCCCTGCCCGCAGGTGGCAGGCATCCGCTCCGCGTCCCGACGACGGAGCAGGCGGGAATTCCGACGCAAGTGATATCGACCGTCCAGGAAGCTATCGTTCCTGGCGGTCGCCCTGGCCGTGGGATGGTTGTCTTGCGCGGTGCGGTCCCACTGGCACGGAGGTCGGCGTACCACAGCGGTCGAAAGGCGGATCCCGCTCGACATGGCACGGACCTCGATACTCGCTCCCCGGCCACTGGCCCGGCTCCGGTTCAGGCGGTCAACGGCTCAGGCGCTCCTCACCGCGTTCTTTGTACCGGTGCTGGTCGGCGGTCCTTTGCTCGGGGCGTCGGCGGCCGCGACCAGCGTTGACCAGGCCCCCGGAGCTGTGTCTGCCAACCTGGGGCCGATCCGGTCCGAGACCGTCTCCTTCCCGCTGCTCCTCTCTTCGTCGTCCCCGCCCGTGTGCCTGGAAACCTGGGCCCGCGCCGCCGGATTGCAGGTTCGGTGGGAGCTCGGTCAACAGTTCGCGACGGTCAGTGGACGGCCGACCGAGGTGGACCGCGGGTTCGACGTCTCGATTCACGATTACCGCGCCCGCAACGGTGGTCGGTACTTCGCCGCCAACCATCGGCCGGTCGTCCCGAGCCACCTTTGCGGTGAGGTCGCTGGGGCAGGAGTGATCCGCTCCTACCGGACACCCAACCGGGACGACGTGCCCGGGGGAGGATTGCTCCCACAACAGCTGATCCGCGCCTATGACGGCCTGCCGCTGACTGCACAGGGCATCTTGGGGCAGCACCAGACGATCGTGCTCTTCGAGGCAGACGGCTTCAGCACCCAAGACCTCGACGCGTTCGACCGGCTCCTTCCCTCCGGAGAGCAGTCCCCGATCAACCTCACCGTGATCGGGGGAAACCCGGGTGCTAAGTCGGGCATGCCGAGCGAGAGCGCTCTCGACATCGAGACGGTGCACGAGATCGCGCCAGATGCCAGGATCGTCTACGTAAATCTGGGGAGTTCCCAATTCAGTAACGACACGACCTCACAAGCCTTCATCGATGCGTTCCAGCTCGCAGACAGCCGCTGGAAGGGAGCGGTCTGGAGCGTCAGCCTCGGGCTGTGTGAAACCGACGGAAGCACCTGGGACTCGTCGGACCTCCTGGCCATGGCGAATGCCGTAGGCGTGGCGGAGAGCCACGGCACCACGATGTTCGCGTCCAGCGGCGACTCGGGCGGGCTTGAATGCGCCCCATCGACGGAAGGCGGTCAGCCCCCCCAACAGTCCTGGGTCGGAGTCCAGGTCCCTGCGTCGCTCCCGACAGTCACGGGCGTCGGCGGGACCAGCCTCAGCACCACCGCCAACGGGAGTTACGTGGGCGAGACGAGCTGGTCCGAGCCGCTGCTCTCCCAGGGGACGGGAGGCGGTGTCTCCGGTGTGTTCGCACGTCCGTCGTGGCAGACCGGCAACGGGACGGGGACATACGACCCCAACAACGCCCGACAGGTACCCGACGTCTCCGCCGACGCTGATTCGGCGACGGGGAATGTGATCGTTGAGGGCGGTCAGAAGGTCACCGGCGGGGGGACGTCCCTGGCCACTCCGATTTGGGCCGCGTTCACTGCTCTCATCGACCAGTACCTCACCAGTCATGGTGGTCAGCGCGTGGGCTTCCTCAATCCTGATCTCTACGCGTTGGCCAACGGCTCCCCCTCGTACCCGCCGTTCCACGACGTCAAGGTGGGCGGCAACGACTTCTACCCGGCGACGCCGGGTTACGACATGGCGACGGGCCTCGGCTCACCCGACGTGTGGAACCTGGCACGCGACCTTGCCGCGAAGGGAGCCTGAGTGGCCACCGTCGGTTCGATCAGTCTCCCCGTCCTGCCGACGGTCGAATGCCGGTACTGCAGGACCGTCGTCCCAGACGCTGGCTATTGCGGTGCGTGTGGCGCCCACCTCGTCCGCGAGGGGTTCCGCGCCTCACAACGGCTCCACTCCTACGCCGCCTTCCCCGACGAACCAGTGCTCCGGGTGTCGCAGATCAGCGCCCTGTTCCCCCATCTTTCACACCGGGCTAAGGCGCCGTTCAGGGCGGGATTCGGCATTGTCATCGTGCTCATCGCCGTGCTCTCCGTGGCCGGGGCATCTGCCCCGCTCCTCGCCGTGTGTGCGCTGGGGGTGCCCCTCCTCTTCGTCCTCTACCTAGTCGAGGTCGACCCGTACGAGGAGAGCTTCGCCATCCCCTCCGGTGTCGCCATCCTCCTCGGGGCCGGTCTCGGGGCCGGCTGGGCCCTGATCGCCAGCCCCTACGTCGATCGCGCCCTCCAGCCCTCGCCAGTGGCCAGTCTCACCGACGGGCGCACGCTTGGCGCGGCCATTCTCGTCCCGGGTATCGCCCAGCTGCTGATGTGCGTGCCGCTGGTGGTCATTCGCCTGCTCTTGCGAGGAAGATTGGAATCGCTCGACGGGTTTGCCGCGGGCTCGACGGGTGCCTTGGGGTTCACCTTGGCTTCGACGATCACGCTGCTCGCGCCGTGGCTGGGCAACGGCCAGCTGCTGCACCTTCCGATCACGACGAGCCTCGCCCAGGCGGTCTTTCGCGGGCTGACCTGGCCGCTCGTCAGCGCCATGGTCACCGGACTGGTTGGCGCCACATGGAGCAAGCGGTTGGGGACCGGCCCGACGAGCGCCCGTGGTCGGTGGCTCACCTCGCCCGCCCTGGCGTTGCTGGCGGCCCTCGTCGTCCAGATCGGTCTCGGCTTCGCCGCGCTCGCCCGGCTGCCCGAGACGGTGCTGATCCTGACGAACATCCTGGCCATCGCAGCGGTGATCCTCGTCGTCCGGATCGTCCTCCACCACGTGCTCCTGCACGAGGCGCAGGTAGCGCAGATCGGGCCGCCTCGGGCGTGCCCGCAATGCTCCCACTTGGTGCCGTCCATGCCCTTTTGCCCGAACTGCGGTATTTGCGATCGGGCGCTCGCCCGCCCAGTGCGCGGGCCGGCGCCATCTCCGATTCCCCATGACCCGTCCGAAGGGACGGTGCCGACGTGAGCGAAAGCCCGAACGCTCAAACGACGGCCAGCTGGCCCACCGTGCCCCCCGGGAGCGGGCTGCCGCCGGCCGGCTTCCCGGAGGTGCCACGCCCACCTGGTGCGCACCGCGTGAGTCATTCGACCATGATCGTCCTCCTCGCGGCCGGGCTCGCCGTCCTGGCGGCCATCCTGGTCGTCGCCGCACAGTTGGCCAAGCCGCCTCCGCCGCCGACGTGCCCTCGGTTCAAGTGCCAGGGGCCGCCACTCGGGACTCCCTTCAGCGCGGCGGTCGGTGCACCGGTGGTAAACGGGACCCTCTATAACGACAGCCAGGGCTTCAGCCTCCGCTACTACCCGAGCACGACGCCGCTCTCCAACGTGAGCCCTGCCACCGACGGATCCGCCACTGGTGTCGAGCTGACCTATTCGTTCGACCAGAACGTCGGAGGGAACGGTGCCCTCATCGTTCTGGGAGCGCCAGAGGCCAACGCCACGCCACAGGCCATGGTCACCGCCATGATGAACTCGATCGCCCCCGGGGCTGAGCCCGTCTACCAGCTCCCCGGGGCGCTCGTGGGTTACCAGCTCGGCGTGGGCGAAGCTTTCGACTACCAACCGGTGAGTTCGACCGGCTCGTCCACGACCGATCGCGTGATCGTGATGGCAGCCATCCGGAACGGCTTCGGCATCTGGGTCGTCGCCGAGGGATCCCTCCTGCCTGATGTGGCCCCCAGCAGCCCTCTCTGGGACGGACATCCCTCGCCGGCCAACCTCAACGTCGCCTACGTCGCCGACGAGACGGTCAACAGCATCCGGTTCCCGTCGTAGCCGTTCGCCACCACGACGCTCGCCCACACCGCCGTATCGGCGTCCGACGCCGTGCTCACAGTCCGGCTCGGGTCGAAGCTCCTTCGGTCGAGTCCTGTGACCGACGGCGCACGGCGATCCCGTAGCGTAGAAGCATCGCCGGAGTCTCAGTGATATAGCGGCTATTCCACTCCTTGGAGCCTTCGTCGAGCTCGGCCCACGGCTTGAGAAGGTTGTTGATGCGCCGCTCCTCATCGGTCTTCTCGCCGTACTGCCAACCCCACTCCCATTTGAACCTGCACCAGCGTTCGTGCTCCATCCTCGCCATTTCCTCGACGTCCCGCTCGTCGAACTCAGGCGTCTCCCGACCCCAGTCGTCGGTGCGATCGATGACGTATCCCTTGGAGCCGAGGATCTCGCCGTACCCTCTGGCCTGGTCCCGGTTGGACTCCCGGTTCTCGTCGTCCAGCTGCTCCCAAGCACGGGCCGCCTTCCTGGGCGGCCGCCCGGCCGCCTTGGCCGCCTTCACTTCCCCCTCGACATACTTCTTGTGCAATGCCCGGGCGATCTCCTCGGTGAGGTCGCTCTCGAAGAACGATGGCCGGCAGACCTTCTCGGCGAGTGAGAGCGTCTCGACGTTGCGGTACCGCTCACCGCGCAGCATGGCGTCCAGCAGCGGCGTGATGGTGCCCGTTGAACCGGTCGTCACCACCTTGATCCCGAGGGACGGGAGCGTTTCCGCCAGATTGGCTAGCACTTTGGTGGCGGCAAGGCTGTCCCGCTCGTCGGCGTAGGTCACGAATGCCGTGCCCGAGCTCCAGCCGTCGCTCCGGAGGAGCTCGCGCACCAGATCCTCTTGGTCGGGAGCGTCCAGATCATGAGCCGCGTCGTCCCGGTCGTGACGCCACGGCTCAGCGAGCTTCTGCGGTCGGGTGAGATCGTAGGAGAAGCACTCGAAGTCGCATGCCTCTTCGAAATGGGGATAGCGCGCTGCAAGAAGCTTGCCGTGCTCGTGGGCATCGGGCGCCAGCAGGGCAATGCGCATGCGCCGCTGCTCATCGCGGTGAAGGAACCACCATTCGCGGGCGGCACTCACCACGAAGCGCAGCCCGAGAGGGTCGGTGCCGGCCACGATGATGTGGGGAGCCTCACCGTCCTCGTCGGCGAACGCGTCCGACAGGACGCCCTGGAGGATGAGCGGTGCTGAGCGGAAGATGTTGATGTAGTGGATGCGGAGCGAGCTCCCTTCCTCAAACCGGGATTGCCCGAATTCGGAATCCTCCAGCATGTCGCAGACGGCCTCGTCGTCGATTTTCATCGTGCAGCGGAGCCGGTCGGCGCGGTCCGACATCTCCTCGATGGTGAGCCCGACCTGGCCGTCCACCCCGTCGTCGCCACACACCGCCACAACGTGGCGCGCATTTCGGACGCCGGCGTGACGAAGCGCCTCGGGATCGGTGGCGTCGGCGACGAGAACGGGGATCAGCCGCTTTCGGCACTGCGAGAGGGCGAGGAGCTGCGGGTCGGCGTCGATGACGACGACCTTTTGCCCGTCCCGGTCGTACTCCTTGGCTAGTCGGAGGCCGAAGAGGCCCAGCCCGCAGATGATGACGTGGCGCCGGTAGAACCTGCGTATGCGCAGGTGGTTGACCTGAGCCGAGAACAACGCGATCAAGGCCGAGAGACCGGCGGCCACGAGGATGAGCGGTGCGATGAACCGGGCGACTTCGAGGGGCCACGGGATGGGCAACTGAGGCGTGACGGCCTTTTTCTTGATGGTCAGGGCGTAGATCGTCGTCGTGTCGCGGAACAATGAGAAAGAGGCATAGATCCGCTCGGGCCGCGCAAGCGACAGTCCCCACTGTGCGTACCAGAGCCCGTAGCCCCAGAACCCGAGTCCGAAGATAATCAACGTTGCCGAGCCCAGGATCCACCAGCGGTGGCGGTAGAGCGTGCGGGGAACGGTCGATCGAAGGTAGTCCCCGTCCTCCGCGCCGACCACCTTCCTCCTGGTTACGGCAACCTCTGTCGCGGGTCGTCGGGACGTCACCGGACCATCTCCCTTGCGCCGCCGTCCACCGTGACTGCGTCGCGATTCGCCGTTGGCTCTACCCTCCGCCGAGCATGCTCGATCCAGCCTGGGGAGCATATGCGATGACCGCTCCGGCGACCCGTGGCCGACTGCGGGCGGTAGCCTGGCAGCGGTGTCGACGTTCCGTCGGACTGGATTCCGTGACCTGATCGTGCGTCACTCCTCGAACCCATCCTCGACCGCTGGCCCCCATCGGACCGACCTCACAATGGTCCTGACCCCGTCGCCGGGCACGGACGGTGTCGAGAAGTCCGACCCGCCGGCTGCCACCCGTGCCTGACCCGGTCGAGCTCGTCGCCCGAGCCATCCACGAGGACTACGTAAGGCGGAAGGGTGGAGCCCGGAACGGCGCGGCCGGCGATCCTTCGCTGGCCGTGTGGGAGAACCTGCCCGAGAACCTCAGGCATTCGAACCGTGCGCAGGCCGCAGACATCGCCGGCAAACTGCGGGCCGTTTCGTGCGAGATCGCACCGAAGACCGACCCGCGTCCCCCCGTCCGGGACCTGGCTCCGGAGGAAGTGGAGATGCTGGCCAAGCTCGAGCACGACCGGTGGGAGGCCGAACGGCGGGCCGACGGTTGGGTCTATGGACCGACCAGGGACGCCGCCAGCAAGCGGTCCCCGTACCTGGTGCCCTGGGAGGAGTTGAGCGAGGACGTGCGTGACCTCGACCGTGACGCCGTCCGAGCCATTCCGCGGCTCTTGGATGACGCCGGTTTGATCGCCGTTCGCTCGTCCGGATCGCCCCGTCCCTGACCGAGTCGAACCTCGTTCGGTCGGTGCCGGCTCACGTCCCGGAACGCCAGACGCGGGTCGCCCTCGAGGGATGACCTTCGGGCCAATCCCGCGGGGCCGATAGCCATCTCGTATCGTGAGTCTTGTCATATGCGACGGGGATACACCTCGAGGATCGGGCGTGCCCTGCCGGCCGCCGCCATCGGCCTGGTCGTCGCAACCATCGGTGTTGGCCTAGTTGGTGGGGTCGAGATCGCCCAGGCATCGTCGGACTCCGTCGCCGCCGGACCCGCCAGCACTCCACACAACGACAAGGCCTATATCTTTGACGAGTTCGGCCTGGTGGGCGGCGACACGGACATCCTCAACAACATCGACGCCGGCTTGACCGACGAGGGGTACAAGGTGACCTTCCTTCGGGACCGGACCGAGGGCGCCGGGAGCCCGGGATCTGCCACCCTGGGCAGCTTCGAGGCTATGGCCAAGGCCAACCCCGGGATTCTCATCATCAACACCCACGGCACGGACTGGTCGGATTCCTCCAAGGAATGCGGCGGCAAGGGAGTCGCTCGTACCTACGACCCATCGGCTCCCCACGTTTGCCCAACCCCCGCCCCCATATCGAAGCCGCCGCCGACCGAGGCTCCACTACCCGTACTACAGGTGCAGTGGTTCTCGAGTTATGCAGCCGAGGCCAAGGCGTATGGCGACGATCTCGCCCAGCGGGGCTTCAAGTCGGATTGGCTTTACGAACCGACCCGGTTCGATGAGGCGAGCACGTTGATCCCGGTTCGGCCCGGAGATGACCAGATGGAGAGCACCGGAAAGAACGGCCACACGACCGTGAGCCCGTTCGGTTACCGACCGTATCTCGGGCTGACCTCGCTCGGCATCGCCCACTTCTTCGCCCACACCCACGTCGAGCTAGTCAACAACTGGGCTTGCCACTCGATGTCCGTGGCATCGAGTTTCCATGCTGTTTCCTATACCGGCTACACCGATCGAGCGTGTGTCTCGACGGAGCAACCTGACCAAAAGACCTTGTGGAACAGCCTGCTCGGACTCAATGGCGTCCCGGCCCGGTCGACAACCGGAGCGTTTAACGCCGGACAGTTCCTGGACAAGGACCTCAAGCTCCAGCCGGGGTCCAAGCCGATCGTGTTGTCACCGGCAGTGACCTCGTCCACTCCCGCCGCCGGAACCGTGGTCGCCTCGGGTTCCACCGTCACCGGCTCTGTCTCATTCGACACCTCGATGGTGCCATCGACGGCCAACATCATCGTTCCTTCAGGATGCGACGCCACCGTGGCGGGGACGCCGACGTGGAACAGCAGCCACAACAAGCTGTCGTTCAGTCTGAACATCCCGGCAGACGCGGCTCCGGGCCCCCTTACCCTCGACGTGCCTAACACGGCAGCCCGGGCTAGGCCCGGTGGCTATGTGCACGACCGACTGGACGGCGCCGGCCTGGGCATCATCCCCTCCGGGGTGGTGCCCAACCGCACCGACTACCTATGGCGGCTCCAGTGCGGCCCTACTACCTCACCGTCCCCACCCGACACACAGCCTCAGACCCCACCGAACCCGCTACCCACCCCCGAGCCGACTCCTTCTCCGGCACCCGTTGCCACCGCCGTACCCGGTTACGGTGTCACCATCCGTATCCAGGGGAACTACACCGGTGACCCTCTCGGATACGGCGCGGTCACCGTGTCTCCCGAGCCACCAGTGTCCTCCGGGCTCGGTCAGTACATGGGAGTCGCCGGCTGCACCAATCTCCGGGAGACGATCGAGGACTGTGAGGCCGGTGGGTGGACGAGCCCGGTCTCGGTGAAACTAACCGCCAGTCCCATCCCGGAGGGCACCTCCGGCGTGCCCAACGACTCCTATTTCGTCGGGTGGGGTGGTGACTGTGCCGGAGCGGGCACGTCACCGACATGCACGTTGTCCTTATCCGGCTGGGACGACGTCGAGGCGATTTTCCAGGGCGCCGAGGGTACGCTCGGATAGGGAGTGGGCAGGAGGGCCGGTCGCCTGATGCCTGACCGGAGAGCCGGACCGCTGACGGGAATCGGTCGGAGACTCCGGCAATCCGATGCGATCCCGTATTCCGCCCGTTGTGCAGTGCCAGGGAACATTCATCGTCTCGGGGTCCGACACTCGCCGTCGTGAGCGGTATGCGGCCGGGTGTTGTCGACATGGGTGCGACCGTTTTCTCGACGGCATTCAGTCAGTCAGTAAGTGGGCCTTTCCGCCGCGTCGCCGAGTCAGTGTCGGCGAGCCTTGAGTTACTCGTCCCTCGAGCTGCAGGACCGGGTGCGGTTCTTGCCCCATGCCTACACTGGCCGGGTGATCGCTTCGAATAGCGCCCAGGCGCCGCGTGACGGTGGCGACTGAATGAGACTGGGCCGGATCGGACACAAGGGACGCTCCAAACTCTGGTTTGAAGCTTTTTCGGTTTTGGCCTTCGCCGCTTTCCTACTGGCTGGGTGTGGGGGTTCTCCTTCGGGTCAGGCCTCCGGTAACGGCGACGTCACTCCATCCGGAGGATGCGGAACTTCCTGTGCCCAGGCTGGCGCGGGGGAGGTCTCCCCCCCAATTTCGTGGCAAAGGGGCATCCACGTCGACCATGCCGGCTGTCAACGCGGGTACCACGGAGAGCAACGAAGCCGTATCGGTGGTGCTGCCACAGGGCTGGAACCCAGGTTCGGGCTACTCACAAACGACCCTGACTCTCGATGGTCCGAACGAGATCTACGTCCAGCTCTACGGAGATGTCTTCCGGGCGTCCGGTTACTCGTTGCCCAAGTACTTTGCCTACCGTCTCACGCAGTTCCGGCAAGACGATCCGGCAGCCCGTTTGTGCGGGAACCAGTCATCGATTGAACTCGCTGGGACTTCAATCCCCGGCGACGGCAAATCGATCAGCATCTGCTACGCGATCACGTCCTCGGATGACGAGATGATCCCCATTCAGCTGACGCAACGGGCCGCCCTCTTCACCATTGACCTCGGCACTTTCAAGGACCAGGCACTTCTGACCGTCGGTATCGGATATCCCACCTCCATCTCGCCGGCCTATGTCAATGCAGCGGTGCGCCCGATCCTTGATTCGATTCACTGGGCAGCCGCGAGCCAGCTGGGGTAGGGCAACGGCGCCCTCTCACCTGTACGGCGCGGCCCGAGAAACTGCGCCCCAGACATTGCAAATTGTCGAATCGGTTGCACTCAGGCTCGGAACTCAGTCGGCGCCGCCATCGCACATTGTGGACGCAGCGTTGCGACGCCTCAAAGTACGATCACGCTGATGGCCCCTTCCCAAGGTCGCCGCTCTCTTGGTTGAGAGTCCGGCGAGATCGACACGGGAACAAGTCGAGCCTTCTTGTTCGGCGCGATTGATCCTGTCGCCCCCGTCCGCACTCTTACTTCCAGAATATTCATTCACTCCCTCCGGTGGTTCCATCGGTGAGTGATCGGCGACGACGGGACCAGCCTCTTCCGCGCCTCTGGCTGCGCCACGCGCTGCTCGTCGGAGCGGCGCTCGGTGCTGGCTTGCTCGCTCTCCTTTCGTACGAACTTGGGGCGCTGAGCTCTATCGAGGGTACGACCATCGATATGCGCTTCTCGTTGCGGGGTACCGAGCCTCCCGGTGGGGGGGTCGTGATCGTGGCGTTCGACCAGCCGACGCTCAATGCCTTCGACAAGCGCTATCCCATTCCGCGCAGCTACTACGCCCAGTTGCTCGACCGCTTGCATGCGGACCACCCGCGACTTATCGCAATGGATGTGCAGTTTGACGGCAAGACGGACCCAACCGATGACAATGCTTTGCTCGCCGCAGTGGCGCGTGACGGACCGGTCGTGCTCGCGACCCAGGACTACCCGGATGTCGGGCCCCTCCCGGTTCCGGCAGGTGTGCGCAACGCGCCGGGTGCAGTTCAGGCCAGCGCTGCAGTCGAATCCGACTCAGACGGGATTTACCGCCACATGATTTATGCAGCAGTACGGCTGCCGACCTTCGCGGTCGTGATCGCCGGCCTTCTTCACCATCCGGTGAGTCGACAGGATTTTCCCGACAACCAAGCTTGGGTCGACTTTCGCGGACCACCTGGAACGTTCCCGAGGTACTCAATGGTCAGCGTTCTGGATGGACGCGTGCCGCCGAGCGTTTTTACTCATAAGACCGTCCTCGTGGGCATTACCGACCCAATCGGCAAAGACACGTTCTTGACGGCAGCCTCGCCGGTCCTCATGCCTGGTGTTGAGTTGCAGGCGAATGCCCTAACCACGATCCTGGAAGGCTTCCCGCTGCAATCGCTCGGTACCCCCCTCGAGATCGCATTGCTGTTCGCGATGGCGGCCATTTCTCCCTTGATCAGCGTCCGCCGCTCCAGCCTTTTCGCCGTGCTCTGCGCCATCGGTGTGCTCGTGGTGTTCCTCTTCGGGGTCCAGCTTGCGTTTGACAGGGGCACCATCGTCTCGGTGCCGGATCCGATCCTCGCACTGGCACTTGGAACAGTTGGAGCCGTCGCAGTCGAGGCATTCGTACAGCGGCGGCAACTCCATGATCTCCAGTATTTGTTCGACCTGTTACCGGGATCGTCCGATTTCTTCCTGTCCTATCGTCGAGAGCAGAGCGAGCTGGCCGCGAATACGCTGAAGGCGGGTCTGGCCCGGAGATTCGGCGAGGAGCACGTCTTCATGGACACCGATGCAATCCAACCAGGTGAAGCGTGGCCGCAGAGGATCGAGCAGGCCATCGAGAGCTGCCGTGCGATGCTCGTGGTGATCGGCCCCCAGTGGGTCGAGACCGAGGACCCGCGCGGGAACCGTCGACTCGACGACCCCTCGGACTGGGTGCGACGGGAAGTGGCGGCCGGGCTCGAAAGGGCGGAGGCGGTGGTTGTTCCCGTTCTCCACGACGGCGCCCGGGAGCCGAGGTCGGAGGAGCTTCCGGAGCCACTCCAGCCACTGGCCACCTGCCAGGCAGTTCAGCTCTCCGGACGTGACTTCGACCAATGGATCGACGAGCTGGTCGAACGCATCCAAAAGGGAAAGGTGCGGGCGACGACTCTGGGAGCGGGCTCGGCGTGAAGCGCCAGAAGGCGTAGTTCGCGTCGGCAGCCCTCTTGCTCGGGTTCAGTCAGTCCAGCCGGTTGTTCAGTCATTTCAAGTCAGTCAGTCAGTCAGTCAGTGGGCGAGGGGGGACTTGAACCCCCACATCCTTTCGGACACAGGAACCTGAATCCTGCGCGTCTGCCAATTCCGCCACTCGCCCGAGTGACCGAACGAGGCTAGCCGACGCCTCTTCGGCCTCTGCCTGGGCGTGGGGGCGGTGGCGGCACGGTTGCCGCCGGTGATGGGGTCAGAGCCGCGGCCGCAAGCCCTGTTCAGGGGGCTGACGTACCCCAGCCGACGGGTGGGCAGCCGGTAGGCTGACGCGACCATGGGCCCACAGCAGTTGGAGGGTCAGATCGAAAGGGTGGTGGACGGTACGTTGTCAGTGTTCCGGGGCGAGCTGCATCCGGTTGAGATCGGCCGCCGACTGACCCGCGAGATGGACCTCCAGCGACGGCTCGGGGTGCACGGCTTGATCTCCCCGAACGCCTTCATCATCCATCTCTCGCCCACCGACTTCGACCGGTTCGAGAGCTTCCTCGATGCCCTCGTCCGTGAGCTCGAGGAGGCTGCCCGAGAGCACGCCCGGACCGAGGAGTACGTCTTCGTCGGCCCCGTCACCGTGTCGGTGGTCGAAGATCCTCGCATGCGGCGGGGGCGGTTCAACATCGTCTCCGACGTCCACGAGGGGCCGTCGGGGCTGCCTGCCGCCTCGATCATCACGGCCGAGGGGGAGCGCATCGTCCTCGGGCCCGAGGCCGCCACCATTGGGCGGCTCCCTGAGTGCGCGGTCGTGATCAGCGACCCGAACGCCAGCCGCCGCCATGCCGAGCTGCGCAGGGCGGGCAATGAGGTCGTCCTGGTCGATCTGAATTCGACCAACGGCACCCGGGTCAACGGAGCTACCGTCCGGGAGCGGACGCTGGCCGACGGTGACCAGATCACCATCGGCACCACGACCCTGCGGTTCGAGACATCCTGACCGACGCCGATCCGCGGTGATGCACCTGTACCTGCTGTCGCTACCGGGACCCACCAACAACGCACCGGTCCTGCGCACCCTCGAGTTCGGGGTGATCATCCTGCTGTGGCTCTTCTTCATGTGGGTCGTCCGGGCCGTGTGGGTCGAGGTTCGGCCGCTCAAGCGCCGGCGCAGGGACCGCGATCGGACGGATCCGGTGGCAGACGGCAAGCGCCGGCGTTCGAAGCGTATGCAGCTCCACGTCGTCCGCCCTGAGGACCAGGCCGGCCGCGAGTACGAGATCGGGGATGAGGTCACGGTCGGAAGAGCTCCCGGCTGTGGCGTGCCCATCGACTACGACGCCTACTCGTCGAACCTGCACGCCCGGCTCTTTCGTCTCGACGGCGACCTGTGGGCCGAGGACTTGGGCTCGACCAACGGCACGTGGGTCAACGCCGTTCGGATCGACGGTCGCACCAAGCTGCGGAAGGGCGACTTGCTGCAGGTGGGCGGAACGGTGTTCGAGGTGGGCAAGTAGATGACGCTGTTGCGATCGGGCTCGGCCACCGACACCGGCTTGGTGCGATCGGCGAACCAAGACCTGGCTGTCGAATTCCCCAACCTCTTCGCCGTGGCCGACGGGATGGGTGGTCACGCCGGCGGCGAGGTCGCTGCCCAGTTGGCCGTCGACACCTTGACCGTCGCCTTCGGGCGCCAGCCGACCGGTGCGGGGCTTTCCGAGGCGGTCACGGAGGCCAATTCCGTGGTGTGGGAGCACTCCCTCGACCACCCCGAGCTTCGGGGCATGGGGACCACCCTCGCTGCCGTCGCTCTCGTCAACGAGGATGACCACGACCAGTTGGCCCTGGTCAACGTGGGGGACTCGAGGGTCTACCGCTTCCACGACGGCGAGCTGTCCCAGATCACCACCGACCACAGCCTGGCCGAGGAGATGGTCAAGAGTGGCGAGCTCACCTCCGCCGAGGCTGCCGTTCACCCCCACCGTCACATCCTGACTCGCGCCCTCGGGGTGTCCGCCGACGTGAGCGTCGACCTGTGGCGCATCCAGCCGGCCCGCGGCGATCGCTTCCTCTTGTGCAGCGACGGGCTCACCAACGAGCTCGAAGAGTCGGCCATCGCCGAGGTCCTCGGGACGATCTCGGATCCTCGCGAGGCCGCCGACCTGTTGGTGCGGGCAGCACGCGGCCACGGGGGCAGCGACAACATCACAGCCGTCGTCGTCGACGTGGTCGTCGGAGAGACAGAGGACGATGACATTCCGGCCGTCGCCGCGGTGGCACCCGACTTTCGCACGGCACCGGCGGGCGCCAATGGCTCCACGGCGACAGTCGACGAGGACGAGGAATCAGTCGAAGGGACGCCGGCTGCTGGGCCCCCGAGCCGGCGGGAACGCCGCAAAGCCAAGCGAAGGGCCCGGCGTGTGGCCCGGGGCCGGAGCCTGATCACCTTGCGCACTCTGATCTTCGTGCTCTTGTTGGCGGCGTTGGTGGTCGGGGCCTTTGCCGCTGTTCGTTGGTACAACATGAATTCGTACTTCGTGGCGGTCGACAACAACGAGCTGGTGATCTATCAGGGCCGTATCGGGGGCTTCCTCTGGTATCACCCGACTGCCATCGACCGTACGGGGGTAACCACCGCCGACGTCCCCTCGGTGTACCTCGGCGCGTTGGACGCCGGCGTCGAGGAGTCGTCGCTGCACGACGCCAGTACCTACATCTCGAACCTCGTCGCCACACGCCAGCAACAGCTCAACCCGAACGCGACGACATCGCCGGCCTCCTCTTCGACCACGACCACGACGCACCCCACAGCGGCGACTAGCCGATGAACCCGACTCGGATTTCTGGTTGTCGCGGACGGTTGGATGCACAGAATGCGGAGCAGCCCGCGGATCGGGGTCGACCCGGCCGTTGTGCCGACACAACCGACACCAGATTGCCTCCCGGGCACCGAGCGAAGGCGAGCCTAGGCTTTGACTCACATGGAACCTGACCCGACGCCTCCCCGCGTCTATTCCGAGCGTTATGAGCTCGACCATCTGATCGCCCGCGGGGGGATGGCCGAGGTCTACCGCGCCCGCGACCGCCTGCTCGACCGGCCCGTGGCCCTCAAGATCCTGTTCCCCGAGCTGTCGATCGACCGGACGTTCGTGGAGCGCTTCAAGCGGGAGGCCCAGGCCGCTGCCAACCTCTCGCATCCCAACATCGTGCCCGTCTTCGACTGGGGCGAAGACAGTGGCACTTACTTCATCGTCATGGAATATGTCGACGGCCGGGCATTGTCGGCCATCCTGAAGGCGGCGGGCACATTGCCGCCGGAGCGGGCCGCCGAGATCGGTGCCGCCGTGGCCGCCGCCCTCGGCTACGCCCACAAGAACCGGGTGATCCACCGCGACGTGAAGCCTGGCAACGTACTGATTACCGACGAGAGTCAGGTCAAGGTGACCGACTTCGGCATCGCCCGGGCGCTCAACACCGAGGAGAGCCTGACCCAGACCGGCGCGGTCATGGGCACGGCCACGTATTTCTCGCCCGAGCAAGCCGAAGGCATCGGTGTCGACGCCCGTAGTGACATCTACTCGCTCGGCGTCGTGCTCTTCGAGATGGTCACGGGACGACCCCCGTTCACGGGCGACACCCCGGTAGCGGTCGCCTCCAAGCACGTGCGCGACCGGCCACCGGCCCCCCGCGAGATCAACCCATCGATCCCCCCCACCTTCGAAGCCATCATCCTCAAGGCCATGTCGAAGGACCCGGCTCACCGCTACCAGACGGCAGAGGAGCTGCGGGCCGACCTTCTCCGTTTCAACGAAGGTCGTTCGGTACTGGCCATGAACGACACGACGGTGATGGCCGGGGCGGGGGCCGCCACCCAGGTCGTCGGTGCCGTCGACGGCACCCAGGCCACTCGGGCGGTTGCCGCCGTGCCTCCGGAAACCAAGGAGGACGCCGACGACGAAGGTCCCAACCGGACCCGAACCTACGCCATCACCCTCGCCATCCTGATCGTCCTGCTGCTGGTGGCCGGCTACTTCTTGGGGCGGAACCTCGGATACTTCGGTGGTGCGGCGTCGTTCAATCTGCCCTCGGTCGTCGGGCAGCAGGTGGCCCCGGCTACGACCAAGCTGCAGACGGACGGTCTGGTGGTCAAGGCCTCGGATGTGCATTCGAATGACGCGCCGGGAACGGTGATCAGCACTGACCCGCCACCCAACGCCCTGGTCCAGAAGGGCAACACGGTGACGCTCAAGGTGGCCACGGCGCCACCGGTGGCCAAGGTCGCCGTGCCGGCAGGCATCACCAACACCACGCTGGCGAATGCAAAGGCGTACCTGCAGGCGGCCGGTTTGAACGACAGTGTGACCTACAAGACCAACAACGCCGCGGACAACACGGTCCTGAGCGCGAGTCCCTCGTCGGGCACCAAGGTGCCCCAGGGGAGCACAGTGGATCTCACAGTGTCCTCCGGACCGGCCAACGTGCCCGTGCCCTCGGTGGCGGGGCTCAGCCAACAGGCCGCGTCCAACCTCCTCGGTCAGAACCAGCTCACGTTCGGCGGCTACTCCGATCAGTACTCGACGCTGTATCCGGCGGGAATCGTCATCACCTCGAGCCCCGGGCCCGGAGTCCAGGTCCCGCCGAACTCGCCGGTCACGCTCATCGTTTCCTCGGGGCCACCGGCGACCACGACCACGACCACGACCACATCGAGCACGTCGACCACCACGACGACGAGCACCACCAACCCCGGACCAGGGGGCGGCGGTGGCGGTGGCGGTGGTGGTGGTGGTGGGAACCACTCGAGGGGATCGTCCGGAGGCTGACGACGTCAGCTGGCGACGGGCGTGGCCCGGGTCAGACAGGAACAGCCGAGGTCAGAAAGTTGGCCAGCAGCGAGGGGCCGCTCGGGGTTAGCAGCGATTCGGGGTGGAATTGGACGCCTTCGACCGGCAACTCACGGTGACGGAGACCCATGATCACCCCATCGGTGGTCCTCGCTGTCACTTCGAGCACGTCGGGCACGGTGTCCGGGTCGATGACCAGCGAGTGGTAGCGGGTGGCGACGAACGGGTCGGGCAGCCCGGTGAAGAGGCTGCGGCCGTCGTGGTGGATGGCCGAGGTCTTGCCGTGCATGAGGGTGGGTGCCCCGACCACGACGCCGCCGTACACCTGACCGATCACCTGGTGGCCGAGGCAGACACCCAGGATCGGCACCTCGCCGGCCATCTCGCGGACCACGGCGAGGCTGATGCCGGCCGACTCCGGGCGTCCCGGTCCCGGTGAGATGACGATGCCGTCGGGCTCCGCCCTGCGTATGACCTCGACGTCGAGGGCATCGTTGCGGTGGACGATCGGCTCTGCCCCGAGCTCGCCCAACTCCTGGACGAGGTTGTAGACGAACGAGTCGTAATTGTCGATGACCAGAACACGAGCGCCCACGGTGCCTCGATGGTAGTCGTCGCCCCTCGGGCCCCCCATGCCTCGACCCGGCGCTCGGGCGCTGGGGACTGGACCGGTTGATGGCTATCCTGACCCGCCATGGCAGGCAGATCTCGGGCCAAGGACAAGGCCCGGAGGGCGAAGGCGCGATCGGCGGCGGCGGCCGCGGCGATGGCGACGGACGAAGCGACCGGCACGGAGACGGCCCGCGCCTCGAAGTCGAAGTCCGAGGTAGCGACGCCGTCCCGGAGGGGTCAGGGCCGCAGAGGTCGTTCAGCCTCCGGCCGGGCCACACCGGCTCGGAGCACCCAGGTACGGAGCGGCCGTCACACGCCGCCGGTGCCGAAGAAGGTGAGGTCGAGCCCCCGCTGGATGGGCATCGCCATCATCGCCACCTTCCTCCTCGGGGCCTTGATCGTGATCCTCGACTACGCCGGCCTGCTCCCGGGTGGCGTCAACAACGCCTGGCTGCTGGCGGCCATCGCCGCCATCTTCGCCGGCCTCCTGCTCGCCACCCGCTACCACTGACCGCCACGAGGCCGCCCACCGGCGGGTCCGGTGACCGGCCGGGCCGAGTGTCGGAGAGCCGAGTGTCGGTCAGCCGAGTCGTTCGACGATGGTGGCGTTGGCCAAGCCGCCGCCCTCGCACATGGTCTGGAGGCCGTAGCGTCCGCCGGTGCGCTCGAGCTCGTTGACCAGGGTGGCCATGAGCTTTGCCCCTGATGCCCCGAGAGGGTGGCCGAGGGCGATGGCCCCGCCGTTCACGTTCACCTTGTCGAGGTCGGCGTCGAGCTCTTTCTGCCAGGCGAGGACGACCGAGGCGAACGCCTCGTTGATCTCGATGACGTCCATGTCGTCGAGGGTGAGCTTGGCCTTCTCGAGGACCATGCGGGTGGCGGGGATCGGGCCGGTGAGCATGGTGATCGGGTCGGCTCCCGTTACCGCGAAGGCCACGAAGCGGGCTCGCGGGGTGAGGCCCAGCGCAGCCGCCCTCTCCTCGCTTGTGATGAGGACGCCCGAGGCCCCGTCGGTGATCTGCGACGAGTTGCCGGCGGTCACCCGGCCGCCTTCGGCCCGGAAAGCCGGCTTGAGGTTGGCCAGCGCCTCGACCGACGTGTCAGGACGGATGCCCTCGTCGGTCGTCACGATCTCTTCGGTGTCAGCCCGGTCGTCATCCTTCACGTGCACCGGGATGATCTCTCGCTCGAACCGGCCTTCGCTGGTGGCCCGGGCGGCACGCTGGTGGGACCGGACGGAGTACTCGTCCAGCGCCTCACGAGAGATGTCCCACTGCTCGGCGATGAGCTCGGCCCCCTCTCCCTGGCTGACCAGGCCGCCTCGCTCGGCATACCGGGCCATCATCCGGGGCCCGAAGGGGTAGCCGAACTCCCGGACCACCGACGCGCCCATTGGCGTCCGGGTCATGACCTCGATGCCGCCGGCGATCACCATGTCGTAGGCCCCTGCCATCACACCTTGGGCCCCGAAATGGAGGGACTGCTGCGACGACCCGCATTGGCGGTCGATGGTGGTGGCCGGCACCGACTCGGGGAACCCGGCGGCCAGCACGGCGTTGCGCCCCACGTTGAGGGACTGCTCGCTGACCTGCATCACACAGCCCATGATCACGTCGTCGATCTGGCCAGGGTCGATGTCGTTGCGCTCGACCAGGGCGGTGAGCGGCTCGGAGGCGAGGTCGGCGGCATGCCAGTTCCGCAGCTTGCCGTTGCGCTTGCCTCCAGGGGTGCGGACCGCGTCGACGATCACCGCGTTGGTCATGGTTCTCCACTCCTTCCGAGCTTCGGTCAGGTCACGGGATCCTTGGATGGCGCTTCCGACCGCTCCGGCGCACGTCGGACGCTTAGGGCTCGGAATCGTCTTGGCAGCTTCCCGCGGCTGACCCTCTCCGGCGACCCTACCCCTGGGGCCGTTCAACCCGCCATCGGGAGGACGGTGGGAACCCGGGCGTCGCGGCCGCGCAGTACGGTCGGGCGCTGATGGCCCGCATCAAGGACATGGACCGCTGGCTGGGCGACGGTGGCATGCCGATCATCGGTTCGGTCGGCGCTTCCTTCAGCGACTACGGCGTGGACGGGGAGGATCTCGGCTGGGTCGAGGGGTCGTTCGTGCCCACCGCCGTGGCCTGCAACCCCCACGGCATCGTGCAGGCCGGCGTCCACTCGTTGCTGCTCGACGCAGCCATGAACTTCGCCATCAACGCGGCCATGCCCGGTCGGTCGCGGACCCGCGCCACCCTCGAGCTCAAGACCGAGGTCATGCGTCCGGCCATGGTCGGAGAGCACTACCGCCTCCGGGGTGAGGTGGTGCGGCTCGCCCGCCAAGTGGCCTATGGCGAGGCGACCGTCACCGACGACGAGGGCCGAATGGTCAGCCGGTCGACCGGCACCTTCCTGCTCCACCGGCCCGAGGACGGGGAGCCCAGCGCCGACTCATAACGGGATGGGGCGACCGGGGTCGGAACGGCCGCCTCGCGGCTCGGCGTCGCCCGCGTTGACCCAGGCCGTGGCGGATGCGCCCACACGGCAGATGGAGCCCCAATGGCAGGCCGGCCATCGACGAGGAAGTGAGTCGGGTGGGTGTCTGTGAAGCCAGCATGAACGGTCCGTTCGGAAACGACGGCCCAGCCGGCCCGGTGTGCCATGTCTGCGGCACGCCGACCAGCTCCGGCTTCGACGACTGCTACTGCTGCTCCACCGTCCGCGCCCAACTGGTGATGTCGCTCGTCCCGGTGGCGACGGTGGGCGACTACGTGGTCGGTGACGCCACGCATCGGCTACTGCGCGGCTACAAGGACGGCCCGACGTCGGCGCACTGCCATCTCCGTGCACGGGCGATTGCGCGCCGGGTTGAGGATTGGCTCGATGAGCGCCTGGCTGATGCGTCCTGGCTCTGGGGATGTGACGTGGTCACCGCCGTCCCCTCGTCGCACCGGGCGGGGGAGAGCCCGGCTGGCTCGCTCGCCACCCGCGTGCCGCAGCTGGCCGCCCGATACCGGTCCCTCCTCGAGCGGGGGCCTGCGCCGACCGGTCATCTGCAGGCAGCCCGTCGCGGCTTCGCCGTGATGGAGTCCGTCGATGCCGACTGGCTCCGTCGCCAGCGGGTGCTCGTCTTCGACGACAGCCTGACCACTGGGGCCAGGGCCCAGAGCGCGGCCTTCGCCCTCCGGTGGGCCGGAACCACTGTGATCGGGATATTGGCCGTCGGACGCGCCCGTCGATCGCCGGCCCGGCCGCACCATGAGCACCATCGGCTTTCCGCGCTGGGCTGACAATCGCATAGTGGAAAGCCTGCGCCGCGAAAAACCAAGCGACAGGTGTCGGCTAAACCAAGCGGATGGAACTTCGCATCTTCACCGAGCCGCAGCAGGGCGCGACGTACGACGACCTCTTGGCCGTGGCCACCACCGCCGAGCGCCTCGACTTCGCCGCCTTCTTCCGAAGCGACCACTACCTGACCATGGGGGGCGATGGCCTCCCCGGGCCCACCGACTCCTGGGTGACACTGGCCGGGCTGGCCCGCGACACCGAGCGGATCCGACTCGGCACGCTGGTCACGTCGGCCACCTTTCGCCTGCCCGGACCACTCGCCATCTCCGTTGCCGAGGTCGATGCCATGAGCAACGGCCGAGTCGAGCTCGGGCTGGGTGCCGGCTGGTACGAGGACGAGCACACCGCCTATGGCATCCCGTTTCCATCCCTCGGTGAGCGCTTCGAACGGCTGGAGGAGCAGTTGGCCATCATCACCGGCCTCTGGTCGACGCCGACGGGCGAGCGCTTCTCCTTCGACGGGGACCACTACCACCTCGCCGACAGCCCGGCCCTGCCCAAGCCGATACAACAGCCGGGCCCTCCGATACTCGTGGGTGGTGGGGGCCCGAAGCGAACGCCGCGGCTGGCCGCCCGGTACGCGGCCGAATTCAACGTGGCTTTCCACTCGCTGAAGGACACGGCCCGTCAGTTCGGCGTGGTGCGGGATGCGTGCTCGGCAGCCGACCGCGACCCGGCCACCCTGACCATGTCGGCCGCGCAGGTCGTGTGCTGTGGGCGTGACGAGGCGGAGATCGCTCGCCGGGCCGCCTCGATCGGCCGTCAGGTGGCCGAGCTGCGGGAGAACGGGCTCTGCGGGCGGCCCGATGAAGTGCTGGTCAAGCTCAAGAGGTTCGCCGAGGCGGGGGCGCACAGGGCCTACCTGCAGGTGCTCGACCTGGCCGACCTTGAACACCTAGAGCTCATTGCCCAGGACGTCCTGCCCGTCTGCGCCTCCTACTGACCGACGGTGGCGGGCGACCCGCGGCCATGTTGTGGCGGCCGTGTCAGAGGCCGGGACTCGACTGCATGAGCCCGCCGTCGGCGAAGATGGTGGTCGCCGTCAGGTAGCTGGCTCCGTCACCGGCCAGGAAGGCGACCACCGAGGCGATCTCCTCGGGGTCGGCCAGCCGGCCGAGGGGGATGGCGGCGTCCAGAGTCTTGAGGAGGGCCGGATCGGCGACGGTCGCCTTGTTGATGGGGGTGTCGACCGCACCCGGGCCCACCCCGACCACGAGAATTCCGTGAGGGGCGAGCTCGACGCCCGCCGTCCGGGTGAGCATCCGCATGCCTCCCTTGGACAGGCAGTACGGCGTGTTGCCGGGCATGGGCCAGTCCTCGTGAACCGAGGTCATGTTGATGATCCGGCCCCCGCCACCTTGGGAGATCATCTGTTTGGCGGCCAGCTGGGTCCCGAAGAACGCACTCTTGAGGTTGATGGCGAGGACTTTCTCGTACTGATCCTCGGTGGTGTCGAGGATGGACGAGCGGGTCTCGATGCCGGCGTTGTTGACCAGGATGTCCACACGTCCGAACGACGACACCGCCGTCCCGATCAGCGTGGTCAGGTCGGCCACACTGCTCACGTCGGCCTTGACCCCGACCACTTGGTCACCGAGATCGCGCAGCTGTTTCTCGAGGTCGAGCTCGGCCTGCTCGTCGCTCACATAGTCGATGACGATGCTGGCCTCCTGCTTGGCCAACTCGAGCACGACGGCCTTGCCGATCCCACTGTTGCCGCCGGTGACGATGGCCACCTTTCCTTTCAACGTCATGGCGCTCCTCGAGGGCGGAGGTCGGTTGGATCGGCACCCGGGGTCCGGGTCGTCAGCGCACGTCGCCGGCTCCGCCCGAGGCACCGGCCGCACGCCGCATCCTACTGGCGGAGCGGGACGCTCCTCGTGGCCGCGCCTCACCCGGTGGAGCCGTGACCACGGTCGTCGCCGGGATGCACCGGCACCCGGACGAAGCGGGCATCATTCCGGTCGTGTCGGCTGCGTTGGATGACCGTCGGATCTCGGCGGCCGAGGCGGTGGCGCACTTGGCCGTGCGCGATCCCGTGCTGGCCGAGCTGGCCGTCCGTCACGGGCCGCCACCCCGTCGTCGCCGGGTGCCGGTTGCTGCCCGGTTCGCCGCCCTGGCCGAGATCATCGTCTACCAGCAACTGGCCGGGAAGGCTGCGGCCTCCATCCATCGCCGTCTCGTCGCCGCCTTGGCGGGCGCGGTCACGCCCGAGCAGGTGTTGGCTGCGCCACCGGCCGACCTCGTCGGCAGTGGTCTCAGCCGATCGAAAGCGGCCTCCATTCGCGACCTGGCCGAAAGGGTGAGTGACGGCCGGGTCCGGCTCGATCGGATCGGCCGCCTGCCCGACGAAGCCGTCGTCGAGCACCTGGTCCAGGTGCGCGGAGTCGGGCCGTGGACGGCTGACATGTTCCTGCTGTCGGTTCTCGGTCGCCTCGACGTCTGGCCGGTGGGCGACTATGGCGTGCGAGTCGGGTTCTCACGGGCCTGGGGCCTCACCGATGTCCCGACGCCGAAGGAGCTCGCGGCCCTGGGGGACGTCTTCCGCCCCTACCGGTCGCTTGTGGCCTGGTACTGCTGGCGGATGCTGGACCAGACCGTGCCTGCTGCCGGCGTCATGCCCGACCCGGCGCCGAGGACTTCCGAGGGACAGCCCCCCGTCCGCACCGTGCCGACGGCAGGCTGAGCCGGGTCCCCTGCGCGTCGAGGCCACGGGCGGGCACTCGTCGAGCCGAGGCTGCGGCTCAGGTCGAGGGGAGCCGGTCGGCGAGGATCAGGGACACCTGGTTGACCATGGGCGCGTCCATCACCACCGGGCTCTTGACCCGTGGACGGACCACTTGGGGCCACCCGACCCACACGTCGCCGAGCTCGATGGGGGAGGCGAATCCCCACTGGGCCCGGGTCAGGCAGAGCATGGCGTGGACGGGGACGTCGGCGGCCCACGGCTTTGTGCCGAGCGCCTGGCGGACGGCGTCGACCTGCTGTGCGATCGTGTCCAGCATCGGCGTGCAGTTGCGACGCCCGATGTGCAACTCGTCGGGGCCGAGGGCCGAGAGTGGCCCGAGTCGCTTGGTGTGCACCAGACCCTTCATGTCCTTGGCGTCGATGACGAAGACGCCGGCCGGTGCCACGACGATGTACTTGATCGACGAGCGTGAACCGGGGATGCGTCGATCGTTGAGCAGGATGACACCCTCCTCCTCGATGATTTCGAGGCGGTGCCGCGACCGCCGGTCCCGGCCCGACCGCCGCACGAACTGACGTGCCGTGCTCGACGTCGGCTCACTGGTAGGGCTGGTCGACGGTTCGACGACCGGCCGCAGCCCCTCCGTCTCCCCGGGGTGGGGCTCCGCCGCCGTCATTGCCAGCCATGGTACGAGTCGGCCTCCCCATTTTCACGCTTCTCCGCGCTCTGGGCCCCTTTTCTTCGCTCCAAGCCCCCGCCCGAGCCTCGGAGGAGGCCCCACTGCCTTGTCGCAATTCCGCCAGACGTGGAGCGCCGCCATGAGGCAGGCTGGCGGGGTGGTCGAGGACTTCGAACGCTGCTATCTGGCCGTGTGCTCGCGCGACGAGCGCTTCGACGGGTGGTTCATCACGGCCGTCACCTCGACCGGCGTCTACTGCCGGCCCAGTTGCCCGGCGCGGACGCCACACCGACAGAACGTCCGCTTCTACGCCTCGGCCGCCGCCGCCCAGCACGCCGGCTTTCGGGCCTGCAAGCGCTGCCGGCCGGACGCCACGCCGGGGTCGCCGGAGTGGGACCAACGTGCCGACATCGTGGCCCGGGCCATGCGGCTCATCGCCGACGGCGTCGTCGATCGCGAAGGTGTGCCCGGTCTCGCCCGCCATCTCGGCTACAGCACTCGTCATCTGCAACGGCTGTTGCTCGACGAGCTCGGCGCCGGGCCGGTGGCCATCGCCCGCGCCCAAAGGGCCCAGACCGCTCGCGTCCTCACCGAGACCACGTCTCTGCCATTCTCGGAGGTTGCCTTCGCCGCCGGCTTCTCGAGCGTGCGCCAGTTCAACGACACGGTGCGGACGGTGTTCGGCCTTTCCCCGTCCGCCCTGCGCTCCCGGGTGCGAACGGCGCGGACGGCTTCCGGGCCGACGGGCCCGACGGGCCCGTCGGGGGCTCCTTTGCTCCTCCACCTGCCCTTCCGCCAACCACTCTGTCCCGACAACCTCTTCGGTCACCTCGCCGCCACCGCCGTACCCGGAGTAGAGGAGGTACGGGACGGTCGCTACCGACGCACCATGCGGCTTCCCCATGGCCCCGGGGTGATCGACCTCCTCCCCACGCCCGACCGGATCGTTTGCCGGCTCTCGCTCTCCGATCTGCGCGATCTGACCACCGCCATCGCCCGCTGCCGCCGGCTCCTCGACCTCGATGCCGACCCGTTGGCCGTCGACGCACATCTCGGCGACGACCCGGTCCTCGCCCCCATCGTGGCCAAGGCGCCCGGTCGTCGGGTGCCGCGTTGCGTCGACGGCGCCGAGATGGCCGTCCGAGCCGTGCTCGGCCAGCACGTCTCGGTGGCGGCGGCCCGCACGGGGACGGCCGCCCTCGTCACTCGATGCGGTGACCGTTGTGCGGATCCGGCCGGGGGCCTGACCCACCTGTTTCCCGAGCCGGGGGCCGTCTCGGCCGAGGCAGCAGGGTTGCCGGCCGCCCGACGACGGGCGCTGGTGGCATTGACGGCGGCCCTGGCCGAGGGACGCGTGAGCTTCGGGCCCGGCAGTGACCGAGCGGCCGAGCTCCGAGAGCTTGCCCAGTTGCCTGGCATCGGACCGTGGACAGTGCAGACGGTGGCCATGCGGGCCCTCGGCGACCCGGATGCCTTCCCGGCCGGTGACCTCGGGCTGCGCCGCGCCGCGACCGCGGTCGGCCTGCCCGGATCGACGTGGGAGCTCGAAGCCCGAGCCGAGGCCTGGCGCCCGTGGCGCGCCTATGGCGTCCAGTATCTCTGGGCCGTGACCGACCACCAGGTGAACCGCTGGCCGCCGGCCGACGGCCCGGGGCTGACCGTTGGCGGCTCTCCCCGCGCTTCTTCCGGGTCCCGCCCCCGTCCGAAACAACTCGGGACGCCGGACGGCTCGAACCTCGAGCACCCGACGACCCGAGGCTCGACCGACCAGTCGACCGACCAGTCGACCAACCATTCGACCAACCAGTCGACCGACCAAAGGAGACCGATGACCACCATCGCCGCTTCCCCGACCACCTACACGACCACGGTCAAGAGCCCCATCGGCCGGTTGACCCTCGCCTGGCGCGACGGGGCGCTCACCGGCCTCCACATGGAGGACCAGCGACACACCACCAGTGCCGATCCCGGTTGGGTCCGGGACGACGACCGATTCGACGACGTCACCGAACAGCTCCGCGCCTACTTCGCCGGCGACCGGTCGGCGTTCGAGGTGCCCATCCGCTTCGTGGGGACGTCGTTCCAGGTGGAGGTGTGGTCCGCCCTCTGTGACATCCCCTTCGGCGAGACCATCAGCTATGCCGAGCTCGCCCGTCGGGTCGGGCGCCCGGGTGCCTTCCGTGCCGTCGGCGGGGCCAACGGCCGGAATCCGGTGGCCGTCATCGTCCCCTGCCACCGGGTGGTGGCGGCCGACGGGACCCTCGGTGGCTACGGAGGCGGGCTGGACCGGAAACGCTGGCTGCTCGATCTCGAGGGCGCGAGCGGCCGGTGGACCGCCGGGGCGTGAGCGAGGCCGGGCCGCTCGGCGGCAGGGTCGGGCTCGTCGTCGTCGACCACGGGTCGACCAAGCAGGAGGCCAACCGTTGGCACGAGGAGTTCGTACGCGGGTGGGTTGACGTCGCCGGCTACTGCGCCGTGGAGCCGGCCCACATGGAGCTGGCCGAGCCGTCCATCGGCGACGCCTTCGACGCCTGTGTGGCCGCCGGTTGTGAGGTCGTCGTGGTGGCGCCCTACTTCCTATGGCCAGGCCGGCACTGGAGCGAGGACATCCCGGCGCTGGCCGCGGCCGCGGCCGCCCGCCATCCCGAGGTCACCTATCTCGTTGCCGCTCCGCTCGGCCCGCATCCCCTGCTGCGCGACGTGGTCGACGAGCGCGTCGGCCACTGCCTGGCTCACGCGTCGGGTCGGGGCCCTGGTTGTGAGATGTGCGCCGGGTCCGCCGGCTGTCACTTGAGCTGACCGGCAGCCGCCCAATGGCGCGGTCGGCCAGGGCGTGGCGCGTCGATGCGCGGCCACCCTCAGCTGCAGCGGTCGCCGAGCCAGGGCTGTTCGCCGTCGAGCCGGTAGAGGGTGACGGCCACCGTGTCCTGCTCGGCTTTCGTGGCCTGGTTCGGTGGCACGCCGACCAGGTAGGACAACCCCGCCGCCTGGGCGGCCATGTTCCAGGTCGACTGGCTGAACTGGAAGGCGCCCATGTACTCACCGTTCGGGGACACGGCGCCGTAGTTCCCGCCCGACTCCGCCTGGACGACGCACTGGAGGAAGGGGGGTAGGGGGGGGTCGGAGAGGCCGGCACCGGCGCCCGGGTTACCCCCACCGGCACCCGGGTTACCCCCGGCGCCCGGGCTCGCCGGGACGGTGGTCGTACCCGACGCGGACGAGGCCGTCGTCGTCGGCAGGCTGCGGGCCGCCGCCTGCTGGGCTTGGGCCACTGCCGCCGCGGCCGCAGCCTGTTGGGCGGCCTGGGCGGCGGCCACGGCTGTCGCCAGTTGACCGGTCACCTGGGCCTGGACGGCGGCGAGCTGTTGAGTGGTGTCGTTGGCTTGCGACAGGGCGGTGGCCTCCTGATCCTGGCCGGCCCGGTCGGCGGCCTCTCGGGCCGCCAGGGAGGCGCGTTCTGCCTGGAGGCTTCGCTGGGCCGTGTGCAGCCGGTCGAGCTGCGTGGTGATGTTGCCCACCGCGATCGACTGGTACTCGCTCGCCTCCTGCACCCGGTCGACGCTGCTCGTGAACAAGGCCGTGGCCGATGACTCGTCGCCCTCGTCGACGTAGGAGCGGACCGCCTGGGATCGGATCTCGCTCGAGCGGGCGGCGATGGCCTGCTCGGTGGCGTTCACCTGCTGGTCGAGCGTGGCGATGGCCTGGTCGTCTGTCGCCACCCGGGCCGAGGCCACCGAGTACTGCTGTTGGTCGGCCTGGACCTCGAGTTGCTGCTGGACGAGCCTCTGGGCGATGGAGGCGGCTTGCGACCGCAGGCTGGTGATCTGGTCGGCTCCGACGGGGCGCGCCACTAAGACCACCGATATGGAGGCCGCGGTGACGAGAGCCGAGAGGATGGCCGCCGCCCACCTGGGCCGCTTGCTTCCTCTGCTGTCGAGCTCCGCCGTCGGAGTGGTCAGAGCGCCAAACACGACGAAGAGACGACTCTATCGATGGGGTCTGGGCCGGGACAAAGGCGCTGGAGGGCAAGGGCGGAAGGTGGCCGGCGACCGGGGGCCCGGGGCCACCCTCTCCACCAGTTCGGCTGCGAGGCAGGTGCCCTGGCTAGGTTCTCGTCATCCCGCCGTCCCCTCTCCTCCCGGCGCCACCGGCTCTCCGGGCGGCAACAGCTGCACCGCCCGCCACTCATCCCCCATCGGTCGGCCCGGGGGTCTCCCGCCGGCTCGTGATCGTCGCCGTGGCCGCCGCCCTCATCGGGCTGGCCGCCTGCGGTAGTTCGGGGTCGCCGACCGGATCGGGGGGCACGGCCTCGACCAGCTCGGCATCGGCGGCCACCCCGGTCCCTGCCGCTCCGTCGCCGGGCTGCCGTCTGGCCAGCAGCGCTCGGCCACCGGGGACCACGACCATGGCGCTCGATGCCCACGGACTGGCCGGTACCTACATCCAGCATGTGCCGCCCGGCTTCAGCGGCCGCACGCTGCCGCTCGTCGTCGATCTCCACGGCTACTCGGAGACAGCGGCCATCCAGACGGCCGTGTCCGATTGGGCCAGCTTCGGGGACCAACACGGGCTCATCGCCGTGTCTCCTCAGATCACCCGAACCGTGCCGCTGTGGGACACCGGGCTCGGGAGCACCGACTTGGCCTGGTTCGGATCGCTCTTGACCACAGTCGAGTCCAACGAGTGCGTCGACCTCAATCGCATCTTCGTCGACGGTTACTCGGACGGCGCCTTCATGGCCTCGGCGGTGGCCTGCCGGTACGCGGGCCAGGTGGCGGCCGTGGCGCCGGTCGCCGGCATCCAGGCCGTGAGCGGTTGTCATCCGGTCCGGCCCGTGCCGGTCATCGCCTTCCATGGGACGGCTGACCCGTTCGTGAGTTACGGCGGCGGCCTAGGTGCGAAGGCGCTGGCATTGCCGGCACCCAACGGGCACGGGACGCTCGGTCAGTCCGGCTCGGCCGCATCGACGGCGAAGGCCACGCCGGGCTCGTCCATTCCCGACCAGGCGGCGAAGTGGGCGCGCCGCAACGGCTGCGGGTCGACCGCCTCCTACACGCCGGTGGCGACCAAGGTCACGCTCATCAGCTATCCGTGCCCGGCGGACGCCACCGTCGAGCTCTACCGCATCACCGGTGGCGGCCATGCCTGGCCCGGGAGCGCCTTCTCCCGCTCGATCGCCAGCGTCATCGGATATACGACCTTTGCCATCTCGGCCAACGACCTCATGTGGGCCTTCTTCGAGGCCCATCCGCTTCGGCCCCCGGTCAAGACCTGAGGCTGAGGGCGAGCGCCGAGGGCGAGCGCCGCCATAATCCGGGTCAGCTGTCGACCGACAGCGGTGCGACGGTGGCCGGGGGCGCCGGCTGCGTCTCGGTGGCGGCGGTGGCCTCCGAGGGGCCCGGTGTGGGCGACAGATCGGTACAGGTGCGAGCCCCGGCCCATTGTTGGAGTGCCTGGGCGGCGTCGTCACCGGTCAGCGGGACCGGCAGTTCGTCCTCGATGAGCGCCGGCCGCCAGGTCACGTCGTCGATGTGACGGCCGGTGGCGGTGATGACGAGTGACCCGCTCTGGTCGGTGGGTGGCGGGGTGTTGTAGAAGGCGAAGTTGCCGAGCCCGTAGTCGACGTAGGCCGACCCGAGATAGCCGCCGCCCAGGAGCACGTGGGCGTGGCTGCCGATGACGATGTCGGCCCCGGCTCGGACGAGCACGTTGGCCAGTGGCTCCTGGAGGGGGTCGGGGCAGGCGTCGAGCTCCACGCCCCAGTGGAGGAACACGACAACCGTGTCGTCGATCCGCCGGGCGGCTTCGACCGCGGCGACCAGGTCGGGGACGTCGTAGGCCGAGGCCAACCCCGGTTGGGTGGCCGTGGCCGTCCAGGCCGTCTGTAGGTCGGAGTCGATGACTTGGGTGGCGGCGATGATCCCGATGTGCTCGCCGTTGATGGTCGTCTGGTAGGAGGTGAAGGCCTGGCTGGCGTTCTGGCCGATGCCGAGGACGGTGTAGCCGGCCGCCTGTCGAGCGGCGAGCGCCATTTGCAGGCCGGCCGGCCCGCAGTCCTCGCCGTGGTTGTTGGCCTCGGTGATGAGAGTCACGCCGGCCGACTGGAAGGCGGTCAAGGCGTCGGAGGGGGCGTAGAAGTCGTAGGACTTGGCTTGCGGGTCGGGGCAGCCCCCGTCGGTCATGGCCGACTCGAAGTTGACCATGCGCAGGTCGGTCCCGGCCAAGAGCTGGGGCACCCCGGTCCCGAGGGCCGACGCCGGGTCGTCGGCCAGCCGGTCACCGAGGATGCTGCCCGACGGGAAGTTGACGTCGCCGCCGAAGGCCATGACCACCGGCCGACCGTCGCCCTCCCAGTCGCTCTCGAGGCGCGGATTGGGGGACGGGCGCGTCGGAGGTGGTCGACGGTTGGCGTGGCGGGCGGCCGCCGCCGAGTGCGCCGCGCCGCCCCCCGAACCCAGGCGTAGGACGAGGACGACGATGGCGAGCAGGAGCAGGCCGACGAAGAACCGGTTCCGTCGCACCCGGCGCGACACTCCTCGGGTGGCGGCCGGTCGGCGCGAGGGCGGCCGCCGATGCGGGCCGCCGGCGGCGAGAAGAGGATGGGGGTCCTCCGATGGCCCGTCGTCCGGGGGCCGGTCGACGGCGGCCGGACGCGGCCCGTCCAGGGTGGTGGTCACTGCGTTCGCACGGGAGCCGGAGGCACTGCCGGGGGAAGGGTGTCCGACGGCTCGCCGACGATGAGGACGCCGCCGGGGCCCTCGTAGCGCTGCAGTGTGTCGTGGAAGACGGTGGTCGCCCATCCGCAGGAGGCCAAGGCCTCGTCCACTTCCGACGACGTGTAGATGTTGACCCACGGCTCGCCGATGGCGGCCACCATGCGCTGCCGGGTCCAGTGCCGAAGTCGGTAGGCGGTCGAGGTCCCCTTGGGCGCCACCAGAAAGCCAGCCGCCATCCGGCTGCCTGGCGCGGCGCGGTGTCGCAAGGCACGTAGGACGCGGTCGGCCACCGGGCGGGGCAGGTAAGCGAGGAGCCCCTCGACGAGAAACAGGGATGGTCGGGCACGGTCGTGACCGACCGCGTCCAGTGCGGCGCCGAGGTCGCCGTCGGTGAGGTCGACGGGCACGAAACGAATGGCACCGACGTCGGCTCCGGCATCGAGGAGCCGGGCCCGCTTGTCGGACTGGGTGGACGGATGGTCGACCTCGAACCAGGTAACGCCCGGACTGGCGAAGCGAACCGGGCGACCGTCGTAGCCGGCCCCGACGATGACCACCTGGGTGCCGCCGCCTTCGATGGCGGCCAGGGTCAGCCGGTCGAAGAAGCGGGTTCGGCGCTCCATGCGGTCGTGGAAGCTCTTGGTCTCGGGGAACGGCGTCGAGCCCAGCGACCGGTAGAGGCGGAGCTCGGCGGCGGCATCGCCCGTCGGGATCTCGGGCCGCTCAAGCCCCGCACGTGTATGGGCCACGAAGCGGGCCGTGACCGACGGCTTGCCCGGTTTCATGGAACCTCCTGGACGCCGCCGCGGCCACCCGAGTCGCCAGTGGCCGCAAGCTACCACTGCCTCCCTTCGGCGCCGGCTCGGGATGCGAGACCGTCGACCGCGCCACCGCCATGGATCGCCACCCGGCAATGGCACCCCCCAAGCCGCTCGCGACGAGCGGCGCTACCGTGGGCGCCTCGAACCCGAAGGGAGGCCGGAAGCCTGTGCAGGCATTGGTCTGGGGAGTCAAGCCCGAGCCGTGGGAGGCGCCCGATCCGTCCAACCGGTTGCTCGCCGGTCTGGCCCGGGTGCCCATGCGTCTCGAGGACCGCGACGTGCCCACCCCGCCGGCCGACGACTGGGTGGTGGCGAAGACCCGGCTCACCGGCATCTGCGGCTCCGAGTCGAAACAGGTCTTCGGCGACTTCACCGACGCGTACAACGACAGCGCGCTGGCCGGGTTGTTCTCCTTCCCCATGGTCATGGGCCACGAGGTGGTCGCCGAGGTCACCGAGCTCGGCCCGGCCGCCGTCGGGCTCGAGGTTGGTCAGCGGGTGGTGCTCAACCCGTGGCTCACCTGCCTGCCCCGAGGGCTCGATCCCTGCCCGTCGTGCCAGGTCGGCGACCTGAGCATGTGCTGGCACTTCACCGAGGGTCGCCTTTCGCCGGGCATTCACACGGGGACGTGCAAAGACGCGCCGGGCGGTTTCGCCGACTACTTCCCGGCCCATCACACGATGCTCTTCCCGGTGCCCGACGAGGTTCCCGACGACGTGGCCGTGCTCGCCGACCCGGTATCGGTGTCGCTGCACTCGATCACCCGTCACCCGCCGCCGGAGGGCGGCAAGGCCATGGTCTACGGGGCCGGTGCACTGGGCCTGGCCGCCACCGGGCTGCTGCGAGCCCTACGACCCGATGTCGAGGTCCTGGTGGTGGCGGCCCACCCGACACAGCGCGCCCTGGCCCGTTCGCTCGGTGCCGAGGTCATCGCCCACGAGCCGGCCGATGCCGTGGTCGAGCAGGCCACGTCGTGGTCGGGTGGCACCCTCATGCCCACGCCCATGGGCATCCCGATGGCCCACCCCGGGGCCATCGACGTCGTCTACGACACGGTGGGCACGACCGAGACCTCGGAGGTGGCCGTGCGGGTGCTGCGGGCCCGCGGCACTCTGGTCAAGAGTGGCGTGAACCCGCCGGAGCGGTGGGAGTGGTCACCGCTCTATTTCAAGGAGATCTCGTGGGTCGGCTCGAACGCCTTTGGCGTCGAGACCCTCGACGGCAAGCGTCAACACGCCATCGCCCACTACCTCGACCTGGTGGCGGCCGGCCGTCTCGACCTCTCGGGGATGCTGACCCATACCTTCCGCCTTCCGGAGTGGCGTGACGCCTTCACCGTCCTCGCCACCCAGGACGACTCCGGCGCCGTCAAGGTCGCCTTCGACTTCCGCTAGGCGATCCGGGCGCAGGCGAGAGCGAGGTCGGCGGCATGCAGACACCGGCGTGGGCACCGGGATCGGTCGGTTCGGCCTACCGACATCCGTCGGGTGATGCGGACGACCTCACCTCCGGCCGGGCCTGGGCCGGATTGGTGGAGGCACTCGGTCGCGCCGGCCGAGTGCTCCAGGGAGATCGCGTGCCCCACGAGGCGGTCGACCAGGCCGCCGGGTACCGGCACCTGCTCGTGGTCCTGGCCCTGGGCATCGACGAGGCGTTGCGCGGTTCGGACCCCTATGATCCCGACTTCGCCCCGGCCAACGTGGACAACGTGCTCAAGTGGGGCATGGACTGTCCGGACGCGGCGTATTCGGGCGCGTCCATCCGGGGTGACGCCACCTACGTGATCCGGGGTCGACGCAACACCGTCCGGTATCTCGGCTTCCAGGTCATGGGCGGGATGGCCAACACCGGCAATGTGGTGGCCGACGACCTCACCACCGACGCCGACGGCAACTTCGAGCTCGTGCTGTCGGCCACGGAGCACCCGGGCAACTGGATGGCTCTCGAGGCCCAGAGCTCGTCGATCGTCGTGCGCCAGTTCTTCTACGACTGGACGAACGAGCGCCCCGCCGCCCTCTCCATCGAGTGCACCGACCGCCCGGACGGTGCCGCCCTGCCGGTCGCGTCCTCGCCCCTCGACGCCGCTGGGGTGGCCGCCCAGCTCGATGCCCTCGGCGCCCACGTCGAGGCCAGCGTCGACTTCTGGCTCGACGTCGAGGAAAGTGGACGCAGCCAGGGGGTCAACTGCTTTCGCGAGCCGGCCGCCCTCACCCAGATGGGGGCGGCGGCCGAGAACGTGAGCACCTGGGGATCGTGGAGCCTGCTCGACCACGAGTGCCTCGTCATCGAGGTCACGCCGCCCGAGGCCCTTTATTGGAGCGTGTCCCTCGGCAACTTCTGGTGGGAGACCATCGACTACGCCCGGCGCCAATCGAGCCTCAACGGCCATCAGGCGATGCTCGACGACGACGGGGTCTTCCGGGCGGTCGTGGCCCACCGCGATCCGGGCGTGGCCAACTGGCTCGACACGGCGGGCAACCATCACGGTGCCATGATCTTCCGTTGGCTGCGGGCGGCCGCCGCCCCGGTGCCCGAGGTCCGTGTGGTTGGACAGGGCGAGCTGTCCGAGGTGCTACCAAAGGACACCGTCCGGATGGACGCCGAGGCCCGCCGCAAGTTGCTCGACGAACGCGCCCGGGCCGTGCGCCGGCGTTTCCCCCGATAGGAGCTTCTATGGATCTCGGTCTCGGCGGCGCCAAGGCGGTGGTCACGGGCGGGTCGAAGGGCATGGGCCGGGCCATCTCGGAGCGGCTGGCCGCCGAAGGCGCCCGGGTGGCCGTGCTTGCCCGCGGCCAAAGGGCGTTGGACGAGGCGGTCGACGCCCTGCACCGAGCCGGAAGCGAGGAATCGTTCGGGCTGTCCGTCGACTTCACGGACCAGCCGGCGGTCGAGGATGCCTTCGCCGAGCTCGGCCGGCGCTGGTCGTCGCTCAACGTGCTCGTCAACACCCTCGGACCCGGAGCCGGCCGGTTCGAGCAGCTCGACGACGCCGGCTGGGAGGCCACCTTCTCGATCGGCCTCATGGCCGCAGTGCGGGCCGTGCGTGGGGCCCTCCCCCTTCTGCGGGCAGCCGAATGGGCCAGGATCGTCAACTTCTCGGCCCACTCGACGCGGCGGCAGAGCCCGCTGCTCGTGGCCTACACCTCGTCCAAGGCCGCGGTGACCAGCTTCTCCAAGAACCTCTCGAAGTCGTTGGCCAAGGAAGGGATCCTGGTGAACACCGTGAGCCCCGGTTCGATCGTGACGGCCAGCTTCAGCGAGGGCCTACGCGCCGCCTTCGACGAGGAAGGGCTCGACCCCACCGATCCCTACGACGTCATGGACTGGATCGACCGGCACTTCCACCAGCCGGCCGACCTGGGTCGGGCCGGCCGTCCCGAGGAGGTGGCCTCGCTGGTGGCCTACCTGGCCTCGAGGACGAACGGGTACGTGACCGGCGCCGACGTGAACGTGGACGGCGGCTCCGACTTCTGATGGCGCACTGAGGGCGACGATGCTCGATGCCGACCATGTGGTCGAGTCAGCCATGGACCGAACGGGGCTGGCCGACTTCGGGGCAACCGGCTGGCGGGACGGGCTCGACCGGCTGGTCGACGCGCTCAACCGAGAGGCGGACCTCACCGAGATGGGCACGCACATCCTCGGGTCGCGGCTCGAGATGCTGCTGGCCAACCGGCTCCGGGTCGCGGTCCACGGTGGACGCCAACCCGGACATCACGAAGGAGGAGGTCGAGGGACCGCTCGTCATCATCGGCCTGCCCCGAACCGGGACGACCGCGCTGAGCAACCTGCTCGCCGCCGACCCCCAGGTCCGGTCGGTACGGTTGTGGGAATCGTCCGACCCGGTGCCTCCACCCGAGGCCGATCACCAGCACGACGACCCGCGGATCGAGGCTGCCACCAACGGCCTCGAGCTCATGTACGAGACCTTCCCCCGCATGCGCTCGCTCCACTTCCAATCGCCGACCGGCCCGACCGAATGCCAGGACCTCCTCGGCATGGAGTTCCGCACGGCCCACTTCGACGGCATGGCCCGCGTCCCGAGCTACATGGAGTGGGTCGTCGACTGCGACATGACCGGTGCCTACGAGTCCCACCGGCAGGTCTTGCAGTTGCTCCAGTGGCACTGCCCGCCCCGGCTCTGGCATCTCAAGACGCCGGTGCACATGCTCGCCCTCGACGCGCTGCGGTCGTCCTACCCGTCGGCCAAGTTCGTCTGGACCCATCGTGACCCGGCCGCCGTGCTGGGCTCGGTGTGCAGCCTCATCGCCTACACACGGAGCTGGGCGTCCGACCGCGACGACGCCGAGGAGCTCGGACGGGGCCAGCTCCTGTTGTGGGCCGAGGCCATCCGCCGAGCCCTCGACTTCCGCAACCGCATCGGCGAGGAGCACTTTGCCGACATCACCCACGCCGAACTGCAGTCGGACCCGGTCGGCGCGTTGAACGGCGCCTACGGCCGGTTGGGTCTCGAGCTCGGGGAGGGGCGCGGCCAGGTGGCGGCCTGGGCCCGTGCCCACCGGCCCGGCGCCGGCGGCGTCCACGAGTTCGCCCTCGACGATTTCGGCCTCGACGCCGGCGTCGTGCGCCAACGCTTCGCCGCCTACCTCGACCGGTTCCCGACGGACTGAGCGAGGACGTCGGTGCCCTTCCCACTCGCCCCTTTCCCGTCCCGCCGGGCGGCGCGGGGCATGGTGGTGGCGGCCGACCAGTTGGCCTCCATGGCCGGAGTGGCGACGCTCGAGCGAGGCGGCTCCGCCGCCGACGCAGCCGTCGCCGCGGCGGCGGTGATGGCCGTCGTGGGGCCACACCTCTGCGGCATGGGCGGTGACATGCTGGCCATGGTGAGCGGCCCGGGGGAGGCGCCGCGTGCGCTCTTGGCCGTGGGCCGGGCCGGCTCGGGAGTGGATCCCGCCGAACTGCGGGCCGAGGGTCACGACGTCATGCCGGTGCGGGGCGATCCTCGCAGCGTCCCCGTGCCGGCTGCCGTCGACGGATGGCTGGCCCTGCATTCCGCCTACGGGCGCATTGGCCTCGACGCCGTCCTCGAGCCGGCCATCTCCCTCGCCGAGGAAGGATTCTGCGCCTCCTTGCTGCTCGCTTTCGCCAGCCACCTGGTGGCCGGGCTGCCCGGCACCGACGAGCTCTGCCCCAATGGTCCACTCGAGCCGGGTGACCGGGTCCGGCTGCCCCGCCTGGCCCGCACCCTCCGGGCCATCGCCGGCGGAGGCCGCGACGCCTTCTACGGCGGTGCGTTCGGTCAGGCCCTCCTCGAGGTGGGCGGCGGCGTCTTTGGCGAGGCCGACCTCACCCACGACCTCGCCGTCTGGGACGAGCCCTTACGCCTTCGGGCATGGGGCCACGACCTGTGGACGGTGCCGCCGCCGTCGCAGGGCTACCTCACCTTGGCCGGTGCCTGGGTGGCCGAGCAGGTGGGCCTCGGGACCGACCCGGAGGACCCGCTCTGGGCCCACGTCTGCGTCGAAGCGGCGACGGTCGCCGGGTCCGACCGCCCGGCCGTCCTCTTCGACGGCGCCGACGGGGACTCACTGCTCGACCGTTCTCGCCTGACCGGCCGGGCCGAGCGCATCCGGCCAGGCCGAACCCTGGCCGACGACGTCGGTCCCGGCGACCTGGCACCGCCGCCGGGCGGCCGGCGCGGGGACGGCGACACCACCCACCTCTGTGCCGTCGACGACGACGGCCTGGGCGTCTCCCTCACCCAGTCCAACGCCCAAGACTTCGGCTCGCACCTGGTGGCCGCGGCGGCCGGTGTGTTCCTCCACAACCGCGGCGTCGGGTTCTCGTTGGTGAAGGACCATCCGGCCGAGTTGGCCCCGGGCAAGCGGCCGCCACACACGCTCTCGCCCATGCTCGTCACCGACGCCGAGGCGCGGCTCACCCATTTGCTGGGGGCCATGGGCGGGGATGCGCAGCCGCAGGTCCTCCTCCAGCTGTCGGCCAGGATGCTCCACGCCGGAGAGGACCCGGCCACGGCGTTGGCCGGCGCTCGCTTCGCTCTCGGTGCTCCGGCCGCCGGCCCCTTCCGTCTCTGGTGGGGGGAGCGCACGGTGTACGTGGAGGCCCATTCCCCGGCCGGATGGGTGCCGGGGCTCGTCGACCGCGGTCACCGGGTACGGTCGATCAGCGCCTTCGACCCGGTGGCGGTGGGCTGCGCGCAGGTCATCGCCTCGCCGCGGCCCCCGGGCCACGCGGCCTGGCACGCGGTCGGCGCCGCCGACCCCCGCAGCCCGGACGGTCAGGCCGCGGTCCGCTAGGCAGCCGAGGAGAACACCGGCGCACCGACGGCCGGCATCCCTAACGGCGACCTTGACGATCCGTCAGCGCCCTCCGGTAGCCTGCGGCGACCCATCGGGTGGTGGGACCGAGTGAGGAGACCTCGCATGCGGCGGATGGACATGCGGATGGACATGGAGCACAGGGAGTGTCGCGGGTCGAGGTCCTCGAGCGTTCGCAAGCGGATGGTTCTTCGGACGGTGGCCGCCGTGGCCTGCGTGGTCGTGGCCGGCCTCGGGGCGGCCTGTTCGAGTTCCAATCCCGCATCCTCGTCTACGTCCACGTCATCGTCGTCGGTGACGTCGACGACCACCAGCGGGGCACTGTCCGACTCGGCCGTCCGGAGCCTGCAGACGGCGCTGACCAAGGTGGGTTGCTACCACGGCTCCATCGACGGCTCCGTCGGTCCGCAGACGACGCAGGCCATTCGCAGCTTCCAGGCTGCTTCCCATCTCGCGGTGGACGGTGTCTACGGCCCCGACACTGAAGGGCAGCTGCTCGCCGCCACACGCATCGGCGCGCGCGTCTGCGTGGCGACGCCGGCGTCCACGACGACCAGCACGGCGGCGACGACCACGACGGTGGCAACGGCCGCCTCGGCCCCGTGCACGGCGGCGGCCGTCAGCACCGCCTTGGCGCCGGGCGAGACGGTCAATACCGTCAAGTGCGGCAACGGTTGGGCCGCGGGATCGTGGACGAATTCGATGTATACGGCGGCCTACCTGCTCCGATCGAGCAACGGCGTCTGGGTGCAGCCACCGGCCAACGCATGTGCGAACCCGACTGGGCTCGGCATTCCGACCGCCGTACTCGACGTCTCACCCTGCAAGGTGTCCTGAGGCGTCGCCCTCGCGTCCTTGCGAGCCCGTCGGCGTGACAAGATCTGGCACAGCCTTCACACCATGTGAGAGCCATGCTGTTTCCCTGGCCCGGCCCGCATGACCTGTGACCTGGGACGCAGGGTTTCTCAGCCGGAGCCAGCGCCCGCTTTCTCAGTGTGAATTAATGGTGGTCCGGGTATTCCCGGTATCGGAATCGCAGGAGAGACACAGATGCCCGTCGTGAACTGGATCAACCACCATCGTCTGCTGGTCTCGGGGGTGAGCTTTGCGGTTCTGCTGGTCATCGCCGTGGCCGGCGGCATCTGGTTCTTCCTGCTGCGGACCACGGGGACCCAGATCGACCTCCGCCAGGCTCTCCGGCTCTACCGCCAGGACCAGCATGGCTCGAGCCCTCGCACCGAGGGGGGGCTCCCGGCGCCCGGCGTCTACGTGTACCGGACGACCGGGGGCGAGAAGCTCAGCCTGGCCGGCATCTCTCGCACCTTCCCGTCGGCGAGCCACATGATCGTGACCGACAGCAAGTGCTCGTCGATGGACTGGGTTCCCCTCGAGCAACACATCGAGGGCATCCAGCTCTGCCGAGAGCCGGACGGTGCGCTCACCATGTCGCAGGCGTCGTCCGTCGAGTCGATCGCTGGCGTCAGCACGACACAGGTCACTCACTGCCCGTCCACGGACTATTTCATCCCGCCCCGCCCGCATGCCGGTCAACGCTGGTCCGCCGTCTGCCATGGACCCGGCCAGGTCGACAAGATCTCTGGCGAGGTCATCGGGACAACCACTCTCACCGTCAATGGGCGGACCGTGTCCGCTCTGCACACCCGCATCAACACGGCGGTGTCGGGCAACGCCACCGGGACCGACCCCACCGATTACTGGGTCTCCCCCCAGACCGGTCTCATCTACCGCCAACGCGAAGAGGTGAGTGTGTCCCAGTCCATCGGCCCGCTCGGCGCCGTGCACTACAACGAGGAGATGGCCATCAGCATGTCCTCGCTCCTCCCCGTTCAGTAGCAAGGGTGAAGGGACCACTGCCGCCCGGCGGCCCGCCCGCCCGCTCGCCCGCCGCCGACCCAGGCTCCCTGACGTAGCCTGCTGGGGATCACCGAGGAAGGCGGCGTGAGCACCCCGATCTTCTTGTGCGTCTCGAACGGCCGAGTGCGTGACCGGATCGCGCACCCGGCGCCACGCGTAGTGTCTGGCGGCTGAGGGGTGCCGACATGACGGCGGCCAACCAATCGGCCTCTCCGGGCGGCGTTATGCCGCCCCGCCTCTCGATGGTCGTCCTCGGCGCCAGGGACGTGCCGGCCCTGCGTCGCTTCTATCGCGGTCTCGGGTGGCCCGAACGCCCCGGTGCATCAGACGCGCTGGCCATGTTCGACCTCGGGGCCACGGTGCTCACCCTCCATCCCTCCTCACCGGACGGGGGGCTGTCACCGACGGAAGCTGTCGCTTCCTCGGCGGTGACGTTGGTCGTCGACGTCGACCGGCGGGAAGCGGTCGACGAGGCCGTGGCGGCCGCAGTCGAGGTCGGCGCCCAGCAGGTGTCCGCGCCCGCCGACCAGGCTTTCGGCGGACGCTCGGCCCTCGTGGCCGACCCGGAGGGCAATCGCTGGGAAGTGCTCTGGGTTTCTCGTGGCGAGCGTGGGTGACCGCGGCTCGAGCTCCGTATCGGATGCCTTGATAGCTATATAACTAATTGGTTATGCTTGGGCGTGGCGTCGACCCTTACCCTGCAGGCGCTGGGCGAGCCCAACCGGCAGGCCATCCTCGACCTCCTGCGGGACGGCGAGCGCACCGTCGGCGATCTCGTCGGACATCTGGATCTGAGCCAGCCGGCGGTCTCCAAGCACCTCCGGGTGCTCCGAGAGGCCGGCGTCGTCGAGGCTCGTCCCGACGGCCAGCGGCGCCTCTACCGGATCCGTCCGGAGCCGTTGGCCGAGCTCGATGGTTGGTTGGCGACCTACCGCCAACTGTGGTCCACCCACCTCGACCGGCTCGAAGCCCACCTCGACCGAAGGAGGAACGCATGAGCGAGGCGACGCTGGTGGAGGAAGGCGGCCGGCCGGGGGTGCGCCTGGAACGTCGCCTTCCCGATCCGCCGGCCACCGTGTGGCGGGCGATCACGGATCGGGACGAGCTCCGCTCCTGGTTCCCTTGCGATGTGGTCGTCGCCGGTGGTGAATGGGTCGTGGGGGCCTCGATCGCCTTCGAATTCCCGCCCGAGGTCATCGACCTCACGCTGACGGGGAAAGTGCTGGACGTCGACATCCCGCGTCGGCTCGTCTACACGTGGGGTGAGGAGACACTGCGATTCGAGCTCTCGGACGACGACGGCGGCACGCGGCTGGTGCTGGTTGACGAGCTCGCTCCCGGGGCCGCGGCCCGCAACGCGGCTGGATGGGAGGACTGTCTCGATCGTCTCGCCGGGGTCGAGCCAGACCCGGGGGCCTGGAAACTCCGCTTCGACGGCTATGCGGCCGCCTTCGAGGCGGCTCTCGGTCCCCAGGAGGGCCCACCGGCGGGTTACAAGGGTTGAGAGTCCGAGCCGCCGAATCTGCGGTTTCCCGACCTCGAGGCGCGGTACGAGTCAACCGCCCGGGTCCGCGTGGCCGATTCGTTGCCGTGGCAGGCTTCACCCGGCGGCAGCGGAGCTCTGACGCCGCGGGATCTCGAGAGGAGTCGTGATGGGATCGACCACTCGGGGGGCGGAACTGTCTGTTCACCACACCATGCCGGCCCGTGCCGGCCGAGCGCTCGCCGCCATTGCCTCGGCGTTGGTGGTCACCATCGCGGCGGTGGCCATCGGGCTTACCGTCGCCGCCGCGCCGGCCGGAGCATCAGGGCCCAGCGTCGCCGGCGCCGGCGCTCCCCTGCCGGCCAACGCCCCGCCCGGTTCGAGTTCCACACTGGTATCGACCTCCTGCCCTGCCGCCGGCAACTGCGTGGCTGTCGGCTCGTACGGCATCCCTGGGTCCGCGCTCGGGCTGATCGAGACCCTTTCAGGGGGCAGCTGGCAGGCGACAGAGGCACCGGTTGTGACCGGCGCGGTGGCTGAGGAGCTCGTCGCCGTCTCGTGCCCGACGGTCGGCAATTGCGTAGCCACCGGTGCGTACAAGAACGGCGCCATGGACCAATTGGGATTCGTGGCCACCGAGTCGGGCGGGACCTGGACGGCCGTTCCCGCGCCCACTCCCCCCGGAGCCGCTGCCGATCCCGAGGTCGAGCTGATCAGCATCTCCTGCCCGGCGCCCGGCAGCTGCGCCGCCGTCGGCCTCTACGAGGATGCGTCGGGACAGGCGGCTGGCGCCCTCTTGACACTGTCCGACGGTACGTGGACGGCGATCGAGGCCCCGGTGCCGGCAAATGCCGCGCCACCGGTCGCTTCCGAGGTCACCAGCGTGTCCTGCCCGGCCACCGGCTCCTGCGAGGCGGTCGGCGTCTACTCCGGCTCCCCAGAGAACGGCCTCCTCCTTTCCCTCTCCGGCGGGACGTGGACGGCCACACAGGCTCCTCTCCCAGCCAATGCCGCCGTCCCCAACACGGCCCTCATCGTGAGTGTCGCCTGCCCGGCGGTTGGGAATTGCACCGCCACCGGCGCGTACGAGACCACGGCGGGCACCGCCGTGCCGGTCATCGAGTCCATCTCCGGCGCCTCGGCCACCCCTCTCGAAGCACCGTTGCCCGCCAACGCGTCGTCCTCGGCTGGCTCAGAGGGTTTCCTGCTCAATATCGCCTGCCCGTCGACCTCCAGCTGTGAAGCAGTCGGCCGGTACAGCTCGACGGCCGGGAGCGGCTCGGCCCCGCTCATCGACACCCTGTCCGGTGGCTCATGGAGTGCCGCCGAGGCCCCAGGTTCCTTCGATCCCACCGACAACACAATCCTGGCCGGGGTGTCGTGCTCGTGGCCAGGATCGTGCTCGGCATTCGGGCTTTCCTCATCCCCGACCAGCACGACCGGTGTGGTCGAAAGCTTGAGCGATGGCACCTGGAGCGAGAGCTCGACGGTCATCCCGAGCAACGGAGCGAGCCCCCCGCAGGTGGATCTCGGCCTGGGTCTGTCGCAGTTCGTCGTCGGCAGTCCCATCTCGTGCTCCGGGGGTACCTGCGTCCTCGCCGGGCAGTACAAGACGATGGCCGACCTCGAGATGGGCTTGCTCAACTGGTCGCCCAACCTCACCGGTTACCAACTGGTGGCCTCCGACGGCGGCCTCTTCGCCTTCAACGCTCCCTTCTACGGCTCGATGGGTGGTCAGCACCTGAACGCCCCGATCGTGGGCATGGCTGTCGTTCCCGACTCGGGCGGCTACTACGAGGTGGCCTCCGACGGCGGGATCTTCGCCTTCAACGCCCCCTTCTACGGCTCGATGGGCGGCCAGCACCTGAACAAGCCCATCGTGGGCATCGCCTTCGACACGTTGACCGGGGGTTACTACGAGGTGGCCTCCGACGGCGGCATCTTCGCCTTCAACGCCCCCTTCTACGGCTCGATGGGCGGTCAGCATCTGAACAGGCCCATCGTGGGAATGGCCTTCGACCCGGCCACCGGCGGCTACTACGAGGTGGCCTCCGACGGCGGGATCTTCGCCTTCAACGCCCCCTTCCAGGGCTCGACCGGCGGGCTCGTCTTGAACAAGCCGGTGGTGGGCATGGCCGTCGACGTGGCTACCGGCGGCTACTACGAGGTGGCCTCCGACGGCGGCATCTTCGCCTGGGGTGCCCCCTTCCAGGGCTCGACCGGCAGCCTCGTGCTCAACAAGCCGGTGGTGGGCATGGCCTACGACTACGTGACCGGCGGCTACTACCTGGCCGCCTCCGACGGCGGCATCTTCGCCTTCAACGCTCCCTTCCAGCAGTCGCTCGGCGGCCAGCACCTGAACGCCCCGGTGGTGGGGTTGGGATTCGGCTGATCGCGGGGAGGGCCGGTCGGCGGAGCCACCAACTCATTCCGGTGTAAGAGGTCTCGTGCCCGGCGGGCTCGTGGCCGGTGCTCGTGGCCGGTGCTCGTGGCCGGTGCTCGTGGCCGGTGCTAGTCGCCCTTCGCCTTGGTCAGGCGGTCGGCGAGGTTCCCGGGCACCACGTCGTAGTGATCGTGCTCTGCCCGGAAGCGCCCACGGCCGGCGGTCAAGGAGCGGAGGTCGACGGCATAGCGCTGAATCTCGGCCGTGGGGACAATGGCCGTGATCACCTGCAGGCCTCCGTCGAGACTGTCGGTGCCCTGGACCCGGCCGCGCCGGGCATTGAGGTCGCCGAGGATGTCCCCTTGCATGGAAGCGGGCACGGTCACCTCGAGCCGGCTCATAGGTTCGAGCAGCACCGGCTTCGCCTTGGCCATTGCCTCCTTGAAGGCGATCGAGCCGGCCATCTTGAAGCTCATCTCTGAGCTGTCCACCGGGTGGTACTTGCCGTCGTAGCAGGTGACCTGGACGTCGACGACGGGGTAGCCGTAGGCCCCGCCCTGAGCCATGGCCTCGCTGACGCCTTTCTCCACCGCCGGGATGTACTGCTTGGGGATGGCTCCACCCACCACCTCGTCGGCGAAATGGAAGCCCTCGCCCCGATCCAGTGGGGCGATGCGGACGGAGGCCACGCCGAATTGGCCGTGGCCGCCGCTCTGCTTCTTGTGCTTGCCCTCGGCGTCGGCCGGCTCGGTGATGGTCTCGCGGTAGGGGATGAGCACGTCTTCGGTCAGCACCTCCACTCCGAACTTGCGCTGCAGGCGCTCGCAGGCGATGGCCAGATGCGTCTCGCCCGTGCCGCGCAGGATGGTCTGATGGGTCTCGTCGACGCGCTCGACCACCAGGCTCGGATCCTCTTCCTGCAGACGGTGGAGACCGGTCATGAGCTTGTCCTCGTCGCCCTTCGACTTCGGCCGTATGGCGATGGACAGCACCCGCTGCTCCGGCTCCAGGACGGGGATAACGACCGGTGTCCCCTTGGGGGCGAGCGTGTCGCCGGTGCCGGTGTTCGACAGCTTGGGCACGGCCACGATGTCGCCGGCCTGTGCCGCGGTCAACGGCTCTGTCTCCCGGCCGCGCAGCAACTGGAGCACGTGGAGGCGCTCGTCGGCGTGGGTGCGCGGGTTGGTGAGCACGGTGTCCGGACGGATGGTCCCCGACACCACTCGCAGCAGGGAGATCTTGCCGACGTAGGGGTCGGACACGGTCTTGAACACCCGGGCCAGTGGTTGGCCGGCCGGATCGCACACCACCTCGGAGATGTCGTCACCGGCGGTGACCTCGAGAGGGGGCCGGCTGTCGGGAGCCGGGGCGATCTCGGCCAGCAGCGTGGCTAGGCGATCGATCCCCACACCGGTGACGGACGAGCCGCACACCACCGGGAACACCAGTCCCTGGGCCACACCGCCGGCCAAGGTGGCCTCCAGCTCCTCGGTGGAGGGTATGTCACCGTCGAGGTAGCGCTCCATGAGGGTGTCGTCGCCTACGACGATGCCTTCGACCAGTTGCTCGCGCACCTCGTGCTCCAGCGCGGCCAGCTCCTCAGGGATGGGCCCCGTGGACGACTTGCCCCCTTCGTAGACGATGGCGGTGTCGGTGAGCAGATCGGCGATACCTCGGAAGGCAGCCTCCTCACCGAGTGGTAGCTCGAGCGGGGCCACGCCGGCACCGAAGCGTTCACGCACCGCCGCCAGGGTGCGGTCGAAGCTGGCTCGCTCGCGGTCCAGCTTGTTCACGAAGATCAGGCGCGGAATGTCGAGCTCGGCGCCCAGCTCCCAGGCCGCCTCGGTCTGGGCTTCCACGCCGTCGACGGCGCTGACCACGACCACCAGGAGGTCAACCACCGAGGCAGCGGCGCGCACCTCGCCGAAGAAATCGGCGAGTCCCGGGGTGTCGATGATGTTGAGCTTCACGTCGCCCACCACGCACGGCGCCATGGCCAGGGAGAGCGAGAGGTGGCGCTTGGTCTCCTCCGGCTCGAAGTCGCACACCGTCGTGCCGTCGTCGACCCGGCCCTGGCGGGTGACGGCGCCGGTGGCGAAGAGCAGGGCCTCGGCCAGCGTGGTCTTCCCGGCGCCGTGATGGCCGACCAGGGCGACATTGCGGATGCGGGACGGATGGTAGTCAGGCAACCCGCGTACCCCCTTCTGCTGACCCGGACCGTGCATGGCGGGCACGGCTGTGACGGGTATCCGGCGTGCTCAGCGAGCCTAATGGCCGTTCGGTGATGTTGTCAGGGGGTCATCCCCAGAAGCGTGGCTGCCGTACCTGGCCGACGGTGGGCTTTCCTATCGACCGGCGGCCCGCTCGATGAGCTCGTTGGAAGGTCGGTGCTTGTCGAGCAACTTGGACGCCTGCTCGGCACCACTCACAGGCAGGGCCGAGGCGTCCAAGACGCCCACCTGGACAAGGAGGCTCGCTTGGTCCCAGTAGATGTGCTCGTAGGCGACCTTGTTGCCCTCGATGCCCATGACCACCACCACCGGCAGGCGAACGGGCTGGCCGGTCGGCGGCACACCCGGGAGGAAGGTGTCCATCAACCGGTCGTGAGTGAAGTTCATGACGAGCTCCTCCACGACACGGTCGTCCCCGATCGTGCGTGACACCTGGGTGATGGTGACGTCGTCGGGCCACTTGCCGATGAAATGGGAGCCGTAGAAGCGACGTACCTGGTCCGCTCCCACACCACCGGCCAGCGTGGGCACGTGGGTGACGTAGGGCTCGTCCACCATCGTCGCCATGGTGGCGTCGAGATCCTTGGCCTCGAACTCGTTGGCCACATGGGTGTCGAAGATGGCACCCATGTCCCGACCCCGAGGCTGGCTCCGCTCCGACATCCGTTCGGTCACGTCGTGGCCCGGGGGTTGGGCAAGGTGGCATGTGCACTCCGCCGGGTCGGCGGTGCCGGCGCAAAGCCCAGATGGAGGACGGATCGTGACCATTCCAACACGCCTCGATGCTAACCGAGGTACTCCGTCCCGGGACCCAGCCGCCGGCGCTGGTGGATGCCGATCTCATGCTCCCGAATCGGACAGGTAGGAGGGATTGGCCACGAGAAGTTGCTCACGAGTCGATGCGGCGAGGGCATGGCCGACCTCGAGGAGGTCGTGGTCGAAGTCACCGGATCGAATCGACGCCGCCAACGCGGCATCCCCGGTGAAACCCAACGCGGCGAGGCGATCGGAGTGGGCCTTGGCCATGGCCGGTCCGAGCACCAGCTCGCGTTCGACCACCCGCAGGATGTTGCGACCGATGCGAGCCTCGAAGCGGGCACGATCCCCTTCGCTCCCCTCCATGGCCGCCTCCAGGTGTTCGCGCACCGCTTCGACGAGCTCGCCGGCACTCGGACGTCCGAACGGCGCCGCCACCGTCGGAAAAGCATCGACATCCGGCTCCGTGGATTCGCTCACCCCGGGGGTCATGCCGAGCAGGATCAGGAGGTCCCACTCACTCTCACAGACCCGCCGGCCGATCGCCGCCAGCTCCATGGAACGGGTGGCGCCGCGCAGATGGGCAGAGGCCTGGAGAGCGCAGATCACCGCCCACTTGACCGCCGCGTAAGCCTCCCACCACCGGATCCGGTGGGTGTCGATGGCTACACCTCCGGCGGCGGCATAGGACTCGAGCAGCTCGGGCAGGTGTCCGAATCCGCCCACCCGACCGACTCCCCCGAACCGCCATGCCCTCGAGCACAGCCAGCCGATGTCTTCGGCGGGGTCCCCCACATGGGCGAGCTCCCAATCGAGCACGGCCCGCAGGCCCTCGGGCCCGACGAGCAGGTTGCCCATCCGGAAGTCGCCGTGCACCGTCACCCGGCGATCGGTCGGGGGTCGGTTGATCGCCAGCCAGCGCGCCCCCAGTTCCAACGTGGGACGGATCTCGCCCAGCTCGTCGAGGACGGGGAGGGGATCAGCCAGCGGGTCATGGTGGGGCAGGCCGCCGATGGTGTCGGGGTCGATGCGGTGGATGGCGGCCAACGCCGCGCCACATTGCCCGGTCAGGGCGCGGCGGGCGGCCACCCATTCGGGGTCACGTAGGAGCTTTCGGGGGATGGACTCGCCTTCGAGCCGCTCGACGACGAGCCAGCCCGGATCGAGTCGCCCTCCGGCGGCGACCACCTTCGGCACCGGGACACCGGCACGGCTCGCCGCCTTCAGCAGGTCTGCCTCGACCAGCACCCGGCTGCCATGGGTGATGTGCTCACCCCGTTCCTGCTGGAGGATCAACGGTCGCCGTGTGCCGTCGGACGCCACGAGGTCGAACGAGCTGGTGATGCGGGAGGCGCCACCGGAGACACGCCGCAGCCGCTCCACCGCCCCGCCCAGGACCGTTCCGAGTCTGTCGGCGACATCGTCGTCGTTCGGCTGCTCCACCTAGATGACGGTGACGACAGGCCTGCCGCTGTCGTCGATCTGGTGGAGATATTCGGAGATGCCATAGCCGGTGCGGGTCGCACCGTCCTCGTCCCGGTAGGTCCACCGGGTGAGCCCTTCGTTGACCAAGGTGCCGGCCGTGCGCCCGATGTCGGCCACTCGCTGAACCTCGCCGAGGAGGTCGTAGCTCCGGTCCTTCTTGTCGAGGACGGTGAGGTGGACCACTTTCTGGGTCAGGCCGTCGTCACCCACCTCGGTTCGCAGGCGCCATTCGGCAATGCTGGTGGCCCGGCCGCCGTCGAAGACCCAGCCCCGATGGAGGTCGCCCTGGCCGGTGCCGAGCTGGATGCCACCGAAGTGCAGGTCCTCGTCGATGTTGATGCTGAACCATCGCCACATGGACGGCCCGCTCCATCGCCTCGGCCCCCAGGAGCGGTCCCGGTTGCCGCGCCCGCCGCTCCACACGTGGCGCTCGCCGTCGACCTCGAGCCAGCCGGTCCACGATCCGGCTTGCTCGAAATGGCCCTTGCCGGTGGTGTTGGCCGCGGCGGCGGCTTCGGCCGACCCCATCCGAACCGCCGACTGGCCGTCGGTCCCGATCGCCGGGGTGAGCGAGTCGAAGCGAAGATCCAGTCGCACAGAAGCGTTGTGGTCGCTCGCCGAACCCCGGGTGCAGGGTCGCACGGGAATGTCTGCCGCCATGGTCAGGCGCCACGAGCGCATGGCATCGAGCATCTCGTAGCGAACGGCGCCGACCTCGAGCATGGTGTCGACCATCTCGTGTTGGGGCCGAATGAAGCGGTACTCGCCAAGATCGCCGCCCGGGAGCCAGAGGCTGAGTCCGACGTCCATGGTCCCCTCGTTGGGGCGGACACCGATGCGGGTGAACAGGCCGGAGTCGCTTCTCGGATCGAAGCCGTTGAAGTAAAACGACTCGCTCCAGGCCGTGTCGACCTCGATCGCATGTCCGAAGTCATGGCGGGCGTCGAGGATCGGCATCGCTCCATCATCGCTCCTGAACGAGCACGGAGCCTCCCCGGCCTCGGCCCGTTTCCGGCCGAGGCCGGGCACCGTTTCACCGTGGCTGGTGCACGACTGCGCCGGGCGAGGTGCGGCGACGTGGACATCACCTATCGGGTGGGGGGCGAAGGACGGCTGGACCTGCTTCTCTTCCTGGGGCGATCATCCCGATCGAGTGCCTGGACGAAGATCCGTCCGTCTGGAACTTGGCTACGGCTTTGCACCTCTGTATTCGTCCTCTGTGACATGCGGCCCCCACTCCGTCTCGGGTCGCCCGCCTTCATCGACGCCCTCGGTCAGCGAGAGATGGGTCATGAAGTGGTCGAAGTCGGCACCGTGCCAGTGCCACTCGTCTGGGGGCGCGTAGATGATGTCACCGGGACGGATTTCGGTGATCTCGTCGCCACGAGACTGCACCCGGCCTCGACCCTCGGTGACGTACAGGGTCTGACCAAGGGCATGCGAGTGCCAGGCGCTCCGAGCCCCCGGGGCGAAGTGGACGGAGCTGACCCGGATGCGGGATGGCTCCTCGCCCCTGGCGATTGCGTCCAGCCATACGTCACCGGTGAACCATTCGGCGGGCCCTTTTGCGGAAAGTGGCTTGGGCTGGATTCTCATGGTCTCCTCCGGCGCCGGGCTCGGGCCGACCAACTCCGGTTACGAGCGACCGGCATGAAGATGGCGTGGGTGCAGCCGATCAGACGCAATGGTTCCTGATGGTGCCGATACCTTCGATCCACGATTCCACCACTTGGCCCGGCCGCAGGAAGCGAGGCGGCTGCCGTGCCATGCCGACGCCTGCGGGGGTTCCGGTGAAGATGACGTCACCGGGCAGGAGCGGGAGCACGGCCGAGAGCTCGGCGACCAGTCGGGGAACGCTGAACACGAGGTCGGAGGTCCGGGCCTCCTGTACCTTCTCGCCGTCGACCGAACAGCCGAGAGCTAAGTCGTCGGGTTCGGGCACCTCGTCTGGAGTGGTGAGCCACGGCCCCATGGGTCCGAAGCCCCGTCGGGACTTGCCCAGGGAGAACTGAGCCGCGGCGGCGAACTGGAGTTCCCGGTCACTGATGTCCTGGCCGACGGTGAGCCCGGCGATGTGGGCCCACGCCGCGGCCTCGTCGACACGGTCGGCGCGCCGGCCGAGGACGGCGACGAGCTCGACCTCCCAGTCAATGCTGTTGCCGACGATCTCGACGTCGTCGAAGGGTCCGGCGAGGGATGCCGGGAACTTGGTGAACGTGGCGGGCACGGCAGGCAGCGTCATGCCGGACTCCTCGGCGTGGCTGCGGTAGTTCAGCCCGATGGCGAACACCTGTCGCGGTCCCGGGATCGGGCATCGCAGATCGGCCTCGACCAGCGGGCTGGTGCCGGTCGTGACTCCGCTCCCGAAGTCGAGGAAGGCGCCCCAGTCGTCGTAGATGCCCATGAGGTCGGGGCCGAAGCGGCCGCCTGACGCCTCGGCCACATCGGCGATCTCCTCGCCGAGGACCAGAGCGGCGCGGTCGTTGGCATTGGCAAGCTTCACCGTCGGGTTCCTTTCAGGGGGAGAGTAGTGGCGGTGCCGAGCTGGGCTCAGAGATCGTAGAGCAGCCTCGACGCGCCAACAGCCGGTCGTGGCGGCGTCGCAGAGGTGAAAGTCGGGTCGCTGCCGAGCTGGTTGACGTGGTAGTCCGGAATGCAGCGCCGATCGATGCCATCGGGTCCGGTCAGGTGGACGATCTTCGAGCCGAGGATCTCGAGCCGTCGCCGTGGTCCGGGTCGGCACGGCCTGAGTATTCTTCGGCAACCGAGCGGGCACTCCTCGGGGGTGTCATCCGCAATCTGTTGGGTAAGGCCTCCCCGGGCGGCGTTGTCATCGTCGCCATGGGTGGCGAAGGGAGCCTTTGCCAATGCGTGTGGCCGACGAAGCACGAAGCACGGTGGTGATGTCTCGGTCTCGTTCGCTGGCCTTGGCCACCATCCTCTTCGTCCTTTTCCTGACGTTCCTCGACAACACCATCGTCACGGTGGTTCTGGCCAATGTCCAAAGTGGACTCCACGCCTCCGTGAGCCAGCTGCAGTGGGTGGTGAACGGTTACGCCCTGACCTTCGCAGGCCTGATGCTGAGCTTCGGGACCATGGGCGATCTGTTCGGGCGTAAGAAGATCATGTTGACCGGTGTCACGGTGTTCTGCGCCGGCTCGGTGATCGCCGCGGTCGCCCCGACGACCGACGTGCTCATTGCCGGCCGTGTGGTCATGGGTATCGGCGCCGCTGCCTCGGAGCCCGGCACCCTCTCTATGATTCGACACCTCTATCCGGATCGGAGGGAACTCGCTCGTTCGCTGGGAGTCTGGGCCGCGGTATCCAGCCTTGGGCTGGCTCTCGGACCGCTCATCGGTGGTCTGTTGGTCTTCGGCTGGTCCTGGCGGGCCATCTTCTGGTTCAACGTCTTCTTCGGCGCACTCGCCTTCGTCAGTGCTGCCCTCGTGCTCCCGGAGAGCTCCGACCCGGTCCGGGCCAGGTTCGACATCCCCGGCTTCCTGCTCGGAGCCCTGGCCCTCGGCTCCCTCACCTTCGCCATCATCCTCGGTGAGACCGCGGGCTACGGGACCTGGTGGATCGATGCGCTCTTCCTCTTCGCCCTCCTTGCCGCCGCCTCCTTCGTCCTGGCCGAGCTACGGGCCAAGAACCCGGTCCTCAACGTGCGCTATTTCGAGCGCTCGGCTTTCGCTGGCTCGACCATCATCGCCTTTACCGTCTACTTCGGAACCTTCGCCATTTTCTTCATGGTGGCCCTCTACCTCCAAGTGGTGGTCTCCGATTCCCCCCTACAGCTGGCCCTGAACTTCGTGCCTCTGGCTGTCGGCATGGTGGCGGCGGCGTTGCTTACCGGCCGCTGGGTGGCGGCGTGGGGCCCGCGGATACCCATGGCGACTGGGTGTCTGCTCGCTGGGATCGGGATCCTCTTGACCAATTCCATGGTTACTCCCCACGTCGGCGTAACTCAGATCGGATGGACCATGTTCATCGCCGGAGTCGGTGTGGGCATGGCCATGGTCCCGGTGACGTCGGCCGCGTTGGGATCAGTGCCTGCCGAACACTCCGGTATGGCCGCCTCCACCACCAACACGTTCCGCGAGTTGGGTGCCGTCGTCGGGGTGGCCGCGCTCGGCTCGATTGTGAACGGTCAGCTAACCGTCAACTTGGTGCGCAGGCTCAGCGCCATCGGCATCCCCAAGTCGTATCAATCACTCGTCGTCTCCGCCGTCACCACCGGCACCTACAAGGGAGGAGCCAAGGCGGCCACGGCCAAGGACCCCGCCATTGCCCACATCGTGGACGAGGTGGTGTCTGCCGCCTACGGGGCGTTTGGGCGCGGGCTCCACATCTCCCTCAACATTGCCGGGTTCCTCCTCCTGGCGTCGGCCGTCCTTGCCTTGCTCACGGTGTACGGCCGCCGCATCCATTTGGAGCGGCTCAATTCGGAGGGCGGGCATTTGCTGCACGTCTCGATGGCAGGATCACCAGCAAAGAAGTGATGCACCGGGACCCGCCTCGCCCGGCCATCCGGACGTGACCTCCTGGTGGGCGGGGTATCCTGCTCGCCGTCGTCTCGGGCGCACGAGCACCGGGCTTGCGCTCATCAGTTTGGTAAATCCGAACTCGAAGCTCCTCGAGGTCGTGAGCCAGGCACAGGCAGCGCCGCAGCCGCCTGTTTCGTTTGTCGTCGCCCACGGCTGGTCGTTCCGGCGTTACCGCCGAGCGCGCTTGACAGGTCTCAACCGGTGAGGAGACCGTCGCATGACCACCGTGGCCAAAGAGTCGCCCGCAGTCGAGGAGACACGCATCCCACGGGCTGACCCACGACCTCGTGCTGGCTGGTGGATTCGCGAGGGTCGTCCGGCGTGGGCTCTGCCCGCCCACGCTGGCGTCTCGATTCTGGCCGCTGTCCTCTACACCTGGGGACTTTCTGACTCGGTGGGCATGGACAACTCCTTCTACGCGGCCGCAGTCAAGGCCGGTACGGAGAATTGGAAAGCCTTTCTGTTTGGCTCTCTCCACCCGGGCAACTTCATCACCGTCGACAAGCCACCGGCTTCCCTGTGGGTGATGGAGCTCTCGGGAATGACATGAGGAACAAAGGAGCCGATCCCGAAGCTTCTCGAGCGCGTTCCCGTCCATCCATACCTGCACAAGAGTCGGCGACCCGGTCTCGCATGGGGCCTCTCCTACGGCGTTGGTACCGCTTCGTGGTCCGCGCACTCGGCGATACAGTTGGGAGGTCCGGTGTCCTCCTCGCAGTGGTGGACTGCCACGAGTGGGGGTGTCCAAAGGAATGGCTGACACCGTTGACAGGCTTCCGGTCCCGTCGCCGGACCACGCCCGGCTGGTTGTGGCTGCCCCCGGCGAGGGTCCGGGCTACTGGGCGGGCGGGCCGAGCGCAGTGCTCGCCGAGGACGGGACCTATTGGCTCGCCTACCGGCTCCGACGTCCGCGCGGTGCCGGCAGGGGCTATGCCAACGTGATCGCCCGCTCGGACGACGGCATCTCCTTCGAGACGGTCACCGTGTTCGAGCGCGACCAGTTCGAATGCGACTCCTTGGAACGGCCGGCGCTCGTGGCACTTCCAGATGGTTCCTGGCGAATCTATGTGAGTTGCGCGACACCGAACAGTGACCACTGGAGAGTCGACGCCATCGACGCAGATGGACCGGCGAACTTCGCAGTCGATTCGGCCCGCACAGTTCTTGCCGGGGATCCAGCCTCCGTGGCCGTCAAGGATCCGGTCGTCAAGCTGATCGGCGGGCGCTGGCATCTGTGGGTGTGTTGTCACCCGCTCGACGATCCCGAGGCCACCGACCGGATGACCACGACCTACGGCACCAGCCGAGATGGGCTGTCGTGGAATCTCGGCGGCACGGCGCTGGCCGGCGTCGACGGACGATGGGACCAACGCGGAACACGAGTTGCTGACGTCCTCTATGGCGGAGGACGGTGGCTGGCCTACTACGACGGGCGGGCCAGCAAGGAGGAGAACGCCGAGGAGCGCACCGGTATCGCGGCCGGCGACCAACCCGACTGCCTGGAGGCTGACGGCGAAGTCATCGGCACCGGTCCCGACGGCCAGTGGTCCTTGCGATACGTCTCTTGCCTCGAACTTGCCGACGGAGGCTTCCGCCTCTATTACGAGACAAGGCGTCTCGACGGCGCCCACGACTTGCGTACCGAATACGTTCCGCCCTGGCGGTAGGTCAGCCACTGGCTGAGGTCCCATCCGGTGATCTCCTCGACGATGCTGATGTCGTCGGCGTAGTACCCGACCAGCTGTCCCCTTTGCTCCTCCGAAAGTTCGGGACGGTGCTGGGGAGTCCGCTGGATGAGCCACTGAATGGGCAGACTCGTCTTGCGCCACACCTGTGGAGGGAAGTGTCGCCCAAGGGATGCCCCTCCGCGGAACACAGTCTGGAGGGTTCGGGTGTAGAGGGTAGGCGGAACGTAACCTCCCAGGTTCATCGCCGGGGCCTTGTCGAGTAGTCCCTCGCTGACGCCCAGGAACCGACAGATGCCATCAAGCGTATGGCGCGGTTCATCAACCAGTGATTTGTAACGGATCAAATGGATCTGGTCGGCAGGGAAGAGCGTCCGGAGATGACGCAACTGCTTTCCGTAGGTACCGATTCCGAGGTACCTCCAGAATGGAGCCCATCCGGCTTCGACCCGGCTGGGCTCCTCGGCACAGGCGTCGACGAAGTTGCTGATGGGCTCTAGGCCGTCGGCCCACAAATGAGACCAATTCGAGTAGGCGCGGTCAACCGGATCGCGAAGGATGGCGATCAATCTCGCTTGCGGGACTGCGTCGTAGATTCGTCGGTGGGCCTCGAAGTCTGCCAGGTAGAGAGGTGTGCTCTCTCCGCGCAGGGTCCCAGGGGGGGCAGCGTCGAAAAGCCGCTCGTAGTCGTGGCGGCGCCAGACCCACTCGCGGTAGCTGTGCGCGTCACCTGGTCCGCCCTCTTGCGGCGGTGGGCCGTCGCACAAGAAGAACTTCGGCTCCTTGATGGCCGAGAGAAATAGCTGGGGATGACGGGCTAGTGCCGTGTGGACCGCGGTCGTGCCGGCCTTGGGTGCACCGATGACAAAGAAATCGGGCAGCGCCACTGCTCCTGCCTTTCTCATCGCTCTTTATGTACCCGTCCGGTTATCTACCTGGCCGGATCCCATTGATTCTTGACTAACCCTATGGACTTTATATACATTAGGGGGCGTGCACCACTCACGCTCCCAGCTGCGCCCTGGTTCCCTCGGCGTACTCGGCCACAGTCTGAAATCGTCCCAAGCAGTCGTCGCCCGTGTCAGCGCGCCAGACGGGATCCTGCGATTGGCGCTCGGTGACGCCCGGTTCTCCGTTCTCGCGGAGGAGCCATGACCATCGCCCCCTGGCGGGCGCCCGACCTCATCCGCCGCCGGAGACGACGAGTGCTCGGGCCCGTCGACTTGCTGGCCACGGCTCAGCGACTGGCCCGTTCGGCGACGTCGCTTCCGGGCATGGACGACCCGTGCGAACGGTGTTGGCGCACCATCGTTGCCAACGAGGATTTCGAAGCATGGGTCGTGGCCTGGCCCGTGGGAGGCGCCATTGAGCTGCATGACCATGGCGACTCCGCCGGAGCGGTCGTGGTCGCCCGAGGAGCCCTGAGCGAGACTTCCGTCCGTCCCGGCGACGGCCAGACTCTGTTCGCCTCCTCGACCTCGGTCGGTACCGGTGAGCACGTGGTCTTCGGCCAGGGATACGTTCATGACTTCGTCAACGGCGGTCCGGGCCCGGCGCTCAGCGTCCACGTCTACTCCCCCGCCCTCCACTCCATGAGCTATTTCGACTGGAGCGATCACGACGGCCTGGTTGGAGTGCGCACCGAGAGCTACCGCGAAGGACTGCTGGTGGTGTGACTGCGCGAGTCGACGACCTACTCGCGCAGGCACGACAACGGATCCACCGGGTACAACCAGCACAGCTCAGATCGGTGCTGGCGACGGGTGGTCTCGTCGTCGACATCCGTTGCCAGGCACAACGTCGGGCCGAAGGTGACCTGGACGGAGCCGTCGTCATCGAGCGGAACGTGCTGGAGTGGCGGCTGGACCCCCTTGGCGAGCACCGCCTACCTCAGGTCCGCGATCACGGTCAATGGATCGTCATCGTCTGTTCGGAGGGCTACGCCTCGAGTCTCGCGGCCAGCTCCTTGGTCGACCTCGGCTTCGAGCACGCCGCCGATCTCGAGGGCGGGTTCCATGCCTGGCGGACATGGTCGGCTCGGAAAGTGGTGCGACTGTAGGTCCAGTCCCTGTGACGTTTCGTTCCACGGGGGTTGGCTTCGAGGGCTCACGATCCACGGATTCCACCGTCGGCCCGTCAATCGCGATAATTCCGGAACCGCTCTGGACCTCCTTCAACCTGGTTCCAGTTCCTACCTGGTTCCAGTTCCTGCTGACCGGTTGAAGGGCTGAGCCCACTCTCGGGCAGGCACCACCATCGGGGCCCCGGCCAGTCACGCCGGGTCGAATCGTTCGGGCGCCGGAGCCCCCCTCGATGACGATGAGCCAGCGGGCCGGCACCCGCCTCGAAGCCTCGTGGCCTCGCCGGTGGGAATTGTCGTCCTTCCCGGTGTCAAAAAAGGCTCAAGCCGGGAAGCCGCCGTGACGAATGTCCAAGTGAGGAGCGCTGCGGAGGCCGCTTATGGGCGTCACGCCAGATATGAAACGTCCCGTCGAGGTGGTGTCCACTAGGTCGACATCGGTCGAGACAACCTGGCGCCCCCATCCCATCGCAGCCAGAGCGCTCCGAATCGCTGTCGTACTGACCCCAGTGGCGGCGTCGGTCGGCGTCATCTTCCTCTTGAACCGGGCGCTTCCTTCGCCGCGGTCGTGGGGATCATTCGCTGCGCTCGCCGTCGCTGACATCGTGGCGGGTCTCACCGTCCTACTGGTCGCCAACAACGTCGCCATGCGGGTGCTGCCACTGGCGACGCTGCTCTCACTTTCGCTCGCTTTCCCCGATCAGGCTCCAAAGCGATTTGCGATCGTGTTACGCGCCAACTCCACGACTCGGCTCCGATCTCAGATGGCCGCCCGGCGCGATGACGACGCCGACGTTGCCGGCGCCCTCGAGGACGTTCTCACCTATCTGGCCGCCTTGAGCCGACATGACCGGATGACGCGAGGGCACTGCGAACGGGTTCGTGCGTTCGTCGACCTTCTGGCAATCCGGATGGACCTGTGCAAGGCGGACCAGGAGCGGCTGCGATGGGCCGCCCTCTTCCACGACATCGGCAAGCTCCGGGTACCGGGTCCGATCCTCCGCAAGCCAGGAAAACCGACGGACAAGGAGTGGGACACGCTCAGACGCCATCCCATCGACGGCGGCGAGATCATCAGGCCGCTTGCCTTCTGGCTGGGCGAGTGGGCGGACGCTGTCGAGCAACATCACGAGCGCTTCGATGGTCAGGGGTATCCAAAGGGCCTCGCTGGCACCGACATCTCTCTGGGTGGGCGAATCCTGGCGGTGGCGGACGCCTATGAGGTCATGATCACATCGCGCCCCTACAAGCGACCTGTTCGCCCCGAAGCCGCACGCCGCGAACTCGTGCGCTATGCCGGTCAGCAATTTGACCCTGACATAGTTCGGGACTTTCTCGGGATCTCCATCGGTGATCTGCGGAAGGTCATGGGCCCCCTTGGAGTGCTGTCCCAGGTTCCAATCCTTGCCACCGTGCCTCGAGCCGAGGCGCTCATCGAGATGGCGGGGCGACAGACACTGGGCACGGTTGGCACCGTCGCCGGAACCGGCGTATTCGTCGCCGCGGCCACGCTGTCCCCTATGCCCCTCCACTCCGCCAGCGGTCCCATGACGAACCCCCCGGCTCACATGAGCGCGACGCCCCAACACGGAAGTGGCGCACGTGGTATCCCGACGGTCTCACCGGACACCCCGATCCAGACGGTGACGTCCGGGCCGACCAACGATGGACCGCCCGGCCCACCCCCGTTGAATCCGACTTCGGGAGGCTCGACGAAAGGCAGCGGCGGCACGACGGAGCCGAGCCCCGCCACCGCCCCGGCAACCTCGGAAGAGGTTCCCTCGCCTACGACGTCAGCCCTGCCCAGCGTGGGAACCATCGGGACCAACGTCACGATTCCGACCAGCGCGGGCACGACGGCGAAGAGCCTGGCGGCGGCAGTGAAGGACGCGACATCGACGGCGGGTACCGCGGCCGAGGTTGTGGCATCGACGGCGGGCAGCGCCGCGGAAGATGTGGCATCGACGGCGGGCAGCGCCGCGGAAGATGTGGCATCGACGGCGGGCTCGACAGTGGAAGGTCTTGCCAAAGGGTCGGACGAGCATCCCCCGCTACCGCCCACCCCATGAACAATGGGTATGAAAGGACCGGTCCTACGAAGAGCTAGGGCCAATGGCGGAGGTGTCCGTAACTGAGGAGGACACCGAGGGCAGAAGACAGGTTCCTGTTCAAACGTCCTTGACCTGCGGGAACGGCTGAGAACATTGTCCGGCTCGGATTACCCCGGCGCCTCGTGGCTGCCCGCCGCGAGCGCTTCTTGCCTGGTCAGGGCGGCCGCCGCGCCCGAAGGTAGTCGGCGCGCAATCCCCTCCACCTCCTACGTTGACACGCCTCCGAGCCCGCCGATCCCGAGCGATCCGTCGCCGGCAACGGCCGGGCCGGCGGGAGCGGCCTCTTCCCGGGCAGCCGCCTCCCCACCGGCGTTCGTGGCGCCGGCGGACTCGCCGGGCATCGGGGGAGGGTCGTCGAGGAAGTCGGCAGTGGGCACGAAGAACAGGGTGCCGGTCACTGCTGTGGAGAAGTCGAGGATGCGGTCGTAGTTGCCGGGCGGGTCCCCGAGGAACATGTGCTGGAGCATCAGCTCGGTCACCGAAGGGGTGGCGGCGTATCCGATGAAGTAGGTGCCGAACTCACCGGCAGCTAACGACCCGAAGGGCATGTTGTCCCGCAAGATCTGACGCTGAGTGCCGTCGGGCTCGACGATGGTGTTCAGCGCCACATGGGAGTTGGGGGGCTTGACGTCGTCGTCCATCTCGACGTTGGAGAGCTTGGAGCGCCCGATGGCCCTCTCTTGCTCTTCGACCGTCAGGGCATCCCAGTCGGTCATGTCGTGGAGGTACTTCTGGACGATGACGTAGCTCCCTCCGGCGAACGTCGGATCCTCGGCTCCGATCGTCACCGCGGCCTCGGCTGCCGGCCCGGTCGGGTTCTCAGTCCCGTCGACAAAACCGAGCAGGTCCCGCTCGTCGAAATACTTGAACCCGTGGACCTCGTCGATCACCGTTGTGGACCCGACCAGCCGGTCGACAACCAGGGAGGCCAGCTCCCAGCACAGATCCATGGTTGTGGCCCGGATATGGAGCAAGAGGTCGCCCGGGGTGGCCACGGCTCGGTGGCGGCCGCCCTCGAGGGGCTGGAACGGGTGGAGCTCGACCGGCCGAGGGCCGATAAAAAGGCGGTCCCAGGCTGTCGAACCCACCCCGGCCACGACGGCCAGTCCGCCCTGAAGGGAACGGAAAGCGACCGTCCGGGCCAGTCCGGACAGGTCGGCGAGCAAGTCGTAGACCGCCAACTCACCGCCGTCGTCGATCGTGAGGACGAGGATGATCGCGCTGGCCGTGAGCGGGGTGAGCACTGGCTGGGCCACCGGCGGCCCCACGACGGCTGCGGGGCTCTGTGAGGCGGTCACCACAGGTGCGCTCCCGTATCCTCTCTTCGGTGTTCTCGGCGTGGAGAAGATGATGTCCTATCCATACTTCGCCGAGCTACGAGAACGACTCGCCTGGCTGACAGGACACCAACCTTCGACCACCGGAGCCGGCGGACGGTCACCGAGCTCTCGTCCGCGCTGACGAGACCGATGGTGTCCCCAGCAGGGACGACACCTCACACCGATATGCCAGGGCTCTTGACGAACGCAGCCAAGGGCGGCTGCTCCCCGGCGGGTGGCGACACACACCGGGAGACGCCCGTGGGATTCCCCGGTGCCGCCAGGGTTGGCGGATCGGCGAAGGCGCGGTTGCTGAGGTCGAGGCAGTCGAGCAGGTCGTTGGCGTTGGCATCCCGGTAGGTCATTGCCGGCAGGTTCCACTTGCGCTCGATCGTCTTCAGCACCGAGGTGTGGTCGTATACGGTGTGGGAGACGAAGTGTGGCTTGCTGTAGGGAGAGACCACCACGGTCGGAACCCGGAAGCCGTAGCGGTCGTACCCACCGGGCTGATCGGCTGCGGTGATGTCGGGCGGGATGTCGTCAGGCGGGATTGCCGGCGGCGGTGGAACGTGGTCGTAGTAGCCGCCGTGCTCGTCGTAGGTCCACACGAGCAAGGTTCGTTCCCATGCTGGGCTGTTGAGGAGCGAACCGACCACCGTGGAGACGAAGTGTTCGCCGAGCGACAGGTCCTGGGGATTCTCCTCGGTGCCCGTCAGTATGTTCGGATCGACGTACGAGACGGCAGGTAGCGAGCCAGCTCTGGCGTCGGCGTGGAACTGGTCGATCGTCTTGATCCGACTCGGGTTCTTGTCCACGATGTCGGAGATCACGTAGAGGAAGGGTACGTTGGTGGCGTAGCCCGCCCAGCTGATGCCGTGAGCGTCGAGACGGTCGAAGATGGTCCCGTTGGGCGGGATCCCAGTGATCGACGAGTCCAGGGTGGCGATCAGCCCAAAGGCTGTTCCGGCCAGAAGGAAGCGGCGGTTCGGGTACGTCTGCGCCAGCACCGAGCAGAAGTAGCGGTCGCAGACGGGGAACGTACTGGCCAGCGAGTAGTAGAAGGGGATGTCCTCGCCCGTGTAGTACGCCATCGACCAGTCGCTGCTGCTGTCGGGGCCGATGAACCCGTCGTTGTGGCCGTTCCCATACTGGATGTGGCTGGCGTCCCAGGTCTGGGTGACGTTGCCGGCCTGGCAGGTATCAGTCTCGTGGAAAGCCCGGACGTACTCGCCCGCAGGATCCGGGTTCGTGTTCGTGGGGCGGCCATCGCGGCCAAGGGTGAGCCCGTCCCCTCGGCCGAGCATCCCGAGGTAGTTGTCGAAGGAATGGTTCTCTTGCATCACGACCACGATGTGGTCGATCTGGGGCAGCGTGTCGGCCCCCTCGGGCAGGGTCGGGTCGGGCAGGGATCCGGGGCGGCGCCACTGGGAGCGAGGCGGCAGGTGCGAGGAGGGCGCGGCGGGCGCCTTTGTGCCCGAAGACAGGCCTTCGGTCGTGCAGGCGCCAAGCCCGACGGCCGCGGCCCCCACTCCGAGCGCCCCCTGGAGGATCTGACGTCTCGACCAGCCTCGATCCGCGCTCACGACTGGCAATTAGAGCACGGGTTCCGAGGGCGTCAAGCTCCTTCGGCCAGGTCCTCCGAATCTGGCGGGGCGCTCCCGCCGCGAGGAGACGATCGAGATGGGGTCAACCCTTGACGGCCCCCGCCGTCAGCCCCCGTACGAGCTGCTTCTGGAACACGATCAGGATGACGACGATGGGCAGCGCGGCCAGGACGGTGCCAGCGAAGATGACGTTCGTCTGGTTGATGCTCAACGCTTGCAACTGACGAAGACCGATCTGGACCGTGCGGACGCTGTTCGTCTCAGTGACGACAAGGGGCCAGAGGTACTGATTCCAGGCCGACAGGAAGGCGAAGATGGCAAACGCTCCGATGGCGGCCCGGTTGAGCGGCAGGACCACCCGGGTAAAGAACCGCCAGTGGCCGTAGCCGTCGAGGCTGGCCGCGTCCCGCAAATCGTTGGGCACGCCCCGGAAGGCCTGACGGAAGAGAAAGGTGCCGAAGCCGCTGGCCAGGAAGGGGACGATGAGGGCTGGGAACGAATTGAACCAGCCGAGGTCGACGATGGTCTGGTGGTTCGGCACCAGCGTCACCTCCAACGGGATCATGAGCGAGGCGAGGAAAATGACGAAGATGGTCCGGCTGAAGGGGAACCGAATGAACGCGAAGGCGTAACCGGCGAGGGCCGAGGTCACCAGCTCCGCCGCAGTGATGAGGACGGTCACGATGACGCTGTTCCGGAGAAAGATCCCGAGATGACCCACAGTGAAGGCGGTACGGAACGCTCCCCATTGCGGATGGACGGGGAAAAGTGTTGGCGGGCGTGCCGCGATCTGCTGCGGCGAGAGGAGGGCGTTCACCACGGTGATATAGATCGGAAAGGCAACTACCGCCGCTGCCCCGATGAGGAGGAGATAGCGGAATCCCGTCCGGGCGACGGCGCCAGATCGGCGTCGGCGACCGACCGTTCGGCCCGGTGCGCGGGGAGTGGGATGTTGGTTCTCATGATCCGGTTCAGCGCGCATAGGACACTCTTCGCTCGAACAACCGGAACTGGGCAAACGTGAGCAGGAGCAGGATCACGAAGAGGATCACTGACAGAACGGCGGCGACGCCGGTGTTGTTGTAGGTGAATGCCTGCTGATAGAGGTAGTAGATGAGTACCTCGGTGTGGTTGTCCGGACCGCCCTGGGTGAGCAGGTCGATCTGGCCGAACGCCTGAAACGCCCCGATGGTGCCGACCACCAGGGCGAAGAACATGGTTGGCGAGAGCAGCGGCAAGGTCACGTGCCAAAACCTGTACCAGTAGCTCGAGCCGTCGACCCGTGCCGCCTCCAGCAATTCGTCGGGGATGCTCTGGAGAGCCGCGGTGGCCAGGATGAACACGAAACCGAGGTTCTGCCAGACGGTCACGACTGAGACGGCGGGCAGGGCGAGGTTCGGGTTCTGCAGGACTCCGGTGCCGCCTCGTTGGCCGAGCCAGTAGCTGAACAGGCCGACCTCGGGATTGAGGAGCGTGTAGAAGATGACGGACGCAACCGCCACTGACGTTGCCACTGTCGAGGAGAAGATGGTGCGGAAGACCCGGATGGCCCGCAGTCGCTGGTTGGCAAGCACGGCGAGGGCGACGCCCAGGGTCAGGCCGACGGGAACGGTCAGCAGCACGAAGAGAACGGTGCGGCCGAGGCTGTCGAGGAAGGCCGACGACGTAGCCACCGACCCGTATTGCGACAGTCCGACGAATCGTTGCGGGAGGTTGGGGAAGGGAGGGGTGCTGTAGAGGCCGAGAACGATCGTCTTCACGAGCGGGTAGAACACGAAGACACCGAAAACGGCCAATGCGGGCAAGACGAAGAGGTATCCGAGCAGAGCCTCCCGCACGGAACGGGAGAACCGGTGAGACGGCACGGCTACCGGTACCGATTGCCGGTGGGCCGTGGTCGTCTCAGGCATCGAGCCGCTGTCCTGATTCGGGATCGAAAAGGTACAGGTGGGCGCCGTCCGGAGCCAGCATCACCCGGTCCCCAATTCGGGGCAGCACCGCGCTTGACGTGAGGCGCACGACTGCCAGGGAACCGTCGTCGAGGCGGCATGCCACGTGGCTCTCGTGACCGAGGGATTCGACCAAGGACACGGTGGCGCCGAGCGTTCCGGCGTCGGCGATGGCCAGGTGCTCGGGACGGACCCCGAGAACGAGGGTCGTGAGTCTCCGCCGCCGCACTGAGGCAGCAAGCGGTTCCGGAAGCGGAACGGTACCGCCTGGGAGGGTCAGCGCCAGAGCAGCGCCCCGAGACCCTGGTGCCAGCACCTCGCCTCGGAGCAGGTTCATCGGTGGGCTGCCGATGAACCTGGCCACGAAGGTGTTCGCCGGGCGGTCGTGGACCTCCTTCGGCGTGCCCACCTGTTGGAGCACGCCCCTGTCCATGATGGCCAGCCGGTCTCCCATGGTCATGGCCTCCACTTGGTCATGCGTGACGTAGAGGATCGTGGTTTCGAGACGCCGATGGAGCTCGATCAGTTCGGCCCGCATTTCAACTCGGAGCTGTGCATCGAGGTTGGAGAGTGGTTCGTCCATGAGGAAGACGGCCGGCCGGCGCACGATGGCGCGGGCCAGCGCCACTCGCTGACGTTGGCCCCCGGAGATCGCTCCCGGCTTGCGGTCGAGAAGCGCGCCGATCTGCAGGCTGGCGCTGACGCTGTTCACCAGGCGGTTGCGTTCGGTCGGGGGAACGTGCCGGGCGCGAAGAGGGAACTCGATGTTCCGTCGGACCGACAGATGGGGGTAGAGGGCATAGCTTTGGAAGACCATGGCCACGTTCCGGTTCTTGGCGTCGACGTCGTTGACGACTTGATCACCGAGGCTGATCCACCCACCCGTCGGGCTTTCGAGCCCGGCGACCAGCCGCAAGACGGTTGTCTTGCCGCACCCTGACGGACCGAGTATCACCAGGAACTCGCCGGCGGGAACATCGAGGTCGAGATCTGCGACCGCAGTGTCGGAACCGAACTGTTTGGTCACGTGACTGAGGCGGACGCTGGCCGCTCCTGGCGCCGCCACTTGGCCCTGGACGAGCCCACCGAAACCGGTTGAGTCCGGTGCGCTGATGGCGTCGGTCACGATCGACCCCTCGTCATCGGCGGTCAGACGCGGCTGTTGTACGAGGCGATTGCCTGGTTCGCTGTCGCGGCGGCGTCACGCAGAGCGGTCCCTGGCGCGACACCCTCGGCTAGCTGGCTCATGGCCGATTGGATGGCGTTATCCACCTGTGCCTGAGCGCCGCACACCGCCCCGGCGCTGGCGACGTTGGCCGGGCTCCCGAGCACCTGGTCGTAGGCGACGCGGAAGTAGGGCATCTTCTGCCAGGCGTCGACGAGCACGGGCTGGCTCACGGCCGACTTGCGGATCGGTATGAATCCCGTTCCCACCGCCCATTGGGCCTGCTGTGCCGCTCCCACCAGGTACTTGATGTATTGCCAGGCCGCGTCCTGCCGCTCGGGCGGCGACCGCTTGATCATGTACATGCCGGCACCACCGACGAAGACGCCTCCCGTGCCACCGCTTGGTCTGGGAAGTGGACCTACCCCGAGCTTTACGTCCGAGTACTGGCCAGCGTTCAAGAGCGAGACGACGGTCCCCAGTGCACCCGAGGTCTCGAGCGTCATCGGGGCGATCCGGTTGGCGATACCGAGCAGGTTGTCGTAGGTGGTCGGTGAGGTCGGCTGGGCGAGGTGGTCGCCGAACAGCTCCGAGATCCAGGAGAACAGGGATTGCCCGAACGAATTGTTGAAGGCGACGGCCGTCGCCCGAGCGCTTCGGCCGTTGTCGTTGTTTACGAGCAACTTGTCCCCGAGTGCCATCCACTGCTCGAAGTTGGACGGGGTTGTCTTGAAACTCAACCCGTACTTTTCGGTGCCACTCGAGACGATCTTCTGTGCTGCGCTGCGAACGTCATCGAGGGTTGCCGGGGGCATCGACGGATCGAGGCCGGCCTTACGGAAGGCATTCTGATCGTAGAACAGGATCTGGCTCGAGATGTTGAACGGCATGGCCCAGAGGGTCTGACCGGTACGGAAGTAGTCAACTGTCGAGGGGAGGAAATCGGTCAGGCTGTAATGATCGGCAGCAACCGCAGCGGCTGCCGGCACCACGCTCTGGCTGTCCACCATGAGCTGAAGATCGCTCGACTCGATCTGCACCACGTCGGGGAACGGGCCTCCACTCAACGACTCCGTATAGAGGGTCATTGTGTCCGTGTAGTCGTCCTGGTTGACCAAATTGACCGTGACGTCGGACTGGGACCGCTGGAACGACTCGGTCAGGCTTTGGAGTGTGGTGAGGTTGTTCGAGGTCATCGAATGCCAAACGGTGATGGAAACAGGCTTGGACGTCGCTCGTGAGGCCGCCCCAATCGGGAAAGACGACGTCGAAGGCGACGTGGCAGTCGGTGGTGACGAGGACGAGGAGCACGCGGCCAAGAACGCGCCCGCAGAGGGAGCGACCACTAGGCCGGCCAGAAACCGACGCCGGCTCAGCGAGCGTGCCATCGGCGCATGGTGCACTTCGTCGGTCACGATGGGACCTCCTCGTTCCGGCCGGCTCGACGATACCCTCTGGGCCGATCCAGGCCGTGGCTGGTCCGCCTTTCTATGTGCGGGGCATCGACGGCCGCAAAGTGGGTAAGGCCCCTGGTCACGGGAGCACTGTCGGCTGAGCCGATGTTGACCCTCGGTGCCCGTAATGTCCTAGGTGCAGAGGGTCGGCCACGTGATCAAACGCCAGGGGTTCGCATGCAACTGATCAGACCGGCCCGCCGGCTCACCTTCCGGCTCATGGCAGTGGCCAGGGTTACGGCGGCGGTGGTGTTCTCTGCAGGAACGGCCGGTTCGACAGCGCAGGCTGGCGCCTCAATGTCTGGCCGCCTCGCCAACCAGTCACCGGCGAGCGTCACCTACTCGGTCGGACCGATCAACGATGTCAGCGTCGGCTGCCCCGGCACGGGAGACATCTCAGAAGCGGTGGACCGGGCGCGCGACCTCGTGTATCAGGAGTTCGAGGGATGCGATCACGGCAACGGCATCGGCTTTGCGCGGTCCACCAACGGCGGCGAGAACTACACGCAACCTGTGGCGCTCCCCGGTTCGGGCGGTGGCTGGGATCCCTGGCTAGCGGTGGCTCCCGACGGCACCCTTTACGCCGGGTTCATGAACACGATCGGCGACCGCACCTACCCCGTTATCGACGTCTCGGACGACTGTGGCCTCACGTTCAATGTCGAGCATTCGTTGAGGCCGGCCCAGAGCCACGACTGGGGCGATGCCGATTACCTCGCGATCGGGTCGAACGGCACGCTGTACGTCGCGTGGGACTACGGTCCGTCAAACTCGAAGGTCAAGTTGAAGTGCAGCCCGATCGGGAGTTGCTGGGCCACCAATGGCGACGTCAACGTGGTGGTCCAGAGCTCGACGAACGACGCGGAAGCGTTCACGCCGATGTCGGTTGTCAATCCGGGCTACCCCGACGGCGGCGCCGATGAGGGCGACGTGACGGTCGCACCCGACGGCGCCATCGATGTCCTCTACCAAGGCTACGCGGTCGTGAACAGGCGTACGCTGAGGCTCGCCGACGGACTCGAGTACTTCACTACTTCGACCGACGGGGGAAAGAGGTGGTCGGCACCCGTCGAGGTGGGCGCCAGCGCCGGCGAGATGACGATCAACGAGTGGTGGAACGACGGCTCGATCGCCACCGACTCTTCCGGCGATCTGTATGCGACGTGGGACACCCAGGGGATGGTCGGGAGCCAAAAGACGGACATCGGCTGGGTGTCGTTCTCCAATGACGGTGGCAAGGAATGGTCCGCTCCGGTCCAGGCCACGCCGGATCAGAAGGACGTGCCCCACATCACTCAGGTCGCCGGGGCCGGGCCTGGCCAAGCCTACGTGGCCTGGCTGAGCAGCAGCGACCGGCGCGGTTACGCCCTCTACCTACGGACGTTCTCGATCAGCGCTGACGACGGCGCCGGAGGATGGATGTCAGATGGCGTGCGGATATCACAGCAATTTGGTAACCGGAACGTCTTCCCCGGCCACACTTTCGGGATCACGACCTTCTCACCGACCTCACTGATGATCAGCTGGGGCAGCGCGGTTCCAGGCTCGGACCGAAAAACCTCGGTGTTCGCAGCGCCTGTGAAAGTGCAAGAGCGCCCTAGGTCTATGACCAGTGATTCCGGCCACGAGTGAGTGGGGGAGATGGGACTCGAACCAATGAACCTCCTGACTGTGAGTTCCCTCTCGCCGAGCTTGCCGCATGAGTCCCATGGCGTCGTCACCCCCTTCCTTCGGTCGACGTCGGCGTGACCGCATCACAGGCCCAGTGGACGTTCGCCGATCACGCCGGCTTCCCGCAGCTCTGCGAGGTCCATGTCATCGAGGCCGAGCAATTGGGTGAGCACCTCCCCGTTGTGTTGACCGAGAAGCGGAGCTGGCGATCGGTACCCGCGCTGGGGACCGCCAGAGAAACGCATCGGCCAACCGGGATAGCGATGCTCGCCCACCACGGGATGGTCGACCGGCTCCCAGAACCCCCGCGCCCGCATCTGCTCGTCTTCGTCGATGGCGTAAGCAGCGACCACCGGCTCGGCCCCGGCATCTGCGAGCGCAGCGACGACAGCGGCCAGGTGTCGGCGGGCGCACCACGCGCTGATCTCCTCGTCCAGCTCGTCGTGCGCTGAGGCGCGGCCCTCCAAAGTGGCGAGCTCCGGGGCGTCGAGCCACGAGGAAGCACCGATGGCCTCGCACAGCGCCTTCCAGTGGTCTTCGCTGACGACCGAGAGGGCAAGCCATTCGTCAGTTCCAGCGCATGCGTAGACGCCCTGGGGTGCGGCTTCGAGGCTGCGGTTTCCCCGCTGAGTCATCAACTCGCCGTATGCCTCGAACTCCAGGATCTGTTCTGCAGCGATGTTCACGGCCAGGTCGATCATAGGAACTTCGATGTGCTGGCCGCGACCGGTCCGCCCGCGCTCCTCGAGTGCGGCGAGAACGGCGAATGCCACGTGGATGCCCGCCAGCGGGTCGCAGAGGCCCGGCGCCATGGGTGACCCATCCTCGTATCCAGTGACGAAGGCCATGCCAGAGGCCTGTTCCATCGTCGTTGCGAAGCCGGGCCGATCGTGCCATGGTCCGTCGAGTCCCCAGCCGGGCATCCGGACCATCACGACGTCCGGGCGAACCTCGCAGATGGCATCGTAGGTCAGCTGGAAATTCTCCATCACTCGTGGTGTGAAGTTCTCGACGACGACGTCTGCATGAGCCGCCAGCGCGAGGAACAGCCCCCGCCCCCGGTCATCGCCGAGATTCAGAGTGATGCCCCGTTTGTTGAGGTTGGCCGAATGGAACAGATATCCCTGCTCCCACCATTGCTCGGTCGTCGGTGACACGCCGATGTTGAATCTGATGGCGTCGGGACGCTGGATCGACTCGACTTTGATCACGTCTGCGCCGAGCGTGGCGAGGTATTGAGTTGCGGCTGGACCAGCCCAGAACGCAGTTATGTCGAGCACGCGGGTTCCGTCCAAGGGCAGATCCGCCCTGCGTCGTGGTCGCTGAGGCGAAGGGGTCGAGCGATCCGATGCGAAGGGAACTTGCTCATGCTCGCCGATGGTCGGCGCGGCAGCCGTAGGTCGCGGTCCGGTGGCGGAACTCAGGAACGGCGACCGCGGGTGCGAGAAGCCGCCACGAGGGTTGGGCTCAAAGAGGCGACCACGGGCGAAGAGTCCGAACTGCACCAAACTGGCACCGTCGAGAACCGGAGCCGCTGGGATCCGGAACATTGCTGCCTGCTCAACAACCTCGGCGACTTCGTGCTCCTCGGTCCAGGCGCTGATGATGCCGTGAAGCTCCGACGAATGGGCGATCCGCGCCCTCGGGCTGGTGAGCTCGGTCCGGTCAATTAGGTCATGGCGATCGATCATGGCGAGGAAGTCATGCCACTGCTGCACCGTCAGGGTCGTCAGCCCGACGAAGCCGTCATTGCATCGTTCGATGTCGGGTTGCATTCGATAGGTCGCTCGCCGGCGAACGCCGCCCGGGAACGAGGCCATCACCGACGGATAACAGACGAGGGTGATGGCCAAGGCTTCCAGGGTCGATACATCGACCAGCTCGCCCTTGCCCGTCTGTGCGATGCGCGCACGAGCGGCGAGGGCGCCAGCCGCGCCGTAGGCGCCGGCGATCCACTCACCGAGTCCGCCACCGACGGCGAGGGGCTCCCGGTCCGGGGTCCCGTGGTTGTGCAACGAGCCGGACAGGGCCTGGAGGAGGAAGTCGTTGGTGCTCCGGTTACGACGGGGGCCGGTCAGCCCGAACGGGGTGATCGAGACGGCAACGAGCTCATCGTTGATCTTGCAGATGTCGGTGAACCGGAGCCTCCGTGCCGCTAGCTGCTTCGCCGAAGCGCTCGTAACGGCGATATCACTCGCTGCGAGGATCTTGAGCACGCAAGCGCGCCCTGCAGGCTCGGCCAGATCGGCTACGACGCTACGTTGCCCGGCGGCGAGATACCGGAAGAGCACGCCATCGGGATCGCCATCCCGACCCACGGAGTGAGACCGTGACCAGCTGCGGAGGGGGTGGCCCTCTGGGGGCTCGACCTTGAGGACTTCGGCACCGGCATCGGTGAGCAGCTTGGTGCAATAGGAGCCGGCGAGATCCTGCGAGAGGTCCACCACCCGGACACCGGCGAGGGAGCTGAGGGGGCCGCCGGGCACGCCAACAACAGTATCGAGTCGGACGTGGCACCTTAGGTGCGCCGGTCGTTGTCGGATGGTCCGACTCGATATTCTCGGACAGCGCGCGTGCTAGCGCCGGCCGGCGAGCCGTTGACCCCTTATGGTTCGACAGGGAGTGTTCATCCGATGGCCATGATCGACGACCGACATGCTCTGCGAGAGGCCGCTGGGATGGTCGTCGTCCCCAGCACCCGCTACACCTCTCAGGAGTTCTTCGACCTCGAAATGGAGCTCCTGTGGCCTCATGTGTGGCAGGTAGCTTGCCGCGAGGAGGAGGTTCCCGGCAGCGGCGACTTCCTCGAGTACACCATCGGCGACCAATCCATCCTCATCGTGCGCACCGACGCCGACGACATCAGAGCCTTCTTCAACGCCTGTCCACATCGCGGCACCCGGCTGGCATCTGGCGTAGGCACCTTCGCTGCATCCCAGATCCGATGTCCTTATCACGGGTGGCGATGGAGCTTCGAAGGTGACATCTCGGAGGTAGTCGACCGCCATGAGTTCCCCGAGACGATGACTGACGATCTCGTCTGTCTTGGCGATGTGCGGGTCGGCCGGTGGGGCGGGTTCGTGTTCGTCAACATGGACACGAACGGTGAGTCTTTCGACTCGTTCCTCGGCACCGTTCCCGAACGCTTCGCAACCTACCGGTTCCAGAATCTGCGGTTTCGCTCGTACCGGACGATCATCTTCGAGTGCAACTGGAAAACGGCGGTCGACGCTTTCAACGAGGGTTACCACCCTCAGGCCCTACACCCGCAGATGCTGAGTTGGTTCAACGACACTCTGTTCAGTTACGAACAGGTCGGCCAACACAGCTGCTACTACGTCCCCGAGGAGCGCCAGCGCGAGGCTGGGCCCAGCCCCCGCCTCGGTATCAGGCGGGAGGAAGTCGATCCAGCGGAAGTGCTCGCCGAACGGGTGGACGCCGTCGCCGGACTCTTTCCGCGTGAGGACCAAGCAGTCCTCGAGGACCTGAAAAAGAACGGCCCTCCCCCCGGGAAGTCGGTGGGGAAGGTGTTCGATGAGCTCCGGCTGAACGCCATGCGCCGCCGCGGGATCGACGTCGAGGGCCTGACGGACAAGGACCTCCGCGGGTCGGGGACCATCCATCTGTTCCCCAATCTTCTCGGGCCCATCACACATGGCAACGCCACCCTCTATCGCGCCAGGCCGAACGGCTTGCGCCCCGACAGCACGCTGCTGGACTTCTGGGCCCTCGAATGGGTGCCGCCGGACGCGGTACCGAAGCCCATCGAGCGGAAGTTCTACGAGGACTGGACGGCGAAGGACTGGGGGCTTATCAACAACCAGGACTTCGGGAATCTGGTCGAGGCCACCAGGGGGATGAAGTCCCGGGGTTTCCGCGGGGCGTTGTTCAACCCGGTGCAGGAGGCCAACCTGATTCACCACCACCGAGTGCTTGACCGATACCTCTCGGCCTGAGGAGCGGAACTCGGACAGCCGTCGTGACCGGTCTGACCCCACGCTTGGTCACCGCCGTGTCGCAGACGGGATGCGCCTGGCAGGCGAGCCGGATGTTCTTGTCCGCGTAGAACGATCGTCCCTCAAACAGCCTCAGTCCGTCGAGTTCGATCTGTGTTGGTACTTCGAAGGCGTCGGGATCGTCGATCTCGATCCAGCACGCTGTACATTCCGCCTGGCCATGGCAGATTGTTGGCCAGTGGTACCCGAGCCGCTCGGCAGCTCGCATCAAGGGCTCGCCCTTCTGCACTTCGATGACCACGTCCGACGGCCTGACGTGCACCCTGGCAACGGGTCCAGGGTCCGACACTGCCCGATCCCCACCGTGATCAACTGGCACAGCTCGCCCCGGACCAGCTGACGGCGGCCGCACAGGCCAGCTGCGAAGGAACCGCAGCGAGAGTGATGAGAGCCTCCCATGAACGTCTTCCCCCGGCACACACTGCGTCAGCGACTAGCTCCCGCCATCCGACCGGGAAGTCCGTCCCCGTCAGGCCGTCATTCGGCGAGGTCATGGCGTTGACTTCACGATGGAGCTAGACCTCCACGATCGCGGTGTCGAGCCGCGCACCCGTAGGGCGACGGTGGGCCGGCCGAGGTTCACTCGCCGCCATTATCCATCACCCGAGTTGGACGGATGACCGACGAGCCTCGTAGCTACGCACCGTATCGAAATACCGCGGCTCGCCTGGCGTCAGGAGAGGGTGGCTGTAGAGCCTGCATACTGGTGGGGTGACCGTTCGCTACGAACTCCACGACCGTCACGTCGTCCGTATTGTCATCGATCGTCCGCAAAGGCGGAATGCGCTTGATCTGCTTCACTTTGCCGAACTGACGGCAGCCTGGCGACGGTTCAATTCCGACCCAGACGCGTGGGTCGCTATCGTCACCGGTGTACCAGGATGCTTCTGCTCGGGCGCTGACCTTCGGGACTTCATCCCCCTCGCCCAGCGTTTGTCTGCAAAAGGCCGCACTGAGCATGAGGGCATCCCGATGTCGGTGGGGACGGACGGGGTGCTCCTCACTCTCGAGATCTACAAACCGATCATCGCTGCCGTCGACGGGCCGTGTCTGGCGGGTGGGATGGACCTGCTCGGGGGCACCGATATCCGCCTCGCCACTCCGAACGCCACCTTCGGGCTTCCAGAGGCCAAGCGCGGCTTGATGGCCGACGGTGGCACGACTGCCCGCCTCCCTCGACAGATCGGCTGGCCGGCGGCGATGGAGCTCCTGCTTACAGGCCGCACGGTCAGCGCAGAGCGGGCCCTCGAACTCGGTCTCCTCAACGAGGTTGTCCCCGAAAGCGAACTCGACGATCGGGCAGTCATGTGGGCTCAGGAAATCGCCGCGAACGCTCCACTCGCTGTGCAGGCAACCAAGGAGGCCGTGCTACGTGGTCTCTCCGCACCGAATGGGCTCGCCGGCGCCTACGAGGTCGAGGCTCGGATCGGGCACCGCCTCCTCAAGACAGAGGACGTCACCGAAGGACTCAACGCGTTCATCGAGAAGCGATTGCCGGTATGGCGAGGACGGTAAGCGCCTGGTGCTGACGCCGGCCGTCGTCGGGCCACGTGACCTCGAGGCCAATCGGTTCTAGACCGGTGTTCGAACTTCGGCGTCCGCCTTGGTCGGCAGGTGCCAACGAAAAACTGCCGTTGATGAGGAAAACGTTGTGATTCTGACATGTTGCGATTCTGGCAACCGAGTGGTGGTAACGGGACTATGTTCGAGCCCCTCCTGGCGCGCTCAACTGGGTAAATGCGGCACGAAGGGCTCAGCTGGCGCGAACAGGGCGCCGAACCACCGGCCACAACGACGCCTGCCGACGTCATGGGACTACGTTCGAACCCCTGCAATAACCGCCCCACTCCCGGCGACGCTCCTAGTCACTTGTCAAGACCGAGGTGAACGGAAGAACAAACAGAGGGCAGATCAATGATGAGTCCCCCGATCTCGACGACAAGCTCCTGTGGGGCCACGCGGTTGCGATTGGTCCGGGCCGTGGGCCGACGACCCGGTGGTGGGTCAGCCCACAGGCGCTCCTCGGCAGCGGGCAACGTTCGACCCTTTCGAGGCCGACGCCGTCGGGTCAGGCGACTCTCCGTCACGATCTCCACCGTGGTAGCCGTGGTGGCGGCCACCACTTCAGTGTTGGCATTGGCGCCGGGAGTGGCCGGCGCAGCCGGTACCACCACCTGGGGACCGGTCACCGAGCTCAACAACATCGCCGCCGGCGGATACTTCTATGGCGTGAACTGCACCTCGGCTGGCAACTGCACGGCCGTGGGGTTCAGCGCCTCCTCCCCCACTCAGCCCGCCTCGGCCACCGAAACCAACGGCACCTGGGGGCCGGTCACCGAGCTCAACAACATCGCCGCCGGCGGAACCCTCGACGAAGTGAGCTGCACCTCGGTCGGCAACTGCACCGCGGTGGGGGTCGACCTCGGTGAGCCGGATGAGCCCACCTATGCGGTCGAGACCAACGGGACCTGGGGACCGGTTACCGAGCTCGCGGATATCGCGGTCGGCGGAACCTTCGACGGAGTGACCTGCATCTCTGTCGGCAACTGCACCGCGGTCGGGTACGACTTTGGTACGCCCAGGCAGCCCACCTATGCCATCGAGACCAACGGCACCTGGGGCCCGGTCACCGAGCTCAACAACATCGCTGCCGGTGGATACTTCTTTGGCGTGAGTTGCGCCTCGATCGGCGACTGCACCGCGGTCGGGGCCGACCTCGGTGCGCCGGATGAGCCTACCTATGCCACCGAGGCCAACGGCACCTGGGGACCGGTCACCGAGCTCAACAACATCGCCGCCGGCGGCTACTTCTGGGGGGTGAGCTGCGCCTCGATCGGCAACTGCACTGCGGTCGGTAATGACCTACGTGCGTCGCAACAGCCCACTTACGCCACCGAGACCAACGGCACCTGGGGACCGGTCACCGAACTCAACAACATCGCCGCCGGCGGGTGGTTCCTTGGCGTGAGCTGCGCCTCGGTCGGCAACTGCACCGCGGTCGGGGTCGACCTGCACTCCCCCTACCAGCCCACCTACGCCACCGAGACCAACGGCACCTGGGGACCGGTCACCGAGCTAAGCAACATCGCTTCCGGCGGGATCTTCTTTGCGGTCAGCTGCTCAGCTCCAGGATTCTGCACATCCGTGGGCAACAGCGGAAACAGTCCGAACCAACCGATCTACGCCAGCGAAACGACCGTCTCCAAGGGCTACTGGCTGGTGGCCAGTGACGGCGGCATCTTCAGCTACGGCGATGCCGGCTTCTACGGTTCGCACGGCGGCTCGGCTCTCAACCAGCCAGTGGTGGGCATGACGGCCACTCCCGACGGCAAGGGCTACTGGCTGGTGGCCAGTGACGGCGGCATCTTCAGCTACGGCGATGCCGGCTTCTACGGTTCGCACGGCGGCTCGGCTCTCAACCAGCCAGTGGTGGGCATGACGGCCACTCCCGACGGCAAGGGCTACTGGCTGGTGGCCAGTGACGGCGGCATCTTCAGCTACGGAGATGCCGGCTTCTACGGTTCGCACGGCGGCTCGGCTCTCAACCAGCCAGTGGTGGGCATGACGGCCACTCCCGACGGCAAGGGCTACTGGCTGGTGGCCAGTGACGGCGGCATCTTCAGCTACGGCGATGCCGGCTTCTACGGTTCGCACGGCGGCTCGGCTCTCAACCAGCCAGTGGTGGGCATGACGGCCACTCCCGACGGCAAGGGCTACTGGCTGGTGGCCAGTGACGGCGGCATCTTCAGCTACGGCGATGCCGGCTTCTACGGTTCGCACGGCGGCTCGGCTCTCAACCAGCCAGTGGTGGGCATGACGGCCACTCCCGACGGCAAGGGCTACTGGCTGGTGGCCAGTGACGGCGGCATCTTCAGCTACGGCGATGCCGGCTTCTACGGTTCGCACGGCGGTTCGGCTCTCAACCAGCCGATGGTGGGCATGGAGAACGGCTAGGCCTTCGGCCAGATCGAACACATCGTCGGCCAGGCATCGGTGCCGGTTACGGGAGCGGGCTCAGCCTCTGAACGTGCAGCAGTTAGAGGGCTGGCCCGGCGTGGCGGGTGACACCTTCCGATCGGGGTCGGCAAACCACACATCGCTCACTTCGTGTAAGGCTAAAGATCGATTGACCGCGGGCCGCACTGGCAGTACGGTCGCGGTGTTTGGCGGCGGGATCTTCGGTTTCGTTCTGAGCACTGTGACCCGGGCGTGTGGACTCACAGGGTCGTGCTCTCCAGCGGACGGATAGACCGGAGAACTCAACCAGAAAGGGCGGGATCCAAATGAGGCGGAACCACGGTTTGCACTTGTCGGCGCGCGCAGCGCGGTTCATCGGTGTGTCGACGCTGCTCGCTGGCACCATGAGTATCTCGGTCCTGGGGGTAATGGCGTCGTCTGCGCATGCCGCTGCCGCCCCATCCGCGCCTCAGGTCTCGGCCCCGAGGTCCGATCGGCTGCCCGTGCCTACCGCCACTGCCCTATCGACTCGTGCTGCCCGGGCGTCGGAGGCGCAGGCGGCGGCTGCAGCAGCCAGACGGGGTTGGAACCAGGCCAGCGAACTTCCGTCGCCGAACCCCTCGTACGACTCCGCGTTCGGCTATTCGGTAGCCGTCAGTGGGGACACCATGGTGGTGGGATCCCAGGGTGCCAACAACGACAATGGGGCTGCCTATGTGTTCACCGGGTCGGGGAGCAGCTGGACCTATGCGACCACACTGAGCCCGGCTGGCGTGACGCTCAACGATTGTCTGTCGACCTCGAACGTCTGTGAGGAGTTCGGGGCATCGGTGGCCATAACCTCCGGCACAATCGTCGTCGGTGCCTTCGGTGCTGGTGCGAATGACGGGGCCGCCTTCGTGTACGCCGGGTCGGGAAGCAGCTGGACACAGCAGGCCGTAATCTCCGACCCCGGGCAGACCGCGAACGATGACTTCGGCATTGCAGTGGCGATTTCATCGAGCTCCACGATCATGGTGGGCGCCTTCGGTGAGAACTCCTACGACGGGGCCGTGTACGTCTACAACAAGGGCGGCTCCGGGTGGCCGACGTCGCCAAGTGACACGCTGACCGCGCCCGGACCCGAGGGCGCGCCTGGCTATGGCGAGTTGTTCGGCTTATCCCTGGCCGTCAGCTCGACGACAATGGTCATAGGTGCGCCGGGCGATCCGGGTGCTACATCCCCCGTTCCCGCCAACTGCAATGCAACCGCGAGCGCGGGGTGTGCCACTGGAGCTGCCTATGTGTACAAGGAGGTCCGCGGTGACTGGATCGAACAGGCCAAGCTGACCGCTTCCAACGGCGAAGGCTGCGACATGACGTGCTCCGACGGCGCCGACAGTATGGGCGGTGACTACTTCGGCTGGTCAGTGGCGATCCAGGGCAAGAGGGTGGCGGTGGGCGCCCCCTGGGCCACCGCTCCGTCGCCTCCTTCTTCGACGGGACCAGAACCGGACGGTTCCTACACGTCTTATGCGCCCGATTGCACCGGGACCGTCTATGCGTTTACGGGGTCGGGGGCCAGCTGGGCTCAAAAGGACGAACTCTACGATCCAGCCGAAGTCACCAACGGCGGCTCGGACTGGTTCGGCTACAACGTGGCGCTCTTGGGCAAGTCCATCGTGGCGACCGCTCCGTACGACGGACCGAACGCAGCCGGATCGGCTTACGTGTTCCTCGGAGAGAGTGGAACCTGGGCAACCTATCCGACCCAGCTGACCGCTTCGAACGGCGCTGGCAACGTCAACTTCGGTTACGGTTCGCCGGCCCTGGCGACCATTGGGAGTAAATATGTCGCAGTGGGAGCCCCTTACTTCTCTGGGGAGCAGGCTGTTTATATCTTCCACGACTAAACCGCTCTGTCATCTCTGCGTCGCCGTCGGGCACCTACCTCTCACCCTCACGAGGGAGGACATCAGTGGAGATGACGGTGGAGGTGATGGGACTATGTTCGAACCCCTCATGGTCCGCTGAACTGGGGTAATGCGGCGGTGTGAGGTCGGCTTGGACGACTTTCGAGCGCTGGGTTGCAGCCCACACGGATGGCACCGGAAGTGATGGGACTACGTTCGAACCCCGTCGATAACCGCCTCGCTCCCGGCTGTTATGGGATGGCCGGCGTCTCCGCCAGACGTTCGCTCAGGATTTCAAGACAACTGTCGAGCTGAGCGAAACGACGCGGCCCCAGGATCTCTGCGACGCGTAGCTGGGCCGAACCTGCCTCGGCGTAGATTGTTTGCTGGAGCCGCCGACCTTTGGAAGTGAGTCGGATCACGCGAGCCCTTCCATCGGCGGAATCGGGCACGCGGACCAGGTAGCCGTGTCGCTCCAAGTGCCCGAGTAGGTCGTTGACCGACTGTTTCGTGATTCCCCTCTGGTCCGCAAGCTGGGTGGGACGTTGTCCATCGAGGCCCGGATACCGCCAGAGCCCGATGTGCGCGGGGGTCAAGTCGTCGTATCCCGCAGCGACGACGCCCGAATACATCTGGTCACGGACCCACTGCCACGCGATACGAAGTTTGGCGCCGATGTACGGGCTGACTTCGCCGTCAGGATGGTCCTCACGGAAGGAGTCGCTTGACACAGTCGTAAGGTTACCATACGATCTATCGTACGGTAACCTGACTACCTGTCCCGGGGCAGGTTCTGACAAAGGAGCTGGCGGAAATGACCACCGCAGTCGTTGACTCCCCCCAGAGCGAACAGGCAAAGGCCTGGTGGTTCCTCGACACCTTGGTCGTCGAGCACCGCTCCGCACCGGAGATGCACACCGTCGTCCTCGAGATGACCTTGCCGGTCGGTTCAGCGCCGCCGCTTCACGTCCACGACGACCTCGACGACACCTGGTACATCCTCGACGGCGAGATGGTCGTGCGCTGTGGCGACGATGATCTCGTCGTCGGGGCGGGTCATTGGGTCTCAATGCCCCGCGGCGTCCCGCACGGGTTCCGGGTGATCGGTGACCGCGAAGCTCGGATCCTGCTCGTGCATGACAACGCCAGCTTTCGAGACTTCGTCCACGCCGTCGGCGTTCCTGCTGCGGCCCGCGTCGTCCCCGGCCAGCCGGCGTTTCCACCCATGGACGAATTGGTGCGCCTTGCCTCTTCGCACGACCTCAGGCCGATTGGGCCCCCCATGAGCGTCGAAGACGCCGACTCCGTCCTGGCCGCCGCGCCCTGAGCGGCAAAGCCGCTACCGAAAGGGGTAACCCCATGCAGGTGCAAGCTCTCGGTCATGTCGTGCTCAAAGTCCAGGACCTGAAACGCTCCGAGGGGTTCTACTCGGACACATTGGGTATGGAAATTGTTTCGCGACTGTCGGAGCCCCGAATGACGTTCTTCAGCCTCGGGACCACGGGGAACCATCACGACTTCGCACTGATGGAACTCGGATACGACGCCCGATCGCCCGGCGATGGCACCACGGGACTCGCGCACGTGGCCTTCAAGATTGGCAGTTCGGCAGAGGAGTACGCGGTCGCACGCAGTTTGCTCGATGCGTCGGGTATCCCGGTCCCCTATGAGGCGGAGCGATCCTTTTCGAGGAGCATGCACGTTCTCGATCCGGACGGGAACGAGATCGAGCTCTACGTCGACACCGCGAAGGCTTGACCGCGGTGGCCTCGAAGTGCCTGATTGAGATCAGGGACACCCCTGCCAGATGACGTTGATTCGCGCCCTGAAGTGCTGAGTCGCAATCATCGCGAGTTGGCTGCTCGAGGGGTTCGAACAACTGCATTTGCCTTGGTTAACGAATGGAACTGAAAAAAGCGGCTTCCACTAGGGACGATGTTGTGATTCTGACAACGAAGTGGAGATGACGGGACTCGAACCCGTGACCCCCTGCTTGCAAAGCAGGTGCTCTAGCCAACTGAGCTACATCCCCGAGTCGCCTGTCGGGCGGTCTCAATACGGACGGGCACGCCGACGCGCTGATATGCCCAAAGGATCCTACCTTTCACTTGGTGTCCGACCGTGCGTGCGTCGTGCATCGAGTCAAGCGCCCGTCGAGACTCGTCGCCCATTTGGGGCTGGTTGCTACGATGCCGCGATGAACCGCCGATCCGGCGGTGGACCTCCCTCCCAGCTCTGGTGGGGATAACGGTTGTTCGGAGAAGTGGAGGAGCAAATGTCGGTCTCGCCCAACACGACTGGCACGTCCGGCATCTTGATCGCCGTCGCCCAACACGACACTGAAGTGCTCGAAGGCCTGCTCAAAGCGCGCATCGACAACCTCGACGCCTCGGGCCTCGACCCGAGGACGTATGCATTGGTCAACATCGCCGCCCTGATCGCCGCCGATGCCGCTCCTTCCTCCTACGTGTTCCAGATCGGCCTCGCCATCGAGTCCGGTGTCACGGCGGAGGAGATCCTTGGGCTGCTCATCGCTCTAAATCCGACGCTAGGCAACGTCCGCATCGTGGCCGCCGCCGCGGAGATCGCTTTCGCCCTCGGGGACCTCGAGGCTCAGACTGAGGACGACGCACACTGAAACGCTAGGTCTGTCAGGGCAAATCCGTGAACGGTGAGGCCACTGAGTTAGCGACCCCGAGGAAACAGCCCTCCGTTCATGTGCCGACGCCCGTTGTTGCGGCCAGCCGCCGCTGGCGGTGTCGCCTGGAGGGGCGCCCGGACCGGCACCAACCGGGCGATGCAGAACGCCGAAGCCACTCCAGCGCCGTCGGAGCCGGCGGACGCCGCGGCTCAACCTGGCGCTGGCACCGCGAGAGGGGCGAGCGACCGCATCGCGCTGCAGCAGCAACTCGTTCAGCCGCACGACTCGGGGGCCCTACCGACGAGGAGTTCGTCACTGAGAAGGCCAAGGTCCTGGCCTGAGATTCGTCCGGGGCCGGGGTCGGACCTTGTCAGTTACCTCGTTCTAAAGACCCTCGCATAATACACAGCTGAACGTCGCTGACGTGGGACAATTGGCGATGCCCACCACCTGCAGAAGGAACATCGCGAAGACTGGACGGATGCAGCGCGCGGTCGGGGTCCGCCCTCGTCGGGACTTCCAAGCGATGGAGGACCGGCGGATGCGGGCCGCTGACCTGTTCGCCGAACATGTGAGCCAGGCCGACATCGCCCGGGAGCTCGGGGTGGCCCACCAGACGGTCTCGGACTGGCACGACAAGTGGGCGGCGGGAGGAAGGAGGGCCCTGCGCTCAGCAGGGCGGGCTGGTCGCCTCCCCAAGGTGACCGAGACCGACTTGGCCAAGGTCGACCGGGCGCTGCGCAAGGGGCCGCTCGCCCATGGCCACCCGACCGACCTCTGGACGCTCGGGCGAGTGGCAGAAGTGATCGAGAAGGAGACCGGCGTCCGCTACCACCCCGGCCACGTGTGGCGGGTGCTGCGCCAGATGGGCTGGAGCCGCCAGCGTCCGGCCCGCCAGGCGATGGAGCGCGACGACCAAGCCATCGAGCGCTGGGTGAACGAGCGCTGGCCCAAGCTAAAAAAAACGCCCGGGCCAGAGGGGCGTGGATCGTCTTCCAAGACGAGAGCGGGTTCAGCCTGACCCCGAGCGTGCGGGCCACGTGGGCCCCCAAGGGCACGACGCCTGTCCTGCGTCATCACCTCAACAACTGGAAGCGGCTGTCGATGTCGGCGGCGGTCTGCTTCCGTCCCGACGCCGGCGACGCAGCGCTCGTGTTCGGGCTTCGGCCAGGGAGCTACAACACCGAATCGCTGACCGAATTCCTGACCGAGCTGCATGAGCACCTGGGTGGCGCCAAGGTGACCCTCGTTTGGGACGGTCTCCCCTCGCATCGCAGCCGGGCCATGCAGCGCTTCCTCGCCACCCAGCGCCACTGGCTCGTCGTCGAGCCGCTCCCGCCCTACGCCTACGAGCTCAACCCGGTCGAGCAGGTGTGGGGGAACCTGAAGGGCACCGAGCTCGCCAACCTGTGCCCGGACACCATCGGTGAGGCGGCCGAGATCGTCGACCAAGGCCTCTGCCGCATCGGCTCGGAGGCTCGACTCTGTTTCGCCTTGCTCCGGCACTGCGGGCTCAGGCTCTCAGCACCAGCCGCGCGGTATTAGGCGAAGGTCTTTAGCTCCTTCGCCTTGAGTCCGCTCACGAGCGCACGCGCTCTCAATCCATGATGCGCCGAGCTTCATTGGTGCCTCCGATCTGCCTCCGATGCCGATTCTGTCCCGATGGCATTTTCGACGAGACGCCTGGAACTCTGGGACCGAGAGCTGGGCTTCGTCCTCGCATCCACGGGCTGCTCAATGTGATCGGCCGGGGCTCGCAGAATTCCATTGAGTATCGTGGAACCGATGAGCGTGGACGCTGTACGACCGGCGACCGGTGAGCCGGAGTCTGGCCCCGAGTCGAGGTTCTTCGCCCGCCAGCTCTCGGATCTGGACTTCAACGACCGCCTGCTCGACCTGGTGGCCGATCCCTCGGTCCCCCTCCTCGAGCAGGTCAAGTTCCTCATCCTCTTCAGTGAGCGGATCGACGAGTTCTTCCAGGTTCAGGTGGCCGGCCTTCGGCGCCAGGTCGTGGCCGGCATCAAGGCCCTCGGACTCAGCGGCAGTACACCCGATCAGTTGCTCGCCGATGTGCGTGCATCGCTCGAGCGCATGGTCCGCCGACAGGAGAAGCTCCTGCTCGGCGAGGTGATCCCCAACTTGCGCGACAACGGGATCGAGCTCTGCGACTGGGACGTACTGCACGCCGACGACCGCGCCCATCTGCATGAGATGTTCGATCACCTCATCCTGCCTGTCGTCACCCCCCTCACCGTCGATCCGAGCCACCCCTTCCCCTACATCTCCAACCTTTCGCTCAACGTCGGGGTCGAGGTGAGCAACCGGGCCAATGGCACCTCACGCTTCGCTCGAGTCAAGGTTCCGCCCAACGTCGATCGGCTGTTGCCCCTGCCCGGAGGAGATCGGTTCATCCCTCTGGAGCAAGTGCTGGTGGCGTTTCTTCCCGAGCTCTTCCCGGGCATGGACGTTGGCGAGCCCTGCATTTTCCGAGTCACTCGTGACGCGGACTTGGCTCTTGATGACGACGCCGCCGACGACTTGCTCCTCGCCCTCCAGGAGGAGTTACGCCGCCGCCGCTTCCTTCCCGTCGTACGTCTGGAGATCGATTCCCGTACCTCGGAAGGGCCCGTCGAGCGGCTCACCGAGGAGCTCGGTCTCGGGCCGGACGACGTCTATCGGTTCGCCGGCCCCTTGGGCCTCGATTGTCTGTGGGCGGTGTATGCCCTCGACCGTCCGGATCTCCATGACGCGCCGTGGACTCCTCTCGTGCCGCCGCCGCTCACCACGGTGGAGCGGGAGGAGGACGCCAACATATTCTCGGTGCTGAGCCGCCAGGACGTCCTGGTCCATCATCCCTACGACTCGTTCTCGGCTTCCGTCGAGGAGCTCCTTAATGAGGCCGCCGACGACTCCCAGGTGCTCGCGGTCAAGCAGTGTCTGTACCGCACCTCGGGTGACAGCCCGGTGGTGGCGGCCCTGGTCCGAGCAGCCGAGCACGGCAAGCAGGTGGCCGCCCTGGTCGAGGTGACGGCCCGCTTCGACGAGGAAGCCAACATCGGGTGGGCCCGAGCTCTCGAGGAAGCCGGGGCCCATGTCATCTACGGTCTCATGGGCTTCAAGACCCACGCCAAGACCACCCTCGTCGTCCGTCAGGAGGGAGACTCGGTGCGGCTGTACTGCCACGTGGGAACTGGCAACTACAACCCGAAGACAGCCCGGATGTACGAGGACGTCGGAATTCTCTCGTCTCGGTCTGAGATCGGGGCAGATGTGACCCGCTTCTTCAACTTCATCACCGGCTTCAGCCAGCCGCCGCGTTACCGAGAGCTCGTCACCTCCCCCGGGGGCATCCGCGATCGCGTGATCGAGTGCATCGAACGTGAAGCCGAGTCGGGACCCGATGGCAGGATCGTCATCAAGGTCAATGGGCTCGACGACGTCGCCGTCATGGACGCCCTCTACCGGGCATCTCAGGCCGGCGTGCCCATCGATCTCGTCATCCGCGGGATCTGCTGCCTTCGGCCGGGGGTGCCCGGCTTGTCGGAGACGATCAAGGTGCGCTCGATCGTGGGCCGCTTCCTCGAGCATTCCCGCATCCTCCGGTTCGGCAGCGGGATCGAGCGTCCACCCACCTACTTCATCGGTTCGGCCGACCTGCGTCGCCGAAACCTCGATCGTCGGATCGAGGCCATGATCGTGGTGGCCGATCCCGAGGCAGTGGCCCAACTGGAGCAGATCCTCGAGCTCAACCTGGCCGACGATTCACAGTCGTGGTCGCTCGATTCCCGTGGCGATTGGCACCGCATCCCCACCACGCGAGGTGTGAACGCGCAGCGGGCGCTGCAGGCCGCTGCCTTGGCCCGCAGCGGGAAGCACGAGGAGACCCTGCTCAGTCGTAGCACTGTGTGAGGGCGGTGGCCACCCTGAACGTCGGCTGCCCAGGGGAAGGCCCATAAGCTGGCCTTGTGGACGCCGACGCCGACCCGGCACCGTCCACGCACTACGCCGACGCACTGCCGCCCGAGGCACACCTCCGCGCCCGTCGGTACGGATGGCTCTACACCGCGGCCGCCGTCGTGCTCATGCCCTGGATCGTCTATCTGGCCGTCTCACTTCCCAAGCGCAACTTCGACCTCCACTATCGAGCTGCATGGGTCGGCTTCGACGTGATCCTTGTGATTGCCATCGTCCGCACCGCCTACCTGGCCTTCCGGGTCGACCCTCGGATCCAGTTGTCGGCCACCGTCACCGCCACCCTGCTCTTTGTGGACGCCTGGTTCGACATCATGACGTCGGGGAGCCACCGGCAGATTCTGGAAGCCCTGGTGCTGGCGGCGGTGATCGAGATTCCGGCCGCCCTGTTCACCATGAGCCTGGCCCGCCGGGTCAACCGTCAAGTGCTCGAACGGGCTCTCGGCGGCGGTGCCGGTCCCGTTCATGATCGGGGCGGGCTTGGACGGCGGTTGCGCCACCGCTGACCAAGGCGCTGCGCCCCACCGGCCCAGCCCGGATGTGACCCGAGCCTCGGCCTGGATACCTGGTCAGGCTGTGATTGCCTCCACCCGTTCACGCACCTCCGGTGTGAGCCGATCAAGTACCTCCAGCGCCCCCATGTTCTCTTGGACCTGCTCGACCCTGCTGGCTCCGGTGATGACCGACGAGACATGCGGATTCGAGGCGCACCAGGCGATGGCCAGTTGGGCGACCGTGCAGCCGAGCTCGTCGGCCACGCCCCGTAGCTTCTCGACCTTGGCATTGCGCTCCGCATCCGTCAGCATGTCCCGCAGCCATTCGTAACCGGGGAGTGCGGCTCGTGAGTCGTCCGGAACTCCGTCGGCGTACTTGCCCGAGAGCAGGCCGGAGGCGAGAGGGCTCCAGGTGGTGAGCCCTAGCCCGATGCTCTCGTAGAGAGGGGCGTACTCCTTCTCCACCCGCTTCCGCCACAGCAGGTTGTACTGGGGCTGCTCGACGACCGGTTTGCGCAGATTATGGCGATCGGCCACGTCCCAGGCCTCTCGGATGGCCTCGGCCGGCCATTCCGAGGTGCCCCAATAGTGGGCCTTTCCAGCTGAGATGATGTCGGAGAGGGCCCAGACCGTTTCCTCGACCGGGGTCTCCGGATCGGGTCGGTGGCAGTAGACGATGTCGACGAAATCGAGACCGAGACGGTCGAGGGAGCCGTCGATGGCATGTAGCAGGTACTTGCGGTTGAGGGTGTTCCGCATGTTGACGGTGCCCTCGAGGCCCCAGAACAACTTGGTGGAGAGCACATAGCTGTGTCGGGGCCAGCCCAGGGTCCGGACGGCCTCGCCCATGATCCGCTCGGACTCGCCGCCAGCGTAAGCCTCGGCGTTGTCGAAGAAGTTGACGCCGCGGTCGTAGGCGGCGGCCATGCAGTCCTCGGCCCGCTGCCCGGCGAGCTGGGGGCCGAAGCTCACCCACGACCCGAAGGAGAGCACGCTTACCTTCAATCCGGAGCGACCCAGCCGGCGGTACTCCATCTGCATCGAGCCCTCCCATCGCCGTCGGCGCTCGATCCCTCAGCGGGACCGGCCGCGATCCTATGGGTGTGCCCTGGCTGGTGACGAGGGCCGTTGAGGGGCGCGTACGAGGATTCTCGTCCGCACCCACTATGCTGGGGGCGTCACGGATCGAGTTGGGCCCTAGTCGCAATTAGCAGCGGAATCCGTCTCGGAAGCCCGGTTGAACGACGTAAATCGCATCAATATGGTCAATCAGAAGCACAGCGGCGGTCAGACAGCGGCGTCTGGTGGTCTCAGCGTCCTCTTCGGTTTGGCGGGAGCTGGTCGGCGCCAGACTCCGAGGCGCACTCGTGAGGACTTGCGACAGCTACTTGTCGAGGCCGGTACCGAGATCGTCTGGGAAGAGGGACTGGCCGCTGGCGCCGAGCATGTGACCTTCAAGCGGGCGTTCGAACATCTCGAGGAACGACGGGGCATTCGAGTAACGCACGCCTCGGTAATCGGTCGCATCTGGGAGAACCAAGAGGAATTCCAGAGGGACGTTCTCACGATGATGGCCGAGCTCGAGGTCCTCGATGCCGACGATGTGTTCGCCGCGTCGCTCCCGGGGCTCGACGAATTGGATCGGTCGACCGCCGAGGCGAGATGGCGGGCGACCGCGGAGCTCTGCCGAACTGAATGCGGGGCCATGTTCGACTCGATCCTCCGTTCCCCGACGTGGTCGCGATGGATGGCGATTTGGGCGCTGGCCGTGGTCGACTCAGGCTCCTCACGCAAGAAGCCGATCGTCGAGGCGCTCCTTCGTGGCGAAATCCGCGCCACCGACCGCTACGAGGAGAGCTACGCGGCTGCCATGCAGGTCCTCGGACTGCGCATGCGAGAGCCATTCACGGTTCGTCAATTGGCGCTGTCCGTCGTTGCCTTCGGCCAAGGATGTGCTCTCCGGGCCGGGGTGGACAAGACCACCAGCCATGGGATCGATCGTGCGACCGGACCAGAGGGAGCCGAGCAACCCTGGACCATGTTTGCCATCGGCGTCGAGGCCCTGATCCAGCAGTTCATCGAGATCGATCCCGACTGGGTGCCGGCATGACCGGACGTACGGCGCGACTCGCGCTTGCGATCCTAAGTCGCGTCATCTACACTGTCAGGACCGGCGGGAACCGGTGGCTGCGGGAAGTGGTCGTGGGAGGATCTGGCCACATTGGGAGGTCCGCTAGCCGGGTCGTCCAGGGGTATTCGTGGGAGCTGATCGGCGGTTCACGAATGCCCCTGGAGACCGACCTTCGTGGCCGGTAGGAGCCCAGAGATGGCCGATCCTGTCCAAGTCGTGGCCCGCCACTCCACTACCCCGACCAGAAGGAGTCGCGACGAGTTGCGCGACTTGTTGGTCTCGGCCGGTGTCGAGCTACTGGTCGAAGAAGGTCTCGGAACCGGTGCCGGCCATCTGACCTTCAAACGGGTGTTCGAATGGCTCGAGCAGAACACCGGCGTCCGGGTGACGAACGCATCGGTCATCGGACGGATCTGGGCCAACCAATCGGAGTATCAGACCGAGGTGCTCGTTGCCATCGCGTCGAGCGATGGAAGCGAGGTACTCGAGTCCGCCTTCCGATCCCTACAGCCATCGCTCGCCCGCTTCGATCGCAGAACGGTGGAGGGACGTCGGGGTGCGCTGCGGGAGTTGGCCCGAGTCGGTGGCGCAGGCCACATCGAACTCCTCGGAGCCTCCAAACGGTGGCAACGGTGGGTCGGGGTGTGGGCGCTGGTCATGGCCGGCACCGGCCCGGACACCACAGCCGGCGGCCCGGTCGCCGACGCGCTCCGTAAGGGCTATGAGGTGGTCACACAGCGCTTCGAGCTCGCCTACGCCCGGATGCTCTCCTCGTTCGGATTCCGGCTCCGCCAACCGCTCACCCTCCGTCAACTGACGGTGGCGACGGGTGCACTAGCCGAAGGTTGCGTCCTGCGATACGGGGTCGACGAAGCGAGCACTCGCAGCATCATTCGCCCGACGGGACCGAATGGCGAGGACGAAGAATGGACCCTCTTCAGTGTGGGGATCGAGGCGCTTCTGAACGCGTTCGTCGAGATCGACCCCGACTGGGACCCAGCCGGTCCTTCCTCACAGCGGCGAGGTGAGCACGGGCCCCGCGAATGGGCAGCCCTCCCGCCGAAATAGGCCTGAGCCGGGGACTTCGACCCACAAATTCCCGCCTCCACCGTCGTGTGAAGCCAGCGCGTCCCACGGTGCTCTCATTTGCAATCGTCGATTGCATTGCCTAGCGTCTGCTCCACAGCGGGAGCCGGTATGCAGGTGCGGCCGCAAGTGCGGCCGCAGGAGTGCCGCAGGACCTAGGGGACAGCTGCCCATGGGCACCTCGAGTGGAAAACCGGGGTCCGTGGGCTGGCTCCCCGGGGCTCCGTTTCGACCGCTGACCGAGGCCCTCCTCGATTTTGCCCACGTCGACTTGGCCTTCGCCGAGCCCTGGCTGACACAATTCGCGGATTATGCCGTCGAGGCCCAGCCGAGAGCACCGGCGCACCAAAGATGAGCTTCGTCGGTTGCTCGTCGAAGCCGGCACCCAGGTGATCCTCGAGGAGGGCCTCGGCACCGGAGCCGAAGCCCTCACCTTCAAGCGGGTCTACGAGCGGCTCATGCAGACCGCCGGCGTCCGGGTCACCAACTCGTCGGTCATCGGACGGATTTGGGACAGTCAGGCCGATTTCCAAGTCGACGTGCTCAGTACCTTTGCCCGTGAGTGCGGTTCTTCAGCCGTGGACGAGACGTTGGCGGCCGGTGCCTCGGTGCTCGCCCACTGTGATCGCTCCAGCCTCGAAGGGCGCCGGCAGACCATGGTCGAGGCCTTGCGCATGGCGGCCGCCGCCCACATCGAGGCGGTCGCCAAGTCCGAGACGTGGCCCCCATGGGTCAGCGTCTGGGCCTTGGCCGTGGCCGGCTCCGGGTCAGATGGTGCGGTCTTGCCTGTCCAGGAAGCCTTGGTCATCGGTTACGAGCGCGTGACCGCCCGGTACGAGGAGCAGTACGCGGCCATGCTCCGCTACTGCGGATTTCGGGTCCGGGCCCCCCTCACCGTGCACGAGCTCACGGTGGCGGCCGGAGCGCTGGCCGAGGGGCTCGTCCTTCGGGAGCGAGTGGACGTGGGCGGCCTTGGCACTGTCGAACGTCCGACTGGCCCAGAAGGCGCTCCGCAGCAGTGGACGCTCTTCGGCATCGCCCTCGCCGCCCTTGTCGAACAATTCGTCGAGCCTGATCCCGAATGGGACGAGGCCGGGCGGTGAGATCCCGCGTTTCGTCGATGGCCCCCGCTTCGACCAAAGAGTGAAGACAGTGTCGGGACCGGACCAAAGGTTCGTCTCGAATCAGCCGCCCATCTCCGGCCACTGCCAGGACAGGTTTACCCCGGTCCGGGAGGCGTTCGTCGCCAATTTCGCCGATCAGGTCGAGGTCGGCGCGGCGCTCACCGTCTATCTGGCGGATGAGGCCGTGGTGGAGCTGGTTGGCGGCTGGAGCGACCTCCGTCGCACCCGGCCGTGGCAGCAGGACACCCTGGTCAACGTCTACTCGGTCGGTAAGGCCATCGTCGCGCTCCTCCTGCTCCAACTCGTCGACAGGAGTGAGGTTGACCTGGACGATCCCGTGGCCTCCATGTGGCCGGAATTCGGAGCCGAGGGGAAGGCGGGCGTGACTGTCCGCCAGGCCCTTTGTCACCAGGCTGGCGTCCCGGCCATTCGGGAGCCCCTGACCAACGACGACCTTTGGCGGTGGGATCGCATGACCACCGCCTTGGCCGCCACCGAACCGTGGTGGCCGGCCGGAGCTCGACACGCGTACCACACGAACACATTCGGCCACTTGATCGGAGAGCTCGTCCATCGGGGCACCGGCCTGCTCCCCGGTGAATGCCTGCGAACCGTGATAGCGCCCCTCGATGCCGACATGTGGTTCGGGGTACCGACGGCGGAGCACCATCGTTGCGCAGAAGTCATCTGGGCTATCGACGACCGACCGCCCACCGTGGATCGGGAGGCCCTCAGTGGGGACGATCTCATGGCCCAGCTCGGCTACTTCAATCCGCCGGGGTACTCGTCGATGGGAGTCGTCAACACGCCGGAATGGCGAACTGCCCAGATTCCCTCGACCAACGGACACGCCACGGCAACCGCCATCGCCCGCATCTACGCTGCGCTGCTCGAGCCGGGTCGGCTGCTTTCCCCAAAGTTGCTGACTGAGGCCACCGGGCCGCAGTCCGTCGGCTTCTGTCCCGTGCTGGGCGAGGAGGTCACATTCGGCCTCGGGTTCAAGCCGACCACGCCCCGTCGGCCCTTCGGGCCCAACCCCGGCGCCTTTGGCCACTTCGGGACGGGTGGCGCGCTGGGGTTTGCCGATCCGCAGGCCGGAATCGCCTTCGGCTATGTGATGAGCCACGTGATCCCACGGTGGCAGTCGACGAGGAACCGTTCCCTCATAGAGGCGCTTTACCGTTGTCTGCAGAGCCGCTAATGCCCCTTCAGGAAACGTTTGCCACGTTGCCTGATCCTCGTTGGTGGCCGGTATCCGCCGAGCCCGATTGGTTGGAGGAGGCAGATGCACGACGAGCGACTTCCCCGTCTTGGGGGCGGTGCGGAGCCGGGCAGGACCGGTGAACGTCCATGCGATGGCGCCGCCGCCACGGGCGGAGATGTTGCGGGCACCGACGATGTCTCGGTGCCCTTGGTACCCGCAGTTGAGGCAGGCGAAATTCCAACGTCGCTGGGCGCCTAGCCTTGCTGACCCCCCGGCTCATAGATCGATGTCCTAACCAAAGTGGCGAGGGTGGGGCGAGGATAGGGCGTAGGTGCAGACATCAGAAGTTGAGCGTGCGCTGCCTGTGGCCATGTCGATTGCCTCGGCGCTTGACCTGACAGCCGACGAAGCGATCGTTCTCAACGATTCGAACAGGCTAGCTCTACGCCTGCTGCCGTGCGACGTCCTTGCCCGAGTCGCACCTAGCGGCCATCACGTCGCACAGTTCGAAGTCGAGGTTGCTCAACGGCTCGCCGAAACCGAGAGCCCCGTGGCTGCTCTTGATCCTCGAGTGGAGCCGCTCGTCTACGAGCGTGAAGGCTTTGTAGTCACGCTGTGGACCTATTACGAACCTGTGACGCCTCGAGAGGTTTCACCAGACGACTACGCGAATGCGCTTGAGCGGCTGCATGCCAGCATGCGGAAGCTCGATGTCACGACGCCGCACTTCACGGATCGAGTCGCAGAGGCTCAACAGCTGGTTGCGAGGCGCGACCACACTCCGGCGCTCGCCGACGCCGACCGGGAGCTTCTCGGGAACACGTTACGAAGCGTGAGACGAGCTATCGGCGATCGCGGCGCCCCCGAGCAGCTGCTGCACGGCGAGCCGCACCCCGGCAACGTGCTCAGCACGAAGAACGGGCCGCTCTTCATCGACCTTGAGACGTGTTGCCGTGGGCCTGTCGAATTCGACCTCGCCCATGTGCCCGAAGAGGTCAGCGAGCGTTATCCGGACGCGGACCAAGAACTCCTCGGCGAGTGCCGGATCCTCGTCCTTGCGATGGTCGCGGCGTGGCGCTGGAGCCTGGGCGACCAATTCCCGAACGGGCAACGAGCAGCCCGACAATTGGTCAGCGCCCTACGTGAGGGTCCACCCTGGCCGGCGCTCGACGTCGTGATGGGCCGACGAGGTGGCCCGTAGCGCAGAGCCATCACCGGTCTCGGGGCTCTGGAGAGAATCACCCGGGCCCGACGCCGCTTGGAGGTCGTACACGAGGTCGGTGTCCCGATGCTCCTCGATATACGCCGTCACCGCGGCTGTCGACGGTCGAGCTCCGCCCGACGGAAGCGCCGTCGGAGTCAAGATGATCTGCCACTTACCGTCGCAGTGGAGCGCACCATCCGAGATGGGCAAGGGCGGGCTCGCTCTGCCCGGACAGTTCGGTGACGACGTCCTCGTAGATCCGCGGACCACAGACCGACACCTCAATGGCGCCAGCACTTGCGCCTCGGCCTGCGCCTAAGTATGAAATCGCCCGGCGACGCTCTTAGCCTCGTTCCGAGCAAGTGAGAAAGGTGGGACCAGGTGGATATTCCGTTGCCGTTTCACGAGATGACCACCACCTCGGTGGTGTCCACCGGCCACCTTCCCACACTGGAAGTGGTCGAGTCGCTGCTGGTCGAGGTCTACGACCGGTACCGTTCGGTGGACGAGGGTGCCCTGGCCGATTACATCCCGGCGCTGGCCAACGTCGATCCGAAGCTCTTCGGGGTCAGCATCTTCGGGGTCGAGGGAAGGGGCGCGTCGGTCGGCGCCGCCGCCCATCTCTTCTCACTGCAGAGCATTTCCAAGGCGTTTGTCTTCGCTTTGGTGTGCGATGCCGTGGGTCACGAGGAGGCACGTCGAAAGCTCGGAGTCAATGCCACCGGACTGGCCTTCAATTCGGTCATGGCCATCGAATTGAACAAGGAGCGCACCATGAATCCCCTTGTCAACGCCGGAGCCCTGGCCACCACCAGCTTGGTGCCAGGCGACACCAAGGAGGAGAAGTGGGAGTTGATCCACGAGGGGCTCTCGCGGTTTGCCGGCCGTCCGCTCGACCTCGATGTGGACCTCTACGCCTCAGAATCCGAGACCAATCGGCGGAACCAGGGCATCGCACACCTCTTGGAGAGCTACGGGCGGCTGTACGCGGACCCTGACGAGACGACGGATATCTACACCCGTCAGGGCTCGCTTCTTGTGAGCGCCTCCGACCTGGCGGTGATGGGCGCCACGCTGGCCGGAGGAGGCGTCAATCCTCTTACCGGTGACAAGGTCATCGAAGCCTTCAACTGCAAGCATGTTCTTGCTGCGATGGCGACCGCGGGCCTCTATGAGCATTCTGGCGACTGGCTGTACCAAGTGGGTCTGCCGGGGAAGAGCGGAGTTGGGGGCGGGATCGTGACCATCTCTCCCGGCAAGGGAGGGCTGGGGACTTTCTCACCACTTCTCGACGACGCCGGTAACAGCGTCCGCGGACAGCTGGCGACCCGATATGTGTCGGAGAAGCTCGGGCTCAACATCTTTGCCTCCAAGCCGGTGGCAGCCGTCTCCCTGCACTAGTTCGCGCCGCCGGAAAGGCCCCCTCCAGTCCCGGGAACAAACGAGGGCTCCCTGGCGCTGTCTGGCAGTGGGGGGAGTTCGATGCTTCAGGGCCTACCAACGGCACAACCAGAGAGGTGGTTCGTCATGAGGATTGCGGTAATTGGGACGGGCAACATCGGGGGCACCATCGGCCGGGCGTGTGCCAGGCATGGGCACACGGTGGTGTTCGGCTCCCGTAAACCGCGTAGCGATGATGCCGCCGGCGACTCGGGAGCCACGGTCGCCGATGTTCCCGGGGCGCTCCTCGACGCCGAGGTGGTTGTCCTAGCCCTCCCGGGGTCAGCAGTGGCGGAGCTCGTCCGGGAGCATGCCGACTCCATCGGCGACATATTGGTGGTCGACGCCGCCAACAACTTCGGTGGAGACGGCCCGGCAAATAGCTACGACGCCATCATCGCTACCGTACCGGACGCCCGTTACGCCCGGGCCTTCAATAGTCTCGGCTTCGAGAACTTGGCCGATCCGAACTTCGGTGACACGAACGCAGACATGTTCTTTTCGGCTGGGGAAGCCGATCGCGGAACGGTGGAAGCTCTGATCAAAGCGGTGGGGCTCCGTCCGGTGTACACCGGTGAGGGCGCTCACGACGTGGTGGACGGGGTAGGGAGCCTGTGGTTCGCCCTGGCCATTGGTCAGAAGCGAGGACGGCACCTGGCCTTCAAAGTGCTGGAGGGCTCGGGTTCCTGACTGTAGGGAACGCCCTAACTGCGGGCTCGCAAAGACGGGTCTTCAGTGTGGCGTAGGCCAACCGCGATCGAACCACCGTTGAATGCGGCTGGTGCCGAACATCTCTTTGTCGGCGGCGATCTCCTCCGACGGCCCTTCGAGATCGCCAATCGGAGCCTGTCCGCTTAGGAAAGTGACGCTGACCCGAGCGACCATGTCGCGGCCGAACTCCAAATAGCACGTGCCCCTGCCGTCATAGGTCGCGGGCACCGATCCGGTTCGCGATCGCGAGATGATCTGGTCGGCGACGACCGCGGCCTGGCCTTCGGCGAACACGCCGGCTTTAGGAGTCCCCACGCTGGCGACATCGCCCACGGCGTAGACGTCGGGAAAGGAAGTCTCGAGAGTGAGTGGATCCACAGGAACCCAGCCGTCGACACACAGCCCTGACTCTTGTACCACTCGCGGTGCCCGGTGGACGGGTACGCCGAGGAAGAGGTCATAGGCCATCTCCGTCTCGTCACCGAGGAGGGCCACCTTTCTGTCGGGCTCGAGACCGACGATCAGCCGTTCGGGACACCAGTTGATATTGCGCTCGTCAAAGGCAATGAGCAGGGCCTCCGAGGCGGCAGGCGACGGGGGGATGGGAGCACCGAGCGGCATGACCAGCGAGATGGTCGAATTCGCCCGCAGGTCGCGCGCCGTGAGGAAGTCATGTAGCAGGAGAGCCGTTTCGCTCGGCGCTGGCGGGCACTTGAACGGCGTGGAGGTCACACCGACGATGACCCGGCCACCCCGAAAGTTCGACAAGACCTCACGCAGCCCGAATGCACCGCGCACGGTGTAGAACTCCTGTCCACCTTCGATCAACCCGGGGGTAGCCGATGGGTCCAGATCTGCTCCGAGGGCGATGACGACGATGTCGGCGTCGAAAGTGCCCGCGTCCGTCTCGATGCGTTTGGCCGCCGGGTCGATGGAGCGGACGGCGGTCTGGATGAACCGGAGGCCGGGTTTGCCGAGGTCGCGGTACAAGTGGGTGACGTCGGATTCCACCTTCCGACCGAACATGACGTCGAGCTTCGAGAATCCGAAGATGAAGCCCTCGTTCTTGTCGATGAGAACGACATCGACGTCCTCTCCGAATTCATAGGAGAGCCGTGTCGACAGCTCGAGTCCTCCGAACCCGGCCCCGAGGATGACCACCCGCACCTTCCGAAGCTATCCGACGAACGAATCCCACGGCAGGAAGCGGCGCCCGGGTGGGTCTGGGGGTGCTGTCCGGGCCCGAGTCGAGCCCGGAGCCGGAGCCGAGCCGTGGAGCGGAGAATTGCCATTCCGTACAAATATGACTTGTCAGGTCGATTTTCTAGGCTTAGGATGTTCCCGTGGGAACGCCGTGGCGACTGCGCCGGTCGTCGATCCAACCTTCCCCCCGGGAGGATCGACGCCCCGTCTCGCTGAGCAACTCCGGCGTTTCGTCACCGTTCCCGCATTTCGCCACGAATAACCCTCCCCGATCGTCGAATCCGAGATCGGAACCCGCCGGAGACGAGCGCTCACACACCGAGTCGGTGACGTGAGCACTGCTCTGACGGGAGAGTGGGCACCAAGCCGCCGGTCAGACAAGGTGCCGGATCCACCCTCCGGCACCGCCGGGGATGGGGCCGGCGTCGGCAGAGGCAGACCCGCCAGCCAGCCGACGCCGGTCCCATCGGACACTGCGGCCGAGGACATTTCACCCGGTCGGCGAGGATGGGACGCGCCCGGCCCGTCCTCCGACCTCGTGCCCCGCTTCCTCGTCGGCCTTTACGAGGCCGTTCGTGACCTCGGCTCGGCCGGCGCGGCGAGGAACGCCCGCGCCGCGGTGGTAAATCAGCGGCGTGACGTCGAGGAGTTGATCCGCGTCGAGACGCTCGTTGAGCGCGCTGTCGAGCGCGTCGAGGCCTCCCGATTGAGCACCCAAGATCTATTACGGTGATAGGCCCCGACAAGGTGCGGCCCGACAAGGTGCGGGTGGCTATCTCGGATGCAACGGAGGCACTGAAGGAGGTGCACGCCGACGTCGAGCGCGCCGTCGGTTGCACCGTGTTCCCCGAGCTGCAAGAGACCGAATGCGGTTCACTGATCGTCGAGATGAAGTTGGCGGAGCAAGTGGAGCGAGACGGCCGTGACCTGGCGCGGGCCATCAAACGCTCCAACTCCGACATCGAGCTCCTCAGCTGCTGGAAGGACCGGACGTCGCCGGAACGTTCGGGCTACGTTCCCCTGCACTCTGTTCTTCCTGCATCGGCCGAGGAATTGCCGGAAGTCGCCCACCGCGCCCTCCACGACGGCGTGCCCACGGCGGCGTGGCCCGGCTCCCGCTTTGTCCGGCCGATCGGGAGGCTGTCGGCTTGGTTTCTTGCCGTGCCGGTGCAGAGTCCGACCGGCGGCAACGTGGTGGCCCTCAGCCGACGCACCGGTTACTCCTATCGCTTCGCGGCCACCGACGTGGAGGCCATTCGGAGCGACCTCGCCTCCTGACGAGGAACTGCGGGCCGCGAGACACCTCCCACTGCCGGACGGGCTCGAACGTGTCGTGGTCGAGCAGGGCTGAAGGCGGCAACGTGGGCCAGTTCCTCGGGCGGGGCGGCGGCTGTGTCCGTAGGCGCCCGGCAGAAGGTCGGGTCAGGTTCGGGCGGGCGGTGGTGATGATGGCCGGCCGATCGGTCGGTCGTCGAGTGACCTCGCCTTGTGCCCGACCGTGCGGCCGCAAAATATGATAAATATCATCAAGAAACTAGGAAATAGTCGGCCGAGGTTTCCGTCAGATTGAGGGGGACCAGCGCGGGCGGCGCAGTCGGGCGAACCGGCCGACGTGGCCACCGAACGGCGCCATCGGACGGTCGCCGAGTGGACGGTGAGGTTGTGAAATGACGGTGATGGAAGTCAACGCCAAGGTCGATGTAGTGGCGCTCACGCCCCGGATCGGCGCTCAGCTGGGGCGCATCGATTTGAAGGACGTGAGCAGCGGCGACGTGGGGGCCATCAGGAACGCTTTACACGCCCACCGGGTGGTGTTCTTCCGGGACCAGGACCTGGAGGCAATCGAGCTCGTGGCGCTGGCTCAGCGGTTCGGCCGGGTCACCCGTGCGCATCCGACCCTGCCGGGCAGCCCGATCGACCCGGCACTGTTCGACCTCGACTCGCAGGCTGGATCGGCCGCCAACCACTGGCACACGGACGTGACCTTCGTCGAGCGCCCGCCCGTCTACTCCTTCCTGCGGGCCGAAGTGATCCCGGAAATCGGGGGCGACACGCTCTGGGCGAGCACTGTCGCTGGCTACAGCGACCTTCGGACCGCGACGAGGGCCATGGCCGACCAGCTTCGAGCGGTGCACACGAACGGCCAGGACTACGGGCGGGCCGACGTGGCCCGGGTAACCGGACGGTCACGACCCGAGCAGATCGATCACCTCCGCCAGTTCACCTCGACCGTCTTCGAGACCGAGCACCCGGTCGTACGGGTTCACCCCGAGACGAAGGAGCCGGCCCTTCTGCTCGGAGGGTTCGCCCAGCGGGTCGTGGGCTACCGGTCAGCCGAATCGATCGACATCCTCCGGACCCTTCAGGCCGCCGTCACTCGTCCGGAGAACACCGTTCGCTGGCAATGGCGAGAGGGCGACGTGGCTATCTGGGACAACCGGGCAACGCAGCACTACGCCATCTACGACTACGGGTCGCGCCACCGGAAGGTCCAGCGAGTGACGACAGCAGGGATCACTCCGGTGGGGCTCGACGACCGTCCGAGCGAATCCCTTCAGGGAGACGCGACCGACTACTACGCGGCAACCGCCTGAACGGAATCAATCCGGCGATCAACCGTCAGGAGTCGCGAGGAAAATCGTGTAACAACCGTTCGAGGTGAACCCTCGGCTGCCATATTCCAGCATCTGCTCCGCTGAGCAGCACCGCTGTATTCCCGCTCAAGGGTCTCTATGGCGACCCGAAGCGAGACCCACGCATCGCGATCCTCGCCATCTCCACGGCACGCCCGCCACGGGTGACTGCCCACCAGCTCCGTCGGAGGACGGCCAACCAATTCCGCCGACGGCGCGCCGAAGATCAAGTCCCTGAAGGAAGACGCCCGGCGCTCGCCGGCTGTCCCTTCACAAGAATGCCGCATTGGTCGACTGTGAGCACTCCCGATTCAATCAGGAGCAGGCGCCTGGTAAAGCGAGGATGCGGCAACCTGTGTGAAGGCGGTGAGCGCCTGAGGCGATGAGTTGAGGGCATACGAGAAGCCGCGTCCAGGTGCGTCGAAGTACAGCACGGCTCGCACTCTTGGGAATTGCTGCGGGATCTCTTGTTCGAAGGCAGAAGTGATCCAGTCAGCCTTGGCACTGGGGTTGCCCGGCTCTTCGACCGAACCTGTCTCGGCAATCATCAATGGAAGTGTGCTGACCGCAGTTACCTCTGCGTATGCCTCGGAGAATATTGATGTGAATGACTCCCACGGTGTTCCGCGATTGTACCCATCGATGGCGACCCACGAGGCCCAGGCGTCACCCGGAAAGAACATGGCAACATTTGGACTAGCGGGCTTGGCACCTACGCACCACACAAAGTGCACATTATTGGCACCTTCTTGTTGGAAGATACCGACAATATGCCGCCATGCTGTGATGTACTCCTGGGGACTGGTGTTGCCGTTGACTCCGATGCTCCACGGGTAGGTCGGGTCGTTCATCTCGTGCATCAGACGGACATAGACGACCCGACCGAATGCCTTTGCCTCCGTCGCCCACGTGCGTATGTAGCCGTCGTAACGGCCGGAGGAGAGCACCGCCAGGGAGAAGTTGGGCTGATCGGCGAGCAGGCCGCCCGGCGCCTGGCTTGCTGTCACCGCCTGCTCGGGCTGCCATGTGATCATCGGCGTGGCCCCGATCGACTCGGCGTAGGCGGCGAACGTCTTGGGGAACGGGACGAAGGAGCCAGATGCGGTTTCCCATCCGGCGAAGGTCTGCACGACGGCCAGCCGGCGGTTGATGCTGGACTCGAACTGGCCGACCGCCGACTCCTGGTTGCCGACGGCCGCAGCCGGCTTTACGTAGATGCCCAGTGCCACGCTGCCTGCTCCGGTGGGACCGGGCAGCTGCGACGCCGTTCCCCCTGCCGTGCTGGGGACCGTTGTGCTTGGAACCGTGGTGGTCACCTTCGGCTGGCCTCCGGACGCCGCACTGGTCGGGTGGCCACTGTCGCCCAGCTGCCATGCAAGGACGGCGCCGGCCGCCGCCAACAGTGCGACCGCACCAGCTAACCAGATCCGTTTCCGGGCCATGCCCGCCCTCTTTTCTCATGCCGTCTCGATCGTTCCTCGAACCAATTGAGCATTATTACGCCGCAGGCATGATTGGAACGGAGATGGTGGCCGACCATGTATTTCTGTGAATCACTGGTGGACTGACAAGAATCTTTCCATCCCAGTTTTCTCACACACACCTAGTGCGTTGGAATGGCACGTCGAACCGTCAATGTCGGCTATTTACCGGCAGGTGCATCTACCCAATTTTCGTTGTGCCAATCGATCGATCGCAGTACCGTGCGAAGAGAAGCTTGTCGACGTGAGGGGCGCCCATGAAGAAGAACGCGTTGGGGATCATGCATACGCCACGGCGGAGTGCGACAGCAATCTCGGCTGCGCTGATCATAGGATTGGCCTGCTTCGCCATGGCCAAACCGACCGCGGCCGCGCCGCGAGTCGCCGCTGCGACGAACTACACATGGCCAAAGTATGCCCATGACGCCGGTGATAGCGGAGTGTCTGCGGATCCCTCCATCTCGACGGATAACGCATCTCAACTGGGCGTCAGATGGATGGTGCCTGATCAGACTCAGTCGGAGTCCTCCCCCGTCGTCCAGTACGACCAGCAATTGGGCGAGACGGTGGTCTATCAGGGAAACGAAGAGGGGAGCTTTACAGCTTTCGACGCCGCCACCGGAGCGATTCTCTGGTCCAAGAACCTCGGTTCGGCGATCACCTCCACGCCGCTGGTGGCGGACGGTGACGTGTGGGTGGCGCGAAGCTTTTCCCCGGTTCTTTTCAAACTGAATGCCGCTACTGGCGCCACCCTTTGTCAATCAGCACCTCTGCAGTCGATCGACTACGCCACACCCACCATCGGAACTCCTCCAGGAGGTCAGGAGACCGTTTTCATCGGCGACAACGGCATCAACCCTGACGGGCCCGTCTACGGCATCAGCGCCGCGACCTGCTCCACCGAGTGGAAGTTCCTCAACTTCAACAGTTCGGCCGGAAGTTGGGATCCTTACTCGTACGCGGTGGACGCGAAAGGCGAAGGTCTGTTGCTCCTAGGCAGTGACAATCCTGATGCAACGGTGTACGCACTGGATGCCAACACCGGCAAGAAGGTCTGGAGCTACAAGACACAGAACACGGCAGAGGGTGATGTCGGCACCGGGGCCTCGGTCACGGCTCCCGGCGTGAACGGGTTCGCCGACGGGGCGGTCTACATCTCGAACAACGGTGGCTATACGTATGCACTGGACCTAACGACGGGTGCGTTGTACTGGCGCTTCGACTATGCGGACTACCTGGGAGCCAAACCCGACCGAGGCACCGCAGCCGTCCTCGGTGATCACGTCATCATCCCCGGACCTACCGGCGTGCTGTGTCTTGATGCGGTGACCGGAAGCCCGGTGTGGAACTGGGTCGGTACCTCGCCCTCGGACTCGGCGGCGGCGGTGGTGGGTCCTGCGGGCAAGGAGGTTGTGGCTGTCACCGATCTTGCGGGGAACCTCGATGTGCTCGACGCAGAATCGGGCACCCTCCTCTACCACTACCAAACGGGCGGGTACGCGGTCACCTCGGTAGCCGAGAGCGATGGCAACTTCTACGTAGCTTCAGGCTCCGGCTTCCTCTACGACTTTGCCGTCGGGGGATCCAATTCAGGGTCCCCGACCACGCTCGTCACTACGCCGACCAACGGTGGAAAGCTGACCAACCCCAACGGCGACGCGATCATTAGCGGGACGGCGGGCGGCACCTCCATCGCCACCGTCAATGTCGCCATCCAATCCGGCGGTTCAGACGGCCCATGGTGGGATGCGGCGACCGGACTTTGGAATTCCGGTTTCGTTGACAACTCAGCGACTCTGGCTGACCCCGGCTCCTCGTCGACAGACTGGACAGCCAGCTTCCCGATCCCTCCGAGTGGGGGCGTCTATGCCGTCCAAGCTTCTGCCACCGGTACTGATGGACTGGCGGACCTCAGCGCCTACTCATCCGTGCCAAGTTCGTCGCGCACGTCCTTCACTGTGGGGTATCTCAGGTCGGCAGCCCATCTGGCGGTGAACGGCCCCATCTGGGTTGCGCCTGGCGCCTCGGTCGGCCTGACCGGTTCCGGGTTCACCCCGGGCGAGACCGTCGACATCGCCCTGGCCGGTTCCAAGCTCGCCTCGACGAGGGCCGGCTCGGCCGGTGGTTTCTCGCTATCGGTGGTCATTCCGGCGACCGCGGCATTCGGACTCAGCGCGCTGACGGCCACCGGTGGCAGCTCCGGCTCGTCGTCGTCGGCCACCGTCGACATTTCCAACCAGTGGCAATCAGCCGGCGATGGGAGCCTCCATCAGGGCTACGAGCCCAATGACTTGACCTGGGACCAGCACATCGTTGGTAGCCATGGCGAGTTCCTGACGGAGGCATGGAGCTACCCGTCGGGCGGAGAGATCCTCTCGGCCCCCGTGGTCGTCGACGACGTTGCCTACTTCGCCAACGATGCTGGCACCATCACCGCTCTTGACGTGCAGAACAGTCAACCGATCTGGACCTATGCGGCTGGAAACGCCGTGGACTCCTCGATGGCAGTGGCGTCGGGGTTCGTTTTCTTCGGCACCACCGCTGGAAGTGTCGAGGCACTCTCAAAGGGAACCGGCGAGCTTGCCTGGCAGACTGCCACGTCGAGCCCGGTCGAGTCATCCCCGGCAACAGCGGACGGCCGAGTGTTCGTGGGCTCGGACGACGGCACGGTTTATGCCCTCGACCAATTGACTGGCGCGGTCGACTGGCACGTGAACGTGGGGGGAGCGGTCATGGGCTCACCTTCTGTCGATCCTGCAGATGGTGAGGTTGTCGTCGGTGACTCGGACGGGTCGATCACCGCTCTCTCCATGACAACCGGTGCCACATTGTGGTCCGTCAAGACGGGCGGCGCCGTCACGGCGACCCCCACGATCGACAACGGCAACGTCTACGTAGGGTCCCACAGCGGGATGGTCTATGACCTCTCGGAGACGACGGGGGCGGTGGTATGGACGTTCAATGCCGGGAGCAGTGTGGCCGCCACCGGCGCCTACTGGACCGATGGCTCCCATCCCGCCTACGTCGTTGGTGATGCCACTGGGGACTTGTACTTCCTTGGGCTGTCCGACGGCGAAGTGCAGCGGCACCTCACACAAGAAACCTCAGCGGTGACCGGCGTCACGGCGGCGGACGACTGGGCGGTGGCCACCTTCGCCGATGGAGAGATCTACGCCGACAAGTTCGGGGGTGAGCTGACCTGGGTGTACCAGAGCACCATGCCGTTGTCCCCGGCCACGCTTCAGAACGGAGTGACCTATGTGGCTGGTCAGGATGGCGCTATCCGGGCCTTCACCGTTCCCGGTACGCAGATCCCTTGACGTCAAGGTCCGACCCGTATCTGTTCATGATGGGGCTTTGGTGGAGGTGTGCGCCGGAGACGAACAGACGGATCGCGGCCCGGTTTGGTCGGCTCTCTTTCAGGCATTGCCGTCGTGAATGTTGGCGGTCAAACCTTCTCCCACCCCCGGCGTAGACGCTCACGAGCATGCGCCCCTTCAGACTCGATTGCCCCTGGCTTGTCGATAGTTGATCCGGATGGCGTTGCCTGCCATCATCCGGTCCCGGACGACTGCCCGATCCCATACTTGGCGACGCCACCCAAAAGGTCGTTCGTTTTCGGCCCACGAGTCGTGGTCGAGCCTGCATGTCTACAGTCAAACGCAGGAGCTACCTCGCAGCCTTGCGGAGTCGCTCGACCATGCCGGTGAGTCCTCGAAGGTAGTGCGGTTGAGCAAAGCCTTGGCTCGAAACAAGGGGCGGTACTTCAATGACGAAGGACTTCGGATCCAGCACGCGGGCAAAGACACACACGAAAGGTCTACCTCTGGCGGGTCATTTCGAACAGTTCTCGCCTTGCTTGTCCAGGCGGGGTGTCTCTCGATGAGTAACCGACAGTGCGAGATCAACGACCGCACATGCTCGGTCGAGTGATCTCAGTCACCGATAGCTCCCCTTTGTCGTATTGCTCCTGGGCCTTTCGAACGGCGGTCGGAGAAACTCTCTCTTCCTACATCCCTTGCGGCCACGGGCACGCCTGGCAGCCAAGCCGGAGCTGCTGCGTTCGATGAGAACGTCCCGCTCGATTTCGGCTACGGCGGCGATGATGCTGTAGACGAGTTTCCCCGCTGGGGTGCCGGTATCGATTCCGAGGTTGAGGATCTTGAGGCTTACCTTTCGCTCAGAAAGTTCATCCGCGCCACAAATCTCGACAGATTCCCAAAATCGAAAAGCGACCGGGACATGAAGGCCGGTCGACCTGCATTTATTTGGTCGGGCTGCCCGGATTTGAACCGGGGACCTCTGCGTCCCGAACGCAGCGCGCTAACCAAACTGCGCCACAGCCCGTCGACGGAACCGGCATAGGGCCGATCCCGGGGAAAGCCGATGCTAACCGACGGTGCTCGGGGCAGATCCCGGGCTGGCCCGGGCAGGGTCATCGGCGGTGGTCACCGGACGCAGGCGTTTGGCAACCACCTTGGCGATTCGGCGCTTGTCCATCTCGGTCACCCGCAATTCCCAGTCGCCAATGGTCAAGCGCTCACCTTCAGCGGGGATGTGGCCGAAAGCGTCGAACAGGTAGCCACCGACGGTGACGTACTCGCCTTCGGGGATGGCGATGTCGAGGGCGTCCTCCAGGTCGTCCACGCTGGTGCGCCCATCGACCAACCAGCGGTTGCCGTCGACCCGTACGATCTCGGGCTCGTCGTCCCGGTCGAACTCGTCGGCCAGGTCGCCCACCAATGCGCCCAGCAGGTCCTTCACGGTGAGGACGCCTTCGACGCCTCCGTGCTCGTCGACCACGACGGCGAAGGCCCGCCGCTGCCTGCGCATCTCGGCCAGGACGTCGAGGACCAGCCGGGACTCGGGCACGAGGAATGGCTGGCGGAGTCGCCGGGAGAGGTCGATGGGCCCGGGGTCCTTGCTGCCGACGGCTGGAGCCGGCGACCCCGTCTCCTCCGGGCCAAGGGCGTCGTCCCCGGGTTCGGTGCCGCCCGATGGGCTGCGCGCACCTTTCGACCCGCCCGTCTCGCGGCCGACCATCCAGCCCGCCCGGAACAGGTCGTTGACGAACAGCACGCCAACCAGGTGGTCGAGGTCGTCGAGGTAGACGGGGAAGCAGCTGTGCCCCGACTCGCGGACGGCCCGCGACACGGCGTCAACGGTCAGGGGCAACGCGAGCGCGACCACGTCGACACGAGGCGTCATGACTTCCCGGACCTGCATGTCCCGGAGGTCGTTGAGGGCATCGATGATGAACTGCTCCTGCTCGTCACCCCCATTGGTCGAACGGCCCAACGGCCCATCGGCGCGGCCACGTCCGGAATGGCGGCCCACCCGGTGGCGAGAGCCGTCCGGCGACTCGTCTGCTCGATGACGGAACAAGCGCACGGCCGGGCCGGGACTTTACGGTTTGATCAGCTGACGGCGGGGGCGGAGGTGATCGAGAGTGGCTGGTACGACTCGTCGTAGAACGTGCCACCCTCGAGAAGCGCGGTCGTCGCCCGTCGCAGTCGGATCGGGTCGAGCGGCTTGACGAGCCAACCTTCGGCCCCCGATCTTCGTGCCAAGAACACGTCGGGACGTCGGTCGAGCAGCATCAGCACCGGAACGTGACCGATTTGGTCGTACGAGGCTTCGAGGCGCAACTCGAGGCAGACGGCCATGCCTCCCATGTTCCCCATCTGCAGGTCGACAATCACCAGGTCGGGGAGCTCGTCGACCACAGCGGCCATGACCTCGGGGCCCGAACGTGCCTCGAGGATGGTCAGCTCGGGCCGGCTGACGGTGGCGGCGATCTCGGCCCGGACCGACGGGGCGTCACTGGCCACCAGGATCGTGGGCACGGGTGCCAGGCTAGCTCCCGACTGGTGGCGCATTTGTGGCCACCGGTGCTCCCGATGACGACCCCCTACGGCCGAACAGCAGGTCGCAGACGGCGGCCAGCCCGGAGAGGTCGTGCACGTCGGTTTCCAGCAGCGGCACTTTGAAGACGGGAGCGGGGGCCACCTTGGCGACCAGGTCGGCGTAGGCCTGCTCCTCGCGGTCCGACGCCGCCGTGTAGCCGCGCAGGTTGGCCACGAGCTCGTCGAGCGCACCCCAGGAGGGGTCTTCTGGCCCGTGCGCGGCCCCGGGCCCGTCCATCTGGGCTCCGGTCGCCGCCGGCAGGCGGGCAACCAGCGCGTCGTCGGCGAAGCGGGGCTGGACCCGGTTGACCACCAAGGCGCTCACCGACATGCCGGTCTCGCCCAGCTTGTCGGCGAAGTGCACCGCCTCTCCGACCGAATCGGCGCGAGGAGAGGCGACCAGCACGAAGGCGGTGCTGGGCTGGCGGAGCAGCTCTCGCACCCGTCCGGCCCGGATGCGGAAGCCCTCTTCCATGCCTTCGAAGGCCTGGAAAAAGGCCACGGCGTCGCTCACGATGTCGGCACCGGCTACTCGGGAGATGGTCCGCAGCAGGGCGTGGGCGGCCACGCCCATGAACCGAAGGCCGGCCCGAGTGGGCTTCATCAGCGCCTGGAAGACCCGGTTCTCGAGGAACCGGGTCAGGCGGCCGGGGGCGTCGAGGAAGTCGAGCGCATTACGGGTCGGTGGCGTGTCCACCACCACGACGTCGAAATCGTCCTCCTCGGTGAGCTCGTAGAGCTTCTCCGCCGCCATGTACTCCTGGGTTCCGGACAGCGAGCTCGTGAGGTTCCGGTAGATGCGGTTGTGACGGATGCGCTCGGCCTGGTCCTCCGAGTCGGCGTACCGGGCCACCAGGTCGTCGAACGTCGCCTTGGGGTCGAGCATCAGCGCGTGGAGGCGACCAGGCCACTCTCCCTCGATGGGAGTGGGCCGGTTGGTGAGCTCGTCGAGGCCGAGGGCGTTGGCCAGCCGCCGGGCAGGGTCGATGGTCACCACGCAGGCGTTTCGCCCGCGGCGGGCCGCCTCGAGGGCGAGCGCCGCCGCCGTGGTCGTCTTGCCCACCCCCCCCGATCCGCAGCAGATGATGATCGAACGCTCGGTCACCACGGCGTCCATTGCCGAGGGGCCCGGGGAGGTCGGGGAGGTGCTCACGAGGCGATGTCGGCCGGATGGCGCAACCCATCGATCCCGGTGGCCAACGCGTCGCTCAAGGCGTCGATCTCGGGGGGGCCGATGACGGGGGCGAAGAGGTAGGGGATACGGAGTTGGTCGAGCGGCAGCTCGTGGGCCAGGCGGGCCAGCTGTTCGTCCTGCAACCCTTGGCGGACCATGCGGAACCTCCGGGCGGCGTCGAGGGCGCAGATGGCATCCCCCGAGATCTCTACTCCGGCCTCGGCCGCGGCGTCGGTGGCCGGCGTCGCCCCGGCGGACAGGGGCGGATAGCAGCCGTTCACGATGATCGGCCCCAGAGCCACCCCCACCCGGTCCTCGAGGGCGAAGGCGGCGTCGACGACCTCGTTGACCGGCATTTCCTCGGGCAAGGTGACCAAAACGACCTGGCAGCGTGTCGGGTCGGACAGCAGGTCGACGACGTCGGCCGCCTGGGACCGGATGGGACCACCCCGGGCGGCGTCGAGCAGACCCGAGGCCGACGACAGGAAGGTCAGGGTGTGGCCAGTGGCCGGCGCGTCGACGAGGATCACGTCGGCCAGCCGGTTGCGCTCGATCTGCTTGATCTTGCCCAGCACCAGGATGTCTTTGATGCCGGGAATGGCGCCGGCCACCAGATCCACGATGCCCGTGGCCATGAGCCGTTTGGACACCCGTCCGAGGCCATGGTCGGCCAGGTACTCGAGGAGGGCGTCGTCAGGAGTGATGGTCCGGGCCCGGACAGAGCCCGCTGGCACCGCCGTGTCGTCCTCCCCGTCCTCTGGCGTCGCCCCGGCCGCCCGAAGGACCGAGCCGGCGTAATCGAGCCGCCCCTCCTGCCCGAAGGCGGTGGACAGCCCTTCGCGACCCTCGAGCTCGACCACCAACACCGACAGCCCGGCGTGCGACGCCAGGTGGGCGAGGGCGGCGGTCACCGTCGTCTTGCCCACGCCACCCTTGCCCGCCACGATCAGGACCCGGCTCTGCCGGAAGAAGTCGCGGAGGTCCATGACCTTCTCGAGCGTAGCGTCCACCCCTCTTCTCGCTGGGTTGCCGCCGTGGTCCGCCAGGTCATTGGGCGAGCGAGGAGTGGGTTTGTTCGGCCACGACCCGTGGTCGGGTGAAGAAGCATCGCCACCGTTGCTGCCACCGAAGGGAAATGCCTGATCACACCCCTTGTTTCCGCTTGGTGCGCCGAGTACGTTCAGCGGAGGGGGACCATCAAAGGGAGGGGTTCGTGGCGCAGTCGGCAGATTCGTGGCAGCTCAGGGCCGCGTGCCGCGGGCCGCATGCCGAAGTGTTCTTCCCCCCGGCGCACGCCGAGCGCAAGGACGAGAAGATCCAGCGCGAAGAGCGGGCCAAGGCGATCTGTCGAACCTGCGCCGTGTGCCGCGAGTGCCTCGACTACGCCATCCGTATTCATGAGCCCCATGGCATCTGGGGCGGCCTGAACGAAATGGAGCGCAAGCAGGTGGCCGAGCGGCGAGCCGGCTGAACACCTCGCCGGCGCACCGCCTTTCCTCGCGATCGCCTTCTTCCACCCGGGTCACGGCGCCACCGGTCGCCAAAGACGGTCGGGTGTTGCTCAGCCGCCTCAGACGCCTCAGCTGACTCAGCTGATGCCGAGGGACGCAGCCGCCGCCCGCACGCCCTTACTCGTGCACACGCTGGCCGGCTGCTGACCTGTGACCAGGCACAGGCCGGCGGACAGCTGGTTGGCGGCGGCGACGATGGCCTGACCGGCGGCGCGCTGGGGCATGTCGAGCGACGCCACCAGGTCCGCTTGGGACTGTCGGGTGAGGAGCCCCGGGCTGAACGCCGACGTCGTCGCCACCATCCTGTTGGCCACGTCAAAGAAGGGGATCGGTGTCGTCGATCGGCTGGCTGCGCCGCCGTATCGGTCGACGAGGGCGCTTTGCTCGGGCGTCAGAGAGGCAATGCGCACATAGGTGCCGTTCGGGTTGAGCTCGTCGGAGTACAACTCGACGCCCACAAACGAGAGATACGGGCTCTCGAGCTGGACGTTTTGGAAGCTGAAGGTCTGGATGCCGGCGAAGACCGAGCTCCCTGCCGATTGAGTGTCGTGCAGCCCGCTGAAACGCCCGAACCGCGACAGGGCGACGATGAGTGGCCAGCGCTCGGCGGCGCAGAACGGGCAGTAATCGGCCCCCACGAAGAGGACCTCGGGTTTGCCGCCGAGCTCCAGTCGGGGTTGACCGACCAGGATCCGGGGTGGGGTGAGCGGCGTCGGCTTGGCCGTTACCTGTGCGCCGACGGCATTGAACGTGGAGGGTGACACGTGGGCCAGCGCCGCCACGACGCTCGGCGGCGTAGGCGACGGGGTGACCAGGCTCTGGGTCGACGGCACGGTGAAGGCGTAGATGACGAGGGTCACCACACCGATGAGGATGACGATCACGGCACCCCAGGCGAATCGGGCCGTCCGGCTCAGTGGCTGCGGCTGAGGCCGCGTGCCGACGTCGTCAAGAGGTGGCGCCCCAGGCGCGTCACCGACCGGGCCCGACGGTGCCACGCCGGTGACGCCTCTTCTCTCGTTCCCCCCTCCTCCCGTCTCGCTCACGTGGTGATCGGGACGCCTTGCATCCTTGGCCTCTTTGCAGTGCTCATCCACCCTCGTCGGCCATCGCCGGCTCGTCCCACCAGGTCTCGGCGTCGAGATCCTCGGGTCGTCGGGAGAGAACGACCGGGGACGCGGTGGCGATGATCACGAAGAGCACGAGGGTGATGAAGTGAATGGTCGAGCACCACAGGCAGATGGCCTTGATCTGGAACAACTCGGCGTAGATCAGGTAGAGGATCGTGCCGACCCCGACGATCGAGCCGGCCAAGCGGGCGAGGTGGACGATGCGGTGGGGCGAGGACCAAGCCGGCGGCACGCACAGAGCCAGCATGGGGACGAAGAAGAACAGGCCGAGCATGGCCACGGGGATGACACCGAAGATCTCCGACTGCGGGCTCGTCGTGACCTTCTCGCAGTTGATGGTGGCACTGGTCACCGGGCAGGTCAGGAGGTGCGCGTCGAAGTGGCTGATGGTCAGATAGATGGAGATCCCGATGCCGGCGACGCAGAGCAGCGAGGTGACGATGGCTTGCCAGCGGAGTCGCGGCACGGTGCGTCTCGCCGATCAGGTGAGCTTGAGGGCCTTGGCGGCGGTTCGGACTCCGGGGCTGTCACACACCGAGGCCGGAGCGTTGGAGGAGGCGGCGCACACCGCGGCGCTGATGTAGTTGGCCGTTCCCACGATGGCCTGGGTGGCCGGGTTGGTGGGGTCGTCGAGGCCGCCGGCGATCTCCGACCAGGTGAGGCCGGCCAGGATTCCCGGATCGTAACTGGCCGACGAGATGAGGACCCGGTTGTTGATGTCGATGAAGGGGAAGGCGATCTCTCCGCTCGTGTTGCCGGGGACGAACTTGGAGGAGCTGTAGGTGGAGATCGCCTGGGCTTCCTCTTTGGTCGGAGTTTGCAGAGTCTTGTAGCCGCCGCTTGCCAGTGGGATGTTGGTGTACGTCTCGATGGGCACGAAGTTGATGTAGGGACTGGTCAAGGTGGCACCGTAGAAACTGAAGGTGTGAGTCTCCGGGTCGACGTCGGTGTGCGACGACGCCGTGATCTTGAGGCCTGACCATGTGCCGAATCGCGCCAGCGCCGCCGCCATTGCCCAGCGCTCGGCCGCGCAGTACGGGCAGTACTCGGCCCCGTAATAGAGCATCGACGGCGACTTCCCGTCGAGCTTCAGCGACGGCTGGCCGCTGATGACGATGGGTGCGGTCACCTGCGAAGAATCGATCCCTACCTGATTGAACACCGAGGCCGGGATGGTGGTCACGTCGTGCACGACCGAAGCGGGTGCGGCCACGACCGGTGTGTAGGAAAGGTTGGTGGTCGAGCTGGAGGTGAGCTTCACGACGACGAAGACGACCACGACGACGATCACTATCCCCACCGAACCCCAGGCCAACATGGCGCCGGAGATCCGGCGGGGCGGTGGCGGAGCCGGCGGTCGGGAACCAGGTCGCGGTCGGTTGCCGCCGCCACCCGGACCGCCGCCGCCGCTTCGCGGCGCCGGGCCCGAACGTCCACCGGGGGCTTTGGTCGACACCGGGCGGCTCTGTGCCTTGCTCCGCTCCTTGGCGCTCTGGCCGCCTTGTGGCTTCGGACGGTTGCCACCAGTGCCCGTCTTCTGGCCGCTGGCGCCTGTTTTGCCCTGCTCCCGTGCCATTGCCACCTAGTCCTGTGTGTGCTCACGCACCGTGATTCGGTCGGCGCGAGCGTAACTGGTCAGGCGGGTGCCAGGTAGTCGCCCGGAGGTCCCCACCACGCCGCGTGGTGGCGAGCGCCGATGCCCGCCCGACGCGTGATAAAGCGCCCACCTGCGGGAACGCACCGCTTACACTGGCGCCGCATGCTCGTCGAGGTGTTCGGTCGCGCTCTGTTCGGATGGAGCGGTCGCCCATGACCGCTTCATCTGCCGTGCCGCCCCGATGGCGTGCCCAAACCGACACGGTCGCGCCGCAGAAGTCCCCCTCGGCGCCGGCCGTGCACTGGACGAGCGTCATGGTGGACAACCACCGGGTGTCCTACGGAGTCGCCGGGTCCGGTCCGCCGGCTCTCTTCCTCCACGGGTGGGGACTTCGTCCCAACGCCTACCGCCGTCCCATCGCGGCGATGGCCAACGCCGGGTGTCGCGTGTTCGCGCCGGCCCTCCCCGGCTTCGGCGGCACCCACGAGCTCGACGCGCCGGAACGGTCGTTCGCCGGATACGGCGGCTGGGTCAGCCGGTTTCTCGACGCCGTCGGGGCGGACAAGGTGGCCCTCGCCGCCGGCCACTCCTTCGGAGGTGGCGTGGCCACTGCGTACGTCGCCCTCCACCCGGAGCGCGCCTCCTCGCTGCTCCTGGCCAATGCCGTCGGAGGGCCCACCTGGGCCGCGTTCCCAGACGAGCTCCGCACAATGGTTCAACGACCAGTGTGGGACTGGGTCCACCAGATGAGCAGCGACGTCATCTCCTCGCCGCGCCTGGCCCTGTTGCTGCCGACGCTGGTGGAGGACTTCCTGCCCAACCTCATCCACAATCCGCTGGGCATGTTCCGGACGGGCGAGTTCATCCGTCGCGCCGACCTGGTGGCCGAGGTACGTGCCATCGCCACCGCCGGCATCCCGGTCGTCGTCGTCTGGTCTGACCGAGACCGGCTCGTCCCGCGCACCTGCTTTGACGACCTGCGCCATGCCGCCGGCGTCGACGGCCACGTCGTCGACGGTCGCCACACCTGGCTGATCTCCGACCCGGCTCGTTTCGGTGAGCTGGCCCTCGACGCGCTTGTCCAGTCGGGCGCCCTCATCACCGGAGCCAGCCCTTCCGACGACGGCGAGGCTGCCACCGCCTGCTGACGCCAGCGGGTAGCCGTGGTCAGCCTCTGAGACCTGCGTCGAAGGCGGCGCCGAGGGCCGGCGGTACCCTCGAGGAATGGTCGTACCCGCCCGCGACGCCGCCACCGTCATGCTCGTGCGGGACGCCGTCGACGACGGCGGCTCTCCCGGCATCGAGGTCTGCATGCTGCGTCGGAACCTGGCCTCTGAATTCGTGGCCGGCGCCTATGTCTTCCCGGGCGGGTCGGTCGATCCGGACGACTCCAGCCTCGAGGCCATGGCCCTCTGCGAAGGGCGCAATGACGTCGAGGCCAGTGTCATCCTGGGCGTCGCGTCGGGTGGGTTGGCCTTTTGGGTCGCCGCCTTGCGCGAATGCTTCGAGGAGGCCGGGGTGCTGGTGGCGCGCCACCGGACGGATGGCGACAGCAGCGAGGGCGACAGCGACGGGCGGTCGGGTCTGCTCCAGAACCTGGACGACGACGACGCCGCCCGGCTGGCCGGCTACCGGCACGAGCTCAACGCCGGCCGGATGGGGATCGTCGAGGTCTGCCGACGTGAAGGCTTGTTCCTGGCTGTCGACGCCGTCCACTACGTGAGCCACTGGATCACACCTGAGGTCGCGCCCCGCCGCTACGACACCCGTTTCTTCGTGACCACGGCGCCGCCCGGTCAGGAAGTTCGTCACGACGATGCCGAGACCATCGCCTCGTTGTGGATCCGGCCATCCGACGCATTGGCCCGCTTCGTGGCGGGCGAGATCGAGATGCTGCCGCCCACCATTTCCAACTTCAGGGCCCTGGCCGACTTCACGACCAGCCAGGAGGTCATGGCCTGGGCGAGGACGGTCACCACCGTGCCCACCGTGCTGCCCATCGTCGAGTTCGACCACGGCGACGTGCTCATCTTCCGCCCCGGCGACAGGGGGTACGAGGAGGCGGCGGCCCGGGCCGCGTCGGGGGTGACCCCCTCCGAAGGGTGGCCGCCGGCCGGCGCTGCCGGGCTCGGCCGTCTGTCCGGCACCGAGCGGCGAGCCGGTCCCGACTGAGGACCGAGGGAGCGGGCCCCTCAGACGGCGATCTCGGGTGGGGGCTCGGCCTCGCCGTCCGCCCCGTCGCCCCTACCCGATCGACCCACCCCGTCCTCGACGGCCGACTCGATCAGGTCGAGCAGGCGGGCGCTGCACCCGTCCATAGCCAGGACGGGGGCGATGGTGGTGGTGACGGCAGCGGCGATCTCGTCGAAGGCGTCGGCGATGGGCTGACCCGTCTGCAGCGCCACCGGCTCCCCGCGGTCGCCGCCGGCGGCCACGGCCGGGTCGAGCGGGATGGTGCCGATGAGGGGCACCCCGATGTCGGCGGCCAGGCGCTGGCCGCCGCCCGATCCGAACAGGGCATAGGACGTGCCGTGCTCGCAGGTGAAGTCGCTCATGTTCTCGATGACCCCGGCCACCCGTAGGTAGCCCTTGCGAGCCATGTCCGCGGTCCGGGCAGCCACCTTCTGGGCGGCGAGTTGCGGCGTGGTCACCACGATGACCTCGGCCCGGGGCAGCATGCGGGCGAGCCCCATCTGGATGTCACCGGTGCCGGGCGGCATGTCGATGAGCAGGTAGTCGAGGTCACCCCAGTGCACATCCTCGAGGAATTGCTGCACGGCGCGGTTGAGGACGAGACCGCGCCACATGATGGCGCTGTCCTCGTCGGCCAGGAATCCCATGGAGAGCACGCGCAGCAACCCGCTGCCCACCTTGCGCTCGAGGGGGACCATCTTCTTGTGACGGGCTTCGATCTCACCCTGCATCCCGAGCAACCGAGGTATCGAGAAGCCCCAGATGTCGGCGTCGAGCACCCCCACGGTGTGACCCCGCCGGGCCAGGGCCACGGCCAGGTTCACGGTGACCGAGCTCTTCCCCACCCCGCCCTTGCCCGAAGAGATGGCCAGCACCCTGGTGTTGGCCGGGATGTCCGTCTTCGGAGCCTCGTCCCGAGCCAGAAATCGGGCCCTGGCCATGACCGCCTTGCGCTGCTCGGCGTCCATGACCCCGGTCGTGACCGACACCCGGGACACCCCGGGGAGGGCCGAAAGGCGGGTCTCGACGTCCTGTTGCAGTTGTGTTCGGAGGGGGCAGGCAGCCACGGTGAGGGCCACGCCCACGTCGACGGCACCCTCCTCGTCGACGGCGATGCCCGAGACCATGCCGAGCTCCACGATGTCAGCCCCGAGCTCCGGGTCCATCACCTCGCGCAGGGCGGCGCGGACGGCATCGGTGCCGGGTGGACGCCCCCCCGCCGCGTTGTTGGAGCTGATCACCTGGTCAAATCTACCGGCCGGCCTCCGACGGTGGCCCCATGGGGCGGGCGACCGGTTCGGGTTTCACGCCGGGTACGCTGGTGGCCAGCAACGACCGCGGGTGCCGGTCTTCGTTGGCCGCTGTCCACAGGGTTCGAGGAGGAAGCGTGAGCTCCACCATGCAGTCCGTCACCATCGGGAAGAAGCCGACCCCCGTGACCCTGACCGACATCGCCGCGGCCAAGGTGTCCGAGCTGCTGTCCCAGGAAGACGTGGACGGCCTGGCCCTGCGGGTGGCCGTGCGTCCCGGTGGCTGCTCCGGGTTCAGCTACGAGATGTACTTCGACTCGGAAGTCGCCGACGATGACGTCGTGCGCGAGTTCGGGTCGGTGACCGTGGTGGTCGACCCGACCAGCGCGGACCTGCTCAAGGGTTCCACCCTCGACTATTCGGACGGCCTCCAGGGTGCCGGGTTCCACGTCGTGAACCCGAACGCCACCCGGACCTGCGGCTGCGGTTCATCCTTCAGCTGATCCGCTGATCCGCTGATCCACTGATCCACCTCCGGGTCGACGGCGTCGACGTCGTCGTCGAGGACGAACAAGCCACTCTTCTCGACGTGCTGCGCGCCCAGTGCGGTGTGCGCTCGGCCAAGGACGGTTGCAGCCCTCAGGGCCAGTGCGGCTGTTGCACGGTCTGGGTCGACGGCGCCCCCCGCGTGGCCTGCGTCACCCCGGTACGGCGGATGACGGGCCGGCAGATCACCACCCTCGAAGGGCTCGACACCGGCCAACGGGAACGGTGGGCCGCCGCCCTTCTGGCCAGCGGGGGCAGCCAATGCGGGTTCTGCACTCCAGGGATCATCATGCGCCTGGCTGCCCCGGCCGGCGGCACGCGGGCTCAGACCGGCAGCCATGACCGGGTCGACCATGGCCTGGCCGCCCACCTGTGCCGGTGCACCGGATGGCAGACCATCGTCGAGGCGGCTGATTCCGTCGCCAAGGGCGGCCCGGTGCCGGCCAGCGCCCCGGACCGCGACCTGGCGGCGGCGGCGGCCCGAGCCGCCCTCGAAGGCGGCGTTCCCCAGCGGGTGGGATCGGGCACTGTGCTCGGGGACGGCGGCTTCGCCGACGACACCTGCCCGCCGGACGCGCTGGTGGCGGTGCCGGACGGGCGCGGTGGATACGCGGTGGGCGACACCCTGGCCGAGGTGCGACGGCAGGCCGGCAAGGTTCAGGGCCGCAGCGTCCCGGGATCGCTGGCTCATCCGGTGGCCGTACCGGATGGCGGCTGGGACCTCACTCTGCAAACCACCTGGGTGGAGCCTGGCTATCTCGAGACGGACGCGTCGTGGTGTCTACCCGGGGGTGAGCCGGCCTCGGCCTGCGCCAACGGCGGGGCCTTCGGCGCCAAGCAGCGGTCACCGGTGGGCGCCGTCGCCCGTCGGTTGGCCGACGAGCACGGCCGGCCGGTCCGTGTCCTCTGGTCGCGGGAGGACGTCGTGCGCTTCGGCCCGAAGCGTCCCCCGGTCGGCGTCGGCGTCGACGCGTCAGGTGCAGGGATCATGCGGGTCGGGCTGAACGGCGAGGAGGTGGAGTCGCCCGAGTGGCCCGAGGTCCTGGCCCGCCTCGGCGCCATGGCCCCGGGGCTCACGGTGGAGACGGTGGAGGTCGCCGGGCCGCCGGTCTCGATCGACCTTCGGGCTGCGGTGTGGGCCGAGGCCGCGGTGATCGCCGCCGCCGCACGCGCTCTTGACCGGAAGGCCGGTGGCGCCACTCCCGGTGAGCCGGTCGAGGTGGTGGCACCGAACGGTGGCCGGGCGGTCGTGCGCTTCCCGGCCGGCGCGGGCGGCCCCGTCGAGGTCGAGGTCGAGGCGGGCGAGATTCTCGACGCCGTCGTCCTCCGCTCCTACTGCATTGGTGCCGTGCACCAGGCGCTCGGCTGGGTCCTCTCCGAGGGCATCGCCGTCGACGAACAAGGGGAGGTGCGCGATCTCACCGTCCGCTCCTTCGGCATTCTGCCGTCTCGGGCCATGCCCGAGGTCCGGGTCACCGCCCTTCCGTCCAAGGCCCCCGCGGTCAACGGCTCCGACGCCGTGATGGCGGCGGCCGCCGCCGCCTGCTGGATCGAACGAGACCTTCCGTCGGCGTGGCCGATCGACCGGTCAGGACCGCGGCGCTGACGACCGGATCGGTGGGCGGGACCTCTGCCTAAGCTCAGCCGCTGTGTCCGCTCCACTCGGTCCGTACACCCCCATCGTTGCCGCCGGTCCCTGGCTCGTGTGCTCCGGCCAGCTCGGTGTGGCGCCGGACCAGTCGGGTGCGCCGACACTGGTCGACGGTGGGGCGGCGGCCCAGCTGGCCCAGGCGCTCGGCAACGCCGCCGAGCTGCTCGCCGGCCAGGGTTCCAGTCCCGAGGACGTGGTCAAGACGACCGTGTTCGTCACCGACATGAGCCAAGGGCCGGCCGTCAACGAGGCCTACGTGCGGTTCTTCGGTGACCACCGGCCGGCCCGGTCGATGGTGGGCGTCGCCGCCCTCCCGCTCGGGGCGCAGGTCGAGGTCGAGCTCTGGGCGTACCGCGAGCCCTCCTCTGGGTGAACCCGGCGTCAGCCGGTCAGGGCGCCCAGCTGGTCTGACCGAAGCGGTAGCCCACCGAGCGCACCGTCTGGATGAGGTGGGCGTGCTCCTCGCCGAGCTTGGCTCGCAGGCGCCGGATGTGGACGTCGACCGTCCTCGCCCCTCCGTAGTACTCGTAGCCCCATACCCGGCTGAGCAGCGTCTCGCGGGTGAAGACCTTGCCCGGTCGGGCCGCCAGGAAGCGCAGCAGCTCGTATTCCATGAAGGTGAGGTCGAGAACCCGCCCGGACACGGCCGCCTGGTACGTCTCCAGGTTGAGGACGAGTGGGCCGTGCTCGACCAGGTCGGGCCGTAGGCCTCGTCCCGTCCGCCAGAACAGGTGGGCGAGCCGGGCGGTGAGCTCGTCGGGGTCGATCGGCTCGAGGCAGATGTCGTCGAAGAGGTCCTCGCGGAGCTCGAGCTCTCCGAGCTGGCCGGACGGCAGCACCACCAGGACGGGGGCGAGGGGGATCTCACGCTTGCGGAGATGGCGACAGAGGACGAAGGCACCCATGGGGTCCTCGCCGCTGCAGATGACCGCCCCCGACCACCCGTCCTCGGGCTCATCGGTGTCGGCCGCCTCGGCGCGCTCGATGCCCTGCCAGCGGTAGCCGGCCCGGTTGAGGACGTCGGTCACCTGGCGCGGGGGATTGGCCGGGAAGCACAGCAGCGGCTCCAAGTTTCCGATCCCTCCGTCCTCGCCCGTTCCCGTCCGCGTCCGATCCCGACGTGCCGGCTACAGCAGCGGGAGGTAGCGGGCGAGCTCGAACTGGCTCACCTGCGCGGTGTACTCGGCCCATTCGGCCTGCTTGTTGCGGATAAACCATTCGAACACGTGGTCAGATTCAGATCACGCCGAAAATCGAGCTGACCTGAGTTCGAAAAACGCGGGGGGTAGCCTGTTCCGCAGCCTGGATGCCAACCATTCAGTGCCCAATAGACCTAAAAAGGGCGAAATGAAAGATTTGCAAGGTAGGGGGGAATCCTTCGCTACTACAGTCGGAATAGGCTTTTTCAAAGGGGGCCTCCACGATCGCGTCAGTTCCCATCCACAGCTAACATGCGGAAAAGCCTTCAAGTATGGGTTTCGAGAAAGCAAACAAACCAATCAACCTGCTGCCCATACCCATCCACGTCACTCAACCACCGATATCAACCGCGTGCTGCTGTTCAGAAAGAATCATCTGTTATAAGTTCGGCTCCAAATTTTTCCAGGAGTTTTGCAACACCCTTCAAATCAGGGTCATGAAAGCTTGCTTTTCCCTTAGTGCACTCGCTCCCCTAGCAGGATGCTGAAAAACTCCAGTTTTGACTTGATAAGTCATGCGTAAATATGTTACATAATCCTTAGGAATAATCCTAAGGAGGATATTAGATGCGCGGAGAAGACCTTCATCAGGACCACCTTTACAGCTATGTGTCGCCGGAGCAGCGAGTTCCGGCCGATCACCCTTTGCGGGCCATCCGACAAATGGCCAATACCGTCCTGGAACGCCTTTCCCCGAAACTGGACGCCCTGTACTCGGCCCTGGGTCGCCCCTCGATCCCGCCGAGAAGCTGCTGCGCGCTTTGCTGCTGCAGGTTTCTACACCCTCCGCAGCGAGCGCCTGCTGATGGAAGAGTTGGACTATAACCTCTTGTTCCGCTGGTTTGTGGGCTTGAACCTGGACGATCCGGTCTGGAATGCTACCGTGTACTGCAAGAATCGCGAACGCTTGCTGAAAGGAGAGGTGGCGCAGGCTTTCTTCGAGGAGGTCCTGAAATTGGCCGGCGAGCAGCAGTTGCTCAGTGACGAGCATTTCACCGTGGATGGGACGCTGATCGAGGCTTGGGCGAGTCTGAAGAGCTTCAAGAAGAAGGATGCGGCGCCTACCCCTCCGCCGGAGATCCGGCAATCCCACGGTGAATTTCCACGGTGAGGAACGCTCGAATGAAACGCATCAGTCGACCACCGACCCGGAGGCCCTGCTCTCCCGCAAGGGGCCGGGAAAAGAGGCCAAGCTGAACTACCTGGGACACGTGGTGATGGAGAATCGCCACGGGTTGGCGGTGCAGACCGAGTTGACCCAAGCCACGGGGACCGCCGAGCGCGAGGCGGCGGTGACGATGATTACCGCCCAAGCCCCGGCGGGCGGGGTGACTCTGGGGCGGACAAAAACTATGACCCCCAAGGCTGTGTCGCCCAACTGCGCGATGCCGGCGTCACCCCGCACGTGGCGCAGAACACGGGTCGGCGCGGAGGCAGTGCCATCGATGGACGTACCACGCGGCACCCCGGCTATGCCCTCAGCCAGCGGACCCGCAAGCGGGTGGAAGAAATCTTCGGCTGGTTGAAAACCGTGGGCGGCATGCGCAAGACACGATTCCGGGGGAAGGCACGAGTGGGCTGGATGTTCACCTGGGCGCTGGCGGCCTACAATCTGGTCCGCCTGCGCAATCTGTTGCGGGAGGCGGAAGGATGAGGGAGAGGTGTCTTCAGAGCGCGAACATAGCGCTCTCGGGGGCCATGAAGAGCCCCCCAGGAAGGGCCTCCGACCCCTACTTGAGCATCTTGAAAACCCTTGACTCCGCCGAGTTCTATTTTTGAGGCCCATTTTTCAGCATCCTGCTAGGAGAAGTTTTGAACATGGCCACTCACTTGGCACATAGGGATCCTGTGCCCCGACTAACAATAAAATCTTACTGTTAGTCGATGCTTCGAATCCAATCCTCGTTGTTCCAATTTCGCATAATTGTTACCATTTGTCTATAATTCCTACCCTACACGGAGTGGTTTGCATTTTCCAAGCCATGAGCTATCGATATGACTGGTAAGAACTTATCTCTGTACAACGGGGCCATGAGGAAGGTAAATTCCTTACGGATTTGGGAAAAAATACAGTTTGGCTTTCGGTCTGCTTGACCGATATTCGTGGTGCCGAAGTCTTCATCTTTTCAAAATTCCTCAACACTGAGCATCCCAGCATGTTCTACCGCTCTCCATCCAATACCCCCACGGCAGCGGTTGTCGCGCTGTAAAAGATGCGCTTTGCGGAAAAAACCTGCACTCTCTAAGGGTATGCAGGTGGTCGGTTACAGCGGGAATTTGGTGGACCTGGAGAGGTTCGAACTCTTACCCCATGACTGCCAGACGTGTGAAAGAAGGGTATCTCGTTGATTTTGCGGCACGGCTGGCAACCGAAAAGCACGCAAAAACACCCTTGGAACGCTCAGGTTGTACTTATCTTGTACTCTTCCCCGTCGCCGCTTGCCGAGGCAAGCAAGCAACTCAGGGCAGCCCCTCGCCGACGGGGCAATCGGGATTTCAACCTCGCTTGAAATCGAAACGCAGCTTCATACTCCTTTGACAGGTCGAACCATAGCTGCGCAGCCCTGCGCTTACAGGCCACGAACTAATAGCACACCAATTCCAGCGCCGAGAAGGACCCTTTCATTGATTTCAGGGTGTACCTCTTGTCTCGACAGTTCATCTTGATTCCCTTGATTGCCAATGCAGTAGCGATTTCAGATGCGCACCGAATGATCTCAACGTGTCTCATCTTGGAAAATTTCTCGATGGCCGACACGCAATACGCTACAGCGTCACGGCGGACTACACCAATCCCCGCCTCGTTGAAGCTGTTTTTCGCAATCCGGGTCAGGGCTCTCCGGGCCGACTCGGCAATCGGGTTTCCCGGATTGGATTTCAATTGCCTTCCGGTAAGCTGCGTCTGCCTCAACGACCTCGTTTTGCAAATCCAAGGCTTGGCCAAGGTTCATCCAGGACTGCTGGGTCTTCCGGCAGGAGTGCTGTCGCCTTGCGAAGGTAATGCGTCCTCCCTACTGGATTCCTGCCCAATGCCAGGAGGCACGCAGCCAGATTGCGAAGGGCGTAGGGATTGGCAGGCTCTTCCTTCACGGCCTCCTCCAGGACGCTCGCCGCCTGCTCCCACTGCCGCTTCCGGGAGAGGGTAACCCCCAGGGCTACCTTGGCATTCGTGAAGGTAGGGTCGATTTCGATGGCTTTTCTCAGGTGCTTCTCGGCCTCGTCAAGGTCCCCGGTGTCGCTCAACGCCATGCCCAAGTTGTAGGGGACGGCGAGTCCTTCTCCCTTGAAGGAAGCAGGAACCCGTAGCAACTGGATGCCTTCCTGGTACTCCCCATCCCGGAGCTTCTTTATCATTCCTCGGAGAGGGCTGGTCCGCCTCGCCGGCACTGGCTTTCCACGAGACCCGTACTTGTTGTCCTCAATGGAGATGTCATGCCAGCCCGCAAATGCCTCAAGGTTCCGCTCGAAGAACCTGCGAACCTGATCCTTGAACTCCGGCGACCCTGGTTGCCGGGCAGATTCGGGAAGCAATCCCGCATCAAAGTCCTCAGGCGCAATCTCAAAAATGTAAACGTCGTCCGTGCTCATCGGCTTCGGGGCAACCCCAGGCCCAACTAGTGTTTATCCCTCAAATGAGGGTGGATTATGCGGTGACAGCGCTCGCACAGCGGTTCGATGTTGCGTGGATCGTTCGTCCCGCCGTACTTAATCAGAATAATATGGTGTCGATGTTTGGATTGGGTGTTACAGGCAAAGCAACGTGGACGAAGTGAACGCCACTCTCCTTGAAAGCCTTGCTTACGACATCAATCCAGTTTTGATCCCTTTCATAAAGAACCTTTTCGGCATACTCCTGGAGAAGCTCTAGGCGCTTCACGGGGGTATTCGCTTTAGGGACCCTTTTATGGAACTGAACATATTCAAACTCGCATGCATCAAAAATCCGGTGCGGCAGTTGAGTAATATTTCCGCAGGTATGCAAACTTTTGCAATCGAGGATTCTCCGCCAAATCCCTGGACCGTTCCTATCCCTAATCACGATTAAACGAAACCGGTAGAAAGGCTTAATAGGCTTATCGGGGGCGTCGTAAACAGGCCTGCCCAACGCATAAACCCGGCCCTCATCGTCCTGGTAACTGTCCGTACTTAATTGAAGCACTGTCACAAAATGCAGAGTCGCGTTGGTTTGTCTATCTGCTTGTTCGGAGGACAGTTCGCCTCGGTCCGCTGGGGGCACCAGGCGGTCGAACTCAATGAGTTCATCCTCAGCCCCGGCCTGTCTAGATTCACAATAGGGCGGGTTGTTGAAGTAAATCAACGGTTCTTTGCTCATGATTGTTGACTTGGCCGCACCCCGGCACGAGGAGGTTGCTTTGCTGATCTACGTCTAGAGAAAAGGCTGTAGCAGCAGGTCGCCAGAGCCGAGATCGTGTGCATCCTGGGCGGGACAGCATTGCAACGGTGCATTAACTGTGTGAATCCCCCCTCACCGATCAGATAGAATCGGTCTAGGTTGAACTCGATGCGTCACCGCTGTCATTGGCTGATGCAATTCGGAGCAACCCTGTGATGATTTCGGGGTTGTTGATTCGCTGCAAGCCAAACGCAAAATTCCCGGTATCATGCTGCAAGCTCGTGAACCAACCAGCCGAATCAATCGGCACCGGGGGATCAAAGGACCGCCCTGACCGTGCGCTCACAATATTTCCTTGGGGTCCAGCCGTGGCATCATGATCGACCTCCTCGACAACGAACGTTTCGCAGAGACAGTAGCGTGATGGGTCACCTTCACGAGTCACCAGCCATATCTGATCGCCGAGGAGTGAGTCGACCGGCTTGGCAGTCACAATCGCAAACTGGCCCCTCTGGTATGGTCCCCTAATCGCCGAATTGTGGTACTGAACGAAATGACGCATAAAACCAAAAAGTGGGTCATGAAACTGGGCCTTTGCGGGATTCCGTCCCGGCGTCTACCGACTACCGAGAGATTCAAAGCCGTTCTCGCTTCAGGCGGGAAACCCCATGAGGTCCGTGCGTCCAAGGCTTACTCGGTCATGCCCCTTCTCCACGAGGTAAGATTTACCGACGCTCATGAAAGGGTAGCGCAACCGCACAGCGGATACAATACCAGAGCGCAGACCCATCAAGGGGGGACGCTCGCATGACCGGCCTCGGTGGCCTGTCCTACCGTTTCTTGCTGTCATCCAATTCAATGTCGGTGGCGGGCATTCTTGCGTACACACCCAAAGCCAGTCGTTCCCTCTTTACCTGTTTGACCACTTTGTCCCACAGCAATTTCATTTCGCCTAGGCTCAAGTCATCCCGATATTTCTTGCCCTGATTGAGATTGTCCGTGATCGTACCAGGAAGGCTGATTCTGGGGCGAGCAAAACCTTTTGAATTTGCCTCGTAAGGCTGACATGGAAAGAACGGTACATGCCTTGCAGCAGGTTATCGTGAGTGACGCCGAAGTACAGTCGCCACGTCTCCTGGGAGTCGGCGGGGACGCAGGACTTCTTTTCGAGGGCGCAAGGCTTGCTTTCAGCCGAAGGTTCTTGATAGCCGGGAAATATAGTGACTTCCTGATACTCTTGCGAGATTTTCGCCGCTAAAACTTCTCGATAATCTGTTCTGGCATGGTCTATCCAGCGATCCACCACAAACACCGTGTCCAGGACAAACGCTTTCTTATCTTCACATGTGCCGAATAAAATGACCGAGCCTTTTGACAGGTATCGAAGTTGCGTGGCACCTTTCTTCGTGCGCTGCTGGCACCATGTGTAGTGGAACTGCCCCCCGAAAACAAAAGGGTCGGTATTCTGCAAGCCGTCGTAAGATTTCGGCACAACGTAATATGGTTTGTGGATATAGTGCGGCCCGTGAATAATTGGGTTCTCGACCTTCTCCGCTTTTGATTCCGGTTCCCACTCCCCCCAGAACACGATCTCGCCCTCTTCGACTTCTCCGTCAGCGATGTACTTGCCAGATTGCCTCAGGAACTTCCTCTTGTGCTTATTTCTGTTCCACTCTCTGATTAGGCCGTTATCCGGCGTGTGCTCCCCTCCAGGATGGATGAATTGGACGAAGCAGAGCTTGTCATGCATGGGCATTCTCCTTGAGGGGACGGCTGCGTGCGCCTGCCTTTGAATCATCACCCCTTGGCAAACTTAAGAAGGTCGAGGAGCTTGCTGTCGTCAACGAGTAAATTCATGCCCATAGCCTGTGTTGTAACTTCCTGGACCAGCAAGCGGTCACCATTATCCAGATATGGATTCAGAAAATCCCTGAGTTTCTTTGCCTTGCCTTGATTATGCCTTACGAGCCACCTCCGGTTTAGGATTTGAACCGCCCTCAAAACACCAAGTTGTTCATTGAATTTTTCGTACCCTTCGCTCCCTGAGGAGAATTCACAACTCACCAAGTATAGCGACATGAGATGTCCTCCCGAGCTTGACCGTGCGTCGTGGTCGTCATATTTGCAGGCACGCCCCCTAAGGAACCACGTGTCAAACCCTTGGCGATAACCACATCCATGGCGTTGGCAGGCCCCTGCAAAGTGTAGCTGGCGTTTCTCGGATGTCCAAATCAGTGCACGGGGCCGAACGTCCAAAATCCGATGTTTGGCTCGGATTGGCTTTCCAGTATCGCCACCATGGGAGGCATTGATCCACATGGTTGTGCCCCTCACCTCGGCCTTGAATGGGTTGCCAGGTAAGCCAACCGCAGCCGCTCCCCACCCAATGCGCCGTGCAAGCGACCGTATATACCTTCCCATCGCCCTCAAGCTGGCCCTGGACCACCAATCTCCCAATAGTGATAGGTATGGCCTGCGGCGGAGCAGGCAGTGCTCGGCAGTTGACGTCAAGCGGGGAGGAGTAGCCCCCGTACATTCCGCTTCCGGCGCAGCTTGTATTGCTGTATGCGCCTGTCCAGGGCGTCGTCTTTTCATGCGGGACCGCTGGGGAAGCCAGGGCGTGGAGCGTCAGGGTTGTTTTCTGTGTCCGGTTCTTTATTGCTGCCAAGGGTGGGCTTGCGAGGCACAGAGCAAGCACAAGAAGGACAGCTTTTCTCATGCGTCACCTCCGATCAGCCATGCCGGAGCAGAAAGCCTTCCGGCTAGGCGAGAGCGAAGCTCTGTCTGTACATAGGGTAGTTCCACATGGCGGGGGAGTCAAGAAGCTGCCCTCAATACCCCAGTTTGACTCGTGAGGTATATTGTCCGGTATGGACTATGCCCACACCGCCCGCCGAACTCCGTGGCTGCCTTCGCCGGGCATCCGAGGGCGGCATCGTATTGGATTTTGATAGGGAGGAACCGGCCCTCTCATTCGGGAATGGACATGCCACAACTCACCAAGCCGACCCTGGTCTATCACGCCGACTGGGGCACCAAGAAAGAGAAGCGGTGGTGCGCCAAGGCGACTCTGGGCACGGATGGGCATTACACTGCCTACGCTCCCAATCTTGTGGGCAATCTCGGCTCGCTGATTGAGCAGCTCAGCAGGGAGGCCGGTGAGACCGGGTGCGCCTTCGCTGGGTTTGATTTTCCTATCGGCGTTCCAGAGTTTTATGCCAAGCGTGCGGACATTTCGAGCTTCCGTGCCCTGCTCCCGAAGCTGGGATGCGACAAGTGGAAAGATTTTTATTCCGTCCGTGATGACCCCGGCCATATATCCGTGCATCGCCCCTTCTACCCGAACGGCAAGTTCAAGGGTCGGCGAAAAGATGATTTGTTTCGTGGTCACGGAGTGAAGGATGTCGTACCTCTGCTCCGCCGCTGCGATCGGGGCGGCGATGGACTTAAGGAGGCGTGCTGCCTTTTTTGGACGCTAGGCCCCAACCAAGTGGGGAAGGCCGCAATCATCGGCTGGCGTGATGTGCTCGCTCCTGCCCTGCGGAACGTTTCCCTTTGGCCGTTTGACGGCTCCCTGCCCTCGCTGCTTTTACCAGGGACCGTGGTTGTTGCTGAGACGTGGCCTGCCGAATGCTACGGATGGTTCTCCAAGGACCCGCTCCGCAGCAAGGGCAACCAGGACGATAGGGAAGAGTTCGGGACGTCGCTCCTCCGCTGGGCTGATGACCACACTGTCGCTGTTGAGGACGGCCTAAAGAAGGAAATCCAGGGTGGCTTCCCGCAAGGGGACGACACCTTTGATGCCGTGGTGGGCCTGTTGGGGATGCTCCAGGTGTGCCTCGGTCATCGTTCGCCAGGGGAGCCGGAGGAGCGGGAAGTCCGGGAGATTGAAGGGTGGATTCAAGGCCGGGAGTCCTGGCGATGCCACCGACGTTTACGCCTCCGCTGTTGGAACGTCTCGCAGGCTCCATCCGCTCGTTGCTGTCACTAGAGGACTCATGCTTATCCGGTTGTTTCAGCAAGCCCCAAGCAGTAGTATATGGGCGTGCCGCGCCCAGCATTTCCGAAAACCTTGCGCGAGTTCCAATCGATGTTCGCGAGCGAAGAGGCTTGCCAGAAATATCTGGCTGAGTGCCGTTGGCCGGAGGGTTTTGTCTGTCCGCGATGCGGGAACCGGAGTTCTTACGAAATCGTGAAAGCCCGGCGCTGGCAATGCACTCGTTGTCGGTATCAAGTCTCCCTGACGGCAGGGACGATTCTGCATAACACGAAAACGCCGCTGACGGTTTGGTTCTGGGCGGCCTACCTCATGACCACGGATAAACGTGGCGTCTCGGCGCTTCTCTTGCAGCGCCAACTTGGCCTGCGACGTTACGAGACAGCTTGGATGATGCTGCACAAGTTGCGGCAAGCTATGGTCAACTTGGCCCGAGAACCGCTGCGTGGGGAAGTAGAAGTGGACGACACTTGGATCGGAGGTGCCCAAGCTGGTTTGCGGGGAAGCCGACAACTGCGGGGCCGGAAGGCCGCCCTCATCGTCGTGGCAGTGGAGAAGCGTGGCCGTGCGACCGGGCGCGCGCGCATGGCGGTCATCCCGGATTTCAGGGGCGGAACTCTCATCGGATTCCTGCGGCAGAACGTGGCGCCGGGCTCTGTCGTATACACCGACGGCCTCAAGAGCTTCACCGAATTGGAGGAGGCTGGTTTTCGCCATGTGCCCCGGAGTCAACCCTCGCGAACCGAACTGCAAAAAGGCGCGAAGTCCGTGGTGCCTTTGGCCGACCGCGCCATCGGCAACCTGAAGCAATGGTTGCTCGGAACCCATCACGGCGTAGGGCGCGATCAGCTCCAGGCTTATCTTGATGAATTCGTCTTTCGCCATAATCGACGCAAGCAACCGATGGCTGCGTTCCAAACCTTGCTCGGTCTCGGGACCGGGCACAAGCCCACGACTTATAAGGAGATGAGGAGCAGGCGGACCCTGCCAAGCCGCCAAACCAAGACTGACCCCAACATATAGTGGCTTGCTGAAACAACCGGATAAGCATGAGTCGTCTAGGAACATAGCCGTTGATATTAGAGGACAAATACAGCCGCAGCGCTGTGTACGCCAGGGCAACTCGATTACTTGCACCCATTGCTCTGACGGCTATTGCTGGACGCGTACAATCAATATTCCCACGCTGTATTAGAGAGATCGTTACTTCTCCGAGGTTTGCTGATGGCCAGCCCGGTTTTTGCCGAGGGGTGTAGTGTGTGCGCCACGGGAGGCGGAGCATGGCCGTGTCGGGTTGGGCCTAATTTAATCAAAAGGAGGACGTCCAATATGAGCATCCCAGGGTTTACTGCAGAATGTTCCATGGCTTTCCAAAGGCCATATCCGGGTTCAAATCAGCGAAGGCGCAGCGTGCATCTGAATCCAGGAATATCTCCTGCCATGATCGACACCAGCGGCGAGTGTATCAGTCGATGCGCGGGCGACCCGGAATGTAGTTTTCTCTGCCAGACTTCAGGGGATATCGGGGGTGGAGGCGGGACCGGCGGTGGCGGCATAACCCCGCACTGCAATGTCGGGTGTGGCCCATGCCAACAGATCGGAGGGCGGCGGCAGAGGGCCTGTGTGCAAGCTAACTGCAACGTTCACACTGTTGCGTGCTAGCCCCACAAACCTGTGAGGACGCCGCGGAGTCGTGCGCCGCACGCACGACTCCGCGATCTCGGCTTTCAGCAGAGCTGTCGGACTACCCCGGCAAAATCAGAATTCAAGATGGCGGATCGTCCCCCCACGCGTGGGGAAAAGGATCATGACGGTTTGTCGTGATCCACAAGATTCTTCAATGTAGCCTCTTTTCCGCTTGACAAGCATCATAGCCGTGTTATACTAGCTTAGCGTAAGGCAGTGGTCAGTTGCTAGTGGCTGGTGGACAGTTCAGAGCAACGGTAGAATGCGGCACGCAGTCAGCAGCACCCTGATTCTTGACTCTAGGACCATGGCTCACCACGATGCGCGGTCCACTGCCCTTCGGGGTTTCCCGCAGGCGGCTGAATGGCGATTGACGGTTGCCGATTCTCGATTTGCCAAGCCTTCCATCGAGGCGGTTCACCAAAATGCGGATTAAGGTCCAAGAGATGGCCACTAACTCTAACAGAATAAATGGGTTAAAAGTTCTCCCAATAAGTTATTGAAAATAAATGGGCAAAACAAAAAAGATATTAAAAATAAAGAGTGCTCCCAATGGTTGATTGAAAACAAAGGGGCAAAAAAAGTGCTCCCAATGAGTTCATGAAAACAAATGATTTATGTCGAATTGGCGTTAGTACTATGAAAATAATCAGGTTACTAGACAATTCGGGGCGAAGCAGGAATCAGAAATCGGCTCATATTGGTTCATTTTCCCCTCGATCTGGCGGCTGAGCCCTAAGTCGTTACGGGATAGCTGGATGAACGGATGGTCCGATGATCTTTCTGCCTTTCCATTATGTGATAGCAAACAAAAGGGGTTAGCGATAAAAAGCGAAAATCCTCAAAGGGCCTATGTCGTTGAAATTAAGTCATTTAATTCATTACCGGTAGTCACGCAGCGAAAAAACGCGGGGGAAAAAATGAAGGTATCTTCCATTATGTTATTGAAAACAAATGATGTAAAAATGTCCGAAACCGGCCTTTCCATTATGTTGATGAAAACAAATATAGTTACAAGCAGTCTTCCATTATATTGATGAAAAAAAGGATGTTATTCAAAAAGCAATCACCAGTGACGGCTTGGCGGGGTCAAGGCAGGCTCAGCGGCTTTGCTCATCCCGACACCCAACGGCAAGCGCACGCCGTCAATCCAGGTCGGCAGGTGCTCAATCCGGCCAGTCCGCGCGCGGGCTGACCGATCCTTCCCCTTCATTTTGCGGCCATTCCCATCGAATTGCATTCCGCAATCGATTGATGCTACAAATGACGTTTTGCTTTCCTACCTGATACCCAAGCTACGGCAGAGTAGCGGAAAGACCTACTCATGGAAGCCATTGCCATCGAACACGTCACCAAGCGCTTTGACACTGTCGTGGCGGTTTCCGACCTCAGCCTGCACATTGAGCAAGGAGCGGTTTTTGGACTGCTCGGGCCCAATGGTGCAGGCAAAACCACGTCGCTGCGCATGATCATGCACATCCTCGCCCCCGACGAGGGCACTATCAGGGTGCTGGGGCAGTCCGCCAGCGACCGCACGATGGACCTGGCCGGATATCTCCCCGAGGAACGGGGGTTATACGCCCGGATGAAGGTGCGCGAGGTTCTGGTTTTTCTCCTGGCGCTCAAAGGCTTAAGCGAGGCGGAGGCGTCCGTGCGAGCGCACGAATGGCTGGAGCGCCTGGGGCTGGCCGCCTGGTCCGAACGAAAGATTAACGATCTTTCCAAGGGAATGCAGCAGAAAGTGCAGTTCATCGCCGCCATCGCCCATCGGCCCCCGCTTTTGATTCTCGACGAGCCTTTTACGGGCCTCGACCCGGTTAATGCCACGCTGATCAAAGACATCATGCTGGAACTGCGCGAAAAAGGCGCTACCATCATCCTTTCCACTCACCGCATGGAGCAGGTAGAAATGATGTGCGATGCGATTTGTCTGGTCAACCACGGGCACAGCGTGCTGGCGGGGGATTTGCGCGCGATCAAGAAATCGTATGGGAAGAATACGGTGCGCATCGAGTATACCGGCGACGACGATTTTCTTGACCGGCCGGATTTGGTGGAGAAGCTCAACCACTTCGGCGCGATGGTAGAGGCCAAGCTGAGGCCGGGCGCCGATCCCCAGGAAATCCTCAAGGCCGCCGTCGCGCGCGGCGTGCGCCTTACACGCTTTGAATTGGTTGAACCACCACTGCACGATATCTTCATCGAAAAGGTATCGGAGGCCCATGCGTAAAATCTGGCTGGTGGTCAAACGCGAATACCTCACGCGCGTGCGCACCAAAGGATTCATTCTCAGCACCGTGGGACTTCCCCTCTTCAGCGTGGGAATCTTTGCCTTTAGCCTGGTCCTGGCAACACGCAAGGCCGATCGCCCGCTCAAGATTTCTATTCTGGACAATCTCGGCGGCCTGGCGCCGCAAATCCTCCAGTCGCTGAATGAGAAACTGCCGGACGGGCAGCCACGCTTCCAACTCGTCCGTACTTGGGACCGCCCTGCATCCGAAACAATGGCCCATGCGGAGTTATCCCAGCAGATCCGCAACGGCCAACTGGATGGTTTTCTGGAGGTGCCGAAGGACATCCTGAAGGGCAAAGGCGCAACCTTGCACACTCGCAACACCAATGACTATCAGACTACCCGGGCTATTGGCCGCGCCGTCAACAACGCGATCATCGAGCGCCGGCTCAGCGACCGCGGCATTCACCTCGCCGACCTGAGAGAAGTCATGCGCGGAGTGGAACTCAGCCTTGTGAAGGTCACCAAAGCGGGCGAGTCCGAAGAAAACGACCAGAGCCTTTTAGTGCAGGTGTCCATTGTCATGATCCTCTACATTACGCTCCTCGTCTACGGGGTCATGACGATGCGCTCCGTGGTAGAAGAGAAAACTAGCCGCATCGTTGAGATTCTGGCTTCCTCGATCAAACCCTCCCATCTCTTAACCGGGAAAATCCTAGGCGTAGCCGGAGTGGGATTAACGCAGTACCTCATCTGGATATGCACCGCCGGACTCGTTTCGGCCTACGGTGCAGCCGCAGGCTCGGCGTTCTGGCCCGGAGCGGCTCCGCCAAAGCTCCATCTTCCCACTTCGTATCTGGTCTATCCGGCTATTTTCTTCCTCGTGGGATATTTCCTCTATGCCTCGCTCTATGCCGCCTTAGGTTCAATGGTGTCCAGCGAGGAAGAGCTACAGCAGGTGCAGCTTCCTGTTACTATGGCCATCGTTGCTTGCATGGTTCTCTGCCCCCTCATTGAGCGCGCGCCCAATTCGCCTCTGGCCGTGACCTTGACCATGATTCCTTTTTTCAGCCCCATCCTGATGGTCTTCCGGATCACGGTGCAAACCCCGCCCTTTTGGCAAATCGCCCTTTCCCTTGCCATTTGCGTGGCGACAACTCTAGCGGTCATACAGGTATCCGCGAAAATCTATCGCGTGGGAATCCTGATGTACGGAAAACGGCCTTCGCTGGTGGAATTGCTTCGTTGGCTGAAGTATACGTAAAGGGAATTTTATCTTGTCACCTCGGCCGGCATTACTCCGGGTCAATCGGTGTGACCGTGCAGGCGCGAAATGGTACATCCTGTTCCTGCCCACATTCGGCATTCTCGCAAATCAACTCGAACTTATTCGGCCAGCCGTCATCTTCATTGACGCTGTGCCGAAAGGAGTGCCTCTCGCCGCAACTCCCGCACTCCCACTCCACCAGAAAGACTCGCATGGATGTTTTCCTTCGTGATATTCCCGAGATGTAGGGGAATTCACGCCGTGTGGTATTGCCAGAGGGCGCGATAGTAATGCATGAAGCGGATGGGCTCGCAGCTCTCCGGAACTTCCGCGTAAGTGTAGCGGTCGAACCCGATGCCGCGCAACAGGGTAAAGAGTTCGCGCCAGGGATAGGGTTTCTGCCATTGCGGGAAACCTGGTTGGGTCGTCGCGGAGGTCATGAGCCCGCTGCCGCCCCACGGCGGGAGTGTCCGGCACAGCTCATTGATGTGGCAACTTCGGATCCAGGATTTAAGCAGATCGAACGAAGCTTTCACGGAGCCGTCCACAACATCCGTGTCGTTGGAATTCCAGCACGCCCCCACGGCGGGATGATTTGCCACGCTCAGAATGTGGTGAATGTTGGGCGGAAGCATCGTGCCCGGGCCGTGGACCTCCAACCAGATTTCCACTCCATGGTCGCGGGCAATGTCTCCGCATCGGGCCAACGCGTGGCCGATCTGATCAAGAGTTTTGTCCTCGGGAACGTCTTTGGGGAATCCATTGGGGCGAACCTTCACGCCCACGCAGCCGAGGTCCTGCGCCAATTCGCACCAGCGCCGCGTCTCCTCGATGTTTTTCTCCACCACAGATGGATCGGGCGACTCGAATTCACAAGTGGTACCCAGGCTCATCAAGCGCACACGGGAAGCGGCAAAGCGTTGCTTTACTTCCGCTCGCTGCGCCTTGTCGAGAGTAATTTCCACGCCGTGTTTATGCGTGGTGCGCAGCTCGACGCCCTCGAACCCCGTCTCCTCACAGTTCTTAATGATGGTGTCGATGTCCCAGTCCTTTGCCAGATTGTATGTGACAAGGCCCAGTTTGAAGGGCGGTGCCGAAGGCGCAGCGACCGGCCACGGGGCCTTCTTACCTTTGGCGAGAAGATAGCCACCTTCCGCCGTACGCAAGCTCGCAGCGCAGAGAACCCCGGTCTTAAGAAAGGCCCTTCGTCCAGGTTTCAGCATATTTGCTCCTCATGGCCGAGGCCCTGCTTGGCCCCAGCCTTCTCGCATAAACGCTTTGCGGCTAGTGCACATTCTACTCCCTTCGAATCTTCTGGAGATAGGGCGACGGGACGCCGAATCAGCCGTCCGAGGACCGGATGTAGGGGGGGGCAGAGGGAGTCCGGTCGGGTGATATAATGAGTGCGAGGGTTTTGATCGAAAGGCGATCTCATGATTCTGGTTATCGATAACTACGATTCATTTACTTACAACCTTGTTCAATATTTGGGAGAGTTGGGGGCGGATATTCAGGTTGTTCGGAATGACCAAACCACTGTGGAGGCGATTGAAAAGCAGGCTCCTGAGCGAATTGTGATTTCACCCGGCCCCAAGACTCCATCCGAAGCAGGAATTTGCCTCGATGTCATTACTGCCTTCTCTGGACGGATACCGATCTTGGGGGTTTGCCTCGGACATCAGGCCATAGGGCAGGCATTCGGGGGAAAAGTGGTCCGCGCGCCACTGCTGATGCACGGCAAGACGAGCGAAATTAAGCACGACGGCAAGACTATTTTCGAGGGATTGCCTAATCCCTTTTCTGCCACGCGTTATCACTCGCTGGTCGTCGAGCGTGGAACCCTTCCCGCTTGCCTGGAAGTCTCTGCCTGCACTTCCGACGGACTCATCATGGGGCTTCGCCACCGCGATCTGAAAGTGGAAGGCGTGCAGTTTCACCCCGAGTCCATCCTGACCAAAGCGGGGAAGCAACTGCTGGGAAATTTCTTGCGTATGTAGTTATTGTCGATTCAGCCCTTGAAGCGATGCGTAAAATCGACAAGGGCTCGGAGTTTCTCGCGCGCCGCACCGGAATCCAGAGCCTCTGCCGCTCGCTCCACACCTTCCGCAAAGTTTTGGGCCTTCCCCGCCAGGGTGAACGCCGCCGCGGCGTTCGCCAGCACGACGTCGCGATAAGGGCTGCGCTCACCCTCCAACACATTGAGAAGCAGTCGAGCGTTGGTGGCGGCGTCGCCGCCGTGGAGTTGTTCGATGGAGCCGCGCGGCAGGTGAAAATCTTCAGGGTATACATCGCGCGTCTCGATCGTACTACTGGAACTAGAGGAGAGCCGCGTTGACCCCGTGATCGTGATCTCATCGATGCCGTCGGAGCCCGCCACCACGTATGCCTGCCGGGTCCCTACCGCGCGCAGCGTTTCCGCCATCATTTCCGTGCGCGCCGCATCAAAAACGCCCACCAATTGGACCGTCGCGGCCAGGGGATTCGTAAGGGGACCGAGGAGATTGAATACCGATTTGGTTTTGAGCGCCCGCCGCGCGTTCATCACATGCTTCATGGCGAGGTGAAGGCGAGGCGCGAGGAGGAAAACAATCCCCGTCTCATCAAGGCACTGGGGTATTTGTTCGAGCGGCATGTCGATCGCCACACCCAGAGTTTCCAGCACGTCGGCGCTTCCACAACGGCTCGAAATAGAGCGGTTGCCGTGCTTGGCCACGCGCACTCCGGCTGCTGCCACCACCAGCGCTGCCGCCGTCGAGACGTTGAACGTCCCGCGACCGTCGCCACCTGTGCCGCAGGTGTCGAGCAAGGGCTCTTGGTGCGAGACGCTCTCCACGTCCACTCCTGCCGCCAGCAATGTCTCCGCTGCGTGGGCCCGCATGACCTCCGCAAAACCCACAAGTTCATCCGCTTGCTCGCCCTTGTCGCGCAGCGCCGCGAGGAATGCTACGATCTCATCATCCGGCACAGTACCCGAGAGGAGTATCTGCATCACGGCGCGAGCTTCCTTGCGCGTGAGGTGCGTCCGCGCTTCGATGGTTTCAATAGACTCCCGAATTCTCATTCGTAACCCGATGCTCTCCCGCCGACGTCCCTTTCGTTGCAATTCTCGCGTGGGTTCCCTATACTTTAGAGTTTCGGGGTGAGCAAGCTGAACATACTAGTTTAAGCTGCTTCTTCGAGCTTTGCCAAAATTTGATTTCACATCCAGTTGATCCTTGCCAGTTTCGCTTCAGCTTTCTCCAACTGACACCGGATAACTGACAACAGGCGACTAAAAGCTTTCAAATGAAAATCCACGAATATCAAGCGAAACAGATTCTTGCAAAGTTCGGCGTTACCGTGCCTCGCGGCGAGATGATTACGAAGCCCGAGGAAGCTCGCGCTGTGGCGCAAAAACTGGGTGGCGGCACGGTGGTGGTCAAAGCCCAGATTCACGCCGGCGGCCGCGGTAAAGGTGGCGGCGTAAAGCTGGCTCACAACCCTGACGAAGCTGAGGCACTGGCGGGCCGAATCCTCGGCATGACCCTGATCACTCACCAGACGGGGCCGGAGGGCCGCCTGGTCAAGCGCGTTTTGATTGAGGAAGGATTGGACATCGCGCGCGAGCTTTACCTGGGCATTGTCATCGACCGCGCCTCAGGTCAGGCCCGTGTTCATGGCCTCCAGCGAAGGCGGCGTGGAAATCGAAGTGGTAGCCGCCGAGCATCCGGAAAAAATCCTGAAGGAATTCATCGATCCCAGCGTCGGGTTCCAGGCCTTCCAGGCGCGCAAGCTGGCCTTCGGCCTGGGGCTTGAGGGCAAGGTGGTAAACGAGGCGGTGCGTCTCTTTCAGAACCTTTATCGCGCCTTTGAGGCCACGGACGCTTCGCTGGTCGAGATCAATCCCTTCGTCACCACGCGCGACGGCCGGCCCTTGGCGCTCGACGCCAAGATGAACTTTGACGACAACGCCCTCTACCGTCACCCGGAAATCCGCGAACTTGCGCGATCTGGACGAAGAGGACCCGCTGGAAGTGAAGGCCTCAAACTATGGCCTCAATTACATCCGGCTGGATGGCAATGTGGGCTGCATGGTGAACGGCGCGGGCCTGGCCATGGCCACCATGGATATCATCCAGTACGCGGGCAGCCGCCCCGCAAATTTTCTGGACGTGGGCGGCGGCGCGAACGAAGAGCAGGTGCGCCGCGGATTTGAAATTATCCTGAGCGACGCCAACGTGCGCGCCGTGCTCATCAACATTTTCGGCGGCATCATGCGTTGCGATATCGTCGCCAACGGTGTGGTCGCCGCGGCCAAAACGCTTGGCATCAAAGTGCCCATAGTCGTGCGGCTGAAAGGCACCAACGTCGAGCTCGGCCAGAAAATTTTGAAAGAGTCCGGCCTGAACTTCGAGGTTGCCAACGATATGAAAGAGGCGGCGGAAAAGGTCGTCGCCGCGGCGAATCGATCCTAGAACTTATGAACCCATAACAGGAATTCTCCATGTCGATTCTTAGTTGATGAAAATACGCGCTTGGTTGTGCAAGGCATCACGGGCCGCGAGGGGATGTTTCACACCCAGCAAGCGGTGGCTTACGGCACCAAGGTCGTGGCCGGCGTGACGCCCGGCAAAGGTGGCACCAGCGTTGACGGGCATCCCGGTGTTCAACACCGTGCAGGAAGCCGTGGATCGAACGGGCGCGAACGCCTCCGTCATCTTCGTTCCTCCTCCTTTCGCCGCCGACGCCATCATGGAAGCCACGGACGCCGGGCTTCCCCTCGTGGTTGCCATCACCGAAGGCATTCCCACCCTCGACATGGTGCGCGCCGCGCGCTTCCTGGCCGGCAAACCGACGCGCCTGATCGGCCCGAATTGCCCCGGTATTATTTCTCCCGGCAAATGCAAGATCGGCATTATGCCCGGGACAAATTCACCTGCAAGGGCACGTGGGCGTGGTATCGCGCAGCGGGACTTTGACCTATGAGGCAGTGGGCCAGCTCACCGCGCTGGGCATTGGCCAGTCCACCTGCATCGGAATCGGCGGCGACCCGATTATTGGGACCACTTTTGTTGACGCTCTGCGGCTCTTCAATGACGACCCTGACACCCACGGCATCGTCATGATTGGCGAAATTGGCGGGATGGCGGAAGAAGAGGCCGCGGCCTTCGTCCAGGCCCACGTCAAGAAGCCGGTGGTGGGATTCATTGCGGGCCGCACGGCGCCGCCGGGCCGCCGCATGGGCCATGCCGGCGCGATCATTTCCGGGGGAAAGGGAACCGCCGCGGATAAGATCGCAGCGCTCCAGGCCGCCGGCATTGCCGTCGCCGAGAGCCCCGCGCTGATCGGCGAAACACTTAAAAAAATTATGAATTCTGAATTATGAATCCTGAAAGATCAACCGACGTGTAGCTGTGAGGGCTGGATCGTAATTCAGAATCATAATTTCAAATTCAGAATTCACCCGATTGGAGAACCATGGGAATCGAACGCACATTGACGATCATTAAGCCCGACGCCGTCGCGGCAGGACATATCGGCGACATCATCAAGATCTTCGAGGCCAATCAATTTAAGATTGTGGCGGCCCGGCTGGTGAAGCTCACCAAGAAAGAGGCCGAGGGCTTCTATGCCGTTCATCGCGGCAAAGGCTTTTTTGAAAGCCTGACGAAATTCATGAGCTCGGGCAGCGCGCTGGTGATGGTGCTGGAAGGCGAGAACGCCATCGTCCGCCTGCGCGAGGTGATGGGCGCCACTAATCCCGCCAACGCTGCGCCGGGTACCATTCGCAAGCTCTATGCGGCAAGCATTGAGAGCAATGCCGTGCACGGCTCCGACGCCCCGGAAACTGCCGCCTACGAAATGGGTTATTTCTTTCCCGGCATCGCGCTCGTTTAGGGCCAATCAAGAATACACCCCAGCGGCGCTGAAGCGCTGAGAAGGGATGCAAGTGGGTATATAGTCAGGCGATGGATTTCTCCATCTGCCTGTCTCTTCCGCACTCCTGCAGGGGGAGCGGTCCGTGCCCGGGCTTGACATCCATCCATCCGGCGGCGACGATAGATCGAGATGAGCGGCGCAATTCACTTTCAACTTGGAAGGTTTCTGGTCATTATCGGCATAGTTTTGGTGGTGTTGGGCTTGATCGTAATGGCCGGATCGAAATACTCGTTCTTTGGTCTCGGACGGCTCCCGGCGATATTACGTATAAGGGCAAAAACTTCCAGTTCTATTTCCCAATTGTGACTTGCCTGATCGTGAGCGCGGCCTTGACCGCGGTTCTATGGCTCATTTCCTTTTTGACGAGGAGATAGTCTCTCGGGGTGTCTGGTTGCTCCCTGGCAATCCAAAATCGGAAATCCAGAATCCAGAATGTTCATGACCCAACCCTCCCTCAATTTCGGGCCGGTGCGCGAGATTTACAGCGTGGCCGAGCTGAGCCTGGAGATCCGCAACCTTCTCGAACGGCAATTTCCGGACGTCTGGGTGACCGGGGAGGTTTCCAATTTTCGTGCCGCCGGGTCCGGCCACCTTTATTTCACGCTCAAAGATGAAACGGCGCAGCTCCGCGCCGTTTGCTTCCGCAACCAGGCGCGCTATTTGAAATTCAAGCCACAGGACGGGCTGGCGGTGATTGCCCGCGGGCGCCTGAGCGTCTACGAAGCGCGCGGCGAGTATCAGCTCTACGTGGAGTTCCTGGAACCGGCGGGGCTGGGCGCGCTGCAACTCGCTTTCGAGCAACTGAAGCAGAAGCTCGCAGCCGAAGGCTTGTTTGACCCGGCGCGCAAGAAGCCGCTGCCCATGCTGCCGCGCGTTATCGGTGTGGTGACTTCACCCACGGGCGCCGTCATCCGCGACATCCTCCGGATTCTCCGCCGGCGTTTCCGCAACATCAACGTCCTGATCTATCCCGTAAAAGTTCAGGGCGAAGGGGCGGCCCAGGAAATTGCCCAGGGCATCGAGTATTTCAATCGCCAGGCGCCGGTCGATGTGATGATCGTGGCCCGCGGGGGCGGCTCGATGGAAGATCTTTGGGCGTTCAATGAGGAGGTGGTGGCGCGGGCCATTGCCGCGTCGGAGATTCCGGTAATTTCCGCCGTCGGCCACGAAACCGATTTCACCATCGCGGATTTTGTCGCTGACCTGCGGGCGCCCACACCCTCGGCCGCGGCGGAATTGGTGGTGCACCGCAAACAGGATTTGGCCATGGAGATCCACGACCGTGCGACGGCACATGGCGCAGGTGGTCCGCCTGAAGATCTCCGAAGCCCGGCAGGCGCTGACGGAACTGCGCATGCACCAGGTTTTCCACACGCTCGCCAGCCGCATCGCCGAACGCGCCCAGCGTGTGGATGAATGTGTGGGTGCGCTCGAACGGTGGATGCGCTCGCGCCTGCATTCGGCGCGCCAGGAATGGCTGCGCGCCTCGGCGGGCGTGGTGCGATACGATTTTATGCGGCATCTTCGGCTGAAACGCGCCTTCTTGGAAGAACGCGAGCAGAGGTTTCAGAATGAATTCCAGCGCTTCCTCACGGAGCGGCGCAATCGCCTGGCGCAACTGGAATCGGTGTTGAAGGAGCGCAGTCCGCGCACGATTCTGGAACGAGGCTATTCCATCACGCGGGACGCGGAAGGGAAGGATCGTGCGCGACGCTGCGCAGGTGTCAATCGGCGAGGGTGTGAGCATCCACCTCGCGCGGGGAGAACTGGCAGCAGTCATCAAGAATCGGAATTCTTGATCGACCGTTTACTTTTTCTGAAGCTCTGCCAACTGCACTAGAACGCGACGAGCGTCGGCAAAGCGGGTAAGCTTCCCAAAGGCATCCAGGAAGACCATGATGAGCGAGCGGCCCTCCGCATTCACCCGCATCACCACGCAGTGGCCCGCTTCGTTAGTAAATCCAGTCTTTTGCACGTCGATGTCCCAATTGGGCAGGCCCACCAGGCGGTTGGAATTGAAATAGGTCAGAACGGACCGGCTGACCCGCACGTCGTACCGCGGATCGGTGGTGAATTGCCGAATCAGCGGGTACTGGTCGGCCGCTCGAACGAGTTTGACCAGGTCGTACGCGGTCGAGACGTTTTCCGTCGTCAAGCCATTGGGATTGACGAAGTGTGTACGGGTCATCCCCAGATCCTCCGCTCGCGCATTCATCGCTTTAATGAATGCGGGCCGCCCGCCAGGGTAGTAGCGGCTGAGGGCGGCAGCGGCGCGGTTTTCCGAAGACATCAACGCCAAGTGCAGCATGTCTTCCCGGCTCAGTGCCCAACCCACATGCAGCCGGGAACTCGTTCCCATCACCATATCCCGATCATCATCGCTGATCTTGAGCATCTCCTCCATCGGCGGTTTGGCGTCGAGAACCACCATGGCGGTCATCAATTTGGTGATGGAAGCAATGGGCACCACCCGGTTGGCGTCCTTCGCGAGTAACTCTTGCGAAGTATTGGCGTCTACCACCAGCGCAATCTTTGACTGCACGGTCAGTCCTGATCGCGAATTCCGGGTAGATGGAGATTTCCTTTTCGCGACCACTGGTGATCGCACGTCATGGGCAGAGAAAGATTCCCTTTTCGCTGCCAATCCTGGTTGTAAAGCAGGGGTAGAGGAAGATCGCCCTTTCGGGACGAGTCGCAATCGTGAATTCTTGGTAGGGGAAGATTTCCTTTTTCCAGACAGTCGTGATTGCGAATCCTGGACAGAGAAAGATTTCCTTGGAACCCGCGCCAAGGGATGTCTGTGCATGTGGCGGTGACTCCGCCTAGGCGCAGGCGCGGAATCGTTCGTCTGCGCGCCGAATATGATTCCGGTAACGTTTGAGCAGACTGGAAAGACACAAAGACCCAGGGCTGTCAGAAAAAGCGCAGTATTAGCGATACATCTGCAGATGCGGAGGTTCAATATTGCGTGTAGCGAAAAAGTAGAAATCATGGCACTTTGTGGAGCTACTTGCTGGTTCAGGGTCCTGAACGTTATTCGATAATTTCAGGCGTCTTAAACCTGAAAAGCCTCCATTTATAGTTTGTACCCGATCTTCCGAAGGAATCCCTTGCGGAATTGAATGTCAGCATCGGTCTCGATGCCGCGCGTCTTAACCCCATCAATGACCCCCAAGATTCCACAGCCATGATCGGATTCCGCTACGACCACCTCCACGGAATTCGCGGTAGCGCAGAAGACATGGCAAACTTCTGGGACGTTCTTCACGGTGTTCAGAATATTGATGGGAAATCCGCCTTCCATAAAGATGATGAAGGCGTGGCCGCAAGAAAGAGCCAAAGCGTTTTTCCGCGCGAGTTCGATGAGCTTGGGATCGTTCCCCGCAAAGCGAACGAGCGCCGGGCCGGAAGATTCACAAAAACCAATACCGAATTTCATTTGAGGCACGGTTTGGACGATCGCTTCGTAGAGGTCTTCCACCGTTTTGATAAAGTGCGACTGGCCGAGGATAAAGTTCATGTCCGCGGGCTTTTCGATGCTGACAGTTTTGAGTTCCATGCTTGGCTCCTAGATGGGGTCGCAACTATACTATCGCGAGTGAGCGCTAAGCGGATAGTAGTTCGCATGCATCTAGTCCGAAAAAGTGCGCTGCTACTCTGAAACTTTGAGGATCGCGAGGAAAGCTTCCTGGGGGATATCGACGCGACCCACGCGTTTCATGCGCTTTTTGCCTTCCTTTTGCTTTTCCAAGAGCTTCCGTTTGCGCGAGATGTCACCGCCGTAGCATTTGGCGATCACGTTCTTGCGAATGGCCGCGACATTCTCCCGGGCGATGACGCGCGAGCCGATGGACGCTTGCAAAGCGACTTCAAACATCTGTCGGGGAATCAGTTTGCGCATGCGAGTGCACAGGGAGCGCCCCCGCTCCATAGCAACGTCGCGATGGCAGATGAAACTGAGCGCATCCACGGGTTCGCCCGCAACAAGGAAATCCACCTTGACCAAGTCCGAGTCCCAGTAACCCGCAAAGTGATAATCCAGGGACGCATATCCTCGCGAAACCGACTTAAGCCGGTCGTAGAAGTCGAGGACGATTTCGTTCAGTGGCAATTCGTAGGTCAGCAGCACGCGCTTGCCGGAGACATATTCAAAACCTTTCTGCACGCCGCGCTTCTCCTCCAGCAGCGCCAGAATTCCGCCCAGGTATTCATCCTGGGTGAAGATCTGAGCGCGAATAATGGGCTCCTCGACCTTCTCAATATCGCCGGCCACCGGGAACTTGGTGGGGGAGTGAACTTCCAGGACTTCTCCCGTTTTGGTAGTGATGCGATAACGTACGCTGGGTGCGGTGGTGATAAGGTCGATACCGAATTCCCGTTCCAGCCGCTCCTGGACAATCTCCATGTGGAGCAACCCGAGGAAGCCACAGCGGAATCCGAAGCCGAGGGCTTCGGAATTCTCGGGCTCATGGATGAGGGAAGAGTCGTTGAGTTTCAACTTGTCAATGGCGTCGCGCAAGTTCTCATAGGCGCTGGATTCAACCGGGTAGAGGCCCGCAAAGACCATCGACTTGATATCTTCGAAGCCCGGCAAAGGTCCGGGCGCAGGGCGCGCGTCATCCGTGATCGTGTCGCCAATTCGCGATTCGGAGATACGCTTGATGTTGGCAATGACAAAGCCAACTTCCCCGGCCGCTAGTTTCTCTACACGAACGGGCTTGGGAGTGAGCACGCCCAGCTCCTCGACGTTGTACACTTGGTTATTCGACCAGAGCTTGATGCGCATCCCGGTTGAGAGCGTGCCCTGGACGACGCGCGCCAGAACCACCACACCACGGTAAGGATCGAACCAGGAGTCGAAAATCAACGCCTGGAGCGGCGCCTCTGGAGAACCTTTGGGGGGAGGAATGCGGGCGACAATTGCCTCGAGGACATCGTCCACCCCGGTGCCTGCTTTGGCGCTAATAAGCAGCGCCTCCTTAGGGTCAAGAGCCAAGGCGTGCTCAATCTGCTGCTTGGTGGCCTCGATGTCGGCGCCGGGAAGGTCGATTTTGTTAATCACCGGCACAATGGTGAGACGATTGTTTATTGCCAGTTGTGCATTGGCAAGCGTCTGCGCTTCAACCCCTTGCGAGGCATCAATCACCAGCAGTGCGCCTTCGCAAGATGACAGGCTGCGCGAGACTTCGTAGGAAAAATCAACGTGGCCGGGGGTGTCAATGATATTGAACTGGTATTCGTTGCCGTCGCGGGCCAGGTAGTGGAGGCGGACGGCATGAGCCTTGATAGTGATGCCACGTTCGCGTTCCAGGTCCATAGAGTCGAGGACCTGCTCCGACATTTCGCGTTTGGAAAGGGCGCCGGTCATCTCAAGCAGGCGGTCGGCCAGGGTGGACTTGCCATGATCGATGTGGGCCACAATCGAAAAGTTGCGAATTAAGCGAGCGTCAGTCATGAAACCTTCGTTTTGCCGGTTTCGCACAGAATACAAACCAAGGAGAGTGTCACCGCGTGGTGCGAGTGGTGTGAGCAGGCCCTTGCCAACCGCGAGACTACTTTCTAACCCTTTGAAAATCTAACAAAAGGGAGCTATCCTGTCAAATTAGCAGTCGGCATGGAGTTCCGCCGAATGTGCGAAGGATATTACCGAGACAATGCAGGACCTGGACAAGCTTTACGAAAGAGCGGATAAGTATCTCCAGCGGCAGAAATTTGAAGCCGCGATCGAAACCTATCAGGAAATTCTTCGCTACGAGCCCAACGATGAGGAAGCTCTCATCACCCTGGGCGATCTCACCATTAAATTAAATCGCACCGCGGAAGCGTTGCGATACCAAGTCCAGTTAGCGGATCAGTACATCAAGCGAAGTGACGTTCCGAAGGCGATAGCTGCCTGCAGGAAAGTTCTGAAGTTATCGCCCCAGGATGTCATGACCTTGATGAAGCTGGCCGGTCTGCTCGAAAAGAGCCAGAAGAACGTCGAGGCGCTCGAGGCGTATCGCGAGGCGCTGGGACATTACCGCAAGGCCGGGTCAAACGCACCGATGCTCGATTGCTTGACCCGGGTCGCCAAACTTGACCCCCACAATATCGACGAGCACGTGGAACTCGCCGAGTTGGCCATCCGCTCACATCAAAACAAGGTGGCGATGCCGGCGCTTCTCCATGCTGCGGAACTCGCCCAACGAGCCGGGGATGAAAGCCGTTGGGAAACACTCGTGGACCAGGCCCATGGCCTTGATCCGGCCGATGAAATTGCTTCCACCATGGCCACGAAGCTCTATTTGAAGCGCGGAAACGCAGCCGAGGCCGCAAAGCTGATTGTCCCGATACTGGCGAAGAGGTCCGATGACTTGGAAGTACTGGAGTTGGCCAGTAGAGCTTATCTCGGCACTGGCAATTATATCCAGGCGCAACCGCTATGTTGGAAGCTATGTCAAGCCAAACCTGAACGCGTAGATCTGGTTCTGCAGATCATGGAGGGCCTAATTCAGAACGGGGCTGTCCAGCAAGTGTTGGGAATCGCCAACGAACTTAAGGACCGCCTCTTCCAGCAAGGTAAGAGGAATGAATTCCTGAAGATCGTTGAGAAGGTTTACGAAACGGACGAATCAAACCTGGACGTCCTGGAAGTCCTTAGCAACCTTTACAACGAACTGAACAAGGATGACGGGCTGCGGCGATCACTTTCCCGCCTGTTCAACCTCTACCTAGCCAGCGAAAAATATAGCAAGGCAGGCGACACGCTGGAACGGATCCTTGACGTCGACCCTTACGGCGAGGGGCACAACGATCGATTGGTGAATCTGGAGGGACACATCGACCCGATCTGGTATCAGAATATTCTCTCGCGTATGCAACCCGCTTCTTCCGTACGCCCGTCTCCCGCCAATCTTGCGGCAGCGGCGGCAGCAGATAAAACTGAAACCCTGGAAGACCTCTTGGTTGAAGGGGAGATGTACCACCAATATCAACTTTCCACCAAACTGGAAAAGACGCTGGAAGAAATCGACCGCCTTTTCCCCGGTGCGGACGAGAAGAACCAAAGGGTTCGTGACCTCTACGAAGCGGCGGGATACACACCCAAGTTCATAGCGCCGGCGCCCACCGTGACCGCTGCTCCCAGAACAGACTCGACATCCCTGAGCACCGCGTCATTCCAATCTCTTGACGACTTGCGGAAAATCTCTGAAATTACTGCCAACATTTATCGTGAGTCCACTCCGCAAGGTGTGCTCCAGGTCGCCGTCAATGAGATTGGCCGTGCGATGAACGCCAGTCGCTGCTGGGCAGCGGTGGGATTGCCGGAGCGGCCTCCGTTGCTCACCGCGGAATATTGTTCGCCGCTGGCTTCTCCCTCCAATCCCGCGGCCGCGATGAAGCTTTTTACCTTCCTGATGGGGCAGGCCACCTCCAGCCCCGACGGGTGGTCATTCGAAAACGTTGCTCATGCTCCTTTCGCTTTCGGCGGTCATCGCGGAAGTCCAGGAATTGGGTATTCGAGCTCTCCAGGCGCTGCCCCTCCTCGACAAGGATGCGACCTCGGGATTCCTGCTATTGGAACAATGCGAGGTGCCACGTAAATGGTCGCCCGGCGAAAGCCTGCTGCTCAGGGCCATCGCCACACAGGTGGTCATTGCGATCAACAACACCAAGCTGCGCCGGCTTGTGCGCTCGCTGGCTGGCACCGATCCCGAGACTGGCCTCCTTCCCCGCAGCGCCTATTTGGAGTGCTTGCTTTCTGAAGCGCGGCGCTGCAAGGACCAGTCACAGCCACTTTCGGTGTGCCTGCTGGAGCCGGAAAACCCACATGCACTGATGAAGTCATTGGGCGATGCCGGCGTCCAGCGCTTCGTGCTGCAAATCGGCAAAGCGCTCGCTCCCGCTTTGCGCCAGAACGACATTTCTATTCGCTACAGCCCGCTTTCAGTAGTCGTGGTGTTTCCGGATACGGCGTTGCCGCAGGCAGGGTTGGCGGTGGAGAAGGTGCGCCGCGCCATGGCGCAAGTCCGGGTGAATGGGGCAGAGGCGAGCAGTTTCTGCGCGGCGGTTTGCGACGTCCCCCTTGGACCAAACTTCGATGCCGTGGATGGGGTTACAGAGGTGATCAACCGGCTGGAGGTCTCCCTGGACCGCGCCCACAAAGAAGGCGGGAAACGCATTCTGATTTCCAAGTTTTGCGATTGATTTCTGGGCAGAAAAATTCATGGCCTATGAAACGCTGCTGTACGACAAGCGAAATTCCATCGGCTACGTTAAGATCAATCGGCCGGAGAAGTTGAATGCCCTGAACCGCAGGACGATGGAGGAGTTGTTCGACTGCTTTCACGCCCTCCAGAACGATAATGAGATACGCGTAGTAATTCTCACCGGGAGCGGTGAGAAAGCATTCGCCGCGGGAGCGGACATCAACGAACTGGCTCGCGAAACCCCTGTGGAGGCAAAGGAAACTTCCCAGTTTGGGCAGCGAGTATTAAATTTGATCGAAAATCTTGGCATACCGGTGATCGCGGCGATTAACGGTTTAGCGCTGGGTGGGGGCTGCGAATTGGCCATGGCATGCACTCTGCGCATTGCCACGGAAACTGCTCGCTTGGGGCAGCCAGAGGTCAAACTTGGGCTCATCCCCGGTTACGCCGGATCGCAGCGGCTGCCCCGTTTGGTGGGAAAGTGCCGGGCGCTGGAGATGATTTTAACCGGCGAGCCCATTACCGCGCCAGAGGCCCATCGCATTGGTTTGGTGAACCAGGTCGTTCCGGCGGCGGAATTGCTGCCAGCGGCGGAGAAATTGGCCCAGAAGATTATTGCCAACGCTCCCCTCGCCGTAAAGTTCGCACTGGAAGCAGTCAACCACGGAATGGAAATACCTGCGGCCGAAGGACAGTTCATGGAATCGATCCTCTTCGGGCTCTGCTGCACCACCGCAGATATGAAAGAAGGAACGCGCGCATTTCTGGAAAAACGGCCCGCAAAATTCACTGGAAAATAGTCCGTGGTCCATTTCAACTAACAAAGGACACATGCCTTCAAGAAGAAAAGCTCGCGAATGTGCAATGCAAATGCTCTACCAGTGGGAACTGGGTGGCAATACTCCGGAACAGGTTGGCGCTTCATTTTTTCTTGAACGCAAGGCTGACAGCGAAGTGGAAAGCTTTGCGCGCGGACTTTTTCGGGGGGCGGTGAACAACATCGAAAGGCTTGACCAATTGATTCGCGAACACGCGGCCAATTGGCGGTTGGAACGCATGGCGGCCGTCGATCGGAGCATCCTGCGGATAGCCGTTTACGAATTGCTTCACTGTCCGGAAACTCCGCCGCATGCCGTTATCAACGAGGCCCTCGAAATCGCACGACGCTTTTCCGGCGAGGGTTCCGTGGAGTTCGTCAATGGAATCCTGGACACGATTCTGAAAACACTTCCCGCCCGTGAACCCAAGTCTTAAACATGATCCCCATAGTCCGGATTTCTCAATACTGGTTTCTTAGGGCTGGGTTTCAGACCTCCGTACAGTCTATTCCACATTATTCCCTTGCGCCGCGCCTACTTCTCTTCCTCGTCCGGCACGCCGAGCTTGGCCAAGCGGTAGCGCAGGGCGTTGCGGGAGAGGCCGAGCAGGCGCGCCGCCTGGCTTTTATTGCCGTTGGCGCGGCGCAGGGCTTCGCGAATGATCTCGTCTTCGAATTGTTCCAGGGTCATGCCCGCCGGTGGAAAGGGTGCGGCAGCCGGTCGCTGTGGCAGTGGCAGAGCTCGAGGGTGAAACATCCAGGCGAATATCCGCAACGTCAATCACCGTGCCCGAGGAAAGCGCCACGGCGCGCTCGATGATGTTTTCGAGTTCGCGCACATTGCCGGGCCAATGGAAGTCCATCAGGAGTTTTAGCGCGGCGGGAGTGATGCCGGTCAGGGGTTTGCCGGACTCGCGCGCAAAGCGGGCGATGAAATAATCGACCAGGTAGGGAATTTCTTCCTTGCGCTCGCGCAACGGCGGAATGCTGATGGGCACGACGTTCAGCCGGTAGTAGAGGTCCTGGCGAAAAGTTCCCTGCTCCAGCGCCGCCCGCAGGTCCTGATTGGTGGCGGCGAGGACGCGCACATCAACCTTAAGGGTTTTGGTTCCCCCCAGCCGTTCAAATTGGCGGTCCTGTAAAACATGCAGCAGCTTCACCTGGATCGAACCCGGGACGTCACCAATCTCGTCGAGAAAGATCGTGCCCTTGTCGGCGAGCTCGAAGCGGCCGGGCTTGGTGGTGTTGGCGCCCGTAAATGCGCCCTTCTCGTAACCGAACAGTTCGCTTTCCAGCAGGTTTTCCGGAATCGCCGTGCAGTTGACTTTGATGAAGGCCTCCGCCGCGCGCCGCGAGTGCTCGTGGATGGCGCGCGCGATCAGGTCCTTGCCCACGCCGCTTTCTCCGCCCAGCAGCACGGTGGAATTGGTGGGGGCAACGCGCTCCACCGTCGCCCAGCACTTCCTGCATCTTCGGGCTGTACGCAACAATGTTCCGAAACTGGTAACGCTGTCCCAGCGCTTCGCGCAGCGAGCGGTTCTCCTCGCGCAGGCGATGAACGTCCAGTTCCTTGCGGAGGATGAGCTTGATTTCCTCCATGCCAAAGGGCTTCAGCACATAATCGCTGGCGCCCGCCTTCATGGCCTCAACCGCCGTCTCCACCGTGCCAAAGGCGGTCATGACCACTACGGGCAGCGTGGCGTTGGCGCGTTTCACCGCCTGCAAGAATTCCAAGCCATTCATCCCGGGCAACTTGAGGTCGGTCACGATCAGATCGATTTTTTCCTGCCGCAGGATATTCAGGCCGGCTTCGGCATCAGCGGCGGTCAGAACGGTATAGCCCTCCTCCGCCAGGTTCAGCTCCAGCAGACGCCGCATTTTTGCTTCGTCTTCAACAATCAGGAGAGTGGGCATGGTTGTTCCGCAGAATAGTTAGTAGACAGTGGCTAGTGCTGAGTGGATGAACGTCAGTGGCTTGTTGTGGGTGGTTAGTTACGCATCCACCCTCGGGCCCCACGTGTGTCAGTAGCTGGTGACCAGCCACTGGCCACTAGTCACGCTGTTCTTACTGTATTTCGCCGGCGTAGATCTTCATGATGGTGTCCAGGAATTTCAGCGCATGCTCCCTGGGACGTTGGAAGGAGTTGCGGCCAATGATTGAACCGAACCCGCCGCCGTCACGGATGGCGCGGGCTTCGTCGAACACTGCCTCATCGCTGTCTTTTTTCGGTCCGCCGGAGAAGATCAGGATACGATGGCCATCGAAAGTGGCTTGCACCACATGCCGGACACGTTCAGCCAGCGTGGCGCGCGGCACGTTGGCTTTTTCGTAAGCCTTCTTGGCCTCGGGCTGCTCGATGAAATTCCGTGGGCAGCTTCACTTTAATGACATGCGCGCCCAGTTCCGCGGCAATGTGGGCGGCGTAGGCGGCCACGTCCAGCGCCGTCTCTCCCTCCTTGGAAAGGCTTGAGCCCCGCGGGTACGACCACACGACCACGGCCAGCCCGCAGGCTTTCGCTTCTTCCGCAGCCTCGCGCAGTTGTTCGTACATGGTCTGGGCGTGCGCGGAGCCCGGATAGATCGTGAAGCCGATGGCCACACAGCCCAGGCGCAAGGCGTCGGCCACGCTGGCGGTCACGGCAGGAATGGGATCCTTCTCATCGTGCAATAAGTCGTGGTTGTTTATTTTCAGGATCAGGGGGATTTCACCCGCGTGCCGGGCGGCCACTGACTCAATAAATCCCAGGGGCGCAGCGTAAGCATTGCACCCCGCCGCCAGCGCCAACTCGAAGTGATAGTTGGGATCGTACCCGGCCGGGTTCACGGCGAAACTCCGCGCCGGCCCGTGCTCAAAGCCTTGGTCTACAGGCAGAATCACGAACTTTCCTGTTCCCGCCAGCTTGCCCGCATTAAGCAATCGCGCCAGGTTGGTCTTGACGCCAGGATTGTCACTTTCGTACCAGCTCAGAATCTCCCGCACGCGGCTGGTATGACCCGTTGCAGGTGCACCCAAGGTTCCGACAGTTGTCCCCGCAGCCATAGTCAATTGCCTCCAAAATAAATTGCTTACCTCAGCGCCCGACATTTAATTATGAGTTCAGGCCAAAAGCCGTGCAAGGAGAAATTTGGTTCGGCCTCCTTTCGATTTGGGGTTGTTGACTTATTTTCAACAAGATCGTGGGTAAGGGACGTTTTGCGACCCTCGCTCCTTCCATCTAACCCATTTGTTATCATAGACATCGTGGGATAAAGACGATAACCCTCACATTTTCAGCAACATCGTGGGTTCCCGTCGGTGTGCAGTCATTCTTTTCAATAACATTCCGGCTTTGTCCGTCTAAAAAACATTTCCCCCGCATTTTCCCTTTTGCCGTAAGGCTAACTCGTGAAACTGCTGGCCCGTTTCCCGTTCCGCCTGGATCAAGATTTCGGCCACCTCGCGAAGGTGTTGGTTCCAGGCCATTTCCGGCGTCATCAGGGCTTGAACCCAATCCTCGACCCGGCCCGGTGGAGCATTGAGTAGGGCGACCCACAGGTCCCGGCGGAGCCGCGAGCGTTCACCGCTCCGGAGGGCGTTCATGCGCGTCTGGGCCTTGCCCCGCGCCGTGCGCGGGCCCGTCGATCTCCGGGCATTGCGGCGATTGGCTTCTAGCAGGGCGGGCGTCCGGGTTGGAGATTTGCGCAGCGACATGGCGGCCTCGAGTAACGATCAGACATCTAGTATATAATTATAGCCTAAACTTGTCAAGAGACAAAAAGCCCGATTGCTTAGCCTACGACAGGAAAGGCCGAAGCTCGAAAACCGAAACTCGGGCGCGCGGACCGGTTTTGCAGGGCCGTCCTTCTTCCACCCGTCCCCGCGAATAGCCGCGGACCGCAAGAACCGGTCCGCGCTGGCATGATCCCCGATGCTGCTGGTGTGGGGATTTAGCGCTGGGATTGGGTCGCACGCGCCATCCATAAGCCGTGTGGGATTCGTCGCGGGTACTCGGCGGTAACAGATTCTTCCCCTACAATCCTGCGCGGGCTAAGGAAACGTCTACGGATAGGCCGATTGCTGTCAAGTTGGCCCCCGCACCCACTACTTCCGAGTACCCGTTATTCGCCCGAAATTCTGGATGGGCCGTGCCGCCGCTTTGGTATAGCCTCTCTCACTGGGAATCGTACAAAATCTCGGTCAGCTCATTACGCGGCCTCGGAGAGAGATGCTGCTCAGAGAGGCCCGCGTGGCCGTTTTTTTATGTGTTGGGAGTACCAACGAAACTTGGAAGCGGTTAGAATGGGGGTCCTTCTCAAGCATTCAACCAAAGGCTGAAGGGTGAAGATTCGCAAGACGACCGAGGGATTTTTATAACGGCCGTGCTCTTTGGGCGGGCTTTGCGGGCGGGATGAGGATCACATGAACCGAAGGGATTTGGTGCGGCTGGGATGGGCCACGGTGATCGGGGCGGGGGCAGGAAAGCTGCGGCCCGCATTCGCGGAGCCGCCAAGACCCGCTCCTGAACCGCAGCAGAGTCCGATGGCGAGGGCGTCGGAACCGAAGGCCAGGGGGGGCGCGGCGGATTTCACGCTGCGAATTGCACCCATGATGGTCGAGCTGGCCCCGCAGGTTGTAATCAGCACGATCGGGTACAGCAATAAAGTCCCCGGTCCCCTACTGCGGATGCGCGAGGGCCATCCGGTCACCATCGACGTTGTGAACGACACGGACGTTCCGGAATATGTGCACTGGCATGGCTTGTTTGTTCCCTCGGAAGCAGATGGGGTGGAGGAAGAAGGCACTCCCCCCGTTGCGGCACACGGCCACCAGCGCTATCAATTCGTGGCCAAGCCGGCGGGTTCGCGATGGTACCACTCGCACACCGCAGCCATGATGGATCTGCATCGGGGCACCTATACCGGGCAGTTCGGATTTCTCATGATCGATTCCGCGCATGACCCTGGACGGTACGACCAAGAGGTCTTTCTGGCACTGCGTGAATGGGAGCCTTATTTTACCACGATGGATCAGGACGAGGGGGCGCCGGATCCCAATGACCCGATGCCCGAAAAACCCGCCACTCCAGACACGCGTCCGAACGGGCTCGACGTCGGCGCTCCTCTCTACTCGATCAACGACAAAATGCTCGGCGCGGGGGAGCCCCTCCGCGTGCAATCGGGGCAGCGCATCCTGATGCGCCTGCTCAACGCCAGCGCTTCGCAAATTCATCGCCTGGCTTTGCCCGCCCACAAGTTCCTGGTGGTCGCTCTCGACGGGAATCCCGTGCCCTCGCCTCAGTTGGTCAGCGTGATTGAGATCGCCCCCGGTGAGCGCGTGGATGCGATCGTGGAGATGAATCAGCCGGGCGTCTGGATTTTAGGCGAGCTGCGCGACGTGGCGCGGACATCCGGCATGGGCATCGTGGTGGAGTACGCCAATCAGCAGCAGCAGCGCGCGACTTGGCTTCCGCGTCCGAACGCGCGTTGGGACTACACGATCTTTGGCACGTCCGCGCCGCATCCCTCGCCAGACCAGACCATCGACATGGTCTTTGAAAAAGTGCCTGGCGGGCCCCATGGGATCAATCACTGGCTCGTCAACGGCAAAGAATATCCGCATGAACGGGAATTCGTGTTGCGGCACGGAAATCGCTATCGGCTGGTGTTCCACAATCGCAGTGACGATTCTCACCCGCTGCACCTGCACCGGCACCGGTTCGAGCTGGTCGAGCTCAACGGCAAGCCCACTGCCGGCATCAAGAAGGATACGGTGATCGTGCCCGCATATGGACGCGCCGCAGTGGATCTGGTGGCCGACCAGCCTGGCCTCACGCTGTTTCACTGTCATATCCAGATGCACATGGACTTCGGGTTCATGGCACTGTTTCGTTACGCCTGAGCGCGGCATCGCGGACTAAATTCCGCAATCCCGACGGCGAATGTGGAGTTTCTACATTTTCGGGGCGTCACAGCGGCAACGCCGTTTACTGGCAGCTTGCTTGCCGCGTTTGCGGCCAACAGCCCAGTCGTTTAGTGTTCTTGGGTGATCACTCAATTCGCAGCAGAAGCGGGCTTGGGTGGGGTCCGGAGGTCAGATTCAAACTGCTCCAACAGCGCAATGTGGTCTTCGGTCTGCAGGGGCGCCTCAGAAAAGTACTTGTTTTCGGAAAATGGAGTATTCTCCCGGCGTTGGATGGAGAACCGCCCCAACGGATGCTTCCTCGCCATTTGGTCATAATCAATCGCAACAGCCGTCAACTCGTACGAAAGTGGCTCGTCCGTAATGGCAGAAATTCGTTCAGTTAATTTTCTGGCCGCTGTTTGTATCGCAGGGCTCATTTCCGTCAGAAGGACGTCGCTACGAAAGACAACTTGGCTCGCATATTGCCACCTTTTGACCATTGAAGGTTTGTAAATCAGCCTGAGTTCTTTGCTGCCCCATTCGAACGCCTCTTCCAGTAAGCGCTTCGAGTCTTGTGTGGATGACCTTGTGTCGACGACAATTCCGTACGTGTATATGATCAGTTGGTCTATCACGGAGTTGCCCAGCCGTCCCACACCAAACGTCACCCCTTTTGCTTCATCAAAATCCTCTATCTTTTGAGGAAACTTTTGAAAGTTATAGCGGGCAACGAGGGCCTGCACCAAATCAGGATAGAAAACCGCGGCTCGTGGGTTCAGTTCCGATGGTTCGATCCACGCCACAGCTCTAGCCTGGAGCACCGACAGTAGCTCCATAGAGAGAACCTCCTTGCAAGGCAACTCCGCTCGCAATGCCAAGAGTGGACTCCACCTCACCCATAGGAATCTGAAAACTTAAATGCTTTGCAGGCCGATTGGGATTAGGATTGGCCGCGCCGCCACATAGCGCTAACTGCTTAACGGGACCTCCGCCGAGTCCCAAGCTTTGGCCACGCAAATCCGGTTGGCTGGTCATATCCTCGACCGGAATCGCGTCACTTCTTATCTCTGTTCGCCATCGAAAGTTGCTCTCCCAGTAACCCGCGAGTGCGTCGAGGTATTCGGGAGTTGCCCATCTGGCTGTGAAGCGTCGATGCTGGCCATCTACAAAGACGGTGCGGTCAAAGTCGTGCCCGCGGAGACTATTGACCGCTTCTCGAAGTTCCCAGCTCCCAAGTACCACTTGAAGAGGGAGAAAATGGCCCGGAATCAACCGCAAGTACAGGATGAGCTCCCCGAATCGATTGTAAACCCTCAGTTCCTTCGTCATTTGTGTCAGTCACAATTCCTTGTATAGTGGCAGCGATCCAACTTCGTCACCCAATAGGAATTCACGTGGGAAGTCCGATAATCGCGCCGCCCGAACAACTGGGAAAATGCGTTGCGCCCTCTGCCATTCCTTGTATTTTTCTTGCATGCTCTCAAATTCTAATGTGGCAATCTGATAACCGAAGCGTGGACGCGTCCAGACCCAACGTCCCATTTCCATCGCAGCCACCTGAATTTCTTCGGCGCCCCAGGCTCGAAAATATTCTTCTTCCTTCCCGCAAAGGTGAGTGGCTAGTCCTGCCTCCTGGAATTTTCTTCGCACAAAGAAATTGGCGCGAAAAGCTACCCGGGCCCTTTCTTTCGGCTTCCCATATAGTAGCTTATTATCCCACATCCATCGTTCTAAATCCTTTTCTAATATCGGCTCATCGGCCGATACATATAATGCCACAAAGTAAGTGAGCTTTCGATCGTCCGGAGAATTCTCAATGACGCGTATTTCTTTAATTTTCTTCAGGCTGTTGTCCACGCCCGAAAGCGTTGAACGCAACCGAGAGTGGTCGAGGGTGTAGACTTCCATGAGTTGTTCTCGCGTGGTTGGGTGAAGAAAAGTCTCGACTTCGCTCATGCTCATTGCACCCGCATACTTACAGAATCCTCGCAAGAATACTGAGAACGGATACTTTGCGTCAATAGGCCAACCGGGTACCGCAGAGTTATTTCGCAGTTCAGAAATTACTCCGCGGCTCGTCCTCGCGAGCGGGTAGCCCGGGGGTTGGTAGCGACGAGGTGCGCGTTGTTCAGCGCTCCTCGGCGGCTCTTAATCTGGAATTGCGGCATTTGAAATCACGCTTGTATCGGTGGGCATAAGGTCAATAATTCCCGCCGTGTCAGGCCTGAGTTCTTTGCGCCTCCTAAATGCGCATTCGAGAAAATGAAATGACCCTCAAATGGCGATTGGAAGATCCGCTGAGGAGCGCAAAAGACGCGCACCTCATCGCTACCCCAACCCCAACCTCCGCGGTACCCGGTGTTTCGTTACGCCTGAGCGCGGCATCGCGGAGTAAATTCCGCGATCCCGACGCCGAATCTGCTTACCGCAACCTACCCCTCGTACTTGCTGGATTATTGGCCAGCCGAGATTCTCCGACGCCCCTGACGTTTTTTCACGCGTTTGAAACAAAAGTGAAACATTGGACGGTCAAAATGTCTGGGTTCCGGGCGCCCAAAATTTTCCAATTCCAACGGAGGAAGCACATGAATACGATCCGGGGAAGCTTCCGAGCGGCAGTGCTCATGGCAGCGGCCGCCTCGGTGCTGGCACTTGCAGGTGGAGCAAAGGCACAGGATTCAAACCCCAATAACAATACGTGGCCGTACGCCACGACGCATCGATCACCCGTGCTGGCGGTGGTTGGCGACATCTCCTGCCAGCCAGACGCGGACGCGCTTTCCGGTGAGAAGGCGGATGAAAACTGCACCACTGCCACAGACTACCTCAGTACTTCTCTGTGGCAATCCCAGGAGGCCACTGCGAATCAGATTGAGGCCATGAAGCCTGACGCCGTCGCGCTCCTCGGAGATCTGCAATACCAGGTAGGCCAATATCAGGACTTTGAGCAATCGTTCGATTTGACCTATGGCGCTTTCAAATTTCTCACGCGGCCCGCCCCCGGCAACCACGAGTTTTATGACGAACATAATGCGACGGGCGTTGCCGGCTACGGCTACTTCTCCTACTACAACGGCTTCCAGGTCAATTCCAGCGGACAACCCGATCACGGTTCAGCTCGGGGACCCGTGCCCACCAGCGAATTCGGCGGCGTGCAACTACCCGGGCAAGACCACTTCCTACCCCCAACCCGTGCCGCGATCGGATGGACAGGCGGGGCACTTCGAGCAAACGGGCGGAGTCGGAACCACCACAACGCCGGGGGCCACAGTCGGAGTCGGAGATGGCTGGTACTCCTATAATATAGGCTCCTGGCACCTGATCTCGCTCAATATCGAGTGCTCGACACAGCCGGGCGGCTGCAGTTACTCCTTCGGCACCTGGTTGGCCGCCGAAACCGAATGGCTGAAAAAGGATCTCGAGGAGAATCATTCCGCCTGCACAGCCGCCTACTGGCACCAGCCCACGTTCAGCGCTGCCGACAGCCTCACCGAAGAGGGCATCACCGCTGGAACCTGGTGGCAACTGCTCTACGACGCCGGAGCCGACCTGGTGCTGAACGGACACGACCACCTCTATGCTCGTTACGCCCCGATTAGGCCCTACTTCGATGCTTCCGACACTTCTGTCACCGGTGTCACCGGCACCTGGCTCGGGACTTCCGATCCCAACAGGGGCATACGGGAATTCATCGTGGGCACCGGCGGCGAGACACTCGATACGGTCGTCTCAGCACCCACCTCCGCCACAGACTGGGACGGGATGTTCAACCAACAGTTTCTCCAGGCGGCAACCGGGTACTACTGGGGCGTGATGGCCCTGACGCTCGATCAGCATGGCTACCAGTGGGATTACGAGTCGGCACTGTTAGCCCCTGCCACTGCCACTGGGGCACCCTCAGGCACTGCTGCTAGTTACAGCGACAAGGGCTCCGCGACCTGCCACGGTGGGCACAACTGGTAATTGCCTGTTCGCCTTCGCTACGTTAGTCAATTTCCCCCACCCTTCGCGAAACCTCGCGGAGGGTGGGGATTTTCTTCATCTCGCCCGCTACCGATTTTCCGTTCTTCGTTTTGGTGACTACCCTCGATTCGGCTGCGATCTCTGATTCGGGACGCCTCCGCTTAAGGCAAGCAAGGAAAAGAAGGGACCTGCGCCGCCTGGCTCCATGACCTGCTGAAGCCACATGTCACCGAGGTGCTGGTGTGCGATCCACGGAGAAACGCTTTGCTCAAGGCCGGGAGCGGGGAGATATTCGACCCCGTGGGGGTCAAATGTCTATTCGCAATGCCTTCCACGGGCTTCACCTGTGGCTAATGACATTCGTCCCCTTCGGGGCCGCGACACTGCCCCGACTTTGACGGGACCTTGCTGACAAATCGCACCGGCTTGACTTCCGTCTTCCGCCGCCTTACTCTTGGCCTTTCAGGGTGAGCCGAAAACGGTTCAAATTAACTACCAAATCTCATTAGATCGGAGGCCGCGATGAGTCTCCTCAAGATTGCCAGTGTTCCTCCCGCTGCCGTCACGCCCCACACAAGTGTGTTGGAGGCCGTGGAAACGATGGCCGAGCACGCCGTGGGCGCTGTCGCCGTGGTCGATAACGGCAAGTTGCTCGGCATCTTCACCGAGCGTGACGTTATGTTGCGTGTGGTCCTGCGTCATCGCCACCCCAAAAACACTCCGGTAGGTGAGGTCATGACTTCGCCTGTCGAGACCATCACCGATGAGAGTCCTGAGGAAGATGCGCTGGTCCATATGGTGGAGCGCCACGTGCGCCACCTGCCCATCGTCAACGCCCAAGGCCAGCTCACGGGCATGCTCTCCATCCGCAATCTGTTGGAGCATCGCGTGGATGAACTCGCCCGCGAACTCCACTCCCTTGATCAGTACCTTTCCAACGACGGCCCGGGTGGGTAAAGTACCGGCCGACTCGATTATTCCGGTACAGGTTCCCGAAGAATTCGCCTGGCAGGCGCAGAAAGCGGTACGGCGCATCGAGTTCGAACGCAACCCAGGACCACAAGCAGATTCGTAAGCAGAATAATGGCATAGACCGCGGCCCCCATCATCACCAAGAAGAACGTACGGACCCAAAAAGCCAGCTCAGCAGGATGGAAGATCACTGGTTGGCCGCGCGGTATGCCCTCAGAATATCCGGCAGACCTACGACGCCTTCCAATTTGAGAAAGTTCGCGCGGTTCACGACAGGCAAAAGGGGCAGATCTCCCAACCGCCGCAACCCCTCTTCCAAGACATGGTCGGGATGGAGATGCGGGAGTGGCACGGGCGGAAGCAGGCCGCGCAGGGTTGCACCTTCTCGCCATTGCGTGGCTTGGCGGCGCAGTTCCTCCTTCTTAATCCCGTACCATTTTCCCATGCCGTCCTCGACCAATACGAAATCCTCTGAAGAAGCGTCGGCACGCGCCAGCGCCTCGCCGAGGGGTTCCTCCATATTCAGCACGGCGCCTCCGATACGGCCGCATGGCGTCTTCCACGTGCACGGAGGCTTCTTCGCGACGTTCTTCCATCGAAGGCAGGTCCATGCCATCCTGGCGGGAGAGAAGATCAAAAAGCGAGGTCGGCTGGTACTGCCGGGAAATCAGATAGGCGATGGTGTTGGAGATTATCACGGGGAGAATTATGGAGTAGTTGCCGCTGACCTCGAGCACCATGAACACCGAGGTCATGGGCACGCGCAGGAATGCCGCAAACAAGGTTCCCATGCCCACCAACGCGTAGGAGCCCACCGAGCCCGTGAGCCAGGGAAAGAAATGATGTTCGATACTGCCCACGGCGCCGCCGAGCATGGCGCCGATGAACAGCGCGGGCGCGAACATGCCGCCCGGCGTGCCGCTGACAAAAGAGAGTCCCGTGGAAAGAATCTTGAACGCTGCCAACAGCACCAGCATTCGCCAGGTGAACTCGTCATGCATCGCCTGGTCGATGAACTCGTACCCGGCGCCCATCACTTGGGGAAGACCCAGGCCGATCACTCCAATCAGCAGTCCGGCCACTGCGGGCTGAAAGTACTGGCTCCAGCGCGGAAGAGCCTTGAGTCGGGGCCGCGCGTAGCGAATGAGTTTCACCAAAACCAGCGAGCCGATGCCGCCAATGACGCCCAGCGCTGCATACGCCAGCAATTCGGCGGGATGAACCAGGTGATACTCGGGAATCCGAAACAGCGGTTGTTCACCCAGAAACCAGCGAACCACGACCACACTTGAGACTGCCGCGAGCACCACCGCCCCCAGCACCCCGGCTGTCCATTTTCCGATGACCTCTTCGATGACAAACAGGACCGCGGAAATAGGTGCATTAAAGGCCGCCGCCAGGCCTGCGGCGGCACCGACCGGGGCAATCAGGCGCACTTTTTCACGCGACATCTGCAACCGCCGTCCCAGCGCCGAGGCGATCCCAGCACCCATTTGTAGCGAGGGGTCCTCCGGTCCCAGCGACTGGCCCGTGCCGATGGCCAGCGCGCAGCACACGAACTTGCCAATCACCGTGTTGAACGGAATGTAGCCATCGTAAATATACAAGGCCGCCTTGGTCTGGTTTACGCCGCTGCCCCGCGCGCGCGGGAAGAATTTGATCACCAGGAAAGCGACGATCAACCCGCCGATGGTGGGAACCAACAGGAGACGGAGTGGTGGCGGCGTGAGGGAAGAACCAAAAACGCGCACGCGAGTCCAGTCGATGGCAATCCGGAACAGGACGACGGATAAGCCAGAGAACAGGCCAATGATCACTGACAGTAAGAGGAAGAGTTGCGCCTCGCCCAGCCCACTGCGTTCGGGCTCCCAACCGATCCTCTGCCGTAACCTTGCCCAGGCTGCGTACGCTGCCGAAAGGGCAGCGCCACGGAGCCCGGGTAGTGGAGCCTGGGCATCGCTCACGGCCGGCCTCCTTCCTGCTGGCGGGCAATCAGCAGCAGCGCGAGATCCAGGCCCTGCGGCTCGCCACACGCTTGGGACGCCGACTTTTCAATTTCGAAGACCAAGTCCATGGTGTTGGAAACCCAATCCGAATCGGGACTGCGGGAGCGTTGCCGCTTACTGGTTTGGAGAGCAGTGGCCTGCGCGTAAAGCGTTTGAAGAGAGTTGCCACTCTTGCCCCGCAAGTCGATCCCCCGCTGCGCAGCGCAGGTTTCGAGGCGGGTCACCGCCTGGTCAACGGCCCGGCGGGCGCGCCGCTCCCGCTCATGTTCCCCCAGCCAGCTGATGAAAGGATTCAGATTCTGCACGGCCCGCGCCGTGTCCCGCATGGCGGCAGCCTGCTTCAGGTTCGGATCCTGCCGTAAAGCCTGTTCCAGGTAGATTTCGGCCCGCGCATATTCTCCGGTTCGAAAGTAACATTCTCCCACCCCCGCCAGCGCCAGCGCCGAGTGCGGCCTTACGGCCAGCGCCTGGCGAAAGAGTCGCAGCGCGTCGTCGTATCCGCCAACTTTCATGAACAGTTCGCCGACCTGCGTGTGCAGTTCGGCATCGGGTGGCAGATTGCCGGCTACACCGATCAACTCCGCGCGTGCCGCAGTCTTCTGATCAGTTTCTAGAAGGAATTTCACCAACTCCAGCCTCACCGCCCGGCGCTGCACCGACGGGTCAACGTCCCACTCGCTGTAAACTGCGTCATGGAAATACTGCACGGCCTCCGAGTCAGCGTGCTCGCGTACCGCCAATCGCGCCAATTCCAGGTTCACGGGGCCATTCCCGGGTTCCCGCTCCCGGAGGCTCAGCAGGTAAGTGCGCGCCTCCTGAACGCGCCCCGTGGCCACCAGGGCCTGGGCCAGCCGCAGTTGAAAAAGGGAATTGTCGCGCGAGTAAGTCAACGCGTTGCGGAAGTCAGCCAGCGCCGCCTCGGCCTGCCCGGACGTGAGATCCGCTTCGCCCTGGTTGTACCAGTGCTGCGCCAAACTCATTTCCGTGGCGTGAAAGCGCTTCACTGTGAAGCCCGTGATGAAAAACAGAAGGATCAGAGTCACGACCACAAGGGCCAGAAAGGTGTCGCGCCGCAGCGACCAGAAGTAGCCCCGGCGCTCCGAGCAAAAAGGGCATGCCTCGGAACCCCACGGAATTATTTTCCCGCAGCGCGGGCAACGTCGATCAGGCTCCATCCAATGCCAACCTCAGTTCATAATCCTGGACTTTATCAGAATACCTCAAGTTCGCACTCTTCCCATTACTCGTAAAGGGAAAATAGGGGAAAAGAACGATATATCACAATGCGAGCTACTCGTGTCAAGTCTACGCGAGCCATGCTAACCTGGATTTGTTATGAGTCCGCAAGTACTTACACTGCTGACAGCGCTGTTGTCGAGGCGGCGCGCCCCTCCCTTACCGGCCCGAATCTCTTCCCCAGACTCTTGAATCCAATCGCTAGGTCGCCCCAGTAGCTCTCCAACAGGGTGTGGTCGCAGCAAGAAACATTCAGCGGCGCGAAGCCCGAAAGGCGGCACTTGCTTTCCATTATCGGGACCGCGGCATGATGGCCACCATGGGCCGCAACGCCGCTGTGGCGCGTGTTGGAGGCTTGGCGTTTACGAGATTTCCGCGTGCTCGCGTGGCTAGGCGTGCACCTTGTCAACCTGATTGGTTTCCGCAATCGCCTCTTTGTTCTCACTAATTCGGCGTGGGATTATTTCTTGTTTGAGCGCATAGTTCACTTGATCCTCCCCGCGGCTTCTTTTCGAGAACCTTTCGACATCCAGCGAGTAATAAACCCCAAAGATACCCTCATGGACAAATTGTCTGGAATGTTAGATTTAGGCGCTTTTTTGCAATAGCGCGCCCCGTAAAAAAATGGTATGGTCAACCCCGCAGTTTGTTGTGGTAATTTCCGTGCAATCGCAAAACGAGCAGCGCACAGATCACGGCTACGGAATTTGCGAGACGAGGCATTACCGGTGCTGTCGGGTAAATCCGCCGTTGCCAATTCGACAAATTGCCAAAATCAAATTAACCAGGTGCTTTGAGTATGAAAGAACAAGGAACCGTAAAGTGGTTTAACGCCGCAAAAGGGTACGGATTCATCCAACGCGAAAGCGGCGAAGATGTATTCGTTCATTTCTCAGCAATCCAGGGCGACGGATATCGCACGCTCGAAGAGGGCGCCCGGGTGAGCTTTGAAGTCAAGAACGGCCCCAAGGGTTTGCAAGCAGCAACCGTCGAGCGGATCTAGGACCCGCAGGGTTGAGGTACTCGACTGCTAAGCGGGTCAGGTTCTTCACCTCTTCCCGAATGTCGTCGAAATATGTGCAGGCTTCCCTGCGCAGAGTGTATAATACTACTCTGATGCTAAGCGGATCGCTTCGCCACTGGGCGGAAGGGTTTGTTCCTCTGGCCCTCCTCTCTTGGTATCTGCAATCAACAGGGCAATCGTTCATCCCATAAGAAGACCGCCGCCTTGGGCCTAATACCTGGGCGGGCATTCGAGGTAATTTCATGGCTCACATCAGCGTGGCGCTGCCGACCGCTCCGGCCGTCCCCGTTCGCGATCAGTTCAAACCCGTCAAAGTAGCCTTCCTCATTGCCATGCACTTGGGCGTCATCGCTGTTTTCTGGCAGACCACTTGGGCGGCAGTCGGAATCTGCATCCTATTGCACGCCCTGTTCGGAGGGCTGGGAATCTGCGTTGGCTACCACCGCCTGCTCACTCACCGGTCTTTCAAGTGCTCTAAAGCCGTGGAATACACCCTCGCCCTTCTGGGAACATTGACCCTGGAAGGCGGCCCCATTGACTGGGTTGCGCATCATCGGCAGCACCATCAGTACTCCGACGAACCGGGTGACCCGCATAGCGCGCGCGATGGCTTCTTCTGGAGCCATGTCCTGTGGATGTTCTGGACGCCCAACGAAAAGGATTTCAACGAACTCACCGAACGTTATACGCCGGACCTGCTCCGCCAGCCCTTTTATCGATTCCTGGGCCGCTATTATCTGGAACTCTCCATCGTCTTGGCCGTCCTGCTTTACCTGTTGGGTGGCTGGCCGTTTGTGGTGTGGGGCATGTGCGTCCGGTTGGTCATCACTTACCACAGCACCTGGCTGGTAAACTCCGCCAGCCACAAATTCGGCTACCGGAATTTCGATGTCTCTGACCTCTCCACCAACTGTTGGTGGGTCGCCCTCGTGACCTACGGAGAGGGCTGGCACAACAATCATCACGCTTTTCCCACCTCGGCGCGCCACGGACTGCGCCCCTTGGAGTTCGATCTTGCTTATGGCTTCATCCGCCTGCTGAAGGCTGTGGGCCTGGCCTGGGATGTGCGCATCCCCCCTACTGAAAAACTGAAGTTTGAATCTCGTCGCGCCGCCTAAGTGCGGTGGGCTGAGGTTGCCCGCCACGATCAGTAAATTGCCGGATCCCCTGCCTTTTCGTCCTGCGCAAATTCCTGCGCGCAACGCCCAGTCGCGCTAAACTAGCACCTGTGAACATCAAGAAATCGTGTCAAAAGAGCGGTGGGCGGGCGTCGCGCCGAAGCTTCTTGCAGAAGGCATTGGGGCTGGGCATGACGCTAGCGGTAAAGCCCGCTCACGCCACAACTTTGGGGAGTGCGGTATTGGCTAAGCACAATATGATCCGATGGCAAACGCACGACGTCGCGAAAATTCCCGACGGCTATCAGGTCGCGGTGGCGGATGTGAATGGCGACGGTCGTCTGGACATTCTGGGGCTGAGTTCGGCGCAGAACGTCGTGGAGTGGTACGAGAATCCCACCTGGAAACCGCGGCCCATCACCACGACCACGCGCCATAACATCAGCTTGGCGCCGCTGTTTCACTCGGGATATCCGGCGCGGGGAATGGCGCTGGCCAGCGATTTTGCGCTGGACGATAGCACGCACGGCGGCAGCCTTTGGTGGGCGAGCCCGCCGTGGACTGGGACCAGGAGTGGCGGCTTCGACCGCTTGGGAAAATTCCAACTTCACATCGGCTGCGCTGGGCAAACCTTGACGGCAAGGGCCGCCTGGGCTTGGTTGACGCACCCATTCTGGGTTTCGGCGCGGTGGCGCCGGAGTACAAGTCGCCCGCGCCGCTCACGTGGTTTGAGATGCCGGAGATCTTCCGGCGTGGGCACGCCACCACCAAAGAGACGCCGCCGCCCGAGTGGCCTTCTTTCCGGATCGACGATTCTTTGACGGTCGTCCATGGCCTGAACGTGCTGGACTGGGATGGTGACGGGCGCGACGAAATCCTGACCGCGAGCTTTGAGGGAGTGCACCTGTTCCACTCCGCCGGCTACTGCCCGGACCTTACCTGGACTTGCACCCATCTCGGCGAGGGCGATCAGCAGTCCGGACCAAAGCGGGGATCGAGCGAAATCGGTGTGGGAAAGGTGGCGGGTAAGCGCTTCCTTGCCACCATCGAACCCTGGCACGGCGACCACGTGGTAATCTATTTGGAAGCCGGGCCGGGAGAGTTATGGGCGCGGCACGTGATTGACTCTACGTTTCATGAAGGTCACGCGCTGGCCTGCGCCGATTTGGATGGGGATGGCAACGATGAGATCGTCGCCGGTTTCCGCGGCACGGGAACCAGCCTCTTTGTCTACTACGCCGTGGACTCTTCGGGGATGAACTGGCAACCGCAACTGCTCGATGCGGAAATGGCCGCATCCGGCCTGGCCATCGCTGACATCAATGGCGACGGCCGCCCTGACGTTGTAGCCATCGGCTCCTCCACTGGTAATGTAAAGTGGTATTGCCCCCAATGAAGCCTCGTTCACGTCGTGAAGTCCTTTTGGCGCTCGGGGCAACAGTCTTCATCCTTGTAGCCATACTTATCTATTGTGCAGTCTTCGGCCACCCGCAAAACTTCGACTTTGCCGGCTGCTACGCGCCCGGTCTTATCAGCCGACAGTACGGCGCCGCCAAGGTCTATGATTTGCAGAAGCAGATACAAGTACAGCGGGACACCCTCGGCCGAACGGAGTTCTTACTTTACGCCTACCCTCCATTTCATGTCCTGTTGTTCTCGCAGCTCGCAAGATTCTCATACGCTCAAGCCTACGTCATCTGGGGAATTGTGAATGTGGCGCTGTGGATATTCTTTGCGTATCTGATGCGGCCGCACGCTCCGATCCCGCACGATCCGCTCCGGTATTTCATGCTCTGTTTCTTGTTTATGCCGGCTTGGGCAAACCTGGTACTGGGCCAGAACTCATTGATCCTTTTGGTCCTGTACACGCTTACCTTTATCTGCCTCAAACGCCGGCAAGACTACCTGGCAGGAATGTTCCTCGGCCTTGGTCTACTGAAATACCATCTAGTCTTGCCCTTTGCGCTGATCTGCCTCTTGAGAGGGAAATGGCGAATGATGGCTGGTTTCGGCCTCACAGGTTCCGTGCTGGCGCTGCTATCTTTCGCGACGGTCGGGTCCGCCGGCATGCTCTCCTATGTGCATCTTCTTCAGGATATCGCGAGAAACCCTGCGAATCCGGCCTACGAGTCCTTCAACGCCCGGCACATTATGCCGACCGTCAGGGGGCTTTTCGCCGCGCTGCTAGGGCCAGGAGTATCCCCCGGCTGGATCAACGCCCTCGCTGCGCTGGCTTCCAGTGGATTGGTCCTTTTCACAGCTTGGCGCTGGCGCCGGGAGGACCGGCAAGGTGAGAGCGACTCCATGGGCCTGATGTTCGCGGCGGCGCTTGCAGTTTCGCTGGTTGTGACCCCGCACCTTTACACGTACGACTTGGCTCTGATGTTGCCTGTCATGCTTCTTATGTTCAATTCACCCCGATGGCGGAACGACGCCTCGTGGCGCCGGGTGCTCACCGTGGCAGCAGTTATCCTCTACGCTCCCCTTTACCCCCTGTTGTTCCTGCACGGAGCGAGCTACCTTCTGGTTCCCATACTGTTGGTCTTTGCGCTGAGCGGTCCGGGGCATGCCGTGCGAAAGCCGGCTTAAAGATTCGATTCACTGTCGGCATCACACCAAGTACAGGTAACTTAATCGGCCTAGGGGCATCGAACTGCCGGACACATAATAATCCATAATATCTGAAGGCTTGTTAACTCCGTCAGCGACCTTGAAATACACCTTGTCGATTTTCCCGGCCAGTCTGATGGTTTTTCGCGGGACCGCGATCTGCAATACGCTCTCATTTAAGACGTACTCCGCATGTCCTACATTCGATGCAGAAAAATCAGTGTGGACCTGGCCGATGCTGGCTTTCCCTTTTTTATATTTCCTGCCAATCACATACTCATAGCCTTCCCACCCTCTGAGTTGGGGATCCCCTGTACCTATAAACAGATTCATCCAATTTTCGCTTCCCTCCGGCTCGGTAATACGGTTCTCGCAACGAATGTAGAAATATAAGTTCTCAGCGTCGTGCGTTACCTTAATTTCCTGGAGGTTATTTCTAGGCGCCGACTGGGAATATCTTATGGTTTTCGCCGCGCCGAAAGCGTCGCGCTCAAGGTTCTGCGGTCCAAAATTCCTATATACGGTGCGAACATTCTCCCATTGTCCGGCGCCGCCGGACATCTGAATGGTCTTGCTTTCGCCCGGCGACTGGGGATCGCTGAGGCCCTTGTATTTGCGAATATTCTGAATCAACTGGATATAAAACGAATCCTGATATCCTCCCCTCATGGGCTCGATATCTCTGGAAAACTCCTTGCTGGCGGCATCACATAGCATATATTCACCGCCCCAAGGCTGTTTGTAAGCGATCCACTCATTCCACCCGCCTACAAATATGACGTCAGGATTGACCTTTAAGGCATGGTCCCATTGCAACTGGAAGAAAGTACCTTTATCGACATTCTCGTGAACGTTCTTTTGCTGGACAGGATCCCATCCCCGCCCCCAATTTACGACTCCCCTGGTAATGGACCGGGACATGGGCACATTAGGATGGCTGGCCACCGTTACATTCATCATGTTTTCATGGACCGGCTGCGGATAGGTCCACTCGATCCATGGGAAACCATCTGCGTAATATGGATCAAATGGCCATTGCGGTTTCCTGAAATGAAAATATTCGCGTATCGTCTGAGAAAGAGGAGTTGGCGAATAAGCAGCATCTTTTCTAAGCTTTGCTTCTGCCAAGTCATCCGCTAAATTGGTATAAGCAATGATAAAAGGCTTTCCGTCCACGCGATACCATGTGGTGGGATAAAGTTGGGGCTCGTAAAGTTCCTGGTAAAGCTGCTTGGTTGTTTGAGTAGATCTGGAGTGCGTATAGAAGGCAACCCGGGGAGGATTCCATCCCTGACGGATGTAAGTGTCAATGATCCCTAGTAATTTCGTATACGCAGATTTATAAGTGACGGCATTGGTGGCGTCAAATACGATAAAGTCCACCCCGGCTTGAGTGAGCATCAGGATTTGACGGTGCATCACCCATTCATCGTCCGAATTGTAGTATCCCCAAAGAGGTTCGTCCCAGAAGTGCGCCTGTCCATTGGGACTAATCTTCTTGTCCAAAGAAGCAAAGTCGTATAACAACTTTATGCCATTGGGCATGCTCATAATTTTTGTAGCGTCATAGATATCCGTGGCATAGGGCTGGCCGATCCACAGCCAAAAGAAAAGGCCAACTTGTTTGTTTGACTTGTAAGATGAAACGGGGTTGAATGCTCGTCCAAATTTATCAATAGCTACTACCCTATTGCCGTTAAAACCGTTGTCATGCTCTCCTTGTGAAGCCATAGGTAGGGTGGCAGAAGCTGGGGACGGCGTGGCTTGGATAGGAGTGACGGGGCCCGCCGGCGTGCCTGTTCCGCGCAGGCTCCTTACCTTTAAGGAGGCCGCAGCTAATGCCCCCTGCATTAAAAGTCCGCGTCTGGTGATTTTCATATTGTGCTTTCCGCCCTATGCACAAAGCGAATCAGGGCATTTTGAAGATCATGGTGCCTTGATCATCCCGCCACTCGAATCCATTCTTCGTTGAAGATTTCCGCGCGAGGTTCTTCAGATAAAACAGGGTGGGCTCGCAGATGTGCTGGTTGTTCAGAAACGGCTCCGTATAGCGAATGTCCCCGAAGCGCGCGCCGCCGAAATGGTGTTGCTGGCCGACGTGGTCGTTCCAGTCAACTCCCTCAGTCAGGAAGCCGTAATGGCCGTGATGGTGTTTCGCAGCGGCACGAAGGATGACGAGCCCCTCGGTTTCATAGGCGCCGCTGCGCGCCGAATCATGCGATCGGGAATCCTGAGCTGCCTCAAAGTAAGCAAGTGCCGCCTCGGCATCCTCCCAGAGATAGGATGTATCCCAGGAATCTTCCATGTAAAGCAGGCCCTTGGTCGCAACCCCGTTTCTGTCCTCGCGAATCTTGAACTTGTCGAGCCCGCTGAGGCATTTCCCGTAGGCGAAGGAGCGAATCGCTTCGTCTTTAAGCACTCTCGATACCCCCAAAAGGGTCCGAAACGCAACGGCATAGGCCACGTCTTCATGGGGATCGTACGTATCCTGATTAATACTCCCGAAAAATCCGCCGGCTTGCATAAAGACACTGGTTTTCTTGCGCAGCACGGGAGAATAATCCGCCAACCCTTGCGCTGTGAGCGCGGCATCCAACTGAAGGATGAAAAGTCCGTCGGCCGAAGTCTGCCAGACCTTGTCTTCCTTTCCTTCCGGAGACTTCGCATACACCTTGCCGTCGGGCGTTGTGCGTCGTGGGAACCAGCCGTTCGGCGCTGTTTCTACATGATTGTCGATCCATCGTGCAACCTGCGCGGCCGACTTCCGCAGGCGCGGGGCTCGAGGATCATTTCCCAGCGCCTCCGAAAAAATTAGAAGCTGGAAGCCCATCTTGGCCATTGACCCCGGACTGAACCAATCCGAATTGTGCTTGTAGTTCAAGCAGAGTTTGCCTGTGGTGGTTTCGCGGTAGCCACGAATGAACCCGGTCTGGTTATCAATGAATCCATCATCGAGCACGTGGTCAAGCAGGCCGAGCGCCGTCGTTTTCCATTCGGGTTTGTGGAAGAACTCCCCCATCATGTAGATCTCGTAAGCCCCCCCGATGGCGTTGGCGGCCCAGCCCGGACCCTCTAAATTACCGAAGTCATGCCAGCCCATGGCCTTTCCTTCCGAGTCAACAAAAGAAGAAACCGAAACCAGGTGTCCGTGGGGATCGCGCTTCAGGGTCCTTTCCACGGTGAAATGAACGGAATCGAGCGCGGAGTCAACCAGGGTGTACTGGGGATTCCCGGAAAGGTGAGAACTTTGGTCGGGTGATGCCAGGACTAAGCCTGGCACCCACAAGAGGGTTGCTGCGAGAAGAATTTGTGGTCTAACCATAGCCGTTTCCTCCTTTGCGCCGCATTCGCGTGGAATGGTAGTTCTGCAAGCGCATAGCGTCAAGCGTCTAGTGTCGATAAGGATAGGCACGACCGGCAGTGGCCTTCGCCGCACTGGTTTGACCCGAAAGCGCGGTGCGTGCCTACTTAACGGTGATTGATAAGAACCCGGAAGCGGTAGAAAAAGCCCTGGGGAACAAGCCATGGGATGCAAATAGCAAGGGGCATCAATCGCGGACCAGTGTGCGGGTGACTCTTGCCTGCATCTGAGGCTGATGCCTTTGTGCAGAGGGCACAGGCAAATGGAATGCGCACTGGGGTTGGCCGGGCCGACGCCTTGCCTCTCCCCGCTAGCACCATAGCCCTCGTAGTGGGTTGGCGCAAAGGGCCGATTTCAGACAATTAGGCGGGTTCGTGGAAGATTTTCATCCCCCAGCATTAGGAAATTCTGATGTTTTGTCTTATTTTGTGGATATTGAATCTTGTGATAATTTTCTTCTTGACAAAACTTGAAGTAATGATTTACTAGTAGCTAAGGCCAGTCCCGACTGGCTGAGTAGAACGTGCGCGATCCTATTCAAGGGATCGGCGCAATCCATAGAACAGCAGGCAGGAGGCAGCGCTGCCACCGGCGGGGCCGGATTGAATAGTCTGTGATTTGGAGAAGTCACAGGCCAGATTGCAGTAGGCGGTATGCTGACTCCTCAGGTTTGATTCCTGACTCCAGCACGCTGGCTTACCAGGATCCCGTGCCCACTCCCCACTGCACGTTGGACGTTTCCATGTCACCGTCGAAAATTAAACGTATTGAGCATCAGATGGAAGCGCTTGGGAAAGCTGCGCAAGCCATTATGCATCAGAAACAAAAGGGGTTCGTTATTCAGCGCCAGAATGTCGAGAAGTTTCATATTACTTAATCAAAGAGAGTTAGGTTGAAATACACGAACCCGGGTGAAGAAAAGAGGCGCAGCTAGCCGTTATGTTCAAGAAACAACATGGGTTAGTGATGAACCGCGAAAATCCTGGTAAAACCTATTTTATTGAAAATAAAATAGTTAGCATTTCCTCAGTGTCCATCGTTACGAGAAAAAAAGAATTGGGGTATGCACTTGACTCCCGTTGTTGCTGGATGTAGTGTCGGCCGGTATGGAGGAGTACCCGAGAACGATGCAGGAGTTTCAAGATTCGTTCACTACTGAGGACGGCTGCCGGGAGTATCTGTTTCAGCTTCGCTGGCCCGAAGGGTTTCGTTGCCCGCGCTGCGGAAATAGACGGGCGTGGGCGATGCAACGCCGGCTTTTCCGCTGTTCGGAGTGTGACTTGGAAACTTCTCTCACGGCCGGCACCGTCTTCCAGGATACGCGGAAACCTCTGCGGCTTTGGTTTCAAGCGATGTGGTACGTGACCAACCAAAAGCAGGGGGTGAATGCGTTGGGGTTGCAGCGTCTGCTGGGATTGGGCAGTTACCACACGGCGTGGACTTGGTTGCACAAGTTGCGTCGCGCCATGGTGCGTCCAGGTCGGGATCGCCTGGCAGGAACCGTGGAAGTCGATGAGACTTTTCTGGGTGGTCCTCAACCCGGAAAACGCGGCCGCGGAGCGGCAGGAAAGGTGCTGGTTCTGGTCGCGGCGCAGGAGGATGGCCCGAGGATCGGTCGTATCCGTTTGCGGCGGATTGCAGACGCCTCCGGCCCGACGTTGGAAGCAGCTATCCAAAGCATGATTGCCCCTGGGAGCACCGTGCGCACCGACACTTGGCGCGGCTACAACGGCTTGCAGGCTCGCGGATACTCCCACGAGGTTATCCGACAGGAAACCACCCTTGGAGACAATCTCTTGCCTCTGGCTAATCGCGTCGCGTCTTTGCTGAAACGGTGGCTGTTGGGCACGCATCAGGGAGCGGTTCGTCCCTCGCATCTGGACTACTATCTGGATGAGTTCACCTTCCGATTCAACCGCCGAACTTCTGGCTCACGGGGGAAACTCTTCTATCGCCTCGTCCAACAAGCGCTGATACTCGATCCCGTACCGGCCAAACTGATTTCCGGTGACGCACGGAAATCCTGAGGCACGAACTAAAGGCTTGGGGGACTCAAGTGCATACCCCAAAAAAAGAATTGGGGTATGCACTTGACTCCCGTTGTTGCTGGATGTAGTGTCGGCCGGTATGGAGGAGTACCCGAGAACGATGCAGGAGTTTCAAGATTCGTTCACTACTGAGGACGGCTGCCGGGAGTATCTGTTTCAGCTTCGCTGGCCCGAAGGGTTTCGTTGCCCGCGCTGCGGAAATAGACGGGCGTGGGCGATGCAACGCCGGCTTTTCCGCTGTTCGGAGTGTGACTTGGAAACTTCTCTCACGGCCGGCACCGTCTTCCAGGATACGCGGAAACCTCTGCGGCTTTGGTTTCAAGCGATGTGGTACGTGACCAACCAAAAGCAGGGGGTGAATGCGTTGGGGTTGCAGCGTCTGCTGGGATTGGGCAGTTACCACACGGCGTGGACTTGGTTGCACAAGTTGCGTCGCGCCATGGTGCGTCCAGGTCGGGATCGCCTGGCAGGAACCGTGGAAGTCGATGAGACTTTTCTGGGTGGTCCTCAACCCGGAAAACGCGGCCGCGGAGCGGCAGGAAAGGTGCTGGTTCTGGTCGCGGCGCAGGAGGATGGCCCGAGGATCGGTCGTATCCGTTTGCGGCGGATTGCAGACGCCTCCGGCCCGACGTTGGAAGCAGCTATCCAAAGCATGATTGCCCCTGGGAGCACCGTGCGCACCGACACTTGGCGCGGCTACAACGGCTTGCAGGCTCGCGGATACTCCCACGAGGTTATCCGACAGGAAACCACCCTTGGAGACAATCTCTTGCCTCTGGCTAATCGCGTCGCGTTTTTGCTGAAACGGTGGCTGTTGGGCACGCATCAGGGAGCGGTTCGTCCCTCGCATCTGGACTACTATCTGGATGAGTTCACCTTCCGATTCAACCGCCGAACTTCTGGCTCACGGGGGAAACTCTTCTATCGCCTCGTCCAACAAGCGCTGATACTCGATCCCGTACCGGCCAAACTGATTTCCGGTGACGCACGGAAATCCTGAGGCACGAACTAAAGGCTTGGGGGACTCAAGTGCATACCCCAAAAAAAGAATTAAGAAAATAAAGGTTAGTTCCATTATGTTATTGAAAACATATGTAGAAAAAACGTCGCATTTTCGCTTAGCCATGATGTTTATGAAAACAAACGAGTTAAATTGTTCTTGCCATTATATTTATGAAAAGAAAAGCAGTTAGTTAAGAGACTCGGAGTGGAATTCTTCTAAGAAGTGGAGGAATAATAATGCTGGAGACTACAGTCCGACACGCTGAGGTTTTTGACGCGACGCTGGCGCTGAACAGCGTCGGTGGTGACAGCGAGTTTCTCACCGAACTTGTGGGTCTTATTCGAGCGGCATGGCCAACCCTGCTGGCTGATATTCGGGAAGCGATGGCCATGGGAGATCTGCGTGCCGTTGAGAGGACGGCGCGCCTCGCCAAAGCCGCGGCACGAAACGTCTCGGCGAAAAGGGCTTATGATTCCGCTGCTCAACTCGAGACGTTGATCGGCAAGAGAGATTTGCCGGCTGCCCAAAGAGCCAGTACGACTCTGGAGCAAGAGGTAGAGAAACTCCAACTGGTCCTCTCAACGCTCGAAAAGTCGGCTTCTTCTTCATAACGCGGATCCTCACTCCAGCGCCGCCAGGGGTTATCCACGCGCTGGCCCGCGAGGCTCCGTTGATGGACTAAAACGTGCACAATGCGTTTTGAAGCGCAGGCACAACGTTAGAGTGCCCTGCGGCCTTGGCCCACCAACTCCGCACCATTGTACCTACCGGTGACATTACGTCATTTGGGGGGTGAAGGCGGGAGGGATAAATTGCATGGACTGCTAATCTGACCAGCATTGTCAGCATGTGGAAAGCGAGTGGGCAAGCCGAGAAGCGGTTAGAACAGAGAGAAATCCTGACCTCCGACCTTGCGTCCTTTGCTCAGATCGTGCCGGGCAGTTACCCCACCCTGCCGCTGGGGGCGGAGCTGGCGACTGGGCAGTGGGGATCGATCCGCCGCATCCCCTGGACCGAACAAATCGGCGATCTGCGGCACGACCGGCGTTGGCGGGGGCCGGCTGGGCCTGCAACCCGAAGCGGGAGGCCGTGCGGATGGGGCGGCCGAAGTTCTGGAGAGCTTGGCGTTCGAGGAATGGAACGAGAGGATGACCCAGGACTTGTTCCCCGCCCGCCGGGTAAGGGTGGAAAGTGAGCCACTCCCGCCCACCGGGCGGCGAACTCGAACCCACCCTGATGCGGAGTTACTGACCGGTTGAGAAGATTAATTGACAGTCGGAAAGTGCCGCTGATAGCATAGAAAAGTTGCGCGTTGCATTCGGGATCCTGCTGAGCTACTCTCGGGCCAGCCCGCCCCAACATCGTACGGCGCATGCGTCAAGATGATGAAAAGGTCACCTGCCCAGTCCCCGTCGTCTAGCCCGGCCTAGGACACCGCCCTTTCACGGCGGTAACACGGGTTCAAATCCCGTCGGGGACGCCAAATTCTTTCAATTGGTTACAGGTTTTCCTTCAGGCAGCGTCGGTTGCTCTGTGACTAATTCGTGCTAAGGTAGCCTTTTCGCTTCCTGGGTGACAGAAAGTATCGAATCAAGCCCGCTCACTGCGTCCTGGACTTGGGCGCTGGCAATCTTGGCGTACGCTTTGTCATCCTCAAATCCCGGTGACCTAACTGGCTGGCGATGATGTCTAGGCTGTTCCCCTTTGACGGAGCCACGTCGCAAAGGTGTGCCTCAGATCATGTAGGCGGATATCGGAGATGCTAAGATTTTGCAAACCGGTGAAAGGCCATACTCACGCTTCCGGGGTGACATCGGGGAAAGGCGGGCCTCGGGCTCGCCTTGGGGGATAGATGCCAGCACTTTTTGGGCGAAGGCGTTAAGATGTACTTCCTTTGGCTCGTCATTCTTGGACGTGGGCAATAGAATGCGGCTTCACTCTATATACTTCCACAAGCACTCTACCAATTCAGATCGCCGCATACCCGTTGCTGTGAGCAAGGCGAATATCGGGCGCATCTTTTCGGGGATGCTACCAGTAGCCGGCGAAACTGATCAGGGCTGAGGTGTTGGGTTCGTTCGTCGCGAACCTTCGGTGCTTCACGTCAAGGCAGGGATTAGCGAAACGCGGCAATAGCTTCCACTCCCGCATACGAGCCGGAAGAGATGCTTGAGGCTGTTAGTTCCTTTCGTACACTTTGATTTGCTCACTCTGCCGAGAGCCGCGGTAACGTAGTCTGAAACTTGGGAAGATGTGATATCCGCCAGTTGGCCGGGGAAGAATTCCTTCAGGTCACCACAATGCTTTCTTCCCGCTCGTATGCCTTAGGGGTTAGGCGCGGCTTTTGATAGGCAAGGATATCGATCGGTCACGACCGCAAAGCTATCCATGCACATCAAGACTTCGCCGGGTTTCAAGTTGCGCTGTTCGCGGACCTGGCGCCGTTTGTCTTCGCGGTAGTCTTGGCTTCCTCATGGTTCTGTGCATCGTGCGTGGGCTCACGGACACGTTTCCCTTGGCGCGTCCACATAGGAAACCCACCATTGCTTTGCGATCCTTCCGCCAGTATATCCCGTCACGCTTTCGTTGCTTTGGCATGTTTCCCCTTGACGTTTCGCTCTTACTTTCTCCTGAGTTTGACGGCGCGCCTCGCGCCGGGCTTTCCCGACTTCGAGCCACCATTGCTGTTTGAATTCTCGTTGGGCGGGCTGTGAGCTAACGTTCGAACAATACTTTTGACTCCTGCGCTTGGCGAAAAAATACGGGGCAACAGAGTTAGGGTTTCCACAGTAGCGTGCCCGGTCCGCTGCTTTACAGCAGATAGAGAAGCGATTGCTCAAAGGGTGATGGCGGGGCTACATGATCGAAAACCCGGCGCGGCGAGAAAGCGAATCGCTTTGTTAAAAAAAGCTATGGAACGTATGTTGATTACGCTGCGTTTGGGGCGCGAGATCGACTGCCATGCGCATAAGAAGAGCAGTTAATTAGAGAAAATGGCAGGTTTTAGGTGGCATCACTGAAAGGTTGGGAGTGAGGGAAATTCGAAGCGGGAATAAGGAACAAACGCAGGTTTTCTTCGCGTCAGCGAAGTGGGAGCGCAGCTTGGTGCGAATTGCTTTTGAAACTGCTCAACACTTTAAGTATCATGCGGAGCATAAACGTTGCGCTTGGCCGCTGAAACAGTACGAGTGCGAGTTATCGTTGTGCTTGAGTTATGTTGATATCTATTCTTTTGCTATAACTCTGTAATTTATTACTTGTATGCAGTGAACTTTTAGGCAAAAGTGACTATGAGTGACAGTGAGCTGGGAAGAAAGAAGTCTTTGCGCGAGAGAAAGACTTTCACGATAAGGAACTCTCGCAGCGGATGAAAGTGTTATCGAACTGTACACTGCGCTGCGCAGGCAGGCAGATAAAAACTGTTAGATTAGGCGCGTTGCGGCTGATTCTGCGCGCGGAAGTCGAGCGCCTAGATATAATGAGCTGTCGGCGGACGTAGAGTTTCTAACTCAATTTTCAGGGCACAGAGCTCAGTGGAGCTACGGGCGCTGCATGCAGGCGCAGGTGTTAACATAATGATATTCTCGTTATAACACGTAATTGCGAAGAATAACATTTACTTGGGGTTGCGATGCGAAGGGCGTAGCGGGGATAAGGAATTGCAGATGCGGCTTTCTGGGTGGACGTGGATTTTAAGATATGTGAAGATGCGGTTTGGGAACGTCTGGAGGAATTCCCCTTAGGCAATTGTGGAAAGCGGGGGCGGTTTCACTCTATTGGCTACTGAAAGAGCGTTGCCCGCCAGATGCGCGAGTGGAGCTGATTTGCGCGGGTTGGCCAAACTCTTGGCGGAGACTAGCGGCAGAAACGGCCCGCATCATGCGGTTACCGGGCACACTGAACCGGAAGTACGACCCTCCGCGAGGCTGTCGGCTGGTTTCTCCCGCAGAGTGGGAACGCCAGATATTTTCGATGATTTTTTGCGATTCGCAGAGAAGGAACCACCGCGCGAAGCGGGCGCGGTAACGGGCGGGCCTGTGCGGGAAGGCCAGCGCAACACTCACCTGACTTCCCTGGCGGATTCATGAGACGGCGCGGCATGTCTCAAGACGCCATCCTTGCGGCGCTGTTGGCTGAGAATACAAAATGCTGTGAGTCCCCGCTGTCGGAAAGCGAATCCGGGGAATGGTGAAGAGCATCGGCAAGAAGGAACCCTCTGCGAGCCCTTCGGGAGAAACGCGGCTTTGCGGAGCTGCGACGGTTGTCGGACATCCGTCCGAAAATGCTGCGCTGGCTTTGGCCGCGACGAATCCCCCTTGGCAAACTAACCTTGATTGCCGGTGATCCTGGCCTTGGGAAAAGTCTCGTCACAATCGACATTGCGGCGCGCGTTTCAAAGGGCAGCGGATTTCCTGACGGGGCGCCGTGCGAGCCGGGAGACGTGATTATCCTCAGCGCCGAAGATGACGCAGAGGACACAATCCGACCACGATTAGATGCGGCCGGGGCGGACGTTTCCCGCATCCATTTGCTGGAAGCTGTGCGCGTGGTGATGGCGGACGGCAAAAGCACAGAAAGCACCTTCACCCTTGAACGGGATATCCCGGCCTGGAAGATGCGTTAATCCGAACCGGCGCGCGGGCGGTGATAGTACGACCCGGTGTCTGCCTATGTCGGAAGCGCAGATTCGAACGCAAACGCTGAAGTTCGAGGCTTGCTCAAACCTCTGGTGGCGCTGGCGGCCAAGTATGGGGCGGCGGTAATTCTCATCACTCACCTTCGGAAATCTGGGGGCGCGGCAATCTATCGCGCCATGGGGAGCTTGGCGTTTTCGGCGGCGGCGCGCGCCCACTGGGGAGTGGTGGGAGCCCGGACAACAAAGCGCGTCGGCTCTTTCTGGAAGTAAAGCAAAACCTTGCCCCTGGCACTGAAGGTCTGGCTTACGCGATAGAAGACGCGGAAGGGGTGCCCGTGTCACGTGGGAGTCTGAGCCTGTGAGAGTGAACGCCGATGCGGTAATGAGTGGGTTGGAGTCACGTGAGGAATATTCCGCGCGGAAAGAAGCTGAGGAATGGCTAAGGGGTGAATTGTCTGGCGGCCCCGTCCCGCAAAAAGAGGTTGCAAGTCATGCCCGTGCGGAAGGTCTACAGTTGGGGCACTGTGCGGCGGGCGGCCGGTTCAAGCGGCGTGGTCAAGGAAAAAACGGGCGGCCGGGGCAAAGGGTGGGAATGGTCACTTCCTAAAGGCGACGGTTCAAAGATGCTCACCCCTATACATTCTGAATTGAACACCTTGAGCACCTTTGATAATCACGTTGAAAATAAAGGGGATGACACAGCAACAAATTCAAAGATGCTCACCACTACATATATGAGCACCTTTGAGGAAGGTGAGGCATGACCGCGAGCCCCGTTGATCGAATCCGCGAGCTGGGCGGCGAGCTGTTTCTTGTGGGTGACCGCCTGAAGTATCGCATCCCGGCTGGCAACCTGGAAGCCCGGCAACTTATCGCCGAGATTCGCCGGGATCGCGAAGCCGTCATCGCGATGCTGCGGGATATCGAGAGCAAGCCTCCGTCCGTCGAAGAGGTACGTGCGGCCCTTCCGCCCGGCGTCAAGCTGGTGAGCTACAACCCGAAGCAAAGCCCCTTCGCCGTGGCGCCCGTCTCCGTTGTCACCAATGCCGGGAAGTTTTATCGCGCCTACCTTGCGGATCTGTCCCGACGGTTGGCGAGGCCCGAAGGCTGCCATTGCCCGCCCCTGGCCGACATCTTGAGCAAGCTGGCGGATGCCGGCCTAGAATTGAGCGTTGACGCACCCGCTGTGCCGAAGGCGCATCAATAACCCCTGCCGAATTCACAAGACGCTCCGGGGCACACCCGCGATGGAACCCGGCCTCACTGACCACATGTGGACTATCGAAGAAATGCTTGAGACAATCGGCATCTAACGCGGTTTATAATTCCTCATTCTCCTTCGTATGGAACCCCAGGAGGGTTGGAAATCTAAGTTGTGGCCTTCTGCCATTTTCTTGGCCCTTTTATAGCCGAACGTGTCCACCCAAAGGAGAAACATGAGGATTTCATCAAAGGATGCTACTGACCGATTCAAAGAATGGAGGGAGCGAGCCATCCGGGTTAACATTATTCTTGCCCTTCGGGTTAAGGTTGACCGGTTCGACGCGGTGATAGTGGCCACCTCGCGCTTTGGCAGACTCGTTGTGATCGATGAGCGAGACGGTAAACGAAAGTGTATCGACTTGCGCGGCGCGAAATACTCGCGGGAAGGTGATCCACCTTTACCAATTTCTGTTATGGCGCGTCTTAACGGAGGAATGGTTACACTTGCCGAACTAAGGTGATTTGACATGAGCACAAATCTCCGTTATCGTGAATTTGCGTCTCACGTCAACAAGGCCCCGACTGGCATCGGGGCTTTTCCTTTTCAGCCTAACACGTCCGTCAAGTTGAGCTGTCCTGAATTTCAAACCCGGCTTGCCTTTCCCTCTCGCTTGTTATACCTTCTGTGCCGTTCACCAGTATTCGCCTCGATGAGGTGCCTATGAGGCATCGGCTCGCACTGATTTTTATAATCCCCATCATTGCAGGCATTCTTGCGCTGCCTGCTAGAGCGCAGCAAAGTCCATTCACTCAAGACCAGATACAAAGCATGGCGCGCGCGGGCTTGGCGGATGAGTCGGGCGCGAAGCTGATTGAGCAACGGGGCATTGATTTTGCCTTCACAGACGAATTCCTCCAAAGTCTCAAAGCCGCGGGCGCAAATGAGGCATTCCTGGCTGCATTGCGTGCGGCGAATCGGGTAGAACCTACCGGCCAAGAGGTTAAAAAGCCGCTCAACCAAGTGCAAGTCATCACATTATTGGCGGGCCAAGTGCCGAGCCATCGCGTGGCCGCCTTGATCGAGGAACGCGGCATTGATTTTGAGCCCACGGATGACTATCTTCAGGAAGTCCACTTGGCAGGGGGCGAGGATGAACTAATAATCGCGCTTAAGAGCGCGAAGGTGACAAAGCCCGTGACCGTTGACCCGGCGGCGCAGGCGCGGCAAGTCGAGGTTCGGCAACACGTGGCGCACGGGCTGCAACTCGCAAACAAAGGGCAGTATGCGGAGGCCGAACGGGAATACCGCGCGGCGTCGCAACTTGATCCTCAAAACGACTCCGGATATGTGAACCTGTCCTATGTCCTGACTCAGCAGAAGAAGTGGGATGAGGCGGAATCGGCAGTCCGCGAGGCACTTCGATTGAATCCCGATAATGCGACAGCACACAACAATCTCGGAACGATATTTGACAACAGAGGTGACCATGAACGAGCACTGGCGGAATACCGCGAGGCGATACGTTTAGACCCCGATTGTGAAATGGCCCACGCCAACGTGGGCGCTGCTCTCGTAGCCAAGGGCGACCTGGACAGCGGAATATCTGAGGAACGCGAAGCGCTTCGGGTGGACCCGAACCTCGCGATGGGACACGCTGTCCTTGGGATGGGACTGGGCCAAAAAGGTGACTGGGATGGAGCGATCACTGAAGAACGGGAGGCGCTGCGCCTAGAGCCCAATAATGTAAGAGCGCATGTGGCTCTCGGGATAGCACTACTGCAAAAGGGTCAAAGGGACGCCGCCATGACTGAAGAGCGCGAAGCGCTTCGGGTGGACCCCGACAATGCTATGGCGCATTTTTCTCTCGGTGCCGCGCTGGAATTGAAAGGTGACCGGCAGGGTGCCCTTGAGGAATACCGGACGGCTTTCGCACTAGCGCCCCAAAACGCAGATATCAAGAAGGCGTATGACCGGCTGTCGCAGCCGTTGCCTCCGGTTTCGAAAGCGGTGCCTGGCGCTGCGTTGTTTGTGGCCTATCGGACCAAGAGACACCAACAGTCTAGCACTGCGGAGGTGTTCGGGAATATTGCTGACCAGATTGCGTTGTTCCTGAAATCTCACAATGTAGCCCTCGTGAATGATGCGACGGGGGTAACCATCCTGACGGAAAGCGCACCTTCAGTTTACAACCTTGTCAGCCGAGTTGGCAGCGCTGGCGGCGGTTCGCTAATCTTGCTTACCGTGGACCGGCCCATACATTCGTGGGTCAAGCTGCAAATTCAGTCCTACGACACTTCTGGCCAACTGCTTTGGGAGGAATCCACAGCCGACAGCGGGCAGACACATAGGGGTGCGGCCGGAGTCCGAAACGCAATCGAAAAAATGGAAGAAAGGTTAGCCCCACGAATCGGGCAGGCCGGTATGCCGATTAAGTGACCTTGCTGTTTGTTGGCACACCTGCCACTTTTTGTTGGTGCCGCCGCGAGGGTGTTCGTGCCTCTGAATTCTAGCCCTTCGCCAAATTGACTCAAAAGAATCAATGTCTTGCTCACGTCCGTGAATCAGCGTGTCGAAGGTCAATTGCCGCCACCCTTCCTCGTCCAATAAAACTCCATGATCGGACCAAAGTGCAAGGGCGAAAGCGGCGCGCTGCGGGTCATCCGGCAAGACCCACGTCCACCGCCACTCCCAAAAAGCCTTGGGATTTTGTTTCTCCAAAATGCGCCTTACTACCTCGAAAGCCCCCCGTCTAAAGTCTAAGGGGACCGGGCTGGGCCAATCATAGAATTTGACCCAAGTTTTTCGGACCCGCTTGCTCTTGAACCATCGTTTGAGAATGTTGAGCCTGAAGGCTTTGCGGTGTCCGGCGCGGCCCAAGCTGGCGGCAAGCAATCTTGCCTTTGTCTTCCAGCGGCCCGCCTGATTTAGAATTCTAATGCGAGCCTGCTCACGGAAGCGCTGTCGCCTGGACCGAACGCGCCCGAACATCTTCCAGCGCCAGCGATACCCAGCCCGCCACAGGATGTCCGTAACCACCGCGCTGCCCTTTCCAGTAGCCTCGGCAATCTCCATCGAAGTCTTCCCCGCCTCCGCCATTTCGATGACTTCAGGACTCCTGCGGTATTCCGTCAGCATCTTGGACAATGCGGTGCGAGGCCAAGAGAAGTCAGGGATGGGACGCTCAGCCATTTAATCGCTCACCACGCATTCTAAGGCAGATAGCAGAGGCGCAACCCATAAAAAAAGTGGCCCGGAAAAAAATAAAATGCGTGTGGGATTAGAGCACGGTGCAGACTGTGAAGACCGCCCTCGGACTATTCTTGACATCCGCCCGTCGTCCGGTCCGGCCCCGTTCTCAACATTTTCCGCCTGCCGGGAGCTTCGCCAGAATGCCCGCAAGCGCGTCAGGATTGGCTCAGGATGCGGCGGAAGGAAAGTGGGTAGGGCAATCCCCTGTCACACGCTCGCGCACGGGCGGTGACGATGCGGTGACTTAGCGGTGACGAACGATGCGGGAAACGGGTCAAAGCGTGTCTATTGGCGTCATCGTGCCACCCGCATAAATAGCCGCTAAACCCTTGTGGGTGTTATGACAGTCATACACTGTCTATTCTAGGCATTACTCACTTTTGGGACTTTCACGGCGGTAACACGGGTTCAAATCCCGTCGGGGACGCCAACCTTTTCAAGCACTTACAGCAACCCCTGTTTCCGACGCGGTACGCATTACGGTACGGGTTTGCTTGCGCGTCACCAGACGTAGCACTTTCCGGTGCGCGACCTGCTTCTCATCCGACATCGCTTCGTCGTAAACGCCCATCGTTACTTTGATGGAGTTGTGAGGTAGCAATGCCTGAACTACCTTGGGATCGTCGTTATTCTGTCGAAGTAGGGTTGTGTAGGAATGGCGCAAAGTGTGCCAACCTTTGATCGCGATCCCTGCTTTGGTGGCCGCCGGCTTGATGTGGTGGTGCATAATTCGACTCATCCAGTATGGCTGCATCCCTTTCATTTTTGGACTGGCGAAGACGTAATCGCTATTCTGGGCATAGGGAGCCTCGCGCCGCCAAGCCCGCAGTTCCTCAAGGCGATCCTCATCAAGCGGGCTTTCTTCGGCAAGGGGTTCCCCTGCGATCAATGCCTCGTCTAGCGGCTAATCTGCAGAAGCGAATGCAGTCTCCCCGCATTCGAAATCCTGTGAGCGCGGACGACAAATCTCTTGGGGGCGGGGCCGACATAATAGAACGGGTAGCAGGTCACTAGAGTAAGGACGTCGTCCGCCGTGGCAGCAAGCACCTTCGTGTCTTCGGGCTCGACAACTTGGGTCGAGTCCACACGATAGCAGAAGGATCCATGAAGCGTCGTCAGGGTAATCTCATCGGACTTGTGGATATTCCGCAGCCCACGAAAGAAAGTGTCCCGGTGTCCCGCCAGCGCAACATTACCTTGCTGCCCCGGTAGCGGGGTGCCGGGAATATGCCCAACCGCGTGCCGCAAAGTTCTTCCATCGACGCCTTCCATGATCATCGCCGTAAGGCCGATGGAGCTGATTTCGATTCGTCCCAGCGGAGAGCCCGCCAGGCCATCGATTCCAAAACTCTCGGCGCGCGCCCGGTCCACTTCTGCCTGGGCGGTAAGAGGAGACGCAGCAGGCTGAGGATTGGTGCCGGCGGTTGTGTGAGCATCCTTCAAGACGCTGTCAAATCGCCAGGTTTGATAGGCCTGAAAGGCCCACTTGTCGGTCAGGACGACGGCGCAGTAGCTGAGTGCCAGAACGCCCAAAACGAGAAAGAAGAAGCGGGCCCAACGAAGAAATATGGTCAGTCGAGTCGGCTGCTGTTTAATTTTGAACATCATGGCTGGTTGCCCTGGCTGCCGGCAACGGGAGCTATGGCTTGAGTAGCGGAGGGGGCGTAGTAACCAGCGCGGGTGCGGACGGACAAGCGTCCATGACCCGGCGCCGTCGCGTTCACGTGGATGACCCGATAAGTCCCGTCTTGCCTTCTGTTCAAGGGCGCATAGGCGAGGGTGTATTGTTCACGGATATCATGAGCGATGCGTTCACAAAGTGGTACGACGTCGCTCAAGGCGCCCGGGAATCGCGCAGAGCCTCCCGTAGCGCGCGAGAGCCTCCGGAGCGCGTCGGGCTTTTTGTCGGGATCTTCGTCGGTATAGATTCCGATGGTATAGATGATGGCGTCGGATTTCTCTGCCATGGCCAGAATTTGGCTCAATTTGTATTTGCTGGCATTGTCCCCCCCGTCGCTCACCACGATCAGGACCTTTTTGTCCCTATTCCCCATCTTCAGGTGCTCGATCGCCGCCGCCAGAGCGTCGTAAAGCGCCGTTTCGCCGCTCGTTTTGAATTTCGAGAGGGCAGCCTGCAATTGCGCCGTTTTATCCGTAAAGGGCGTGTCGGGGGGAAGGCCAAACGTAACATGCTCATTGAAATTGACGACGAACATCTGGTCCTGCGGATTGCTGGAGCGCGCAAATGCCAGGGCAGCGGCAATCACCTCATTACGCTTGGGTCCCATGCTTCCACTGTTGTCCAAAACCAAGCCCACCGTGACCGGAATATCTTCGTGGCTGAAAAACTCAAGCTGTTGCAGGGTTCCGTCCTCATAGACCTGAAAATCATCCTTGGCAAGTCCCGAAACCGGAGCGCCCTTCTGGTTTTCCACGGTCGCGTGCAGGACAACGCTCGAAACACTCACGCTGATTTTGTAGGGGTCTACCGGGCGAAGTTCGGAAGTCGAGACATCTTGCGGGCCAGCCAAACGGGGCAGAGCAAGCAAGAAAACCAGCGCCACCAGAGAGCGGCTCGTGATGGCCCGTGCCTTTTCCGCGCGCGTATTCCGTGGTTGAATGACTCCCCAGCCTGCTTACCAGTGCGCCAACCTCGCAATGGCGCGTGAGCTGTCTACACGCGAGGTTCAGCCGTCCATCTTCCCATCAGCCATTGGGACTGATGCCAGTTCTCGCCACCACCGCCACGTGATACCGCCTGCCCCCAGAGCATGACGCAAGTGGCGTAACGTAAACAGAGCGTCCACGATCATGCCACGACCAAGCAAGCGGCATATTCGTACATGATGAACATTGCGTCCTCAATCCAGGTTACCATCCCCTTCCACTCGATCCCGACATTTGGCAGAAGGGTGATCTTCTTGAGAGTTGACGTTCGACCGTGAAGGGGAGGTGATACGTTGCGTACCCCCCCTCTCACGACCCGACGCTCAGTCACTTACTCAATTCCCAACAACCTTACGACCGAAGCGTCCTTCGTCAGGCCCTACGTGAAACGTCCACCGAGGCCCAGACACGTTCTTGACTTAAGCAAGGCGCTTCGAATAGAACCAAAGACCGAAGCCCACACCAAGTGACAATAGCCCCACCAAACCCACGAGTGGAAGGGGGCTGGCAGTTTGCGGCAAGGTCGCTGCCGGGGCGGGTGTCTCCGCAGCGGCTACTTCTACGGGCGGAGCTTGGACCACTTCCGTTACGGCGACCTCTTCTCCGGTCGGTTTAACGGCGATGATCGGCGCCACTTTCAAAGCTTCGACGGGCGCAGGCAGTTCGATCGGTGTTGCGAGCACGGGTTCATTAACAATCTTGGCCAGTTCCAGAGCCCTGGTCTTGGGGTAAACAAATTCCTCGCCCCATTCTTTTCCGGGATAAAACCACGCATGGATGGCTTCCGGCTGTCCTTCGCCTCTTTCCCTAAAGGTCATCACCGTTTTGCCCGTCGCCTTCAGACGATAATTGGGAATGGCAAGGATGGTGGTGTACACATGGTCTTCGGCTTGGTTGAGAATTTGGACGATGTGGCGATCGGAAGAGGAATCAAGGAGCTTAAAGACATACGTACCGGCCGGCAGGGTCTGAGCGCCCACACCCGGAACCTCCACGGGCTCGTCGAAGGTCACCGTCGTTTTGTTGTTCCAATCGTCTGCCTTCGCCCTGGGCAGAACTGTTAGAACCACCAGGCACAGGCAGAAGATCATTGCTATTGCTTTAAATCGATACAGCTTTTTCATCGAAATTACCTCATTACTTTCTGGGGGCGTTCGATTCTGCCCCGCCGTTGTTTGGTCGGATCTGCAAATGACTCGACATCCACGTCCCTCTGGAAATCGGCTTTTCGCTTGAGACAGTATGGTTATACCCTGCTGTGATTTGCGTGTCTGTCCCGCATGGCTCACGTGTTTGGTCAAAATAGCTCAGGCCGGTTGATGAGGGGGATTTCCAAGTGGGGCCTTTCCAGGGGTAGGACTATTCCATCGCTGCCAAGACTTCATCGAGCGGCACCGTGGCGAACGTTGTGGCGTAGTCGGACATGCCGTAGGGAATAATGAGCTGCCGGCCATGCAGAAGACTGCCACAGGAGTAAACGACATTGGGGACGTAGCCTTCGCGCTCGTCTTGGTTGGGCTTGATGAGCGGTTCACGCAGTCGGCCAATGACTTTGGTGGGATCGTCAAGATCGAGCAGGAAAGCGCCAATGCAATATTTCCGCATCGGGCCCACCCCATGACTGAGCACCAGCCAGCCCCGTTCGGTTTCGATTGGGGAGCCGCAATTGCCCATCTGCAGGAATTCCCAGGGGAACTTTGGTCCCAGAACGAGCTGTTTGGTCTGCCAGAAATGCAGATGGTCGGAGAACATCACGTAGATGTTCTCGTAGTCTTGCCGGCCCAGCATCGCGTAAAGACCTTTGATCTTCCGGGGAAACAGTGCCATGCCTTTGTTGCGCACGGCCTGGCCGTTCAGCGTGGTGAATTTGAAACGAAGGAAATCGGGCGTTTCGAGAAACTGGGGCTGGATCTCTTTGCCGTCATAGGCGGTGAAGGTCGCGTAATAAGTCCGCGTGCCATCGTCGTCCTGAAAAAGCACAAACCGGGCATCCTCAAGGCCGTGGCTTTGCACGGCGGTATAGGGAAACAGCACGCGTTCGGAAAGACAGGAGTCCGCGGCGAATTGAACTTCAAAACACGATTGCGCCAGTGTCAGAGTTTTCTTGGCCACTTTTTCGGTCTCGAGGCCGTGCACCCGGAGTTCCTTTGTTGACCATGCTGACACTGGTGCGCAGTTCCTCCAGCGTAAACGTCTCTCCATGGAGTTTCAGGACTTCCCGGCTGAAGGCGCCGACCAGGTTGAGTTCGCGGAGCTTCCGCTCGAACAGAGGCTTTTCGATCGAAGCGTCAGACAGGTGGACTGGCCCCAAGCTGTACCGGGTAGGCGCATCGATCACCACGTTTCCATTGATGTCCACAACGCCGGCGCGAAAGGTAATGGAGGAAATATGCCCTTCCCCTGTGGCTCGAAGGCTCAGCACAAAGCGCTGCGCCCCGTCCGCCAGGTTCGACTGGTCCGGGTGCGGTACCATGGAGGGATTGAACAACGCCGCGGCTTCGATTGAATACTCGTGGGTGAAATACGCGCCGATCAAAAGCGACCTTTCTTCCGAGAGTGCCTGGTCGCTCAACAAGTAGGGGCGAACCTCTTCGAATCGACGCCGGAAATACTCTCGGACATTTTTGTGACGTCCCCCGAATTCGGCCCACAACTGCCCCAGTAGGCTGTCGGCTTCACCTTCGGAAAGGGCCATGATGTGAGCACAAATCTCGCTAGCGCGCTGTCCGCTCATGAAATGAAACGGCCGGAGCAGGACGCGTTTGCAGTCCGGATACAGATTAATATTGGTGCGTTTAAGGTTGATGGTTTTCATGGGATGATCGAGGCTAAGATTCCGGCTCGTTGAACACCGTGACCGTGTTTTGCATGAGTTTCATTTCCGCCAGTGACAAGAGGAAGGCCAGCGTCGATTCGGCTCCCTGGTTCATGTTGACTCGATCCACGTGCAAAGCGTCGTGGCAGCCGCCGGTATTGACGGAGTGAACTTCCAGGCCGAGGTCGTTCCAACCCAGGAACCAGTCGAAGGCGCGATGGGCCTGTTCGTACCACCAGGTGTCGGAGGTTGCGCGGTAGGCCTCAAGACAGGCCGACACCATGGCATAAGCTTCGATCGGCTGCTGATCAAAGTTTGAGCGCGTGCCGCCGCGGTGATAAAATCCATTGCTGCCGATGGGCCGGAAGTGTCCATTCTCTGACGTTTGCACCTCCACGAGCCAGCGCAAAGCCTGCAAGCCCCGATCAAACGCCTTTTGATATCCGTTAACACGTCCGCTGAGAATCAGGGCATGCGCCAGCTTGGCATTGTCGTAATTCAACTCCTCTTCAAACCAGGGCCAATCCGGATGGGAAGCCCGGTCGAAAATATCCATCAGCCGCGCCCTCAACTCTTCGCGGATTTGACTGACCAGGCGGTCGCCGCTCAGGCGGCGCAAGTATTCGTGGATGCCCATGAGGCAAAAGGCCCAGGCGCGGGGCGAGGTGAATTCCGCCACCACCGGCAAGGCCCGTGCGAAGAGTTGGCCGGCCATAATCTGAAAACTTCGATTCGGGGAGCGTCCTACGCCCACGCCCAGTGCCCAGAGCGCGCGAGCGTGGCAATCCTCCGAACCCTGTTCATCCAGCCAGCGGCGGTCAAAACTCAGGAAGTTATGGAACCGCTTTGTTTTGTCATCGAAGGCGTGGTTCAAGAAGGCGGCGTAAGTGGTGGAAAGCGTATGCACGCGTGCCGGTTCTTCTTTCAACTCGTCGAGCAGCGCCGAAAGAATGAAGGCGCGGGCGTTGTCGTCCGTGCAGTATCCTTCCGAGAAATTTGGTACGGTGAGAATGGCATGCTGGAAAATGCCGGTCGAATCGGTCATCCGGGAAAGATGGTCCAACCTTATCTCCGGCAACTCCCGCGGTTGTTGGTCGAGGGTCTTCGTCGCGAACAACTTTCGCGACAACGAGGCGCCCTGGAGTCGAGCCTGCTCGAAGCTGTGCATGTAAAGGCGCGCCACGTTGCTCCACACCATTTCGCGGCCCAGCTTATAGGCGTTCTTGCGGATGGCATTGCGGCGGTTGGGATCGCGCAGCAAGCCGCAGACCTCGCGGCCGATGGCGCTCGAATCCCCAAAGGGCACCAAAACACCGCGGTCCTCCGCCAGCAATTCTGTGGCATGCCAATAAGGAGTCGAAACCACGGCCTTGCCGGCGCCAAAGGTGTAAGCCAGCGTGCCCGAGGTGATCTGCGCCTCGTTGAGATAGGGCGTAATATAGAGGTCCGCCGCGCCAATGAATTCCTTCAACTCCTCGAGTTCTACGAAGCGGTTGTAGAAAATGACGCTCTTCTCGACCTTGTTTTTCTTAGCCAGGATTTCCAGGCTGAGACGGTAGGCCTCCCCGCGCTCCGCCAACTCGTGGGGATGCGTCGCGCCCAGCACGATATAAACAACGTCCGGGAACTCCGCCAAAATCTGCGGCAGGGCGTTCAGGACATTCTCAATTCCCTTGTTGGGCGAAAGCAGCCCAAAGGTGAGCAACACCGTCCTTCCTTCCACGCCAAACTGGTCCTTGTAATAATTGGGATCCACAAACGGTATGTCGGGAATGCCGTGCGGAATGAGGTCGATTTTGGCGCAGGGCGCCCGGTAAATGTCCTGCAACATCTGGCGTCCGCGTTCGGTCATGGTGACCAGCCGGGTCGAGTGCGCAATCAATTCCTGCATCACGCGCCGCTGGGTGTCGTTGGGCTCGCGCAAGAGGGTGTGGAACGTCGTAACGACAGGCATTTTCAGCTCGCGAACCAGCGCCAACAGATGGCGGCCGGCCGGCCCACCATAAATCCCAAACTCGTGCTGAACGCAGACGATGTCCACGTTGCTGATGTTGAGGAAGTCCGCCGCGCGTTGGTAGGAGGCAAGATCCTGCTCTTCTATTTCGAAACGCACGACGCTGGGATACTCGTACCCTTGCTCGACATCATTAACCGGCACCGCAAAACATTGGCTTTGGGGGTACTCCGCTGCCACCGAGGTGAGAAGGTCGGACGTAAACGTGGCAATCCCGCACTTGCGCGGCAGGTAATCGCCGAGGAAGGCGATTTTTCGAATTTTAGATTCTGTTTCCACGAGTTCGTCCGTGTAGGCCGCTGGCACCACAATACACCCTACTTATACCCGAGGCTGAGTCGCGCGTCTGGTCAGTTTTGCTCACGTGCGGCACTGTCCGGTTGTAGGGGTACGGCTTGCCGCACCCTCGAGTTTCTACATTTTGAAGCGAGGGATTCGTTCCCCTGCAATCGCATTGCAACCCTATCTTCTTTCCTTTCATCAACATTCCCGGTTCGTGCCGGTAAGTGCGTTATTTTTCATACACATTCCCGGTTATTCCCGGGGTCATTTCTTAAGTAGTTTGTTTTCATCAACATTCCCGGTTATACCTTCATTTTTGCTATCATTCTTTTGCTCAATGATAGCCTACAATCGAAATCGATAACTGATTTGATTTCAAGTACTTGGTTTTTAGGGGAAAGCCGGATCATCTCTGCGATTCCGTCAAGTTGCTTTGTTTTCATGAACATTCCCGGTTCCATCGAGATTTTCCTTGGTCTGCTGCCCATCGTTGCCGGGGCCCCGCCCCAAAAGCCTACCCTTCAAGGCTAACGCATAGCCCAGGGGTCCTGTCAAGAGAATTCTTGGCCTTTTTCCTGCCGGTAGGAAGGAATTTTACAAAATGGGCTCTCCTATTCCTGCCGGTAGGAAAGCCGGTTTAGAGGTTTCCGATTTTCAACTCGCAGATCGCACTCTTACCCAGGCCGGCGACGCGCGAAAAATGTAGAAACATCAAGGTACGGCTTGCCGTACCCTCATGGTTCGGTCGCGCGATAAAAATGCAGAGGGTACGGCAAGGGTACGGCAAGCCGTACCCCTACAGCCCGGGCGCCCGACCCGCTGGCCAATTCCCCCTCGGGGCGATCCAACCGGCCCGCGCCGATTGAATCCTTCCCCGAAGGTCCGCTGGGTAATTCGTCAGAACATGTTAAGGGTAAGCTGGACGCCGGGGAATCTCAGGTCGCACAGGAAATAGGCGCCATCGATGTATTCGACGTAAAAGTTGTCGTTATAGCCCCAGCCGACTGGCCATCCTTGATTGTAACCGAACGAATAGCCGCCATACTGGAAGCGGTTATACCCACCCCTCATCTCGGGGTGGCCCATGTGGAACGAGTGATCATGACCGAAATGGGAGGTGGTAATTGGCATTAGAAATGCGGCCATATTGCCCGCCGCCACGGTTGCTAGCAACGGTCTGCGTTCGCTGCCTTGTGGGCTGCTGCACTTGGGCGCGTTGTGGCTGCGCTTTCTCTGTACGCTGTGGCTGTGCCTTCTCTGCACGTTGCGGCTCCGCTTTCTGTGCGCGCTGTGGCTGTGCCTTCTGTGCGTGCTGCGGTTTTGCTTTCGCTGTTGCGCTGCTTTCTCGCACGCTGTGGCTGTGTTCTGCCGTGCTGTTTTGCTCTTTCCGCCGCCTTTTTCCTCTTCTCCTTTTTGGGCGAATGCAGGAAGGGTGGTTCCGAGAAGTAAAAACAGAACTGCTGTACTGATGACTCGATTGTATTTCATAGGGGTTGCCTCCAAACTCATGTCACATCTGCCTCGGCCTGAATACTTGAGGCACCCTTGTTATACCGCGTGCGCGCAGGGGTGTCAGTTCATTACGGCTCACATACTTGGTCAATAATGCTCAGCGCAGATATTATGAGGATTCCTACAGCGTGGAGCTGATGGGGATTTGCTGTGGATTTAACAAGGAGGGAGGCTGCGGTCGTCTTGGCCGTCTGCGGGTCTTCTCCCCGCAGACGGCGCAACGCGGCAGTGCCGCAACCACGCCGTGCCATGGCCATCTTGGCCATGCCCGAGCACGGGCAAGATGCCCGTGGCACGAAACCTTCGCCCTAGTCGCTCAAGATCACGCTCATGAGGCCATTGTTAACCGTCAACGCACCGCTGCCCGTGTAATCGATAAAGCCCAGAGTCCGGAACTTGTTCATGAAGTGACTCACCCGCGACCGGGTGGTGCCGACCATCTGGGCCAAGTGTTCCTGATTGATTCCGGGATGGACCGTTTCGGTTCTGCTTTCCTTGCCAAAATGCGCCAGCAATAAGAGAACCCGGGCCAGGCGCTTCTCGCTGGAGTTGAAAAGCTGGTCGACCAGATCCTCTTCAAATCGAATGTTGCGGGAAAGCAGGTGGGTGACGAACAATTCCGAGATTCCGTGCTGCTCGTGGAGCAGACGCACCATCAGCGCCTTCTCGATCCGGTAAAGAGTGCAATCGCTCACCGCGGTAGCGGTTGAGATGCGCAACAACTGGCCGGCCAGGCATCCCTCGCCGAAGAACTCGTTGTCGCCCAGAACGCTGACAATCGCTTCCTTGCCTTGTTGGGAAGTCACCGCGAGTTTCACCTTGCCATGTTGGAGATACCAGACGGAATCCGCAGGGTCTCCCTGCACGAAGATCGTGCGGTCCGCGCCGTATTCCAGGACGGTTTTCCCGCGCGACAACCCTGCGAGAAAGACTGCCCAATTGACGGGCTGAGTCTTTTCGACTTGCTGGTCCAAGTGTAGGCTTGCCTTTGCCGTTGGCCTTGTCAACCTTAGCCGGGCTCTTCTGTGTCTGTGGCTTCATAACTACCTCTCTTTTCTCCTTGCGTCACAACAATTTCTCATCCCTGATTTTCATGACTGCGTTGCAGGGGCGCGAACTTTTGAGGCTTGCTTGTAAGGTTCCATCCATCTCTTTCGATGTTCGTCCACGTTCAGTCCTCCCTCACGCCGCCCGTGAGATGGGAGTTCCAGTGCATTCACCATGGCTGGCTCCGGGACTAAAAACACTGCTCACTTTCTTGCCGGAGGATCGACATCCACGTCGGGTCCATCCACTTCGTCGTCAGGAATGTCTTCCTTTGCAATCTTTTTGACAATTTCCAGCGGAACCTGCTCAAAGTGTGTCTTCGAGTCTTTTGATTTGGGCATGGGGATTCATCCTTTCTTTCTCTCACGTAAAGCCTAGCAGGCCATAATCGATACGGGTTAACTCTTTTTGAACTCTTTACGGTGAGCCATAAGGTGGCGCATCCGGTGAATTAACGGCACTCCTCCCACTCCCTCGGGTTAGCGATGTGCGCCCTTAACCGGGGCACCGGCCCGGCATTTTAGCGGTTCGATTATTTACTTGCAGTCTGTCGTCACGTCGTGATAGGATTACGTTACGAATCCTTAAGGTTATGGACTCGCGGAGGCAGGTATGAGTCCTCAGGCCGACAAAGCTCCCGCCCACTTCAAGACCATGGAGCAAGCTAATGTCCCGCAAGGGCGGCACGGAAAGCACATTCAAATTGTCACCACCATCCTCCGGGATCTCAGCATGCTGAAGAACGGTTCCGCCATCAAAATCCCCTTGGCGGATTTAGCGGAAAGCAAGGAAAAGGTACGTTCAGCCCTGAATCGTGCCACGCGTAAAGCTGGGCTGACGGTGGCGACCGCCAGCGATGCCAGCTTTCTGTACGTTTGGAACGTACAGCGCCTCTCCTAAGAACCCGACAAGCTCAAATCGATGAACCGTTCGTGATTTCCACTACCACGTCCTGTAGCTCCCCCTCCAAGAATTTGCGTGAGCAAATGTGACCAGCCGTGTGAGCACTTCGGGGCTGACACGCGAATACCCCAAGCTATAACAAGGGTGCCTCTAGTTTCCATCCAGGATCTGCCTGGGTAGATTGTTAGGGGGGAGGTCAAGATGATTTGGACAATTTTCGTGGTTCTTTTGGTCCTGTGGCTATTGGGCTTTAGCTTTCACGTGGGCGGAAGCCTCATCCACTTATTGCTCGTGTGTGCAGTGATTGTGTTGGTATGGAACCTGATTTCCGGTCGCAGATCTTTTTCGTAATTCGGCCGAGACAGAGTGCGCCCGCCGTGGAGGCCGGCGGAAACTTAACTTTGCCGTGCCACGCCATCATGGCCGTGCCGGCCGGGCGGGAGTGGCACGTTTGGGCGAGTTTCGGCGAGAACGGCAGGATTAACCTGCCGTTCCTCTTCATTCGGGTGTACTGTCCGTCGTATAGATCTGGATATGGTTATACAAGGCCAGAGACCCAGCGGTCGATCGCGGGGGTGTGCCTTTGCAGCAAAACTCGTGTTTCAAAATCCGTAAAATGAGGCGAAGGTCATTCTGCGTGGAGGCGCGTCGAATGGCTGGTGGGGTGCTGTTTCTCTGTCTCGTCGGCGGGAATGGCACGCGCATCGGCTCAGACCGGAAGCTCGGTCCCAACCGCGGAAACCATCATCGCCCGCATGGCGCAGGCCCGGGCGGAGAGCCGCGTCCGCCTTCGCCCTTACACCGTTACGCGGAACTACAAACTGTTTGGCAACGATGTAAGCAAAGCCAAGTCTGAGGTGGTCGCCGATATTGCCTTCCTTCCTCCGGACTCGAAGAAGTACACCATTCAGGAGACGAATGGGAGTGGAATGGGACAAATCCTGGTTCGTCGTATGCTGGCCGGTGAGGCAGAGGCCGAGAAGAATCACCTCGCAACCGATTTGTCAGCGGACAATTATGATTTCCGCTTCATCCGCGAGGCGGACGTGAATGGCCAGCGCTGTTATGTGCTGGAGTTGCTTCCCCGGCGCAAAGAACAACATCTTCTCCGTGGAGATATTTGGGTGGATGCGGATACCTACCTGCCTCGCCGTTTTGAGGGCGAGTTTGCCAAGAGCCCGTCCTGGTGGGTTCGGGACGTCAGCGTTACTTTTACTTACGGTGACGTGGGTGGAATGTGGCTGCAAACAGCCACGGAGGCCGCGGCCAACGTCCGTATTCTCGGGCGTTCCACGATGGTTTCGCGCGACGTGAAATATAAGATCACCGAACTCGTTGCTGCCGCGCCTTCGGTCGAACCAAACTTTTTGGAATTGATGCCGGGCGGACCTTTTCGCCCCAGCGCGATTCCAATGGCAGCGAAGTGATTTGTTCATGAGGGGGAAATCAACATGGAATTGGATAAGGCTCTTGAGTTTGCATGGGAATGGACGTGCGTGAGTTCCGCGCCAAAAAGGACAATCTGCGCTGAGTAGTAAACCCAAGTGAGAATGATAACCAGGGATGATGCTGCCCCGTAAGCTGACGCAACGGTGGACCGGGCGAGATACAACCCAATCAGCGCTTTGCCGGTTGTCAAGAGTAGTGACGCAACGGCCGCACCCATCCAAACATCACTCCAGGCAATATCCGCATCGGGTAGATACCTGAAAATCATCGCCAGGAGCAGCGCAATCACTCCCAACGAGAGGATAAAGTTAACCGATTCCAACAGGAATACGGGCCAAGGAAGCAGCGGCGCTATGAAATTTCCCACCGCCTCTAGCGCGGCGCTCACCACCAGTGACACGAGTAACAGGAAGCCCAGACCCAGGACCAGGCCGAACGACAGGAAGCGTTCTCGAATGGCCCGCAACCAGACACTTTCTGATCTGCACGGAACCTTCCAGATTTTATTGAGCGCATCTTGGAGCTCAACAAACGCCCCTGATGCACCTACCAGAAGAATCCCGATACCAAAGGCACTCGCAATAATGCCCAGCGCGGGCCGATCCGCGCTCTGGATGATCGCTTGCACGGCCCTTGCACCCGTCTCACCCACCAAGCCTTGAAGCTGGCGGGCGAATTCACCCTCCGCTGCTTTTTGCCCGAACGCCAGACTCGCCACCGATATCGCGACAATCAGGACCGGAGCGAGCGAAAAAACGGTGTAAAACGCCAGCGCGGCGCCCATGCTCGGGGCATTGTCATCTGCCCATGCCGAGCATGCCCTCTTGAACAGCACGTAAGCGGCTTTTAGATTCACGAATTCCGACCACCCTCACCCTGCTCGATTGACGTGAAAATTGGTGATGTAATGCATGAGTCCGAAGATATTCAGGAGCCACACAACCACCACAATGACCACGACGGCATTCAAAAGCGATTTAATGGAGCCCGCCATCGGGATGAAGGTGTTGACGAGCCAGAGAAGAACACCCACCACGATCAGGGCAATTAAGATTTGTACCAAAGGCGTTTGCACTATACCCATAAATTTAAATCCTCCTTCGTTTTCGGGGGCAGGCGTCTATACGCCCACTCCCCGCCATCCCTTGTTCAACATCCCCTGCGGGTTCACTCAATTCGCGCGCCAGACGTTCGTGGCGTCTGGCGCGGTGGTTGTTTTCTTTCGATGACTTACAGTGCTCCCCATCGAATAGCTTATAACCGGGCGAACGTTCGTCCACCCGAGGGAGAGAATTTCGTCAGTGTGCCATCCAAGCCCTCGGCCGCACGAGGAGTGGGCACGGTACCGTCGATCAGAATTTCTTTCGCGGTCACCTTGCGGCCATAGACCTTTTGGTTATCGTCTTCATCTTGCTTATACACCGCTCCGTCGAGCGAGGCCCCGGCAAACAAGCCGCGTGAGCGCGAGTAGCTCAGGATCTCGGCATGGAGTTGAGCGTCGGTCGCGCCGTCCGCGGAACGACCCACTGGACCCGCCGCGACGGATAATTCCGCGCCCAGCTTGACGCTGTCCTGAACCAGTTTTTTCATGCCTTCCGGGTTCATCACGAGGAAGACGACGTCGGTGGCCTCACCGCCAATCTGAAATCCCACGCTCGCGCCGCCCATAGTGAACATGGAGGGAGCATCCCACTGACCGTTCCCGCCCTTGCGGCAGACCAGCACACCGCGTCCATAACTGCCACCAAATACAAAGGCGAACTTCACCTCAGAAGGAACGATGCCCACACACACGGCCTTGTCCAGCAAATCATGAGGAATGCCCTTGTCGGGAGTACTCATGATCTCGTTCATAACGTTGGTTGCCTTTTGCAATTGACTCTCACCCGCGAAAGCCGTTGCACAGAACGTCAGCAACAGAAAAACTAAAGTAAGTCTTTTCATTTGAAGCTCCTTTTCTTGCCATCACACCTACTGACCGGAGTGTCCGATGTTCTCATTCAGAACGGTCGGACTACTGGCCGGTAATGCTATTTTTCGAGAGACTTCTCCACTTGGCCGAGAATCCCTTGAACCTTGCCAGCCGCCTTTTCAACGATGCCCTCGGCTTGCAATCTCGGATTGTTCGTCAGTTGCCCGGCTTTCTCCTTGATCTTTCCTTTCACTTCGTGAAATTTGCCTTCGACCTGATCGGTGGTACTTGGTTTCATCATGGTTGCTCCTTAAGAAGGATTCAGACCCGAGGCGCCTGTCGGCCAGCCCTTCTCACTCTCGGCTTTTCACTGCCTTGGGTTCTCGCGAGCGCCCTATCAGTTACATTTATAATCCAGGATAATTCGCGTGTCTGTACAGCATGGCTCACGCGTCTGGTCTGAATTGCTCACTTGCGTTGGGAGGAGAGAACGTGCTGCGGAAGCGTTGGGAATCAGGGAGGGGTTGATACGACGGCAAGTGTGGTGTCCCAGAATTGAGTGGACAATACCTTAGTTGTCCAAGACGACTTTTAGGAGGCTACGATGAACCGTCAATGCTCCGTTGCCATGGTAGTCGACAAAGCCGAGCTCTCTGAACTTGTTCAGAAAATGACTGACCCGCGACCGGGTCGTGCCGACCATTTGGGCCAGGCCTGCCTGATCGATTCTGGGAAGGACCGTAGTGGCCCGCGCTCCCCTGCCGAAATTCGTAAGCAGCAAGAGAATTCGCGCCAGGCGTTTCTCGCTGAAATTGAATAGTCGATCCACGAAATCTTCTTCGACGCGGACCATCCGAGAAAGCAGGTGGGAGATGAGATTCCTGGCGAACGCAGGGTCTTGATGGATAAGGCGGGCCAGAGTCGCCTTTTTTACGCAGGCGATGGTGGAAAGCTGAATGGCCGTTGCGGTTGACATTCGGAGGGATCGACTTACAAGGCAGCCCTCTCCAAATATGTCGCCGGGGCCCAAAATGGCGGTGACCGCTTGTTTGCCGCGCGGCGATGCGACCACGAGCTTCACGTTGCCATTCTCGATGTGGAACATCGCATCAGCCGCGTCCCCTTGCGAATAGATGGCCTGCCGGTCACGGTACTCGCGAGTCGTCTGTTGCGCGCCGACTCTCTTCAGGAGGTTCCGGGAATTGAAAGTAACCTTATGTTTGCTCATGCCGTATGCCTTCTAATTGGGACCAATTCTGGGATCACACTTCGATATGCTCAGCCGCTGCGTTTGTTGCAAACGAATCAGCGGTGCCGCCAGCAGCACGGCCCCAAGGGCTGAAATCACTCGTCTGCGAGAGTTGATCATGAAGTCCTGCTTCGGCAGACAATGCGCTTCTCTTCAAGCGGCTGCCAAGATCGCTTGATCCGCTTCCGAAATGTGGCTAGTCCGGAAGAGATAGATACTTTCCTGAATATGCCGCCGATGGCCAGCGACCGTGACGCAGGGCAGCCCCAGGAAACTCTTTGTGGCGACTCGGGAGATTTCCAGGCAGTTGTATCTGCCCGATTTCATGTTGGCAATGACCTTCGCGACCGCCCGGCGGGTCGTTTTTTCTAAATTGGAACCAAGAGCCATCGCATTGACCTCCCCCGCCATGAAGAAGAAGGTCCATCCCACCTCACGGAGTTTCAGGTCCATTGCCGAGCTGGATAAATTCTTGACCAGTCTCCACCCCTTCAGATACGGATCGCTTTGTAAATGCAAGCTTTCCGGTAAATGCGTATCTTCCTTAATAAGAATCGTCCCGATTTCGATTTTTTGTGCCATAAGTTTGATCCCTCCGTTCGGCCACGCGCTCAGGGCCACCACACTTACGCCATCACAGGGGCTCACTTCGCAAACAGGACCTCGATGACGTCCCAGTGTGGCAGCCCTTCCGCGCCGGCGCGCCTCAGTGGCCGCCTCTCAGTACATGCCTCCGCCCATTCCTTGCGGAGATCCTGCCGAAGCCTTCTCTTCCTTGTCCGGGTACTCGCTGACCGATGCCTCAGAGGTAAGAAGGAGCGAAGCAATGGACGCCGCGTTCTGGAGTGCGGCGCGTGTGACCTTGGTAGGATCAATGACGCCCTCTTCGACGAGGTCGCCAAAGCTCTCGGTGTCCGCGTTGAAACCGTAGTTCTGATTGTTATTCGACTTCACTTTCTCCACCACCACCGCGCCTTCATGGCCGGCGTTGGCGACGATCATCCGCAGAGGCTCTTCGAGCGCGCGCCTGACGATGTTGATTCCGATCTGTTCGTCCCCGTCGCCCTTCAGCTTGTGGAGGGCAGGGATGCAGCGCACCAGCGCCACCCCGCCGCCGGGTACGATGCCCTCCTCTACGGCCGCCTTGGTAGCGTGCATCGCATCCTCGACGCGCGCTTTCTTTTCCTTCATCTCGGTCTCGGTCGCCGCACCCACTTTAATTTGAGCGACGCCGCCCACGAGCTTGGCCAGGCGCTCCTGCAGCTTCTCACGGTCATAGTCAGACGTAGTCTCTTCAACCTGAGCGCGAAGTTGTTTGACGCGGCCTTCGATGTCGGCGCTCTTGCCGGCGCCCTCAATGATGGTGGTGTTGTCTTTGTCGATGGCGATCTTCTTGGCCTCGCCGAGGTCGTCCAGCTTCACGCTCTCAAGCTTGATGCCAAGATCCTCAGAAATAGCCTTGCCTGCCGTCAGGATGGCGATGTCTTCCAGCATGGCCTTGCGGCGATCGCCAAAGCCCGGCGCTTTCACCGCGCAACACTGCAGGGTGCCGCGCAGCTTGTTCACCACCAGAGTGGCTAGGGCTTCGCCTTCAACATCTTCCGCAATGATAAGCAACGGCTTGCCCGACTTGGCAATTTGCTCAAGCAGAGGCAGGATGTCCTTCATCGAGCTAATCTTCTTCTCGTGGATCAGAATCAGCGCGTTCTCCAGCACGCACTCCATCCGCTCGGGGTTGGTAACGAAGTAAGAAGAGAGATAGCCGCGATCAAACCGCATCCCCTCCACCACTTCGAGCGTCGTCTCCATGGTCTTTGATTCCTCGACCGTGATGACACCGTCCTTGCCGACTTTCTTCATGGCTTCAGCGATGATGTTGCCAATGGTGTGATCGTTGTTGGCGGAAACCGCGCCTACCTGGGCGATCATCGCGCCCTCGACCGGTTTCGAGATCTTGTCAATCTCGCCTTTGATGTGCTTCTTATTGCCATCCTTGCCAGTCTCGTCATAGCCACAAATGGCGCGAACCGCGATTTCGATACCGCGCTTCACGCCCATCGGGTTGGCGCCCGCGGCCACCGTCTTCGCGCCCTCGCGGAAGATCGCTTGGGCCAGCACGGTCGCCGTGGTGGTGCCGTCGCCGGCAACGTCAGAGGTCTTCGAAGCGACCTCGCGCACCATCTGTGCGCCCATGTTCTCGAGAGGGTCTTGCAGCTCGATTTCCTTCGCCACCGTCACGCCATCCTTGGTGATCAGTCGGGAGAACCGAATTTCTTATCCAGCACCACATTGCGCCCCCTCGGACCCAAGGTAACCTTCACCACGTCCGCAAGTTGGTTCACTCCACGGAGAATCGCGTGGCGGCTCTCTTCCCCATGTATAATCAGTTTTGCATTTGCCATATTTAGTTCCTCCAAGAATTCCACTAGATGATTTCTTTTGTCCGTGCTCCGTTGCCAGAACCATGAGGCAGTGGTTACAAGCTAACCACTGCCGTCATCAGCTCCTCCCAACTGACGACCGACCTACTTCTTCCCACTCGCGGTGACAGCCTTGCCTTCCACCACGCCCAGCACTTCTTCCTCCTTCAAGATCAGATACTCCTCGTCATCAATCTTGATTTCTGTGCCGGAATATTTGCCGAGGAGAATGCGATCGCCCGCCTTCACGTCCAGGGGGATGATCTTTCCTTCTTCCGTCTTCTTTCCGTTTCCGACCGCGACCACTTCTCCTTCTTGTGGTTTCTCTTTGGCTGAGTCGGGAATGATGATTCCTCCCTTCACAGCCTCCTTCTCTTCAATTCGCTTAACCAGGATTCGATCGTGCAGTGGATTGAATTTCATTTGGAGTCTCCTTCTGAAAAGTCTGTTCGGGCCGAAGACCCGGTTGCAACAAGTTCGCTGATGTCTCTTTGCATTGCGCGAGCGTCGTGCCGGCTCGCTTCCTCGGGTCCGATCCGTTATCGTCAGCTTCGATCGGAAGGACGCAGACGCGCCCCCGGCATAGCCCGATGGCGGGAAATCATTTGAGGACGATTCCCGCCCGACCCATGGCCTGCTGAGCTGGCCCAGGAGCGCTTAGAGTCTGTTCCTCATTCTTCCCGCTGTCTGTGCTACTTTGCTCATGACTTTGGTCAAAATGAGCCACAAGTCTGGCAGATGGGCCCGGCTTGATCAGCTTGGCAGACGTAATCCGCCGAACAGGTATAGGCATACCAGGACTATCACGACCACGCCGACGATCCCGATGCCTCCACCGGAACCCCATCTGCGGTATCCGTAATAACCACCACCACCGCCGAACAGGAGCAACAAAACCACGATAAGCAAAATCAATCCCATGGGAATCTCCTCTCAGTTAGTTAAATACTTTGCCCAGAATACCCGTTTTGACCTCGCGGCCCATACCCAACACCGCGGCGTGCCCTGAACCGAGCACTCGGTAACGTCCACCTCTCAACAGATTTGCGAGGTATTCCTTTTTTACCTTCAACTTGATTCTGTGTCAGTTCAGAACGGCTCACCCATCTGGTCAAAATTGCTCACGCCACATCGAGGAGTTGCTAGCTCGCCTGCCAGGTCGGTGACATTTGAGGAGTCGATCTGCCGAAATTCTGCCGGGCATCGTACTGTGCAAGTTTGCTCAGCCCATTGGTCGATTCTGAACAGACAGCAATTTACGGGGGGAATACCCTGAAACACGTCACTTGGTGCAGGGGCGAGCTGATGCCGACTAATCCTTTCCCTCGTCACAACCGGTCAGGCTAAAAGGAGCGAATCACCATGCGTTTCTGGGTACTAATGATGCTGGGCACGACGCTGGCCTTTGGGCAGGCGAAACCCGCCGATACCCTCCAAAGGTGCAAGAGCATGCTGAACGACGCCGCCCAGGACCGCAATCCCGACGGCCGAAAGGGCGCGGCGGAGGCATTTAGCTTGGTGGGGGTGAAAGACGGCGCGCTGGATTCTCTTGCGCCGTTGCTCGACGACCACGACGTTTCAGTCCGGATTGCGGTGGTGGTCACTCTGGGTGACTTCAAAGACAATCGGACCCTTCCTCTCTTGAAGAAAGCGTTGCAGGACCCCGTTCCCGAAGTCGACTTCGCCGCCGCCAAGGTGCTTTACCAACTGCACGACCCCGAGGGAGTGCAGTTCCTTCTCGATGTGGTTAGCAAAGAGTCTAAAGCGTCTTCAAGCTTTCTCAGCAAAGAGAAGCGGAGCTCCTTGCGCCTGTTGCACACTCCTACCCAACTTTTCACGACCATCGCCATCGGCGCAGCAGGTTTTGCTCCGGTGCCGGGTCTGGGGTTCGGATTATCCTCGGCACAAGGTATCCTGTCGGCCCCTGATTCTTCCGCCCGGGCCGCCTCTCTGCTGCTCATCGGAAGCTCGCGTGATCCCGCCCTGGCGGATGCGGTGGAATCAGCCTTGGCGGATAACGAATGGTCCGTGCGCGCTGCGGCCGCCCACCTGGTGGCGATGCATCCCTTCCCGCAATTCCGGGAGCAGCTAGTTCCCCTGCTGGACGATAAGAAGGATGCGGTGCGCGTACGTGCCGCCGCAGCCTATATCAGGCTCCAGCACAGTAGGAAGGTACAGCCAGCAGGCAAAAATGTTTCGAAATAAGGCTTGCCTCGGAGGTTGCAGTTCGCACCCATGTCCGCCACAGTGAATTCCAGTATGGCTCCGATCAACGGGTTTTTCGAATGGTTCGGCGAACTGGGCCTTTTTTCCTGGCAGGTTCTGCGGGCGGCAGTCACGCCGCCCTTTGAATTCCGCGAGCTTACCCGGCAAATCGACGAGATCGGGTCAAAATCGTTTCCGCTCGTGGCCTTGGCGGGCGCGAGCCATCGGCGCCATCCTCTCCCTTGAAACCCGCGATAGCCTGGTTCGATTTGGCGCCAGTTCATTGCTCCCCGCCGCCGTCGTCTTCTCGATTGTCCATGAGATCGGTCCTATCGTTACCGGATTGATTGTCGCCGGCCGAGCAGGAGCCGGCATCGGCGCGGAATTGGGATCGATGAAGGTCACCGAGCAGATCGATGCCATCGAGGCATCCGCGGTAAATCCCTATCGGCTGCTGGCCGCGACCCGCATTCTGGCTTGTATCTTGGTTTTGCCACTCCTTACCCTTGCTGCCGATTTCTGTGGGGTGGTCATGGCCTGGTTGGCCGATGCCCTGGCTGAGCCGATCACCTTCCATCAGTTCATCCACAACGGCTTCATTACTTTCGCCTTCAATGATTTTCTGCCGCCCACCTTTAAGACCGCGGTGTTCGGCCTGATTATCGGGCTGGTGGCGTGCTCGGAGGGAATGCGGACGCGCGGAGGCACCGAGGGCGTGGGGCGCACGGCGACGAGGTCCGTGGTCTTATCTTCGCTGTTTGTGATCCTGGCCGACGTGATCCTGGTGAAACTGATCGTCATGTTCTTTCCCTGAAGGCGGGCGCTGAAGGATCCGTAACAGGGCATTGAAATTGAAAGGGGCCTATAACTTCACCGTGATAGAGAACCTTCAGAAAACGAATGGCGAACCGCCCGTGGTCCTGCGAGGGCTGCACAAGTCCTTCGGCGCCCAGGTGGTCTTGAACGGGATTGACCTGACGGTCGCCCGAGGTGAAACGCTCGCGGTGCTCGGCCGCAGTGGTACCGGCAAGAGTGTTTTGTTGAAGATCATCATCGGGCTCCAGAAGCCGGACGCGGGCTCGGTGAATATCCACGGGCAGGAGATTGCCGGAATCAGTCTTGGCGAGCTCAATAAAATCCGGAGAAAGATGGGTTTTTTGTTCCAGCAGGCGGCGCTCTACGACTCGCTCACGGTAGAGGAGAATGTGGCCTTTCCTCTGAAGCACAACACCAACATGCCGGAGTCCGAGCGGCGGAATCGAGCTCAAGGAATTGCTGAAGAGCGTGGGGATGGAAGGCGATCTTAAGAAGATGCCCTCCGATATTTCCGGCGGCATGCAAAAGCGAGTGGGGTTGGCGCGGGCCTTAGCTCTCGACCCCGACATCCTGCTGCTGGATGAGCCCACGGCGGGACTGGATCCCATTACCTCCGGCGAGATTGATGAGCTGATTCTCAAGCTGCAAAAGGAACATGCCATGGCATCCATCGTGGTCACGCACGATTTGCAAAGCGCCAAGACTATCGCCGGCCGGCTGGCACTGCTCCACGAAGGGAATGTCATACTCGAAGGCACCTTCGAGGACCTGGAGAAAAGTCACGACAAGTTCGTGTCAGACTTCATGCGGCGGGACGCCCAGTTTGAAGAAGAACATTGTAGCGCCGGCCTTCAGGTCGGCACGTAGGAGAATATATGTCGAGAGTGGCGCGATTGGGAGCTTTCATCTTTACGACGCTGGCGATTCTGGCCGTGGGAACCTTTATCGTGGGGAACTCGCAATACCTCTTCACCTCCACGTACCGGCTCAAGGCGCAGTTCAGCAACGTGGTGGGGTTGGATGCGGGCGCCGGGGTTCGGGTGGGTGGCGTTCATCCGCGGAACCGTGCATAGCATCGAGTTGCCTCACCGGCCGGGCGATAAAATCACCGTGGAAATGGACCTCGACACCCGAACGCACGACATCGTCAAGCAAGACTCCGTAGCGTCGATCGAGACCGAGGGCCTGCTGGGGAACGAGTATATGGCGGTTTCGTTTGGAACCGCCGGGGCGGCCAACGTGCACGACGGTGATACCATCTCGAGCCACCCTCCCATCGCCATGTCGGACCTGATTAAGAAGTCGCAGGATCTTTTGGATAGCAGCCAGCAAGCCATCAAAAACGTTACGCAAACCACCGCGAATTTAAGCTCGATCAGCGCCAAGATCGACCAGGGTCAGGGGACTGTCGGGGCATTGATCAACGATAAGACGGCCTATCTCGAACTTAACCAAACGATGGACGGAATGCGCGAAACGGTAGCCCATGCGCAAGCGGGGGTCACCGACTTCCAGGAAAACATGGAGGCGCTGAAGCATAATTTCTTCGTGCGCGGGTATTTCAAGAATCGCGGTTATGAAGATTCCGCGGAGCTGGCGAAGGACGAAATCATAAGCCTGCCCCCGGGCACCGCCCCAGAAAACCTTTACGTTCGAGGCCAAACAACTCTTCGGTAAGGTTGATACGGCCAAGCTGAAAAACCAGAAGTCTCTGGACGCTGCCGGCGATTTCCTGACCGATACCGATTTTGGGGTTGCCGTGGTGGCCGTGTATTCCAGCATGGAAGGGGATGCCGGGAAAGACCTGGTCCTGACCCAAGGTCGCGCCCTGGTGGTCCGCGAATACCTGGTTGAGAATTTCGGTTTCGACGATCGGCGGCTCAAGACACTGGGGATGGGGAAGAAAACCGGCACGAGCCCTGAAACCGGTTGGGGCGCTATTCAGATCCTCGTTTATCCTGCGGGCACTGAAATGCCGACTGCGAAGCTGGCCCAAATTGGCGCTCCCTCCAAGACCACCGCAGAATTGCCGGTTGCCGAATCTCCCGCTACCGTTCCAAAACCACAGTAGCCCCGGCGCGTTCCACGAACGCAGGGCTTCGGAAGTGCCTTGCAGCTCCTCTGCGGCTCTGATCTTACGCGTTGATTATCTGGACAATGAAAAGCCCTCCCTAAAAGCATTTTTCACCGGCGGGAAAAGCCTTGACGTTTTGTCCTAATTCCCCAATGTTCAAATGTAGCCTCTTTTTCCGCTTGACAAGATGGATAGCCATGTTATACTAGCTTAGGAGAGCAGTGATGAATCAAGAGTGGACAGCAACGATCGTGGCGGGTCACCAACACGCTGGCCAGGGTCCGAAATGAGGGGCGGCCCCATAAAGATGTTAAAAATGAAGGAACCTCCGGGGATGTGCATGAAAACACTGGGGACGATGACAAAGTGTCGAGCGACAAACACGGCTTTATACATGAAAATGCACCCATTGAACGATAATTGACAAGAATCGGGCGGGATTTTTGGCGGACATGTACGGATTGCGTGACAAATCGCGGCTGGTGGCTGGACTCGGTCTGGGGCTGGACTCCGGAACCTGTCCCGCGATCTCGCATTCTGGGCCATTTTTCCCGGGATGCCCCATCTCACGTCCCGCCGTGTCAAAGTTCCCTAATGCCGCGTCTTGCATCCCGTGCGAAGCTCTTGTCTCTCGCGATGTTAAACAAAAGTAAAGGGGTTAGCTGTTAAAGGCCAAGATCTTAAGAAAATGTATCTGATTGCAAATAAGGTAGTTAACCGATTTTTGATGGTAAGCTTGCGAAAAACGCGGGGGGAAAAAATGAAGGATAGTCTCGCGATGTTATTGAAAACAAATGGTGGAAAAATGTCCGTTTTTGCCTCTCTCGCGATGTTGTTGAAAAAGCAGCTAGTTATTTGTTGTCTCTCGCGATGTTTATGAAAAGTAAGGTGGTTAGTGAAAATAGCAGTGACGAGTGATGAGTGGCGAGTGACAAGAAAGAACGTCCGAAGTCGAAAAAGAACAGTGACCAGTGACCCTTCGACAGGTGTCATGGCAGCTTTGCTCAAAAGGAATCTTCCGCATGCAGATCCGTGTGGGCTACGAATTTATCTATACCTTTCCCCAACCGACGCCGATGATCTTAACGGTAAGCATCCATTATTCACGCGCTTCCGACATCGTCACGCCGGATCATCTGATCACCAACCCGTCTGTTCCGCTCACCGCCTATCGCGATGGCTTCGGAAATTGGTGCAGCCGCATTGTGGCGCCTCCCGGCCAGTTTCGAATAAGGAGCAACGGGGTGGTAAGAGATACCGGCTTGCCGGATATCGTTGTTCCTTCTGCTCAGCAGCACGCGGTGAAGGATCTGCCGGAAGAGACTCTGGTGTTTCTCCTGGGCAGCCGATATTGCGAGACGGATCTGCTGTCCCCGGTGGCCTGGCAACTCTTCGGGGAGGCGCAGCGCGGCTGGCCGCTCGTTCAGGCGATCTGCGACTATGTCCATAACCGCATCACTTTCGATTATCAGAATGCGCGCTCCACCAGGACGGCCTGGGAGGCCTATAACGAGCGCTCCGGAGTCTGCCGCGACTACGCGCACCTGGCCATCGCATTCTGCCGCTGTATGAATATTCCGGCGCGGTATTGCACGGGTTACCTGGGCGACATGGGGACTCCGCCGCCTTATGGTGTTCCGGATTTTGCCGCGTGGTTTGAAGTCTATGTCGGTGGCGGATGGTATATCTTCGACCCTCGGAACAACGTGCCCAGGATCGGGCGAGTGCTGATCGCGCGAGGCCGCGATGCGGCGGATGTCGCGATCGTAACCACGTTCGGCCCGAACACGCTGGAGAGCTTCAAAGTCTGGACAGACGAAATTGAGGAGAGCAGGCACCGTTGGTCCTCTCCCGAACTGCGCGATCAGGGCTTAATATGTCTCTCCTTACCGTACGCCATGTCACGATTTATCGTTATTCCCAGCCAGTCGGACTCGGGCAGCATCGAATGATGTTCCGGCCTCGGGAAAGTCACGACCTTAAGCTTCTCAGGACCAGCTTGACCATCACGCCCAATCCGGCTCGTCTTCGCTGGCTCCATGATGTGTTCGACAATTCCATCGCCATCGCTGAATTCGACGGATTCACTTCGGAGCTTCGCTTTGAGAGCATCGTGACGCTTCAGCATTTCGAAACCGCCTTGCCGGAGTACCCGCTGGAGGAGTACGCGAATACCTATCCGTTCCGCTATTCGGATGAGGATCTCCCCAACCTCGCGCGGGCGCTGGCCCCTCACTATCCCGGCGATAACGTTCGTCAATGGGCAGGCCAGTTTCTGGATCCGTCGGGGACCACCGGAACCATGAACTTGTTGCGCTCGATGACCCTCGGCATCAAGGAACAGTTCCGCTACGTGCGGCGCAGTGAAAAGGGCGTACAGACGCCCGGACGAAACCCTCCAGAGCCGTCGCGGCAGTTGCCGGGACTTCGCCGTCCTGATGATGGAAGCGACGCGATCTCTTGGCTTGGCCGCTCGCTTCGTCAGCGGGTACATCTTCGTTCCTGGCAACGATAAGAGCGTCACGGGTGGCGGCGCAACCCACGCGTGGATGCAGACTTACCTGCCGGGAGCGGGCTGGATTGACTTCGATCCGACCAATAGCATCATGGGCAATCGCAACCTGATTCGTGTCGCCGTCGCCTGGTCCCCGGATCAGGTTCTGCCGTTATGGGGCACCTTCGAGGGCTCTGCCAACTCCTTCCTCGGCATGGACGTCACGGTGAGCGTGACCGAAGAAAGTCCTGAGCGAGAAGGCCGTGGGCAATGACGGTCATGTTCAGTGGCTCGGATTGCTTCTGCTTGTACCCGAGTCTTATGCTGACGCGGCCCTGGCGTGGGCCATCTCCGGCTCGCCGGCCAGATCCTCAAATAGCGTCCGAAAATGAATCATGGCCTGGCGCAAGTCCTCGGTGGAGGCATGTCCAAGCCCTTGGCGAACCGCGATTTCATGGGCTTTACGATAGTTGTCGATCACCAACGGATGGTCCACCGAAACATCTGCCGCCCGCTGTTCAAAGTCCGTTACCGGATAGCCCCGGGTCGACATCACATCGCGCAGAAGTTGGTCAGCGTCCGTTACCGCGCCCCCGGGACTGTCAACGAACCGCCCCTGGACGCTGCGCCACGACTCTAAAAACCGCGCCCGGTCGCCTGGGGCGAGTGGTTGGATGTGGAGAGACTCGATACGGTCATTGCGCCCTTCGAGCCCGGCTTCTCCATGCCGCCGGCTCCCGCCTTTCGCCAAAGCGCGGTCATATTCAGCTCCACCAAACTGAGTGCGCAACCTTTTTGTCCGGCGATTCCGGAGAACCAACAACCCGGCGATGCCTGCTACCACAATCACTGCGACTGCAATGATTATGGCAATTTCTGTTGTACTTAATGCTGGTATATTCATGACCTTGCCTCCTGTTTTCGTGAATCACTTCTCGATGTCTTCCTCGGAACCGTCGCAGCCGCTATCGGCGGCGGTGCGATGTTTGCGCCAGTCGCCCATGTGCCTCTCGGTTGTCGATAGCTTTGCGGCAGGGCACCCCATTTTCAGAGAACGGGGGCAGTAGAGCAGCAGAGCCCCACATGCCCGCGGCGATCCCGTTTCCCCTATCAGTCCGCCTCCTACGGCGCCGCCGGCCTGGGCGCCGATCGCCTCTCCCGATACCACCAGTTCAACCCGGCGGTTGATCTGCCTGCCCTCAGCCGTGTCGTTGGTGCCCACAGGTTGGGTCTTACCGAAGCCCTTGGCGGTGACCGAATCCGTCAGGACCCCTTGGGCCACCAGGTAGGAGCGTACGGACTCCGCGCGTTGGTCGGACAGGTTCTGGTTGTATTCGTCGCTGCCGACGTTGTCCGTATGGCCATCCACTTCAATGTTGAGTCCAGGGTAGGCCAGCAGAATGCCGGCGACCTTGGACAGCTTTTCCCGCGCTCCCGGCTTCAACGTGAATTGGGCCGTGTCGAACAGCACATCGGACATGTTAACGATTAGCCCGCGGGCGCTATCCCGCGTTTGAAGAACGGAGTTCAATTGCTGCGACAACTTGGCACGCAGAGATGCTTTGTCGTTCTCGGCCTGTTGCCCGGCAAGTTGAGCTTGTCTGCTCGGCTTGGCTTTGGCTCTGCGGCCTGGGCCGCTGGCGCAGAGAGCAGCATCCGACGCGGCGCGGGCTTGGGCTGCGTCGGCCTGGGCCTTGGCGGCCGCAGCGTCCGACGTCACTTGATTTTGGGCCGTCTGGGCCTTAGCCGCGGCGGCGTGCGGTCTCGGCCTGCTTCTTCTGCCGGTCTGCCTCGTCGGCCTGGGCCTTCGCCTGGGCTTCGGCATCGGCGGAAACTTGGAGTTCGCTCGCTTGGCGTTCCTCATCTATCTTCTTGACGGTAATAATGCGTGCATCCTCGGCGGTTTGTACGGCTTCACGCGCGTCCGTGATCTCCGACTTCTTATTGCCTCTTCGCGCTTGAAAGTCCTCCGCGTTCTGCAAACTTACTTGGGCTTTATCCAGCGAGTCCGCCGCGTACTGTTTCGCTCCCGTCCATTTGGCGATTCGCACCGCATTGCGCGCCTCGTAAAGCTCGAGCGGGGTTCTCGAATCCATGGTCATGGGCTGAAGCTCGTCCGGATTGACATTCAGCTCGTACTGTCCCCTCTGGAGCAGTTCGTACTTCGCCTCAACTTCCTCAAACTGTCCCTTGGTGTCCGACCTCACTTCGTTCTCCATCACCACCACATCACTGGGCTGCGTGACGGCAAAGTAGGGTTCGGCAGTCACGATCAGGCCAAAAGCCTGCAGATTGCTGGTCACATTCAACTTGCTTTTGCCATCCTGGCCGAACAGGACTTCGCCCAGGTTCACCGGACGGCCCTCGGGACTAACGGCCCACAAGACGTAGGTCAAGTACTCGGGACCGAATTTGCTCGCCGGCTGCAGGCCTTGGAACTCGGCATTGACATGGATTGCCCCCTGCTTGCTCGCCACCTCGGCATTGCCGCGGGCCTCAGGCAGAAGGGTGGTGCCTTGGAAGTTAATTTTGGTGGCTCCGCTCCGGTGGCGGTAATTAATGGCCTGGGTTGTCCGTGCCACGACGACAATCCGATAAATCGGAACGGTGCCGGTCTTTTGCGGCTCGGTTTGCGCCAGCGCGCTCAATGAACTCAATGCAATCAAAAGCGTAACAAGGGTCTTCACCATTTATGTTTCTCCTTTTTCTCCGTAGAGGAAATCGGCTTTGTCACTGTTGTGCCGCACAGGCCGTACAACTCCCTTTCGGGGTCGCCTTGGTTCAACTTTCTGAGTGCTACCCAGACGGGAAAGTTAGCTTTTCCTGCCAGATTCGGCCGTGCCCCAATTTGGGGAGGGCATCGCGCCGAATCTGAGAGGCGCTATTGTTATACCCTTGGCTGGATTCACTGTCAGTTCAGTACGGCTCACCTGCATGGTCACAATAGCTCACGCAAAATACTAGGGAGTGCCTATTGATATGGAGCATCACAAAGAAAGTCGTATAGTCGAAGATTGAGCTGATGGGGCCGATAAAGAGAATGAACCGCCTGATTTCCCCGATGTTCCAGGGGCGCGGCCGAGCCACTTGTTCTTCGTCCACGGCATCCGCTGAGTTGATCGTGACAGACGCCACCCGGCGTGACCGTTGCATTCTGGTTCAGGAAGGTGTAAGTGGCGCCGAATTTCAATCGCTACAGCTCCGAAATCGCGTCGGTGAGCTTGTTAACCGGCTGGAAGATGGAAGCAAAGGGATCAGAGTTTATGAGTGGATCTGCGGGTATCTTGGATAATGCCATAGCGTCGGAATCAAGCTCTTGTTTAAGATCATCAGGCTCTTGCTTGAGGCTCATCGCTGACTTACTTTGGCTCACAGGAGCGTTTTGATCGGTGGGGGGAGTGCTGACAGTGCCGCTCTGGCCGAAGGCCGCGAGACTTGAAGTCACAAAAAGCACGAGCAAAGACGTTCTTACGGATCTAACTCGTAAAGTCTTCATGGGCGTATTTCCTGTGTTCCATGCTCGGATCACTCCCCGGCATTATTGCCTCTGAAGAGAGAAACCCCGCTGGGAGCGCAAGGTCCGTTCGATATCTTCCAGCGTGCGGCCTTTGGTCTCTGGAACCACAAAGTAGGAAAACAAAAGAGACCCAATGGCGAGCATCCCATACAGCCAGAACGTCCAGCTTGGCCCCAGCGCCTGGACCAACGACAGGAAGGTGAGTGATACCACGAGGTTTGCCGCCCAATTCGTTCCCGAAGCCGTCCCTTCCGCAATGCCGCGGATTTTCAACGGGTAGATCTCCGCGATGAGCAGCCAGAAGATCGGCCCCAGGCTGATCGCGAAAGAAGCTACGTACGCCATGAGGATGAACACTGCCAGCCAGCCCTGCTGGCTGCTGGGCGCATGGGCGCGGAAGACAAAGCCCATGACGCCCAAACTGACGGCCATTCCACTGATACCTGTCAACAGCAGCGGTCTCCTTCCGACACGGTCAATCAGCCACATGGCAACGAGTGTCATCAAAACGTTCACCAAGCCGATACCCGCGGTGGCCAGAATCGCTCCGGTTGCAGACGGGATGCCCGCGGACTGAATGATGGTGGGAGCGTAGTAAATCACGGTGTTGATTCCCGTGATCTGCTGAAAGATGGCGAGGCCAATTCCGACGGTCAACGCCGGGCGGACGGCGGGGGCCAGCAGATCGGAGAAATGCCCGCGCTCTTTTGCCTGGGAAATTGTGTCCTGAATCTCCGCGTATTCCGCCTGGATGTTCGGTGTTCCGCGAATGCGCGCGAGTACCTTCTGGGCGGTGTTGCCTTGGCCATGTTCGGCGAGCCAACGAGGGGTCTCCGGCATGGCCAGCATCCCCAACCCGAGCATCGCGCCGGGTACCACGGCCAGACCCAGCATCCATCGCCACGAACCGCTCTTCCCGAATCCGTAATCGACGAGGTAAGCGCTCAGAATCCCGACCGTGACGGCAAGCTGGAACAACGAAACCTGCCAACCGCGCGCCCCGGCTGGCGAGACCTCCGAGATATACACGGGAACCGTGGTCGAGGAGAGACCAATCCCCAAGCCGACGACGATGCGGCCGGCAATGAGGGCCCCGACGGAGCCCGCCGCGGCGCAAACGATGGCGCCGGCTACGAAGATCACCGCGGTCACCAGCAGCATGAGGCGGCGGCCGTAGGCGTCCGCCAGTTTTCCCCCGCTCAGCGCGCCGGCCGTGGCTCCGATCAGCACGACGCTGACGACCAATTCCTGATGAAAAACGGAGAGGTGAAACTGCGATTTGATGAAGAGCAAGGCGCCCGAAATAACGCCCGTATCATAACCAAACAAAAGTCCGCCCACTGCGGCGAAGACCGCCGCAATGAATACGAACCCTGTGCTGCTGGCCTGCACCGTTAACAAACCCGATTCTGCTTTCACCTGAGTATTCATCGTTGTCTTCCTTCCTCACCGCGGCGACATCGGCTACCGCCACGTTTCGGTCTTCTTGGCAGGGCAGGTTGTCATGGACCCGGCGCCTTTTCAGTTCCAGTTACGCCGGGTCAGGGCGAGCCCGGGCCGCCGGCCTGAAAACCAGGACGCCAAGAGGCGGGATCGTCAGGCTTAGCGAGTACGGCCTCCCGTGCAGCGGCGGTGGACCCGCTTCCACGCGGCCGCTGTTTCCGAGGCCGCTGCCGCCGTAAAGCAATGCGTCGCTGTTCAGAACTTCTCTCCATTCGCCGTTCACGGGCGCCCCGACGCGATAGTTGTGCCGGGGCACGGGAGTGAAGTTGCAGATGAACAGAGTCACGTCGGCGGGATTCTTGGCCCGCCTCAGGAAAGAGATGACACTCCGTTCCCAATCGCTCCGTTGGCCAAATTCGCTGCCCATAAACAGCAGCTTTTTTCCGGGATGGCCCCACATGTAGCCGTAAAGGAGCCGCAGGTTCGCGAACTTACACCAGTCATCGCCGGGCATCCTGGCAATCATCGAACCCTTGCCGTAGACGACTTCATCGTGGGAGAAAGGCAATACGAAATTCTCTGAGAAAGCGTAAACCAGGCTGAAAGTGAGCTTATGCTGGTGATAGTGGCGATAAATCGGGTCCATCGACATGTATTCAAGCGTGTCGTGCATCCAACCCATGTTCCACTTGAGGCCGAAGCCGAGACCACCGAGATACACCGGCCGCGACACCATGGGCCAAGCGGTGGATTCCTCGGCAATCATCACGGCGTCGGGAAATGCGGCGTACACTTGCTCGTTCATTTGCCGGAGGAACTGAAGCGCCTCAATGTTCTCCCTGCCGCCATACTGATTGGGAATCCACTCACCTTTCGAACGTCCGTAATCCAAGTAGAGCATCGAGGCGACGGCATCCACGCGCAATCCGTGGACGCGATACTTGTCGAACCAAAAGAGAGCATTGGCGGCGAGAAAACCTCGAACCTCGGAACGCCCATAGTTGAAGACGAATGTATTCCACTCCGGCTGCTCGCCTTGCCGTGGGTCCGAATGTTCGTAGAGATGCGTGCCGTCGAAGTAGCCGAGCCCGGCCTGGTCTTTGGGGAAATGCGCCGGAACCCAATCGACGATTACTCCTATACCGCGCTGATGAAGGCAATCCACCAGATACATGAAATCCGCGGGCGTGCCGAATCGGCTGGTGGGTGCGTAATAGCCTATGACTTCATAGCCCCAGGAACCATCGAAGGGGTACTCCATCACGGGGAGAAACTCGACGTGCGTATGGCCTGCCTCCTGCACATAGTCGGCGAGTTGCACGGCCATTTCCCGGTAAGTCAGCGGACGGTTTCCCTCCTGTGGCACCCTAGTCCAGGAGCCGAGATGGACTTCATAGATGGACACGGGGCGCCTAAGGCCATTTCTATTTGCGCGGTTTGCCATCCACTCGCCATCTCCCCACGTGTAGGTGCTGAGGTCCCATACCCGGGAGGCCGTCTGCGGCCGGATTTCCGCGGCAAATGCGTACGGATCGGCCTTATCGACCTCGTAACCCTGGTACTGGGACGTAATGTGATACTTGTACAGCGCGCCAGCCCCTGCCTCGGGTACAAAGCCCTCCCATACTCCGGTTGCGCTGTGCGCTGCCAGCGCATTCGAGCGCGGGTTCCATTCGTTGAAGTCCCCGAGTACTTTGACCTGCTTGGCGTTGGGCGCCCACACGGCGAAATGAACACCGCGCTGCCCGGCCAACTCGCCGAGGTGTGCTCCCATCTTCTCGTAGGCACGGCGGTGCGTGCCCTCCTCCATCAGATACAGATCGTAGTCGCTGATCCATGGAGCTTGCGTTGAGGTTGGCATCGGCTCTCCACACGGGCTGGCTATGCTATTTACGCGACCTTTATAGAAGAAAACAGCTTGCGAGGCTCTTCAAAAGGGCTCGGAGAGATGGTCAGAATTGCCCAAGTGGCAAGAAAAGCAAAGAGAGTAATCTACACCCTACCGCCCATCCTCTTCTCTACGCGATCCCGAGGCTTCTGAACACGGGGACTTTGGCAACATCCAAGATGAAGGCAAATACCGCTGCCGAAACAAGTATTCCTCCTACAACCAATATGGGCAGAGGACTCATGGCGATTCCGCGAGTTGCCAGCGTTGAGGCAATCAGCACATCCACTACCGAGGACGCGATGAGCCACCGGCTGGGACGGGCAGATCCCAGGCGTTGGCGTTCACGATTCGTGTAGGTCGTGGCTTGATTGCCGAACACGATGGCCACGAAGGCCAGAGTTCGTAACATGTCGATTCCAAGACCCAGGCGGTACTTGGCGATGGCCAGGACGGCGGTACAAAAGATCAGCTCGGAGACTCCCATGAAGACTCCCGCGATCGTTAATCTGCCGATTCGCCAGGTATTAGGCAACGGAGACGGTCGCACGTTGTCCGTTGTCAAGGACATGCCCAGTAGGTCGCCGGTGAGCATGATGATAACCATCAACATGGGAGTCAGGATTGCGTGTCCGGTCATGACCAGACCCACCGCCAGGAAGAGCACCTGCACAGTTTTCTTGGTCACCGAGTTTAGCGTATAAGTCAGGATGCGCTGGAAAGTCACGCGGCCTTCTTTTACCGAAGCGACAATCCCGCCGAGCCCGGGTGTGGTCAGCACGATGCCGGCTGCTGACTTGGCGACATCGGTAGCGGTTGACACGGCGATTCCCATCTGTGCCTGGCGCAGCGCCGGTGCGTCATTGGCGCCGTCGCCGCACATACCCACAATGTGGCCGCTCTTCTGGAACGCCTTCACGAGGTCGTACTTTCCTTCCGGAAGGACGCCGGCGAAGACCGCGAAATCCTCGGAGTGTACGCCGTCGGGGATGGGTCCCGGTGGGCAGACTGCTCCATCGAGACCTACCGCGTGAGCCACGATGGCTGCCGTCGCCGGGGCATCGCCCGTCACCATGACGGTACGAACGCCCAACGTGCGCAACTCCGTAATGAGCGCTGCCGAATCCGATCGCGGCGGATCGCTGAGAGCGATGATTCCCGCAAGTTTCACCGCCTGCGGCGGACCTACCGCGACGGCCAGCACCCGGAAGCCCTTGGCTTCCAGTTGGCTCGCGATCGTGGATGCGTCGGGCGAGGGTTGCGCCAAGCCCGTGACGGCCGCAAAGGCTCCCTTCACGACACGCACGGTGGCGCCGCTCGCATCCAGCGCCGCCGCCTCAGACATCTTCGTGGCAGGATCGAAGGGCACAAATTTGCTCAGTTTGGGCAGATCGGGTGCGGTGGCCTTTGCGGCGGCGGAGCGAATGGCCGCGTCCACGGGATCCTGCCCGCCATCCGAACTGGCGAGAGCGGCGATTCCCAGCACGTGCGATTCATCAAAGCCGGGCATCGGATGAACGGCGGTCACCTTCAGCTCGTTCTCGGTCAGCGTGCCGGTTTTATCCGCGCACAGTACCTCGATGCTCGCCGCTTCATCCACAGCGGAGAGCCGCGTGGGAAGCACGCCCAGATGGGCAAGAGCCCGCGCGCCGATTGCCGCCGCCAGGGTAAAGGTGGCAGGCAGCGCTACGGGGATCGAGGCCAGAACCGCGGTGAGCACCAGGGGAATGATCTCGCTGCCCGGCATTTTGAGGGCGTAGGCATACCCCACCAGCAGCACGATGAGGACGCCATTGAACATGGCGAGATTGCGCACCACGCGCAGAACAGCCTTCTGCTGCGAACTTTCGACATGCGCGGTGCGGACCAGTTCCGCCGTGCGCCCGAACTTGGTGCGCGCTCCGGTGGCCGTGACCTCCGCCACCGCCTCACCGCGCCGCACCAGCGCTCCGGCATAGGTTTCGAAACCGGGCCCTGCTTCGATGGGTACCGATTCGCCGGTGAGCATGGACTGGTCGAGCAGGATCTGGCCTTCGGTCAAACGCACGTCCGCGGCAACCACGGCGCCGAGCGATAGCTTCACCATATCGCCCGGCACGAGTTCCGCCGCGGGCACGGTGGCCCAAACATTATCGCGGCGCACCGACGCGTTCAGCGCCAGCCGCGACTTCAGCGCGGCGAGAGTCGCCTGGGCGCGCCCTTCCTGGAAGAACCCGAGAACTGCGTTAAAGACCAGGAGGACCGCAATGATGCCGGCCTCGACGTACTTGCCCAGGACAAGCTCAAGTACAATTGCCGCCTCCAGCATCCAGGGAACCGGCGCCCAGAACTTCGCGAGCGCCCTGCGTAAGGGATGCATCGCCGTGTCGGGCACCGCATTGGGGCCGAACTTTTCGAGCCGGCGGCGGGCTTCATCGCTTGTGAGGCCGGTCAAAAGTGAGGCTTCCTTAACGGAAGCTTGCGGAGGGTTTGCAGCATCCCCAGGGTGCGGACCCATCGAGTCTGCCTTGGTATCGCTCGCCAAAATAGAGGCCATAATTCCACCTTATCTCTCTAGCAGCTTGCGGATAGATTTCAATTCCTGCCGGCGTTTCGATGTGGTCTTGGGATACGCCATCTTAAGGTCATTGAGCGCATCCAGGACAATCTGGGAAACAATCAGCCGGGCATTTTCCTTATCATCGGCAGGAACAACATACCAGGGAGCGTGATGGGTGCTGGTCGCATGGAGGCAAGCCTCATAAGCCTGCATGTAATCCTTCCAGTATTTCCTCTCGTGAATATCCGCAAGGCTGAATTTCCAGTTCTTCTCCGGCTCATCAATGCGCTCCAGAAAGCGCTTTCGTTGTTCGTCCTTCGAGAGGTGCAGGAATATTTTGATGGTCCGCGTTCCGTTGCGATAAAGGTGACTCTCCAGATCAATGATGGAACGATATCGCTCCTCCCAGATGTTTTTCTCGTCGCGCAATTCTTCCGCCAGCCCCTGGCTGCGCAGAATCTCCGGGTGCACGCGGACCACCAGTACTTCCTCGTAGTAGGAACGATTGAAGATGCCGATCCGCCCGCGTTCGGGAAGCCGGCACGTCGTGCGCCAGAGAAAATCGTGTTCCAGTTCTTCCGCGCTTGGTTGTTTGAAGCTAAACACCTCGCAGCCTTCGCGGATTGACCCCGGACATGACGTGCCGGATGGCGCCGTCCTTGCCGCCAGCGTCCATCCCTTGAAAAATCAGCAGCAGGGCATAGCGGTTGGACGCAAAATGAAGATGTTGCAGCGTGTCAAGCTGTTCCACGTGTTCTTCCAGAAGCTTTTGATACTGCTTCTTCGACTTGAAGAAGGGCTCCACCTTCGTCGGCCACTCTTTGAGTTCGAACTTTTTTCCGGGCCGTACACGGAAATCCTTGGAATTGATTTTCATCTTCGTCCCTTCGGCCTCACAAGCTAACTGGCAAAAGCCGAGCATTTACCGGGCTCAGGCAGACGTGGGCGCAGGCTTCGGCGGGGCGGGCATACCCTTTCGAATCTCACGCTCCGCCTCCAGCCAGTCTTGATCTGCCGGCCTTTGGCCATGGACTCGATCCTGATAGAGTTCATAGGCCCGTTGGGCGATTTGCGGGTTAAGATCCACCGGTTTTTTCGCCAACAATGGGGCTTTAGTCGGGTCAAAAATCCGATAGGCGAGCAATTTCACGCGGTCATTGATGAGGAACCAGGCAATGGCATAGGCCCAAACGAAACCTGCCCAGCGCCAACCGAGAGGTGTCATAAACAAACCATACACCGCAATCAGCGTGGCGATGGCTTGCGTGCCCAACACCGCAGCCCAGAGAATCCGCGCCGGGCGTATGGACCAGAAGGGGCCGCGCGTCCGCGTCAGGAAAATCGTCAGATGCCCGGCCACGGACAGCTTCAAATACATCAGCGTCTGGATGTGGTCGCGGTCAAGGTGAAAGACGCGCTCGCCCAGGTAAAACAGGCCAAACGCGGCCACCACTCCGATGACGCCCAACACCGTGGAGATGCCCAGCACCAGGTGCATATTCCACGCCTCAGGCTTATCTTTGTAATGAACATTGTCATAGGCGATGGAGAGGATGGCGCCGTCATTGAGCAGCGCGATCATGACAATCATCACCGCGGTGACGGGATAGAAGTTAAAGACCAGAATCGCCAGCGTCATCAGCAGCAGCACGCGCAGCGTTTCAGCAATGCGATAGATGGCGTAGCTGTTCATCCGCTGAAAGATGCGGCGGCTCTCCTTGACGGCGTCAATAATCACCGACAGGCCGGAGGCCAGCAGCACGATGGAGGCGGCGGCGCGGGCCGCGTCGGTGGCGCCGGAAACCGCGATGCCGCAATCGGCCTTCTTCAGGGCAGGAGCGTCATTCACGCCGTCGCCGGTCATGCCCACAATGTGGCCGCGCTTTTGCAGCACATCCACAATGTGGAATTTGTGTTCGGGAAAGACCTGGGCAAAACCGTCGGCCCTCTCGATGGCATCCCCCACCTGCGTCGATTCCTGATGCTTGCTGTCGCCGAGCGCGCTGGCATCCAGAATGTTGGTGCCCAATCCCAGTTGCTTGGAGGTTTCCTGCGCGATGGCCAGTTGATCGCCCGTAACCATCTTCACCGTCACGCCCATCTGCCGGGCGCTCGCAATCGTGGCCTTGGCCTGCTCGCGCGGCGGGTCGAACAGGGGCAACACGCCGATAAACTGCCACTGGCCTTCCTCGTCCGCCCGGGCGATGCCCAGGGAACGGAAGCCGCGGCCGGCAAATTCCTTCACGGCCTGATCCACGGCGGCCTTCACTTCACCGGCGTTCTTCGCCATCTGAAGGATCACCTGGGGGGCTCCCTTGGTTACAAAGAACTGTTTGCCGTCAGCCCCCTTCACGGTGGCTTCCGTGCGCTTGTGCACCGGGTCAAAGGGTTTGAAATGGAGCACCTGGTAGCTCTTGAGAGCTTTTTCGTCCTTCACGCCGCCAATCACCGCCAGGTCAATTGTGTCCTTGTCCTCCGCCCGCGAAGCGAGCGCGCCATAGAGGATGGCCTGGTCCGGGGGAATGCCATTCACGGTAAAGGGATCGCCCAAGGTCAGCTTGTTCTGGGTCAGGGTGCCGGTCTTGTCGGAGCACAGTACATCGACGCCTGCCAGTTCCTCAATGGCGGAGAGCCGCGTCACGATGGCTTCCTTCTTCGCCAGCAGACGCGCGCCCACCGCCATGGTGACGGAGAGCACCGTGGGCATCGCCACGGGAATTGCGGCCACCAGAAGCACCAGGCAGAACTCCGCCGTGGTAAGAAACTTGTCGCCGCGGAAGAGTGCCACGGCCAGAATCAACACCACCAGCGCCACGGCAAGAACGATCAGGTAGTCGCCAATCTTCAGCACGGCGCGCTGGAAATGGCTGATGGTTTGGACTCCCTGCACCAGTTGCGCAGTCTTGCCGAAGTAGGTTTTGTCGCCCGTGGCATAAACGATGGCATCGATTTCACCCTGACGGATAATCGAGCCGGAAAAGACCGCCGCGCCGGGTTGGGCGGTGACGGGCAGGGATTCGCCGGTCAACGCGGACTGGTCCACTTCAATCGAATCGCCCTCCAGCAAGCGAGCGTCTGCGGGCACAATGTCACCCAGCCGCAGCCGGATGACGTCGCCCGGTACGAGTTCGGACGCATCCGGGTTTTCCCACTTCCCATCGCGCTTCACCTTGGCTTTGACTGCCAATCTGGCCTTCAAGGCCTCGATGGCGTCGCCCGCCTGGTGTTCTTCCCAGAACCCCACGACGGCGTTCGAAACCAGCAAAAGGAGGATGATGCCAAAGTCCAGCCAGTGCCGGACAATCCCCGACAGGATCACTGCTGCTTCAATCATCCACGGGATGGGACCCCAGAAATAGGTGAGGAACTTTAGAAACGGATTCGTCTTCTTCTCCTCGATCTGATTAGGGCCATATTGTCCAAGACGCTTCTTGGCTTCGGCGTCGGTCAGGCCGTCCGGCGACGAATTCAGTCTTTTCATCGCTTCTGGCATGGGAAGGGACTTCAAATCGTCCTTGGGGTCGGCCTTTGCAGCCGGCATCTGGCTTGTATTCTTGGATTTATCGGTATCGGGTTTCATGATGACGATCCTCCCTCATTAAGACGATCATTCTTGTGAGACATTTTGTCGCTGTGCAGGCGAAAGCACCATAAAGCGGCATTTTCCAATCTGCATTCCCCCGGGGCAAGGCAAAATCACTACATTGAGTTCGGTGCATCACACCTTCGCACCAGGCGCGTGGGCGACTGCTCCGGGCGGCAAGCAATCCGGCAGGTCAAGGCGCGCCACGCCAATCCTGTTGTCGGCCATTCCGTAATAGACGTCGAAGCGGTCCGGCAAGCCGAGATCGTCGCGCCGGTCGATGCCGGTGGGGAACACAACGTTGGCGATGGTCCCCTGGCGTTCCTGCGGCAGTAGCGGCGTCAACACCGGCTCCGCCGATCGATAGCGGATGATCTGCGGATGCTCTTGCGAGAGCACCATGACCCCGGCTGAGTAACACAATGGGTGTCCCTCCGTGCTCGGGTCTACGATTTCACTGACGCCGTGATAGACAATCAGCCAGCCGTGCTTGGTTAAGACAGGCGGCGTGCCGCTGCCAATTTTGAGCCGCTCCCAGGGCGACACGGGAGTTGCCAGCCGGTGATGAGAGGTGAAGCGGCTAGGTGATCGGGCTGATGGTCTTGCGAGGCCACTTGGCAGTAGGAAATCCAGATGCTCTCCCGGTCGAGATCCACGTCACGGGAAGCGGGGTGGCAGGCGGTTTCCTCGGGTCGGGTGCCGGGAAAAAGCGGTCGGTGGAGCATGCCGAGCTCCGGGTGCCCGGAGGGATTGGGAATGGCAACGGGGAACAGACTGGCATCTTTGTTATCCACGTCGCCGATGTCAATGCCTTGATACAGCCCAAAGGTAGCGAGCCCCAGGCGCTGCCAGTGGAAGAGATCACTCCGACAGGGCGAGGGCGATGCGGGGTCCCTGGGTGGAAAATGCTGTGTAGGTCATCACATAGCGCTTGAGTGGCTCGACGAACGTGATGCGAGGGTCCTCGCATCCACCGCCGCCACCGGGGCGACGCTCGTAATCGGCCTCCGGCGCGAGCGCGATGCCGAGGCGCTCAACGCCGGCGGGATTGCCGGCTTCATTGAACCGCACTCGAGCAATGCCGATGCGCGAGTAATTGCCCCGCGCCACCAGTCGTGGGAAGAGGTAGAGCTGGCCATCAGGGCCACGAACAGCCGCAGGATTCAGGACGCCCTCGACCTCCAGAGGATTCCCCGGCTCCGGCTCCATCAGCATTCCCAGGCGCTGCAATGCAAATCCGGTCATCAATTCTCCTCGGAGACTCATGACTTGTGATCACCGTCCAAACAGGCAATGATGGTTTCGGTCACCCGTTTGGTCTCGCGGGGGTCACGAACGGGGATCGAAGCAACCCCGGCTTCTTCGGCGGGATAGTCGTTCCCTCCCACAAACAAGGCATCGCCGATGTAGATCATCTCTTTCAGTGAAATTCCCAGGAGGTCGCGAAGCTTTCTGATGCCGTAAGCTTTATCGATGCCCGGCTTGGTGATATCAATGGAAGTCGCGCCACCGATGCGGACAGAAAACTCGGGAATATAGGTGTCAAGGAGGGCTTTGATCTTTTTTCGTTTGGCGTAATCAGGATCCCATTTGTCCTTTTCTTCGAGCGGAGCCTGCTGGCCTAACGCGGAGTAGGTGATCTGGCTTCCCCGGTCTTCAATATCCTCTCCCCAGGTCTTTTCCACCTTGAAGCCCGCGGCTGCCAGCGCCTTCTTCAAAGAACTGAGGATCTTCTCTCGTTGATCCGCGGAGAAATCTTCTTCATAGAGCTTTTTCCAATCCCCCGAGTATTGGTAGAACTTTGTTCCACAGGTGGGAAGAAGGGATAGATTCGCCAGGCGTTCGTCATGGGGAAGATGGGAGAGCAGTTGTGTTTCAAACTGTGGCCAATTGCCTCCGGAAATTACCGCCACCTTGATGACACCGAGAAGGTCATGCAGCAGCGCCGCCATTTCTGCATCAAGAGACGATTTGCTTTCCGCCAGCGTACCGTCCAAATCATAAACAATGAGCTTTTTCACGAACCCTCCACCTTCGATTTATTGCGATTACTATTGGCATTTCCGGCCATCCCCGGTGTCCGGTTGTCGCCCGGTCGTGAACTGTTCAGGTATCGCAATTTCCAGTAAGGTCACGGCGTTGTGCGGATGAAATGCACAAGCTCCGACCGCCGCAGGCAAGAGCCATACCTCACCTTTGCCGACGATATATGTTGAGCCGCTGCGCTCCAGTTGCCCCGCGCCCTCAAGGCAAACCAGAACGCGCGGCTCACCTGCGGCGCCGACAATGAACGGCGATTCGCCTTGAAGGCGCCACAATCGGAAGAATTCACAATTAAAGAGTCGCTCGCGGTCCACCGGCGTCCTTGCCTCGATCATAGGAGACACCAAGCCCGCCGACCCATTCTTGTAATCTATGCAGGCAAGCGCCTGATCGACTTCCAGTTCTCGCGGCTTACCGGTCTTCGAGTCAACATGGCCCCAGTCGTACAGACGGAACGTAACGTCACTATTCTGTTGAATTTCAAACACCACGACGTCGTCACCCAGGGTGTGAACCGTCCCCGCTGGTATAAAAACACCGTCGCCGGGCTTCGGGGTGAAGTAGGCAAGACGATCCGCCACCGTGCCGTTGGTCACAGCTTGGCGCAGGTTTTCGGGAGTGGTGCCAGGCCCCAGGCCGGAATAAATCCGGCTTGTTGTCGTTGCCTCCAGCACTACCCATGCTTCGGTCTTTGGTGTCTCCCCCGCGGGTACCAGATCCATATTCGCTGCCATGGGATGCACCTGGACCGAGAGCATTTCATGGGCGTCGAGGAACTTCAGCAACAGGGGGAATCGGAGAAAGCGATGGGCCGCCTTTCCCATTAATTCCTCCGGAGACTGCTCCCGCAACTCGCCGAGGGTACGTCCATTGAGAGGTCCATTGGTAACGCGGCTCATATGGTCATCACGGTCGCTGAGTATCCACGCTTCCCCGATCGGGCCATCGCCCGGCAGCGGCGCGCTGAGGAGGTCGGCCAAACGGCGGCCTCCCCAAAGCCGATATTCGTAAATCGGTGCGAATCGTAGCGGATACAGGGTTACTTGACTCATGGTGTGGCTTTTTAATCTTTTCCGTTTCTAACTAGCATTCGTTGGCAGCCATTAGCGCGTGCGCCGCGTTCTTGAATCTCGCGTCTTCACTGGTGATGATCCCTCGGCCGTCAAAACTCACGGCGTTCCGTTATCTTCCGACGGGGCCTGACAGCGACTGCTGCGCTTGCCGGTGAGGCCGGAACGCCAGGTCGTCGCTCATCACATAGATGACCATGGCCGCAAGCATCAAAGACAGCGCTACCCAGAACTTCCAATCATGATGCGCGCGTGTCCAGTAAGGGCGCTCGCCTTGATGATCGCTGTTGTGATCGTGCTCGCCATGGTGGCGGTGACTGCGTTTATTCTCACTCATGGGTTACCTGCCTTCTTGAGGCCTATTCGAGTGATCTCGGGCAGGCGTTCATCCTGCCCAGTTTTTTCCATCGCACCACTATATTCGCCACGGCGCGCCGCCCGGTTGCACCTGGCGCGATGAAGCAGTGCCTGCTGTGCAGCCAATACATGGGCGTCCTCACCTCGCCAAATCTCCAAGGCCGGTTGCTGGATGGCGCGGGCAAACGAAAATGCCAACGCCCAAGGCAGTCGCGATTTGAATCTGACATTCATGGCATTCAAACGGGCCGAGGCCAGTTCTGCGGATTGGCCGCCTGACAAGAACGCAACCCCCGGAACGGCCGCGGGGACGGCTCGCAAGAGACACCGCACCGTGGCGTCGGCCACCTCGTCCACAGTTTCTTGTTTGGGGCAGGTTAATCCCGGAAGCACCATGTTGGGCTTCAGGATCATTCCCTCCAGCATCACCCGCTGTGTATAAAGCTGATTGAATACCGTTCGCAGGACTTCCTCCGTTACCTCGCCGCACCGTTCCAGCGGTGTGGTCGCCGTCCATGAGCACTTCCGGCTCGACGACGGGGACCAGTCCGGCTTCCTGGCACAACGCGGCATAGCGAGCCAACGCCTGCGCGTTGGCCTCGATGCAACCCCGGCTGGGAATGCCGTCGCCTACGGCAATCACCGCGCGCCACTTGGCAAAACGGGCCCCCATTTGCGAGTATTCCGCCAGGCGCTCGCGCAAACCGTCCAGACCTTCGGTTACTTTCTCTCCGGGATGGCCGGCAAGGTCCTTTGCGCCGGCATCAACCTTGATGCCGGGAATGATTCCCGCATCCGTGATGACTTTGATAAAGGGCGTGCCATCTTTTTTCTGCTGGCGGATCGTCTCGTCGTAGAGGATCACGCCGCTAATGCACTCACCGAGACTGGGCGTGGTCACAATCAACTCCCGATAGGCGCGCCGGGCCTCTACGGTCTGGGGAATCCCCAACTTGGCAAATCGTTTGTTGCAAGTTGGATTGCTTTCATCCATCGCCAGCAGACCCTTGTCGCCGGCGACCAGCGTTCTCGCGGTGTCTATAAGCTCTTGCGTATTCATTTGGGGTTGCTCCACTTCCAGTTTCGAATCTCCGGCAGGTCCTCGCCGTGTTTATCGATGTAATGCTTGTGCTCGATCAGCTTGTCCTCCATCTGCTGCTTCAGGTAGGCGCCCTTGGAGCCCAAGTCCGGTAGCCGGTCAATCACGTCATGCACCAGGTGGAACCGGTCCAGGTCGTTCTGCACCCTGATATCAAAGGCCGTCGTAATGGTGCCCTCTTCCTTATAGCCGCGGACGTGTAGGTTGCGATTGGTCCGGGCGTAGGTGAGGCGGTGGACCAGCCAGGGGTATCCATGGAAGCCAAAGATGATGGGCTTATCTTTGGTGAAAAGCGAATCGTAAGCCGAGTCGCTCAGTCCGTGCGGGTGCTCGCTCTTAGGCTGGAGCTTCATGAGATCGACAACGTTAATCACCCGGATTTTCAGGTTGGGCAGATGCTGGCGAAGAATGGAAACGGCAGCCAGAACCTCCAGCGTGGGCGTGTCTCCGCAGCAGGCCATCACCACGTCCGGTTCGCCGTCCTGGTCGTTGCTGGCCCATTGCCAGATGCCAATTCCTTCCGTACAGTGCACCACGGCGGCGTCCATGCTCAGCCATTGCGGCAGGGCGTGTTTGCCCGCAACCACCACGTTGACGTAATGCCGGCTGCGCAGGCAGTGATCAAATACCGACAGCAGACAATTCGCATCGGGCGGGAGGTAAACGCGCACGATATCGGCCTTCTTGTTGATGACGTGGTCGAGGAAGCCGGGATCCTGGTGGGTGAAGCCGTTGTGATCCTGCTGCCATACGTGGGAGGCGAGCAGATAGTTGAGTGAGGCGATCTTCCGGCGCCATGGCAGTTCCAAGGTTACCTTCAACCATTTGGCGTGCTGGCTGAACATCGAGTCGACGATGCGTATGAACGCCTCATAGCTGTTGAACAGCCCATGTCTTCCTGTGAGTAGATACCCTTCCAGCCAACCTTCGCACTGATGCTCGCTAAGCATCGAGTCCAGCACGCGTCCGGCGGGAGCGAGAAATTCGTCATTCTCTTGTTCGCGGCCCTCCCACTGACGGTTGGTAACTTCGAAAACCGCGCCCAGGAGATTCGAAAGTGTCTCATCGGGGCCAAAAACCCGGAAATTATGCTGATCCTGATTCAGCTTGGCCACGTCGCGGAGGAATTTACCCAGCACCAGCGTATCTTGCCCGCTGACGGCGCCGGGCGAAGGCACCTTCACCGCGTGGGCGTGGAAATCCGGCATGCGCAGGTCGCGCAGCAAAATGCCGCCGTTGGCGTGGGGATTCGAGCCCATGCGGCGGTCGCCCTTCGGCGCCAGTTCCGCCAGTTCCGGCCTGAGCCGGCCATTTTCATCGAACAGTTCCTCGGCCCGATAGCTCTTCATCCAGCTTTCGAGCTGCTTGACATGATCGGGATGCTCGGAGTCTACGAGGATCGGCACCTGATGCGCTCGGAACGTTCCCTCACATGGCAGGCCGTCGACGACCTTCGGCCCCGTCCAACCCTTGGGCGACCGTAGAACGATCATGGGCCAGCGTGGCCGGGAGGGGTCGTTCTTTTTCCGCGCCTCACTCTGAATTTGGCGGATGTCCTCAATAGCCGTTTCCAAAGTAGTGGCCATGAGTTGATGCATCTTTTCCGGCTCATCACCTTCCACAAAGTGGGGCGTCCAGCCGCAGCCTCGCAGGAATTGCTCCAATTCCTCATGCTCAATGCGAGCTAGCACGGTCGGATTGCTGATCTTGTAGCCATTGAGGTGCAGGATCGGCAGCACCGCTCCATCATTAATGGGGTTGAGAAACTTGTTGGATTGCCATGCGGTTGCGAGCGGGCCCGTTTCCGCTTCACCGTCACCGACAACGCAGGCGACGATCAGACCGGGATTATCAAGCGCAGCTCCGAAGGCGTGGCTGAGCGAGTATCCCAGCTCGCCACCTTCGTGAATCGATCCCGGCGTGGTCGGCGCGACGTGGCTGGAAATCCCGCCGGGGAACGAGAATTGCGTGAACAGCTTTTTCAGCCCGGCTTCGTCCTGGCTGACGTTCGGATAAATCTCACTCCAAGTGCCTTCCAGGTAGACGTTGCCCACAATCGCCGGGCCGCCGTGACCGGGACCGGCAAGGTAGAACATATCCAGGTCATACTTCTTGATGACCCGGTTCAAATGCACATAGATGAAGTTTTGGCCCGGCGTGGTGCCCCAATGTCCAACCACCAGGGGCTTCACGTGCGAGAGCTTTAGCGGTTCCTTCAGCAAGGGATTGTCGTAGAGATAAATCTGGCCGACCGACAAATAATTGGCGGCGCGCCAGTAGGCATCCATCTTGTGGAGCAGATCCGGGGAAAGGGTATTTGTAGAGATGTGGAGCGGTTCCGGGGAAAGAGTTGCCGTCTTCATGATTCAATTCTCCTTTTTTGAGTCAAGGCCGAGAACGCCGCAAACCATCCTGGCGATCATGCGTTCTTCGTCCGTAGGAATGACGCGGACGGTAATCCCGCTGGTCTTTGCGGAAATCACGCCCTCATTCGTTGCGTTTTGCTTTTCATCGAGTTCGATTCCAAGGAATCCCAGCCCATTGCAAATCCGGCCGCGGACGGTGGGCGCGTTCTCTCCGATGCCGCCCGCGAACACCAGTGTGTCGAGTCCGCCGAGCGCCGCCGCGAATGCGCCAATCCATTTCTTGGCCTGGTAGCAAAACAGAGCCACGGCTTCCGCCGCTCGCACGTCCTGCGTTTCGTGCTCCAGCAAGTCGCGCATGTCGGAACTCGTTTCCGAAACGCCCAGCAGTCCCGATTTGAAATTAACCATCTCATTGAACCCCTTGGCATCGAGGTGCTCGGTGCGCGCCAGATACCAAACCAGCCCGGGATCGAGGTCGCCTGAGCGGGTGCTCATCGGCACTCCGGCCGTCGGGGTGAAACTCATGCTGGTATCCATGGGTTTGCCGTCGATGCACCGCCGCCAGGCTCGCGCCATTGCCGAGGTGGGCAAGGATGACCCGGCCTTGCGCCGCTTCCGTTCCCGCCAGGCGGGCCAGTTCACCCATCAGGAACGCGTATGACAATCCGTGAAACCCGTACCGCCGAACCCCCTGCGCTTCGTAGCGGCGCGGGATCGGCAACAATTGGGCCACGCGCGGCAGGTCATGGTGAAAAGCCGTGTCGAAACATGCCACCTGGGGCATGTCAGGGAATCGGCGATGAAACTCCTCGGTCAACAGAATTTCCTCCGGCAGATGCTCAGGATCGAATGGACTGAGCTGGCGCAAGTCCGCAACCATTTCCGCCGTGATGCGCCGTGGCTGGCTATATTTCGGCCCACCGTGCACGACGCGATGCCCCACCGCCGTCAAATGCATCATGCCCGCTGCGTTCCTCGATACCATCGATCAGCGCGCCCACCGCCGCGGTGAGATCCGGCGCCGTCACTGGCCGCGAAATGTTGTCGCCCGGGTTCAAGCCTTTCACCCGCAACGTGGCCCCCGGTTTTCCTATCCGGTCAATCCCGCCCCCCAGAATCCGGCGGAGCGAATCACCGGTCTCAAACAGGGCGAACTTGACGCTCGACGAGCCTCCATTAATCGTCAGGATGCGCGGGTTAGCGGGTTTCATGGATAATTCCTTCGCCATTCGACAATCCGAACGAAGCCAGTTTGGCGCGCGTAGACGCGTAATCCGTGTGCAAAATGCTTCGAATCCCCAAACCTTCCGCGATCTGGACGAACATGGGGGTGTTTTCGATATAGACGACCTGACGGGCTGGCGCCTGGGAGATATCCAGCGCCAGCCGGAACATGTCTCGGTCGGGCTTGCGGATGTGGACAAAGCAGGAGGAAATGAAGGAATCCACCAACCGGTCCAGCTTGAACTTTCGAATTCGATGCACATTCAGATCGCGCGCTTCGTTGCTGACCACGACGATCTCCAGCTTATGCCGCACCTTGAGCTGAGCGACCAGATCGATCATCTTGGGGTAAGGTTTCGATTGCGCGAACATGAAGCGCCGAAATTGAGCCTGAGTAAATGGCCGCTTGCGGTAAAAGACCACCCGGCCCAAATATTCTTCCAGCGTGAGCTTCCCCTCCTCGTAGGTGTCGAAGGTCAGATGATGCCGTGCCTCGATCTCCGCCCACTCCAGCTTGAAGTTTTTCGCCGCCCGTTTGCGGGCATGATGATCCCACCCGTCGGTGAGTAGGACACCGCCGATATCGAGAAAGAGGCAGGTGATTACCGGTGCTTTCTTCATGGATTTGAGTTCCCTCGATCGAATTATCGCTGCCACCGAATTCGAGCATCCTCCAGCGGAATTACCACACCGTCGCAATGGGGGATCACCCGAGCCGTAAAGTCGCTAACTGGACGTGTCGCGGGCACCTGTGCGACATACGCGTGGCCGCTGTCTGCTCCTGCCAATGGGCGGAGGCGCGTCATCTCCTGCCGGATCGGACTGCTGCCATTGGTACCATTTGCATACAGCTCAACTCGCACGGCGTTCGGATCGAGACCATTGAGATACACTTCTGCCTAAAGGTGGGATCAAGCTGCCGCCACACCTGGTCGGTAGCATGATTCCACGACCAACGCAGATTCAGGGCAATCTCCGACAGGGAGCCGAACCCCTCGATTTCTCTGGGCAGAAGGTTGTAGAGCGGGTGGTTTGTGCGGGCTTCTTGAGGCATGATTCCTCCAGATAGAGAGGTGAAAATCTACGCCACTCAACCCTTACCCGCCGCATGGCTATGGGATTGCTCAGTTACCGGAGTCCAATAGGGCGACCGGTCGTAATAATCGTAAAGCCTGTTCTCATACTCCCGAGTGACAGTCGTCGACTCGCTCCACTCCGGGCCGTTCTGGATGGTTTCCCGGGTGAGATCGACGGAGACCTTCGAGTCCGGCCAACTTACATTTTCGATCCACTGAGGCGATACCAGCACTTTCTTCCCCGGCCACCAATTCCGCGTATCCACCTCAAGGTATCGAATCGCCCAGGTTTCATCATCAACCAGGAAGTCCTCCACATGACCGATCTCACCATCCGACGCTTCGATGTGATAGCCGGTCACCTCGTCGGTGCTGCGCAGATGTGAATCGGGCGACTCTTTTCCCGCCCTGGCGCGCAACGCCTCCGCTTCCGTCACCGCCTCCCTTTCAACCGTCAGGCCTGCCGGATAAGAAGCAAGGCCCCACAGATTGGGTCCACCCCAATAATAGGGGTAACCGTAATACCCCAAATACAAGGCCTCGTGCTGGCGTGATACGGGCTTGTGGGTGTCGATGGGAGGGCTGTCCTCGATCTGCTTTTTCGTCAGCGCCACATCGAGTCGCTTTGATTCCCACTCCGCCTGGCGGAGGGCAAGGGGTGAGACCAGCACCAGCCGACCACCTAGCCAATCCCCGGCATTAACCACCAGGTAGCGGATGGCCCAGCTCTCATCGTCAAAATAGAACTGCTCCAATGTTCCAATCTCCCCGTCCCGGGCTCGGATCGTAAAACTCTTTAACCGGGTGACATTTCTCAACATGGTCTTGCCCTCCTTGGTACTTTGTACCGTACTGCGGGGTTATCGCGTACCGGCCGCGGCGGGTTGCGCGCGTTCAACGATGTGCAGCGCTACTTCTACCGGGCGAGTCGTCTGCATAATGTCCTTCGCCTTGGCCACCTCGTTCGCCGTTCCGTGAGCCAGGACGAGGAACTTATCAGACTTGATCGCCGTCTCATATTTCACGACGCTATCCTTGGGAATGCCAATGCTGTACAGTCCCGCGCCGACCGCGCCCAATCCGCCTACCACCACGGCGCCCTCGAGAGCCCCAACAATCCACGCAACGAGAGGGCCGGCTACCAAGACCGGGCCGAGGCCGGGAATGGCGAAGAAAGCGGCTCCGAACAGCATTCCCCAGAGGCCGCCCCAGAAAGCGCCGAGCTTCCCCCAGTACTTCATGCGGTCGCCGGTGTTGTAGTAACCTACGACCTGCTCGTCGGTGTGATAGTCCTTGCCGACGATGGAAAGTTTCTTCATATCAACGCCAGACTTCTGGAGTTCCTTCACCGCTTCCTCTGCCTGCGAGTGGCTGTCATAAATGGCAACCACTGCGTTTGTTTCTGACATGGCTAATTCTCCTTTTTCTGTTGTTTGGATTATGTTGCTTGTCGGGCTGAGTTTCGTTTTTACTTGAAACATCAAGAAACCCTCCCCGATTACCGTCCAGACGGCGTCGCGGTGCGGGAAAGCACCAAACACAGCCGGTAATTTCCGGTCCACGCCTGGTCCCGCCTGATGAATGTCAATTCAAAGTTGTCCTGAATGATCTGAAAAAGGAGGAGGACCATCGGCCTCTGCTGCCGTGCTGTGAGACCGTACCCGCTTGTTACGAGCCCGCACAACCTCGTCGCGATCCGCCTGTTCAGCGCGAATTTCCTCTTCGGCGCGGACCCAATCCTCTACCGGTGAGGCGACGGGGCAGCCGCGCGCTTCCCAAAGGCGATGTGCCCGGATGGCGATCTCCTCATGGGGTGATTTCCGGGTTTGTTCCTTCACTAGGTCGTTACTCATAATTGATGCCTCCCTACTTATGCTTATACACGAAGGCTTTCGATCGTGCAGTTCAATACCGCACAATGGGCTGGTCAAAACTGCTCATCTTGATCTTTTATGTTGCCAGATGAGGATACGATTGCGAAGAAGAGGAGATTATCGGAATCCCGTCTGACCATGGTCAGGGCACAAGAACTGCCGCGCCTTCGAACCGCCCGGCGCGGAGATCGGCGAGGGTTTGATTGGCCTGGTTAAGCGGATAGGTCGTGGTATGGGTGACGATGCCGATGTCAGGAGCCAGCCGCAGGAAATCCAATCCATCCTGCCGCTGGAGATTGGCCACCGAAACGATCTGCCGCTCCTCCCCGAGCAGCCGATAGGGAAAGCTGGGGATGTCGCTCATATGGATGCCCGCGCAAACGACGCGACCACCCTTGCGGACGGCTTTCAGCGCCAGGGGCACGAGGTCGCCCACGACGGCAAAGATGATTGCGGCGTCGAGCGGCTCTGGCGGCGCCTCGTCCGATCCGCCCGCCCAAGCGGCGCCCAGGCTCCGGGCGAACGCCTGTGTGGAAACATCTCCCGGCCGCGTGAAGGCAAACACCGATCGACCTTGCCAATTCGCGACCTGAGCAATGATATGGGCCGCCGCGCCAAAGCCGTAGAGCCCTAGTTTTTTGCCGGCCCCGGCGATCACGAGCGATCGCCAGCCGATCAGGCCAGCGCAGAGCAAGGGAGCCAACGCCACGTCATCGCCAGCTTCGCCGAGCGGGAACGCATAGCGGGCATCGGCGATTGTTGCCGTTGCGAAGCCGCCGTCGCGGGTATACCCGGTAAAGAGCGGGCGATCGCAAAGGTTTTCCTGGTTACCCCGTCAATAGGGACACATGCCACAGGTATGGCCGAGCCACGGAATGCCGACGCGCTCACCCTCGCGCAACCCTTCGACGCCCGCCCCGATCTCATCGATTCGGCCAACGATCTCGTGGCCAGGGATGATCGGCACCTGCGGATTGGGCAGTTCGCCATCGACAACATGCAGGTCCGTGCGGCAGATGCCGCAGGCAGAAACCTTGACTCGAATCTCACCGGGCCCCGGCTGCCGTTCGGTGAAATCGGTCCATTCCAACCGTTCCCCCAGCTTGTTCAGCACCATCGCTTTCATAGCGTTCTCTGGTTCCCGATGCTTTCTTGCTTCGTCTTGCGCCCTTGATCCGGTTTACCGAGGCACCGCGCACGCCATCTCGGCGCGGCATAAAGGTTTCCAGGAGAGCAATAATCTCCGCTGCACCCAATGGTCTTTCAAGATAATCCAAGGCTCCCGATTGCATTGCTTGCAGAAAGCAGTTCCGGTCATAAGATCGCGCAAGTACCAACACCCGCAACTCCACGTCGACTTCCATAGCCTGCGCGAGGAGTTCCTGCCCTTCGAACCTGCCACTCCCCTGGTCCAAAAGGATCAGGTCGAACGGCCCATGCCCAAGGCATTCCATTCCCTCAGCGAAGGACGAACTGGTGCGCACCTGGCAGCCCAGGTTTTGGAGTATGGCTCGGTAGTGAAAGAGATCCTGCGGATCTTTGTTGACCAAAAGGCGTAGCCTGCACAGGCGCCACTTTGAAAGGCTGAAGAGCCGACTGATAGATCTTAAGGTCAACCGTCGACTCGATGCCTTCCCCTTGGTCCGTTTCTTGTCCCGGGGTTTCTGTTGAGGAATTCCCGTCGATCGTCAATCACTAAGCCATTTATTTTACGTACGTTGCAGGGTTGTATCTCCCATTCAAACTCGGGACCAGATGCTTTCACGGCAAGTGTTCGGAATGACCTTTAAGTCCTTTAATTGCAACTGCTTCCATTTCTTGTATTAGGAATTGAATGAGAAAAAGAACTAGATTTCGGTTGGTTCAACTGGAGTATAAGCCAAACATTATCAATAAATTGGTACGCCCGGGGTGATTCGAACACCCGACCCCTTGCTTCGTAGGACCAAGAGGTCCATAGTTCAAATCTGGGCGCCCCGACCATCTTTCTAAAGGACTTGGCACCCAAAGAGATTTCTCGAAAAGTACCAATTCGTACCACACTTACGCTTTCCATAGGGCATTCACCACCTTCGATGCCGCTTCCCGCTTCTCTGCCGAGACCGCCTGAGTGTAGATGTTCAACGTCGTTTGAATATCGGCATGGCGCAGGAGTTCTTTTTGGACTGCCGGACGCGTGCCCAGGGCGTGTAGGAGTGTCGAGTAGGTGTGCCTGAAGGTGTGCCAGCCGATGTTTCCGATTCCGGCCCTGATCGCGGCTGGCTTTAGGTGATCTGTGAGTATGCCATCCGGCCAAGGTGGTTTTCCGGTTGCTCCCGCAAAGACGTAATCCGAATCAGCCTTGTAGTGACTGCCCGCCTTATGAGCTAACAGGACTTCGGCTAAATCCGGGTCAAGCGGAAGTGTGCTTTCAGAGGCTTCCGTCTTGGGTTCGTTGACTTCTCCCTCGACAATGCTTCGCTGGATTTTCAAAGTGAGATTTTCAAAGTCGAGGTCGCCCCACTGTAGTCCCAGCAACTCGCAAACCCGTAGGCCCAAACAAGCAACGGTTATCACCATCGACTTGTAGGGTTCCGAGAGCTGCGCCAGGAGCAGTTTGAATTCTGCCGGCGCGAGAACACGCGGCTTTTTCAACCGCTTCCTGGACTGCCGGACAGGGTTAATAGGATTGTTTTCGATCAATCCCCACAGAATAGCCGCCTGGAGGAGGGTGTGCATTAAACCGCGAACATGGGCTTTGACTTGTCGGGAATGCGGCATACCCTCAAGCCATTCTTTCACGGCCATAGGCTTGACGCTCTCAACAAATTCGCTTCCCCACTTCGGCCTGATGTGGGTTTCGAACAGACTGCGATATACGCTCGCGGTCAACTTTCTGCAATGTTTTGGTACGTGTTGTTTCATAAAGCGATCAATTAGCGCTGCCACAGTGACAGTGTGGAACTGCGCTTGTGGGTTTTGGTCATTGATCGTATGCCGAAGATGCTCAACCGCCCGCTCCGCGTCGGCCTTAGTCGGGAGTTTTTCAACCGTTCCGACTAACACTGACTTTCGCCTTCCATTTTCGAGATAGCGGAACTGCCAAACGTCCGGCCCCTTGTTCCGCTTCCGAATCCTAAGATCTCCGTACTGGTATCGTGCCTGCATGGTTCCTCCAATCAGAATGAAGTTGCCGTGCGGCACGCTTGGCAGCCTGATTGTAGCCTTGAGTTGATCCAGGCGTCCAGCGTTGTCGCACGATACCGCCAGAACTTACCAACCTTCAGTGCTGGCACTTCGCCGCGCTTCGCCATCCGTTCCAGCACTTTCGGATGAATCTTCAGAACCCGTGATGCTTCCTTGCTGGTAAGAAGTATTTCAATTCCATCTGCCATACAGCTTAAAACCTCTCGCCACAGTACAACCCGCTTCACCCCAGGATCGAGACCCGTGAGGATTGCCCGATCATACGAATTGATAAGTCGAACTTTTTTTTCTGTCAAATGACGGCAACGGAGACTCTCCGTCCGATCTGGAAGCGCGGGTCCAACGTATGCGTTTCGAAATGCTAATGGCCACGATATCTGTAACTTAGCGCAATCCCATCTCAAAACTTCCGACGATTTATCTTGGCGCGGGAGAAACTAACCGAAAAATGATGTGTGGGAACGGCAACCCTCGGAATCTGCAAATGTGGCCGGGGAGCAATTATAGTCGCTGCAACTGATTACCTCGTGCACGACGTGTAGTGCGGAGGGCGGCACTTCAGAGTTGAAAATGGTTGCAAGAAGAAGTTCACACCATATTAGAGAAACCATTGGACCAGCGAAAAATATTTGGTACTGATCGTGCGTCCGCCGCAGCCATCCCACTCATGGGGAAATAGGTGTGTCGCGGTGGATGGCGCGGGAGTCCCGCCTCTATCGGCAGTGGTGCGCTGATAAGCGGTGGCACCTTCATGCACGCCATATCCGCCGCCAGCGGTCGTCCCTTGGCAGTATCAGTAATGCGCGGCGGCTGGGCGGCGCTGCGCGCCGGGTGCAGGGGTGACACGTCACCCCCCGCAGGGTGCTGTATGGGAACTTATGTTTCCATATGGGAACTTGTTGAAAATTCAGCGCCTAACGCTGAACTCGCTTCCTGCGGGACGCGGGCCACCAATCAAAAGTTTCCATATGGGAACTTCTTGATTTTATGGGGTGAAATCTATCACGACACTTCGAACCAAATTCGTCAGCACTACAGTCTGAAGGTCTCTCCGAGCCACTCACCGTCCTCTTCCACCGAGTACGGGCCATGGATGGAGGCAAAGCACCCGTTGGCTCGAACCTTGCGATGCAAGTCGGTTAACTTCCAGTCCACGTAGACTCGTTTGTCTTTGTCTTTCGAAACCTCCTTGACGATACCAATGGCCTTGATTGTAATGTTCTGTTTTGCTTGTCCAGTCATAGCCTTGATAGCGATGCGGTCCCCTTCGTGCATCCCATCGCGCTTCCGAGCCATGTCCGGTTTATCCCGGTCACGCCAACCCAATTGCCAGTACCCGCGGCGAACAAACACCGGAGTTTGATCGTCCTCCCAAAACGCACCAACCAGCCAATATTGAGGCTCTCGAAGTCGAGGAAACCTTTGAGGCATGATTCCTCCTATGGGACCTAACTCGGGCTTGGCATATCCACTCTCTTGCGTATGCTGAGTAAGTCTACCCCCGCATTGACTTTATTCCCAAGTAGGTCCGAGAGCGTGAGACTGCACTTCATGATGTCGGGGGCGTCGAGATTCGATGTTGACTGTTATGAGCGAATCGTACATAATGATCAAAGCATCCAATTTCGCTCGAAAGGATTTTCCTATGACCTCAGAGAAAGTGATTCAAAGAATTCCAGGGGAGCGAACCACCCCAAGCAAGTTTCGCGCAAGAATTGGCGACTTCCTTGCCCGAGTACAGTATGGCAAAGAAACAGTCGTAATTGTCACACGCGGGAAGAGAACAGCGATCCTTTGCCCCCCAGAGAACTGGTGCAGTGAGCACGCAGAAAGAGGGTGATGCATCATATGCTGAGCGCGGGAAATCGCAGACCGCCAAGTATAGGGAAGTGCGCCAGCCATCGCCGCCCCGTCCGGTATTTATGTATAATATTGCACGAGGAATATATGAAATGGCCTCCGGAGAAGGACAACCCAGAGATCCAGCGCGCAAGAATCGAGGAACTGGCTAAGAGTGTTTACCCAAACGCGGTCGTTCGCTTCGATCAGTCGTGGGTTGGCGGAAAAACCATCAAGCTCAGAATCGATGAAGCTGACAGCGGAAGGATGGTTGCAGGGCCGTCTCCTGAGTACGAATCGTCGGAAATATCCGACATGTCGGACATGCAGGTGAAACAGATGCTCCTGTCGCTGCCGAGAAAGCTCACCAAAACGCGCTGAAAGCATGAACCTGTAGCTGTGATGCGCGGCATAATACATCCGGCCACTTAAGTAAGACCCGGGGCTGCTACTACCAGTTTCAAGCCTTCCCGACCGCGCAGCGATTATATGAGGAGCCGCGCCCTGCGCTTTGCACCTCCCCCTTTTGACCACCCAAGGAGAAAGCCATGCCAAACCTGACCCTGCACGGAAAGCAGCTTGAGAGCATGTTCGATCTTTTGGGCCGCGACGAAAACGATATGACAGGCAGCTTGGGTTGGGCGCTTGCAAACTCCCCTTCGTTCGCGGCGGCTTTATTCCGTGAGATCGGACTCTCAGGAGTCAACGCGGCGGAGGCCGAGGTCAGGCTGCAGCAGTATGAAACAGGAAGAGGGTTCACCGACATCGAAATTGAATTCCGTGGCAAGTTCTGCGTGATTATTGAAGCTAAGCGCGGGGCAAACCTTCCGATCCGCCGTCAACTGGTGCAATACGCCCGCCGCCGTCAATTCCGCCGTTATCCGTCAAAGTCCAAGCGGCTGGTCGTTATCAGCGAATGCAACTCTGATCACGCAGCCATGCGTCTCGGGAGTTATCGCGGTATAGGCTCACCAGTTATGCCACTCTCTTGGCAGCAGGTAGCAGCCATCGTCGAGAAATCGACCACCAGGGCACCGCGTGCGGAGAAAAAGTTACTTCGTGAGTTGCTAACCTATTTGCAACAAGTGACGAACGCTGTGAGGGAAAGGGTCGATTCAAACTGGGTATACGTTGTCGCATTGGGCAACTGGAAGGAGGAAGGATCGAGCATCACGTTCATCGATACCGTCGAAAAAAAGCGGCGATATTACCATCCGGCGGGACCCTACTGGCCCGCCGAGCCCCCTACCCACATCGCCTTCCGCTACGATGGCAAGCTGCAGTCAATACATTACATTGAAAAGTACGAATCGGTAACGAACCTCGGGACTCGAATTCCCGAGATCGAAGATCGCGAGCACGGCCCGGTCGTTCTCTATTACCTTGGACCACCGTTCCGGCCTGAGCACGAAGTGCCCACGGGTGACAGAATTCTCCACGCCACTCGAGTTAGGTGCATGCTCGATACTCTGTTCACCTGCCGGACGATCACGGAAGCATGGGAGCTTTCAAGAAAGCGTGGTGGGCAATATGACTGAGCCTCGCACAACATGGGGGTCGGTTCTCACGTTTGTCGACTGGCGAAAAATAGTTGGCAATCGACGTGCCTCGGTCGGATTACTGGGAGCACCAAACCGTGAAAACCCTCATCGGCCCGCTGGACGAGACCCAATCAGCCGTGTATGCTTATGGGACAGATGAACGGGACCGCCCTGCAAATACTGGCTCGGGAACGATTCACTGACGTGCAATGATCGTGAGAGGCCAAGGCAATGACGACTAACCGAATCCAGATCAACCCGGCGGTGATGATGGGCAAACCAGTGATCCAGGGGACGCGAATCACCGTCGAGCTGATCCTGCACAAACTTGCTGAAGGAGCGAGCGAAGGCGAGCTCCTCGAAGATTATCCGCACCTGGCGCCCGAGGACATTCGGGCGGCGATTGCCTACGGCGCGGCAAGCGTGGCCCACGAGGAAGTGGTGCTGCTCTCGGACGCTCCCGTTGGACACTGATTCCGAAGCATGAACTTCCTTGCTGACGAGAGCTGTGCGGGACCGGTAATTCGCGCTCTGCGCGAGGCAGGCCACGACGTGATCGCGATTGCCGAAGTCGCTAAAGGCACGGTGGACGAAATGGTGATGAGGCGCGCGTTGAGCGAGCAGCGCATCCTCATTACGGAAGACCCCGATTTCGGCGAATTGGTGTACGCGCGCGGGCACTCCTCAGCAGGAGTCATCTCGGTGAGGTTCCCGAGTCGTGTGCGCCGGGCCAAGCCCCCGTCTGTCGTTGAAGCGGTGGCCAAGCTGGGCGCGCGGCTCTCGGACGCTTTTACAGTGGTGGAACCGGGACGTGTCCGCATCGCCAGCAGACCACCAAGGTAGCGACCAAACAAGTACCAAATCGGTACCACTTGAGCGTTTTTGCCGTGCTTTTGGGTGCTTTTGGTTTGCCAAGCGTGCGCCAAAATCGACAAGATAGACTTACTTAACTAGCTT
>CAVSNH010000014.1:0-345922 GCA_963729275.1 uncultured Acidimicrobiaceae bacterium
TGCAAGCGGTTCTGGAAAGAGTCGAGGAGGCGCCATGCCCGTCCAACGTGAGAACTTCAATCCGAGGCCATTGCTCAGCGTCGAAGAGACGGCGCTGCTCTTGGGGGAGACTCGCTCGACGCTCTACCGAGCGGTCAAGGCCGGAACGCTCCCACTTCCGGTATTCCGAATCGGGTCCCGTATCCGGATTCCACGACTCGCCGTCGAGAATCTGATCGCTGGCAAGGATCCGGGGCATGCGGCTCCGCCGACGCCGTTGCCGGGGTGATCTTGCAATCGAATCGGGGCTGAATTCGATAGCTCGTGTCCACTACGAGGCCTTGGGCTTCCTCCTCCGCTGTTGGCTATGGCTACTGCGGCTCCTTTTTGCCTCGATCAGCTCGCCCATGTGGTCGGCTGCCCGCTGGTCCTCTTCGCTGACGCTGTCGGTGTAGTGCCGGGCCATCTGGACCGTCGACCAACCCAGCCGGGCCTGCTTCTGACGCTCCGAGATCACCGAATCGAGTTCGGTGGCCACGAAATGACGGAGGGAATGAAGGTGGATGTCGGATGCCACGCCGGCACTGTCCCGAAGGTGGGCAAACGAGCGACTGAGCGAGTCGGGCCGGGGTGCCTCGAGGCCATCCGCCTCGAGCGAGAAGACGAAGCCTTCTGGTCCCAGGGTCACCCCGCATGCCCGTGCGATCTCGTCCTGGCGGTCCCGAAGGGAGCTCAGTTCGTCGAGGGTGCCACGGTCGACGGCGATCGTCCGGATGCTCGCCCTCGTCTTCGGGGCTTTGACCTGGATCCCCGACCGACCTATCACGACGGACTTGTCGATACAGATCTGCTTGCGGTCGATGTCCACGTCGGACCAGCGGAGTGCGCATGCCTCTCCTCTGCGAAGACCTGTCGCTGTCACCAGTCGAACGAACGCGGCAATCCGGGGATCCCCCGTGCGAGCGAACCCCAGGATCGCTCTGACCTCATCGACCGTCGGCGCACGGACTTCATCGGTGCCCTCGGTGAGGCTCCACACCGGGAGTTCGGTGTCGGTAATCGGGTTGGGAAGAGTGTTGCCGCTCCACTTCCGGGCCAGCCGGCATGCACGATGGAGAATCGCCCGAATGCGGCGGACCCGCTCTTGGGAGAGTCCCGAGTCCTTCAGCTTCCGGAGGTACTGCTCCACGTCGAATGGCGTGAGCGATGCGATCCGACGGCGACCGATCGACTTCTGGATATGAAGTGTCCACACCGTCTCGTAATCGGAGGCGGTGTTGGGCGAGAGATCGGACCAGCCGTTCGCCTTCCACGCCGTGATGGCGTCGTTGACCGTCGTTGTCGGTCCCCAATGGGGCGACGGGTCGGGGATCGCGGCCGGCTTCGTCTCCTGCTCCGTCGCCAGGCGGGCCAGCTCTCGCTCCGCCGCTCGGCGATTGCCCTCGAACCGACGGTGGAGATGCCGCACCCGACCTTCGCTGTCCCGGCCCAGGTACACCCGGAGCTCCCAGGTGTCGGGATCACCGACCAGTCGCATGCTTCCTGCCATCGAACTCCCCCACACCTTGTTGGGTTTTTTGTTGGGTTCTTCTGGCTACGAGGGTAGCAATTACGACATCCAGACTAAATAGGCCATCTGTACTGGGAAAACGACTGGCAGTCCCAACGGGGTTCGAACCCGTGTCTCCACCTTGAGAGGGTGGTGTCCTAGGCCACTAGACGATGGGACCAGATGGCTACGCCACGAGAACATCCATCCCTTTGGGTTGAACGTCCACGGCACCGGGCTCGAACTTCGAACCGAGGAGCGCTCGGGGGGGAGGGCTCGAACCTCCAACCTCATGAACCAGAATCATGCGCGCTGCCAGTTGCGCCACCCCCGAATGGGTGAGGGGTCAATTTAGCCGACCACCCTCCACCGGGGTTCGGCTTGGCCACGTCTGACCTGCTCCACGTCAGTCGACCTGGCGGCGGCCACCACGTCAAAAGCCCATGCCCACCTGGGACGGCGGGCAGCGGCAATCTCTCACTACGATCGCCGGCGCATGGGCACCGAACGCGCCGTCGTGGTGGGGGGCGGCATCGTGGGCACCATGCACGCCCTCGAGGCGTGCCGCCGTGGCTGGGATGTCGTCCACCTCGAGGCGGATGCCGAACCCCGTCGGGCGTCGGTGCGCAACTTCGGCTTGGTCTGGGTGAGCGGCCGGGCCGCCGGCGAGGAGCTCGAGCTCGCTCTCCGGGCCCGCGAGCTGTGGGACCGGGCCGCCGCCGAGGCCCCGCGAATCGGCCTCCGGCCCGTCGGTTCGATCACGCTGGCTCGCGACCAGAGTGAGTGGGACCTCATGGCCGAGGCAGTCGCCGGGCCCGACGCCGACCGGCGGGGATTCCGGCTACTCGACCCTGCCGATGTCCGGCAGCTGAACCCCGCCATCCGGGGCGACGTCCTAGGCGGCTTGCACTGCGCCAAGGATGCGGTCGTCGAGCCCGCCCGCGTGCTCCCGGCCTTGCGCGACGCGTTGGCCAGCACGGGTCGCTACCAGTGGTTGCCCGGCCACTACGCCGTCGATGTCATCCCCTGCCCCAACGCCAGATCCGGTCCCATCGCGGTCGACAGTTCCGGCCGGCACCATCAGGGATCGGCCGTCATCCTCTGCATCGGGGACCGGACGAACGGGATCGCCGGTCGGGTGGGCACATCCCTCGCTGCCGCCTCGCTCACCCGGTGCCGCCTTCACATGATGCAGACCGCTCCGTCCACTGAGCGGGTGACGACCGCCTTGGCCGACGGCAACTCGATGCGCTACTACCCGGCCTTCGATTTGGAGGCGCGATCGCGGCTGTCCGATCCCGACCCCGACACTGCCGCCTGGCGGATGCAGCTGCTCCTGGTGCAACGGGACAACGGCGCCCTGACCATCGGCGACACCCACACGTATGACGAGCCGTTCGACTTCGCCGTCGAGGAGAACGTCGTCCGCGAGCTCCGGCTGCGCGCCGAAGAGGTGCTGGGCTGGTCGATCCCGACGGTGGACCGCCGGTGGACCGGTGTCTACACCTTGACTCCGGGCGAGGAGGTGTGCCATCGCCAGCTGCTGGACACCGGTGTGTGGGTAGTGACCGGATTGGCCGGACGCGGGATGACCCTGTCACCGGCCGTGGCCGAGACGACGTGGCAGGGGGTCGCCGCATGACGCCCATCCGGATGGTCGCCCTGGACATGGCCGGCACCACGGTGGACGACGCCGGCGCCGTCGAGGAAGCCTTCCAGGGGGCGCTCGACGCCATGGCGCTCACGGCCTCCGAACTGGCCGAGGACCCGGCCACCTACGTGCGGCGGACGATGGGCCAGTCGAAGATCGAGGTATTCACCGAGTTGCTCCATGGCGACCGTCACCGAGCCACTCAGGCCAACGAGGCCTTCGAACGGGTCTTCGCCGAAGCCGTGGGCCGCGGTGAGGTCTCGGCCATGCCGGGAGCCGAGGCCACTCTCGGTTATCTCCGCGAGCGCGGGATGCGGATCTGCCTGACCACTGGCTTCGCGCCTTCCACCCGCGACCTCGTCATCGAGACGCTGGGTTGGGAAGGGGCGGTCGATCTCGGCCTCTCACCGGCCGATGCCGGGCGCGGCCGCCCCTGGCCGGACATGATCCTGACCGCCGTGCTCCGGCTGCGGATCGACGACGTGGCCGAGGTCGCAGTGGTCGGGGATACCGCCAGCGACCTGCAGGCCGGCGCCCGGGCCGGTGCCTCGATGGTCGTTGGGGTACTGAGCGGTGCTCACACAAAGGCGGAGCTCGGCGTCGCTCCCCACACCCACCTCATCGACTCGGTCGCCGACCTGCCCTCGCTGCTCGGAGGCTGAACGCGACCAACAAGCTGAGCGCGGCCAACGAACAGACAACGAACAGACAGCGTCGGCGCTTTCACCGCGCGACGGCTGGGAGAGCGGCACCCCTCAGATCGCCGCCTCGTGCAACCAGCTCAAATGGTCGTAGCCGATGATGCGCCCGAGGGCGACGCCGACCGTCTCCTTGGCGAAGTAGGGCACGGTCGACCAGCCGGAGATGGGCGATGTCCGGGTAGGCGTCGGATAGGCCACCAGGCCGACGTCGGTGGCGATGGCCAGGCTGCGGTCCTCGTGGAACGGGTCGGTGGCGATGAGCACGGTCGTGTCCCCCCGTTGGCGGAGTTGCGGAGCCGCCAACGACAGTTCCTCCCAGGTGTCGCGACCCGTGACTTCGAGGATGTCGTTGGCTGGCACGCCGTGGGCCTCGAGATAACGCGCCGAGGCCCCGGACTCGGTGTAACGATCACCGCTCTCCTTGCCCCCGGTAACCATGATCACCTTGGCGTCACCCGCTCGCCAGAGCGTCAGGGCATCTTGCAGGCGCGAAGCCAGGTCCGGCGAGGGAACCCCGTTGTATTGAGCCGCCCCCATGACGACGATGGCGTCCGCCGGACGAGCGTCGTTGTGCCGGCTCGTCAGCCACACCTGTACAAAGGTCACCACCAGGTAGACGACCACAGCCAGAACCAGCCAGATGAGTACGCGCAGGATCCACCGGAGCACCCGCAGCCCGGCCAGCGCGCCGAGGACGATCACCCGCTACGACGCTGGGTGACCCGCACGGCCGAGTGCGGCCTCGATGCGGGCAAGAGTGGGCTCGCGCCCGAGCAGGGCGAGCGACTCGAAGAGTGGTGGTCCCACCCGCCGGCCGGTCACTGCCACCCGGATGGGCGCCTGGGCTTTCCCCAGTTTGCGCCCCACCGAGTCTCCGACGGCCGCCGTCGCCTGGTACAGCGCGTCGCGCTCCCAGGTGTCGAGGGCCCGATAGGAGGCAGCGGCTCTGGCCAGGATGACCGGCCCCGACTCGTCCTCGACCACTGCCTTTTCGAACGACGGCTCATCGACGGCCGGCGCCTCGAGGAAGAGGAAGTCGACCATGGCCGGCACCTCGCCGAGTGTGGCCACCCGTTCTTGGACGAGGGGGGCGATGGCCCGGAAGGTCGCCTCGTCGAAGCGGTCGTCCGGCCACGGAGCCGCACCGCCGGTCAGCCACGGGCGAGCAGCCTCGATGAAATCGTCGACCGGCATGGCCCGTATGTACTCCCCGTTCATGTGGGTGAGCTTGACCACGTCGAAGAATGCCGGGGCGTGGTTCACATCCTCGAGCGTGAACCAGTGCAGCATCTGGTCGCGGTCGAAGACCTCCTCGCCGTCGGGCGGTCCCCAGCCGAGCAGTCCCAGGTAATTGACGAAGGCGTCGGCCAGGTAGCCCTGGTCGCGGTAGTCCTCGACAGCCACCGGGTCTCGCCGCTTTGACAGCTTCTTGCGCTGTTCGTTGACGAGCATGGGCAGATGGGCAAAGACCGGCAACGGAGGGACCGGTCGAACCGCACCCTGGCCGGAGCCACCGTCACCCGCCGCATCGCCCGCCATCGCACCGTCTGTCCGCCGGGCCTCCCAGCCGACAGCGGCGAGGGCCTGCCAGAGCAGGATGCCCTTCGGCGTTGTGGGCAGCAGGTCCTCGCCCCGGATCACGTGGCTGATGGCCATGTCGATGTCGTCGACCACGTTGGCCAGCACGAAGAGGGGGGCTCCATTGCCCTTGACCACCACGAAGTCGTCGATGGCATCGTTGGGGAACACGACGTCGCCTCGGACAACGTCGGCCACGGTGGTGACCCCCTCGTCCGGCGACCGGAACCGCAGTGCCCGGCCCTCCCCCCGCGGCAGCTTGCGCTCTCGGCAGAAGCCGTCGTAGCCCGGGGTCAGCCGCCCAGCGGCCTTGTTGCGGGCCTCGATCTCCTCGTGGGTGCAGTCGCAGGCGTAGAGATAGCCGCCCTCCCAGAGTGCGTCCTCGGCCTGGCGATAGCGCTCGGCCAGGCTGGACTGGCGGATCGGGCCCTCGTCGGCGTCCATGCCCAACCAGTGGAGCGCCGAGAGGATGCCGTCGACCCACTCCTCACGGCTGCGGTCTGCGTCGGTGTCCTCGATGCGCAGGATGAAAGTGCCGCCCGTCTGGCGGGCCACCACCCAATTGAACAGTGCGGTGCGGGCGCTGCCGACGTGGAAGTAGCCGGTGGGTGAGGGGGCGAACCGGACCCGGGCCGGGCTGCCCGGCACCAGGTCCTTACTCGTCCTCGATGATGGAGATGGCGCCCGTCGGGCAGCCGTTGGCTGCCTGACGCACCTTTTCGGCCAGCTCCGGACCGGGATGCTCGTTGAGCACGTAGAGGAACCCGTCGTCTCGCACCTCGAAGACCTCAGGGCAGATGCTCATGCAGACAGCATTGCTGGCGCACTCGTCGTAATCGACCACGACCTTCATGCCGTCCCTCCCGGGCTCGCCGAACCGGGCGCCATCCTACTGGCGTGGCTCAGGGCTTCTCGCTCCCCACAACCCACATGGCAAAGAATTGTGACCCGCCCCCGTAGGCCTGGCCCAGGGCGAGGCGGGCCCCGTCCACTTGGTGCTCGCCGGCCTGCCCCCGCACCTGCATGGCCACCTCGAGGAAGCGCAGCATGCCCGACGCGCCGATCGGGTTGGACGAGAGCACCCCACCCGATGGGTTCCAGGGGATGTCGCCGTCGAATGCGGTCGCTCCCGCCTCGGTGAGCTTCCATCCGTCGCCCAGGTCGCAGAACCCGAGGTTCTCGAGCCACATGGGCTCGTACCAGCTGAAGGGCACGTAGACCTCGGCCACGTCGAACTGCCGGCGCGGCTCGGTGATCCCGGCCTGGGCGTAGACATCGGCGGCGCAGTCACGGCCGGCCTGCGGGTTGACCTGGTCCCGACCGGCGAACATGGTCGGCTCCGAGCGCATGGCCGACCCGTGGATCCAAGCCGGCGGGTACTGCCCGGAGATGGCGCGCTCGGAAGCGAGGACCATGGCCGCGGCGCCGTCCGAGGAGGGACAGGACTCGAGGTAGCGCAGCGGATCCCAGAGCATGATCGATTCCTCGACCATCTTCATGTCGATATCGGGGAGGTGCAGGTGGGCGTAAGGGTTGCGGAGGGCGTTGCGCCGGTCCTTCACTGCCACCATCCGGCCGATGTGCTCGGGAGCGCCCGACCGGCGCATATAGGAGCGGATGTGCGGCGCGAAATAGCCGCCGGCTCCGGCCAGCAGCGGCGCGGCGAAGGGCTGTGGGACGGACAGGGCCCACATGGCGTCGGAGTCCGATTGCTTCTCGTAGGCAACGGTGAGCACGCGTTCATGGGTGCCCGAGGCGACCAGATGGGAGGCAACGAGGGAGGTCGACCCGCCGACCGATCCGGCCGTGTGCACCCGGAACATGGGCTTGCCCACGGCGCCCAGCGCTGGGGCCAGGTAGATCTCCGGCATCATGTTGCCCTCGAACATGTCCGGCGCCTTGCCGATGACCACGGCGTCGATATCGGACCAATCGAGATCGGCGTCGGCCAGCGCCATCTTGGCCGCCTCACGCACCAGACCGGCGATGGAGACGTCTTCGCGCTTGGCCTTGTGGTGGGTCTGGCCCACACCAATGACTGCGCACCGCTCGGCCATCAGGATGCCTCCAGGACGCAGACCAGGTTCTGCTGCAGGCACGGCCCCGACGTGCCATGGGCGACAGCCCGCAGGGCACGACCGGATCGGATGGCGGCGGCCGCTTCACCGATGCGGATGAGACCGGCCGACATGAGCGGGTTGGCGGCGAGTGGGCCCCCAGACGGGTTGACCGCCGTCGTGCTGTCGAGGCCGAGGGCCTCACGGAGGATCAGCTCCTGGTGGGCGTAGGGCGCGTGCAGTTCGGCCACGTCCACCGGTCCGTCGGCGACACCGGCCACCTCGGCGGCCTTGATGGTCGAGGCCGAGACGGTGAGGTCGCGGGCGCCGAGGGCGTGAGTCTCGATGCGGTGGTCGATGCCGGTGATCCACGCCGGGTTGTCGCCGCCCCATGCCTCGGCCGCCTTGCCGGCAGCGAGCACGATGGCGGCGGCGCCGTCGGTGATGGGCGGGAGCGTGTGGCGACGAAGGGGGGCGACGACGTAGTCCTCCGCCAGCAGCTCCTCGACCGAGCGGTCGAAGGCCAGCTGGGCGTTGGGGTTGGACAGCGCGTCCTTGCGGCTCCGAGCCGCGACCCTGGCGAAATCGTCCTCGGTGGCCTTGCCCGCGTCGATGAGGGCGCGGGCCTGCAGGGCCGCCAGGCTCACCGGGTCCGGCCACAGGGGTGCGACGTAGTACGGATCAAGCTGCAGAGCGAGGATCTCGTTGAGGTTGCCGAGAGACGATCGGCCGAACGAGTAGACGAGGGCGGCGTCGATCTCTCCCTCTTGCAGGAGGACCCAGGCCTCGTACAGCGCCCAGGCTCCGTCCATCTCCACGTGGCTCTCGGCCCGCGGCGGCCAGACGCCGACCGCGTCGAGGGCCATCACGAAACTGAACGGCCCACCGATCAGATAGTCGGTCGAACCCGAACAGATGAAGTCGACGTCGTCCTTGGTGATGCCGATGGCTCCGAAAACATCAGCGATGACCGGCAACAGCCCCTCGACCTCGTTGTGCTGGTCGTCGCGCCGCACATTCTTGGCCTGGGCAAACGAGGCGACCGAGACCGGCCGGATGTCGCGCTTGGCGCCGGGCGCGGCACTCACAGGTACTCCTTGAAAGTGTCGTAATCGGCGTCCGGCTCGCCGTTGGGCCGGAAGTAGCGCACCGAGGCGAGCGACGGGCTGAGCTCGTCCGGGTCCACCCACACGGCCTCGACCCGCATGCCCATGCGGATCTGGTCGGTGGGGATCTCTTGGATGAGGCCCATGAACGAGAGGTTCGCCCCGTCGAGGAGCACCTGGGCGCAGATGTAGGGAATTTCGATGGACTGCCCGGCGAAGGGCACGTTCACCACGCAGTACGTCGTCACCGTCCCCGCATTGCCGAGCTCGACGTCCTCGGTGGTGGGGACACCGTCGGTGGGGCACGAGCCCCGAGACGGCACGTAGACCTTTTTGCACGTTGGGCAGCGCTGGCCGAGGAACTTGCCCTGGGCCAGTCCCCGGAGGAACCGAGACTGGGCCACGCCGGGAGTGAAGGCATAGTCGAGCCGGATGGGGGTGGAGAGGGTGGCGATCGGGTCTTCGGTCTCGCCCCCGCCGTCGTTGGCGTCCGGTTCCGGGCTCACGAGCCTGACCCCGAGGAGCCAGAGCCGCGGGAGCCTCCGGAGCGGCCGCTGGCCTCGGGCACGAAGGCGTCGATGTCGCTCATGGCTCCGACCCGCTCACCGGCCGGGCGGAAGCGGGCCACCACTCGGTCACCCGTGGCCAAGCCGTCAGGCCCGTCGACGTCGACGGTGTGCAACAGGGCCGTGTCGGCGCCGTCGAGGCGGATGAGTGCCCAGGCGAAGGGGGTAGTGCGGGGGTGCTTGGGCAACGGATGCGACACCCAGGCCCAGGTCTCGACGACGCCGGCCGGACCGACTTCGACCAGCTCACCGGTGTCCTCGCTCGTGATCGGGTCGTACTCCGTCGGCGGCACGATGACCGTGCCGCCCGCACCCCGGACGCCGAGGATGGTGCCGTCCCGCAAGCCGGTCAGGAAGGCACCGATGACCGGTCCGACCGATCGCAAATAGGGGTACTCGAGGTGGTGCTCGGCGTGGAGAACTTCGCTTTCGGGCAAAATTGCTGATTCCTCCCTGGCCCCTGGCCCGCTCGGCGGCTCGTCGTCGCTGGAGCCGGGCGGGGCCGGAAACGGCGTTGGAGCCAACTGTCGAGCGTGAGCCGGACCTGGACCCGGAGCAAAAGTAGAACAGATTCCAGTTCGCTTCGCCAGCGCCCCCGCCCTGCGGCTTGCCGTGGGTGGCGACGCGGGAGGTGGGAAGCCTGAGGTGCACTGCCCGGTTGGGTCGGGACTGGCTCGCTCGGTGCATCCCGGCAGTTAAATTTTCGGACGGCCAATTTGTCAGCTTTCCCTGACAAATCCGGCCGAAAAAATTCGCGGGCCACCGATGCGGGGCGGGCCGAAGGAGCTGAGCCCGCCTACGGAGTGCTGGCGCGGGGAGCGATCCTTCGCCAGCCTCCCCCGCTCAAAGAGAGGCACCCCGAGCGCCGGCGCTACGTTGGTCTGGGCATGGAGACGACCGAGCGCCGGCGGCCCAACATCCTGCTCGTGGTCTCCGACCAGGAACGTCAGCGATCCTGGCTGCCGGCGGGCGTCTCGCTCCCCTGGCGCGACCGGCTTCGGGCCGACGGCATGGAGTTCACCAATTACTTCACCCACTCATCGCCGTGTTCCCCCAGCCGAGCCACCATGTTCACCGGCCGCTACCTGGCCGGCCACGGGGTGGCCGACAACGTGATCATGCCCGAGCACCACGAGCTGCCCACGACCACCCCGACGCTCGGGTCACTGCTGCAAGATGCCGGTTACCGCTCCTCCTACATCGGCAAGTGGCACCTCTCCCACTCCCCCACACCCGACATGGAGGCCTACGGCTTCGCCGACTGGGACGGCAACGACCGCCACTTCATGGGCTGGGCCGGCACCGGCGTCCATTTCGACCCCATCATCGCCACGAACGCCGCCCATTGGATCGAGAAGAACGCGTCGAGCGCCGGAGACCCCACCGGCGGCAACCAGGCCGGCAATGAGGCCAGCACCCAGCCCTGGTTCCTCACCGTTGCCCTGGTCAACCCACACGACGTGATGTGGTTCCCGGTCGACCAGCCCGGCTACCAGAAGCGCCATCCCGACGATGTGGCCGCCATCCGTCGCGTGCTCGAGGCCGCCGCCTGGAAGGACGACGACCCCCTCCCTACCTTCGACGATCCCTACCCCGAGGTGGTCGACCGACTGCCCGCCAACTTCGACGACGACCTCCACACCAAGCCGGAGGCGCACCGGCAGTGGCGGTGGGACCAGCAGCACGGCCTGTGGGGCTACATCGACCCCGAGGACACCGCCTCCTGGCTCCGCCACCTCGACTACTACGTGCACCTCCAGCGGCTGGCTGACCAGAGCCTGGGCACCGTGCTCGCCGCCCTCGAGCGCTCCGGTGCCTGGGACGACACCGCCGTCTTCTTCACCTCCGACCATGGCGACATGTGCGGGTCCCACGGTCTGCGCTCGAAAGGACCCTTCGTCTACGACGAGATCATGCGAGTGCCGCTCTACGCCAAGGTGCCGGGGATGACGACCGCCACCTCGGTGACCGAGGCGCTGGGCAGCCACGTCGACCTGGCCGCCACCATCTGCGCCCTGGCCGGCATCGACCGATCCACCTGGTCGGCCAGCGTGCAGGGAGTCGACCTCGCACCGGTGTTGTCGGATCCGCGGGCCCGCGTGCGCGACCACATCCTCTTCGCCCAGGACTCGGCTCAGACCGAAGGGCTCAACAAGGTTCGCTACGCCCTGCGGGGCTTCTACGACGGGCGGACCAAGTACGCCCGGTACTACGGAGTGGGCGGAGGCAAACCGTCGACCGGGCTCTGGGGAAAGCCGGCCGGCCAGAAGGTGTTCGACGTCGACTGTTCATTCGACGACAACGACCACGAGTGGTACGACCACGATCGCGACCCCGAAGAACTGGTCAACCTGGCCAACGACCGTTCGCGTCGTCAGGAGCTGACCGAGCTGTTTGAGAGTCTGGCGTCCATGGAGCGCGAGTCGTTCGTGACCTTCGCCTGACCGACGCGCGCCGCGCCGACGCAGACGACGCAGACCGACTGGAGCCACTGCTCCCCGGGGGACAGGGGCCTCGAGGCGCCGATACGCTGCGGGACGAGGTCGGCACGGGGGCAGTCGACCCTGGCACAGGAGGTGTCGGTGAGGAGGACGCGATGAGCGATCAGCAGGTCAACGCACCCATGGGCCACGGCGTGAACCAACGCCGCCAGATCACCATGACACCCGACGAGGTCGACGCCTTCCTGCACGATCGGCGACCGATGACCATGTGCACCCTCAACTACGACGGGACGATCCACGCGGTGGCCATGTGGTACGGGTTCGTCGACGGGTCGATCGCTATCGAGACCAAGGCCAAGTCGCAGAAGGCGGTCAACCTGCGCCGCGACCCACGAATGACCTGCATGTTCGAGGACGGCGACTACTACGACGAGCTGCGGGGAGTGGAGCTCGTCGGCCACGCCGAGATCGTCGAGGAGGCGGACAAGATCTGGGAGCTCGGGGTCAGTGTGTTCGAGCGGTACACCGGGCCCTACAACGAGGACCTGCGCCCATTCGTGGAGACCATGTTGCACAAGCGGGTGGTGGCCAAATTGACCGTCGACCGCACGGTGTCGTGGGATCACCGCAAGCTCGGGCTGCCCCCGACCCGGCCGGCATGAACGTGACTGACGACACGGTCCCGGTGCGTCGCCGGCGACAGCCGTGATCCTCGACCGGTTCCGGGTCACGGACCAGGTGGCGGTGGTCACCGGCGCCGGTCGGGGCATCGGCGCCGCCGCCGCCGTAGCCCTCGCCGAGGCCGGGGCGGACGTGGTCATCGCCGCCCGGACGGCCGAGCAGCTCGAATCGACCGCTGAGCGGGTGAAGGAAGCTGGCCGGCGAGCGCATGCCGTCGTGTCCGACTTGAGCGATCTCGATACCACCGCCTTGTTGGCCGGCGCGGCCATCGAGGCGTTCGGACGTCTCGACATCGTGGTCAACAACGTGGGCGGGGCCATGCCGCGACCATTCCTCGACACGTCGCCAGGGCGGCTCCAGCAGGCCTTCCAGTTCAACGTGGCCACCGCACACGCCCTCCTGCGGGCGGCCGTCCCGCTCATGCTCGAAGGTGGCGGAGGATCGGTGGTCAACATCTCGTCGGCCATCGGTCGAGTGCGGGGACGCGGCTATCTGGCCTACGGAACGGCCAAGGCCGCCCTCAGCCACTACACCCGGCTGGCGGCCGCCGACCTCGCCCCCCGGATCCGGGTCAACGCCATCGCCGTGGGTTCGGTGGCCACCTCCGCCCTCGAAGTCGTCATGCAATCGGACGAGCTGCGCACTGCCATCGAGACGGCCACTCCGCTCGCTCGGCTGGGCGAGCCGGAGGACATCGCCGCCGCCGTCGTCTATCTGTCGTCGCCGGCCGGATCGTTCGTGACCGGCAAGGTCCTCGAGGTCGACGGGGGCATCGAGGAGGCCAACATGGACCTCGGTCTCCCCGACCTGTGAACGTCGACCGCCGCCCACACCGGAGGCGGAGGTGAGCCGCATCTATCGGGTCGTCGCCTGGAGCACGGGCAACGTCGGGGTCCACGTCATCGCCGGCATTGACGCCCGCCCCGATCTCGAGCTGGTGGGCCTGTGGGTCTCCAACCCGGCAAAGGTCGGCCGCGATGCCGGCGAGCTGGCCGGCATCGGGCGCAGGCTCGGGATCACAGCCACCAGCGACGCCGGCGAGCTCTTCGCCCTCCGCCCCGACGCCATCGTGCACACGGCCATGGCCGACCATCGTCTCGGCGAGGCGCTGTCCGACCTCGGTGGCATGCTGCGGGCCGGCATCAACGTCCTCTCCAGCGGGCCGGTTTTCCTCCAGTACCCGACGGGAGTGGTGGACGATGCGCTGATCGAGCCCCTGCATCAGGCGGCCGCCGACGGCGGTGTCTCGCTGCTCGTAAACGGCATCGACCCCGGCTTCGCCAACGACGTCCTGCCCCTCGTCCTCACCGGCGTCAGTGAGCGGATCGAGGAGGTCCGCTGCGCCGAGATCCTCAACTACAACACCTACAACCAGCCGATGGTCCTCTTCGACATCATGGGTTTCGGCCGGCCGGTGGACGAGGTCCCCATGATCCTTCAGCCCGGCGTCCTCACCATGGCTTGGGGCAGCGTGGTCCGCCAGCTCGCCGCCGGACTCGAGGTGGAGCTCGACTCGATCGAGGAGTGGTACGAGCGCCAGCCTGCCGAAGAGACCTTTGCCGTCGACGCCGGCACCATCGAGGCGGGCACCGCCGCCGCTCTCCACTTCGAGGTCCGCGGCATCCACCGCGGCCGGCCGGTGATCGTACTCGAGCACGTCACCCGCCTCCGCGACGACCTCGCCCCCGAGTGGCCGCAACCGGCCGGTCACGGTTGCTACCGCGTCACGGTCACCGGCGAGCCCAACTACACCTTGGACCTCCAGCTGCTCGGCAGTGACGGTGACCACAACACCGCCGGGCTCAAGGCCACGGCCATGCGTCTGGTCAACGCCGTGCCGGCGGTCGTGGAGGCCCGGCCGGGCCTCCTGACCGCGCTCGATCTCCCTCCCACCTTTGGGCGTGGACTGGTGATCTGAACCCGGGGGGGGCGGCCAGCGAACCGGATTCAGCCGGCGAACTTGTAGGGTCCGATGCTGATGGCCGACACCCGCAACACAGAGGTTCCGCGCCCATGAGCATGGGTGGATTCCACGGGGGTGGCGGCGGCGGGGGCATGGGCGGCTACGGCGGGATCATGCGCTCCATGCGCCGGGACGACTCGGTGACCGAGCAGCACGTCACCAAAGGCACGACCCGCCGGATGTTCCAATTCGCCCGGCCCTACCGTCGGATCCTGACGCTGTTCCTCGTCGTCGTGGTCGTCGAAGCAGTGGTGGGCATCATCAACCCGCTGCTGTTCCGGCAAATCATCGACAAGGGGATCTACGGCCACGACAAGAGCCTCATCGTCGACCTGGCCCTGGTGGCCGCAGGCGTGGCCCTGGTCGACACCGGCCTCACCATCGTCATCCGCTGGGTGTCGGCGAAAGTGGGTGAGGGCCTGATCTACGACATGCGCTCCCAGGTGTTCGCCCACGTCCAGCGCATGCCCATCGCCTTCTTCACCCGCACGCAGACCGGGGCCCTCGTCAGCCGGCTCAACAACGACGTCATCGGCGCCCAGCAAGCCTTCACCGACACATTGTCCTCGATTGTGTCCAACCTCATCAGCGTGGCCCTGGTGCTGGTGGTGATGTTCTTCCTGTCCTGGAAGATCACCATCATCAGCCTCATCATCCTGCCCATCTTCGTGGTGCCGGCCAAGCGGGTCGGGCGTCGGCTGTCGGTCATCACCCGCGAGTCCTACAACCTCAACGCGCAGATGAACAACACGATGAACGAGCGCTTCAACGTGGCCGGCGCCATGCTGGTGAAGCTCTTCGGCCGCCCCCAACAGGAGCGGTCCGAGTTCGACTCGAAGGCAGCTCGGGTCCGCGACATCGGGGTGACCCAGGCCATGTACGCGCGATTCTTCATCGCCGCTCTCACCTTGACCGCGGCCTTGGCCACTGCCGTGGTCTACGGGTGGGGAGGCGTCCAGGCGGTCGATGGCGCCCTCTCGGTCGGGACAGTGGTGGCCCTCGCCTCCTACCTCACCCGGCTCTACGCCCCGCTGACCCAGCTGTCCAATGTGCAGATCGACGTGATGACCGCGCTCGTCTCCTTCGACCGGGTCTTCGAGGTGCTCGACCTCCCACCGATGATCGCCGAGAAACCGGATGCCCGGCCGGTGCCGTCGGGGCCGGCCCGCATCGAGTTCGACCACGTGGACTTTCGCTACCCGACAGCCGAGGAGGTCTCGCTGGCCTCGCTCGAGTCGGTGGCTGTCCTCGACACCACGGTCTCCGACCAGGTGCTCTTCGATGTGTCCTTCGAGGCCGAGCCCGGGCAGCTGGTGGCCCTGGTCGGCCCGTCGGGGGCGGGGAAGACGACGATCAGCCACCTGGTGCCCCGTCTCTACGACGTGACCGCCGGTGCGGTGCGCATCAACGGGCTCGACGTCCGGGACGCCACCTTTGTCTCGCTGTCGGCCACCATCGGCATGGTCACCCAGGACGCACACCTGTTCCACGACTCCATCCGGGCGAACCTGCTCTTCGCCAAGCCCGACGCCACCGAGGCCGAGCTCGAGGCGGCGCTGGCCGGTGCCCAGATCGCCACCATGGTGTCCACCCTGCCCGACGGCTTGGACACGGTGGTCGGCGACCGCGGCTACCGCCTCTCGGGCGGGGAGAAGCAGCGTCTGGCCCTCGCCCGCATCCTGCTCAAGGCACCGGAGGTCGTGATCCTCGACGAGGCCACTGCCCACCTCGACTCCGAATCGGAGGCCGCCGTGCAGCAGGCGCTGGCCACGGCGCTGACCGGTCGCACCTCGCTCGTGATCGCCCACCGTCTCTCGACGGTCCGAGACGCCGACGTCATCCTGGTCATCGACGGCGGGCGCATCGTGGAGCGGGGCAAGCACGAGGAACTGCTGGCGGCCGGCGGGCACTACGCCGAGCTCTATCGCATCCAGTTCGAGGGCCAAGAGGACTCCCCGGCGCACACCGACGTGGCCTGAGCAAAGCCAGGCTGGCGGCCTCTGCGGTCACCCCACCCCAGCACGTCGAGCGGCGTCGAACACACCCCGACAACGCGTTACAACTTGTAGTTGCGCACGTCCGCAGGCGACAGGCGATTGATCGCGACGGGGCCGAACGGGCGGGACTCACTCCAGGCGACAACGCCATTCCGACCGCCGGGTCGACCGGTGACCGCAGAGCGGAGGTGCGGACCGATCACCGGCCGAGGCGTTGCCGGTACGGCAGATTGGTAAAGGGTTAGGGCACTGCATCACTTGACGCACTCAGCCGGATTGCGGGCCGTGGAGAACTGGGCTTGATGGTCCGCCAACGCCTCACACGCTTGTCAGAAAAGGTGGAAGGCGGTGTGCCCCGCGGCTCGCTCCAGGGCCGCCTGGGCCTGGGCCAGATGCGCCTCGTCTGAGCGGGTCTTGGCCTTCAGAGCAGGGTTCAGGGCACATCTACTGGTAGCAAGGCACTCTTTCGCCTCAGCCTTTGTGTCCGCTCTGACCGCAGATGCCCAAGTAGCCACGTTTTGCTGGGCGGCGAAGATGCTGATGGTGGATTGGGGTGGGGATGAGCACCCCGCCCCCAGCACCGCCAGGGCCAGCACCAGGCCCATGAGGCTCCGCCGCATGTGTCTGACCCTAGGCCCTGACCAGGGGGTTTCCCCGGGTTTGCCGCAACCCCGGGTTGCAGCCTTACCGTCCCCCGAATAAGGCCCGTCGAGCTCCTGGTTCCCGCTACGGCTCCTGCCAGCTCCGGGCCTTGTTCGCGCCCTGCCCCAGAGTTAGAACCTGTTGCAGCCTGTTCGCTCCCGGTGTATAAGTAGGGACTGACTGATATCCACGGGGAGCGAATACGGCGGAAGTCCATCAGAGGCAGGTCATCAGCCACCAGCATCCTCGGACCGTCCACGGCGAGCCGGCGGAGCTCGGCCGCTGGCTCGCCTGGATCAGGGCAGCGGCCGACTCGTCCGCCCCTGTTCCGACCTTGTGGACGCCGACCGACATCGGTCCGTTCCCCCCTACGAGGAGGAACACATGCACTATCGGAAACTGCTCGTGGTGACGGCGGTCGTCATGCCCAGCCTCGGCATCCTGGCGGCGGCCGGACCGGCATCGGCGGCTGGCACGCCCAAGGGAACGGGCACCCTCACCTGCGTCCTGGGTGGCGACGCCACCTTCAACCCGCCGTTGACATTCGGCGGAACGTCGGGATTCAGACGCGAGATCGTTCAGTTCAATCTCCAACTGAGCGACTGCAACGGCCCCGGCACCGACACGCCGCAGCCCGATCCGACCTCGGCCACCGTCACCACCAAGCCGCTCAAGGTCAAGGACATCAAGATGGGCAAGACCAAGGTGGCCGGCGCCTGTGGCAACGACGACTTCAACCCGACCCTCCTGCTGAAGAGCACCGAGACGTGGGCAGGTACGACGGTCAAGGACACGAAGACCGTGATCGGCCCGGTCAACGGCAACAGCGGTTCGGGCACGTCCAAGGGGTCCTACGCCGGTGCGGCCTCGATAACCCTGTACGCCACCACGGCGTCGGGTGAGCAGTTCCAGTCGGTGTGCGGCCCCGGTGGAACCGGCTCCATCTCCGAGCTGGACCTCGACGACACCATGAGCTACTTGACCGTCGGAGGATCGACGACCTCGTAGGCGACGTCGTCGACGAACACGAACAGTGGCCGGCTCGTTCGCCTCGTCCAGGCCTTCTGGACCACGACCGCGTCCGCTCTTACAGGAGGGATACGACATGCACTATCGGAAATGGCTGTTGGCGGCCGCGGTCGTCTTGCCCGGTGCCGGCGTCTTCGCCGCCGGCGGTCCGGCATCGGCGGCGAGCCGACCTATCGGGATCGGCACCATCAACTGCGGAGTGGGCGGGGACATCACGTTCACCCCACCACTGACCCAGGACGGGACGCCGGGCGACAAGAACGAGGTCGTCCAGTTCAACCTCGAGCCCACCAACTGCACCGGACCTGGAACCAATACGCCACAACCCACCCCGACTTCGGCCACCGCCACCACCAAGCCGATCGAGGTCAAGGACATCAAGATGGGGAAGACAAGGGTGGCCGGTGCCTGTGGCAACAGCGCCTTCAACCCGACCATCGTGCTCAAGAGCACGCTGGCGTGGGTGGGCACCACCGTCAAGGACACGAAGACCCGCATCGGTCCGATGACCGGCACGAGCTCGGCCACAGAGCCCGGCCTGATGGGATCCGGGACCTCAAAGAGGTCCTACGCCGGACACGCAGCCTCGGCCGCGTTGTACATCGACATGCCGTCGGCCCAACAGATCCAATCGGTATGCGGCACCGGCGGCACCGGCTCTCTCTCCGAGCTGAGCCTCGACAGCACGACGAGCACGCTGACCATCGTCGGCGCCCTCCAACACGCGGGCGGCACCTCGTAGGGGACGGCACCGCCGACGAATGACGTCGGCCCCGCTCGATCTGGGTGCGGGGGTGGAGCCTGTGTTGCCGCCCCTGCCACATCCCGCCCCCGCACCCGCCGCATCCCGTCGTCGCCCCTACCCGGAAACGGGCAGATGGGAGAAAGGCGATAGCGTGGCACCCGACTCGCGTGGCGCTCGCTCCGACTTCACCGAGCGCGCGGGACGGGGAGGAGAGCGATGGCGGAGGCCACCACCGATCGGCGGCGCACCGGCACACGGGATCGACTGCTCGAGGCCGCCCTCGGCATCTTCGCCAAGCAGGGCTACGCCGGAACGACCGTTTCCGAGCTCGAGCGAGCCGTCGGCCTGACCCCTGGCTCCGGCGCCCTCTACCGGCACTTCGACTCGAAAGAAGCGCTCCTTCTGGCCGCCGTGCGCGCCTATCACACCCGGATGAAGGACCTGTGCGACGGAGTGCGGGCTCAGGGTGCGGCGAAGGACGCGCACACCGAGCTCACCCGGGTCCTCGACGCGCTGGGCATGTTCCTGAGCGAGGAACGGCCCATGGTCGAGGTGGCCGGGGCAAGCGACCTCCCGGCCGCCGTGCGCGCCGCCATCGGCGAGACGTGGGACGAGGGCTACCGGCTGGTGGCCGACGCCTTCGAACGCTACGGCTTCGGCCACGACGAGGCTCAGGCGGCCGCCGTGACCTGCCTCGGCTCGCTTGCCCACTACGTGCTCCAGGAAATGGCAGTGGGCACGCCACCGAACGGGGTGGACGGTTACGAGTTCGTCATCTACTGGCTCGACCACTGGACGAAGGCCCTGGAGCGGGGGCCGAACTAGTCCTCCGCCCGAGCAGGAAGTAGGCGGCCGCCCAACAGGGTGGGCTCAGGCCCCCTCCCCCACACACAACGAGGGCTCTCCCTTGTCATGGGTGTCCCCGGGGTCGGCCGTCGCCGTCGCTGTCCAAGCCTCGGAACGGGCGCGCGCCTCGGCGGCAACCAGATCGGTGGCCGTGGGCGCAGGCGAGCTGCCGCAGATCGGGTCAGGGCTGTAGAAGAGTTCCGGCTGGCTCATGGTCACTCCTTTCTGGTCAACACGAAGGCTTGTTGCTGGTCATTGGTCAGATCACGGCCGACTGGTCGGTCGGCCGGTGGTTCAAATGGGTCACCCACCGCTTCTCAAATGCCGATGGAGGAACTCTCAAGTGTCGGGGTCTCGGTTGTTCCCGTTGGCTGGCATGGGTTCGGGAGCTTCGCTCGGGTCCATCGAACGAGGTACTCGATACCCAGTGTCATACCCGGTCCCGACCACCCACCGTCCGCCGGTGCCGAGCCCTGGAACCAACGAAGCCGCTTCCTGCGAAGCGGCTTCGACGACGGGAATTCCGGCTTGGAGGAGCCGATTTTCTACTCCGTCGAGAGACGCTTTCGCACTGCCTTGGCACTCGATACCAGCGCGTCCTTGCTACACGCGGTCGAGTGGCCGGCGATGGAAACGGCCATCTTCGACTCCGACCCGCCACGGTCGTCACGCTTGTCCCGAGGACGCTGGCGGCTGCCGGACGTATTCCGTTGCGACGGTTTCCGCCCGGACGGCGCTTCGGACGCTTCCATTTGTTCCACTATAACGGCTTGAGTTGCCATCGGGTGTCACGGTGATTTCCAACGTATGAAATGAGGCCGTGCGCCTGATTTCCGGCCGTTCGCGGTTGCTTCACGGCCTCGTTCACCCAAAACGAGGTGCGCCATCACCGCCGTCGCCCAGATTGCACCCGGTTACCGTCTCCCGGTGGCCCGCTTCGTCCTCGACATCTCGCCGCTGCGACGGCACCAGCACTTTCGACGATTGTGGACCGGCCAGGTGGTGTCGGGCATGGGCTCGCAGCTCACGATCGTGGCCGTCTCGTACCAGGCCTTCCGGCTCACCCATTCGACCCTCGTCGTCGGCCTCGTCGGCGTTGCCCAGCTCGTCCCTCTCATCGCCGGGTCGCTGTGGGGTGGCACGTTGGCCGACGCCACCGACCGGCGCCGTGTGCTCATCGGCACCCAGGTGGCGATGGCCGCCGCCGTCGGGGGCCTGGCCCTCAACGCATCGTCCGCCCACCCCGCGCTGTGGCCGCTGTTCGTGTGCACTTCCGCCAGCGCCGCACTGCAAGGCACCGACTGGCCGGCTCGCCGGGCTGCCCTGCCAACCCTCGTGGGCGAGGCTGACCTGGTCCCGGCGGTGGCCCTCCAGACGTCCGTGCAGACTCTGGCCCTCGTGGCCGGGCCGGCCCTGGCCGGAATCCTGATCGGAACCATCGGCCTCGGCGCCGTCTACACCATCGACATGGCCACCTTCGGGGCGGCCCTGGTGGCCGCCGCCCTTCTCCCATCCCTCGTTCCGAGCGGTGGGGGGACACCACTCAGCCTTCGGTCCATGGCCGAAGGGTTCCGCCACCTCCGTGGCCAGCGCCTCCTCGCCGCCACTTACCTCATCGACATCAACGCCATGGTCTTCGGCATGCCCCGGGCCGTCTTCCCGGCTCTCGCCCTCGACGTCTACGGGGGCGGAGCCCGAGTGGTGGGCTTCCTCTTCGCTGCCATCGGGGCCGGGGCCCTGGTCGGGTCGCTGTTCACGGGTTGGTGCGGCCGCGTCCGTCACCAGGGCCGGGCCATCGCCACCTGTGTCGTCATGTGGGGGGCGACCATCGCCTTGCTCGGCATCACCAGGGTGCTGTGGCTCGGACTCCTCCTTCTGGCCGCGGCGGGTGCGGCCGACGTCATCTCGGCCGTCTTCCGCCAGGCCGTCCAGCAGCGAGCCGTGCCCGATCACCTGCAGGGCCGGCTATCCGGCACCTTCTTCGCCGTGGTCGCCGGCGGACCTCGCCTGGGCGACGCCGAGACCGGCCTGGCCGCCGCCATCGGAGGACCGGAATTCGCGGTGTGGTCGGGCGGGCTCGCCTGCTTGGCCGGCGTGGCCATCCTTCTCTGGCGGTTCCCCGAGCTCTGGCGCGATCGAGGCGGCGGCCGCCCGCTCAGTCAGGCCGAGGAGCTCGAGGCCATCGCCGAGGCGACGACCGAACTCGGCGAGACGGAGCCGAGCTGACCCTGGCCCGATGCCGAGCGCCCCGGTCCCGGCGCGCTCACGTCTACACCTTGGCCAGGCGACGCAGTTGGAAGGACACCGCGATCTCGAGGAGGCCGTAGATGGCGAGCCACGCGCCGATGACCACGGCCAGGACCACCAGGGTGATGCCCGGCCACACCAGGGTGAGCACGCCGGCGGCGATGGCCAGGAGTCCCATCACCACCCGGAAGCCGCGAGCATCCATGGACCGATCGCCGTAGGCGGTGAAGAACTCGATCATCCCCCCCACCACCCAGAAGAGGCCGATGAGGAAGGCCAAGGAGGTCAACGTCTCGTCCGTGTGACGGAGGAACAGGATGCCGATGATGACCGAGAGCACGCCGAGGATGGCTATCAGCCATCGCATGCCGCCCGTGTCGTCGTCGTCGGCGATGGCCACCACGACGCGAAACAGCCCGGACACGAACAGCCAGATACCGAGGACGAAGGCGAAGAAGTAGATGGAGCTCTCCGGTCGCAGGGCCACGAGGATCCCGAGGACCAGCGTCACGATGCCGAAGAAGAGGACCCAGCCCCACGACCGGCCGACGACCCGGAGGACGTCGCGTTCGGCGTCGGGCAGGCCCGCGCCGTTGGGGATCGCCATGCCGCCCTCCCGTCCGGCAGTCGTCCCCACCTGGGACGCCTGCATCGCCGACACCTTAGGCCGGACGTGACGATCGGGCTCGGGATGGCAGGTCGGGCGGGCGCCCGGACCCGCCTGTGGGGAGGCCTGGTTCAGTTCCGTGAGGCGCCGGCCGCGACCAGCTCCTCGCTGGCCGCCCAGAGCCGAGCGGCGGCCTCGGGGTCCCGGGCGGCAGCCGTCGGCTCGGCCTCCTTGCACTTCACGAAGTAGCGGCCGCTCACGTCGGCCACGTCAGGGGAGGAAGCCAGGTAGACGGAGGTGCGGGCTCCCTTCTCGGGGGTGAGCACGAACGGTTTGATGAGCTTGATGCCGAAGGCCAGCACGCCGGAGGTGTCGCCGTCGCGGGCGAAGCCGGTGGCCACCACACCCGGGTGGCAGCAGTTGGCGGTGACCCCGGTGCCGGCCAGCCGGCGGGCCAGCTCGGTGGTGAAGAGGATGTTGGCCAGCTTCGAACGCCCGTAGACCTGCATGCCCTTGTAGGCGCGCGTCGACTGGAGGTCGTCGAAGTCGAGGCCGCGCCGGGCGGACTTGTGGGCGTCGGAGGTCACGTTCACGATCCGGGCCGGACTCGAGCTGACCACTCGTTCCCTGAGCAGCTGGGTCAGGAGGAACGGGCCGAGATGGTTGATGGCGAAGGTGGCTTCGTAGCCGTCGGGCGTCTCCCGCCGGTCCGACAGCACGAGCCCGGCGTTGTTCACAAGGACATGGATCTGCGGACAGCGCTCGAGCAGTTCGGCTGCCCCCGACCGCACCGAGGCCAGGTCACCGAGGTCGAAGAGCACGAGGTCGACGGCGTCGGAGCCACTCTCCCGGCGGATGTGGTCGACCGCCCGCTGTCCCCGTGCGGCATCGCGGGCAGTGACGACGGTGCGGGCACCGGCTGCGGCCAGGGCGGTGGCCGTAGCCTCGCCGATCCCCGAGCTGGCCCCGGTGACGACGACGGTGCACCCGTCCATGCGGGCAACGTTCGAGGTGGGCTCCATGGCCGTCACCCTACGACGGGTGGCCGGGCCGTCCCCTGGTCCTCGTGGGGCGGGCTGCGCCCGTTGACACGCTAATTTCGGTGTACCTAATGTTGTTTGTCAATGACACCTCAGTTCGAGGCCCCCGACCCAACCCGGGGCGGGTGGGAGCTGAGGCTCGGGAAGCCATGACCGGCCTGCGCTTGTCGGGGGTCCACAAGGCGTTCGACCAGCTGCATGTGCTGCGCGGCCTCGACCTCGTGGTGGCCCCCGGGTCGCTGACCGCAGTGCTCGGGCCCTCGGGCAGCGGCAAGACCACCGTGTTGCGCATCGTGGCCGGGTTCGAACCCCTCGATCGGGGCACGGTCGAGATCGGTGGCCGGACGGTCGACGACGGCCGGCGCTGCGTCCCGCCCGAACGGCGTGGCATCGGCTACGTGCCGCAGGATGGCGCCCTCTTCCCCCATCTCACGGTGGCCGCCAACGTCGGCTTCGGCCGGTCGCGCTTCCTGCGCCGCCGGGCCGACTCGGCCACGAAGTCCTTGCTCGAGATGGTGGGGCTGGCCGGGGTCGGGGACCGCTACCCCCACGAGCTCTCCGGGGGCCAGCAGCAACGGGTGGCCTTGGCCCGGGCCCTGGCCGTCGAGCCGTCGCTCGTCCTGCTCGACGAGCCGTTCTCGTCGCTCGACGCCTCCCTGCGGGCGTCGGTGCGGGCCGAGGTGCTCCAGATCCTCCGTGACGGTGGGGTCACCGCCGTCCTCGTGACCCACGACCAAGACGAGGCGTTGTCGGTCGCCGATCAGGTGGCCGTCATCCGCGACGGAGTCATCGGCCAGTCGGGGGCGCCGCAGGACCTCTACGACCACCCGGTCGATCCGGACATGGCCCGCTTCTTGGGCGATGCCAACCTGGTGTCGGCCACCGTCGACGGTGACGGCGTGACCACGCCGTTCGGCCGCCTGCGACTGCGGCCGCATCCGGACGCCGCCGCGCCCCACGGACCGGCGGTCGCCCTCATCCGACCCGAGCAGTTGACGGTGTCGACCGAGCTCGACGGCGCTGGGCTGCGGGCCGTCGTCACCCGGCGCGAGTTCCACGGTCACGACACCGTGATCACCCTCGACCCGCAGTTCGAGGCGGCGGGCGACCCGTTGGTGGTTCGGGCCGACGGCGACCTCGATCTGGCCGACGGTACCGAAGTGGAAGTCACTGCCGAGGGCTCGGCCCTGGCCTGGTCCTCCGGAGTGGCCAACGGTTGACCGGCTGAGCCTGATCGGAAAGAGCACGATGGGCCGGCCGGCTTGGGCCTTCGTGCTCAGACAGGAACGACCCCAACCGAGGCCAGCATCACCACCCGGTCGTCGGCGCCGGCGTCGTGGATGCCCACCCGCACCAGCGCGTGGCCTTCGTCGTTCCCGATCACGGTGGCGTGCGCCTCGATCGGTCCGACGCGTGCGGGCTGCAGGTAGTGGAGCACGGTGTCGGCCGCGGCCCGCACCGGACCTCCCGACCGGCAGGCGGCCCGGCAGGCGGCCACGTCGGCCAGGACGGCGAGGGCGCCCCCGTGCAGGATGCCCCAGGGGTTGCGCAGCCGGTCCTCGAGCCGCAGACGCGTGACCAGCCCTTCCCCCGGCTCGATGCAGAAGAAGTCCTCCGGGGCCCGCTCATCGCTCGAGGGAGGAGGCATGGGGACGACCAACGGACGTTCGAAGTCGAGGGGCATTGCCCCAGGGTCGAGCACCGCGCTGGTCATGGTGGCGGCGGCCACCGGTCGGTCGCCGGCTCCCTCGTCGACGACGCGGAGGGCGGAGACCACCGAATTGCGGCCCTGACGCAGGACCCGTCCGGACATGCGCAGTGGTCCGCGGTGAGAGAGCTCGGCCACGGTGGCCATGAGATTGGTGGTCACGATCCACCGCGGATGGACGGCCAGCCCACTCATCAGCCCACCGAGCGAGTCGAGCACGGTGATGAGCGCGCCGGTCCGTAGGCCGCCGCCCGGCCCGCGCAGATGTGCGTCGATCGGGGCACGGCCGGCCATGGCCGACGGTGCCTCGGCACCCTCCCCGGCGTCGGGCGGTAGCTCCCAGCGCTCGATGCGGAAAAACGACGCCACGTGGTGGCGGGGGTCGACGGTGAGGGACTCGAGCGGGTCGGTGGTCACGCCGCCGCGCCTCCTGCTCGAGGAACGGCGGCAACGACATTGACCACGGTGGTCACCCGGCCGCCGGCTCCCTCGTCGGTGAGCTCGACGATGGCCCTGCCCCCGCCGCCCGCCGAGGTGGCGAGCACTTCCGCCCGCGACGAAATGGGGCCGACCCGGCCAAGGGCCACATAGGCCACCTGCAGGTCGGTGACCGCCGCCGACGCGGCGGCGGCCCCTCCTCGGCCGCCGGCAGCCGAGTCGACGGCGGCGAGGCCCGAGAGCTCGCCGAGGAGGCCCATGACCCCACCCTGAGCCGCGCCGAAGGAGTTGTGCACATAGGGGACGACCGGCATGGAAAGGTGGCCGGACGCCTGGTCGAGGACGTGGACGGAGAGTGCGTCCTCGACCGGTCGGCTGAGCCCCCGGCCGTCGAAGGCCCACTGAGAGGGAAAGGACTCCTCCTCGGGCACCAGGCTCACTGCGCCGGGCCGAGCCGGAAGGACGGCCATGGTCAGGGTCCCGACACCAACCTGATCACCCGTCGTGTCCGCCTCTGGGTCGGTACCCGGGCCGTCGACGTCGAAGATCCCGGCCTCGACCACCAGGGTGGTACGGCCGCGGCGGATGACCGATGCCCGGGCCTCGACCCACGGGCCACGCGCCGGCGCCCCGAGTTGCACGGCGAGGTCGGCGGTGGCCATCCAGTCGGGGTGGAGCGTCCGCACGGCGGCGGCGCCACCGGCCAGATCTACCAGGACACAAAGGACCCCGGCCCGCACCCCTCGATCGGCCCCGAGCACGTGGTCGGACGCCGGGATGCGAGCCCGAGCGGTGGTGGCCGACGACACCCGGACGTGGATGTCGAGGTCGCGCAGGATGTGATCAGGCGGCGGGTAGCCGGTTGCCGGCACTCACCGTTCCTGTTCGGTGGGGCGGACGAGCACCTCGTTGACAGCCATGTGACGGGGTCGGGTCACGACGAAGGCGATGGATTCGGCGATGTCGTCGGCGGTCAGCTGCTCCACGCCCTCGAAATTGGCCCGGATGGTCTCGAGCACCTGGGGCCGGTTGTGATCGGCCAGCTCGGTGGCCACCGCGCCCGGCTCGATGAGGGAGACGCGCACGTGGCGACGGGTGACTTCTTGGCGAAGCGACTCCGAGAAGGCGGCCACCCCGAACTTGGTGGCGTTGTAGACACCGCTCCCGAGCCGCGCCACTCGGCCGGCCACCGAGCTCACGTTGACGAGGTCGGCCACCCCTCGGGGCTCGCCCGCCGCCGCCTCGAGGAGGTGGGGCAAGGCTGGCGTGGGAGCAGTAGAGGAGGCCGAGGAGGTTGAGCTCGACCATTCGCCGCCATTCCTCGATCGGTGCACCCACGATGGGGCCGAGGAGCATGACGCCGGCATTGTTGACGAGCGTGTCCAATCGCCCGAGCTCGTCCACGGTTCGCTCGACCGCCGCCCGGGCCTGGGCCTCGTCGGTGACGTCGGTCTCGAGCACGAGGACGCGGGCTCCGTTGCCGAGACGAGCAGCCAGCGACTCGAGCCGGTCGCGACGGCGGGCAGCCACGGCCACGTCGGCCCCGGCGGCGACGAGCGCAGCTGCCGTGGCCTCACCGATTCCGCTCGATGCGCCGGTCACGAGTGCGACGGTGCCATCGAGGGGCCCGTCGCTCATCGCCTCCACCCGGTGAAGGCCGGCCCGTCCCGGCGGGTGTTGTCGGCCAACGGTGCGTGATGCCGAGTGAGCGAGAGGGCGCGTTGCATTGGTTCGGTCACCTCGTCGTGGATGGCGGTGGGTCAGTCGACCGCGAAGTGTACCGATGGCGCCCCGGGTCCTCGCCCGGATGCCGGTGGCGAAGGCTCAGGCCGCCTCGCGACGCGACCGAGACCGCCTGCGTCCCGACGAGTTGCGGCGACGACCGCGTTGGCGCACCGACGTGTCGAACGGTCGATCGGTCGAGAGCGGGCTCTCGTGGAGCGCGCACCAATCCGTGCTGTTGTAGCGCGACAGCTTGGCCGCGCATCCCGGCTCCACGCACACCCGGTCCGTGCTGTACACGGGGGGCGGCGTGCCGTTCGCCGACAGCCCGTCGGCCAGCATCGACCCGTCTTCGACCATGCGACGTTCCACCATCACCCTCAGTCCCCTCTCGGTCCGCACCGCCCGGTGCAACCACTTCCCTCTTGCAAGTAATTCGGCAGGACCACCGGAAACCTGAACCCTTAGGTCAGGAAGGGCGCCCAGGCTGGTCACAGGAGTGCGGCCGGCCGGGGCCAGGGAGGCGCTCCACGGCGGAAACGGCCCGGCCACCGGCAGGAGCGGATTGCTACCGTGACCGCATGCCGTGCGCCGACCCGCGGAACGGGAGGTGCGCCCGATGAGCAGCCCCTCGGGCGAGCGGCCACCGCCGTCGAGTGACGACCGAGAACGGGACCCGCCCGGCGGCGCAACCGTGCCATGGTGGCGTCGGGCCGTCGTCTACCAGATCTACCCTCGCTCCTTCGCCGACTCCGACGGCGACGGCATCGGCGACCTCAACGGCATCCGCGCCCATCTCCCCGACCTGGCCTGGCTCGGGGTCGATGCAGTCTGGCTGTCGCCGTTCTTCCCGTCTCCCATGGCCGACTTCGGCTACGACGTCGCCGACTACTGCGACGTCGACCCGGTCTTCGGCTCGCTGGCCGACTTCGACGCCCTCCTCGAAGAGGCCCACCGTCTCGGGCTGCGCGTGATCATCGACTGGGTGCCCAACCATTCGTCCGACCAGCACCCCTGGTTCCTCGACGCCCGCTCGTCACGGGCGAGCCCGCATCGCAATTGGTACGTGTGGCGTGACTCTGCACCCGGGGACCGGCCGCCCAACAACTGGGTGTCCACCTTCGACATGACCCGGCCGGCCTGGACGAAGGACGAGGCCACCGGTCAGTGGTACCTGCACATCTTCGAGCCCGAGCAACCCGACCTCAACTGGGACGAGCCCGCGGTGGAGGCGGCCATGCACGACGTCCTGCGATTCTGGCTCGACCGCGGGGTCGACGGCATCCGGGCCGACGTCATCCACTGCATCGGCAAGGACCCCGACCTGCCCGACGATGGGCCCGAGCGGGTCGGCGTCCCCCGCAGCGCCACCAATGACGAGCCCGTCACCCACGAGCGGCTCCGAGGACTGCGGAAGCTCATGGACGGCTACCCCGGCGAGCGCATGATGGTCGGCGAGGTCTACCTCCTCTCTCCGACTGCCGTGGCCTCCTATTACGGGGACGGGGACGAGCTGCAACTGGCCTTCAACTTCAAGCCGCTCTTCACGCCGTGGTGGCACCGCCCCTGGATCACTTCGATCACCGAGACGGTGACGGCCATGGATGCCCGTCGGGCCTGGCCCACCTGGGTGCTCTCCAACCACGACAACCCGAGGCCCCGCACCCGCTACGACCGAGGGGCGGCGGCACGGGGAGAGACCGCCGACGTACGGGCCCGGCGGAGCGAACGGCGACTGCGGGCGGCCACCGTGCTGTTGCTCACCCTGCGGGGTACCCCGTTCCTCTACCAAGGCGACGAGCTCGGCCTCGAGGACGCGGTGATCCCCGCCGACCGGACCGTCGACCCCGGAGGCCGCGACGGCAGTCGGGCGCCACTGCCCTGGACGGGCTCCGACGACCACGGGTGGCCAAGCGCTCCGGGCGTCCGGCCATGGTTGCCGTTCCCACCTGAGGCCCACCGGCGTAACTACGCCATGATGCGCGACGACCCGGGATCCATCCTGCATCTGCACCGCCGGGCCCTTGCCCTGCGACGGACCGAGCCGGTCCTCGGAGATGGCGACTTCGCTCTGCTCCCGGCGCCGGAGGGGGTGGTCGCCTTCCGCCGATCGATCGGTAGCGATCAGTGGCTGGTGCTCGTCAACTTCACCGACGTCGCCGTCGAGGTGAGGGAATCTCCCGCGCTGGCCGGCACCGCTTCGATGCGCGTCGCCATCACCAGTGACGGCCACGGCGAGGGCGCACCATTCGGAGGGTCGGTGCGAGCGGACCAGGCGCTCGTGCTCCGGCCCTGACCTCGCACACGGCGAGATGGCTCGATGACGCTGCCCCTGTGCGGCGTTGCCGCTACCAGGCCTCTTCCCAGTAGTCCATCGTCCCCGAATCGCCGAGGGACATGGAGTGGGGACCGACGTGCCCGCTCCGCCGCACACAACACACGAGTGTGCCGATCCACGGCCCCTGGTCGATGCAATGGACGGCACCGCATCGCTGCCACTGCGGCTCGACCGGGATGTCGAGATCCTGCAAGTTGTAGTCGTCCTGAGACCACGTAGCCGACCGACGTACGTGGTGGTGCGGATCAATGGTCACGACGTGTTCAGCCCCTCTGATGTCCTGCTTGCCTTCTCGCTCCTGTGCCGCCGGACTATGTAGACATGATCGGAATCTGGCGGCCGTAGCTGTAGCCCGGAATTGACCCTCGCCACCCAGGGAACCGAACCGGCCGGCCCTGACCTGGTCGTCGAGGTCCACAACCGGTCCGCCGGCCGGGGGCCCGACCCGGCGTCGCCCCAGTGGCGCTCTCCGACGCAATGGGCCCGCCCGGGACAGCCGCCTCTCGCCCGACTGTCCCGGGCTACCCCATGGGTCCGGGCTATCCTTCGAGGGTTCCGGCGGAGGCGGTCATGGGATTTCCTGTTCGGACGATGTTTTCCCTCCCTTCTCGGCGGGCATCGACCAATGCCCCGTGGTGGGTCCTCGAAGGAAGGTGTTCAAGTTTTCACCACCCTCGTCCACCCGCTGTGGAAAAACTCCCTCGTATAGGCCCCTACCAGGGTGTTCTGTGGAGCTCGGCGTTCAAATTCCTTACAATCGATAGACTGCGGCCATGAACGGGGCCACCAGCATCGAGGACATCGTCCGTCGCAACGTGGCCACCCTTCGCTCGAAGGCCAACCTCACCCAACAGGCACTGGCCGACGAGATGCTGAACCGGGGAGTGGCCTGGACCCGCGAGACGGTGGCGCAGGTGGAGACCACCAACCGGCGCCTCGGTTTCACAGAGGCAATCGCCGTCGCCGCCAGCCTCGACGTTCCCCTTGCCCGACTGACGGCGACCGGAGCCGACGTGGTGGCGGTGGGCGACAGCGAATGGACGACCGCCTATCTCAGCGCCGCGGTGGCGGGTACGGCCGGTGACATCTTCGCAGCCGACAGCTACTCGAGCGCGGCGTTGACGCCGATTCCACCGGGTCCGCCGAGCCCGCCGAGCCGGGTCGTCGACCCCCTCGAAGACCGAGGCCGGCGGGGGCCGATCGGACGTCGGCGTAACCGGGACGCTCCCGACATGGACATCGACGAGCCCGAGCCCGTCGCCCCCGCTGCCTCCACCCAGCAGCGCACCGCCGAGCGGATCGAACGGCGGCTCCGACTCCGCGTCACGCCGGGTGACGTGGACACCGCCGCCCAGCATCTCTGGTCGCGCAGCCTCGAGAGCGAACGCGAGCGGCGGGTGAGCGATCGGCACGCTCGTACCGGTGGCTCGCTCAAGACGATCCGCGGCCACGTCTCCCGCGATCTCGACCGCGAGCTCGCCCACGAGATGGAACGCAACGCCGACGTCGGACGGTCTACCGGAGCGGTGCCCATGACCCCGGAAGAGGCGGCGTGGGAGGCCACTCGACTCAACATCATCCTGGCCAACAAGGGCTACGCCGACAGCGACGTGACCCGCTGGTGGAATTTCACCCGGCACCGCGAGCTCGACGACCAGACGGTCGACGAAGCCTGGGAGGCGGGTCGCTACACCGACGTGAGCCGGCTCATCCAGTCCCTACCCGACACCCGAGTGGACGACGACTACGACGAGTGAGGGCGCAGCAGAGGCCGGCTACGCCGGGCTGTAGGCGGCGATGAGCTCGGGGCTGTTGTTGCGCACCGAGCCCACCGCGGGATCGACCTTCCAGTGCTGGAGTACGCCGGCCGGCGGCCGGAGCAGCTTCTCCAACCCGGCCCGGTCCGGGTTGGCCCGGTCGAGCCACCGGTCCCAGACCTCCGGGTTCAGCACCGCCGGCTGGCGGTCGTGGATCCCGTCCATGTCGGGCCCGGCCTCGGTGGTGATGATGGTGGCGGTGTAGAGCTCGCCGCCTTCCGCGTCGCGCCAGCGCGCCTGCAGCCCGGCGAACACCAGCGCCTCACCGTCGCGACGGGTGAAGTAGTGCGGCTGCTTCTTGCCCGTCGGCACCGCCTCCCACTCGAAGAACCCGCTCACCGGCACGAGGATGCGCCACTTCTCGAATGCGTGCCGGTACATGGGCTTGGTCGCCACCGACTCGGCTCGGGCGTTGAAGGTCCTCTTGACGGTGCTCGGGTCCTTCACCCATGCGGGGATGAGCCCCCATCGGTAGGCATGGAGGACCCTTTGGCCTTCCCGGTCGAGGTCGACACCGAGGATGGTGCGGCTCGGTCCGAGGTTCCATTCCGGTCGCCAGCCGTCGAGGTCCACCTCCAGGCGGGCGTCGAGCACACGGGCCACCCGCTCGGGCTCGTCGTAGAGGGCGATGCGACCGCACATCGGATCGAGCATAGGGGGACCCCGTGGCGGTGGCGGTGGTGGACGACGACGCGAGATCCTTCCTCGATGACCGAGACCACGCCCCTCACCGCCTTGCTGTCGTGGACCTGGGTCGCCTTCACCATGGAGGTCGACAACTCCGTCGAATCGGAGGGGTCCGAGCGTGTCGGCCGTCTGTTCCGCATCTCCACTCCCATGTGGGCCAACGGTCTGCGCCTCATCGACGATGACGGCGTCACGGTCGAGGAGCTCCGGTCCCGGGCCCGGTCAGCCTGCAACATCGGCGGGCTCGAGCGTTGGGGGTAGGTCATCGTCGGTGACGCCGGCGGCCCACGTCGCCCCGGCTACGGCAGCAGTGGCGGCGTGACCGGTCGCACGGTGGTGCGGCCGACCGGATGCCCTGGTCACCCCCGGAGGTCCATCCGTCCGACGGCTTCTACACCCATGTCGTCGACGGCCCCCGTACTGGGGGCCCCGGCCTGCTCGCCCCATTGGGACAAGCCCTCACTGCCTTCACCCTTCAACACGAAGAGGGCGCCCGGGTGTCGCTGCCCACCGGCGCCAACACCCTCCGGGTGATCGATGCCGACCGTGTGCAGATTCGTGACCTGCCGCGCCTGTCGGGCGTCTACAAGGAGGCCGCCACCATGGCGGCCAAGTACCTCGAGAGGAAGGGATTGGCCGAGATCCAACCTGACCGATCGATCACCCTGACGGCCGCCGGCCGAGACGCCCTCTCTGACTATCGGAAGCGGGCTGCCCGTCCCAGGGACAAGGGGCTCCGAGCTTCGCTCAACGCCATCCTGTCGGAGCGCGAGGTGCTGGCCGGCGGCCTCGTTCCTCCGCCAGGCGGTTGGCGAGGGACCAAGCCCTACCTCGCACAGACCCAACGGATCCTCGCCGATCCGACACGGGCGTTGCCGTGGTGTCCGATGGTGCTACACCGCGGGGGTTGGCCCGACGGGTCCTAGACGACGAGACAGGGGCGCAGCAACCCTATCGGCGCACGCGTTGTAGCCGGCTGCTCCATTGGGTCACGGCGCGGTAGATGGTCTCGACCCGGTCGCCGCTGGCGATGCCGTCGTAGTAGCCGTCGTAGACCGCCTCGCACAGAGACCCGGTCGACCCACAGCAGTAGTGATCGGAAGTGAGGGTCCCCGGCTCGAGCTCGTGATGCACGGCCCGGCAAACCGGCTCATGGCTGCAGTCCGAGCCGAGGTTGTCGGCGATGACGGCACGCAGATCCACCACTGCTGATCTTAATCCGCTCGGCTACCACCGAGGCCCGACTCGGATCGACAGGGTGCTGGGCCCGATCCGCGGGTGTCGGAGCCTGGCCCAGGGGAGCAAACGAGGCCTCGATCGTTCCGTGCACGGAAGGGCTTCGATCATGTCGACCAAACGACGGCTCCTCGTTCCTCTACGTGAGCGACGACTCGTTGTGGCCGCATCCGGCCGACGGTGTGCCCGTTCGGGTCGCCATCCCGCTTTACGCGACGTACTGGCTCTCGTACTACGGACGGGTGCCGTTCGCCGCGCAGTTCACCTGGTCGCAGGCCGCCGCCAACGAGACCGCCCGCCTGTCGAGAGTCGATCGGCAATGTTGATGGTGCAACCGCCGAAATCGCGCCGTCGTCACTGACCAGGAAACTGGTCGTCTGCCCCGGCCACGATTCGCCGGGCGGCGGTGGGTGGGGAGCCGGACAGACGCATCCGGATGGCGTCGGCACACTGCCCCGGGGTCATCTTCGACGTGTCGACCTCGATGTCGTAGATCCCCGGCACGTGCACCTCGCTCTGCCAACGTACGACCGGATCGGGAATCAGCCCATCCTTCCCGGTGGTGACGTAGACGCCCTGTCGACCAGGCTCAGCCCAGTGGCGACGTTGCATGATGACTTCGACCGGACAATGGACGCCGACGAGGAGCACCGGTAGGTCCGCGAGTCGCCGCAGTGACCGGCGGAGGACGTCATGGCGGCGCCCGCCGGCGTCGTGGTATCCGACATCGACGACGACGTTGAGACACTGACGACTATGAGCGGCGACGGAATCGTAGAAGGCGGCATAAAGGCTCGGGATCAGCGATTCGATCTCCGGCCGCTCTCCACCGGGCCGCAGTCCCATTCCCGGGCGGTAGCGCGGCGGAGTCACGGAGCGAGAGAAGACGTCGACTCCGAGGTTCATCCAGGGCCCGTCGAACGTGTCCTGGATCACCGCGACGATGCTCGACTTCCCGGAACGGGGTGGGCCGTTCAAGATGACGATCCATCCCGGCTCGCCCATCAGCCCATGATCGCACGTGCTGTCGCGTCAGCAGCCCTGGCCCCCTCGACCGCGTGCTCATCCGGCCGCTAGCTCAGCACGTCCTTGCGGTTGAACCACCACCAGCCGATGGCGAGGAACACGATGACGTAGGGCACCTGAAGGGCGACGCCGTGGAGCATCTCCGAGGTCCGCGTCTGTTGGAAGAAAAGGCTCTGCCAGGCATTCACGTAATGGGTGGGGTAGATGTAGCTCGTCCCGTTAAGGGCAGAGATGTTGTTGAGGATCTGGGATACCACGCCGAGCCCCACACCGCCGGCCACCGCCGCGAAGGCAGAGTCGGTCATGGTCGACAGCATGAACGCGAAGGCAAGGTAGGCAGCTTGGCTCCAGGCCACGTACAGGGTCGACAGTGCCAGTCGACCGATCGCACCGGCCTGCGAGACGGTCGTGAGCGTGGGGGTCGTGACCGGGTGCCATCCGAAGGCGAGCGTTCCCACCGCCAGCCCGACCAGGGAAACCACGAAGGTGGCAGCCACGGCCAACGCCGCGGCGATCAGCAATTTGGACCCGAGGAGCCGGTTCCGTGAGACGGGTCGCACCAAGAGGTACCGGAGCGTCCCCCAGCTGGCCTCTCCGGAAACGGAATCCCCGGCGAACAGGGACACGACCACGATCAAAAGGAAGGCGCTCTCCCCGGCCAGCGCGGCAATCGGGATGTTGATGCCGGAGGCCGTCAGGTCGAAGAGTCCGAGCGCGGCGCCGTGCGGAGGATTGACCTTGAAGGCGATCGTGAAGATGATGGGGATGACCGCCACCAGGGCCAGCCCGACATAGGTGCGCAGCCGCCACACCTGCTTGCGGGCTTCGACGGCGATCACGAGCGCTCCAGGATCCCGATGAAGGCATCCTCCAGATGGTGGCGAGCCGTGATCGTCTCCACGCCGACTCCAGCTCCGACCAGGGCGGCGACGACCTCTCGGCGCTCGATGCCGTCGAGCTCGACGGACAGCCCAGAGCCCTCGGGTGCAACCTGACCGACGCCTTCGATGGCGTCGAGCACTCGTCTGGCCGCGGGGACATCGTCGACCTCGAGGTAGACGGCCGTCGTCGCACTCAGGAGATCGGACACCGCACCAGTCGTTACCAGCCGCCCCTTGTTCATCACGGCGACGTGGTCGCAGACCTGCTCCACCTCACTCAAGAGATGGCTCGATACGAGCACGGTTGTCCCGGCCTCGGCCACACGCCGGAGGACCACTCGTGTTTGCCGCATCTGCTGAGGGTCGAGCCCGTCGGTCGGCTCGTCCAATACCAGCAGGTCCGGTGACCCCAGAAGGGCCTGGGCGAGCCCCAGGCGTTGGCGCATGCCGTGGGAGTACGTCTTGTACTTACGGTCGGCGGCGTCACCGAGATCGGCGATGTCCAGAGCGTCGTCCAGATGTGCGTCCGCCATCGATGCCCGTCCCGCTCTCCAGAACAACTCCAGGTTCTGGCGCCCGGACAGGTGCGGCACGAAGCCCGGACCCTCGACCAGCACCCCCACCCGACGGAGTACCGGTGCGCCGGGCTTGGCCACGTCGCCGAAGATGCGAACCTGGCCTGAGGTCGGGTGGATCAGACCGACCAGCATTCGCATGGTCGTGGTCTTGCCGGCCCCGTTCGGCCCGAGCAGCCCGAACACACTGCCACTCTCGACCGACAGGTTGAGGTCGTCGACGGCCAGGACGTTGCTGTCGTAGCGTTTGGTCAGTCCGTCGATGACAATCGGGGTCGTCGCCACGAGAGCGTCAGGCTCGCGCTTGTGTCAGAGCCGCCGAGAAATGCACGAGCGCAGGATAATCCCCAGTGAGCGATCACCGAAGTGATCGATGAAATGGCCGGGCGTTGCCGCCACCGTCCGGCGTGAGTGGGCCAAGAGCGAAGCGAAGGCCTCGAGCGACGAGGCAATCGGTCGGCCTGTGCGGTGTCCGCCCGGTGCGTCAGTGCCGTCCCACAAAGTGTTCGGCCTAGGGCTATCGGTGGCGTGACCAGACCCCGGCTCGTTGCAGATCGGCGGCAGTGACGACACCGGCCAGCCGGTTGTCGGCGTCGAGCACGAGAGCGGGCCGGCCGCCACTGGACGTCATGCGCCCGAGCAACATGTCCATCGACTCGTCCGGGCTGGCCGTGAGAACGCCACTGAGCGGGATGGCGATCTGGGCCAGGGTCGTGGTCGATCGCCGCTCGGGTGGCACGGCATGGACCGCCTGAGCCGTGACCACCCCGGCCAGCCACCCGTTGTCGTCGGTGACGGCGATGGCGTGTCCCTGGTACTGCCCAAGGTGGCGATTGACGAGCTCATCGACGGTGATGCCCTGGGGCACCGTGGGCGGGTGCGGGGTCATGACCTGACCCACTTTCAGGTCGCTCAGGGCTCCATGAAGGACGGCGTACCGTTCCTCGGCTCGCGCCGAGGAGTAGAGGAACAGGCCGATGAGAGCCGACCACAGGCCGGTGATGCCTACCTCGACGAATGCGAAGACGCCGACGGCAATGAGAAGGACGGCGAATCCGCGGCCGGTCCGTGCCGCGGCAATCGAGGCGCGTGAGTGGCTGCCCCAACGGCGCCAGAGGCCGGCCCGGAGGATGCGACCGCCGTCGAGAGGAGCAGCGGGAATCAAGTTGAATATCGCCAACGCCACGTTGATCTCCCACAGCCACGACAGGGTGTCGACGAGCACGCCGCGCACTCCGATTTCGACGAGCACTACCTCGACGGCAGCGAAGAAGGCGGCCAGCATGAGGCTGGTCGCCGGGCCCACCGCGGCGATGCGAAAGTCAGCCCCTGGGGTACGGGCTTCTCCCTCGAGCTGTGCGACACCACCGAACAGGAAGAGGGTGATCGATCGAACGCCGACTCCGTTGCGCCTGGCGACCAGGGAGTGCGAAACCTCGTGGGCCAGCAGGGAAGCCAAGAGGACCACGGCTCCGATCACGCCGGCGATCCAATCGACGGTGTCGGGAGTCCCGCCCTGTGGAGGGAGCACGTAGTCGGCGAGGTTCCAAGCAAAGAGGGCGAGGATGAGGAACACGCTCCAATTCACACCCACCGCGATCCCGAAGAAGGTTCCGAGGCGGATGCTCTGTCTCATCGTGTTCCTGCGTTCGTCGAAGGCTCCGCTGGCTCTCCGAGATTAGTCGGGCCCACTCCGCCTCTCGCCGTCGGCCTCGTCGCCCCTTCCAGTGGTCACCCTCGCGCCCTGGTACCCGGACGGCTGAGTGGACTGCCAAACTAGGTGCTCGTGCGCCCTAATCCTCTTCACGCCTCCGACGATCCGGAGGTGGTCCGCCGGCTGATCCGCGAGAACCCATGGGGGATTCTGGTCAGCAACAACAACGGCGAGTTGGTCGCTTCTCACTACCCGATCCTGCTCGACGAGGAAGCCGAGGGATTGACCGTCCTGACCCACGTCGGCCGGCCCGACGACACGCTCCACGGATTCGGCGACCGCGAGATCTTGCTGATCATCCAGGGTCGCCATGGGTACATCTCTCCCAGCTGGTACGGGCCAGGAGCGATTCGAGCGCCGACCTGGAACTTCAGCACCGCCCACTGCTATGGCGTTCCCCAGATCCTCGACGAGGACGACAATCTCGCCGTGCTCGGCGGACTTGTCGCCCACTTCGAACGTCACGTGGAAGAACCACTGCTGCTCGACCCGGAATGGGGTCGACCGCTGTCCCGAGGGACGATGGGGATCCGACTGCCGATCTCGCGCTTCATCTGCAAGGTCAAGATGAGCCAGGACAAGGATCCCGTGACCCAGCGACAGGTGATGGCGGCCCTGCGCACGCCCGGGCCCTTCTCCAATCCCGAGCTCGCCGACGACATGGCGCGGGCGCTTTCCCCCTCGTAGCCCACCGCCCATCTTCGAGGGTGCGGCCGAGGGTGGGTTGGCCCTGGTCGTCACCCGGGTCCCACGTCGTCTCCGCAGATCTATAAGCTGACTCTGCTGATGACGAGCGACGCCCACAATGACAGGGACACGGAGCGCCTAGAGCGGCGACTCGACGAGCAGGAGTTGGCGTCGTTCCCGGCCTCGGATCCCCACTCGGATTGGGCGGGTCCGCCGGAATGGACGATCGCGGTTGAGAGGCGACGCCACTCGGGCCTCGGGTAACCGTCGAGGGGGGGGCGGGCCGGAGGGGAAGTACGTTCGCTTCGTCAGCCCGGGGCATCGCCATTGAGCAGCGGAGTCCGGCAACGGCGCGTCCGGAAGACCCAATCAGTGAGTTGATCCGTTCCTCGTCTCACTTCTTGGTTGCGGCCACGATAGACGGGAGGATCTTCGGACCGATCCACCGGCCGAAGTGCACGACTTCGGCTCTCGTGTCCGGGAGAGGTGCAGTCGGGTCCCCAGACGTTGAACGGAAAGTGGACGCCATCCGGTGCCCGCACCGTCACACTCTCGATGGACGACGTGGACCTTCCGGCGGGCCGACCATGGCGTTGAGGTTCACGAGCGAGCTGGTCGTCGGGCTGGCTGCCGCCGCCTGGTTGACCAATCGTTTTGAGGCTGAAGAATCCGCCTCGAAGCCAGCCTGCCCCGAAGTGGTTGCCCATGATGACGAGGAGGGCGACCGCCCGGAGCCCATCCAGGGCAACGATGCGCTCCTTTCCAGTCGCAGATGGTCGTATGGAGCGATCGGGTGTCGGCGGTTCATCACGTTCCCGAAGCACCACCGACGTCATGCCCGGCGCTGTTCGGCCAGCATGGCCCCGTGGCCGAACCGCGCATACCTCGCCATCGTTGGCAGAGAACAGAGATCCTACGAACGGGCGTGAAGACAGATGGGATTGGCGCCAACCACCCGCTCAGCAGGCCGGCCAGGTCTGGTGTGACGGCAACCTCACTGACCGCTCGACGGCCTGTCCGTCAATCCGCTATTTGAATGCCGCCCCACCAAGAGCACTACTCATTTTCTGAGTGCAGCTGGCCTTCGATGCCCTGAGCCTCAATGTCGAGCCGGCGCAGGAGACCAGGCACGATGCGTCGCTCAGCCATGCGACCGATGCCCGGCACCGCAACAATAAGCTCGCCGTCGAGGTGCCGCACCGTGCCACCTCCGGCTGCCGTGAGAACGAAATCACTGGAACCATGGAGTCGCCTGGGATCCTTCTCAGCCTCGAAGTGGACGACGCCGGAAGCCGCCGACCGGTCCACTCGTGTCTCCTGGATCCACGCCAGACGACTCGAGCCGAGCAGGCGTTGGGCCAAGGGATCCAGCTTCCCTACATAGTTGTATCGGAGCCGCAGCATGGTGACATCTCTGCTCTCGCTGCGTTCGAGCACCTCGGGCTGGCTCAGGTCGGGAAGGGCGAGGTCGACGTAGAAGGCGGGGTCGACCATCACTCCCTCGACAGCTTCCTTCGATCCACTGAAATGGTGCTCGCTGTGGAAGCGCACCGCCAGATATTGGCACCTTTGGGTAAGCCGGTACCCTGCGATGTTGGCTGACCCAGGCGGATCCAGGGCGCCTGCACTCGGGCGCGAGTGCTCCGCGCCGGCTACGCCTTGCGGGCGGCCACTAGCCAGTAGGCGCCGCCCAGCACGACACCCTTGACCGTGGCGTACGGTCGCAGCGCTTCGAGGGCGGCCTCGGTACCGGCCTGCACGACCTCGGGGTCCTTGCCCACCACCAGCCGGCGCCCCATCTCGTCAGAGAGCATGAAGGCGACGACGTCCTCGGGATCGCGTCCCATTTGCATCTCGTCCTTGTGCTCCTCGACGGTGACCTCCGACCACCCTGCGGACTCAAGCAGGCCCCTGGTCCGCTGGGCGTCGGCCAAGGAGAAGGGTCCGGGGGCGCCAGGTTGGGGCAGCTCGGGGATCCCCACGTGGGCCACTATGGCCATAGCCGGCACCGCGATCCACTCGTTGGCGAACATCTCCTGCCAGCACACGAAGCACAGGCGACCACCCGGACGGACTGCATTTGCCAGGTTGGCGAAGGCGACCTCCGGGTCGTCGAAGAACATGACGCCGAAGCGGCTCACGACAACGTCGAATAGTTGGTCGAAGGAGGCGGTCTGGGCGTCGCGTTGGACGAAGTCGACGTCGACCCCTTGGTCCTCGGCCCGCCGACGGGCCACCCCCAGCATGGGCGCTGAGAGGTCGAGACCGGTCACCCGCCCCCCGGGTCCTACGTTTCGGGCCGCCTCGAGGCTGATGGCACCGTTGCCGCACCCGACGTCCAGGACTCGCTCGCCCGGCTCGAGGACGGCGGCCGTCAGCAGTCGGTGGCCGAAGGGGGCGAGCATGGTGTCGAAGCGCTCGGCCTCGGTCACCCAGACATCGGCGGGGCGCCCGTTCCAGTACTCGGCCATGTCGGCGTTGGCCATGGCCCTTTTCTAGCGCTGGTGTGTCCTCCGGTGCGGCGAAGGTCAACGTCTGCTGGTTCAGGAATCCGACCTGTAGGTGCCCCCGTACCTGGCGGTTCTTGGCTATTCCACAGCGCTGCTCGGTGGGTCGCGAAAGCTCAGGCGTCGGTGGCGATAGGGTTCGCCCTGTCCCGCTACCGTGGCCCAGTGAGCAGCCCGCGAGTGCCCGGTGGGGTGGTGCACAAACTTCCGGGAGACCTGCGCAAGGCGCTGATCGCCAACCCCATGGCTCTCGATGCCTGGAAGGACATCACGCCCCTGGCCCGCAACGAGTTCATCTGCTGGGTCGAGGATGCCAAGCAGGAGATGACCCGAGAACGCCGCATCCGCCGGACGCAGGAGGAGCTGGAGGAAGGCCAGCGTCGGCCCTGCTGCTGGCCAGGGTGCGCACACCGCGAGCGCACCGGCAGGTAGCAGCCGGCTGGGCGTCGCCCCTACCAGCGGAGTCAGCCCATACAGCCGACGGGTTGGGTTCACTGCCAGTGGTGGGCGGCCGACGGTACCTGCGTCCTGGCGTTTTCACCACCACGTCAGGAATGGTGGGATTCGACCGACAGTGGGCCGACTGTTTGAGCCCGCTGTAGAGGTTCGGAGGTTCGGAGGTTCCGAGGTTCGGAGGTTCGGTCAGAGGACGCAGACGCGCCTCCCGGCCCGCGCAGGGCGGGCCGGGAGCTGGTGGGCGGAGGGGTCAGGAAGGACTACGCCGCGGCGAGGCCCTCGTGATTGTGACCGGTCAGCATCTCCTCGTCTTCGTCTGTGCGCCGTGCGTGCACCATGCCGAGGGCGACCAGGACTGCGAGCAGTCCGGCCACACCGAAGGCGGCGATGCCGCACCAGAAGGCGATCTCAGCGATCAGCCTGAAGCCGTAAGCCTCGAGTAGCAGGCCCCGGAGGGTCGTCCCCAGGAAGACCTCCTGCACCTGTGGCCTCGGCGGCCGTGTAAGCGGTAGAGCCCTTCGGAAGGACCATGGCCGCTTGGCTCATCTGGGCATAGGTCTTGCCGCCCCCGATCTCGCTCAGGTGGACGGCAATGAAGTCGTTGGCATAGGCCTCTGCCTGCTGTCCGGTCAGAAGCTGCTGGCCGGCGTACTGAGAGACCGAGGGAGTCATCGACCTGGTGATCTCGGTCCCGTTAGGGTGAGCGAGAGCCGCCGCTGTGGGGAACGTGATCTGATGCTCGGACAATTGCGTGTGGACGTAGTTGTTGGCAAAGCCGTAGCCCACCATCAGCAGTGAGCCGGCGACCACCAACACCACGACGGCCACCGCACCCCCTGCGCTAGCCAACTTGTCGAACACCTTGCGCCGCATTTGAACCCTCCTTGATCTTCGTAACCCCTCTCGATGAGGTGATCCATCTCCATGGTCCTCCTCAGAAGGAGGGGTGACATAAGGGAGAAGGTCACGTCCACTAGGGAAGAAGGTCCCGATGGGCCCGCGGCACTCCTGTGACCAGAAAGGGAAATTCCTCCCTAGTCCTCTCCCTGCCCGTCGGAGCAGTATCGAGTAATGAGCATGTACGTGGAGGTTCTCTCGGGCGCCCTGGACACCTGGGCCGCTGACGTGAGTGAGGACGACCTCCTCGACCACGTGCTCGCCTGTCTCCTCGCCCTGCCCTCCGCAACTTCTGGGTCCGGTCAAAGCGCCAATGCCCGACTCGCGGCCGAGATCGCCTGTGACCGTGCGCTGTTCAAACTGGCGGCCCACCACGGGATCGACGTGGCCGCACAGCGTTTCTCGCGCCCACAGGCGGAGGGGCGAGGCACTGGCCCTCGCCGCCGGGATCGCGATCGAGAACAACTGACTCCATGATCGGGTTCGAATCATCAGTGTCCTCGATGACCGGGACCGAATCGCCCGGGACCTACACGATCGGGTGATCCAGCGGGTGTACGCGGTCGGCATGAGCTTGCACGGTGCGACGAGGCTGCCAGACCGTGAGCAAGTGATCGAGCGGATCTCGCGAGCCATCGACGACCTCGACGCCACCATCGCCGAGATACGGACGGCCATCTTCGAATTGGGTGAGTCGGCACTCCCGAAGGTCTCCGACAAGCCGTAATCCAGCTTGCCGAGGAGCTCGCCCACGCCCTGAGGCGGAACCCTGACGTCTTCAGACCGGTCTCGTCGACGAGATCGCCACGCGCACCGATCATGGATACGAGCGTGCCAGCTCTGTGACCGACCCAATAGGGAGATTCGTCCCTATCCGAAGGGAGGTGGCTCCCGTGGAACTTGGGCCACAAGCGGATTTCAATAGGTTTCCGAGATGGAAGAACCTTGTGATCAGGGAACTAGATGGACTGCCAGTGGGCGGGCTGGGACTCGAGGTGTCGGGGGAAGATCCTCGCCGACGATTACCGCCACGTGGTAGTACCGGCGATCGCTGGCGCGGGACGTACCGGTGATGTGAGAGCCCTACTCGTCAGCCTCGCTAATAGATACGAATCCTTGACCCAAGTTGTGGTGAACGCTGCAAGCGATCGGCAACCGCCCGCGTTTCACCGCTTGGGACGATTCGCGTCGCGCCTCATCCTTCAGCGGCGAGCTAGGCGACGGCCGCTCTCCGTGTTGATGGGCGTGTAGTTCAGCTCGAAGTGGTGATACAAGGTTGACTCGTCAGCCTGAGAGAGTTCCTCCCCGTGCATTTCGATGTCTGGGGCAGATCGAACCTGTTCCTTGGTGACAGCCACCTGCAAATCGTCGGGACCAATTTGAATGCCGCCCAGCGGAACGAAGGTCAGGTGTCGTCCGATGATGCCTTCCTTAACCGTTGCGAACTGCGGCACGTCTGTCTCGACATCAACATAGACATCCTGCAACTTGCCGATCTTCTCCCCATTGATATCGATGAGCATCTTGTCGTGCCAATCAGCGACGTTGTATTGCGCCTGTCCTGGATCTTCACTCACGTCGGCCTCCTCTCCTGATCCATGGTTGGGAGCCTAACGACTCCATTCAGTTGAGGATCCGGGGGTGACTGGCTCCCCTGTGGCCTCTATCCGCCAAACGTTCTGGAGTCGCACTACCTCGTTCGCCCGACTTCCTCACCTGCCGACTTGGAAGTTCGAGCAGAAGGTAGCCGGCCGGAGACGCGACGTTGCGGGTCAGAGTCACCCGTCTCGATAACCCCTGTCGAAGACCTTGCGGCCGTGCATGTGAAGGGCCGGGGCGATGACAAGCCGGGGTTCGTCGACCAGGCCCTCTTCGAGCAAGATTGGGTCAGTGCGATGCTTCCGTGCACCCCGATATCACCACCAGACTGCCGCTTCAGCTCGGCGACGAACTCTGGAAGGCGGCCGTCGATGACTGTGGTGTTCGCCCAGGTCTGTCTGGGTGTCGTCGACATCGCCACGAACTTCTCGACACCATTGATGAAGCTGGCGAATGGCTCGATGTCACTGGTCGGCCAGAAACCAGCCCACTTCTCGTAGGTCCGGTGGCCTAGGAGCACGGCGTCCTGGGTGGCGATAACGCGACCGAGGTTCTCCTGCATCGCCTCATCCCAGTCGGTGACGAACTCGGCTGGTTGCTCTACCACGCCGTCGAGCGACAACAACTCGTAGGCAACTACCTTGCGCACGGCATCATCTCCTTGTTCTGGGTGAGGCTCGAAGGTAATGACGTGCGACCATCCCAAAACTCATCGCCACCGATCGACGATCAAGGCCGACGGATTAAGTAGGCAACCGTCTCACGTCCGGTGGAGGATAAGTGCGAGGACCTGCGACTCGAGTGGGCAGCCCACGCCCGCCTGGCGTTCTCAGGTCTTGAAGAACCGATCGGGATTGCCGGATGCCGGATGGGGCCGCCTCCACGAACCCCGCCCCGACGTGGCGGTCGGTGACGGTTAGCGGTAGCTACCGAGCTCCGCCTTCAAGAGCGGAATGCATCTCCACATTCCAATCCTCGGCGCCAAGGGTCCGAAGCTGGCGCTCAGCTATGCGCCACCCCTCGGGGAGGCGGACAACTGCATCGCGGTAGTAGCCCCACAAGCGGGGAGTACTCCCGTCTGCTCGCTGGTGCCATGCGTATACGGATGTGCGCACGTACGCGTGATCAAGGTCCTCGAATGTCACTAGGACGTTCGCATTGTGATGGCTCGTTGCGGCAAATCCACCATCGGGATGTCCGAGCATCCGCCGGAGACCGGACTTGGATCGCACTGGTGCGAAACCAGGTCCGTAGTCGACCACACAGTTGTCGGTGAACAGTTCGACGACCTCGTCGTAGAGCCGGTGATCGACGAAGTATGAATAGCGGTGGACGAGATCGATTATCTGGTCCTTGTCTATCAGCCGCCCAACCGCGGCTTCGGCGTCACTGTCCATCGCTCCTCCTGGGTCTGATGCGGCACTCGTACGCACGCTGGGACAACTGCATCATGCCCCCGGAGCCGTGACCGCCTGCGTCACGCGAGATACGTCGATACACCGGTGATCCGTCGGTTCACCGATCGGGACCAGTTCGCCTCCTACGAGGGCGTCGCCCCCATCGAGCCGTCCTCCGGGCCAGGACCGTCCATGGCCTCAGCCGACGAGGAAACCGGCAGCTCAACCAGCACCATCCACATGGTGGCCATCTGCCAGATTCGCCAAACCAACTCGGACGAAAAGACCCACTTCGAACGGAAGGTTGCCGAGGAGAAGACCAAGCGGGAGGCCTTTCGCTCGCTCAAGCGTCACGTGAGCAACGCCGTCGATCGCCAACTCCTTCCGACATCCAGAAGTAGGGGTCCGAGAGAACAAGCGGGAACGGTTCGTAGCCTACGTGACCGGCTCTGCACCCTGGCGACCGGTTCTCCGGCGAGGTCACTCCGGACCCACCAAACCTTCGGCTGCCGCGCCCATCGAGGGCTGCTTGGTGCGTGGCGGCCGAAAAGCCGCAGAAATGGTCCACTTGACTCACAGAGGATTCGGTCGAGATCGCTGGCGAGTTGCAAGCGAGCGCCGGTCGATAATGCGCCCCGAGCCGGCAGCGGTCGGAACAGGGCGCTCGGCGTCAGTCGTGGGCTATCCAGTTCCAGTGCTCACCGGTGTGGAGCTTTTCCCTGAAGAGGGATAGGTCGAGCGGCCCATTGCCATCCATGTCGAACAGTCTCAGTCCGATATCGTGGCAGATGGCCCGGTGGAAGTCCTCGTCCGACCAGCCGAACTGCTTGGCTCCGCCCCAACCGTGCTCTATCGTCATGATTGGTTTCGCCCGTCGGAGAGTCTCGATCGCTCCGGCAATGACCAGTCCTTCGGCCCCCTCCACGTCGATCTTGACGAAGTCAGGAAGCCAGCCGTCGGGCAGGTGATCATCTAGTCGTTCAGTGGGGACCACGATGGACTCGGAGTGGACTTCGGCTGGATAGGTGCGCTCCTCGAATCCGCTGTACCCCTCGAACCGCCGATCGGTCACATGAACAAAGGTGCTCTCGCCCTCTTTGTCCGACAGCGCAGCCTGTCGTATGTCCATCTCGGGATACTCCCGTTCCAGCTTGGCGAAGAGGTTCGGAAGTGGTTCGTATGCGATGTGCCGCCCGTTCGGGGCGATCCGGCGGAAGTCCCGGAGAAAGAGTCCCTGGTTGGCACCGACATCAAGACAGTTGGCATTTCGCCGGAGTCCGAATGTAAGGAGCAACTTGAGATTCTTTTCGTCGCTCCGGTTCCGACGGTCGATCGGCGTACTTCGATCACCTGTCAGCAACCGGACCAGTTGGTCCCTGGAATGTGCCGCATGCCGCCGCACTCCCAATGAGTCAGCGATCCCCTGGACTTCACGACGCATACTCGCAGTTTGCCACTGGCACCGTTTGGTGCAGCCACGACCCTCGGCGGGATTGCCAAACCCGGTGGGGGTTGTGCACACGCCCGAACGTGCCCGGTCGGGAGGGGCAGGCGATAGTCGCAGACAGCCAGTTCGGCTATAGCCCCAACGCCCTCAGCGTCCGCTCCAGCTCCTTGTTGCTCCCCCGATAGATCGCCCCTCCGGACGTACCGCTTGCTCAGAGCGCTAGTCCCCTTCTCGGCTGCCTGGACGTTCCCGAGATCCCTCGCCACCCGATAGCTCTGCGAGCGGGCCGACGAGATGGCGCGCTTGGTGGTGGTCACTTCAGTTTCTCGCCAACCATGTCGTCCAGCTCCTCGAGGGGCGAGGGAATGACGGCGGCTCTTGGAACCTCACTCACCAAAGGCGCCGGGGCGACCGAGAGAGCTGAAAGGGAGGGCCTCGGCCCTCCCTTTCGCGTCACTCCGCCGAGGTCCTCTGGTAATCCTTGAAGGACAACGGCCCGCTTGCAGAGATGCGAGTCACCCACAGCCGGAGTTGTAGGGCAGCCCTCAATGCATCGGCAAGAGCCGCTGCCTAATGTTAGGGAAGCAGGCAGCGGCAGGAGAGACAGATGTCGGGTCCAACGAAGAGTGCTTACGCTCTCCCTGTTTTGCGGGTCCTATCCATCCTCGGCGGCGTAACCATGCTGATTTCCGTCTTAGTGCTCCACTGGCACGGTGGAAGTTCTTCAGGTGGTGCCTACAGCGTTGGCCGTGGTCTGTGGGGCGTGGGCGTGCGGCTTCCGTGGATTATTCCGCTCCTCGTGGCCTCGACCATGGCAGTCCTCTTGGCTGTCGTCCTCGACCGCAACCGATTTGGCGGGGCGGCGGTTGCCCTGACAGGTCTTGGTTCAATTGTGATCGTCATTACGCTCCATCGGACTGGGGCAGGACTTGTGGTTGCACTGATCGGGGGTTCTGCGCTTCTCGTTGCGGGATGCTTGGCTGCAGTGAATATTCAGAGTCACGCCGGATAGCCGCTCCGGTGCATAATCGGCGTTCGGGGCGCGTCAGCACTGCGAAGGGTGCCGAAGCTCTGGGAGCTACGCCAAGTACAAACAGCCGCTCTCCTGGCTCTGGGCACACAGCCTGGGAAGATGCGGACAAGCCACGACGTCTCCTTGGGAGCGGCATCCCCGAGATGAGGAACTACTGCATGTCATCGAAGGTCGGGTAGAGATCGAGGTCCTCACGGAGACAGGCCCCGTTGTCAACCTCGTGACGGAAGGGTCGATCTTCGTTGTCCCGCGGAACCACTGGCATCGACACCGTATTGTCGGAGTAGTCAAGGAGCTCTACTTAACGCCAGGTCCAACGGAGACATCCTTCGCTGAAGAACCCAGGACGGAAGACAAGCCGACGCGAGGCCTGAGTAATCACCCAAGCTGTCGACTGGGTCACTGTTCCGGCGATGGGGGCAGCCCTTGCTTGTCACTGCGGCGGTGCCTAGCCCCGCTGGCTATCGCCCGGACCGATCGCAGAACCTCGGCGACGACGCTTCCTACCCGGCGGTTGCGTTCAGGGCCCCCGCGATGTCATCGATGGCCGCCTGCTCGGGCTCGCTCACGTCTTGACCATGCTCCCGATGAGCAGCTACGACCTCGTGGGACAGCGTGACGATGAACTGGCGATATTCATCGACCTCTTCCGGCGTGGCCTTGCGCTCAAGCAAGGTGACTGCATCACGCAAGTGTTGAAGTCCATGTTGCTTGAGCTCCTCAGGAGAGTGATAGTGCGTGCGATCTCGCTCCGGTTTAGCTGCGACGATCTCATCCAGAAGTTCGCTCTCACCGTGCTGGCGGCGTGCCTCGACATAGGCCTTGGCTATGGCAATGGTCTCGCGAAGGGAGCCTCCCCGCTGGGCAGTGACCACGATCATTCCAGCACTTGGCGGCGCTTCTAGGTTCAGCTGCCATTCCTCAGTCGTGAAGTCAGACTTCGAGGTCACCACCAGCCTCCGATCTCTACGAATCGCCAATCCCCTCTTTGCACACACCGTAGCGACTGGGATTGCACGAGCATGCAGCATTGCGGCGTAAGCGAATCGCCCCTGACCTGGCGCTCAGGGGCAGCCATCTGAACTGCGTCTCGGATTGCGGGCACTTCGGAAATGAGGCGGGGTCCGGCGCTCGCGGCAGCAAGCATCTGGCCACTTGGATGCGAGAAGGGTGCCCCACCCATCCGGCAGCGGTAGAGGGCACCCTTGCAGCCCAGAGTGCCGGTCCACGATCGTCAAGGTGACCACTCGGCCAGCTCGTGCAACCATGAGGCATGCACCGAACTGCTGAGTGCGCCTGCGGGCGCCTCACCGTGACTGTCCGTAGCGAACCACTGGCCATTGCAACGTGTCACTGCGACTTCTGCCAGAAGCGCACGGGCAGCGTCTTCCAGGTCGGAGCGTACTTCGCCGCTGGTGAGGAGCTGGAGGTGAACGGGGAGACGAAGGAATACAACGGCCTCGACCTCGATGGTGTTGGCAATGCCTCGGGGGACTCCGTGAGCTACTACTTCTGTCCGACATGTGGTTCAACCTTGTACTGGATCAAGGGAGGCGATAGCCCGATCATGGGTATGGCCGTCGGCAATTTCGTTGACCCTGAATTCCCCGCGCCCGTCATGGAGGGCCACGAGGAGATGCGCCACCACTGGGTCTCGCCCGTCCCTGGCGCGGTTTCGATCAATCCGCACGGCACCTGACCGAGCAGAGCCTCTGCAGGAGCAAATCGCGGTAGCTTCACTTGCCCCACGCCCGGTGATGTGAACTCACCCCCTCGGTACAACGATGGTTCCGTGACCGACCGAGTCCAACTAAAGCGAGTGCGTTATCGGAAGGCTCCATTCTGGGTGCGAACCTGGAGAAACTGCATCTCGTAGGCGGATTGGTCGGACTGCATGTTTTGCCCGACCCAAGGCACTGGCCTCGAGCGCACGGATACGTCGACCGGTGGTCTTGGTAAGGCTCCATCAACCTACTTCGCCCGAACAATCCCAGTGCCCTGCCGTGTTCGGGAGCAGCGTTGGACTTGTTGGCGACCACTAGCATCGATCAACGTTGTGAGCCAACGCACGTTCACGGGAGTTCGCCTCTCCGTACCAACGGTATTTGGTGTCGTCGCCACCAGTTGGCCCTTCGCCCGAATCTCAATCGGGGACGATGGCGTGGAGCTCATCTCGACCTTTCCCCTCCGGTCGGAGTGGTACTCACCGCTCGACGAGATCACCTCGGTGAAGGTTGACGGACACAGAGTCCTTTTTGGTCGGACCGACGGCAGCAGCGCCTGTTTCAGGTTCTTCAGTTGGAGCCATGCTGTCCTAGTCTCCGCGCTCGTTGAGTGTGGGCTGCGAGTAGAGCACGTTGACAACGTCGTCTAGAGATCAGAAGCCAGGACCGACGCACGGTTCAGTTGACATTTCCAGACCGCTCAAGCGGGGACCACTCGTCAGGCCAACGGTCCGCGTTGTGGGACACCCCGATTAGTGAGACTGCGGACTGGACCAAGCAAGGACGGAACGGAAATCCTTCCGTATCCGTCTACCTCTCACTCGTAACGCGCGCAGTTCCCTTCATGCCACCTGCACGATGTGTCAGATGGTGGAGGCGTGCCACCGCCTTCCTCTGTGGGCGGTCGGCGCTCTGAAGGCCTCCGACTCAGGGCGGCCCGGGCAGCCTCGACAGCGTCGAGGGGATCAGACTTACCTTGGTTCCGTCGAGCTTGGCGGTTGGGTCGGTCGACTTCGACCACCTTGATGCCTTGCCGACGGAGGAAGCGAGCCAGGGCCACCCCATAGGACCCAGTTCCCTCGACGCCGATCATGGTCACCTGGCCGAAGGTCTCGAGCCAGGCCAACAGGGCCTTGTAGCCGACGGCGTCAGCCTTGAACGACTCGGTGCCGACCAGCCTTCCCAAAGGGTCGAGCGCCGCAGCAACGTGGGTGTCGAGGTGAGTATCGACACCACCCGTGATCCCGGGGGGAGCTTCTACGATGGTCATGGCCATCCCTTCTTTCCTTAAGCGGTTGAGGGGTGGCACGGCCGTCCTTGATCAGAGCGACGGGCGGTCGGGATTGTTCTAGCAATCCCGACCAATCACCCAACCTCAGAGACGGGGCGTGCCGTTGTCAATGTCCACTGGAAGAGTTCGGACGACGACGCCCGAGGACGCCTCATGACTCCAAGTCAGGCCGAATCTTCCAGTGCTCCCGAAGCTATTGAGGACCAGCTGCGAGGCGGTGGATCCTGAAAGCAATTGTCATTGTTGTGGGATGCCCCGGTGCCTTTCGTTCGTGCGCCCTTATTCCGGACGATGGATACCAGACAAGCGACCGAGTACGTAGATTGACAGAATCTGTCCATGCCATCGATTACGGGCTATCTGGCCCCAACGCTCACCGTGACCAACCTGGCTAGAAGCGTCAGTTGGTATCGGGAAGTGCTGGACCTGACGATCGGTCGTGAGTATGAGCCTCCCGACAAACGCCAGCGCGACGCGTGTCTTTTAGAGCCACGCACGGGGCTCGAACTCTGCCTAGTGGAGTACTCCGGGGGTCCCCAGGACGCCTTCAACGAGTTCATACCTGGCCTGGACCACCTTGAGTTCCTCGTCGCAGAGCGCACAGATCTGGACGAGTGGGCTCAGCGTCTCGATTCCCTGGGAATCGCCCATTCAGGTGTCAAGGAGCCTTGGTATACACGGAACGCGATGCTCACCTTCCGCGACCCTGACAACATCCAGCTCGAGTTCTTCTGGAGGGCACCGACCCGCTAACTGTCCCACCTACCCGGCAGCGGTAGGGGGCAGTCTGTCTTTACAATTTGCGGGAGTTGTGGGTCCTTAAGACGAGACGACTCTTTGGGGCTACGTCGGTCGTCTCAATCTGTGACTGAGTCGAAGAAGAACTCGTTTGGAGTTGCGGTTCAACCGGAAACTGCGTAGAGCTTCCAGTTCCCCGGCACCCCCTTCAGCATGTGCTCACCTCGGTCATTGAACTCAATGCCCGAGCCAACCACGAGGTCCTTGACGGTGCCCGAGACAAGAACTTCGCTCGGTGAGGCCAAAGAACCGACGCGAGCTGCGATGTGAACGGCGAGGCCACCCAGATCGTTGCCCCTCACCTCACATTCACCGGTGTGGAGACCCATGCGCAGCTCGATACCGAGTGCTCGGGTGGCGTCGATGATCACCTGGCCACAACGGATGGCTCGAGCCGGACCATCGAAGGAAGCGACGAAGCCGTCTCCCGTCGTGTTGACCTCCCGACCTCGGAAGATCCGAAGCTGTTCGCGGACAATTTGGTCATGGCGATCCAATAAGGACCGCCACCGTTGATCACCCAGCGAGGCTGCACGTTCGGTTGATCCGACGATATCGGTGAAGAGTACAGAGACGAGCGCTCGGTCGATATCGGTCACTGGTCTCGTGCCGGTCAAGAACTCGGCCACTTCGTCGAAGATCACGTCCTGCTGACTGAAGATCAACATGTCGTCGCCCGGCAGCGCGACGAACTTGGAGCCGTCAATGTGCTCAGCTACATAACGCCCATGAGCCATGGGCAGGAAGCTTGGATTGTCGGCGCTCAGGACCAGCGTGGGCGCTCGGAGGAGCGGGAGCACCGGGCGGACATCGAGGTTCCGAAGCAGGTAGTCGTATTGCGCGGCCGCGGTTCTTGGGGTGACCGACGACCGGAAGAGCCGAGCAAGGGCATCGCGGCGAACCGGGTCTTCCGGGCCAGCTGCACCAGCAAGCGAGAGAAACTCCGGCGTGCCCCAGTGGGTCCGGAGGAACTCGATGACGAAATCGAGCGCCTCGGGTGAGAAACCGATCGGATAGTCGTCAGCGACCAGATATCGGGCAGTGGTATTGCACAGCACCAGGGAATCGACCCGTTCGGGATGTGCAGCGGCGTAGAGGATCGCGATCGGGCCAGCATCGACCGTCGCGAGAATGGATGTCTGCTCGGACCCGACCGCGTTGAGGACGCTTTCGATGTCTTCCGTCCACTCCTCCCATGTTGGTATGGCGTTACGCGGCACACCGTCAGATGCCCCTGTGCCTCGTCGATCGAGAAAGATCAAGCGGCGTAACGACGCCAGCCGTCTGAGGAAGTCGGCAATGTCGGGGTCCTCCCACGCCATTTCGACGTTGCTGCCAAGCCCGTTGAAGAAGAGGAGGTCGGAAGGTCCCTCTCCGAGGACCTGGTAGGCAACGTCAGCATCCCCGACGGCCACGTACTTGGTATCCGGACGGCTCATGCGGCAAATAGTCTGGCTTGCAGTCCAGCTCGATGTTGGAACTCTTCCTCGGCGAGGCCTTGCGCGCCACGAGCCATCGTCCTCAAGGCACACCGCCATGACGATGTGATGACACCGGGGGGCTGGAGCGATATGGGCGGACCAATAAGACCTACCGGTCATCCCGGGGGACCCGCAATCGCAGGCATTACCGGACAGTGTCAGCCGTCGTAACATCTGGTGGAGTGCGGACACACCCGTCGATCCGATTCGCCTACGTTCGCGTAATGGCCCCGGTGCTGCCGGCGACGCGCCGTCGCCAGCACGTCCACGATGACAGCCAGCGGTGGGAGCGATTCACTCCGCGTCCGGACGACATCTTCATCACGACTCCGCCGAAGTCGGGGACGACATGGATGCAGGGCATCGTGGCTTCGCTGTTGTGGCCCCACGGCGACGCGCCTGCTCCCGCTTTCGACCTGAGCCCCTGGCTGGACGCCCGGATTGTTCCGTTGGACGACATGATCGCGAGGGTCGACGCGATCCCACACCGACGGTTCATTAAGACGCACAGCCCAGCCGACTGCACGCCGATCTTCACTGAGTGCCGCTACCTCGCCGTCTATCGAGACGGGCGCGACGCGCTCGTCTCATTTGCAAACCACCGGCGCAAGATGCGGCCGGAAGTGATTAGGGCCCTCAACGCCATTGCAGCCCGGGACGGCGTCGCACCATGGCCACCGGTGTGGGATGGCGACATGGACCAACTGTTCGACGAATGGGTCGACTGGGGGACGCCCATGGAACACCTGGCGTCGTGGTGGCCGAATCGCCACGAGCCGTTCGTGCTGCTCGTCCACTACGCCGACCTCATCCGCGACCTCGGCGGCGAGATGCGGCGCATCGCCGACTTTCTCGACGTCGACATCCCCACTGCGCTCTGGAGCGAGGTCGTAGAGCGGTGCAGGTTCGAGGCGATGAAGTCACAACATGAAGCATCGGCGATCCTAAAACAAGCCTTTCCCGAAGGCGCGACTGCATTCTTCAACCAGGGGACGAACGGGAGGTGGCGCGCCCAGCTCAGTGAGGCGCAACTTCGTCGACACGAGCAACTCGCCGCCGAGCGCCTTCCCGAAGATGCCGCCCTGTGGCTCGAGCATGGTTCCCTCGCCCTGGGTGTGCTGCTCTGACTTCGCCCCAACCTCGGGCGGTAGTGATGGTCTGATTTGGTTCACCCCGGGGCCGCCACCCGAGGGGGCCACCAGGAGCCGCAGCAGTCCGGAGGACAAAGACCCAACCATTGATCTGAATCTGCGGATCGACGACCTACGCGCACTGGGGGGCCGTCCCGGGCGGTCGCCCTGGGTCTGATCCACGGGTGAAGACACTCGCCCCGATAACGCTGGACTCACCATCCCCGAAGACCGGCCTGCCCCTGGCCCACTCGTGCCTGGCGTGGGACAAGCAATAGGTCGCTGGCAAGGTGTCCAATCCTGCGTCCCCACCGTGCCCAGGTCGTGGGTGTAGCGGTTCCGAAGACTGTTCCCACCCTCCCGGTAATTTTCGTCTCATGGTCACCACAGCGCCGGTTCTGGCCCCCGGCTTCTACGTCGAGGAGGGTCGGTGCTGGCGGATGGTCGACGACGGTGTCGGCCACGCCTCCCACTGTCGGGTGCCCGCCGGCTGGACGGGCGGCTACGTCAACCCGAAGGACCGGCGGTGGCAAGTCTGGAGCTGCCAGGAGCACCTCGACGAGCTGGCGGACGTGAGGACGTGGGGCCTACAACCTCAGCAGCCTGAGGGTCCTCTCCAGCTCCTTGTTGCTCCCTCGGTACATCCACGCCGGACGTACCGCTTAGACAGCGCACCCACCACTACGGGGTCAGATTGTTGACGCAGGTATTCCCGTCGTTGTTGCTGTTCGTCCCGTCGGGACATGTCGTGTTGCTCCACGTGTCGAAGGACAGTTCACCCGCAGTAACGACCGTCCCGCCAAGGTTGGCATTGGTCAGGTTGGCGTTGACCAACTCGGTGTTAATCAAGATGGCGCTGTTGACGTCAGCACCGGTCAGGTTGGCGCCGTTGAGGCTAGCGATGGATAGATTGGCGCCGTTCAGGGCGGCGTCGGTCAGGTTGGCATTGTCCAGGCCAGCGTCGGTCAGGTTGGCGGTGGACAGGATGGCTTGAGTCAGGTTGGCGTCCTCCAAGGTCGCATTGGTCAGGTTGGCGCCGGGTAGATCGGCGTTTTGCAAATTGGCGGAGACATTCGATTGATCCTCGTTCAAGGCCGCGTCGCTCAAATTGGCCCCCGAGAGGTTGGCGCTGTTCAGGTTGGCTCCATCGAGGTCGGCTCCGACCAGGTCGGCGCCGACCAGGTTGGCGGCCGGGAGGTTGTCGTCGGCCAGGGTGCAGTCGGCAAGGTCGACTCCGGCATAGGGCGTCACCGAACAGTCATAGGTGACGCCATTGGGGCCCGGAGGACCCTGGGCGCCCGCAGGACCTTGGGCGCCCTCAGGACCCTGAGAGTCCCAGGAGATCAACTGCTTTCCCCCAGTACAGGTCGGAGCCGAAGTCCCCACCTTGGACAGGGCACCGTGGGACGACAGGCAGGCGTAGTAAGTGGTGTTGGGACCTCCGGCCGCAGCCTGAACTCCGAAGGTCAACCCAAGCCCGAGGCCCGCTCCAACCACGAGCGCGAGCAAAAGCCGCAGTTTGGTCATCTCCCCACCTCCCGCCGGAGGAACCCCTGTCCGCCGACGCCAACAGCCTGACACAAGCTGCTCGGGAGAGCCCTGCCAACGTCGCGGGTGTGACCTCTCGGGGCCGTTCCTCACCCTCCGGCTAGCTTCCCGTCATGGTCACGACAGCGCCCGTTCTGGCCACCGGCTTCTTCGTCGAAAAGGGCCGGTGCTGGCGGATGGTACGGAGTGGCGTCGGGCATTCCAACCACTGTCAGGAGTCCGCATGCTGGACAGGCCGCTATACGAACCAAGGGCAGGCGCTGGACTGTATGGAGCTGCCAGGACCACCTCGAGGGGCTCGACGACGTGCGGTTGTATCCGTTAATCCCCATGTGGCGGCGGGTCAACCTCGGGGGCGAGTCGCCGACGGCAAGGGCGTCGAATTGCGTGGACACCTGTTGCTTTATGAGTTCCTATCGCCGAGAGTGTTGACGGGTCCAGTTTGCCGCCGCTTTGCGGACGGCCGAAAGGGACCCGACCCGCCCGAGCTACTGGCCGATATCTGACCCGACCCCCTGGCGTCGAGTCGGCGCTTTGCTCGTGTGGATGGTCCGGAGACCCCCCTATGCCGAAGGCGAGGCTCCGGACGCATTTTGCCGTCAGGGGTGAAGGACTGTCAGGTGAGTGTTCAAGCCCAGGCGACGCCACGAATCCGCGTCACGGCGGCCGTGGGGCTCGATGTCCCTGAGTGTCCTAATCGAGCGGCAACCCTGACCCGACGTTTCCAAACCGTCCAGAGGGGGTAGCTGATCTGCCTCCTCAGTTATTGCATGTGGCCGGCCCCGGCTCCCGCCGGGGTCGGTTCGCGTAGGCTGACCTTCCTGCCCTAACCGGCCCTCGGCCCGACCGCCGGGGGTCGGTTCGCGTGTCATCCCACTATCGACGTCCCGCCGACCATACGATTTGAAGGTGGTGCTGTCACCGCTGGACAAGCAGGTCCTCTTAGATGGGCTGGACCCAGAGGCGCGTGCAGCATCCTGGTCAGTGCATGGGGCGACGGTCGACCGACTTGCCTTTCTCGGGCTCATCCAGGTCGAGCGCGTGCCTCAAGCAAATCGCAGCGTCATGACAGTTCCCTTGGCCTTGACCAATCGAGGTACCCGGATAGCCCTTGAGCTACAGGCTCGGGGGTCCGTCAAGGCAAGTTGAACTAACCCACGGTTGCCGCCCGCGATGGTCGCCTGGCCCATAAGCCGGCGGTCGGGGCAGCCGGTGACACTCCGGTCCGTATCCTTGGCCACCGCTGTCTGACCTGGGATATCGTCGGCCGTCACCGGGGGGCGGCGGCGCGAGTGAAGGAAAGGGCGGCGATGAGCGACGTTCAGCAGGGACCCGACTGGTGGCAAGCAAGTGACGGAAAGTGGTATCCGCCGGAACGGCATCCCGATTATCGAACGGAGCCGGTCGCTGGACCTCCTCCGAACTCGATGGTCACTGCAACCAGCCCTCAGGTCACCAGGATCCAGGTCCAGACGGCCGTCGAGCGCCCCCACTACACGCCGCCTTCATACAACGAGCTGCACATGGTGCACTACAAGGGCGGCTGGATCGGCCTGTTCGGCGGCGAGAGCCAGGAGAAGGCTCTTCGCCGTGCGATTCCTCTGATAAACGCCTCGGGTCAGCGGGTGGTGGCCGCCGTCGAGGATCGATGGAGCTTTTGGAAACGGATCGGCGTAGTTCTTCTTTTGCTCATCACCCTCGGCTTCGTGGGACGTACCCCCAACGTTCTTCTCATCACCGAACCGATGGCCTGACCGCCCCATCAATCGCCGAGGGTCTTGTAACGCCCACTTCCGGCGAACGGGGACCGTGGAAGGCCAGACGGAGGACGAGTGAGCGACGGTGTCTATTCCTCTGGGATGCGCCACACGCTGACATGCAAGCCGCTCTCACCAGTGAACGGCGAGCGGTCCCACCATGTCCATCGATGTTCGAGCGTCATACCGGCGATCCGAGCCATAAGGTCCAACTCTGCTGGCCACACATACCGGAACGGTGCGGTGAACTCGCGGAAGCTGTCGTCGCTCGTTCGGTAGAAGTGTCGAGACCGGGAGATCTGTCTATGGGTGCGGTCAATGAAGTCGTCGATGCCAATGTAGTCATCTGTCACCGCAAAAGGGACACCGGCGCTTCCCGGCGGTAACTGACGAAGACCGGGCACGCCGTTCTCGATCACAAAGCGGCCGCCGGGTCGAAGGTGGCGGGCAGCGTTCTCAAAACACGCGACCTGTTCATCTTGCGATGTCAGGTTCGTGATGGTGTTGAATACCAGGTACACGAGGGAGAAGTCGCCCTCAACGTAGGTTGAGGCCATGTCACCTTCGACGACCGTGATAGCGCTGGCTTCGGGCTTCGCTTGCAACACCGCCAGCATGTCCGCGGACAACTCAATCCCGACGACTGGAACGCCTCGGGCAGCCAAAGGGACGGCAACCCGGCCAGTACCAATAGCAAACTCCATCGCCGCTCCGCCCTCGGCCAACTCGGCAAGACAATCAACGGTCGCTTCGAGAACGCTGTCGGCGAACATCCCAGTCCCAGGTTGGTCATAGGCTCTGGCAACCTCGCCGACGAATCGGTTTTCAGGCACATTTCAGCTTGACCCGACCGGAGGCAATCGGCAACTGGACGCGTCGCGGTCTCTGCCAACCCGCCCCCCTTGTGGGTGCCAGCGCATCCTGCGGGACTTTCCTAGCCCGCTCCTTGAAACGACGAACGGGTATCCCCGTCGTGCCGGTCGGCGGCAGTTCGCGGTTGGCAAGCGCTCGTCTCGAAATAATGCTCCCGGAGCCGGCGGTCTGGGGGACCCTGACTCCGGCAATCAAACACAACTGCGAGTCTGTCGAGAAAATGCCATGATTGGTCCATCAGCGGCACAACGCCTTCCCCCGGTGAATGGAGGAGCGTCCATGCGCTTACGCAATCTGATCATCGGAGTCGCCGCGACCGGCTTGGCGTTCACGACGTTAGCGGTAGCCGGTGGAAGTCCGGCCTGGGCAAGGGCGACGACGGGAACCGGTACCTATTCTTGCTCTCACGAGACCGGAAGTGTCCAGTTCTCTCCTGCGTGGACCGACACGGGAACCGGGAAGGTGAAGGCAACCGTTGACATTTCGCTTTCAGCTTGCTCGGGGGGCACTCCCTCGGTGTCTTCTGCCAAACTTACTGGGCATTTCAACTTCGCAAACGGAGGGTCTACCTGCAGCTCAGAAACACATGTCAACATTCTCGGCAAGCTGCACCTCCGCTACAGCAATGGTGCGAAGAAGAGCGAGCTGACACTTGGAAGTGGTTCGAACATCGGCATCGGCGAAGAGGGCACGGGCGACGCGGCAGTGGAAATGTCCGGGACGGTAACTGGTTCGTATCCAGCGACCGGTGCGTTAGACGAGGTGACCGGACCCCCACCCTCCGGTAACTGCACCACGGGTGTCCAGGCGATGTCCGTTGCCGGTGATTTTGCCATGCTCTAGAGTTCTCGTCGCCTAGGCGACGGGTTGAGTCGGCGCGGTTCTTACGGCATTGGTGACCCCTAAATGTGTTCGGCGAGGTATCCCACTCGCAGCCGGTCGGTGGCAGTTAGCACGCAGCAAGCGCCGCCCGTTCGATAACGCCTCCGAGCCGGCAGCGAGGATTGATATTGCTCGCTGACGGTCCACCACTCCGGATGGAGAACTGGCCAGCGTGTGGGTGAATGCCCGAGCCAGGTCTGACTCCATCAATACCGGCTGACGTCCGTTGGGACTGTCCTCAAGTCGATTCGTCGGCCTGGCTCGGACACTCACCCGACACCAACCGGTCGGACGGAGTGACCTCATAGGAGCCTGCCGCACAGGCCCTTCGCTGTCCTGTCCATCGTCTTGCTGGTGCGGTGTCACCCACCCAAGCGAAAGGAACAGATGACGATGACCACTATCGCGCGCCGAATCACCGGAGGGCTCGACACACACCTTGATGTGCACGTCGTGGCCGCCCTCGACGAGCGAGGAGCCCAGCTCGGTGTGGAGAGCTTTGCCGCCACGGCCTCGGGCTATCGGGAACTGCTGAGCTGGCTCGAAGGCTTCGGGACCCTTGAGCTCGTCGGCGTGGAAGGAACCGGCAGCTACGGTGCCGGACTCACCCGCCACATGCTTTCCCGTCAGGTTGCGGTCGTCGAGGTGGACCGGCCCAATCGCCAGCGCCGCCGGCGCACGGGCAAGTCGGACCCGCACGACGCCGTGGCTGCAGCCCGGGCCGCCCAAGGTGGCGACGCCACCGGATCGGCCAAGACCAGGGACGGAAACGGCGAGGCCATGCGGGTATTGCGGTGGCCCGGCGCTCGGCCAGGGGCAACCGGACCCAGGCCCTCAACCAGATGCGCAGCCTCATCTCGACCGCGCCTGACGAGCTCCGCGCCGAGCTGCGCGACCTCTCCATCTACAAGGTCCTCCAGGTGGCCAGCGCCTTTCGCCACACCGGAAAGACCGACGTGGCGACGGTGACCAAGCTCACCTTGCGGACGTTGGGCCGGCGGGCCCTTTCCCTTGAAGAAGAGGTCAAAGAGATCGACCGAGTGCTCAAGACCCTCGTTGCCGAGACCGCACCGAAGCTCAATGCCGTCGATGGCGTGGGCACCGACGTGGCCTCGGCCCTCCTGGTGGCCGCCGGCGACAACCCCGAACGCCTGAAGAACGAGGCCGCCTTCGCCAAGCTCTGCGGGGTGTCTCCCCTCGATGCCTCAAGCGGCAAGCAGCAGCGCCACCGGCTCAACCGACGGCGGGGACCGCCAAGCCAACTCAGCGCTCTGGCACATCGTTTTCACCCGGATGGTCAACGACCCGAGAACCAAGCACTACATCGAGCGCCGGATGAAGGAAGGTCGGACAAAGAAGGAGGCGATCCGCTGCCTCAAGCGCTACGTGGCTCGAGAGGTGTTCACGCAGCTTCCGAGGTCAGCACTCGCCGTTGACAATCCATAGGAGCATCGATAGGGGACGCCCCTTCGACCCCTCGCGTCTATCAAAATGGGTAGCCTGAACGCTCATGGCGGGAGAGGCTGTTCGATTCGATGACCTAGGGCCAGACGAAATGATTGCTTTCCTCAAAGCAGCGCGTCAGCACTCGGAGGTCGACCCTACGAGTCGCGACGCGGATTCCGGCTTTGTGGACTTGGCGGCGGTATGGGGTTGCACAAGGTGCGGATCGGAGCACTCGCTGGAAGACACCCTCATTGCCGACGGCGTACCCCAATGCCCGAGATGTGGGGCTTTCGGTTGGGACGACGTCGTCCCAAAGCCCAGGCCCACTTGACCGGACCCGGGGTCGGGCCGAAACAGGTGCTGATTATCCTCAACCACCCAATCCGTTGCGTCTGGAGTCAGCGACTTCGACACAAGACTCGACCGAAGTATCGGTTTTGATCGGGCTCCGAAAGGGTGTTGTGTCCGTCTAGAAACTCACGTGATGGCGACCCCGTCTGGGTCGTCGCCGACCGTCACTGTCTTCACCACCTTGTTGGTGGAGGTCTTGATGACGCTCACGGTGTTGGACTCCCTGTTGGCCACGTCGGCGTCCCTTCCGTTGGGGGTGATGGCGACCCCCTGTGAGGCGTCGCCGACCGTCACCGTCTTCACCACCGTGTTGGTGGAGGTCTTGATGACGCTCACGGTGCCGGAGTTGGCGTTGGCCACGTAGGCGTCCCTTCCGTTGGGGGTGATGGCGATCGCCTCTGGGAGGTCGCCGACCGTCACCGTCTTCACCACCGTGTTGGTGGAGGTCTGGATGACGCTCACGGTGCCGAGGGCGTTGCCGTTGGTCACGTAGGCGTCGCTCCCGTTGGGGGTGATGGCGACCCCGTCTGGGTCGCCGCCGATCGTCACCGTCTTCACCACCTTGTTGGTGGAGATCTGGATGACGCTCACAGTGCCGGAGCCGTCGTTGGTCACGTAGGCGTCGCTCCCGTTGGGGGCGATGGCGACCGCGGCTGCCCCGTCGCCGACCGTCACCGTCTTTACCACCTTGTTGGTGGAGGTCTTGATGACGCTCACGGTGCCGCCGTAGTTGGCCACGTAAGCGTAAGGGGGTGTCAAGGCAGCCGCTGGTTGCGCTCCCGCGAGCGTCACTGAAAGGACAACGGCAGCCAGTCCAGCCAGCAACACCGATAGCAGTACCGGCCCTCATCGCTAACCGGGACAATCGGGACCCAACACGTTGCGCCATGGCAGCACCTCCAGAGACAATCGTCTACTCGTCCATGCTGAGCCCATGGAATGCGGCGACCATAGCCGGAAGTCCTTACTCCAACGGGATGTCCAGCCTCATCGGCGCTCTCCACGGTCATGTCACTACATTCGTGGCCTCAACCTCGCCAAAGTGACCGACGGACACCGTGGATGGGAATCGGCGTCGGGAGCACCGACCCGAGCACCGCTCATAATCATCGCCTCCTGCGCCCCCTGGGTGAGGCTGGGTCAGCAAGCTCCCGACCGGCATCGCTCTGGGCCGTCGTGTGGGCCTCGGTTGCCCATAAGCCAGTTATCCAGTCGAGTAGCCGGGGGGAATCGCACCCCCCGGCTCTCACAGAACCGGACGTGAACCTCTCGGCTCATCCGGCTCTTGCGGGTCGGTTGGGAGTGGCTGCGAGAAGGTGCCAGTGGGCGAAGAGCCGGGGATTGCGCTGTTGTTCCGAACGCAACCGGTCCTTGCCAGCTGAGGCTTCCCTCGCAGTCGCTTGAACTTCTGCATGGCCCATCTGACCAGATGCTCGTCGATGCGCCGTGCGATGGAATACAACTCGGAGCGATAGAAGGCCCCGTAGTAGTTGATCCAGCCTCGGACCTGGGGGTTGATGGCCCAGGCGATGCCGGACAGGTCCGTGCCACTGCGACGGTTGAGGTGCCAGTCCCTGATCTGCTTGCCCTTCGCCTTCTTCGCCTGGGCGCTCATGGCTGGAAGGAAGCTCGTGAAGAACCCCCGCCGACCCTTGGCCAGACGACCCCGGAAGGTGTAGCCGAGGAAGTCGAAGCTGGTGTGCTCGAAGTCCTTGCGGCGTTTCGTGTCCTGGCAGTACACGACCTTCGTCTTCTCGGGGTGCAGATCGAGTCCAACGGACCCGAGCCGTTTCGCGAGTTGGGCCCACAGATGTAGGGCCTTTGCCTCGGTGTCGCAGTGGATGACCACGTCATCCGCGTAGCGCTCGAATGGACTGCCGGGGTGGTCCCGGTCCATCCACTTGTCGAACGCGTAGTGCATGAAGAGGTTGGCGAGCAGCGGGGAGATCGGGGACCCTTGCGGGGTTCCCTTCTCTCGTGGCAGAAGGGTCCCGTCTGGCATCTGCATGGGGGCGGTGAGCCACCGTTCGATGTAGAGCAGGACCCAGCGTTGGTCGGTGTGGTGAGCCACCGCTTTGAGCAACAGATCGTGGGGAACGCTGTCGAAGAAGGCTCGGACGTCGATGTCCAACACCCAGTCCTTCTTCCAACAGCGCTGACGAGTAACGGCCAGGGCGTCATGGGCACTTCGCCCCGGACGATAGCCATAGCTGTCATGGTGGAAGATCGGCTCAAGCTCCTCTTCCAGCAGCATCGCTGCTGTCGTCTGGGCGATGCGGTCCACCGTGTTCGGCACCCCCGACACCCTGACCCCTTCCCCATGGTCCTTCGGTATCTCCACCGCCCGCACCGGCCCGGGGAAGTAGCTCCCCGAGCTCATCCGGTTCCACAGCTTGTAGAGGTTGTCCCTCTCGTCGTCCGCAAACCGTTCGATGCTGACCGCGTCCACCCCCGGTGCTCCGTCGTTCGCCTGGACCTTCATCCACGCCTCGTAGACGAGGCGCTTTCGAATCTCAAACGACTTCATTCCCAACGGTGGTCCCTCCATCAGCTCCTCCCCCGAAGGGTTGACTGATGGGTGACCTGGCCTGCCCAGCCCCTTCGCTCCAGCCCCATTACCGAGCCTTCATCGCTACTACGAGCTGGTCCGCCTCTGTGCCTCGCATCGGTACTCTCACCCGGGCGGCCGTGGCCACACGGGGGTTCTCCCTCTCGACGACCAGGGGGGGCCGATAGCACCCATTTCGACTGGCCGTTCAATATCGAGACGACAGATTCTCCTGTTCCATGCCAGGGCCTGCAACGAGCTCACGCCACCTTTACACCGGACACCACCAGGGCCACATACAGGCAGCTCCCTGGCTGCGGACACGCCGAAGGGCGCGCCCTTGTCCCGAGGCGGGCGTGCTGGCCTCGGTTTCGATGTCATCGTTCACATTCTCGATGCGTCGGCAGTGGTTCACACATGTTCGTCTTCTCGTTGCTCACCTGACCCGCTGATCGCGAGCCTTCTCCGCAGTCGCTTCCCACCCCAGCTCTTGACCGGCATGACACTGCGGCGGTTTGGGATCTCCGCCTGCACGGCGAACCCGGAGGGCCTCCCTCCATCCCTGACACAGCACGGTTCGTGCTGGCGATCTCCTACATCGTCATCACTCCCCTTTCAGGACGCACCACGCCCGGATGTGCCTGATCAGGGGCGGTGCATATCCTCGCCGAGCGGCGCACCTGACCGGCTAGGCCGATCTTCGGCGACAAGGAGGGCTCCGGCTCTTCCTGCGTGACGCCTGGGCAGGCTTCGACTGCAAAGAAGGCTGGTTGGAGATCGGGAGGTGACGCCGAACCTGTCAGTCAGCCGATGCCAGAGAGTCCCTTCTGGAGGTCCTCTGCGTTCATCGCCGGGGCGAAGATCACCTCTGCATTGAGTTCCATAAAGAACGGCTCGGCGAAGACCGGGATGGCCGAAGCGTCCGGCATGTCGAAGACGATGTACGCGGTTCGCCTCCCATCAAAGGTCGTGAAGTACATGGCTTCTGGCTTCCACCGCTCGGCCATCTCCTGAATGGTCTTTGGCAGGTTGCCGCTCTTGATCCCAGCGTTGCCGGCCTCAACCGGAATCGAAATCTGCGCCATCGTTCGCATCGGAGACACGTCCTTGTGCTCGGGGTTCTTTGGACCCTAGCCCCATCCGCTGACGGTCCGACTGCCTGTCAGTGGCAGCCAAGGGGGCCCACCGACCCGGTGTTGAGGGGCAGGTGGGTCCTCACTTGGGGGAGATGAGCGGGGAGCCAAACCAGCGGGTGCGACAAGTGAATTCCGCTGCCTCGCCTGGGGACACACGAACGACCAAATCGTTGGAGCTGCGAAGAAGGAAGTACGTGACCGACAGGAGATGCAGTCCAGGCTTCACATCGAACGTCGTGGACTCCTGGGCGAGGAGTCGCCCCACGGACTTGCCGTCGATGACCACATGAAATGGTGACTCAAGGTCGATGAGGTTCGCTTTGCCTCGATAGAGCGTGATGGATGCATCCTCACCCACGCTCGGAGCGTAGTGGGCAGGCTCCTCAGCGCAGATACCTGCATGCCCACTGATCCGGCGTTGTGGGGCACCAAAGCGTTGGAGGTTGACTCCGTGTGCTCAACGCAGGGACGCCTCGTCCCAGACTGCTGCCATGAGGCCGAGAAGCCACGGCAACAGCGACGAAGTGCCCATGCGCATGCCTGCGCACAGCGTAGGACGGCTCCAGAAGCAAGGCGCCCGCCTGGGCGTTGGTATGCAGCCCGAAGATAGGTCCTGAACCGCATATCGCCGTCGTCGGGGTAAAGCCAGCGACGGCTGCGCCACTTCATACAGAACTGATCGGCAATGGAGTCCGGGCACTGAAGCTGGCAGGGGCATGTCCTCAAAGTGCCGTTGTGGGATAGGGGATAACGCCCCCGCCCTCTCTCCGCCCCTTCCCTCCCTTCCCCGCCTCGGGTGGCCGGCCGGCCTGGCCCCTTCGCTTCGGGGTCCGCGTCGCCTTTGTCGTCGCCGTGGTGCCTGTCTCCCTCTCTCCCCCGCGACATCACAATCGTGCCCACGGCAGGACTCGAACCTGCGACACCTCATTTAGGAAACGAGTGCTCTATCCGCTGAGCTACGTGGGCCACATGTCAGACACGAAAGCCATCTTACGAGCGAGGCAACAGGATCCCGCCCAAACGCGATTGACACCGACCACGTGGCTCGGCGTCGATCGACAAGGAGTCACTCCGAGTGGCGCGAACCCTTGAGCACGCACCGAGTCCCCGAGTAGATCGTCGGCATGCACTTGTTACAGTGGATGCAGGAGCCCACGAGCGACTCTCCCTTCTCCCAACGTGCCACCAAGTCCGGCTGCCGCAACAGAGCCCGACCCATGGCCACGAACGAGAAACCTTCAGCCAGGGCCATCTCTGCGGTCTCCAGCCGATTGATGCCACCGAGGAGGACGAGCGGCAGCGACACCGCCTCTCGAAACTGCCGGGCATAGGGCAGGAAGAACGCCTCCTCGAACGGATACTCGCGCAAGAACTTGGATCCGACGAGGCGAAAGCCCACTCGCATCGCCAGTGGCAGGGTGGCCGCGAACTCACGGCGGGGTGCCTCCCCACGGAACAGGTACATCGGATTCGAGAGAGAACTGCCGCCGGTCAGCACGAGAGCATTGAGAGCGCCGTCCGATTCGAGCATCCGGGCGAACTCAGTGCTCTCGTCGAGCCAGAATCCGCCGGGCACGCCATCGGCCATGTTCAGTTTGGCCGTGATCGCCACCTTTCCCGCCGCAGCCCCGTCGGCCCCTTCTCTCACTGCCGATACCACCTGACGGGGGAACCGGGCACGATTCTCGAGCGAGCCGCCCCAACGATCCTTCCGCCGATTGAGCCGAGGGCTCAAGAACGAGCTCAACAGGTAGTTGTGGCCGAGGTGGATCTCGAGGCAGTCGAACCCCGCCTCGACCGCCACTTGCGCCGCTCGACGGTAGTCGTCGGTGATACGCCCGAGGTCCGCGTCCGATGCCGCTCGGGTCAGAGCGCCCGACGCCCCGAGGCGACGCGACGGGGAGAAAGCAGCGCACCCGTTCGACCGGGCGTTGGCCACGGGCCCGGCATGACCGATCTGGGCCGAGGCCGCCGCGCCGTCGGCGTGGATGGCATCGGTGAGTCGCCGCAAACCCTGCACAGCTGGCTCGGCCAACACAACGCAGTGCCGATCGGTCCGTCCATCAGGTGAAACAGCCAGGTAGGCCACCGTGCTCATGCCCGCTCCCCCAGCCGCCACCCGTCGGTGGAACGAGATGAGGTCGTCGGTCACGGCCCCTTTCGGTGTCGCTCCCTCGAAGGTCGCCGCCTTGATCACCCGGTTGCGCAGCTGGATCGGACCGAGTGAAGCGGGCTCGAGAACGGAGCTCGGGCTCATAGTGATCCTGCAACCCCGAGCTCCTGCAGCGCGCCGAGCACGGCGGGCGCCAACTCCGGGTGGCACACGAGGAGGTCGGGCAGCCAAGGATCGGGCTGCGCATATCGGAGCGGCGACCCATCGATCCGGGTGGCGTGCAGCCCGGCAGCCAGGGCCACGGCCACAGGTGCGGCCGAGTCCCACTCGTACTGGCCCCCCGCATGGACGTAGATCTCGGCCTCGCCCCGGATGACGGCGGCGATCTTGGCCCCCGCCGATCCCATGGGCACCTCGATGGCCCCCAGCCGTTCGAGCAGGGCGGGGATGAAGGCGGGCGGGCGCGTCCGGCTCACCACCAGGCGGGGCTTGGCCTCGGACGAAGCCACCGATGGCGGCGATCCCGTATGCAGAACGACATCGAGACCAGGTAGGGCCACCGCGCCGACCACCGGCTCGGCGTCGACCGACAGAGCCACGTGCACTGCCCAGTCGGTCCGGCCTTCGCCGAACTCGCGGGTTCCATCGAGTGGGTCGACGATCCACACCCGGCCGTCAGAGGTGTCGATCGGCTCGGCGCGGGTGGACTCCTCCGAGCGGACCCGGTCGCCAGGGAACCGCTCCCGGAGCGCATCGACGATCAGCCGGTGGGACCACTGATCGCCTTCGGCACCGGCGGCCTTTCCTCCCTCGGACCGGTTCCGTAGTTCGAGTAGGCCACGACCGGCCCTCTCCGCCAACTCGGCAGCGACCTGGTTCTCGTCGGTCAGCATTCCCCCACTCTTGCATGACCCGGCTCGCGTCAGGTTGGCTACGCTGCTGCGGCCGTGACCGAACGACCTGTCATGTCGGTCGAGCAGCTCCAGCGTTTCCTCTCCGAAGCGTTCCCCGGCCCACCCCTTCCCTACATCGTCGAGCACATCGACGCCTCCACGGTGAGACTCCGGCTCCCGGTCGGCATCGAGCAGAGCAGGCCCGGTGGCACGGTGGCGGGTCCATCACTCATGGCCCTGGCCGACTGCGCGGCCTGGCTGGTCATCGTCGGTCAGATCGGCCCGGTGGCTCTGTCCGTGACCACCAGCCTTCACATCGATTTCTTCCGTAAGCCGCCGCTCGTGGACGTGGTCGCCGATGGCTCATTGCTCAAACTCGGACGGCGACTGGCCGTGGTCGAGGTGGCCCTGCGCACCGTGGACGTCGACGACGCAGAGTCACTGGTGGCCAAGGCCCAGGTCACCTACTCCATCCCGCCCGACGACCACGCCTGAGCACGAAAGAACTGAACCCATGCGTTGCGGGATGAGCGGTGTCGTGCCAGCATCGAACGAGCCAGCAAGAGGAGCGGCCATGCATGATCTCCTGATCCGCGGAGGCACCGTTGTCGACGGGACCGGCCGAACGGCAACGACAGCCGACGTCAGCGTCGACGGCGGTCGAATCAGCGGCGTCGGCGACCTGGGCGGCGAGTTCGCCCGCCGGACGGTGGATGCCGACGGGCTCCTCGTCGCGCCAGGCTGGGTCGACGTCCACACGCACTACGACGGCCAGGCCACCTGGGACGAGGTGCTCGCCCCGAGCAGCTGGCACGGCGTCACCACCATCGTCTGCGGCAATTGCGGGGTCGGCTTCGCTCCGGCACGGCCCGACCGACGTCAGTGGCTCATCGGGTTGATGGAGGGAGTGGAGGACATCCCGGGCACCGCCCTGTCGGAGGGGATGCAATGGGAGTGGGAGACCTTCCCCGAGTTCCTCGATGCCCTTGACCGACGGCGCTGGACCGTCGACGTGGGTACCCAGATTGCCCACGGGGCCGTGCGTGCCTACGTGATGGGGGATCGGGGCGCTCGCAACGAGTCGGCCAATGCCGAGGAGATCGCGGCCATGAAGGCAGTGGTCAAGGAGGCCGTCGCGGCCGGCGCCCTCGGCTTCTCGACGTCGCGCACCATCGCCCATCGGGCTATCGACGGCGAGCCGGTGCCCGGCACCTACGCCGCCGAGGACGAGCTCTTCGGCATCGGTGCCGCCCTCCGCGAGCTGGGAACGGGCATCTTCGAGCTGGCCCCGGCGGGAGCCACCGGCGAGGACGTGGTGAAGCCCCGCAAGGAGGTCGACTGGATGCGCCGGCTGTCAGCCGCCATCCACCGACCGGTGACCTTCGCCCTCGTTCAGGTCGACCCCGCCCCTGACCTCTGGCGGGAGCTCATGGAGGAGTGCCGTCGGGCGTGCGACGAGGGAGCCGATCTGTGGCCGCAGGTGGCCGGCCGGGGTTTCGGCCTGCTCACCGGTCACTTCACCACCTACTGCCTGTTCGACCAGATCCCCGCCTACGTGCAGCTCAAGGAGAAGGCGCTCACGAACGACGAGTTCGTCGCCGCCCTCCGTCGGACCGAGGTGCGCCGATCCATCGAGGAATGGGAGGCCCCCGACAAGGAGTCGGCCGAGCGAATCGAGCACACGCTGCGGACCACCTATGCGCTCGGATGCCCGCCCGAGTACGAGCCGGGCCCGGAGAGGTCGTTGGCCGCCATGGCCGCGACGGCGGGACGCTCGGCCACGGCCATGGCCTACGACGCCATGCTCGAGGACGAAGGTCGGGGGCTGCTCTATATGCCCATCCTCAACTACTCCGACGGCAACCTCGACCCGACCCACGAGATGCTGCTCCACCCGCGCTCGGCTCTCGGCCTGGGTGACGGCGGGGCGCACTGCGGCATCATCTGCGACGCCTCGCAGCCAACCTTCATGCTCACCCACTGGACCCGGGACCGCACCCGGGGTGCGCGCCTCCCGCTCGAGTGGGTGGTGAAGAAGCAGACTCACGACACGGCCCGGCTCTATGGATTGCACGACCGGGGCACCATCGAAGTGGGTGCCCTCGCCGACCTCAACGTGATCGACTACGACCGCCTGCAGCTCGACAACCCCCGAGTGGCCGTCGACCTGCCGGCCGGGGGTCGTCGCCTCCTGCAGGGTGCGACCGGCTACGTGGAGACGATCAAGCGCGGGGAGACCACCTTCGCCGACGGCCACGACACCGGCGCACGGCCGGGGCACCTCCTGCGGGGTGCCAGCTGACTCAGTCGGTGACCTGAGCGGCTTCGGCCGCCAGCTCGGCCTGCATCTGCCGGTTGACCCGACGCTCGATGAAGAACGCCAAAAACGGTACGAAACCGGCGCAAACCACCGTGAGGATCCGGCCGAGGCGCCAGTGGGCCCGTCGGGCGAGGTCCGCCCCGGACACCAGGTAGATGATGTAGAGGTAGCCGTGCAACGGCGCCACCACTTGGGCCATAGCCGGCCGTGATGCCCCGTACTGCAACGGGATGGCGATGAACACGAGGATGATGAGCATCGTCCCGACGACATAGGCCATCACTCGGTAGCGGTTCAGGGCGGCGCGGACGTCGGTGCCGATGAGATGGCGGAAGGGCGACGAACTGGTCACCTGCTCGGGCGGCGTCGGCATCCGGTCAGCGCCGCCGGGCTTTCGCCTCGTCCGCGTCGTCGGCTTGGTCGGTCTCGTCGGCCTCGGCCAGCTCGGCCAGATACCGGTTGTAGGCCGCCAACTGTGCTGCCTCGTCCGGGGTCTGCTCGGCGAAACGCTCGCCCCTCGTGCTGCGCTCGGGGTCGACAGCCGTCGCCGCGGCGATGGCCACGTTTCGCTCGCGGCCTCCGGTGAGCGCCCACCCCGGCTCCAGGTGCGGCGGCCTCGATCGGCCGCCAATGGCAAGGGAGCCATCGGCGGCCACGTCTGGCGACGATCCGTTCGACGCTCCGTCGGCCTGTCCATGCACCCCCGGCCACCGCTGGGTCCCGCCGTTGACGCTGTCGTGGACCAGGCTCCACCACACGTACACCGCGTAGCCGGCGAACAACGGCCATTCGAAGGTGTACGCCCAACTCAGCGTGTTGCCCCCGAGGGCCCGGCTGAGCTGCCACTTGGTCAGGAAGGCAAAGGCGGGCAACAGCACGAGCAGGGTGACGTGCAGCGCGATGCAGCGCGAGGAGAAGTACCGACGCACGCCCTCATGGTACCGGCGGTTGCTCGGGCCCCGGCAGCGCCCGGACCTGCGTCAACGACTCTCCCGGTGTAGGCCACAGCGTCCCCGTCGTCGGAAGCCGCGCTTCGTAAGATCGGCTGCGGACGGGCAGCCCGGCCAGGCACGCGGCGTCGAGCACTCCTTCCGGGACGAAAGGACGAGTCATGAACGAACGCCTGAGAATCGGCATCGCCGAGGCCATCGGCACGATGATCCTCGTCGTCGGCGGTGCGGGCACGGCCATCCTCGCCACCGGCCACTTCTTTCCCAAGGGCACGGTTGGTGTCCTCGGCGTGGCCCTCGCCTTCGGGCTCAGCCTGCTGGTGGCGGCCTACGCCATCGGCTCCATCTCCGGCTGCCACATCAACCCGGCCGTCACCCTCGGCCTGTGGGTCATCGGCAAGACGAAGTCGATCGAACTGCCGTACTACATCGTGGGTCAGCTGGTGGGTGGACTGGTCGGCGCCCTCATCATCTACATCATCGCCAAGGGCAGCTTGGTCCACTTCAACGCCACGGCCACCGGGTTCGCGTCGAATGGTTACGGCATCCACTCACCGGGTGGGTTCAAGCTCAGCGCGGTGATGCTCGACGAGGTGTTCTTCACCGCCGTCTTCGTCTTCATCATCGCCTCGACCAGCCGTCTGTCCATGCCCGTCGGCATGACCGGGGTGACGATCGGCCTGACCTTGACCGTCATCCACCTCATAACCATCCCGGTCGACAACACGTCGGTCAATCCGGCCCGGAGCCTGTCCACCGCCGTGTTCCAGGGAGGCTGGGCCCTCGATCAGTTGTGGGTGTTCATCATCTTCCCGATCGTCGGCGGCATCCTGGGCGGCGCCGCCTGGCGGGCCCTGCGCCCCGCCTCCGACGAGCTGCCCGAGGAGATTTCCGAGGCCGTGGCCCCCGCCCCCTACGGCCGCCGCCCCCAACCCGAGTAGACCTGGCGGCCGGGTCGGATGGGTGGGACGCCGGATTCTTCGCCGGCCACCAAGAGATGCGAGGAGATGGGGAGCGCCTGGGTATGACCACGCCCATCACGTCACAGCGGCCCCATAGCGTCGGGCCTATGGCCTACACCGTCGAGGATCCAACCTTGTTCCACCCCCACGTCGAGGTCCGCGTGAGCCCACGCCGTAAGAAGACGGCCGGGGCCCACTGGGAGGGCGATCGGATCGTGGTCGTCGTCCCCTCCCACCTCCGAGGTGAAGCCCGCGACCGGATGGTCGACGAGCTGGCCGGGCGGCTCCGCCGCCACCGGCCCCACCTCGAGGCATCCGACGAGGAGCTGCGGCAGCGGGCCGAGGACCTCGGCCGCCGGTATATCGACGGCGTCGTCCCGGCCTCCATACGCTGGTCACGGACCCAGAACAAGCGGTGGGGCTCGTGCACGGTGTCGACCGGTGACGTGCGCATCTCGGAGCGACTACGGGTCGTCCCCTCCTGGGTGTTGGACGCGGTCATCGTCCACGAGCTGGCCCACATCATCGAGGCCACCCACTCCCCCCGCTTCCGCGAGCTCGAGCACCGCTATCCGCGCCAGCAGGAGGCCGAGTACTTCCTCGAGGGCTACACCCTGGGCCTCGAATGCCGTGACGGCATCGGCAATGGACATCCGAGGAACGGCTGGTCGCAGCCCGAGCACCCGGCCGTTCCCGAGTCGGTCTGAACCTCGCAGCCGAGGTCGTCGGTACATCGGTGGTCGAAGGCGAGGACCGGCTGCGATCGGTGTGCGAGGCCGCGGCCCGAGGTGAGTTCCCCGACCCGGATTGGGCACTCGAGCTCGTGCCGGCGCCGGCTCGGGTCGTGGCCGCCGTGTGCGGCTTCACCGGCCACCACCTGATCGCCACCGATCTCCCCGAGGACGAGGTGCGGCACCAACTGGCGTCGGACGACATGGCCGCGCCGATGAGCCCGATGTTCCTCGGGTGGCTCGGTCGGCGCCTCGATGCCAACGTCGGCCACGTGGACATGGTGCTCGCCGGCCGGGGGACGGGAAAGGGTGGCAACTGGCTCCGACCCACGGCCGACCCGCCCGACAACGAGCGAGTCCGGCGGGCGCGGCACCAGCGCGCTGGAGTCCGCTACCTGGCACCCCCTGAAGGTGGCGCCATCGTGACCATCGGCGCCGGGCTCGCTGATCGTGGTGAGCTCTCGATCGAGATCTCCGACGAGTCGGCCCGAAGCCGGGGCTTTGGCGCTCGGATCATTCTCGGCGCCCTCGACCACCTGGCGGCCGGAGAGGTGGTCTTCGCCAGCGTCGCTCCTGGCAACACCCGCTCGATCCGCTGTTTCCTGGCCGCCGGCTTCATCCCGGTAGGCGCAGAGTCGATACTCACGAAGATCCAGGCCTGACTTGCCGGCCGGGTAAGCCGGGCGGCCCCCGCTCGACTACAACAGTCACATGGCCTTTCTGCTGGCAGCCCTGGCGGCGGCCGTCAACGCCCTCACCTCGGTGCTCCAGCGCATCGGTGTGGAGACGGCACCGGCCTCGAGCGCCCTGCGCCTCAGCCTCATGGCTCATGCCCTGCGCCGCGGCATTTGGCTCGTCGGCTTCGCCCTCATGCTGGTCGTCTTCGGGCTACAGGCCACCGCCCTCCGGTTCGGGTCGCTCACCATCGTCCAGCCCGTGTTGACCACCGAGCTTCTCTTCCTCCTCCTCATCCTGGCCGTGTGGTTCCGCTACCGGCTGCATTGGCCGGAATGGGTAGGCGCGGCCACCGTCGTCGGCGGCCTGGGCATCTTCTTTTTGGCCGCCGACCCCAAAGGCGGGCGGGCTCTCCCCAGCGAGCACGGGTGGCTACTCACTTACATCGTTCTCGGTAGCGCCATTGCCGCCTGCATCGTCAGCGCCCTGCGGGGACCGCGCTGGTGGCGGGCGGCCGCCTTCGGGGCGTCCGCATCGCTCACCGCCGCCTTCACCGCCGCTTTGACCAAGGCCATCACCACGTACGTGACCGAAGGCTGGGACCACGTCTTCGTGCATGCCCAGCCTTACCTGCTGGCCATCTCCGGCATCGGCACCGTCTTCCTGATCCAGAACGCGCTGCACGCCGGGCCCATCACGGCGTCGCGCATCACCATGATCACCATCAACCCGGTTGTGAGCATCGTGCTCGGCATCACCCTCTTCGGCGACCGGCTCCGGAGCGGCCCGGGCTGGATCACACTCGAGACCCTCGGGCTCGCGACTTTGGTGGTCGGGGTGGTGGTGCTCGCCCGCTCACCCCTCGTGGCCAGCACGAGGACGGGCGGCGACAGCGCCGGGCCCGAGGAGATGCTGGGCGGTGCCCGCGAGCGTGCCGCCCTGGCCGCCGTCGAGGCCGTGGTGGCAATGGACCCGGGCACGATCGACTGACCGGCTTCTGATGGGGGCCCGACCTTCGGTCAGACGGCTCGACCGACGGTGATCAGGCCGAGCTGGCGCCGACGAGCTCGTGGAGCTCCTCGGCAACCTCGGCATTGTGGCGCTCCTCGTCCTCCTTGGCCCGGCGCGGACTCCACCGACCGCGGTTGAGGAAGATGGTCGGTATGAAGAGCACCATGCCGAGCACGCAGACCCAGAACCAGTGCTGCCACTGCTTGGCCGACCTGCCGATTCCGTTGAGCAGCGAGTTGAGCGCGCTCTGGTGGGCGGCGAGGTAAGTCAGCTGCGACTGGTAGGGGACGACGAGGGTCTTGAGCGCCGTGACGTTGGCGAGCACCTTGGCGTAGACGGCCGGCCCGACGGCCTTGTCCAGTGCAGCCAGGTTGGCCGTCGTCGGGTGCGAGTTGACGGCGGCGACAATGGCCGCGTTCTTCGGAAGGGTGAGCGGCTTCAGCCAGCTGGCATTGGCCTCGGCGAAAGCCACTGACTTCGGGTGGGCCAGCTGGAAGGCCTGGACGTTGAAGGGGGCCGTACCGTTGGGCGGTGTCTGGGCGTAGACGAGGTTGTCGACCACCGGGTTGACCGAGTTGATGACGAGGGGCAGGAAAATGAAGGAGAGGCCCACCACCAGCCGGAGGATCCACGCCCACAGAGCGAGGCCCGTCCCGACCAGAGCCGGGTTCTTGGCCTCCACCATCTCGGTGTAGCCGGCCATCCATGGGGCGTAGGTCAACGAGATGCAGACGGCGAGCAAGACCTCGAGGGTGATCAATGTCGAGAAGCTGGTGGTCGGGTGATCGGTCTGACGCAAGAAGAGGATGAGCATGACGATGGACCCGATCGACCCGATGAGCATGAGGGGTTTGCGCACCCGCAGCTTGTCCGACAGGACACCGAAGACGATCAGAGCCACCGCGTCGGCCCCCCAATACCACGTGTTGAGGTAGTTGGCGTTGGAGGTCGTGAGGTTGAGGCCATTCGAGTGCCGGTACACGGTGGCCCAGAAGATGGTGAAGAAGCCGGAGGCCGCGTAATAGACGAGCAAGAACAGCGAGATGCCGATGGCTGAGCCGACGAGCTGCCACTTGAGGATCTGTCGCCAGGGACGGGACGTCGCCGCCACCACCTCGTCGACGGAGATGCCCCGCGCCCTTGCCTCGACGAGGGCGCGGTCCTGCTCGCTGACCATCAGCTGCTCGCGGATTCGGAAGGAGAGGTCCTTCAGGAAGAAGAGGGCGAGGACGCAGACCACGAGGGCCGTCACCCCCGAGATCACGAACTGCCATTTCCAGCCGCCCACCCCGTGGTGGCGCAGAAAGTAATTGATGGTGTTGGTGGCGACGACGGAGGTGAGCAGGCTGCCCGCCACCGGGCCGACCGTCCAGAACCCCATGGCCGAGGCCCGGCCCAGTTGCGGGCTGAAGTCGCGCACGAGAGCCGGGGTGGCGACCAGGATGGCGCCTTCGACGACCCCGAGGGCGGAGATCACGATGAAGAACTCCGTCTCGGTGCTGCACGCCGGAACCCCGACGGCGACGAGCAGGCCCACGATGAGGAGGCCGTAGATCACGACGTTGGACCGCCCGAGCTGGTCGGTCCTCGAGGCGGGCAGCGATGCAAAGGCTCCGAGCAGGTTGGAGACGACCACGATGGCCACGTAGAACGAGAAAGACATGTGGAAGTACTGCAGGATCTGCGGGGTGACACCCGTCTGGGTGAAATACGTGTAGTAGAGGACGATGGTGGCGAGGACGGCGAGCGCCAGGTAGCCGGTCCGCTTGGCACCGTGCGGATACTCGTCGATCTCGTGGACGAAGAAGAAGCGGAAGAGCGGGCTCCGATCGCGCCGGCCAGCCGGTGGTGGGGTCGCTACGGGTGCGGTGTCAGTCGCCATACGTCCTCCCCCTGGTGCTCATGCTGATGCTCATGTACCCATGGGCTCGACGCTCCCCCGTCGGGCGGACCGACCGTAGCGCAGAAGGGCTGATCAGGCGAGGGATTGACGGCCGTCACGGGGCCGTAAATGGCGCCGGCGTACGGCGGCGCACCCCGGCGCACGTACCTCCTCAGTCGAGGACAGCAGCGGCCACGAGCTCTTCGAGGTAGCGGCTGTCCCACCACGAGAGCTGCAGTTGTTTGGCGCGGCGGAAGTACAGCTGGATGTCGAACTCGACGGTGAACCCGATGCCGCCGAAGATCTGCTGGGCGGTGGCCGTCAGGTCACGGAAGGTTCGACAGGCGTAGAGCTTGGCCATCGGCGCCAACTTGGCCACGCTCTTTCCGTCGGCCCGCGCCCAGGCGGCTTCGTGCACGAGCACCTCGGCCCCGTCCAGGTTGGTGACCGAGTCGGCCAGGTAGTGGGCCAGGGCCTGAAAGGCCCCGAGCGGCTTGTCGAACTGGTGGCGGTCCTTGGCGTACTGCACGGTGATGTCAAGGGCGTGCCTGGCCCCACCGACGGCCTGGGCCCCGGCCAGGATGATGGCCTCGTGCATCACCTCGTCCCACGTCGACCAACCACTTGCGGCCGAGCCGATGCGGTCCGCGTCGATGACCCGCACGCCGTCGAAGTCGACGCGGTACTGGGTGTCGGAGGCCACCGAGAATTGCTGGGTCAGCGTGACTCCTTCGGCGGCCGGGTCGACGAGGAACAGATCGACGTCACGCGTGGCGCCGCCGGTACGGGCCAGCACCAGCAGCCGTGACGCCGACGTAGCGAAGGCGACATGGCGCTTCGTGCCGCTGATGGTGAACCCGTCGCCGTCCGGCACCGCCTGCACCTGGATGCCGGATGCGCCGAATCCGCCCTCGGGCTCGAGCCACGCCGGCGTGACGATAGCCTCGCCGGTCACGATCCGGGGCAGCCATTCCGACTTGAGCTCGGCGCTGGCGCTGGTGGCCAGGGCGGTGCCGCAGAGGACGGCGCTCACGAAATGGGGCGAGGGGACGAGCGCCCTCCCGAATTCCTCGTAGACGACCACGCCCTCGACTGCCGACATGCCCGAGCCGCCGTACTCCTCCGGCAGCTGCAGCCCGATGAGGTCGAGGTGGGCCAGCTGCTTCCACAGCTCGGGGGCGAAGCCAACGGCGTCGTCCTCGAGCTGGCGGACGACCGAGAGCGGGCAGGAGGCGGCGCAGACACCACGCACTGTCTCGCGCAGCATCTCCTGCTCGGCGCTGAAGGTCAGGTCCAACATGGGGTCGTCTCCTCACAGGCGGCCGCGGTGGCCCCTCGTCCGATGGAATGAACTCCGCGACCGGTGGGCCCGGTCACGGTCGCCATCGCTCGCCCGTCCGGTCCCAGGGGTTGTCCTCGTCGCCGGTGGGCAGGGCCACTCGGGCCCGGCACGTCGTCTTTCGCTCACCGTCGACGGACACGGCCACCTCGAGCTCGACCCAGCCGCACCCGGTGTCGTCGGTGGACACTGCGGTCACCCGGCCCTCGAAGACCATGGTGTCGCCGGGGAAGATCGACCCGAGCATGCGGAAGTTCATCCGGCCGAGCCGGCCGTAGGGGCCGGTCCAGTCGGTCACGAAGCGCTCGAACCAGTGGGCCAGGTTCGGGGTGTTGAGGAAGATGTCACGGGTGCCGTTGCGGTGGACGGCGAAGTCCCGGTCGTGGTGCATCGGTCGCCAGTCGCGAGCGGCGAGGGCCCCGAGCACGACGGTGGTGGCTGTGACCGGATAGTGGAGGGGGGGCAGCTCCTCGTCCACGGCCACGTCGTCGATCCGCCGACGGGTGAAGGTCGACGCGCTCATTGCGCGGCCGCCTCGTCGGCCGGCCGGCGGTAGCCGAAGCCGGTGTAGCTCTCGGTCGCCACCGGCTCGCCGCGTTGGTTGTGGTACTCGACGTCGATCACCCAGAAGCGGCCGGTGCCCAGCCGAGTGGTCTTCTCCTCGCTCACCGAGCGCAGGATCTGCCGAGTGCGCAGCCGGTCGCCGGGACGGACCGGCTCGAAGAAGACGATCGTGTTGTCGGTCATGACCGCCTCGGGCAGGCCGAGCCCCTCCTTCAGGTCGAAGTGCACCTGGAGGGGCAACCCCGAGGTCGCCCGGTTGGGCGCCCAGTGGTGGGGCCGGAACCATACCGACGCCATGGTGGGCGGGGCGATAGAGCCGCCGGTCACCCGCTCGGCCACCTCGGGCTCCCAGAACAAGGGATTGCCGTTCTCGACGGACGCGCACGACGTCCAGATATAGCCCTGCTCGACGGGGAACTCGCCGTCCTCTTCGTACAGGGGTACGTCGACAAGTCGCTCGATGTCGGACTCGCCGATGGCCGTCACGCCACCACTCCTTGGTCGAACAGGGCGGCTATCCGGTCGGCCGCCAGCCCGGCGGCCGACAGGAGCGCCTCGGTCTGAGTCGCCGCCGGATCGGGAAGCACGACCGGCTCCCCCCGGCCCGGCATCCCGGCCAGCACCGGTCCGACCTGGCGGAACCGCGGTGGGGTTTCCTCCTCGGTGGCGGACCGTCGCGCCTCGACCAAGGCGCCGCGCTCGGTGAACTGCTGGTCGTCGACCACCTCACCGATGGCCAGCACGGGAGCCACGCAGGTATCCACCCCGGACAAGAGCTCCACCCAGGTGTCACGGTCCTTTTGGGCGAAGGCGGCCCGGAAGTCGGCCCGCATCTTGTCCTGGGCCTCGTCGTCGAGCTGATGGTCGACCCACTGCTCGCAGCCAAGCAGCCGGCACAGGTTGGCGAAGAAGCGGTGCTCGATGGCCCCGACGGCCAACCATCGCCCGTCGGCCGCGGCATAGGAGTCGTAGCAGGCGTAGCGGCCGGAGATGATGTCGTGGCCGTGGCCTACCCGTGCCCCGGTGGCCAGGTGCTCGTCGACGGCCAGCGACATCAGCCAGAGCACCCCGTCGGCCACGGCCACGTCGAGATGGGTCCCGGAGCCGTCGGGGCCGCGGTCGACGAGCGCGGCCATGATGGCCAGCGCGGCGTGCATCCCACCGGCCGCCGCGTCGGCGATGGTGGCACCCGACATCGGCGGCCCCCCGTCGGCCCGCGGCTCACACGCCCCCAGGTAGCCGCCGACGGCCAAGTAGTCGATGTCATGGCCGGCCCATCCCGACCTGGGCCCGTCCTGGCCGAAGCCGGTCGTCGAGCAGAGAACGATGCCGCCGTTCACGGCCCTGAGCCGGTCGAAGCCCAAACCCAGGCGGTCGAGGACGCCGGGACGGAAGCTCTCCACCACCACGTCGGCACCGGCCACGAGGGCGAGGAAGGCGTCGCGTCCGTCGTCGTTCTTGAGGTCCATGCACACGCGGCGGTAACCGCGCCGGCCGCCGTAGGCGAAGAAGGGTGGCCGGACGGGGTCGGGCCCGCGCCCCGGGACCGGCTCGACCTTGACCACCGAGGCGCCGTAGTCGGCGAGCAGCCGCGTGGCCCGGGCCGCCGGTCCCACGGTGGCCAGGTCGAGGACGGTGATGCCGCGCAACGGGCCGCGGGCATCAGCCGGACGGACTGCGTCATGGTGGTCGGTCACCGGCCGGACGGTCAGAAGTTCTTCGGGAGCCCGAGCTTGCGCCGGGCGATGATGTTCTTCTGGATCTCGGAGGCGCCGCCGCCGATGGTGTCGATGACGGTGTAGCGGTAGGTGGACTCGGGCCGGCCGGCCATGGGCGCGTCCTCGTCCCGCACCCGCAGCTGGCTCCCGGGGCCGGCGATGTCCATCGACGAGTCGGCCAGGCGCCGCGAGTACTCGGTCGTGAACAGCTTGTACTCGGAAGCCTCGGCGGTGGGCGGTGCGCCCCCCTGCGAAGAGGCGAAGACGAATTTGAGGCCGAGCACGCGAGCCACCTCGGCCTCGGTGTGCAAGCCGGCGATCTCGGCCCGGACGACGGCGTCGTCCTTGAGCGGCTGACCGTCCCGGCTGGCGGTGCGCACATAGTCGGTCAGCAGCTCGAGTCGCTGGGCCACCGGCGAGTAGGTGAAGAGCGTGAAGCGCTCGAGGTCGAGGGCCTCCGAGATGTACTGGAAGCCCCGGTTGACGTCGCCGACCACGTAGTCGTCGGACACCCACACCTCGTCGAGGTACACCTCGTTGGTGCGCTCGTCGCCCATCGTCCAGATGGGCTTCACCGTGATCCCGGGATGGTCCATGGGCACGAGGAACAGCGTGATGCCGTGGTGCTTCGGCGCCTCGGGGTCGGTGCGGGCCCCCACCCAGTACCAGTCGGCGAAATGGGCCGATGTCGTCCAGGTCTTCTGGCCGTTGAGGCGCCAGCCGTCCCCGTCACGGGTCGCTTTGAGCTGCATGGAGGCGGCGTCCGAGCCGGCGTTGGGTTCCGAGTAGCCGACGGCGAACTCGACCTCGTTGCGGAGGATCTTGGGCAGGAACTCGGCCTTGAGCTTCTCCGATCCATGGCTGATGATCGTCTTGCCGATGATGCCGACGCCCTTGCCGATCTGCGGACCGCCTCGAGCGGCCAGCGCCTCGTTGAGCAGGTACTCGTAGATGCCCTCACTGTCCTGGCCGCCGTACTCCTTCGGCCAGGTGATCCCCAGCCACCCACGTTCCCCGACCTCGGCCATGAAGCGTCGCCGTCTGGGCGTGTCCACGATCTGAGCCATGTTTTCCCTGGTCAGATCGAAGATCTCGGGATCGTCGTGGGCGTCGAGGAACTCCTCGACCTCTTTGGTGAATTCGAGCTGCTCGGTGGTGAACTCGAAGTCCACGATCCGTCCCTCCGGGTCGGCCGGCGGCCGGACGGTGCGCCGGCGATTTCCTGACACACCGTCAGATATCCTGTTCATCATAGGATGGCCCGCCCGAGGCGACCAGCGTGCCGCCGACCCCCACCGCCATGACCTCCGTCCTGTGACCACGGCACCATGAGGGGCATCGCCGGCATCGCCGGGTACGTGCCCCACTGGCGCCTCCACCGATCAGCGGTGTCCGACCTGTTCGGCACCGGAGGTGGCCGTGGCACGCGGGCGGTCGCCGGCCACGACGAGGACGCCACCACCATGGGGGTCGAGGCGGCCCGGCTGGCCCTGCGGAGCGCCCCGACCGCCGTGCCGTCGGCCATCTGGTTCGCCACGGCCACACCCCCCTATCTGGACAAGACCAACGCCGCCACCATCCATGCCGCCCTCCGCCAGCCCTCGGGTGTGGGCGCCTTCGACTTCGGTGGCGCGCTGCGCTCGGGGACGGGCGCCTTGGCTGCCGCCCTGTCGGGGGCGGGGACAGGCAATGTCCTGGTGGTGGCGGCCGACCTTCGCGACGGGCTGCCCACCTCGGCCGACGAGGCCGCCGGCGGCGATGGTGCCGCGGCCGTGCTGGTGGCCGACGACGCCGCCGGGAGCCCGGTCATCGCCGAGTACCTGGGGGGAGCGTCGGTGACCGACGAGTTCCTGGACCGGTGGCGGGCGCCGGGCGAGCGGCGGTCGCGCACCTGGGAGGAGCGTTTCGGCGAGACGCGTTATGTGCCCCTGGCCGCCGCAGCCTGGGAGGCGGGCCTCAAGGCCGCCGGGCTGTCGACCGGCGAGGTCGGGCGGGGGGGTGTCACCGGCATGCACGGGCGCGCCGTTCGGTCCGCGGCGGGACGCCTGGGCCTCAGGGAGGGGGGCCTGGTCGACGACCTCGGCTCGGCGGTCGGCCAGTGCGGCACGGCCCATCCGCTGCTCGTCCTGGCCTCCATGCTCGAGGCCGCCGGTCCCGACGAGGTCATCGGCATCCTGGCGCTGGCCGACGGAGCCGACGCCCTCTTCTTCCGCACCACGCCGGCCCGCGCCGCCTGGTCGTCGCCGTCACCCGTCGCCCAGCAGCTGTCGGAGGGCGCGGCGCTGCCCTACGGCAAGTTCCTCTCGTGGCGCGGCATGGTCGCCCCCGAGCCCCCGCGGCGTCCCGAGCCCGGGCGGGTGTCCTCCACCGCCGCCTGGCGCAGCGAGGCGTGGAAGTTCGGGTTCGTCGGCTCGCGCGATCGCAGCTCCGAGGTCGTGCACCTGCCGCCGGCCCGGGTCTCGATGAGCGGCGGGGCGGTCGACGACATGGACCCGGTGGCCCGGGCCGACACCGAAGCCACCATCGCCGCCTTCACGGTCGACCGGCTGGCCTACTCGCCGAGCCCGCCCATCGTGTTCGCCGTGGTCGACTTCGACGGCGGCGGGCGTTTTCCAGTCGAGCTCACCGATGTGGACGCGGATCGTGTGTCGGTGGGCGATCGCGTGGGGATGACCTTCCGTCGCATCTACAGCGCGGACAGCATCCACGACTACTTCTGGAAGGCCAAGCCCGTGTCGGCCGGCACTCGCCGGTCGGCGGGCGATTGCCCGGGCCCGGACGGGACCTGAGAGGAGCACCATGGCATCGCACGGCATCAAGGACCGGGTGGCCATCGTGGGCATGGGCTGCACGCGGTTCGCCGAGCACTGGGACCGCTCCCTCGACGACCTCATCGTCGACGCCGCCGAGGAGACGTTCACCTCTGCCGGGATCGACAAGGAGGGCGTCGACGCCTATTGGCTGGGCACTGCCCAGTCGGGGATGAGCGGGATCACCCTGGCCCGGCCGCTGCAGCTCGAGGGCAAGCCGGTGACCCGGGTGGAGAATTACTGCACGACCGGCTCCGAGGCACTGCGAGCCGCCGCCTATGCCGTGGCGTCGGGTGCCTACGACGTGGCCATGGCCGTCGGTGCCGAGAAGGTCAAGGACTCGGGCTACCAAGGGCTGAACGCCTTCCCCATCCCAGGCGACGGCACGGCCCGCACCCTCACCGCTGCGGCCATGTTCTCCATGGTCGCCCCCGCCTATGCCCGTCGCTACGGGGTGGACGAGGAGCAGCTGGCCGAGGTGCTCGCCCGCATTGCCTGGAAGAACCATCACAACGGCGCCCGCAACCCCCGTGCCCAGTTCCGACGCGAGGTCGAGATCGAGACGATCCGCGCCTCCCCGCGGGTAGCCGGCGGCCTCGGCGTCTACGACTGCGCCGGGGTGGCCGACGGCGCGGCCGCGGCCATCGTGGTGCGCGCCAAGGAGGCGCACCGTTACACCGACCGACCGATCTATCTGAAGGCACTGGCCTTCGCCGCCGGCAGCGGCTCGGGCCTCGGTGACCCGGGCTACGACTACACCTGGTTCCCCGAGTGTGCCCGGTCGGCCGAGGACGCCTACCGCCAGGCCGGCATCACCGATCCGCGTCGGGAGCTGGCCATGGCCGAGGTGCACGACTGCTTCACCCCGACCGAGCTCGTGTTGATGGAGGACCTCGGGTTCGCCCCCCGGGGAACGGCCTGGAAGGAAGTCCTGGCCGGCACCTTCGACCTCGACGGCGAGCTTCCGGTCAACCCCGATGGTGGCCTGAAGAGCTTCGGCCATCCGGTCGGCGCCTCCGGCCTGCGCATGGTGTTCGAGACCTGGCTGCAGCTCCGCGGTGAGGCGCCCGAGGACCGGCAGGTCCGGACCGATCGCACCCTCGCCCTGACCCACAACCTGGGCGGCTACCCGGGCGAGATGGTCTCCTTTGTGTCCGTAGTGGGGACCGAGATCGGCTGAGCGGCCGCGCCGCGCTCGTCGCGGCCAGAGGGTCGTCGGCGGCTGATCAGCGGGCGGCGGATACCCCGCGGTCGCGGCGGTCGCTGTGGTCGCCGTGGTCGCCGTGGTCGCCGTCGATCAGGGCATCGAGTGCGGCAAGACCGGCGAACTGCCCGGAGATGGGCGGACGGAGGTAGTGGAGCTTGCGCTCCCGCTCCTCGGCCACGCGCCGGAGATGGACCAGCTGGGCCACATAGGCGAGGAGGGCGATGCCGAAGACGCCGGTCGCCGCCCAGGCCACCGACGCGCCGGGCACGAAGCCGATCAAGAACGACGCCAGGACGACCAGGGTGAGGACCCCGAGGGTGTCGCGTCGCCGCTGTCGGGTGAGCCGCCGCGCGGCCATGTCGGCGCGCTGACCGACATCCAGCGAAGACCCGGAGCGGCGGTCGATGCTGCGCTCATCGGCGGCGTCGAGGGTCGGCACGGCCGGGATCTCGAGGGGATCGGCCAGGAAGGCGAGGGCCGGGCGGGGCAGGTCGCGGGCGCCGACCACCGTCAGGGTGGGCGGCCCCGTGGTGTGCCCGGCATCGGCCGCGCTGGAATCGTCGCCGTCCGCCCGAAGGCGGTAGGCCGGGGCCACGATCGGCTTCGGCGCCGAGTGCTCGAGGATGCGCAGCTGCTGGTGGAAGTGCGAGATGGAGTCGGTAGCGTTACCGGCTGACCGCCGCCGCAGGAAGCCGGGGATGAGGATCAACACCCACGCCACGACAATGATGACCACGAGGGCCACGCGCATCAACTCCCTCGACCTGCCTTCCTCCGAAAAAACCCTAATCAGAGCCAATTCGGTGGTGGTGGATGGTCGGGGAACGGCTGAGCCGACACCGATCACATGAGCGGCTGGCGACGAAGGTCGCAATCCGCCCGGGCAGTCGCAACGGTCCTCCCCAGGGCCGGTTGCGTTTCTACACCGGACGCGCCGGGCGCTCAAGCGCCGAGGTCCGGGCCACTCCGGAACGGCCGATCCCTCCGGCGGCGCTGTCTTGCCGGCCGGTCGTGCCCGACAGGTGGTCCTGGACCAGAATGACCGGGTGCCATGGCCTACCTCCGCGCCACTACCTCCGCATCACTACCTCCGCACCAGCACCTCTGTCATGGAACTGACGGGGCCCGCGACGGCGGCGGGCTGGATATGACCCGTCACGGCCGCCGGCTGGTCACCTTCACCATCACCCTGCTCGTCGGAGCGGTAGTGGCCACGGGCGTGGCGGTCACCTCGGCGTCGTCAGCGGGCGGCGCCGGGTCGATCGCCCGATTGGCCGACGGTCCCGGGGCGACGACGCTCGCCGGCAATGGCCGGCCCGGGTTCGGTGGAGACGGGGGGCCGGCCGACCGGGCATCGCTCGACTCGCCGAGCGGCATCGCCGAGGACCGTTCGGGTGATCTCTTCATCGCCGACACCGGCAATTGCCGAGTGCGCGAGGTCGCGGCCCACAACGGCGTCAGCTTCGGACAGGACGTGCGGGCCGGCACCATCGTGACCGTGGCCGGCGGCCCGTGCCGCGACGAGGCCAACCCGCCTCCCGCCGCCCTGGCCACCGACGCGGCCGGCGACCTGTTCATCGACTACCCGACGGCCAACCGGGTGGCCGTGCTCGCCCCGAGGTCGGGGACCGTGCTCGGCCGGGCGGTGACGGCGGACAAGCCGGTCACCGTGGCCGGGACGGGGGTACCCGGGTTCAGTGGTGACGGCCGACGGGCGACCGCGGCCGAGCTCGACGACCCGAGCGGGGTGGCCGTCGACCCCGAGGGCGATCTGCTCATCGCCGACACGGCCAACGGCCGGGTCCGCATCGTGGCCGCGTCGGCCGGCACCCGTTACGGCGTCGCCCTCACCCCGGGCGAGATCACGACGGTGGCCGGAACCGGCACCACCGGGTCCTCCGGTGACGGCGGGCCCGCCCGGCTGGCCCAGGTCTGGGACCCCGGGGCACTGACGGTGGACGAGTCTGGGAATGTCTTCGTCGCCGACCAGGGCAACCGAAGCGTGCGGGTGCTCTCGCCGGTGGCCACCACCTTGCTCGGAGTCACGGTGGGCGCAGACGATCTGACCACGGTGGCGGGAGAGGGCTCCTACGGCCCGTACGTCATCGACGGCCTGGCGGCCGTCGGCCAGACCGGCGAGATCAACTTCCCGAGCGGCCTGGCCGTCGACGCCGCCGGCAATCTGTTGGTGTCGGACGGCGAGATGCATGTCATCCGGGCCGTGGCCAACACCGCGACCACGACGCGTGGCCGCTCCTTCGGGCCCGGTGGCCTCTACATCGTGGCCGGCGCCGAGTCCACGGGCCCCGGGATCACGGCCAAGTTCACCTCGTGGATCGGGACCCGGATGCTCAACCCGGTCGGGCTCCTCATCACGTCGCCGGGAAGGATCGTCTTCGCCGATCAGGACGGCGACGTGGTCCGCGCCCTGCCACCGGGAACCTGACCGGCCTGGTCGACCATCCCGCGCCGGGCTTTGGCTCAGGCGGGGACGAAGAAGTCGTAGGTCCCGGCCGGCACCGTGAGGGTCAGCGCCGAGCCGGGGGCCGAGGTGACCGAGACGCCGGGCGAGTGGGCGACGGCAACGCCCCCTTCGGTCACCTGACCGGGCGAGGTGGCAGGCAGGGCACAGTGGGCGCCGGCGTTCGGCGGCACCCCGAGGTTGAGCCGCAGACCCGAATGACCACGCCGCCACGACACGCGGTAGGTGCCGGCCGGCGTCGGGAAGGTCCCGGTCGCCCATTGGATCCGGGTCACGTCGGCCGGCGGGGTGATGGCCACGACCGTCGGGGGATCGCCGGGCCCGGGCGAGAGGGGGACGGCGCCCAACAGGGCCTCCTGGATGGCGACGAGGGCCGAGGACCCCCAGCCGTGGGACATGCTGTCGCCGATGATGTCGCTCGGAGTCCATGTCTCCCATGTGAAGGTGCCGCCGGCGGCGAGGATGGCCGCCCAACCCGGGAAGGACGGATCGGTCAGCAGGCGCACGACATCGTCGTCTCGCCCGGCCGCGTGCAGGCCTCGCAACAGTTCGTGACCGTGGTCGGGCTCGATCGAGATGTTGAGCGAGGCGACGTAACGTCCGACTGCGGCCCGCCGCTCCGGCGGACAGATGTCGTAGGCCAAGGCGGCGCCGTTGGCCTGCTGGGAGGAGTGGCTGCTCTGGCTGCCATCGGCCCGCAACCCGTCGACGTAGAGACCCGAGGGGGTGACCAACAACCGGTTGATCTGCGTCGTGAGGTTGGTGGCCGCCTGTGACTCGGTGGTTGCCGACGAGGCGTCGCCGGCCAGGGTGGCGACCTGGGCGATGCGCCGGTGGGCGTTGGCCGAGAGGATGTTCATGAACCCGTCGGCAGCCGTGTTGTAGTCGTAGCCGTATTGGTTGTCCCCGTTGTTGGACAACATCAGCCCGGTCACCAGCCCGGTCGATTGGTCGACGGCCCGCTGCAGGTAGCCGGACAGCCGCAGCAGCGTGGGCAGGAGCCCGACGACGGTGGCCTTGTCGCCGGTCGACAGGTAGTAGCGCCACACCCACTCGGGATAGCGAGCGGTGAAGGTCGGGTAGTCCTGGGCCCCGTCGTCGTTGGGATAGACCTCGTTGACCTGGCCAGTGGTCGGCCAGTAGCGGGCCTGGGCTCGGGCCTCGTCCCTCAACCCCTGCCAGCTGAGGTTCTGCTCGGCGAAGGTGCGCATGGCGACCTCCGACTCGTTGGCCCCGTCCCAGAGGAACGGGCCCTTCTCGCGGGTCGGGGTGTCGATGAACTGCTCCTGGGACGTGTAGAGGGCCGAGTGGACGCACAGCTTCCAGACGGCGTCGAGCTCGGCCGACGACGACGAGAAGGTGGCCGCCGGCACTACGGGCATGGACGCGTGACGAGCCAGGACGGCGACCTGGCTGGAACCGACGGCCTCACCCGGCTCGTCGACTTGGAGGTAGCGGAACCCGAGGTACCAGTAGGGATCGAAGCGTTGGCTGCCATCCCGCTGCACCAAGGAGAAGGAGAGGTCGGTGCCCTGGGTGCCATGGGTTGTCGACACGGCCCCGTCGGGGTCGAGGAGGTAGCCCACGTGCATGGGGACGGTGTGCCCGCCGGTCCCGTCACGGAAGGCGACGGTCGGGCGGGCGGCGTAGACACGACCGAAGTCGGCCACCACCGAGCCGGTGGCCAGGGTACGGAGCGACACCGGAGCGAGCTGTTGTTCGACGATCCGCGTGCGCTGCGCATAGAGGTGGGTGAACGGCGAGGTGCCGACGGGCCCGAGGACGGCGGCGGCCGGCCACTGCTGGTCGTCGAACCCGGCTTGGGCCCACCCGTCGGGGTGGCGGCGGAGGTCGATCCATTCGACGAAGTCGCCCCCGTCGTTGTTGCGCTGGGGGGCCGGCAGCCATTCGGCCGGCTGTGTCCGCCACCCGCCGTCGGAACCGAGGACGGCGGTGCGGCCGTCGGTGTAGTGGGCAACGACCTGGACGAGGAGCCCGGGAGCGGACGTCGGTCGTCCCCGCCCCGGCCCGTACCAGTGATGGAGGACGCCGAGCGCGTTGGTGGCGCCGGGCGTCAGCGCGGTGGTGACGTCCGTCGCCTGCACGTACTGCTCGTCGGGGAAACAGAAGCTCGGGCCCTGCGACACCTGCGAGCCGTTGACCCAGAGCTGGAAGCGGTGAGCGGCGGCCACGTAGGCGATGGCCCACGCCAGACTGCCGGTCGGCACCGACCATTGGGCGCGGAGATAGGTATAGATCTCCTCGCCGGGGTTGGCCGGCCCTGGTCGCAACCAGCTCGCCGACCAGTCGGTGGACCGCAGGCCGGTCGTGAAGGTGGCCGGCGCGCCCGTCGGGCTCCACCCACCGCTCTCGTCGGCCGTCCGAACCGTCCACTGGTAGCGGGTCGCCGACGCCAGGGGTGGCCCGCCGTAGGTGACGAACGCCTGGTCGTCGGAGGTCACCGGGCCCGAGTCCCACACCACCCGGCCGGTGGTGCGACCCGACGAGGGGCCGGTCACCGTGATGCGGTAGGCGCGCTGGCGAGCGCCACGTCGGGCGTCGTCCAGGCGCCAGGCGAAGAGGACGTCGTCGGGGTCGACGCCGAACGGGGCTTCGTCACCGGTGGTGGTCAGCGTGACCGGGCGCCCCGGCCCGCCCACCGTCGCCGGGGCAGCACCTGCCGTCCCGCCCGCCGTGACCAGGGCGCCGGCAGCCGCAGCCGCCGTCGTCTTGGCCGACAGCGCCAGGAACCGGCGGCGGTCGATCCTCTCCACGTCCCCCTCCCGTCCCGCCGGTCCGCGTGACCGGTCGTCGCTCCCGATGGTCCTCGGGCGGTGCCAGGTTATGACCAGGAGCTGGCCGGAGTCGGGTAGTCAGCCCGGCGCCGGCGTCGGGTCAGCCCGAGCCGTCGAAGGGAGCGTCGAAGGCGAAGACACCGCCGTCGGCCGCAGCCAACCAGTAACCGCCGGTGAGCGGGTCGAAGGTGGCGCCCACGATGGGGGCGGCCAGAACCATGCCCCCCGTCGAACCGGCGAAGGGGGCGTCCCCGTAGGTGAACACACCGCCGTCACTGGCCACGAAGAAGTACCCACTGCCACCGGGCATGGCCACCATGCCCACGACCGGCCGATTGAGAACCTGGCCGCCGGTCGATCCCAAGAAGGGCGCGTTGAAGGAGAAGACGCCACCGTCGGACGCCACCAGCCAGTAGCCGCCAGTGGCGGTGTCGGCGGCAATTCCGACGATGGGCTGGTCGAGCGACTTCCCGCCCATCGAGCCGTAGAAGGTGGCGTCACCGAACGAGAAGACGCCACCGTCGGACGCCACCAGCCAGTAGCCGAGCCCGTCCGGGGTCGGGGCCAGGTCGACGACCGGGCGATTGAGCGGCTTCCCGCCCATCGAGCCGTAGAAGCCGGCATCCCCGTAGTCGAACACCCCGCCATCGGCCGCCACCAACCAGTAGCCGAGGCCGTCCGGCGTGGGCACGATGTGGGCGATGGGGGCGTCGAGCGCGAGGGACGAGGCGTCCCCGAGATCGAGGGCGTCGCCGTAGTCCGTGACGGTCCCGTTGGACCAGGCCAGCCAGTAGCCCCCGCCATAGGACGTTGACGCGACGCCCACCGCTCTGGCGCCCTCTGGTGCCGGCCCGGCCGGTGGCACCGGCGGTGGCGGTACGGTGACTCCCGCATAATCGAGAACGACGAGCGCGGGACCGTCGCCCTCGGCATCGGCGATCACGATGCCGCACCGGTCATAACCCTCAGCGATCTGCGTCGAGGTCGGTGGACAGGAGGCGGCGGGGTCCGCGGCGGTGAACGGATCAGGGACGATGAACGTCCCCGTCAGGTCACCGGAGGCGTCGGCGGCAAAGGTCTGCTCGTCGTTCGTGTCGATCTCGGCCGCAGCCGTCCCCGACGAGAAGAGGAGGGGACTGAATTCGGCCATACTGACCTGGTCGAAGGGTGCCCATCCGGTGCAGGTGAACGCAATTTCTGCACCCGGGGTGACGTTGGCCACCAGCTCGGTCTCGGTGGGCACCCCATTGAAGAAGCACGAAGGTGCGGGAGTGTCCTCGGCACGCCATTGGCCGGTGGCACGAGGCTCGGCAACGAATGGGCCCGCCGGGAAATTGCGGACCGCCTCGGCGAGTGTGGCCGCCGTCGCTTCTTCACGCGGGCTGGCGGCAGCACCCGCCGGGTTGGCGCCGAGCGGAGCGACACCGAGGGCGAGGCCACCGAGCGTGAGAGCAGCGATCAATCCGAGGGCGCCCATGACCCATGCCGGTCCCCTGCGGGTCGGCTGTCGGCCGGCGCCTGCTCGTCCTCGGCCCATCGACCTGCCTCCCTGGACCGACCCGTGCTGGCCCGGCTCATGGTAACAGTGCAACCCCTGATTGCCCAGGTCGCGGAGGCGCGATACTGCCCACCCGACCGGGCTCAGGCGTGGGCCGTCGGCACCGCCAGCGGCGAGCCGCCTGGGCCGCACCGAGGGGGATCCGCCGACCTCACGCCGTGGCCAAAACGGGTTCCTTGCTCCGGGCCGGGGGGGCGGGGGCGCGGGCGACGGGCGGGCGAGCCGGGCGCCGGGCCGGGCGCCGGGCGCCGGGCGCCGGGCGCCGGGTCGAACGTCAGGTGGTCTTGGCTCGGGCCGACCACCGTCCGCGATGGCGCTCCACGACCACATCGGTGCCGAAGGCGGCGGACACCGACTCGCTGCGGAGCACGCGCTCTACGGGACCGCTCTCCACCATGGCCCCGGCACGGAGCAACGCGACATGGGTCACGCCGACCGGGATCTCCTCCAGGTGATGCGTCACGAGGACGAGGGGCGGCACGCCCGGGTCAGCGGCGAGCTCGGACAATCGAACGAGGTGTCGCTCGCGAGCGCCGAGGTCGAGGCCGGCTGTCGGCTCGTCCATGAGCAGCAGCTCCGGTTGGCCCATGAGGGCCCTGGCCAGCAGCACCTGCTGGCGCTCCCCCTCCGACAACAAGCCGAAAGGACGAGCGGCGAATCCGGGGGCCCCGAAGCCGGCGTCGGAGAGGTACCCGGCAGCCCGTCGGCGGTCCTCGTCGGTGTACTCGTTCCACCACGTCTCGAGGGCGGCGTACCGACCGGTGAGGACGACGTCGAGTGCCGGCTGCTCCGGCCGGAGGCTCCGGGCGACGGCCGGGCTCACGAAGGCGATGCGCCGTCGCAGCGCACGCATGTCGACCCGCCCGAGCCGCGACCCGAGGATCTCCACCTCCCCGCGGGTGGGCCAAAGGGCGGACCCGACCACGCGCAGGAGGGTGGTCTTGCCCGATCCGTTGGCCCCGAGCAGGGCCCAACGCTGTCCGGCATCGATCGTCCACGACACATGGTCGAGCAGCGCGGTGCCGTCGCGGACGACCGAGACGTCCTCCACCCGCACGACCGATCCCACCGATCCATCGGACCGTGCGTGACCAGCCGCAGACGATGCTCCGCTTCTCTCAACAATCCCCAACCCATCGGCCGATCTCGCCCCGGCATCAGTCAATTGGAACCCTTCGTTCAGCCTGCGCTTGCCAAGGTACCCGGCTTGCAGGGACTCAGTCCCGAGATCCGGAGACAGGGCGTTCCTGGTTGAGGCATGTCACGACCGTTTACGCGGAATAATCGCGGCTCGCGCGATCTTGACGGACTAGGCCCCTGGGAGTTCACTGTCTTTACGCCCCGCCGGAAGGGGACTGGCGTTCCCGCCCCGTGTCCCTGCAGCAGATGGAGTCTTCGTGATGACCCAGAACGATGATTGGTCACCTGACGAGCCATTGGGTACGGAAGCTTTCGAACAGGGTGACGAAGCGATCGATGACGCTTCGAGAGTCGATTCGGTACTCACTGACGAGATCCAGCAAGACCCTTCGCTCGACCCAACCCTTCAGGTGGACCAGCGCGAACTTGAAGAGGCTGGGGCGGTGTTGGATGACCCAGAGCGCATTGTCACTTTGGATGGAGGGATCGATGATCCCGATGGTCTCGAAGTGCCGCTGACAAGCGGCAGCAGGCGACTTGAGAGCGAGAATGATTGGGATCTCGATGCACCGCTAGCAGGCGACAGCGAGTTCGAGGAAGACGAGTGACGAACACGGTCGGGCCATCCACTCGGCAAGACGTGACCATTCAGACATTGAAGCGGAACTTGTCCGCTTTGGATGAGTGTCGGTAGCTGTTGACGTTAGATGGCATGTGGGCTGGCGTTACGTGTCGAATGGGCGACGGCCGGCGCGTGCTGTTGGTGGAAGTTTCGCGGACTATCCGCGGACTCGCCCGGCCGACGTACCATTCGCCCATGCCGCCTGGTCGGGCGAGCTTCGGGAAGCCGGCTCGAGCGTTAGTGATCTGCTTCGGTCTGGCGGTTTGTGCCGCAGCCTGCTCTTCGGGCGGTTCGGCCTTGACAACCTCGACGACGACTCCTCCGACGACGACATCGGCAACCATTTGTCCGCCTGGATGCTCGCCACCCGCACCGGACACGTTGAGTGGCGGTCCAGGGTCGAGTCCGTCTAGCCCGGTTCCCTTTGGTCGGACGGAATCGGTGGATGGGTGGATGGTCAAGGTCGTCAGCGTTACCCCTGAGATAACCGACCCGGTGACATCGACCACAGCCGCCGGTTATCAGTCGATCGTCTACACAATCCGAGCCACCCTTGAACACGGGTTCCGCCCAGAATCACCGAGCATCCTGATGGCAGCGTTCTTGGCAGCGAACCATACGATCTACAACGCTGACAGCATGCCGGAATGCTATGGCGGCAAAACCTTTCACAATCTGGCATACCCCGGAGGCGCTGTGACCGACTCGGGGTGTATCTCGATACCGACCTCGGCTGCAGGTGACCTGGTGTTAAGTATGAGACTCGTTGGTGGAGGCGAAGTGTGGTTTGCCACGCCGTAAGTGAGAACTCATGCGGAATAGCAGTGGTTCAATCCGCGATCACTCAGACTCCACGAATGGGATCAGTGAGCCCTCGACGAACTGATTAGGACGCCATCCCTTGGCCATCCTTTCGAGCAAGAAGGAATCGGCGGCACCGATACCCAGGCTGCCGCCAGCGGCCACTAGGACTGGCAGGCCGGCCATCGCCGCAGCAACTCCGACTCCCCCCACGATTACCCAACGGAGGATTTTCGATGGGAGCTTGTCAACGAACGAGGATTTAGTTACTTCCTGGTAGTAGGCAAGCAGTAGGTCTTCATCATCGTCACACCCGTCGAGCCATGATCGAAACTGTCGCGATTTGGCGATGACCTCGATGAGATCCGAGAATGACCTTTCGCCAGCGTTGATGGCTCCTCGGATGTTTTTTCCCTCAAGGAGTCTCTCTTGGAACAAGTCAACGTTGCTCTGCTCGGCGGTTGACCGGCGAACAAGTCCTGAGCACCTGAGATTCAGAACTCGGCTGGTAATGGGATCGGCCGCGATCTCGGCGTCGTACTCGGCGCTCCGAAAAATCAGAATCTCGGTGTCGACCAGCGTTTTGAGGATGAACCCACGGTCGATCGTCGGCGTACCGGCCGGCGCGTTCTGTTGAATGAACCGGTTCAGCACTTTGAAATCGATGTCAGTGTGAACCTTGTATCCGCCGTCGTAGTCCTCAAGCTCAAAAGCAACTCCGGCTAGTTCGGGAAGGTTCGGAGCCAGCGAAGCCGTAATGAGCTGCGCACCCGAAGTTACCCATTCGCTTAGACGCAGAGCATCCCTAGCATTGGCAATGAGCCGTTCGTCCCAGTCGATGGTTTCGTCAAGGAGGGGCGTGAGCCGCCTTCGCAGTTTCCGAGCTTTGCTCGCGTTGCCAGTCACCTCCTCGAACTCCCTGTCGGCGACCCGATCGAAGGCATTGTTCGGGACTCGAAGGGTGCAGATAGCGTGCTCTTCGTTCGCCGTACCTATGCCTCGCGTGGCAACAGAGCAGTCGCTGTCTAGGTACGTGATCCGAAGGAGGCCCTCAGAAAGCATGGCGACAAGCGTGTTGGGCGGCACTTCTCTGATTAGCTGGGTAAGCACGAGCGAATCGGCCACAAGGTGCACTTCACCGTAGAACACCATCGCCTCGGCCAGCGCACCCAAATCCATCGGGGTAGCTGGCGAGAGCTTCCGGTACGGAGAAATGCAAAGCCGATCAAGCATTACCTCAAGTCCGCCCGACTCTCGACATTGGGTCAGTCACGCGTAGGTCGACAGCCATGGCATCGGGGGGTTGCTCATTCGCTGCGACATTGTCACACTGCGGTCGCCTCGCATAGCGCTCACAAAGCGTTCGATCCTTCGACGGATCGGGCGGTTCGGTGGCGGAGCAGCCAACAGAATCCACAACTCCGCGATGTTGAGGTCAAGCGCCAACTTCAAATCGTGATACCAACTCGCATCGTCGATGGCTCCGTGAATGATCCCGGAGATAGTGAAGCCGGCCTCTGCGATCGGTGTCCGATCGCGCCCGCCGAAACGACGCAGATCGGCCGCGTGTAGAACATTGAAGTCCGTTTGCTGTTGAACCAACTGGTTGAATACGGTCATCCTTGAGAGTGCGATATTTGCCGCCCTGACGGTCCGCTGGGAGAACGGCCACGTATCCCCCGACAGGGCAATGAGGCTGGCGACCGGATCGATCGATACTCGATAGTTCTGCATGAACGACCTGTGCTTTCTGATCTGGTCGTAGTCGAACTGCGCGCGTTCCGCCGCCAATTTCCCCTTGTAGCTCGTGCTGAAAAAGCTGTCGTGCCAGTCGGTAAGGGAGGCTCTGACTCCCTCAAGATGGTTGAGTGAGGCCTGCTGGCGCTGTCGGTTGACCGCGTCTTGTTGCAGTTTGTAAACGTGGAAAGCGATGTAGGCGGCGCCGAGAATGAGCGTGTCGCCAAGGGCCAAAAGTAGAGCGCTGAGCCAGGTGGTGTCCCAGAATGGGACCGGCGGCATTGATGCGGCTGCGAGGTGACCCGGGATCACCAGTCCACATCATCGCTACTAAACGGCTCGACGTTGACTAGATCGCCCGATCCATCGAGGCCGAATGCTGTATCGGGCCGGCTCGACAGCATGTTGCACGCGACACACGTGCCCACCCACGGCTGAACCTGGCCGGCCGCGTCGACCCAGCCCAGCCCTACAGCGGTTGAGACGTGGCCGCCACAAACGGGGCATTGCAGGTCGTCGGTAGGCGTCATCTTTGTCGGGCCTCCTGATCGCCAGCTCCGTAGCGAGCGGTCCCCGCAGAGCAGGCCACGACAGTCGGGACGGATGGGAGCTTAGATCGTTTGGTCGATGCGCGACGAAAACCTAGATTTGTGGCATGGCAGGTAGATCAATCGTTCTCGTTACTGGCGCTGGCGCCAGCAGACAGCTGGGTGCAGACAGCCATCCGCTCCCGCTCATGGCGGACTGGTCCGACCGCCTGATCGTTCGTATCAACTCGATTGAAAGCCGGCTGGCCGAGGCTATCGGCTTGCAGCCTCAAATGAGAGGTGACGAATTCGAAGAAGCGCTCGGTCGGTTTCTCGAACTTGACTCTGAGCTACCGCTCTTTGAGCAATTTGTGCACCTCGGAGCCGCACAACTCATGAGATCAACTCAGGAGATGAATGCATGGACGCCGCAGATTCGATCTCGCTGTGACCGGGTCATCGAGGCTGTTCACGAAAGCCTGTACGAAAACTTTAATGCTCTAACGATAGATCGTCAGGCAGCAATCAAAGCCTACCGGCTCCTAACGCTCATCATGGATCTCGCCGAAGAGGACAGGCTCGTCTGCGCGACCACCAACTACGACTCGTCTCTTGAGATGGCGCTAGATGAAATAGGGTTCCGCGTGAACGACGGCTTCGTACGGACATACAGTTGGGAGACCCCTTGGTTGAACCCTGACGGTCTAGTGCACAAGGCGAGTCAAGATCGTGCGATCGCTCCGGTGCTCCATCTCCACGGTGCCGTTGGCTGGTATCGAAATGAGGACGGTCGTATTGAGTATCACCCTGCGGACAAGAGGTTCAATCGCTCTCTAGGGACACCGGCTCTGCTACTACCAGATCCCAAGAAAGACCCATCTCTCTTTGCTGGCGTCGATGCGATGTGGTCGGAGTTCCGCGGGGCACTGGAGGACGCCGACGAAATCTACGTACTAGGACATTCCCTTCACGACAAGCATCTAGTTGAAGCTCTTACGACAAACGGTGAGGCCTCGCTCGTGGTGCTCGGGGTGTTTGAGCAATCGGACTATGAGCGCACAAAAGCGCTCATAGGAGAGCAAGCCATGGTCGTAGCTCTTGAGTTCGGACCGAATATGGAACGGACTCTGATGGGAAGCCTTGCCCAGTCGATTGCGCAGACGATCGGCCGACCTATGCCTGACTAATCACTGGAGGGACGGATGAAACCACCGTGAATGGAGATATCCGACACCAGCCCCTGGATCGCACCATCCGGCCGTATTTTCGCCCATGCGGCCCTGGATCCGCTTTCCCGGTGATGCCCCTGCCACTGCGGTTGGATAAATCATCTGACCGAACCCGGGACGGATCGGCCGCCCTTCCGGGGGCGATCGTCTCGCGTCCCCGGGGCATTCCAGTTCTGGATCGATCCGACCGATTACTAGGTGGTGAGGAACCGGCCCGCGCACCATCAGCGCGGCCGGCTTGTCGCGGCATGGCGGACAGCCGCTCGGCGATTCCGGCGGGAGCTTGCCCTGGTCGCCGTCGTGGTGATTGCCTATATCGGCCTGGTCGTCGTCCTGCCGGGTCCAGCGTGGTGGCTCGGCTTCTGCGCCGGCGCTCTCGTCGGAGCGCTTGTTGTCCTGGCGTTGTCGGCAACGCTGATATACGCCGGAGAGCCAGAAAAGATCTACGGCGTCCTCGGTGAGCAGGCGACCGCCGAGGTATTGCAAAGTCGAAGGATGCGACGGGATGGTTGGCAGGTGGTGCACGGCTTGCCGTTCGATCGTCACGGCGACGTGGACCACGTGCTCGTTGGCCCCGGGGGCGTCTATGCCGTCGAAACAAAGTGGACGAATCGATCGGTGACGAGCACCCCGCGATCATCCCGAATGGCGGATGCGCTCGTACAGGCGCGGCTCTCTGCCCGCAGGATCGAAAGCACCGCACGTGCTCACCACCTCGGCCACATTAAGGTTCATCCGGTGGTCATGTGGTGGGGCAAAGGCGCGCCCCACATTCGTGACGGCCATGCCCTGATCGACGACGTGATCGTGGTCGATGGTCACCAGGCCGATCAGTGGGTAAGCGGGCCTTGGACCGACTATCTGGACCCTTCGACGGTGGAGGCCGTGGCCGACGCGCTCCGATCCGAACTCGACAGGCGGCGGGAACCGGCGTCGGCGCCTACAACGGCGTAGTAGACGGCCGGCAGGACCGTTGGCACCGAGGACCGCCGTAATCTCCGAAGCGTGAAACGTTGGTTCACTAGGACGTCGACATCGCTATTAGAGCGCCGTGGTGTGAGTGAAGCGGAACTCGACCACGTCGCCCTCCTGCATGACGTAGTCCTTGCCCTCGATGCGGGCCTTGCCGGCGGCCCGCACGGCAGCCAGCGAGCCGGCCTCGACCAGGTCGTCGTAGCTCACCACCTCAGCCTTGACGAAGCCGCGCTCGAAGTCGGTGTGGATGGTGCCGGCCGCTCGGGGCGCGGTGTCGCCCACCTTGATGGTCCAGGCCCGGGATTCCTTCGGCCCGGCGGTGAGGAAGGTCTGGAGCCCGAGAGTGGCGAAACCCACCCGGGCCAGGCGGGCCAGCCCCGGCTCCTCCAATCCGTACTCGGACAGCAACTCGGCCGACTCCTCGGGCTCGAGGGTAGCCATCTCGGCTTCGAGCTGCGCGCAGAGCACGATCGACTCGGCCGGGGCCACGAGCTCGGCCAGCCGTTTGCCGAGCTCGGTGTCACCCAGTGCCGCCTCGTCGACGTTGAACACGTAGATGAACGGCTTGGCCGTGAGCAGATGCAGCTCGTCCAGTGGGGCCGGGTCGATCTCACCGGTGGCGGCTGCCGCGTACACGGTGCGCCCGTCGTCGAGGAGAGCTTGGGCGCGCTCGGCCGCCCGGAGGGTGGGGACCAGCTCGGGCCGTTTGCGGGACTCCTTGGCCAAGCGCGTGCTGGCGTTCTCCAGCGTCTGCAGGTCGGCCAGGACCAGCTCGGTGTTGACGGTGGCGATGTCGCTCGCCGGGTCGATCCGCCCAGAGACGTGGACGACGTCATCGTCCTCGAAGACCCGCACGACCTGGCAGATGGCATCCGTCTCACGGATAGCGGCGAGGAAGCGGTTGCCCAGCCCTTCGCCGCGGGAGGCACCCTCGACCAGGCCGGCGATGTCGACGAAGGTCACGGTGGCGGGGATGATCTCCTGGCTGTCGAAGAGGGCGGCCAGGCGCTCCAGCCTCGGGTCGGGCACGGGCACGACCCCGACGTTCGGGTCGATGGTGGCAAAGGGGTAGTTGGCCGCCAGGACCTGGTTGCGGGTCAGGGCGTTGAAGAGAGTCGACTTGCCCACATTGGGCAGGCCGACGATCCCGATCGAGAGTGCCACGAGTGAATCCTTCGCTGGAGGTCCGTTGCCGACGGCGACCGGCACGAGCGTAGGGGAAGCGGTGGCCACCGGAAGCAGGATGGCGGCCGCCCCGCCGGGGGCGGCGGGCGTCAGCCGGGTCGGCGGACGAGGTACTCGCTCATCGTTGCGCTGCGCAGCCGGGCGAGGTCGAGACACGCCGTCACGCTCTCCATCATCCGGGCCACGTTGGCCGTGAGCTCCTCCTCGGTCGGCGCGTTGAAGAACAGATGGGGGTCGGCCACGTGCTCGGACGACGGCCAACCTTCCTCCACGATGCCGTCGATTTCCGGGGCGCCGTCAGTGATTGCCCGGACGACCTCATTGCGGACGTAGCGGGTGCGGGGCTGCAGCTCCCCGGAGACGGGCGACTGGGTTCCGTGCCACCGGCGGATCCACTCGTGGTACTCGAGGCCCTCGGGGCGGTGGATGAGCGCCACGGTGAGCACTCCGGGCGATCGTTCACCGTCCGGCCAGTCACGGGGCCGGGCGTGAGGAGTGGTGCCGTAGTCGTCGACAAGCGACTCGGTGACCAGGTACCCGGCCACCGTGCGATCCACATCGGCCAGCGCTTGCTCGACCGGCTGGCGGTGTTCGTAGCTGTCGAGCCACACCGAGACCTCGGCGACGTGCGCGGGCTCTCCCTCTGGCGCCGGCGCCGGTGACGGAGCGGCGGCAGCAGCCGAGTCGTGGACCGCCACGGCCAGGCCGAGCTGACCCGAGTTCATCAGTCGCGGCACGGTGTCCTCGAACAGCTGCGCCCGCAGTTGGTCGCCGCGCCGCGGGTCGGCGTCACCCCACAACAGGTAGACGAGCTTCTCCACGTCGACGCTCGGTGATCAGCGGGCAGAGGGCGGGATCCGGCAAGCGCCGTCGATGTCGAAGACCTGGTTGAAGCGCCCGAGCGCCAGCCACGAAGCCACGCACAGCCCGAGGTCGACGAGCTCGGCGTCATTGAACTGCGCGTGCAGGCGGTCCCAGAGGTCGTCGTCCATTCCCAAGTGGTCGTTCGAGTAGCGCTCGGCGAACTCGGCGGCCAGTCGTTCGCGGGCCGACAACGAGTCCCACCGATGAGCAACCACTTCGTCGTAGAAGGAGTCGGGCACGGCGGCGGGGTCCACGCTCCGTCCCGGAACGTCCCGCGCCGTGCGCCAGCCGAGGCAAAGGACGCACTGGTTGACGGCGGCGATGGTGATGCGCGCCGACTCGAACTCACGCAGAGACAGTGTCGACCGTTCGTAGACGGCGCTCGAATAGGCGGCAGCCGGACCGCTCAGGGCCGGAGCGAGGTCGCCCCAGACGTAGGCAAGCGGGTCACGACCCCCGGGAACTGCGACGCGGGCCATCAGGACATCCGTTGCTGGGGGTGGGCTGGTGGCGGCAAGACGGGATGGGATGGGCGATGTAGCTCGAGTCGGTTTCGCCCCTTACCCGGAGCCATCGCTCCGGGCCGAATCACGCCTGTGTGGCCGCCGGAAGCCGGCGCACGACGCGTCCGGCCAGGCCGGTTACGTACTGCAACCACTGCCGGTCGCCGATGAGCCAGAGCCACAGCTCGCGCCGGAAGGCGATGACATGGTCGAAGAAGTCCTCGCGCGTCATGCCGTACGGCTCGAGGGCAGGCTGCCACAGGCTCCAGAGCCAGATAGCGAGGCACATGTCGTCGGCAAACTCTTCGCGCCAATCGTGTCCCTCGAGTAGCGCGTCGCGCAGGCTGGCCTTGACGTCGACCGGTTCCTCGGGAAGTTCGAGGCGGGGACCACCGTCTACTTCCACCACGGTCATGCCGTCCACCCTACCCAGATCAACCGACGGAAGTTGCGGGAAATCCCGTTTGCGCTCTGCACCCATAGCGAACAGGGGCTTCATCGGTCGGGAACCACCGGCGCGCGGTCCGATCCCTCGTACGCGGCCACGTGATCGGCGTAGTCGATGAACAATGGCGCGTCAGGATCGAAGGGCCGACGAAGGCTGTCAAAGGCGATCCGCTTGTCCATGGCATCGAGCTTCTCGAGAGCGACGAGGTTGTCCAGCTCGCGGAAGTCGAGCCGTCCGCGTGCGTTGTCGAGCGCTCTCCTCCCTCGCTCCGTCCGTACCAGCACGCTGCTCCACCCGTCCATCGATCCGACGCTCCCGACCGACAGATCGGCGCTGCGACCCAAGAAGTCGGCACATTCGTCACAGCCCTTGAGGGCGGCTCCGTGAAAATTCTTGACCGGCTCGTCCACGGCGACTTCGCCGTCGCGATACTCGACGATCATCCGCCCTCTCAAGACGTCCACCTTCGACACTCGTTCGATCTCGACGCCCCGATCCTCCTGCAGCAGCTGGAGGATCAGCCCCCGGTAGTCGAAGCTCTTGGTGCACAGGAGCGCGATGGTGAGGACCACGGCATCGATGCGGTGCTTACCGGTGGGCCAGCGCCGCGACTGCATGGCCCGGATCCCTTGGATCTCGCACGGTGTTCCCACAACCGCTATGCGTGGTTGAGGCGGAAGGTCGTAGCCCGAGAGGTCGAGCTCGGCGAGCGCCATCGTCTGGTTGTAGTAGCTGCCGGCCGCCTCAGTGATCTCCTTGGCCGTGGTGGCGATGGTGGCGACACCCTTCCACGGCTCCTCGGGATCGTTGCTCGGCCGGGTGACCAAGGCGCCGTCGATCTCGCCGCCGGCCAAGGCGGCGATGAGGAGGGCGCTCACCACCCCGCCGTCCTGGGCTCCTTCGGGCCGGCCACCGGCCCGCACCGCGTAGGCACCGAGGACGGCTCCGAGCCCGTCGGCCGGTGGGCCACCGGTGATCTTCCAGTAGGTGTCCGACGAGTCGGTGCGGATGACGGCCGGTGCCGGACCAGCGGTCGTGCCGGCCAGCTGGGACGCGTCGATCGTTGTCTCGCCGCCTTCGGGGAGCGCAGTCGACGGTGGCCACAGTGCTTCGTAACGGAGTCCGCCGCGTGGGCAGAAGTCCCAGCAGAGGGAGCACCCCGTGCACATCTTCACCAGCTCCGGCAACAACGTGTCTTCGTCGATGCCGATCGAGTTCGAGGGACAGACGGCTACGCACGTGCCGCACTGGATGCAGCGGTCGGCTTCGATGACACCGGCCTCGAGCTCCCAGAACCACACCTTGCCCGGTGGTTCCTCGACCCCGTTGATCTCCTCGCGAAGTCGGTAGCCCTTCATGCCGGGCTCCCTCCGATGGGCGCGCCGTCCGAGTCACCGGCGCCGTCCGAGTCACCGGCCAGGATCCGCCGGAGCTCGTCGTTGGGCACCCGTCGGGCCCAGTTGTAGAAGGGCTCGTCCGGTCGCCGCTCGTCCTGGTAGCGGTGCAGGACGCGCACCAGCGCGTCGGGCACGTCGTTCACCGGGCGGGCGTGCTCGATCCAATCGATGAACCCGGCGCCGTTGCCCAATGACCCCCCCATGCCGATGTCGACGGCCTCGGCCAGATGGTTGCCCACGTGGGCCACCTCGCCCCGGAAGCCGATGTCGGCGATCTGGGGCTGGGCACAGCTGGCCGAGCACCCCGAGAAGTGCATCCGGACGACCCCCCGGTCGTCACGGGGCCCCGGGCCCGCCGCACCGTCGGGCCGAGGGGCGGAGCCGACCGGCTCCCCGGCCAGGTGCTCATCGAGGTATCGGGCCCACTTGAGGGCGCGCTCTTTGGTCTCGGTGATAGCGAACCGGCAGAACTCGTTGCCGGTACAGGCCACCACCCCGCGGGAGAAGGGCCCTGGGTAGGGCGAGTACTTCTGCATCAGGTCCTCGGCCAGCATCTCCTCGAGCCGATCCTCGGGCACGCCGGTGAAGATGAGGTTCTGGTCGGTGGCGATCCGGGCCGTGCCGTCCCCATAAGTCTCGGCCAGGCGGGCGGCCTCGACCAATTCGATCCCGTTCATGCGGCCCACGGGCACGCAACAACCCACGTAGCAGAGGCCCGGCTCACGCTGGGGGTGCACGCCGACGTGGTCGCCCCGGTAGTGACGGGTCAGGTCCTCACCGGCCGGCACCAGGTCGAAACGCGTCCGCTTGGCCAGCTCCTGGCGGAAACCCTCGGGGCCGAGCTCCTGGACCAGGTAACGCATCCGGGCGAGGCCCCGGTTCTCACGGTTGCCGAGCTCACCGAAGAGCTGGGCGATGGCCCGGGCGACCTCGACGGCCTGATCCGGGGTGACGAACACGTCGATGTCGGAGGCCAGGCGCTCTCCGTCGGAGAGGCCGCCGCCGACCAGGAGGTTGAATCCCAGCTCCCGGCCCGGGCCACGGGCCGGACGCATGCCGATGTCGTTGATCTCCGTCTTGGCGCAGTCCTCGAGGCAGCCGGTCACGGCAATCTTGAACTTGCGCGGCAAGTTGGCGTACTCGCGGTTGCCGGTGAAGAAGTCGGAGATGGCTCGTGCCACCGGCAGGGCGTCGAAGGCCTCCTCGGCATCCACGCCCGACACCGGGCAACAGGTCACGTTCCGAGCCGAGTCACCGCAGGCCTGGACGGTGGTCAGCCCGACAGCGGCCAGCCGCCGCCAGACGCGGGGGATGTCCTCGATGCGGAGCCAGTGGATCTGCACCGTCTGACGGGTGGTGAGGTCTGCATAGCGCGATCCGAAGATCCGGCTCTCCGTGCCGTCGGGGCCTTCGCCGAAAGCGTCGGCCACGACTCCGATCTCGCGGAGCTGGGGAGACGTGAGATGACCGCCCGGGATCTTGATGCGCAGCATGAAGGCGTCGCCACCCTGGCGCTGCGGGTAGATCCCGACCCACTTGAGTCGCTCGACCTCACCCTTGACCTTGTCGATGGCTCCCGCGCCCTCGACCGAGTAGGTGTCGATGATGGCGTCCGCCACCTCGAGCGGATGGCGGTCGAGCTTGAATTGCTCGACCTCGTTCAGCTCCGTGCGGCGCCGATAGGGGTTGATGAAGGGCATCGGACGATCCGTGCCCCGAAGTCGGAGCCCGTAGAGCTCGTCCCTGTCCTTCTGCATGTCAGGTCTGCGATCGCGGCATTCAGTTGTGCAGACCGCACTCGACCTTGTCGGAGTCCGCCCACCGGCCGGCGCGAGGGTCCTCGCCATCGGCGACCGGCCGTGTCGTAGGCGCGCAGCCGATCGAGAGGTAGCCCTGGGACATGAGCGGGTGCTCGGGGAGACCGTGATCGGCCACATAGCCGGCGATGTCGTCGTCGCCCCAGGTGGCCAGAGGATTGATCTTGACCATGCCCCAGCTCTCGTCGTACGAGACGATGGGCGCGTCTCGGCGCGTCGGTGCGTCCACCCGCTTGAGGCCGGTGACCCATGCCTCCTTGCCGGCCAGGGCCTGCTTGAGCGGACGGACCTTGCGGAATTCGCAGCACTGGGCTGAGCCGCACGGCCAAAGCTCGGCGCCGGCCACCGGGTGGGTGACGGTCAGGTTGAGGTCGTAGCGCGAACGCACGGCCTCTACGTACTCGAGCGTCTCGGGGAAGTGCGAGCCGGTGTCGAGGAAGATGACCTCGAGATCGGGGGCGACGGCGCTGGCGATGTCGATGAGGACAGCATCCTGGAAGGAACAAGAGAGAGCCAGCTTCTTCCCGAATCGCTCAACGGCCCACGCCAGGACCAGGCCGGCCGGGGCCGACTCGAAGGCAGCCGACTGCTCGGCCATCTCCGCCCGCAACCGAGCAACATCGGTGTCGCTGTCCACCAGGCTCACGCTCAACCTCTCTTTGCCTGTCGATCTGTTCCGCCACATCTCGGGTCGTCCCCCACCGGTACCCTGTGGCGTCCGGTGACTCCGCCAGGACTCCGCCTCCCCACGGCTCCGGGGGTTCGGCCCGATATATGACTAACTGGATCAGGTTTTATCACAATACCGGGCCTCGGCTCGAGAAGAAACGCCGGGCGCGGGCCGGGGCGAACGCCCCCTCCGGCCTGTGAGGGGCCACGAGGCCGAGCGGCGGCCAGTCCTCGGATGACGGGAACCGGGGGGAATCGCCCGGAGGTGGGAGTCATCGAGCCCTCGCTCGACTACCCGGTCGTCCTGTCGGTGGCCGGCCGACCCTGCCTCGTGGTGGGGGCAGGTTCAGTTGCCACACGGAAGGCTCGGGGCCTTCTCGAGGGTGGCGCCCAGGTCACCGTGGTGGCGCCGGAGACGACCGAGGCCATGGACGAACTGCTGCGCACGACGCCGACCGACCGCCTGTGTCTCGAGCGTCGGGTGTATCGAAGGGGGGAGGTCGTCGGGTACGACTTCGTCGTGGCCGCCTCCGGGGACGAAGCCACCGATCGGCAGGTGACGCAAGAAGCGATCGAGTCTGGGGTCCTCGTCAACGGCGCGCCTGCCAGGTCGATCCGGTCCGTTCACCTGCCCGCGCTCCACCGGCAAGGACTGGTCACCATCGCCGTCTCGACGGGTGGTCGGAGCCCAGGCTTGGCGCGGTGGTTGCGGACACGGATTGCCGGGACGACCGACCGGCGGCTGGCCGTCCTCGCCACGCTCTTGGCCGACGCACGGGAGGCGGTGCAATCGGACGGACGATCGTCGGCCGACATCGACTGGTCCGATGTCATCGATCGAGTCCTGCCTCTCGTCGAGGAGGGCAGGTTCGACGAGGCCCGCGCCACACTCGATGGTCTCGTGGAGCGCTGAGCTCGTTCGGCTACCGGTCAGCCGAGCTTTAGCCGACGGGATGGCCGCCGGGTCGGAGGGCAGCCCGACCTCCAGACGGCGGGACGGCCGCGACGTTAGGGTTGCGATATGAGCGCAGTGGCAGTCGAGAGCGTGCTCGACCTCGACGAGATCGACCTCTCCGACCTCGAATTCTGGGAACGTCCGTGGTCTGTGCGGGAGGGCGCCTTCCAGCTCCTGCGCCGGGAGCGCCCGTTGGCCCATTTCGCCGACCCCGACATGACCGACGTCTCACCCATGGCCCCGCCGCCGGGTCCGGGATACCGGGCGGTGGTCCGCCACGTCGACATCACGGAGGTCAGCCGCAACCCCGACATCTACTGCTCGGGACAGGGAGCCGTCAGCGTTCTCGATCTTCCACCGGAGATGGTCGAGTACTTCGCCGGCATGATCTCGACGGACAACCCGCGCCACGCGCGACTCCGCCGTATCGTCTCCGCCGCGTTCAACCCCCGCCGCATCAAGGCCATCGAGGACACCATCGAGGAGGTCGCCGTGCGGGTGGTGAACGAGGTCGCACCGCTCGGCGAGTGCGATTTCGTGACCGGCGTCGCGGGCCCGCTCCCCCTCGAGATCATCTGCCGGATGATGGGTATCCCGGCCTCCGAGTTCCCCGCCGTCTTCCGCTGCTCGAACGTCATCCTGTCGAATGGGGACCCCGAGTACATCCCGGAGGGCAGTGACCCGGTGCTGGCCTTTCTCCAGGCGGGTCAAGAGCTGACCGAGCTCATGCAAACGATCGCCGCTCGCCGCCTCGAGGATCCGCTCGACGACCTCACCACCGCGCTCATCACGACCAATATCGACGGTGAATCACTGACGCACGCCGAGCTGGCCTCCTTCTTCATCCTCTTGCTCACTGCCGGCAACGAGACCACGCGCCAGTCGATCAGCCACGCCCTGTGGACCTTCACCGAGTACCCGGAGCAACGAGCTCTCTGGCAGGCCGATCCCGTCGGCGTTGCCCCCACCGGTGTCGACGAGATCGTGCGGTGGGCCTCGCCGGTCATATGGATGCGGCGGACGGTCACCGGTGACACGGTTCTGGCCGGGGAGGCGCTGCACGCCGGCGACAAGTTGCTGCTCTTCTACAACTCGGCCAACCGGGACGAGGCCGTGTTCGACGATCCCTTTACTTTCGACGTCCGCCGCTCGCCCAACCCACACGTCGGCTTCGGGGCAGCCGGGCCGCACTTCTGCCTCGGCGCCCACCTGGCCCGCCGCGAGATCGACGTCATGCTGCGGGTGCTGCTCGACCGCCTGCCCGACATCCAAGCAACCCGAGAGCCCGACCGGTTGCGATCGAGCTTCATCAACGGGATCAAGCACCTGCCCTGTCGCTTCACGCCAGGCCGCCCGGCCTGAGCGGCGCCCTTCCGCCGGCTTGGCGTCGGGAGTTACTCGCCGCTGAAGGTTTCCGCTCCGCCCGCGCCCCCAGTGAGAGCCGCTTGAGCCAGCTACTCCCCTGACCCGACGACCACCGCATCAGTCGTCGAGATCCCTTCAACCAGCCGATCGTCGGCCTGGCGTCGACGCCCGGTGGCGACGGCTAGTGGCAGGTGGCCTCCGACGGGCCTCTTCAGCTTCGGGGGTGGGCCCTGCGAGGGATCGATCCCCGGCCTCTGACTAGGCCCGGCGTCTCAAATCGAGCCGACGCCTCAGGGCTTCGCCACCATCACCACCGACGCCCCGACCAGGATGGCGGTGATCACCCCGGCGACCGCCGTCACCCGGCGGCACAGAGCGGAGACCTCGTGTGGCCGAAACGTCTCCGTCCGCTCGACTCCCGATTGCTCGGGCACGTTGGTCTGCGACGATCCGGACAGAGGGGCGGCCATCCGGTCCACCGCCTCTTGGAGACGGCGCTCGGCCGGCCACAGCACTGCTTCGGCCAAGGTGGCGGCGGCCAACCACAGCACCAGGCCGATGACGATCCATCGGTCGCTGACCGCCCACTGGCCTTCACTGAGAGTGATGAGGACGAAGCCGAGCACGGGGACGACGAAGAGCACCCGCCCAGCCCAGTTGACCCCCGGGCGGTAGTACCGAAGCAGATGCTGGGGAATCGGCCCCGGACGGGACAGGGCGACGGCGGAGGCGCCGGCCACCACCACGGCCACGAGGGCAGCGAGGACGGCGAGCACGTGGGCCAGGAGCACGATGTCGTAGGCCGCGCTATGGGAGGGGACGGCCGCCTCGATCCACTGGGGCGCGCGTCCCATTGGCTGCGATTCTCGCGCCGGGACGGTGGCCACTCGGCGCGTCGGTGGGCACCGGTCCCGGCTGCTGGGTTGCTACCCTGGTAGCAGGGATCGGCCGGCGGGTGCGGGCGCATTCGCTCCGAGCCGACAGGGATCGAGGTGGCGGCCCGTGCCGACTCAGAGAAGCCCACGAGAGAGGGGCAGAAGCCACTGTCGATGAATCAACTCCGACTCGATCCGCTCACCGGTCGCTGGGTGGTGGTCAGCACCGACCGAGCCCACCGGCCCAAGGCCTTCGCGCCGCGGATGGCGGCCATCCAGGCCGACACCAGCCAGCCGTGCCCGTTCTGCCCGGGCAACGAGGAGGCTATGACCCCCGCCCTCGAGAGTGTGGGGCCGGACGGCAAATGGCAGGTCCGGGTGGTCCCCAATCGCTATCCCGCCTTCGAAGGGAGCGCTCCCTTCGTCGTCACCAACCGAGGTCCCGTGTTCACCCAGGCCACGGCGGGCGGCACCCACGAGGTGTTCATCCTCTCCCCCGACCACCATCGGTCCTGGTCCATGCTGAGCGACGACCAGACCGCCGTGATCATGGCGGCCATCGCCGAGCGGATCGAGGAGCACTCGCACATGCCGGGACTCCGCTACAGCCAGACCCTTGTGAACGCCGGCCGTGAGGCGGGGGCCTCGATCGAGCACCCCCACGGGCAGCTGCTCGGGATGTCGTTCGTTCCCCGTGAGCTCGTCGAGGAGCAGGCCGGCTTCGCCCGGTTCGCCGGTCGTTGTCTGCTGTGCACCACCGTCGACGCCGAGGAGAACGTGAATCACCGGGTCGTCTATGCCGACGACCGGGTGCTCGTCCTATGTCCCTTCTGGAGCGGGGTGCCCTACGAGATGATGGTCATCCCTCGGGCCCATGGCCCGCACCTCCACCACAGCCCGGAGAACGAGCTCGCGGCGGTAGGCCGCGCCATCAAAATCGCCCTCGCCAGCCTCCGCGAGGTGGTCGGCGACATCGCTTACAACCTCGTCTTCCACTCGGCTCCCTACCGTGCCCCCGAGCCGTACCACTGGCACGTGCACATCATCCCCAAGCTCACAACCGTGGCCGGCTTCGAGCTCGGGACCGGGGTCATGATCAACATCGTGAACCCCGAAGAAGCCGCCGAGGAGCTGCTCGTCCGTGAGCAGGTGGCCCGCACGGGCTGAGGCGGCGGACGCCGGACGCCGGACGCCGGGAGCCGGGAGCCGGGAGCGAATGGGACAAAACGCAGGGCCGCGCCGGTTTCGAGGACCGAACTACCGCAAGGGCTACACCGGCCGCGACTTCCACGTGTCGGGCGGGCACGAGGCCGAGGCCGAGGCGGCCGAGCGGGCAAAGAAACCGAACCGATTCGGGATGTGGGTGCTGCGGGTCCTGGGCTTCCGGGGAAACGCCGGCGGGGGGGGCGAGCGGGGCGATGGCCTCCCAGGCAGCCGCGAACACGGGCATGAATGAAGACGAAACGGTCAGGCCAGCTCGAAGCAGAGTGAGCCGTGGGGCCCGAGCGTGATGCGATACGGGTCGGTGCCGACCAAGGGGAAGGCCACCCGGCCGAGCAGCTCGATGGGCTGACGACCAAGCCACCGCTGCAGCTGGATCTCCGCCGGCTGGGCCAGTCGGCTGAGGTTGTGCACGCAAAGAACAGGGTTGACCGGTCCACGCTCGGGCCGGTCGGGAGTCCAGCGCACGAAGGCCAGCACCGACGGGTTGGCCGACGGCACGAAGTCGAGCTCGCCGGTCCCGAACACTGGGAACTCGCGCCGCACGGCCAGGATGCGCCGCATCCAGTGCAGGAACGAGCTCGGGTTGCGCTGCTGAGCCTCCACGTTGACGGCACTGAACCCGTACACCGGGTCCATGAGGGGCGGCAAGTAGAGCTGGGCGAAATCGGCCCGACTGAAGCCGGCGTTGCGATCGGGCGTCCACTGCATGGGGGTGCGGACAGAGTCGCGGTCACCCAGGTAGACGTTGTCGCCCATCTGGATCTCGTCGCCGTAGTAGAGGACGGGACTTCCGGGCAGAGTGAAGAGCAGGTAGAAGAGGAGCTGTGAGAGCCCTCGGTCGCGGTCGAGCAGAGGGGCCAGGCGCCGGCCGATGCCCATGTGGCGCTTCATACGCGGGTCGCGGGCGTACTCGGCGAACAAGTAGTCGCGCTCTTCCTCGCTCACCTTCTCGAGGGTCAGCTCGTCGTGGTTGCGCAGGAAAATGGCCCACTGGCCACCGCCAGGCGGGTTCGGCGTTTGGGCCAGGATCTCGGTAATGGGGTAGCTCTGTTCACGGCGCACGGCCACGAACATCCGGGGCATGAGCGGGAAGTTGAAGCACAGATGGCACTCGTCCCCGTCGCCGAAGTAGTCGGCCACGTCGGCCGGCCACCCGTTGGCCTCGGCCAGGAGGATGCGACCCGGGTAACGCTCATCGATCTCGGCCCGGAGCCGTCGGATGAAGGCATGCGTCTCGGGGAGGTTCTCGCCGGTCGTACCGTCCCGTTGGTAGAGGTAGGGCACTGCATCGAGCCGGAAGCCATCGAGGCCGAGATCGAGCCAGAAGCGGACGACCTCGATCATGGCCTCGGCCACCTCGGGGTTGTCGTAGTTGAGGTCGGGTTGATGAGAGAAGAAACGGTGCCAGTAGTACTGGTCTCGCAGCGGCTCGTAGGTCCAGTTCGACTTCTCGATGTCGATGAAGACCACTCGGGCTTCGGGCCAACGCTGGTCGTCGTCATTCCAGACGTACCAATCGGCCTTCGGATTGTCCCGGCTCTGTCGCGACTCGACGAACCACGGATGGTCGGAGCTCGTGTGGTTGATGACCAGGTCGGCAATGACCCGGATCCCGCGGGCGTGAGCCTCGTCGAGCAGCATGGACAGATCTTCGACCGTGCCCGACTCGGGGTGCACCGAGAAGTAGTCGCTGATGTCATAGCCCCCGTCGCGCAGCGGCGAGGGGTAGAAGGGAAGGAGCCACAGGCAGTCGACGCCGAGCCACTCGAGGTAGTCGAGCTTGGCGATCAGGCCGGGGATGTCGCCCACGCCGTCGTTGTTGCCGTCGAAGAAGCCCCGGATGAACACCTCGTAGAACACGGCCCGCTGGAACCACAGCGGGTCGTCGGCCGGATCGGGGAGCGGCAGCCGCCGGGCGGCGATGTCGTGGGCCAGACCCTCGAGGGTGGACAGGCGCCGGATGCGAGGCGGGGGCGGGTCGGAGGTCAGATCCTTGACGACGTCAGACGTCATGTTCAAGAGGCGGGCGCAGCCGGCATCGACTCACCGACTCCCGCCACCGCATGGTTTCCGGCCCGGACGGAGGGGGGCCATGTCTCCCTCCATTTGCGCACCAACGCGCCCTCTTCGCCGTCGTGACCAGCCACGACCTCGAACTTAGCTCCCACGTCCGGGCCAACGGTCGCAATCGCGTTCCCAAGTTGCCCGTCGCGTCCTGCTGCCGACGACGACAATGGGGCCTCGCTCGGGCTCAGCGCCCGTCGGAGCCGGGAGCTGAAGCGTCCCCCAAGGCCTCCCCCAGCAGGCGGTCGGCGGCCGCATAGGGGTCGAGCTTGCCGGCGAGCATGGCTTCCACCATCGACGCGACCCGGCCCGAGTCGGTCGCCCTTGCCACCCGGGCATCGACGCGGACAGCCAGGATCTGGCGGAGCTCGCGTTCGAGCCGGCGCCGCCGTATCGCCTCGAGCTCGCCCCCATCGATGAGGTGGCGTCGGTGGTCACTGATGGCCGCCCACAGCTCGTCGATGCCGTCACCCGTCTGGCCCACGGTCGAGACGATGGGCGGTCGCCAATCGCCCGGCGCGGACAGGTCGAGCATGAGCTCGAGATCGCGCTTGGTCTCCCGCGCCCCGGGCCGGTCCGCCTTGTTGATGACGAAGAGGTCGGCGATCTCCAGCAGCCCCGCCTTGTTGGCCTGCACGGCGTCGCCCCAGCCGGGGTTGACCACCACCACCGTGGTGTCCGCGGCCGCTGCCACCTCCACCTCCTGTTGACCGACGCCGACCGTCTCGACAATGACGATCGGCATCCCCACGGCCGAGAGCACCCGGATGGCGTCGGGAACGGCCAGGGCCAAGCCGCCGAGGTGACCCTTCGTAGCCATGGAGCGGATGAACACGCCGTCGTCGGTGGCGTGTCCCTGCATGCGGACGCGGTCACCGAGTATGGCCCCACCGGAGAAAGGCGAGGTCGGGTCGATGGCGATGACCGCCACCGCCCCGGGCCCGTCGAACCCTCGCGTCCGGCCGACGCCGATGAGCCGATCGGTCAGGGTCGACTTCCCCGCCCCCGGCGAACCGGTGATGCCGACGGTGTAGGACGCACCCGGGGTCGCATAGGCGAGCGACACGACCGATCGGCAGAGGTCGCCGCCGCGCTCCACCCAGGTGAGGAGACGGGCGAGGGCCACCCGGTCGCCGCCTCGGGCCGCGTCGAGCAGGGCAGCGGCGTCGGAGGCGCGGGTCCCGGACATCGGGGTCGAGAGCGTACCGGCCGGAGCTCAGCCGCGTCGGACCGGGTCAGTCCCGGACGACCCGAGCCCCGAGCCCCGCCAGCTTGCCGGCGAAGTCCTCGTAGCCACGGTCGACGTGGTGGGCATCGCCGATGACCGTCTCGCCGTCGGCCACCAGGCCGGCGAGGACCATGGCGGCGCCGGCCCGCACGTCCACGGCTCGCACCGGCGCCCCGGACAGGCGCTCGACGCCACGGACGACGGCATGATGGCCTTGGGTGCGGATGTCCGCTCCCATCCTCCGGAGCTCGTCGACGTAGCGGAACCGGCCGAAGAAGAGGTTCTCGGTCACGATGCCGACGCCCTCGGCCACCGTGAGGAGGGTCACGAGCAACGGCTTGTAGTCGGTGGAGAACCCGGGGTATGGCAGGGTGGCGGCGTCGACCGCCTGCAGGCGCACGCCGGGTGCCCGCGCCGCCCGCAACCCGTCGGGCTCCTGGGTGACCTCGATGCCGGCCGCGCTCAGTTTTCGGATGAGCATCTCCATGTGCTCGGTGCGACCATCCTCGACCACCACCTCCCCCCCGGCCAGGCCGGCAGCGGCCAGGAAGGTAGCCGCGACCAACCGGTCGGGGATCACCCGGTGGGAAGCCGGGTGAAGGACGTCGACCCCTTCAACCTCGATGCGCGACGTTCCCGCCCCCTCGATGCGTGCTCCCATGGCGTTCAGGAAGTCGGCGAGATCGCGGACCTCGGGCTCGCGAGCGGCATTCTCGATGACGGTCGTGCCCTTGGCCAAGGTGGCCGCCATGACCACGTTGTCGGTGCCGGTGTGGCTCGGATACTCGAGGACCACGCGGTTGCCGACGAGGCGCGGCTGGCCGGCCACGGAGGAATCGACGCTCCCGTCCACGTAGCCATGGGCCGATGTGAATGACGCGCCCATGGCCTCGAGGGCGCGCAAGTGCATATCGATGGGCCGGGGGCCGAAGTCGTCACCGCCGGGCATCGACACGCGGGCGCATCCGCAGCGGGCCAGCAACGGCCCGAGCACGACGACCGAGGCCCGCATGCGCTCGACGAGCTCGTAGGGGGCCTCTGGAACCAGCTCGGCCGGCGTGGTCACCACCAACTCGTCGGGTGCCGATCCACGCCGGACCTCGGCGCCCATGGCGCCCAACACCTCGGCCATGATGTCAACGTCGGTGATGCGAGGAACGTTGGTGAGTGTGTGGCTTCCCTCGGCCAGCAGGCAGGCGGCCATGAGCTTGAGCACCGAGTTCTTCGCGCCGCCGGCCCGCACCGTCCCGCTCAGCGGCCCGTTGGGATTGACGACGAAGCGATCCACGCCGTCAGTATGGCCCGGCCCGCCACGCCCCCATGTGGATGGAACACTCGGGCACCGGGCCGAACGGCCGGCGCCCGACGCGGTCAGGTGACGGCCCGCTCCTGCCAGCGGCCGAAGACGTCGGCCAGCGAGTCGACCATCTCACCGACGGTGGCATAGGCCCGGGTGGCCTCGAAGATGGCCGGCATCAGGTTGTGTGAGGGATCGGCCGCATCCTTGGCCAGGCGGGTAAGGGTCGCGTCCACCGCCTCGGCCGAGCGATGGCGCTTGACCTCGGTCAGTCGCTTGCGCTGGGCCTCTTCGATCTCAGGCCCGATGTGGAGGGTGGGCAGTTCGCTGTCCTCGTTTCCTCCGGTGAAGTCGTTGACCCCGACGATGACCGACCGCCCGGACGAGACGCGTCGCTGGAACCGGTAGGAGGCATCGGCGATCTCCGTCTGGAACCAGTTGGACTCAATGCCGGCGATCACGCCCTCGAGCATCGAGCCACTTCCGAGCTCGTCGAGGTGGGCGAAGATGGCCTCCGCCTGCGCGCACATCTCGTCGGTGAGCGACTCGACGAACCACGAGCCCCCGAGCGGGTCGGCCACATGGGCCACACCGGTCTCATGGGCGATGACCTGTTGGGTGCGCAAGGCGATGCGCGCCGCCTTGTCGGTGGGCAGGGCCAGCACCTCGTCCATCGAGTTGGTGTGGAGGCTCTGGGTGCCGCCCAGGACACCGGCCAGGGCCTCGACGGCGGTGCGGACGATGTTGAGCTCGGGTTGCTGGGCGGTGAGCGAGACGCCAGCGGTCTGGGTGTGGAAGCGCAGGCGTTGCGACCGGGGGTCGGTGGCGCCGTAGCGCTGGCGCATCCACGTGGCCCACAGACGGCGGGCGGCCCGGTACTTGGCGATCTCCTCGAAGAAGTCGACGTGGGCATTGAAGAAGAACGACAGCCGGGGAGCGAACTCGTCGACGGCGAGCCCGCTGATGCGGGCCGCCTCGACGTAGGCGAAGCCGTTGGCCAAGGTGAAGGCCAGCTCTTGGGCGGCCGTCGATCCGGCTTCGCGGATGTGATAGCCGGAGACGGACACCGGGTGGAAGCGGGGCATCTCCGCCGCGCAGAAGCGGATGACGTCGGTGACCAGGCGCAGCGACGGCCGCGGCGGGAAGATGTACTCCTTCTGGGCCTGGTACTCCTTGAACATGTCGTTCTGGAGGGTGCCGCCGAGACGGGCTCGTTCTGCTCCCGCCCTCTCCGCCGCGGCCACGTAGGCGGCGAGAACCATAGGGGCGGGCGAGTTGATGGTCATCGATGCGGTCGTCTGGGCGAGGTCGATGCCGCAGAAGAGGTCTTCCATGTCGGCCAGGGTGTCGACGGCCACCCCGCAACGACCCACCTCCCCCTCGGACAGCGGGTCGTCGGAGTCGCGGCCCATGAGCGTGGGCAAGTCGAAGGCGACCGACAGCCCGTCGCCGCCGGCCCGGAGCAAGTCACGAAAGCGAGCGTTGGTGTCCTCGGCCGTGCCGAAGCCGGCGAACATGCGCATGGTCCAGAGCTTCGAGCGGTACATCGAGGGATAGGGCCCCCGGGTGAAGGGGTAGACGCCCGGCCATTCGGTCGTCGCGGCCACCGACCCGCCGTGGGCGTCGCCAGCGGTGACGCCCGATGGGCCGTAAACCGGCTCTAGCGGGACACCTGACATGGTCTCGAAGTCGGCATCACGAAGGGATGCAGCCGCGTACTCGCTTGCCCACTGCTCGAAGCCGCCCATCACCCCAGCCGGGACATCGTGCTCCTGCTCCGAGCCCATGAATCCCAGCATACGGAGCCAGACGACCTTCGGGCATCCGTTCGCCCACCTCCGCCACGGGCGGTGCCCGCTATCGTCGGACTCCGTGATCGACCGGTGACGACGCCCGAGGCCCCCGACCGCAACCTGGCTCTCGAGCTGGTCCGGGTGACTGAAGCCGCGGCGTTGGCTGCCTCGCGGTGGATGGGGCGCGGGGACAAGGAAGGGGCGGACGGGGCGGCCGTCCATGCCATGCGCATCGTGCTGTCGTCGATCTCGATGGACGGCGTGGTGGTCATCGGCGAGGGCGAGAAGGACAAGGCGCCCATGCTCTTCAACGGCGAGCGCATCGGCGACGGCTCCCCGCCCAAGGCCGACATCGCCGTCGACCCCATCGACGGCACTACGTCGACCGCTCTCGGGCGGGGCGGTGCGCTGGCCGTCATCGCCGTCTCCGAGGAAGGGACCATGTTCGACCCCGGCCCCTGTGTGTACATGGAGAAGCTGGCCGTGGGGCCGCTGGCTGTCGGGGCCATCGACATCACCCGCCCGATCGAGGACAACCTCAAAGCAGTGGCGGCGGCCAAGGGCACGTCGGTCCGAGACGTGACCGCCGTCATCCTCGATCGAACCCGCCATGAGGGGATCATCGCCGAAGTACGACGGAGCGGTGCCCGCATCCGGCTCATCACCGACGGCGACGTGGCCGCCGCCATCGCCACGTCGTGGCCGGACACCGGGGTCGACCTGCTCATCGGCATCGGGGGCACCCCCGAGGGGGTGCTCGCCGCCGCCGCCCTCAAGTCGATGGGCGGTGAGATGCAAGGCCGCCTGTGGCCACGGGACGACAACGAGCGCACCGCCGCTCTCGACGCCGGCTACGACGTCGACGCCGTGCTTACCACCGACGACCTGGTCCGGGGCGACAATTGCTTCTTCGCGGCGACGGGGATCACCGACGGCGAGCTGCTGACCGGCGTGCGCTACGACCAGTTCGGAGCGTCCACTCAGTCGCTCGTCATGCGGTCAAAGTCGGGCACGGTGCGGCTCGTCGAGGCTCGGCACCCGCTGCACAAGCTCAACGAGTACAGCGCTATCCAGTTCGGTTGAGGCCCATCCGGTTCCGTTGAGCTAGTTGGGTCAGTGAGCGCTTGCACATGATCCCCGACGCGCAGACGAGCGAACCTTCAGCAAACCGGCAAGCGAAGCGGGCGGGGCCAACCGACAGGCGAAGCGGGCGGGGCCATGCTGGTTTAAATTTTGGGAAAGGTCGATTTCGTCAGCCTTTACTGACGCATGTCAGGTTAGACTGACAGAACAGCCGTCAGGCTAAACTGACATTTCGGCACTTTTCAAAAAAAGCAAACGCCTTTCCCGCTCAGTTGGCGACCGTAGATGGCGCTTCGGCGGCCTCGATGGGCATCTTGGACCGACGGATCGCGGCGTACGCCTCGATCAGCTCGACCTGAGGGTTTCCGGGTTTCCCTCGGGCTCGCGCGCCTCCGCAACCCACTCCGGACCCGCCCAGCTCGCACTCAGCTCGGACAGGCGCTCATGGCCCGTTCGACCAGCTACTGGGTGAGGCTCAGGAACAGCTCCCAGCGCCGCCGGTCACGCTCGGCCAAGCGACGCCTCTCGGTGTCCTCGCCGGCTTCCTCGATCTCCTGCACGGCGATCCGCAGGCGTTCTCTCAGGTCGTCCGCGTCCAGGTCGGCTACCGCATAGGCCTGCTCGACCAGTACCAGTGCGCGATTGCCGGCTACCTGGAGGTAGCCCTCGGACTGCGCGAAGCGGAGCACCTCGTCCTCGGTCTTGTACAGCCGCAGCTCGGTGGGCTCGAGCGATGCCAACAGCGGCGCATGTCTGGCAAGGATTCCGATCTGACCCAGTGTGGTGCGCGTCGAGACCATCTCTACCTCGCCGTTAAAGACCTCACCCTCCGGCGTCAGGACTTCGACGGGAAACTTGGCGTGAGCCACCTCAGCCCTCTCCCTCCCCGCGGGCATCTCGAACCACGTCTTCGATGGTGCCCTTCAGGAAGAAGGCTCCCTCGGGGAGATCGTCGTACTTCCCCTCGAGGATCTCCTTGAAGCCGCGGACCGTCTCGGCAACCGGGACGTACGCACCCGGGGTGCCGGTGAACTGCTCGGCGACGAAGAACGGCTGCGAAAGGAAGCGCTCGAGCTTGCGGGCTCGGGTCACGGTCACTCTGTCCTCGTCCGAGAGCTCGTCGATTCCGAGGATGGCAATGATGTCCTGAAGCTCCTTGTAACGCTGGAGCACCTCCTTGACGTCGTTGGCCACACGGAAGTGTTCCTCGCCGACGATCTCCGCCTTGAGGATGGTCGAGGTCGAGTCCAGCGGATCGACGGCCGGATAGATGCCCTTCTCGGCGATCGATCGAGACAGCACCGTCGTCGCGTTCAGGTGAGCGAACACTGACGCCGGGGCGGGGTCGGTGAGGTCGTCGGCGGGCACATAGATCGCCTGGACGCTCGTTACCGATCCCCGGCGCGTGGAGGTGATGCGCTCCTGCAGCTCGCCCATCTCAGACTCGAGGGTCGGCTGGTAGCCCACTTGGGAGGGCATCCGACCGAGCAGGGCCGAGACTTCCGAGCCGGCTTGGACGAAACGGAAGATGTTGTCGACGAAGAGCAGGACGTCCTGCCCCTCCTGATCGCGGAAGTACTCCGCCATCGTGAGGCCCGAAAGGGCGACACGCATACGGGCGCCTGGTGGCTCGTTCATCTGCCCGAAGACGAGGATGGTCTTGTCGAGCACGCCGGATTCCTTCATCTCCAGCCACAGGTCGTTGCCCTCGCGCGAGCGCTCGCCGACACCGCAGAACGCCGACAGCCCGCCGTGCTCCTGAGCCAGGTTGTGGATCAGCTCCTGGATGATCACGGTCTTGCCGACGCCAGCGCCTCCGAACAACCCGACCTTGCCCCCCTTGACATAGGGCGCCAGCAGGTCGATGACCTTGATGCCGGTCTCGAAGATCTCTGTCGTCGGGGTCATGGCCTCGACATTGGGAGCCTCGCGATGGATCGGCCAGCGCTCGACGTTCTGGTCCAGGGGAGGACCGAGATCGATGGGCTCTCCCAGCAGGTTGAAGATCCTTCCGAGCGTCTCTCGCCCGACCGGAACGGTGATGGGAGCACCGGTGTCGATCACCTCGGCGCCTCGTGCCAGACCGTCGGTGCTGTCCAGAACCACCGCCCGGACGCGGTCGTCACCGAGCTGCTGCTGTACCTCGCATACCAGGTAGTCATCCTCCGCGGCGCCGATGTCCTCGTCCTCCTCGGCGCGGGCGGCCTCCGGCCGACGCACTTTGATGGCGTGGTTGATCTCGGGGAGCTTCTCGGGAAACACGGCCTCGATCACGACGCCTTGGATGGCTTCGATCCGGCCGACGTTCTCGGTGCGGCTCCCCGCTTTCGGAGCCTCGTCTGTCAGTGTCATATCAGTCTCCAGTCTGGGGTCTAACCGAGCCCCTCGGCCCCGGCGACGACCTCCATGATCTCCTGGGTGATCTCGGCTTGGCGGGCCCGGTTCATCTGGAGCGTCAAGTCCTGGATCAGCTCGCCAGCGTTGTCAGAGGCTTGGCGCATCGCGGTCATCCGCGCACCGTGTTCGGACGCGGTCGAATCGAGCAGGGCACGGTAGATCGAGATCTCGACGTAGTCGGGGACGAGCCTCCGCAGCACCGCGGCGGGATCGGGCTCGTACTCCGGCACCACGCGGTGCTGCGGCTCAAAGCCCGAATCTGCCTCCTCCGTCGGCTCCGCCTCGAGGACGGTTGCCCGCTGCAAGGGCAGCAGGGTCTCACGCCGGACCACCTGTGATATCGCCGACGAGTAGGCGTTGTAGAACACCTCTACCTGGTCGACCTCGTCGTCGAGATAGGCGGCCATCAGCCGCTCGGCGATCCGGCGGGCGTCCTGATAGGTAGGGCGGTCGGTGAAGCCGGTGAAGCTTCCCGCCGGCTCCAGCCCGCGGAAGGTGAGCGACGATGCGACCCGGCGGCCGGAAGCGAAGTAGACGGTGCGCCGTCCGGCGGCCTCGTGCTCGCGCCCGGCCGCCACCCCGGCGCGCACGATGTTCGAGTTGAACGCACCGGCGAGGCCGCGATCGCCAGCGACGAGCAGCAGACCGACCGTGCGCACCTCGGGGTGCTCCTGGAGGATGGGCACACTCGGGACGGGACCCGCCGCCTCCGCGGCCTGTCGGGTCATTCGCCGGATGGCGCTGGCATACGGCCGCAACGCCATGATCCGCTGCTCCGACCGGCGCAACCGGGCAGCGGCGACCATGGCCATCGCCCGGGTGATCTTCTCGATGTTCTTGACGGCGCTGATGCGGTTGCGAACGTCGCGCTGCGACTGAGGCATGGGTGATGAGGCGCACGCTGGATTACTGCACCAGAGCGGCCTGGTCCTCCTTGTCCTCTGTGCTGGGTTGGGTGTCGTCTTCCGACTGGCGGGAGGAAAGGAACTCGTCAGCGCCCTCTTCGATGGGATGGCCCTCTTCGTCCAGGTCGAAGCCGAAGTCCCGGGCGAATTGACTCACGACCGCCGCCACCCGGGTCTGCGTTTCGTCGCTCCAGTCCCCACCGGCGATCACTGGGAGCAGCTCGGGGTCGGTCCCGTGCACCATCTCGATCAGTTCTTCCAGGAACCGTTCCACCTTGTCGACCGTGATCCGGTCGAGATATCCATTGGTGGCCGCGTAGATCTGGATCACCTGCTCCTCGACCGGCATCGGGCTGCGCTCGTGCTGATTGAGCGTCTTCACCAGGCGCTCGCCGCGAGCCAGCGTCCGCTGGGTCTCCGGGTCGAGCTCGGAGCCGAACTGGGCGAACGCCTCGAGCTCGCGGTACTGCGAGAGCTCGAGCTTCAGGCGGCCCGCCACCTTACGCATCGGCCCGATCTGGGCACTGCCGCCCACCCGGGAGACCGAAATGCCGACGTTGATGGCCGGGCGCACGCCGGAGTAGAACAGTCCCGGCTCGAGGAAGATCTGACCGTCGGTGATGGAGATGACGTTGGTCGGGATGTAGGCCGAGACGTCACCGGCCTGCGTTTCGATAATCGGGAGAGCGGTCAAGGACCCGCCACCGGGGACATTCTTCCCCGTGCGCGGATCGATGAGGTCATCGGACAATTTGACCGCCCGCTCGAGCAACCGGGAGTGCAGGTAGAAGACGTCGCCGGGATACGCCTCTCGGCCCGGTGGGCGGCGCAGCAGCAGGGACATCTGGCGGTATGCGTAGGCGTGCTTGGTGAGGTCGTCGTAGATCGCCAGCGCGGCCTTTCCGTTGTACAGGAAGTACTCGGCCATCGCGCAGCCCGCATACGGTGCCAGGTACTTGATGGGAGCGGCCTCGTCGGCGGCCGCCATCACGATGATCGTGTTCTTCAGCGCGTCGGCCTCCTCGAGCACGGTCGCCAGCCGTGCCACAACCGACTTGCGCTGTCCGATGGCCACGTAGACGCAGATCAGGTCACGATCACGGTTGTTGATGATGGCGTCGATGGCGATGGCCGTCTTGCCGGTCCCGCGGTCGCCGATGATCAGCTCACGCTGGCCACGGCCGATCGGAATCATCGAATCGATCGCCTTCAGACCGGTGAGCATCGGCTCTGTCACCGGCTGACGCTGGACGATTCCGGGCGCCTTGTGCTCGGCCGGCCGGGTTCCGGCCGCCCGGATCTCCCCCTTCCCGTCAAGCGGGTTGCCAAGAGGATCAACGATTCGCCCCAGCAATTCCTCGCCGACGGGGATCTCCAGTAGGCGCTTGGTGCGCCGCACGGTATCGCCCTCGACGATCTTCGCCCACTCACCGAAGAGCACCACGCCGACATTGTCGGACTCGAGGTTCAGTGCCAGCCCGGTGACGTCGTGGGGGAATTCCAGCATCTCGAGCGACATGCAGTTCTCGAGGCCATGAACCCGGCAGATGCCGTCAGCGACAGAGAGCACGGTCCCGACCTCGGTGAGGTCAGCGCCCGAGCTGTCGAGGCCTTCGATCCGGCTCTTGAGGATTGAGGTGATCTCGTCAGGTTTGATCTGCATTGGGTTGCTCCTTGACTGCCGAAGGTGGCCGCGCCTTGGCGACTTCCTTGCGGAGTTGGTCCAGCCGGTTTCGGATCGATGCATCGAGGATGACGTTGCCCACGCGCAGCACGATTCCACCGAGCATGTCGGGATCCACCACGGTCGTCAGCTGGATCGTGTTTCCGGTGCCGCTACCGATGCGCTCACCGATGCTGCGCACCGTCGCCTCGTCGAGTGTTACCGCGCTCGTCACCTCGACCGGCAGCAGCTTCATCTCGGTGTCCCATAGCTGTTCATAGCGCGCTCGGATGTGAGAGATCTCCGGCATCCGCTGACGTTCGACCAGAGTCTCGAGGAAGCTCATGAACGTCTCGTCGGCCCCCTCGACCATCCGGCCCAGCCCCTCCTTCTTCTCCGCCGTGGAGAAATAGGGCGAAACGAAGAAGATCTCCAGCTGGCGGTTGGCGGACAGCGCGTCGACGAACTGGCCGAGCTCTTCGCGAACCGTGTCGAGCACGCCGCGATCGGAGGCGACCTCGAACAGCGCCCGCGCGTAGACCTCGGCGACCTCTTCCACTAGTTGCGGCTCTCGTCGTTGCGGCTCCTTGACATCACGGTTGGCGGTTTGCTCCGCCGCTCAGGAGCGTGAAGTCAAGCTCGGAGAGCGCGTCTTGGACCAGCCGTCGCTGGTCTTCCGCGGTGAGCACCTTACGCGTCACGCGTTCGGTGGCCATCACCGTGAGGTCGGCGACATCGCGGAGGAGCTCGTCGATCATGCGGCGACTCTCGGCCTCGATCTCGCGACGGGTCTGCTCCAGCATCTGCTCATCCCGAGCCTGGGCGGTAGTTCGGGCCTCGCGCTCGTGGGCGGCGCCTGCCTGGCGGGCACGCTCGATGATCTCATCTGCCTGCTGGCGCGCCTGCTTTAGGTGTTCGCGGTACTCGACGAGCAGTTCGTTCGCTTCGCGGCGGGTGCGGTCGGCCGCGTCGATCGACTCTTCGATCGCCTCCCGGCGTTGGTCGAGTGCGGCCCCGATACGAGGCAACACGGCTTTCGTGAGAATGAACAGCGAGATGGCGAAGACGACGAGCGTCCAGATCGTCAGCCCGACGTCGGGGGTGATCAGCCAGGAGCTAGATGCGGGGAACACGGTGGTCGCAGTCGGTCGGTCTACAGGAAGAAGGCGATGAAGCCGCCGACCAGGCCGTAGAAGAAGGTTGCCTCGGTGAGCGCGAACCCGAGCCACTGGATCGAGGTGATCTCGTTTCGCATCTCCGGTTGGCGGGTCACCGACTCGATCACCTTGCCGAACAGCATCCCGATGCCGGCACCGGCCCCGGCGGCGCCGCCGCCGGCCCCGACCCCGAGAGCGATCGCCTTCCCGGCATTTTCACCAACATCGTTATAGTTTTGCGTAATAGCCGTGATCAGGGAATGAACAACCATCACGATACCCACGATTCGAATCATTTAGCTCCCAGCTCCTTTTGGTGTTAATGACTGCTGACGGCTCCACCCAAATAGATGGTGGTCAATATAGCGAAGATGAAGGCCTGCAAACCGGCGATGAGCACGCACTCGAACAGATAGATGGCAACACCGAGGGGCAGGAGGAACCAGCCCACGGCCGGCAGCCCCAACAGCACTGCCATGTCACCGGCCATGAAATCTATCAAGAGGTGCCCGGCCAGCAGATTGGCCCAAAGTCGGATAGCCAGCGAGAGAAGACGCAGGAAGTGCGAGATGATCTCCAGCGGGTACAGGAAGATCAGCATGCCTCCGCCGACGCCCGCCGGCACCAAGGACTTTATGTACCCCCTGAATCCGTGGTGACGGAGGCCTTCGACGTTGTAGGCGATGAAGACGCCCAACGCCAGTACCAGCGGAAGCGCGACATTGGTGTCGGCGGCATAGATCTGGAACGACGGGAAACTCAGTCCTCCGACATGGATTTTGTCCAGCGTGTTGACCGGTAACGGAATGTACCCGAGGAGGTTGGTGACGAGGACGAAAACGAACAGGGTAAAGACGAGGGGAAACCATCTCTTGGCCATTACCTCGTCCATGCTGTCGTTCGTCAACCGCTTGGCCAGGTCGTAGCCCCATTCGACGGCGGTTTGGACACGGTTCGGTCGCCGCATCTCCATCCGCCCGGCGACCCACCACAGGATGCCGAGCGTGATCACCGCGGTCATCAGGAGGTAGAGGACTCCTTTATTGATGTTGATCGGGCCAACCAGGTGCACCCACGTCACCAGGTGATAGGGGTCGACAATGTTGAACGAGTTGTTCCTGTGGGTGTGAATGCCGAAGATGAGCGAGAACGCGACCAAGCCAACGAGATACACGGCGAGGATGCCGTAGGTGATCTGCCGGCGGCGGCTCATGCCGGTGAGGAAACTCATTGGGCGGCGCTCCGCCGTGGTGGTCCCGAGATCACTTTGACCGCGAACGCCACCGAGTACGCCCCGAAGATCACCAGCGACGCGGTGAGCCCGTCTCGGCGTCCACCCACGACAGCCGCGATGACGATCATTCCCGCCAGCAGCCAGATCCGGGCGAACCCCTCAAAGAGGTTGACCCCCAGCTGCTTCAATGGCGTGCTCGCCTTGCCCGTCCATCGTCGGTCGACTTCGCCGACCACGCGTTGGAGGATCCATCCGCCGGCACCGAAGGCTATGCCGAGCGCAGGTGCGCCGAGCGCCAGAGCCGGAACGATTGCGAGCACCACCAGCACCACGTCCAGATATCGCAACGCCAGGAGAGAGCGCTCGCTCAACTTGGTGCCCGCCGCTACCGCCACGGCAGGGTCCTAGGGTGATGAGGCACCGGGCGCAGAGCATGCCCAGTTGGGTGCCACCCGTGAGCCCAGCCTGCCGCCGGCTGGCCCGCTCCTCGGGGCCCCGGGAGGGTCGCGGGGAGGATCACCGGGGCATGTTCGCATGGTGACGCAGGTGAGGCAAAACCCTGGGCGACGGTGTTCCTACCGCGTTCATTCCGACAGGTATGCGCGCCCAGATGCCGGAGTAGACCGGGCCGCCGTCGCCGCACTTGCCGCCCTTGCCCCCGCGAAGATCGGCCGGTCCGGCTGCAAAAGCCTCGTCCATGTGGGTGGCCGGAGTTGTCAGGTCCCGCGTTGGGAGGTGGGGAGGAATGGTCCATCAGGGTGGCCTCGGGCCTTCAGGCAGGGATGGTGTGGTCGCGACCGGTCGGGCCGCCGCCCGGACGAAGGCTCTTTGGGAGGGCGAGGGGCCCGAGACGCACAGCCAAATCATCGCATCTGAGGCCCACAGGCGGCAAAACGGCGGAAACACACCGTTCACACTCCTGAGACATCCATCGTCGGCGATGTGGGCCATCGTCGGCGATGTGGGCCATCGTCGGCGATGTGGGCCATCGTCGGCGATGTGGAGGCCTCGACCCGCCGCCCCGCGCCTCGCCCCGCAGCGACTCGCCTAGTGCGTCTGCTCGACGACGGGTAGCTCCCCCTCCGGCCCGAGCCCGACCTCCCTGCGGATGGACGGGTGGAACAACGTGTAGAGGACGATGCCGAGGGCCAGGACGCCGAAGGGGATAAAGGCGTTGACCCTCGAGATGTAGAGCGGGAAGAGGATGAACCCGGAGAGGAGGACGGTCCAGGCCCACAGGATGAGGACGCTGCGCCGGTGACCGTGGCCCAGCCGAAGGAGCCGGTGGTGCAGGTGGTTCTTGTCGGGCGTGGAAAAGCCGGTGCGGTTGGCCGTCCGCCGCAGGAAGGCGAAGGCCATGTCGACGATGGGCACCCCGAGGATGAAGAAGGGGATGAAGAGCGGGGCGAAGAAGAAGTAAGTCTCGCCGCTGCGGGCGGCGACGCCGCCCACCGTCCCATAGGCCCGACCCCCGATCAGCATGGTCGAGGCGGCCATGAGAAGACCGAGCAGGAGGGCTCCGGCGTCGCCCATGAAGATCCGGGCCGGGTGGAAGTTGTGGGGAAGGAAGCCGAGACAGATCCCGCAGGTCACTATGGCGATCAGGGGGCCGATGTTGTCGGTCGGCAGGTTCCCCAGGTGCTGGAGGTGGAGCCCGTAGACGGCGAGGGTGCCCGAGGCGATGGCCACCACCCCTGCAGCCAGCCCGTCGAGCCCGTCGATCAGGTTGACGGCATTGCTGATGGCGATGACCCAGATGGCGGTGAAGAGCGGCGTCCACTGCGGGGAGAGGAGCACCGTCCCGGCCAGGGGCAGCTTGAACTGGACCCAGGTGACGCCGAGGAAGTAGAGGACAGTGGCCGCCAGCACCTGGCCGGCCATCTTGGCCGGCGCCGACATGTCGCGGAGGTCGTCGATGACGCCAACCACGAAGATGGCGGCGGCGCCGAGGATAAGGCCGAGCGGCTCGGAGGTGTTGCGGAACAGCGGGGCCAGGGCCGGGATGGAGGCAGCAATCGCCCAGGCCACGAGCAGGGCTAAGAACATGGCCACTCCGCCGGCCTGAGGGGTGACCTGCTGGTGCACCTTGCGTTCGTCGGGCTGGGCCACGTATCCGACCTCGGAGGCCAGGTGGCGCACGGGGAAGGTCAGCAGGTAGGAGCCGACGGCTGCAGCCGCCAGGACGGCGGCGTACCAATTGAGCGGGATGGCGGTGCTCATCGGCGGCCGGCCGGCCGGAGGGTCACCGACCGGTGAGCGTCGGGTACGGCGGGAACGCGGCGCACAGCGCGCCCACCTCGGCCCGCACTCGGGTCAACGCGTCGGCATCGTCGCGCTGGCGGAGGGCGCGACCGATGAGCTCGCCGATGATCTCCATGTCCGACTCACCCATGCCCGCGGTTGTCTCGGCCGCCGAGCCGAGGCGCAGCCCCGAACCGGCAAAGGGCGGGCGCGGGTCGTCTGGGATGGTGTTGCGGTTACAGGTGATCCCGGCCCGGTCGAGGACCTGCTCGGCTTGTTTACCGGTGAGCTCTGGGTCGAAGGTGCGGAGGTCGAGGAGGACCTGGTGGTTCTCCGTCCCGCCGGACACCAGGCGGAAGCCGTCAGCGGCGAGGGCGCGCCCGAGGGCGGCCGCGTTCCGCAGCACCTGAACGGTGTAGTCGTGGAACTCGGGCCTGGCCGCCTCACCGAAGGCCACCGCCTTGGCCGCGATGATGTGCTCGAGCGGTCCACCCTGAAGTCCGGGGAACACGGCGCTGTCGATCGTCTTGGCCAGCTCGGCGCCGCACAGGATGGCCCCGCCGCGCGGCCCGCGCAGGGTCTTGTGGGTGGTGAAGGTCACCACGTCGGCCACGCCGACCGGTGAGGGATGCACGCCCCCTGCGATCAGCCCAGCCGGGTGGGCGGCGTCGAAGAGAAAGCGGGCGCCGATCGAGTCGGCGATCTCGCGAAACGGCATCGGGTCGATGATGCGCGCGTAGGCGGTCGAGCCGGCCAGAATGAGTTTGGGCCGTTCGCGACGGGCGACTTCGGCCACCTGGTCGAAGTCGATGACCTCGCCCGGCTTGTCCGGGTCGCCGGTGGCAGCCGAGACGCCGTAGTAGACGAAGCGCCAGATCTTCGAGGTGATGCTGACCGGGGAACCATGGGTGAGGTGGCCGCCGTGGTCGAGTCGCATGGCCAGGATGGTGTCGCCCGGCTCGAGCAGCGCCTGGTAGGCGGCGAGGTTGGCGTTGGCCCCGGCGTGGGGCTGCACGTTGGCGTGCTCGGCCCCGAAGAGAGCGCACAGGCGGGCCTTGGCCAGCTCCTCGACCTCGTCGATGACCTGGTTGCCGCCGTAGTAGCGGCGACCGGGATAGCCCTCGGAGTACTTGTTGGTGAGGATGGAGCCGGCAGCGGCGAGCACGGCCGGTGAGGCGAAATTCTCGGAGGCGATGAGTTGGAGGGTGGTCGACTGGCGGTTGGCCTCGTCTCGGAGCAGGCCGACGACCTCGGGGTCACCGGCCAGCCAGGCGTCGAACGGCGTGGCGCCGTGATCGAGCACGGGCTCGAGGTGGTCCGTCACCGGCTCGACTCCGCCACGGCTCGTTCGTCCGCCGACCGGCTCTCCGCTTCGTACTCGCGGATCTCCTCGACACGCCGAGAATGCCGGCCTCCCTCGAAGTCGGTGGAGAAGAAGGTGTCGACGGCGTCGATGGCCTCGGCCGTGCCCGTCGTCCGGCCACCCAAGCAGACCACATTGGCGTCGTTGTGGCGTCGGGACAGAGACGCCGTGGTCACGTCGTGAACCAGAGCCGCCCGTACGCCGGGGACCTTGTTGGCCGAGATGCTGATGCCGATGCCCGTTCCGCAGACGCACAGGCCACGGTCGGCCCGCCCCTCGGCCACGGCCCGGCCCACGGCGATGCCGAAGAGCGGATAGTCGACGGGTTCCGTCGAGGAGTCGGTGCCGAGGTCGGAAACCGCATGCCCGGCCTCGGCCAGATGCCCGGCGAGGGCCGCCTTGAGGTCGAAACCGGCGTGGTCCGAGCCGACGGCGATGCGCATTGCCCCGAGTGTACCGAGGGGGGTGGCCGCGAGGGCTTAGCCGTCTGCCGTCTGCGGCCCCTCCGCGCGGCCCCGCCGCGCGGCGGGGCCGCCTGCCGCCCCTCCGCCTCTTCGCCCCGCCGCTCAGCCGCCCCGCCGCTCAGGAGGGGGACGGCTCGACGGACATGGGCGGTGGTGCGTCCGGTTGTCGGTAGCGGTGCCGGAACACGAAATAGGCGAACGGCCCCGACAGGAGCGGCAACCAGTAGGAGGCCAACCGGTAGGCGAGGGTGGCGAGGACAGCCTGCGCGGCCGTCAAGCCGGCCGAGGCCAGCAACAGGGAGAGGCTGGCCTCGACGATGCCGAGGCCCCCAGGGGTGATGGGCACGAGGCCGATGACACCGGCCACCGCGTAGGTGAGCAGGATGAGGGACGGGCGTGGGTGGGCACCCACCGCCCGGCAGCAGAACAGAAGGCAGAGGAAGTCGAAGAGGAGGCGCCCGGCGGAGAGCAGCGTGGCTTGCCACCACTTCTCGCCGAGCACGGTGCGGATGAGGTCGCGCTGCTCGATGAGCCGGTCGGCCAGTCCGGTCAACGGCTGGCGTTTGCGGTACAGGCGGTTGCGGATGTCCTGGGCCACGTTGCCGGCCACCCGGAGGGGTCCGTTGGTGGCCATGACCACGGCGGCGAAGGCGACGAAGAGCACGAAGCCCACGGCACCGAGGATGGCGGCACTGGCCAGCTCGGCATGGACGGGCGCACCGAAGAGAACCACGGGAAGGAGGAACACGGGCAGGGCCAGCAGGCCGCCGATGCCGAGGAAGGAGAAGGCGGTGAGTCCGCCCACCGAGTCGGCGGCGTCCATTCCGCTCAGCGCCAGCATCCGGAACTGCACGGCCGCGCCGGCTGCCTGCCCTCCCGGCACGATGAGCGAAATGGCATTGCCAGCCAACTGGGCGGTGACCACCGGGAACCAACGCCGCGTGCGCAGGGCCATGCGCTGGAGGGAGAACGTGCAGACGAAGTGGACCCCCTCGGAGAAAAGGGCGGGGATGAACCAGAGCAGGTTGAGGTCCACGATGCGCGGCCACGAATGGAACACGCCGATGACCTCGGGGGCGACGACGTAGAGGGCCGCGCCGGCAATGACGATCACGATGGATCGCTTGACCACTGCCTTCCAGGGGAAGGGGTGCTGCTGCTCCCGCTCGAACTGGGCCTCGAACGACCCCGGTTTGGGCTCGCCCGTCCCGGCCTCGCCCCCCCCGGCCTCGCCCTGGCCGGCCGGACCCCCTTCGCCAGGACCGGAAGGCGCGCTGGGATCGCTCACCGGCACCTGCTCGTGCGGTCGCTCGTCGTCATGCGGCGGTCGTGCCCCACGTCGGCCGGGATTGGTCGGCTCAGCCCTCGGCCAGCGCTGCCGCGGCGGCGAACATGACGTTGGCGCCGCGGAAGTCGCCCTGGATGCCCGACTCCATCCGGTTCATCACGTAACAAACGGTGAGACGGGCATCGAGGTCCATCACGATGAGGGAGCCGCCGTAGCCGCCCCAGAAGCACGCACGCGGGCCGATGGGCATGAACTCGTTGCGCAGCCCGTAACCCATTCCGAACCGGTTGGGCAGGCCGAGCACGAGGTCGATCCCGTCGATCTGCTCGTCGAAGATCAGGTCGCAGGCGGACGACGACAGGAGGCGGGTGCCGCGAGCTTCGCCGGAGCCGGCAATGATCGACTGGACGAGGGCGACCGAGCGGGCGTTGCCGTGCCCGTTGGCCGCGGGGATCTCGGCCCGCCGCCACCACTCTCGGTGGGGGTAGGTGGCGTCGATGAGCGGATTGCTGAACACCCGGATGGTCATGGGCGACACCCCCGTGGCCATCGCCTCCAGGTCGATGGCCGGCGGAGGGATGACGTAGGAGACCCGGTCGTCCTCGGACGGCGCCAGCCCGATGTGGAAGTCGGCACCCAACGGGTCGGCCACCTCCTTCTTGAAGAAGGTGCCGATGGTCTCACCCGTGATCCGGCGGACGATCTCGCCGATGAGGTAGCCCTGGGTCAGCGCGTGGTATCCCGAGGCCGTTCCCGGCTCCCACCAGGGCTCCTGGGCGGCCAGCAGCGCGGTGCACTTCTCCCAGTCGGCCAGGTCCTCGCCCGTCACCGGCTCCGTCCAGCCAGCCAGCCCGGCCGTGTGCGCCATGACGTGGCGGACCTCGACCGTCTCCTTGTCGGCAGCCTTGAACTCGGGCCAGTACTTGGCCACCGGTGCGTAGAAGTCGAGCTCGCCGCGGTCGGCCAGCATGAGCGCGCAGAGAAAGGTCATGGTCTTCGTGGTCGACCACACGTTGGTGATGGTGTCGCGCTCCCATGGCTCCGTACCGGCCTCGTCGACCGTGCCGCCCCAGATGTCGACGACCAGATCGCCGTCGACCACGATGGCGACCGACGCCCCCACGTCCGTGCCCGCGTCGAGGCTGGACGACAGCGTCGTGGCCACCGCCTCGAAGCGTGGGTCCCAGGTGCCCTGTAGCTGCGCCATGCGTCCTCCTGAAGAGCCGGCGTTCCACGAATCTTTCCACGGTGGCCCGTTTCGCACACGCTCGGCCCGGATAGAGGGCCCAGTGGCCTGGCCTCGGGCGCGCCGCGTGGTGAACCCCACCCGTTAGCCTGGAGGGCGGTGACTGCCCCGTCCGATACTCGGCTGACCCGTGACGCCTACGACCGCTTGACGGCCGAGCTCGAGGACCTGACCACCCGTGGCCGGGTCGAGATCGCCCGGGCCATCGAGTCGGCCCGCGCCCTCGGTGACCTCTCCGAGAACGGGGACTACCACGCGGCCAAGGATGCCCAGGGGAAGATGGAGTCCCGCATCCGGCGCCTCTCCCACCTGCTCAAGAACGCCACCGTCGTCGAGGGGGGTGGAGAGGCCAACGGCGCCGTGACCACGGGCTCGGTCGTCACCCTTCGCTACGCCGGAGACGACGAGGACGAGACGACCGATTACTTCGTCGGCTCCATCGAGGAGCAACCCGCCGGCCTCACCGTGCTCTCGCCCCAGTCACCCCTGGGGCTGGCGCTCGTGGGACATACGGCCGGTGACACGGTCGAGTACGCCGCCCCGGGCGGCAACCTCGTGGTCGAGATCGTCAAAGTCGGGAGCTGACCGTTCCATGAGCGGTGCAGCGCGGACGTTGTCCGAGAAGATCTGGGACGGGCACGTCGTCCATGCCGGCTCGGACGACGAGCCCGACGTCCTGTTCATCGATCTCCACCTGGTCCACGAAGTGACCTCGCCGCAGGCCTTCGACGGCCTTCGGCTGGCTGGGCGCGGCGTGCGACGGCCCGACCTCACCGTCGCCACTGCCGACCACAACGTCCCCACCACTGACATCGACGCGCCGGTGGCCGACCCCATCTCCGCCCGGCAGCTCGAGGTGCTGGCGGCCAACTGCGCCGAATTCGGGATCACCTGCTACCCGATGGGACATGCCAACCAGGGCATCGTGCACATCATCGGGCCCGAGCAGGGCCTCACCCAGCCGGGCATGACCATCGTTTGCGGTGACAGCCACACCTCCACCCATGGTGCCTTCGGGGCGCTCGCCTTCGGCATCGGCACGAGCGAGGTCGAGCACGTCCTCGCCACCCAGACCCTGCCCCAGCAGCGTCCCGCCACCATGGCGGTGACCGCCGAAGGCGCACTTCCCGCCGGGGTCACCGCCAAGGACCTGGTCCTGGCCCTGATCGGCCGGATCGGTACCAGCGGCGGCAGCGGGCACGTCATCGAGTACCGGGGGTCGGCCGTCCGCGCCCTTTCCATGGAAGGCCGGATGACGGTGTGCAACATGTCGATCGAGGCCGGGGCCCGGGCCGGGATGATCGCCCCGGACGACATCACCTTCGCCTACCTCGAGGGCCGGGACCACGCACCGAACGGCCAGGCCTGGGAGACGGCGCTCGACGCTTGGCGGGGCTTGCCGAGCGACGAGGGCGCCGTCTTCGACCAGTCGGTGGAGCTCGACGCCACCACCCTCGCCCCACACGTGACCTGGGGCACGAACCCCGCCCAGGTCTCCCCCATCGATGGCTCGGTGCCCGACCCCGATGCGTTCTCGGACCCGGCCGAACGCGAAGCCGCCGCCCGTGCCCTCGACTACATGGGCCTCTCCGCCGGCACGCCGCTACGCGAGGTGGTGGTGGACACCGTGTTCATCGGGTCGTGCACCAACAGTCGCATCGAGGACCTCCGTGCCGCCGCCGAGGTGCTGCGCGGCCGACGGGTGCGATCCGGCCTGCGGGCCCTGGTTGTGCCCGGGTCCCACCGGGTCAAGTCGGCCGCCGAGGCCGAGGGTCTCGACCGGGTCTTCATCGACGCCGGCTTCGAGTGGCGCGAACCCGGCTGCTCGATGTGCTTGGCCATGAACCCGGACAAGCTCTCCCCCGGCGAGCGGGCGGCGTCGACGTCCAACCGCAATTTCGAAGGGCGCCAAGGCCGGGGCGGCCGCACCCACCTGGTGTCGCCGGCCGTCGCTGCCGCCACCGCCGTGGCCGGGCACTTCGCCGCACCGGCGGACCTCGAATGATGAAGGCCGTCCGCATCGTGGTCGGCCGCGGGGTCCCCCTCGACCGGTCGGATGTCGACACCGACCAGATCATCCCGTCCGACTGGTTGAAGCGGGTGGAGCGCACCGGCTTCGGGGCCGGCCTGTTCAGCGAATGGCGGGACGACCGTGAGTTCGTCCTCAACAAAGAGGAATACGCGGGGGCGACCATCTTGGTGGCCGGCCCCAACTTCGGGACCGGCTCGTCCCGTGAGCACGCCGTCTGGGCCCTCCAGGACTACGGGTTCGAGGCGGTCGTCTCTCCCCGCTTTGGTGACATCTTCCGCAACAACTGCACGAAGGCGGGCCTCGTGCCCATCCTGGTCGACGAAGCGACCGGTCGGTCGTTGCTCGACGCCATCGCCGCCGACCCGGCCGCCGAGATCACCATCGACGTCGAGCGGGGCCGGCTGGAGGTCCCGGCCCACGGGATCGAGGTGGAGTTCCCCCTGGACGAGTTCACCCGGCTCCGTCTGATCAACGGCTGGGACGACATCGGGCTCACCCTCCGCTACGAGGACGAGATCGATCGCTTCGAGGAGAGCCGGCCCGACTGGCTCCCCACGACGGGCTGAGTCAAGGGCCGAAGAGGCGCGTCAGGCGAAAGGACTCCGGCGCGACTCAGGCATCCGGGCTCTCGTGAGAGCCCGCCGGGTCCCCGGCGCCGACTACCACGAGGGGCAGGGGGGCAGCCAGCGTCGGGGGACCCGGTGGAGGATGCGTCGCAGCCGGTCAGACTCCTTCCGCAACGTCGAAGTTGTGTCGCGAGCTTCCGCAGTTGCCCTGCCCGGAGGCCCCGACAGCCCAGTGAATATGGCTCCGTCGCCAACGGTACACGACGGACTGATTGGTGAAGGGAATAGGGCGACCCCGCGCGACCTCGACCAGCGCGAGGGTATGACCCACCCACACCCGATCTCCCGCCATTGGTGCCCTCCCCGTGTGCCGTCCCGAGATATCCGCCCGCCCCGCCGGAGCCGACCGCGGTGGGACCCGCCACATGGTAGAGCCGAGTGGCCCCTGGGTCAACGGGACGATTCCGGAAGTTTCCTGGTCGGCGGCCCTGTGCAGAACGCCGCGGCGCCCGGTCACCGGCCGCGGTTGCACCGACGGTGACCTCGGCCCTGACCGGGGCGCGGAAACGGGGCCCGGCTCTCGCCGGGCCCCGTTTCGTCCTCACGCCCGAAAGGGCGCTACCCCTCGTGATACTTCCTGGCTAGCCGTTGATCGGCAGGCAGTAGCCCGTCGGGTCCGTCGCCGTGTAGCTCGGATCGACGAACTGGTAGTTCGCATCAGTGATCTGTGCCGGGAGGGTCAGCTGAGTCGGCTCCTCGGCGAACGCCGTACCGGCCTTTCCGGTGCTGGCGTCGTAGCCGGTATCCAGCGGATAGAAGCCGTTGGCCAGGATGTCGGTCTCGATCTCGAACCGGTAGTTCTCACCGGTGTAGGGATCGATGTCCGTACTGGTCTGCGACTTGCACATGAACCCGTACTCGCTGGTGAAGTTCAACGTGGTCTGCGTGGCCGGAGCCGCAGCCGTCCCGGCCGAACCGCTGGCCGACGAGTTGTTGTACACGTTCGACAGGCACCGGATGAGCGGGAAGTAACCCGACAGGTTCGGCTGGCACTTGGTGGGCTGGATGTTGGCCTGGGTGGGAGCGAATCCGCCCACCTCACCAAGCTGTGTGGTCGTGCCCGACTTTTGGCCGGGGCATGTACCCGCCGTGCCCTTCACCTTGCACTCGACGTTGAACTTCCCTGCCGAGAAGAAGTAGATGGCGTTGTCGATGTCGTTGTTGTAGTACTTCGACGACAGTTCCATGATCGAGCTGACCTCGTTCTCGAACAGTCCATCATGAGTAGCCGAGGTCCCGTGCGTCTCCTCGTTGAGGCAGTTCGGGTCCGCGGTGCCACCCGTGATGAGCGCAGCCCACGTTCCCTCGGTGCCGGAGCCGCTCTGAGCCATGTAGCAGTCGATCGGCAGGGTCTTCTTGGACCCGTAGCAGATCCAGTTGTCGGCCGGGTACTTCGTTCCCTTCACAGTGCAGAAGTCCGGGGTGTCGGCGTAGATGGCCTCGAGATCAGCAACCGTGAGGTTCTTGATCTTCTTGGTGTCCGTCGATGGGAAGTCCACCCAGCTCACACCGTCGATGGCGAACTGCACGTAGTTCTGGGCCGGTGTCCCGTGGCTGTTGGCCGGGGTGGCCGACGACCGGGCGAAGTTGATGTCCGGCTCAGCCCCACTGTTGACACCATTGAGCTGGTTCACACCATTACCCGAACCGAGTGCCGGGTAGTTGTACACGACGTCGTTGTTCGGATTCTCCATGGTGGCCGTCTCGCCGTTCTCACCCGGCTGGTTGACCGTGCCGCTCGTCTCGTACGGCGTGCTGCAGGCGAAGTTCAGGGGCTGCGGGGTGCCACCGGACAAGTTGCACCCGGGAGCCAGGTTGAACAGGTCCGCCAGCTGGACGTCCATCTGGTAGATGGTGTTCGAACCGCTGCCGCTGATCACTGTCGTCTGATTGTCGGTGGCACCGGCAGTACCGGACATCGCCATCGTGATTCCTGACACGCTGAGGGCGACGACGGCCACGGCCGCCCCCGCCCTGCGATTGAACAGCCTTCGGAACATATAGGTCTCCTCTGTAGGGGTTCAGGACGGACGCGAGCCGGTCGAACACCCCGCCTCGTGCCTCCACAAGGACCCTAGAAAAGCCAAGTAATCGGCTTGTCACGGGTGCGTGGGATCGCAATGAACTCTTGGTGACGCCTTGACGACACGGGTTGGCGCGGCGGGAGCGTCCCCATCGGCGCGAGACGGCCGCAGTTATCCACAGCCTGTGGGCATGTCCAGGCGACGGCCGAGGGTCTGACCGCCCCCCCCGATCCGGTTCGTCGCCGTTCGGGCCGGTTCGGGCCGGTTCGGGCCGTCGTCGGGGCAGTCGAAACCGGCGCTACTGCGCGGAACGGTCGGTCGACGAAATCGCCCTGCTCAGGATGACGCCGCGTTCAGAAGGTGGCCGGCAGCGCCCGGGCGATGCTCTCGCAGGCGAACAGTCCGCAGACGATGAAGATGGGGGCGGCGAGGAGGTAGACGAGCCACGGGTGCCGCCAGCGCCAGATGGCCAGCCCGGCGACAACGAGCAGCAGCAGGCTCATCAGGGTCCAGAACAGAGCCAAACCGCCGGCCGACGGATCGCCGCTCAGGCCGAGCTCGTAGGTGGGGATGGCGACCGCCTGGGAAGAGGGGACGTCGTAGGCCTCCGTTGTGAGCTTGGCCAGCACCACCAACCGCCCACTGGTGAACAAGCTCGAATTGGAAGTGATCAAGGTCAATCGATCGTCGGTAGTGGGCGCGATCACGTCCTTTTGGCCGGCGGCCACGACCAAGCTCCGGGTTACCCGATAGACCGACGTACCGGCGCCGTCGACGACCGTGATCCGATCCCCCCTCCGTAGTTGGCCGATGGCGCCGAACGGAGCGCCGAAGGTCACCCGGCGACCTGCGATCACCGCGTTACCGGTTGTGCCCGGCAACGCCGTCCCGGGCATCAGTCCGGGCCCGTTCATGAGATCGGCCGCACTCGTCCCCTCCACCACGACCTGGTGGAAACGGAGCGCGGGAATGGAGAGCACGGCCACCGCCGAACCCTCGGCCGGGACTTGCCCACTGGCCAGGTTGTAGCGGTAGAGCGGTTGGGTGACGAGCGACTGGACCAGCCGCTGCTGGTTGCGGCTGGCCGTCACCGGCGTGAACGCCAACAGGTAGACGAGAAAGACAAGGACGAGGCTGGCGAACCCCAGGCAGGCCACGGCCACCACCTTGCGGACAGGGATCTCCGGTACTCGGATGACCCGCCCCTGCCCACCCTCTTCGGGAGGAATGGCACCGGGCAGATGGGAATCCGGCCCGGCCCGATCGCCGACGAACGGCCCGGAAGCCCCCCAGTCGCCGACCGGGGGCGCCTCGACGAGGCGCTCATCGTCGGGGCGGGTGGCGATCGAGTCCCGGACGTCGGTCACGGCGATCTACGCATTCGTCGGCGCCGCCGAAGGTCGGGGGCGAGGAGGAGCGCTGCCCCCGTCACCAAGCTGAGGACGGCGAGCACGACGAGTGCGGGCAGCAGCAGCCGCGACACCGCATTGAGGCTCACCAGGCTGGTGGTGGTGCCGTTCAGCCCGGTCGATCCCCCGCCCGACCCTCCCGGTGACGAGCTCCCCTTCGCCGTGGACGATGGCTGCGAAGAGGGAGAGGACGACGACGACGACGACGACGGCGACGAGAGTGGGAGTGTCTGGTCATCGGGCGAGCCCGAGTCGAAGGGGCTCGTCGAACCGGACGAACCCGGACTCGTGTCGGTGGCCGTGCTCGGTTGGCTGGTTGGCTGGACGGACCCCGGCGGGACGGCCACCGGTGTGGTCGTCGGGGTCGTCGTCGGTGTGCTCGGAGCGGCCGTGATGTCGCTGTTGATGTCACCCAGGGCTGTCTGGTACATGCTGGTGGGCAACGGGTAGTAGCCGGGCGGCAACGGGGCGGCCCCGTCCCCGTTGGAAACGTCCACGAGGTTGGTCAGGAGGTCCTTCATGGCCTTCGCCTGGGCGGGCGCCTGCGGTGCGGTGGGGACCAGCGCGTAGGTGATGTCCGGCATCGGATACGCCGCGGCGGCGTCAACTGTTTTGTCCTTGGCATAGTCGAACGAGTACGTGCCGAGCGGGCAGCTGAGCTCGGCGGCCGGACAAGGCGTCTCGTTCTCGAGGGCGTCCTCGACGCTGGTCGTGGTCGGCCCCACGAACTGGCCCGAGGAATTGAGCATGTCAGCGAGGTCCAACCCATAGAAGAGCGACTCTGACGAGTCCATGAGCGCGAAGCCGAGTCCGTACTGTTCAGGCTGCGGGTAGAGGTTCGGGCTGTTGAAGCCACCGACGCCGTACACGAACTCCCGCAGTTCGTTGGCCTCCTGGTTGGGCAGCGTGTACTGGGCGAGGTTGTAAACGGGGCACTGGCCCGGGATGCAGGTGGTCTCCGGTGCCGGGGGCAGCGTGGACTGGGAGGAGCAGCCGTCCGTCGGCCACTCCCAGTAAGGAACGCCGGTGGCAGGGTTGATGTTGGCCAGTGGTCCGTTGTGGGGGGTGTTGGCCAGCTCGGTGGGGGACGGGTTGGTGTCGGTCACCGTGACCGGCGTGATGACGGTCGAGCCATCTGGGCCGGTGTTTTCGGGGACCTGGAGCGTCATCGGCTCTGCCGGTTGTTGGCAGATCCAACTGCTGGCCTGCCAGATGGTGCCGGTGGCCGCGATCGGGGCGTACGCACCGTTGGGGACCGCCTGCGTCGCCCGAGATTGCACGCCTGCCGGAACGGGATTGAGCAGGTTGAAAGAGTTCATGGTCTGCTCGTCGGCCAGCAAAGCCGAGGCATAGTCCTTCTTGGGTGTGCCCGGCGGGGGTGTACAGCCCACGATCTCGCTACAGCCCGCGCCGGCTGTCTGCAGGGCTGCCAGCAGGTTGTCCGAGTAGAAGATGCCTCCCTTCACAATTTTGCCCGGGCCCGAGTACGAGCCGATAGGCGTTTGGTAGTCGCCGTTCAGGATGCCGGCCAGCATGGTGGGAGTGAGATCGTAGGACTGGATCGGTCGACCGAGGGGACTCGACGCTTGTTGGTTGTCGCCGAGGAAACCGACCGTGGTTGCCGAGACGGCGATCGGGATGTAGGCGAAGCTGCGACCACCGAGCAGCTCGGCCTCTTGGGCGGGGTCGGCCGGGTTGTCGACGAACACCAGTGGCTGGTCCGAGCTGGCGAAGTCCTGGACGGCGAGTGTCGTGTCGGTGCCGACGTCGAAGTCCACCACTCCGTTCGACCCCTGGCAGGTAGCGCCCACCGCCGTGTCGAGGAAGTGCTGGAAGGCGTACGTGCTCTCGCTGGTGAAGACGTCGTCGGTGGACGGGCAGCCTGAAGCCTGGGGGGCGAAGCTGAGCGGCATCACGACCGTGTTCGCGCTCGAGTCGTACGGGTCCGACGTTGACCCAACGCCGGTATTGGTACCAGCTGCGTTCGACTGTTCTTCCCACGTCACCTCGATGGCACACGGATCGGTGGTGTCATCGCAGTAGAAACCCTGGTTCGGTCCGCTGAAGGGCCCGGTGACAGGTTTTCCGGGAATGGGATCGCCCTGGCCGCGCGGCTCGAGGAACACCGGCAAGTTGATGTCGGTTTCGTCGTCGGAGTTGGTCGTGTTCACTTCTTCGTTGGCGATCTGGGCGAACACCTCGCTCTCCCAGGTCCCGAACAGGCAGTCGGGGTCCTTCGGATTGGGGCTGACCGTCGAGCAGAAGGCGATGCGGATGTCGCCGCCACTGGCCCCGTCGGCGAACCCACTGTTCGGGAAGTTGGTGGCCTTGATCGACACGTACTGGCCGTCCTGGAGGTAGGTGACCGGCCCGATGTCCGCCGTTGGCGGCGTCGAGGGGTTGCAGACGATGGGTGACGGCGGACAGGGCAGGCTGACCTCGCAACCGCCGGCGCCGTCGCTCGTGCCCGTCGTGCATGAGGACGTCTGAGCGGCCCCCGCATTCGGCGTCGCCGATCCGCTCACCACGAGGCTGACGCCAACCGAGGAAGCCGCCGACACCAGGATCAGCGAGAGGGCGAGCGCGACGCGCCGTCGCAGCCCGGAAGAGGACCGACGCCCGATGCGGTGCTGGCGACTGGATGGATGCTGCCTAGGCGTCACGCTCATGGCATTCGCCCGCTTCCTCCCCGACGGCTGTGCCGGGGCCGCGCCGTGCTCACCGGCACCCTCGCCTCTCTTCGCCGTTTCCGGTCGATCATGTACAACGGAGGGCCGAGCACCACGGCCAAGCCGACGAGGATCCAGAGCACGAGCATGAGCGCCCGTGGCCCGAGCACGAGATGGCTGGCGGCGAGGATCGACCCGTCGCGCAGCGCCTGTTCGGCCCCGTCGGGCAGGATCCTGACCACCTGTCCGTCGACGAAGGCGAAGCCGGACTTCAGCTCCCCGTTGGCGGTACAGGCCTCGGCGGCGAGCGACTTGTTCGACTTGCTCAAGCCGGCGCAGGCCTGCGCCACCTCTTCGGGGCTGGCACCGCCGGTCGACCCAGCGGCGCTGCCGGCCGCCGCGCTGCCAGTCGAGTTAGTGGTCGAGGACCCGCTGGTGCCGCCGGCAGTCCCGGCAGTGCCGCCGGCCCCATGGCCTGCGGTAGCACCTGCACCTCCTCCGGCTCCGGTGTTGCCACCCCCGGCCACTGCAGTTGGGGCGCCTTGGACAACTGGTTCGCCGAGCAGGGGGATCTGCCCGTCCACATATGGGTTCTTACAGTTGGCGGCGGTGGGCGCAGGCGGCTCGACACCTCCGGGGATCCGAGCGATGGCCCAGAAGTCCTCCTGGACAAGGTTGGGGGGGATGGGCGAGTAGCCGTCGGGCATGATGCTCTGGCCCTCGCAGGCGATGAAGTCGATGAACTTGCCCATTTCGCCACCCCTCGTGGACTCGTAGCTCGAGGTCCCGCTGGTACCGGAGGCGCAGGCGGCCAGTCCCAAAGCCGCGGCCTGGGACGGTTGACAGGGCGTGATGAAGTAGCTGTAGGACGAAAGGGGGTAGGCACCCGACAGGGTGTTGGCGTAGACGCCGGTGAGGTCCTGGGTGAGGTCGGCATGGAGGACCGCCTTCTCGAGTGCGACAGCCACGTTGACCGACGTCGGCTGCACGTACTGTCCGGCGGCGTTCAGCACGTTGGCCACCGGCAGCTGGTCCGTCTTGGCGTAGGCCGTCTCCACATAGGTGATGGCCCCGTTGGTCGCCAGCGTGTCGTTGGAGGTGGCGTCGGCCCCTGAGGCGCCGGTCAGCCCCGAGCCCGTGGTCCAACCCGGGTAGCCCGGCAGCTGGCTCGAACTGCAGCCTCCCGTGTTCTCGCACGCCGGGGTGGGCCACGTGGCGCTCGGGTTGCCCACGGAGGACGGCCCGCTCGTACTCAACCCGAACGCCTGCTGAGCGGCCACGAACGTGCTGTTGACCTCGTGCAGGAGGTAGTCGGAGAGCAGATAGTTCTCGCCCGCACCGTCGGACCGGTAAATGGCGTCGATCGGCGTGTTGATTCCGGCCAGCTCCGGGTTGTCGCCGTTGACGTTGAGCTGACTCCAGGTGGTGACCTTGCCCAGGAAGATGTCGGCGATGTCCTGAGCGCCCAGGTTGAGATCGGTGACTCGCAGTCCGGTGTTCGGGTCGGTGAGGTTGTACATCATGGACAGCCCGCCGGCGACGTCGGGGAGGTACTCGTAGGGCTGGGACGGGACCTGCGGGCTTTGACCGGTGCTGTAGGGGATGTCGGACGCGCCGAAATCGACCTGCCCCTGGGCGAAGAACGCCATCCCCGTCACCGAGTTCGTCGTCTGGAAGTTGATGTTGAGGCCCTCGTCGATCCCGGCGGCACCGGCCCATGTCTGGATAGCCGGGCCGGCAAAGCTCGACCCCGTCGACTGCAGCGACGGGTCGGCAACGGCCGGCAGCGCAGTCCACAGCTGGACGGCGAGGGCGGCGAACAGCGTGACGACGGTGCCACCGAAGAGCCGGGCCCGGCGTGACCGCCGCGCCCGCTCAGCCGAACTGGCCACTGACATAGTCGGCGGTCCGAGGATCGGTGGGATCGGAGAACATGACGTCGGTGGGGCCCGACTCCACCACCCGGCCGGGCTGGTTCTCGGCAGCCAAGAAGAAGGCGCAGTATTCGGACACCCGCTGGGCCTGCTGCATGTTGTGGGTGACGATGACCACCGTGACCTCGTGGGCGATCTCCTTGATGGTGCGCTCGATGCGGAGCGTAGAGGTCGGGTCGAGGGCTGAGCAGGGCTCGTCCATCAGCAGCACCCGGGGCCGGACAGCCAGGGCACGGGCGATGCACAGGCGCTGCTGCTGGCCGCCGGAGAGCGCCCCGCCGAGTTCGCCGAGGCGGTCCTTGACCTCGTTGAACAGCCCCGCCTTGGTCAACATCTCCTCCAGCAGGTCGTCCTTGTTGGACACGTGCGTCCGCGAGAACTTGAGGCCCGACAGCACGTTGTCAGCGATGGTCATGGCCGGAAACGGATTGGGCTTCTGGAACACCATGCCGATGTGGCGGCGCACGTCCACCGCCCGCTGGCCCGAACTGTAGACGTCGACCCCGTCCAGCTTTATCTGGCCGGCCAGCTGGGCCTTGGGCACCACCTCGTGCATCCGGTTGATGATGCGAAGGAAGGTCGACTTGCCACATCCCGACGGGCCGATGAGGGCGGTGACCTTGAACCGCTCCATAACCAGGTCGACCGACTCGAGGACGAGACGGCCGCTGAACCAGGCGCAGACCCCGTCGGCCTCGACCTCCCCGGCCTGGCCGATCGCGTCCCTACCCGTCGGCCGAAAACCAGCTTCCGCGTCGCTCGTCGTGATCACCGAGGCGCTCATGCTCCCACCGAACCTTCCGCTGTAGGCGGGCCCTCCATGGGGACCGGAACGAACATCCGAGCAAGGGGGTCGTCCTGCGCGGCGATGAGCGACTTCGACTTCTTCCCCCGAGTCCGCCCCAATATCCGCGCGGCCACGAACAGGATCAAGACGATGGACATGAGCACGAACGCCGTCTGGAAGGCGAGCTGGGTGAAGACGGCCTGCGGGAGCCGTGCGCTCTGGTAGATGAGAAACGGCAAGGACTCCTGCGGATGCGAGAACGGATTGGCGTTGGTGAGCTGGGAACCGAACTCGGTGTAGATCAACGGCGCCGTCTCACCCACGATGCGGGCGATTCCGAGCAGGATCCCCGTCACCACGCCCGAACGGGCCGTGGGGAGGACCACCGACCACACCGTCCGCCACTGAGGAGCTCCGAGCGCCAGTGAGGCCTCGCGCAGCCCGCTCGGCACCACCCGGAGCACCTCCTCGATGACCCGGGTCACCGACGGCAGGAGGATCACGGTGAGGGCGAGGGCTGCCGCGAATCCCGAGAAGGAGAGGATGTGGTCGACGATGAAGATCGAGTAGATGAAGACGCCGGCCACGATCGCCGGGGTCCCGCTCATGGCCGTCACCACGGTGCGGACCGTTCGAACGCCACGTCCGCCGACTTCGTTGAGGAACACGGCGGTGGCGATGGCGATGGGCACACCGATGGCTGCGGACAGGGCCACCTGCTCGAGAGTGCCGATGATGGCGTGGAAGACGCCGATGTGGTCGAACACCTTCGGGTCACTGGCGATGAAGTCCCGCTCGTTGTTGGTGAAGAAGACTCCCCAATGGATGGACGGGATCGCCTTGTAGGCGACCCAGACCACCACGAACAGAACGATGCTCGAGATCAGCGCCATGGCGCTGGCCACCACCACGGCCACCACCCGGTCGGTGGCCGCTTGGCGCTCGACCACCTGGGCTGTCCCCACCCACGTCAGGAGCAGGAAGAGGAGGTACCAGCACACCAGGAACCCGAAGGCACCGGAGAGGACGGTGAGCTGGAAGAACACGACCCACACGACACAGAGCGACGAAAGGGCGGCGGCCCCGAGGATGACGACGTCCTGGACGCCCACGTCCCTCGGTCGCAGTGGGGTGGGAAGCCGGCGGGGCGTGACCGGACGGGGCGGCAGCCGATTGCCGTCCCCAGTTGATGACTCGGTGACCGGGGGGCTCGGCGCCAAGGTCGAGGTGGCCACGGCGACGCCGAAGGGAACGGTGGGATCGTCGGCCCTGGTCGTCACAGCTCGACTCCCGATCCGCTACGCGAACGGTTGACGATGGCCGAGGCGATCAGGTTGATGACCAGGGTGAGGGCGAAGAGGACGAACCCGCACATGAGCAGGTCCTGCAGCCCGAGCTTGCCCCCCGAGTTGAAGTTGGTGGCGATGAGCTGCGAGATCGTCGACCCTCCGTGCTGCAGGATGTGAAGGGACCAGGTGAAGGACGAGGCCAGGATCAAAGAAACGACGATGGTCTCTTCGAGGGCTCGCCCGAGACCGAGCATCACGGCGCCGATGACGCCACCCTTTCCGAAGGGCAGCACGACGGCCCGGATCATCTGCCAGCGGCTGGCGCCCAGAGCGAGCGCCGCCTCTCGCTCACCGGGAGGCGCCAACGAGAACACCTCACGCGAGATGGAGGCAATGATCGGGACGACCATGATCCCGACGACGATGCCGGCAATGAACAGAGAGGAATCGAGCTCGGGGCTCGTGACGTGGAAGAACGGTAGGAATGCGGCGTGGCGGGACAGCCACGTGGAGAAGCCCACCGCATTCCCCTCGAACTCGTGGATCGCCCACAGACCGAAGATGATGCTCGGGATGGCGGCGGCCAAGTCGACCATGGCGATGAGCGGCCGGCGACTCCATGGCGGCGCGTACTCGCTCAGGAAGAGAGCGGTGCACACGCCGATTGGCGTGCCCACGATGATGGCGACCGTGGCCACCTCGAGGGTGCCGATCAACGAGGCCAGCACGCCATAGACGGGCTTGTTGCCCAGGGTCTGGAAGCCCGACTGGGTGAAGAACTTGATCCCTTCCTTCTGCAGTGCGGGGTAGCCCCGGATAAACAGGAAGAAGCCGATGCAGAAGAGAAGGGCGAGGACACCGAACCCGGCAGCCCTCACCGACCACCGGTAGATGTTGTCGGTGACGCCGAAGTCTTCCCGCACCTCCCGTGGCTGCGGTGTCGGGTCGTCGGCTGAGGGGCGCGCCAGCTCGACCGAGGTGGTCATCCGGTTTGGGACTTCCTGGTCGCTCGGGGCATAGGTCGCATGAGTCGGCTCAGGTGGCCCGATGGGACGCGCCGAACACGTTGGCGCTTCCGGACCTCGGGACGCCACCCAGGAAGCACCAGGTCCGAAGAGTACTCAGGCAAGGTGAACGAATTGCTAACTTTTTCCGACCCGCCGGTGATCGTTTGGTGATGTGGCGCCACCGACCCACCGACGCCGAGATGAACTCGGTCGGTCAGTCAACGTTCTGGATGAGCTGGCCACGGCCCACGGGGAACATGATCGAGGAGACGGTCCACACCAGGCTGCGATCCTTGACGGTGACCGCCTCGAGCGAGGCCTGGTGGGATCGTGAGTAGGGCGGCGCGTTCTTCAGCTCGGACAGGGTGGAGGTGAGGCCCTGGGCGGCCGCCGGCGACACCTTCTTGATCTCGTTCAGGCTGGCCCAGTACAGGTTTGGGCCGCCGCACTGCAGGAAGAAGGCGAACCATGTGTCGCTATCGGTGCGCCAGATGACCGGTTCGGCGAGCAGGATCGATTCGCCGCTCGGAACCGTCCCGACGACCGTGCCCGAGCGATCGGGTCCAGCGTAAAGGGTGGCTCCCGACGGCACACCCGCCCCGTCCACGAGCGCCGTCCCGCCGTGCTCCTCGATGGACTTCACGGCGGCGTTCGCCGACGGATCGGGCGAGAAGGCCGGAAATGGCGGCTTGAGCCCGTTGGGCTCTCCCGGCGGGATCGAGTTGTTCACGGTGAACGTGCAGCCCTGCAAGGGGAAGACAGGAGCGGTCACGAGAGCGGCCGAACCGGTGGCCGACGAACCGCCAGAATCGCCACAAGCGGTCAGGACGGCGGCAGTCGCCAACATCATCACCACGAGGGCGAACGTGCGGCTTCTGCCAACCCACCCAGATTGCGCCATCGTGTCTCCTCGATCCCACTGCCCGCGCTCGGATGCGTCCCGGTCTCAGCCCCTGCCGGTCGGCGATCCGTTCGATCCGGAGGTCGTACCTGGGGAGGCCGCTGACACGCGGTGAGACGGCCGCCAGGACCCGCATGTTTTGCCACGCGCGGCGAACCAAGTCAAAGCAACCTGGGCAGGGATCACCGAGAGATCACCTAGGCGTCACCGGGCGGTGACGAGACGTTCACCTCCGAGCGGACGGCGGCCTCGATGAACCGCCGGGCGGCCCATTGCGGCTCTCGCGGCCCGTGGCTACCCCTCACGCTCAGAGGCGACCACTGAGCCAAAAGTTAGAGTACGGACCCATGGCAGTGCACCGGCGCGGACGAGGGCGCACGGCAGCCCTCCGACTGGCACTGGCCGCCGCCGTTGCCGTGGTCGTCGTCCGCTGGCTACGGCAAGGCGCTGCCTCGTCCGGGAACGGCAACTCGGCGGCCGATTGTTGGCCACCGGTGCCGGTCAACCCGGCACGGGACCGCGCCTGAACCTGCCCGGGCCAGCGGCGGGCGAGGACCATGGCAACGGCGAGCCGATCGAGGTCCCGATCAGCCTCGTCGCCAGAGGATGGCATGCTCGCAGGTTCCGGTCTGGATCGAGTACTCGAGGTAGAGGTCGTGCCGTCCCATGGTCTGGGCGGCCCGGTGTCCCTCGTGGTCGCGCCATGACTGGAGGGCGGCACGGTCGGCGAAGGTGGCCACCGTCACCCGCTCGCCGTCGTCGGCGGTGAAGGTCTTGGCGTCCACGAAGCCGGGGATGGCCCGGACGGCGGTTTCCATGGCATTGGCGACGATCACATAGTCGTCAGCGCCCTCTGGTCGGAGCCGCGACCGGAACACCGTGATGGCCTGCCCTGCCGAGAAGTCTGCGGCAGGTTCCCCTATCGGCTCAGGTCTCGACGAGGTGGACATCGAGGATCCCTGGGGTGTCGCGAAGTCGCCGTACGGCGTCCTCGGGAACCCGCTCGTCCGTCGAGAGCACCATCAGCGCGGTATTGCCAGTCGCCGAGGGGCCGACGGCCATGGACGAGATCGATACCTGGGCCTCGCCGATGATGGTGCCAACGGCACCGATCATCCCCGGGCGATCGTCGTTGTGGACCACGGCCATGTGGGGAGCGGGCGGTACCTCGACCGTGTGATCGTCCATCATCACGAGGCGCGGCTCGGTCCGGGGGCCGGTGAGGGTGCCGGCCACCGCGTGGGCACCGCTGCGCAGGCTGATGAGGTTCACGTAGTCGTGGGCCGTCACGGTCGACGTCTCGCGGACCTCGAGACCGCGCTCGGCGGCCAGCTGGGGGGCATTGACGTAGCTCACGGGCTCGTCGGTCGCCGCGCCGAACAGGCCCTTCAGCACGGACAAGGTGAGGATGCCGGTACCGGCGCCGGCCAGCTTCCCCTGGTACTCGATCTCGAGGGTGGACGGCAGGCCGTCGTTCAGGAACGACAGGATCCGCCCGAGCTGCTCGGCGAGCCCCATGAACGGGCGCACCGTCTCGGAGACGTCGGTGGCGGCCACGTTGACCGCGAAGGGCACGAAGTCACCGGCCAGGGCCAGGTTGACCTGTTCGGCGATGGTGACCCCGGCCTTGTCCTGGGCCTCGACCGTCGAGGCGCCAAGGTGGGGCGAGACGACCACCGAGGGCAGCTCGAAGAGCGGCGATTCGGTGGTGGGCTCGGCGGCGAACACGTCGATCCCGGCGCCTTGCACTCGGCCGCTCCGGATGGCTTCGGCCAACGCCGCTTCATCGATGATGCCACCTCGAGCGGTGTTGATGATCCGGATGCCGACCTTGGCCCCCTCCAGCAGCTCCTTGCCGAAGAGCCCGATTGTCTCGGCGTTCTTCGGGAGGTGGATGGTCACGAAGTCAGAGGTAGCCATGAGCTCGTCGAGCGCCATGAGCTCGACGCCCATGTGACGGGCCCGGTCGGCCGAGACGAAGGGGTCGTAGGCCACGAGCCGCATGCCGAAGGCGAGGGCGCGCTGAGCGACCAGCGCCCCCACCCGGCCCAGCCCGACCACACCGAGGGTCTTGCCGTGGAGCTCCACGCCCTCCCATTTGGAACGCTCCCACTTGCCAGCGACCAGCGCAGCATGGGCCTGGGGGATGTTGCGAGCCTGGGCCAAGAGCAGGGCCATGGCCTGCTCGGCCGCCGAAAGGATGTTGGATTGCGGGGCGTTGACCACCATCACGCCCCGCTCGGTGGCGGCGGCCACGTCGACGTTGTCGAGCCCGATGCCAGCCCGCCCCACCACCACCAGGTCCGACCCGGCAGCCAGCACTTCGGCGGTCACCGTGGTGGCCGAACGGATGATCAACGCCTGGGCGCCGTCGACCGCCGCCGTCAGCTCTTCGGGTGAGAGGCCGAGCCGGACGTCGACGTCGTGACCGGCTTCGGTGAGAAGGTCGAGGCCGGTCTGGGCCAGCTTCTCGGTGACGAGCACCCTAGCCACGGCTAACCCACCCCACCCCGGTCACGCGGCCTCGCCGAACAGCTTGGCCAGACGGGAGACGCCCTCGGCGAGGTCGTCGTCGCCCAGCGCGTAGGACATGCGGAAGTAACCGGGCGCACCGAAGGCTTCGCCCTGGACCACCGCCACCTTGGCCTCCTCTATGGCAAGCTCGGCCAGTTCGGCGCTGGACGAGCACCGACGGCCGCGGATCTCCCGACCGTAGAGCCCCTCGACCGAAGGGAAGGCATAGAAGGCGCCCTCGGGCAGCAGGCAACTGACTCCGTCGATCTCGTTGAGCATCGAATGGATGGTCCGACGCCGCCGATCGAAGGCGTGGCGCATCTCGGCCACGGCCTCGAGGTCGCCGGCAACGGCAGCCAGGGCGGCGAATTGTGAGACGTTGGCGACATTCGACGTCACGTGCGACTGCAGGTTGGTGGCCGCCTCGACGACGTCAGGCGGCCCGGCCATCCAGCCCACCCGCCAGCCGGTCATGGCGTAGGTCTTGGCCACGCCGTTCACCACGACGGCACGATCGGCGAGCGCCGGGACCACGACCGGCATCGAGTGCTGCTGGGCATCGCCGTAGACGAGGTGCTCGTAGATCTCGTCACAGACAACCCACAACCCCGCTTCGGCGGCCCACCGTCCGATCGCCTCCACTTCGGCTCGCGGGTACACGGCGCCGGTCGGGTTGGAAGGCGACACGAAGAGGAGCACCTTCGCCCTCGGCGTACGTGCCGCCTCGAGCTGCTCGACCGTGACCCGGAACCCGGATCCGACGTCGGTGGGAATGACGACCGGGACGCCACCGGCCAAGGCGATGGCCTCCGGATAGGTGGTCCAGTAGGGAGCGGGCAGCAGCACTTCGTCGCCCGGATCGCACAGGACGGCGAACGATTCGGCGATGGCCTGCTTCCCGCCGTTCGTGACCAGGACCTGGCTGGCCTCGACCTCGAGTCCCGAGTCGCGGCGGCTCTTGGCCGCGATGGCCGTTCGCAGCTCGGGGAGCCCAGCGGTCGGGGTGTACTTGTGAGCCCGCGGGTCGCGGCAGGCCACCTCGGCGGCGGCCACGATGTGGGCGGGCGTGGGGAAATCGGGCTCACCGGCGCCGAAGCCGATCACGCTCTCACCCGCAGCTTTGAGCGCCTTGGCCCGGGCGTCCACGGCCAGGGTGGCCGAGGGGGCGACGGCGGCGGCCCGCTCCGAGATCCGCCTACCAGTCATGGCCGAGGCCTGCGGCGCCACCGAGGGCACGAGTGCCGGCGCCCACGAACCGAAGGGCGATTGGGGAGGCCAGACATCACGATGCAATGATTCCATACGTGACCGACACCCCCGACATCGTGATCCCGGCCAATCTGCTGCCCGGCGACGGGCGATTCGGCTCCGGCCCCTCGAAGGTCCGACCGGAGGCCGTCGCCGCCCTGGCCTCGTCGGCTGGGTCGTATCTCGGGACGAGCCACCGCCAGCGGGCGGTCAAGTCGGTGGTGGGAAGTGTGCGCCAAGGTCTGGCCCGGCTGTTCGCACTGCCCGACGGGTACGAGGTGGTGCTCGGGAACGGTGGGACCACCTGCTTCTGGGATGCGGCCACCTTCCAACTGATCGAGCGACGCAGCCAACACCTGACCTTCGGCGAGTTCTCCTCCAAATTCGCGGCCGCGGCCCGCTCGGCTCCTCACCTCGACGAACCCGATGTCATCGCGTCCGAGCCGGGTACCCACCCCGACCCGGTGGTGCGGGACGACATCGACCTCTATGCCCTCACCCACAACGAGACCTCGACCGGGGTGATGATGGAGATCCGCCGACCGTCGGGCGTGCTCGGGCCGATGGACGGCGGTGGCCTGGTGGCGGTCGACGCCACGTCAGGCGCGGGCGGACTGCCGGTCGACGCCACCCAGTTCGATGCCTATTACTTCGCGCCACAGAAGGGCTTCGGCTCCGACGGAGGCCTCTGGCTAGCCCTCCTCTCGCCCGCGGCGCTGGAGAGGATCGCTGCCATCACCGCATCGGGACGCTGGGTGCCCCAGTCGATGGACCTGGCCGTCGCCCTCGAGAACTCGAGGCTGGACCAGACCTACAACACCCCGGCACTGGCCACGCTGTTCCTGCTCGACCACCAGATCCGCTGGTTCAACGACAACGGCGGCCTCGGGTTCGCGATGGCGCGCTGCGACAAGTCGGCGGAGATCCTCTACACGTGGGCCGAGGCATCTGATTTCGCGGCTCCGTTCGTGCGGCGCGAGCAAGACCGCAGCCATGTGGTCGGCACCATTGACTTGGTCGACGAGGTCGACGCGGCCACTGTGGCTGCCGTTCTGCGCAAGAACGGGATCGTCGACACCGAGCCTTACCGGAAGCTCGGTCGCAACCAGCTGCGCATCGCCATGTTCCCGGCCATCGACTCTGATGACGTCGCCGCGCTGTGTGCATGCGTCAACTACGTCGTCGGCGCCATCGCCAGCTGAACACACCGTCGGGACCGGCGCGGAGAACGATGACTCGAACGAGCGGAAGGTTGCACGTGCCCAACGTGTCGGGTCGAAGGGCACGGTACCTGAAGCTGACGCCGGTGGCCGCGGTTGTGGCCGGCGCCATCTGCCTGACAGGGTGCTCCAGCGGACCTTCGGCCTCGTCGGCGACGAGCTCGACCCGTGCCCCGGCCGCGACCACGACCACGACTACGACGACGGTCACGACCACGACGAGCCCGAACCGCGGCGACCAGCCCATCTGTTCGCTGGTGGAACCGTCTCTCATCAAGAGCACCCTCGGCACTGTCGTGAGCGAACCCGACGCGACGATCAGCGGGAGTACGACGACCTGTACCTACGCCGGCACCAGCTCGCGGCAGACGGTGATCATCGGGTTCGACACCAGCGCCACGTCGTCGACGTTCGAGAGTGACAAGTCGTCGATCGAGGCCCGCGCCGACACCACGATCGACCTCCCGCAGTACGGCTCGACGGCGTATGCCGCCACGGTGGCGTCCGGAGGCACGACGGTCAGCACGGTTGTGGTCTTCCGGGTAGACCTGCAGGTCACGATCATCGCTGCACGACCGGCGGATGTGGTGGAGAACCTCATGACCAGTCTGCTCACTACCTTGCAGAACTCCGGGTCGACCACGACCACGACCACGTCGTGAGCTCCCAGTAGCCGAGCGGGCAGTCGCTGGGCCTGCCCGCCATGATCGCCATCGTCATTGCTGACCGGTGAACGACTGCGGCTGGCGAATTAGGCAACGAGTGGTGGCGCGCCATCGATAAGAGGGCCGGAAACGATTTCACTGCACCAGGCATCGCCTTGGCCCCAAAGGCACAACGTTCGAATTCCCTCATCCGGCGCACCGGACGTCGAGTGGCTCCAAAATGGACAGCCGTCATTGTGTTCTGTTCGTGACGAATGCTTGAACAAGAAACGAACGTTCGCTGAACGACAGGCAAACCTGTCGTTGTCAGTGACTAGATGTTCTTCGCGTAGCGCGGTTGCAGTTGCTGTCATGTTGACGCACGTCCATCCATCAAAGATGATGCCAGTGGCCTAACTCTTGGCCGGACGAGGGTTTGCGTGAGGTACGTGAGGTTTTTGTTTGGCGGGTCGGGCACACAAGTGCCACCCCTGAAAGCCGGAGGGCGATTGTCATGAGCAACCACGGTGGCGAACTTGGGTCCGCGAATCGAAAAGGCCCGGACACCCCAAGGACCACCGGACGACGGCGGGGATTCCTTCGCATCGCGATAGCGGCGGCCGCTGCGTCGCTAGTGGGTGCAACGCTCGTCACCGTCGCCCTCGTCGCGCCGGCCTATGCCGCCGACACGACGACGACAGCGACCACACCAACGGCATCGACGATCGTGCTCGGACAATCCAACACCGACAGCGCCACGGTCACCGGTGATGCCACCTTCGGCAGCCCGACCGGATCGGTGACCTTCTATGAGTGCGGCCCGACTCCGACGCCGGAGCCGTGCACGTCGACGGCAAACCAGGTGGGCAGCCCGGTGGGCGTCACCGCCAATGGGGACGATCTCACTTCGTCGGCCCCCTCGAGCACGTTCACGCCGACATCGACCGGCTACTGGTGCTTCGCCGGGGACTACTCGGGCGACCCGAACTATGCAGCCAGCGCCGACAACACGACGGACGAATGCTTCGACGTGACCTCGGCCTCGACCACCACGGTTGGGGCACCGGTGAACAGCTCCATCACCCTCGGAGAAGGTCAGGCCGACCTCGCCACCGTGACAGGAAATGCGGCAGGCGGCAGCCCCACCGGCACGGTGAGCTTCTACGAGTGCGGCCTCACCGCCGTGCCCGAACAATGCACATCCACGGCGAACCCGATCGGCGGACCCGTGGACCTCTCCGGCCAGGCGGGGAACGAGTCGACAGCGACTTCGGCCACCTTTACGCCCAACGCCGAGGGCTACTGGTGCATGGCCGCCGTCTACTCCGGAGACAGCAACTACAACGGCAGCTCGGACACCAGCACCGACCAGTGCTTCTACGTCAACGGACCGATCGAGATCGTCACAACGTCCCCCCTCCCCCAGGCGACGGCTGGCGCGCCCTACAGCACGGGTTTGGAGGGACGAGGCGGTAATCCGCCCTACACGTGGTCCCACCACGGCACCCGTCTCCCGAGGGGACTCAAACTCAACACATCAACCGGCGAGATCTATGGGACCCCGACACGTGCCGGGACCTATTCGTTCATCATTCACATCAGGGACACGACAAGGGGAGACAGTGCGGCCAAGATGTTCTCTCTGACCGTCGTGTCGTGACCGAGCGCTGACGTCATGGTGATCGGGCCATGACCGTCACGTCCTGACGTACCGGACGACGCCCCTCCCGCTATAGAAGCGGGAGGGGCGTCGCTTCGTCTCGGGCTCCGTCTCGGGCCGCCTGTCGTCCCGTCCCGCTCGTTGATGACTATCGGGACTTTTCGAGGGACAACTCGGTCGCCGCCCCTGCCACCCCTGCCGGGCTGCGTCCGTCCGCACGGCCACCCAGGTGGCGGGGTCAACTCCTCCGACGACCGGCTGGCCGACTCCGACCTCGCGGCGGGTTGCCTACGTCATCGCTGCCGCATTTGCCCAACGCTCGCTGGGTTGGACCGGCTGGCAACAGCCGAAACCGGGCCAAGACTGGGCCAAGGGCTATGTCGCCGGCGACCACAGAGGCAAAGGATCGTCGGCGCCGGTCGACAAAGGTTAAATCGCCGAGACATCTCGGTGAACTTTGTGCAAACATCCCAGAATGACGACCCAGCGCAGGTACAGCAGACGGCAGGTTCTCGCCGGGGGGATCTCGGGGGCAGCCGCACTTTCAATGGCCAGGATCGGCCACCTCCGGGCCACGGGTGCGGACACGGCTCGACGGGCGGCCAGCATCAAACCGGCCGGGAGCGACCTCGGCGCCGTCAAGCACGTGGTCTTCCTCATGCAGGAAAACCGGTCCTTCGATCACTACTTCGGAACGCTCGGCGGGGTGACCGGCTACGACGCCACCGACAACCGGAGCGCATTCACCCAAGCCTGGCCGGGGGGCACCCAGGCCGACCTGCTCCCCTTCCACATGAGCACCAAGACCGAGGACGGCGAGTGCACCTACGACCTCGACCACGGCTGGCCGGCCGAGCACCAGTGCTGGGACGGCGGGGCCATGGACGCCTTCGTCTCCACCCATACCTCGAGCCAGTACGAAGGTTCCTACGGGGTCAACACGATGGGCTATTACGAAAAGAGCGACATTCCCTTCTATTACGACCTCGCCGAGAAGTTCACCATCTGCGACAATTACTTTTGCTCGGTGCTCGGACCCACTCACCCGAACCGGCTCATGGCTATCTCCGGATGGATCGATCCGGCCGGCGTGGCCGGCGGCCCGATCATCGTCACCAACTCCGACCAGACGACGTACCAGTGGACCTGCTCGTGGGAGACCATGCCGGAGGTTCTCCAAGCCAACGGGATCACCTGGAAGTGCTACAACCCCTACGGTCCCTACTATCAGCCGGGCGCGAGCTACTTCGTCACCAAGAACATGCTGAACTACTTCTCGCAGTACTCGGATTCCAGCTCGGCGCTCTACAACAACGCCTTCAATTATTACGGGCCGAACGTCAGCGGTGGCCTCACGGAGTCCGGTAGCCCCAACGACTTCGCCAGCGACGTGGCCGCCAATACCCTTCCCCAGGTGTCGTGGATCATCTCCCCCGATAGCTACGACGAGCACCCACCGGCGCCCGCCCAGCTCGGCGAGTGGTACTCACAGCAGATCCTCAACACGCTGCTGTCCAACCCGGAGGTGTGGGCCAGCACCGTGCTGTTCATCATGTACGACGAGAACGACGGGTTCTTCGACCACGTGCCGCCACTCACTCCCTCGAGCGGGACGGACGGCGAGTACCTGACCGTCGATCCGCTTCCGTCGTCGGCCGATGGGATCGCCGGGCCCATTGGCCTCGGTGTCCGGGTGCCCATGCTCGTCGTCTCCCCGTTCTCGGCCGGCGGCTGGGTGTGCTCGGACATCTTCGACCACACCTCGCAGCTGCTCTTCCTCCAGACCCTTTTCGGTGTCACCGCGCCCAACATCAGCGCATGGCGGCAGTCGACGGTCGGTGACCTCACGACCACCCTGCCGGTGCTCGGCAAGCCGGTCACCAAAGCGCCCAAGCTGAAGGCCGTTTCTGACAACGAGAGTGCCCCACCCATCAGCGACGAGTGCGAGTCCGGTCAGATCCTCGAGACCAACCCGGCACCGACCAAGGCTCCGACGAAACCGCCGCAGCCGGGCGAACCCGTCACCGTGCCCAAGAAGCAGAAGATTCCGACTCAGTCGAAGACCAAGCTGAGGTCCACCTCGAGCTGAGCCCGCCCGGGGGGCCTCAGCCGGTCCGGCGGCCTCAGCCGGTCCAGGGCTTCAGCCGGTCCGGGGCTCAGCCTCCGGAGACGTCCTGGATCTTCTGCCGCCCGGCGGCAATGAAGGGCATCACGGCCCGCAGCTCGGCGCCGACCTTCTCGATGGGATGGTCGAGGCCGCGCTGGCGCAGCTCGTTGAAGAGGGGACGCCCCGCCTTGTTCTCGGCGACCCACTCCGCGGCAAAGGTGCCGTCTTGGATCTCGCTCAGGATCCGGCTCATCTCGTCGCGCACGGCCTGATTGATCACCCGGGGGCCACGGGTGAGGTCGCCGTACTCGGCCGTGTCCGAGATGGAGAACCGCATGCCGCCGATCCCCTGCTCGTACATGAGATCAACGATGAGCTTGAGCTCGTGCAAGCACTCGAAATAGGCCGACTCCGGTTGGTAGCCGGCGTCGACCAGCGTTTCGTAGCCGGCCTGCACCAGGGCAGTGAGCCCACCGCACAGCACGACCTGCTCACCGAACAGGTCGGTCTCGGTCTCCTCGGCAAAGGTGGTGTCGAGCACCCCGGCCCGGGTGGCGCCGATGGCATGGGCGTAGGACAGGGCCAGGTCGTGGGCCTTGCCCGACGGGTCGGCGGACACGGCCACGAGGGACGGCACCCCCCCGCCCTCGAGGTAGGTGCGACGCACCAGGTGCCCCGGCCCCTTGGGCGCGACCATGGCCACGTCCACGTCCGGCGGCGGGGTGATGAGGCCGAAGCGGATGTTGAACCCGTGCGCAAAGAAGAGGGCGTCGCCGGGCTGGAGATGGGGTGCGATCTCGGCCTCGTAGACGGCAGCCTGCTCGGTATCGGGGAGCAGAATCATGATCACATCAGCCTCGGCGGCGGCATCAGCCACCGAGGTCACCCGCAACCCGGCCTCCTTCGCCTTGCGCCGTGACGACGAGTCCTGGCGAAGACCCACCCGCACGTCCACGCCCGACTCGGCCAGGTTGAGCGCGTGGGCGTGACCTTGCGAGCCGTAGCCGATGACGGCCACGTGGCGGGTGCCGATGAGGCCGGAGTCGGCGTCCTTCTCGTAATAGAGCGTGGCCATCCGGTTCAACCTGCCTTTTTCGTGTCGCGCAGCTGCTGGAGGCGCGACGCCCGGTCAGAGCGATCCAGCATAGGCAGCGCCACCCGGCCCGTCCGCTGCATCTCGACGATCCCGTAGCCACGGATGAGGTCCTCGAAGTCGTCGACCTTGCTGGGTGCTCCGGCCAGCATCACCGTGAGGCGATCCTGGCCCACGTCGACGATCTTGCCCTCGAACACCCCGACAAGCTCGATGACCTGCCCCCTTCTCTCGGGGCCGGCTTCCACTGTGGCCAGCAGCAGCTCGCGCTCGCGAGATCGCGAGGGGTCGAGCTCGATGATGGACACCACCGGCACCAGCTTGTCGAGTTGGTTGATGATCTGCTCGAGCGGGGAGGACTCGACGTCGACCACGATGGTGATGCGGCTGAAGCGCTCGTTGTCGGTCGGGGCCACGGCCAGGCTGAAGATGTTGTAGCCCCGCCGCGAGAACAGGCCGGCCACGCGGGCGAGCACCCCGGACTTGTTCTCGACCACCACGGTGAGAGTGTGATGTTGCTTGTCTGCTCCGTAGACGCTCATCGAGGCCCACCTTGCGTGAGGGAGGGGTCGACGACGATGTCGTCGTTGGAGGCGCCGGCCGGCACCATGGGGAATACCTTTTCGAAGGCGTCGACACGAAAGTCGATGACCACCGGGCGGTCGTCGATGTCGTTGGCCTTGTCGATGGCCGGGGCCACCTCCTCGGTCGACTCGACCCGGATGCCGATGCAACCCATGGCCTCGGCCCAACCCACGTAGTCGGGCAAGTCGGGCGAGAGGTAGACCTCGGAGTACCGCTCGCCGTAGAACATCTCCTGCCACTGGCGGACCATGCCCAGATAGGCGTTGTTCAGGATGGCGATCTTGACCGGGATGCGCTCGGAGCTGGCCGTCACCAGCTCCTGAGCCGTCATCTGGAAGCAGCCGTCGCCGTCCACCGCCCACACCGTGCGGTCCGGCCGGCCCACCTTGGCCCCGATGGCCGCGGGCACGGCGAAGCCCATGGTGCCGAGGCCGCCGGAGTTGATCCAGGTCCGCGGGTGGTCGAAGCGCCACCACTGCGAGGCGAACATCTGATGCTGGCCGACACCCGCCACCACGATGGTGTCCTCCGAGGTGGCGTCACGCAGGGTCTCGAGGACGAACTGGGGCTTGAGCGCGCCTGCTCCCGGGGGTTGGTCGTAGGTGAGCGGGAAGCGGCGCTGCCACTCGGTGAGCTGCGCCCGCCAGGGGGCGAGGCGCTGGCGCGGTGAGCGATCGGCCACCGATCCCGGCACTGCCACCGCGCCGGCCACGGCGTCGGACGGTGCCCCGCCACGGCCGCCTCGCGTCGCCTCCGAATGGGGCAACCCCAGGGCATCGAGGGCGGCGAGCATCTCCTCGATGACCAGCCGGCAGTCACCGGCGATGGCCACATCGGCCCGGCGCACCTTGTTGAGCTCGGCCGGGTCGATGTCGACGTGGATGACCTTGGCCACGGGAGCGAAATCGGCGATCCGGCCGGTCACCCGGTCGTCGAAACGGCTACCCAGGGCGATGAGCAGATCCGCCTTCTGCATGGCGGTGACCGCCGTGTAGTTGCCGTGCATGCCCGGCATGCCCAGGCACAGCGGATGGGAGTCGGGGAAGCAGCCGCGGGCCATGAGGGTGGTCACGACCGGGATGCCGGTGCGCTCGGCCAGCTCCCGCAATGCGTCCCAGGCCTTGGCCTTCAGGATCCCCCCGCCCGCGTAGATGATCGGTCGTTCGGCCGCCAACAACAACTCGGTCCCTTGGCGGACGCGTGCGGGATCGCCTTCGGCCATCGTCCGATATCCCGGGAGGTCGAGGTCGGACGGCCCTGGCCAGTACCACTCCATGGGCAGCTGGGCCACGTCCTTGGGCACATCGATGAGCACCGGACCGGGCCGCCCGGTGGTGGCCACCTCGAAGGCCTCCGACACCACGCGGGGGATGTCGGCCCCGTCGGTCACCAGCCAGTTGTGCTTGGTGATCCCCATGGTGATGCCGGTGATGTCGCTCTCCTGGAAGGCATCAGTGCCGATAGCCGATGTCGCCACCTGTCCGCTCACCACGACGAGTGGAATCGAGTCCATGTAGGCATCGGCCAACGGCGTCACGATGTTGGTGGCGCCCGGACCGCTCGTCACCATGGCCACCCCCGGCCGGCCGGTGGCCTGGGCGTAGCCCTCGGCCATGTGTCCCGCGCCCTGCTCGTGGCGCACCAGGATGTGCCGGATCGACGAGTCGATGATGGGGTCGTACACCGGCAGGATGGCCCCCCCGGGCAGGCCGAACATTACCTCCACCTGCTGCATCTCCAGGCTCCTGATCAGGGCCTGAGCTCCGGTGAGTTCCATCTCTGCTCCTTGTCGGATGTTGATTGTCGGGGGTTGATTGTCGGATGTCGTGGTCAGATGCTGGGCGAAGATGTTGGGCGAAGATGTTGGGCGATGATGCCCCGGGACATGAAAACGACCTCCCGTCGGGGAGGTCGGAGGGCGCACACGGCAAGACGCGTGTGCGCTACGAGATGAGTACCAGGGTGGTCGGGCAGTTGATGTGATCGCACATAGCCCCCTTATTGTGGCACGGCCCGCCGCCGGCGACAAGTGTTCTGCCCGTCACGGTTCGGTCACCGCTCCCTTTTCGGCCCCTGTGACCAATCGCGCGTACTTGGCCAGCGCCCCCGTCGTGTAGCGCGGGGCCGGGTGCTTGAGCTGGGCCCGCCGCCGGTCGAGCTCGGCGTCGTCGACCACCAGGTCGATGGTGTGACCGGTCACGTCGACGACGATGCGGTCGCCGTCGGCCACGAGGGCGATGGGTCCGCCGTCGGTGGCCTCGGGGGCGACGTGCCCGATGCAGAACCCATGGGTCCCGCCGGAGAAACGGCCGTCGGTCACCAGCGCGCAGTCGGCGCCCCGTCCGACCCCTTTCATGGCGCCGGTCACAGCCAGCATCTCGCGCATGCCCGGCCCCCCCTTCGGGCCCTCGTAGCGGATCACGAGCACGGTGCCGGGCTCGATGGTGCCGGCCATGATGGCCTCCATGGCCTGGTCCTCACCGTCGAAGACTCGGGCGGGGCCGTCAAAGGTCAGCTCATCGATGCCCGCCACCTTGACCACTGCCCCGTTGGGGGCGAGCGACCCGCGCAGAACGGCGATTCCCCCCTGGGCGTGGATGGGGGCGGACAGCGGATGGACCACATCCCCGTCGGGAGATGGCGGACGGAGGGCGGCGAGGTTCTCGGCAACCGTCCGCCCAGTCACGGTGAGGCAGTCGCCATCGAGGAGACCGGCGTCGAGCAGCTCGGCCATGATGACCGGTACTCCGCCCACGCCGTCGAGATCGACCATGTGATAGCGACCGTGTGGCTTCATGTCGGCCAGATGCGGCACGCGGGCGGCCACCGCGTTGAAGTCCTCGAGGGCGAGCTCGACCCGCGCCTCGTTGGCGATGGCCAGCAAGTGGAGGACGGCATTGGTGGAGCCGCCCACGGCCATGGTCACCGCGATGGCGTTCTCGAAGGCGGGCTTGGTGAGGATCTGCCGGGGCCGGATGCCGGCCTCGAGCAACGCCACCACCGCCTCCCCGGACTGGAAGGCGGCGTCGTCCCGCCGTCGGTCGACGGCCGGCGCCGACGAGCTCCCGGGTAGTGCCATTCCGAGCGCCTCGGCCACCGACGCCATGGTGTTGGCCGTGAACATGCCGGCACACGATCCCTCTGTGGGACAGGCGTTGTGCTCGATGAGACTGAGCTCCTCGTCGCTCAGGGCGTCGGCGGCGTGGGCCCCGACGGCCTCGAACACGGAGACGACGTCGAGGGCCTGGTTACGGGCTCGCCCGGGCAGGATCGTGCCCCCGTAAAGGAAGACAGCGGGAAGGTTGAGGCGGGCGGCGGCCATGAGCATGCCGGGGAGGGACTTGTCGCACCCGGCCAGGGTCACCATCCCGTCGAACCGCTCGGCGTGCATCATCGTCTCCACCGAGTCGGCGATGATCTCGCGGCTGACCAACGAAGCCCGCATGCCCTCGTGGCCCATGGAGATGCCGTCCGAGACGGCGATGGTCATGAACTCGAGGGGGAACCCGCCGGCGCGATGGACGCCCTCCTTGGCTCGCTTGGCCAGTCGAGCAAGGGGGAGATTGCACGGGGTGACTTCGTTCCACGAGGAGGCCACGCCGATCTGGGGTTTGTCCCAGTCGTCATCGGTCATCCCCACGGCGCGCAGCATGGCCCTGGCCGGGGCCCGAGTAGGGCCGTCGGTCACCTCGAAGCTGCGCGGTTTGCGGCCGACGAGCGGCTCTTCGGAAGGGTCGACGCTCGATCTGGCGCCCGGGCCGGCGCTCGTGCTCGTGGGCTCGGTCATTCCTGCATGGTAGAGCGCCCGGGGAGCGCTACCGCCCGTCGTCGCAGTCGGGACGTAGGCTCCGACCATGCCGGCTCCCTCACGCGTCGACACCGAGCGTGAGTCGCGCTTGGATCGAGTCACTCCCGATGGGATCGACGACCTGGTTCGCTCCTTTGCGGCCAAGGGCTACGGCATCTTGGGTGCCGTCTTTGACGAGACCGAGATCGAGGCCGCCGATTTCGAGCTGGCCGCCGCCCAGCGGCGACTGGTCGAAGGCACGCTCGAGGCACGGCACGCAACGGCCATCCTCGACGACCCCCAGGCCACCGTCGACGGGCGGAGGTTTGCCCACTATGTCTGCTTCGCCACCGAGGTCTCTCCCGCAGCCCACCGCCTCATCCACCACCCCACCATCGTCGACGTCGTCCAGCGGCTGATCGGCCCCGGCGCATTGCTCCTCGACGACGACCAATTCGGTGTCGTCTACCAGGACGCCCGGCCAGGGCCGGGGTCGGGTTACTCGCGCATCGGCTGGCACACCGACCATCAGTCCGGCCCGCAGCTCGACATCTGGCCGGGAGTCGCCTTCACCGTGCACTTCGATGCCACCTCGCCGGCCAACGGATTCCTCCGCGTGGTGCCGGGGAGCCACCTCGGCGGAACCGAGGGCATCCCTCCGACCTTCGAGCGGGTCAGGGGCGAGGTCGCCCTCTACGCCGAGCGCGGGGACGTGCTCTTCCACCACTCCGACCTGTGGCACGCCGCCGCCCGGGCCACCGCCGACGGACCGTTGGCCATTCGCCGACACCTGCGCGGCAGCTGGCACACCGGCCAGCGGCTCGAGCCTGGGCACGGCACCGATGACTTCGTGAAGAATGCCGCCCGCTGAGCGGGACTGAGCTTCGTTCCGCTGCCCGCTGACCGAAGGAGACACCATGGACGCCCTCCGCACTCCCGACGCCCGTTTCGACGGACTCCCCGCGTTCGATTTCGCGCCGCACTACGCCGAGGTCGCCGGCCACGACGGTAGCCGGCTCCGCGTCCACTACCTCGACGAGGGTTCTGCCGATGCGCCGACCGTCGTTCTCATGCACGGCGAGCCGTCGTGGTGCTACCTCTATCGGCACATGATCCCGGTGCTCACCGCGGCTGGACTGCGAGCGGTGGCGCCCGATCTGGTGGGGTTCGGACGGTCGGACAAGCCCACCCAGCTCGAGGACTACACGTACGAGCGCCACGTCGAGTGGATGCGCAGCCTCTTGTTCGACGCATTGGGCCTCCTAGAGGTGACCCTGGTCGGCCAGGACTGGGGTGGTCTCATCGGCCTGCGCCTGGTGGCCGAGCACCCGGAACGCTTCGCACGGGTGGTGGCGGCCAACACCTTCCTGCCCACCGGCGACGGCCAGCCGAGCGAGGCATTCCTCAACTGGCGCCGGTTCTCCCAGGAAGTCGATCCTTTCCCGGCCGGCACCATCGTGAATTTCGGCTGCACCACCGAGCTCGCCCCCGAGGTCGTGGCCGCCTACGACGCTCCCTTCCCGGACAGCACGTACGTGGCCGGCGCCCGGCAGTTCCCGTTGCTCGTGCCCATCTCTCCCGACGATCCGGCGGCGGCGGCCAACCGTGCCGCCTGGAAGGTGCTCGAGCAGTTCGACAAGCCGTTCCTCTGTGCCTTCAGCGATGGCGACCCGATCATGCGTGGTCTCGACGCCCCTCTTCTCGAGCGGATACCGGGGGCCGCCGGTCAGCCACACACCACCATCGCCGGGGGCGGCCACTTCCTGCAGGAGGACCGCGGGCCGGAGCTCGCCCAAGTGGTCGTCGACTTCGTCAGAGGAACGGTGAGCTGAAGAGCGCCGGCTCGGGGCTGCCGGCTCGGGCTCGGGGCTGGCGGCTCGGGGCCTGTCGCCCATAGCCGGTCAGGAGTCGGCCGTTATCGTGGTGGCATGCCGGATGAGCAGTTGTACGCCGCCTTCCTGGGCGGCCCGATGGAGGACCATCGCATGGGCGAAGGCCACGAGGTCGTCCTTGTGGTGGCGTCCGACACCGCGGAAGCTCGCAACCGTGCGAAGTCCAAGTGGACGGGTCCGGGTCGCCCGCATGTGGATGCTCTCCAGCGCATCGAGATGGTCGATGGCTTCGCCGTCCGCCTCGAGCAGACCGGACAGGGCGACCGAGTCGAGCTCGACGACTTCAATTAATCGACGACCTCAATTAATTGGGACCGCCACTAATGGGGAGCGCGACGACGGGCTGGTCGGGACGGCCAAGGTCCGTCCGGCCGGTGGCGTGGAGCCACGAGCCGGGGTGATACTGCCAGGATGCCCGAGCGCAACGTCCTGGGCGGCGCCCTCGAAGCCTGCGGCACCGACCCGCTGACCGGCTTCTACCGAGACGGCTGCTGTTCGACCGGTCCCGAGGACCTGGGCAGCCACACCATCTGCGCGGTGGTGACGGCCGAGTTCTTGGCTCACCAGCGCAGCATCGGCAACGACCTCGTGACCCCGCTTCCTCAGTATCGGTTCCCGGGGCTCGCCCCCGGCGACCGGTGGTGCGTCACCGCGGCCAACTGGTTGCGGGCTCACGAGGACGGGGCCGCGGCCTTCGTGGTGCTGGCCTCGACTCACGAACGGGCGCTCGACATCGTTCCCCTGGACGCCTTGCAAGAACACGCCGTCGACGTACCTCCGGGACCCGACGAGCTCTCAGGCTGAACGCCTGCAAGCCGTCGGTTTGCCGGTTGTCGGCTACCGGCTGCCGGCCGTTTGCCGGTTGTCGGCCGGCGGCCGCTCAGGAGCGGCGGCGAACCGCCCGCTTTAGCACTTCGTCGTAAAGGTCGATCCCCTCGCGATAGAGGCGGGCCTCAGGCCCGGAAGCGATCCCCACCCGCTCGGGGACGATGCCCCAGATGGGCACCTTCGCCTTCGTCCACCACTCCACCGTCTCGTCCAGGTCGTTCGTCCCGAGACGCGCCGCGCAGATGACCACGCCGAAGGGTGTGCGCGGGTCGATCATGTCGACCGTGGCCGCCACTCTCGTGAACTCGACGCCGCCGGCCCGGGTGGGAATGACCACGCTGTCGGCCGCCAGGAGAGCGGCTCGCACGATCCGCTCGTCCCCCGGCGGGGTGTCGACGACGGCCAGACCCTCGTTCGACGACATGGCTCGGGCGATGGTCCGCTCGGAAGGCGCCTCCACCAGGTCGACGCCCTCCACCGGCCTCTCGTCGAACCATTCGGCCGACGACGCTTGACGATCGGCGTCGACCAGCGTGACCGGCGACCATCCCCGCTCGACGGCGGCGGCGGCCAGGTAGACGGTGGTGGTGGTCTTCCCGACCCCACCCTTGACGTTGCTGACCACGATGTTCATGAAGGACCCCACCGCTGTGGACGAACGGCCTGAGACCCTACTCGACGGCCCTGCGGCGTCGGCCGGGCACCCCCGGCTGTTCTCGGCCACGTCACCGACGCTGGCCTGTCGGATTGACACCTCTGGTCAATGCCGGTGAGCATCCGACCCGTGGACGCCTTCTTCTTCGAGGCCACCTCGGTCGCGTCCGTCGGACCCGGCCGGTACCGGGCGACCATCGATCCCTCGTGGAACCTCCGACCGCTGCCGCAGGGCGGGATCGTGACGGCGGTCGCCCTTCGGGCCATGGCCGACGCCCTGGACGATCCGACTCAGTCCGTTCGTTCCCTGCACACGGCCTTCTGCGCCCAGGTGCCCGACGGCGAGGTCGAGATCGCTGTCGACGTGCTGCGGCAGGGTCGATCGGTGTCCCAGCTCCGAGCAGAGGTGACAGCTCCCGGAGCCGAGCGCGGCCATCTGACCACGGCCATATTCGGGGCCGAGCGCCCGGGGTTCGACTTCACCGATCTGCAAGCGCCGGATGACGTGCCTCCTCCCGATGTCTGCCCCTCCTTCCGCGACCCCGCCCCCGAATGGGCCGAGAACTTCGCACCCATGGCCTTCTGGGCCGAGCGCGTCGAGGGCCGGGTCGTCTACGGGCACGCGCCCTGGGACGACTACGTCCCCGAGCGGGCGGAGCGGGTGATGTGGTATCGCTTCGACGAGCCGCCTCTCCTGGACGACGACAGCCTCGATCCCTTCGCCCTCGTCGTCCTGGCCGACACCATGCCAGGAGCGGTGAACGAGAAGGTCGGCAGCCCGGCCCGTGCCTGGTTCGCTCCGAGCGTCGACCTCACCGTCCATTTGCTGGATGCCTGCCGCTCACCCTGGGTGCTGGCCCACAATCGGGCTCGCTTCGCTGGCCATGGCTATGCCTCGGCCGACATGGCCCTGTGGGACTGCGGCCCGAAGGGAACCGCCGAGCCCCGACTGGTGGCCTACGCCACGCAGCTCTTCCTGTTCTCCTTCAGCGACTGAGCCGGGACTCTGCGACCAGCCGGACGAGGCCGCCCGTCGCAAGCGGGCCTCCCCCGGATACCGTGCGGACGATGACCGATACCAAGGACACGGTGACTGCACGGTTGCTCATCGCGGCACCGGACCGACCCGGGCTCGTCTCCGCCGTAGCCGGGTTCGTGGCCACCCACGGCGGCAACATCGTGGACGCCGATCAGCACACGGACGACGAGGCCGGCATGTTCTTCCAGCGCGTCGAGTTCCGCCTGGCCGGCTTCGACCTCGACCGGACCGCGCTCCCCAACGCCCTCCGACCAGTCACCGACCCGCTGGGCATGCAGTGGCAACTTCGTTACTCGGACGAGCGGCGCCCGATCGCCATCCTCGCCTCACAGCGGATGCACTGCCTCTACGACATGCTGAGCCGGTCGGCCACCGGCGACCTCCCCGCTCACATCGCCTTCGTGGCCAGCAACCACACGACCTGCGCGCCGGCCGCCGAGCGATTCGGGATTCCCTTCCACCATCTTCCCGTGAACCCTGGCAACCGGGCCGAGCAGGAAGGCCGCCTGGCCGAGCTGGCCACCGAGGCCGGCGTCGAGCTCATCGTGCTGGCCCGCTATATGCAGATCCTCTCGTCGTCGTTCATCGATCGCTTCGCGTCGCGCATTATCAACATCCACCACTCCTTCCTCCCCGCCTTCGTGGGCGCCCGCCCGTATCACCAGGCCTACGAGCGCGGTGTGAAGATCATCGGGGTCACCGCCCACTACGCCACTGCCGACCTCGATCAGGGACCGATCATCGAACAGGACGTCGTCCCCGTGAGCCACCGAGATGGCGTGGCCGACCTCATCCGGATGGGTCGGGACCTCGAGACGGTGGTGCTGGCCCGAGCCGTGCGCCACCACCTGACCGACCGGGTTCTCGTCTGTGGCCGCAAGACCGTTGTCTTTGCCTGATCAGGGCAGGGATCTCCCAGGGGCGGCCAACCGCCGTTCTGCTCAACTGAGATGGTGGCGAAGAGGCGGCCGCCCTTCCCGCGCATCGTGGTTTGGGGCGTCGTCGGCCTCGTGCCTTCATGCTGCTCCAGCTTGTGGCCATCGCCGTGTCCACGCACAACAGCCGAATTCCGAAGTGGGAAGCCCACATGATCGGCGCGACCGCCATTGTCGGCCTTCGTGGTGACGGGCTCACTGTATGCGGCGGCCTTCGTGCCTAGCCGCCTCACGCGCAGGTCGAAGCAGGACTGAGCCGCCATCCCGACCACGGCGGGTGCGTCAGGTTAAGCCAGTGCCCCTGTTCAGCCAACGTTTGCTCGGGTCGGAGATCCGGAGCACAATCTCGGCTGTCCAATGCGGCGGACACAGGAGGCAGTACAGATGGCAGTACAGATGGTACGGAAATTGCTGGTCGTCGGCTTCGCGGTCACGGTCGCCCTCGCCGGTTCGTTGCTCAGCGGAGCAGGCAGTCTGGCCGGAGCCTCGGCTACGAAGGGGACGGGGGACCTCTCGTGTTCCGGCACCGGCCATATCAACTTCAGACCCCCATTGACCTCCGCGAACGGGACCACCGTCGGGGCCTATTTCCATTTCGACGCCTCGGGTTGCTCGGGAGGGACGCCCGAGCCGAGCGAAGTCAAGGCTGACGGAAGGATCGCGAGAATGGAGTCCACCATCTGCAGCACACTCGGTGTGGTCGAGGGCAACGTCTCGTTCAAGGCCCAATACCCGCATGCGCATGTGGCCATGAGCAGGATGTCGGAAGGCGATTGGGCCGGTGCGTCCGACGATGGATCCTGGGATACGGCAATCGAGGGTTCGGTCACCGGCTCCTACTCTTCGGACGCGGCGGTGATCGAAGCCGACTTCTCGACGTCGAATGAGACCGGTAGCTGCACGCGTGGCGTTCGAAAGCTCACCTTCACCGCCACTCTCGAGGACTTCTAACTCCTACTCAGGTCAATGCCGGTCGCCGGTCATCCGGGGTGAGATGGAGAGCCCTCCGTCCACCCGGATGACCTGACCGGTCACGAACGCGGCGTCGTCCGACAAAAGAAAGCCGACCACCTTGGCGACGTCCTCGGGTGATCCGACCCGGCCGAGCGGGCTCTGGCCGGCGAGCGCCGTTTGCTGGGAGGAAGAGACGCCTCGGGACGCCGAGTCGGTGAGGATGAACCCGGGGGCGACGGCGTTGGCCCGCACCCCGTCCCGGCCGTAGCGGGCGGCCACGTGTCGCATCAGCTGCTCGATGCCGGCCTTGGACACTCCGTAGGCCAGGCGGCGGTGCTCGCCGATCGCCGACGAACCGGACGAGATGTAGACAATGGCTCCTCCGCCGCGGGCGCGCATGGACGGAAGGACGGCCTTGGTCAGCAGCAGGGCACCGGTGGTATTGGTGCGCAGGACTTTGTCCCAGGTGGCGACGTCCGTCCCCAGGACGTCGTTGTCCCGATCCGGGCTCGTCCACGCTGCGTTGTGGTCGAGCAGGTCGATCCCCCCAAAGCGGGCGGTAGCAGCATCCACCATGGCGGCGATGCTTTCGGTATCGGCCGTGTCACAGGTCAGGCCGACAGCCTGTCGGCCTTCGGCACACAGGGCGGCGGCCACCGCTTCGGCCCCCTCGCCGTCCCGGTCCGTCACCACCACCCGGGCGCCGAGGCGGGCCAAGTGAGCGACGGTGGCCCGCCCGATGCCGGCCGCCGCCCCGGTGACGACGGCCACCCGGCCGTCCAACGCGCCGTGCTCCACCTTCACGGTTGCCCGGTCGGGCCCGTTCTCCAATCGGGATGGAGGCCGCGCTCGAGTGCCAGCTTCTGCCCCCGTACCGTCTGACCGTTCTCCAGCTCGCCGGCGTGCTCGGCCACCCAGACAATGGCGGCGGCCGGGACACTCGGTGGCGCCCCGCGGTAGTGGCCGGTCAGCCCGAGGGCGGCGGCGTTGACGAGCTGCCGCTCGGTCTCGACGTAGCCCGGGTCAAGGTTGAACGCCGCGATACCCCGCTCCCCGAGCTCCACGGCGAGGAGGGGGGCGATGCGGTGGAAGGCCGCCTTCGACGCCGCGTAGCCGAGCCCCCAGCCACCCTGGCCGACCGGAGCAGGTGGGTCGTTGGTGGCCACGTGCGAGGTCACGCCGATGATCACCCCGGCCCCCCGTTCGAGCATGCCGGGCACTACGGCACGCACGAGGACGAAGGGGGCCACAACATTGGCATCCAGCTTGGCGTCCATCTGCTCGTCGGTGAGCTCGAGGATGGGCACCATGCTCCCCGGGCCGGTGTCGACGGCGTTGTTCACCAGCAGGTCGATACCGCCCCAGTGTCCAAGCGCCTGGTCCACCACCCGGCGGAGGGCGGCGCGGTCGTGAAGGTCGGCGACAAGCTCGAGGGTCGTTCGCCCGGCGGCGCGAACGGCCTCACCCGTCTCCTCGAGGCTGCCCGGCAGATGCCGGCCGGCTCCCGTGTCCGAGTCGTCGCGCCCCTCCCCCGGGCGCTGCGTGCGACCGCAGACGGCCACGTCCCACCCGGCATTGGCCAGGGCGATGGCCGTCGCCTTTCCGATGCCACGGGTGGCACCGGTGACGAGCGCCCGCCGAGCCTCCCCTTCCGTCGCCATCGAACGCTGTTTAGCAGAGGGTGTCGGGCCATGGATCGGGCCGAGGGCTCGACGACCGGGCGCCGACAGGCGGCAGGACGGTCGAGACGATGTCTCAGATCGTGACCGTCAACCGGCGCGCGTCGGGGTCGCCGACGTAACGGGCCACCTCGATGTCGACCTCCCCGCCCGGCATAACCCACCGGTGGGCGTCCGGGTCCCAACGGGCCAGTCGGTCCGGCCGGGCCTGCACCTCAAAGGACAGCCGCACACCGGCGGGCACCTCCACACGGGTGAACCCGACCAGCCGTCGCCGCCCATCCCCCTCGGGGAGACGGGCGTAGACCTGCACGACGTCCGATCCGTCCCGGTCCCCGGTGTTGGTGAGTGTCCCGGCCACGACGACGGCCCCGTCCTCGATCCGAGCGGTGACGTCCACGACCGCGAAGGTGGTGTAGCCCAACCCGTACCCAAAGGGATAAGCCGGACGGTGACCGGCCCGCTCAAGGTGCCACCAACCGTGCCAGCGGTCGTAGACCGCACTGTCGGCCTCGGCCGAGAACCCGGGAAGGTGTGACTCGTCGACCGGGATGCTGAACGGCAACCGGCCGCCGGGTTCGACACGACCCAAGAGGACGTCGGCCAGCCCACCGCCGGCGTCGACACCTCCGTACCAGGCGTGCACGATGGCCGGGACGGTCATGTCCCATTCGGAACAAAGGATGGCGCTGCCCCCTTGGAGGACGACGACCGTGCGGCGGTTGGCCGCGGCAACGGCCCGGGTCAGGGCAACGTCGGCCGGCGAGAGCCGGAGGCTCGTTCGGTCGCCACCGGAGACGAAGGTGACTTTCGAGGGGCGTTGGGCCACGTGATCGGGCACGGTGATGGGCGCAAGGTCGGCCATCTCGGCCTGCCACTGCTCGACGAGGGCGGGGTCATCGGACGAGGGGAAGAGCCCAGACAAGTCGACACCGGCGTCGCCGATGTACTCGCCCTCGTCCTCGTAGGTGTCGCCGACGACCACGACGGCCACGTCGACGTTGGCCGCGGCGTGGCCGGCGGCGGCCGCGTCAGCGCCTGTCTCGTCGACCACGGTGAGGCCGTCGACCGCCCCTTCCAGCCCAGCCAGCACGGTCACGCAATCGAGAGCCCACACGTCGCTCGAGCCTGCGTCACCCAGGTTCACTGTGTCGGCCAGCGCCCCGAAGACGCCCACCCGGGACTCTGAGGTGGGGTCGAGAGGTAGGACCGGCCGGCCGTCGACCGGTTCGTTGCGCAAGAGCACGACCGACTGCGAGGCGACTCGGCGGGCCAGGCGACGGTGCGCCATCTCTTGGTCGCCGGCACGAGAGTCCGCTCCGACCGAGGTGTCGTCGCCGACGACCTCTGCGAATCGCAAGAGCGTGGCCACCAGGTGAGTGGCCGCCTCCTCGACCTGCAACCATGACACCTCGCCATCCTCGAGGGCGGAGGTGAGGTCGCGGGCCCGCACCATCTGGTACGGCATCTCGACGTCGAGCCCGCCGTTCACCGAGCCGGCCGCCGTCCGCAGTCCGTAGATCCAGTCGCTGATGATGACTCCGTCGAAGCCCCACTCCCGGCGGACGATGTCGACGAGCAGTGGCCGGTTTTCGGCGCAGTAGGCCCCGTTCACCGAGTTGTAGGCAGTCATGATGGCGGCGACGCCCTCGTCCACGATGCGCCGGAACTGCGACAGGTAGACCTCACGGAGGGCCACCTCGTCGACGGTGATGTCCACACGGAACCGTGCGTTCTCCATCGAATTGCAGGCCAGGTGCTTCACGCAGGCCATGGCGTGGCGTTGGATGCCCCGAGTAAGTGCCGCGCCCATCTCGCCCACGTGGCAGGGATCCTCCCCGTAGGTCTCCTGGGCACGCCCCCACGCCGGGTGGCGAAGCAGGTTCACGCACACGCCGCCGTAGAGGTTGGCCCCCACTTGGCGGAGCTCACGGCCAATGGCTTCCCCGACCTGTTCCTCGAGGTCCGGGTCCCATGTCGCCCCTCGGGCCATCGACACCGGGAAGCAGGTCGCATTGCCGATCACTACGCCCCGGGGTCCGTCGCTGAAGGCCAGGCCCGGCAGTCCGACCCGGAGAATCCGGCCGGCCCGGAAGACAGCCCGGTGGTAACCGCCCTCGGTCAGGAAGACGAGGCCGGCCCAACAGGGAGTGTCACCGTCGAGACACCAGAGCCTCTCCGCGGGCGTGAAGCCTGCCACCAGTCGGCGGGCAGCCTCGTTGGGGTCGATACCGGCCGTCACGGCCGCCACCGCGTCGTCGAAGGTGTCGAGAACGTCCTGGGTCGCTGTCACGCCACGAGCATGCCACCCGATGCCGACGGCGACCGGAGTCGTCGCCTGCGGTCCGGCGGCGGCAGACCGGTCGGCGGCGGGCCGGTCGGCGGCGGTGGCGGGCCGGTCACCGCCGGATCAGGACGGCGGACCGACCACGGTGACGAGGGTGCCGATGGGAGTGAGCGGCCACACTTGGGCAGCATCGGCAATGGGCATCTCCACGCACCCGTTGCTCTGGGGCCATCCGTAGGTGGCGCGTACGAACCCGTGGAGGGCGTCGCCCCCGTTGAAGTAGCTGGCCCAGGGCACGTCAGGGTCGTCGTAGTGGCTGCCGTCCGGGTTGGTGCCCACCATGCGCGAGGCGGTGACGTGCTCGAACACGGGATAGGTCCCGTCCGTCGTATCGGCCCCCGGCGCGCCGGTGTTGACGGGGACGTTCGAGAGCACCGCCGCCCCGTTGCTGTACACGTTGAGCGCCTCGGGCAGCTGCTTGGAGACGAACGCGTAGTCGTAGGGGTTGGTGTCTGCCTTTCCCTGGGCCAGGTCGGCGAGCAGCGTGCCCCACACCTCCTGGCCGGCGACGCCGTCCACGGCCAGCCCGTTCTCGTTCTCGAAGGTCATGACCGCGCCCTTGGTGATCACGTTCTCGAATCCTTCGGTCCACAGCGAGGTGAGGCTGGCCGGGAGAGTCGTCCAACGCCAGGCGAAGGTGCCGGCCTGCGGGAGAAGTACCCCTGCCGGGGCCGGCGCCGGCCCGCTCGGGGTGAAGGACAAGGGCAGGTAGCCGAGCTCGGCGAGCAGCTGCTGCAGCCGCTCCGTGCTGGCCTGCGCCACCGTGAACGTCACGACGTCGGGTGCAACCAGTACGGCGCCGTTGGCCGTGCGCGGGCCGGCGGCTCCGGCGGGGACGGTGAGCGTCTCGGTCGCAGTCGGGATGAACGGTGCCGCGGCCTCGAAGGTCAGGGTCCTCGGTTGCGACCGCACCCACGAGCCGGCCACCGGCGGGTTCCAGGTCGGCATGCCCAGGCCGGCCACGACCGGCGCCGAGAAGCGAAGCGAGACCGACTGGTCGGAGGGCACGTCACTCGCACCTGCGGTGGGCGTGGCCGACATCACGGTGAGCGCGGCGGGCGCATGCGGCGGTTTCCCGCTATTGGTCGCCCGGCTTGGATGCCGGCTTGATCCAAGCGCGTAGGCCCCGTAACCGACGCCGGCGACGACCGCGATGGCGACGACGGCGATCGCCATCCGCAGACGTCGCCTCGGCGGTGGTTTGAGGATCTGGTACTCGACCATGTGCGAAGAAGCGCTCCTCGTCCCCCGTCCCGTCACCCGTCGCCTGGCCAAGGGCCGGCAGCCGACGGCCGTGGGCCATGGCGGTGGGCCGTGGGCCATGGCGGTGGGCCGTGGCTCTGTGGGCCGTCGGCGTCGGCCGAACGAGTTCGAGAGTACCGAGGCCCGGAGGTGCAGCGCTCGCGCCTCCCCCCTCCTTGTGCGCCTCGTCTTCCTCCGTGGGCTGCGTTGTGATGACCGATGTCGAGTCGATCACAGACCAGCCCAAAACGAACGGAGCGCCTCGATGAGGGCGTCCGGCCGTTCCTCCGGGAAGAAGAGGTGGCCCCCGTCGACCTCTACCACCTTGTCCGCACCGGGAAGGAGGTCGCGCAGCCAGTAGGCCCAGCTGAGATCGAAGAACAGGTCATCGGTCCCCCACACGATGAGGGCCGGTACCGGCATGCTGGCGAGGTCGGACTCGGCCATCAGCAGCTCATCGGGGCGCAAAGCGAGGATCAGGTCCTCGAACCGGCGCGCCCGTTCGGGCGTGCCGAGCACGGGCTCGAGAAATGCAGCAACGAGATCGAGGTCGAGGCGCGACACGTCCTCATAGCCGGAGCCGAAGACGACCTCGCGGGCAGTGACCGGGTCGGCCAGCAGGGAAGGAGCGCTGGCCGAGATAGCTCCGGTGGCGGCCAGATCGACAGTGGGCTTGAAAGCTGCAGGCGGAACGTTGTCGTGTGCATCGCAATTGGTGAGACACAGCGACCGGATCCGTTCGGGGTGGCGGGCCGCGAATACCTGCGCCACTGCGCCGCCGGTGTCGTGGCCGACGAGGTCAACTCGATCGATACCCTCGGCGAGGCAAAGCGCCTCGATGACGTCGGCCAGCTGGCCCACGCCGAGATGAGATGCCGGTTCCGCCGGCGTGTGTCCGTGTAGAGGCAGGTCGATAGCCACGCATCGTCGGCGGTCGCTCAGGGCCGACAGTTGCTGGTGCCAGAGCAGGGCGTTGGTGGCGATGCCGTGGACGAAGAGGGCCACCGGGCCCTCCCCCATGTCCAGGGCGCTGATCGGGCCGACCGAAGTGGTGACCGTTCGCCGCTGGGCCTCGAGATCCGAGTGGTGCATCGAGCCTCCTCGCCGTGGTTTCAATTTTTTTTCCTGCGGCCACTGTGATAAACAAACCGGTAGTCGGTTTGTAACAAACCGATAGTCGGTTTGTCAAGGACGACGATGCCGGAACGAAACAAGAACGTGCTGAGGGGCGCGGCGACGAGGGAGCACGTCGTCGAGGTCGCCACCGAGCTGTTCGCCGAGCGGGGTTACGAGGGCACTTCCATCGAGATGGTGCTCCACGAGTCAGGGCTCAGCCGGGGTGCCCTCTACCACCACTTCAAGGGGAAGGAGTCCCTCTTCGAGGCCGTGGTCGACGCTCTGGAGGAGGACGTGGGTGCCCGCACTCTCGAGGCCGCCGCAGGCGAGACCTCGGTAGAAGCGCTGCGGCGAGGTTGCGTCGCGTGGATCCGCATGGCGAGCGAACCCATCGTCCAGCGGATCCTCCTCCTCGATGCACCTGCCGTGCTCGGGTGGGAACGCTGGAGAGCCATGGAAGAACGTCACGCGCTCGGCCTCATCAAGGCGGTCCTCTCTGAGGTCGCTGACGAGGGCGGGGTGCCCGCCGACCTGGTCGACGTCCTCGCCCACGTCCTGTTGGCCGGAGTCAACGAAATCGCCATCTTCATCGCTCGGGCCGATGATCCCGAAGCCGCGGTCGAATCAGGTACGGCCGCTGTCGATGAGATCGTGACGCGTCTGTTGGCCGGCTCTTCGACGGGCACCACGCCGACCCCACGGACCACCTAACGCGGACATCACCCGACGCCGGCTGGCCTGCGAGTGGAGGCCAGAGCTCGGCGCAACTCGGGGTTGATGGCTGAGGCCGTCGAGTAGCGTCTCGGCCGGTGCGCTCACCGGGGGCCCTCATCGCGTCGGGACGCGACTCGGACATCTACGAATACGGGCCGGGATTGGTGCTGCGGCGGGCGCGCAATGGCCGCTCCCTCGAGACCGAAGCCCGCACCATGGACTATGTGCGGAGCCAGGGCTACCCCGTCCCCTTCGTGGACGAGATCACAGAGGGCGGTACCGCCCTCGTGATGGAGCGGATCATCGGACCAGTGATGATGAAGACCCTCGCCCAACGGCCATGGCGAATGGGAACCCAAGCGCGGCTGCTGGCCGGGCTGCACACGCGGCTGCACGAGATCGACGGGCCGGATTGGCTTGGGCCCGCTCCTGGCCCAGCCGGCGACAGACTGCTCCACCTCGACCTCCATCCGCTCAACGTGATGATGGCCGAGCGGGGACCGGTCGTCATCGACTGGCCCAACGCCCGGCGGGGTGACCCGGCCGTGGACGTGGCTCTCACCTGGGTCGTCCTCGAGAGTGGAGCCATCCCTGCCCCTGCGCCGCTCGCCGCGCTACTCGGCAGGTTCCGGTCATTGTTCGTCCGCACCTTCGTCGCCCAGTTCGACCGAGACGCCATCAGCGCCATGGTCCCGGCCATGGTGGAGTACAAGGTGCAAGACCCGCACATGAGCGACGTCGAATGTCAGGCCATGCGACGGCTGAGCGACGCAGTCTCTGACGGCCGGCGTTGACCACCGGACGGGCGGTGGCCCACGAGCGAGCTCAGCGGTGAGCGGCCGCTCGCTCGAGCGCACGGGCGGCCGCCACCCGCGGGCCGTCCACCACCTCGATCCCCGTGTCCGCCTTCCCGTCGGGGTGGACGAGCGACCAGGTGCGGAGCCCGATCACCGGGACGCCTGACCGAAGGGCAAGGGCGATCTCGGACAGGGTGCCGTACTCACCGTCGATAGCGACCACGGCGCCGGCCGATCGGACGACGATGGCGTTGCGCGCCTCCCCGAGCCCTGTGGGTATGACCACGTCGACCCACGGGTTCGCCGTTCCGGGATCCGTCTCCGGGAGCACCCCGACAGTGGTCCCGCCTGCCGACTTCGCACCACGGCAGGCAGCAGCCATCACCCCGTCGAGCCCACCACAGACGAGGACGGCGCCGGCCTTGGCCAGCTCGGCACCCACAATTTCGGCCGCGGCCAGCGCCGCCGCCGAGCGATCCCCGCCGCCGATCACCGCGATCTGAACGGCCATCGAGAAGGAGCGTAGGCCTGGGCCCGATGCGAAGAGGGACTTCGAGGGTCTTCGGAAGTCCGGCCCGACGAGCGGTCGGGCCTGTCGAGCGGTCCGGCAAGGCGCGGTCGACGCCCCGGTAGCGTCCCCTGTGTGGATCAGCCTCTGGCCTGTCGCCTCGACGCCGCCAGCGCCCGTGACCAGCTGAGCGAGTGGCGCAAGCTACTGGGCGACGAGGGTACGACCAACGAACGCCTCACACCGCACGAACTGCTCGTGCACCTGGACCGTTCTGTTCTCGCTGACGTCGTGGACCTGGCTCAGCGGGAGAAGGCCTGCTGTCCCTTCTTCGACTTCTCACTTCGGATCGATGCGGACGCGCTCTTCCTCCGGATCGCCGTGCCCCCCGAGGCTTCCGTCGTCCTCGATCGTTTCGTCGGCTCTACGACCTGACCGGCCGGGTTCGACTCTCGCTCTCCCGATCCCAACCGCCGAAGGTCGATCGGGAGAGCGCTCCCCGCTAACTGGCCAGCAAGTCCTCCTTCACCGACGACACCGCCGCCGGGACCGAGAGCGGGACGATGGGTGCCGGTTCTGCGGCAGTGGATTCGGCCGCATCGGGGCGGAGCAACCCGTAGGCCACCCGCCGGAGATGGCGGACCGATTCGTAGGCCGCGTACCTCGGGCCCAACCACCGAAGGTACGGCCAGACGCCCTTGGCGAAGGGCAACACGCCGTACCCGTTGGCGCCGCCGATCTTCGAGCTCTCCAGTGCTGCCGGGAACACCATCAGCTCTGACCCAGCAGCCGCCCGGTGGTGCGGCTCGAGGGGTGCCGCTCCCTTCAGATAGCCGACGTAGGCCTCGCAGAAGTTGAGGGACGCCGAACGGAACGCCAGACACGACCCCCAGACACGCGGGTTGACGTCGTGCACCCAGTCTCGGCCCTCCGCGTCGCGGATGACGTTGACGTTGATCATGCCGTCGATCCCGAGCGTCCGGGCAACGAGCTCCCCGGTATGTTCGAGCGGCATGTCCTCGATGCATCGGATCATGCTGGCCGGCCCATTGTCGCAGCGCCGGTCGAGGGTCTGGTAGGTCACATTGAGGAGCGCTCGGCCCTTCGAGATGACCCCGCTGAACTGCAACGGGTCCCCGTCGATGAAGCGCTCGAAGAAGTAGTCCTCGGTGCCTCCTTCGCCAGCCAGGATCTCGCGCAGTCCCTTCATGGTCCTGACGATGGACACCTCGGCACCACCACTCCCGCGTCTCGGTTTGTGGACGACAGGCAGACCCAATACGTCAGCGACGTACTCGGCACTGGTGAGGTAGGCCGGCACCGTCTCGGGGGTGTGCACCCCCCTCCGGTGGAGGACATCCGACACGTACAGCTTGTCGACAGCGGCACGACGCCGCGCCCAGGTCGCCCGGTGCGGGCTGTCCGAGATCGCCGCCAGGGCGCCGAACGTCGCAACAGCCAGTGACTCGGTCACCTGGACGTCGATGATGGTCTCTCCCTCGAGGATCTCCGGCAGGCGCTCGAGCTCGTCGGCCGAACGCAGCCGCAGGGTGCGGTCGAAGCACAGTGCGCTGGCCGACCGGCTGACGGCCCCGGTGGTCACTCGGACCGTGCGAAACCCCGCCCGCCGAAGTCCCGATTCGAGCTGGAAGAAGCAGCCCCAATTCCGGTTGTCGACGAACAAGATCGTCGCCGGGCCCGGATGGGAGAGGCGAACGCTCTCACTCTCGTGGACAGTGTTCACCGCTGGTGCCTCCGGCTCGTAGAGCTCGGGGTCCAGGGCCAGTGTCATCTCCGCACCGCCGCGCCGGTTCCAGGGTGATCGGACGGCGACGGCATCGACATGAGGGCACGGACGACGGCCGGAGCCCGGTCCACGTACTCGTTGACGGCTCGCCGAACCTGGGCCGAGACGGTCGTGCGCTGCTCGTAGGCGAGCCGGCGGAGTTCCTCGTAGACCTCCTCGCTCACGGGTGCCGCGACCTGGAAACGCCGCTCACCTGCCTTGGTCGTGTACATCTCCGTTTTGGCCATGCCATCTCCTTGCTCTAAGGGGATCCCGGCGGGTCGTCCCCCCTGCTTCTGCTTCGGACAGGTCGGAGGTCCTCGCCGCGCGTGACCACCGAGCCCCCTGACGGGCAGCCCGACGCCCCACTCGACGCCCCTTTCCTCCGCGTGCTCGCCGCGCGCGGCCACCGAGCCCCTGACGGGCAGCCCGGCGCCCCACTCGACGCCTCCTCCTCCTTCCAGTGCTCGGCGGCTTTTGCCTCCTAACACTTCGAAGTTCTAACTTCGATCTAACACACTTCGAACTGTGATGCAATTGGAGCCCTGACATCTTCGTGGCCAAGATCACGAATTGTGAGGAGGAAATCCCTGGTCAGGAGATCGTCGAGGCGCGGCGGGACATGGCCGCAGAAATACCGCCGCCCTCACTACCCGCCGCCTTGCGACCGCGGGTAGCGATCTCAGGCTGTGGATATCCCGAGGCCGGGCATGGCGGAAACCCGCCGGTCTCCGGAGGCGACTCAGAGTCGCCCCGTGCACCGGTGCACGGCAGGCTTCGACCGGCGACAGGAGGGTCGAAGGTTCGAGAAGAGACGGGCGGTCGGCAACTGCCGGCCGAAGGACAAGGACGAGACGAGATCGAGGGGCCCGGATAGCGTCCGGGCGAAGGTCAGAGAGCCTGCGTCAACCGATCGGGTTCCCCTCGGGATCAGTGAGAACGGCGATGAGCTTGGCGTCCCCCACGTCTCGGCGTCTTGCCGTACGGGATAGCCGACGGCCGAGAGCGCGCTGATCACGGACTGGATGTCGCCACCCCTCCGAGCAGGCGACCGACCGGTCGTGCCTGGGTGTGGCCGCGGAGGTTCAACCCGAGCTCCCGTTCACCGACGTGGAAGCACACGTCGTAGGCCTCGTCCCGTACGGGACGAGGCCGAGCCCATCACCGTGCCCCGGGTCGAGATCGGGACGGCACCGACGGAGAGGGGGCCGGGCAGCGGCATTCTCGGCCCCTTCCCAAACCCAACCGACGCCGTGCCCAAGCGAAACGGCACGGCCAAACCCGTCAGGAGGCCGGCGTCCTCGCCCCGGTCGGGTCGATGGGGCTGAACAGGGAGAGGCCCCCGTCACAGAGGATGCTCTGCCCCGTCACCCAGGACATCCCATGGACAGCCAGCACGGTCTCGGCGATGTCGTCGGGTCCACCGATCCGGCCGAGGGCCGTCCGCCCTCCCACGCCGGCCAGCCAGGGTCCTGAGCGGGGGATCGGACCGAGCATGGGCGTGTCGGTCACACCAGGGCCCACGCCGTTCACCCGGACCCGCGGGCCCCACTCGACGGCAGCCACCCGCACCACCATGTCGAGGGCGGCCTTCGACGCGCAATAGATGCCCATCGATCGGTCGGCCAGACGCGCACTCACGCTGCTGATGGCGACGATCGATCCACCCTCGCCGTCCGACATCGGACGGGCGAACCCACGCATGACGAGCCATGCCCCGCGGGCGTTGGTGGCCATGACCCGATCCCACTCGTCGGCACGGGCATCGGCCAGCATGCCGCGGTGACCGATCCCGGCGGTCACCGTGACGGTGGCAGGGACGCCGAGAGTCCCGAGGGTGGCGGTAGCTGCCCGCTCGATCTCCTCGGGGTCTCGGACGTCACAGTGGATGTCGTAGGGCTGGGCGACATCCCACACGACGACGTCGTTTCCTCCCTCTCGAAGGAGGGCGGCGACAGATGCCCCGATGCCCGAAGCCCCACCGATCACCACGGCTGGTCCGTGTGCAGACATGTGGATCCTCCATTCGACGAGGCCTCCGACGCCACGGGCGGCCAACGGTAGGCACATTGTGGATCGGACCAGATCCGGGGCCGGCGACACCGAGGCCGACCCGGCCATTCCCGGTCACCGAACCCGACCGTGGAGCCGGACGCTGCCGCTCGTTGTGATGGAATGACCCGGTGCAGACGGGGGAGCGGGCGATTCGGATCGCGGTCGTGGGTGCCGGAATGGCCGGGATCCTGAGCACCATAGAGCTGCGGCGAGCCGGCTTCGATGACATCACCGTCTACGAGAAGGGTGACCGCGTGGGCGGCACCTGGCGGGAGAACACCTATCCGGGTCTGTCCTGCGACGTCCCCTCGCACCTGTACTCGTACTCGTTCGCCCTTACCCCCGAATGGAGCCACCGCTTCTCCCCCGGTCCCGAGATCCGGGCCTATTTCGAGCGGGTGGCCAATCAGTACGGGGTGCTCCCCTACATCCGCTTCGGCGATGCCGTGGCCCGGTGCGAGTTCAGGGATGGCCGGTGGCACCTCACCACCGAGTCCGGCCATCAGGACGAAGCCGACGTGGTCATCGCCGCCACCGGCGTGCTCCATCATCCGAGGTACCCCGACATCGAGGGGCTGGACCGCTTCGACGGTGCCATGTTCCACAGCGCTCGTTGGGACCACTCCGTCGACCTCGATGGCGCCCGCTTGGGCATCATCGGCACCGGGTCGACCGGCGTCCAGATCGTCTGCGCCGTCGTGGACCGGGTGTCCCATCTCTCGTTGTTCCAGCGGACGGCGCAGTGGATCATGCCGAGCGAGAACCCTGCCGTCGACGATGAGCAGCGGAGCTCCTTCGTGGCGGAGCCGGATGACCTCCGGCAGTATCGCCAGCAACTCTCCGATCTGTTCGACATGTTCGCCAACGCCGTCGTCGATGTCAGTTCGAACGAGCTCGAATGGATCGAGCAAGCCTGCCTCGAGAACCTCGAGAACAGTGTCACTGACCCCGAGCTCCGCGAGAAGCTGCGGCCGACCTACCGGGCCGCCTGCAAGCGCCTGGTGATCTCGCCCGACTTCTACGACGCCATTCAGCGACCGCACGCCGAGGTGGTCACCGAGCCCATCGAGCGGGTCGAGGCTGCCGGCGTGCGCACCATCGACGGCCGGCTCCACGAGCTTGATGTCCTCGTCCTCGCCACCGGGTTCCACGCCGATGCCTTCATGCGACCCATGGAGGTGGTGGGCCGGGGCGGCGTCACCCTCGAGACGGCGTGGACGCCACGTCCGGTCGCCTACCTGTCCATCTCGATCCCGCAGTTCCCCAACTTCTTCATGATCAACGGACCCAACGGGCCGGTCGGCAACTTTTCGCTCATCGAGGTGGCTGAGTTGCAGGTCCGCTACATCCTCCAGCTCATCGAGGGGATCCGCTCCGGCCAGTGCCGCGAGGTCAGTGCCGCACCCACGGCCCTCGACCGGTTCGAGGAGGAGCGGGCGGTCGCCGCCCGCAACACGGTGTGGGTGACTGGGTGCAAGAGCTGGTATCTCGACGACCGAGGCCTGCCGGCCGTGTGGCCATGGTCGTTCCTTCGGTTCCGCGACGAGATGAAGGCGCCCGACCCCGCCGCCTACGAATTCGTCTGATCCGACGTCGCATCCCTGACGCCGACCCCCGCCCCGACGCCGACCGGTGCCGTGTCCGCGCCGACGCAGCTATTGGTAGAGATGCTCCTCAGCCCGCCGGCTTGCCCCCGACGCACCATGGGTTGTCGGGCACCCCGGCGCACGGGTTGGGCATGGTCGGAAGACCGGCCGGCACCGAGGTCAGGGTGGCCGGTGTAGTCGGCTTCGGGTAGTTCGCTCCGGTGCACGAGACCCCGACCGTCGACGCGAACCCGGTGTCGCACAACACCTGGGTGAAGAGTTCGCCACCGGTGTTGGCCCCGGCCGTCGTGGCTCCGCAGCTCGACGGGGGCTGGGCCGACTCGAGGTTGGTCGGTGTGAACCCGTCGGGCGCGTCGTTCCCGCCGAAGCAGTTCTGCCGCTCCCCGCCGAAGAGGGTGATCTGCCCGAAGTCACCGTTGGTGGCGTTGCCATAGGCGCCGTTGCCGACGTAGGTGTTGTTGAGCAGTGCGTCACCCTGGGGGTCGTAGACGCAGTACCCGGGCAGGATGCCGGTGGTCTGCCCGCCCGAGCTGGCGCACAGGCCGGGGGGACCCGGATCGCTGTCCGGGAAGGGCACGAACAGCGTGCCCCAGGCGTCGTTGTCGGCGTATGTGTTGTCCATGACCGTGTCGTTGGTGGCCCCCGAGACGGTCTGCCCGGTTCCCACCGGCTCGCCCGACAGCCCGGCCCCGGGAGCTTTGTTGTTGTTGTTGTCGTGCACGTCGTTGTCCATGAAGACCCAGCACGAATAGGTGTGCGTAAGAGCGCTGACCCCGCCGTCCCGACAGGCGCCGTTCTGCGGCGGGGGCGGGTCACCGGCACTCTGGGTGTTGGTGTCGAGGCCATCGGTGTTGTCGTCGAACTGGGACTGGCTGATGACGAGGGTGCCGCCGGAGTTGGTGCCCGAGTAGCCGAGGGCGTTGTTCTCCATCCAGGCGTTGTGCATCCAGGCGTCGCACACCTGCTGGCAGGCGCCGATGTAGGTGCCCGAGTCGGACATGTTGTTGGCATAGAGCTGGTTCCAGATCCCCGGGCCCTGCGACTCGCCCGAGAAGATTCCGTAGTTGCCCGAGAGGGAGTAGCCGGCGACCGTCCCGTTGAAGGTGTCGGTGGCCGTGAGATAGCTGCCCGAGTAGCCGACCAGGCCGATGTGTCCGGTGTTGTCGCCGCCGTCCCACCAGATGCCGTTCCCCCCGTCTCCGATGGTGTCACCCATCGAGTTCTGGACCACGGGGAAGTTGCACACCGTGAGGTTGTCGACGGAGACCCCGTTGGCCCAGATGTCGATGCCGTTGCGACCGATTGGCCCGTCGGGACCCATGACCCCCGGGTCCTGGTCGGCAGGGTTGCTGCTGCAGGCGGGCGACCCGGGGAGAGTCCCATCGACGATCACCGAGCTGCGGTCCATCCCCCGAAGGTGGATGTAGGGCGTATGGATGGCCACGCCCCCGTACCAGCCGAGCGAGACGTCGTTGGCCGACGGTGGATTGTCGTGGTCGGCCTGCTCGTGGTAGTCGCCGGGGGCGATGAGGATCCAGTCACCCGGCTGGGCGGCGTTGACCGCCGACTGGATGGTGGCGTACTGGCCCGGAATGCCATCGTAGGTGCCGACGAGCAGCACCTTGCCCCCGATGGTCGGACCGACCGGGGCTATCCCGACCACCGGTTTCACCAACGGAACGCCCCCGAGCGAGCCCGCGAACGGCGCATCGCCGAAGTTGAAGATGCCGCCGTCGGCCGCCACCAACCAGTAGCCGGCCCCGTCGACAGTGGCGGCCATGCCCACCACCGGCTTGTTCAAGTGGGTGCCGCCCATGGACCCGTAGTAGTTGGCGCTGCCGTAGGCGAAGATGCCGCCGTCCGCCCCCACCAGCCAGTAACCGTCACCGGTCGGGCCACCAGCCATCCCCACCACCGGGGCGTTCAACCGTTTTCCACCCATGGACCCGTGGAAGGTGGCGTCCCCGAAGGTGAAGATGCCGCCGTCCGCCGCCACCAGCCAGTAGCCGTTGCCCGTCGGCGTGGACGCCATGCCCACCACCGGCGCGTTGAGATGGGTTCCCCCCATCGATCCTTGGAACCCGGCGTCGCCGAAGGCGAAGACGCCGCCGTCGGCCGCCACCAGCCAATAGCCCTGGCCATCCGGGGTGGCGGCCATGCCCACCACCGGCGCGTTCAGGTGCATGCCCCCGAGCGACCCGAAGAAGCCGGCGTCACCGAAGGCGAACACGCCGCCGTCGGCCGCCACCAACCAGTAACCCGTGCTCGAGGGAGTGGCCGCCATGCCGACGATGGGTGCGTTGAGGTGTGTGCCGCCGAGGGACTTCTCGAAGGGTGCGGCACCCTCGGCGAACACCCCACCATCGGCCGCCGCCATCCAGTACCCGCTCGGCGTCGTGATGGCATGGGCGACGTGCGAGGCGCCTTCGGCACCGGCCGGAGGGGCGGGAGCCACCGCACCGACGAGGAGCGCGGACAACAAAAGGGCGGCCGAAGCCAGTGAGAACCGGGCGTGCAGCGCCCGCCTGGACCGCATCATCCGGTGCTGACGTTGCACGGCTCCCCGATCTGTCAACGGCCCACCCCCTGGCCGCCCTACGGAGTAGCACCCGGCGGCAGATGGGTCAACCGATTCCGACCTGGCCGACCGGCCCTTGGCTCACCCGGCGGAGCGGGACGCCTCCGGGACCCATGCCAAGATGGCGCCGGATGGCCGAGGTACCGAACAAAAAGGCGCTCGTGGCCACGCGCCGGACCCTGCACCGGGTGGCCGCGCACGTGCTCGGCCGGCGCCGCCATCAGGTGTCGGGACGGTTCGGACTGCGGGCCAGCCCCGGTGGGTTCGCCACGCCCGCCTTCGGCGAGGACCCCGAGTCGCTGCGGGTCGACGAGGGAGTGGTGATACGGGACATCGGGACGCAGACGGCCGCGCTCGCCATCGCCGGCTCGACCATGCGGCGCCTTATCACCTTCACCGGAGCCGACCCTGACCTCGAATTCTCGGTGGGGGACGAAACCCCGGCGCTGGGCGACCTCGACGAGCCCTTGCTGGTCGACCCGGAGCCGGCTGGGCTCCTGGCCGCCTGGTTCACACTCGGCGCCTGCGCCCTCGATCGGATCCTGGCCGGCCTGCCCGAGGACGCCGACCCGGCCACCGTCCAGCTGTGGCCAGAGCACTTCGACCTCGGCACCAATGTGCAGTTGGGCACCGGAGCGGGGGTCAACCTCGGTGCCTCCCCGGGCGACGACGGCATCGAGGAGCCCTACTTGTACGTGGCGCCGTGGGGCCCCGATCGGCCGGGTGACCCGGCTTTTTGGAACGCACCCTTCGGCGCCGTCCTTCGCACGAGCGATCTGCCCGCTTCAACCGACGCGGTGGACGCCGCCGCCGCCTTCCTGCGTTCCGGCCTCGATCGGCTGGCCGCATCGACGGTCGGCTGAGGCGATGCCCTCGAACTGGCATCGGCGGTTGTCGGCCGGCGGCGGCCACGAGGCCGGGGCCTCGTGATCCGGCTCATCGCCGCCATCGACGAGAAGCGCGGCCTCTCGACCGACACCGGGATCCCCTGGCGGCTCCCCGGGGACGTGGCCCATTTCCGCCAGCTCACCGTCAACGGGACCGTCCTCATGGGTCGTTCGACCTATGACGAGTTCGCCGCCCCCATGCTCGACCGAAAGAACGTGGTGCTCACCCGCTCGCCGGACGGCATCCGAGCCGGGTTCCAAGCGGTCGAGGACCTCGACTCCTTCCTCGCCACCCAGCGCGGCTCGGAGAAGCTCTGGGTCATCGGCGGCGCAGCCGTCTACGCCGAGTCCATCGGCCACGCCGAGGAGCTCTACTTGACCCGAGTGGCCGGCGACTTCGACTGCACGAAGTTCTTCCCGCCGTTCGAGGCCGACTTCGACCTGGTCGATAGCGATGAGGACCACCGAGAGAACGGCGTCGCCTATCGCTTCGAGACGTGGCGCCGTCGGCCCGGCCGCGGTGGCCGGGGCCTCGCCTGACCGATCACACGCCGGCGTTGCTCGAGGCGTGATCCAAAAGGCCTGCTGGCCCCCGTTCAGGCACTGGTCGGCACGGGACGACCATCACCTGCGCCGGCGCGCCCGCCGGAGGTGGGCAGCGCGTGAGGAGGGCGACCCCACTGTGTAGGTGTAGGGGATGGCCTCGACGTCGCTCGCCTCGTCGATGTTGGGAGGCAGCGCATTGATCCCGGCACTGCCCGGCGCCACGGTGAGGTCGTCCACGTACAGCGTGCCTGCCACCAGGCAGCCGGCCTTGGCCGAGGGCGTGATGGTGACCGGGATGGTCGTCGTGGCCCCCGGCGGGACGACCACGCCGAAGGCCGGGGCCGTCGGGTCGAGCGACTGCAACCACAGATCGGCGGTCGGTGACGTCACCGCCGGATCGAACGGCGCGGTCATCGCCGTCATGGTGGTCTGGGCGTTGACGGGTGGAACTCCGTGGGCGCCGTCCGGACCCATCTGGAAAGGCGTGATCGCCCACTGGCCGGGGACGACCGGGTTCGAGTCGAAGGTCCCGCTCGGGCTCCCGCTGTAGGGGGCCGCGTTGGCCAGGATGTCCGGGTCGCCGAACACCCAGGAGTAATCGAAGAAGATGGGCGCCGGTGCCGTCGCCTCGGCCGTGATCGACGTGGTGTGGCTGGGGACGATGTAGACGGGCGGGTTCCCGGTGATGGGGACGGGCGTCACCGAGTCGGTGATGGAGGCCAGGTTGAGCGTCGCGCTCTGGTCCAGCCGGGCGTCCACGAAGTACTCCTCGGGGACCGTCCCGGTGTTCGTGACCCGGACCTGGGCGGAGGTGGCCTTCCCCACCGGGAGGTTCACCGATGTCGAGTCGGGCAAGGTGCTCGTGGTGGGGACCGGCGTCCGGTCGAGCGTCACCGTGTAGGGCTGGCTGATGGCCGTGCCCGAGACCTGGCCGAAGAAGTTGAGGATGAGCGTCCAGGTGCCGGGGTCGGGATGGAGGACGTGCAACTGGGCCCCGAGCTCGGCCGTCGTCGACGTCCCACCGGCGGAGGGCACCGCATTCGAGGCGGTGGACGCGGCTTCACCCGTGGCCGGGTCGACCAACTCGGCGACGAAGGTGTTGGCCGCGTTGGGCGTGCTCACCGAAGCATTGAGCTCGGGAAGACCGGGGGGGATGTCGACCTGGTAGAAGTCGGCCACTCCGGTGTCGCTTTGTCGCCCGTTGCCGCCGGTCAAGGTCCCGGTGAAGGTGGTCTGGGGATCGGGGGTGGGCACGAGCGAGCGCAGCACCACCGGCACGGTGGTCGTGGCCGCGAACGAGGGCTGGTTGGCCGAGCTGGTCAGCACGACCGACCCGGCCACGTCGCCGGGCATGGCCGGAGTCGTGACCGAGAGCGTGAAGGGAGCCGAGGCGCCGGAGCCCAGGGTCAGCGAGCTGGGTGAGACGTGTCCCAAAGAGGTCCATGTCGCGGTCGTGGCCGCGAACTGCACGGGCCCGGTCGAACCACCCTCGGCCGAGGAGTAGCCGAAGATGAGTGCCGTCCACGTCCCCGGCTCGGGATTCGCCACCTGGGTGTTGCTGTAGTTCCCCGTTCCCTGCGGGATGCTGTAGCCGGCCAGGTCACCGCTCGGGCTGATAAGCGACAGGTTGGTGGCCGAGTAGAAGTCGGCCGCGTTCCCGGCGCCGACATAGGCGATCGAGCCGGACAGTCGTGCCTGTCCCGGCGGCACGGTGAAGGTGACCGTCGCCTCGTCACCGGTGGCGTCGGTGATGTCGACCGACGTCGAGGCGACGACGTGGGGCTGGCCCAGGGTCCGAGTGGAGAGGGCAACCGTTTGGGAGCTCGCCCCGGTGTTGGTGACGGTGTCGGAGAAGGTCTCCGGAGTGCTGGTCGGCGCCACCGCGTTGAGTTGCAGCGCGCTCTTGAGCAGCGCCTGGCCGATGGGCTTGCTGGTCGGGGTGGGATAGGAGGCGGCTGCCTGGACGGCGGCGTAGGCGTCGATGAGCCCGGCGCCTTGCTGGTCGCCCGGCGCCGAGATGTCCTCGGCGGTCGAGACGATGATCTGCTTGACGACGGCCGGGGCCGGTGCGGTCCCCCGGTGCGCCTCTTCGTAGGCCTGGATGACGAGGGCCGCCGTTCCCGCGGTCAGTGGTGAGGACTCGCTCGCGCCTCCGGTGAACTGGACCGATGCCGGTTTCCCGGCGTAGTTGACACACGCGGAGTACTTCTTCGGCTTCGGCGTGCACAGGGCCCAGTTGAGGTCGCCCGGAGCCACGACGTCGACCGTCCGGCCGGCCTGATCCTCACCACCGGAGCTGAGCCCGCTGATGTTGTCGCTCAGCCAGCCCTTCACGGTCGGATAGGTGATCCCGCCGGCCCCGGTCTGGGCGTAGGCCCGGTAGGTGGTTGATGCGCCGGCCGAGATGACCAGGGGGTCGGTGGCCGGTGAACCGATGGTGTTGGTCACGCCCGCGTCGCCCGACGACACGGTCACGGTGACGCCGGCGGCGATGGCGGCGTCGTTGGCCATCCGGGTGAGATCGAGGCTCCCCTGGTCGGGGTAGGGGTTCGAGGCGAACGACTCGTTGATGACGTTCACATGGTCGACCGTCACCGCGTAGTTGATGGCCTCGAGGAAGACCGAGTTGAAGGCCTCGTCCGAGGAACCGAAGACGTTCAGCCCCACGAGGCTTGCGCCGGGGGCGACACCCAGGATGCGGATGTTGCAGGGCTGGTCGAGACCCACCGCGAAGCCGGCGACGTTGTAGGTCTCCCGGCCCTGGGCGGCAATGGAGCTGGCGTCGAGGAAGGCTTCGCCGCCGTTGGTCGGGGCCTTCGTGCCCGTGCCGCTGAAGTCCTGATAGTCGACGAAGACGTGTTGGCCGTCAGGACGGATGAAGTCGGGGTTGTCGATGTCCAAGCCGTCGGCGATGAACGCCACCTTCACGCCGGCGCCGGTGTAGCCGAGGGCCTGGGCGGTGTCGCCCGTGCCCGACTGGGAGGCGGCATGTATGGCCTCGACCGCCTCCGGATCGAGCTGAACTTGACCGTTGGGCTCACAGGCGCCGGGAAGCGGCGTGACGCCGCCCGCCTTGGCCGCTCCAGTGGCGTCGCCCAACGGGGACGTGGCCAACGGGATCGGCTCGTCCGGGACCACCTTGGCCACGGCCGGGTTGGCGGCCAGTCGTGCCTCCTCGCCGGCGCTGACCGTGGCCGTCACCGCGTTGACCAGTTGCAGAGGTGTCACCCGGGGGGCGTGCACCTGGCGGAGCTCCGAGACAACCGGGGCCTGTACCCCGGCAACGGCCGCGGCTCGTCGCGGCACGTTGCCGGCCGTGGCGGGGATGCTCGTGACTTGGTCCTTGAACACGATGATCACCCGTCGATCGGGACTCTTGGCCAACTGTGCGGCCTGGGCGGCGTTGAGGGGAGCCTGGGCGCCAGGGGTGGCGGTCGTCGACGTCGTGGCCGCCCCGGCCGACGCCGGTGCCAGGTTCGGCAAAAGGATCGCACCGGCCGCCACCGGTGCCAGGATCCAACCTCGCCTGATTGACCGTCGTGAGATTGATCGTCGTGAAGGCATGCCCCCCCTTCCCTCGTGGCGCGCGCCGGCAGCTTAAGCGACAACTCGTCCGGCGCCGAGCCCGGACGTCCCGCTCTCGTCGTTCGCCCATCCATAGTGGCGCGATCGGCTCGATCCGTGGCATTGCATCCCTTCCCCGAAGGGACTCGACCCAACCGACCTAATGGGGATCGGCCGGCTCACGTGGAAGGCGGCGCATGGTCCACAGGGGCGGGCCTTTCCGCACGGGATGCAGCTCGGCTTCGACCTCGTAGCCGAAGCGCCGGTAGTAGGCGAGGTTGTCTTCTTTCTGGGTCTCGAGGTAGCAGTCCAGGCCCTCGCCGTCGACGTCCGGATAGACCCGATCCTGAAGTGCCCCACCGATCCCGCCGCGTTGGCGATCCGGGTCGACAGCCAGGAGCTGCAGATACCACATGCGCTCGTGAGGATGGGCCTTCTCCGTGGCCAACAGGTATCGAGACCCGTCGGCGATGGCCCTCGGTCGGGGAATGAGAGCCCGCACGGCGCTGCCCAGTTGGCTGGCCTGGGCGGCGAACGGCAGGGGCAACCCATCGGGCCCGATGAATGCCGCCACTCCGACCAGGGCACCGTCGTTCCCCCGAGCCCCGTACACGGTGGCAACGCGCCGACTGCTGGCCACGACAGAGCGGAAGAAGATGCGCAAGCCCCGTCGACGCATCGATGGTGACGGCATGAGGAAGGTGAAGAAGGGGTCGTCGCAAAATGCTTCCGTCGCCACCCGCGCCACCTCGTCCAGGCGGTGACGGTCGAGGTGCAGCCGCGTGATGGAGATGCCCGGAGGAAACCCCGAAGGCATCACGGTCCGAGAGTGTCGTGCTGGACGGCTCGTCCGACAAGGGACCGAGCCGGCCCGCGGCAGCCGGCAGACCTCATCTCAGGGTCCTCTCAACGGCCGAGCCAGCGGGGTTGGCGCCCTTCGGCCGCTGCCCGCAGGCCCTCCGCCGCGTCACCGGTTCGCATGGCCACAAGACGCATGGTCTCGCCGAAGCGGATGGCCTCCACCGGGGGCAGGGTCTGCGCCCGCACGGCCACCTCCTTGGTGGCTCGTGCCGCCAGGGGGGCGGCCGCCACCAGCCGGCCGGCGAGCGTGCGGGCCTCATCCATGAGCCGGTCGTGGGGCACGATCCAGCCGGCCAAGCCGATCTCCTTGGCCCGCTCGGCGCCGATCCGCTCACCGGTGAGGAGCATCTCCATGGCGTACTGCCAGTTGATCCGCCGGGGGAGGCGGATGGCGCCCACGATGGTGGGGACGCCGAGACGCACCTCGGGGAACCCGAACTCGGCCCTGTCACTGGCGATCACGAAGTCGCACCAGGTGACGAGGGTCAGCCCGTAGCCCAGGCAGTAGCCGTTGACGGCGGCGATGACCGGCTTGTAGATCTCCCAGCCGCTCTCGAAGGAGTTCACCGTCGGCTTCTCCCAGAACGTCCCCCCGAACTCACCGGTCGAGCCGGCTCCGTCCCGCATGTCCCCACCCGCGCAGAAGGCGGTGCCGGCACCGGTCACGATGGCCACCCACGCCTCCTCGTCGTCACGAAATCGAGCAAAGGCCTCGTTGAGGGCTCGCCGCATCCCGGCGTTGACGGCGTTGAGGGAGTCGGGTCGGTTGTAGGTGATGGTGGCGACGTGACCGTCGACCTCGTAGGTGGCGAGCGGGCTCATGTCGACAGCATGCCCCACGCTCATCGTGCCGGCACCTGAGTCGAGATGTGCACCAGCCTCCTCCGATGGGCATGGCTCCGGAGGCGTGCCCGGGCCGTCGCGTACTATCCGGACGATGCATCCCCGGTGCGATGGAGAGTCCCGTCGCACCTCGAGCCCCGGACGTCGAGCGACCAGGCGGCGCCGTCGGCGTCGGCCGACCTCGTGATGGCTGATAGGAACGGAGCCGAGCCTCCGGCTCGCGTGCCGACGCCCGACGAGACGACACCGTTCCACCTCGAGGACCTCCCGCCGCGCCAGCTACTGGGCGGCCTGTTCCACCTCCTCTTCGGGCGTGACCCGGTCCTCACGTCCGAAGGTGCCTTCGTGAAGGAGCTGGAGGACGGCAGCCTCTCGGGCCGTCAGCTGGCCGAATGGCTGATCCACTCGGACGAATGGAGCAACAGGGCCCGGATGTCCGAGCTCGGGCCGTCGTTGCACGTCAGCCGGGGTGCCTTCATCCGGCTCTTGCCGCCGGCCCGCCGCATCCTGGACCTGGGCGGGACAGCCCTCGGGGTGGCGAGCGGTGCGCTGATCTCGATGGGTTACCCCTATTCCTTCGACGAGCTCGTCATCGTGGACCTCCCGAGCGACGAGCGGAACGCGCTCTACCGCGAGGGCCAGCCGCGGGACTCCCTCGCCGTCGAGGGCGGTGGGAGGGTCAGCTACCACTACCACTCGATGACGGACCTGTCCGCTTATGCGTCTCACTCGTTCGACCTCGTCTACTGCGGCGAAAGCATCGAGCACGTGACCCGGGAGGATGCCTGGCAGGTGTTCGACCAGGTTCACCGTGTCCTTCGCCCTGGCGGCACCTTCGCCCTCGACACGCCCAATGCCGCCGTGACCCGCCTCCAGCAGGCGGCCTTCATCGATCCCGACCACGACTACGAGTACACGGCGCCCGAGATGGAGTTAATGCTCCGGCGGTGCGGGTTCCGCATCCAGCACGCCCTGGGGCTGAACTATGCGGGCTCCTGTCTCGAGGCATCATCCTTCTCGGTCGAGGAGGTCGCCACCCGTCGCGGCGTCTTCTCGGAGCCCGCCTCCTGTTATCTGCTGGCCTACATCTGCTCGAGGGACCGCCTGCCGGCCCCGAGCCGGATCGGCGTCCGACTGTTGCGGCGGCTCACCCGGACCCGACCCGCCGCTTGACCTGAAAGGTCACACCCACTTCACCTTTTGGTGACCAACACCCAGAGCGGTTGCCCGGAAGGCTCGGCATCGATCCGAAAGCGGCTCCTCGCCGGCATCGCCCGAGCCATCGAGGAGGAGGTGGGCACCGAGGTCGACGACCCGAGCTCCGGCGACCGGGCGGCACGATCGCTAGCGTGACCTCGCGTGGTCAACTGGACGGTCATCTCCTCCTTGGCCACCGCCGGGGGGACGCTCGTGCTGGCGCTGGCCACGTTTTCGGCCGTCCGTTCGTCGAATCGCTCGGCCCGGGTGGCTGAGGAGGCCCTGCTCACCGGTCTGCGGCCGCTCCTCATCGCCTCCCGCCACGACGACCCCGATCAAAAGGTGCTGTGGAGCGATCAGCACGTCATCCGGCTGGGCGGCGGTCGAGCGAACTTCGAGGAGTCGCCGGACGGCGTCATCTACCTGGCCATGGGCCTGCGCAACGTCGGTGCCGGCATTGCCCTGCTGCACGGGTGGCACCCCTGGCCTGATGGCCCGTTCGACATCGGCGATCCCGTCGACGCCGACGAGTTCCGACGCCTGACCATCGACCTCTACATCCCCGCCGGTGGCACCGGGTACTGGGAGGCCGCCGTCCGCGATGCGGACGACCCCATCCGTCCCGCTCTCAGGAGGGCGCTTGGCGACCGCCACCCGTTGGGCGTCGACCTGCTCTACGGCGACCAACAAGGCGGCCAGCGAACCATCAGCCGGTTCACCGTCCTGCCGACCGGCGACGATGGCTGGTTCTGCCAGGCGGGACGCCACTGGAACCTCGACCGACCCGATCCCCGCTGAACGGTCCCGACGGGCGGGTCCTCGGCGGGCGCCTGCCCACGGGCGCTTCGTCCCCGTCACGGCCCAGGTAGACGTACCTCGGTGAGGTCGATCCGGCCACCGCGCACGGGAACGCCCTCGCCACGGAGGAGCTCGAGTTGGCGCCGGCCCATGGGGGCGGTGCCATCGGCGCGCACGACGCGGTGCCACGGGAGCTCCTCGCTGGTCGTGGCCAACACCCGGCCCACCAGTCGTGGTGCGTGGGGGTCGATGTCGGAGTAGGTCCGTACAAAGCCTTCGGGGATGGCTCGGACCTGCTCGATGATCCGAGCAGCCCGCCGTTCCGTGTCCGTGGCTTTCCGGTGTGAGGTCATCTGCCGCGCCGGGCTACGGGACGAGCACCACCCGTCCAAACGATTGCCGGCTCTCGATATAGGCGTGGGCCTCGGCGGCCGCGGCCAGCGGATAGGTGCGGTCGATGACCACTCGCAGGTCGCCACGGGCGACATCCTCGAGCAGACGGCCGATCATCGGGTAGGCGCGGGGGAAGAGCAAGAGCTCGGCGCCGAGGAAGTACCCGGACAGCGTCTGGTTGTTCGGGCGCATTTTGGAGATGTCGAGCGTCTCCGCCGCTGACCGCCCAGCGTCGCCCACCGTCACACAGCGACCCCGGTAGGCCAGCGCATCGATGCTCCCCTGCAGCGTCCGCCCGCCGACCGAGTCCACGATGACGTCGGCGCCCCGGCCGCCTGTCCGGTTCCGAAGCTCGGTGACGAAGTCCGAACGGGCGTAGTTGATGCCCTCATCGAGACCGAGCTCCTTCAGACGCTCCAGCTTCTCGTCGCTCGAGGCCGTGGCGAAGACCCGAGCTCCCACCCGCTTGGCCAGCTGGATGGCGGCGATACCGACCCCGCCGGCACCGGCATGGATGAGCACGGTCTCACCGGACGTTAGATGCCCGAACTCGAAGAGGCAGTCGTCGGCCGTTCCGAAGGGAACGGGAACACAGGCCGCTTCTTCGGTCGACAGCGGATCGGGGATCGTCCAGGCGAACGACTGGTCGACCGCACGTAGCTCGGCATGCGATCCGTCGATCCCCACCGTGACGACGCGGTCCCCGACCGAATACCCGCTGACTTCATCGCCGATGGCGGCCACCGTTCCCGCACACTGGTAGCCCACGATGTGGGGCACTCGGCTCATGTCACCCTGCAGCCGGTTGAGCGTGTCGCCGCCCTCGATGCTGATGGCCTGGACCTGCACGAGGAGTTCGGAGCTCCCGATCGCCGGGTCCGGGACGTCCTCGTACCGGAACACGTCCGGGCTACCCGTCTCGTAGTACACCGCTGCTTTCATGCTCACGTTCTACCAAGGAAGGGCGCGGCCGAGCCGAGGCATACCGTGATAGCCGGCGGCCTAGGACGGAGCATCGGGTGGCGAGGCCGCCCAGCGGCCAATATCGGGGAGCGCACCTATCCTGTCCCGGCATCAAGGATCCGAGGCTGGGCGGCCGTGAATGGCAAGAGGAGTCGACCGTGCTCACTGGAGTGGCACACACGGCCATCTGTGTTCCGGACGTCGAGGAAGCGACCAGGTGGTACCGCGATGTCCTCGGACTGACCGTGCTATCGCCGCCCTATCGGATGGCCGGTGCCGCCATCCAACGAGACATGAGGGAACTGATCCCCGGCGACGTCGTGGTGAAGGCCTCCATCGTCGGCCTTGCGGAAGGCGACCGGGTCCTCGAGCTCATCGAGTACCCGAATAGCGAGCCCTCCTCGGCGGCTCCCGGTCGGCCCGATGTCACGCGTCCGGGGATCACCCACATCGGACTCACGTGCGATGACATCGCCGCCACACGGGCGCGCCTCGAGGGGCGCGGCGTGACCTTTCTCACCACCGGGATCGCCGACGTCGCTGGTTTGCGCACCACGTGGTTCGTCGATCCCTGGAGCGTGGTCTTCATCCTCATCGAGAAGAACGTCCAGGACCGGCCTTACTGGCGACAGCCCCGTCATGGCGGCGAGTGAGCGGACCCGGACTTGCGGTCCGCCCTGTGCAGAGGGGAGCCTGGCAAGCTCCTGGTGCCGAGCGCACAAGTGCGGCAACACGCGACGATTCTTCGGCTATGTGCCAATGGAAAGTCGAGCGTCGAATCCCTCATCGGCTCCTTGAGTCGGCCCGTCGCAAACATGCAAGGCTGAAGGGCCATGCCCAGTCGCGCCACGAAGGCTCCCGACGCGATGGACACTGTGATCGACAACCTGGTCGACCGGATCGGCCGAAGAGGTTGGCCGCTTCTCGCATCAGTGCTCTTCGTCGTCGCCGGCCTGATCTATTTCTTCCGTTGGGGATCGGTCTTCCACCACAATCCCTCCGAATGGCTGTCGCCGGGAGACCTGTGGGACACCGTGCGCGCCTCGACGAGCTTGGTCGGGGGTCATCTGGGGTCGATCTACTCCTCGCACTCCGGATTCTTCTCCCCTCCGGCCTTCTTGATCGTCCTGGCACCACTCAGCGCGCTCAGATACCGATTTAGCACGACGTTCGTCGAGTTCCGCGATCATGGCCAGCTCCTGGCCCGCCCACTGGGCTTTCACGCCACGAGCGGTGGCCCGTACTTCACGACCACCACTGCCACCTTGGGCGCCAAGCAGTTCGCCGTCCACCCTCAGTTGTTCATCGTGCTGGCGTTGTACGTGCTCATCCTCTCGTGCGTGGCGCTGCTCGCCTGCGATGCACTTGCCGAACGGCTCCAAGTACCGCGTTCTCGACGCGCCGTCCTCAGCTTCGCGGAGGGCGTGCTGCTGTGGAACGTGGTCGTCATCTGGGGGCATCCACAGGACGCCATCGCCGTGGCCATCGCCTTGTACTCCGTCATCTTCGCCCTCGACCGGCGCTTTGCCGGGGCGGGCTGGCTCTTTGGATTGGCGCTGGCCTTTCAACCGCTGACCATCGTGGTGTTCCCGATCCTTCTCGGCGTCAGTGGACGGACCAAGGCATTGGGCCTGGCCCTTCGCGGCGTCCTCCCGGCCGCGGTATTGCTGATCGGCCCGTTCGTCGCCGACTTCCATTCGACCTATCGATCGGTGGTCGTCCAGCCGGCATTCCCCGACACGAGCTACAACCACAAGACGCCGTGGACTTCCCTGGCGCCGACCATAAGCGGACAGGGAGCGACGACCACCGTCGGGGGCGGACCCCTGCGGGTCGCCGTCCTGGCCTTGGCCGCCGGATTGGGGTGGGTCGTGGTCCGGTGGCGGGACCGGCCCGAGATGGTCGTATGGGCGGTGGCGGTGGCGCTGGCCTTGCGCTGCTACCTCGAGGCGGTCATGACCCCGTACTACATCTGGCCGGCCTTGGCCGTGGGGGCCGTCGTGGCCGCCCGAAGCACATGGCCGCGATTCGGCATCGTCCTGGTCCTCGCCATTGCCACGACGGCCCTCGCCCAATCCCGGCTGAGTTTGTGGCCTTGGTGGATCATCGACGTGGGCGGCCTGACGGCCGTCCTGGCCGTGGCCGCCCATCCGGAGCCATCGCCCGAAGTGGCGGCCACGACGGGCAGTCGCACAGGCCGGGCCGGTGTCGCCGCGGCTCGGGCGACCCGACCGACTCGACCAGCTCCGGCCTCGGCTCGGGCCAGAACCACCACGACCAAGAAGAAGCGCAAGGCCGCCCGGACCGACCGGAAGCGCTCCGCCCGGAGCTGAGATCCGAGGCCACGGCGCAGTGCTGGGGATCGACCGCCGTCTTCGCCGTCGGAGCCACCATCCCACCGGGTCCCGTATCGTTCAGCCTCCAGCCGTTGACCCCGTCACCGCCGTGGATCGCCGCCGAGGAAGTCGGTGAGGTTCGGCAAGAACCATTCCGCGATGTCCATCACCGGCTCGTACCTGATGTCGAGTCGGTACCGACGGGCATAGATGAACTCCTCCGTACCTCCCAGCGACCGAGAGACGAGAGGTCGCCCCTCCGGTGTGACGTCCACTCGCGTCATGGGGAGACCGTCCTCGACGATCACCCGTCCAATCGGATCGTTGCCCTCCGCCAGTCGTCGCCAGGTTTCCGGAGGAAGCCGACTGGTCACGATGAGGGAGTCGGCGAACAGGTAGGAACGGGACGATCGCTCCCCCCTCAAGAGGGTGACCCGGCGGGTCAGGGCGTGTCCGGGCTCGACGGCGAGGCGATTGCCGTCGGACGCCTTCGTCGCCACCTGATCCAGCTTTTGTGCCGTCACAGGTTCCTTCACGAGGTTCTCGAGAACCTCGGTGACCGTCTTCTGGGGGTCAGCCAGCGCCCCGATCAGTACGTCGACGGCTGGGACGGACGGCTCCAGAACGCGCCGGCTGCCGCTCCTCTCCGTCCCCAGGTCCTCCATCCGCCCCATTTTGGTGGATGAATCCAATCGGCGTGTCCCCGGAGCAGACATGTGGGTCCCAAGGCGGGGCTCACCGCAGCGGCCGAATTACTCGTCGTGGCCCTTCAAGATGACGCGCCGTCAGAGTCGGTCCCCGTGCCCGCGCCGTTGAGGGCCTGTCGCACCGCACCGTCGCAGCCTTGGGTCGCCGGCCATCAGCCGATATGAGAATGGCTGAAGCGGAGAGGCACCCGCCGGAGGATGACCGTCCCGAGCAACTCGTTCGAAGGTCTCGTCAGCACGACGATGGCAACCGGACCTGCTGGACGTCCATGCGGTTTGGACACCCCCGTCGACGTGAAATTCCCGGAGAACGCCAGCACACAGAGGCTCTGCGTCGCTGGACCCTTGGGTGACAGCTGGGTGACCATCTTGGGAGCCTGGCGACGGAGGTCGGCGAGAGTGAGCAGACGGGCTCCGAGCAGCCTGCTATGCGAGCCCACCGCGTGGGTTGCCGCCGGCAAGGCCAGATAGCAGGAGCTGTCGCTGGTGCCGAGGTTGCTGCGTACCGATGTGCAGCCCGCCGAAAGACCGACGACCAGAAGAGTGACCGCCAGCCCACGGGCAAGCGAAGACGACCAGTGCTGCCTCACCCGCTGAATGATGACCGTCATGATCACGACACCGACGGCCCGTCGGTCGAAAGAGCCTGAACCGACCCCGGGTCCCTTGCCGGTTCGATCTCCGCCCCGGCGGGCGCGGTGAGCGGGGGTCGACCCCACCGACCTCTCCGCACCTCGAGGGCGAGCTCGCCCACCATGAGCCAACCAACGGCCAGGACCAACCAGAAGCTGATGAGCCGGTAGAGCAAGACGGCATCGACCGTAGCCACATGCGCCCCACCGAATGCGACCAGGGCGATCGTGATGCTCCCCTCGACCGCACCCAGCCCTCCTGGCGTGATGGGCAGTGCGGCTGCCAGCTGACCGGCCCCGTAGGCGAGCAGGAGGCCCTTCCAGGGGATGGCAGCGCCGATGGCCAGGAACATCAGGGCAAAGCAGCTGCAGTCGAATAGCCAGTTGGCGGTGCCCCAGAGAACGACGGAAATGACCCTTGGCCAGCTCAGTCTGACCGACCTGATCCGCCCGACGATCCGCTCGACCTGCTCTGTCGTGTCGCCCTTCGGTCGTCGCAGGACGGAATGGAATGCCCACAGTGACCAGGTCAGGACGAAGAGGAGCGGTCGTTCGTAGACGAAGATCGCTCCCACGGCGACGGCGATGACGAGGACCCCGATGAGCACCGGGATCAGGTCGTAGGAGGCGCCCTCACCCGTGGCCAAGGCCAATCCGGCCGTCGCCACCAGGGAAAGCGAGACGATCGACGCGATGAAGGTCCCGACCATGGCCCACACGGCAAGGGTCTCGTCGGCCCCGAAGCGCCGGAACCACCGGAACCCGTACACAGCGGCAACAGCGTTCCCGGCGGGGAGTGAATTGGTGAGGGCCTGCGATGCCACCGTCATCCTGAAAAGAGGAAAGGGCGGCGGCCGGACCCCGCCACTGGTGGTCAGTAGCTCGTACTCCATGACGGAGAAGCTGACGAACGACAGGGCCTCCGCCGTCACCGCCGCCGGAACCCACCACCAGTTCAGGTGGTCGAAGACCGTGGTAATTCCCGACAGCTCATCGGTATGAGAGCTGAGCACCCAGACGGCGATGGCCACACCACCGATCCCGATGAGGAACCTAAGGACCGGCCACGCTCGGCGCAGCCTCGATTTGGCCGGTATTCCTGGTTCCCCTTTGGGCGGCGAGTTCGTCACCTGAGGATCCGACGAAGCCTCGATGGCCTCGGTCAGCGGAGCCTTAGAGCCGTGCTGTCTCATGGCCCGGCTCAGGAAACCCCTCTCCACTCTCGGAACCCGTTCTCATGACCGATCCGATAGTACGGTTGTACCCGGGCCGAAATTCGGCAACCTCCAATGAGTCGCCTGTACATGCGGTCTCGACCTCTGGAGCGCTTTCTGATTGCCGTGCTCCGGCCACCGTGTCCGCGGTGCGGCCCCCGTCTCTCTTGCCGTTCCGTCCGAGGTAGGCGAGCGACCTTGCCTCAGGCAAGAGCTCTCACCGCGACAACGAATTCTTGAAGCCGTGTCCGAATTGATCGTTATAGGTAGCCAGCGCGTTCTCGTAAAGAGCCTCGTAGAACACGGCCGCCTCTATGTTGGGTTCGACGGCCACGTTGCTTCTGGCCGGAACACTCACCCGCAGATATGTCCTGCCATAGGTGAGCACCTTTTTGACCGACACGTGCAGCAGCGGTGGCAAATTGGCTTGGTGCTGCCGGATGGCGAACGTCTCGTCCACCTCGCGTGGCAGGCCTCGGTTGTCCGACCACACGTCCATGTGGAAATCGAAGGCCTCTTCTGTGGAGATGCCGTACTGCACCAGTGACCGCAGCGAAGGAATCTGGCTCTGAACGACCGTATTGGCCGGAACCGTGACGCCGTATCCGGTCGTGGCGATCCCGTCGATCTGGCGGTGACCCAACCGGACCACTGGACCCTGGGCGCTCCGAAGAAAGGCCAGCGTCGGCGAGCCCGGCGCCGTACCTGCTTGTGCCGGATAGGCGGCGCACCCCTTGTATCCGAGAGATGGCTGATCGGCCCAACAAGGAAGGTAGACGAGCGAGCCATCAGAGACGGTCGTGTAGGGATTGAGCCGGGGACCCCCTGGCTCGATCTCCTTCGATGTGAGAACGAAGGCATCGGAGCGAGGACTGAACGCAGCCTGAGTACGGAATTCGATGACGGTGTAACCCTGTGGAGCTGTGAAGACCTCATACTCACTCTCATGGACGGTCTCAGAGGTCATCGCCGCCACCAACGGACTGTTCCGAATGGTCTTCAGCACCAACGCATCCGAAGGCACGGTTGGGCCGAACCCAAGCGTGGCGACGAGAATGACGGCGGCCGTGACGATCGGGGTCGCAATCAGCCACCGCGCCCGTCGGCTCCAACCACCATGCCGGCGCGCAGGACGACGGGTCATCGGGACCGGGTCGCGATCCGGCCCGTCGAGCTGACCCAGGACTCGCTCGCCGAGTTCCTCGCTCGCGACAGGCACTGACTCAACCGACGCTCTGGCCAAAATAGAGATCCGGCGCCAGATCGCCAGCTCCTGAGCGCAGATGGAGCACTGTTCGATGTGGGATACGTCGTCAGGGATTGCCGCGTCGTGCGCGGCGATGGTGATCAACGCATTGTCGTCGACATGCGGCGTTCGGGTCATTTCGTGTCTCCCTTCTCCCATTTCCGCACCAACGCCCTCTTCGCGCCGTGGAGGCGGCTCTTCACGGTGCCCAGGCGGACCCCCAGTACCTTGGCGATCTCGGGATGTGTGAGCTGTTCGGCGAAGGCGAGAAGCACGACCTCGCGTTGGAGTCGCGTCAGCTCCGCGAGTTCCTGGACAAGCCGCTCCACATCGAGACCGGTGACGACGATGTCCTCCGGCGTCGGGCCGTCCGATGCGGAATCTCGAGTCTGGTTCCCAACGGGAAATCGCCGTTTGCGGCGCTGGGATCCGGCTCGACGGATGGCGATCGCCACCAACCACGTTCGGACTCGTGAGCGTCCGTCGAATGGCGCACCGTTCCAAACCGCGAGAAAGGTGTCCTGAATGACCTCCTCAGCCATCTGGCGGTCGTCGAGTATCCGTGTGAGGAGGGCGAGCAGGGACGGACCATGCCGTCGGTAGAGCTTCTCCAAGCCCTCTCGATCCCCGCTACGGACCTGGGCTAAGAGGCTCACATCGGCGTCGACCGGGACATCGCCGAGCGAAGCCTCCGTTCCTCGTCCCAACCGCGACTTCGCCGCCACTGCCTCTTTGTAGTCGGGTCGGGACAAAATGGTTCGGTGCAGATCGTGAAAAATCGCCAATTCGGCTCCCGGACCTTCTCGGAGCTCCGATTCCGCCAACCTCGTGGTCCGGCCCTACGTGACCTGATCTGCCGATCGGCGCCCGAGGGCGCGGTTGCGCTCATGGTCACCCCTCGATCGAATCCAGATCATTGGCCACCGAGAACGGCTGCGGCCACCCGCCGGACGCGCTCTGGGTCGCCGATGGCGTCGATCTCGACGACCTTGCCCTCGGCTACCGTGAAGCCCATCACCGCGAACGGCCGTCCCCGCAGGGTTATGACGGCGCCCGCCGACCCGTTGACCAGCGCCGGGTGCACCTCCGCCGCTCGATTCGCCCCACGCGCTTGGCGTGTGACGGCCTCTACGCCCCGGAAGACACCCGAGCGGCTCGGGTGGCCCGGGCTGAAGTCGGCTCGCAGCAGGACGTCGGGGTGGAGCACGGCCACGAGGGCGTCGAAGTCGCCGGCCCGTCCAGCCGCGAAGAAGGCATCCACGACCGCACGCTGGCGAGCGGGGTCGCGCTCGGGGGTTGCGGTCCCGGCGCCCTTGATCCGGCGACGGGCTCGGCTCGCCAACTGCCTCGTTGCCTGAGAAGTGCGGCCCACCATGGGCCCGATCTCGTCGAAGGTCAGGTCGAACATGTCGTGGAGCACGAAGGCCAGGCGCTCTGGGGGCGAGAGGGTGTCGAGCACGATCTGGAGGGCGAGGCCGACCGAGTCGGCCAGGAGCGCCTCCTCTTCGGGGTCCGGAGGACCTTCGGGGGTGACAATGGGATCGGGCAGGACAGCCTCAAGGGAGTCTTCCCGCCGAATGTTGCGGCTCCGCAACTTGTTGAGACAGACACGGGCGACGATGGTGGTGAGCCAGCCGCCGAGGTTCTCGACCTCATCGGCGCCGGCCCGGCTCGCCCGCTCCCATGCGTCCTGGACAGCGTCGTCGGCCTCGGTCAGCGAGCCCAGCATCCGGTAGGCGACAGAGCGCAACCGGGGGCGGTGGTTCTCGAAGCGTTCAGCCAGCCACTCACTGTCGTTCATATCCGTAGACCCTCACCTCGCCCTTCCAACACATTGACCCGTGGGGAGCCGCCAGTGTGACGCGACCATCCGTGCCCGAGGTCCTGATGGGATCGGGACACCCGACCGACCCGAGCCGCGATCGATGGCCGCGCCGTGCCGAGGTGGTCTCTTTCCGAGCTCAACCTCGGGTGGAGCCAGCTGCGCGTCACATCGGGTGACTGCGACGTGTCATAGATCGTAAAGAGGGAATGCTCAATCCCCAAGAGGAAGGAGATGGGATGGAACCTCGGATGACAAGCCCGGCTCTCACCCTGGCCGGCGCCCTGGATGCCCTCCAAGCGCTCGGGAAGGCTGTGAACGAGGCGGCGAGCAAAGCCGGACTACCCCAATCGACGATCGACCTGGTCGCGCTGCGCGCCAGCCAGATCAACGGTTGTGCGGTCTGCTTGGACATGCACAGTCTTGGCGCCCGGAAGGCTGGGGAGAGCGACGAGCGCCTTCTCACCCTGGCGGCATGGCGGGACACCCCGTATTTCAATGACGCCGAGCGGGCCGCTTTGGCGCTCGCTGAGGCTGGGACCCGCCTCGCCGACCGCGGCGAAGGTGTGCCGGACGAGGTCTTCAACGAGGCGGCCAAGCACTATGACGAACAGGCGCTGGGGGCGTTGGTCGTCGAGATCGCCGCCATCAACGCGTGGAATCGCCTCAACGTGATCAGCGGTCAGGTGACGGGGGAATGGGTCAAACAGTGGGTCCCGTGATCCACAGGCACTAGGCAGGGTGAAGGTTGGCCTCAGAAAGGACTCGCCGATGAGCACGCCGACATCAGCTGTGAGAGCAAAGACATTGCCCCTCCAAGGTCTGGTGAATCATGTCGTCCGCGGGCTGTTGCGCACACCGCTGGTCTGCCGCCTTGTGGGCCAGCGCCTCGTCACCCTGTACCTGGTCGGCCGAAAATCTGGGCGGCACTACAGGGTCCCGGTCGCCTATGGCCGTCACCACGGAAGCCTGCTCGTGGGTACGCAGTTTTCGTGGGTGCGCAACTTGCGCACCGGCGAACCAGTGCAGATCCGTCTCCTCGGCAAGCTGCGATCCGCAGATGTGCAGGTTCTCACCGACGAAACCGAGGTCGTGGAGCACTTGGCAATGATGGCCCGTGACAACCACCAGTTCGCCAAGTTCAACAACATCGGGTTGGACCAGCGCGGCGAGCCGCGGCCCGACGACCTCCACCTCGTGTGGGTCGCCGGTGCGCGAGTCGTCCGACTGACACCCCGGTAGCGTTCGGGTCGCCGGTTGCAGGACCAGGCTGCAAATCGGATGTCAAAGACCCTGCGGGCCTCGATCAGCGTTGCAGCGACTTGATCTGCAGGAATTCCTCGAAACCGAACGTCCCACGTTCGCGACCGATGCCCGACTGCTTGTACCCGCCGAACGGGGCTTGGGGATTGAACGCGCCTCCGTTGATGTCCACCTGTCCCGTTCTCAGTTGACGGGCGACATCCATGGCATGGTCTCGATCGCCACCCCAGACGCCGCCGGCCAGGCCGTAGATCGAGTCGTTGGCGATGCGGACGGCCTCTTCCTCCGTGTCGTAGGGCAGGATCGACAGCACCGGACCGAAGATCTCCTCCTGGGCGATCGTCATGTCGGTCGTGACGTCGGAGAACACGGTGGGTCGCACGAAATAACCCTTGTCCAGGCCCTCGGGAGGCTCCGCCCCGCCAGTGACCAGCTTGGCTCCCTCGTCGATCCCCTTGGCGATGTAGCCGCGTACCCGTTCCAGTTGGGTGGCGGAGACGAGAGGGCCCAGAGTCGTGGTGGGCTCAGCGGCATCGCCGGGAACGAATGACGCCGCCGCGGCCGTCACCCGCTCCTCGATGTCAGCGAGTCGGGAGCGGGGCACAATCATGCGGGTGAGAGCAGAGCATGTCTGCCCCGAGTTCATGTAGCAGGCGAACAATCCTGCCGGAATGGCCGCGTCGAGGTCAGCGTCGTCGAGGATGACGTTGGCCGACTTGCCGCCCAGCTCCAGGGAGACCTTCTTTACCGATTCGGCGGCCAGCTGCATCACTCGCTTGCCAGCCCGGGTGGAGCCGGTAAACGACACCATGTCCACCTTCGGGTGCGATGCCAGGGCCTCCCCGACCACCGAGCCGATCCCACTCACCAGATTGAACACGCCTGGCGGGAGGCCGATCTCGTCGATGACTTCGGCCAGGATGAAGGCGTTGAGCGGAGCCACTTCGCTCGGTTTGAGCACGACGGTGCAGCCGGCTGCCATGGCCGGAGCAACTTTGAGGGCTATCTGGTACAGGGGATAGTTCCAGGGGGTAATGGCAGCCACCACACCCATGGGTTCGCGCACGACCAGAGAGTTACCAAGCTCCTCCTCCCAGTCGAGCTCGGTGACATTGGTAGCCATCTCAGCGAAGGCCCCGATGGCGAGGCCCACTTGGACGGGGCCGGACAGCGACAGGGGCATACCGACTTCCCGGGAGATGATCGAGGCGAGCTCTTCGGTCCGCCCGGCCAGTCCCTCGGAGATCCGAGTGAGAAGTTTCGACCTCTCGGCTGCCGGCAAGGTCGACCATTCCGGAAATGCGGCGGCAGCCGCCTCGACGGCCTTGTCTGCGTCTGTCGCCGTGCCCTCGGGGATCGAGCCGAATACCTCTTCGGTGTTCGAATCGATGACGTCCAAGCTTCCCGAGCCGGTCGAGGACACCCATGCTCCGCCGATGTACACCTTCTTGAATACCTTGGATTCCGACACCGCTGTTCCTCCTCTTGGCTTGCGCTCATCGGCTGCCAGCCAGCAACTGAGCGTCCTAGACCTCTCGAGCCACCGCTCTGACAGGTGAACCTGCTTTGAGGCTACTCGGCCTCCCGATCGCGACCCCGGTCGAGGTGAGGACCGATCTCCAGGCGGCGGACCCCTGCCCGGACCGAGCGTTGTCGAGGGAGAACACTCTGGGCCTGCTGAGCGCTGCCGGACTCGAACCGCCGAGCTGGCGATGGTGAGCCAATCATGACGTGAACGGTGTGCGCAGCGGCCATGACCGCGCTTTCATCCACTTGCGACCGAAGCTTGCCTTCCGCCCTGTGGCCGCAGAGCCTTTTCGCCGTACAGCTGTTCGTAGAGCTAACCGGGAAGAATACGGCGCTCTAGCTCGGCGCAGACGGTGGGATTGGTCGTTGACGCCATAGAGATGCAACTATTCGGCGTCGTGGCACTGTGGCGGGTCACATCAGAGGAAACCGGTTGTTGTTGTGACGGTCGCGGGCCGAAGCGGGGAGCGGCCCCTTGATGCCCTCTGGTCGCCCGCGCATGGCCCGTGACGAGTTGCGCACCTTGTTCATCGAGGCTGGCCTCACCATTCTGCGGGAGGAGGGGTTGGCTGCCATCGGGGAGGCGCTCACCTTCAAGAGGGTGCGTGAGCGCGTTGAGGCGGATACCGGGATACGAGTTACGAACGCCTCCATTATCGGGCGGGCCTGGGACAGCCAATTCGACTTTCAAACAGACGTATTGGCGACCATTGCCGCCGATGACAGCGGAGCAGAGATCACCCGGACCGTTCAGGGGCTGGAGCCGGTCCTCTTGAGTATGGATCCGTCGTCGATTGAGTCGCGGCGCGGAACCATGCGTGAAGTCGCCCGCCTCACCGCGTCGGCCAATACGAGCGCCCTCAATCAATCGACCGACTGGTTGCTGTGGATCGGCATCGGAGCGATGACAGCCGTAGGGGTCGCACCCGGGCGTAGGCGCCGAATTGACTCGGCTCTCGAGCAGGCATACCTATCGATGACCGACCGCATGGAGTCGATCTACCAGGCGGGGCTGGATTTTGTCGGTTACCGCGTTCGCGACGGTCTCACTGTCAACCACTTCACCATTGCCGTAGCGGCATTGGCCGAGGGATGTGCCCTGCGGAACCGCGTCGACGCCGCACGCATGAAGGGAATCATGCGACCAACCGGGCCCAATGGTGAGGAGCAAGAGTGGACGCTGTTCGGCTTGGCACTGGACGCCTTGGCCGAGCAGTTCTTCGAGGTTGATCCCGACTGGGTACCCCCATCGGTTGACACGTCGACCCTCCCTGACGTTCTGAACACCTGAATCGGGCACCTTTTGCCTCTCCATCCGGCTGCCCCTCCTACGGCCCTGGGGTCGTGAACCCCCCAGCCGTTGCGCAGTCCTGGGCCAGCACATTGGGAAGACCGCGGGGCTGGTACGGATCAGGCGTCGGCTGGCCGGCGAACCGGTCGGCTATCCAGCGGACCATGTCGGGTGTGGAGGGCTGGATCACCTGGGAGTGACCCTCCCCGGGGTACATCCAACGCTGCACCTCGGCCCCGATGGAGCAGAGGTGAGTGGCGAGAAGCTGGGTGGAGATCGGAGGGATCTGCTCGTCGGCGGTGCCCTGGATAATGAGCAGGGGAACACCGCTGGACGTGGACAACTGGCCGGGGTCATTGGCGACGAGCAGCTTTCTCCACGCCGGAACGTCGAAGGGATTGTGAGTGACCAGGCTGGTCACCTTGTACTTCTCGGTGATCATCTGCAGATAGTCGGCGCAACCCTTACGGGCGTCGTTGACCAGTTTGAGTGCCTGCGGAGAGGCGATCTCGAGCAGCGGTGCTCGGCTGTTTCCATACGCGAGGTTGAAACCAACCGCCCCCATGTACAGGTAGTAGGCATACGGACTCGTCCTGAGCACGGTGTAGATGTACTGGAACTGTGACGGAGGAGCGGTGGCGACCACGCCTACCAGGTGGAGCTGAGGGGCGTAGCTCGGTCCGATGTTCCAAGCGAACATGGCCGTCTGCCCGCCCTCGGAGTGCCCCCAGACGAGGTAGTCGGGGCTGGCGTGGAACAGAGTGACGTGCTGGACGGCTCTGACCAGGTCAATGGTGTTCTCCGCGGCAAGTCCGCCAACCAGGTAGGCAAGCAGGCCTGGCGGGGTACCTTCGCCTTGGTAGTCCGAGGCAGTCACCTCCCACCCCTGGTCCAACAGTGCGTTGATGGACGGGACGGCCTGGGCCGGCTGGAGCGACGGTGCGCACTGGTTGGTCATCCCGTTGGTGCCGTGCCCCCAGGCCACGACCGGATAGCCGGCGGACGGCGGTGCGGTGTGGGGCACGAATACGAGGCCAGTGACGGCCACCACCTTGCTCTGCTCGTTCTCCGAGGTGTACATGACCCGATAGGCAGTGCCATGAATCCCCGAAGCGGTGACCCTGGCCTCCTTGATGAGGCGGCCGGAGCCAGCGGGGAGCGGCTGAGGCACGGCATAGAAGGCGGGCAGACCCCTCGGCGCGGGCACGGTTGATGAGCCAGCCGAGGGCATCGAGGAGCTACACGCGGCCAGGGATATGGCGACGACGATCAACACGAGGCCCAGCACCCGGAGGATCGGCTGCCGCCAACGGAGATTCAACCAGCAGCCATATGACGGTCGACCGTCGGCCCTGTGGGTGTTCTCATCGGTCATGATCACCCCCCACTTTCTTGCCAGCGAGGACATTGTGGTCAGACTGCCCCAGTCAAGGTCCACGCTGGTCGACCACGGTAATGCGAACGGGCCGAGACTGTCTGTCGTCGTTCGTTGGTCCGTCGCACTCAGGTGGCGGCCATAGCCCGAGGTCCGTCATCAGAGCCCGAATGGCCACGGGCTCGCGCTTCAGCCCTGCGGTCAGCGGTGTGATCGAGCTACGAACAGCTCCGGACTCCTATCGTGTCCACCCCGTCACCGACTGCACGAGGAATTGGCGACTTCGACCTTCATCGGGGGTTGACGTCGAAGTGGTAGGTGACGCCGCCTGTGGCGTGAAAGGAGAAGGAGGTAGCGCCCTTCGGGGTGGAGAAGGACCTTTGGGACTGTCGGGATTCTCCGAGCCTGGCAAAGCGCACGATGACCACCGCCCCCGACTTCGGCACGGGAACCGAAACCGTCCCTGTGGTCTCCTGCGGGGCACTCACGAGCAGCGCGAAACGGCCGGTTGCATGGTCCTGCGCCCAGCGCACGGCGATCGTTCCCATGGGCGTGGGGACGTCGCCCTCTACCCATCCAAGCGAGCCTGGGTGAGGTTGCACAAGCCACGTTCGGTAGCCGGCACTTGAGGGTTGGACTCCGAGGACGTAGGCGGACAGGTCGGCGGTGGCTCCGCTTGCCCACCCGTGGGCCAGGCTGGTGAACGAGCCGAATCCGGGATCACCCTTGGCTCCGACGAGCTCCCAGTCGGCCCCGGTGAAGTCTGGGCCCGGAGCGATCATGTGTCCCCAGGTCGTCCGCAATATGGACATGGCCGGCCCGGCGTCGCCGGCGGCGAAACTGGCTTGCACTTCTTCATCGGTGACGAAGGGGCTCACTGCGACTCGATACCCGGCGTTGGCGCTGTAGGGAAGAGGTCCGAACTTGCTCGAAGGAAGAGCCTTGTACAGCGAATGCAAGATGGCGGCGTCGTGTCCGGCCGGCGCAACGCCGTAGACCACGGCGAGGGAGTTGGCGTCTTGGGCGATCGCGGTGGGCTTGAGGTTGGAGACGACGTACAGTCCCTCCCGCGGGTCGAATAGGTACTGGTTGATGGCCGATCGAAGAAGCTCACTCTTCTGGCTGAAGGCCACAGCTTCGCTCGGCATTCCAAGAGCGCCGGCCAATACTGATGCGTCCTTAAGCGTCTCGTAATAGATGTCGTTGTAGGCCGTGACTTCACCGGATTTGGCTCCGTCGTAGTAGTCCCAATCCATCCCATTGCTGGCGTCGGTGGCCAACAGTCCCCGGCTATCGACCAATGACTGGTCATAGCCAAGTTCCCGCATAATCATTGGCCATTCAGCCTGCACGAAGGCCAGATCACCTGTGTAGAGGTAGTAGGTGGCGATGTTGTCCACCTCCTCCATGGAGTAGGAGGCCGAATAGGCATCCTCATCGTCGGGGAAGGTGCCGAGGGTCGAGGTGGGTGAAACCTGCCCGGCGGCCTCGCCGTCGGCGCCCTGGTAGCTACCGAGTAGTCGTAGAGACTCCCGCACGTATTCATCGGAATCGGTGGTGTAGAAGTCCACGGGGGCCGACACACCGAGATCTCCGCTCCAGTCGTCTCGGTCCCTCTTGGCCCCGTCCATCAGGATAGGAAGCGGATCGGGATTCTCAAGGCCGGAACCGGTGAAGTCTGTCAGCACCGCGGAACGGGACAGCGTGTTGGCAAAAAGAGTCGTGCCGTCCGGAGTGGTGATGTCCAAGTCCTTGAGGCTCGTCTGGGACCCCAGAAATAGAAATCCGACGGAGCCGGAGCGGTAAACGGGAGCTCCCGCCGAAAGAGAGTCGATATTGAAGCGGGACACTTCGTGGCCGTCGATCGACGTCGTGATCTCCGTGTTCGAGACGGCGGTCTGAACCCGGTACCAGCTTGCCGCGTTGATGGGCCGGGAAAGGGTAACGGTCGCGATGTTGGTGGCCGAATTCGGAGTCAGCGCAATTTCGCGCAGGGTGTCTGAAGAGCTCCCCCGGTCAGCAGAGCCGTCCAAGAGGAAGAGGTAGCCATTCGACGCTGACTGTGCACGCACAAGCCAACCGATCTCTTGCTCTGGGGACTCGAAGTCGAACGACATGGTGTAGTTCGACCAGCTGCTTCCGATTCGGAGCAGGCCCCCACCCCCGTTGCCGTTGAGGACACCATTGATTATGTTCCAGGGGCCGGGGACAGCATCTGCCGGCAACTCGTCGAGTTGCAACGTATAGGCGCCGTCATACCAAATTCGATTGAGCTGGCTCGAACTGGAGTCGAACCAACCCTTGTAGTCCTCGGCTGTGGCACGCACTGCCGTGAATCGAATACCGATGGACGAGAGGGTCACGGTACCTGGTGAGACGAGGGAGATCCGTTCGTAACGCTCACCTCCTTGGATGAGATCGGTGCTGAGCTTGCCTGGAGAACTGACAATCAGGTCGTCCACTCGGGAGGAGTCTCCGGCATCCGAAATGCTGGGAGAGTTATCGCCGTTAGGTCCCAAGTAGTTCAGCCCCTCGCTGTAAGAGGCGCGAAGCACCGGCGAGTTGGATTCCGAGCCCACCACAAAGTAGGGAACTCCGCCGACGTCCTTGCCGTAGTCGACGACTACTGACGGTTTGGGGCCGCCCGCCACCATCTTGAGCACAGTGGCGCCCCCCTGTCCTGGGTCAGTGAGCGCATTTGCCCCCGAAACTGAGCCCGAGGTGCTCACGATCTGCGTCGGATCGACGTCGATGGCCTTCGGCCCCTCCACGTACTTCTGCCAGTCTGCGTGCGCCGGCCACTGTGGATACAGAGAAGGCGGCGTCACCGCCCCAGAGGGGGTGCATCCCGACGCCACCAGACAAGCCGAGACCAGGACAACGGCCCACGTCGATCGCCGTATCACGGTGTGACTTGAGCGACGAATTCGGGTCGCGCCACCCCCGCCGCTTCGGTCGTGCCGCTGCAGGGTCGACCGCTCTCCTGTTCCCCGTGCCGGCCAGAGCAACGATCGGGCAGAACCCGGTGCACGGGCCGATGGCAAATGACCACTGGGCCGGAGGTAGTGATCGGCGGTGACCGCTTTCAATCCCGTCTCCTCAGACCAACCGGTCGGGCGTCCACCGAGCAAGATTGACACGGAACGGCGGAAGACTTCAGCCGACCTGTCCCAGCCAGTCGGAGCTCGGAGGCGGATACGAAGGGGTGTAGAGAAAGGCGGCACTTGGCATACTGCCTGGATGGACCGCATCAAGATCCGGAGTGCTGTGCCATCGGACGTCGTGCACCTCGTCGCGCTGTTGGAACACGGTGCCTTGGAAGAAGGAAACGAGGAATCCTCCGACCTCAACGCATACTCGGAGGCCCTGGCCGCGATCCAGGCGAGTGGCACGAGTGACGTATTGGTAGCTGAGATGGATGGCGCGGTTGTGGGAATGTGCCAGTTGCTGATGCTCCGACACTTCCAGCGTCGTGGCGGTCTTTGCGCAGAGGTCGAGTCCATGCACGTTGACCCCGCTTTGCGCGGAAGAGGAATCGGCGAGCGACTATTGGATGCAGTTGTCGGCACCGCTCGACAAGCCGGGTGCTACCGGGTACAGCTCACGTCAAACCTGCTGCGGACCAAGGCTCACCGGTTCTACGAGCGCCACGGGTTCGTGCCGAGCCATGTTGGATTCAAACGACTCCTGGAGACGACCTGAGGCAGCGCCCCCCGTCGCCTGAAATCAACGATCTGTGCGACAAACCTCTGATCTGGGCATGCGTGGCAACCATCCGTGGTCAACCGCTCGCTCAGCGAGAGCATCGTGACAGCAGGGGTGACATCGGTTGATGCGCCTGCCAGTCGGTGCTACGCCTGCCAGCTGTTGAGCCTGCGGACGGCATCCGAGAGCGGAGGGGGACCAGTCCATGACTGCTGGATTTGGGAGGCATACCCGGACGCTCCTGGCCGGGTCGCTGCTGGTCGGGGGGCGGTCGCCGTCTCGGTCTTTGGTGGATCACTGCCCGCCTCGGCGCAACCAACCGCCGCGCTGTACGTGACGACATCCGGGACCGGGACCTGTAGCCAAGCCAGCCCGTGTAGCTCCATCCAGACGGCCATCACCGCCGCAGAGGCTGGTCCCTACAACGGCGACGACGTGACCATCAATGTGGCTGCTGGCACCTACACCGAGAACGACACCGTCAGCGCCTCCTCCCTCGACTCGCTCACCATCGCCGGGGCCGGAGCCTCCACCACCACGGTCAACGGGGACAAGGCGGGCACCGTGTTCACCATCAATAGCGGAACCGTTACCGTCTCGGGGCTCACGATCGAGAACGGCAGCGTCACCACCAGCTCCAGCGTCCCTGGATTCGAGGGGGGCGGTGGTGTCCTCAACAGCGGCACGATGACCATCGACTCCTCGACCGTGTCCGGCAACAGCGTCACCATTGGCACCAACGGTCCTGTCGCCGACGGCGGTGGAGGCATCTACAACGGCGGCACAATGACCATCGACTCCTCGACCGTGTCGGGTAACAGCGTCAATGTCACCACCAATGACGGTGGTGTAGTCGGCGGTGGAGGCATCCAAAACGGCGGTGAATCCGGTGCCACGATGACGATGGACTCCTCGACCGTATCGGGCAATAGCGTCAATGTCGGCACCAACGACGCTTCAGTCGACGGCGGCGGAGGCATCCAAAATGGCTTCTCCGGCGGCACCATCACGGTCGACTCCTCGACCGTGTCGGGCAACAGCGTCACCGATAGCGACAGTGACGGTGGATTCGACAGCGGTGGCGGCATGCAAAACGGGTTCTCGGCTGGCACCATCACGATCGACTCGTCGACCGTGTCAGGCAACACCGTCACCGATACCGACAGTGACGGTGGATTCGATGGCGGCGGCGGCATCCGAAACGGCCTCTCCGGCGCGACCGTGGACATGGGAGCCACCATCCTGGCCAACAACGGCGGCAGCGACTGCTCGGGCGGCACGGTCAACGACCTTGGCTACAACATCGCCGACGACGATTCCTGCGGATTCACCGCTTCTACCAGTACTAACAGTTCGACAACCCTCGACGCATCCCTCGGTTCACTGGCCGACAATGGCGGCCCGACCCTGACCATTCTGCCCGCACTGGGAAGCCCGGCCATCGGGGTCATCCCGTCGTCACCGGCCACCACCCTCAACTCGGTCCAGGTCTGCCCACGGACCGACCAGCGGGGGGTGGCGAACTACGGCAACTGCACCATCGGGGCGGTGGAGGGGGGCTTCCTCATCACGACCACGTCGCTTCACAGCGCGACGCTGGGTTCGCCCTACGTCCCCCCGGTCACCCTGACGACCCAGGAAGCCGGGGTGAGCACCAAAGGCCACACCACCTTCAAATGGAAGAAGGTCGCCTCGCCCAAGGGCCTGAAGCTGTCCACCGCCGGAGTTCTGTCCGGGACGCCGTCGGCCACCACCCCGAGCTCGGTGAGGGTCGAGGTGACCGAGACGGTAACCACACTCAACGGAACGAAGAAGGTCAGGACCAAGACAACGGTCGAGGCGACCATCCCCCTGACCATCGCCTAAGCCACTTCCCACAGGCGAGGGACCTGGCTCCAACCCGGGTCCTTGGCCAGCGGGTTCGGAGGTTGCCCGGCTCGTGTCAATTCGGGGCAGGCAACCTTCGAGAGTGCAATAACCCGCCAGGTCTCACGCCGACGCCAAACCAACACACACCCCGCCCTGGCCGGCCCTACGGCCGCACCAGGATTCGAGAGTTAGCGCTCTGTTGTAGGGACCCAGTCTCGCAGATGGCGCGAGATCTATCGCCGTTAGCATCTGCATCTCATGTCGACTCGGGAGAGCCCATGACGGACCTATCAGGAGCGGCACTATCCCTGCCAAGCCGGCTCGGGGTGACGGCGCGGTATGAGGCCGACGAGCTAATTCTCGAACTCCGACCACAGGAGGAGACCCAGCATCATGGCGTCGTTCGGGCCAGTGTCCTCGCCTTCGTCATCGATGTGGTGGCGGGGATTCCCCTGGATCAGGACGCCGGCGTCTGGACGCTCACCTCGGATATGTCGGTTCGAATGCGCCTGGTGCCCGCACCCGAGCGGATTGACGGGACCAACACGATTCTGCGCCAGGGCCGGCGGTCGGCCACGTGCCTCGCCGAGCTGAGAACCATCGAGGGAGAGCCGATTGCGACCGGTGCCATCGGCTTCACCAAGATCCCCCGCAAGCCGACCGATCCACCAAAGCCCAATGTGCAGCTCGGCCAAATCCCTTCGATCTTCCGCCATCCTGCCACCCTTGCTCGACCCCTGCGCGACGAAGCGGGCATCCAAGTGATCGATGCGGCGGAGGGCATCGTTCAGGTCGATGTCACGCCGGATCTCCGCAATCCGGCGGGGACGCTACAGGGCGCGATGGTTGCGCTTGTGGCCGAGGCTGCAGCCGAAGACCTCATGGCGACGCGTTTCGAGTCACCCGTGGTGGTGACCGACCTCGACCTCCGATATCTCCGGAAGACGCAGGCAGGTCCAGTGCGCACCCGGACCAGGGTCTTGGACACCGGACCCGACGCTCCCGTCCAGGTCGAGCTCATCGACATGTCCACGGATGAGATCACGACGTTGGTCTACGCAAGAGCGCGCTCACCGCTTCTTGACTCCTAATTGGGCCGCGGCGACGCAATCCGATCCGGTTGTCTGACATCGTGGCCAACGAAAGGGGCGGCGGCGCAACTCGGCCTGGGCCGCACCTGAGCAAGCCGCCGGAAACGCACAAAGGTTCAAGGGTCAGCGAAGCGGGCCACGTCGGGCACGCCGAAGGCTGCCGTCGAGCAGCGCTGGCGGTGGACTCGCCTAATCGAGCGTCAGAGAGTGAGACTGCGCCATGACCGTCATGGGACTGGGACTGGCGGCGTTGGGCCGACCTGGCTACCTGACCGTCGATCATGGCGTCGCCCTGGGCGGCGATCGGTCGGTCGAGACTCTCGGCGAGCGCTGTGATGAAGTCTGTGATGCTGCCTGGGAGAACGGGATCCGGTGGTTCGACGCAGCCCGCTCCTACGGTCGCGCTGAGCAGTTCCTGTCCGAATGGCTGACCCGACGTGGGATCCGGCCCGGGGAAGTGACGGTGTCGTCGAAGTGGGGGTACACCTACACCGCCGGCTGGAGCGTCGAGGCCGACGTGCACGAGGTCAAGGACCATTCTGCCCAAGCCCTGGCCCGCCAGTGGCCGGAAACCGAGGCTCTGCTGGGACCGTGGTTGCGGCTCTACCAGGTGCACTCGGCCACCTTGGAGTCTGGCATCCTCGACGACGTTCGGGTCCACCACCAGCTGGCCGCGCTCGGAGTGCCGGTCGGCCTCAGCCTCAGTGGCCCCAAGCAGGCCGACACGCTGCGGCGGGCGCTCGAGATCGAGGTGGACGGCACTCCACTCTTCTCCGCAGTGCAGGCCACCTGGAATCTGCTCGAAGTGTCAGCGGGTCCGGCACTGGCCGAGGCCAATGCGGCGGGATGGACAGTGATTGTCAAGGAAGCACTGGCCAACGGACGCCTGGCCGAGCCCGGCACGGAGACCGCACTCCTCGGAGAGCGTCCCGATGTGGCGGCGCTCTCGGCGGCGTTGGCTCAGCCCTGGGCCGACGTCGTGCTCTCCGGTGCCGCAACGGTGTCCCAGCTGCGATCCAACCTTCGGGCACTCCAAGGAGGGACCACGTCGAGCGCCGACCAACTGGCGTCCATGGCGCTCGACGCCGACGTCTACTGGCGCCAGCGCGCCGCCATGCCGTGGACCTAGTTGAGGTGGCGGCGCGACAGCCCGCCCTTCTGGTGAGCGCTGCTTCGGGAGGGGGCTAGCCCCAGCATCGGGACGCCCGGTAGCGGCATTCCATAACCGGCCGCCGGACCTCATGCTGGGAAGAGCAGGCGGGACCCATCCGCCGGCGGAGGAGCCCACATGATCGTCGCCCACGGCTTGACCAAACGTTACGGGAAGACGCTGGCCGTCGACGATCTCAACTTCACCGTCGCCCCCGGCGTCGTCACCGGCTTCCTCGGCCCGAACGGCTCGGGAAAGTCCACCACCATGCGCATGATCCTCGGCCTTGACGTGCCCGACTCCGGATCGGCCACGGTCAACGGCAGCGACTTCCGCACGTCGCCCTGGCCGCTGCGCGAGGTGGGGGCGGTGCTCGACGCCAAGGCGTTCCATCCCGGCCGCAGTGCCCGTCACCACCTGCGCTGCCTGGCCACGACAAACGACATCCCAGCCGATCGGATCGACGAGGTGCTCGAGCTGGTGGGGCTCACGGCAGTGGCCGATCGGCGGGCCGGAAAGTTCTCCCTCGGCATGGGACAGCGGCTCGGCATTGCCAGCGCGCTGCTGGGCGATCCCGGCGTCCTCTTGTTCGACGAGCCGGTGAACGGTTTGGATCCGGAGGGAATTCGCTGGGTTCGCTACTTGCTGCGTGATCTGGCTGCCGATGGACGCACGGTGCTCGTATCCAGCCATCTCATCAACGAGATGGCGCTCACGGCAGAGCGACTCGTGGTCATCGGCCGGGGAACCTTGATCGCCGACACGAGCGTCGAGGAGTTCACGGCCCAGAGCCAGGGCGACTCCGTCCGCGTCGTCACGCCTACGCCGACCCGCTTCGTGACCGAGCTCTGGAGGGCCGGCGTCCGGCCGAGCATCGGTGCCGACAAGGCCATCGTGGTCAACGGCATGTCCGCAGCCGAGATCGGCGAGCTGGCCATGCGCAGGTCGTTGACCGTGCACGAGCTGACACCGGTGCGGGCCTCGCTGGAGGACGCCTTCATGGAGCTGACCAGTGACGAGGTCGAGTTCCGCTCCGACTCGGTGCCTGCGGATGCACCCGCCCCGACTCTCTCCCACTGAAAGGACAGGCCATGACCCTCGCCGCCTCTCTCGATCTGACCTATCCACGCGCCGGTCTCCGGCAAGCCGTGAGCGCCGAGTGGGCCAAACTCACCACCCTGCGGTCGACAAAGTGGGCTCTCCTCCTCACCCTTCTCGGCACGGTGCTCGTGACCTTCCTGTCCGCCCGAGGATCGCGCGGACAGCCCCCCGGTTCCTTCGACCCCACCAACGTCTCGCTGGCCGGGCTGGCCCTCGGCTCGCTCATCATCGGCATCCTTGGCGTCCTGTCCATAACTGGCGAATACGGCAGTAGCACCATTCGGTCGTCGCTGGTGGCGACGCCACGACGGGCAGTGTTCTACGGAGCCAAGACCATCGTGCTCGGCGGCGTGGCCCTGGCGCTCGGGTTGGTGCTGAGCTTCGTGGCCTTCTTGGAGGGGCAGGCCGTCCTGGCGGGTGCAGCGCCGACGGCCACCCTGGCCGATCCGGGCGTCCTGCGGGTTCTCATCGAGTCGGGTGTCTACCTCGCCCTGCTCACATTGTTCGGGGTGGGCATCGGCGCGATCATCCGGCACAGTGTCGGTGCCATCGGGGGCTTCGTGGGATGCACCTTCCTCCTCCCGGTCATCCTTCACAGCGTGGCCGGAAACCCTGGCCGGTTCACGCCCGAGGTGATCTACGCCAACTCGATTGCCGCAGTGGTGCCCATCAACGGGTCCCCGTCCAGCACGGTCGGCCTGCTGCTCATGACGCTCTACGCCGTCGCCGCCCTGGTCATCGGCGGCACGCTGCTGGCCCGGCGCGACGCATGATGTCGACACAGGGACAAGACAGAGAGGTGCCCGTGCGCTTGGGAAGCATCGCCGTAAGCCAGGAGCAGCTTGCCGCGGCCAAGAACCTCGCTCGACGCGTCCTGCGCGAGCCTTTCACCAGGCGCCCCTGGACCGAGCTGGCCTTCTACCTCGTCTCGGGCGGGCTGGCCGTGGTCGGGATTGGGTTCGTGGGTCTCACCATGGTGACAGGCGTGGCCCTGGCGGTGACCTTCTTCGGTCTCGCCGTCTTGGCCCTTTCGATTCGGAGCGCCCGCGGCATATGCGGCTGGAACCGAGCCCTGGCCCGCTCCATCCTCGGCATGCAGATCAACGACCCCGAAGCCTTCGTCGGCCGCCCCGGGTTCCTCGGTTGGCTGCAATCAACCCTGCGCGACCGAGTCGGTTGGCGGGCGGTCGGCTATCTGGCCGTCAAGGTCCCCTGGACCGCCCTCGGCTTCTACGTGGCCTTCAGCCTGTGGTGGGATGCGTTTGCCTGTCTGGCCCATCCCTTCCTGTCCTCCGGCGCGGTCAGCCCGCCAGTCTTCGGGCTTGAGCGAAATGTCTTTCCTCCGGGGTACTTTGCCGTCAACTCGGCCGGCGTCTTCCATGGCCTTGCCATCCTGGTGAGCGGCGCCGTCTTCCTGTTGGCGGCACCGTGGGCGATGCGGGGCTTCGTCAACGTCGACCGAATGCTCATGCGCGGTTTGCTCGGTCCCGATCCGATGGCGGCGCGGGTGCGTTCGCTCGAGCAGGCGAGGTCGCAGACCGTCGACGCTTCGGCGGCCACACTGCGACGCATCGAGCGCGACCTGCACGACGGCACCCAGGCGCAGCTGGTGGCGTTGGCCATGCGGCTGGGCATGGCCAAGGAAAAGCTCGGCGCTTCCGATGACATCGACCTCGATCGGGTGCGGGCACTGGTCGACGAGGCCCATCGGGGCGCCAAGGAAGCCATCGCCGAACTGCGAGACATCGCCCGGGGTATCCACCCACCGGCGCTCGACATCGGCCTGGAGGGCGCCCTGGCCACGCTCTCGGCCCGGAGTGCCGTACCCGCCGAGCTGTCGGTGGACATCCAGGCACGGCCGACACCGGCCATCGAGGCCATCGCCTACTTCTGCGTGGCCGAGCTCCTGGCCAACGTGGCCCAGCACGCGTACGCCTCCCGTGCGTCGGTCTCGTGTGCCCAACAGGGGACGTGGCTGCGCCTCGTCGTGCGCGACGATGGACGTGGCGGGGCCCAGCTCTCGAGCGTCGGCTCCTCGTCCAGCGGTTTGGCCGGGCTCATCGACCGCGTGCATGCGGTGGACGGGCGGCTGTACCTCGTGAGCCCCCCAGGTGGCCCGACGGTAGTCACCGTCGACCTCCCGTTGTCGGCCTGATGGTCGGGCCACTGCGGGTCGCCATCGCCGAAGACTCGGCCATCCTCCGGGACGGGCTGGTCCAGCTCCTCGTGGACCGGGGCTTCGCCGTCACCGGCGCTGTGGGGGACCCCGCCTCCCTCCGCAGCTCGGTCGCCCAGAACCTGCCGGATGTGGCCGTCATCGACATCCGGATGCCCCCGACCTTCACCGACGAAGGGCTCCGCCTGGCTCTCGACCTGCGTGCCCGGTACGAGGACCTCGGCATCCTGCTGTTCTCCCAGTACATCGAGACCCGATATGCCGCCGACCTGCTCGCCGAGAACGCAGCCGGCATCGGCTACCTGCTCAAGGACCGCGTGGCGGATGTCAGCGATTTCGTCGAGGCCCTGGAGCGAGTCGCTGTCGGAGGTACGGCCTTGGATCCGGAAGTAGTGACTCAGCTCCTCGGTGCGACGCGGCACACAGACTCGCTCTCGGTGCTCACACCCCGCGAGCGAGAAGTCCTCGCCCTCATGGCCGAGGGGCGGTCGAACGGGGCCATCGCCATTGCCCTCGTCATCAGCGAGGGCGCCGTGGAGAAGCACGTCGCCAACATCTTTTCCAAGCTCGATCTGCCCGTCTCGGAAAACGACCATCGCCGGGTACTGGCAGTCCTCCGGTTCCTCGAGTCGTGACCTGGCCAGCTCTGCCGTTCTGTTTCGGGCCGGGGTCGACCTCCCGCCTCTACGACACGCTGAGCAGGTCCGCAAGCGAGCCAGGTAGTCGATGTGGGGCATCGATAATTCCAGGCCAGGGCCCACCGTGGCGTGCGTGCCCCCAGCTAGGCGCCAAGCTTCGATCTCCCTCATGAGCTCGCCTACGTCGCCTCCGCTCAGCGCCACATCGTCTCCGCCGAAGTCGGCGGCCCATCCAGGCTGACAACGTCCTACCGAGCAGCACCTCACCGGCAACGTGCCCGACAGACCGCGGCCTCCCACCTCCTCGGGGTGTCAGAGGTGGGCGCAGCGGGCCGCTGCTGATTAATGTGGGCGCCGATGATCGGGTCCGTGGGACGTGCGCGGAAGATAGAGCTCCTCGGGCAAATGCCGCTGTTTGCGACCTGCAGCAAGAGGCAGCTGGGACAGGTCGCAGCCCTCACAGTGCCGGCCAGCCTCAAAAAGGGGACCGTGATGACCCGCCAGGGCGCGGCCGGCGGGCTGGCTTTCATCATCGTCACAGGGAGTGCGGAGGTGGTTCGAGACGGCAAGCGCCTGGCCCTCCTGGGTGCGGGCGACGTGGTCGGCGAGCTCTCCCTCATCGACGGCGAGCCACGCTCGGCCACGGTGACCGCGACCAGCGACCTCGAGGTGCTGGAGCTGGACCGCGCCGACTTGCTCAAGCTGATGACCAAGGCCCCCCCGGTGACGCGCAAGCTCCTCGAGTCGCTTGCCCGGCGCTTGCACGACGCGGATCTGCTGCCCACCCCCCACTAACGCCGGCCCTGGCCCAACGGCCCGCTCGTCAACTTCGATCGTGGGGCGGACGGTGCTTGCCATCGTGGCCACCGGGGCGATCGCCTGGGTCCCGACGACCTCGAAGCAGCACATGGTCCAACCCGACACCCAGGTCGCCCTGACCCTGCCGAAGGACAGCTCCGTCAAGATGGTGGCGACGTGCGACGGCGTCCCCGACAACATCAATTGCGACGCTCTCAAGGCGGCGCGCGCCATGACACTGTCAACGGCACAGAACAACGAACAGGCACGACGCGTGCTCCTAGACCTGGGCCTGATCTATCAGTGGAGGTCGAGGCTGATGACCACGACACGGTGGTGCAGCTCTACTACGGCTACTATGCCTGACTGATTTGGGGCTGTCCCTCATCGGCGACTGTGGATGCGTTATCCGGCGACGTTTGCTTCCCGTCCGCGGACCGACACGCAGCGGCACTTTGATGACAGGTCACCTCGATTGGAGCCCAGCGTCTATTTTCCTGGTGCTGAAGCGCTGGGTGGGAGCCATCGGCTAGGAGGTGGGTAGACGAACCTAGCGATGGTGCCCGAGACCCAGGCGATCACCCACCCAGCAAACACCAGGAGAACGGTGTGCGTCTTGTCACTCTTTCCCTGCGCTGCCACAACAGCCAAGAGGACGCCCCAGACCACGAAGCAGCCGATGCTGAATATCCAGTAGCTCCGATATTTCGTCATGTTGCCAATATGGCCTGCGGCCCCTGTCGCCAAACGCCGGGAGCGGATCAGCGATTGGAACGTGGCTCAACAGCACTTATGCCACGGGAAAGGCTCGATCTCCGGCTGAATGTTGCGTCGAGCCCGTTGAACGGAACCGGGACCCGGCCTGTGGTCTGGGCTATTCCGACCCGTCACATGACGTTCAGCTGGTTCAGCTGGTTGTTGCATTGCTGACCTGATTGGTCGGGGGTAGGGTTCGCCCACGCGGTGGCCGACGGCGGCGATTGGAGGGCCTGAGGTGTCGCCATCCGCAAAGAGTGCATCGATCAGAGATTCCGCTGTGCCGAGTCCATCCGATGAACGGAATCGGAGGGCTGGCGACGAGGGGTGGGTCACCTACGTCCTGGGCGGCGAGAACGACCATTTGCCATTTGACCGAGGAACAGCGGCGTCTCATCGAAGAGGGGATGCGGCGCCGGACACAAAGGCGCGGTCGACTTCTTGCCGTCGTCGAAGTCCGAGTGTACGAGAACGAGACAGAACCACAGGTTTCCTTCCCACCGGGGGCCCTTCTGAAGCCGGAGAGTGATGGCCGCGAGATCATTGAGGTTGTGGAACGAGCGAGAGAAGACCTCGCAGTTTGGCACTAGCCCCGCTTGACATAGAGCCTCATTAGTCGATGGTCTGCTCTCACTACCGGTAGCTGGGCACGGTGTCCTAGATCGCCGAGCATGTGGGTCGGTTACCGCCGTACCTACGGCCGTGCGGCAGACTCCCTCACAGTCACGCCGAGCTTGGCCAAGAAGCTTCGGTAGTCGGTTTGGACCCACTCTTCCGCCAAGCGACCGTCATCGTCGTACCTGGAGGTGCCGATCACGTCCCAGTCGATGTGCTCGCCCGTGGGCTCGACTGGGCCGATAGGGGAATCCGTGAAGACGGCACTGAAATCGCCAGAGAACCGAGTGCGCGCGGCAAGAAAGTTGCCGTGAGCAATGATTTGTTCACGGACGATTCGGAGACCGCTGAAGGCCGAGCGCAATGAAGCGAAGTGGGCGCGAAGTTCTTCAAAGCTGAGGTCGCCGCCCGGTCCGTGAAAGACGTAGTCCACGGCGAAGTAGTCCCTCAGCTTTGCGTCGTCCTCATTGGCGATTGCCTCGTCGCCAATGAGAATCAGATCGTGGGCCAACGGACTGTCAGACATGAAGCCTGGCACGTTCCTCCTTGATCTCTAGACCGTGCGATCCCAGATCATGCCTCATGGCCTCATCGGGACCGACCCCGACCGCCGGGAGCGGGGCGCAAGCTGGCAGGTGACCACAGAGGCGGATATCGACCATGATGGGGAAATGGGATCCGACGGCAGTAAGCCCCGCAAACCACGACGCCGCATGGCAAAGGTGCCGAAGTACGAGGAACCAAATCGAGCCGAAGGATTTACGGGCGGATCATTCGGCCGCTCGGGACATGGCTCGGACGGCCACCACGCTGAGAAACCAGGGCGGGCAGGCTCCTTCCTGCTGAAATTCCTCGGGAAGCAGCCGAAGCCCTAGTTGCGCGCGGGAATTCCTGGTTGCCGGCTGTGGGTGGGTTATCCGATCACTCGGTGAGCAGGAGCTCGGGACGCTCCTCTCGCTGCTCGCAACGCCGATCCGAGGACCAGGCCGACGATCTACGACCGGAGGCGGGGAGAACTTCGCCGCCACGCCGCTTACGTCGTGGTGGCCTCCGTGGCTGCCGATAGACCACAATGTATGGGGTGTCCCACCCAGCCGGCGTACGGGGCACACCTTGAATCCGCTCGGCGTCATCGGCGACCAACATTTCCTGAACGTGGGGGCGTCGCATTTGAGCGCTCACGTCGTCGAAGCCGCCACAACGCGCCACATGAGCACATGGATCCCTACGATTGGCTCCTTGTAGAAGTCGCCCACGGCTGAGAAGCCCGCCCGCTCGTAGAACTGGACGGCACGGATTCGGGCGCCGCACCACAGGAGTCCCCCACCTGCGGTGGAGACGTGATCGATAACGGCGTCGAGCACACGCCGGCCGAGGCCCTGACCGCGAAAGCCAACCGCAGTCGCCATGGCCCTCAGTCGCCAGGCGTTCGCCCCCTCGTTGCCTGCGGCGAAACGAGCTTCCGGGGGCACTTCCAAACTGCCGTCTGGTCCGGCGTGGTCGCGATCGCGGCGAGCCTGCGGTTCCCAGGGTGGTGCTTCGCGCTGCACCGAGGCGGTGGCGAGTACGTTGCCGGACGTTGCGTCGCGTGCGACGTAGAAGGCCGTGTCCGGGTCCTCGTCGCCTTGAAGTGTCATCTCCTCGAGCCGCTGGTGCGGGCGCAGCACCCGCCGGCGGAGATCGAAGGTTTCTGGTGCTGATACTCGTTCCACTCGAACTGCCACGAAAGCACGCTACTGGCGACCCGATCCGATAGCTGCCTCGCTGCCGGCGTACTGGACACCCTCGGGTGTTGGCATCGGCGTCTGTCACATCCAATCGCCGCGATAGGCAAGCCGAGATGCGGCGTAGGGTGCCTGCATGAGTACCTCCTATTGGCGTGGCGCCGCCGAGGACGAGGCCATGCAGGACGAACACGGCTTCATCTGGAAAGCGATGCTCGACACCATTGATACCGGTCTGGCCGGGCGGCGGGTGCTCGACGCCGGCTGCAATCGTGGCGGCTTCCTACGCTTGCTCGCTGACGCCGAGGAAATCGCCGAGGGCTACGGATTCGACCCGGCCTCGGGCGCCATCACAGACGCCCGCCGGCTCGCCGGCGACAGGCCCCTCACCTTCCATGTTGCCGACAACGTGCCCGATGGATGGGGTGACTTCGACGTGGCCTTCAGCCATGAGGTCCTCTACTTGCTGGAGGACCTTCCCGCCCACGCGTCTGGTCTCTTTGCGGCCTTGAATCCAGGGGGGTCGTACTTCGCCGTCATGGGCGTCCACACGGGGAGCCGCATGATGTCGGCGTGGCACGCGGAACGCGCATTCGAGCTGGGCCTTCCACCTCTCTACGAGCTTGATGAGGTCGCGAGCGTCTTTGAGGACGCAGGCTTCGCCGTGTCGGTGACCAACTTGAAGCTGGGGTTCGTCCCGGTGTCGGCGCATCGGCACGGGCATGACGAGCGGAGAAGCCTCCTCGCCTGGTTGGACTATTACAGCCGGGAGAAAGTCTTGCTGCGTTTCACCCGCCCATCTTCTTAGCCGTGTGGTTGAGCGGGCGCATGACCTGGTCCAACTTCCAAATGAAGGAACCACTATCGCTCGATCAGCCGGATGCGGTCCCCATCACGAGAGGTCCGGAGCACCATGCAGGAGAGAACGACCGGATGTCCCTCCTGCATGGTCACAACCGGTCAGTACGTGTACGAGGGACCGAACAGGTCCAGGGTGTTGTTGCCATCGTTGACGAAGAGCACGCCTCGGCCACAAGGAGCAATGGTGAGACCGAAAAGGTCCCCGGCACCTTCCGGAATAAGCTGAGGTGCGGCCACCTGTCGCCCGAAGGGCGTGACTTCGACAAGGTTACCGTCGTCGCCATTGGCCGCGAGGACGTTGCCGTTGGGAGCCAACACCAATCCGAGTGGACCGTCGAGATTTCCACCCGACGAGACAGTGATACCACCGCCGGTCGCCGGGGTCCAACGCCAGATGGCATTGGGGACAACTGCGATTCGACTATTCACGGTATCGGCGACATAGAGCTGTCCATCGTTACCGAGAGCCAAACCCGTAGGGCCGACCACCAAGGCATTCGGATCGGTACGCTCGGCGAACCCGTTGGCGATTACCGTTGAGCCCACCAATGCGGGCAATCCGGATCCTGGCAGCTTGATGTCGAGTCGAACCACCGTTCCCTGGTTCACCGTCGCTGGGCTGTGAGTCACCGTTCCATTGAGGACATTGGTTACGAAGAGCTCGGCACCGCCGAATCCGCTGACCGCAGCGAGATCCCAAGGCCCGTTGATATTGCCGCCAGACCAGGTCTCGACAGGCGTGCCAACGCTGTTGAGCACGATCAGACACCCGGACTGCATAGTGGCCGAATTGCCATTACTGGTCGGGAGGCTGCCCACCACTACCCATCCACCGGGGAGGGTGGTCAGAGCCGTGGTCAGGCCCACGCCGCCAGGGCACGCGCCGGGAAGCCGCCGGTTGAGTTGGCTAAAGGTGGTGACGGCTCCTGAGGGAGCGATCTCCACAATCGTGGTGCCAAGTCCCTGAAGGTTGGCGGAGTTGTTGAAGTTGCTGACCAGTGTGTCACCAGCCACGAGCCTCCCTACCGTGTGAGGTACAACGACGATGCCGTAGGGATTCTGGTCACCGTTCGCCGGGACGGTCGAGGCAATGGTGGTGACCTTCGAGAAGTGCGAGAGGTAGGAGGAATTCGGGTTCGGAGCGGCCACCGCGGCCACTGGCGCGGCATCGAGGCCGATGCTCAGGCAGCCCACCGCTGCAACAGCGACGAGCGCACGGCAGCTCGCAAAGGCGGAGAGGCCTGATCGGCCTCGGACTCCAAGATGTCGCATGTTTCAGATCCTCCGCAGATAGTTGGTCGGGTCGAAAGCGCGTTTCAGCCCCTCTCGTGAGATACGAGCGAATGGTCCCCAGAGTTCAGACATATTGGAGAAAAGCGTGCATTTGGCCGCCGTTAACCACTTCACGAGTTCATTCACTCACTATTCGTGGTGAACGAAGCGGTTTGATCAGGGGCAGTCAGGGATAGCGAACAGACCGGCAGCCGTCGCTGACGACTCGGTGGCTTGCGCCATTCGATCAATCAATGGATGGCGCCCTTCCTGCCCGACCTCGAGGACGGTGGGCAGGCTTTTCGGTTCCCAATCCCGGACCGGGATACCAAGTCCCTCCCCGGCTCCGACGCCGTGCTCGCCTCCCTCGGAGATTCGGCCAAACAGTCGTTTGGGGGTTTCCGACGCGGGACGCCCATGGGAGGGCCGGGATTGGTCGAACTCCGGCTGGCGCTTCTATCCAGGGGCCCTCGGCACTAGGCGCGGACTGATCGTGGCGGAAGGCCGACAATTAGGATCGCTCATCCCAAAGCCGGCGACGAAGCCTCCTGTCACAAGCCGCTCAACCACTCCGCCACCGTCACTGCGACCTCAGAATCGCGTCGCCGTAGGGAGTGATCACCCTTGAGGAAGGCCAAGGCAACCGGCCCTGGGATCGCAGCCGTTTCACGTTCAAACTCCGGCGGTGATCCGAAGACGTCTCTTCGCCCGGACACGAAGAGGCACGGAAGGTTCAGATGCGGAAAATGGGTTGTCCGAAGTTGGTCAGGACGTCCCGGGGGATGAAGCGGATAGCTGACGAGGACCAATGCCGAGACCTTCAGGCCCTGAGCTGCCGCCAGAGAACACATCCGCCCTCCCAGCGACCATCCACCGATCGCCAGTCGCCCGATATCGACTTCAAGGCGCTCGGCGAGCGCTGTCGTGGCGTCGCAGACGGTCTGAATGCACACTTCTGGTGGGTCAGTCCGACGACTGGAGCCATCTTGACCGGGAAATCCAACCCGTTCCACGGCCATGCCAACCTGGGTGGCAATCCGGTCCATTTCGACCAACTTGGCTTGATCCCGGTGCCCACCAACTCCCGGCGTCACGACGAGACCTACAGGTGACCTTCTCGTCATCCTTAGGACCTCGCCCACCAGGAGATGATCGTTGCGTTGAGGGGGTGTCCGTCCTCGTCGGGTGACATGGCGTACACATCCTAAGAGAAATGCCGATTCTTGTCCCGGTGGTTCTCGTGGTACATCCCCATCCGGAACACCTGGCCGACGGCGCCTATGCGATCGCCGTCCAGGGACCCGTGCACCCAGCCGGTGCCCTCGATGTCGGCGTGGGCGGACGGGTCGGCCACCACCGCAAACACCGCCTCCGGCGCAGCTCGATCCTCGTGGACGCGCTGACGCGCTCGGTTTCCATACCCGTCAGACGGCTCGCCGGGCTCGAACTCACGGCCGCACGCCACAACTGCCGGTCAGCGATCGAACCATTGGCGCCATCCGGGTAACCGCACGTGGCCACCTACGCCACCACACGGACCCAATCGTACCGGCGTACCGACTGTCGCGGACCGTGACGCCATTCCGCGTGTTCGAGCAGGCGGCGACGGAGGCAGATAGTACGGAACCTGGCACTCCCGCATCGCCACCTTTGCATTTGCGCACATCGTTGCCTGCCGTGTCAGATCAAGCAGGAACCGACTGCCGAGGCCGGGATGACGTCTACCTCGCTCATACGCGATGACTCTGCCGACCGGAAGACGTCTGAAGAACGACACGACCTGAGCAGTGTCGCCGGACTACCAGAAGGGAGACGCAATGGACATCATCAACTTGGGTGCGACGGGCGGGCTGCCCCCGGTGAACTGGGCGGACGTCGTCGAGAAGCTCGATACCGGATCGCCTCCGGCTCCAGACGCCCACAACGCTCGCACGACGTGGCTCTCGACGGTGAACGAGGACGGGAGCCCGCACGTGACCGCGGTCGGTGCGCTCTGGCTGACCGGAAGCTTCTGGTTCCAGACCGGATCGGGTACCCGGAAGGGCCGCAACATCGCCCGCGACCCGCGCTGCTCGATTGCAGTTTCGATCCGCGATGCAGACGTCGTCGCTGAAGGTGAGGCAGCGCGGGAGACCGACCCGGCCACACTGACGCGCCTTGCCAAGGCCTGGGCGGACCAGGGGTGGCCCGCCGAACTGGATGGAACCGGGACCGGGATCACTGCCCCGTTCAACGCGCCGTCGCAGGGACCACCGCCGTGGAACGTCTACCGCATCAAACCATATTCGGTGACCGTGGTACTGGGCACCGAGCCGGGCGGGCTGACTCGCTTCAGGTTCTAACCTCAACCCAGCGAGGCGGCTTGCCCGGCCTCGCCGACCGATGAGTTCCTCGAGTCGGCACTCCGCTCGTCCAGCCACTCTTTCGGCCCCAGACCAGAGCCCACAGATTATGGCCCGGAGCCGGCGCTCGGGGATAGCCCTGGGGACTGTCCGATCAGATGTCCAACGCTCCGTTCGGGGCCCCGGTTTGGTTCCCCTGATGGGTGGTCAGTCGCGGTGCCGGTCGAACCCTTCTAAGGGCGCGGCTGAGCAACCAAGCGGGAATAAGTAGGTACCACGCAATGGACATGGCAATGGCAGCCGGAAGGGCGAGCAGAACGAAGGCGGCCAGGTGAATGACGGACGGGACTCGGCGCAGACCAACATGCAACGGCTGGCTTGTCAGCCGGCGGGCTTTCGCCACTGAAAGAGCTAAGAGCTCCTCGTGATCGAACAGTAAAGGTTCTGCTGTGTCCTTCCGGCCCAAAACGCGCGGACCGTACGCCTCGGCGCCACCATCAAGCCCCCGAGCAACCCTGCCAGGTCGAGCACCCAGGCGACTCCGTAGTCCCGGCACCCGCCGCTGGCCGTTCCAATGCACTGATCTCAAGCTCGCCGATCCTGTCGGTCTTGTAACCGCTTACCAGGTGGTGCAGGTCGTGTATCCGGACCGCCCGACTTCGTGACCGCGTGTTGGGGATCGGATATGGCAGATAGAGGATCCTCACGACAGCAAATAGGTCGGAGTCCCCGGCATCGGGCGGCAATCCGCTCGCCGCGAGATGCTCGGCCAAGGCCTCTCGCACTGACGAGCCCACCAGCCCGCTCACAAAGGTAGCGTACGCGCCCTCGGCTCGGCTCTCCAGAACGGATTCACCATCCGCCAGTAGATGACCCATGTTCTGTGGTGAGGGAGTTGCGCTCCGAGAGGCACCCGTTCGAAGCTCATGCTCCAAATTTAGAGCTGAGGCGGTGTCCGACGCCCTGCCACCGAAGCGCCTTTCGCCACGGTTGGATAATGTCGCTGACCCATTGTTGTGGGGCATTTAGCCCTATCGTGAAGGTGCAAGTCCAGTCAGCCCTTGGATGCGATACCCACCACCGATGTGGCAACTATCTGACCTGTTGCCGATCCAAAGTACGGGGCATCACCGAAAGCGAAGACGCCACCATCTGAGGCCACGGTCCAGTATCCGGTTCCGTCAGGATTCGCGGCGACTCCGACCATCGGTGCGTTGAGGGTCCGGCCGCCCATCGAGCCGGCGTAACCAGCATCGCCGAAGGCGAAGACCCCGCCGTCGGAGGCAACCAGCCAATAACCCTTGCCATCCGGGGTTGCTGCCATCCCGACAATCGGTTTGTTCAAGGGCTTGCCACCCATTGAGCCGTAGAAGCCGGCATCGCCGAAGGCAAAGACTCCGCCGTCGGCAGCCACCTCCCAGTATCCGTTGCCGTCTGGAGTTGCTGCGATCCCGACAATGGGTGCGGTGAGCCGAGCACCACCCATCGAACCAAAGAAGCTAGCGCCACATATTGCAAATACCCCCCCATTGGCCGTTGCGAGCCACGCACCGGATGGGGCCGTGGCGATTCCGACCAGCGGAGTTGGTTGATAAGACCCCGCCGACCCAGGCCCGTTGCACTCGCCGTCGACATACCCTTGCGGTATTCCTGAGTCGGCGTACTGCGACACGCCATTTTGGACGAAGTAGGAAGACTGCCCAACCCAATACCCTTGGCCACCGGCATTTGCTGAGATACCGACACACTTTGTTACCTCGGGAATCGGAGTCCCAGGTCCATTCCCGCAGTCTGACTTTCCGATGTCGTCTAGCGGATCTCCGGCCCTGTTAATCGGAATGTCAGCCAGGTAGGGGGCGTCGTAGGCATAGGTCGCTCCGCTCGCCGTCACGAGCCAGTAACCGGGAGAGGACGTCGTCGGTGGGTTTCGCGGATTCGTCACTGCTCCGGCTGGTTCAACGCCGAAGACGGCCATGGCAAAAGGGATGGTCACAAGGATCGAGAACCAACGTTTCATGGCTGACCTCCTGGCTTGGAGCGGCTTGCTCCGTGGCTCGCCGCCACATCCAATTGGTAGCACGATGGAGTTGTCGCCGTTGTGCCGGAGTGGGTACCGAAGCGGCGACTGGGGCACCTTTTCACCCACCTACTATCCGAGCCTCCAGAGCAGGAACCCAGTGATGCCGGTATCGCGTTTGAAGGGCAGCGAGCCGCCAGTCCTCACTTGAAATCACGCCTCGACAGACGGGCGATCCACAGTGACATTGCATCGAGAACCCAGCGGCTCCCGATTGCGTGCCATAGTCGATTGTTAGCTCTTCACCCACCTCAACCGCTCGCCGCGTGGCGATCTCAAAGGGACCCACGTGCCACATATTGGGATCGCAGCTGTGGTTGCCGAAGTGAATCAAGGTTCCTGGCGGCAACACAAGGTGGTTGTCCTCGTAGACCGTAAGAGTGTCCACATAGGTGTGCAGGCGATCGGCGTTTGCGTACTCGATCAGTTTTGCCAGTTCGGCCGTCCAGACAAGGCGGCCGCTCAGGCGAAGGACGACTACGTCCGCAGGAAGATCCTCCGAAGCAAAGAGCCCTTTGCCCTCGATGTTGGAATCCCTCACAGCGACGTGGGAGTGGACCCAGAGAGTCTCGGGCGGAGTTTCAGCCACCTGGACATAATGCCCAACGGTGCCGATCGGTGGCAGTCAAATAACCGCCTCGCTCCATTGTTACGGGACACGCCGAGCCATCGCCCGTGGCGCCCCAGTCACTCAGTGAAATCAATGGGCGATCGCCCTGGGAATCCTGTTGGTTGTTCCGACCATTCGGTGCTAGGCCTTGTGGCAGGCGGGCGCACAGTCAGGCACCCCAAGAGCGGAAGGGTCCTGTTCCGATGGTGATTCGATTCGGGAGATATGTCCGCGCGGTTCTGGCTGGTTCTCTGATTCTCGGCACGGCGCTCACCGTCTCCGCCATCAGCCCGCTTCCCGCGTCGGCCGCCAGCGTGGTCCAAACCATCGGCGTTGGGTTCGGGCCTGAGGGCATCTCGTCGGACGGCACCCACGTCTGGGTGGCGAACTACCACAGCGACACGGTGACCGAGCTCGCCGCCTCGACGGGTGGCGTCATCCAGACCATCGCCGTAGGCAGTGGGCCCGAGGGCATCTCGTCGGACGGCACCAACGTCTGGGTGGCGAACTTCCTCAGCAACACGGTGACCGAGCTCAACGCCTCGACCGGTGCCCTCGTCCAGACCATCGACGTGGGAGGCCAGCCCGACGCCATCTCGTCGGACGGCACCGACGTCTGGGTGGCGAACTTCCTCAGCAACACGGTGACCGAGCTCAACGCCACGACCGGTGCCCTCGTCCAGACCATCGACGCCGTGGGTGGCGCTCCCTATGGCATCTCGTCGGACGGTACCCACGTCTGGGTGACGAACTTCGACAACGACACGGTGACCGAACTCGACGCCTCGACCGGTGCCGTCGTCCAGACCATCGCCGTGGGCAGTGCGCCCGAGGGCATCTCGTCGGACGGCACCGACGTCTGGGAGACGAACGAGAGCGACAACACGGTGACCGAGCTCGACGCCTCGACCGGCGCCGTCGTCCAGACCATCGCCGTGGGCAGTGAGCCTGTCGCCGTCTCGTCGGACGGCACCCACGTCTGGGTGACGAGCCTCAATAGCAACACTGTGACCGAGCTCGCCGCCTCGACGGGTGCCGTTATCCAGACCATCGCCGTTGGCAGTGGGCCCGAGGGCATCTCGTCGGACGGCACCGACGTCTGGGTGGCGAACTACAGCGACAACACGGTCAGCGAGATCGCCATCAAGGCACCCCAGGTCGTGTCCTTCACCTCGACCAACCCGAGCCCAGTGGTCGTCGGCGGCCCGAGCTACACCCCGACGGCCTCGGGAGGGGGCTCGACCAGCCCGGTGGTCCTCTCCCTGGACAACAGTTCGAGCGGCTGCACGCTGACCGGGGGTGTGGTGCAGTTCACGGCGGCCGGGACCTGCCTCATCGATGCAAACCAAGCCGGTGATGCCAACTATCTCCCGGCTCCCCAGGTGCAACAGTCGATCACCGTTGACGCTCAGTGCACCCCCGGCTACTACAGCGCGACGGGGGGAAGTCCATGCACGGCTGCCCCACCCAACAGCTACGTGGACACGGAAGGGGCAACCAGCCCTACCCCGTGTCCGGCAGGCACTTTCAACCCCGACACCGGCTCGACCAGCGTCGCCGCCTGCGTGATGGTGATGGTCACCAACCCGGGTGACCAGAGCGACTACATCAACGCTCCCATCACCGCCCTCCCCAACTCACAGACCAACGGGATCGATCCGGTCGCCTGGTCGGCCCCCGGGCTGCCCGACGGCCTCATGATCGATCCCTCATCGGGAACCATCACCGGCACCCCGATCACCCCGTGTGTGTGCTCGGTGACCCTCATGGCCACCGATGCCGACGGGAACGTGGGAACGGCCAGTTTCACCTGGGCCATCGTGCCCTTCGCTATCGCCACCTCATCTCTTCCCAGCGCCAGACCGAACCATTCCTATGGCCCAGTCGATCTTCAGGCCGCCGGACTCGGAGTGAGTGCGCACGGCTACACCACCACCTTGAAGTGGAAGAAGGTCACCCTTCCCAAGGGGATGAAGTTGTCCTCAGCCGGGGTGCTGTCGGGGACACCGAACAAGCACCTGGCCGCGGATACGACTTCGATCACGGTCAAGGTGACCGAGACGGTGACCACTCTCCACGGCACGAAGAAGGTCATTACCGAGACGACGGTTCAGGGCACCATTCCCCTCATCATCACCTGAGCCACCTGTCACTTCTGCGACGGCCCCGGTTCCGGCCGGGGGTCTTTCGCGGGTGGGACTCGGAGAGGCCCGAGGGGGCTATCAACACGCCTGGAAGTGCCGATCAACGGCACTCGAAAGGCCACTCCCGATGAAGTGAGCGTCGGTCACTCTGCCGCGACCGCGTGCCTAGAACCTGCGCTGATCTGAGTCGCACTCCCGTTCGGTAGTGCCTCGACGGGAGCGGGTTGGGATTCGCCCGCCACCCAAACCGAACCGTCCTGACCGAGGAAAAGTGAGTACTCCCCGCCGGCCCGCGCATCTTTGAGCGCCGGAAGTCCGCTTACCAGCGTGGGCTCCGTGAGGTTCGGCCCAATCAACCCACACTGGCCCTTCTCGTTGTCGCCCCAACAATAGGCCTGACCATCCGCATCGAGCGCCACTGTGCTCCCGTCATAGCCCTGGTCACCTCCGGCATCGACCCAGGTGTAGGAAACGCCGTGCTGGACGACGGGGGTGGGGGTGTAGACGACAGATGCTGTGCTGCCGCAGCCGCACTCACCGTCTGTGTTGTTGCCCCAGGCATAGGCCTGGCCCTTGACAAGGAGCGACCCGAATGATTCGCCCACCGTGATGACGACGTTAATAGCGGTCCCACCAGTCAGGGCGGTGAGCACCGGGTTCACCGTTGGTGACCCCACATACTTGACGTTCGCCGGGAAATCGAGCGTGTCCTTCGAGTTGTTGCCCCAGGCATAGACCTGGCCGGTGCACGTCAAGGCGAACTGCTTGTCGCTGGCCTCAGCGATCTGTACCACACCGATACCCGTCAGTCCCGGCACCACAGTCGCCGCGTCTTTGCGGATGGCCCACACCGACGTGTTCGTGGGGCAGCCTGAGAGGCCGGAGGGAGCAGCCAGCGCCATGAAATCGTCGGCACCATCGACAACCTGGACGACGTGCGTCGGTCCTGGGATACCGAGGGGGTCTGAGCCTGAGGTGACCAGTCCGTTGGGCAGCGTCGCCAGCCACCCGTCGTCACCCTCGTCCACCGACGCTTCCCCGACGAGCTGCTTGAGGACGTTGACTGGCGTGCCAGGTTGCCATAGGTAGGTGATCGTGTCCTGTGCTCCGGCCGTAGCTGTTCCCGCCACGAGCGAAAGGATGGCGACCACCACCGCAACCGCCACCATTGCCACAGCTTTCCCCGCCATTCGAACCCGCCTCCCCACCCACCGTAGCAAGCTTTGTCGGGATGGCCCCGTCGGCACGAAGATCGCCTTCTTCGTCTTTGGCTGATCGAATCGAGACGGCCTTTGTGCGGAAAATGGCAAAGGTCGCCTGCGTTGTCGTGAGTGGACTCGAGCATCCTGAAGCGGTTATTCAGTCGCCCGAAAGTGACTGTTCGGTGACGGTTAGCGGCCGACACGCACTCACCCCTGATAACGCACCCACAGCCGGCGACGGAAGGAGCACCCTCCGGACGGCCGCCAGCGGTCCTACTCGGTACTGATCTTCTCCAGCCTCTCCAGGCTGGCCGTCATGGACTCGAGCACTGAATTGGTCCCGTTGATCCACTTGCCGCCCTCACCTAGCAGGGTTTGACGGTTCTCCTCGGTGCCGCAGTCAAAGACCTCAGTGACGACGGTGGCGTCATCACCGTCCGGCGTGAGGCTGTAGCCCCAGCGGTAACCCGCAGGAATGCCGATTTTGGATGGATCACCGCCAGCTGTAGGGAGGTCTCCAGGAGCAGGTTCCCAAAAGATGCGGCGGTCTGGCTCGAACTCCACTACATAGTTGAGCATGAGGTAGTCGCGACCGAGCCGATTCATCTTCATGGTGAAGGTGTCGCCGACGTCGGAGATGGGACGGTTGAAGACAGCTCCACGGAGCATGTCGGACCCGTCGAACTCCATGTGGCGTTGCGGATTCGCCAGAATCTCGAAAATGAGGGCTGCGGGTGCATCGATCCTGCGCGACACTTCGACCTGTTTGCTTTCCTCTGTCATGGTTCAGTCCTCTCTGTCGCTCTGCGCCTGCCCCACCGAGCCACATCAGAAGTTCCTACCATTAGACGGTGCTGGTCCCACAAATTCATTCATCGGTCAGAATTTCCAATTCTGCGATCGATCCGAGGTCGGCCGTCTCCCACTTTGGGCAGTGCTGCGAGCAAGGTAATGCCTGCCCCCGCAGTGCCGTCGGAGGCAGGCACTGCCGCGAGCACTGACGTCATCAAGCCCGGGCCGAGTGGCATCGAGGACGTCGAGCACGCGCCGTAGACGGCTGGCAACGAGCTGCCTCGAGGCCGAGTCGGGTGAGAATCTCAGCGACCAGCCGTGTGAGAAGGACGGGGATCGCCAGTCGCAGGGCTCTGCGAAGCGGTGCTGGGCGCACCTCGAGTGATGACGATCACATCCGCAACCAGCGCCAGGGAGGCGGCGATCACCAAACGCCCGCTTGCTTGGCCCGTCGGGAAAGGCAACTCCGGTTCGATCCACTGGTGCTCCCAAGTGTATGCATGAGACCGATGTCTCCAAACTGGTCAGATCTCTGAACTACGGATGCGGTGGCGTGTGGACCTCCGGGAGGGTCCTGCGACAGGAAGGGCTGGTCGTCTTGGGCGAGGTCAGTTGCGACGGTTCGCTAAATCCTTCTCCGGAGACGGAAACGGTATTTGCACTTCGCATCTCGGACGGCCAGCAGGTATGGAGCTACCGTCCCCACAAGTCGGACCACGGGTGTGACCTCGACTTCGGGGAGACTCCCAACATCGCCCTATCCAGGAGTGGGATGCTGACCTTCCTCGGCGAGGGCTCGAAGAACGGCACTTACTATTCGCTGAACCCGCTCACCGGAAAGCTCGAGTGAAAGACCCGCGTCGTGTTCGAAAAAGCGCTTGTGCAGAGACCCTTTCGCCAATAGTGTTCCCCGGTGATATTGGCGGTCGACGGAGGTCCTGGTGGCGTGGTTCCCTACGGGTTTGCTTTGTCTTGGCGAGCTTGACGAGCATCCGGAAAGAAGGCGGTTGTGAAACCTTGGCGTATCACTTGCATGCTGGCGACGGTCGTCATTGCACTGGCGATCGTCGGTAGCGGTTCGGCCTTCGCTGCCAACGTCCAAAGCCCACTAGCGCAGGCACAGTGGCAGGGGGCAATTGCGAACCTTCCCACACCGGGACACGGTTGCTTCCACGCTTCATATCCTGCGTTGCAGTGGCAAGCCACCTCGTGCCTGGTCGCGCCTGACGTGCCGTTGGCACCACGACTGCCAACGCGAGGCGGCCCTGTGGTTATTGGTAACGGCGCCGACTACACGGCGCAGGTGACCGGGACGCTCTCCAAGGCAACGGGGACGTTCGCGGACGTGAAGTCGGGGATCACCGAGAAGGGCCAGATAAACGACACGGGACGCCAGGTCAAGAACGCTTTCACGCTCCAACTCAACAGCCAGTTCTTTGCCGATCCCTCGGCATGCTCGAAGGCTGCTGTGCCAGCGGACTGCTACGGCTGGCAGCAGTTCGTCTACGCGTTCCATTACTCAGGTGACACTAACGAGGTGTTCATGCAGTATTGGCTGCTGTACTACGACACCACGTGCCCGAACGATTGGGACACGTACTCGACCGACGGCTACATCTTCTGCTACGCCAACAGCCCCGCAACCGCGTTCGGATCTCTCCCGGCCAACGCCCTCGGCGACACAACATTCGTGGGACAAGCGACATCTGGTGGCAACGACACGGTAAGCCTGACGAGCACGTCCGGCGCATCGAGTGTCTCCAACAGCGACAGCAAGCTCGACCTTTCGAAGTATTGGAACACGACCGAGTGGGGCGTCTTCGGTGATGCTGGCGGAGGCCAAGCGAACTTCGGTAAGCGTGCGACACTCGAGCCAATAACGACATTGAAGGGCACCAGCTCGTCCGCCCCGACATGCGTGGCGGGCAGCGGGACCACTGGTGAGACCAACAACCTCAACTTCACCCAGACGAAGGCCCTCACAAGCGAGTCTTTGCCGACGATGGCTACGACGCAGACCGACGGCAAAGTCAAGACACCCAGTTGCCAAGTAGCCAGCTGAACAATCGGGTCGACTGGCGAGATTGCCGATTGGTAGGGCCACCGAGTAGCCGAAGAGCCGCAAGGTTCGAGGCCTCGGTGGCCCTTTGGGCTTGCTGCTCTGCGGCCTGGGCGGTACCAGCACCCTCAGCACGACGGCGCTAGCCGGTAATCCCACCGGGTCCTACTGCGTCCTCCTCACATCCGGTGGAGTCGACTCTTGGGGGACGGGTACAACGGCGAATGGGGGAACGAGACCTTCTACACCAGGGGCAGTAAGGGCGGCTCGACGCCGGTTCAGCTTGAAGGCATGGCGGCTGGCGGCACCATCGACCGATGTCCCAGGACGATCACCCTTTGATTTCGTTGAGTTTCTGGGTCACCGCGGATGATCCAGGGGTGCCCCTCATAGCCGACTGTGGGCATCGTTATCAACCAACCTCCGCGTGCGGGCTGCCAACTGACCACGATCGGCTGTGCCTTCACCGGTCACCGGGCGGCGGTCGCATTTTGCGAGTCCAAGTAGATCCCGGTTCGTTCCGACTATTCGGTATGACCGGCTGTGGCCAACTCGGCTAGGCGCTCGAGCGAGGTGCGTGAGGCTGGGGCGAGGCCCCTCTGTATCAGCCGTAGCCGGACCGGAGTCAAGGGGATCCATCAGAGGTCACACCTGTGAGGTTGGGCCAGAATGAGGGCCGTGACCGCGAGGTCTGACGACTACGACTCGGCGCTCGACCGAGCGGTTGAGCACGCGAAGCAATGGCTCGCGTCGGTTCCGGACCGACAAGTCGGGCCACTCCAGTCCGCAGATGAGGTCCTGCTGGGACTCGGAGGGCCACTCCCCGAAGAAGGACTTGATGCCGCCCTAGTTGTCGACGAACTCGCGAATGGCGCAGAGCCCGGGCTCATGGCGATTCAGTCTGGGCGTTTCTTCGGTTGGGTGATGGGAGGGACGCTGCCTGCGGCGCTCGCCTCCGACTGGCTTGTGAGCGCTTGGGACCAAAACGCAGGATCTCGCTTCGCGACGCCTGCGGTTGTGGCCATCGAGGAAGTCGCGGGGAGCTGGCTGCTCGAGCTGCTCGGTCTCCCCTTGACCGCGGATGTCGGATTCGTCACAGGGGGGACGATGGCCAACTTTGCCGGCCTCGCCGCTGCGCGTTCGGCGGTGCTCGGCCGCGTCGGATGGGACGTCAGCGTCGATGGGCTCAGCGGAGCCCCAGCTGTCCACGTACTTGTTGGCGCGGAGCGCCATGACACGATCGACCTCGCGCTCCGCTACCTCGGGCTCGGCCGTCCGCGAGCGGTTGCCGCGGACAACGAAGGGCGAATCGAGCTGTCCGCGCTGTCAGATGCGCTCGCCGCGATTCCAGATGGAGAGCCGATCATCATCTGCCTACAGGCGGGCAACCTCCATTCAGGGGCCTTTGACCCGTTCGAAGCGGCGATCGCCATGGCGCACCGGCGCGGCGCCTGGGTCCACGTCGACGGCGCATTTGGCCTGTGGGCGGGCGCCTCCCCATCGCTGCGGCCCCTCGTCCGGGGCTTCGAGGCCGCTGATTCCTGGTCCACCGACGCGCACAAGACGTTGAACGTCCCCTACGACTGCGGCATCGCCATTGTCGGTGAGTCCACCGCACTGCGATCGGCGCTCGGCGTCCACGCGGACTATTTGATCAGCGATCCCAATCCTGGTCCGGGCGACCCATACGAGAAGGTGCCGGAGCTCTCCCGACGAGCGAGGGGGGTGCCGACGTGGGCGGCCATCAGATCCCTTGGCCGCCAAGGAGTCATCACGCTCGTCGAGAGCATGGTCGAAAACGCGCGCGCTCTCGCTCGTGAGATCGAGCTCATCGACGGGGCCGAAGTCCTCAACGACGTCGTCTACACGCAGGTCTGCGTCTCGTTTGGCGACGATGGCCGAACAAGTGCGGTGGTCGACCGAATTATTCGTTCCGGGACCACGTGGATGTCGGGATCTCGCTGGAAGGGCCGCAGCGTCCTCCGTATCTCGGTCAGCAACTGGTCGACCAGCGAGCAGGATGTTCGAGCATCCGTCGACGCGGTGCGTCAAGCCATGGTCGGGTGACGGGCATAAGAGGACGGCGGGAATAGCGATGCGAAACGGCGTCGCGCCAGAACATTGGAAGGACTTCCACGAGTCAATGCATATTCCGGCGGCAGCGCGAGACGGTGACCGCTCTACGTGATAGGACACAACGGCGAAGACTCGGACGGGACCTTCTCAGCTGACCCGGACACGCAGATCCGGCAAGCTTTTCGTCACATCAGCGCCACGCTGTCAAAGGGCGGTGCGGATTGGACCGATGTGGTGGAGCTCAACGAATAGAGAATTTACCACGGCCTCAAAAGGAAAACTCCCGGGAACGACTTGGGTAGGGTTGTCGGCACCAAGGTCGACCGCTCCTTGAAGCTCGAGCCTGGTGATGGCCAGGCGATCCTCAGCTGTTATCGAAGCGGTCCAGCGGGCATGGTCAGTGGACCGGCGGCCGGAAGCCCGAGAGCCGTCGCCAACTGCACGTGCTCTCCCCACTCCCAGAGCTCAGCGTTCCATCCCCGGACTTGGACGAAGGCTGCCGGGTCGTCGCTGTTTCGTGGTCGGCGCAGGCGTCTCACCGGCGATACCGCTAGGGCTGCTCGCAGTGGGGCGTCGGCCGCCAAGCCGGCACGCTCCCGGGCGATCTCCACGGCCCGGCGAAGTCCGCCGAGCTCGTCGACCAGTCCGCGTTCGACGGCGTCGGCTCCCGTCCACACGCGGCCGCGCGCTACCCCGTGGACTGCCTCGCGCGTCATGGCGCGTCCGCGAGCGACCTTTTCGGTGAAATCGTCGTAAACGAGATCGAGCCACTCACCGAGCTTCACCCATTCTTCGTCAGTGAAACCGGTTTGCGACGAGAACATCAGAGCGTGGCGCCCGCGGGCGAGACCTTCGACTCTCACGCCGAGCCGCTCTAGGAGTCCGCTCGTCTCTAGCTTTCCGCCGAGCACCCCGATGGAGCCGGTGAGCGTCGCGGGTTGCGCGACGATGACGTTGGCAGCCATGGCCACGTAATACCCGCCCGAACCGGCCACGTCGCCCATTGAGACTACGACTGGCTTGCCGGCTTCGCGGGCGACGCACACCTCGCGCCAAATGGTATCTGAAGCTACGTAGGAGCCACCGCGGCTATTGACTCGAAACACGATCGCCTTTATGCGTTCGTCTCGCACCGCGAAACGGAACGCGGCAGCGATGGTGTCTGATCCCGCCACCCGACCGACCGGGCCCCGCTTGGACCGGCCGGTTTGGATCGCCCCCACCGCCTCGATGAGCCCGACCGCAGGCCGCCGTGTTTGTCGGGCTCGGCGGAGGCCGTCCCAGCGTCGGCGATACCGGGAGAGGTACAGCAGCGTCGGCTTCTCTGCCCACCGATGATCGAGCGCCTCATGAACGGCGTCCCGATACCCGAGGTGATCGACGAGTCCTGCCTCATGGGCCTCGGTAGCGGGTATCGGTGCCCGATCGACGAGCTCACGTACCCGCTCCTCGGGCAACCTCCGACCAACTGCCACGGCGGAGACGATCTGCTCGTAGGCGGATGTGGCCAAGCGCTCGGTTGCCTCGCGGTGCGCCTCGGTGAACTCAGAACGCAAGAGACTGTCCGCTGCGTTCTTGTACTCGTGGCGCTGGGCGAACAGTGGTTCGACGTTGGCGCGGTCGAGAGCGCCACGCACGAACACGCCGGCTGCCGCAGCTCCCATCAAGCCCACACTGCCCGAAGGTTGCATCCACACCTCGGAGAAGCCAGTGGCTAGCACATAGGCCGTCGTTCCTCGTCCGAGTTCGCCGAACGTCTCGGCCCAGGCGATTGTCTGCTTGCCGGCCGTGCGGAACCGCACCACGGCATCCGACAGCTCCTCTGCCTGTGCCAGCGACATCGAGGAGGCGCCCAGTTTGGCCAGTAATCCGACGACGTTGGGATCCTTGGCGGCCTCAGCGAGTCGGTCAACGAGCGTACGTAGTGCAACGCGTCGACGGGCCAGCACCCGTTCGATGGGATGGGAGCCGGCATCCTCGACGAGTTCTCCGGTGAGGTCGAGTTCGAGCAGGATCGTCATGGATGGACGCTACAGGTGTGGGGATCGGCCCGTCGAGCAGCCGTGATCCTCTTCAGTCAGCGGGTGCAATCACTCGTCCCTCGAAACGCACCGACAGCAAGCGTTCGGCAGCACGCTCTTAAAACCACGGCGACGTTTGCCCGTGGAGGCCTTTGGCGACTCCATAGCTTTCGAGGCCAGAGGTGCGGGCGCTCCGCACTTCGGATTGGAAGGATGGGCCGCCACAGCCTTCCCTCGAGCGCCTGTCCACGACCTCTCAAGGTCTCTGGATGTTTGTACCTCCGCCGACTACCGTGATCGCGGTGAATCTGACGGTGGAGGAGTGTTGATGCAGCAGCCGATCGCGAACGTGTTCACTTGGCCGGCAGATGACCCGCAGCTGATTGGTAGCCGGTGCGAGGGCTGCGGGGCGGTCACGTTCCCGGTGCAATCCCGGTGTCCGCGCTGTAGCGACCCGGGCATGGCCGAACTACCCCTGCCACGCCGTGGCACCCTTGTGTCCTGGACGACGCAGGGGTTCCCGCCGAGTTTCGATTATAAGGGCGATCTGACAGGGGCATCCTTCGAGCCCTTTGGGGTAGGGCTGGTACAGCTTGCCGACGTTGTGCGAGTCGAGTCGCGGCTTACCGAAAGCGACCCCGAAAAGCTCGACTTCGACATGGAGGTCGAGCTGCGAATCGTCCCGTTCTACGTCGACGGCGACGGCGACGAGATCATCACCTTCGCCTTCGCGCCGGTCGGGGTCGAGAACAACGAGGAGCGCTAAATGGACGACGTCGCTATCATCGGGGTCGGCCTCCACCCCTTTGGCCGCCACGGCGACAAGTCCGCCTTCGAGATGGGCGCCGATGCCGTGGAGCTGGCCTTGACCGACGCTGGCCTGCCGTGGAGTGATGTCCAGTGCGCCTTCGGCGGGAGCTGGGAGGTGTGGACCGACCCCCTCACCGGTCTGATCGGACTCACCGGTATCCCGTTCATCAACGTGTTCAGCGCGTGTGCGACCGGAGCCGCCACCATCCAGCAGGCCGCAAACGCCATCCTCGCCGGCACCGACGACATCGTGATGGCTGTCGGCACGGACAAGCACCCTCGGGGCTCATTCAAAGGCAACCCGATGCTCACCAACGTGCCCGCCTGGTACGGCGACAACGGTCAATACGTCACTACCAAGTTCTTCGGCATGAAGATCAACAAGTACATGCACGATTACGGTGTCACCTCTGCGACGCTGGCCAAGGTGGCAGCGAAGAACTACCGCAACGGCGCTCTCAACCCGAATGCCTTCCGCCGCAAGCCGATCACCGAGGAGGAGATCCTCGGCTCACAGATGCTCAACTACCCGCTCACCTCGTACATGTTCTGCGCTCCCGACGAGGGCGCCGCGGCGGTCGTGCTCTGTCGCGCCGATATCGCACACCGATACACCGATACGCCGGTGTACGTGAAGGCGACTGCCATCCGCACACGCAACTACGGCGCCTATGAGGTCAACACCACATGGGCCCCCATAGAGGAAGATGTCGCCCCCACCGTGTACGCGTCCCGCGCTGCCTACGAAGAAGCAGGGATCGGGCCCGAGGACGTTGACGTGATCCAGCTCCAGGACACCGATGCTGGCGCCGAGGTCATTCACATGGCTGAGAACGGCTTCTGCACCGACGGGGAGCAGGAGAAGCTTCTCGCCGCGGGTGCCACCGAGATCACCGGCTCCATGCCGGTCAACACCGATGGCGGCCTCATCGCCAACGGTGAGCCGATCGGCGCCTCCGGCCTCCGCCAAGTCCACGAGCTTGTGCTCCAACTCCGCGGTCAGGCAGGCGACCGTCAGGTCCAGGGTGACCCGCGCGTCGGCTACGCCCAGGTCTATGGGGCCCCCGGCATCGCCGCCGCCACCATCCTGGCCCGCTGAGGGATCGCGCACGAAATCGCCTATGGCGCGAGTCAGCCGGGTTGCGGACCCGGCTGACTCTCACAGCTGACTCGCACTTTCGGGGGTGGAGTAGACGATGCCTCATTCAAACTCGGCTGAGCTGCGGGAACGGCTGAGATCATTGCTCATCTCGGGCTAGAGCCCGCCGCCAGACGGTGCCGGACTCGGCAGCTATCCCAAAGGATCGGCTTCGGATTGTTCGTGGTGACGAGGAGATTGCCGAGGGGATCAGTCTGCTGTCGACACCCGGCCACACTCCTGCTTTACCCGCCCTCCGGTAAGGCAGCGGTTGTCACGTCCGTCGAAGGCGGCTATTACGAGGTCGGAAGCGTCACGGCGGCGCCAAGCTTTGTGTACTTCGTCAGCAATACAGCCTGCAGCACTGCTACGGGCACCCTGATCGCAGTCTTCGGGTTTGTTGATCCCACTACCAATGGTGGGTCATCGACTCCGGTGACTCCCGGCGAGATCGTTCCCGCTGGTGACGCACTATGCGTCTATGCCAATAACCTAAATCTCAACGCTTCCGCCCAGGGCTACACGATCCCGGCGGCAGATGCTCCAGCCAGTTCTCCTTCCGGACTGAGTGCAGCGGGCGTGTTCGAGCACTGAGATACCTCGTTACCGCACCGGCCCCGGTTCACGCCGGGGCCGGTTGGCGTCGAGAAGTGGGACACCATCTCAGACTGGCCCACCCTTCCGGCAATAAGGGTCACTTGCGACTGATGCCCGACTGGACGAAAACGCTGCCATTCCCTTTGTAGTGGACCAACTATGAGGCGCGATGGTTCGACGCCTCCCCCAAACAAGATGCGTTCCCCGGCATGGGCACCACGCGACTTCTCCCGTCGACCAACTCTGTGGGATTGAAGCGCACTCCATAGCCAGCTGGCCAAAGGTAATCCACCTGCCCCTTCTGACTGGATGCAGGATTCCCAAGCCGCGCGCAGGCCTCTGACTTGGACAAAGCGGCGTCAACATTCCGGTGCTACCGACGAAGAAACTGACGTCGCCAGGTCGCGATTTCAGTAAGACCGATGGTGACCTTCGTCGACCCCTGCCCTCCACCCAATCGCGCACAAATCGCGCACGAACCGCGCGATGGCGACGCGGTTAGCTCGAATCTAGACACTGGGCCATCTTCGGCAACCTCCGGATCGAAGGGGATGGTTGCAAAGGATCGCCCAGGCCTCGGCCACTTGGCCGATGCCCTGTGGGCAGTGGAGGATGTCCCGAGTCCTGTGGAATTTCGGTGACGGTCCCACAGCTGTTCAGGCGGCACTCTGATCGTACTTGGTAGATGCGACAACTGCTCCTTCCTCTTCGGCGACTCGTCGAGAGACGTCGGCACGGACAGCGTCGACCAGTGCCTTCATGTCGCGACATCCCTTGATGCGACGGAACGATCGCTGTGCTTCGATCATGCCGGTCCCCACCCAACGGCGAACCATGGCGGGATCCCGCCAGCGCTTGACGTCCGAGCTGACAAGGCGCACCGTCGAGATCATTGACTCGATGGCGTTGGTGCACGACAAGGACCGGGCGAGGCGGTCCGACGCTCCGAGCCGGCGCACGGTGAACATGTCGTCCAGTCCTTCGCGCAGCGATGCCGCGGCCGAGGGGTGCTCGCGCTCGAGCTGGACGGCGAGGCCTGTGGCCACCTTGAGGCCGCGCGCCGGGTCGCAGTCGCCGAAGGCGCCGGCCAGCTGACGGTCGATGCGCCGGGCGAGCTCGGGGGCGAGGTAGTCAGCGACGTCGCGACGCTTATGCAAGACACAACGCTGCACGAGCGCGTGCTTGCCGAAGACCCGCTTGATGCCCGCGGCGAGGGCCTTGCCCCCGTCGATGACGAGCAGCAGCCCCGGCTCGTAGCGCAGGCCCCGCGCCACCAGATCGGCGAGGAGGTGCTTGACCACGGTTCCGTTCTCGGTGTCGCCCTCCCACACGCCCACGGGGATCTTGGTCCCGTCTGCGGTGATGAGCAGGGCGACGACGCAGCAGCATTCGTGAAACATGATGCCGTCGATCATGAGCACCGCCGCCTCGTGGACCGAGAGGTCACTCGCCAGCAGCTCGGCCAACTTCTCTTTGGTGGCGGCGACGAAGCGCCGGGAGATGGCCGAGCGTGAGTCTCCCCGGGCAACGTCTTCGAGCGCTTCGCCGATCGGCTCGGCGACGAGGGCGTGGCGCCGTGTCGCCACTCCGGCCAGCATGCGCTCGACGGCGAGCTGGCTGAGCAGATCCCGATCATTGAAGGCGGCGTAGGAGTCGAGGTGCACCTCGCCGCCCTCGGTCTTGGTGGCCCGGGGACGCCGAAGGGGTACGGTGCGCCCGCCGAGGACGACCGAGCCCGGCGCAGAACCGTTGCGCGTGGCGACACGCTCGGGATCGTGGTGGCCCTTCAGCCCCACCGTTTCGGTGATCTCCGCTTCCATGAGTTCGGCCACGACAGCCAGCCCCGCTGAGCAGCAGAACGCCATGAGCCCGTCCTTGATGGCTCCCGCCAGGTCTTGGAGGGCGACGGTCGCCTCCGCTGGCAGGTCAGCGAGGCGCGCCGCCTCGTCCCGCTCCGCGACGGTGACAACAGGTAGCTTCTTCTTCATTGGTGGTGGTCCCCTTCTTGTAGGTGGTGTTGGTTTCGTCACCTGAACACCTACCAGCCAGCAGGCATCAGGCGGGGGACCGCCACCTCATTTCCCACAAGCTCCGGGACAACCTCGGGCAGTGCGAGCCAGTCGAACAAGGCTTGGTGACGGACGAAGGCAGGTTCGGACTCGACCGAGAATGAGCTGTCGGAGGGAATCTTGACGGCAAGCCCTTTGGGGTCGTAACCGACAGGAATGTTCGTGCAAGGGCGCTAGATGAATGTGCCCGCTCCGCTAGATTCGCAACCCTATGTCGGACGCAATTGTTGCCGAAGACGGATTCCCTGACTTTGCGTGGGCGGTGGGCGAAGAAGGGTCCGATCCTCTGGTGCTTGCAGATGGAGTTCCCTATCGCCAAGACCAATTCGCTCAAAGTGACCATTACTCCCATGTTGACGATGACCTTCGCTCGATTGCCGCTCTCGGCATCAAGATCGTTCGATACGGGGCACCATGGCGTCTTAGTGAGCCAGAACCAGGCCATTACGATTGGACACTCTGGGATCGAGCACTGGCGTGTTGCGCTGAACACGGCGTGGAGCCGATCGTCGACTTGTTGCACTTTGGTCTCCCCAATTCTTTCGACGGCTTTGCCGATCAGCGATGGGTGGACTCGTTCTGTCGATACGTCGAGGCATTCCTCAACCGCTATCAAGAACCGCGATGGTTCACACCGATCAATGAGCCAGGCGTCACGGCAGAGAATTCAGGTTGTCTGGGAAAGTGGAATGACCGGCTCGCGTCAGGGCCCGATCACGCGCGGATCCTGGCCAATATTGTCTTGGCCAACCTGGAGGCGCTGGCGCGCATTCGTGGCGATCGCGGCGGGTGGTGGATTGGGTCCGAAGGTTTCCCGGTTCCGGTGGCAGTTGAGCCGCAGGCTGATGCTGACGTGCAGGCGTTGCGGGAATGGAATTGGCTCGTATGGGACCTGCACTTCGGACGAGACCCTCTCCCGGCGTTGGCCCGTTATCTTGATCCCGTGGATACCGCATTGCTCGAGCGCATCCATTCTCTCGCGGTGACTGACCGGGTCGTTGCGGGCCTCGACTTCTACCCCACCTCGATCCTTCCTATCGGGGGCGTTGCCCCCGACTGGTCGATCCACGAGCGAGTCGAATTCGCCGTTGCTGAATTTCGACGGTGGCACGACCGCTACGACGTGCCCTTCTGGGTGGCGGAGACCTCGAATTTATCCCTTGGCATCAGCGGCCAGATTCCGTGGTTGCTTTCACTCACGGATGGACTTCGCAGACTGCGCCACGACGACATACCGGTACGCGGGATCTGCTGGTACAGCAGGGGAGACCAGTTCGACTGGCAGACCGAGCTGGTGAATCCGCAGGGCGCTGTGACCGAGGTCGGGCTCTTTGACGTTCACCGCCGGGCCAGACCCGTTACCACCCTTTTTGCCCAACTAGCCGCACAAGCGTTGTGACGTCCGTAGTGGATTGAGCCTCGGTGCAGAGCCTTTTGGGCAACGCTCTCAGACTGACCCAAGGACAGCTCCGGGCTGGTCTGGACCAGCCGGGCTCGCCGCGCCATTGCAGCCGCCCGAAGCAAGCACTGTGAGTGCCCGGCGCCATTTGACGACGGAAGTGTATTCCTCGCTGCGGCCCCACCGGGCGATCAGCGGCAACTGCCTGCCCCATCAGCGGGGGGTCGGCACACCCTCGCTGGATAGCTAAAGGCCAGTTCGCGCAACCGCGCTGTTCAGGTGGTGGAGGACCCAACCCTATGAAGGAAATTAGGGCACTAGTCTGCGTTCGGCCTCGCTCAACCGGGGCGTTGCGGCAATTAAGGGCTTCGGTTGTACCTGGACGGGCAGTGGCCAGGCTAAGGGAGCGTTGCGACGGTGGACAGGAGACTCTTCCTCAAGTTGCTGGGGGTAGGCACGGGGTCAGTGGCCTTGGCCTCAACCGGGAACCACTTTCTGACGCCTGCTGTCGCGCAAGCTGCGGTAGGGAGTAATACTGCCGACGCGGCGGTATCGGACTTCATTGCTAACCCGCCCTTCTCGTTCAATTACGCCGGACAGCCGTCGGCGAGCCTCTTGCCACGGTGGCGGGCAACAAGGCGCAAAATCAGCTCCTCGCCGGGGCGCTCCGAGGAGTTGGTCACGTGGCGGGCGCCGTCGGGAGAGCTTCAGGTACAAGCGGCGGTCGTTGTTTACGAGACCTTCGGGGCGATCGAATGGACAGTGTCCTTCGCCAACCCTTCATCGACTACCTCACAGCAGTTGAACGCCGTGCTGGCCGCTGACACCATCATCAACGGGTCACCCAGGGCACCATATGCCCTTCACCATTTCAATGGCAGCGCGCAGCAAGCCGATGACTACGCGCCGCAGACTTCGCAGCTGGTGCCGGGTAAGGCGCAACTTCTTTTCCCTCTGGGCGGTCGGCCGTCGAACGGCACGTGGCCCTATTTCAATATCTCTTGGGACGACCAGGGGGTCATGGTCGCCGTCGGATGGCCAGGGCAATGGACCACCCAAATGCTGGTCAACGAGCATGAAGGCCTGCGCATCAAAGCCGCGATGACGTCTGCCGACCCACTGCTGAACAGTTATGGGGACATCGCCGACGCGATGCTCTTGGATACCTTCTTGGAAGCAGGCGAGGAGGTTCGGACCCCCCTCATCGTCCTTATGCCATGGAGCGCCGATAGCTGGTTGGTCGCACAGAACAAGTGGCGGAGATGGATGGTCGACTACAACTTGCCGCGCTTTGGGGGGACCCTCCCGACACCCATAACACCCACAACCGGCGGCCTGAGCTTATTCCCTGACCAGTCAGGAGAACTCTCAGCAATCGATTCCTATGTTCGGCGGGGGACCACCAGGGACCACGGTGGCTTCTATACACATTGGTGGGTGGATGCCGGGTGGTATGCCATTCCGAGCGGGTTACCCGACGGTTTTTCCCAGCAATGGACCAATGGTGTAGGAAACTGGTTCCCGGACCCGAAGCGCTTCCCGGACGGTATGAGGCCAACATTCCAGCGGGCCATGGATCATGACATGAAGTCTTTGTTATGGAGCGAGCCGGAGCGGGTGGGAATTTTAACTGAGCTGTTCGAAAAGCACCGGGATTGGCTCATCCCACCGCCGGACCCCGCCTCAGACCCCAGCTTCCTCCTCGACTTCGGTAACGTCGACGCTTGGGCCTGGTTAGTGGAGCACTTCGACACCATCATTACCAACCAGGCCGCTTCGGGCCACGAATTAGACGTGTTCCGCCAGGACTTCAACATGGACCCGCTCGACTACTGGAACGCGAAAGACGTGCCGGGCCGCATCGGGATGACGCAGGTGAAACACGTGATCGGCCATCTCGCCTTTTGGGACGAGTTGCGCAAGCGCCATCCTCACCTTTGGATAGACAGCTGCGCATCGGGTGGCCGCCGCAACGACCTCGAGACGATGCGCCGCTCGGTCCCTCTGTTACGGAGCGATTACCAGTTCGAGCCGACCGGTAACCAGTGTCAGACCTATGGCATATCCCTATGGCTCCCCTACTACGGGACAGGAGTGGGGCCCCAAACCACCAATAACGGTGCATGGGGTCCGGGCCAGTACGTGGTGCGTAGCTCCCTCGCCCCGAGCTATGCGTCGAGTGTCGACGTGGGAACCGCGAGCGAGGAAGACTGGGCGCTGCTTCGCAGGATGAACGAGGAATTCGTGCGCATACAAGACGACCTGTTGTACAGCGATTTCTATCCTCTGACGGAGTTCAGCCTGGAGGATGACGTATGGATGGCATTCCAATTTGACCGTCCCGCGGCGGGGAGCGGTGTTGTCCTTGTTTTTCGAAGGTCCGACGCCGAGGCGACAACGATGCGATTTATCCTGCACGGCTTGGATGTCGGCTGGCAATATCGGATCGAAAACTTCGACCTGAGCAGCAAGGAACTGCTATCCGGCAAGAGCCTGATGCGGCAGGGCCTGGAGTTTTCGCTTTTGGAAGCGCCAGCGTCGGCCATTGTGCATTACGAGCGCCAGTCCGGTAGGTCGGCCTAGGCAGCGGCACGCCGAGAGCGTCGTGCTGCTCGGCCGGGGGAAGCGAGCGTCGCGCATCCCGTTTGTCAAGTGGCGTTTGTTGGTGGCGCCGGCCACGGGGTCTGGCTCTCTCGATAACTGTCGCTCCGCTGGGCTGACCTCAATGCGATTTGCCGACACCGTCCGGGTCCTATTCTGCGAAACGCGTGGCCTCATAAGAGCTCGCCCTCGTAGCCGAGTGGCTCGTCATTGTTCTGCCCGCTGTTTTCACTCCAGAGCCTCCCAAAAGGGCTTGACAGGTAATAGGAGCGTCGTAGCCACACGCGACGTTCGGGGTCACCCTCAGCGCAAGCTGAGCCGATGTTCTGGGACACTCCCTCTAGGCGGGTGGAGGGTCTGTCGACGGCGGAATGATCTCGTCGAGTTTCGCTTGGACATCTCGAAGAAGGATCTGAAGATCCTTTCGGAACTCCCGCGACGATGACCCTTGGTTGGCAAGAGCGATCTGCTCCTGAGTGTCCTTTATCGTCTTGCGAAGAGCGTCGGCCTCAGCCTGCTCCTTGGGCGAGAGGACCCTGGGGTAGTCATCTGGAGTCATCCAAATAAAGGCTATCGCCGTGGCCGCCTGGGTTCACCAGGCGACGGCTCCCCGAGCCAGCGATCGGGGCACCTCTACCACCCACTCCCGCCACGTACCGCCGCCCGGATTGATACATCGTGCGACCGGGCCCCGAGCGCCGGGCTGCCACTGTGCCAGGGCCACGATCGTGGATCGGTGCTTCCACCGCGCGACACTTAGATCGAAGTTGCGACCAGGTTTTTCTGGTCGAGGTAAGCGTTTCCGGTCATTGTGGGGTTAAGGGGTTGTGAGTCGAGATAACCCAGAGTTCGCCGAGTTCTTCGAGGCGAGCTGGGAACCCTGTCTGCGGGCGGTGGCCGCAAGCACCGGCAACATGACGCTGGCCGAGGACCAGACCGCCGAGGCCTTCGCCCGGGCCTACGCGTCCTGGCACAAGATCCGCCATCATCCAGCCCCGAGGGCCTGGATAGTCCGCACCGCGCTCAACGCCGGGGCGTCCTGGTGGCACCGGCGTAGCAAGGAAACTGCGTTGACCAGTCTTGACATCGCGGCAGTTGACAGCCCGGGGACCGGCTTGGACGCTGTCGTGCTCACAGCGCTCCGCCGCCTGCCAGCCCGCCAGCGGGAGGTCATCGCGCTGCGTGTCTTCCTCGACCTGGACATCGAAACGACCGCCAGGCAACTCGGCATCGCGCCGGGAACCGTCCGGGCTCACTTATCACGAGCCACGACAGCCCTTCGCAGCGAAGACGCCCTCGCAACGACCACGGAGGTCAAACTATGAACCACGACGACAACCCGATCGACAGCGCCTTGGCACTGGATCTGCGCGACGCCCTGTCTGAACTGGCCGTCCCCGACCGGCCACCGCTGACGACGATCACGAGCAGGGGACGCGCCCACCAGCGGCGGCGGCTCGCCGGCTTCGCCGCTACCGCTGCCGTGGCGGCCGCGGCACTGGCAGTCACGCTGACTGGTGCTCTCGGTGCGAGCCCTGTCCAGAACACGGCCGGAATCCACACCGCAGCCTCCGCTCATAGCCCGGCCACGATCCCGGCCCCAGCCTTCATCCTCACGAGCAATGTCAACGGCACCGACACGCTAACCCTGACCATGAATCAGATACTCGATCCCGCCACCCTCCAGCAGGCACTCACCCAACACGGCATCCCGGCTCTGGTCAAGGCCGACACTTACTGCACCTCCAACCCCGCGCCACCCGACCCGGTTAGCGCCGGCGTCCTGTCCACCCAGCTACCCAGCGGGGTGCCTCACACAATGGTGCCAGCGCCAAACGGCCCAGCACCCAGTGAGGTGCAGCAGATGGCCGCCCACACCGAGACAGTGATCAATCCTGCGGCCATGCCCTCTGGGACCGAGCTGTTCTTCGGCTACTCCAACAGCATCCACGCAGTGTCCACCGACCTCATCTACACCAACTCTTATACCTGCAGCAGAAATCCGTAGCCGGGCGCAGTCGAGACAAACAGATCGAAGTGTTCGGCCAACGGCCGACCCTTTGGGTCCGCTGACCAACGGGCGTTGCGGAAAATGGCTTGGGTACGGTGCCCCTCAAGTGATGCGATGAAGGAGCGGGGCCTCCGCTCCCTGTGAAAGTGGAGGCCCGCGATGAGTGCCGACCTTCTGTACGAATCCGCTGCCCCGCCGAACCGCCCATGCAGTCCAGCTGGAGTAGCCCCTGTTGTCGACCTCATCCCCACTCCCTCCATCATGCACACGCAATGCGAGGGAGCGCGTGTTCGCGACGATTTCGAGGCACATTGAGCGCCTTTAGCCGCTGGAACGTGCCGGATACCGCCTTGGGTGCCGGTGTCCCACCCGTGCGGGTCAGTGGCAGTTAGCGACCGGTGGTATGGGACAGGCGCTCGGTGCGTGAGGTCGTGGGTGCCGGTTCGCTACCCTCGCCCCATGCCCAAAGTTCTCGTCACTGGGATGTCAGGCACCGGAAAATCTTCTGCACTCCGGGTCCTCGCTGCACGGGGACATCGAACTGTTGACACCGACACCGACGAGTGGAGCTACTGGGTCACTTTGCCCGATGGTTCACCGGACTGGATATGGCGAGAGGACGCAGTGAACGATCTTCTCCGGAGTCATGTCGACGGAAGACTCTTCGTTGCTGGGTGCAAGACGAACCAAGGACGGTTCTATGCCGAGTTCGACCACGTCGCTCTGCTCAGCGCACCGGTCGATGTGCTCTTCACAAGGATCGCAGCACGCAGTGACAACCCGTACGGGAAGTCGTCTGCCGAACGAGAGATGATCCTTCGCCATGTCGCAGAGGTGGAGCCTCTGCTTCGGGCATCGGCCACGATCGAGATCGACGCCTCTGTGCCGCTCGAAGACGTGGTCAGTCAACTTGAGCAACTCGGCTGAGGCGGGTTATCCACACGCCCCGATGTGCCGTTGCGGGGCAGGCAATAGCCGCCGGAGCGGTGAGCGACTCCGCCTTCCCACCGCGCCCGAGGTCGTGGGTGTAACGGCCCCCGGGACCGTTCCCGCAGTTCGCCACCACACGAGCCGGCCGACGCCCGGCCGATAAGCTCAACGAGCTCACGCCACGGGAGCTCGAGGTCCTCCGTTGCCTGGCCACCGGGCTGAGCAACAGCGAGATCGCCGACACACTGACCGTGAGCGAGACGACCGTCAAGACGCATGTCACCCGGATACTGATGAAACTGCGACTGCGAGATCGCGTTCAGGCGGTCGTCTACGCCTACGAGACGGGCCTGGTCAACCCCGGCCACCACCCTTCCAACTCCGCCCACACCTGACGGCACCCCAACGAGGACTCGATTCCAACGAGGACTCGATTCTGGGTGGAGAAGACGATCTCTTTTCAAACCCGGCTGAGTTGCGGGAACGGCTACGGACGTTGTTCGGCTGAGCAGCCAGGCCAACGCCTGTCTCCGCGTGTTGTGCAGATGATGAGGACCCCCTCCACCGTCGACCAGAGATCGAGGCGGTAGACGGTAGACGGTAGTTATTGCCTGCCCTCCACCGGCACGTCAGGGCAAGCCTGTGGACCGATTTTCGAACTTTCGAGGGACTTGCGGACACTATTAAGTGTGCCCGCGCTCTCCGAAGCTACCGATGGCGACCTCCTGACGCTGGCTGGGAGCGAACCGGAGGCCTTCGGCGAGCTGTTTAAGCGGCATTCGCGCTCTGTCTATGCCTACTGCGCTCGACGGACCGGCAACCTCGATCTCGCCGAGGATCTGACCAGCGTCGTATTCATAGAGGCGTTCCGACGGCGCCGCAAGCTGCGGCTCTCGAACACGAGCGCACTGCCCTGGCTTATCGGTGTGGCCAACAACGTCGTTCGAAACGCTGATCGCTCGCTGCGACGTTATCGATCGGCGCTCGATCGCATTCCGGTCCCGACAAACGGCGCCAGTTCCGAAGAGGACACGATCTCACGCCTCGAGGCACAAGAGGCACTTGCCCGGTCGCTCAAAGCGATCTCGGCGCTTACCCAAGGAGAAAAAGAAGTCGTCTTCCTCGTCCTGTGGAGCGAGCTCACCTACTCAGACGCGGCAACGGCGCTCGATATCCCGATCGGCACCGTCCGCTCTCGTCTGGCCAGCGCCCGTTCCAAGTTCAAGGAATCTGCCCCCGTCGCCTCGACACCCATCGCTCAATAAGAAAGGAAGCGCCAATGAACGACCTCGAGACCCCACCCGTCCCTACCCTGAGTGATTTCCGACTATCGACTCGACAGGAACACCTCGTGCAGGAGATCGCTGGCCGCCGCCGAAGCCGACGGAGAGGAGGCCTGGCGCTAGGCGGTGGTGTCCTTGTCGCGGGCGGCGCCACGTCGATCTTGCTCGTCCTTGCCGGTCCGGGAACCGCCAACGCGTTTGCAGCCTGGACTCCATCGCCGACGACGCCAGCGCCTGGCCAAGTATCGAGCGCCGAGGCGACATGCAAGGCCGGGGTGAGCGCACCGCCATCCGACAAAACGCCACCGGGATTGCCCGGGGGAGCGACCCAAGTGTCGCTCGTCGACACCCGCGGACCCTTCACGCTGGTCTTGTTCGGGGCAAACACTTCTACAGCCCTCATGTGCGTCAGCGGCCCGTCGATCAATTCCAGCGGGCAGGCCAACTCGCAAATGAGGGAGATCGGTAGCCAGCCGGCGTTGCCCGAGGGTGGCCAGATCGCCGTCGACCGACTCCAAGCCGACTCAGCCGACGGTCAGGCCTACACGATCGCCGAAGGCTCGGTCGGCTCGGGCGTGACGGCCGCGACGTTGGTGCTGAGCGATGGCTCGGACGTCGTCACCAGTATCGGCAACGGTGTCTTCCTTGCCTGGTGGCCAGGTAGTGCTGTCGTCACTTCCGCGACGTTGACCACGGCTGCGGGAGCGACAACCCAGCCGATTCACCTTCCGATGCTAGGCACCCGCGGTTCCGGCAACAGCGTCGAGCGAACCGTACGCACCAGCCAGTGACAGGCGAGTCGTTCTCTTGTCAGCCGCCCGAACGACGGGTAAGGCCCCCGAAGCGGGGTCCGGGACAAGTCCTGGTTTGGGTGCGCTTCGAATTGCGCTTCGAATGGCTGAATTTCACAACGTCAACGTAGCGCTCAACGGTCTCCGGGGAGTACCACTTTTTGGCCTCTGAACTGGCCTTTCAGTGGAGGTGAAGGGACTCGAACCCTCGGCCTCTACATTGCGAACCCAGATCGAGGCACCCTTTCACCTGGTGGTGATCGAGTAACTGCAGCCAGACCGCAGATTCGGTCGACCATAAGTGACCGCGATTTGCCCCTGTTTTCGGTGACTACGCGCACGGATCGCGCACACAGAATCCGAATTCCTGCCTGCCCACATCAGACGCCACCCGCGGTCTAGGTCTAGGCCAAGGTGCTCGAGGTGCGCCCAGTCCATCCCGATTGGCGGCCGCTGACCATCTTGAATCGTCTGATCCGGGCCGGCATCGAGCCATTGCCCTCCCGATCGGCGATTTATCGGGCCTTGGTGCGCCATCTACCCATCGGCTCAAGCCTCGAAGACCGTAGGCGACGCTTCCGGAAGCGGTGTCAGCCCCGGAGCCCAGATGTGGTCAGTGCCACACGGGGAGGCTCGAACCCGACGAGCTTTCGGCCAGTTCGGACGAATAGACGACGTGGCAGTCCTTGCCGCTCGCCTTCGCCCGATAGAGGGCCAGATCGGCGTCGCGGAGCATCTCGTCGGCAGACGGCCGGTCACCCACCGCGATGCCCATGCTGGCCGTCACCCACAGCTCCTGACGCGATCCACCGCATAAGCGGAAGGGGCGCCGGATCTCCCGCATGACACGCTCGGCGATCGCCTCTGGTCCGGCGTCGAGACACTCGCCTTCGAGGACGGCGACGAATTCGTCGCCGCCGATCCGGCCCACGGTGTCGCCGGAGCGGAGCACGCCGTGCAGACGCCCGCCGAGCTGGTTGAGGATCTCGTCGCCGGCAGCGTGGCCAAGGGTGTCGTTGATCTCCTTGAAGCCGTCGAGGTCGATGAACAGCGCAGCGACGTCATGGCCGAGTCGCCGGCCGCGGGACAACGCCTGTTCGAGGCTCTGGATCATCAATGCCCGGTTTCCGAGTCCGGTCAGCTCGTCGTGGAGTGCCTGGTGTCGGATCCTTGCCACCAGGCGCGCGTTGCCCAGCGCGACGGCGCCTTGAGCGGCGATACCGCGGAGCGCGTCGTTCAGACCGTTGCTCTCACGGAGGCGTTCCGGTCCCTTCATCACCGACACCACGAGACACCCCAGCATCTCCTCGTTTGCGGTCATCGGCACGGTGGCCGCCGCCACTGGAATCTGGTCAGTGGGCAGCCCGTGCGCCAAGCAGACGGCCGTCGTACCTTCGGCGTCGAGATAGTCAAGGTCGGGGCCGAGCGCGTCGAGGTCGCTCGACCGAAGGGTGCCTTGGCGGAGCCGTGCCTCGACCCGGGCCGGGAACCCGTCGGCCCCGCCCACAAGAACCCTGTCCGTCTCGGTCAGGAGGACGAGCGATCGGTCGCAGTCGACGACCCGCCGGATGGACTCGGCCAGCTGCGTCGCAATCTGCTCCGGGCCCGACAGGGCGGCCAGGTCCCGTGACAGCTCGAGCAGAGTGGCCGAGGTGGTCGCTTCACGCCGTGCCTCGTCGAGTGCGGTAGCAGAGTCGAGCGCCGCCGCCGCCAGTGCCGCGTAGGAGGCGAACACCCGCCGCTCCTGCTCGAGGTACTCCCGGCTGCCCGGGTCGACAGCCGCCAACCAGCCGTAGCGAGTTCGGTTCGACGCGACCTCGACACACAACCGGCCCGGGGCGGTCCGGCCCTCCGGTTCCAGCAGCTCGGCTCCGATTCGACCGGCCTCGGCGGGGTCCACCCCTTGCGCCAACAGCCTCGGTCGGATCGGCAGGCGAGGATCGGTCACGAGGACGTAACAGGGTGCATACATCGATCGGGACGCTGCCTCGAGCACCCGGCTGAGTCCGGCATCGGGGTCGGGCGCCGAGACGAGGTCGGCCACCGTCTGCTGGATGGCGGCGAGCCGAGACTCCAACAAGTGCGATCGGGTCTCGAAATAAAGCCGCTCCTGCTCGGCACGATGCTCCTCGTCCTCCGTCCAGCGAAGCCGAAAGGTGCAGCACTCGTCGCCAGAACAGCAACAGGTTTCTTCGACGGCGTCTCCGGCGGGCAGCCCGAAGAGCCGGGGCAGCAACGAGAGGACGCCGGTCTCGAATGCACAGAACTCGGGGAAGGAGTCGAAGCCCTCCGTGAACCACGTCCGAACGAGCCATTCATCGGGGGTCACCTCTTCGCCGCTCATGTGTCGGACGGTGGAGAGGCCGAAGGCCGAGTCGGTACTGAGGGCGGCCCGGAGAAGCGAGCTCGGTGATCCGAGGTCCTGGAGGGACTGTGCCAGCTCCGCGCTGGATCCGGAGTCGACCGGTGTTGCCAGTGCCGCGTCGGTCAACGATGACGGGCCGTCGAGCATCGATGCCGTCGCCTCGAACAGTCGGCGGATCTGGTCGTAGGACGCCCACACGGCGTCGTCGAGGAGCACCTCGATGGGCCGATCCTCACCGGCGAAGGCGAGGACCCGACGGAGCACCTCGGCGTCATGCCGCTCGCGAAGGAACTGCACCACCATTCGGACGTAGACGCCGCTGAACTGACGCTCCCGGTCCCCGTCCATCCCCTTCTCATCGGCTGATCGGAGGCCCATCTTGACCGAAAAACCCCACTGGCCAGGAGAAGGACCCCAGGTCAGAGGGACAATTGTGCATCGCCGGGAGACGCCGGCTCGCGCCCGGCGACAACCTCCGACGAGGTTGCCGGCTCGAGCCGGCCGATCAATCGGTCGACGAAGGAGGTCGTCGCCTCGTGACCGGCGGTTACACCGAGTGCCTGTTCGATCGACAGGACCTGGGCGAGGCCGGTCATCATGAGCAGGGCGACGATGGGTGGCATCTCGCGCTCGGGGACTCCGTCCACAGCCAGGGCGGTGGCAAGGGCCTCGAGCTGCAGAGCCCGGAAACGTTCGGCATAGAGGGCGATCTCCGTGCGGATGGCCTTCCGGTGGTTGGCCAACGCCGCGAATTCGATCGAGAAGGCTGCGCCTCGCCGATCGAGGCTGAGCTGCCACAGCGATCGCAACGATCCGTCGGCGGCCACCACCCGCTCGAACCGTACGAGGTTCTCCTCAGCGCGTCGGCGAAGAACCTCGACGAAGAGGTCGTCCATGGTGCGGAAGTAGTAGTGCACAAGCTGGGGTTTGAGCCCGGCCTTGGCCGCCACCCGCCGCGAGGTGACGGCGGCGTAGCCCTCGTCCAGCAGCAGTTGCTCGGCCGCCTCGACGAGTTGGGCACGACTCTTCGAGTCGGCGGCGCCGATGCGTCGTGACGGGCCCGTCGTCATCACCGATACCTTGCCACGTCCCCCACCCCCTGCTAAGCAATTGCTCAGCATTGCTGTGCAATTGCACAACACGGTGCTGGCTCTCGGCCGGCTCAGAGGAGGCCTCCTTGCCCGATTGGACGACGACCGACTTCTTCAACGACGAGTCGCTCGTCGACGACCCCTATCCCTACTTCGAGGAACTCCGCGCCGAGTGTCCGGTCCTCCCCCTCCCCCATCTCGGGGTCGTGGCCGTGACCGGCTACGAGGAGGCCACCGACGTCTACCGAGACACCGACACCTTCTCGTCGTGCAATGCCTTCGTCGGCCCGTTCGCCACCTTCCCGGTGCCGCTCGAGGGCGACGACGTGAGCGAGATCGTCGACCGCTACCGGGACCAGCTACCCCTCAACGAGCACATGGTCACCATGGACCCGCCAGACCACACCCGCGAGCGGGCGCTCCTCATGCGCCTGATCACCCCGAAGCGGCTCAAGGACAACGAGGCGTTCATCTGGCGCCTGACCGACCGACAGCTCGACGAGTTCGTGGCCGACGGCCGGTGCGAATTCATCGGTGCCTACGCCCAGCCCTTCGCCATGCTGGTGGTCGCCGACCTCCTCGGCGTACCCGAGGCCGACCACCATCAGTTTCGGGAAGGATTCGGACTGAGCGGCCGCCCTGGTGAGATCGGTGACGGCGGCGAGAGCAACTCCGGCATGAACCCACTGGCGTGGCTCGACGAGTGGTTCGCGCGCTTCATCACCGAGCGACGGCAAGAGCCGCGCCAGGACGTGCTGACAGCCTTGGCCCTCGCCACCTACCCCGACGGGTCCACTCCGGAGGTCACGGCGGTGGTGCGAACCGCCACCTTCCTCTTCGCCGCCGGCCAGGAGACGACCGCCCGCCTGCTGGCGGCCTCGTTGAAGCACCTGGCCGAGCACCCGGACCTCCAGGAGGAGCTCCGGGCGGACACCTCGCGCATCCCCGATTTCATCGAGGAAGCACTACGCATCGAGAGCCCGGTCAAGGCCGACTTCCGCCTGGCCCGGCGGACCACGACGCTCGGCGGCGTGGAGGTTCCCGCCGGGACACCCGTCATGTTGCTCAACGGCGCCGCCAACCGTGATCCCCGCCGGTTCGAGTGCCCGGAGCAGTTCCGCCTCGACCGGTCCAACGCCCACGCTCACATCGCCTTCGGCCGTGGCGTCCATTCCTGTCCCGGCGGACCGTTGGCCCGGGTGGAGGGTCGGATCAGCCTCGAGCGCATCCTCCGTCGGATGCACGACATCCGGCTGTCGGAGGAACACCACGGGCCGGCCGGGAACCCCAGCTTCCGTTACGAGCCGACCTGGATCCTCCGCGGCCTCAGTAGCCTGCACCTCGAGTTCACCCCGGCCGACGGCAACCCGTGAGCCGCGTCGCCGTCGTCACCGGCGGGGCGTCGGGCATCGGACTCGGTGTCGGGCGGCTGTTCGCGGCCGACGGACATCGCGTCGCCCTGCTCGACTCGAACCTGGAGGGCGCCCGGGCGGCGGCCGCCGGGCTCGGCGCTGAGGGCTCGACCGCGCTGGCCGTCGAATGCGACGTCGCCGACCGCGGTTCGGTCGCCGCCGCATTCGCACGGGTGCGGGCCGAGCTCGGACCGGTCGAGATCCTCGTGACCAGCGCCGGCGTCGAGGCCTTCGATCCATTGCTGGAGATCACTCCGGAGCAGTGGGACCGGATCATCGCCGTCAACCTGACCGGCACCTTCAGCTGCGTGCAGGCGGCGGTGGCAGACATGCTGGCCGGCGGATGGGGCCGGATCGTCACCATCTCCTCGTCGAGTGCGCAGTCGGGGGCTCCGAACATGGCCCACTACGCGGCGTCAAAGGGTGGCGTCATCTCCCTCACCAAGGCACTGGCCAGGGACCTCGCCCGCCACGGGATCACCGTCAACACCATCCCGCCGAGCCTCGTCGACACACCCATGGCCCGCCAGGCCGAGGCCTCGGGCAAGTTCCCGGGGGTGGACGTCGTCGCCCCCATGGTGCCCCTCGGCCGGGCCGGGACTCCGGCCGACATCGCCGCCGCCTGCGCGTTCCTCTGCTCCGACGGCGGCAGCTACATCACCGGTCAGATCATCGGCGTCAACGGTGGCATGTACATCTGACCGGATGCCGCCGTCGATCAGGGAGTGGCGGTGGCCGGCTGCCCAGTGACGTCGAGCACGACCTTGCCGACCGCTCGCCCGTCGGCCACGTAGCGAAGGGCGGCGGCCACGTCAGCCAGGGCGAAGGTGGCCCCGATGTGCGGGCGGACCCGGCCCGAGCCGACCAGCTCGAGCAGCTCCCGTTCGTCGCGCCGCAACTCGTCCGGTCGGTGGGTGGCGAAGTCGACGAACTGGAAACCGAGGACGTGGACGCCTTTGAGCAGCACCAGGTTCAACGGGATCCTCGGGATGCTCCCCGAGGCGTAGCCGACGGTCACGAACCGGCCGCCGAAGCGAAGGGAGCGCAGGGTCGGCTCGGAGAGCGCCCCGCCCACCGGATCGACGACGACGTCGGCCCCGTCCGGGATGGCCTGGCGCAGGGCGGCCCGCAGGTCGCCCGACTGGTGGTCGATCGAGCGCCGAGCGCCCTTCCCGGTGGCAGCGGCCAGCTTCTCTTCCGACGAGGCGACAGCCGTGACCGAGGCGCCGAGCACGGATCCGAGCTCGACCGCGGCCAGGCCCACCCCTCCCCCGGCGCCGAGGACGACGAGCTCCTCGCCCGGCTGCAGGGCGGCGACCGAGCGGAGCACGTGAAAGGCCGTCCGATGGGCCACGCCCAGGGCGGCGGCCGAGCACTGGTCGAGGCCGGCTGGGACAGGGTTCAGAGCGGCGGCGGCTACGACGACCTCCTCGGCGAAGGCGCCCACGAGTGTCGTGCCGAAGACCCGATCCCCGGACGACAGCCCCTGGACGTCGGGTGCCATCTCGCTCACCACTCCGGCGAACTCGCTCCCGGGGACGAACGGGGTGGGGACCCTCAGCTGGTAGTCGTCGGCCACCAACAAGACGTCGGGGAAGTTGACAGCGGCGGCGTCCACGCGCACCCGCACCTGGCCCGGCCCCACCTCGGGTGCCGGTATGTCGGCCACGCCGACGACCTCGGGGGGGCCGTAGGAGCGGCAGACGGCGGCGCGCACGTCGCCGTCAGCGACCCTGCCAGACCGGCGATCGCTTCTCGATGAAGGCGAGGGCGCCTTCCCGGGCATCCTGGCTGGCGAAGACGACGCGGGACATCTCCTCCTGGCGCTCGGCCGCACGGCCGGCGTCGCGGACGCCCAATCGCACGAGCTCCCTCGCCGCCCTGACCCCGAGAGGACCATTGGCCGCGATGCGCTCGGCGTAGTCGAGGGCGGTGGGCACGACCTCGGCCGAGGCGACGACGGCATTGACCAGACCGAGCTCGTAGGCCCGGGCCGCGTCGACGGTCTCGCCGGTCAGCGCCATCTCGAGGGCGACGCCGAGCGGGATCCGCGTGCCGAGGAAGGTGCCCCCACCGGCAGGGAACAGCCCGCGCTTCACCTCGGGCAGGCCGAACCTCGCCTCCTCACTGGCCACGATCACGTCGCAACCGAGGAGCAGCTCAAAGCCGCCGGCCACGGCGGTGGCGTTGGCCGCACCCACGACGGGGATCTCGACATCGCCACCGAGGAAGCGGTGGAAGGTCCGGTTCGCCGCGTCGGCACCGGGGCCCATCTCCTCGCCGGCACTGAACGCCTGCAGGTCCATCCCGGCGCAGAAGGCCCGATCGCCGGTGCCGGTCAGGACCACGACCCGGATGTCCGGATCGGCCTCGGCATCCCCGAGCGCGGCGCCGACGGCTGCCATGAGCTCCGGGTTGAGGGCGTTGCGCGCCGCCGGTCGGTTCAGCCGAGCGACGAGGACAGCCCCTCGCCGCTCGCGGACCACGACACCTTCGGCGGTCATCCCTTGACGTCGGTGGTCTCGGCGAGTTCGGCCGCTCCGCTCATGAGGTCGCTCACGATGGGGCCGAACGCGTGGAGCTTCTCGTCGTCCCCGGCACGCGGGAATCCCTGACTGCCGGCTTCTCGTCGTCGATCAACGTTCCCCTCCTGGTCGCGGCTCGGCAGGCTATGCCGCCCCGCCCGGGAACACCACTAGTCCTCTGCAAGATTTCCATTATCGTATCTGAATATGGCGTTCTGTCCCGGTGGTCGGCCGCCGCACCAGCGCCGTTCTCCGGCCTCGGCCTGGGCGTGATGGACCTCCGCACGTTCCGGCTCTCCCTCGATGCGTGGCTGGACGAGCACGAGCCCGAGCTGCGGGGAGAGGGCGGTGGCACCGGCACCCTCGACGAGCAGATGGCCCAGCTGGCCTCCGTCAAGCGAGAGCTGTTCGATGCCGGGTGGATGCGGTACGGCTGGCCCGAGGCGGTGGGCGGTCTCGGCGAATCGACGTTGCTCCGCGCCTACCTCGGACAGGCGCTGACCGAACGCGACCTCGTGGAGCCCGGCATCTATTCGATGACCGAAGTGCTGGCGCCCACGGTGATCACCTTCGCGTCGCCGGATCTGGCGGCGGCCAGTGTGCCGCGCTTGCTTCGGGGGGACGAGACCTGGTGCCAGGGCTTCTCCGAGCCGGGCACCGGCAGCAATCTCGCCGCGCTGTCCTGCCGGGCCACGAGGACCCGTGAGGGGTGGAACGTCCGCGGGCAGAAGGTCTGGACCAGCCTCGCCCAGTACGCGCAGCGTTGCGTGCTGCTCACGCGGACGGGCCCGGTGGACTCCGCCCACCGCGGCATCACCGCACTCTTCGTGGACATGGACACGCCGGGCATCACCGTGCGACCCCTCCGGACAATGCACGGGGTGGAGGAGTTCTGTGAGGTCTTCTTCGACGACGTCGTGGTCCCCTTCGACCGCACCCTAGGTGGCGAGGGTAACGGCTGGTCGGTCGCCATGGACCTCCTTCCGTTCGAACGGAGCACTGCCCTCTGGCACCGCGTCGCCTTCCTGCACCAGCGCATGGACCGGCTCCTGGCCTCGGCCCCGCCGGACAACCTGCGCGCCGACGACGTCGGCCATGCCGCGCTGTTGCTCTTCGCCCTGCGAGCCCGGTCCCGTGCCACCCAGTACCGCATGGACAAAGGCGAGAAGCTCGGGCCCGAGACTTCGGTCGACAAGGTGCTCATGGCCACGGCCGAGCAGGCCGTCTTCGACGTGGCCGCCGACGCCCTCGCCGAGGAGCTCTGCGTGGGTCAGGAGCCCGACATCGAGCAGTGGCGATCGGAGTTCCTGTACTCGCGGGCGGCCACCATCTACGGAGGGACGGCCGAGATCCAGCGCAACATCATCGCCCGCCGGCTGCTGGAACTCGGTCCCGACACGTGATGGACCGGAGCGAACAGAAGCTCTTCGAGAGCACGCTCCGCCACGCCATCGAGGCACGGGGTGTCGACTCGCTCGACGGCGTCCTCGACGAGCTGGGCTGGCCCGAGGCGCTCGTCGCCGACCGCCGAACGGCGATCGGCACCGTCTTCACGTTGCAGGGTGCGTGCAACGGCATCTCATCCGCGCTCGACGACGTGCTGGCACAGGCGCTCGGCGGCGGCGGCCGGACCGCGGTCATCTTGCCCCGGCTCGGTCGCTCGACACCCCCGGCCATCCGCACACCGGAGGGGCTCTCGGTGCGGGGGATCGGCACGTGCGCCCTGCGACGCTGCCCTCGTGCGCTCGTCGTCACCGACGCTTCAGGCGGCCCCGCAGTGCACGAGGTCGAGGTCGCCGCGCTCGCCTCCCGGCCGCTGGCCGGCCTCGACCCCGGGCTCGGATGGGTGGAGGTCCTCGGCTGCGGGCCGAGCTCGGCCGGGGGAGGCCGGACGGCCGATGCCGCCGACGCCACCGATGCCACCGATGCCCCCGGTGCCTGGGAGGCGGCCGTTGCCGTCGGGCGTCTGGCCGTCGCCCACGAGCTGGTCGGTGCCGGCCGGGCCATGTTGACGCTGGCCCGTGACCACGCCCTCGACCGCGTGCAGTTCGGCCGGCCCATCGCCGGCTTCCAGGCCGTCCGCCACCGACTGGCTGACGCATTCGTCGCCCTCGAGCAGGCCGATGCTGCCCTGGCCGCGGCCTGGGAGATGCCCACGACGACCGCCGCCACCGTGGCCAAGGCGTTGGCCGGCCGTGCCACCTCGACCGTCGCCCGGCACACGCAACAGGTGCTGGCCGGCGTCGGCTTCACGACCGACCACCCCTTCCACCGCTACCTCCGGCGAGTGGTGGTCCTCGATCAGCTGCTCGGGAGCAGCCGCGACCTCACCATCCAGCTCGGTGAGGAGGCAATCACCAACCGCCGGCTACCCGCTCTCCCCTCTCTCTGAGCAGTACTGGCGGCGCGAGCTGACGGTAGCGGCGAGCAACGGGGACGCCTCGACCAACCACTCGGCGATGACCCGGTCGATCTGGTCCAGATCGCTCTCGAGGACATAGAGGCCCCGGCTCGGTGTCGTGGCCCCGATCTCGATGAGCACGGGACGGAGGTGCACGTCGACGGCCAGGGCATGCCGCGGCCCGGCGCCGACCATCACCGGGACGGCCGTCACCCCGGCCAGCCCCGAGGTCGAGTACCAGTCGAGGAACGACTTGAGCAGTCCCGTGTACGAGGCCTTGTAGGTGGGCGAGGCGACCACCACCAGCCGGCAGCGCGCCACCCGCGCCATCGCGTCGGCCACCCGCGCGTCGGAGCGATCGAAGAGAGCGGGACCGAGGTCGGCGAGGTCCACCACCTCCCTCGGTGCCGCGTCCAAGCCGACGGCACCGGCCACCGCGTCGGCAACGGCCGTGGCCACGGCGAGCGTGCGCGACCCGGGCCTCGGGTTGCCGACGACAACACCGACCGGCCACGCTGCGGTCATGCCCGTTCCCCTCGAGCCGGTCGCCGGGCGGACCGGTTAGCGGGGCCGGTGGTCGGACGGGGGGCGCTCTCTCAACTGGAGCGCGTTCACACAGAGCGTCGCCAGCTGATCCACCCCGTCCTCGAATGCGGCATGAATCTGCCCCTGGACGAACCACATCTCGGAGAAGCGGGAGACCATGGCCGAGAGTGCGGCGGCCGTCGTCACCGGGTCGAGGTGAGGGTCGGCCAAACCGTGCGCCTGGAGGTAACGGATGGCGTCCTCGGTCTGCTTGGTGTAGGTCCCCTGCATCGCCAATCGGGCGGACCGCACCTCGGTGTCATAGCGCGAGACCTGCTCGATGACGCCCATGATGGCCGCCTCCGCCTGGTAGGCGCCGAGGTACTGGCGGATCGAGGATTCAACGCGGTCGCGCATGCTGACGTCGCCGGTGGCGAGGAGTCCACTGGCCACGATGGAGTGCAGGCTCAGGTCTTCTTCCTGTGCCCTGGCCACCTCGCGGAAGATCTCCTCCTTCGATTCGAAGTAGTGATAGAAGGAGCCGTGAGACAGGCCGGCCCGCTCGGCGATGTCCGAGATGCGGGCGTCGAGGAACCCGTTCTCCTCGAAGATCTCTTTGGCCGCCTCGAGCAGCCTCGCCCGGGTCCGCACCCCCTTGCGTGAGCGCGGACCGACCGGCTTCTCGGTCTCGACGGGTGCCGCGGCCGGCGCGTTCGTCATCTCCACAACTCCTCCGATCCCGTCGTCATGATGTCACCGCCGAGTCGTTGGCGGTCGCACCGTTCGCCCCGCCGTCGCGCCGTCATGGATCCCCCCGCTGGAGGAGGAGTACGCCGGACGGCGTGCCCCCGCCGGTGGCGACCACCGCGGTGCCAGCTTCGGGCACCTGTCGCTCGCCGGCGTCGTGGCGGAGCTGGGTGATGGCCTCGTAGACGAAGCCGAACCCATGGGTCCGCCCCTCGGACAGCTGGCCGCCGTGCGGGTTGAGCGGCAGGTCGCCCTCCAGCGAGATGGTCCGACCCTTGTCGATCCAGTCCTGCGCCTCGCCGAAGCCGCAGAAGCCGAGCGACTCGATCCACGAGACGGCGTTGAACGTGAACCCGTCGTAGAGCAGCGCCACGTCGACGTCCGCCGGTCGGAGCGACGTCCGTGACCACAGGTGCGCTGACTGCCCCAGCAGCTGGGGCTCGTGGGTGACCGTCCCTTGGTCCCACGAGATGCGCTCGGTGACCTGCGTGCCGACGGCCTCCACCCGCACGGCCGGCTTGGGGAGGTCCGGAGCGGCGGCGGCGTCGGACACGATCACCGCAACCGAGCAGTCACAGGGAACGTCGCAGTCGTAGAGCCCGAAGGGGCTGGTGATCGGGCGTGCTGACAGATAGTCGTCCATGGTCAAGGGTTCGCGGTAGATGGCGGCGGGATTCCGCGCCGCGTTGGCCCGGCCATTGAGGGCGATCGTCCCGAAGAGCTCCCTCGTGGCCCCGTAGCGGTGGAGGTACTGGCTAGCGTTCATGCCGATCCAATTGGCGGCCGAGAACGCGCCGAATGGCAGCCGCCACGCCTGCGGTCCCGATGCCCGACTCCCGCCCGACGGGCCATGGTGCAAGGTCGCGTAGGTCGACTCCCAGACCGTCCGGAAGCAGAGCACATGGCGACACAGCCCCGCCGCCACGGCCAGCATGGCGGCGATGATGGCGCCGCCGGGGCCGGGCAGGTCGCCACCCCCGTTGATCCATGTCGGCCGGAGACGCAGGGCCTCCTCGACTGCGGTGACACCACCCTCGCTCATGCCCATCCCGATGCCGCCGGGATAGGTCGACAGCCCGTCGACGTCCTCCATTTGCAGGCCGGCGTCGGACACGGCTTCGAGGCAGGCATCGACCGTCAAGGAGAGCGGGTCGACCATGAGGCGCCGCCCGAGCTTCGAACGGCCGATCCCCGACAGCACGACCCGGTGCTCGAACCGGTCGGCCGAGACCGGCGGACGTGGGACCGGACGCTTTGGTGGGGGCACCCGCTCGGTCGAATCGGTCGATCCCGTCGGCTCGAAGAGGGGCAGCCACACGTCCTCGTGCTGCTCGAAGCGAACACGGACCTCCTGGCCGATATGGACCTCGGCGGGACGTGCCTCCACCAGATTGGTGGTAAGGCGCACGTCGGGGTCCTCGGCCAGTGCGACAATGGCAATTGCATAAGGAGGCTCGAACGCCGGGTGCCACTGGTGGGCGTTGACCGTGAACCCGATGACGGTGCCCCGGCCGCTGACCGTCTGCACCTGGCGGTCCCGGCTCCGGCAGACGGGGCAGATGGGTACGGGCGGGTGGACGAGCTTTCCGCAGTCGCCGCAAGCCTGGATCCGGAGCCTTCCGTCGTGTCCCGAGGTCCAGAACCACTCGCTCCCCGGCACCAGCTCGGGCAGCGGCCTCACCGGTGGCGCCTCGGTCGAACAGCACAGTGCATGGCCCCTCAAAGTATAGACATCGACGTCGATATCGATTTATGGACCGACCGCTACAAGAGCGGCGCGACCTGGCTGGCGACCGAACCGAGTTCGGCGACGATCTGGGGCAGGTCGACCGACGAGACGATGCCCGGCGGTGCCGCGCACACGAAGGGGACAACGTTGACCGCACGGTTGGCGGTGTAGCCGGGCGACATGGCCGCCATCCGTTCGAGAGGGACGGCGAACCGGAGGTCCACATCCAACGGGGCGTCCCCCTCGACCGAGACGTGCCAACCCGTCGGGCGCACCTCCCACGCCGGGTCGAGATCCGGCGTGCAATACCATGTGGCCCGGAATTGGAGGACCGGGTAGCCCGAGCGGGTCCCCGAAACCGTCGTCCGCTGGCCGGCGACGGTGCCAGCTGCCACGGTCCCGGCGGCGATGGTGGTGGACACCCGGGCGGTGGCCGCCTCGCCCTCTGCCTCCACGGTGTCGAGCGGGATGGAGAGGGCGTCGGCCACGAGCTCGAGGGAGGGGCCGAAACTCGACTTCAGGTACTCGTCGCGGCCCTCGGTCATGGCCGATGGGGGACGACCGAAGCCCATGAGGTCGAACAGCAGCTCGGGCGACGGGCGCTGCGACAGGTCGGCGTACTCGTCGATCACCAGCCGGTCGAGGCGGCGCTGGATGGAGGTGAGCACGAGCGGTACCGCCTCGGTGATGAACCCCGGGCTGCTCCCCGTGCTGTGCACCGACGTGCCACCGCGTCGACAAGCGGCCTCTACCTCTGCCCGCACGCCGGCGTCGAGGCCGTCGGGCCGGTGGAACTCGCCGGTCGTCGTGACGACGTTCGTACCCGCCGCCAGAAGTCGGCAGATCTCCTCGACGCTCCCGCCGCGGGGCATGTACAGCGCGCAGTCGGCCCCGAGGGCCACGATCTCGTCGACGTCGTCGGTGGCCACCACCCCGCACGGCCCGAGCCCGCACAGCTCGCCGGCGTCGGTCTCGGCCTTCTCCGGCGAATAGACGAGGACGCCGGTCAGCTCGAGCGACGGGTGCTCGATGACACCCCGGAGTGATCGCCTCCCGATGTTGCCGGTCGCCCACTGCACGACCCGGATCGGACGGTGGACCTCGTCAGGCACGAACGGGGGCGGCCAGGCGTTCGGGACGAGCAATCCCCAGGTGCTCGCGCAAGGTGGTGCCCGTGTAGCCGTCGCGGAAGAGACCGCGCCGTTGGAGCTCGGGGACGACCAGGCGGACCACGTCCTCGTAGGCGCCGGGAACATGGGTGGCCGCGATCACGAACCCGTCGCACGCCCCGCCGGTGAACCACTCGTCCATCTGGTCGGCCACCTCGGTCGCCGTGCCGACGAAGCGAGGCCCCTGCAGCAGGGTGGCGCGATGACCGGCCAGATCGGCCAGAGTGACCGTGTCGCCGATGTGCAGGCGGAGGTTCTGGACGAGCCCGCGGATCCCGGACACGCTGGCGATGAGCTCGTCGGTGATCGGGGCGTCCAGGGGCAGCGACGAGAAGTCGTAGTTCATGAGCTCTGACAACAGGGTCAAGGACGCGGTCGGGTCGACCAGTTCGTTGAGGAAGACCTGCTCGCGCTCCTCGGCGTGGGCCCGTGACTCGCCCACGACGGTGTAGGCCATGGGCAGCATCCGCACCCCGGCTGGATCGCGCCCGAGCTCGCCGATGCGCTCCTTCTGGTCTGCGTAGTGCGACCGGGCAAGGCCGATGTCCGGATCACCGGTGAAGATCAGCTCCGCCCACCGGGCGGCGAAGTCGCGGCCCCGACCCGACGAACCCGCCTGCAGCAGCACCGGGCGGCCCTGCGGTGACCGCGGGACGGTGAGCGGGCCCCGCACACGGAACCAGTCGCCCACATGACCGAGCTCGTGCACCTTTTCGGGGTCGGCGAACACGGGAGTTGCCCGGTCGAGCACGAGCGCATCGTCCTCCCAGGTGTCCCACAGGCCAGTGGTCGCCTCGAGGAACTCGTCGGCGCGGTTGTAGCGGGCATCGTGGTCGAGGTGCTCCTCGAATCCGAAGTTCTGCGCCTCACCGTCGTTGACCGAGGTCACCACGTTCCACGCCGCCCGGCCTCCGGACAGGTGGTCGAGGGTGGCGAACGTGCGAGCCACGTGGAAGGGCGAGTAATAGGTCGTCGAATAGGTCGCCCCGAGTCCGATCGAGGTGGTGGCCGCCGCGCACACACCCAGGACGATCGACAGGTCCAGTTTCACCGGGCGTGCCCCGAGGCGAACGGCGTCGGCCACCGAGCCGCCGTAGATCCCCGGCATGGCCAGCCGGTCGTCGAAGAACATGAGGTCGAAACAGCCCTGCTCGAGGGTACGGGCCAATTTCTCGTAGTACCCCTGGGTCAGGAACCCCTGCTCGGTGGCCGGGAAGCGCCACGAGCCGGCGTAGACCGTGGTGTTGCCGGCCTGCATGAAGCCCACGAGCGACATCTGCCGCCGGTCGCTCCCGCTCATGACCCGTCGCCGACCACTCGATCCCTGGCTTCGCCCCCGTAGCCCAAAGCCCCGGGGGCCGGTCGGTCGCCGTGGTTCACGTCACGCGCTCTGGGCGGCCATCGCCCGCCGGGCCCGCTCCCGGAAGCCCTCGAGCTTCTCGTCGGGTGTGCGCACCCGGGTGCTCAGGGCCATGACCGACACATCGTGGCCGGCCACCTGGCTCCGGAGGGCACCGACGGTCGCGTCCTCCTTGCGGACGTGGACAAAGGGATCGAAGGAGTACCAGCGCATGGCGTTCCCATGGGTGATCTTGTCGATCTCGCCCCGGGGGACGGCGTTGTCGGCGAACACGCCCGAAAGCTCCTCGGGGGCGCCCGGCCACATCGAGTCGCTGTGCGGGTAGTCGGCTTCCCAGGCCATGTTGTCGATCCCGATGCGGTGGCGCAGCTCGACGCCCACTCGATCGCTGATGAAGCAGGTGAGGAAGTGCTGGCGGAACACCTCGCTCGGCAGGCGGCCGCCGAAGTCCTGCAGTGTCCAGGTGTGATGCATCTCGTAGGTCCGGTCGACGCGGTCGAGGAAGTAGGGAATCCAGCCGGTGCCGCCTTCCGACAGGGCGATGCGCAGCGCCGGGTACTCCTTCAGGACTCGCGACCAGAGGAGGTCGGCGGCGGCCGACTGGATGTTCATAGGCTGCAGCGTGATCATCACGTCGGGCGGCGAGTCGACGGCCGGGATCGAGAGGCGGCCGGACGAGCCGAGGTGGATGGACAGCACCGTCCCGGTATCGCACAGCGCCCGCCACAGCGGGTCCCAGTAGTCGTCGTGGAAGCTCGGATACCCGAGCGCGGCGGGGTTCTCGGTGAAGGTCAGGGAATGGCAGCCCTTCTCCGACACCCGCCGGACTTCCTGGGCGGTGAGCTCCGGATCCCAGATGGCGGGTACGGCCATGGGGATGAAGCGACCGGGATAGGCGCCGCACCACTCGTCGATGTGCCAGTCGTTGTAGGCGCGGACGAGGGCGAGCGAGAACTCGATGTCGTCGGTGGCGAACAGCCGGGCGGTGAAGGTGGGAAACGACGGGAAGTTCATGGAGGCGAGCACGCCGCCCGCGCTCATGTCGCGCACCCGCTCGTGGACGTCGTAGCAGCCCGGCCGGATCTCCTCGAGGCTCTGGGGCTCGAGGCCGTACTCCTCCTTGGGACGGCCGGCCACCGCGTTGAGGGCGGAGTTCTCGATGACCGCCTTGCCGAAGACCCAGACGTCCGAGCCGTCGTCCCGCCTCGTGAGCTTGGGCGCCCGCTCGAGGTACTTCGGCGGGAGGTGGTTGACGAAGACGTCGGGCGGCTCGATGACGTGGTCGTCGACGCTGATCAGGATGAGATCGTCCGCACCGTTCATCGAGTCCCCCCTGAGAATGGCCCTCTCTAATGGAAGAGTGGCATTATACACAGGGAGTCCGACGCCGACCGGCGAGGCCGGCCCCTCGTCACGCCTGGCAAGGAGGCGCCATGAGCCCGACCGGCACACCGCCGTCCACCCACCTCCGCAGCGCTCGCATGTTGGACGTGGAGGCCGGCGCCCTCGTCGAGCCCGGTGACGTCCTGGTCGTCGATGGCCGCATCGCCGAGCTCGACCCCGCCGCCCTACCCGCCGAGGCCGAGGTTCTCGACCTGGGCGACGTCACCCTCCTGCCCGGGCTCATGGACATGGAGGTCAACCTGCTCCTCGGTGGTCCGGACCATCGCAGCCCCCTGAACGCGGTGCAGGACGACCCGGCTGTTCGGGTCCTCCGCGCCGTGGCCAACGCCCGGCGCACCTTGCGATCGGGATTCACGACGGTGCGGAACCTCGGTCTCTTCATCCAGACCGGCGGTCTTCTGCTCGACGTCGCCCTGAAGAAGGCCATCGACCTCGGATGGGTGGACGGCCCCCGGGTGGTCCCGGCGGGGCACGCCATCACGCCCACCGGCGGCCACCTCGACCCGACCATGTTCCAGGCCTTCGCGCCACACGTCCTCCCCCTGACCGTCGAGGAGGGCATCGCCAACGGCGTGAGCGAGGTGCGCAAGGCCGTCCGCTACCAGATCAAGCACGGCGCCGAGCTCATCAAGGTGTGCGCCTCGGGCGGGATCATGTCGCACACGGGGCCGGCGGGCGCGCAGCAGTACTCGGACGAGGAGCTCTGTGCCATCGCCGACGAGGCCCATCGGGCGGGTCTCCGGGTTGCGGCCCACGCCCACGGTGACGACGGCATCCGGGCGGCCATCGAAGCGGGGATCGACTGCATCGAGCACGGTTCGCTGATGAGCGACGAGACCATGGAGCTCATGATCGAGCGCGGGACGTTCCTCGTGCCCACCACCTACTTGGCGGACGGCATGGACGTCTCGTCGGCTGCACCCGAGCTGCAGGCCAAGGCGGCGGAGGTGTTCCCGAAGGCCAAGGCGACGACCAGCAAGGCCATCCGACGAGGGGTGCGGATCGCCTGTGGCACCGACGCGCCGGCCATCCCGCACGGTCGCAACGCCAAGGAGCTCCTCGCCCTCGTCGATCGTGGGATGACCCCCCTCGAGGCCATCCGGGCGGCGACGACGGTGGCCGCCGAGCTCATCGACGTCACCGACCGGGGGCGCCTCGAGCCCGGCCTGTTGGCCGACATTGTGGCCGTGCCCGGGGACCCCACCGCCGACATCGGGACCCTGGAGAAGGTCGTCTTCGTGATGAAGGGCGGGTCCGTCTTCCGGGATGACCGGGAGATCGGCGGCGGCTAGCGCCCCACGAGTCTCCCGGCTGTCGACTCCTCAGCCGGTGGCCGCCACGCCGTGCAGGAGCAGGTCCCAGAGGCCCTCGGCGGCGGCGGTGACCTGGGTATCGATGGGCGACCCGCTGATGGTCGAGGAGAAGGCGTGGAACATGATGGCCTGGAGGGCGATGCCGGCGATCTGGCTGTGGGAGAGACCGGGGCGCAGGTCGCCGGCGGCGTCCGCCTCCTCCAGCAGCTCCTCGAAGAGGGACAGGAGGGGGACGAAGGCCCGGGCCGCCTCCTTGGGATGCTCGGTAAGCAATTGCTGTGCGAACTCGGCCATGGCCCGGGGTGTGGGCGCCTTCTTGGACGACCGTCCCTTCGGAGCCGGGCCGCAGATGCGGTAGTACTCCACGGTGAATCGGTGCAGCCGAGCGAACGGCGTCGTCTCCTGGGCGATGGACTGGCGCAGTTCGTCCGCCGTCGAACGAACGGACTCGTCGAAGAGGGCCAGCAGGAGGCGGTGCTTGCCGTCGAAGTACTGGTAGAAGCTGCGCAGTGACTGGCCCGACCGCTCGACCACCTCTTGGACGGTGAAGTCCTTCCCCGATCCGCTGTTCATGAGCTCGACGGCGGCGTCGAGGAAGCTCTGCACGCGTGTCTCGGCCCGCACGCGGGCCGGGTCCGCCACCCGGGCGACGGCCAGCTCCCGCCAGCTAACGGGGTCGTCGTCGGTGGCGGCAGCCGCCCCTGAATCGTCCGTGCTCATATTTGAGAGCCTAACCGACGGAAGTGAAAAACTGGTTCTCCCCATGAGCGGGGTCCGACCGACGAGAACGAGAGGATCGTTCTTCGCACGTAACCGGCCGATCTGGTGTCGGGGCGCCGCCCTCCGACGTCAGACGGCCGGTTCGACCACCATCTCCAGGCTGGCGGCACCGCTGTCGGGGACCCGAGGCTGGCGCCACACCTCGACCGGGAAGGACGCGTTGACGAGCGAGTAACAGAGCCACAGCAAGCGGGTTGCGGCCTCGGGCAGGGAGGCGAGGTCGAATTGGCCGAGGTAGGCGGCCACCTCCTCGAGGCGGGGGAAGGCGGCGTCGTAGAACGTCTGCAGCTCGTCCATGGTGCTCGACAGTCGCTTGGCGTAGCGCTCGTGCTCGCTGGCGAGCGACCAGCCGGCAAAGGGCTCGAGATCGGCGAAGGCGTCAGGCAGGCACGGCATCGGCAGCCTCCGGCGTGGACCCGTTCGCCGCGGATCCTTGGTAGTGCTCGACCATCGCTCGGGCGGTCACGTGGAGGTGCCGCAGCAGGATCTCCTGGTCGTTGAGCGGGAACCGGTCGACCGCTCGGGACTCGAGCATGGTCTGCGTCGCCTCCAGGGTGTTCCCGTCCTGCAGCGCGTACTCCTTGAAGGTGACGGCCGCCAGCTCCTGTTGCAGCCGCTCGAGAGCGTTCTTCGGGGGGACGAAGTACAGGGTTCCCTCGAAGATGTGCGTGTTGTACGACGTCGGCCAGTAGTGATACGTGAGGTACCAGTTCGGCTGCCAGATGAGCAGCATGAAGTTGGGGAAGAAGACGAAGGAGTCGATGCCCCAGGCGGGATGCCGGGCCGGGTTGACGGCCGGTGGCAGCGCACCGATGTCGGGCCGGTCCCAGGGGCCGAAAAGTCCGCTCCTGAGCACGCGCTCGATGGGCTTGACCATGCTCGGGTCCTTCGGCGGCGACATTCCGCCCCACGAGGAGACCATGCCGTGGGGCCCATCGATCTCGTAGGCGAGCGCCTCGTAGCCCACGCTGGACAGCTTCTGTGATTCCTCGGCCACGGACTGCTTCGCGTGGAGGATGGGCGCGTGGTAGAACTCGGCGAAGGCGTCGACGAACAGCTTCCAGTTGCTGCCCACTTCGGCCCGGTACTTGTAGACCTGAGTCATCTTTTCGAATGGATAGCCAGCCAGCCCCCGGCCGAACCCGCCGAGGTAGTCGCCGAGCCTCGTCTCGTTCTTCGGATCCAGGTTCACGAAGACGAACCCCTCCCAGGTCTCCGTCTGCACGGCTACGAGGCCGAACTGGTCGCGGTCGAGGTCGAAGAACTCCGATTCCTGCTGCACGAATGTCACCGAACCGTCCAGTGCGTAGCGCCATCCGTGGTACTTGCAGGTGAATTGCCGGCAGGCGCCGCTCGTCTCCTCCTTCGGGTAGTCGTTCCAGACGAGCTTGTTCCCTCGGTGGCGGCAGATGTTGTGGAAGCCCCGGACGATGCCGTCGGTGCCGCGGACTACGACCACCGAGGTCCGGGCGGCGTCGAGCTCCTTCGTGAAATAACTGCCAGCCCTCGGCAGCTGCTCCACCCGCCCGACGTTGAGCCACGTCCTGGCGAAGATGGCCCTGCGTTCGAGCTCGTAATGCTCCGGCGAGATCGAGTCCTCGTAGGAGATCGTCCCCGTGCCGAGGTGAGGGTAGTGCTCGGTCCAGCTCCCCTCGGCGGGCTTCGGGAAATGGCTCATCGTGGCCCTCCTGTGCTCCTCGGCGAGACGTCGGGCTCGGATCCCATCGCCACGACCAGCTCGTTGCCTGACAGATCGGCGTCGAGCTCGACGCCGAAGGATCGAAAGGCCATGGCCAGGGTGTCGTAGGCGCCGACAGTGAAGACGAGGTCCAACAGCTGGCGCACCTCGAGGGTCTCGTTGAGCGACGCCCAGGTCACCTCGGACAGGCCGGCACCCTCGACCAACTCGTCGACGGCCCGCACCAGGGCGCGCTCGGGCTCGGACCAGCCCTCCGCATCGGGACCGGAGGCCACGCGCTCGATGTCGGCGACGTCGAGGCCGGCGTCCCGGGCGAGGACGGTGTGCTGGGCCCACTCGTACTCACACCCCCGCACGTGTGCCACCCGGAGGACGAGCAGCTCGCGCTGGCGGGGCGTGAGGGATGAGGTGAAGAGGATGTGACCATTGAACGTGTTGAAGGCCTCTGTGAGTACCGGGTGGTACGCGAGCATCCCGAGCGCGTTCAGCGCCTTGGGCCGGCCGTCACGCGGCGGGGCGGGATGGGTGGCCGCCACCGGCCGCATGGCGGCCAGCGCAGCCCGCATCTCGGGAGGCCAATCCTTTGGTGCCAGGGGCTCGATCCTCGCCATGTCAGGTGTTGCGACCGCCGTTCACACCGATGACCTGCCCGGTGATGTAGGCAGCATCCTCGCTGACGAGGAACGAGCAGGCGGCGGCGATGTCCTCGGGCAGGCCCGCTCGTCGTACCGGCGTCTGGGCGGCGTGGTGCTCGACCCCCGGGCCCAGACGGCCGCTCTTCTCGGCGGCCCGGAGCATCGGCGTGTCGATGAAGCCGGGGGGGATGGTGTTGACCGTGATGCCCCGGGGACCGAATTCGAGGGCCAGCGACTTGGTCAGGCCGATGACACCGGCCTTGGACGCCACATAGTGCGCCATGCGGGCCTGGCCGCCCTGGGCGCTGGAGGACGAAATGTTCACGATCCTCCCCCACGACGCGGCGATCATCTCCGGCAGCACGACTTGACAGCAGTTGAACGTGCCGGTCAGGTTCACCTCGAGGAGGCGGTTCCAATTCTCGGGGGTGATGTCGAGGAACTTGTCGAAGCCCTCGACCCCGGCGTTGTTGACGAGCACGGTGGGGCTTCCAAGGCCGGAGCGGACCTCGTCCACGGCACCCTCGATCCCGGCCCGGTCGGTGACGTCGACCGTCAGACCCATGGCCCGACCGCCCGCCGCTCCGATCTTGGCCGCCGCCGCCTCGGCCGCCTCGCCGTCCCGGTCGAAGATGGCGACCGCCAGCCCGTCACGGGCCAGTCGAGTGCCGATGGCGAGGCCGATGCCGGACCCGCCACCGGTGACGATGGCCGTTCGTTCGGCGCCGCTCGACCTTTCCTCGCTGCCCACGGACATCGGACGCTCCCCCACAATCGGCTCCTCCGACGCGGGTGGCCGCCGGCGGAAACTTACTTCTCAGAAGGTAGAGGAAACCGTAACATTAGGAGAACGTGATTTCCAGCTGCGACGCCACCTGCGACGCGGACGAAGGGATTGCCACCACGAGGTCTCCGACGTACTGGATGAGCGCCCGCTGATGGTGCCTCGTGGTCGAGAAGGACTCGGCCCCGATCCTTAGCTCGCGGCGACCGCCAGGAGCGCGTCGGTAACCCGCTGAGGTTCCGTGATCATGAGATCGTGACCGGTGTCGATGTCCCACAGCCGGCCCCCCAGACGGGCCTCTTCCATGAGAGCAGGGTCTCGGGTGGCGAGGGTCGAGGTGCAGATGACGTGGTACTGGGGGATCTTGGAATATTCGGCGGCGTGCCGCAGCGACAGCTTCTCCTCGAAGCACTTCCAGGGCTGCGGAGTCAGCCGGTCGCCCATCCAGGCGAGATCGGCCGGGTCGGTGATCCCGTAGAACAACCCTGCCTCCGGCGATGGAAGAAGGACCAGTTCCATGCCCTCGACCGTCTTGCCGGACGGACGTGCCAACTCCAACGTCGGTCCGGCCACGTCCACCAGGGACTGCCCGTCCTGGGGGTTGGCCGCGTCCAGGTACACGAGCTTGCCCACGCGATCGGTAGCCCGGTCGGCCACCCCAGTGATGACCATGCCGCCGTAGCTGTGGCCGACCAGGATCACGTCTCGCAGATCGTCGTAGTGAAGGACCGCCTCGATGTCCTGGATATGGAGGCTGAGATCCACCCGGCCATCGAGAAGGTGGGACCGTTCGCCCAGGCCGGTCAGGGTCGGAGTATGCACATCGTGACCGGCACTGCGGAGGCGCCGGGCGACACGCTGGTAGCACCAACCCCCGTGTCCGCCCCCGTGAACGAGAACGTAGGTCGCCATCTCTCCTTCTCCCTTGGTCAGCCCACTCGAAGCTCGCGCTTGAGCACCTTCCCGGACGGGTTCCGGGGCAACGAGTCGAGGAAGGTGACGGCCTTCGGGACCTTGTAGCGGGCGAGACGGCCGCGGCAGTGTTCGAGCAGCGCGTCCGGCGTCGCCGTCGAGCCCTGGCGCAAGACGACGAAGGCCACCGGGACTTCACCCCATCGATCATCCGGGCGGCCGACGACGGCAGCCTCGAGCACCGCCTCGTGCTCGTAGAGCACACGCTCGACCTCCGAGCTGGCGATGTTCTCACCGCCCGACACGATCATGTCCTTCAGACGGTCGACGATGTAGAGATAACCGTCCTCGTCACGGCCCCCGATGTCCCCGGTGTGGAACCAGCCTCCGGCGAACGCGGCGGCGGTGGCGTCGGGATCGCGCCAGTAGCCCTTGAAGACCTTGGGGCCGCGCATCACGATCTCCCCGCGCTCACCGGCAGGCACCGGGGCACCGTGTTCGTCCCAGATTTCGAGCTCGAGGTAAAGGCACGGTCGTCCGACGCTGCCCAGTTTGGTCAACATGCTGTCGCGGTCGAGGAAGGTGTCGCCCGACACCGTCTCGGTGAGGCCGTAGGCATCCGCGAACCAGGCCGAGGGGAACGTCCGCTGTAACCGCTCGATCAAGGGGATGGGCATCTTCTCGCCACCGTTGATGACGAGCCGGACCGATGCCAGGTCGCGCTCCTCGATGTCCGGCAACGCCATGATGGCGTTGACCATGGCAGGAGCGAGCCACACGGTGGTCACCCGGGATCGCTCGAGTTCGTCGACGACGTCGGATGCCTCGAACGAGCGATGGAGGATGGTCGTCGCCCCCGCGGCGATCAGCGAGGTCGTCGTGAGGTCGAGCGCTCCCACGTGGTACAGGGGTCCGCAGGCCAGGCCGAGGTCGGCGCTGGTGAAGCCGAACTCGATGATGTGGGCCAGGTTCTTCCACGCCAGGTTGGCATGAGTGATCATGACGCCCTTAGGGCGCCCCGTGGTGCCAGAGGTGTACATCAGGCGGTGGACGTCGTCGGCCGCCACCGTCGCCCACGCCGTCCTGTTCGGCGCGACCGCCAACGTCTCGAACGGCGTCCACCCGTCAGGAGCGACGGGTGACGTGCACACCCGCACCAGCGAGGCCTCCATGCTCGTGGTCGCCTCGTCGGCAAGAGGGAGGAGTGTGTCGTCACAGACGAGGGCCCGAGCCTCGGAGTGCTCGAGGATGTAGCGCACCTCGGGGGCCGCCAACCGCCAGTTGATCGGCATGGCGATGGCGCCGAGGTAGTTGGCGGCGAAGACCGTCTCCAGGAACTCGGGCGAGTTGTAGGCGAGGAGCGCCACCACATCCCCGGAGCCGACACCGCGATCGCGGAACCCGCCGGCCAGGGCAGCCGCGTCGGTCGCCATCTCCCCGTAGGTGGTCGCCTTGCCCTTGAACACCGTGATCGCCTTGTCGGGCGTGCGGGTGGCGTGGTGAGCGAGCACGGCGAACCAGTTCACGTCGGCCGGGATCCCCTGTGCGACCACCCCGGCTCCCCTCACCGAACCGTGAAAGACTTGTACCGACCAGTCATCCTATAGATCCAGGACCTCGGCCCGCCGACGTCCGCAGGAGCCGCACATGTCCGAATCGGTGGCGTTCACGCCGTCCGACCGGGTCAACGGTGAAGCTCGTCGGAGCGCCAAGTGGCAATCCCGTCGTCACGCGATCATCGACACCTCGGCGCAGGTCTTCGCGCAACGCGGATACCACGCCACCGGCATCATGGAGCTCTGCGCGGCCAACGATCTCGGCAAGGGTGCGCTCTACCACTACATCGGCTCCAAGGAGGAGCTGCTCGCCGCCATCCACAACCGGGTGATGGACGAGGTAATGGCCGGCGCCGAGCGGGTCGCCGAGGCGGGCGGGTCGCCGTCGCAACAATTGGCCATGCTGGGGGACGAGATCCTCGACGTGATCCACCGCTACCCCGACCACGTCTGGGTCTTCCTCCACGAATTCCCGGCGCTGACCGGCGAACGGGCGGAGGAATTCCGCGTTCGGCGACGGGACTACGAGCGGCGGGTCGAGGCCGTGCTCCGTGCCGGTGTCGAGACCGGCGAGTTCCGCGATCTTGATCCCCGGCTGACGGCGCTGGCGTGGCTCGGCATGCACAACTACACGTACCTCTGGTTGAAGCCAGGCGGTTCGTTGTCGGCCCGGGACGTGGCCAAGCCGTTCGCCGAGATCTTCATGGGCGGGATCGCCCGCACTCCCTGATCTGCCGACCGCCGGCTCTTCACGGGGCCGAGTAGCCACCGTCGACGACGAGCGCCGATCCCGTGGTCCACCGCGAGGCGTCACCGGCCAGATAGGAGTAGGCGCCGGCCAGGTCGGACGCCGATCCCAGCCCGAGCGGGTGCCGGGCGGCCACCGCCTCGAGGGCATCGTCCGGCAGGCCGTCGTGGATGGCGGAGCGAAACGTCCCCGGGCACACGCAATTGACGCGGATGCCATCCCGGGCGTACTCGACGGCGGCCACCTTGGCCAGCTGGATCACCGCCGCCTTGGTCGCGCAGTAGGGCGCGGCGTGCGACCAGGCTGTGAGCCCCGACACCGACGCCGTGAGCACGATCGAGCCCGACCGCTGGGAGCGCATCACGGCCACCGATGCCCGGATACCGTTGACAGCCCCGAGCACGTTTACCCGGAAGGACCGTTCCCAGTCCTCGGTGGCCAGGTTGTGTATCCGGCCGTTCGGCGAGAGCACGCCGGCGTTGCTGATGAGCACGTCCAGGCCACCGAGTCGCTCCACGGCCAGTGAGACCACGGACTCGACCTCGCGCGAAGTCGCTCACGTCGGCGATCGCCGTCTCGACCGCCCCGCCGGCCGGCGGGAGGGCGGCGACGGTCGCTTCGAGCGACAGCGCGTTCACGTCGCTCAGCACGAGATCGGTGTCGGGCTCGCCAGCCAGTTGGCGTGACACCGCTGCACCGAGGGCGCCCCCCGCCCCGGTGATGGCCACCACCCGTCGCCGCGATGTCATACCAGCAGGTATCCGCCGTCGACGCTGAGCACGGTGCCGGTCACGAATGCAGCCGCTGCCGACGCAAGGAAGAGGTAGGCACCGGCCAGGTCGGCGGAGGCGCCGAAGCGCCCCTGGGCCGTGTGCCCGGTGACGGCGTTCGACAGCTCGCCGTCGTTCTTCCAGCCGTCGACGAGCGGCGAGTCGAACCACCCCGGGGCCACGACGTTGACGGTGATGCCGGCGGGCGCCAGATCGAGGGCGAGACCCTTGGCCATACCGACCAGGCCGGCCTTCGACGCGCTGTAGGCGGACAGCCCCTGGCGCGGCCGCTCTCCCAGCACCGAGCCGGTGAAGATGAGCCGGCCACCCTCCCCCATTACCCGGGCCCCGGCGCGCGCGCCGAGGAACGCACCGGTGAGGTTCACCTCGACGATCCGCCGCCATACCGAGGCGTCGGTTCGACGCGGCCCGGCCACGATGGGCGAGATCCCGGCGTTACTGATCCAGACGTCGACGCCACCCCAGGCGGCGACCGTGGCGTCGACCACGGCTTCGTTGAAGTCCTCGTCCGTCACGTCCCCGCCGAAGACGAGGCTCGGGGCCGGTAATTGGTCGGCCACCGCCTTCAGGTCTTTCTCCGTCCGGGCGACAAGGGCGACCGAGGCGCCGGCGTGCGAGAAGGCATGGCTGAGCAGGGCGCCGAGACCGCGGCTGGCCCCGGTGATCACCACCCGCTTGCCGGCCACCGCGCCGGGGACGGGGAACGCATCGGGGATCTCGATCGGGTCGGTCACGCCAGGTCCATCTTTGTACCGACCAGTACACTACAGCGTGATGGCCGCCAAGCTCTCGTCCTCCGTCACGTTCGAGAAGGCGGACCTCGTCGAGATGCACCGGCGCATGCTGGTCATCCGCGGCTTCGAGCAGCGGGTGGCGGCGCTCTACCGTGACGGCGAGGTGCCCGGCTTCGTACACCTCTCGATCGGCCAGGAGGCGGCGGCGGTGGGGGCGTGCTGGCCACTGCATCCCTCCGACGTGATCACCTCCACCCATCGCGGCCACGGGCACTGCCTGGCCAAGGGCATGGACCCCCTCGGCATGTTCGCCGAGCTGATGGGCAAAGAGGGGGGCACCAACCGCGGCTGCGGCGGCTCGATGCACATCGCCGACCCCCGGCTCGGGATCTTCGGCGCCAACGGGATCGTCGCCGCCGGCCTCCCCATCGCCGTGGGCGCGGCCGCCGCCGCTCAGTTGCGGGGCAACAGCGGAGTGGCGGTGGCCTTCTTCGGCGACGGCGCTCCGGCACAGGGCGCGTTCCACGAAGCGCTCAACCTGGCCGCCGTGTGGAAGCTTCCGGTGATCTTCTTCTGCGAGAACAACGGCTACGCCGAGTTCTCGCCGGTGTCGACACAGCACGTGGCCTCCCTCGAGCAGCGAGCCGCCGGCTATGGCATGCGCCACGTCGCCGTCGACGGCAACGACGTCCGGGCCACGGCGGCGGCCATGGACAAGGTCGTCGACCGGGTGCGCAGTGGGCACGGTCCGGTGATCCTGGAAGCCGCCACCTACCGATGGCACGGTCACTACGAGGGTGACCCGCAGCGCTACCGCACCCCCGAGGAGATCGAGCAGTGGGAGGCACGCGACCCACTCGTCATCCACGAGCGCCAACTCCGAAAAGCGGGTGTCCCTGACGACGAGATCGCCGCGCTCGAGTCGTCGGTGGCCGCCGAGCTCGATGCCGCCGTCGAGGCGGCCCGGCGCCTCGACAGCCCGGACCCGACCACGTTCGCCTCTCTCGTCGTACGGGCACGACCGGCACGGCAGGAACCACCGCCACCGCCACCGGATGCGCCGACCTTCCGCACCATGGACGCCGTGCGCACCGCGCTCGAGACGGAGCTCGAATCCGACGACCGTGTCTTCGTGGCCGGGATCGACGTCGGCGCCGGGGGCAACGTCTTCGGACTGACCCGCGGGCTGCGCGACCGGTTCGGCGAGCGAGTCCGCGACACCCCCATCTGCGAGACGGCCATTGTCGGGCTGGGCGTCGGGGCGGCCATGGCCGGGATGCGCCCCGTCGTGGAGCTCATGTACCTCGACTTCCTCGGCGTCTGCTTCGACCAGCTGCTCAACCAGGCAGCCAAGCTGCCGTTCATGACGGGCGGGGCCGCGCCGATGGCGCTGACCGTCCGGACCCAGTTCGGCGCCGGGCGATCCTCCGGCAGCCAGCACTCGCAGAGCCTGGAGGCCCTCCTCGCCCACATCCCCGGGCTCACCGTCGTCATGCCGGCGACACCGGCCGACACCTACGGACTGCTCCGCGCCGCCATCCAGGACCCGAACCCGGTGATCTTCATCGAGAACCGTTTGCTCTACGGCATGAAGGGGCCGCAGCCGCCCACCGACCACATCGTGCCCATCGGTGCCGCCGCCGTCGTGCGCCCCGGGTCCGACGTCACCGTCGTCTCGGTGTCGCGCATGGTGCACGAGGCGGTTGCCGCCGCCGAGCGGGTGGCCGAGGAGGACGGTATCTCGGTCGAGGTGATCGACCTCCGGACGGTGGCACCGCTCGACGTGGGCACCATCCTCGGCTCCGTGGGCAAGACGAGCCGTCTCCTGGTTGCCCACGAAGCCGTCGTCCCCTTCGGTATCGGCGCGGAGATCGCAGCCACCGTTGCCCGTGACGCGTTCTGGGCCCTCGACGCACCCATCGAACGGGTCGGCGCCGCCGCCACCCCCCCGCCCTATGCGCCGGAGCTCGAACGAGCCTGGCTTCCCGACCGGGACGACATCACCGAGGCTCTCCGCCGCCTGGCCGTCGTCTGATTCAGCAGCCCAGCGCCCGGGCGATCACCAGGTGCTGGATCTCATTGGTGCCTTCGCCGATCTCGAGCACCTTGGCGTCGCAGTAGAAGCGGGCCACCGGTGTCTCGAGCATGTAACCGAGGCCGCCGTGGATCTGCACGGCCTCGGATGCCGCCCAGGTGGCCGTGCGGCTGGCCTTGAGCTTGGCCATGGCCGCCTCCTTCTGGAACGGGCGGCCCTCGTCGCGCAGATAGGCGGCGCGGTAGGTGAGCCAGCGGGCCGCCTCGAGCTCCGTGGCCATGTCCGCCAGCTTGAACTGCACGGCCTGGAAGGCGGAGATCGGCTGGCCGAACTGCACCCGCTGGCGGGCGTAGTCGGTGGCCAGGTCGAGGACGGCCTGCGTCAAGCTCAGCGACAGCGCCGCCACCGAGATGCGGCCGACCTCGAGCGTCCGGAGGAACTGGCCGAGGCCGAGGGCCGGATCGCCGACCAGGTGCTCGTCGGGGACCCAGACGTCGTCAAAATACAGCTCCCGTGTGTCGAGCCCCCGCCATCCAATGCCGCGCATCTTGGGGCCCATGGTGAAGCCAGCGGTGCCCTTCTCGACGACGAAGCTGGCGAACTGCGGTGGCTCACCCTCCAGGGGATCGGTGCGGGCCAGGAGGGTCACTCCGAACGACATGTCGGTCCCGGCGTTGGAGATGAACGTCTTGCGACCGTTGATGAGCCAGCCGCCGTCGCCGGGGACGGCCCGAGTGGTGATGCCCCGCGCATCGGAGCCGGCATCCGGCTCGGTGAGACCGAAGGCACCGAGCGCTCGCCCTTCGGCCAACGGCCGCAGCCACCGCTCGCGCTGGGCGTCGGTGCCGAAGAGGAGAAGGGGCAGAGAGCCGATGGTCACGTGCGCCTGCCAGGCGGCGGCCACCGACTGGTCGGCCAGGCCGATCTGCTCCATCGCCGCCACGAAGCCCACGGTGGACATGCCGATCCCGCCCCACCGCTCGGGGACCAGCATGCCGAGGAGCCCGAGCACCCCCATCTCGCCCAGCAGGTCCGTCGGGCACCGGGCCTCCTCCCAGGCCGACGGCGCGCGTGTGGCGATCTCCTTCTGAGCGAAGTCCCGGCACAGCCCCACCAGGTCCTGCTCTCGTTCGTCGAGCTCGAGGTCCATCGGCTCATCTTATGGACCGAGCGGTACAAGAGCACTACGCTCGATTGGCGTGGCGTCCGATCGAACTCCGCCCACGTTCCCCCGGTTCGCCGATGCCGCCGAGGAACGCCGCCACCGCAAGCAACGCCTGGCCGCCGCCTTGCGCCTGTTCGGATCGTTCGGCTTCGACGAGGGCTCGGCCGGCCACATCACGGCGCGGGATCCCGAGCTGCTCGACCATTTCTGGGTCAATCCGCTGGGCATGAACTTCAAGCGGATCCGAGTGAAGGACCTCCTCCTCGTGAACGACCGCGGCGAGGTGGTCGACGGCAACTGGCCGCTCAACACCGCCGCCTTCGTGATCCACTCGCAGATCCACGCCGCCCGCTCGGACGTGGTTGCTGCCGCCCACGCCCACTCCGTGTTCGGCAAGTCGTGGTCGTCCCTCCGACGCCCGCTCGACCCGCTCACGCAGGACGCCTGTGCCTTCTACGGCGACCATGCGGTATTCGACGACTACACCGGCGCCGTGCTCGAGCTCGAGGAGGGGAAGCGCATCGCCCACGCCCTCGGAGGGAACAAGGCGGTCATCCTGGCCAACCACGGTCTGCTCACCGTCGGGCACACCGTCGACGAGGCGGCGTGGTGGTTCATCACCATGGAGCGCACCTGCCAGGCCCAGCTGCTGGCCGAGGCGGCCGGCACGCCGGTGCCCATCGCCGGCGACGTCGCCGCCATGACCGCCGGCCAGGCCGGCGGGCACGCCACCGGATGGCGGCAGTTCCAGCCGCTCTACGACTGGATCGTCGAGGAGCAGCCCGACCTGCTCGACGAGTAGGTCGGCGCCGCGTGCGCCGATGACCGCATCGGACAGTGACCTGTGGACCGTGATGTCGACGGCGCGGGCCATCCGTCGCTTCACCGACGAGCCCGTCGACGACGCCACCCTCTGGCGATGCCTGGAGGCGGCGACCTGGGCGCCATCGGGCGCCAACGCCCAGGCCTGGCGCTTCGTCGTGCTCCGATCGGCGTCCCTGCGAGCCGTCGTCGCCGAGGCCGCGGCCCGGGCCCTCGAGGTCATCGAGCCCGTGTACGGGATGAGCCGGCCGGACCACGACGACGAGAGCCGCCGGGCACGCACCAACCGGGCCATCTACGAGCTCCACGATCGCGCCGGGGCGTTGACCTCGGTGCTGTTCACGCAGCAGCGGTTTCCGTCGGCGTCGGAGCTGCTCCTGGCCGGCTCCATCTTCCCCGCCATGCAGAACTTCCTCCTGTCGGCACGGGCCCTCGGCCTCGGGGCCTGCCCCACCAGCTGGGCCTCCTACGGAGGTGAGTCGCGGCTGCGGGCCGCCGTCGGGGTGCCGGACGACTGGATGCTGGCCGGACACGTCGTGGTGGGCTGGCCCCGCGGCCGACACGGGCCCGTCCGCCGCCGCCCCTTCACCGACGTCGTCTACCTGGACCACTGGGGTCAGAACGGTGGTGCGCCCGACACGTGAGGCCGACCACTCGATGCCCGGCTCAGGCGTCGGGCTCCACGGTCGTCGAGGACAGGTGGGCGAGAAAGGTCGTCGACCACGTCATGAGGTCGGCCGGCACGGAGTAGCCGGTCTCGTCGTTGATGGCCGCCCAGTGCTCGGCGATGTCCTCCATGGTCGGCTCCGGCCCGGCGAACACGTAGCCCGGGGTCGAGGCCACGAACATGCGGGCGAACCGGCCGGCGCCGGCGGCATAGATCTCGCCGCTCACCGGACAGGCCTCGTGGGCCAGGAACGCGGCCATCGGTGCCACGAGCTCGGCTGGCATCTCCGGGGCCCCCTGTCCGTCGCCCGCCATCCGGGTGGTGGCCGCCGGGGCGATGAGGTTGACCTTGATGCCGTGGGGGCGACCGGCGACGGTGAGGCTGCGGGTGAGCCCGATGACCGCCGCCTTGGCCGTGGCGTACGAAGTGTTGGCCGCCAGCCCGAGCATGCCGGTGGAGGTCGTCATGACGATCCGGCCGTAGCCCTGCTCGACCATCTGCGGCCAGGCCGCCCGGGCGGTGTTGAACGAGCCGCCGACATGGACGGCCAGGTGGCGAGCAAGGTTGTCCTCGTCGGCGTCGGGGAAGGCGGCCCACCGGATGATGCCGGCGTTGTTGATGACCACGTCGAGCCGTCCGAACCGGCGGACGGCGGCGTCGACGAGTGCCTGGGCGCCGGCCGCCTCGCCCACGTCGTTCGTGTCGGCGACGGCCGCCCCGCCGGCGGCGCTGATGTCCGCGGCCACGGACGACGCCGGCCCCGGGTCCGAGCCGACACCGTCCATCGAACCGCCGAGGTCGTTCACGACGAGGCTCGCGCCCCGCTCGGCCAGAAGGCGGGCATAGGCCCGGCCGATGCCCCGGCCGGCGCCGGTGACGACGGCGACGCGCCCGTCGAAGCGGAGCTCGCTCAGGCCGTCACCGGAGCCGCGAACCCGAGCAACCGGGCCAGCGTGCCGCCGACGAGGGCCTCTCGCTCGTCGGGCGGGAGATCGCCGAGGAGCCGGGCGATCAGCTCCCGGCTCCCGCGGAAGGTTCCCTCGGCATGGGGATAGTCGTTGCCCCACACGATGGTCGACAGCCCGGTCACGTGACGACAGGCCACGGCCACCGGATCGTCCTGGAAGGACACATGGAACTGGCGCCGCACGTACTCGCTCGGCATGAGCGGATAGGGCCACTTCTCGTTCAGGCGGAACAACTGGGCCATGGTCGGTTGGTCGTGAGCCGGCCGTTCGTCGTCCCAGTAGCCGAGCCACCAGTCGGCGTCCTGTCCGATCCCGGTGACCCAGCACTTGTCCATGGCGCCGACCAGCGACGCCAACCAGTGGGCGTTGAACTCGATGAGGGCGAAATGGAGGTCGGGATAGCGCTCGGGAACGCCGCCGCCGATGAGCTCGCACATGACCTGCTGCGGGACCATCGTGCTGTAGACGCACTGGGTGACCATGCGCTTGGCCGCCGACTTCTCGGTGATGGGCTGGTTGACCTGCGCGGCCGACTCCATGACGACCTTGAGGGTCGTGGACGCCGGGTCGTCGACCTTGATGCCACCCGTCTGGGTGTGGATGAACACGTGCACCCGGTTGGCCTGGGCCGCGGCCCACACCGGGTCGAAATCCCGCGAGTAGTAGGGCTTGGGTGGGATCGCAGGGAGCAGGACGGCCCGGAACCCGGCGGCGGCGACCCGTTCGATCTCGGCCACGGCGTCGTCGATGTCGGTCAGGGGGACCGGCGCGGTCGGGGCCATGCGGTCGAAATACGGCGAGAACCGCTCGACCACGTAGTCGTTGTAGACGCGAGCGTGAGCCATGGACAGCTCGTGATCGTCGGAGTAGAGCCCGAAAAGGGACAGGTTGGGGTGCATGACCTGAACGTCGACGCCGTCGAGCGCCATGTCCTCGAGAATCTGCTCCGGCTCGCCCTCGGGCATCCGGCCGCCCGTCTGGCGATAGCGGGAGATGGTCCACCCCTCGAACCCCGGAGTGTGGAGACGCCGGAAGATGCGGGCGCCGCCCTCGACGAGCGGCTCGACCTCGAAGTCCTCCTCCCAGACGCCTCGGTCCCGCAGGTGCTTCGGAAGCCGGGTGCGGAAGAGGTCGATGGGCTCGAGGAGGTGCCCATCGGCGGAGACGACGAGCCCGGTCTGCTCCACGGTGTCACCTCCCTGCACTGGGTCGCACGGCGCTCCACCCCGCCCGGATGTGCCATTCTCACAGACGCGAATGGCATTCGCAGGATAGGCCAACCGGTCGGTACATTGCAACGCGGTCCAGGGGCCCGAAAAGCCCGGCCGGAAGGAGCAGGAGCCATGACCAAGCGGTGGAGGCAGCGCCCGCCCGGCTCGACGTGGGGCGACTGGGGCGACGACGACGAGCTCGGCCGCATCAACCTGCTCACAGCAGACAAGGTCAAAGAGGGCGTGCGCGAGGTCGAGGCGGGCGTGAGCTTCTGCCTGAGCCTGCCGCTCGACTACCCCGGGGGCACGGCCCTCAACCAGCGGCGGTACCCGCCGGTCATCGCCCCAACCGAGGACATGCGGGGCAACCCGGCCAGCTTCTACAACGTCCACATGAGCGAGATGGAGGAGGGCGGCCCCCGCTTCGTCGACGTGTGGGCCGACGACGTGGTCACCCTGTCGCTCCAGTACTCGACGCAATGGGACTCCCTGGCCCACGTGGGCGCCGAATTCGACGCCGACGGTGACGGCGCGGAGGAGGCCGTCTATTACAACGGCTATCGCGCCGGCGTCGACCTCGTCGGGCCGCAGGTCGACGCGGCCGGCGACGGCGGGGACCACCGGTGCTTCGCCCACCACCTCGGCCTCGAGCACATGGCCCGCCACGGCGTCCAAGGGCGCGGCGTGCTCGTCGACCTGGTCCACCACCTCGGGGACGACTGGCGCGGCGTCGACCGGGCGACGCTCGAGGACGTCATGGCCAAGGACGGTGTCGTCGTCGAGCCCGGCGACATGCTCCTGCTGCACACCGGGTTCGCCACCAAGGTGCTCGAGTGGAACCGCCACCCGGACCCCAAACAGATCCACATGATGTGCACCTACCTCGACGCCCGCGACCCCTCGTTGCTCGAATGGATCGCCGACTCGAAGATCTCGGCGCTGGTGGCGGACAACTATGCCGTCGAAGGACTGGTCGGACGAGACCGCGACGAGAGCCGCCACTCGCTCCTCCCCATCCACCACCTCTGCCTCTTCCGGCTGGGCGTCCCGCTGGGCGAGATGTGGTACTTGCACGAGCTGGCGTCGTGGCTGCGCGAGCACGGGCGCAGCCGGTTCCTGCTCACCGCACCGCCGCTCCGCCTACCCGGTGTCGTCGGGTCACCCCTGACCCCGGTCGCCACCGTCTGAGGACCGGGCCAGGCGGAAGGCCTTGTAGTCGCTGCGGACGACCTCGTCGATCTCCTTGAAGAGCTTCGGCCGGCCTCCGGAGTTGAGGAGGTACTTGCGGGGCTTGCCGGGGATGTTGGTACCGAAGAAGTAGCTGCTCTCGCCGAAGGGGGAGCTGGCTGCGCCCCGGTCCACCATGGCCGTCCAGTCCTCCTCGGCCGACGGGTCCACCTCGATCGTGTCGTCCCCCCGCTGGCGCACGAAGGTGATGGCCTTCATGATGAAGTCGACCTGGTCGCCGTTGTACCTCGGGTTGTTGCCGGCGGCCGCGTGGGGCCCACCGGGGAAGAAGAGATTGGGGAAGCCGGTGGTCTGGATGCCGAGGAAGGTCTTCGGGCCGTCGGCCCAGTGGTCCTCGAGCGTCCGGCCACCCCGACCGCGGATTCCCATGCCGCGGAGGGCACCGGTGCCGAAGTCGAACCCGGTTGCCCACACGATGATGTCGAAGGGCCGCTCACCGTCGGCCGTCTCGATCCCGCGCTCGGTCACGCGCACGATCGGCGTCCGCGTGAGGTCGACAAGCGTGACGTTCGGCCGGTTGAACACCTCGAAGTAGCCGGACACGAAGGGTGGCCGCTTCTCGCCGAAGCGGTGGTCCTTCGGGATGAGCATCTCGGCCGTCCCGGGGTCGCGGACGATGCCACGGATTTTGGCCGCGACGAAGTCGCACCATTCGGCGTTGGCGGCTTCGTCGAACAGGAGGTCGGTGTAGTTGCTCGAGAGCTTCGAGAACCCTGGGCTCTTCCACATCCGCTCGAAGAAGGCTCGGCGCTCCTCGGCCGAGTCGTCGAAGGTGGCACGGTCGTGGGCTGCATGCAGGAAACCGGCCACCGACGTGTTCAGCACGTCGCGCATGGCCTCGAAGCCGGCTCGCAGCTCCGCCTGTTGCTCGGGTGTGATGGGTGCGTTGTTGAGGGGCGTGCACCAGTTGGCGGTCCGCTGGTACACGGTCAGAGAGGCCACGTCGTCGGCGATGGCCGGGATGATCTGCACGCCGCTCGACCCGGTGCCGACGACAGCCACGCGTTTGCCCCGGAAGTCGACTGCCGTGGCCGGCCATCGGCCGGTGTGGTGCGCGATCCCGCCGAAGTCGTCCCGGCCGGGCACGTCGGGAAAGTACGGCACGGACAGGACGCCGGTGGCGGCGACGAGGAACCGCGCCCGGAGCTGTGAACCGTCACCGGTCGTGACCGTCCAGGTACCGTCCCCTTCCTCGTAGCCGGCCCAGGTGACCGTCGCTCCGAAGCGGATGTGACGCCGCAGGTCGAACCGGTCGACCACGTGGTTGAGGTAGCGCTCGGTCTCCGGTTGCTCGGCGAAGTGCTCCTGCCACTCCCACTCGTCGAACAGCTCCCTCGAGAAGAGGTAGCCGTAGGTGTAGCTCTCCGAGTCGAAGCGGGCGCCGGGATAGCGGTTCCAGTACCAGGTGCCGCCGACGCCGTCGCCGGCCTCGAGCAGGCACACGGAGAACCCGGCTTCGCGGGCCCGGTACAGCTGATAGATGCCGGTGATGCCGGCGCCCACGACCAGCACCTCGACGTCGACGTCGGCGGTGAGCGGACCGCCTCCCGCCTCCGGTCCGGGCGCGGGAGGCGTCGTCATACCGTCGCCATGTCCGTGAGTCACCGGGTCGTCCGCGGCATTCGGTCCACCAGCTGGCCCCTCGGGAGTTTGTACCGACCGGTTAGTATACTTCTCGCACGGCGAGCGCTGGAGTGGGCTGCAATGGCAATCGTGGACCAGAAATGGTCGGCACTTCCGGTGCCCCATGCGATGGAGTTCGCCGACCGCGTCCCGAAGCAGCGCTACGTCGACCCTGACTTCTTCCAGTTGGAGGCCGAGCTCCTGTGGCCGCGCGTCTGGCAGATGGCCTGCCGGCTCGAGGAGATCCCGGAAGCCCACGACTTCGTCGAGTACGAGATCCTCGACCAGTCGATCATCGTGCTGCGCACCGAGGACCTGTCGGTGCGCGCCTTCCAGAACACCTGTCGGCACCGCGGCGTGCGGGTCGTCGAGGGCCGGGGGACGTGTGCGAGCGGCTTCACCTGCCCCTTCCATGGGTGGTGCTACGGGACGGACGGGAAGAACACCTTCGTCTCCAAGGCGAGGACGTTCTCCGAGCACAACCTGGCGCCAGGCGACATCGACCTCGTGCCCGTCCGCTGCGAAGTGTGGGGCGGCTCGGCGTGGATCAACCTCGACGACGATGCGCCGCCGTTGCGGCAGTGCATCGAGCCCTTCGCCACCACGTTCGACGCCTGGAAGCTGGCCTCGATGCGCACCGAGTGGTGGTACTCGTTCCGCCTCCCGGTCAACTGGAAGCTGGCCGAGGAGGCGTTCCTCGAGCAGTACCACGTGATCGAGACCCATCCCCAGCTGGTCATCCCCAAGCGCTTCCCGCCCCGCGACCCTCGGACCTTCGACCCCCGGGCCTTCGTCGACGCCGAGCTCCATTACCTGCACATGATGAGCGAGGGCATGGCCGGGATGGTCCACGGCAACGACGTGCGCATCGCCGAAGGCCTCCGCGACATCGAGCTGCCCGCCGACCCCGAGCTGGCCCTGTCGATCTGGAACCGCACGCTCAACGAAGAGGTCGTGCGCTGGCACCGCTCCGCAGGCGCCGACATCCCGGACCTCAACGAGCTCGACGAGCAGGGGCTGAACGAGCCCATGGGCTACTGCTTCCCCCACTATTTCGTGCTGCCCATGTACAGCAGCGCCTCCTCCTACCGCTTCCGGCCCCTCGGCCCGGAGGAGACACTGATGGAGATCTGGTCGCTCACCCGGTTCCCGGAAGGGACACCGGCGGAGAAGCCGGCCGTGCCCGAGCCATGGGCCTTCGACGACCCACGGGTCCCGCCCATCCCGACCCAGGACTTCTCGAACCTGCCGCGACAGCAACGAGGGCTGCACGCCCGGGGTTTCGAGTACATGCGCCTTTCCGAGGGGATCGAGGGCGGCGTGGCCAACTTCGAACGGACCGTCGACGGCTTCCTCGCCGGGCTTCCCTACGAGCGATTGCTCCCCGCCCTTCACTCGATCAACCTCAACCCGCTCGAACGCCCGGTCGTCGACCTCGGGTTCTGACCGCATGCCGACGCCGGGCACCGGTCCACCGACGACGTACGCCGACGCTGTCGAGGGCATCCGCGCCGTCATGGCCGCCTACGCCCAGGCGCTCGACGACGGCCGCACCGACGACATCGTCGCCACCTTCTGTCCCGACGGCGTCTGCGAGGTGCCGGGGATGGGCACCTACGAGGGGGCCGACGCCATCCGGGCCGCGTTCGCCGGGTGGACACCGAGACAACCTCAGCGGCACCTGGTCGTCAACACCCTTATCACCGAGTGGGACGAGGACGAGGCCCGGGCCACGAGCGACATCGTCTTCCTGCTGAAGGGGGAGGCAGGCTGGTCCGTCCAACTCGTCGGGCGCTACCACGACCTCCTCCACTTCGCCGGCGGCCGGTGGCGCTTCCGCCGCCGTACCAGCGAATTCCTGTGAACTAGGTAGCGTCGGTTCATGCGTTTCGGACTCGATGTGGCCCAACAGCGGATGTCGTGGGACGAGCTCGTGCGCCGCGTGCAGCTGGCCGAGGAGCTCGGCTTCGACGGCGTCTGGGGGTTCGACCACTTTCAGCCGATGTACGGCGAGGGGCCGGGCGAGACCTTCGAGGGGTTGACGACGCTCGCCGCTCTGGCCGGGGCGACCTCGCGGGTCCGGCTCGGCCTGCTCGTGACCGGCGTCACCTACCGGCACCCCTCGCTGCTCGCCGCCCAGGCGCTGACCGTCGACCACGCCTCCGCTGGCCGGCTCGAGTTGGCCCTGGGTGCGGCATGGTTCGAGGCGGAGCACGTCCAACTCGGCATCCCCTTCCCGACGACATCCGAGCGATTCGATCTCCTCCAGGACACCGTCGAGATCGTCACCCGGCTGTTCACCGGCGAGACCGTCTCCTACGAGGGGCGACGGGTCTCCCTCCACGACGCCCGCATGCGCCCGCTCCCCGTGCAACGCCCGCATCCGCCCATCTGGATCGGCGGCACCGGCCTCCGCCGCACGATCCCGCTGGCCGCCAGGTACGCGGACGTCTGGCATTCCTGGGGCACGCCGAACTCGTTGCGGGAGACGAACTCGCTCCTCGACAAGCTGGCGGCCGAGGCGGGGCGGGATCCGGCCGCCATCATGCGAGCCGGCTCGTTGTCACTCGACGACATGGAGACGGCTCGGCGGCACGGCGCCAAGTGGCGCGACGCCGGCTTCGGCTACCTGGTGTGCGGCTGGCCGGAGGCGGGAGCGTCGCAGGTGGAGGCCTTCGCCCGCCATGTCCTGCCCGAGCTCACGCCCTGATGGCCGCCGGTAGCGGCAGCATCGGGGCGCACGGAAACGGCCTTCTCAAAACTCGAACCGGTGTTATCATCTTCCGGATCCTTCATTCCGCGTTGAGTCAGGAATCTGAATGAACGACTTCGAAGCGACCGATTTCTTCCGTGACGCGTCCGTCGTCGAGGACCCGTTCTGGTACTTCGACGAGGCCAGGAGCCGGTGTCCGGTGTACCGGGAGTCGCACCACGACGTGATGCTCGTGACCGGCTACGACGAAGCCCGCGCCATCTACCACAGCACCGAGACGTTCTCGTCGGCCACGTCGGTGACCGGACCCTTCCCCGGCTTTCCCGTCCCCCTCGAAGGCGACGATGTGAGCGACCTCATCGAAGAGCACCGAGACGGGTTGCCCTTCAGCGACCAACTGGTCACCTTCGACCCTCCGAAGCACACGCAGCACCGGGCGCTCCTCATGCGGTTGCTCACGCCGAAACGGTTGAAGGAAAACGAGGACTTCATGTGGCAGCTCGCCGATCGCCAGATCGACGAGATCATCGACGGGGGCACGTGCGAGTTCATCGCCGACTACGCCGGGCCGTACACGTTGCTGGTGGTCTGCGATCTGCTCGGGGTGCCCGAGTCGGACCACGAGACGTTCCGCCGGCGGCTCGGTCGCGGCGGCCACGTGGGCAGCAACCAAGAGGGCGGCGAGATGACGCGCAACCCTCTCGAATTCCTCTACGAGTACTTCACCTCGTACATCGCCGAGCGGCGGGTGACGCCGAAGAACGACGTCCTCGGCAGCATGGCCGGCGCGACCTATCCCGACGGTTCGGTGCCGGACGTGAGCGACGTCGTCCACATCGCCGCCAACCTCTTCGCCGCCGGCCAGGAGACCACCATCCGGCTCCTCGGCTCGGCCCTCCAGATCATGGGCGACCGGCCCGACCTCCAGCGGCTGCTGCGCCACGAGCCTGAGCGCATCCCCAACTTCGTCGAGGAGACCTTGCGCTACGAAAGCCCGGTCAAGGGCGACTTCCGCCTCTCCCGCTTCACCACCGAGGTGGGCGGCGTCACCATTCCGGGGGGAAGCCAGGTGATGGTGCTGAACGGCGCCGCCAACCGGGACCCGCGGCAGTTCGAGTGCCCCGACGAGTTCCGCGTCGACCGCGAGAACGCCCGCGAGCACCTGGCCTTCGGGCACGGGGTGCACTTCTGCGCCGGAGCCCACCTGGCGCGGGCCGAGGCCCGGATCACCATCGAGCGGCTGCTCGACCGGATGAGCGACATCTCGATCTCCGAGGCCGAGCACGGCCCGGCCGGCGCTCGACGCTACGACTACGCGCCGACGTTCATCCTGCGCGGCCTCAACCAGCTGCACCTCGCTTTCACGCCGGCTTCCTGACCGGTCCGGGCCGCGACAAGCCCGATCCCCACGGCGCTCTTCGGGCCACGCCCAGGGTGGCCCGGACAAACGACGCGAACTGCTCGGGATGGGTGCGATTGGCGAAGTGCCCCGCGCCCGGGACCGAGTGGAGCGTGGCGTCGGGGAGCTGCTCGACCAACCACGCCGACCCGCGTAGGTGCTCTTTGGCCGTGGCGCTGCCGTGGCCGACCAGCGCCGGCGCGGCCACCTCTTCGAAGCGGAACGGCGCCACCAGCTCCGAGGCCATGTCCACCTGGAAGGCAGCGCCCTCGGCCCGGCGCTGCTCCTGCCGGGCCGGCGGGAGCGCGTCCCACACCTCGTCACCCAGGATCTGTCGATAGGTCGTCTCGACGGAGGCCCCGGCGTCGGTGGAGGCGGCGACGGCCTGGTTGTGACGCTTCGTACGCGCCGGCCACCAGTCGACCCAGGGGAGCGGTGGCTCCCACAACCCGATGGCGCAGAACGCCCCGGGGTCGAGCGTGACGGCGAGCATGGTCGGGTTGGACCCGAAGCTGTGGGCCACGACGATCGGTGGGGCCGCGAGCTCGGCGGCGAGTGCCAGCAGGTCCTCGGCGTGGTCGTTCATGCCCGTGGCCGCCGGCGCCGACAGCGAGCGCCCGTAGCCCCGCCGGTCGTAGACGAGTACACGTCGATCGCCGAGATAGGGGATGACCTCGGCAAAGGCGGCGGCGCGGTCGGGGGCACCATGCACGAGCACGATGGGAGGTTCGACCAACGGACCATGGACCTCGACGTGCAGGCGGGCGTCCACGGCCGAGGCAGGCTACCGGCCGGGCTCGGGAGCGAGGCGCCCGTCACGCAGCTGCTCACGGAGCCGGAACTTCTGGACCTTGCCCGATGCTGTCCTCGGGAAGTCGGCGACCGGATAGACCGCCTCCGGCCACTTCTGCCGGGCCAGCCCGAGGGCGGCGAGGTGGGACCGCACGGCGGCAACGGTCGGCACCGCCGTTCCCACGTGCAGCCGGACGACGGCGGCCACCCGTTCGCCGAGTCGTTCGTCGGGAGCGGCGACGACCGCCACCTCGGCGATGGCCTCCATGCGGAGGAGCGACTCCTCGACCTCCTGGGCGCTCACGTTCTCCCCGGCCCGGATGATGATGTCGGAGATGCGGTCGGTGATGGTGAGGTAGCCCTCGTCGTCGAGGACACCGACGTCGCCCGTGTGGTACCAGCCGTCTGCGTCGAAGGCCCGGGCGGTGAGCTCCGGATCGGTGTAGCCGATGCAGCAGTCCGGGCCCCGGCTGAGGATCTCCCCCTCCTCCGACAGCTCGAGCTCGACCCCTGGCAGCGGCCGGCCGTCGGTCGTCTGGCGCTTGCGCTCCGGCTCCGACAACAGGCACCCGGTGATCGAGGGGTGCTCGGTGCTGCCGTAGGAGCGGAAGACATCGATGCCGAGCCCGCCGGCCCGCTCGGTCACGGCCACGGGCACGGTCGAGCCACCGAGACCGGCGAAGGGTATGAGGGCCAGGTGGTCCGGCGAGAAGTCGGGATGGTCGAGGAGGCTCGAGAGGAAGTAGGTGGCGCCCCCGGACACCCCCACCCGCTCGTCGAGCATGGTGCGGAGCACGGTCCCCGGGTCCCACACGTCGATCAGGTGGACGGGCCGGGGGCGGAGGAGCGGGACGAGGAACGCGTTGAGCATCCCGATGAAGTGGCCGACCGGTGCACCGGTGAGGTCCGGCGGCCCGCCTCGGGGGTACATGTACTCGAGCTGACCCGTCTCGAAGGCGATGGTCCGCTGGCTGTGGACGACGCCCTTCGGGTCACGGGTCGTCCCCGAGGTGAAGGCCACGATGGCCGGGGCATCGGGGTCGACGGAGGACGGTGCGAAGCGGGGCGGTTCGTCGAGCACCGAGGCGAATCGCCGGGCCGGACGGGGCAGCGCACCGGTCGACGAGCCGGCCACGAGCCAGAGCTCGGGAGGCCGGCGGCGCATGAGGTCCTCGTAGACATCCAGATAGTCGGTGCGACCGAACCGGTCGGCGGTCACGACCACGTCCGGATGCATGGCGCCGAGGATGTAGTCGAGCTCCTTCGGCCCGTAGAAGTGCACGATGGGGACGACGACGGCACCGAGATAGGCCGCCGCCCAGAAGGTGACGCCCGCCTCGACCCAGTTGGGCAGCTGGAAGGCGACGACGCCGCCCGGGCCGATGCCCCGGGCGGCGAGTGCGGCGGCCAGGGACCGGGCGGCCCGGTCGACCTGGTCGAAGGTCCCGTCCCAGGGGTGGACGTCCGAGTGCACCCGGAAGCGGGCCTGCCCGAGGCCGGCCAGGCCCTCCGCCACCATGGAGCCGAGGGTGGCGTCACCCCACCATCCCTCGGTCAGATACCGCTGGCGCAGCTCATCCGGCAGCGGCCGTGCCGGCCAACGTCTCTCCCCCGCGACCTCGGCCACCGGGCTCTCGCCTCCCTCGTGATCGGCGACCCCCGCCGCCGGCGGCGGGCCACGGCCGGTCAGAACCGGAGAAGGAGATTATCATAAACGTTTATGGTCCTCTCATCCCCGGCCGACGCCACCCAGGGGACCGGTCACGACCATGGGTTCCACACGCTGCGGGTTCGAGCGGTGGTTCCCGAGACGGACGACACCAGCTCGTTGGTGCTCGACATTCCGGCCGAGCTGCGGGACGGCTACGACTACCAGCCCGGCCAGTTCCTGACCTTCCGTTGCCACATCGACGGCACGCCGCACCTCCGCTGCTACTCGATGTCGTCGTCGCCGACCGTCGACGACCAACTGCAGGTCACGGTCAAGCGGATGCCCGACGGGGTCGTCTCCAATTGGATGCTGGACTGGCTGGCTCCCGGCGCCGCCGTGGAGACCACCTTCCCGGCCGGCGTGTTCGGCCGGCGGACGCACGCCGGCGACATCATGGCCTTCGCCGGGGGCAGCGGGATCACGCCGATCCTCTCGATCCTCAAATCGGTCCTCCTCGACACGTCCCAACGGGCCCGGCTCTTCTACGCAAATCGTGACGCCGGCAGCGTGATCTTCGACTCGGCGCTCCGGGACCTGCGCGAGCAGTCCGGCGACCGCTTGGAGGTCGTGCACCATCTCGACGCCGACCGGGGCCTCGTCGACCATGACGAGGTCATCGAGTTCGCCGGTGACGCGCCGGGCACCGACTGCTACGTCTGCGGGCCGGCGCCGTTCATGGAAGTTGTCGGATCGGCCCTCGTCCGGTGCGGCGCCGATGCGGACGCCATTCACATCGAACGGTTTACCCCGGCGGATGCTGGCCTACCGGCTGCGGCTGTTCCTCGGCCCGAAGGCGGGCCGGCCCGGGTGACCGTCGAGCTCGACCGCCGCATCGACGTGGCCGAGCACCGGAGCGGCACCACCATCCTGCAGACCGCCCGGCAGCTCGGAATGTCCCCGCCGTTCTCCTGCGAGTCCGGCAATTGCGCGACGTGCATGGCCAGGCTCGTCGACGGTGAGGTCCGCATGATGGCCAACAACGCCCTCACCGACGACGAGGTGGCGGACGGCTGGATACTGACGTGCCAGGCCGTGCCGACCACACCCACGGTCCACGTCGCCTACGAGTGAGAGGAGATCGGCCATGACGACGCCGTCGGTCGAGGACGCCATCGAGATCGGCCAGCTGCTCGCCCGCTACGCCGACGGCATGACGCGGGATGACATCGACGCCGTGATCGAGGTGTTTACCCCGGACGGGACCTACCAGGCATTCGGCAGCGTCTACCGGCTCGAGGACTTCCCGGCACTCGTGGCCGCCGCGCCGAACGGCCTCTTCCTCACCGGTCCTCCGGTGCTCGAGATCGACGGTGATGAGGGACAGGGCCGCCAGACGCTCTGCTTCGTCGAGCAGACGACCCACGACATGCGCATCGGCTATTACACCGACACCTACCGGCGGACGGAGCTCGGCTGGCGGATCGCCACCCGGTCCATGACGTTCCTTCGCCGGAGCGGCGCCCGTGACGCCGGGCGCACCCACGATCCACTGCGCCCGGCGCCGACCGACCCCGTCTAGCGGGCGCCTACGGCTCCTTCGGGCGACGGGCCAGGAACCGGTCGATGCTGGCACGCAGCTCCGGTGAGTCGAAAGACCGGTCCTCGGCGCTCAGAGCGAAGTCGAGTGTCCCGAGCACCGCCCGCTCCAGGTGCAGGTTGAGCACACGCTTGGTGTCCTCCGTCGCCTGTTGGGGCAGCGCCGCCAGCCGGTGGGCGCAGGCCATGGCCGCGTCCATCACCTCTTCGTCCGCACAGACGTGGTTCACGAGGCCGATCTCGGCCGCCCGCCGGGCGGGGATCTGGTCGCCGGTCAAGGCGTACTCCTTGGCCAGCTGCAGGCTGATGAGCAACGGCCACGTGACCGGGCCGCCGTCGGCGGCCACCAGGCCGATGAGCACGTGGGGGTCGGCCAGATGCGCGCTCTCGGCCATGTACGAGATGTCGGACAGGGCGACCAGGCTGCAGCCGAGGCCGACCGCCGGCCCGTTGACGGCAGCCACGATGGGCAGGCGGCACCGGACCATGCCGGTGACCAGCTGCCGGCCGTGGGCGAGCGTCTCCTTGCGCAGGACGGGGTCGCTGGCCAGCGCATCGAGGTAGGCGAAGTCGCCGCCCGCCGAGAAGGCGCGCCCGGCCCCCGTCAACACCGCGACCCGGGCGCCGTCGTCCTCGTCCAGCTGGGGGAAGAGGCCGGCCAGTCCCTTGTGCAGGGCGTGGTTGGTGGCATTCAGATGCTCCGGGCGGTTCAACCGGATGATGCGGACCGGCCCGTCGGAGCCGATCTCGATCTCGTCGGGGACGTCGTAGGCCGTCATGAGGTGGGCAAGCCTAGGATCCGGCCGGCCACGAGGTTCCGCTGGATCTGCGACGTCCCCCCCATGACGCTCTGGGCCCGGCTGTAGAGGTACACACCGAGCCACGTGTCGTCGGCGCCGTCGTGGCCGGCGCCCCCGACCGAGAGGGCGGCGTGACCGACGGACTGCTCGACGGAGGTCATGAGCAGCTTGTCGACCGATCCCTCGGGCCCGTGCGAGATCCCGTCCAACCGGTCCGACAGCCGGCGGCGCACGTGCAGGCGCAACATCTCCGCCTCCACGATGGCCCAGGCGAGATCGCGGGTCTGCTCCGGGCCGAACCGCCCGGGATCGGCACGGACCCGATCGGCCAGCTCGTTGACCACCTTTGCGTACCGGGCCACATAGCCGAGCTCGGCCGGCTCCCGCTCGTGGCTCACGACGGTCATGGCCACCCGCCAGCCCTCTCCCGGTTCCCCGATCATGTCGGCCGCGGAAACCCGGGCACCGTCGATGTGCACCTCGCCGAACTCACGGGTGATCCCGTTGATCATCCGCAGCGGCCGCTGCCCGATGGCCGGTTGATGCATGGAAACGGCGAAGGCGGACAGGCCACGGTGCTGGTCGGCGTCGGGGTCGGTGCGAGCCAGAAGGAAGCAGAAGTCGGCCTCGTCCGAGTAGCTCGTCCATACCTTGTGCCCGGTGATGACGTAGTCGTCGCCGTCACGCTCGGCCCGGGAGCGCAGCGATGCCAGGTCGGAGCCGGCGTCGGGCTCGCTGAACCCCTGGCACCAACGCTGGCGCCCGCTCACGATGCCGGGAAGGAACCGTCGCTGCACATCGTCGCTGGCGTGGCGCAGCATGCCCTGCACGAGGTACCCGACGCTCGGACGGGGCGGGGCCGAGGCGGCGGCCAGCTCCTCGTCCACGATGACCTCGTAGACGCTCGCCAGGCCGTGACCGCCGATCTCCTTCGGCCACGACAGCCCGAAGAAGCCCGCTTCGTAGAGCGAACGGTGCCACGCCGCCTGCCCGGCCCAGTAGGCATCCGACGTCGAGGAGGCGGGTAGACCCGGGTTGTTGTCGGCCAGCCAGGCCCGGAGGCGTTGGCGGAAGCGGGCCTCGTCCGGCTCGTCACCGAACTCCATGGGCCCCCCCGAGGCAGCGGCTCTCGAGGACCCGGCTCAGGTTCTCGTCCACGCCGCCCAGCACATCGATCGACAGCAGGGCCCGCCGGAGATGGACGTGGGCCAGGCAGTCCCACGTGTTGCCGATCCCGCCGTGGACCTGGATGGCCGTCTCGCACACCGCTCGGGCCGCCCGGGAGCAGTAGGCCTTGGCCAACGCCGCCGCGGCAAGACCCTCTCGGGGCGGGCAGGCGTCGACCGACCAGGCGGCGTGCAGGGCAACGCTCCTCGAGCCTTCCATCGACACCAGGGCGTCGGCCAGAAGGTGCTGGACGGACTGGAACGAGCCGATGGCCACGCCGTACTGCCGGCGTTCCGTCGCGTAGCGGGTCGAGAGCTCGATCGCCCCCCGCATGGTGCCGACGAGCTCGGCGCAGGTCGTCGCCAGCCCGAGGGCCGTCCACCGCAGGAGGTCGTCGTCGGCCACCGTCGGTCCGTCGACGTTGGTGAGCCAGATGCGGTCCGGCCGCACCGTCACCGACGGGCGAGTGAGGTCGACCGAGGTGGTCGGAGGCGTGAGGCCGATGGTCGTCACCACCTGGCCGTCGCCTTCCGCCACCAGCGTCAGGGCGCTCGTGCAACGGGCGGCGTCGATGGCGACGAGCGCGGGCGGGTCCGCCGGGTCGACTACACAGCCGATGTGGGACAGGTCACGGGCGAGGGCGACGGTCTCGGCGACGCGCCGCGCCCGCTCCCCCACACACCGCCGGAGCTCGGTGGCGAGGGTCGGGCCGAGAAAGGGGACATCGGCCAGCCCCCGGGCCAGCTCTTCGGCCACGATGGCCACGTCGACCCCGGTGGCCAGGGGGCCGCCGGCGGCGGTGGCGGTGCGGAGCTCGCGCCAGCCCGTCGTCTCGACAGCGGCGTCCAGGCGCCTGGCGCGCTCGGCGTCGGCGAGGTCCTGGACCGAACGGGGTCCCAGCCGTTCGACCACCGAGACGACCGAGTCGCGGAGGGCCCGTTCTTCGGCCGAGTACCGAACGTCCATCAGGTCGGAGCCCGGAGGGCGCCCTCGGGCAACGGTGACCATGCCTCCTGCAGGGTGCGCCGGAGCACCTTTCCGGACGCCAGGCGCGGGATGGCGTCGACAACGACGACCGCCAGGAGGTGCTTGTACGTGGCCAGGTGCTCGGCCACCAGGTGTCGCAGCTCGTCGGGGGCGACGGTCACGGCCGGGTCGAGCTGGACGGCGGCCACCGGCCGCTCGCCGGCGGCGTCGTCGGGGACCCCGAACACGGCACAGTCGACGACGCCGTGATGGCGGAGGAGCACCGATTCGATCTCGGCCGGCGCCACCTGGAACCCGTTGACCTTGATCATCTCCTTGGCCCGGTCGGTGATGTGGACCCAGCGCTCGGCCTCCAGCCATCCGACATCGCCTGTGCGGTACCAGCCGTCGGCGAACGCCTCTCCGTTGGCATCCTCGGGGAGGTAGCCGGCCATCACCGAGGGGCTCTGGGCCTGGATCTCACCGGTGCCCCCGGGGTCCACCACGTCGCCGGAATCGAGGTCGACGATCCGAAGGCGGACACCGTCGGGGGGCAGGCCGGCGGAGTCGAGCCGCCACGCCGCCGGGTCGCCCACCGGGTTGGCCGCGATGACCGGGAGTTCGCTCGCCCCGTAGGCGGGGAGCCACCGGACACCGGTACGTCCGGTCACCACCTCGGCCACGCTGGACGTGACCGGTGTGGCCCCCCACATGATGTAGCGGAGCGACGAGAGGTCGTAGCGCTCGAGGTCCGGATGATTGGCCATGGCCAAGGCGATGGGGGCGACCGCCATCTCGAGGGTCATCCGTTCGGACTCGATGCGGCGGAGCACCTCGTCGAGGTCGAACCGCCGATGCAGGCGCACGGTGGCACCGGACGCCGTGGCGGCCAGGAGGTTGAGGAGACCGAGGATGTGGGACGGCGGGGTGGCGACCTGAAAGCGGTCCTCGTGTCCGAGACCGAGGGCCGCGCACCAATGGGCGGTGCCGCACCGGATGGAGCGGTGGGTGTGCCGGACCGCCTTTGGCAGGCCGGTCGTCCCCGAGCTGAAGACGAGCACCGCCTCCGACTCCTCGTCGACGGCCACCTCTCCGAGGGGTGATCGGCTGTGGCCGAAGGCCTCGTGCACGGCACTCCGGTCCTCGAGGTCGGTGACGTGGGCGGGCGACAGGTGGGAGAGGAGGGGCGAGGCGCCGGCATCCTCGACCACCGCGTGTACCGGTGTGGTCAGATCGACGGCGTGACCAACCTCCAGCGCCCGCCAGGCCGTGCTCAAGAGGACCGGTGCCGCACCGAGCTTGCTCGTGGCCATGACCGCGACCAGGAACTCGGGGCGGTTCGAGGCCATCACCGCCACCCGCTCACCGGGACGGACGCCGCGGGCGGCGAGGTGGCGGGCGAAGGCGTTGCTCAGTTCGTCGATGTCGCGAAAGGACCAGCACTCGTCCCCAAAGGCGACGGCCGCACGGCCGCCATAGCGGGCTGCCGCCGCCTCCAAGCCCGCGTGCATGGTGGCGGTGCCCGTCACGGAAACATTGTTCTCCGGATTGAGATCAACGTCAACAGAAACGGCTTAGAGTATTCCCGCCATGACTGACTGGACCGGCGACGCCACCCCCACCGACCCCGACATCCGGCGCGAGGTGGTCGAGACCGTGCGCCGATTCGTGGCCCGGGAAGTGGCACCGGTGGCCTCCGACCTCGAGCGGGTGGACCGGTTCCCGGCCGACATCGTCGAGGGCATGCGCCAGCTCGGCCTCTTCGGCATCACCATCCCGGCCGCCTACGGCGGTCTCGGGCTCGACCTCCTGACCTACGTCGGGGTGATCGAGGAGTTGGCCTACGGGTGGATGAGCCTGACCGGCATCGTCAACACCCACACCATGGCGGCGGCCCTCCTCATGCAGCACGGCAGCCACGGGCAAAAGGAACGGTGGTTGCCGGGTATGGCCTCCGGCGAACGCCGCGGCGCCCTTTCCCTGTCCGAGCCGGACGCCGGCAGTGACACGCGCAACATCTCGTGTCGGGCCGTCCGCGACGGCGACGAGTACGTGATCCGCGGCACCAAGGCCTGGGTGACCAACGGTGAGCGGGCGTCCATCGTGGCCCTGGCGGCACGGACCGACGAGGGCATCTCCGCTTTCATCGTGGAGAAGGAGCCCGGTCGCAGCTTCGAGGGCATCTCGGTCAGCCGCCACGTGGGAAAGCTCGGCTACAAGGGCGTCGAGACCGTCGAGATGGCCTACGACGACCACCGCATCCCGGCGGCGAACCTCGTCGGTGAAGCCGGACGGGGCCTGTCCCAGATCCTGGGTGTCCTCGAGGTCGGGCGCATCAACATCGCGGCCCGAGCGGTCGGCGTGGCCCGGGCCGCCTTCGACGCCGCCCTCGTCTACGCCCAGGACCGCACGACCTTCGGCAAGCCCATCGGCGAGCACCAGGCCATCCAGCTGAAGCTGGCCGACATGGCCACGCACCTCGAGGCGGCCCGGCTGCTCACCGTCAACGCCGCCGAGCGCAAGGCGGCCGGCCGCCGCTGTGACGTCGAGGCCGGCATGGCCAAGCTCTTCGCCAGCGAGACCGCCCTCGAGATCGCCACCGAGGCCATGCGCATCCACGGCGGCGTCGGCTACACGACGGAGCTGCCGGTGGAGCGCTACTACCGGGATGCCCCGCTCATGGTCATCGGCGAGGGCACGAACGAGATCCAACGTCTGGTCATCGCCCGGGGGCTCTTGGCCCGGGCGAGGGAGCGGGCGACGGGCATCTAGCCGGGACGCCCCGAAGAATCGCCCTCGCCGAGCACGAGCCCGGTGTGCTCACCGAGACCCGGAACCGACGTCGTCCGCCGCCGGCGCACGCCGGAGAAGCTGACCGGGCCGTTGACCGACCGGACGGCCGGTCCGCCCGGTCCTCCCGACACCTCGACGAAGCCCTCGTTCTCGACCAGCTGCGGGTCGCCCACCACCTCGGCCGGCGACTGGGCCGGCGCCCACCACACGCCTTCCCGATCGAAGCACTCGGCCCACTCCTCCAGGGGGCGTCGCGAGATGATCGCGTCCAGGACGGCGATGACCTCGGTGCGGTGTCGGCGGATGCTCGTGGCGGTGGCGAACCGTGGGTCGTCGAGGAGGTCCGGACGACCGAGGGCCCGGCAGACGGCCGGCAGATGCCGTTCCGCCTCGAGCCCGCAGAAGAAGAACCAACGACCGTCGGACCCCCGATACGGGTTCATGAGCGGAGCCTGGTTGGCGTGCCGCGGCTCCGATCCGGCCACCTTGCCCAGCGCCATCTGCAGACCTAGATCCCAGCCCAGGATGTAGGCGCCGGTGCGCAGCAGGGAGACCTCCACCACCCGTCCCCGGCCGGTCGCCCGCTGCTCGATCACGGCGGCCAGGAGGCCGGCCAGCGCGGCGAGGGCGGTGATGTGGTCGCCGATGCCGCCCCGGGCGTTGAGCGGACTGCCGTCGGCGTCGGCCATCTGCACGGCGAGCCCGGAACGGGCCCAGAAGGCGCCGATGTCGTAGGTGGGGCGGTCGCGCTCCTTGCCCCGAAGGCCGTAGCCGCTCACGCTGCAGTAGACGAGGTGAGGGTGGCGGACCACGGTGGCCTCCGGCGTGAGGTCGAGCCGGTCGAGCGCGTCGGGGCGGAGGTTGCTGATGAACACGTCCGCCGAGGCCAGCAGCTCCTCGAGGCGCCGGCGGCCGGACTCGTCGCGCAGGTCGAGGACGACGCTCCGCTTCCCCCGGTTGTCGAGGGCGAAGGTAGGATTGGGCAGGTCACCCTCGACGCCGAGGGAGCCGAAGACGTACCGCATGGGATCGCCGGCGGGCGGTTCCACCTTGATGACGTCCGCCCCCCAGTCGGACAGCAGCGCGGCGGCCGCCGGGGCGGCGACCCACACGCCGAGCTCGACCACCCGAAGGTCGCGGAACGACGAGAGGCCGTCCCCGTCGGCGGCCTCGGTCACCGGGCTCCGGTCACCTGTCCGGAGGCGGCCAGCGCTCGCAGGTCGTCCTTCGCCACCTTTCCCGTGGCGTTGAGCGGGAGCGCCGCCACCAGCTCCACCCGGCGGGGCACCTTGTAATTGGCCATGCGGTGGCGGCACCAGGCGATGACCTCGGGCTCCGAAGGAGCGCGTGCCGGGTCGGCGGTCACCAGGAACGCCATCCCGACCTCGCCCAGCCGCTCGTCGGGCACCCCGATGACGGCAGCCTGACGGATCGCCGGGTGCTCGAGCAGCATGTTCTCGATTTCGGCCGGGTAGGCGTTGAACCCACCGACGATGAACATGTCCTTCGTCCGGCCCACGATCCGGAGGTTGCCGGCGGCATCCCGGACGCCGAGGTCGCCGGTCCGCAGCCAGCCCCCGTCCACGAAGGCGGCCGCCGTCGACTCCGGGTCGTCGAGGTAGTGGGACATGACGCTGGCGCCGCGGAGCAGGATCTCACCGGATCGGCCGCCGGGCACGTCGGCGCCGTGCTCGTCCACCAGGCGCAGCTCGAAGTCGGGGCGCGGGCGGCCGACCGTCTGTGCGATGGTCTCCACGTCGTCGCCGGGAGCGGTGCTCGTGGCCGTGCCCGCCTCGGTGAGGCCGTAGCCGGTGACGACGAGGGAGAACGGCATCTCCGCATGCAGGCGGCGGATGAGCTCGACCGGGATGTCGGCGGCACCGGTGACCGCCACTCGCAAGCTCGAGAGGTCGGCGCCGGCGCGGCCGGGATGGTCGAGGAGAGCCTGGTACAGCGTGGGCGGCCCGGGCAGGACGGTGATCCGCTCGCTCTCGACCCGCGACAGGATCCGATCGACGTCGAAGACGGCTTCGGGCAACATAGTCGCCCCGCTCACCAGCGACGCCAGGATCCCGGCCTTCAACCCGAACATGTGGAAGTACGGATTGACCATCAGATAGCGGTCCTCGGGACCGAGGCCGGTCATCTCGACCCAATCGCCGGCCACCTGCAGCGTCCGGCCGTGGGTCTGGACCACGCCCTTCGGGGCACCGGTCGTTCCCGAGGTGAACAGGATGTCCGACACATCCGACTCGGCGACCGCGGCGCGGCGACGGTCGAGCTGACGGTGGTGCTCGTCGCCGGGCCGAGAAAGGAACTCGTCCCAGTCGAGTGCGCCGTCCGGTGCCCCACCTCCGGCGACGACGATGGTGTGCAGATCCGGCAGCGAGGCGCCGGACAACCTCAGCATGGCGACGTAGTCGGCACCGAGGAACCGGCTCACCGTGACGAGGGCGCGAGCCCGGCTGCGCCGCAACACGTCGGCCGCCTCGGCCCCCTTGAACCGGGTATTGACGGGGACGAGGGCCGCCCCGGCTTGGGCCAAGCCGAGGAAGGCGACGATCCACTCGGCACCGTTGGGTGCCCAGACGGCCACCCGGTCGCCCGGCTCGACGCCGGCGGCGACGAGGGCGGCACCGAACCTCCGCGAGGCGAGGACCAGCTGGTCGTACGTGAGCATCGACCGCTCGTCGACGACGGCGGGCCGGTCGCCGAAGCGCTCAGCCGCCATCACCAGGGCGGGGGTGGTTCGAGCCTGGGGTGTGACGGTCATCGAGGGACGTTCACGAGCCGATCGACCCCCCGAACGAGGCGAGGAGGCCGCGGGTCCGGGCCATCGAAGCGAGCAGGGCCCCACGTCCGTCGCCGACGGGCACGACCCGGACGGAGAGGTCGGTGACCCCGGCGTCGGCGAAGGCCCCGAGGCGCTTCTCGATGGTCGACTCGTTGCCGGCCACCAAGATGTCCCCGATGGTCCGGGCGTCACCCATCTCGAGCAGCCGCTGGTAATTCGGCGACATCTCGGCCTCGGCCAAGATGCGATTGGTCCGGTCGGTGGCCGCCTCGATCTCGTCGTCGGCGCAGAGGCAGATCGGGACGCCGGCGACGACCCGGGGCGGCGGCCGGCGAGCGGCTTCGGCCGCCCGCGTGATCTGGGGGACGACATAGGACCCGATGGCCCGCTCGTCGGCCATCCAGAGGATGGTCCCGTCGGTACGTGCACCGGCAAGCTCGAGCATGCGGGGGCCGAGAGCGGCGATGAGCACGGGCGTCGGGGCGACGTCGGTGATGTCGAGCGGATTGTGGACCGAGAACAGCTTGTTCTCGACGTCGATGGGACCGGGCCCGGCGAGAGCCACGTCGAGGACATCGAGGTACGAGCGCAGGGTGAGCGCCGGCCGGTCGTAGTGAAGTCCCAGCATGTCCTCGACGATCCAGTGGTGCGAGACGCCGAGACCGAGGCGGAGGCGGCCGGCGAGGACGGCCTGCACGGACAGCGCCGCCTGGGCCAGGGCCACCGGGTGACGCGGCTGGACGGGCACGACGGCCGTGCCGACCTCGATCCGCTCGGTCACCTCTCCCACCACTGTGGCCATGGTCAGGGCGTCGAAGTCGTCGGGGATCTGGGGGACCCAGATGGAGGACAGCCCCGCGCCTTCGGCCCATCGGGCGTCGGCCCGCAGCCGCTCGACTTTCGTCGAGTAGCGACCCCGCTCGGGGCCGATCATCACCCCGATCCGCATCTGCCGCCTCTCGCAGAGAGCTCGGAGAACGTCATTCTTGAATCGTATAATGTTCCTTCCGCAAGCGTGAACGCAGAACTTGCGGGCAGTCGCGCCCGGATGGAGAGTGAGTGGATGCAGGTCACGTCACCCGACGTCTACTACGACCCGTACGACTTCGAGATCGACTCCGACCCGTACCCGGTCTGGAAGCGGCTGCGGGACGAGCGACCGCTCTATTACAACGAGAAGTACGACTTCTTCGCCCTCAGCAGGTTCGACGACGTCGAGCAGTGCCTGGTGGATTGGGGGACCTACATATCGGGCCGGGGCACGGTTCTCGAGCTGATCAAGAGCAACATGGAGGTGCCGCCGGGCAGCATCATCTTCGAGGACCCGCCGTCCCACGACCTGCATCGCGGTTTGCTCTCCCGCGTGTTCACGCCCCGCAAAGTGGCCGCCATCGAGCCGAAGGTGCGCGAGTTCTGCGCCCGGAGCCTCGATCCCCTGGTCGGCGCCTCCGGCTTCGACTTCATCGCCGACCTCGGAGCACAGATGCCCATGCGCACCATCGGCATGTTCCTCGGCATACCCGAGAGCGACCAGGAAGCGATCCGCGACCGCATCGACGACGGGTTGCGACTCGAGGAGAGCGAGATGCCCGACTTCGCAGCCAAATTTGAGGATGCGCCGCCCGGCGGTGAGTTCGAGGAGTACATCGACTGGCGCGCCGCGCATCCTTCTGACGACCTCATGACCGAGCTGCTGCAGGCCGAGTTCGAGGCCACAGACGGGACGAGGCGGCGCCTGACACGGCAGGAAGTCCTCAACTACGTGAACCTGCTGGCCGGCGCGGGGAACGAGACCACCACCCGACTGATCGGCTGGACCGGGAAGGTGCTGGCCGACCATCCCGACCAGCGCCGAGCCATCGTCGAGGACCGCAGTCTGATCGCCAATGCCATCGAGGAGTTGCTGCGGTACGAGGCGCCGTCTCCAGTTCAGGCCCGCTACGTCACGAAGGACATGGAGCACTACGGCACCGTCGTCCCGGCCGGGAGCATCGTGCTGATGCTCAACGCGTCGGGGAATCGTGACGAGCGCAAATTCGAGGATCCCGACCGCTTCGACATCCGACGAAAGATCGCCCACCATCTGAGCTTCGGGTACGGCATCCACTTCTGTCTGGGTGCCGCCCTGGCCAGGCTCGAGGGCCGGATCGCGCTCGACGAGGTCCTTCAGCGGTTCCCCACCTGGGAGGTCGACTGGGACAACGCCGTCCAGGCCAGGACCTCGACCGTGCGGGGTTGGCAGAAGCTCCCGGTGATCACGGCCGCTTGATGGAGCGGCTGGAAGGGCGCGTCGGCGTCGTCACGGGCGCGGCGAGCGGCATCGGCCCGGCCATCAGCGAGGCATTCTTCGACGAGGGGATGCGGCCTCGTGACGACCGATGTCAACGACGTCCCCCTCGGCGGGCAGGCGACGCGTCTCGTGGGGCCGGAGCGGGACGTCCGGCCCGTTGTGGCGGACGTGGCCGACCCGGAGGCGGTCCGGCCAGCTCGCCGTGGAGGTCTTCGGCGAGCTGAACGTTGCGGTGAACAACGCCGGGATCGTCCATGGGGGGACCGGCTGCAGGCGATCATCGACGTCCCCGCCCACCAGCCGGCCCAATCTCGCCGTTCCACGACACCCGCGGGTGCAACCAGACCGCTGACCTCAGAAAATGTAGGCTCGCTGCCTGATCTCGACGTCGACGTCGAAAATGGACGGGCGTTGGCCAGGGGGAGGCCATAGAACATGAGCATGGACGCCGATAGCCGCACACAGGGCCGGGCCGGACGTGCCGTCCGACGAGGGGCCGTGGCCGTACTCATTGCTGTCGGGTGCCTCTCCTGGTCGGTCATCGCCCAGCCGGGGGCGAGCGCCGGGGCGGCGGCGGCAAAGGACCCGGTCCCGGTGCCGAAGGTGGAGGGACCCATCCTGCCCACCAGCGGCATCTCCTTCATCGCGTCGACGACCTTTCCCCTGTCCCAGGTCGGGTACGAGGAGTCGGAGTTCTTCCTGTCGGGCAAGGCGACCGCCTACAAGAGCTCGACCCCACTCACCAAGAACGGCAGGTGGCACGTCTCGCCGGCGGCGACCGCCCCGTACAAGACCCGGGTCGTGATCTACCGGCCGACCAATCCGAAGCGTTTCGACGGGACCGTCGTCGTCGAGTGGCTCAACGTGACGGCCGGCATCGACGCGCCCGCCGCATGGTTGAGCTCCCATATCCAGATGATCCGAGACGGGATGGCCTACGTCGGGGTCGACGCCCAGGCCGGGGGGATCAACGGACAGGCCGGCTCCATCGCCAGCCAGGACCTGGCCGGCGGGCTGAAGCAAGTAGACCCGACGCGTTACGGCTCGCTCCGTCACCCCGGCGATAGCTTCTCCTACAGCATCTACGAGCAGGCCGGTCGGGCGATCCAAGCGGACGGTCCGAAACTGCTCGGCGGACTCAAGCCGAAGCGGGTCCTCGCCCTCGGCGAGTCACAGTCCGCCTTCCGGCTCGTGACGTACATCGACGCGCTTCAACCGCTGTCCCCCGGCATCTACGACGCCTACTTCGTCTACAGCCGGGGCGGCGACGGTGCCGACCTCTCGCAGGCCCCGCAGGCCACCATCACCACACCGGACCCGACGTTCATCCGCACGGACCTCCACGTGCCGGTCTTCCTGTTCGAGACCGAAGCCGACGTGCTGGGCCTGGGATACCTGCCGGCGCGCCAGCCGCCCACCCGATACATCCGCGAATGGGAGGTGGCCGGCTCCGCCCACGACGACACCTACGGCCTGCTCTATTCGCGTTCGGACAACGGGAACGGCGTCGCCGACACCGATGCCTTCCAATCGATGCTCGACCCGCCGGCCGACCCGATCCCCGGCATCGTCGACTGTGAGGCGCCTATCAATGCCGGCTCTCACACCTACGAGCTCCGGGCGGCGATGGTCGCCGTCAACAAATGGATGGCCACCGGCCACGCCCCCTTACAGTCACCGCGCCTCGAGGTCAGCAAAACCGATCCGCACGAATTCGCCGCCGATGCCAACGGCAACGCCCTCGGTGGGATCCGCACGCCCCAGGTTGAGGCGCCGGTGGCCAAGCTGTCGGGGCTCGGTCAGCCGGGCACCTCTCCGGTCCCGAGCCAGCCCGGGGCGGCCACGGAGAACGAGGCCGTCACCGGCCAGGCGCTCTGCGCCATCTTCGGCACGACGGTGCCGTTCAGCGCGGCAAAGCTTGCCGCCCTCTATCCCAGCCATGCTGCCTTCGTGCAGAAATGGGACGCGGCCGCGGCGGCCGAAGTGAAAGCGGGCTACCTCCTGCCGGCGGACGCCCGGACCCTCGACGAAGTGGCCGCGCAGTCCAACGTGGGGGGCTGAGCCGCACCGTGGAGCCGGCGGACGTGACATGGCCGCCGGCTCCGGAATCGCCCCCCGGGCGAGACGAACCGCGCACCGAGCCGCCGTTCGCCGTCACCGAGCGGGCCCCCGCCCTCCCGACGTGGGCCGTCTTGGCGCTCATCGCCGGTCTGGCGGGCCTTTCCTATGCATGGGGGATCGCCCACGCACCGCTCGAGCCCTACTACGCCGCGTCGGTGCGCAGCATGTCGATGAGCTGGCACAACTTCTTCTTCGGTGCCTTCGATCCCGCGGGCACCATCACCCTGGACAAGCTCCCCGGCGCCTTCTGGCTGCAAGCTCTGTCGGTGCGGATCTTCGGGTACCACCCGTGGGCCATGGTGCTCCCCCAGGTGATCGCCGGCGTTCTGGCCGTGGTCTTCCTCTTCCGAGCCGTCGAACGCCTCACGGGCACCGCGGCCGGGCTCATCGCCGCCTTCGTGCTGGCCGTCAGCCCGGCCACCGTCGCCCTCGACCGGGGCAACATCGCCGACACCACGATGGTGCTCTTCCTGGTGCTGGCCGCCGATGCGGTGTCCTCGGCCATCGTCTCCGGTCGGCAGCGAACGCTCATCCTCGCCGGGGTGTGGGTAGGTCTCGCCTTCCAGGCCAAGATGGTGGAGGCCTGGCTGGTGCTGCCGGCCATGGGCCTGGCCTATCTGCTGGGATCGAGGGCGCCGCTCCGGCGCCGGTTGCGCCAGCTCCTCGTCGGCGGCGTGGTTGCCGTTGCGCTCTCGCTCCTGTGGATGACGGTGGTGAGCATCATCCCGGCGGCCTCCCGTCCCTACGTGGACGGGAGCCAGCACGACTCCCTCTTCGAACAGGTCTTCGTCTACAACGGCTTCGGTCGCTTCGGCCAGCAGACGCCGGTGCAGCTTCTGCTCGGACGGGGCCTCGGCGGGCTGGGCGGGCTGGCCAAGCTGGTGCTCGGCCCGCCGCCGAGTTGGCACCGCCTGCTCACCGGCGACTTGGGGCGCGACACCGGCCTGCTCCTCCCGGCTGCCCTGGCCATCGGCGTCGCCGGGCTCTTCACCCGCCGCCGGAGCTTCTACGTGCTGTGGGGTGGGTGGCTCCTGACCTTGGCGGTCGTCTTCTCCTTCGGATCGACGATCAACTCCTATTACACGGCTGCCCTGTCGCCGCCCATCGCCGCCATCCTGGGTGGTGGCATTGCTAGCGCCTGGAGCTGGTGGCGGCGAGCGCATGGCGGCGAGACGACCACCCGCAGTCCGTGGACGCGGCTGGCACCGCTGCTGGCCCTCGTGATCATGGCGGGGACACTCGCCTACGAGCTGTGGCTGGCCGACCAACACGGTACGGCCGCGCCCGCCTGGTTGGCGCCGCTCGCCCTCGCCATCGGAGGTCTCGCCCTCGTCCTCGTCGTGGCCTCATCCCTTCCGTCCGTCGGCCGCATACTGGCGACGGCGGCGATCATCGTCGCCACGGCGGCGACGCTGGTGATCCCGGCGTCCGGATCTGCCCTCCTGGTGGACGAGGGACGGAGCTTCGCCGACACCCCCTTCGAGTCGGCCTCTACAGCCGACGTCTTCGGAGCTCTGCTGGCCTCGTCTGGATCCGGCATCGGAGCCGCGGCCAAGGGGCTCGAACGTCTCCAGCTCGGGGCCCCGTACCTGATGGCCGTCTACACCTCGGCGGTGGCATCGGAGTTCATCGACGCGACGGGAAAGGAGGTCTTGCCCATCGGAGGATTCTCCGGGACCATTCCGGAACCGACTCTGGGTCAGCTCGAGTCGGACATACGAGCTGGGAAGTTCCACCTCGTGCTGTTGCTCGGGAAGAGCCGCGATCCGCGGCTCGTCTGGATCGCCACACATTGCCGGCCCCTAGGGTCGGGAGGTTTCGGGATCTACCTCTGCAGCCCCTCCGATGTGCCGCACGGCGCCCGAAGGGTGACGACAATCGGGCTCGGAGCCCAGCGCAGGTGAACGCCGCTCCCCGACCGACGGGCTCGCCGTTGCCGGTAGGTAGCCGATCGGCTACTTTGCTGGAGGCCGCAGCGCCGGCCTCGGCGAAAGGGGTGCCCGTCATGACCGACCTCGATGACGACGTGAAGGAGACCTTGGCGGACGTTCGCAAGGTCGGCGCCAACTACGAGGACCACCAGCAGGACGTCGCCCTGGACATACCGGTCGATTTAGTGCACTTCAAGAAATTCCCGGTCGTCGACCCGCCGGGAACGTACATGCAGCAGGGCCACGACACCCGATCCGACATCGGTCCGGCCGACGGCATGGAACTGCCGGACTACAGCGGCCCGTTCAACCGGGACCTCCGGTTCTCGGACTTCTCGAACGATGCGCTCATCAACATGCTCAGGATGAGCGACGAGTACTACCGGGTCTGCATCCAGGGCTGGGCGAACTCGGTGGCCGAGCGCTATGGGTACGATGACATGCGCCACATCCAGTCGGAGGCGTGGCAGAACATGATCGTTCCCCAACTGCGCGGCATGATCGACGAATGGATGGGCCTCAGCAACGAGGAGGCCGAGGCCCTCGTGGCCAAGACGGAACACGAAGTCGCCACCCAGGCTGCGGGCGGCGGCGTCGTCCTCATCAATCCCTACGCACCCGAGCGGGACTGGGCCCAGCAGTCGAAAGAGAGTCTCGTGAAGCGGGTGCTCGGGAGCCACGAATACCTGTTGCTGGCTATCGAGTCGTGGGCGCTCGCCATCGTCATGCGGGACGGCCTCGACGCGATGTTCGCCTTCAATTGGGATCTCTGGAGCGAAACGTTGCTGCCGGCGGCGAAGGACATCAAGGCGCGCTGGATGGGCATCTCGGGCCATACGGTCGAGGCCTTCATGAAGGACATTCAGGTCGACGCCACCTCGTTTCCCGGCAAGGCCTTCGAGATGACATTCGAGATGCCGGAGGAGGATGTCGGCATCTTCACGTTCAACAAATGCGTCTCCGTCGACCAATGGGAAGCGCTCGGCCGCCCCGACATTGCCGAGAAGGCGTCGCACATCACCTGCCCCGCTGCCATCATCGAAACCGCCAAGCAGTACAACCCGAACATGAAGGTCGAGATCCTGGCCATTCCGCCCCGCGTCAGCAAGGACGAGGTCTGTTGCAAGTGGCGGCTGTCCATGCGGGACGAATCCGATCCGGAATACGTCCGCGCCGAGGATGCCACCATGGAGACGGCGGTCTCGTCACCCACCCGTCGGTAGCGCTCGCGCCGTTGCGGCGCCTTACGACAGTTCGGAGCTGCGTCGGGCTGGCAGGAGCCGACGGGCCAACAGTTGCACCTGCGATCGGAGCGTCTCGTCGTCGAGTCCGGCAACCAGCGGGTGCATGACCGCCCCACTAATGGCCGCCGTGAGCATGGCCGTCGAGACGCGCGCTTCGTAGCCGACGTCGTCGCCGACCAGCACATGGCACATCCGGTCCATCACACGACGGAATGCATCGTGGTCGGTGAAGAAGCGGTAGATGACGGGATCGTTCAGGATGGTGCTCATGGTGCGCCGGTGTGCAACCGCGAGATCCACGATCCCGTTCACCAACGTGTCTCGGGCCTGTGCCGGCGAACGTTCTGCCTCCGCCGCCTTCACCACCGCCTCCAACTTCGCCAGCTCGTCCTCGGCGGCGGCGAGAATAATCTCGTCCTTGGTGTTGAACTGGTGGTAGACGGCCGCCTTGGTCACGCCGATGGCATCGGCGATCATCTGCAACGAGGTCCCTCCGACCCCGTGATGGGCGAACAGGTCGAGGGCTGCGCTGACGATCCGAGCTTGCGCCGCGGTTGTCCTGGACTTCCCGACGTCATTGGCAACGTCGACCCCAACGTCACCCATTGCCGGGCAGACTAGCTGAGCGGTCGTAATCCCCGATGGCGCACGACGTCGCACGACGTCGCCACGCGCGGGATCTCCGAGACAGGGCTCGCTCCGACTCGAGACGATCGCGCCCGAACGATGACGAATCCCGTGAGCGCGTGCGGAGAGGTATATGAATCATGAGCGCTAGCCTCCAGAGTCGAACCTGGCCGCAAGTGGAGCCGAGACTCCTCGTGGAGATGCCGTGAAGATCGCCGTCGTCGGAACCGGGGCCATGGGGTCCGTCTATGCCGCCCTCTTGGGCAAAGCCGGACACGAGCTGTGGGCCATCGACACCTGGCAGGAGCACATCGACGCCATCGCCCGGTCGGGACTCACCGTCTCCGGTGCGAGCGGCGAGTACGTCGTCGACCGCCTCAACGTGGCCGGGGCTCCGGAGGACGCCGGGCCCTGTGACCTGTGGGTGATCGCCACCAAGGCCCAGGACGTCGAGTCCGTCGCCGCCGGCATCGCCACCCTCCTGCGGCCGGACGACGTGGTGATGGCATTCCAGAACGGCCTCGGGTCCGGCCAACGAGTGGCCCGCCACATCCCGGGCGAACACATCGTGATCGGCATCGCCGAGGGTTTCGGGTCGACGGTCCCGCGGCCCGGCGCCGTCCACCACGAAGGGATGCGCCTCATTCGCATCGGCGAGATGGACGGTGGGCTGAATGATCGGGTGCTCAGGCTCGAGCACCTATGGCGCGAGGCGGGCTTCCACGTCGCTGCCTACGCCGACATCAACCTGATGATCTGGGAGAAGTTCCTCTGCAACGTGACCCTGAGCGCACCCTGCGCCGTCTTCGACGTGACTGTCGGCGAGCTCATGGCCGACCCCGAGTTGTGGGCCGTCGCCCTCGGCTGCACGTGGGAGGCATACCGAGCCGCCTTGGCCAAGGGCATCCGGTTCGAGTTCGACGACCCGGTGCGCTACGTGTCCGAGTTCGCGGCGACGATCCCGAACGCCAGCCCATCCATGCGGCTCGATCACCTCGCTCGCCGGCGCTCCGAGGTGGACGCCATCAACGGACAGGTCGTCGAGATCAGTGGCGCCCTGGGGTTCGGCGCCCCCTACAACGAGGCCCTGTGCGCCGTCTTGCGCCACCGCGAGTCAGCATTCGATTGAGTCCGCCCGTTCTCGCCGACGGCGGGGGATGCAAGGGGCGAGCGAACGACTGGCCAGCCACCCCACGCGGCTGACCAGTCGTCACTGAAACTCTTCGATCGAGGGACGCGACTAGACGCTCTTGTTCGGGATCTGGGTGCCGCACACCGGATCCGCCCCGGAGATCAGACGGAACGACGTTCCCGAGAGCTTGGTGATCCAGAAACACTCCGTCTTGCCTTGGGGCCGCTGGCTCCAATCGACCGTCTGGTGTCCGCCCCACAGGCCCTCGGCGTCGTAGTCGGTGATGTGCGACAGCGACTTGATCACCGAAGCCTGCGTCGGGTTGGACCCGGCCCCCTGCAACCCCTGCACGAGCCCGAGAATCGACAGATAACCGAGGTAGTCGGCGAATGTGGGGTCGGTGTGCACGCCGGCATACGTCGCCAACGCATGCTGCAACGCCTCGGTCGCCGGCGTGTGCATCTCTACGGGTTCGAAGTCCGACAGGAAGTCGTCCCCTTGGGCGGCCTGGATGGCGGCCTGCCCGGCGTTGGTGAGATCGCCACCGTATCCGGTCGGTGCCAAGGCCACCTTTAGGTTGACCCCGATCTGGCGGAGGGCGGTGGCCAGGGCGAAGACCGTGGCCGGCTCGGTGTTGACGGTGATCCCGTTCACCCCTGCGCTCTTCATGGCCAGGGCCACCGGCGCCACGTTGGTGCCGCCGAAGGGGAAGCTGTCGTTGACGTAGCCGGCTTTGAGCCCCGCCTCCTGGGCGGAGACGGCTGCTGCTCGGGCGCTGGCCGCCGAGCTCGGCGAGGCCGAGTAGCCGACCGTCCCCACGTTGGTCACACCCTGGCTCTTAAAGAACTCCCCATACGTCGTGTAGACCTTGGTGAAGTCCTGGTTGCCGATCACCGAGAACATGTTGTAGCTCTTCGGTGACAGCCACTCGCTGCTGTCGAAGGCCGCACCGACGACCGGGATCCCGTTCGACGTGAGATACGGAGCGGCCGCGAAGGTGAGCGCCGAAAGCCCGATCACCGCGAACACGTGGTCCTGCTGTACGAACCTCTGGGCCACCGACAGTGCCTGGGAGGGGCTCGTGGCCGTGTCACCCAGGATGTAGTGGATCTTGTACCCCTCGGTTGCCGCCACCCCCACCCCGGCCTTGATGCCGAGGTCGGCCGTGGCGAACTCGGAAGCGGCGGGGCCGGTCTCGTCGGTGAGCACGCCGACGGTGAACGTCTTCCCTCCGCCGCTCGAGGTGGCGGCAGTGGTCGAGCTCGACGTTCCCGAGCTGCTGCTGCACGCGGCCGCGGTCAGCAGCACGACGCCCATCAGCCCGGCGGCAATGAACCTCTTCTTCCGTTGCGGCATGGTCTCTCTTTTCTCCTGGTTGACAGTTGGATGTTCGAATGCACCGACGATCGGCGCCGGTCTTCCCGTGCCGGTCGGCACGCGTGCACCTCGGATCACCCGGGTGCGAGAACCTCGTCTCCTTTCACGGCACCGCCGCCATCGATTCACCGAGATAGTGACGGAGCAGGTCCTCGTCCATGCCCCGCACGGCCCCCTGCCAGACCACCAGGCCGCGCTGGAGAACCAGGCACTCGTCGGCGAACTGCAGGGCCCGGTGAACGTACTGCTCGATCATCACGACGGTCACGCCAGCGTCGCGGGCCCGGCCGAGCCCTTCGAAGACAGAGTCCACGAGTATCGGTGCAAGCCCGAGCGAGAGCTCGTCGGCGATGAGCAGAGTGGGCGATATGGCGAGAGCCCGCGCCAAAGACAGCATCTGCTGCTCGCCTCCCGACAGGCTTCCCGCACGCTGGCGACGCCGGGTGGCGAGGTTGGGGAAGAGTTCGAAGGCCAGCTCGATGGCCTCGTTACGCGCCGGCCGGCCATGGAGCATGGCCGTTGCCATCCGGAGGTTCTCGGTCACCGAGAGGTTCCGGAACACGCCCCGCCCCTCGGGCAGATGGACCAGTCCGGCCCGTCGGATGGCCGACGGCGAGGCGGCGGCGATGTCCTTCCCCTCGAAACACACTCGGCCGGACGCCGGCCGGACGAGGCCGGAGATGGCCCGGGCCAGGCTGCTCTTGCCCGCACCATTGGGACCGAGGATGGCCAAGGTGCCACCGGATCGGACGGTGAACGAGGCGTCCGAGACGGCGACGGCCCGTCCGTAGCGGACACAGAGACCTTCGACGACCAGCATCGGCGACGACGGGTCATCGATGCCCGACTCAGCCGTCGCCGCGCTGGCCGCGACCGCTGACGGTTTCTCGACGTCGCCCCCGTCGCCATCGCCCGGTGAGAGCTCTTCCCCGAGATAGGCGGCGCGCACCTGTGGGTTGGCGCGGATCTCATCCGGGCTCCCGGTGGCGATGCAGAGCCCGAAGTCGAGTACATGGATCTGGGGGCATAGTCGCATGACGAGCTCCACGTCGTGCTCGACGATCAGCACCGACACCCCGCGATCCCCGGCGATGCGACGCAGCGTCTCCTCGAACTCACCCGTTTCGGTTGAGTCGAGGCCCGAAGACGGCTCGTCGAGCAGAAGGACGGTGGGAGACGTGGCCAGCGCTCGGCCCAGCTCGACGAGACGGCAGAGACCGAGGGGCAAACCGGTCGCAACCCGATCGGCGATCGAGACCAGGCCGAGCGATTCGATCAGACCGTCGACCATCGCCTTCTCCTCGCTGTCCGCGGATCGGAGGCTCCCGAGGGTGAAGAGGTCGGACCAGACCCGTCGCCTAGCCGTACGGGCCCGGTGGGCAAGGACGAGGTGTTGGCGGACGGTCAGGCCGCCGAAGATCTCCGGGTGCTGGAAGGTCCGGGCAAGGCCGCGGGCTGCTCGCAACTGCGGTGACGCACGCGTCACGTCCTCCCCGTCGAGCAGCACCTCGCCCCTCGACGGCGCGACCAGGCCGGAGACAACGCCGAACAACGTGCTCTTTCCCGCGCCGTTCGGCCCGACCAGCCCGACGACCTCACCGGCGGGAACGCAGAGACCCACGTCGTTGACGGCCAGCAGCCCCCCGTAGCGGACGGTGATCCCGCGGCATTCGAGCCGCGGCGGGACATCGACAGTTGGATCGCCCGGCGAGCTCACGAACGCACCTTGGTCACCGGGGCGGGAGCGGAGGGGGCGGAGGGGACGACAGCAACCGGCCGCGGACTCCGGTGTGAATCGGGCCGGACCGCCGCCACCAGCTGTCGAACCTGATGGCCGGTCTTGACGACGATGCCGTCGGGATCCTTGGCCACCGAGATCGCCCCCAGGCCGAAGAGGATGGCCGGCACCTCCGCCCAACGGGTCGGGACGTAACTCGAGAACACACCGGGCAGGAGGGAGAACGCCAGTCCGGCGATGGCCGCCGCCGTGATCGACCGCACGCCCAGTGTGACGACAACCGCCAGCCACACCAAGCCGGCGAAGGTCTCGAAGGACACGGGTTGGGCGACGCCGGCATCCATGGCCAGGAACGCGCCACCCACACCGGCGACGAACGCTCCTAGTGCACCGACGATGACCTTCACCTGGACCACGCTCACGCCAAGGGTACGAGAGGCGGCCTCACTGTCCCGCACCGCCCGGAGGGCGAGGCCGCTGGTCGAGCGGCGGAGGTTCACGATGAGCGCAGCGAAGACGAGGAAGACGACCAGCGCCAGGTAGCAAAAGGCAAGGTCGCCGCTGGCGAACGTCGGCCGATTGATGGTCACCCCGAGCCCACCTTGTGAGAACTGGTTCAGCGTGAAGATGAGCGTCTCGACGAGCAGGCCGAAGCTGAGGGTGACGAGCGCGACGTAGAGGTCACCGAGCCGAATGGTCAGGAGACCGATGACGGCGCCGATGACGGACATCACGAGCCCGCCGAGGACGATGGCTAGGAGAACGGGGATGCGCCACTCGGTGACAAACTGCGCCGCGGCGATCGCACCCCCACCGGCGAAGATGATCTGGGACAGCCACAGCATCCCGCCCTCCCCGGTCACCACCGTGAAGGAAAGGAAGGCGATCGCGTAGCACAAGCCGAGGGCAACGAGGCCCAACCAGTACGGGGAGCCGCGGAAGATGAGTGGCACGATCGCGATGACGACCAGGGGGAGCAACGAGATCACGGGCAGCGACCGGGTCGGCTTCAAATCGGCCGAAGCCGAACCGAGGAGCGACGCATCCTGGTTCGCCGGCCGGATGGCCTGGTCGAGTGGACCACCGGCCTGCGCCTCGTCGGCCACCGAGCCCAACCGGATCATGTGAACGATGAGGAAGATGAGGATGAACCCGAACGGGATGCTCGGGATGATCGCCGCTGTGAAGGAGCTCCCGGGCGGCAGGTACTCCTGCACGACGTCGGTCACCACTCCCATGGCCAGGGATACGGCCACCACGCCGGCCAGCGACCGGAGGCGCGCCGCCACCACGGCGGCGAAGGCAGCGGCCATCAGCGTCGCCATCCCTTCGGGGGTGAGGCCGTTGGTCGGTGCCACGAGGATGCCGGCCAATCCGGCGAGCATGGTGCTCACCGCCCAGACACCGAGGGCGATCCGACCGGGGCTGACACCCGACAGCGAGGTCATGGACTCCGAATCGACGCTGGCCCGGATGTGGAGCCCGGCCCGGGTGAAGCGCAGGACGACGATGCCGGCGGCCACCACGAAGAGCACGAATCCGTAGGTGATGACCTGGTCGGTGGTCACCACTGCCCCGAGGAAGTGGAAGGGCTGGTCGGACGAAAGGGCCAGACCCGGCGCCGTCGTGATCGAAGCGCTCCCGAAGATCAGGTCGGCGATCGGCGGCAACGCGACCGAGAGCCCGATGGTGACCACGATCTTGATGAGCGAGGTCCGGTTGCGGACGAACCGGAAGAGGATGGCGTACAGCGCCATCCCCAAGAGGGGTGCCACCACCAGCAGCGACACCAGCGCGGCATTCGTCGTAGTCCACCCGTGCTGGGTGTTGAGCCAGTAGTAGAAGCGGGCGATCACATACGCCATCGACCCGAAGGCGAAATTCAACACACCGGTCGAGACGAAGGTCACGACCAAGCCGGCCGAGGCGATCGCGTAGATGGATCCGAGGGCCAGCCCGACCAATATGTACTGCAGCATCCCCCTTGCCTTTCAGCGGCGCCCGGGGACGACCCGACCGAGCGTCGGCTCAGCTGGCGACCAACACCTGCGACGCTCGATCCCGTACTTTGGCAGACCGCCGCACACTCGTTCCACCAGCGTAGACCTCAGATTCCACGTTCGCGGTGCTTCATTTCGCGGCGAAGCGAAGGGCTCCGTCCAAGCGAATGTTCTCACCGTTGAGATACGGATTGCGGGCGATGGACTCGACGAGCATCGCAAACTCCTCGGGCCGCCCCATACGCGGGGGGAACACGATGTCCCGCAGGAGATTCTCCTTCACCCGATCGGACGCACTGAGCATCAGGGGTGTTCCCATGGTTCCCGGGGCGACGGCACAGACCCGCACGCCGATCGGCGCCAGATCCCGGGCCATCGGCAACGTCATCCCGAGGATGGCCGCCTTGGCTGCACCGTAGGCCACCTGACCGGTCTGTCCTTCGATGCCGGCGATGGAGGCGGTGTTGATGACGACGCCGCGTTGGCCGTCCCCGTCCGGCTCGTTGCCGGCCATGGCCGCGGCCACCAACCGGGTCACGTTGAAGGTGCCCACCGCGTTCATCTCCATGGTGGCGATGAACCCCGACTTGTCGTGTGGCCTCCCGTCGCGGCCGACCGTCCGGCCGCCACCCACGCCCCCGCCGGCCACGTTGACGAGCACCGACGGCGTCCCGAGGGACCGCGCAGCTTCGATGGCCTTGGCCACGTCGTCGTCGTCCACCACGTCACCGCCGCCGGCCCAGGCGGGACCGTCCAGCTCCTTCACGAGGAGCTCGGCGCGGGCGAGGTCGCGATCGAACACGACCACGGCCATCCCCGCCAGCGACAGCCTGCGCGCCACCGCCGAGCCCAAACCGCCGGCTCCACCCGTGACGATGGCGGCACGACCTTCGAGATCCACAGCCGGTCTCTCCCCCTTGGCCCGCAGCCAGATTCCCGGTGGACCGTACATTGTATTGACCTTGACGTCAATATCGGATAGCGTGCTATTTGCCTTGAAGTGGACCCTCGGGCAGGGATCGTCCGCCCGTGGCAGAGCAACAGGTCCGGGGCAAGTCGCCTCGCCCTCAGCCACTTGAAAAGGGGGATTGATGCATCGGAAACTGGCAGTGCGCGCTGCGGCGACGCTCTTCGCAGTGGGTGCGTTGGCACCGGTGACGGCGCTGGCCATCGGCACCGGGAGTGCCTCCGCCAGCGGGGGTGGTTCGCAGGTCAGCTGCGCGAAGCTGAAGGGGAACGAGTCCACCCAGGCGCTGTCGAAGTGCACCGGCCCGCTCGACATCGTCGGTGGCACGAAGCCCGGTAAGGGCACGGGTTCCTCGTCGGCCGCCTCCGCCCCTTCGGGCTACGAAGAGGGCCAGACAGTTTCGTGGAACAAAGGCGCAGGCGGGACCATCACGGTCGGCATCAACTTCACGGAGAGCTCCGGATGCCCCGGGAAAGACCTGACCATCGTTGAATCGGGGATGGTCGTGTCCGGCACGGGCAAGGCCGCTGCCCTCGTGGGTGACAGCGCAACCGGGACGGCCTGTCTCGACACCAAGAGCGGCAAGCTGAGCAACAAGAAGGGCAGCCACTTCACCTACTGAGCAGTCTCGTCGACCATCCATCGACGGACCTCGAGACCACGGCCCCCGGCGATTTGACCGGGGGCCGTGGTGCGTCCCGGGGCGGTTCCCTGCCGGGTGGGGTTCGCCGAAAGGAGTAGGTCGACCGGCTATAAGGTCCGACCATTGTCCGGCCTTGCAAAGGAGAACTCTTTGACGCTCACCGACACGGAAGCGGGTCCGCTGCGCCACGCCGATCGATTCTTCATCGGGGGCGAATGGGTCGCCGCGGCGTCGGATGCCACCATCGAGGTGATCGACTCGGGAACCGAGGAGCACTTCTTCACCGTGGCCGAGGCCCGGGAGGCCGACATGGCGAGAGCCGTCGGCGCCGCTCGCCAGGCCTTCGACGATGGCCCGTGGCCCAGGATGACGCATGCCCAGCGGGCGGACTACCTGCGCGCCTTGGGAGCGGGCTTGGCCGGGCGTGCCGATGCCGTCGCCCAGATCTGGCCTCGCGAATCCGGAGTGCTCCACAAGATGGCCCGCGCCGCCGGGGAGAGGGCCGCCGGTCCCTTCGACTTCTATGCCGGGCTGGCCGACACCTTCGAGTGGGAGGAGGGGGTGCAGCCGAGCATCCCCGGATTCGGGCTCCTGGTGCGGGAGCCGGTCGGCGTGGTCGGCGCCATCATCCCCTGGAACGGGCCGCTCGGGCTCATCAGCTACAAGCTCGCACCAGCCCTCGTCGCCGGCTGCACCGTCATCCTGAAGTCGTCTCCCGAGGCTCCGGGCGAGGGCTATCTGGTCGCCGAGGTGGCAGAGGAGATCGGCTTGCCGCCGGGCGTGGTGAATGTCGTGACCGCCGATCGGGAGGTGTCCGAGCTGCTCGTGCGCGACCCGCGGGTCGACAAGATCACCTTCACCGGATCGACGGCTGCCGGTCGGCGCATCGCCTCACTCTGCGGGGAGCGGATCGCCCGTTGCACACTCGAGCTCGGCGGGAAGTCGGCGGCCGTCGTCCTCGACGACGCCGACCTCGCCAACACGGCAAAGCGGCTGGCGCAGGCCGAGTGCATGATGACCGGCCAGGTCTGCTCGTCGTTGACTCGCATCGTGGTCTCGGAACACCGTCATGACGAATTGGTGGAGGCACTGGTCGGCGCCTTCTCCACCGTTCAGGTCGGCAATCAATTCGATCCAGACACGCAGATGGGACCACTGGCCGTCAGCCGACAGCGCGATCGGGTGCTCGGGTACGTCGAGAAGGGCGTGGCCGAGGGAGCCACCCTGGCCAGCGGGGGCGGACGACCTGCCCACCTCGACCGGGGATGGTTCGTGGAGCCGACGGTCTTCGCCAACGTCGACAACTCGTCCACCATCGCCAGGGAGGAGATCTTCGGCCCGGTTCTGAGCGTCATCCCCGCCAAGGACGAGGAGGACGCCGTCGCCATCGCCAACGACACCGTCTACGGGTTGAACGCCTCCGTGTTCACGGACGACGCCGATCGAGCCCGGTCGGTGGCCGGGCGGCTCCGCTCGGGCACCGTCGGTCACAACTCCTTCCGGACCGACTTCTCGATCGCCTTCGGCGGATTCAAGCAGTCCGGCATCGGCCGCGAGGGAGGGACCGAGGGACTTCTCCCGTTTCTCGAGACCAAGACGGTCATTCTCGACGAACGACCGTCGTCCTACGGCCCACCGCGATGATGGAGCGGACGAGACGGACGGGAGGGGCGTGAGAACGGTCGTGGTCGGCGCGTCCAGCGGCCTCGGCCGCTGCATCGGCGTGGGGCTGGCCCAGCGGGGGGCAGCCGTCGCCCTCCTGGCCAGGAGGAAGGAGCGTCTCGACGCAGCGGCGCAGGAGATCGGCCCCGGGGCCGTGTCGGTGGCGTGCGACGTCACCGACGAGACATCGGCACGATCCGCCGTCGAGGAGGCGGCCGTTGGGCTCGGCGGCATCGACGCGCTGGTCTACGCCACCGGCATCGGCCCGCTCGCCCGGCTGGCCGAGGTCGAGGCGTCGTCCTGGCGCCAGCTGTTCGACACCAATGTCCTCGGCGCCTCGCTCGTCACCGCTGCCGCCCTCCCCTATCTCGAGGCCTCCCTGGGCACGGCCGCCTACCTGTCGTCGGTGAGCGCCTCGCTCACCCCACCGTGGCCCGGACTGGGCGCCTACACCGTCAGCAAGGCCGCCCTCAACAAGCTGGTCGAGGCGTGGCGGGCGGAGCACCCTCGAGTCGGGTTCACGCAGGTCACCGTGGGCGACTGCGCGGGTGGCGCAGGTGATTCGATGACCGAGTTCAATGCCGCATGGGACCCCGGGCTGGCCGCCGAGGTGGCGCCTATCTGGATGGCACGCCATTACCTGGCCGGGTCGTTGATGGACGTCGACGAGCTGGTCCGGGTGGTCGACACCGTGCTCCGATGCGGGCCCACGGCCACCATCCCGAGCGTGGTGGTGGTCCCCCGACCCCCGGCGTGACCGGCCGCGGCCCGATCCCGACGGCCGGGCAGCGGGTCATCGGCCCAGGGGATATTGTTTTTCTACTTCGACGTCAATATCATCAACCTGAATCGGGCGAGCTGATGGACGAATGCTGCGGGCCCCGGCTTGATCGGGCCCGTCAGGCCCTGATCCACTTCCCCCGGTGGGTCAGTCAAGGCGGTCGCGGGGTGCCGGGCGGAGGCGCCCCGTGACCGACCACCCGTGCGGTCCGTCGTGGATGGCGTTTCGTGACGTGCCGAGGAGGGACGCCGCAGTGACGACGGCAATACGACGGGTGGGAGGGTGCCGATGACCGCGGTCATGGAGGGCGTCCGCGTTCTCGAGGTTGCCGAGCACACCTTCGTCCCGGCGGCGTCGGCGCTGCTGTCGGACTGGGGCGCCGAGGTCATCAAGATCGAGCACGTCGAGCGCGGGGACGCCATGCGCGGGCTGGCATCGACGGGGATGGCGCTCGTCCCCAACGACGTCCACGTGCTGCTCGAGCACTCCAACCGCGGGAAGAAGAGCCTGGCGCTCGACCTGACCTCTCCGGACGGGCTCGAAGTCCTGGCCAAGCTCGCTCGCACCTCTGACGTGTTCCTCACCAACAAACTCCCCAGTGTGCGGCGCAAGCTCCACATCGACGTCGGGGACATCCGGGCCTCCAACCCGAACATCGTCTACGTGCGCGGCACCGGCCAGGGCGAACGGGGGCCCGACGCCGACAAGGGCTCCTACGACTCGCTGGCGTTCTGGGCCCGCTCCGGCGTGGCCGCCGGAGCCCAGCGCCCCGAATACGACCTCGTGCCCGTCCCACCGGCACCCGGTTTCGGTGACTCCATCGGCGCGATGACCATCGCCGGCGGGATCATGGGGGCGCTGTTCCACCGTGAGCGAACGGGCGAAGCGCCCGTCGTCGACGTCTCTTTGTTGGGCGTGGGACTGTGGGCGATGGGACAGGCCCTCGCCCTCTCGCTGCTCCTCGAACGACCCTGGGCGCCCCCGGCGGCCGACGCCATCGGGGCCAATCCTCTGTCACGCACCTATGCGACCAAGGACGGGCGGGTCCTGTCCTTCACGTGCTTGCAGGCGGGGCGGTACTGGCCGACCCTCTGCCGTGCCATCGATCGGCCGGAGTTGGCTTCCGACCCCCGCTTTGCCGATCATGGCGCACTCATGACCAACAGCACCGCCGCCCGAGAGATTCTCGACGAGGTGTTCGCCGCCGCCTCTCTGGCAGAGTGGCGAGAACGGCTGGCCTCCTTCGACGGACAGTGGGCCGTGGTCCAGAACACGCTGGAGGCGGCGGCTGACCCTCAGACCGTGGCCAACGGCTACGTACAGGACTGCGAGACCTCGGCCGGCGTCGCCTTCACGCTGGCCGCCGCCCCCGTGCAGTTCGACGAGGAGCCTCCGGTTCCCCACCGTGCTCCCGAGCTCAACGAACACGGTGATGCCCTCCTCGAAGAGCTCGGCTACGACTGGGATGCGATCGTGGACCTCAAGGTGCGGGGAATCGTCGCCTGATCGGGCCGCCGGTCGACCACTGACACCCGGCAGCACTCAGAGAGGATGGAGATGACATCGTTCGACGCGTTTCGCTACGACGGCAAGAGGGCGCTGGTCGTCGGGGGGGCGACCGGGATGGGTGCAGCCGCCGCCGAGCTCCTGCAATCCGCGGGGGCCGACGTGGTGGTCATGGACTTCGCCGAAGTCTCCCTGCCCGGTGCCACCGCCATCCGCGTCAACCTGGCCGAGAAGGAGTCGATCGATGCCGCACTCGATGCATGCGAGGGGCCGGTCCATGCGCTCTTGTCGTGCGCCGGCGTCGCCGACGGGACGCCGGGCATCGAGAAGATCAACTTCATCGGCCATCGCCACATCATCGACCGCCTCCTGGCCGACGGTCTGATGCCGAAGGGGTCGGCCATCGGCTTCATCTCGTCGGCCGCCGGTCTGGGTTGGGAAGCCAATCTCGACCGGATCAAGACCTATCTGGCCACCCCTGACTTCGACAGCGCCGTCGAGTGGATCGCCGCCAACGGGGGCGCCGACTACATGTCCACCAAGCAAGCCATGTGCGCCTACGTGGCCATCCAGGCCTTCCCGCTCATGCAGCGCGGCATCCGCATCAACGCCATCTGCCCGGGGCCGACCGACACGCCCCTCGCGCAGGCCAACAAGGAGCTGTGGCTCGGCTTCGGCTCGGACTATCGCGACGAGCTGGGTGTGCCGGCTTCGACGCCCCTCGAGCAGGCGTACCCGCTCGTGTTCCTATGCAGTGCCGCGGCCGCGTCCATCAGCGGGATCACCTTGGTCACCGACATGGGGTACTTCGCCGCCGGGGTCACCGAGGCGTTCCCGGCGGCGACGCCGGCCGCCAACTTCCTCTTGGGTCGCCTCTGACTCAGAGGCGTCCGGCGAACAGTTTGGCCGCCCCGCTCCCCCCCGAAGGAAAGGCCCGAATCATCCCGTCCTGGGAGAAGAAGGCGACTCGCCGGCCTGACGGTCGGAAAGGGCCCCGACCAGGCCACCGTCGACGAGCACGTCGACCCCGGTGACGAACCCGGCTTCGGCGGAAAGGAGAAACGAGACCACGGCGGCGACTTCGTCCGGAGCTCCCACCCGCTCGAGCGGCGTGCGCTCGAGGAGCATCTGCATCACGGACTGAAGCTGCATCTCCTGTCGGCCCTGCGGTGTATCGATGATCCCCGGCGACACCGAGCAGATTCGACCGCCTCGTGGACCGAGGCGGCACGCCTCCCGACGGACGAGCCGCTGGACGCCGCGCTTTGCCCAGGAATAGGCGACGCCAGAATCCCCGATCGTGGGGCCGACTGCTTCCTTCAAACGGTCCAAGAAGTCATCGGCCAACGGGTCGTCGAGCACCGCGTCCGCCGCGACGGCGTCCCCAGGGACCATCAGATTCGCCGCCATGGAGGCAAAGCACACGGTCGCCGTCTCGTGCGTGACCAACGGCCGCAGCGCCTCGAGCAACCGGGCCGTGCCGACGAGGTCCACGGTCAGCACCCGTCGCCAGTCGGCCATCGTGGGCGAGATACCTGCTGCGTGGGCAACGGCACGCAGGCTGCCCTGGCCCTCGGCGCTCTCGGCCAGCCGCCCGAGGCCCGCGGGGTCGGACACGTCGAGGGTGACGGCCTCGATCCGAGCAGGACCTCCGGCCAGCTCGTCACACAGTGAAGCCAGCCCATGTCGATCGAGGTCCACGGCCAACAGGACGTCGACGCTCCGGACGAGCCGGACGGCGCAAGCTCGTCCCATCCCCCGGCTCGCGCCCGTGACGATCCCTACAGTGGCGGCCATCGCTCCCCTTTCGCCCGGCCCGAGCGGTGATCGCACGTCCCTCCCATGGGACCGCTTCACCTGAGAACGGTAACCTACGTACTGATCTCGACGTCAAAATCGAGACCTTCCGCAATCAATCCTCTGAGGAGACGGAGATGCCTGAGGCGAGGGACCACGCTTCTCCCATCGACGACGAAGGCGTGCTCGACCCATGGGTCGCGCAATGGATGAGGGACAACCCGCAGCCCGATTGGATGACGGAGGGTTTTCCCCCCGAGGTGCGCGAGCTGGCCCGGGGCCCGGTCGGTCCCCCGCCGACGCGGACCATCGACCACGTCGGCGACGAGGTGGCGGACGGAGTGCCCGTCAGGATCTACCGCCACGAGCGCCCCGCCGCCGGGCTCGTCGTCTACTTCCACGGCGGCGCGTTCGTGGTCGGGAGCATCGGCATCATGGACAACGTCGCCCGTGAGCTGGCCCACGCAGGGAACGCCGTGGTCGTCTCGGTCGAGTACCGGCTGGCCCCGGAACATCCCTATCCCGCCGGGCTCGATGACTGCGAGACCGTCACCCGGTGGGCGCTCGACAACGCCACGCGCTTCGATCTGTCGTCGTCCGCCGTGGTGGTGGCCGGGGAGAGCGCGGGCGGGAATCTGGCCACGGCCGTGTCCCTCCGACTGCGAGACGCCGGCAACCGAGCACTCGCCGGTCAGGTCCTCGTCTACCCGTGCACCGACGGACCGGCCGTCCCCTACCCGTCGAGACAGCAGTTCGGAAGGGCCGACTGGGTATGGGAGACCTACGGAGGAGGCCGAGATCTGGCCGGTGATCCCTACGCCATCCCGATGGACACCGTCAGCCTCGAGGGACTGCCCCCGGCGCTGATCGTCCTGGCCGGGTGTGACGCACTGAGAGACGAGGGCCGCGCCTACGCCGCCCGGCTGCAGGAGGACGGGGTGGAGGTCGACGAGGCGTGCTATCCGGGGCAGCCGCACGGCTTCATCAACTACGGGTTCCCGGCCGCCGGCGCGGCCCTTGCCACAATCGGCGGCTGGCTGGAGGGGCGCTTCGACGCTGCCCAACCGGCGATCAGGCAACAGCCGTGAAGGCGCACGGCGCCGTGCTCTGGGGTCGCAATCAGGCGTGGCAGATCGAGGAGTTCGATCTCGACGAGCCGAGAGAGCAGGAGGTCCTGGTCAAGTGGGTGGCAGCCGGTCTTTGCCACTCGGACGAGCACTTCCGGGTCAGCGACATGGGCGCCGCTCCGGACGAGGACGGTGGAAGGTTCGATCCCCACCTGTTTCCGCGTGTCGGCGGTCACGAAGGCGCCGGCATCGTGGTGGGCGTCGGGCCGGGCGTGCGGCGCCTCGAGGTCGGCGATCACGTGGCGGCCAGCTTCTTCCCTGTCTGCGGCCACTGCCGGATGTGCATCACCGGGAGGACGAACCTCTGCGACCTCGGTGCCGCCATCTTCGCTCCCGGCCAGATCTCCGACGGTACGGCGCGGTACCACGTCAAGGGCCACGACCTGCACGCCATGGCCAAGTTGGGGACCTTCTCGGAGTACGGCGTGGTCCACGAGACGTCGCTCGTCAAGGTGGACGCCGATCTCCCCTTGGCCGCCGTGGCCCTGGTGTCGTGCGCGGTGACCACCGGTTGGGGATCGGCCGTCTACCGAGCCGAGGTCGCACCGGGCGACACCGTGGTGGTGGTGGGCGTGGGAGGCGTCGGCATGAACGCGGTGCAAGGCGCACGGATGGCGGGAGCAAAGAACATCGTGGCCGTCGACCCGGTGGCATTCAAACAGAAGGCGGCGGGTGACTTCGGCGCCACCCATTCGGCCGCCTCCATGGAGGAGGCCATGGACCTGGTGACCGATTTGACGCTCGGGCGGATGGCCGACGCCGTGATCCTGGTTCCGAGCGTCATGTACGGAGAGCTGCTCGGCCCCGCCCTCTCGCTCACCGGGAAGGGCGGCACTTGTGTCGTGACCGGAGTCGCGCCGCAGTCACAGACCGAATGCAGCCTCAACCTCTTCGAGCTGGCCATGTGGCAGAAGGAGATCCGCGGGGTTGTCTTCGGCGCCGCCAACCCCGGCTACGACATCCCGAATCTCCTCGGACTCTACCGATCGGGTCGGTTGAAACTGGACGAGCTGATCACCCGTACTTACCGGCTCGACCAGGTCAATCAGGGGTACCGGGACATGCTCGACGGTGTGAACATCCGCGGTGTCATCGAGTTGACGTCGCTCCCTGGATAGCGCGCTGCGGCCTTGCCGGTCAGCCCAGCGCTTCGGCGAGGGCTGCCGTCTGTGCCGAGCGAACTGCTCAGCCGCCGGATCGGCCGGAGGCCCCGTGGACCGACAACCGGCCGAGGGAGGTTGTACTTCGGCGATGCAGGGGCCTTCGTCCGCCATTTGGTCGACCTCCGCCTTGATGGAGCAACGGACGAGTTCCCGGCAGTCTTCCGAGTGATCGACGTCTCCTCGTCGAAGGCAACAGTGCGTCAAGAATCTTGGCTTGATCGGATATCTGGAAGGCATTCAGATGGGTACGGTCACCTCGAAGGGACTCAATCCCGATGCCGAGTTCCTTCCTTGACCTGCTGCCAGTATCTAGAAGGTGGTGGGATCGACTCAATCGCTTTTGGGAGGGTGATACATCGGCCCTCCGGGTCACCGATCCCTAGTGACCGACCTACCCCAGATCGCCGGTAGCGGCGATTATCGCCTGGCGCCGGCCGGCATCAGGCACAAGATCGTTCGGGGCCCGTAGCTATGCTGAGCGAGTGCTCAACAAACACCTATCGAGTTGTCCAGTGGACCACCGGAAACGTCGGCAAGAGTTCACTCCAGTCGATCGCGGCCAATCCCACGCTGGAGCTGGTTGGGTGCTTCGCCTGGTCGCCGGAGAAGGTGGGCCGCGACGCCGGCGAGTTGTGCGGCCTCGAGCCGCTGGGCGTCGCCGCCACCAACGACATCGACGCGCTGCTCGCGCTGAAGCCGGACTGCGTTGTCTACAACCCGATGTGGATCAACGTCGATGAACTGGTCCGCATTCTGTCGGCGGGCGTCAACGTGGTGACCACGGCGTCGTTCATCACCGGGCACAACCTCGGCGATGGCCGCGACAGGATCGTCGAGGCCTGCGAGAAGGGCGGATCGACGATGTTCGGTTCCGGCGTCAGCCCGGGCTTCGCTGAGCTGTTGGCCATCGTGTCGGCGATGGTGTGCGACCGGGTCGACAAGGTCACCGTCAACGAGGCCGCCGACACGACGTTCTACGACTCTCCGGCAACCGAGAAGCCGGTGGGCTTCGGCCAGCCGATCGACCACCCCGACCTGCAGGCGATGACCGCCAAGGGCACCGCCATCTTCGGCGAGGCTGTGCGGATGGTGGGCGACGCACTCGGCGTCGAACTCGACGACGTTCGCTGCGAGGCCGAGTACGCCCAGACCACAGCGGATCTCGAACATGGCGTCGTGGACAATCCCGGCCGGATGTGTCGCCGGCGTCTGCACCAGCTGGAAGGGATCGTCGGACAAGACCGTCGTCGACCTCAATGTCCGGTGGCGGAAAGGCCAGACGCTGGAACCGGACTGGAAGATCGATCAGGACGGCTGGGTGATCCAGATCGATGGGCGGCCGACGGTGACGACCAAGGTCGGTTTCCTCCGCCGCCGTACTTCGAGGCCGAGACGATCGAAGAATTCATGGAGCTCGGACACATCATGACGGCGGTGCCCCGATCAACGCGATCCCGGCCGTCGTTGCCGCGGCGCCGGGCATCGCCACGTACGGCGATTTGCCGATGATTCTACCCAGGGGAGTTGTTTCGGTCGGGTAGCCAGAACTCAGATACAGCCTGGCAAGAAGCGACTCCTCCCGCCGGGCATCCCTGTCTCATAACACCGGCTGCGGGTCGCGTTATCCAGCCGCTCGAGCAGCCGGTGCCAGCAGACGCGAGCGTGTTAGTAGGACACCTCTAGGTAGTGACGTCTATGGTGCCACGAAAGCCACTACAACGTAAGCGGCGTGGCGGTCGAAGTTCTTCCTCATCCGGTCATAGATCGTCGTCGTCATCGGATCGGCGTGGCGAGCAGCGATCTGAACGTCGCGAAGGGGAACTCCGGCGTCGAGGGCGGCCATGATGAAGGCGGCTCGGGAGCATATGGGGATAGACGATCCCGAGTCCCGCCCGCTTGCCAATGGAGCGGACCCAACGATGTGCCGTGCGCCGATCCAAGCGGTGTCCGTCGTGTCGTCGAAGGATCGGGCCTTCTGACCGCTCCCCAATGACCAAGTCGATGGTCCTGGCGGCTCTCGGGACGAGGGGGATGAGTGCCGGCTTGTTGCCCCTGCCCATGATCCTGAGGGTCCGGTGCCCACGGTCGAAGGCGAGATCCTCGATGTTGGTCCCACACGCCTCGTTCACCCGAGCCATTGAGCCCGAGTAGGCGGCAAGAGCTGCATGATCATGATCAAACCGCTCGGCGGTGCAGAGGAACGTCCCTACTTGCACGCCGGGCTCCTCGTCGTCAACCCCGGCGAGCGGCGCCTGGAGGTCGATCGCATCGTCGCCCTCCCCTGAGCTCTACGGCCCCGCCGTGCGCGGCCTGCACAGCTCCAGCCACGCGTTCATCCCCGTCGACCCCCACGGCCGCGTGGGCGGCGTGGAGCGGGTGTACGCCGCCGGGGACGCCGTCGACTTCGCGGTCAAGCAGGGGGGCCTCTCCGCTCAGCAGGCCGACGCGGCGGCCGAATCGATCGCGGCGCTCGCCGGCGCCCCGGTCGAGCCGCAGCCCTTCCACCCCGTGATCCACGGGCTGCTGCTCACCGGCGGCGCCCCGCGCTACCTCACCGCCCGCATCACCGGCGGGCACGGCTTCAGCTCCGAGCTGACCGACACGCCCACGTGGTCGCCGCCGGTCAAGATCTCCGCGCGCTACCTCGCGCCCCTGCTCGAGCGGCTCGACGCGCTCTCCTCGGGCCGCCGGTAGCGGTAGCCGAAGCCGCGCGCCGTCTCGATCGGGGTGCAGGACGGGGCGTGGGTCGAGCTTGCGGCGCAGGTAGAGCTCGGCCGCCCCACTCACGGCGACTCCGCAGTTCTCCGTATGCGGCGTGCGGAGATCCCTCCACGTCCTCCTCAGTGCGGAGCCGAGGTGTCGCTCACTCGGGCCGCGGCCTCGTCCAGCAGGGCCGAGACCTCGCGGTCTGGCGTGGGGGCAAGCCCTCGTACCAGAAGCCGATCGCCACCAGGTTCGGCGGCTCCTCCACGCACACCACCTCGTCGACCTCCCCTGCGAGCTGCGCCACCGAGCTCGGCGCCGCCACCGGCACCGCGAGGATCACCCGCGCCGCGCCGCGCCCCCGCAGCGAGCGCGCCGCCGCCTGCGCGGTGTGCCCGGTCGCCAGGCCGTCGTCGACGATGATCGCCGTGCGCCCCGCCACCGGAAGCGGCGGGCGTTCGAGGAGGGAGGCGGGAAGCGGCGCTCGGTACCTCGCAAGCCGCTCCGCGAGCTCCCGTTCGGCCCGCCAGACGGCTTCTGAAGCTGCTCCGGCCCGACGCCCAGCGCCCGCACCGCCTCCCGGTCGAGCACCCCGACTCCCCCCTCCGCCAGCGCCCCGATCCCGTACTCCGGGTTCAGCGGCGCGCCGATCTTGCGCACGACCACGAGGTCCAGCGGCGCGCCCAGCGCGCGCGCCACCTCCGCGGCCACTGGCACCCCCCCGCGCGGGAATCCCCCAGACGACCGGGCGCGCTGACCGCAGGTGCTCCAGAGACCGCCAAGCGGCGGCCGGCGCCGTGGCGGTCAGCGAACCGGCGCTCCGCACCCATCGTCCCACTGTACGGCGCGTCGAGGCCGCCATCCAGTGTGCTGCTCCCCGCCTCGGCCGTGGAGGCCGGGCCCGAAAGAGACGCTCAACCGCCACCGGCAGCGGTGTAGCATGGAGCGCAGCGCGAGCAACCCGCTCGCCGCAACGAGGGAGGCAGCATGCCCGAATACGACTACGTGATCGTCGGCGCGGGCTCGGCCGGCTGCGTGCTCGCGGCGCGCCTCAGCGAGGATCCCGACGTGCAGCGTGGCGCTGATCGAGGCCGGGCCGCCGGACACGATCGAGAACATCCACGTGCCCGGTCGCCTTCAGCGCGCTGTTCCGCACGCAGGTCGACTGGGACTACTCGACCGCGCGCCGAGCCGCACGCCGACCGCCGGCGCATCTACCTGCCGCGCGGCAAGACCCTCGGGGGCTCCTCCTCGACCAACGCGATGGTCTACATCCGCGGCAACCGCGCCGACTACGACGGCTGGCGCGACGGCGGGCTGCGAGGGCTGGGGCTTTGACGATCTGCTGCCCTACTTCATCCGCGCCGAGGACAACGAGCGCGGCGCCTCGGAGCTGCACGGCGCCGGCGGGCCGCTGACGGTGAGCGAGGACCGCGCGCCCAACCCGATCACCGACGCCTTCCTGGAGGCCTGCGCGCAGGCCGGGCTGCCGGCCAACGAGGACTTCAACGGCGCCGCGCAGGACGGCTTCGGCCGCTACCAGCGCACCCAGCGCGACGGGCGGCGCTGCAGCGCCGCGGTCGCCTACCTGCACCCCGCGATGGCGCGTCCCAACCTCACCGTGGAGACCTACATGCAGGTCCACCGCGTGCTGTTCGAGGGCGAGCGCGCCGTCGGCGTGCAGGCGGCGCGGCTGGGGGAGCTGCACGAGCTGCGCGCCACGCGCGAGACGATCCTCTGCGGCGGCGCCTACAACTCGCCGCAGCTGCTGATGCTCTCCGGGGTCGGCCCCGCCGAGCTGCTTGACGCTGCTGCAGATCCCCGTCGTCCAGGATCTGCCCAGCGTCGGGCAGAACCTCCAGGACCACCCCGCCTCGCGGGCTCACGTGGGCGCACGACGAGCCGGTCTCGCTGTTCAACCCGCTGACCGAGGCGAACCTCGCCGCCTTCGTCGGCGAGGGCCGCGGCCCGCTGACCTCCAACGTCGCCGAGGCCGGCGGGTTCATGCGCTCGAGCGCCGCGCTGCGACGCGCCCGACATCCAGTTCCACGCCGCGCCCGCGCATGTACGTCGACGAGCCCGTGCTCGAGCACGGCTTCGGCGTCGCGCCCTGCGTGCTCACGCCCGCCAGCCGCGGGTACGTGGTGCCGCTCTCGCCCGACCCCACCGCCAAGCCCTACATCCTGCACAACTACCTCGCCGAGGAGACCGACATGGCGAGGATGGTGCAGGGCATGCGCATGACGCTGGAGATCGCCCGCCAGCCCGCGCTCGCGCCGTACACCACCCGGCCCCACTACACCCCCGCCTCGGACTCCGAGGAGGACCTGCGCGCCCACATCCGCCAGCAGACCTTCACGCTCTACCACCCCGTCGGCACCTGCCGCATGGGCGCCGACGCCGAGGCGGTCGTCGACACCGAGCTGCGCGTGCGCGGCGTCGAGGGGCTGCGCGTGGTCGACGCCTCGGTGATGCCGACCGTGCCCCGCGGCAACACCAACGCGCCCACGATCGCGATCGCCGAGCGCGCCGCCGACCTGATCCGCCACGGCGCGGCGGTCGCGGCGCAGGAAGCCGTCCCCGCGGCCACATGATCGTGATTGACAGCACCTCGTAGAACGCTATCGGTGGGAGCATTGCTCGCCGGTGTGCCTTGAGCGAGCTTCATCACCCGGCCCCGGCAAACGCACGCAGGCGGGCGTGGCAGGCGGTGGTCATGTCGAGCAGATCGAGCCGATCTGAGCGGGCCGTCCGCTCCGATCCATGATGGTCCAGTGTGCGGAGGGTACGTTCGTAGGCGCGTCGTGCAGGTCCGATCTCCCCCAACGCGTCGTGTGCGCACGCCAGCTTGAAGGCGGCGAGCCCGAAGTTGGGATCGATGTACAGGGCGCGTCGCAACGGCTCCACCGCGGCTCGGGCGTCGTCGCGTGCGAGCTCGGCGACCCCGCGGATGAAGTGCGCCTGGGAGTCCAGCGGGTCCCGTGCGAGCACGTCCTGAGCGATTCCCACCGCAAGGTCCAGCTCCCCGCGGTCCGCGGCCTTCATGGCGTCGGCCGGCGTCGGCTGGGGAACTGCTGCGCCTGCGTCGGCTGACCGACGAGCGGCGTCGAGCGCTGGGCGTCTGCGCCCGCTCGCGTCTGCCGGGAGGGGCGTACGAGGGCCCTGCGGCCGGGCGCCTGCGTGCGTGAGGACGGCGGGCCGAGGACGCCGGGCCGAATCCGTGAGACGGGGAGGCTCTGGCCTGAGAGCCGGTCTGCGGCACCCAACACGAGCAGGCCCGCCGGTGCCAGAGCGCCCTCGAGTGCTCTCACGACCTGCTCGACCGTCGGTCGGTCGAAGTAGATCAGGACGTTGCGGCACAGGATCACGTCGAAGGGCTGCTCGCCCGCCGGGGGATCGGGTCGCGCACGAGGTTGTGCCGGCGGAGCTCCACGAGTGCACGCAGCCGCTCGTTGACGCAGGCCACCCCGTGTTCGCTTGAGAAGTGCGGTCACGAACTCCTCCCTGCAGGTTGCGTATGGCGCGCTCGCCGTAGCGACCCGCGGTCGCCTGCTCGATCGCGGCGGGAGCGATGTCGGTTCGAGCACGCGCACCGGCGGGGCGGCGGACGCGAACGCCTCGCACGCGAGGATCGCCACCGTGTAGGCCTCCTCGCCGGAGGCGCACCCGGCGACCCACACGCGTACGACACCCGAGCCACGGGCGCGGGCGGCGTCGAGTACCGAGAACCACTCGATCGCGTCGAGCTCCGAGCGGTGCCGAAAGAAGAAGGTCTCGCGGATGGTGACCTCGTCGATCAGCCGCCGCAGGGTCTCGGGCGGGAGTGCCCGATCGAGCAACGCCTCGGCCTGAGGCCGCCGACCCTGGTGATCGCGGCTTGGAGCGAGGGGAACTGGGGTGGGCCCAGCTCATCCCGCTCTCGTGCTGGATCATGCGTGCGACCTCGGCCAGCGCGACGCTCACGGCCGGCCCCTCATCCAGTCCAGCTTGGCGAGCTCGTCGCCGATCGCCGCCGGGGCGAGCACCGTTTTGGCTCCTCGCTCCGCGGCGACCCGTGGCATCCCGTAGATGCCCGAGCTCTGTCGTCCTGGGCGATCGTCCGTCCGCCGGCGGCGGCCACGGCCGCGAGACCCTCGGCGCCGTCACATCCCATACCTGTCAGGACCACGACCACAGCTCCCGCCCCCGCGACGCGAGCGAGGCTGGAGAACAGCGCGTCTCCCGACGGGCGGTGGCCGGCGGTGGTCGTGTCGCTGTCGAGTCTCAGGCGCCGGGTCCTCTCGAGCTTCATATGCGCCCCATCGGGAGCGAACCAGACGCCTGGCGCAAGCTGCTGGCCATCGCTCGCCAGGCACACGGGAGCGCAAGCTCTCCGTCCAGCCAGGCAACCAGTCCGGCGGTGAAGCCGGGGGTCATGTGTTGGACCACGAGGATCGGGACTCCGTAGTCCGCCGGGAGTCGTGCGAAGACATCTGCAAGCGCCCGCGGTCCGCCGGTCGAGTCGGAATGCCGATCACCTCGCTGCGCGGCCACGCAGAGCTCATCGCTCTCCCAAGGCGCTTGACGATCTCCAGCAGCGCCTGCTGGTCGAACTCGTCCTTGACGATGTAGGCGTCCGCACCGGCCTCGGCTCCGCGCCTGCGGTCCTCCTCGCTGCCGCGCGAGGTGACCACGACGACCGGCAGCGATGAGCGGTCGGGGTCGGCTCGAATCGCCGCCAGCAACTCCAGGCCGTCCATCTCGGGCATCTGCAGGTCGGTGACGACGATGTCAAAATCGCCCGCGGCGCGCAGCGCGTCGAGTGCCTCGCGACCGTCGCAGGCGACCTCGACGCTGTAGCCAGACGCGCGGAGGATGCTGCGCTGCAGCTCGCGCACCGTGAACTGGTCGTCAACGACCAGGACCTTCGGCGCGTGCCTCTCCTTTTGGGTGGCGACGGTACCGACGCGGGTCACGGTCGAAGCGCGCGAGGCCTGGCGAACCAGGTGGGCCGGGTCGAGCACCAGCATGACACCCCCATCGCCGAGGATCGCGGCGCCGAGGTAGCCCGACCTCCCCGTCAGCGAGAGGCCGATGGTCATCGGCGGCAGGGGTGGCGCGGCCGTCGCTTCAGCAAAGCAACGGGGCTCGTCTCAGGTAAAGCCGTATTTTACAAGTAGCACCACCTTCTCAGTTACCGTCGGCAAAGCGTTCAATTTGACCGTTAGCGCCACAGGCAAACCGGTGCCTTCGGTTTACGTGCTGGGCTCCGCTCCTGCAGGGTTCAGCTTCGTCGCCGGCCATCGTGGTTCGGGCAGAGGTGCCGTGAGGGGAACCGGCATTAAAGTTGGCTCCATCTCCCTCAAGATGGGGGCAGCCAGTGCCGCGGGCATAACAACGCAGGTTATAACTGTGTTAGCAAAGGCCTCCCTGCCAAACCCGATCGGCAGGTACAACACCCTGGAGGGGACAAACCTTCATTTGGTACTGCCCAACCCGGCGGACCTGGGCGATAGGGGAAGAATAAGCTGTACCGGAGCTCTCCCGGCCGGCCTCAGCTTCGCCAGTTCGACGAAGGCGCTGACCGGGACGCTGAGTGGTAGCCCCCGCAACAACGGGCAGTTCTCGATCAAGTGCTCTGCCAAGGACTCTTCGATTGGGCTTACCCAGCGCTGGACGCTCCACCTTGTTGTTAGCCAATCGGCTACGCCACTGCTCTGCCCGCAGCAGAGCCTCCATGTGGAAGCCGGCAACCCGTTTTCCCTACCCTTTATAGTGACCGGGACTCCCACTCCTGGCTTACAGGAGTCCGGACCGTGGCCTTCAGGGGTCAATTTCGTTGACAACGACAACGGGACAGGGTCAGTGAGTGGCACGTTTTCCGTGCCCGGGACCTACAGCTTCGATGTAAGGGCAAAGAGCGGGGCCCGCACGTGCTCTGCCATCTTCAAGGTCACCGTCCACCCAACCAAACCGTCCTTTGAGAGCCCGGGGTCGACAAGCGAGACGGCCGGAGATGCCCTGGATTTTCCCGTCATCGTGACAGGCATACCAACACCGGCGATCGTACTGGGCCGCGGTGCGCCTTCAAGTCTGCACATCAAAGTTGTCGACGGCACGCCAAGGTTGAATGGACAGGTACAAAAGGCTGGGACCTTCAAGTTCGTTCTTATGGCCACCAACACGGCCGGCGAAGTCACGCAGAGCTTCGTTCTGGCCGTGGCCCGCTCAATCACGTCCCCTCCTAACACGACCACGGGGACCTCGAGCACCACTACATCCAGCTCGACGACGACCTCGACAACTACGAGTTCGACAACTACCACCTCCACACCGACTTCCACGAGCACCACGACAACTTCCACGACCACGACGAGCACCACGACGCCGTGCACGTCCGGCACCATGACCGTTACAGGCGGCACATCCTCCAACTGGACGGTGCCTTCTAGTTGCTACTCGGCGACCTTCGATGTCAAGGGGGCGGCGGGTGGCGCTTACTCGCTCCCTATGAACCCAAATAACGGAGGGGCGGGTGCTGAGGTCATCTATACGACGTCGGTTATGCCCGGTGAATCATTCATGCTCACTGCCGGCGGAATGGGCGGCTCTGGCGTCGGGGGGTCCAACGGGGGGGGCGGCGGGGGAGAAGGGGGTGGAGGTATGTCTGACGTAGCGGAAGGTACAGCGAGCAACATTGTCGTGATCGCGGCCGGTGGCGGGGGTGACGGTGTCCCGCGTGCGGTGGCGGGGCGACGCTTGGGGGCGCAAGTGGCGCAGCCGGGAACCCAGATGGGGGTGCAGGGACTGGAACACCAGGAGGAGCCGGATCACAGATGTTCGGCGGCGTCGGCGGGGATGGAGGCATTGACCCGACCTGCTCGCCGCCACAACCTGACGGTGTAGGGGGACAGTCGGGATCAGCACTTGAAGGAGGAGAGGGAGGAGACGGACAATATGGCGGGGAGGGAGGCGGAGGCGGAGGCGGTTACTACGGCGGAGGTGGTGGTGGCTCTGGCGGCGATTGGTGTCCGTCAACGGGGGTAACAAAGTTGGAACGGGCGGCGCCGGCGGCGGGGGTTCGAGCCTGGTTCCTCAAGGAGCAACATTAACTAACGGGGTGAATCCCGGATCGGGAGTCATAACGATCACCTACAGCTGACGTTTGGCCTTCCTCGGTCTTCAATGTTCAGGCCGCTCAGTATTGCGGACGAGGCTGATGAGCGGCGAGGGACCGGAGCAGGAGGGTATGAGCGACGGACGCATTACGAGGTTATCGCCTCGTTGGTCCGCCGGCTGAGCCGCTTTCTTTTTCTCCATCATTGCGTGCTGCCAGAAACCAGGGTGCTTGCTGATATAAGGGATCCAGCCCTTAGACCTGCTCTGGTGGGGCGTCGTAGGGGTCAAATTGCGCTCCCGCCATGCAACGAGGAGGTTCACGCTCGCCCGCAGGGGACGTGCCCAAAAGGGCAGAGCGAAGTGCCTCTACGCCTCCGTGATCATGCGATATCGTCGACTGGGCAGAACCTCTGTGGAGGCAGTCATGGCCGATCACGTGCAACAAACGGACGAGCCAGGTGATACCCGGCGCGAGCACGTCCAGCTTGTGGCCGGTGGCGATGCCGTGCGCCTCGATGCGCTCGGACCATGCGGATTGCTGTCTCTTCAGCGTCTCGTTGGTAACCGCGCCGTGACGGAATACATTCAGCAAAAGGCTGACCTGCCTGCACGGCCCCTAGCCCCGATCGCACTTCAACGTCTGGTCATGATGGCGCAGCCCTAAGATGATACATCCGAGAAAGCTCACGCGGCTTTGGACAACGCCAAGAAGGTGCTGGACGATCCGACATTTGACGACGGAGCAAAGATGGAGCTGCGGGCCGAGATCGCCCAAGCAGAAACTGCGTTGGGGAAGTACAGAGCTACCATGGGCAGTGTCGGCGCGGCCCTCAGGGCCGACTGCTATGGGCCGTCTTGCGCCGATCAGCCTCGCGACCGAGGCGGACCCTGGAACGGGATTGGTCGGAGGGCTGATCGCGGCAATCGCTGCCCTTGTTGCGTTGATTTCTGGGAGCACTGCCTCGCGAAAGGAAGCTAATCGTGAGGCGGCGGAAGAGCTCAGCAACGTCCTTCAGTTGGTCAGCCAGACGCTGTTAAGGCCGAAGGCCAAACAGGAACCTCACGAGCAGGTGGATTCAAAGGCCCCGAACCCCAGGGTTCCGCCGTTGGGGCTCACTAAGCAAAAACCTCGGGTCCATACGGGGAACATTCATGTGCAAGGCGACGACGTCAAGAAGGGAATGGAGCCAAACTTCGCTTGGAACCAGCCCATGCCGATGACCAAGGGGGCTGGGTTGAGCGGCCTAGCACAGGTCAGAGCACAATGCACCGCTCGCCAACTAAAGTTCCGCAAGGGCACGTTGCCGAGGCTGAGAATTATATCCGGTCCAGGGTTTATGACGCACCGCCGCCGCTCTTCAAGACCTGCCAGAACCGCGAGCTGCGCGGCGATGACGAAAAGGGGAGCGACGCGTTGATATTGAGATCATTACGGGCACGGCATTTGCATGAGCACGGACCCACCGCTAGCCAGGCTCGTGACCGAACTCAAGGAGGCCGAGCAGCGCAGCGATGATACCGACGCGGAGTCTGTGCTGGCATACATGGAACGTGCCGACGTAGAGTCTGGAGGTTTGGACCGGCTCGTGGTAGCGTTCGGCGGCTCCCACCGACCCGAGTTCGCTAGGCTCCTGGCGTTCCTCCTCGCTCGGGCCGCATCGAATAGTGGGTCGCCTCGCAGTGTGGCGCGGATGGTTTGGTCGATGGTCGAGGCTTTAAGTACAGATGATGACGCGACCCGCGCTAACCTGTTGAGCGCGGTGCAATCACTCGCGATGCGTAAGGCGCTACCCATGGCGAATCAGCCGGTGCCGGCGAGATTGGGACAGTTTCTCGTCGACTCGCTCCAGCGCGGCGCCTTTGTTCTCGACATCGCCGCTCCAGTGCTGGCCACCCTGGACGCGTACGGTTTTCTGGACCGACTCGATGCCGACACACGACAGATGCTTCGCGACCTTGTGGATCGGTTACCGGCTCCCGCCAGCCCATTTACTCGAGCCGACGTGACGAAACTAAAACGCCATCTGTCTGGTGCCAAATGATGGCCACCACGCGAGGCCACGTTCTTTTCGTGACGGTGGCGTCCTGGGCGAGATCAACCGGAAGGGTGACCAGTCCGGCCGCCGCGGCATGGCTCGAGTGCACGGCGAATGTCGTGCGTGTGACCAAACCAACGCGTAGCGGTCACTTGGAGCCCTTCGAGGAGCCCACGTTCTCGCGGAGGAGCTCGCGCTTGTTCCGCCCCTACCGGGCGGAGGCGAGGGACTGAGCCGCACGGTCTAGGCCTGCCCGGCGTGAAGACCATTCCAGGCGAGGGGGGGGTAGAGGCGGAGGTGCACCCTTTAGGCATGGCCAAATGCGTCTTTTGTTCGATCGTTGAGGGGGACGCTCGGCCCTGGCGAGTACATGATGATGACGCGACCGTCGCCTTCTGGACAGGCGACTCAACAGTGGCTCGGGGGGGGGCTCGAACTCACAGCCTGGCTGTAATGCCCAGTTCGCCCAGTGCTGCCAAATCCGGCTTGAGCCACTAGTGCGTCTCCTGTCGCCTTCCGCCGTCTGACCTGCGCCTTTGCTTGTTCGTTCGTGAGTGGAGGTGAGGTGTCTGATTCCAACAGAGGTGGAGGTGATGGGACTTGAACCCACGGCTTCTACGATGCGAAAGTAGTAAAGAGACCGCTCCTGACGTGCTCGTTCGCGGAGATGAGCTGCTCAGGTGGCCCGGCGTTTGGGCACCGAAAAACACCGAGGTGCACTCAAGGGAACAAATGAGTCACGTTGAGCACGCTGCGGTCGTCAGTCACAACGCCCACCCCGTAAGACCTCATAGCGCGCTAATTCAAACAGTGAAGTCGAGATGTTGCTACCGGTCAGGGCCAAACAACGTTCCCCTTCAGGGCTCCCCCACCGAGCTTCTGGCCGTAAGCCCCGACATGGCCCGGTCGGTCCCGTACCCGGTCACGGGACGAGGGTGAACGCCGCGGTGTGTCGTGGCTTCACGACGGAGAAATGCCGGTGATCAAGCGTTGCGATCTCGTCGGCGTGGTGCCGCTCCCCGAGCACCACGACCGAGGCATCCACGATCCCGAGTGGAAGGTCGAGGTACTGCCCGTCAGTTCTGCGATCCGCTCCCACTCGCGGTCTAAGACCGGCTCGACTACCACCTCTCCGTCGGCAATGGAACGACTAAACGCAAGCTCGGAGTGTGGCCGATCCGGTCCGCAAGCAGGTAGGAGACTTCGGTTACCACTAGGGCGGGGACCAGGAGAGGCCGTTCGGTTTGGCTGAGCAGCCCAACACAGCGGCGATGGTTGCGGTCGCCGCGGCCGCAGCGGCGTAGAGGGGCCCCGCGTCGACGATGAGCATTAGGCGGAACGTCGCGTCGGCGACGACGGGCGATCGCCTGGCCGAAAATTCGTCCACCCGTTCGGAGGCATCAGGTGGACCACCTTCACCGACGGCGAAGAAACCCAGGTGGCCGGTCGGTGCCGGAGGGGCAACGTACTGCTCGATGGCTTCCCGGGCGATGTCGGCGATCGAGACGCCCCTGCGCCTGGCTTCCATCCGGACCCGGGCGTCGAGGTCTTCAGGCAACATGATCGTCGGGGAATTCATGAGGTGAGCATACAGCATCATGCCTCATGATGTCGACGGGGACTCTAAGGCTCCACTGGTGACGTAACCGACACTGCGGCACTCGTCCACCAGCCGACGGCGGCGCATTGCCGGCCGCCAGCGGACGGGCCGAACTTGCAGCTCGGTCGGATGTGGTCTCTGCGCGAGGTCATGAGTGCCTACGACGGCGCCTATGCAGCCACGACCGAGACGCTTGGAGGACCGCTTGTGACCGTAACCGTCGTCTGCTGAGCGCCTGGCGGCTCGCAGGAATTGCTGCATACACCTCGACAACTTCGGTCCTCCTCCGGTCGAGACCGCCGTCGTTGCCGTGCGTAGGTGCAAAGTTCTCCCGAAGTACTAGCACCCACCCGTCCCCCGGGGCAACGGGTCAGCCGCCTCAACCGCAGCGTCGAAGGCGGTCGAGCAGAAATCTTCCAAAATCGTCGCCACTCGACCATAATGGCCCTCGCGGAAAGTCACCGACGTTCTGCCGGCAATGGCCCCCCTTTCCCGGCACACTCTTGCGTTAGCCAGCCTAGAATGCTGTCGGGTCCTGATGCAACCATTCGAAGGGCCTCAAATTGGACAAGTTGTAAACGGATGCGGACCCGGCCTGTCCTCTACCTTTTCTAGCAAGAGCCAGAACCCGGGAACATGACGGTTCCGTTGTATTCGGGTGCGTTATCCCACAAAGAGAACTGGTCGCACTGGTTGACCGTCCAATTTTGACCTGACCTGAAAACCGTACTCGTTCCCGAATTCGAGTGTGATGCTGGTGGTCGACACCGTCACGACCAGACCAAGGCACACGCAGGGTTCCCGGCAGCCCATCTTTTCGGTCGAATTGCCGAATGCCAGCTCGTTAGTGCCAAAATCCTGCCCACTTGCTCCAGCATAATCTTCGTGGCCCGGACAACCTCCCCCCAGAGGTTGTGCCGAGGGAAGACTGAAGTCGGAGCCTGTGATGTTAACGATCGGGTCAGAAGGGGAACCGGTAAACGCCACGGAAGAAATCGAGGGGGTCTGCAGAGTGGTCGTGGTCGTGGTCGTGGTCGTTGCGGTTGTCGTGGTTGTGGTCGTGCTTGTTGTCGTCGTGGGGACCGTGGTTGTAGTAGTGGTTGCCGCGGTCGAACTAGTTGTGGTCGGGTTCGTTGACGTGATCGGCGTCGGACACGCCACCCACCCCAGGTCGACGTGAAACCTTGGCTCGCAGTGCCGGCCCCATTCTTGGCAATTATGGTAAAGCCAAAACTCCCGGAGCTGTCCATGACGCCAACGAGAGTGGGCAGGCCGTCGAGGGTTACGACATGGAGCGGCCCGGGCGCACCCGGCCCGAGGGTAATAATGGGCGCTGGTGTCCCGCTGGCCACGATGGGGAAGCTCAATCGGCCGCCAGCTCTGAGTGTTGCGGAGCCGGGACTCTCCAGGTTCGGCGGCGTCGGGCGCACCACTAGGCTTAGCGGCTCCAAGCACCTGCCGCCCGTACTTGAGGCCGATATCTGGAATTGGTAAGAACCAGGCTGGGTTAACGTCCCTGAGACTGACCCGGTCCCGTTGCCATTGTCCGATAAGGTAACGCCTACTGGCCAACTCCCGAGCTCAGTCAAACTGGGGGTCGGGGTCCCCGACCGCGGCGACATTAAGTGAGAATGGCTCACCAGCGTCGATACCAAGTCCTTGGGCTATGCAAGTCGGTGGCGCGCTCGTACCGCTGACGTCTAGGAAAAGGGGCCATTTTCGGGTGAGACCGGTGGACAGGTTTCACGCGCTGCAGCTCAGTGTAAACCGCCCAATGTGCTTCGGGTTGCCAGACAAGATGAGGCTCAAGCCGCCGGGGCCGGGTATATGTGAACGCCTGCCGGCAGTGTGCCATTGCAAGTTATGGTGCCTTTGCCGGTCCGGCGGCGTAGGATTCGCGACGTAAAGTTGAGGGACGATCCTCTACGGTACGGTAATTTGTCAGCTCCTTGGCCACGGAGGGTGCCGTGACTAAAGTAAAGACCCCCTTCACGACCCCTGCCACGTTCGCCGCCTCCACCACGAATGTGGCTTTCCCAGTGCTCGGTGAAGCGCCGGTAAGAGTGCCTTTGCCCTTTGCGCTCGGATGAAAACTAAGCCCGGGGGCAGCAGCACCACGCAGTAAAAACCGTGGGGAGCGGTACGCCGCTCACGCTCACAGTGAAGAAAAGGACTGGCCCTTTTTCACTGAGATGCGAAGCGCACTTGTAAAGTGAGGCTTCAACTCGACGCTCACGGAGGCGTCCACGTCCGCGGCCATCCCAGTGCCGGTCCCGAGTACGCCCAGGTCCCAGGATGGCAATGATCGCAGCGTGCCAAGCGCAGAAACCCGGCAAGGGAGTCGGGCGGTAGCGAAGGTACCCAAACTCAATTTTGGTACTCGACAACGAGGATGAGGCTTCCTCATCGCGTAGACCTAAGTCCACCCACTGAACCTTCGGGACGTTAAAATGTGCTGGCGATCGGGCAGATTCGGTTGCCCGTTAGGTCAGGTGAGCTCTCACAGGCCCAACCGTTCACGGGCG